>CAWCGL010000013.1:0-45738 GCA_963794975.1 uncultured Pseudomonadota bacterium | reverse complement strand
GTGGTCGGGGCGGATGCGGTGACGGTGCAGTTCGCAGGCGGGGCGCTCGATGCGCGGCTGGTGGTTGGCGCCGACGGCGCGCAGTCGGCCGTGCGCACCCTCGCCGGCATCAGCGCCGACAGCGGCGACTACCGCCAGCAGGCGATCGTCGCCACCGTGGCCACGGCAAGGCCGCACGAGCACACTGCCTGGCAGCGCTTCATGCACGATGGCACGCTCGCGTTCCTGCCGCTGGCCGATGGCACGAGCTCCATCGTCTGGTCCGCGGATGAGGCGCTCGCCGCGCAGCTGCAGGCGCAGGATGCGGCGCGCTTCGCGGCCGCCCTCGAGCGCGCGGCCGACGGCGCGCTCGGGGCGATGCAGCTGAAGAGCGAGCGCCAGTGCTTTGCGCTGCGCAAGCTTGCGGCACGGCGCTATGTCAGCGAGCGCGTAGCGCTGATCGGCGATGCCGCGCACGTGGTGCACCCGCTGGCCGGGCAGGGCGTGAACCTGGGGTTGCTCGATGCGGCGGCGCTGAGTGAGCTGGTGCTGGCGGCGGTCGCGGTGCGCGAAGACCCCGGGGCCCTGGGCGTGCTGCGCGCCTACGAGCGCTGGCGCAAGAGCGAGGTCGCCCTCATGAGCACCGCGATCGATGCCTTCGACCGCTTCCTCGCGCACGGCACCGGGCCGGTGTCGCGCGCGGCGCGGCGCGCCATGGGCTGGGTCGGGGGCAGCCAGGAGCTGCGGCGCGTGTTCATCGGACGCGCGCTCGGGGTGAGCGGGGAAGTGCCGCGCGCGGCGCGGCGCGCCTAGCTCAGGGGGATGAGATCCACCTTGGCCGCGCACACGAAATCGTTCTCCGACAGCCCGCGGATGGCGTGCGTGGTGAAGGTGACGCGGCAGTAGTTGTAGCCCACCTCCAGGTCCGGGTGGTGGTCCTCGATGTTGGCCACGTGCGCCAGCGCATTCACGAAGCTCATGGTGCGGTAGAAGTCGCGGAAGGCGAACTCGCGGCGGATGGCGTGCGCGCTCTCGGTGAGCACCCAGGCGGTGGACAGCTGCTTGAGCAGCGTCGCGGCAGCCGCGGCGCTCAGGGCGGGCGTGGTGCCGTCGCAGGGCTGGCACTTGCGGGAGGACAGTTCGTTCATGGGCTCACCCGGCGCGTGTAGCGGCGCGCGACGTATTGTTCGACGAGGTCCTGGAATTCTTCGGCGATGCGCTCGCCCTTGAGGGTCACGGTCTTCGCGCCGTCCTCGTACACCGGGGCGACCGGGCGCTCGCCGGTGCCCGGGAGGCTGATGCCGATGTTGGCGTGCTTGCTCTCCCCCGGGCCGTTGACCACGCAGCCCATCACCGCCACGCGCATCTCCTCGACGCCGGCGTACTCGGCGCGCCACTTGGGCATGCTGTCGCGCAGGTAGCCCTGGATGCGCTGGGCGAGCTCCTGGAAGAAGGTGCTGGTGGTGCGCCCGCACCCGGGGCAGGCGGCCACCTGCGGAGTGAAGGCGCGCAGGCCCATGGTCTGCAGGATCTCCTGGGCGACGATGACCTCCTGGGTGCGGTCGCCGTCGGGCTCCGGGGTGAGCGAGACGCGGATGGTGTCGCCGATCCCCTCCTGCAGCAGCACCGCCATGCCGGCGGTGGAGGCGACGATGCCCTTCGAGCCCATGCCCGCCTCGGTGAGCCCCAGGTGCAGCGGGTAGCGGCAGCGGCGCGCGAGATCGCGGTAGATGGCGATGAGGTCCTGTACGCCGCTCACCTTGGCCGAGAGGATGATGCGCGTCGCCGGCAGGCCGAGCTCCTCGGCGCGCACAGCGCTGCTGAGCGCGGACTGCACGACCGCCTCGCGCATCACCTGCTGCGCATCCTGCGGAGTTGCGCTGGCAGAGTTCTCGTCCATCAGGCGCGTGAGCAGCTCCGGGTCGAGGCTGCCCCAGTTCACCCCGATGCGCACCGGCTTGTCATAGCGGCAGGCCATCTCGATCATCTCGGCGAACTGTGGGTCGCGCTTGCTGCCGCGCCCGACATTGCCGGGGTTGATGCGGTACTTGGCCAGCGCCTGCGCGCACTCGGGGTGCTCGCGCAGGAGCTTGTGGCCGTTGAAGTGGAAGTCCCCGATCAAGGGCACGTTCACGCCCAGGCTCGCCAGCCGCGCCTGGATCGGGGCGACCGCGGCGGCGGCGGCGTCCGTGTTCACGGTCACGCGCACCAGCTCCGAGCCGGCGCCGGCGAGGGCCTGCACCTGGCGCGTGGTGGCGGCAATGTCCGCCGTGTCGGTATTGGTCATCGACTGCACCACCACCGGCGCGCCGCCGCCGACCTGGACCGGGCCGATGCACACCTGCACGGAGGAACGACGGTTGATGCTCATGGATGCGAACGCGGCGATGGGCTGGGCGTGAATTCTACCGTCGCCGGGTGCTCGCGGGTGCTGCTATGATGGCCCTGCCCGAAACAGTCTGTTCGGAGAGAGTCCGGCCCGCGCCGGAACGCCGAAGGCGCAATTCCGCCCGGAAACGCTCAGGCCCATGAACGGCAGACGGCGGTGAGAACCGCGGGGCTTCTGGAGAGTGGCGCGTCCCTGGAGATCCCGGGGCCCGCCCACCGAAGGGGAGCGGCGCTTTAGGCGCCTGATCTCTCAGGTCAAAGGACAGAAGGGCGGCAGGTGCCTGGCGCGAGGCGCAGCGCCTGCCGCTCTTTATTTTGGCCGCGGCATTTCTCCGGAGTACCTGTGGGAAGACAAACACCCTTATTCCACCTGCACCAGGAGCTCGGCGCCCGCATCGTCGACTTCGGCGGCTGGGACATGCCCGTGCAGTACAGCTCGCAGATCGGCGAGCACCACGCCGTGCGCCGCGCGGCCGGGGTGTTCGACGTCTCGCACATGTGCGCGGTGGACTTGAAGGGGGAACGCGTGCGCGCCTTCCTCCAGCACCTGCTCGCCAATGACGTCGGGCGGCTGAAGATCCCGGGCAAGGCGCTCTACAGCTGCATGCTCAACCAGAGCGGCGGGGTGCTCGATGACCTCATCGCCTATTACCTCACCGAGTCCTGGTTCCGCCTGGTGGTCAATGCCGGCACGCGCGACAAGGACCTCGCCTGGATCCGCGCGCAGGCGCAGCCCTTCGGGGTGCAGGTCGCCGAGCGCGCCGACCTGGCGATGCTCGCCGTGCAGGGGCCGCAGGCGCGCGCCAAGACCGCGCAACTGCTGAGCCCGGCCGATGCGGCCGCGGCCCTCGCGCTGGATACCTTCGTTGGCGCGCAGGTCGGCCCGTGGTTCATCTCCCGCACCGGCTACACCGGCGAGGACGGCTTCGAGATCATGATGCCGGCGGCGGACGCGGTGCCGGCGTGGCATGGCCTGAACGCCCTGGGTGTTGCCTCCTGCGGCCTGGGCGCACGCGACACGCTGCGCCTGGAGGCCGGCATGAACCTCTACGGCAACGACATGGACGAGAGCACCCACCCGTTCGAGTCCGCGCTCGGCTGGACGGTGGCGCTCGAGCCGCGCGGGCGCGAGTTCGTCGGCCGCGCGGCGCTGGAGAAGGTCCGCGCCGCAGGCGCGGCGCGCGTGCTGGTGGGGCTCCTGCTCGAGGACCGCGGGGTACTGCGCGGCCACCAGAAGGTGCAGGTGGACGGGGCGGCCGCCGGTGAGATCACCAGCGGTACCTTTTCCCCGACGCTCGAGCGCTCCATCGCCTTCGCGCGCATCGCCGCCCCGGCTGCGCCCGCGGTGCAGGTCGACATCCGCGGCAAGCTCCTCAACGCACGCGTGGTCAAGCCGCCGTTCGTGCGCTTCGGCCGATCCCTGCTTACCTGACATTACGAAGGGCCCATCATGAGCAATGTCCCTCCCGAGCTTAAGTACACCAAGTCGCACGAGTGGGTGCGCACGCTCCCCGACGGCAGCGTGGAGATCGGGATCACCGACCACGCCCAGCACGCACTCGGGGACCTGGTATTCGTGGAAGTGCCCGAGGCCGGGCGCACCGTGGCCCTGGGCGAGGCGTGCGCGGTGGTCGAGTCGGTCAAGGCCGCCTCCGATGTGTACGCGCCGCTGGCCGGGGAGGTGCTCGCGGGCAACCCGCAGCTGGCGACGCAGCCGGACAGCGTGAATACCCAGCCCTACGGGGCGGGCTGGCTGTGGCGCCTGCAGCCGGCGGCCGGAGCGCTGGCGGCAGCCGCGCTGCTCTCGGCCGTCGACTACCAGAAGGTGCTCGACGCGGAGGGCGGCTGATGGCCTTCATCCCACACACCGAGGCGGACGTGACCGCGATGCTCGAGGCCATCGGCGCCCGGAGCATCGAGGAGCTGTTCGACGAGATCCCCCAGGCGCTGCGCATCAAGTCCCTGGCCGGGGTACCCGAGGAGCTCAATGAGATGCAGGTCGGGCGCCTCATGAGCGAGCGTGCCGCGCGTGACGCGGTGGCGCTGAACTTCATCGGGGCCGGGGCCTACGAGCACCACATCCCGTCCGCGGTCTGGGCGATCACCACGCGCGGCGAGTTCTACAGCGCCTATACCCCATACCAGGCCGAGGCGAGCCAGGGCACGCTGCAGCTGATCTACGAGTTCCAGAGCATGATCGCGCAGCTGACCGGCATGGAGGTCGCCAACGCCTCGATGTACGACGGCGCCTCGGCCTGCGCCGAAGCGGCGCTCATGGCAGTGCGCGCCAACCGCAAGTCACACGCCGCGCGCATCCTGGTGCCCGGCACGCTGCACCCGCACTACCGGCGCGTTATGCAGGCCACCGCCGCCAACCAGGGACTGGTGTTCGAGGAGCTGCCGTTCGGCACCACCGCGGGCACGACGCAGCTGGAGGCGCTCGCCGCCTTCGAGGGCCAGGACATCACCGCACTCATGATCCAGCAGCCGAACTTCTTCGGGCAGCTGGAGGATGTCGATGCGCTCACCGACTGGGCGCATGCGCGCGGCATCCTCATGATCGCGGTGGTGAACCCCACCGCGCTCGCCGTCCTCAAGCCGCCCGGGCAGTGGGGCGCCACCGGGGTGGACATCGCCGTCGGCGAGGGCCAGCCGCTCGGGGTGCCGCTGTCCTCCGGCGGCCCGTACTTCGGCTTCATGACCACGCGCATGGAGTTCGTGCGGCAGATGCCCGGGCGCATCGTCGGCCGCACCCTCGATGCCGCCGGCAAGCCCGGCTTCACGCTCACCCTGCAGGCGCGCGAGCAGCACATCCGGCGCGCCAAGGCCACTTCCAACATCTGCACCAACCAGGGCCTGCTGATGACGGCGGCGACGATCTACCTGTCGCTGATGGGGCCCACGGGCCTGGCGCGCACCGCCGCGGTCTCGCACGCGCGCACCCGCGAGCTGGTCGCCGCGCTCACCCGCCTGCCCGGGGTGCGCAGCAGCTTCCAGGGGCCGCACTTCCACGAGGCGGTGCTCAGCTTCGAGCGCCCGGTGGCGCCGCTGCTCCAGGGGCTCGCCGCGCGCGGCATCAGCGGCGGGCTGGACCTGGCCCCTTACTACCCGCGCCTCGGGCATGCGCTCCTGGTGTGCGCCACGGAGACCAAGACCGCGGCCGACATCGAGCGCTACCGCGCCGCGCTGGGCGAGGTGATGCAGTCCGCCCGGGCCGCCTGAGGAGTACCCATGCACAGCCAGGAAAAGGTCATCTTCGAATACTCCACCCCGGGGCGCGGGGCGAGCGACCAGTGGCCGGCCGACCCGGGGGAGGGGGCGCTGTCGGACCTGCCGCCCGCTCTCAGGCGCGCCGCCGCACCGCAGCTGCCCGAGGTGGGCGAGCTGGAAGTGGTGCGGCACTTCACGCGCCTCTCGCAGCTGAACTTCTCGATCGACACGCACTTCTACCCGCTCGGCTCGTGCACGATGAAGTACAACCCCAAGGCGTGTAACCAGTACGCGATGCTGCCGCAGTTCCTCGCGCGCCACCCGCTGGCCGCGGCCGCCGGCGGGCAGGGTTTCCTCGAGTGCATGTACGAGCTGCAGGAGATGCTCAAGGAAGTCACCGGCATGCGCGGGGTGGCCTTGAGTCCCATGGCCGGCGCGCACGGCGAGTTCGCCGGCGTGGCCATGATCCGCGCCTACCACCGCTCGCGCGGGGAGCTGAACCGCCGCGAGATCATCGTGCCGGAGGCCGCCCACGGCACCAACCCGGCCACGGCCACCATGTGCGGCTGCATCGTCAGGGAGATCCCGGTCGATGCGCAGGGCGACGTCGACCTCGCCGCGCTCAAGGCCGCAGTGGGCCCCAACACCGCCGGCATCATGCTCACCAACCCCTCCACGCTCGGGGTCTTCGAGCGGCACATCGCCGAGGTGGCGCGCATCGTCCACGAGGCCGGGGGCCTTTTGTACTACGACGGCGCGAACCTGAATGCGATCCTGGGCAAGGTGCGCCCCGGGGACATGGGCTTCGACGTCATCCACATGAACCTGCACAAGACCTTCTCCACCCCGCACGGCGGCGGCGGCCCGGGCGCCGGCGCGGTCGGGGTGGGCGAGCGGCTGCTGCCGTTCCTGCCGATCCCGGTGGTGGGTCGCGAGGGCGGCGGTTACCGCTGGCTCGATGAGGCGGACCTGCCGCACTCGATCGGGCGGCTGTCGGCCTTCATGGGCAACGCCGGGGTGCTGCTGCGCGCCTACATCTACATGCGCCTGCTCGGGCGTGACGGCATGCGCCGGGTAGGCGAGTACGCCACCCTCAATGCCAACTACCTGCTCAGGCGCCTCACCCAGGCCGGCTTCGATGCCGCCTACCCGCAGCGCCGCGCCAGCCACGAGTTCATCCTCACGCTCAAGCGCCAGGCACGGGACCTGAGCGTCACGGCCATGGACTTCGCCAAGCGGCTGCTCGACTACGGCTTCCATGCCCCGACCACCTACTTCCCGCTGCTGGTGCCCGAGTGCCTGCTGATCGAGCCCACCGAGACCGAGAGCCGGCAGACCCTGGATGCCTTTGTGACGGCCATGTCACAGATCCTCAAGGAGGCCGAGCAAGAACCCGGGCGCGTCACCGGCGCACCGCATACCATGCCGGTGCGCCGCCTCGACGATGTCCGTGCGGCCCGACAACTGGATCTCACATGGAAGCCGATGGCGCAGCCGTAGAACGTTACAAGCCCCGCGGGCTCACCCGCGTCCTGCGCGCCTTCGGCTCCAGCATGCGCGGGCTTGGCGGTGCCTACCGCGACGAGGCCGCCTTCCGACAGGAACTTGCGCTGGCCGTGGTCGTCATACCCCTGGGGCTGTGGCTCGGACACGGTGCCATTGAACGGGTGCTGCTGGTCGCCCCGGTACTGCTGATCCTCATCGTCGAACTGCTCAACAGCGCCATCGAAGCTACGGTTGACCGCATTGGACCGGAGCGGCATGTCCTGGCCGGGCTTGCCAAGGACATCGGGTCCGCGGCCGTGCTCCTGTCGTTCGTGCTGCTCGTGGTGGTGTGGCTGATCGTGCTGCTCGGCCGCTAGGAACACCCACCTGATGCGACGTATACGCCTGCTGGCCTTGAGTGTGATGCTGTGTGCCCTGGGGGGCGCGGCGCTGGCCGGTCCGCTCCCGGTCCCGGCAAGCCCCGCGGCCCTGCCGCAGCCCCAGCAGCCACCGAACGAGGGCGTGGCGCCACCACCCCCGCCCGTGGGTGCGAATGCGGCGGCCCCGGTGGCGGCGCCGGCCGCGGAGGGCAACCCCGACTGGGCCGAGACGCTCGAGCGCATCGCCCCGAGCGTGGTGTCGATCAACGTCGACGCCACGCGCGCCTTCGACACCGAGTGGAACACCACCGCCCAGGCGACCGGCTTCGTGGTCGATGCCGAGCGCGGCCTGATCCTCACCAACCGCCACGTGGTCACCCCGGGGCCGGTGACGGCCGAGGCCACCTTCCTCAACCGTGAGGAAGTGCAGCTGTACCCGGTGTACCGCGACCCGGTGCACGACTTCGGCATCTATCACTACGACCCGAAGAAGCTGCGCTTCATCCGCCCCAAGGCGCTGCCGCTGTACCCGGAAGGGGCACAGGTCGGGCGCGAGATCCGCGTGGTGGGCAACAACGCCGGCGAGCAGCTGTCGATCCTGGCCGGCACGCTCGCCCGCCTGGACCGCGACGCCCCCGAGTACGGCGTCACCAAGTACAACGACTTCAACACCTTCTACCTGCAGGCCGCCTCGGGCACCTCCGGCGGCTCGTCCGGCTCCCCGGTCATCGACATCCGCGGCCGCGTGGTCGCGCTCAATGCCGGCGGCGCCAGCGGCAACGCCTCGAGCTTCTACCTGCCCCTGGGGCGCGTGCGGCGGGCGCTGGAGCTGATCCAGCAGGGCAAGCCGGTGCCGCGCGGCACGATTTACACCGTGTTCAACTACCTGCCCTACGACGAACTGGCGCGCCTGGGCCTGGACGCCGGCACCGAGGCGGCAGCGCGCAAGGACCAGCCCAAGTTCACCGGCATGCTGGTGGTCACCGAGGTGCTGCCCGGCAGCCCGAGCGAGAACGTGCTGCAGCCCGGGGACATCCTGCTCAAGCTCAACGGCCACTTCGTCACCCAGTTCGAGCCGCTCGAGGAGGTGCTCGACGGCAGCGTCGGCGGCAAGGTCGAGATCGAGGTGCAGCGCGGCGGCAAGCCGGTGAGCGCGGCCCTGCCCGTCGGGGACCTGCACGCGATCACCCCGAGCGCCTACGCCGAGTTCGGCGAGGCGGTCGTCAACACGCTCTCCTACCAGCAGGCGCGCCACTTCAACCGCCCCGCGCGCGGGGTGTACGTGGCAAACCCCGGCTACGTGTTCGGCGCGGCCGGCATGCCGCGCGGGGCGGTCATCCTCACGCTCAACGGCAAGCCGACCGACACGCTGGCGGACTTCGAGGCCGGCATCGCCCAGCTCGGCGATGGCGACCGCGCCAACGTGCGCTACATGACCATCGATGACCCCAACGGCAGCCAGCTGCGCAGCATCCGCATGGACCGGCTGTGGTTCCCGGCGCGTCACTGCGACCGCAACGACGCCACCGGCGTGTGGGACTGCAAGGACCTGCCGGCCGGGCCTGCCAGCAAGGCGCCGGGGATCAGCTCGACCAAGTTCCCGACCTACAAGGACCCGCGGATGAGTGCGCTCGCGCCCTCGCTCGCCATGGTCACCTTCGACATGCCGTACTCGGTCTCGGGCATCACCGAGCGCAACTACCACGGCACCGGGCTGGTGGTGGACGCACAGCGCGGCCTGGTGGTGGTAGACCGCAACACCGTGCCGGTCGCCATCGGGGACGTAACCGTCACGTTCGCCGGCACCGTGCAGGTGCCGGGCCGGGTGGTCTACATCCATCCGCTGCACAACTTCGCCGTCGTCGCCTACGACCCGAAGCTGCTGGGCAGCACGCCGGTGAAGTCCGCGCGGCTGTCCACGCGCGAGCTCAGCGCCGGCGAGCGCATCTGGGTGGTCGGCTTGGGCGGCGACGGCCAGTTGCTCGCGCGCAGCACCGAGATCGCCAGCATCGACCAGCTCGAGCTGCCGCTCTCGCGCACCATGCGCTTCCGCGACAGCAACATCGAGGCGGCGCAGCTGGTGAACCCGCCGCTGGACTTCGACGGCGTGCTCAGCGATGCCTCGGGCGCGGTGCTCGGCACCTGGTCGAGCTTCGCCTACGAGAACGGCCGCGAGATCGCCCAGGACAACCGCGGCGTGCCGATCGACGTGGTCGCCGACATGCTCGACCGCGTGCGCACCGGCAGGTCGCTGCACTCGCTCGAGGCGGAGCTGGCCGAGATCCCGCTGTCGGCGGCGCGCGAGCTGGGGCTCTCGGAGGCCTGGTCGCAGCGCATCGCGCAGCACAACCCCTCGCGTCGCCAGGCGCTGTCGATCGTGCGCCTGGTCGGGGGCTCGCCGGCGGCCAAGGTGCTCCTGCCCGGGGACCTGGTGCTCGCCATCGACGGGGCCGTCGTCACCTCCTTCCGAGAGGTGGAGAAGGCCGCAGCTGACAAGGACCACGTGAAGGTGACGCTGTGGCGCGGCCAGGGCGAGACCACCCTCGAGGTCGCCACCGCGGACCTGCCCGGCACCGATGTCGACCGCGTGCTCGAGTGGGCCGGGGCCACGCTGCAGGCGCCGCACCGCGCCATGGCCGCGCAGCGCGGCGCCGCGCCGCTGGGCGTCTACGTGGGCTACTTCGCCTACGGCTCGCCGGCCACGCGCTACGGGCTGTACCCGGGCCGGCGCATCGTGGAGGTCGACGGCGTGCCGACGCCGGACCTGGACAGCTTCCTCAAGGTCGTGCTGGGGCGCCCCGACCGCTCGTCGGTGCGCCTGAAGACCATCTCCTGGAACAACGCCCCCGAGGTGATCACGCTCAAGCTCGACAAGCACTACTGGCCCGCCTACGAGCTCACCCGGTCCGCCGAGGGTGCATGGGTCCGGCGCGCGCTCGAGTAAAGCACTAGACTGCGCACCGTTTTGCTCGCGTCCGCGCCGGGCGCGCACGTTATGTCCGTGCGCCGCTGATGCTTTCACACAACACCTAAGAGCTTCGTGCCGACGGCTTGGTAGAATTCACGCACTTTATGGCCCGCAACGTCAGAGCAACCCAGGTCGAGATCGAGGCCGCCGTCGAGGCGCTGCGCGACGGCGAGCTCGTCGCCTTCCCGACCGAGACCGTCTACGGCCTGGGCGCGAACGCGCAGAACCCGGCCGCGGTGCGCAAGATCTTCGAGGCCAAGGGTCGCCCGGCGGATCACCCGGTGATCGTGCACCTGGACAGCCCGCGCTACCTGCACCGCTGGGTGCGCGAGCTGCCCGAGGCGGCCAACCGCCTGGCCGAGAGCTTCTGGCCCGGACCCCTGACCCTGGTGCTGCCGCGCGCCCCGCAGGTGCACGAGGTGATCACCGGCGGCCAGGACACCATCGCGATCCGCGTCCCGGCGCACCCGATGGCGCAACAGCTGCTCACCGCCTTCGGCGGCGGCATCGCCGCCCCGTCCGCCAACCGCTACGGGCGCCTCTCGCCCACCCGCGCCGAGCACGTGCGCGAGGAGTTCGGCGAGGCGCTGCGCGTGATCTTGGATGGCGGGGAATGCCAGATCGGCCTGGAGTCGACCATCGTCTCCTTCGAGGGCGAGCAGGTGCGCCTGCTGCGCCCCGGGAGCGTCACGGCCGCGCAGATCCGCGCCGTGGTGGGCGAGCTTGCGCTCGGCCCGGGCGTGCAGTCCCCGCGCGTGCCCGGCGGCACGCCGACGCACTACGCCCCGACCACGCCGCTGATCATCGTGCCGGCCGGCGAGATCGATGCGCAGGCCGATGCCGCCTCCTCCGGCGGGCGCCGGGTCGCGGTGCTCGCCCAGCGCCTGCCGCTGCGCTCGCACCAGACCGTCACCTGGATCAATGCCGGCCGGCGGCCCGACAGCTACGCGCGTGACCTGTACAACAACCTGCGCACCCTGGACCGCGCCGGCTGCCAGCGCATCCTGGTGCAGAGCATCCCGGACGGGGAGCGCTGGGAGGCGGTACGCGACCGCCTGCTGCGCGCGGCCACCAGCGTGGCCGAGAGCGACGACGGCACCGGCAGTCTCGCCGTCCTGCCGTAGGGTCGCGCGCGCTCTTGCCCCGCCCGCGGTTCATCGATCCGTTCCAGCCGGCCGAGGTGCGTCGCCTGGTGCGCGAGTTCGGCTCGCCGCTGCTGATCCTCGACGCTGAGCGCGTGCGCGTGCAGTACCGCAAGCTGCACCGCGCCCTCCCCGGGGTCGAGCTCTACTACGCGCTGAAGCCGCTGCCGCACCCGGCGATGGTGCATGCGATCATCGGCGCGGGCGGCAACCTCGACCTCGCCACCACCGGGGAGGTGCAGCTGGTGCAGCGCCTGGGCGTTGATCCTGCGCGCTGCATCCACACGCATCCCATCAAGCGCCCCGAGGACATCGCCAACGCCCTGAAGTTCGGCGTGCGCACCTTCGTGGCGGACAACCCGGACGAGCTGCTGAAGTTCTCGCGCCTGAGCGGCAAGGTGGAGCTGTTGCTGCGCGTCTCGTTCCGCTCCCCGGGAGCTGTGGTCGACCTGTCGCGCAAGTTCGGCTGCGACCCGGAGGACCTGCTGCCGCTGGCGCGCCGCGCCGCCGATGCGGGCCTGACCGTGCGCGGCCTGTCCTTCCACGTCGGCTCGCAGACCCCCGATGCAGGCATGCACGTGCAGGCGGTGCAGGAGTGCGCCAAGCTCATGGCCGCGGCGCGGCGCGAAAAGCTCGGCGTGTTCGACACCCTGGACATCGGCGGCGGCTTCCCGATCAACTACACGCACGCGGTGCAGGACATCGGCCGCTTCTGCGCGCCCCTGCGCGCCGCGCTCGCGCGCTTGCCGCGGCGCGTGCGCGTGCTCGCCGAGCCCGGCCGCTTCATCGCCGGACCTGCGGTGATCGGGGTGGCGAGTGTCATGGGGCGCGCGCGGCGCGAGGGCCACTGGTGGTACTACCTCGACGACGGCCTGTATGGCTCCTACAGCGGTCAGCTGTTCGACCACGCGCGCTACCCGGTGGAACCGCTGCGCGACTCCCCCGAGCGGCTGCCCTCGGTGCTGGCCGGTCCCACCTGCGACAGCATCGACGTGATCGCCGAGAACATCATGCTGCCGCTTTTGAAGAACGGCGACCTGGTGGTCGGGCGGGCGATGGGCGCCTACACCTGGGCGAGCGCCACTGATTTCAACTTCTTCCCCCGCGCCACCGTGGTGACCGTCAACCTCGCGCCCGGCGACCCGGGCAGCATCCTCGCCTGATGGCGCGCACCGCGATCAACACGGTCGTGTTCGACATCGGCTGGGTGCTGGTGCGCTTCAACTACCAGCCGATCATCGACCTGCTGCGCGCGCGCGGCTGCGCGGTCGATGACCTGCACGCGGTGCTCGAGCACGCCGCGCTCGCCGAGCACGAGTCCGGGCGGCTGCACGGGCACGGGCTGCTCGAGCGCCTCGCGGCCCTGGCGAGCGCGCCGGTGACGCACGCGGAGCTGCACGAGAAGTGGGTGGGCATGTTCGAGCTGGACGCGCCGATGCTCGACCTCGCGCACCGCCTGAGTGAGCACTACAAGGTGTACCTGCTGTCCAACATCGGCGACCTGCACTGGGCGCACCTCTCGCGCGAGTACCGCTTCCACGCGCTCGGCCACGGCGCGTTGCCTTCGTACCTGGCCGGGGCGATGAAGCCGCACGCGGACATCTATGCCGAGGCGGAACGGCGCTTTGCGCTCGAGCCCGCGGCGACGGTGTTCATCGACGACCGCGCCGACAACATCGCCGCCGCGCAGGCGCGCGGCTGGGAAGGTATCGTGCACACCGATCTGCCCAGCACCCGGGCGGCGCTGCGCGCCCTGGGAGTCGCCTGCTAGTAGCCAATTTTCCATAAGGAGCCGTGGCGATGAACGCCATCCTGTCGGCAACCCTGCTGCTCGTGGCCTCGAACGTGTTCATGACGTTCGCCTGGTACGCGCACCTGAAGAACCTCCTGGACCGGCCCTGGTACCTGGCGGCCCTGGTGAGCTGGGGGATCGCGCTGTTCGAGTACCTGCTGCAGGTGCCGGCCAACCGCATCGGCTACACGCAGCTCAGCCTGCCGCAGCTGAAGATCCTGCAGGAGGTCATCACCCTCGCGGTGTTCGTGCCCTTCGCGGTGCTCTACATGGGAAAGCCCCTCAAGCTCGACTACCTGTGGGCGGGCCTGTGCCTGCTGGGTGCGGTATTCTTCGTGTTCCGCTCCCCGGGAACACAATGAAAACAGAAGAATCCACGGAGCCGCTGACCGTCATCCACCAGCAGGTGATCGCCGCCCGCGAGGGGCGCGAGCCGCGCGTCATCGCGCGCCTGTTCACCGGCTGGGCGGTCTTCGGCGAGCGCCAGTTCGTGAAGGGCTATGCGCTGCTGCTGCCCGACCCGGTGGTGCCCAACCTGAACGCGCTCGGTGCCCGCGAGCGCATCGCCTTCCTCTCGGACATGTCGCGCCTCGGGGATGCGCTGCTGAAGGTGACCGGGGCGGCGCGCATCAACTATGCGATTTTCGGCAACCAGGACCCGGCGCTGCACGCGCACGTGGTGCCGCGCTACCTGGACGAGCCGGAGCCCTACCGCACGCAGCACCCCTGGGCCTACAACTGGAATGCGGCCGAGGCCTTCGACCGCAGCCGCTGCCAGGAAATGGCCGATGCGGTGCTCAAGGAACTCACGCGCCTGGGGGTCACCAAGCCGATGCGCTACAGCCCCGGGGAAAACGCGGGCTGAAAAAAAACCAGCGGGCGCAGGCCCCGCTGGTTTTCTGTCCGGGCAGGAGGGTGCGGCTTACTTCGGCGCCGGCGCCGGGGCAGCCGGCGGCGGCGGGCTCGCCTTGAAACCCATCAGCTCCACCGTGAAGATCAGCATGGACCCGGGCGGGATGGTCGGCGTCGGCGAGCGCAGGTCGTACGCCAGGCTCGGCGGCACGAACAGCTCGTACTTCGAGCCGGCCTTCATCAGGCCCACGCCCTCGGACCAGCCCGGGATCACGTGGTTGAGCGCGAACTTCGCCGGCTCGCCGCGCTTGTAGCTGCTGTCGAACTCGGTGCCGTCCAGCAGCTTGCCGGTGTAGTTGACCGTGACCTCGTCGGTGGGCTTGGGGCTGGCGCCGGCGCCGGGGGCAAGCACGCGGTACTGCAGCCCGCTCGCGGTGGTGACGACGTCGGGCTTCTTGCCGTTCTCGGCCAGGAACTTGGCGGCCGCCTTGTGGTTCACCTCGCCCTGCGCGGCGACGGCGCCCTGGATGAGCTTGGCGATGTTGGCGCGGTCCGCGTCGACCATGCTGGTCTTGCCGCTGAGCGCATCGTGCACGCCCTGCGCCAGCTGCGTGGCGTTGATCGAGTCGGCGGCGATGCCGCTGGCGTGCAGCTGGTCGCCCATCGAGACCCCGAGGCTGTAGCTGGTGGAGCGCGCGGCCGTGTCGGCCTTGGCGGGCGCGGCGGCGTGCGCCTTCTTGGCCGGCGTGGCCGGGGCGGCGGAGGTGTCCGGCTGCTGCGCGATGGCAAGCGCAGTCCCGGCGAGGGCGGCGACCACGGCGGTGTTCACGAGGAAGGCCGTCCGGCGGCGTGACGCGGGCAATGTCATTGACTGACCCTTCGAGGGCTTGCGGGCCGTGCACGGCACGGACGGGGGAACCGCAGCGGGTGCGCAGTTTCGCTGATCAGGGCCCGCCGCGCTGCACTTTTTGCCGCGGGTGCCGGCTAGGACGGCGGCTGCAGCTCCCCGCCGGCCCGGAGGGCGCGCTGGAAGGCCGGCCGGGCGCGGATGCGCTCAAGGAAACTATGTACTTTGGGACCTAGGGGTATTCCCGTACGCAGTGCCGCCATCTGCAGCGGGGTGCTCATCTGGATGTCGGCCGCGGTGAACTCGCCGCCGGCGAACCACGGCTGCGCCTGCAGCGCGCTCTCCCAGAACTCGATGTGCCGCCTGAGCTGCGGGTCGAGGTAGGTCGCGAGCACCGGGCGGGTGATGGCCCTCACCAGCGGGCGCATGAAGAAGGGCATCGGTGCGTTGGCCATCAGCTGGAACACGAGCTTCATCACCAGCGGCGGCATCGCCGAGCCTTCCGCGTAGTGCAGCCAGTAGCTGTACTTCAGGCGCGCCGCAGTGCCGGTGGGCGGGCACAGGCGGCCCTGGTCGTACGAGCCGACCAGGTACTCCACGATCGCCCCGGACTCGGCGATGGTGTAGGGGCCGTCGGTGATGACCGGCGACTTGCCCAGCGGGTGCACCGCGAGCAGCTCCGGCGGGGCGAGCTGGGTCTTGGGGTGGCGCGCGTAGCTTGCGATCCGGTACTCGCAGCCGAGCTCCTCCAGCAGCCACAGGGTCGCCTGGGAGCGCGACTTCTCCAGGTGATGCAGGGTGATCAGGGCGGCTCCTCGGGCCTGGCGGCCGCGATGAAGGCGCGCGCGCTGGCCAGCTGGTCGGCGGTGACGTAGATGCGCGAGGGGGCCGCCTGGCCGAGCACGCCGGCATCGGAGCTGACGCGCGCGCTGATGCCGCTCGCGCTGAGCACCTCCGCCAGGGACTGGGCGCTGGGCAGGTCCGGGAGCGTGGTGAGCAGGCGCCATGCGGGTTGTGACATCGGCAGTACAGTGCCAAAGGCCGGATGTTTCTACAATGAGGCCCCGACCTGGCCGCACCCAAAGGCTGCATGCTCAGCATCCGCGCACTTTCCCGAAGCTTCCGCGAGGGCACGCGCGTGCACCGCGTGCTCGACGGGGCCGTGGCCACGATCGCGGACGGGCAGGTCGTCGCCGTCACCGGCCGCAGCGGCTCGGGCAAGTCGACGCTGCTGAACCTCATCAGCGGCATCGACGAGCCGGAGTCCGGCACCGTGACGGTCGATGGCACCGAGGTCACCGCGCTCAAGGAGCCGGCGCGCACCCTGTACCGCCGCGCGCACGTGGGCTTCGTCTACCAGTTCTTCAACCTCATCCCCACGCTCGACGTGCTGGAGAACGTGCGCCTGGTGCTGGAGTTGAACGGCGTGCGCGGCGCGCCCGCCGCGCAGCGCAGCCGCGCCATCCTCGCCGAGCTCGGGCTGCAGGGGCGCGAGCACAGCCGCGTCGACCAGCTCTCCGGCGGCGAGCAGCAGCGCGTGGCGATCGCCCGCGCGCTGGTGCACCGCCCCGGGCTGATCCTCGCCGACGAGCCCACCGGCAACCTCGATGAGGCCACCGCAGCGCAGGTGCTGCCGGCGCTGCTGTCGCTCACGCGCACGCGCGGGGCGACGCTGCTGATCGTCACGCACGATGCGGCGGTGTCGGGCCTGGCCGACCGCGTGCTGGAGCTGCGTGACGGGCAGCTGCACGAGGCGGGCGCGCGTGCACAGGGACCGTCGTGACGCGCACCCTGCGCGCGGCCACGGTGCGCCACCTGCTGCGCCACCCCGCGCAGCTGGCCCTGGCGCTCGTCGGCCTCGCCCTGGGCGTCGGCACCATCGTGGCCGTGGACATCGCCACCGCGAGCGCGCGCAAGGCGTTCGAGCTGTCGCTGCAGGCGGTCAACGGTGCGGCGACGCACCAGATCACCGGCGGCCCCGGCGGGCTCGACGAGCAGCTGTACGTGCGGCTGCGCCGCGAGGCCGCTCCGGCGGGCGCCGCGGCGCCGCGCTTCGCGCCGGTGGCGGCCGGCTACGCGACCCTGGGCGATCGCGCGCTGGAGCTGATCGGGGTGGACCCGATGGCCAGCGCGGAACTGGCCGCCGGCAGCGCCGCCGCCTCCGGTCTTGCCGACGGGGCCGATCCGCGCGACTGGTTCACCGGCGCAGGCGCGGTGGTGCTCGGCGCCGCCGCGGCCGCGCAACTGCAGCTGGCGCCCGGGCAGTCCTTCGAGCTCGAGGTGAACGGCGTGCGCCACCGCGCGCACCTGGCCGGCACGGTCGGGCAGGGCGTCGCCGGCCTCGATGGCATCGTGCTCACCGACATCGCCCAGGCGCAGGAGTGGCTGGGCGCCGGCGGCCGCCTGTCGCGCATCGATGCGCGCCTGCCGCCCGGGCCGCCCGGCGCGGCGGCGCTGGCGCGCCTGCGCGCCCTGCTGCCCGCGGCGGCCGAGGTGCACGAGAGCCGCGCCACCGCGCGCGAGACCTTCGCCATGACCGATGCCTTCATCACCAACCTCAAGGCGATGAGCCTGCTCGCGCTCCTGGTGGGCACCTTCCTCATCTACGGCGCGGTCAGCTTCGCGGTGCTGCAGCGGCGCGCGCTCATCGGGGTGCTGCGCGCCCTCGGGGTCACGCGCGCGCAGGTGCTGCGCCTGATCCTCGGCGAGGCGCTGCTGCTCGGGGTGGCCGGCACGGCCGCCGGCTGCGTGCTCGGGGTCGTGATCGGGCATGCGCTGCTGGGCCTGGTGTCGCAGACCATCAACGACCTGTACTTCGTGGTCGCGGTGAACAGTGTCGCGGTGCCCGCGCTCACCCTGGTGAAGGCGGTCGGCGTCGGCCTGGTGACGGCACTGGCCGCCGCACTCATCCCGGCGCTGGAGGTGGCCCGCGCGGTGCCGCAGCTGGGCCTGGCGCGCTCGGTCATCGAGCAGCGCGCGCGCGCCATTGCCCGCGCCTTCGTGCTCGCCGGCCTGCTCTTCGGGGCACTGGCCGCGGCGATCATCGCCCTCTCCAGGCACAGCCTGCTGGCAGGCTTCGCGGCTCTGTTCCTGGTGCTGCTGGGCGTGGCCGCCGTCACCCCCGCGCTGCTGCGCGCGCTGGCGCTGGCCGCGGCGCGCGCGCTGGCGGGCGCCAGTGCGGTAGCGCGGCTGGCACTGCTGGACATCGCCGGCTCCCTGAGCCGCACCGGCGTCGCGGTCGCCGCCCTCGGCATGGCGCTGACGGCGATGATCGGCGTGGCGGTCATGGTCGAGAGCTTCCGCGAGTCGCTCTCCGAGTGGCTGGTGCAGAGCATGCACGCGGACATCTACGTGAGCGCCCCGGGACCTGCCGGCAACATCGCGCGCCGGCTGGATCCTGAGGTGGTGCGGGCGCTGCTGGCCACCCCGGGAGTGCGCGCGCACAGCGAGGCGCGCCACGCGGTGGTCGGCTCCCCGCGCGGGGAGATCGAGCTGAACGCGCTGCGCCTGGTGCCCGGCAGCGCGGCCGCGTTCCGCCTGACGCAGGGGGATGCGGGCACGGCCTGGGAGGGCTTCCGCCAGGGCGCGATCCTGGTCTCCGAGCCGCTGGCGTGGCGCCTCGGGCTCGCGGCCGGGCAGAGCCTGGTCCTCAACACCGCCGCCGGCGCGCGCACTTTCCCCATCGCCGGGGTGTACCGCGAGTACGGCAACGACCGCGGCGAGATCCTCATGGACCTGGAGGCCTACCGTCGCCACTGGCACGACAGCGAGATCGGCGGCCTGGGGATCTACCTGGCGCCGGGACTGAGCGCGGCTGCGGCGGTCACGGCGCTGCGCGCGTCCGCCGGCGGGCGGCAGGCGCTGTTCATCCGCTCCAACGCGGACATCCGCGCGCTGTCGATGACCATCTTCGAGCGCACCTTCGTGATCACCCGCGTGCTGTACTGGCTGGCGGCCGGGGTCGCAGCCATCGGGCTGGTGAGCGCGCTGCTGGCCTGGGAGCTGGAGCGCGCCCGCGCGCTTGCGCTGCTGCGCACCCTCGGCATCACCCCGGCGGGCACTGCGCTGCTGGTGCTGGCACAGACACTGTTCATGGGCGCGGTCGCCTTCCTGGTCGCGGTCCCCGCAGGCCTGCTCACCGCGCTGGTGCTCACGCAGGTGATCAACCGCCGCGCCTTCGGCTGGCAGATCGACCTGCACCTGAGCGCCCCGCAGTTCAGCCACGCGCTGGTGCTGGCGCTGGCCGCGGCGCTCGCGGCCGGGGCGTATCCGGCGTGGCGCAGCGCGCGGGCGCCACTGGCACGCGGGCTGCGCGAGGAATGAGCGTGCGCCGCGCAGGCTTTGCGCTGTGTGCACTGCTGCTGGCCGGCGGCGCCGCCGCCGCACCGCCTGCCGATCCGGGCGGCGCGCTCGACCAGCAGGCGGCGCCCGGCTTTGCCCAGGCGCTCGCACCGCGGGCCTTCAGCTTCCCGCAGGACCACGGTCCTCACCAGGCATACCGCCAGGAGTGGTGGTACTTCACCGGGCACCTGCAGGGGGCCGGCGGGGAGCGCTTCGGCTTCGAGGTGACGTTCTTCCGCTTCGCGCTCGCGCCGCCGGGAACCGCGGCCGCCGGCGGCTCGGCCTGGCGCACGCGCGAGATCTACATGGCGCACTTCGCGGTCACCGACATCGCCGGCCGCCGCTTCGAGTACGCGCAGAAGCTCTCGCGCGCCGCCCTCGGGCTGGCCGGCGCGCAGGGCGCGCCGCTTCGGGTGTGGATCGATGACTGGAGCCTCGAGGAGGCAGGCCGCGGCGGCGCGCCGCGCTGGCACCTGCAGGCCGCCCAGGCCGATTACCAGCTGCAGCTGGATCTTGCGCCCACGGCAGCCGCGGTGCCCAACGGGGACTCGGGCCTGAGCGTGAAATCCGCCGCGCCCGGCAACGCCAGCTATTACTACTCGCTGCCGCGCGTCGCGGTGACCGGGACGCTCACGCGGGCCGGCGCGCCGCTGGCGGTGAGCGGAGCCGCCTGGTTCGACCACGAGTGGGGCAGTGCGGCGCTGGCGACGAGCCAGTCCGGCTGGGACTGGTTCGCGCTGCAGCTGGAGGATGGCAGCACGCTCATGTACTACGCGCTGCGCGACCGCAGCGGGCAGCGCGATGCGCACAGTGCCGGCACCTTCGTCGACCGCGACGGCGCGATCCGGCCGCTGGCGGCCACCGAGGTGGCGCTCGAGGCGACCGGCTCATGGGTGTCCGGGGATGGCGTGCGTTACCCATCCGGGTGGCACATGAAGGTGCCCGCGCTTGACCTGGACCTGAACCTGCAGCCGGTGCTGGCCGACCAGGAGCTGCGCACCCGCCCGCGCTACTGGGAGGGCGCGGTTGTGGTGCGGGGCACGCGCGGCGCAGCGGCGGCCGCCGGCCGCGGCTACGTGGAACTGGTCGGCTATGCCCAGGAACGCTGCCCGCGCGGGGCCACTGGCGCGCATGGCTGCGTTGCCCGATGATGAGGCCCCGAAGCGGTACTGAACAACACGACACTGGAGAGGATCATGCGGCGCTTACTCGTTGCGGCTGTCACCACTGCCTTCATTGCACTGCCGGTGTTCGCGGCGCTTCCCAACGGTGCCAAGGCCCCGGACTTCACCATCGATGCGGCGCTGGCCGGCAAGGGCTTCAAGTTCAACCTCGCCGACGCGCTCAAGCAGGGCCCGGTCGTGCTGTACTTCTTCCCGAAGGTCTTCACCTCCGGGTGCACCGCCGAGGCGCACGACTTCGCCGAGGCGACCGAGCAGTTCAAGGCACTCGGCGCCACGGTGATCGGCGTCTCGCACGACCCGATCGACAAGGTCACCGAGTTCTCGACCAAGGAGTGTCGCGACAAGTTCGCGGTCGGCTCGGATGCCGACGGCAGCGTCATGAAGAAGTACGACTCGGTGCTGCTCGGCCACACCGACTTCGCCGACCGCACCTCCTACGTGATCGCACCCACCGGCGAGGTCATCTACTCCTACACGGCGATGAATCCCGACAAGCATGTCGCCAACACCATGGCGGCCGTGAAGAAGTGGCAGGACGAGCACAAGAAGAGCTGAGGCGCTCGCCTACGCCAGGTCGGCGAGCGCTGCCGGCACGTGGCGGCGCAGCAGCAGGTTGCGCGCCTCCCAGGCTTCCGCCGGCGGCAGCTCGGTGAGGAAGCTCACCTCGCCCCCGGCGAGCACCGCGAGCGGCACCCCGTCGCGGTAGAGCACGCGGTTGCCGATGAGCGAGGGCAGCCGCGCCCCCGGGGTGAGGATGCCGACCAGGTTCAAGGGATCGGCGCCCGAGACCGCCACGTGATGGCCCTCGATGGGCTTGCGGCGCGCCTCGCGCAGCAGCGCGATCGCCTCGGGGGCTGCGTACTGCTCGCCGCTGAAGCCGGCGATGAAGCGCCCGCCGCGGATCTCCCCGCGCGCCTCGAGCCGCCGGCAGCACATCAGCAGATCGCGCCACGGCGGCAGCCACTGCGCCTCGCGCGCCAGCAGGCGCCAGAACACCACGCCCCAGCGGCGCAGCAGCGTGCGCACCACGTGCTCGATGGTCTCCTCGGCGAGCTCGCGGCCCGGCTCGCTGCCCGCGGCGGCGCGCGCAATGCGTGCCCAGCGTCCCGCCGCGTCCATGCCGAACAGTGCGATGCGCCGCCGGCGCCGCCCGGCCATGGCCGGCTTGCGGCGCTCGGCGGGCAGCAGCAGTGCCCGCAGGCCCGCGAAGCTGTCCGAGTTGATCACCCCGAGGGCGACCAGTTCCGCCAGCGCCTCCTCGGCCTGCGAGGGCAGTAGCCCGGTGCCGGCGCTGATCTCATCGAAGAAGGAGGCGCCATGGGTGGCCAGGTACTCGGCCGCACGCTGCGCGCCGCCGGAGAGGTTCACCGGGTCCGGCGTGCCGGTGAGGCTCGACCACAGCCGCACGTTGCGCCGTGCCAGGAGCACGATCGGCGTGGTGCGCACCGGAGCGGCGCCGCGCTCCGGGTCGGCGCGCCGCGGCGCGAGGCGCGTCCACACGAAGCGGCCGGCCAGGCACTGCTCATCCAGCCACGCCGGCTCGTACTCGCTGATGCGGTGCGGCAGGATCTCGGTTTCCCAGGCGCTCGCCGGGGCCTCGTAGCCCTCGAGCTGCCCGAGGATCGCGCCGACCGCGTCCGGCCCTTCCATGCGCAGCGCCGGCACCACGCGCTGCCAGTCGAACAGGAAGCGCAGGAAGTCGCGCGCCTCGATGGGCTCGATCTCGGCGCGCAGCCGCTTGACCGTGTAGCGGTGGATGCGCGCCAGCAGGCGCCGCTCGCACCACTCGCTCGCCGGCGCCGCGGCGGGTGTGAAGGCGCCGCGCATGGCGAACCCTTCCGCCTGCAGCACCGCGAGCGCCGCATCGATGCGCCCGGCCGCTACGCCCAGGGATGCGGCGAGGGTGGCGGCGGTCACCGGCCCTGAGCCCTCCAGGCGGCCGCGGACGATCTCCACCAGTGCGGCCCCGGCATCGGGGGCGGGCGTGCCGGGCGGGGCTTCGACCCCTGCCGCCTGCGTGCCCTGCGGGAACAGCGCCTGGAACAGCGGTAGCCGCTCGGCGGTGATCCACAGCCGCGTGGCGCCGTGGGCGAAGGGCGTCACGCGGCGCTGCGCCAGCAGGCCCTCCAGCAGCGCCGGCCAGCCGGCACCGTGCTCGGCCTCCGCCTGCGTGAGGTAGGTGAGCCACAGCAGCGCGTCGTGCAGCTCGTCCGCGTTGGTGGCATCCGGCCAGGCTTCCTCGCGCACGCGGCGGATCGCATCCGCATCCAGCTGGCCGAGGTCGCTCGCGCTTTGCGGGTCGAGCCAGCGCCGGCTGATCACCGCCTGGGTGCGCCGCTCCTCGAGCGGCGCGTCGTCGAGGTAGGCATAGGGGCGGGCGCTGAGCACCTCCAGCGCCAGCGGCGAGGGCTCGGTGGTGTCGCGCGCGATGACCTGGATGGCGCCGGACTCCAGCTGGCGCAGCACCCGCTCGAAGCCGGCGACGTCCATCGCATCCTCCAGGCAGTCGCGGATCGCCTGGCGCACCAGCGGATGGTCCGGGATCTCCAGCTCCCCGGGCAGGTTCTCCGCGCAGGCGACCTGGTCGGGGAACACCGCGGTCAGCAGGTCCTCGGCATTCATGCGCGCCAGCGGTGCCGGCACCTTCTTGCCGCCGCGGAAGCGCGGCAGGGCGAGGGCGATGGTGGCGCTCCAGCGCCAGCGCACCGGGAACATCGGTGCTGCGCACAGCGCCTGGACGAGCAGCGGCCGCACCGTGTTGGAATGCAGGTAGCGCGCCACGTCCGCCAGCTCGAAGCTGTGCACGGTGGTGAGCGAGAGGATGAGCGAGTCCTCGGTCGCCGCGGCCTGCAGCTCGAAGTTGAACGAGCGGCAGAAGCGCTTGCGCAGCGCCAGGCCCCAGGCGCGGTTGATGCGGCTGCCGAAAGGGGAGTGGATGATCAGCTGCATGCCGCCGGCCTCGTCGAAGAAGCGCTCGAGGATCACGGTCTGCTGCGTGGGCAGCGCGCCCAGGGCCAGGCGCGCGGCGGCGAGGTAGTTCACCAGCTGCACCGCGGCGGCTGCGCTGATGCCGGCATCTGCGACCAGCCAGGCCGTGGCGGCCTCGATGCCCTGCTCCAGCTGCACCGCCAGCTCCGTGCGCAGCCGCGAGACGCTCGCCGAGAGCTCGTCGCTGCGCCCCGGCGCCTCGCCCAGCCAGAAGGGGATCGAGGGCGGCTGGCCGCGCGCATCCTCCACGCGGATGCGGCCCTGCTCGACGCGCAGGATGCGGTAGGAGACGTTGCCGAGCTGGAACACGTCCCCCTGCAGGCTCTCGACCGCGAAGTCCTCGTTCACCGTGCCGACGAACTGCGCCTGCGGCTCGAGGATCACCTGGTAGTCGGCGCTGTCGGGGATCGTGCCGCCGGAGGTGAGCGCGGTCAGGCGCGCCGCGCGCCGCGGCTTGACCTGGTGGTTCACCGCGTCGTGGTAGATGAGGGCCCCGTGGCGGCCGCGGCGGGTGGTATAGCCTTCGGCCAGCATGCGCAGGATCTCCTCGAACTCCGCGCGCGTGAGGTCCCGGTAGGCGTAGGCGCCGCGCAGCAGCGCAAACAGGCCGTCCTCGTCCCACTCGCGCGCGGCCACCTCGGCGACGATCTGCTGGGCGAGCACGTCCAGCGGCTTCGCCGGCAGCACCAGCCGGTCGAGCTCGCCGCGGCGCACCGCGGTCAGCAGGGCGGCGCACTCGACCAGGTCATCGCGCGACAGCGGGAACAGCCGCCCGCGCGGCGTGCCGCCGACCGAGTGGCCGGAGCGGCCCACCCGCTGCAGGAAGGCGGCGATCGAGCGCGGCGAGGCGATCTGGCACACCAGGTCGACATCGCCGATGTCTATCCCGAGCTCGAGCGAGGCGGTCGCCACCAGGGCACGCAGCTGCCCGGCCTTCAGGCGCCGCTCGGCATCCAGGCGCGACTCCTTGGCCATGCTGCCGTGATGGGCGGTGACGTGCTCCTCGCCCAGCCGCTCGGACAGGTGGCGCGCGAGGCGCTCGGCCTGGCGGCGCGTGTTGACGAACACCAGCGTCGTGCGGTGCTCGGCCACCAGGGCGGCGAGGCGGTCGTAGATCTGCGTCCACACCTCCCCGGACATCACCGCCTCGAGCGGCGAGGCCGGCACCTCCAGCGCCAGGTCGCGCGCGCGCACGTGGCCCGCATCGATGATGGTGCAGTCGGCGCTGCCGTCGGCGCGCAGGTTCTTCGTGCCGACCAGGAAGCGGGCGACGTCCTCGATGGGCTTCTGCGTGGCGGACAGGCCGACGCGGGTGAGCGGGGTGCCGGCCAGGGCCTCGAGGCGCTCGAGGCTCACGGCCAGATGCACGCCGCGCTTGCTGCCGGCCATGGCGTGGATCTCGTCCACGATCACCGTGCGCGTCGTGGCGAGCATGGCGCGCCCGGAGGCCGAGCCGAGCAGGATGTACAGCGACTCCGGCGTGGTGACGACGATGTGCGGCGGCTGGCGGCGCATGCGCGCGCGCTCGTGCTGCGGGGTGTCGCCGGTGCGCACGAAGGTGCGGATCTCGATCTGCGGCAGGCCGAGCGCGGCGAGCTGCTCGCGGATGCCGGCCAGCGGCGCCTCGAGGTTGCGGTGGATGTCGTTGGAGAGCGCCTTGAGCGGGGAGACGTACACGATGCTGGTCTCATCGGGCAGGCCGTTGCCGGCGAGACCGCGCTTGACCAGCTCGTCGATCACCGCGAGGAAGGCGGCGAGGGTCTTGCCCGAACCGGTCGGCGCGGCGATCAGCACGTGGCGCTGCGCGGCGATCGCCGGCCACGCCGCCGCCTGCGCGGGCGTCGCGGTCGCGAAGCTGCGGCCGAACCAGTTCTCGACCGCCGGATGAAAGTCACGCGGCATGGGTCAATTGAAACACAGCGGCGCCCCGGGGAGGAGCGCAGCCGTGAGCTTTCCGCAGGTGTACAGTGGTGCGCGCCGCGCTCCCCTGTATGAAGGATTGCCCGGGCGCGCCGCCGGCGCCGAAGATGCGCCACCGTCGATGCACGCGCGGTGAATCAGGATGCCAACCCGCAAGACCTTCTGCCGCTTCTGCCACGCCAACTGCGCGCTCGAGGTCGACATCGTCGCCGGGCGCGCGGTCGAGGTGCGCGGCGATGTCGCCGACCCGCTGTTCGGCGGCTACACCTGCATGAAGGGCCGCGAGCTGCCCGCGCAGACCTATCACCCCGAGCGCCTGCTCAGCTCCCTGAAGCGCGACGCGCAGGGGGCCTTCGTTCCCATCGGCAGCGAGCAGGCGCTCGATGAGATCGCCGCGCGCCTGGCCGCGATCCGCGAGCAGCACGGGGCGCGCGCCATCGCCACCTACTGCGGCACCTACGGCTTCATGAACTCCGCGGCCCTGCCGGTGGCGGCCGGCTTCCATGCCGGCATCGGCAGCCCCAACCTCTACACCAGCATCACCATCGACCAGCCCGCCAAGGTCTACCTGTGGTCGCGCGTCGGAGCCTGGCTGGGCGGGCCGCAGGCGTTCTCGCAGTCGGACGTGTCGATGATGATCGGCAACAACCCCCTCACCTCGCACTACGCCTGGCAGGGCAGCGTGCCGCCGTTCAGCCCGTCGCGACGGCTGCGCGATGCCAAGGCGCGCGGACTGAAGCTGATCTGCATCGACCCGCGACGCACCATGGTCGCGCAGCTGGCCGACATTCACCTGCAGGTGCGCCCGGGGGAGGATGCGACGCTGGTCGCCGCGATGCTCAAGGTGGTCCTCGAGGAGGGACTGCACGATCGCAAGTTCTGCGCCGCCCACGTCGAGGGACTGGAGGAGCTGCGCGCGAGCATCGAGGGCTTCACGGTCGAGTACGCCGCGTGCCGCGCCGACGTGCCGGCGGCGGACCTGGTCGCCGCAGCGCGGCTGTTCGCCCGCGGGCCGCGCGGGGTGGCCACGACCGGCACCGGGGCGGAAATGTCGCGCCACGGGGCGCTCACCGAGCACCTGGTCATGGCGCTGAACCTGGTCTGCGGCCGCGTCTGCCGCGAGGGCGAGGTGGCGCCCTTCCCGCGCGTATTGAGCGCCGCGACGCCGCGCAAGGCGCAGGTGCTGCCGCCGAAGCCGCTGTGGGGCGAGGGCTGCACGCCCGCGCGCATCCGCGGGCTCACGCAGTTGGCCGGCTTCGAGATGCCGGCAGCCACCGCGGCCGATGAGATCCTCACCCCGGGCGAGGGCCAGATCCGCGCGCTCATCTGCATCGGCGGCAACCCGCTGGTGGCCTGGCCGAACCAGGAGAAGGTCGAGCGGGCGCTCAGGAGCCTTGAGCTGCTGGTGTGCATCGACATCAAGCAGTCGCAGACCGCGCAGCTGGCCGACTACATCATCGCGCCCACGGTGAGCCTCGAGCGCGACGACATCGCCACCGCCCCCGAGGTGTTCTACGAGGAGCCCTACGCGCGCTACACCGAGGCGCTGCTGCCGCCCCCGGGGGACGTGATAGACGAGTGGGAGGTCTTCTGGGGACTCGCGCGGCGGCTGGGCACGCCGATCCCGACCGCCGGCGGGCCGCTGCCGATGGACCGCAAGCCCGAGAAGTTCGAGGTGCTGGAGAAGATCACGCACGGCTGCCGCGTGCCGCTGGCGCGCGTGCGCGCGGAGACCCGCGAGGGCGGGCGCATCTTCAGCGAGGTGCAGCTGCGCGTCGAGCCGGCCGACCCCGGCGCGGACGCGCGCCTGCAGCTGGCCCCGGCGCTGGTGCCCGGGCAGCTGCGCGCGCTGCGCGCGGAGCCGCTGGACGCCCAGGGGCGGGCCCTCGATGCCCACTGGCCGGCGACGCACCTGCTCATCTGCCGCCGCACGCGGCAGTACTTCAATTCCACCGGCCAGGACATCGCGGCGCTGCGCGCCAAGGGCGCCACCAACCATGCGCACCTGAACCCGGCGGACCTCGAGCGGCTCGGCGCACGCGAGGATGACCTGCTGGAGATCTCCACCGCGCATGCGCACATCATCGGCGTCGCCCGGGCCGCCGCGGACCTCAAGCCCGGCGTGGTCTCCATGGCGCATGCCTTCGGCGCCCGCGGCGCGGATGCCGCCGCGGTGCGCGCGCACGGCGCCTCCACCAACCGCCTGGTCAATGACGAGGCGGACTACGACCCGATCACCGGCGCCTGCCGCCAGAGTGCCATCGGCGTGCGCATCCGCGTGCTGCCGCGCGCCGCCGCAGCGCATTCGGAGTAAAGTCTGCCCCCTGCGCGTTCATGTTTCCGGGGGTGTCGCAGGATGTGGGAAGAAGAACTGGAGGCCTCCGCGCGGCGCAAGTTCGCGTGGCTGGCGGGGATCGTGGCGGCGGCGGCGGCCCTGGCGGCGGGCTGGTACTGGTACTCGCATCGGGCCGCACCTGTGGCCGAGCCTGCGCCCACGCTGGCGACGCCGGCGGCCCCGGCCGAACCGGGCATTGCCCATCCCATCCCCAGCGAGGCGGCCGACGCCACCGCGCTGCCGGCGCTGAATGACAGCGACCAGCTGGCCCACGACTCACTCGCCGGGGTGATCGGCCGTAACCCGGTGGACCAGTTCCTGATCCCGCAGAACGTGATCCGCCACGTGGTGGTCACGGTGGACAACCTGTCGCGCAAGAAACTGGCGCCGGACCTGCGCCCGGTGAAGCCGACCGCCGGCGGCACGGCCGTCACCACCGAGGGCGACACCACCACCCTGAGCGCGGCGAACTACGAGCGCTACGCCCCGCTGATGCGCGTGGTCGCCGCCACCGATCCGAAGGCGCTGGCCGTGGTGTACGAGCGCCTGTACCCGCTGTTCCAGCAGTCGTACGAGGACCTGGGGTATCCGGGCAAGTACTTCAACGACCGCCTGGTCGAGGCGATCGACACGCTGCTGCAGACCCCGGAGATCACCACCCCCGTGACGCTCGTGCAGCCGAAGGTGTTCTATGAGTACGCGGACCCGGAGCTGGAGGCGCGCCCGGCCGGACAGAAGCTGCTGATCCGCATGGGCCCGGCCAACGCGCGCACGCTGAAGGCGAAGCTGCGCGAGTTCCGCGCCGAGATCGTCAAGAAGAAATGAGCAGCGGATGAACGACGCAACGGGACTCGACGAGGCGGAGCTGGCAGGGCCGCTCGCCCAGCTGCGCACGGTCCTCATCCCCGGGGAGACGCTCGAGGCGTTCGCCATCCAGCGCCGCCTGTTTGCGCTCACCCACCGGCGCCTGCTGGTCGCCGCCACCAGCGGCCGGCTGGTGGTGCTGGTGCGGCGCCTGCTCGGGGGCTTTGATGTCTCCACCATCCGCTGGCAGGACCTTGAGGAGGTCACTCTGCGCGTCGGCACCTTCAGCGCCGATCTGGCCGTGCGCGCCGGCAAGGCGACCGACCTGGCCTCGCTCGCCAGCGCCGGCAGCTCGCAGGTGCAGTTGCACGGGCTGCGCAAGGCGCAGGCGCAGGCGGTGTACCGCATCTGCCAGGGCCAGGACCAGGCATGGCGCGAGAAGCGCCGCGTGCGCGAGCTCGAGGAACTGCGTGCCCGCTCCGGCGGCATCCAGGTCGCCAGCGCGCCGCTGGGGCAGGCCGAGGCGGGTGCCGATGCGGTGCGGCGGCTGCAGGAAGCGCGCCAGCTGCTGGAGGCCAAGCTCATCACCGACGCCGAGTACGAGGCGATCAAGGCGAAGATTGTCTCCTAGCCCGCGCGTGGGCGCCCGCAGATCGGCCAATCCACAGGTAATCCACAGACCATCCACAGGGGAAGGTGCGCTAGGCTTACGCGCATGGCCATCCGCTTTCGCCGCCGCCGGGAAACCTCCAACGAGATCCTGGGGACCTACAGCTTCACGAACCGCACCGTCCAGGTGCTGCGCACCGGGGATGACCACATCCTGTGGACCTGTGACTGCGAGAAATTCCGCCGCCAGGCTGATCAGCGCGAGCCGCTGTGGTGCAAGCACATTGCCAAGGCCGCGGCCCGGCGCTCCCTCGAGCGCCTGACCCGGCGGGTGGCGGTCTCCCGCACCCCCGAGCGCTAGGGCCCGCCGCTGCGCCGCCGCCGCAGCTCGGCGCAACACCTTGGATTTGCAGCAGTTCCTGCCCGGCCGCGCCCCTTCTACAATTGGCTACCAGTTAATCCAAATGGGACTTTGCGGCACCGCGAGGATCCGGTATCGTTCTTGGACCATTCAAGGAGACTGACATGCGCTGGGAAATTCCGCAGGCGATTGAGATGCGTTTCGGCATGGAAATCACGATGTACATTGCCCGGCGCTAGCACCCTTTCACGGGCGCCCGGGCCCTGCTGGCCCGGGCGCCATGTGGGCCCCCGCCCCGATGTGTCGTGAAGATCAGGGTCCTGGGGTCCGCCGCCGGCGGCGGCTTTCCCCAGTGGAACTGCAACTGCCGTAACTGTTCGGGTCTGCGCGGCAACACCCTGCGCGCACTTCCCCGCACCCAGTCCTCCATCGCCGTCTGCGGCACCACCGCCACGGACTGGGCACTCGTCAATGCCTCCCCCGATATCCTCGCGCAGCTGCAGGCCCATCCGGTGCTGCAGCCGGCGCGCGCGCCCCGCGACACCGCGATCGCCGGCATCGTGCTGGTGGACGGCCAGATCGACCACACCACCGGGCTCTTGATGTTGCGCGAGTCCACCCGGCCGCTGAAGGTGTGGTGCACGGCCAATGTGCGCGCCGACCTCACCGCCGGCAACCCGATCTTCACCGTGCTCGGCCACTACTGCGGCATCGAGCACCACGAGCTACCCCTGGACGGCGGCAGCTTCGAGGTCGCAGGCGTGGAGGGGGTGCAGTGGCGCGCGGTGGCGGTGGCGAGCAAGCCGGCCCCGTATTCTCCGCACCGTGCACGCCCGCAGCCCGGCGACAACGTGGCGCTGGTGCTGCGCGATCGCGACAGCAACCGCAGCGCGGTCTACGCGCCGGGCCTGGGCTCCATGGAACCTGAGGTGTGGCGGCAGCTTCAGTCCGCGGACCTGGTCATGGTGGATGGCACCTGCTGGAGCGATGCGGAAATGATCGACATGGGCCTCTCCGGCAAGCGCGCGCGCGACATGGGCCACCTGCCGCAGTCCGGCGCGGGCGGTATGCTCGAGTGGCTGGCCAGACTGCCGCAGCGCACCCGCAAGGTCCTGATCCACGTGAACAACACCAACCCGATACTTGATGAGGACTCCGCCGAGCGCGCCTTGCTCACCCGCGCGGGGATCGAGGTCGCCTACGACGGCATGGAGATCGAGCCGTGAGCGGGGCGGCCTGGAGCGCGCAGGAGTTCGAGGCGCGGCTGCGCGAGCGTGGCCGCGCCTACCATATCCACCATCCCTTCAACGTGATGCTCAACACCGGCAAGGCGACCCCGGCGCAGATCCGCGGCTGGGTCGCCAACCGCTTCTACTACCAGATCAGCATCCCGGTGAAGGACGCGGCGATCCTCGCCAACTGCGACGACCGCGCGGTGCGGCGCAACTGGGTACAGCGCATCCTCGATCACGACGGCCACGGTGATGACCCGGGCGGCATCGACTCCTGGCTGCGGCTGGCCGAGGCGGTGGGGCTGGCGCGTGCCGCCGTCGAGAGCCTGAGCGAGGTGCGCCCCGGCGTGCGCTTCGCGGTGGACGCCTACGTGAACTTCGCGCGCCGCGCGCCCTGGCCCGACAGCGTGTGCGCCTCGCTCACCGAGCTGTTCGCCCCGGAGATCCACAAGCAGCGCCTGGCCAGCTGGCCGGAGCACTACCCGTGGATCGACCCGGCGGGACTTAAGTACTTCCAGAGCCGCGTGAGCCTGGCGCGCCGCGACGTGGAGTTCGGGCTCGCCACGACGCTGGAGCGCTTCGGCACGCGCGCCGAGCAGGAGCGCGCGCTCGGGATCCTGCAGTTCAAGCTCGACGTGCTGTGGCAGATGAACGATGCCCTGGCGCAGGCCTACGGGGTGATCTCATGAGCATCCCGCCCGGCGCGCGGCCGGCGCTCGGGCACGGCCTGAAGCTGCAGTGGGAGCCGGCGCAGGATGCCCACGTGCTGCTGTTCCCGGAAGGCCAGGTCAAGCTCAACGGCAGCGCCGGGCAGATCATGATCCGCTGCGACGGCGAGCGCTGCGTGGCGGACATCGTCGCGGACCTGGAGCACACCTACGGCACGCGCGGTCTGGGCGCGGATGTCGAGGCCTTCCTGGCGCTGGCGCTGGAGAAGCGCTGGCTGGAGTTGCGCGAGTGAGTACGCCGCCGGCCGCCGCGCGCACTCCCGGGCCGCCGCTGTGGCTGCTGCTGGAGCTCACCTACCGCTGCCCGCTGCACTGCGTGTTCTGCTACAACCCCACCGACTTTGCCAACACCGGGGCGGAGCTGGCCACCGCGGACTGGCTGCGGGTGCTGAGCGAGGCGCGCGCGCTGGGGGCGGTGCAGCTCGGGCTCTCCGGGGGCGAGCCGCTGGCGCGCGATGACCTGGAGCCGATCGTCGCCCATGCACACGCGCTCGGCTACTATATCAACCTCATCACCTCCGGCATCGGGCTCACCGAGGCGCGCATCGCCGCCCTGAAGCAGGCCGGGCTCGATCACATCCAGCTGTCCTTCCAGGACAGCACGCGGCAGATGAACGACTTCCTCTCCAGCACCCGCACCTTCGATGCCAAGGCGCGCGTGGCGGAGCTGATCCGCAAGTACGACTACCCGATGGTGCTCAACGTGGTGCTGCACCGTCACAACATCGACCACGTCGGGGAGATCCTGGCGATGGCCGAGCGCATCGGCGCGCAGTACGTGGAGCTGGCCAACACCCAGTACTACGGCTGGGCCTGGCTCAACCGCGACCAGCTGCTGCCCAGCCGCGCGCAGCTGGCGCACGCAGAACAGGTCACCCACGCGTTCCGCGAGCGTATCGGCAATCGCATGCAGGTCTACTTCGTGGTGCCGGACTACTTCGAGGTGCGGCCGAAGGCGTGCATGAACGGCCTGGGCTCGGTGTTCCTCGCCGTGGCGCCCGATGGCACCGCGCTGCCCTGCCACGCCGCGCGCATGCTGCCGGGCCTTGCGCTGCCGAACGTGCTCTCCTCCGGGGTGCGCGAGATCTGGTACGACTCGGCGGCCTTCAACCGCTTCCGCGGCCAGGGCTGGATGAAGGAGCCGTGCGTCTCCTGCCCGGAGCGCGACAAGGACTTCGGCGGCTGCCGCTGCCAGGCGTACCTGCTCACCGGCGATGCCGCCAATGCCGACCCGGTGTGCGACAAGTCCCCGTACCACCACCTGGTCACCGAGGCGGTGGCGCGCGCCGAGCGCGCCGTGGCCGCGGCGCCGGCAACCTCCGGGCTCACGTTCCGCGATCACCGCATCTCCATCCCGGTGGTGACCGGGGAAAGCTCCTAGGGAGGCGCAGGGGTGGCCGTACGCCGGGTGCTGAAGATGGGCGAGCCGCTGCTGCGCGCGGTGGCCGCCCCGGTGGAGCGCTTCGATGCCGCGCTGGCCGAGCTCATCGCCGACATGGACGACACCATGCGCGCCCTGCACGGGGCCGGCATCGCCGCCCCGCAGATCGGGGTGGGCGCGCGCGTGGTGATCTTCGAGCTCAAGGAGAACCCGCGCTATCCGCACATCGCCCCGGTGCCCTACACCGTGCTCGTCAACCCGGTGCTCGAGGCGCTCGATGCAGAGCAGGATGAGGGCTGGGAGGGGTGCCTGTCGGTGCCGGGCATGCGCGGGCTGGTGCCGCGCTTCCGGCGCCTGCGCTACCAGGGGTTCGACGGGCAGGGGGCGCCGCTCGACCTTACGGTCGAGGGCTTCCACGCGCGCGTGGTGCAGCACGAGGTCGACCACCTGGATGGCATACTGTTCCCGCAACGCGTGGCTGACCTGCGCAACTTCGGCTTCGAGGATGCGCTGGCCGCACAGCTGACACCGATGCCCGACTGAGCCGTACCGTCCGAAGGAGAACCAACGCATGAACCAGCGCGCCACGGGAGCATTCGACGTCAAGGTCGTGCCCCAGAAACCGGACACGCAGGTCGCCCGCGCGGCCAACCTCTCGCGCCTGACCATCGACAAGCGCTTCCATGGCGAGCTGGAGGGCACCAGCAAGGGCGAGATGCTCGCGCTGCAGACCGACGTGAAGGGCTCGGCCGGCTACGTGGCCCTGGAGCGCGTCAGCGGCAAGCTGGCCGGCAAGCAGGGCAGCTTCGTGCTGCAGCACAGCGCCACCATGTACAAGGGCGATGCGGACGCGAAGATCACCGTGGTGCCGGACTCGGCGACCGGGGAACTCGCCGGGCTGTCGGGCAAGATGGTCATCACCGTCGCCGAGGACGGGGCGCACCACTACGAGTTCGACTACAAGATCGAGGCGCGCCGCTAGCGCGCGCTCACGGGGACGGCTCGCGCGTGCCCGGCGTCTCGCGGCTGGCGCGCACGTCGCGCGTGAGGCGGATCGCCGTCTCCACCCCCTGGTAGTAGCCGGGCACCTCGCCGCACTCCTGGTAGCCCAGGGTGGCGTAGAAGGCGCGCGCCTCGGTGTTGCCGGCACGCAGCTCCAGGCCGATCTGGAAGGTGCCGGCGGTCAGTGCCGTGCCCTCCAGCCAGGTGAGCAGCGCGCGCGCGATGCCCTGGCGGCGGTACTGCGGAGCGACGGCGAGCAGGTTCAGGTGCGCGCTCTCGTCCGCGTAGCGCATGATCGCAAAGCCGGCCACGCTGCGGATGCCGCGGGCGGTGAGCACCACGCTGTCCGCGTCGCGCATGTGCCAGCCGATGCGCACCGCGCCCCAGGCCGGCTTCAGTCCCGCCTCGACGAACTGCTGCGACATGGACGCCAGGTGCGGGGCATCCGCGGGGCGGGCGGGCTCGAGTCGATACTCTTCCACGCACCCAAGGATAGCGCGTCGGTTGCCGCAGTGCAGCGACTCAGGCGAGGGTGTGGAAGACCTTCTGCACGTCATCGTCCTGTTCAAGCTTGTCGATGACGGTGAGCACTTCGGTGGCCTGCTCCTCGGGCAGCTCGGTCGGCACGGTGCAGATGTACTCGTGCTCGGCGGAGATCGGGGTGATGCCGCGGCGCTCCAGGGCCAGCTGCAGGTGGCCGAAGTCGGCGAAGGCCCCGCGGATCACCAGCTGCGGCTCGCCCTTTTCCCCGGTGCTCTCGCCCATCTCGTCCAGACCGTGGTCCATCAGGTACAGCTCCAGGTCGTCCTGGTCGATGCCCTCGGGACTTAAGCGAAACACGCCCATCTTGCGGAACAGGAAGCTCACGCTGCCGTTGGTGGCCAGGTTGCCGCCACCCTTGGTGAGGATGTTGCGCACGCCGGCCACGGTGCGCGTGGGGTTGTCGGTAGCGGTCTCCACCAGCAGTGCCACCCCGTGGGGGGCGTAGCCCTCGTACAGCACCTCGTGGTAGTTGGCCGCGTCGCGCCCGGCGGCGCGCTTGATGGCCGCGTCCACCTTGTCCTTGGGCATGTTGACTGCGCGGGCGTTCTGGATGGTCCGCCGCAGCGTGGGATTGGAGGCAGGGTCGGTGCCGCCGGACTTGACCGCGATGGTGATGTCCTTGGAGATCCGCGCGAACTGCTTCGCCATGCGGTTCCAGCGCGCGAACATCGTGTGCTTGCGGACTTCGAAGATGCGGCCCATGGCGCGCATGGTGCCCGAAGGCACCGGGCCGTGCCAGCAGCCGGGGCGGCCGCGCGCAACGCCGGTCGGTCCAGGCGGCGCGTCGCGCGCCGCCGCTTGGTTGGGTCAGGCGATCTGCGCGTGCAGGATGCGCAGGCGGCGGCGCTGCATGGAAAGGCCGCGCTCGATGTCACGCAGCTTGCTCTGCAGGTCGACGCTTTCCCACTGCTCGAGCACGGCGCGCTTCTTCTCACCGAGCCACTGCTCCTTGACCTTCGCCCAGTCGGCGACGGCGGCGAGGAAGCTGTCGTACTCGTGCGCCAGGCGTGCGCGCAGCGGTTCCAGGCGCGGGGAGGCCACTGCGGGGGCGGCCGCCAGGCGCGCCTGGGCGCGCTGGAACTGCATCGCCAGCAGCGCGCGCTGGATCTGGAAGGTTGGAGTGCGCTTCAGGCGCCGCGTGAGGCCGACGTACGACAGGGCGCTGATCAGCCACTTGGTCGGGTCCCACTGCCACCAGCGCACGCCGTTGCGGTAGTCGTGCGCGAAGATGTGGTGGAAGTTGTGGTAGCCCTCGCCGTAGGTGAACACCGCCAGCACCGGGTTGTCGCGCGCGGAGTTCTCCTCGGTGTAGGGCCGCGTGCCCCACATGTGCGCCAGCGAGTTGATGAAGAAGGTGACGTGATGGCTCCACACCAGGCGGGCGACGCCGGCCAGCAGCAGCATGCCGAGGAGGTCGTGGAAGAGCAGGCCGGCGAGCAGCGGCAGGCCGAAGTTGGCCAGCAGCAGCAGCGGCAGGTAGTGGCGGTGCTGGAAGGCGAGCATCGGGTCGCGCTTCAGGTCCGGGATGTTGCTGAAGTCGGGCCGGCCGCTCGGGTACTCGCGCAGCATCCAGCCGATGTGCGAGAACCAGAAGCCGCGGCGGGCCGAGTACGGGTCTTGGTCGACGTCATCCACGTTCAGGTGGTGCTTGCGGTGGCCGCTGCACCAGATGAAGGCGCTGTTCTGCAGCGCCATGGTGCCGAACACCAGCAGCACCAGCCGCACCGTCCAGTGCGCCTCGTAGGTCTTGTGCGCCCACAGCCGGTGGTAGCCGGCGGTGATGCCGAGGCCGTTGAGGAAGGTGAACGCCAGGGCCACCGCCCACTCCGCAGCGCTGAAGCCGTGCGTAAGTCCGTACCAGGGCACGACAATTAGCGCCACCGCCATGGTGATGACGAACATCAGCGCGTTCACGATGTTCAGCGGCGGCAGGGCTTCGGCGGGGGCGTTTTCGTGCATGGACGACCACGGGATAGTGGAACGGGCGCGGTAACTTATCATGATGGGGCAAGCCAAGTGGGACTTGCGTCTTTTTTGAGTATGCTGCCGCCACCAGAGTGGTTTGGGGAGTCGTAAGCCTATGATCTGTGTCCAATCTTTGGCCCCCGGCGTGGCCCGGCCCCTGCTCGCGCTGGCCCTGGGGTTCGCCTGCACCCAGGCCCACGCCGCGCGTGCCTATGTCTCCAACGAGGATGACGGCACGGTCAGCGTCGTGGACACGCAGCGCCTTGAATCAGTCGCGACGATTGCCGTGGGCAAGCGCCCGCGCGGCATGGCCCTCAGCCGCGACGGCAAGCAGCTGTTCGTGGTGGTCAGCGGGTTGCCCAAGTGCCCGCCGCCGCTGACCGATGCGCAGTGCGCAAAGCTGCCGCGGGATCCGAAGGCCGACGCCATCGTCATCGTCGATACGGTGGGACTGCGCGCGGCGCGCATTCTCAAGGGCGTGACCGACCCGGAGCGCATCGAGCTCAGCCGCGACGAGCACACCCTGTTCGTGACCGACGAGGACGCCTCGCGGGTGAGCGTGATCGATCTGGCCCGCGGCAAGTCCGTCGCCAGCATCCCCGTCGGCCACGAGCCGGAAGGGGTGCGCCTGGCGCCCAACGGCCGGTGGCTGCTGGTCACCAGCGAGTCGGACAACAACGTGGCCATCATCGATGCGGCGACCCACAAGGTGCTGCACACGGTGCTGGTCGGCACGCGGCCGCGCGACATCGCCTTTGCCACCGACAGCTCGGCCGCCTACGTGACCGGGGAGGCGGATGGCTCGGTCTACAAAGTCGCACTGCCGGAGGGCGCCCCGGCCACGCAGCTGACGCAGCTGCGCAAGGACGCCCGCCCCATGGGCATCGTCATGGATACCCCGCGCGAGCGGCTGTACGTGAGCACCGGGCGCGGCGGCACCGTGGCAGTGGTCGCCGTCGCCGACGGCAAGCTGGTGAAGGAGGTCCCGGTGGGTGCGCGCCCATGGGGACTGGCACTCACGCCCGACGGGCGCCGGCTGGTCAGCGCCAACGGCAGCTCGGGCGACATCACCGTGCTGGACACCGATACGTTCGCGCTGCTGGGCAAGGTGAGCGTGGGCCACGGGCCCTGGGGCGTGGTGGTCGGGCCGTAGCGGCGCACGCGTGCTACCGTTGATTTTTCAAGGAGGTCGTGACGTGACTCAAGCTCGCCTGTCGAGGTTCGCCCTGTGGCTCTGCATCATCCTCACCGGCGCGGCCGCCGCCCAGGTGCCGGTCATTCCCGATGACGTCGACAAGGCGGCGCGCACCTACATCACGCGGGCATCCCTCGAAGGCCCGATCCGCTTCCTGTCCTCCGACCTGCTCGAGGGCCGCGGGCCGGCCACGCGCGGCGACCAGCTGGCGCGGCTGTACCTGCAGACACAGCTGGAGAGCATCGGCTACCAGCCGGCCTTCGCGCAGGGCGCCTGGCAGCAGCCCTTCGACATCGTCGGGCTGAAGGCGCAGTTCCCCGCCACCTGGAGCTTCCAGGGCAAGGGCGGCAGCACCGCGCTTGCCTGGAGCACCGACTACATCGCCGCCAGCGGCCTGCAGGAGCCGGCGGTGTCGTTAGAGAACGCCGAGCTGGTGTTCGTCGGCTACGGCATCCAGGCCCCCGAGTTCCAGTGGGATGACTTCAAGGGGGCCGACCTCAAGGGCAAGATCCTCGTGGTCATGAACAACGACCCGGACTGGGACCCGAACCTGTTCGCCGGCAAGCGCCGCCTGTACTACGGGCGCTGGGACTATAAGTACGAGACCGCCGCGCGCCTGGGTGCCACCGGGGTCATCATCATCCACACCACCCCCTCGGCCGGCTATCCGTGGCAGGTGGTGCAGAGCTCCTGGGGCGGAGAGCAGTTCCAGCTGCCCGCCGCCGGAGAGCCGCGCCTGAAGGTGCGCGCCTGGGCCACCGAGGATGCGGTGCGGCGGCTGATGAAGGCCGCCGGGCAGGACCTGGACAAGCTCGTTACCGCGGCGCACTCGCGCGCCTTCAAGCCGGTGGCGCTCAGTCTGCGCACCTCGCTGAGCTTCACCAACACCCTCTCGCGCGTGCAGACGGCCAACGTCGGCGGCATCCTGCCCGGGAATGACCCGAAGCTGGCCGCGCAGGTGGTGATCCTCTCCGCGCACCACGACCACTTCGGCATCGGCGAGGCGGATGCCACCGGCGACCGCATCTACCACGGTGCGGTGGACAATGCCTCCGGCTGCGCGCAGGTGCTCGCGATCGCCCGCTCGCTCGCCCAGCTGCACGAGCGCCCGCGCCGCTCGATCATCGCGCTGTTCGTCGCCGGCGAGGAGCGCGGCCTGCTCGGCTCGAAGTACTACGCCGAGCACCCCTCCGTGCCCGCCGGCCTGATCGCCGCCGACGTCAACATCGACGGCGGCAACATCTTCGGGCGCACCCGCGATGCCACGCTCATCAGCATGGGCAAGTCCTCGCTGGATGCGATCGCCGAGGTGATCGCCAAGTCCCAGGGCCGCACGCTGCAGGGCGACCAGTTCCCGGACCGCGGCTCGTACTACCGCTCCGACCAGTTCTCCTTCGCCAAGATCGGCGTGCCGGCGCTGTTCTTCGGCGACGGCACCGATGTCATCGGCCAGCCGAGCGGCTGGGGGCGCAAGCAGATCGAGGAGTGGGAGCTGAAGAAGTACCACCAGCCCGGCGACCGGCTGGAGGCGAACTGGAACTTCGACGGCATGATCGAGGATGCGCAGCTGGACATGCTCTCGGCGTGGGTTATCGCCCAGGCCGATGCCATGCCGACCTGGAAGCCGGGCGATGAATTCGAGGCGGCGCGCACGCGCGCCATCGCCGCACTGCCCACCAGCCACTGAACCGACGGAGCCTGCGCGCGTGCTTGAAAAACTCGAACTCATCAGCGCCGACCCGATCCTCGGCCTCATGGCCGCCTACCGCGCCGACCCGGACCCGAGCAAGGTGGACCTGGGCGTCGGGGTGTTTCGCGACGACCGCGGCGAGACCCCGGTGCTCGAGTGCGTGCGCACTGCCGAGGCGGCGCTGCTGGCCGAGCAGACCACCAAGACCTACGTCGGGCCCACGGGCAACGCGGGCTTCAACCAGCACATGGAGCAGCTGGTGTTCGGCGCGGGCCACGCGGCGGTGAAGGCCGGCCGCGTGCGCACGGTGCAGGCCCCCGGGGGCTGCGGGGCGCTGCGCCTGGGCGCGGAGCTGATCCGCGCGGCCGACCCGGGGGCGGTGGTGCACGTGAGTACTCCCACCTGGGCGAACCACGTGCCGCTGATCGCCGGCAGCGGGCTGAAGCTGGAGCGCTATCCGTACTTCGACCCGGAGACCGGCGGGGTGCAGTTCGGGGCGATGATGGCCGCCCTGGAGCGCCTGCCGCCGCGGGCGATCGTGCTGCTGCACGCCTCCTGCCACAACCCCACCGGGGCGGACCTGGCGCAGGATGAGTGGCGCGCGCTGCTCGAGCTGGTCAAGCGCCGCTCGCTGCTGCCCTTCATCGACATGGCCTACCAGGGCCTGGGCGAGGGAGCGGATGCGGATGCCTTCGCGATCCGGCTGTTCAGCGCCGAGCTGCCGGAGATGCTGTGCGCGGTGTCGTGCTCGAAGAACTTCGGGCTCTACCGGGAACGCACCGGGGCGCTGCACGTCATCAACTCCAGCGTCCAGGCCGCCGATGCGGCCCTGAGCCAGCTGGTGCGCCTGGCGCGCGGCATGTGGTCCATGCCCCCCGACCACGGCGCGGAGATCGTGCGCCGCATCCTCGCGGACGCGGCGCTGCGCGAGGCCTGGGCCAGGGAACTGGAGGGCATGCGCGTGCGCATCACCTCGCTGCGCCACGAGCTGGTGCGCCAGCTGCGCGCCCACTGCCCGCAGCGCGACTTCAGCTTCATCGCCCGCCAGCGCGGCATGTTCTCCTTCTTCGGGATCACCACCGAGCAGGTGCGCCGGCTGCGCGGCGAGCACCACATCTACATGACCGACGACAGCCGCATCAACATCGCCGGCCTGCGCGCCGAGAACCTGGAAGTCGTGGCCCGCGCGACCGCGCAGGTGCTCAAGGCCTAGGCGCCCTCGGGCACCACGATGCGGTGCGTGGACTTGACCTCCTCCATGACGAAGTAGGTATGGGTGGTCTGCACGCCGCGCACCGAGGCGATGCGGTCGCCCAGGAAGCGCCGGTAGCTCTCCATGTCCGTCACGCGCACCTTCAGGAGGTAGTCAAAGCCCCCGGCGACCATGTGACACTCCATGACCTCGTCGTGCGCGAGCATCACCTGCTTGAAGCGCTCGAAGGCATCCGGCGTGGTGCGGTCCAGGGAGACCTCCACGTAAGCGAGGAGCCCAAGCCCCAGGCGCCCCGGATTGAGGCGCGCGAAATACCCCTCGATGTAGCCGGCGGTCTCCAGGCGCCGCACCCGCTCCAGCGTCGGGGTCACCGTCAGGTGCACCTCGCGGGCGAGCTGCGAGACCGGCGTGCGCCCGTCCTGCTGCAGCCGGGCGAGCAGTCCGCGGTCGATGCGGTCCAGCGCGCGGCTGGCGCCTGCGCTTGCGGCCTCGGTGGCAGGGGTCTTGCGACTCATGGCAGTCGATTTGACTATTAAAGTGGCTAAAACGTAAAAATAATCTCTGGGATAGAGGTTAGCATGAGATTAATCAACTAGAAACGTGGGCACGAAGATGGCGGCAGTGGAATCGGCGGTGAACCCGGGCGGCGCACCTGCAATGGCCGTGCTGCGCGAGGCGGTGCGCGCGGCGACGTTGCGCCCGGAGAGCGCCGCCCGCGCGCAGATCGTGGCCGACCTCGCCGCGGTGATGCCGGCGCTGAATGCGGCGAGCGTGCAGGCCGCGCGTTGGGTGGAGACGGCCCGTGCGGATGAGCGGGCGCGCCCTCTGGTGGAGCAGATGCTCGAGCAGTTCCCGCTCGACAGCGCGCAGGGCAAGGCGCTGATGGGGCTTGCCGAGGCGCTGCTGCGCACCCCCGACCCCAAGCGCGCCGACCAGCTGATCGCCGAGCGCCTGGCCACCATGCGCCGCAGCGCGCTGCCCGAGGACATGGCGGTGCTGCTGCGCACCGGCTTCGTGCTGCTGGGGGCGGCCGGGCGGCTGTTGCCGAATGTGACCGCGGAGCTGTCCGGGGAGTTCACCGCGGCAAACCTCACCGCGCCGCTGGTGGCCCCGGTGGTGCGCGCCGCCCTGCGCCAGTCGATGCAGGTCATGGCGCACGCCTTCATCGTCGGGGAGTCCATCGACAAGGCGCTCGCGCGCGGGCGCAGCGAGCCGAATCTTGCGCTGTGCTCCTTCGACGTGCTGGGCGAGGGGGCGCGCACCGCGAGCGATGCGCAGCGTTACCTCGACTCCTACGCGCACGCGATCGAGGTCCTGGGCACCCAGGCCGCGGGGGCGACGCATGCGCGCTCGGGGATTTCGGTGAAGCTCTCGGCCCTCGAGCCGCGCTACTCGCTGCTGCAGGGGGCGCGGGTCGCCCAGCAGCTCATCCCGCGCATGCGCACCCTGGCGCGCGCCGCCGCGCGCGCCGGCATCGGCTTCACCATCGACGCCGAGGAGGCCGACCGTCTCGACCTCTCGCTCGAGATCCTCGAGGCCCTGGCCCGCGACAGCGGCACGCGCGCCTGGGACGGCCTCGGGCTTGCCGTGCAGGCCTACGGGCGCCGCGCGCCGCGGCTGCTGGAGTGGGTCGCGGCGCTCGCCCGCGACAGCGGCCGGCGCATGAGCGTGCGCCTGGTCAAGGGCGCCTACTGGGACAGCGAGATCAAGCGCGCCCAGGAGCGCGGCCTGAGCAGCTTCCCGGTGTACACCTCCAAGGCGGCCACCGATGCCAGCTACCTGGAGTGCGTGCGCATCCTGTTCGCAGCGCGCGAGGTCATCTATCCGCAGTTCGCCACCCACAACGCGTTCACCGTCGCCGCGGTGCTCGCACTCGCCCCGGCAGGGGCCGCCTACGAGTTCCAGCGCCTGCACGGTATGGGCGAGGCGCTCTACGGCGCGGCGCGCACCGAGGTCCCCGCGCTGCCGCCGGTGCGCGTGTACGCGCCCGTCGGCACGCACGAGGACCTGCTGCCGTACCTGGTGCGCCGTCTGCTCGAGAACGGCGCCAACAGTTCCTTCGTCCACCAGTTCCTCAACCCCGATTTGCCAGTGGAGCAGGTTGTGCGTGACCCCATCGCTACCTTGAATGCCGAAAAAAATGCCGCCGCCGGTGCGCAGATCCGCGAGCCGCGCGCGCTCTTCGGCGCCGAGCGCGCGAACTCGCTCGGCGAGGACTTCGGCGACCCGGCCGCACTCGCGGCGCTCGAGGCGCAGGTGCACGCCTCCGCCGCCGCGCAGTACACCGGCGGTCCGATCATCGACGGGGTGGCCGCGCGCGACGGCCGCGTGCCGGTGAACTCCCCCGCCGACACGCGCATCACCGTGGGACTGACGCGCGATGCCAGCGCCGCGGAGATCCGCCAGGCGCTCGAGTCCGCCGGCGCGGCGCAGCCGCGCTGGGATGCCACCCCCGCGGGCGAGCGGGCCGCCTGCCTGGAGCGCGCGGCCGATGCCCTCGAGGCGCGGCGCGGCGAGTTCCTCAGTCTGCTGGTGCGCGAGGCGGGCAAGACGCTGCCGGACGCGGTGGCGGAGCTGCGCGAGGCGGTGGATTTCTGCCGCTACTACGCGGCGCGCGCGCGCGAGCTGTTCGCCGCGCCCACCGAGCTGGCCGGGCCCACCGGTGAGCTCAACACGCTGTCGCTGAACGGGCGCGGAGTATTCGTGTGCATCAGCCCGTGGAACTTCCCGCTCGCGATCTTCCTGGGCCAGGTCACCGCGGCCCTGGCGGCGGGCAATTCGGTGGTGGCCAAGCCCGCCCCGGCGACCCCGCTGGTGGCGCACGCGGCGGTGCAGCTGCTGCACGCGGCGGGCGTGCCGAGCAGGTGCTGCAGCTCACCCCGGCGGACGGCCCGGCGTTCGCAGCCGTGGCGTTCGTGCACCCGGCCCTGGCCGGGGTGGCCTTCACCGGCTCGACCGCGACCGCGGCCACCATCAACCGCGGCGCTGGCGGCCCGCGACGGGGCCATCCTGCCACTGATCGCCGAGACCGGCGGCGTGAACGCGATGGTGGTGGATGCGACCGCGCTGCCCGAGCAGGTGGTCGACGATGTCGCCGCGAGGACATGGCGGTGCTGCTGCGCACCGGCTTCACTCTCCTGGGAGCGGCGGGGCGATTGCTGCCGGATGTCTCACGGGGAGCTGTCAGGGGGAGTTCTCGCCCAGCAGACCTGCGCCAGGCCCATGGTCGCACCGGTGGTACGCGCCGCGCTGCGCCAGTCGATGCAGCTGCTCGGGCACGCCTTCATCGTGGGCGAGACGATCCACGAGCCGCGCTGGCGCGCGCCCGAACGCGAGCCGGAGCTGACGTTGTGCTCATTCGACGTGCTCGGGGAGGGGGCGCGCACGCCGAGGAGGATGCCGAGCGCTACTTCGACGCCTACGCGCAGGCCATCGACACCCTCGGGCGGCACACACCTCCGGCAGCCACCTACGCGCGCTCGGGCATCTCGGTGAAGCTGTCCGCTCTCGAGCCGCGCTACTCGCTGCTGCAGAGCGCGCGTGTCAACGAGGAATTGGCCCCGCGCATGCTGGAACTGGCGCGCCGCGCCGCGGCGGCGGCATCAGCTTCACCCTGGATGCCGAGGAGGCCGACCGCCTCGACATGTCGCTGGAGGTGCTCGACCGCCTGGCCCGCGATGCGGCACGCGCGACTGGGACGGGCTGGGCTCGCCGTGCAGGCCTACGGCCGCCGCGCGCCGCGCCTGATCGACCGGGTGGCGCGCTGGCGCGCGACAGCGGCCGGCGCATGAGCGTGCGCCTGGTGAAGGGCGCCTACTGGGACAGCGAGATCAAGCGCGCCCAGGAGCGCGGGCTGCGCCAGCTTCCCGGTCTACACCTCCAAGGCTGCCACCGATGTCAGCTACCTGGTGTGCGCCCGCATCCTGTTCGCCGCGCGCGAGGTCATCTATCCGCAGTTCGCCACCCACAACGCCTACACCGTGGCCGCGGTGCTGGAACTCGCGCCCGCCGGCGCCGCGTACGAGTTCCAGCGCCTGCACGGCATGGGCGAGGCGCTCTACGACGGCGGCGCGCGCCGATGTGCCGCAGCTGCCGCCGGTGCGCGTGTACGCCCCGGTCGGCACCCACGAGGATCTGCTGCCGTACCTGGTGCGGCGGCTGCTCGAGAACGGCGCCAACAGCTCCTTCGTCCATCAGTTCATGAACCCCGACATCCCCGTGGAGCAGATCGTGCGCGATCCCATCACTTCCTTGACCTCCGACGACGCGCCGGGCCCCCAGTACGCGAGCCGCAGGCGCTGTTCGGCGCCGAGCGCACCAACTCGCCGGCGAGGACTTCGGTGATCCGGCAGCGCTCGCCGGGCTCGAGGCCGAGGTGCGCACGCCGCCAGCGAGCGCCACAGCGGCGGCCCGATCCTGACGGCCGCCTGGCGCGCGACCTCGCGTCCCGGTCACTTCCCCGGCCGATACCCGCGGGTCGTGGGTCTGACGCGCGATGCGACCGCGCCGAGATCGCGCCAGGCCATGGCGGAGGCCGCGGCCGCGCAGCCCGCCTGGGATGCGACGCCGGCGGCGAGCGGGCCGCAGGCCTGGAGCGGGCGGCCGAGCTGCTCGAGGCGCGCCGCGGCGAGTACCTGAGCCTGCTGGTGCGCGAGGCCGGCAAGACCCTGCCCGATGCCGTCGCGGAGCTGCGCGAGGCGGTGGACTTCTGCCGCTACTACGCGGCGCGCGGCCGCGAGCTGTTCGGCGCAGCCGCAGGTGCTGCCGGGGCCGACCGGCGAGCGCAACACGCTGACGCTGCAGGGGCGCGGGGTGTTCGTCTGCATCAGCCCCTGAACTTCCCGCTGGCGATCTTCACCGGGCAGATCACCGCCGCGCTCTGGCCGGCAACCCGGTGGTGGCCAAGCCCGCCCCGGCGACACCGCTGGTCGCACATGCGATGACGCGCCTGCTGCACGAGGCGGGATTCCGCAAGCGGCACTGCAGCTGACTCCGGCCGACGGCCCGGCCTTCGGCGCCGTCGCGCTCACGCATCCGGCCCTGGCAGGGGTCGCCTTCACCGGCTCGACGGCGACCGCGGCCACCATCAACCGCACGCTGGCAGCAGCGCGACGGCCCCATCCTGCCGCTCATCGCCGAGACCGGCGGGGTGAATGCCATGGTGGTCGACGCCACCGCGCTGCCGGAGCAGGTAGTGGACGATG
>CAWCGL010000012.1:0-23490 GCA_963794975.1 uncultured Pseudomonadota bacterium | reverse complement strand
TCAGGGTGCGCGCGCCTTTCTCTTCCACCTTGCTTGCTACCTTGTTCTCAGTTGCGCTCACTTGGCACCTCCGCCGGACTGCTGTTGACGCAGCGCGGTCTTCACGCGCGCAATGTTGCGCCGCGCAGCCTGCCGAACTGCGCGGGCTTGGGCGACTGCCCGGTCGCGCGCTGCATGCGCAGCGAAAACTGCTCCTTGCGCAGCTTCACCAGCTCCTCGGCGAGCTCGGCAGGCGAGGACTTGGCGAGCTTCTCGCGGTACTTTGACCTTCCGATCTTCATCAGCGCACCTGCCGTTTCACGAATGAGGTGGACACGGAGAGCTTCGAGCCTGCCAGGCGGAACGCCTCGCGCGCCGTCACCTCATCCACGCCCTCCATCTCGAACAGAACCTTGCCCGGCTGCACGCGCGCCACGTAGTACTCCACGTTGCCCTTGCCCGAGCCCATGCGCACCTCGAGCGGCTTCTTGCTGATCGGCACGTCCGGAAACACGCGGATCCAGATCTGGCCGCCGCGCTTGACGTAGCGCGCCATGGCGCGGCGCGCCGCCTCGATCTCGCGCGCGGTCATGCGCGCACGGCTGGTGGCCTTCAGGCCGAACTCGCCGAAGGACACGTTGCTGCCGCGATGCGCCAGGCCGGCGTTGCGGCCCTTGAACGCCTTGCGATACTTGGTACGTTTGGGCTGAAGCATGGTCTAACTCTTTAAGCCTGCGCGGGGCTTCCGGGGCGACCGGGGCCGCGACGACGGCGGGGGCGGCCGGCACGGCCGCGGCAGCCTCCGGCTCGACGGCGGCCGGGGCGGCCTCCTGCTTGTCGAACACCTCGCCCTTGAAGATCCAGACCTTGACGCCGATCACCCCGTAGGTGGTCTGGGCCTCGGACAGGCCGTAATCAATGTCGGCGCGGAAGGTGTGCAGCGGCACGCGACCCTCGCGGTACCACTCGGTACGGGCAATCTCGGAGCCGTTCAGGCGACCGGAGACGCGTATCTTCACGCCGAGCGCACCCGAGCGCATGGTGCTCATCACGGCGCGCTTCATGGCGCGGCGGAACATCACACGCTTCTCGATCTGCTGCGCGACCGCATCGGCGACCAGCTGCGAGTCGAGCTCCGGCTTTCTGATCTCGGCGATGTTCAGGCGCACATCGTTGGTGGACATGCCCAGCAAGGCCGCCGTCTCCTGGCGCAGCTTCTCGATGTCCTCGCCCTTCTTGCCGATGACGATGCCGGGGCGCGCGGTCTGGATGGTGATGTTCACCTTCTTGGCGGCGCGTTCGATGAGCACGCGGCTGACCGAGGCCTCCTTGAGGCGGTCCTTGAGGAAGCCGCGCACGCGGAAGTCCGTGTACACGTGGGCGGGAAACTGCTTCTTGCCCGCGTACCAGCGCGAGGTCCAGTCGCGGGTGATCCCCAGCCGTATGCCCAGCGCATTGACCTTCTGACCCATGCTTAATCCTTCTTCCCGTCGCTGACGCCGACGGTGATGTGACTGTTGCGCTTGATGATGCGCGCGCCGCGACCCTTGGCGCGGGCGCCAAAGCGCTTGAGGGTCGGCGCCTCGTCCACGTGGATGAGCGAGACCTTCAGTTCGTCGATGTCCGCGCCGTGGTTGTGCTCGGCGTTGGCGACGGCGGACTCGAGCACCTTGCGCACCAGGTCCGCGCCCTTCTTGGGCATGAACTTGAGCACCGAGATGGCGTTGCCGACCGGCGCACCGCGCACGGTGTCGGCGACGAGCCGGCACTTCTGCGGTGAGATGCGCGCGTAGCGCAGCTTGGAGATGACTTGCATAGGTTCCTGCCGCCGTTAGGCGGAAGCCTCCACCTTGCGGTCCCCGGAGTGCGCCTTGAAGGTGCGCGTCGGGGCGAACTCGCCGAGCTTGTGGCCGACCATGTTCTCGGAGATCAGCACCGGGATGTGCTGGCGGCCGTTGTGCACGGCGATGGTCAGTCCAACCATCTCCGGCACGACCATCGAGCGGCGCGACCAGGTCTTGATCGGCTTGCGGTCGTTCTTGGCGGACGCCACCTGGACCTTCTTGGCAAGGTGCAGGTCGACGAACGGGCCTTTTTTCAGTGAACGTGGCATGTGTTGGTTCGCTTCCTAAATCAGCGGATGCGGTTCTTGCGACGCTGGACGATCATCCCGTCCGTGCGCTTGTTGTGGCGGGTCTTCAGTCCCTTGGCATTCTGGCCCCACGGGGATACCGGGTGCGGGTTGCCCTGGCCGGACTTGCCCTCGCCGCCGCCGTGCGGGTGATCGACCGGGTTCATCGCCAGGCCACGCACCGTCGGGCGGATGCCGCGCCAGCGCTTGGCGCCGGCCTTGCCGTAGCTGCGCAGGTTGTGCTCGTCGTTGCCGACCTCGCCGATGGTGGCGCGGCAGTCGATGTGCACCTTGCGCGTCTCGCCCGAGCGCAGGCGCAGGAACGCGAACAGGCCCTCGCGCGAGGTGAAGGACACCGAGGCGCCGGCGCTGCGCGCCATCTGGCCGCCGCGGCCGGGCTTGAGCTCCACGTTGTGCACGACCGAGCCGACCGGCACGTGGCGCAGCGGCATGGCGTTGCCGGCCTTGATGGGCGAATCGGCGCCCGAACGCACGTCGTCACCGGGCTTCATCCCCTTGGCGGCGAGGATGTAGCGCCACTCGCCGTCGGCGTACTTGATCAGCGCCAGGTGGCTGGAGCGGTTCGGGTCGTACTCCAGGCGCTCGACCACGCCGGCGATGCCGTCCTTGTCGCGCTTGAAGTCGATGATGCGGTACTTCTGGCGCGAGCCGCCGCCGACGTGGCGCGTGGTGATGCGGCCGAAGTGGTTGCGCGCACCGGTCTTGTTCTGGTGCGTCGTCAGGGAGGCCAGCGGGCCGCCCTTGTGCAGGTGCGAGCGGTCGATCTTGACGACGCCGCGCGTGCCGGGGGTTCTGGGCTTGTACTTGATGAGAGCCATTGCTGTGGTGTCCTGCTCAGGCCTTGGCGCGGGCTTCGTAGTCGATCGTCTGACCGGCGACCAGGCTCACGTAGGCCTTCTTCCAGTCCTGGGTGCGACCGGGGGTCTTGCCGAAGCGGCGCGACTTGCCGGCCTCGTTGACCACCTGCACGCCTGCGACCTTGACGTCGAACATCATCTCGACGGCCTTCTTCACGTCGGTCTTGGTGGCCTCGCGGCGCACCTTGAAGGTGTACTGGTTGTGGTTCTGCATCGCGAGCGAGGTCTTCTCGGTCACGTGCGGAGCGATCAGCACGCTCATCAGCTGTTCGCGGTTCATTGCAGGCGCTCCTCGATGAGCTTCACGGCAGCAACGGTCATGAGCACCTTGTCGTAGGCGGCCAGCGCCAGCGGGTTGAGCGCGGTCACCTCGATGACCTCCACGTGCGCCAGGTTGCGCGCGGCGAGGTAGAGCTTCTCGTCGGTCGCCTCGACCACGATCAGCACGTTGGTGAGCGACCATTCCTTGAGCTGGTTGGCCAGGAGCTTGGTCTTGGGGGCCTCGAGGGCGATGGCATCGGTCACCAGCAGGCGTTCGGTCCTCGCCAGCTGCGAGAGCATCGCGCGCAGGGCGCCGCGGTACATCTTGCGGTTGACCTTCTGCTCGAAGTCACGCGGCTTGGCGGCGAAGGTGCGCCCGCCACCGACCCAGATGGGCGAGCGGCTGGAGCCGGCGCGGGCCTGGCCCGTGCCCTTCTGGGCGTGGGGCTTGCGGCCGCCGCCGCGCACTTCGGCGCGCGTCTTCTGCGCCTTGGTGCCGGCGCGCCCGGCATTGCGGTACGCGGTCAGCACCTGGTGCACCAGGGCCTCGTTGAACTTGCCGCCGAAGGTGGCTTCGGAGACCTCGAGCGCGGCTGAGCCGTTGACGAGCTTCAGTTTCATGGCTTACTTCTTTCCCGCCTTGGCCGGGTCCTTCGACGGTGCGTTGCCGATCTTGGTGGGCGCCACGGTCTTGCGCTTGGCAAGACGGGCGGCCTTCACCGAGGGACGCACGATCACCTGGCCACCCTCGGCGCCGGGCACGGCACCGCGGATCAGGAGCAGGTTTCTCTCCAGGTCCACCACGACGACCTTCAGGTTCTCGGTGGTGCGGCGCACGACGCCCATGTGGCCGGACATGCGGCGGCCCTTGAACACGCGGCCCGGGGTCTGGCGCATGCCGATCGAGCCGGGCGAGCGGTGGGTGAGCGAGACGCCGTGGGTGGCGGGCATGCCGCCGAAGTTGTGACGCTTCATGGTGCCGGCGAAGCCCTTGCCGATCGTCGTGCCGGTGACATCCACCGACTGGCCTTCCTTGAACATGTCGGCCTTGAACTCGGTGCCGGTGGCCACTTCCGCCTGGTCGGCCGCATCCAGGCGGAACTCCACCAGGGCCTTGCCCGGGGCGACCTTGGCGGCCGCGTAGTGGCCATTCAGGGCCTTGGAATACAGCTGCGGGCGGCGCGTGCCGTACGTGACCTGCACGGAGCGGTAGCCGTCCTTCGCCTTGTCCTTGACCTGCGTGACCCGGTTCGGCAGAACCTCGATCACGGTCACCGGCACGGTCACACCGGCGTCGGTGAACACGCGCGTCATGCCGGCCTTACGGCCGACCAGTCCGATTGCCATTTCTATCCTCTCGTGCCCGGGGCGCTACGATTGGCGCCCCGAGACTCATGGCCCGAGCTAAGTTATTGAGACAACAGGAGATTTTGCGCAAAACCCGCACGGGGCAGCGCTAGTCTCGAGTGGTCTTGGAACTCACGTCTGCAGTTCCAACCTCGCCCGATGCCGCTTACGCGACCTGCCCTTCCGGATCGTCCCGGGGGGCTAAAAAGGGCGCGCAGTATAGGCGCGCACCGACAGCCATGCAACTCTAATGCCGGGTCATTTGCCCGCCGCAGGCTGTGCCGGTTTTAGAACCCCGCCGGGCCCTGCGGTTCCGCCGCCGCGGCGGGAAAGCAGGGCCGCTCTGCCCCTGTGCAGGGCAGCTACAGGCCGAAGGCCTTGCGCAGGAAGGCGTCGCTGCGGCGCAGCATGTCCGCCCTTGCGCTGCTGTCGGGAAGCTGGTGGTCCAGGTCGTCGAATGTCACCAGGGTGACCTGTCCGCCGGCGGACTTCAGGCGTGACTCCATCAGCCTGGACTGCTCGATATTGACGTTACGGTCCAGGGTGCCGTGAAAGAGCAGCACCGGGACCTTGATCCGGCCGGCGTTCTGGGCGGGCGAGCCGTCGCGTACGTGCGGACCCTCGCCAATCCTGGCACTTTGGAGCTCGAAGTCGGACCAGTGTCGCCACTCCTCCTTGAGACTCTCCAGGTCCGTGACCGGGGCGACGGCGACGACGGCCCGGAACAGGGTCGGATCTTCCACGGCCGACTGCAGCGCGGCGTAGCCCCCATAGGACCAGCCAAAAATGCCCAGGTGTGCCGGGTCTGCACCCTGCTTCACCAACCAGCGCCCGGCATCGAGCACGTCCCCGATCGCGGTCTTGTAGGACTTGAAGCCGTTGTCCTTGAACCAGGCCTCCCCGTAGCCGTACGAGCCCCGAAATTCCGGCTGCAGCACCGCGTAGCCCCGGTTGGCAAAGAACTGCGGCAGCCAGTCGAATCCCCACACATCGCGCGACTCGGGCCCGCCGTGCGGCATGACGATGGCGGGAAGGCCCCTGAGGTTGTCGACCCCGGGGGGCAGGGTCAGGTAGGCCGGGATCTGGGTGCCGTCGGCTGCTGCATACGTCATGGGCTTCTGTACCGCGAGCTTCACGTTCTCCAGCTGGGGACGAACCTTCAGTAACGGCCGCAGGTGCGCGCTCTTGCGGTCGAAGAGGTAGTAGACGCCAGGATCCAAATCGGAGCCTGTGAGCACCACCATCTGGCTTTCGTCCTCGCTGGCCGCGACGATGTGCAGCCCGGACTGCAATGCCTTGGACAGCGCCTCGAATACCTGCTGCACATCGGGCGCGAAATAAACGTAGTGGGTGTAGTCGGTCACGTACATGGCGCCCACCACACGGTGCCGCCTGCCCAGGTACACCAGTCTCGTGACATCGACGTCGGCATTGGCGTAGCGCAGCTCTTCCTTCAGTGAGCCGTCCAGGGAAAGCGAGTACACCGCCAGGCGGCCGTCGAGCTTCTTGTAGCCGTAGGCCACATTGAGATCAGGGTCCACGGCGGCCGGAAGGAATCCCTGGTGGCTCTGGGAATTTCCGCTGCTGAGCGGCTTGAAGTCGGGCGAATTGACAGGGTGGTACAGGTAGTCGATCACCCCGGTGTCCTGGCCAGCACTGCTGAGCTTGTCCATGCCGATGATGCGCACGTGGCCGCGGCCATCGGTGATGTATTGCGACGCGTTCCGGCGCGGCTTTTCGATAGAACGCGACTTCAGGTTGCGCGTATCCACCTGGTCGACCCCAAGGCCTTCCTCATCCTCGCCGATCAGTGTGCCCAAGTGGGCAGCCGGGAGGTACTCCCGTGCCATGAGCACCGAGCCGTCAAGGTCCGGCAGCCAGTCGAGAATCTGGCCGTCACCGAGGACCATACCGCGCACGGGCGCGTTTGACCGTGTGCTCAGCACGCGGACGTTCGAGCCATCGGTGTTGACCGCGAGGGTACGGCTGAACGGCAGAATGCCGCTCAGGGGGTCCCGTTGCAGCCAGTCGGCGATGCACACGAGACGGTCGTTGGAGACCCAGCTGCAGCTTGCCAGTCGCTCAGGCTTGCCGGTCGAATACAAGGCACCCTGCGGCTTGGATCCCGATGCCAGCGAGAACGAGTAGAGTCTCGCGCCCGCGCCGCTGTCGGCGGCAATCCAGGCCACGCTCTGGCCGTCCGGGGAGATGGTGAGCCCGGTCACGGCCGGTCGCGCCCCGAAGGCAGCGGCGGCATCGAATCCGGCCGCCTCGGCGGCCGGCAGGGTGCGCGCAGCCAGGAGAAGGACCGCAAGGACGATCTGCCGCATCGCATGCACCTCATTTTTGCCGTGGCCTTGAGCATCATACCGCGGCAGCCGGGCGCCAGCAGCGCAGCCAACCTGACATGTTGGATGTCAGGTGGCGGAGGCGGGAAAAAGAAAAGGGCGGCAGGTTGCCCCGCCGCCCTTGTCAGTTGCTCTTGTTGGAATCGTTCTTAGTTGAGTTTGATCTGCACGTCGACCCCGGCGGGCAGCTCGAGCTTCATGAGCGCGTCCACCGTCTTGTCGGTGGGGTTCATGATGTCCATGAGGCGCTTGTGGGTGCGCAGCTCGAACTGGTCGCGAGCGTCCTTGTCCCCGTGCGGCGAGACCAGCACGGTGAAGCGCTCCATCTTGGTGGGCAGCGGCACCGGGCCCTTGACGGTGGCGCCGGTGCGCTTGGCCGTCTCCACGATCTCGCGCGCGGAGCTGTCGATCAGGCGATGGTCGAACGCCTTCAAGCGGATACGGATGTTCTGATTAGCCATTGCCTTAACTCCAGCGGATCGCGAAAACGTCTACTTACTTCAGGATCTTCGACACGACACCCGCGCCGACGGTCTTGCCGCCCTCACGGATGGCGAAGCGCAGTCCATCTTCCATGGCGATCGGGCTGATCAGCTCGACCGTCATCTTGATGTTGTCCCCCGGCATGACCATCTCCACACCCGCCGGCAGCTCGATCAGCCCCGTCACATCGGTGGTGCGGAAGTAAAACTGCGGGCGGTAACCTTTGAAGAACGGCGTGTGCCGGCCGCCTTCTTCCTTGCCCAGCACGTACACCTCGCACTCGAACTGGGTGTGCGGGGTGATCGCGCCGGGCTTGCACAGCACCTGGCCGCGCTCGACGTCCTCGCGCTTGGTGCCGCGCAGCAGCACCCCCACGTTGTCCCCGGCCTGCCCCTCGTCCAGGAGCTTCCTGAACATCTCCACCCCGGTGCAGGTGGTCTTCACCGTGGCCTTCAACCCCACGATCTCCACCTCGTCGTTCACCTTGACGATGCCGCGCTCGATGCGCCCGGTCACCACCGTGCCGCGACCGGAGATGGAGAACACATCCTCCACCGGCATCAGGAACGGCTTCTCCACCTCGCGCTTCGGGACAGGGATGTACTTGTCCATCTCCGCCACCAGCTTCACCACCGAGGGCACCCCGATCTCGCTCTTGTCCCCCTCGAGGGCCTTGAGCGCACTGCCAATGATGATCGGCGTCGCGTCCCCGGGGAACTTGTAGACCGTCAGGAGCTCGCGCACCTCCATCTCCACCAGCTCCAGGAGCTCCTTGTCATCGACCATGTCGGCCTTGTTCATGTACACCACGATGTACGGAACACCGACCTGGCGCGCCAAGAGAATGTGCTCGCGGGTCTGGGGCATCGGGCCATCGGCAGCCGAAACCACCAGGATCGCCCCGTCCATCTGCGCAGCTCCCGTGATCATGTTCTTCACGTAGTCCGCGTGCCCCGGGCAGTCCACGTGCGCGTAGTGCCGGTTCTGGCTCTGGTACTCAACGTGCGCCGTCGAGATCGTGATGCCGCGCGCCTTCTCTTCCGGCGCCTTGTCGATCTGGTCGTACGCCATGAAAGTGCCGCCGTAGGTCTCGGCCATCACCTTCGTCAACGCCGCCGTCAGCGTCGTCTTGCCGTGGTCAACGTGACCAATCGTGCCTACGTTTACGTGTGGCTTTGAACGCTCGAACTTCTCTTTGGACATGGCGTACTTCCTCGAACCTTAACTTTTATCCGTAAACTGAAATTACTGCTTGATGATGCCGTCGGCGATGTTCGGCGGCACTTCGACGTACTTGGCGAACTCCATCGTGAAGGTCGCGCGGCCCTGGCTCATCGAGCGCACGGTCGTCGCGTAGCCGAACATCTCCGACAGCGGCACGTCGGCGGTGATCGCCTTGCCCGACGGCCCGTCGTCCATGCCGGTGATCTGCCCGCGGCGCCGGTTGAGGTCGCCGATGACGTCCCCGGAGTACTCCTCCGGCGTCACGACCTCGACCCTCATGATCGGCTCGAGCAGCACCGGCTTGGCTTTCTTGAAGCCTTCCTTGAAGCCCATGGAGCCGGCGATCTTGAAGGCCATCTCGTTCGAGTCGACGTCGTGATAGGAGCCGTCGATGAGGGTGACCTTCACGTCCACCACCGGGTAGCCGGCGATGACACCGGTCTCCACGGCTTCCTTGATGCCCTTGTCCACCGCCGGCACGAACTCGCGCGGCACCGCGCCGCCGACCACGCCGTTGATGAACTCGTAGCCCTTGCCCTGCTCGTTCGGCTCGATGCGCAGCCACACGTGTCCGTACTGGCCGCGGCCGCCGGACTGGCGCACGAATTTGCCTTCCTGCTCGACCTTGGCGCGGATGGTCTCGCGGTAGGCCACCTGCGGCTTGCCGACGTTCGCGTCCACGCTGAACTCGCGCTTCATGCGGTCGACGATGATCTCCAGGTGCAGCTCGCCCATCCCCGAGATGATGGTCTGCGAGGACTCCTGGTCGGTGTGCACGCGGAACGAGGGGTCTTCCTTCGCCAGGCGCTGCAGGGCGAGGCCCATCTTCTCCTGGTCGGCCTTGGTCTTCGGCTCCACGGCGACCGAGATGACCGGCGCCGGGAAGGTCATCTTCTCCAGCGTGATCACCTTATCGAGGTCACACAGCGTGTCGCCGGTGATGACGTCCTTCAGGCCCACGGCCGCGGCGATGTCGCCGGCGCGCACTTCCTTGATCTCGGTGCGGTCGGAGGCGTGCATCTGCAGGAGGCGCCCGATGCGCTCCTTCTTGCCCTTGGTCGGCACGTACACCGTGTCGCCGGAGTTGAGCACGCCGGAGTAGACGCGGAAGAAGGTGAGGTTGCCGACGAACGGATCGTTCAGGATCTTGAAGGCGAGCGCGGCGAAGGGCGCGTCGTCCTTGGCCTTGCGGGTGTCCGGGTCGCCATGGTCGTTGGTGCCCTTGACGTCGGGCATGTCCACCGGCGAGGGCATGAACTCGATGATCGCATCCAGCAGGGCCTGCACGCCCTTGTTCTTGAAGGCGGTGCCGCACATGACGAGCACGATCTGGTTCTTGATCGAGCGCTCGCGCAGGCCGGCGCGGATCTCCGCTTCGCTGAGCTCCTCGCCCTCGAGGTACTTGTTCATCAGCTTGTCGTTGGCTTCCGCGGCGCCCTCGATCATCTTCAGGCGGTACTCGGTGGCCTGGGCCCTGAGCTCCTCCGGGACCTCGCGGTACTCGAACTTCATCCCCTGGGTTTCCATGTCCCAGTAGATGGCCTTCATGCGGATCAGGTCGATCACGCCCTCGAAGCTGTCTTCGGCGCCGATCGGCAGCTGGATGATCAGCGGATTGGCGCGCAGGCGCGAGCGGATCTGGTCGACGCAGCGGAAGTAGTTGGCACCGGCACGGTCCATCTTGTTGACGAACGCGATGCGCGGCACGCCGTACTTGTTCATCTGCCGCCACACCGTCTCGGACTGCGGCTGCACGCCGGAGACCGCGCAGAACAGCGCCACGGCCGAGTCCAGCACGCGCAGGGAGCGCTCCACCTCGATGGTGAAATCCACGTGCCCCGGGGTGTCGAGGATGTTGATGCGGTGCTCGGGGAAGCCCTGTTCCATCCCCTTCCAGAAGCAGGTCGTGGCCGCGGCGGTGATGGTGATGCCGCGCTCCTGTTCCTGCTCCATGTAGTCCATCACGGCCGCGCCGTCGTGGACCTCACCGATCTTGTGCGAAACGCCCGTATAGAAAAGGATGCGCTCGGTCGTGGTCGTCTTTCCCGCGTCGATGTGCGCAGAAATGCCGATGTTCCGATAACGCTCGATTGGCGTTGCACGGGCCACGATTCGGTCGGTCCTCTCAATTACCAGCGGTAGTGGGCGAAGGCCTTGTTGGCCTCGGCCATGCGGTGGGTGTCCTCGCGCTTGCGGACGGCGGCCCCGCGGTTCTCGGAGGCATCCATCAGCTCGTGCGCCAGGCGGAACGCCATGGACTTCTCGCTGCGGTCGCGCGCTGCATCGATGAGCCAGCGCATGGCCAGTGTCTGGCGGCGGGTGGAGCGGACTTCAACCGGAACCTGGTAGGTGGCACCGCCGACCCGGCGGGACTTCACCTCGACCACGGGCTTGACGTTATCGAGCGCGGTGGACAGCACCTCGATCGACTCGCCGCCCTGCTTGCCGGTCTTCTCGGCAATGCGGTCGAGGGCGCCGTAAATGATGCGCTCGGCAGCGGACTTCTTGCCACTTTTCATGATGACATTCATGAACTTAGCGAGCATCTCGTTGTGATACTTCGGGTCCGGCAGGATGCTGCGGACGGGGGCCTGGGAGCGACGTGACATGGCTTAAATACCCCTTACTTCTTCGGGCGCTTGGCGCCGTACTTCGAACGGCTCTGCTTACGCTCGCCGACGCCGGCGCAGTCGAGCGTGCCGCGCACGGTGTGGTAGCGCACGCCGGGCAGGTCCTTCACGCGGCCGCCGCGGATGAGCACCACCGAGTGCTCCTGCAGGTTGTGGCCCTCGCCGCCGATGTAGCTGGTGACCTCGTAGCCGTTGGTCAGGCGTACACGGCACACCTTGCGCAGCGCCGAGTTCGGCTTCTTCGGGGTGGTCGTGTACACGCGCGTGCACACGCCGCGCTTCTGGGGGGATGCCCCGAGCGCCGGAACCTTCGTTTTCTCTGCCTTGGTCCGGCGCGGTTGCCGGATGAGCTGACCCGTGGTCGCCATCTGTGTCTTGTCTCCAACAGCTGCGCAGTGGTTACTCGCGCGATTAGCGACCTGCGAAGACCACCGGGCCGCCTGCGTGAGGCGGCCCGGTTCTTCGAAAGTCGCTGTTTCCGGTGCCGGCGTGTAGATAAGGCCGGCCCGACAAAGGCCGGCGATTCTAGGTAGGACCCTTATGGGTGTCAACCGGCAGTACGGGCGGGTTTATAGGATAATGAGTCTAAGGTCTGCGGGTGCGTGAAGACGCCCCAGGCTGCCCGAACTCAGGCCCAACCAGCCCCTATATATAGTGGGCCACAGGAAACCCGTGCGCAGTCCGCTGCTGGCGAGCTGGCTTCTGATCCTCGCCGCCGGCCTTGCCCAGGCAGGCGCCCCCGCGTCCCCGGAAGGGGGGGCGGCAGCCGTTCCGGTCGCCGCCGGGGCCACCCCGCCGCCCCTTGCCGCCCAGATCCTGGTCTTCGCCGGGGAGGCCCCCCTGCCGCAGGTGACTTCGGGCGCCCTGGACAGCCGCTTCGTGCCCTTCGAAAGCCACGGCTCGCACCTGCGCAACGGGATCTTGTGGCTGCGCCTGCCGCCCCCGCCCCCGGTGGTCTGGGACGGCAGCACGCCGGTTCTGGTGGTGCGCTCCGGGTTGCAGCAGTCCGTGGAGGTGTACGCACGGCATGCCGGACGCACCGTGCCCATCGCCTCCTCGAGCGCCATCCCCAAGTTCGGGGGCGCCGAGGACAAGGTGTTCGCCCTGCCGCCAGGCCTGGACGATGCGCCGCTGTACCTGCGGGTGACCCGGCTCGGGCGGGCAACGACCGACCTGTCCTTCTCCAACTCGACCCTGAACGAGGTCCTGGGCAATGCGGCCGCGCACGCGCGCATCATCGCGCTCGCCTTCGGCGCGCTGATGGCGATGGCCGTCTCCGCGCTGCTCATCCGGCTCTTGCTGCCGGACCGCATCTATCCCTTGTACGGCGCGCTGTTCCTCCTGCAGGCGCTGTACCTGGCGTACTTCTCCGGCCAGGCCTTCTCCTGGCCGCTGCTGTCGTACCTGCGCCCGGTCACCAACTACGCCTCCAACATCACCGTTGCCCTGAGTGCCGCGGCGGCCGCCCTGTTCGTGCGCGAGTTCGCCAAGCTGCGGCTGTTCTCCCCGCGCGTGTACAGCGCCTTCGGCTGGCTGGCGGTGGCCTTCATCGTGCTCACCTTCGCCAACTTCCTGCGCGCCTTCGGGCTCGGGGTGCCGGTGGCGGCGATCGGCAACCTCATGTTCCTCGGCAGCGCGATCCTGACCATCGTGACCGCCTTCCTCGCCTGGCGCCGCGGCGGCAACCGCGCGGCGGGCTGGTTCCTGATCGCCTGGAGCCTGTTGTGCACCTTCCAGATCATCACCGCCGTGCGCCTGCTGTACACGCGGGCCGACGGCGCCGAAGGGGTGCTCTACTACGGGCTCGTCCCCTCGATGGTGGCCGCCGCGGTGCTGGTGGCACTCGGGGTCGCCGACCACGTGCGCCAGCAGTCCCTCGCGCTCACCGACGCGGAGCGCCGCGCGCAGACCGACCCGCTCACCGGGGTGCTCAACCGCCGCTCGCTCATCGAGCGCCTGGATGCCGCCTGCGCGCGGGCGCGCGCGCGCAACCTGCCGATCTCGGTGCTGTTCCTGGATCTCGACCACTTCAAACAGATCAACGACACCTTCGGGCACCCGGCAGGGGATGCCTGCCTCGCCGGCATCATCCCGGCGATCTCGGCCGAACTGCGCCAGTCGGACGTCATCGGCCGCTACGGCGGCGAGGAGTTCGTGGTGATCCTGAGCGGCGCCGACGCCGCCTCCGCGCACCCGATCGCCGAGCGCATCTGCCGGCGCGTCGCCGACGTGCGCATCGAGGGCTTCGGCGGCCCGATCAGCGTCACCTGCAGCATCGGCGTGGCCGCGAGCGACCGGCTCGGGGTGTGGGGACAGCACCTGATCGCGCATGCCGACACGGCGGTCTACGTGGCCAAGCGCTCGGGCCGCAACCAGGTGCAGGTCGCCGTGGCGCTCGCGGCCTGACACATGCTCGCCCGGCGCGCCGCGGCCGCGGACATCCCGCACCTGCTGCCCCTGGTCGAGCGCTACTGGGCGTTCGAGGACATCGCCGGTTTTGATGCGGCGCGCACCGCTGCATTGCTGCAGCGCCTCATCGCCGAGCCCGCCCTGGGCAGCGCCTGGGTAGCCGTGTCCGCAGGGGAGCTGGTCGGCTACCTCATCGCCGTATCGATGCTGAGCCTCGAGCACCAGGGGGTGATGGCCGAGATCGACGAGTTCTTCGTCGACGCAGGCGCGCGCGGCCGGGGGGCTGGTGCTGCGCTGCTTAGCGCCCTGGAGGCCGCACTGGCCGCCGCGGGCTGCGTGCGGCTGCAGCTGCAGATCGGCAACGGCAACCACGCCGCGCGCGAGTTCTACCAGCGCCGCGGCTTCCGCGGCCGCGACGGCTACGCGCTCTGGGACAAGCCACTGCGCTGAACGCACTGAGGCCGCGGCTCGTCGCAGCCGCTGCCGCATGGCCCCGCTGCAGGTTCATACTGCGCGGCATCGTCACCGGAAGAGAACTCCCATGCCGACACCCGCATCCCGCGTACTGCCCGTCCTCGCCTTACTTGCCCTCGCCGCCCTGGGCAGTCCCTGGGCACTCGCGGCGGACCTCTACGATGCCGCGGTCGCCCATGCGGGGCGCTCGGAGAAGGACCTCAAGCGCGATGCGCTCGATCACCCGGCCGAGGTGCTGCGCCTCGCCGGCATCAAGCCGGGCATGGTCGTGGCCGATTACATGGGCGCCAACGGCTACTACAGCGAGCTTTTGAGCTATGTGGTCGGCCCCAAGGGGCACGTCTACCTGCTCAACAACATCGCCTACGACAACTGGAGCCAGGGCGGCTGGAAGCAGCGCATCGACGGGCGCCTGCCGAACGTCGAGCACCTGCAGATGGACGCCGAGCACCTGGGACTCCCCGACAAGTCGGTCGACGCCATCGTCCTGAGCAAGGTCTACCACGACCTGTACTGGATCGACCCGGACCCGAAGGACCAGTGGCCGACCTATGACGTGCCGAAGGTGCTCGGCGAGATCGCGCGCATCGTCAAGCCCGGCGGCATTCTGGTGCTCATCGACCACTCCGCCAAGCCCGGCACGGGCAGCTCGGCGGCCGGCACCATCCACCGCATCGACGAAAAGTATGCGCAGGCGGACTTCGAGAAGCACGGCTTCATGCTCGTCGGCTCCAGCGACCTGCTGCGCCGCCCCGATGACCCGCGCGATGCCATCACCTACGAAGGACCGATGGTTGGCAAGACCGACCGCTTCGTGCTGGTGTTCCGCCGCAACAAGAACTGAGGAGCCAGCGCCGCGCGCAGCGCGCGTGTCTGCTGCGCTACTCAGTGATCCTGAAGCTGCCGGAGAGCTTGCCCTTGATCGCGTCGGACTCCTGGGGCAGGAGCGCGCGGTCGATGTTGTAGACCAGCTCGTACTGCGGGCGCAGCGGGTCACTCTCCACCGCACCGTCCCCGTGCGCCACGGTGCGGATCCAGTAATCGGTGAGATCGTTGTCGTGCTGCAGCTTGCCGGAGAATTCGTCGTCCTGCTTGAGCATGTGGTCCCAGCGGTCGCGCAGCGGCTTGCCGGCATCCTCGCCGGGCTTGGGCTGGCGGAAGGCGGCCACGAAGGTCTTCTTGTCGCGGTCGGGCTTTAACTTCAGGCCGCCGACGTCCCAGGTGATCTTGCCGCGGTCCATCATGTAGGTCATGCGCAGGTCGAGCGAGCTCTGCGGCCCGATGGGCACGATGCCGGCGCTGTTGAACTGCAGGCGCGGGGAGTCAAAGCGCAGGTCCTTGCCGAACTCGTAAGCAAGCTTGATGTGGTCGAAGACCGCGGGCCGCAGCTCGCGGCGCTGCAGGAACGCCTGCCACTGCGGCAGCGAGCCGGTGTAGGAGACATAGACGTAGTCGGCCAGCAGCTTCAGCGCCTCGACCTGCACCTCCGCCAGGCCGCTCGGCACCATCGCCAGCATGCCCGCGTAGCCATCCGGGGTCGGCAGCGCGAGCGAGACCAGGTAGGTGTCGGCGTAGCCGAGCGGCCAGCTGCGCAGCTGCCAGGTGCGCCCGTAGTTGTCATGCACCAGCGATTCCTGCGTGGCAGGGCCTGCCGAGGTGACCCGCACCGCCTGCGAGCCGACCACGCGCGGCACGACGATCCCCTTGAGGATCAGGTCCATGAATTCCTGGGAGTCCTTGTAGTGGCGCTCGTCGACGCCATAGCCGGGGTACTGGATGTGGAACAGCACCCCGCCGGCGGTGCCGCCGCAGTGCCAGACACGGCCATCGCCCGGCAGGCTCACTTCCGTGCCGCTGCAGCTGCTCAGTTCCCAGCTCTTGTCCTCGGCCTGCTCCATGATCGCAGGATCGAAGCGCGCATGCAGCGTCGCCAGCAGCTTGCCGGACTGACCGCGCGGAAAGACCGTGTCGGCCTCGGCGGCGAGCACCTTGGCGTACTGCACCTTGAAGTAACGCAGGAAGATCCCGCGCGTGATGCGCGCGAACTCCGGGAACGGCAGCGGCAGCGGCATCGTCTCCTTGTAGTCGGCCACCACCGTGCCGCGCAGCAGCTTGGGAATGCCGAAGGACTCGCGGACCTCGAAGGTGCCGGTCTTCTCCGGGGCGTTGAGCAGCCGCTCGATGGGCAGCGCGTAGTTGAGGTTCTCGTTCGGGCTCTTGGCCGCCACCAGGCCGATGACGCGCCCCTGGGCATCGAGCAAGGGGCCGCCGCTGTTGCCCGGGGACGCCGCGGCCGAGAAGCGCAGCCACTTCCAACGCCCGTCCTGGGCCTCCGGGGTGAGCGAGGTCAGCAGGCCGTCGCGGATGACGATGCCCTCGCCGAGCGCATTGCCCACGGCGAACACCGGGTCATCGATCGCCGCGGCCGTGTTGGTGGCCAGCGGGCTCACCGGCGGGGCCCCGCTGACGGTGAACAGCACGAAGTCCTCGTGGTTGGAGTACTTGAGGATGCGGTCGATGGGATAGACCTTGCCGTCGCCGTCGCGGATAGCCGGCGCGCCGAACTGGCTGGTGATGCCCAGACCAATGACGTGGGCGGCGGTGACGAAGGTGGTCGGGGAGATGGCGAACGCGGTGCCGACCGAGCGGTACTTGTCGTTGCGCTCCTGGAAGGGGATCAGTTCCAGCGGCAGGGGTTTTTCGTAAGTGAGGGTGTCCTTCTCGGGCTTCTTCAGCACCACCTCGAAGGTCGCCGCGCGCACCTGCTTCTGCAGCTCCCCGGTGAGTGGCGCGGCCTGCGCACCGCCGCAGGCCAGCAGCGTGAGGGCCACAAGCCCCGCGCCACGCAGCCCGGCGACCGCGCGGCCAAGACCTGCGTGTGCCCAACCGTGCTCATTGCCGCCCATACGCTCCCATGATGCCCGTTCGCGCGGGTGTTTCTTGTGATGCAGGGCTTAGAATAAACGACTCTGCCAAAGGCAACCATCGAACGCGACGCACGATCGATGAGCGACCCCTTCAACCTTGAGCGCTTTGTGACGGCACAGCAGCCGCTGTACGCACGAGTACGCGCCGAGCTGTCCGCCGGGCACAAGCGCTCGCACTGGATGTGGTTCGTCTTCCCGCAGCTTCGGGGCCTGGGCTCAAGTTCCATGGCCCGCTCCTTCGGGATCGCCTCGCTCGCCGAGGCGCGGGCCTACCTGGCGCACCCGCTCCTGGGGACGCGGCTGCGCGAGTGCGTGGCGATCCTGGCCAGCCTGCCGGGGGCGGATGCCCGGGAGGTCATGGGCTACCCGGATGACCTCAAGCTACGCTCCTGCCTGACGCTGTTCGTCGCGGCGGCGACCGCGGCGCAGGACCAGCACCTCTTTGGCGAGGTGCTGGCCAAGTTCTTCGCCGGCGTCGCGGATCCGCTGACCCGCGAGCTGCTTACTTCGGCTTGATGAACTTCAGGATGAACTGGTCGGTGTGACCCTTGATGCCGGCGTCGAACACCGCCGCGGTGCGCGGGTCGGCCTTGTTGCGCAGGGCATTGCTTTCGCCTGCGAACTTGAAGCCCGCTGACTCGACCTCCTTCTTCACCGCCTCCTCGTCAATGCGGTGCAGGGTGCTGGTGTCACTGAAGCCGGAGCCCTTCGCGGCCGAGTGGTCGAGCACGATGAACACTCCGCCGGGCTTCAGGGCCGCGAACACAGCCTTGTCGAAGGCCACCACGTCCAGGTCCTTCACGTTGTGGATGTCGTGGTAGTTCTGCGAGGTCCAGATCAGGTCCACCGGCGGGGCGAGCGAGAAATCCTTCAGCCGCAGCTGGTTTACCGTGACGTTGGCGTAGTGCGGGTCGGCGGCGATGGCGCGCGCGGCCGCGGAGCGGTCCGGGGCGTCCGCGGGCGCATCGGCGGGCTTGGCCGTCGCCACGGCGATGACCTTGCCGTTCGGCCCAACCGCGGCGCTGAACAGGCGTGTGAAGTACCCGCTGCCGGGGATCAGGTCCACGACGGTCTGCCCGGGCTTTACGCCGGCGAACTCCAGCATCGCCGCCGGCTTGCGGTCGGCATCGCGCTGGGTGTCGGCGGCCGGGCGTGCCGGGTCGGCAACGGCGGCGGTGATATTGGCCGGGGTGGCCTGGGCGGCGCTGGCGGCGAGGAACAGCAGGAAGGCGATGAGGCTGCGGAGCATGGACGTCCCCTTTGGGGTGCGTGTGAGGGGACGGACTCTAGCAGGACTCACCGTGTGCCTGCCCCTTTCGGGAACGCGCAGGCGAGGGCCTAACCGGAGCGCGCGGCCAGCCGGGCGAGCAGGTGGGCGCTCACCGCCGGCCACTCGGCGGCGGTGATGGAATAGCGCGCGGAGTCGCGCGGCAGCAGGTCCGCGGAGATGCGGTGCGCGCGCAGGATGCCCTCGAACTTCGCGCCGATGCCAGCCAGGGCGTTGCAGGAGCGCTCGTTGCGGGCATCGGTGTGGAAGCACACCCCGAACACGCCCCAGGATTCGAACGCGTGGCGCAGCATCAGGTGCTTCGCCTCGGTGTTGACGGCGCTGCGGATCGCCCCCGGGCTCAGCCACGTGTAGCCGATCTCGCAGTTGTCGATGCCGCCGGCGCGCGGGTGGTCGGGCGGCCACGCCCAGCGCCCGATGTCGAAGAAGCGCGTCGCGCCGACCACCCGGCCGTCGGCCCTGCGCACGGTGGCGAACGGCAGCGCCGTGCCAGCTTCGCGGGTGCCCACGGCGGTGGCAACGTAGCGCTCCATCGCCGCGCGCTCATCCGGCACGCTCGTCCAGTGGAACAGCTCCGTCCCGCCCCGCGCGGCGTCGAGCAATGCCGGGACATGACCCGGGTTCAGGGGCTCCAGGCGCACGTGGCGGCCTTCGAGTATCGGCAGCGGCTCCGGCATTCTAGTGGGTCTGGTAGTGGCGCATCGCGGCGGCGGTGTACACCGTGCGCCCGCCCACCACGGTGCGGCGCACCTTGATGTCGGCGATCGACGCGGGGGGGATGGCGAACGGGTCACGGTCGAGGACGATGAAGTCGGCGAACTTCCCCGGCTCGAGCGTGCCGACTTCCGGGTCGGCGTGCAGCTCGTAGGCCGCATTGGCCGTGATCGCCGTGAGCGCCTCCCCGAGGGTCAGCCCCGGGTCATCGCCCAGGCGGCCGCGGTACTTCTCCCCGGCAGCCGGGTCGTTCTCGCGCGTGACGGCGACTTTGAGCGCAAACCACTCGTTCAGCGGGTCGACGGGCCAGTCGCTGCCATAGGCGATCCGGGCGCCGGCGCGCGCCAGGTACCCGGCCGGCTCCGCGCGGCGGAAGCGCTCGGGACCCAGGTAGTCCTGGTCGCTGTCGACGGTGTCCGGGGCTCGCTTCTCCCACTGGAACGAGAGTACGGGGATGACCCCGAGATCGCGGTAGCGCGGGTAGTCGGCCGGATCGACCGCCTCGTCGTGGGCAATGGCCGCCCGGATCCTTTCCGGAGTGAATTCCTTACGCAATGCCGCATAGGCATCCAGGCCCGCGCGCACCGCGCGGTCACCGTCGGCGTGCATGTGCGGCTCCAGTCCCGCGCGCGCGGCGGACAGCACCAGCGTGCTCAACAGCTCGGGCGGGAAGTAGACGTCCGGGCCGCGATTGCCGCCCGGCACCCAGTGCGGCGCGGCGGCCGTGCCCTGGTTATCGAAGTACGGCGCCAGCATCGCCCCGGTGAAGGCCGGGGCGGTGATCACCCCGTCCAGGAACAGCTTGATGTTGCGCACCTGGAGGGTCGGCGCAGGTTGCGTCGGCCCCTGGTCGTACTTCACCGCCAGCGCCTTGACGTCCGCGATCGCCTTGGCAGGCTCGCGGCCGGCCTCGGCGCTGATGACCAGCGCGAAGTGCCCGCGGGCGGTGAGCGCACCCTCGCGCTGGACGCCGGCAAAGGCGGCCACCGTCACAGCATCCGCCGCTGCATCGAGGAAGCTGGTGATGCCCTGCTGACGGAACGCCTGCAGCGCCCTGAGCGCCGCCTGGTGGTTCATCGCGGGCGTGAACGGCGGGATCAGCGCCAGCACCGGGTCGTAGGCTGCGTCCTCGAGGATCCCGGTCGGTTCCCCGTGCGCATCGTGATTGATGCGCCCGCCGGGCGGGTCGGGCGTGTGCGCGTCGATCTTCGCCAGCTGCCGGGCGCGCGTGTTGATGAGTGCACTGTGGCCGAAGGAGGAGACGACGATGATCGGCCGCCTGGTCTTCAGGGAATCCAGGGTGCTGAGCGTGGTGTCGGCATCGGCCGGGATCATCGCCTCGCGGAACCAGGCTTCCACATCGAGCCAGCCATCGGGCTCCTGGTTTCGAGTGGCGTCCAGGCACTTCTGGATGGCCGCCTGCATCTGCGGCACGGTGAGGCGCTCGTAGCGCAGGTTGCACTTCATGAGCTTCTGCCCGCCCTCGAGCGGGTGCATGTGGCCATCCACCAGGCCCGGCATCACGAACTGCCCGTTGAGGTCGACCACCGGCAGCGAGCCTGCCTGCCTGCGCGCCTCTGCGTCGCTGCCGACGAAGCGGATGCGCCCCTCCCTCACAATGAGCGCCTGGGCACGCTCGCCCCCGGCACCGGTCCAGATGCTGCCATGGAGGTACACGGCATCCACCGGTGCGCCCTGTGCAGCCCTTCCCGGCAGCGTGGCAACGACAAGTGTCAGGGCCACGGCCAGGCGAGCGCCGGCGTGGAGTAGCGGCTTCGACATGACACCTTCCTCAATGAGAGCAGCAGAGCAGCCGCTCGCTGCGGGTCACATTCTTTCACGGCGCCTGCGCAGATGACAGAACCGCCACGTTGCAGGTCGAGAACAGCTGCGGCCTCACCTGCTGCCCGCCGGCTCAGCCGGCCGGTCAGCGCGCCGGCAGTGCTCCTGTTCGCACAACCGTACGGAGGCCTCGACTGCACGCGCTAAGGCGGCTTCGACCCTCCACCCGGTGTCGCGGAGTTCGGCCGGGGTTGGCAGCACCGCCGGCACCTCGGGGTCGATCCCATGCACCTCGTTGGACCCGTCCGCGCGCACGCGCGCGCAATCCGGCAAGCGCAGGATCCCGCGACTGTGCGTGAGCTGCGTGGGCGTACCGCCGCGGGTGTAGCCGCAGCCGGCGCCGAAGGTCCGGCTGCCGATGACTACGGCGGCCTTGTTGTCCTGGAGTACGGCTGCGAATTCCTCGGCTGCCGAAGCGGTGCCCGCGTCGACGAGAACCACCAGTGGCCCGTGCCAGACGGCAGCTTCGAAGTCGTACTGGGCCGGGCTGAATACCAGTGCTCCCCAGGGCTTCCCGTGCAGTGTCGCCGCATCAGCCTCGGCGAGGATCCCCGTCGCAAAGAAGGCCGGGGCCAGCCAGGCGCACCCCGGGCGCCTTCCGGACCAGAAAGGTGCCGACGGGCACGGCGTCTGCGCACCCTCCTGTGCCTGGTCCACCTGTCGCGCCCACTCTTCCAGGAGCTTCGAGTCCTCAGGGGTAGCTGCGTGCTCTGCCGTGCGCAGGTCCCCGGCAAGGGCGCGCCAGTACGCGGCCCAGTGTTCGCCGCGAACCCCTTCGCGCCGCTCCGAGCGCAGGCTCAGGGGACTGAGCACGCGGGCAGCGGCCTCGGCCCACTCCGAGCCGCCGCCATTGCCGGTGATGTCCACCAGCAGCACGGTGCTGCCGAGCCGCTCGAGCTGCCGGATGCGCAGCGCGAGGTCACGTGCCATCCACTCGTACACCGCGCTCTCCAGGTGCTCGGCGCACGCCCCGTCGCACGCTGCGTCCTCGGCCATTCCCAGCTCCGCGCGGGCCTCGGCACACAGCTCCGGATACCCCTGTGGCGCGAACATGCCGATGCGCAACACACCGACCTTCTCACCGTCCGCGCGTAGCTGTGCGGCAGGAAACTCCGCGGCCGTGCCCTCCTCGAGTGCGCGGTAGCCCGGGATCCGCCCGGCCGCGGACTGGCCCCGCAGCGTGGCATCGTAGCCGAGGCCCCGGCAGAGCGCCGGCGGTGGCTGCGGCCCGCGGGGCGGCACGTCTGCGGGGGCCGGCCATGTGACGCGCAGATGGCCATCGCCGATGGCCTCAAGCGAGAGCTCGATGATCTGCCTCGCAGCCTCATCGCTGCCGGCCGCGCGCAGCCGGCTCTCAGTTGCATCGAACAACTCGGCAAGGGGTATGCGCCGCTCGAACACGGCCCACTCGAAGTTGGCGTACTTCTGCGTCAGCGCGGCGCGGATCTGGTGCAGGTCCTCGATCCACGGCGCAGCATCAAACGCGCCCTCGCCCGCCCGTCCCGGCGTCGCTGCCAGGAGTGCGACCGTGCAGGCGCTCACCCAAGCGCCGGCGAATGAGCGGCCCGGCCGTGGCATCGCGTCGAGGTCCTGAATTGCGACAGTGCCGCCTGACATTAGCGGCTCGAGCACAGCGCCTCAAGCCGCCGCGGTAATGCGCTCGTCCGCCGCTGCTGGTTGCTGCGCTTGACTTTGCCAGTTGGTTAATTAACACTACAGTTAAATGAACACGCTGGACCTGACCTTCAACGCGCTCGCCGATCCCACCCGCCGGGCGATCCTCACGCGCCTCGCCCGAGGCGAGGCCACCGTGGGTGAGCTTGCCAGGCCATTCGAGATTTCCCTGCCGGCCATCTCGCGGCACCTGAAAGTGCTCGAGGAGGCGGCGCTCATATCGAACGAGCGCGACGGCAAGCACCGTCGCTGCCGGCTCAGGCCCGAGGCCCTCGCCAGTGCCCAGCAGTGGCTCGAGTTTCACCAGCGCTTCTGGAGTGGAAGCCTCGACCGGCTTGCCTCCCATCTCAAGACAAACCCGAGGAACAGGAAATGACAGTTGCAGTTGCCCAAGACACGACCCTGTTGATGACGCGCATCTTCGAGGCCCCGGCCGCGCGGGTGTTCGACGCCTGGCTCACCCGCGAGAAGTGGCAGAGCTGGGTCGGCCCGCCGGGCACCCAGTGCGAGATCCCGCTGCTCGAGCCGCATGTCGGCGGCCGCTACCGCATCGACATGCGCATGAGCAACGGCGGCCCGGTGATCCCCGTCGGCGGGGTCTTCAAGGTCATCGACCGCCCGCGCAAGCTGGTGATGACCTGGTGCTGGGACGGCGACCCGGCGCGCGAGAGCCTGTTGACCCTGCTATTCGCCGAGCGCGACGGCAAGACCGAGCTCACGCTGCGCCAGGAGGGCCTGGCCACGCTTTCGAATCGCGACGACCATGGCCGCGGGTGGGCGGGAGTGTTCGGCAAGCTCGAGGCCTACCTTGCAGGCCACAGCGAAGCAGCCTAGCTGGCAGTGCCGCGCCCTGCAGGCGGGTGCGGCCCCTGAAAAAAACG
>CAWCGL010000011.1:0-63701 GCA_963794975.1 uncultured Pseudomonadota bacterium | reverse complement strand
ACCGCGGTGCGATCGCTGCGCTGATTTAGGGCCGCCTTAGGGCGGCCCTTCTCGTTTGCGCCGCGGTTCTTCTGTGGTTAGGCTGCACCGCAGTCTCCCACCAAGAGCCGGTCCACCGGCCCGCTTCGTCAACGGAGGTTCCGCATGAGCTTTACCTCGGAATTCAAGGAGTTTGCCGTGAAGGGCAACGTCATCGACCTCGCGGTCGGTGTCGTCATCGGCGCCGCCTTCGGCAAGATCGTCAGCTCTCTGGTCGGGGACGTGGTGATGCCGCTGCTCGCCCCGCTGCTCGGGCACATCAATTTCAGCGACCTGGCCTTCACCGTCGCCACCGGAGCCGACGGCAAGCCGGTGCTGGTGAAATACGGCGCCTTCATCCAGACCTGCTTCGAGTTCCTGATCATCGCGCTGGTGATATTCATGGTCATCAAGGCGATCAACAGGCTCAAGCGCCCGCACCCGGATGCACCGCCGCCGCCGCCGAGCAGGACCGATACACTGTTGCAGGAAATCAGAGATCTACTGGCAAAACGGCCCTAACTGTTTCTCAGGTGATTCAATCGGGGGCTTCGCGCCCCCGATTTCCTTCCTGGCCCGGACCCTTACGGATTGGCCGCGAAGGCGTCCCGCGTGAGGTTCTCGCACCCGGTGCGGGTGACGGCCAGATCGTCTTCGACGCGGATGCCGCCGAACCTGGACAGCTCCCCGACGCGGCTCCAGTTGATGTGCGAGGCCCGGGCATCGCCCCGGGCCTCATCCAGCAGCTGGTCGATGAAATAGATCCCCGGCTCCATGGTGACCACGAAGCCCTCCTCCAGCACGCGCGTGAGGCGCAGGTAGGGGTGCCCCTCGGGGCGGGGGATATCACCGTCCTCGGGCGAGCGCATGAAGCCCCCGACGTCGTGGACCTCGATTCCCAAGAGGTGCCCGATGCCGTGGGGCAGAAACACCCGGGTGACCCCGCTGGCGACCGCTTCCTCCGCGCCGCACAGGATGATGTCCGCCTCGCGCAGCAGGTTGGCGGTGAGCTCATGGGCCTTCAGCTGCACGTCGCGCCAGTCCACGCCGGCGCGGATGCCCGCGCACAGCGCCTGCTGCATGCGGTCCATGCGCCCGATGAGGGCAGCGAAGTCCGCATCATCGCGCGCGTGGGTGCGCGTGATGTCGCTCGCGTAGCCGCTGGCGCTGGCGCCGGCGTCGATCAGCAGCGAGAACACCTCCGGCGGGCGGCGCCGCGCGAGCACTTGGTAGTGCAGCACCGCGCCCCCTTCATTCAGGGCGATGATCGGGTTGTACGGCAGTTCCTGCTCGCGCATGCCGCAGGCCGCCAGGAACGCCAGCTCGATCTCGAACTCCGAGGCGCCCGCGCGGAAGGCGTGCGCGGCGGCGCGGTGGCCCAGCGCCCCGAGGCGGCTCGCCTCGCGCAGGCAGGCGAGCTCGTAGGGGCTCTTCACCGCACGGGCATAATCCAGCCGCCGCATGAGCGCGGGCGGGTTGTGCGCCTTGAGGCCCCAGCCGGAAAGCTCCGCGAAAGACTCGCCGATGTAGGCAGCGCCGGAGAGATCCTTGGGCAGCGCGGCGCGGGCGGCCGCGCGGTCCGGCACCGCGCGGATGTCGAAATGCTCCACCCAGTAGCCGCGCGGGTTCTCCGCGGACTTGTACCAGTAGTCGCGCGGCTGGTGCAGGACCAGGCGCGGGCGCGCACCGGGCGCGAACCATACGAAGCTGTCCGGCGCATCCTCCAGCGGCGCCCACACCTTGAAGGGCGCGTTGGCCTGGAACGGATAGGTTCGATCGTCCTGGAACACGTCCAGGAGCGCCCCGGAATGCACCAGAAGGCCGGAAAACCCGCTCGCGCCGAGGGCAGCGGCGGTGCGCTTCTCAAGCCCCGCCAGATGCGGGCCGAAGGTTATTGCCAGTTCGCGGGCGTGCGCTGAGAGGGCTTCGGGCATGGATCTGACCTTTAAGTTGGCGTGCACGGCCCTGCTGTCTGCTGCAGACGACAGCAGCGGTGCGCGGAGTTTCCAATCGTACCGGGACTTCTATAGAATTTGCGCTCCGCTGCTGCCGGAACGGGGCGCGGAGCGACCAAGAGGTCGCGTATCATCCATACAACTTCTTGCTTCCCGGGGTACCGATCGATGAACACCAAACTTGCTCTTAGCGCAGTAGTTGCCGCGCTGATGCTGACGGCCTGCGCGAAGCAGGAATCTGCAGCACCCGAGGCTGCTGCTCCTGCTCCTGCCGCTGCTGCTGCCACCGATGCTGCCGCGGCCAACCAGGCCGCCACCACTGCTGCTGATGCCGCCAACACGGCTTCGCAGGCTGCTGGTGCCGCTGCGACCAACGCTGCCGGCACGGCTGCGGACGCCCAGGCCGCTGGCCAGGCTGCGACGAGCGCTGCGGACGCTGCCAAGGCCGCTTCCGACAGCTCGGCGCCGCCGAAGCAGTAAGCTTCGCGCTTACGGCTGATCTACGGCCCGGACGGTTCGCACAGGCGAGCTGTCCGGGCCGTTTTATTTTCACCCTGACTTGAGCGGGGACTAGCCGCCAATGACCGTCATTGCCGTCAGCGTGCGTGATGCCCGCGGAGCACCGGCGGACCGTCTGTGGATCCAGGGCGTCTACCGCGACTACCTGGACGACCTGAACCCCGGCACCGGCCTGTTTCCGCGCCTGGGGGAGGTCGGGCACCGTGAGCCTGACCAGATCGCCCACTGGTTCGGGGACCCCAACACCTACCCGCTGGTGATCGTGCGTGACGCGGAGCCGGTGGGATTTGCGCGCGTGCTCGCCGTGGCCGCCGCCCTGGGCAAGCAGCCGCGCATCGAGTACCGCATGCCGGAGTTCTTCGTCGCACGCGCGCGGCGGCGCCTGGGGATCGGGCAGACCGCGGTGCAGCTGATCCTGTCGCGCTTCGCGGGCCGCTGGGAGATCACCGAGTACCTGCGCAACGCCGGCGCGGTCAGCTTCTGGCGCCGCGTGGTCGCCGCCTACACGCAGGGGCACTACCAGGAGCGCATCGCTAACGGGGAAGTGCACCAGGTGTTCGTTTCCGGGAAGCCGCGCTAGGGGCGGCCGCGCAGGTGCCGCAGCCCGCGCCGCTGCCGGCGCGCGTGCGCGCCTGCAGCCTTGCGAACCATCCCATCGAGGCCAGCGCCGGCAGCCGCGCGAGCGCATCCAGCGCGCGCAGGCGCGCGGCAGCCGACAGCAGCCGCCACAGGCTGTAGAGCGCGCACGCGCTGACCAGCGCTGCGACCACGATCACCTGCAGCACGAGACTCACGCGATGACTCCCGCGCCGAGGGCAAGCGCCACGCGGTAGGTGGCGAAGGCTGCGAGGTAGGCGAGGGCGAACAGGTACGCCGCCATGTACAGAGGGTAGCGCCACGAGTTGGTCTCGCGCCGCACCACCGCGAGCGTCGACAGGCATTGCGGCGCGAACACGTACCAGGCGAGCAGCGACAGCCCGGTCGCCAGCGACCAGCTGTGCGCGATGATCGGCGTCAGCGCACCGGCCATGTCCGCAGTCCCGCTGCCGGACATCGCGTACACCGTGCCGAGGCTGCTCACGGCCACCTCGCGCGCGGCCAGCCCCGGCACCAGCGCGAGCGAGATCTGCCAGTTGAAGCCGATCGGCGCGAACACGTACTCCAACCCACGGCCGAGCATGCCGGCGATGCTGTACTGGATCGCAGGCCCGGTCGCGCCTGCGGGCGGGGCCGGGAAGCTCGCCAGGAACCACAGCACCACCATGAGGCACAGGATGATGGTGCCCACGCGCGAGAGGAAGATCTTGGTGCGCTCCCACAGGCCCAGCAGCAGGTTCGACAGGTGCGGCAGGCGGTACTCGGGCAGCTCCAGCAGCAGCGCGCGCGACTCGTTGCGGCCGCCGCGGCGCTTGAGCACGAAGGCCACCCCGAGGGCGCTCGCCACGCCGGCGAGGTAGAGCGCGAACAGCACCAGCCCGCGCAGGTTCATGACGCCGATGGTGCGCGAGGGGATGAACGCGCCGATCAGCAGCGCATACACCGGCAGGCGCGCCGAGCAGGTCATGAGCGGGGCGATCATGATGGTCGCCAGGCGGTCGCGGTTGGAGGGAATGGTGCGCGCGGCCATGACCCCGGGGATCGCGCAGGCAAAGGAGGACAGCAGCGGGATGAACGCGCGCCCCGACAGCCCGACGCGTCCCATCAGCCGGTCGAGCATGAAGGCCGCGCGCGGCAGGTAGCCGGAGTCCTCGAGCGCCAGGATGAAGGCGAACAGCAACAGGATCTGCGGCAGGAAGACCAGCACGCTGCCCGTGCCCGCGACCACGCCGTCCAGGATCAGGCCGCGCAGCGGACCTTGGGGCAGCAGCCCGGACAGCCAGGCGCTCAGGGCGGCAACGCCCTGGTTGATCCACGCCTGCGGTGCCTTGGCCCAGCTGAACACCGCCTGGAACATGAGGAACAGCACCACTCCCAGCAGCAGCGGACCTGCCACCGGGTGCAGCACGACCTGGTCGAGCCTGGCGAGCGCGGCCACGCGCGCCGGCACGCGGTAGCCGGCCGCATCCAGCACGCGGCGCACCTCGCGCTGCGTGGACTCGATGTCGGCGGCGGTGGCAGTCGGGGGCGCTTCCAGGCGCGCGCGCGCACGGTGCAGCACCTGTCCATCGAAGCGGTAGCCGTCGATCGCCTCGACCAGCTCGCGCTCGCCGCCGGAGCGCACCGCGACCGTGCGGATCACCGGGATGCCGAGCGCCTGCTCGAGCGCGGCGCGGTCGAGCTGGTAGCCGCGCTGCTCGGCCACGTCACTCATGTTGAGGGCCACGAGCATCGGGCGTCCGAGGCGCTTGAGCTCCAGCACCAGGCGCAGGTTCAATCGCAGGTTGGTGGCATCGACCACGCACACCAAGAGGTCCGGCGCCGGCTCGCTCGCATGGCGCCCGAGCACGACATCGCGCGCGATCGCCTCATCGAGCGTGGCGGGCTCCAGGCTGTAGGCGCCGGGCAGGTCGACGATGCGGAAGATGCGCCCGCTGCGCGGGCCGACGAGGCGGCCTTCCTTGCGCTCGACCGTGACACCGGGGTAGTTCGCCACCTTCTGGCGGCTGCCGGTGAGGCGATTGAAGAGCGCGGTCTTGCCGCAATTGGGGACGCCGATGAGGGAGAGGCTGAGCTGCGGCGCGGCCAGTGCCGCGGCCGCGGAGGCGTTCATGGGGTCGCGGGGCGGGCGACCCGGACCCAGACGCTCTGCGCCTCGCGACGCCGCAGCGCCAGTGTCGTGTGTCCGACGCGCACCACGAACGGGTCGCGCCCGGGGCGCGCCTCGGCGAGGATCTCGACGTCCTCGCCACTGCAGAAGCCGAATTCGAGCAGGCGGCGCTCAAGCGCCGAGAGTGCAGCGTTCGCAGTGCCCACGCCCACCACGTGACCCTTCGCCCCGGGGGACAGGGCGGCGAGGCTCACGAAGCCCGGGTCGAGTGCGAGTCCGGCGGGGGTGGAGGCAGCGTCCATGAGAACCAGTATGAATGAGAACGGTTCGCATTTGCAATCGTATCTGCGCCGGGAGACGCAGGATGGGCGGCGGCTTATGTTACTGGCGAAAAACCAGCTTTAAAATCAGCTTGTTAGACAGCGAATCGAGTCCAAATCGTCGCGACTTCCGGCAGTCACGTGCCGGTGCGGGCCGCCGGCTGGGCACCCGCGCCGGCGCGTGCGGCGGGGATCGGCGGCAGCTTGTCGCGCTCGAGCAGCGGGCGCAGGAAGCGCCCGGTCCAGGAGTCGGCGTGCGCTGAGATCTGCTCGGGCGTGCCGGTCGCGATGATCATGCCGCCGCCCTCGCCACCCTCGGGTCCTAAGTCGATCACCCAGTCGGCGGTCTTGATGACATCGAGGTTGTGCTCGATCACCACCAGCGTGTTGCCCTCGTCGCGCAGGCGGTGCAGCACGTGCAGCAACTGCTCGACGTCGTGGAAGTGCAGCCCGGTGGTCGGCTCGTCCAGGATGTAGAGCGTGCGGCCGGTGGCGCGCTTGGCGAGCTCGCGCGAAAGCTTCACGCGCTGCGCCTCGCCGCCGGAGAGCGTGGTGGCGTTCTGCCCGATGCGCACGTAGGACAGGCCGACATCGAGCAGCGTCTGCAGCTTGGTGGCGACGGTGGGCACGTTCTGGAAGAAGCGCGCCGCATCCTCCACCGTCATCTCCAGCACCTCGTGGATGTTCTTGCCGCGGTAGCGGATCTCGAGCGTCTCGCGGTTGTAGCGCTGGCCCTTGCACACGTCGCACGGCACGTAGACATCCGGCAGGAAGTGCATCTCGACGCGGATGACGCCATCGCCCTGGCACGCCTCGCAGCGCCCGCCCTTGACGTTGAAGCTGAAGCGCCCGGCGTCGTAGCCGCGCGCCCGCGCCTCGGGCACCGCGGCGAACAGCTCGCGCACCGGGGCGAACAGGCCGGTGTAGGTGGCCGGGTTGGAGCGCGGCGTGCGCCCGATCGGGCTCTGGTCGATGTCGATGACGCGGTCGATCTGCTCCAGGCCCTCGATCTTCTCCACCGGCGCTGCGTCCACGCGCGAGCCGTTGAGGCGCGCGGTGGTGTGCGCGAACAGGGTGTCGAGGATCAGCGTCGACTTGCCCGAGCCTGAGACCCCGGTGACGCAGGTCAGAAGGCCCAGCGGGATGTCGGCATCCACGCCGCGCAGGTTGTTGCCGCTGGCGCCGATGATGCGCAGCTGCCGCTGCGGGTCCGGGCGGTTGCGCAGGCTGGGGACCGCGATGCGCCTGCGGCCGGAGAGGTAGGCGCCGGTGATCGAGTCCGGGTTGGCGCGGATCTCCGCCGGGGTCCCCTGCGCGACCAGGTGCCCGCCGTGCACGCCGGCGCCGGGACCCAGGTCGATCACGTGGTCGGCTTCCTCGATGGCCTCCTCGTCGTGCTCGACCACGATCACGGTGTTGCCCAGGTCGCGCAGCTGCTTGAGCGTGCCGAGCAGGCGGCGGTTGTCGCGCTGGTGCAGGCCGATGGAGGGCTCATCCAGGATGTACATGACGCCGGTGAGCCCGGAGCCGACCTGGCTGGCCAGGCGGATGCGCTGCGACTCCCCGCCCGAGAGCGTCTCCGCGCTGCGGTCCAGGGTGAGGTAGTCCAGGCCCACGTCGCGCAGGAAGCGCAGGCGCTCGCCCACGCCCTTGACGATCTTGCCCGCGACTTCCGCGCGCCAGCCGGGCAGGTCGAGGTTCATGAAGAACTCCAGCGCCCGGCCCACCGTCAGGTGCGCGATCTCCGGCAGGCTGCGCCCGGCGACGAACACGAAGCGCGCGGCGCGGTTCAGCCGCGTGCCCAGGCACTCCGGGCACGGCCGCATCCCCAGGTAGCGGCTCAGCTCCTCGCGCACTACGGCGGACTCGGTCTCACGGTAGCGCCGCGTGAGGTTCGGCACGATGCCCTCGAAGGCATGGCGCCGGCGCGATTTCCGGCCGGCTTCCTGGCGGTAGGAGAAGTCGAGTATCTCCGAGCCGCTGCCGTGCAGCAGCACGTGCCGCACCTGCTCGGGCAGCTCGGTCCAGGGCGTCTCGATGTCGAAGCCGTAGTGGCGGGCGAGGGACTGGATCAGCTGGAAGTAGTGCTCGTTGCGCCGGTCCCAGCCGCGCACCGCGCCGCCGGCCAGTGACAGGTGCGGATGCGTCACCACACGCTCGGGATCGAAGAATTCCTGCACGCCCAGGCCATCGCAGGCCGGGCACGCCCCCACCGGGTTGTTGAAGGAGAACAGCTTCGGCTCCAGCGGCGGCACGCTGTAGCCGCACACCGGGCAGGCGTGGCGGCTGGAGAACACCAGCTCCTCCTGCGCCGGCTCATCGAGGAACACCAGGCGCGCCAGCCCGCCGGACAGGCGCAGCGCGGTCTCGAAGGACTCGGCCAGGCGCTGTGCGCCATCGGCGCGCACGCGGGTGCGATCCACGACCGCCTCGATGGTGTGGCGCTTCTTCGGCTCCAGCGTCGGCAGCGCTTCCATCGGGTGGATGCGCCCGTCGATGCGCACGCGCACGAAACCCTGGCTCGCCAGGTCCTCGAGGATCTCCGCATGCTCGCCCTTGCGGTCGCTGACCACCGGCGCCAGCAGCGCCACCGCCGTGCCCTCCGGCAGGCGCAGTACCTGGTCGACCATCTGGCTCACGGTCTGCGCGGTGAGGTCGGTGCCGTGATCCGGGCAGCGCGGCACGCCGGCGCGCGCGTACAGCAGGCGCAGGTAGTCATAGATCTCGGTGACGGTGCCCACGGTGGAGCGCGGGTTGTGCGAGGTCGCCTTCTGCTCGATGGCGATCGCCGGCGAGAGCCCCTCGATCGTGTCCACGTCCGGCTTGTCCATGGTCGAGAGGAACTGCCGCGCGTAGGCGGACAGGGACTCGACGTAGCGGCGTTGCCCCTCGGCGTACAGGGTGTCGAAGGTGAGCGAGGACTTGCCCGAGCCGGAAAGACCGGTGACCACGATCAGCCGCTCGCGCGGCAGGTCGATGTTCAGGTTCTTCAGGTTGTGGGTGCGCGCGCCGCGCACTTTGATGTGCTGCATTGAACCCTCAATGGTACGCGCCGCGGCAAGCCCGTCCCTAGCCGCACAGCGCGTCCGTTCCTGCCCCGGGAATGTCCCGGCCTCAAAAACGGTTGACTATCTTAGAACGTATCGTAAGATATATCTGTCGTTACTACACAGGGGTGCCCAATGCACCGTCATTTCGGCCGTCACGGCCATTTCAGGAACCACGCCCACGGGCCTGGCCATTTTCACGAACACTGCGACCCGGCCCTGGCGGCTATCGGTCGCCATCACCGCGGGGGCTTCGGACGCTTCGGCTTCGGCGGGGGCATGGGGATGGGCCCGGAGTCCTTTCGCGGCCGCAAGATGGGCTCGGTCGACCTGCGCCTGGTGCTGCTCATGCTCCTGGCCGAGCGGCCCAGCCACGGCTACGAGCTGATCAAGGCGCTCGAGGAGCGCTCCGGCGGCTTCTACAGCCCGAGCCCCGGGATGGTCTATCCCGCGCTCACCTGGCTGGAGGAGGTCGGCTACGCCAGCGTCACCGCCGACGGGGCGAAGAAGCTCTACCACATTACCGCCGAGGGCCAGGCCTACCTTGCCCAGAACAGGCCAGCCGCCGAGGCGATCCTTGCGCAGCTGGAGCAGATCGCCAAGCGCCTAGGCCGCGTGCGCGAGGCCGTCGCCGGCTTCGAGGACGAGGATGACTCGGGCTCCAAGGAAGTATGGCTGGCGCGGCGCGAACTCAAGGAGGCGTTGCGCGCGGCCCGCGGCGCAACGGCCGAGGAGGCCGCCCGCATTGCCCAGATCCTGAAGGACGCGGCCGCGAAGATCCGCGGCCGCTGAAGTGCGCAAGCTTGACCTGGGTCGCCTCGCCCGAGCTCGCGCGAATCCGCAGGTTCACGCCCGATTATGGGTTCGCGCCCTTGGGCCGCCTCCACTAGAATGTCGGGCAACACATCAGGGCGCCTGTTCAGGCGCCCTGATATTTCCCAGACCTGCATTTTTTCCCGAGGACTTCACCATGGCGCGCGGCATCAACAAGGTCATTCTCGTCGGTAATCTCGGTGCGGACCCGGAGACGCGCGCCATGCCCTCGGGGTCCACAGTGGCGAACCTGCGCATTGCCACCAGCGAGAGCTGGCGCGACAAGCAGACCGGCGAGCAGCAGGAGCGCACCGAGTGGCACCGCGTGGCACTGTTCGGCCGCCTGGCGGAAGTCGCCGCCGAGTACCTGAAGAAGGGCTCCCAGGTGTACATCGAGGGCAGCCTGCGCACGCGCAAGTGGACCGATAAGCAGGGCCAGGAGCGCTACTCGACCGAGGTCATCGGCAATGACATGCAGATGCTGGGTGGCCGCGCGGGCGGCGGCGGTGCCAGTCCCGGCGGCGGTGCGAGCACAGGCGAGCGCTCCGGCGGCGGTGCGCCCCCAGCCTACGCCGAGGAAGCCAGCGGCGGCGGCAGCTCGCGCGGCGAGGAGTTCGACGACGACATCCCGTTCTGAGCTCGCAGCTGCGCGGCCCCTGCGCTCGCACCTAGCGAGTCGCCGGCATGTCTGAGCACAGTGCGCGGCAGGGGGCGCTCCACACTCCTGTGCACGTCCATCTGCCGCCCGACGCGGGGGGAGCAGGCGCACCGGCCCGGCCCTGGGTGAGATCGTCCAATCCCGCCCGTTTGCCGCGCCCCTTGCCGGAGGCGGTCCGCATCCGCTGCTTCAGGGTGTGCGCAAGACACTGAACAGAATGGATATTTTCTAATTCTGCCGGTGGCCGTGCGGCACCCCGGCCGACCCCGTAAAATTGCCGGTCCGCCATGCCCCGCCACTATTTCATCAAGACCTTCGGCTGCCAGATGAACGAGTACGACTCCGCACGCATGGCGGACGTGCTGGCCGCGGGCGCCGGGCTCACCGCAACCGACGATCCGGCGCAGGCGGACGTGCTGCTGATGAACACCTGCTCGGTGCGCGAGAAGGCGCAGGAGAAGGTGTTCTCGCTTTTGGGCGAATGGCGGCTGCTCAAGGCGCAGCGGCCGGAGGTGATCATCGGCGTGGGCGGGTGCGTCGCCAGCCAGGAGGGCGAGGCGATCACCCAGCGCGCCCCGTTCGTGGACCTGGTGTTCGGCCCACAGACCCTGCACCGCCTGCCGGCCCTGATCGGCGAGCTGCGCCGCACGGGACGGGCGGTAGTGGACGTGAGCTTCCCGGAGATCGAGAAGTTCGACCACCTGCCGGCGCCGCGCGCGCAAGGCCCGTGCGCCTTCATCTCCATCATGGAAGGCTGCAGCAAGTACTGCAGCTTCTGCATCGTGCCCTACACGCGCGGCGAGGAAGTCAGCCGCGGCTTCGACTCGGTGCTCGCGGAAGTGCGCCAGCTCGCCGAGCAGGGCGTCGCCGAGGTCACCCTGCTCGGCCAGAACGTGAACGCCTACCGCGGGCCGATGGCCGACGGTGCGCTCGCGGACCTGGCGACGCTGATCCACCACGTCGCGCGCGTGCCGGGGATCGAGCGCATCCGCTTCACCACCTCGCACCCGCTGGAGTTCGATGACAGCCTGATCGAGGCCTACGCGCACGTGCCGGCGCTGGCCAGCCACCTGCACTTGCCGGTGCAGTCCGGCTCGGACCGCGTGCTGGCGCTGATGAAGCGCGGCTACACCACCCTGGAGTTCAAGGACAAGCTGCGACGCCTGCGCGTGGTGCGCCCGGACATCTCGATCTCCACGGACTTCATCGTCGGCTTCCCCGGGGAGACCGAGCGCGACTTCGAGGCCACGCTCGCGCTGGCGCGCGATGCGGGCATCGACCAGTCGTTCAGCTTCCTGTACTCCCGCCGGCCCGGGACCCCCGCTGCGGCGCTGCCCGATGAGGTGGACCTGGAGGTGAAGCAGTCGCGGCTGACGCGCCTGCAGGCGCAGCTGGAGGCGCAGGCGCAGTTGATCAGCCGCGCCATGGTCGGCAGCCGCCAGCGTGTGCTCATCGAGTCCCTGGCGAAGCGCGATGCGCGCGAGCTGGCCGGGCGCACCGCCAATAACCGGGTGGTCAACTTCGCCGGCCCGGCCGAGCTGCTCGGCCGCTTCGCCGAAGTGATCGTCACCGAGGCGCGCGCCCACAGCCTGCGCGGCCGCCTTCCCGGCACCACCGCCCGTGCCGGCGTCGCGCTCGCGGCGGCGGGCGGCTGATGCCAGTGTCCGCCGCACCGGGCGATTCCCGGGAATTCCAGCTGCTCCCTTCCGACAACGCGCGCCTGGCGAACCTGTGCGGCCCGCTGGACGAGAACCTGCGGCTGCTCGAGTCACGGCTCGACGTGCGCATCAATCGCCGCGGCGACACCTTCCGCGTCGGCGGGGCGCGCGCGGACAGTGCCGAATCGCTGGTGCGCGAGCTGTTCGAGCTCGCCCGCACCGAGGAGCTCACGCCCGAGCGCGTGCATCTGACGCTGCGCGAGCGCGAGTCCGGCGCCGCCCCGCAGGGTGCCGAGGAGCAGGCGCTGCGCCTGCCGCGCATGGGGCTGCGGGCGCGCGGCAACCACCAGCGCGAGTACCTGCAGCAGATCCACATGCGCGACCTGACCTTCGGCATCGGCCCGGCCGGCACCGGCAAGACCTACCTCGCCGTGGCCTGCGCGGTGGAGGCACTGCTCGCCGAGCGCGTGCAGCGCCTGATCCTGGTGCGCCCGGCCGTGGAGGCCGGCGAGCGCCTGGGGTTCTTGCCCGGGGACCTGACGCAGAAGGTCGACCCGTACCTGCGGCCGATGTACGACGCGCTCTACGAGATGATGGGCATCGACCGCGTCGCGCGCTTCATCGAGCGCAACGTCATCGAGGTGGCCCCGCTCGCCTTCATGCGCGGCCGCTCGCTCAATGACTCCTTCATCATCCTCGACGAGGCGCAGAACACCACCGTCGAGCAGATGAAGATGTTCCTCACGCGCATCGGCTTTGGCTCCAAGGCGGTGGTCACCGGGGACATCACCCAGACCGACCTGCCGGCCGGCCGCCCTTCGGGCCTGTCGCAGGTGGTGAGCATCCTGCGCGAGGTCGAGGGCGTCGCCTTCACCTTCTTCGATGCCAAGGACGTGGTGCGCCACCCGCTGGTGCAGCGCATCGTGCAGGCCTACGAGTCGCGCGAGGGCGGCAAGTGAGGCGCGCGGCGCACCCCGCCAGCGCCGCGGTCACGGTGGAGCTCAGCCGGCGCGTGCGCGCCTGGGTGCCCTCGCGGCGCGAGCTGACCCAGTGGGCAGCGGCGGCGGTCGGTCGCCGCGGCGGCGGCCGCGCGCTGGCAGTGGCGGTGGTCGGGGCCCCGGAGAGCCGGCTGCTGAACGCGCGCTTCCGTGGCCGCGACCGCCCGACCAACGTGCTCTCGTTCCCGCCCGGCGCGCAGCCGGCCCCCGGCGTGCGCGCCCTCGGGGACCTGGTGATCTGCCCGCGGGTGCTGCGCGCGGAGGCGGCCGCGCAGGCGAAGCCGCTGCGCGCGCACTGGGCGCACCTGATCGTGCACGGCACGCTGCACCTGCTCGGCTACGATCACGAGCGCGCGCGCGATGCGGCGCGCATGGAGCGCCGCGAGATCGCGGTGCTGCGCGGCCTGGGCTTCGCCAATCCCTACCGGAGCCTGTAAGCCGATGGCCAAGGATCTCAACACGACCGGGCGCTGGCTCAAGCGCCTCACCCAGGGCCTGGCCGAGCCGCAGGACCGCGCCGAACTGCTCGCCGTGCTGCGCGAGGCGGCCGAGCGCGGCCTGGTCGATGCCGATGCGCTCACCATGCTCGAGGGGGTGCTGGAGGTGGGCGACCTCAAGGTGCGCGACATCATGGTGCCGCGCGCGCAGATGGTGTTCGTGCGGCGCAGCGACCCAGTCGCGCGCATCCTGCCGGTCGTGGTCGAGTCCGGGCACTCGCGCGTGCCGGTCATGGACGAGGACCGCGACGACATCGTCGGCATCCTGCTCGCCAAGGACCTGCTGCGCCTCTCGACCAGCGCCCCGCGCGAGCGCTTCGACATCCGCGAGTACATGCGCCCGGCGGTGTTCGTGCCCGAATCCAAGCGCCTGGACGTGCTGCTCAAGGAATTCCGCCGCAACCGCAACCACATGGCGATCGTGGTCGATGAGTACGGCGGGGTGGCCGGGCTGTGCACCATCGAGGATGTGATCGAGCAGATCGTCGGCGACATCGACGACGAGTTCGACGTCGAGGACGACCAGAACATCCGCCGCGACGCCGAGCGGCAGTTCACCGTGCGCGGCGTCACCCGCATCGACGAGTTCAACGAGTACTTCGGCGCCCGCCTCTCGGAGGAGGAGGGCGTCGACACGGTCGCGGGCCTGGTGATGAAGCAGCTCGGCCGGATGCCGCGGCGCGGCGAGAGTGCGAGCATCGACGGCTTCGAGTTCCGGGTGCTGCGCGCGGACCGCCGCCGCGTCGACGCCCTGCGCGTGGCCTCGCCGCGCGACGTGCTGCCGCCCGAAGAGCGCCCCCCCAGCGGCGCCGCCTGACCCAGATGCCGCCAGCCATCGACGCCGGCGCATCGCCGGTGGCGCCGCAGCGCCTGCGGCCCCCGCGGTCCGCGCGCCTGCGCGCACTGCTGGCGCTGGTGGCCGGGGTGGCACTCGCCGGCTCCTTTGCGCCGCTGAACCTGTGGCCGCTGGCGCTGCTGGCCCCGGCGCTGCTCATGTGGCTGTGGCAGGGGGCCACCCCGCGCGAGGCGGCGCGCCTGGGGTTCTGGTTCAGCTTCGGCACCTTCGGCGCCGGCACCTACTGGCTGTACTTCAGCATCTACATCGTCGGCCACTCCCCGGTGTGGCTCGCCTTCGCGCTGATGCTGGGGCTGGCGGCGATCATGGGGCTGTACCATGCGGCCCTGGGCTACTGCCTCGCGCGCTGGCTGCCGCGCGCCGGCCTGCAGTCCTGGCTGGTGATCGTGCCCGCGGCGTGGCTCTTCATGGAGTGGTGGCGCGGCTGGTTCCTGTCGGGGTTCTCCTGGCTGTCGCTCGGCTACTCGCAGACGGACACCTGGTTCGCAAGCTTCGCGCCGCTGGTCGGGGTCTACGGCATCAGCGCGCTGCTGCTGGTGTGCGCGGGCGCGCTGGTGGCCATCGTGCTGGGCACGCGTCGCCAGCGGCTGATCGCCGCGGTCACCTTCGTCATCCCCTGGGTGCTCGGGGCGGGGCTCTACTGGCACGCCTGGACACATGTCTCGGGGCCCGCCACCTCGGTGGCGGTGATCCAGGGGGCGATCCCGCAGGATGAGAAGTGGATCGACAGCAACCGCGACGCCACGCTCGCGCTGTACGAGACCCTGACGCGCAAGGTGCTCGGCACGCAGCTGATCGTCTGGCCGGAGTCCGCCACGGCGGACCTGGCCAACAACCTGGTGCCGTACATCAACAAGATCTACCGCGAGGCGCACGACCACGGCTCGGCGCTCGTGATGGGCGTGCTGCGCGCGGATGGCAAGGAGCCGGACACGCGCTATTACAACTCGGTCATGGCGCTGGGGGACCAGGTCAGCTGGTACGACAAGCACCACCTGGTGCCGTTCGCCGAGTTCTTCCCCGTGCCGCACTTCGTGCGCACCTGGCTGCGGCTGATGAGCCTGCCGTACTCGGACTTCACCCGCGGGGCCGAATACCAGCCGCCGCTGCCGGCCGCGCACCTGCAGCTTGGCGCCACCATCTGCTACGAGGACGCCTACGGCAGCACGATGATCCAGGTGCTGCCCAGCGCCGATGCCCTGGTGAACGTGACCAACGATGGCTGGTTCGGCCACTCCACCGCGCGCCACCAGCACTTCCAGATCGTGCGCATGCGCGCCATGGAGGCCGGGCGCTACCTGGTGCGGGCGGCCAACGACGGCATCTCGGGGGTGGTGGGCCCGCACGGTGAAGTCATCGCCCGGGCTCCGGAATTCGTGCCTGCCGTGCTGGTCTCAAGGATAGTCCCCATGCTCGGGCTGACCCCCTACGCCCGCCTCGGCAACTGGCCGGTGGTGAGCCTGGCGGTGCTGGCGCTGGCGTATGGTGTGTGGGTGCGGAATGATAGGGGCCGGCGTGCCCGTCCCGGCGCCGGCAGGTCATGATTTGAAGTGGAAGAGTGCCATGGATCGCAAGTTTGACTTAAGTGTGGGGCCCTCATTGCAGCGCATCGTCGCGGTGCTGGCCATGGCGGTCGCCCTCGGCGCCTGCTCGCGCGATCTGTCGGCACAGGCCCCGGCGAGCGCGGCAGCGCACGCCGCCCCGAGCGCCGCCCCCGCCGCCGGTGCGCCTGCCGCGGCCGACCCGGTCGTGAATGCGCTGCCGGACTTCACGCAGTTGGTCGAGCGCTATGGCCCCGCCGTGGTCAACGTCGAGGTCGTCGAGAAGGCGCGCGCGACGGCCGGCGGCCCGCAGGGAATCTCCCCCGATGACCCGTTCTATGACTTCTTCCGCCGCTTTGGCCTGCCTGCACCCGGGCAGTCCCCGCACGGCAACCAGCCGGCCGTGCGCGGCGCCGGCTCCGGGTTCGTCGTCTCTTCCGATGGCTACATCCTCACCAACACGCATGTGGTGGCCAACGCCGACGAGGTCACGGTGCGCCTGACCGACCGCCGCGAGTACGCGGCCAAGGTGATCGGCGCGGACGAGCGCACCGACGTGGCGGTGATCAAGATCAACGCCACCAACCTGCCGACGGTGAAGCTCGGCGACCCCTCGCGCATCAAGCCCGGCCAGTGGGTGGTGGCGATCGGCTCGCCGTTCGGGTTCGAGAACACCGTGACCTCCGGGATCATCAGCGCCACCTCGCGCACGGTGCCCGGGGAGAACTACGTGCCGTTCATCCAGACCGACGTCGCGGTGAACCCGGGCAACTCCGGCGGCCCGCTGTTCAACATGGCCGGCGAGGTGATCGGCATCAACTCGCAGATCTTCAGCCGCACCGGCGGCTTCATGGGTGTCTCGTTCGCGATCCCGATCGACGTGGCGCGCAACGTCGAGGAGCAGCTGGTCAAGACCGGCCACGTGGTGCGCGGCCGCATCGGCGTCACCATCCAAGACGTCAACGCCCAGCTGGCCGAGTCCTTCGGCCTGGATCGCCCGCACGGCGCGCTGGTGTCCTCCGTGGACAAGGACGGCCCGGCTGCCCACGCCGGCGTCATTGCCGGGGATGTCATCCTGAGCGTGGCCGGCCACCCGATCGAGCGCTACGGCGAGCTCTCCGGGGCGATCGCCACCATGAAGCCCGGGCAGGAAGCGGCCTTGCAGGTGTGGCGCAACGGCAAGCAGCAGACGATGAACGTCAAGATCGAGGAGCTGCAGGAGAAGCAGACGCAGGTCGCCCAGCGCAGCACTCCCAAGGAGCGCAACCCGACCGAGCAGGCCAGCGCCCTGGGCCTGACCGTGCGGCCGCTGGAGCCGGCGGAGAAGGCGCGCGTGGACACGCAGGGGAGCCTGCTGGTCGAGGAAGTCACAGGTCCCGCCCAGGATGCGCAGGTCGAGCCGGGCGACATCATCCTCGGGGTCAACGGCAAGCGCGTGAGCACGGTCAAGGAACTGCAGGACGCCGCCAAGAGCTCCGGGAAGAACGTCGCACTGCTCATCCAGCGCCAGGACGCACAGATCTTCTTCCCGCTGCGCCTGCCGTAGGAACAATGCAAGAGACGTACGATCCGGCGGCGGTGGAGCGCGCCGCGCAGCAGTATTGGACGGGTGCGCGCGCGTTCGCGGTACGCGAGGACGCGGCACGCCCGAAGTTCTACTGCCTGTCGATGTTCCCGTACCCCTCCGGCCGGCTGCACATGGGGCACGTGCGCAACTACACCATCGGCGACGTGGTGGCGCGCTACATGCGCATGCAGGGGCACAACGTGCTGCAGCCGATGGGCTGGGATGCGTTCGGCCTGCCGGCCGAGAACGCCGCCATCGCCAACAACGTGCCGCCGGCGCAGTGGACGCGGCAGAACATCGCCTACATGCGCGGGCAGATGCAGGCGCTCGGCTTCGCGATCGACTGGGAGCGCGAGTTCGCCACCTGCGATGCCGCCTACTACCACTGGAACCAGTGGCTGTTCCTGCGCATGCTCGAGCAGGGGATCGCCTACCGCAAGACCGGGGTCGTCAACTGGGACCCGGTCGACCAGACCGTGCTTGCCAACGAGCAGGTGATCGAGGGGCGCGGCTGGCGCACCGGCGCGCCGGTCGAGAAGCGCGAGATCCCGATGTATTACCTGAACATCACGCGCTACGCCGACGAACTGCTCGAGGCGCTGGAGGGCTTGGGAGGCTGGCCCGAGCGCGTGCGCGTGATGCAGGCCAACTGGATCGGCCGCAGCGAGGGCTGCGACATCTGCTTCCCCTATGCGCCCGATACCCGCGCCACCCTGGGCGCGGACGGGGCGCTCAAGGTGTTCACCACCCGTGCGGATACCCTCTTCGGCACCACGTTCATGGCGGTCGCCGCCGAGCACCCGGTCGCCATCGCCGCCGCCCGGGGCAACCCTGAGCTGGCCGCGTTCGTGGACGAGTGCCGCCGCGGCAGCGTCATGGAGGCCGACGTCGCCACCCAGGAGAAGAAGGGCATGCCCACCGGGCTGCACGTGCTGCACCCCTTCACCGGGGAGCAGCTGCCGGTGTGGGTGGCCAACTACGTGCTCATGGGCTACGGCGAGGGCGCCGTCATGGGCGTGCCGGCCCACGATGAGCGCGACTTCGAGTTCGCGCTGAAGAATGCGCTGCCCATCGTCACGGTCGTACGCTCGGAAACCGGCGCCTACCAGGAGGCCGTGCCTCCCTGGATCCCCGCCTACACCGAGTACGGGGAGGTGGTGAACTCGGGGGAATTCTCCGGCCTCAGGTTCCAGGCCGCCGTCGATGCCATCGCCGCGGCGCTGGCGAAGAAGGGGCTGGGGAACAAGCGCGTCCAGTACCGCCTGCGCGACTGGGGCATCTCGCGCCAGCGTTACTGGGGCTGCCCTATCCCGATCATCCACTGCGCCAAGTGCGGCCAGGTGCCGGTGCCGGACAAGGACCTGCCGGTGGTGCTGCCGGAGGACCTGGTCCCGGATGGCAGCGGCAACCCGCTCGCCAGGTCGGCCGCCTTCTACGAGACCCGCTGTCCGAGCTGCGGCGGCGCGGCGCGCCGCGAGACCGACACCATGGACACCTTCGTCGACTCGTCCTGGTACTTCCTGCGCTTCGCCTGCCCGGATGACAACGCGCGCATGGTTGATGAGCGCGTCGACTACTGGCTGCCGGCGGACCAGTACATCGGCGGCATCGAGCACGCGATCCTGCACCTGCTGTACGCGCGCTTCTGGACCAAGGTCATGCGCGACTTCGGCGCGCTGAAGTTCGGCGAGCCCTTCGCCAACCTGCTGACCCAGGGCATGGTGCTCAACCACATCTATTCCTACCAGCCCCCCGGCGGGCGCAAGCGCTACTTCAACCCCGCCGACGTCTACACGCGCCGGTTGGCCGATGGCAGCGAGGTGTCGGAGGTTGCGACCAGCGATGCCGGCACGCTCACCGTGGAGCACGAGGGTCTGGGCAAGATGTCCAAGTCCGAGGGCAACGGCGTGGACCCGGAAGGCCTCGTGGCGCGCTTCGGCGCCGACACCGCGCGGCTGTTCATGATGTTCGCCTCGCCACCCGAGCAGACACTGGAGTGGTCGGACGAGGGCGTGCAGGGGGCCTCGCGGTTCATCCGCCGCCTGTGGAACGCGGTTTACGAACATACCGCTGCCGGCGCCGCGCCGCGCGCGGATGGCACGGCACTGACCACCGAGCAGGGTGCCCTGCGGCGCGCAGCGCACCAGGCGCTCGCCAAGGCGACCGACGACATCGGCCGCCGCCGCAACTTCAACACCGCGATCGCCGCGGTGATGGAACTGCTGAACGCGGTGGGCCGCTTCCAGGATGCCACCCCGCAGGGGCGCGCCACGCGCCAGGAGGCGCTCGAGATCGCGGTGCTGGTGCTCGCGCCGATCACCCCGCACGTATGCCACGCGCTGTGGGAAAGCCTGGGCGGGAAGCGCGCGCTGATCGACCAGCCCTGGCCGAAGGTCGACGCGGCGGCGCTGGTCCAGGACACGTACGAGATCGTGGTGCAGGTGAACGGCAAGCTGCGCGGGCACGTGAGCGTGCCGGCGAACTCGGACGAGGCGACGGTGCGCGAGGCCGCCCTGGCCGATGAGCGCGTGCGCAAGTTCATGGCTGGCAAGCCGGCGCGGCGCGTGATCGTCGTCCCCGGCAAGCTCGTCAACGTGGTGATCTGATGCGCGCCCTCGTGCTGCTGTGCCTCGTGGCGCTTGCCGGGCTGGCCGGCTGCGGCTTTCACCTGGAGGGCAACGCGCCGCTGCCGGCGCAGGTGAAGCGCCCGTACCTTGAGGCGGCCGACCGCCAGTCGGACTTCGTGCAGAGCCTGCGCCGCTCGCTGTTGTCCAACGGGGCGCACCTGCAGCAGAACAAGGGCGACTCCAGCGCCGTGGTGAGCATCCTCAAGGACAGCTTCACCAAGCGGGTGCTGTCGGTCTCGGCGACCAACCAGCCCAACGAGTACGAGATCACCTACACGGTGCGCGTCTCGGTCACCGAGGGCGACAAGGAGCTGCTACCGGCGCAGGACGTGGTGGCCACGCGCACCTACAGCTTCAGCGAGCCGCTGCTGCTGGCCAAGGGCCACGAGGAGGACAGCCTGCGCCTGGACATGGCCAACGATCTCGCCGAGCGCGTGATGCGGCTGCTGTCGCGCCTGTAGGGGGCGATACCATGTCCAGTCCCCCGGCGGCCTCCCGGAGTGCGAACCGCGAAGTGCTCAAGGTCGGCGGCATTGACCGGGTGGGGCTCGCGCAGCTGCTGGCGCGCTACGGCATGGACTTGCTGCTCACCGCTCCGGGCGAACTCATTCCAGGCTCTTACTGGGGCGAGACCGAGGCAGGCCTCAAGGGCTCGCACCTGTACGCGCGCCTGGATACCCCGGTGCACTCGGTGCTGCACGAGGCGAGCCACTTCATCTGCATGACCCCGGAGCGCCGCGCGCAGCTGGATCGCGATGCGGGCGGGGATGACGACGAGGAGTCGGCGGTGTGTTACCTGCAGGTGCTGCTGGCCGCCGAGCTGCCCGGCGTCGGCGGCGCGCGGCTCATGGAAGACATGGATGCCTGGGGTTACAGCTTCCGGCTCGGCAGCACGCGCGCCTGGTTCGAGTCGGATGCGCAGGATGCGCGCCAGTGGCTGCGGCGCTGCGGGATTATTGCGGCCGGCGGACTGACCGGCGCTGCCCGGATCTGACTATCACCGACCGCCGGTTGCGCGCCTCCTTGAGTGCTTCGTCCGGTACACGGGAGACCGGCTCTGCGAGCGGTAATAAGTCAACCGATGAGGACAAGCTGTCATAGGGTCTGAGTCGGGCGCTCGATTTGCAGCCGCCGTGCCGTTTCAGTGCCGGCACTGGACGCAAACTGACCTGACTGCGCAAGCGCCCGGTAAAAGCTGGGCCCGCAGCGAGCGCAACAGGCTGAACCTCTGGACATAACCTCCGTGCGCCAAGGTCCAGTCTCAGGCATGCTCCCAACAGACTTGTGTCTCGGGTAAACCGAATGACTGTCCGCAAAGGTACGACGCGTTCGAGATCCACTGCGCTTCTCGTGCTCATGCTCGCCCTGGCGGCCTGCGGGGGCGGTGGTGATGGCGGCTCCAGCGCGATGGGGTCGGGCGCGCCCACCCTCAGTGTGACCAAGAGTGCCGTCTCTGCCACCGCGGCCCCGAACGATGCGGCGCCCGACCTTGCGGTTTACCTCACTGTCTCGAATCCACCGGCGGCCGGTTTCTACTACCGGACCGCATACACCGGCGGTGCCGTCTCTTCCGTGACCGCTTCCTGGGATCCCATCCAGGCGAATCAGCCCGATTCGGGTGGGCTGGATGTGATGCTCTATCGGCCGGATTTCATGGGTTCGGGGACCTACCACGACACCGTTACGGTCCACGTGTGCACCGATGCGACGTGCCAGCGCGACATCCAGGGAAGCCCCGTCTCGATCGCGGTGACCTATACGGTGACCGGCAGCGCGGTTTCGAACTCGACCTACGCGCTCTCTCCAACGACGCTCGCCCTTGAAGCTCCCTCGAATGCCGCCGCCCCAATCACCGCTATCGAGGTGACCGCCTACGATGTACCGCCCTATGGTGCGTATGTTTCGTACACGTCGCAGGGTGGTGGCCCGGTGGCGAGCATGAGCTTCAAGCAAACCAGTGCCAGTCCCGAACCCTTTGCGTACGGGACCGGCGTGTTCACGGTCAACATGAAAACCCCGGCAAGCCTCGGGCCCGGTGTCTACAGTGACCTCATCAGGCTCTCGATCTGTTACGACAGCGCCTGCACGAAGCCGGCGGTTGGCAGCCCGTTCGAGATTCCGGTCACCTACACCGTTACCGCATCTGCCGGACGTGAGTTCCAGCAGCAGATCCTCGACCAGAATCTCACGGCACTCGCCGTGGATGCCACCGGGCAATTCCTGTATGGGGTGACAACGCCTGCCAATGTCGATTCCGGGACCTTCATTCCCCCGCAACTGATCAAGGTCAACCCGGCAAATGGCGCGGTGACGTCGCTGCTTGACCTGCCCGCCGCAGTGACCCAAATCGCGGTCTCCCAGGATGGTGCCTACCTTTACCTGTTGACCGAAGCCTGGTCGGGCACCCAGCCGAATCCGCCGATTGGCGTGATGCGGGTGCGAATGTCGGACCTGTCGATCGACCAGACCGTGGGCCTGTCAAGCAACGTGATCGGCGCGGCGCAGATCGCCGTCTCCCCACTGGATTCAAACACTTGGTCAGCTGCGTTCTCGTGGCAGCCGGACCAGTCCGGCGTCCGCATCTTCGACGGGCAGGTTGCTCGTGCGAATGCCTGGTCCCTCACCGGCGCACAGGCCTACTCGGGTCAGGCGATCTGGAGCAGCGATGCCTCGACGATGTACATCCTTGACGCAAACCTTAACGCCGTAGCGGTGAGTGCGACCGGCCTTGGCGCCGGTACGCAGTTGCAGCCGGGCAGTGCCGGGCAAGCCGGGTTCAACTTCGGCGGGAATATTCAGCTGGCGGGCGGACTGCTTTATACGGGTGGCGGCGGGGTGCTGGATCCCGCGACCAACACGATTCTCGGGAAGTACAGTTTTCCGACAGACGTAACCTCCGCCGCCCTTACGATCGATGCGGCGAACAATCGTACCTTTGCCGTTTACGAAACTCTCGTCGGCAATGCCACCCAGGGCACGATGCAGTCCTTCAACCGCTCCACCTTCAGTCCGCTCTGGATTGCGCGCCTGCCGATAGGTACCCGGCCGCTGCGCTGGGGGACCAACGGCCTTGCCTGGATCGGGCCCGGGGCCATCGTCGGGCAACAGGCTCTTTACATCATCAACGGAACTTTCGTGGCGCCGTGAACTGCCCGCTCAAGTGCCGCGGCCGGGAGGCCGGCCGCGGCATCCGAACGGCTCAGAAGCTCTTGGCAATTCCGGCAAATATCCCGCGCCGCGGCCCGTACTGCGGCGCACCCACGCCGATCCCGGTGCCATCGCGGATCTCGTATTTCTCGTCGAACACGTTGATGACATCGACGCGCACGGTGAGTCCCGCGATGCCCTGGCGGTCGAACTCATGACTCACCCCGAGGTTGACCTGCTGGTAGTAGGGCAGGTGGCCCCCGTTCGGGATGCTGCCGCCGTCCGCCAGGGCGAGGTCACGCCGCAGGCCGGAGCCGACCAGCAGGTCGCCGCTCACGCGCGTGCCATGCCAGGTGTAGGAGGCGCCGCCGGAGGCGGTGACTTGCTGCTCGTGGTCCAGGTGCACGTAGTGGCTGGCGATGTACGCCAGATCCTCGGGTGAGAAGTTGAACTGGCTGGAGACGATGTCCTTGCCGATCGCGCGTTGCACGGCAAGGTTGCCGTAGGCCTGGAAGTGCCCACGGTTGTAGTTGCCTGTGAACTCGACCCCGTACACCTGTCCGTAGCGGTAGTTGAAGGGGGTGAGGATGATGGGGGCGCCGAACTGGCCCTCATCGATCAGATCGCTCGCCTGCTTGTAGTAAGAGTCAATGCCGAGCGTGAGCTCCCGGCTCAGCACCTGCTGAATGCCCAGGTCGTAGTAGTTCGAGCGCTCGGGCCGCACCGTGTCATCCAGCAGCACCTGCGGCGCGGCCGTGGTGTCGACGAACTTGTCTATCGTCGTGGCGCCCACCAGCTCGAACGGCGGCGGGGAGAAGAAGCGCGAGTAGCCGGCATGCACGGTGGTGTCCGCCGCGGCCTGCCAGACGAAGTTCACGCGCGGGCTCAACTGGGTGCCGCTGGAGAAGGCGGCGTAGTGGTCGAAACGCACTCCGTAGTTGACGGTGAGTGCGCGCGCGAGGCGCCACTCATCCTGGACGTAGAGGCTCTCGATCCACTGCGTGGCGGACAGCTCATCGACGATGCCGGTGGGCACGTCCGTGGTCTGCACGCCCTCCAGCGTAGGCAGCACCTGAGAGGTGGTGTTGCTGGTGAGGCGGTCGGTCTGCAGGTACAGGCCGGCACGCAGCGTATGGGCATCATTGAGGCGATAGGCGCCATCGCTCTGCAGCCCGTAAGCGATGTCGCGCTTGTAGGCCTGCTGCGAGATGCCGTTGAACAGCAGGTCTCCCAGCAGCGGATCGGGGGAGAAGCCGAGGCTCGAGTAACGCGCGATCAGCGAGGTCTGCATCGTCAGCGCGCCCGCCGAGTGCTGCCAGCTCAGCGCGCCGAAATGCGTGATCTCGCGCTGGTTCTCATCCAGCAGGTCGCTGAGAAAGTCCGTCTCGCCGTTGACGGTGAGTCCGGGGCCGACGTCGGCCGCGTGCACGCCGCGCAGGTTAGGGATCTCGAAGGTCGCGTTCGCGGTGCCGATGATCGCGGTCAGGCGGTTGCTCTCGTCGATGACGTGTTCGAAGTAGCCGAAACCGTGGTACTGCTGGGTATGGTCGTGCAGGGGCGTGGAGCTGCCGTCGGGGGACTCGATGCCCAGGTCGTTCTGCAGGTAGTCACCGGTCACGAAGTAGGTGTTGGCACCCGAGCTGCCGCCGTAGTTGAAGCTCGGCTGGATGCTGTTGTGGCTGCCCCCATAGATTGAGACCTCGCCGCCGGGCTGCAGGGCGCCGCCCTTGGTGGTGAGGTCGATGACCCCGGCGCTGCGCAGCCCGTACTCGGCCGGCAGGCTGCCGGTGATCAGCTGCAGCGAAGCGATCATGCGCGGCGGCAGCGTCTGGCCGAAGAAGCTGATGCCGTCGGGCAGGATCACCCCGTTCAGGCGGAACTGCAGGCCGTTGTGATCGCCGCGGATGTGCAGCTGTCCGAAGGAATCCTGCGCCGCATCGGGCACCTGCAGCATCACCTGGTTCAGCTGCACGTTGTCCCCGCCCGGGGCCGCCTGGATGGCATCCGCGCTGAAGGTGTAGGTCGAGGCGCCGGTCTGGGTATCGATGCGCGAGCGCTCCTCGTTCAGGTGCTGCGCTGTGACAGTGACGGTCGGCAGCGCGGCGCCGGCCTGGTCGGCGACCTGTGCCTGGCAGATGCCGGCGCAAACGAGGGCCACGGCGGCGCTGGCGCGCGCGCGGGCCCGAGGCAGGGTGAACATTGGCCATACTCCTCAGGATCAATGCATACCGGCCGCCGACCGGCGGCGCTGCGCGCAGCCATCGGCACGAGTCGGTACCAACGAAATGCCCATGCCAGGCGATCCGTCCTCACGTGGACGGACCCCGGCTAACTCACACGGCGGGCTTGAGGAGGGGCGGGCCGCGCGGCCGGTGCGCGCGCAGGGGCGCTGGGACGGGGAGGAGGACGGAGGGCAGGGTAAGGAGCGCACGGATGACCAGACTCGGCCTGCTGATGACCTTCGCCTGCGCGGGGGATCCGGCGCTGCCCGAGAAGTGCACGCACAGGTCGCAGTGCTCGTGCTCGTGGCCACGATCATTCAGTCCGTGTGCGGAGTAGACCGCGCTGCAGACAATGAGCGCGCAGGCGGCCACGAGGGCCACCAGGCGATTGCGACGGCAGGTCATGCTCGGCAGATGCGTAATCCTCTCTGGCAGGCAGGGTAGCGGCAACTCCGCCGCAAATTTGGTTAATAATGTGAGCCATTGTGAAGATCACCTCCGAGTCGCTCGCGGCGCACCTGGCCGGCCAGCCGCTACCGGCCTACCTGGTCTCGGGCGACGAGCCGCTGCTCGCCGGCGAGGCTGCTGATGCGATCCGGGAGCGTGCGCGCGCGGCGGGGTTCACCGAGCGCGAGGTGCATTTCATCGAGCGCGCCGCCGACTGGGACGACGTGCGCGCGGCGGGTGCGAACCTGTCGCTGTTCGGCGCGCGTCGCCTGGTGGAGATCCGCATGCACAGCGGCAAGCCCGGTGTTGCCGGTGGCGCCGCGCTGGTGAGCCTGCTCAGGGCCAAGGATCCCGACGCGCTGTACCTGATCCTCGCGCCCCGGCTGGACCGTGATGCGCAGGCTGCCGAGTGGGTGCGGGCGCTGGATGCGGTGGGCGGCTGGGTGCAGGTGTGGCCGGTGGAAGCGCAGCGGCTGGTCGGCTGGCTCAAGGGCCGCTGCCGCACGCTGGGCCTGGAGGCGGACGCGGATGCACTCGAGCTGCTGGCCGCGCGCACCGAGGGCAACCTGCTCGCCGCCCAGCAGGAACTCACCAAGCTGGCGCTGCTGGCACAGGACAGGCGCATCAGCGCGCAGACCGTTCTGGCCAGCGTCGCCGACAGCGCGCGCTACGATGTCTTCCAGCTGGGCGAATCCGTGCTCGCCGGCGAGACGCCGCGCGCACTGCACATGCTGGCCGGGCTGAAGGCCGAGGGCACCGAGCCGACGCTCGTGCTGTGGGCGCTCGCCAAGGCACTGCGCGATGTCTGGAGCACGCAGTCCGGAGGCGGCCGGCCGCAGTCCTGGCAGCGGCCCGGTGCCGCCGCCGCGCTGGCGCAGGCCCAGCGCCGCGCGCCGCGGCTTTCCTTCAAGGATCTGGCGCGGCGCGCCAGCCGCGCCGACCGCATGATCAAGGGCAGGCTCCCCGGGGATGCCTGGGACGAGCTGGCGCTGCTGACCGGGGAGCTGTGCGCGCAGCCGGCCATGCCGCGGCTCAAGGTGAGCGGCTAGCGGCATGCAGCCCATCGGGATCTTCGGCGGCACGTTCGACCCGATCCACTGCGGACATCTGCGCACGGCATTCGAGCTGTGGCAGGAACTGCGCCTGGCCGAGGTGCGCCTGCTGCCCGCCGGCACCCCGCCGCACCGCGACCAGCTGTACGCAAGCGCTGAGCTGCGGCTCACGATGGTGCGCGCGGCGGTCGCGGGCCAGCCGGCCTTTGTCGTCGACGACCGCGAGGTGCGCCGCACGGGGCTGTCCTATTCGGTGGACACCCTGACGGAGCTGCGCCGGGAGAACCCGGACCGTTCGCTGTGCCTGCTGCTGGGGATGGACGCCTTCCTCGGCCTGCCGCACTGGCATCGCTGGCGCGAACTACTCGACCTGGCCCACATCGTGGTCGCCCACCGGCCCGGCTGGCGCGCGCCCACGACCGGCCCGCTCGGGGAGGTCATGGTGGATCACGGCACCGGCAGCATCCGCGAGCTGCACACGCGCCTCTCCGGGTGCATCTACGTGCATGCCGGCACGCAGCTGGAGATATCCTCGACGGAGCTGCGGGCGCTGCTGGTGGCCGGGCGGGACCCGCGCTACCTGGTGCCCGAGGAGGTGCGGCAGATCATCCTGGATACGAGGTGCTATGCTTCGCCGCAGGATGCAAACGCCCGGTAACGGCGGTCATTTCCAGGAGAATTAACTTAAGCACATGACAACCCGCAAACGCCTGCGCCCCTCGCCGGAGCACGCCTCGCCACTCGAGCAGATCGTCTCCAGCGCACTTGAGGACATGAAAGCCGTGAATGTCAGGGTGCTGGATGTACGGGGTCTCACCGACATCGCCGACACGATGGTCATCGCTTCCGGCACCTCCGACCGTCACGTGCGCTCCATCGCCGACAATGTTTCGCAGAAGGCCAAGGCCGCCGGCTTCCGCCCGCTCGGGACCGAGGGAGCCCGCGACGGGGAATGGGTGCTGGTGGACCTCACCGACGTGCTCGTGCACGTGATGCTGCCGCGCGTACGCGAGTTCTACGGACTCGAGAGCCTCTGGGAAGCCGGCGTGCCGCTGGCCGCCGCCCCGGCGAGGAAGCCAGCCGCCGCGCGCGCGGCGGCGGCGCGGCGGCGGCGCGTCGCGCGCTAGCTCCCGCCGATGCGCGTGCGCGTGATCGCCGTGGGCACGCGCATGCCCGCCTGGGTACGCAGCGCCTGCCAGGATTACCTCGCGCGCCTCGGCGCGCACCTCAATGTCACAGTGCTCGAGATCGAGCCCGGCACGCGCACCGCCCGCGGCACCCCTGCCAAGGCGATCGCCACCGAGGCCAAGCGCCTGCTCGCCACCCTGCGCTCCGGCGAGCACGTCGTCGCACTCGATGAGCGCGGCATCCAGTTCAGCACGCGCGAGCTCGCCGGCTGGCTCGGCACGCGTCAACAGGCGGGCGAGGATCTGGCGCTGCTGATCGGCGGCCCGGACGGGCTCGCCCCCGAGGTGCTGGCCCGCAGCCACGCGCGCTGGTCGCTATCCAAGCTGACTCTGCCCCACGCGCTGGTGCGCGTGCTGGTCGCCGAGCAGCTCTACCGCGCGCAGAGCATACTGCTCAACCATCCCTACCATCGCGACTGATGGCCGCTTCACCCGCACCGCTGTTGTGTCTGGCTTCCGCCTCCCCGCGCCGGCGGGAGCTGTTGGCGCAGATCGGCGTGGCCCACAGCATCGCCGCCGCCAACATCGACGAGTCGGTGCTGGCCGGGGAGGCCGCCGCCGACTACGTCCTGCGCATGGCGCGCAGCAAGGCACTCGCCGTGCGCGCTCAGGCCGGCGCGCTGCCGGTGCTGGGGGCTGACACCATCGTGGTGCTGGACGGGCTGATCTGCGGCAAGCCGGCGAGCGCGGCCGACGGGCTGGCGATGCTGGCACGGCTGTCGGGGCGCACGCATACCGTGCTCACCGCGGTGGCGCTGGTGATTCCTGGAACGGCACCGGCGACCCGCCTGAGCACCAGCGAAGTGACCTTCCGCAGGCTGGCCCATGACGAGTGCCTCGCGTACTGGGAATCCGGGGAACCGCGCGACAAGGCCGGCGGCTACGCGGTGCAGGGGCGCGCGGCGGTCTTCATCGAACGCCTCGACGGCAGTTATTCTGGGGTGATGGGACTGCCGCTGTTCGAGACCGCCGAGCTGTTGCGCGCCGCCGGGTTGCCGTGCCGGCCGGGCCACGCCGCACCGGCGGTGCCCCCGTGAGCATCGAGATCCTGGTGAATGTAGCCCCGCGCGAGATGCGGGCCGCGATCCTCGAGAACGGCGTGGTGCAGGAGGTGCACATCGAGCGCGCCAGCCGCCGCGGTCTGGTGAGCAACCTGTACAAAGGGCGCGTCTCGCGGGTGCTGCCCGGGATGCAGGCGGCGTTCGTGGAGATCGGGCTCGAGCGCACCGCCTTCCTGCATGCGGCCGACATCGCCGGCAAGCCGGCCGATGACACCCTCGTCGGGGCCGGCACCGGCATGCCGGTGAGCGAGGATATCCGCCGCCTGGTCAGCGCCGGGGACGACATCCTGGTGCAGGTCATCAAGGATCCGATCGGCACCAAGGGGGCGCGCCTGACCACCTTCGTGGCGCTGCCGTCGCGTTTCCTGGTCTACATGCCGCGCGGCCAGGCCATCGGGGTGTCCTCGCGCATCGAGGATGAGGCCGAGCGCGCACGCCTGAAGGGGCTGCTCGCGCAGCTGCTCGCGGGCAACGCCGACGGCGGCTACATCATCCGTACCGCCGCCCAGGGAGCCTCGCCGGAGAGCTTGCGCGAGGACATGCTGTATCTGGCGAAGCTGTGGGAGCACGTGCGTGCCAGCGCCCAGCAGGCCAGCCCCGGGAGCGTGGTGCACGAGGACCTGCCGCTGTCGCTGCGCGTGCTGCGCGATGAACTGGCGCGCGGGGTGAGCCGCGTGCTGGTGGACTCGCCGCAGGAGCACGCGCGCATGCGCGAGTTCGCGGCGGCCTTCATGCCCGAGGCCGCCTCGGCGGTGGAGCTGTATGCGGGGCCGCGCCCGATCTTCGACCTGAACGGCGTCGAGGAAGAGATCGTCAAGGCCCTCGACCGCAAGGTGCCGCTGAAGTCGGGGGGCCATCTGGTGATCGACCAGACCGAGGCCATGACGACCATCGACGTGAACACCGGTGCCTACGTCGGCCACCGCACGCTCGAAGAGACGATTTTCCGCACCAACCTCGAGGCAGCGGTGAGCATCGCGCGGCAGCTGCGCCTGCGCAACCTCGGCGGCATCATCATCATCGACTTCATCGACATGCGCGACGAGCCCCACCGCCGCGCGGTGCTGGCGGCCCTGGAACGCGCCCTTGCCGGGGACCGTGCGCAGACCCACATCGTGAGCCTGTCCCCGCTGGGGCTGGTGGAGATGACGCGCAAGCGCACCCGCGAGAGTCTCGAGCACGTGCTGTGCGAGGCCTGCGCGGCCTGCGAGGGACGCGGCTTCGTGCGCACCGTGGAAACGGTGTGCAACGAGATCTTTCGGGAAATTGTGCGACAGAGCAGGCAGTTTGCCAGCAGGGAGCTGCTGATACTGGCCCACCAGGACGTGGTGGACCGCCTGCTCGACGAGGAATCGGCCACCATGGGCGAGCTGGAGGCGCAGGTCGGCCGTCCGATCCGCCTGCAGGTCGAGTCGCTGTACGGCATCGATCAGTACGACGTCGTTCTCGTTTAGCGTTCGAGGGTGAGCTAGTGGCAGCAGATCCGGGTGGCGGGCCGTCCGCAGCATCTGCTGCCGCAGGCACCGTGCGCTCCGCCCGCTCCCACCTGCAACTGCTCGCACTCGCACTCGGCGGCAGCGCCGTGCTGGCGCTCACGGTACTGCTGGGATTCGCGATGATCGCCGCGCGCGTGCCGCAGCACCGGGCCGCACTCGAGCAGCTGGTCCGTCACGAGACCGGGCTGGAGATCAGCTTCAGCGGGCTGAGCGTGCGCTGGGGCTGGTACGGCCCGGAGGCCGTATTCCACGACATCGCCGTGGGCGATGCCCGGCGCGGTGCCGCGCTGCACGCCCCGGAGCTGATTGTCTCGCTCGATGCCTGGCGCATGGCGCGCAGCGGCCGCGTCGAGGCCGGCCGCATCACCTTCGTCAACCCGGACATCGACCTGAGCACCGTGCGCGCCGCGGCGGCTCCGGCCGCCGCGCCCGGGTCACCGCAGGGTGGTGCGCTGGATTCGGGCGCGCACCTGCTGGCCCGCTGGCGCGGCGACCGCGTGGACCTGCAGGGCGGGACGATGCGCCTGCCGGCGGGCGATGGCGCGCCTCCCTTGATCGTGAATCTGCGGCACGCCGAGCTGCGGCGGCGCGCCGCCGACTGGAGCCTGGAGGTGCGCGCCTTGCTGCCGGACACCCTCGGCGCGGAAATGCAGCTGCACGCCAGCGTGCATGGCGACATGGGCGATCCGCGCTCCCTGCAGGGCTGGGTGCGCTTCAGCGGCGAACGCCTGGTGTTTGGCGGCTGGCACGGAGTGCTCGGCGCGCGGGCACCGGCGGCCTACCTGCCCGGCGCGGGCACCGGCAACCTCGACCTGACGGCGCAGCTGGCACACGGCGCGCTCACCGCGCTCGGCGGGGCGGTGCGGGCCGAATCGCTCGAATGGCAGCCGCGCACCGCGGGCGCTCCCGCGCTGCGGCTGCCGCGGCTGCGTGCCGACTGGCAGCTCGTGCAGCGCGCGGGGCGCTGGCTGCTCAGCGTGCGCAGCCTCGATGTTGGCGCCGCGCAGGCGCTGAGCTCGCAGGTGATGCTGGCAGAGGACGGCTCAGCCCAGGGCGTGGTGCGCTCGCTGCCCTTGGCCCTGGCGGCCGACATCGCGCGCTGGCGCGACCCGAACCTGCCCCTGGCGCAGCTGGCGCTCGCGGGCACGGTGCGCGAGCTGGACTTCTCCTGGGACGGCCGGCGTGCCCCGGGCGCGCGCCTGCATACGTTGGGGCAGGTGGAGTCGCTGACGCTGGCCACCGCTGCCCATGACCTGGAACTGGGCGGACTGCGCGCGCGGGTGAGCGGCAGCGACTCGCGGTTGCTCGTGGAGCTCGCGGCCGACAGCGCGCAGATCCTCATTACCCGCACCCAGCCGGTCAGGCTTGAGGGGCTCACCGTCGCCGCGCGCCTGCTGGTGGGGACCAGCGGCGGGCACTGGCAGGCGCAGACGCAGGACCTGCAGATCCAGCGCGAGGGTATGCGCGTGGCCGTGAACGGCATGGTGGCCGGAAGTGCACCCGCGGATCCCGGGCGCGTCGATGCCCGCGTCGAGCTGGCGGAAACCGACGCGGTGATGCTGGCGAGCCTCCTGGGAGCGCGCGCTGGCAGCGCCTTCGGCATCGACGCGGGCAAGGTCAGCGCTGGGCGCATCGTAAGCGGCGCGCTCGAGCTGCATGGTCCGCTGTACGTCGATCCGGCGCAGGCACGGCCGGGTGGCGAGTTCCACGGCGCGCTCGAGCTGCGCGATGTCAGTCTGGCCGGGGACGAGACCTGGCCGTCGGTGCAGGAACTCAGCGCCCACCTGGACTGGCGCGTGGACCGCGTGGACGCGGTGATCAGTCACGCGCGCAGCGGCAGCTTCGAGCTCAGCAAGGCCCGGCTGCAGTGGGATCCGCGGCCGCAGGGCGCAGTACATTTCGCGGGCCTGCTCGCCGGGGAGGCTCAGGAGGCGGTGCAGTGGCTGCGCGACCGCCCGGACCTGGGCCGTTACGCACCGACGCTGCCGGGCATCGAGCTCTCCGGCGCGACCCTGCTGGATGTGGACGTGAGGCTGGCCGCGCAACGCACGCTGCCGCCGCGGGTGCGCGTCACCGCGGTGCTCGATGGCACGCGGCTGTCCCCGGTGGCCGGCGTGCCGCCGATCCAGCTGCAGCATGGCACGCTGGCCTTCGCCAACGGGCGCCTGCAGCGCTCCAGCCTGACCGGCCAGTGGCTCGGCGGGCCGGTGAGCCTGGCCATCGGCGAACGCCGCGAGCAGGGCGCCGCCACTCTTGCGATCTCGGCGCGCGGCCTGCTCGATGCCCGCCAGGCGCTGCTGGCGCTCGGCGGCAGCGATGCCGACGCGACGCTTGCCGGTAATGCCGAGTGGACGGCGCAGTTGAGCGTCCCGGCGCGCAGCGAGCACGCACCGGGGCGCTGGACACTGCACGCGGACAGCCCCCTGGTCGGGGTGGCCAGCCGCTTGCCGGAGCCGTTTGCGAAACCTGCGGAGAGCGCGGTGCCGCTGCGCCTGGATTTGCAGGGCGGGGACAGCCGCGCGCAGCTGCGCGTGGCGCTCGGTGAGCGGCTGCGGGCGCAGCTCGCCCTCGCCCGCAGCGCCGACAGCTGGCGCATCGAGCGCGGCGCGCTGCGCCTCGGCGCCGCCGCCGCGGTGCTGCCCGAGGAAGCCATGCTCACGGTGCAGGGCCGCATCGCCCGGCTCGACCTGCCGCGCTACCTGGCGCTGTGGCGTGCGGGCGCTGCCGATGCGGCGCTGCCTGCGCTGCAGGGCGATGTGACGGCAGGGGAGCTGCTGCTGGGCAGCGGTGTGTATCCGGAGGTGCGGCTGCTCGCCCGCAGCGCCCGGCACCGCGGCGAGGTTGAACTGCAGTCCGCGCTCATCAGCGGCGCGGTGCGCTGGCCTGAGGCGGGCGATGCGCCGCCGGCGCGCCTGGAGCTGGCGCGCTTCGATGCGGCACAGGTCACCGAGCTGCTGCAAGCCGGCTCACAGGCCGCGGCCCTCGCCCCAGCCACGCGCCTGGCGGTCGAGGACCTGCGGTGGCAGGATCGCTCGCTCGGGCGCTTCAGCGCGCTGGTGACGAATGCATCGGGCGAGCTCACCTTCAGCGAGGCGCGCCTGACGGGCGGCAGCGAGGACGCCCATGGCAGCGCCGGCTGCCACGGCCTCAGCTGCAGCGTCAGTTTCAGCCTCGACAGCACCGATGTGCAGGCGAGCCTTGAAAACTACGGCCTGCGTGCGGAGCTGCAGGCGCGCCGCGGCAACCTGAGCGGCGAGCTGCGCTGGCGCCGGGACGAGACCTCGCCCCTTGCAACCCTCAGCGGCAATCTCCATATGACCCTGACCGAGGGCGCGACGCGCCAGGCGGCCAAGGATACGGGCAGCCCGTTCCCGCTGTTCGTGGTGCCGGCGCTGCTGGGCGGGATCGCGCCGGCGCAACCCGCCGCGCCGGCGGTGCATTTTGCGCGCCTGGCGGCGAGTTTCGAGCTGCTCGACGGCGTGGCACGCACGGCGGACCTTCACCTCGATGGCGATGCGGAGATCCTGGTGCGCGCGCGCCTGGGGCTGCTGGCCCGGGACTACGAGGGCGAGGCCTTCGTACTGCGCGGCGAGGAGCGTCTGCCGAAGGCGCTGCGCGGGCTCGCTCCGACGCCGAAGGTCGCCGCCGCCTGGCTTGCGCTGCGCGACTGGCTGAGCGGCAGCGGCGCGGAACGTAGCCGGGTCGAGCTGCGTTTGCGGGGCACCTGGGACGACCCCATAGTGTCGGCGCAATGACACGAGGTAGGAATCGAGCATGAAGCTGGCGGCCCTGCAGATGACTTCCGGACCCGACGTCGCGGCGAATCTGGAGCAGGCGCGCGCGCTGCTCGAGGCGGCGGCGGCGCGCGGGGCGGCGCTGGCCGCGCTGCCGGAGAACTTCTCCTTCATGGGACTCAAGGATGCCGACAAGCGCGCGGTCGCCGAGGCCGATGGCAGCGGCCCGGTGCAGGAATTCCTCGCCGCCAGCGCGCGCCGCCTGGGCCTGTGGATCATTGGCGGTACCGTGCCGCTGCGCGCCGGCGCCGACGGGCGGGTGGCCGCCGCCTCGCTGGTTTATGACGCCGACGGGCGCCGGGTCGGGCGCTACGACAAGATTCACCTGTTCGACGTGGACCTACCGGAGCGGGCCGAGAGTTACCGCGAGTCCGCGCATGTCGCCCCCGGCGCGCAGGCGCTGGTCATCGACACCCCGGTCGGCAGGCTCGGCCTGTCCGTGTGCTACGACGTGCGCTTCCCGGAGCTTTATCGGCAGTTGAGCGCGCAGGGCGCGCAGCTGCTGGCGATCCCGTCGGCGTTCACCGCGCCGACCGGGCGCGCGCATTGGGAGACGCTGTTGCGGGCACGGGCGATCGAGAATCTCTGCTATGTTATCGCGCCGGCGCAATCGGGCTTCCACCCGAGCGGGCGCGAGACCTACGGCGACAGCATGATCGTCGATTTCTGGGGCCGCATACTGAGCCGCGTGCCGCGCGGCCGCGGCTGCGCGGTGGCGGCCGTGAACCTGGCCGCCCAAGACGGCGTGCGTGAGTCATTCCCGGCGCTGGCGCACCGGGCTTTTTCGGAAAGGAACATCCACCCATGAATGACGTGGCCACCATCGACCCGCTGTCCCTGGCGCGCGATCTGATCCTGCGCCCCAGCGGCCTTGACGATCGGCGGCTCGACAAGATCTTCGGCGAGGTGCTGGCGCACTCGGTGGATTTTGCGGACCTGTACTTCCAGGTCTCGCACCAGGAGTCCTGGTCGCTCGAGGACGGCATCGTCAAGGACGGCAGTGCCAGCATCGAGCAGGGCGTCGGCGTGCGGGCACTGGCCGGCGAGAAGACCGGCTTCGCCTATTCCGACGAGATCGTGCTGCCGGCGCTGGAGGAGGCCTCGCGGGCCGCGCGCGCCATCGCCGTGCAGGGCGCCGACCGGCAGGTGAGCGCCTGGCGCGCCAAGGCCGGTCACCGCCTGTACCTGCCGGCGGATCCCGCCACCGCGCTCGCCACCCAGGACAAGGTGGCGTGGCTGGAGCGGGTTGACCGCGAGGCACGCAAGACCGACCCGCGCGTGGTGCACGTCACGGCGAGCCTGGTGGCGGTGCACGAGCTGGTGCTGATTGCCACCAGCGATGGCGAGCTGGCCGCGGACGTGCGCCCGCTGGTGCGCTTCAATGTCTCGGTGCTGGTCGAGCAGGGCGGCCGCCGCGAGCAGGGTTACGCCGGCTGCGGCGGGCGCTTCTCGCTGGCGGAGCTGGTCGCGGGCGACCGGCCGCTGGAGCTGGCGCGCGAGGCGGTGCGCCAGGCCCTGGTGAACCTCGAGGCGCGGCCGGCGCCGGCTGGGATGATGACCGTGGTGCTCGGCCCGGGCTGGCCGGGGATCCTGCTGCATGAGGCCATCGGCCACGGCCTGGAGGGGGACTTCAACCGCAAGGGAACCTCCGCGTTCGCCAACCGCATCGGCGAGCAGGTCGCAGCTCCTGAATGCACCGTGGTTGACGACGGCACGCTCTCGCGGCGCCGCGGCTCGCTCAACATCGACGACGAGGGTACGCAGACGCAGTGCACGACGCTGATCGAGAACGGAGTACTGCGCGGCTACATGCAGGACCGCCTCAACGCGCGCCTCATGGGCGTGGCGCCCACCGGCAACGGGCGCCGCGAATCCTTCGCCCACCTGACGCTGCCGCGCATGACCAACACCTACATGCGTCCCGGTCCGCATGCGCCCGAGGACATCATCCGCTCGGTCGACCGCGGCATCTACGCGGTGAATTTCGGCGGTGGCCAGGTCGACATTACCTCCGGGAAGTTCGTGTTCTCGGCGAGCGAGGCCTACGAGATCAGGAACGGGCGTGTCGGCGCACCGCTCAAGGGCGCGACGCTCATCGGCAATGGCCCGGACGTGCTCACCCGGGTCTCGATGGTCGGCAACGACCTGAAGCTGGATGACGGCGTCGGCACCTGCGGCAAGGACGGGCAGAGCGTCCCGGTCGGCGTCGGCCAGCCGACGCTGAAGATCGAGGGACTCACGGTGGGCGGCACCGCCTGATTTTCCCGGATCGTGCGCGCGTCCCGCGCGCGCGCCGCGACATAATCCTGTGCGATCGCGAAGCTGTGATTCCCCACACGCAACCGCCGCTGCCGACTGCCGTAACGTGCAGCGGGGACAACGAATAACGCGGAAGGGTTCGCGATGAACTTCGAAGAGACGATTGAAGCCCCGCAGCTGAAGCTGCCTGCGGACCTGTTGGCCGAAGTCAGCCGCCGCAACAAGGGACGCGCGACCGACTTCCGCGTCGAGGGCTGGAAGCCTTCCCTGATGGAGCGCTTGCTGAGGCTTTTCGGCCTGAGTTAGGCCCACCCAGGGCACAACACATCCCGTCGTATCCAACACGGGGTGGTCGCGCTAGGATGCGCGGATGCGGTTCTCGCGCCCGGTGTACGAAGGCCTGCCCTGGTTATACATAACCTGTGGGCTGCTGATACTGGGCGGCAGCTACCTGCTGGCCGCACACGGCGTGCTCAGCCTGCTCGCCGGCATCCTCGGGCTGCTGTTCGTGCTGGGCGGCGTGGTGGTTTTGCTGCGCCGCCGCGATTACCGTGAGCTGCGCTCGCAGTATCCGGATGACCTGATGCCCCGCAAAGACGAGCCCTGAAGGGCTACTTCGACTCCGCGGCCTCGGCTTCGTCGTCATCTTCCTCTTGCGCCTCATGGCCGGGAATGTCGGCCTCGCGCAGCACCTGCAGGCCCGGCATCGTGTCGGCGAGGTTGTGGCGCGGACGGGCGGGGCGCTCATCGATGTAGATCAGCTCGTGCTTGCCGATCAGTACCACGTCGCCATCGTTCAGCAGGTGGCGGCGCACGCGGTTTGACTTCACGAAGATGCCGTTGGTGCTGTTGAGATCCTCCACCACGCATGAATGGGTCGTGGTGATGACCTGGCAGTGGTGGCGGCTGATGAAGCGGCTGTCGATGTGCACGTCGTTGTCCGGCGTGCGGCCGACGATGGTGCGGCCCGGGCGCAGCGAGATCTCCTGCACGGTGCGGCCGTCGGTGGCGACCAGCAGCCGCGCCAGCGTCGGTCGACCTTGTGGCGCGCCGGCCGGCAGCGGCGGCGGCGGGGCGAGCGGCTCGGTCTCGGCGGGCGGCTGGCGCGGCCGCTGCGCGAAGGCCACCCACTGCAGCTCCGCCACGGCGCTGTCGACGTCCTCGCGTGTCACCGTGTCGCGATCCGCGGTGCCGGCGGCCATCATTGCCGTGTCGCACAGGGTGTTGATCAGCCGCGGCACGCCGCCGCAGTAGCGGTAGATCACCGGAAAGGTGTCCGCGGCAAACAGCGCGCGATCTCCGGCGCCGGCGACCTCCAGGCGGTGCTGGATGTAGCCGCGCGTCTCGCTCTCGCTCAGCGTCTGCAGGTGAAAGCGCAGGCGCACGCGCTGTGTGAGCTGTTCGAGCTGCGGGTTGTCCAGCTTGTCGGCCAGCTCTGGCTGCCCGGCGAGGATGATGCGCAGCACCTTCTCCTTGGTGGTCTCGACCCCGGAGAGCATGCGGATCTCCTCCAGCACGCGCATGGTGAGGTTCTGCGCCTCGTCGACGATCAGCAGCACGCGCCGGCCGGCGGCGTACTGCTCGATGAGGAAGTTATTGAGCGTGCTGATCAGCTCCGCCTTGCGCATCTTGAAGGGCGAGAAGCCGAACTGCACCAGCACCGCCTGCAGGAAGTCGATCGCCGAGACCTGCGTCTGGTTGATCTGCGCGACCACCACGTCCGCCGGCACTTCCTTGAGGAACGACTCGATCAGAGTGGTCTTGCCCGAGCCGATCTCACCGGTGATCACCACGAAGCCGTCGGTGAACCAAATGGTCGACTCCATGTACGCCTTGGCGCGTGCATGTTGTTTGGACAGGTACAGGAACTGCGGGTCCGGGCTGAGCCGGAAGGGCAATTCCTTGAGTTTGAAGATTTCCAGGTACATGGCGGCTCGCGACCGATGTTACGGGAAGCCAACGTCGGCGGCCAAATCCTTCAGAACCTTGAGCGTACGGGCGTCGCGGCGGGCCGCCGAGGGCTCTACCAGGGTGCAATGGCCAACCTTGCGGCCCGGCCGGGGTTTCTTGCCGTAGTCGTGCAGGTGCAGGCCCCCGAGCTTAAGTAACCTGGCGCGCTCGGGGATGCTGCCGATGAGGTTGACCATGCCGCTGTGGCCGAGCGCCCGGGTGCTGCCCAGGGGCAGGTCGAGGATGGCCCGCAGGTGGTTCTCGAACTGGCTGGTGACGGCCCCCTCGATGGTCCAGTGGCCGGAGTTGTGCACGCGCGGCGCCATCTCGTTGGCGATCAGGCGGCCGCGGTGCACGAAGAACTCGATCGTGAGAATGCCCGTGTAATGAAAGTGTCGCAGCACGCGGCGCAGGTACCCGGCCGCCATACGCTGCCAGGGCGCCGGGCCGTAGGGGGCGCGCGTGACCCGGAGGATCCCGTGGGCGTGCACGTTGCCGCACAGCGGATAGATGGCGATCTCGCCGCTCACGCTGCGCGCGCCGATGATCGACACCTCGCAGTCGAAGGGCACCAGTTCCTCGTAGATCAGCGGCGTGCGGCCGAGTTGCTGCCAAGCCCGCGCCGCATCGGCCGCCGTGCGCACCACCGCCTGGCCCTTGCCGTCGTAGCCGAGCCGGCGGGTCTTGAGCACCCCGGGCAGGCCGATGGCGCCGATGGCACGCGTGAGCTGGGCCTTGGAACTCACCGCCTGCCAGCGCGTCGTCGGTATCTTGAGCTTCGCGAACAGGCGTTTTTCAGCGACCCGGTCCTGCGCGGCCGCGAGGGCTGCGACCGGCGGGCAGATGCGCGCGCCGTGCGCGCGCGTGACCGCCTCGAGGCTCGCGCCGGGGACGTTTTCCCAGTCGAAGGTGAGCACCTCGCAGCGCAGTGCCAGGCGCTTCAGCAGCGCGCGGTCGGTGAACCGGCCGTGCAGCAGCGGCGCGACCTGGCCGGCCGGGGCATCATGGGCCGGGTCCAGGCACAGGAAGTCCAGTCCCAGCGGATAGCCGGCCAACGCCAGCATACGGCCTAGCTGGCCGGCGCCCACGATGCCGACGGTCATGGGCGCGAGAGCGCGCGCGGATCGGGATTGCCGAGCACGCCGGCGGTCTGGCGTTCGCGGAAATGCTCCACGGCGGTGGCCACGGCGGGATGCTTGTTGGCGAGGATCGCGGCGGCGAACAGGGCCGCATTGGCAGCCCCCGCGGAGCCGATCGCAAATGTCGCCACCGGCACGCCGGCGGGCATCTGCACGATCGACAGCAGCGAGTCGAGTCCGCCGAGGGTCTTGGACTGCACCGGCACGCCGAGCACCGGCAGGCGTGTCTTGGCCGCGGTCATGCCCGGCAGGTGCGCTGCCCCGCCGGCGCCGGCGATCAGCACCTCGATGCCACGCTCGCGCGCGCCGGCGGCGTACTCGAACAGCAGGTCCGGGGTGCGGTGCGCGGAGACCACGCGCACCTCGTAGGGCACGGCGAGCTTGTCCAGCATCTCGGCGGCCGACTGCATCGTCTCCCAGTCGGATGATGAGCCCATGATGATGCCAACGAGCGCTTTCATCACGCCATTGTAGCGAACAATGCCCGCAAAGCGCGAAACAGCTCCCGGGAGGCGGGCCCCGAGGTCCCGCTGCGCGCGCGCTCGGCCTGCGCCGAACTGACACGCTGCGCCCACTCCGCGGGGTCGATCTGCGGCCGCCAGCGCTGCAGATCCGCAAGGGCCGGCGCGCCCTCGGCGATCAGCCGGTCGCGCCAGGATTCGACGCGTTTGAAGCGCTCGGTCTCCTGAGCATCCACCTGGCTGCGGGCATCGAGCGCGGCACGGATCGGCGCCGGGTCGACATCGCGCATCAGCTTGCCGATGTACTGGCGCTGGCGCGCCCCGGCGACCCGGCTGTTGATCGTGCGCAGGGCACGGATCGCCTCTTTGAGTTTCTCGGGCAGGTCAAGGGCCTCGAGCTGCGCGTCGCGCAACTGCGCAAGTTCCACGCCCAGGTCCTGCGCGGCATGCGCCGCGCGCTTCCTGGAGCTCTTGCTGGGGCGCTCCGCAGCCGCGTCCTGCTCAAGCTCGTCGTCGGGTTGGTGGCTCACTTAAGTTCTCTGCAGGGCCGCTGGCCGTTGAAATCTTGGCTGGCTGCTACAATTCAAGTCTATCCCAGCCCGTCGATCACGCATGATGCAACATCCGCACACCGATAAGCCCGCCGCGCAGCTTCAGGACGTCGCCAGCCTGGCGCTGGAGGAGGCCAAGCGCCAGGGCGCCTCGCAGTGCGAGGCGGACGCCTCGATGAGCCAGGGGCTGTCGGTGAGCGTGCGCCTGGGCGAGGTCGACACCGTCGAGTACCAGCGCGACCGGGGCCTGGCGGTGACGGTGTACTTCGGCAAGCGCAAGGGCTCGGCCAGCACCGCCGACCTGGCGGCCGCGGCGGTGCGCGAGACGGTCGAGAAGGCCTGCGCCATCGCCCGCTACACGGCGGAAGACCCCTACGCCGGGCTGGTCGATCCGGAGGCGCTGGCGCGCGACATACCGGACCTTGACCTGGATCATCCGTGGGACCTGCCGCCGGAGCGCGCCATCGAACTTGCGCGCCAGTGCGAGGCGGCAGGACTGGCGGTGGATGCGCGCGTCAGCAACTCCGAGGGCGGCTCGGTCAACACGCAGCGCAGCACCGCGGTGTACGGCAACTCGCTCGGCTTCCTCGCCGGCTACTCCGCCACCAGCCATTCGGTCAGCTGCTCGCTCATCGCCCAGGCCGGGCGAGGACATGCAGCGCGACTACTGGTACACCGTGGCGCGCGATCCGCGCGACCTGCAGGACGCGGTCAGCATCGGGCGCACCGCCGGGGAGCGCGCGCTGGCGCGCCTGGGTGCGCAGCGCCTGAGCACCCGCAAGGCGCCGGTGGCCTTCACGCCGGACCTGGCGCGCGGGCTGTTCCGCCACTTCGTCGGCGCCATCAGCGGCTCGAGCCAGTATCGCAAGTCCTCGTTCCTGCTCGATGCCGCCGGCGAGCAGATCTTCCCGAAGTTCCTCGCGATGCAGGAGCGGCCGCACATCAGGAAGGGGCTGGCCAGCAGCCCGTTCGACGACGAGGGCGCCGCCACGCATGACCGCGAGCTGGTGCGCGGCGGAGTGCTCGACGGCTACGTGCTCGGCAGCTATTCCGCGCGGCGCCTGGGGCTGAAGAGCACCGGCAATGCCGGCGGCATCCACAACCTCATCGTCAGCAGCGCCGAGCCGACACTCGGCGCGCAGGAGTTCCTCAGGCGACTGGGCACCGGACTTCTGGTCACCGAGCTCATGGGGCAGGGCGTGAACGGGGTGACCGGCGACTACTCGCGCGGCGCGAGTGGATTCTGGGTCGAGGACGGCGTGATCGCCTTCCCGGTGCAGGAGATCACGATCGCCGGCAACCTGCGGCCGATGTACCAGGACATCGTCGCGCTCGGCAGCGACGTCGATGCGCGCGGCGGGATCCGCACCGGCTCGGTGCTCATCGGCGAGATGACCATCGCCGGGGAGTAACCGCTGCCGCCTCAGCGGCGCGCCACCGCCAGCGACACCCGCGGGGCCTCGTCCACCAGGTCACGCAGGGTGAGCTCGCCGCAGCGGTTGCGGCGCGCCTCCTCGATGCTGGCCAGCAGCCGATCCACCGGGCGGCATCGGCACCACGCGCGGCGCGGCGTGGCCGCTGCCCTGGCGGCGGGCGATGTCCAGGATCTCGTACACGCTGATGCGGCCGACATCGCGCGAGGGCACCATCTCATCGTACTCGGTGACCACGAGCAGCCCGGCGCGCTCCAGGGCATTGGCCATCTGCGCCACCGCCAGGCCCGGCAGCCCGAGCTCATCGGCGAGGCGGTTCACCGTCCAGCGCCGGCCGCCGGCCACGTGGGTGCGCGCCAGCAGGTACATCAGCCGCAGCGCCAGCTGCTCCTGGTCGACGCTTGAGAGCCGCAGCTGCTGCAGCCCGAGGCGCAGGTACGCCGGGTTCTGCATGTAGAACGACAGCTGCGCACCGGCGAGCAGGATCAGCCAGCCGAAGTAGGTCCACAGCAGCGCCGCGACGACCACGGCGAAGCCGGCGTAGACGATGGTCAGGCGCGTGGAATACACCACCAGCGCGGTGAACATCTTGCCGACCGCCGCCCACAGCACCCCGCTCACCAGCGCCCCGGTGAGCGCCGCGCGCCAGTGCACGCGCGTGTTGGGGATCAACATGTACAGCACGGTGAAGAACGCGGTGACCATCGCATACGGGGCGAGCACCAGGCCGGTGCCCCGCAGCCGCTGCATCAGCGGCAGGTGCACCACCTCCTGCACCGGCGAACTGCTCACGGTCGCATGCAGCAGGCCGACAAAGCCGACCAGCACCACCGGGGCGATGATGAGCAGGCCGGTGTACTCGGCCACGCGGCGCGCAAAGCTGCGCGGCTGTTCGACGCGCCACAGGAAGTTGAAGCTGTCCTCGACCTTCTTGATGGTGCCGACCAGGGTCCAGGCAAGCAGCGCCAACCCCAGCGAGCCGACCACGCCGCTGCTCACGCGGCTGGCGAACTGCATGACGCGCATGGTGAGTTCCTGGGAGGCCGCAGGTCCCAGCGGCCGGAAGAACTCGTACACGATCGGCTCCAGGTCGCGGTGGCCGCCGAAGATCTTGAGCACCGCGAAGCTGAAGGCGAGCAGCGGGATGAGCGACAGCAGCGTGGTGTACACCAGGCCCATCGCGCGCAGGTTGATTTCCCCGCGCGACAGGTCGCGCAGCACCGCGTAGGGATAGCGCAGGACGCGCAGCACCGTTCCCAGGGGCCCGGGACGTGCGGAGGCCGGGCCGAAGAAGCACCAGTCGAGGAAGGCCCAGATGCGCATCCACATGAGTTAATGATACATTGGCCGCACGATCGCTGCGGTGCTTCATGAACCGGAACTCAGGATTTCCCGCAACGGATCGTCTGCCTGACCGAGGAGACGACCGAGACGCTGTACCTGCTGGGAGAGGACTGGCGCATCGTCGGCATCTCCGGCTTTACCGTGCGCCCGCCGCAGGCGCGGCGCGAGAAGCCGAAGGTGTCCGCCTTCACCAGCGCGAGCATCGACAAGATCATCGCCCTCAAGCCCGATCTGGTGCTCGGCTTCTCCGACCTGCAGGCCGACATCGCCGCCGCGCTCATCCGCGCCGGCATCGAGGTGCATGTCTTCAACCATCGCAGCGTCGCCGAGATCCTGCGCATGGTGCGCACGCTCGGCGGCATGATCGGCTGCGAGGCGAAGGCGGCCGCGCTGGTCGGGCAGCTCGAGGCGGGGCTCGCCGAGGTGCGCGCGCGCGCCGCGGGCTTTGCGCGCCGGCCGCGCGTGTACTTCGAGGAGTGGGACGAGCCGCAGATCAGCGGCATCGGCTGGGTGTCGGAGCTGATCGACCTCGCCGGCGGCGAGGAGTGCTTCCCGGAGCTGGCCGGCCAGTCGCTCGGCAAGCAACCGCATCATCGCCGATGCCCTGGAGGTGCCGCGGCGCGCCCCGGACATCATGCTCGGCTCCTGGTGCGGCAAGAAGTTCCGCCCGCAGACCCTGGCGGCGCGCCCGGGCTGGCAGGACATCCCGGCGGTGCGCGACGGCTACCTGCGCGAGATCAAGTCCTCGATCATCCTGCAGCCGGGGCCGGCGGCCCTCACCGACGGCGTGCGGGCGATCCAGGACGTGATCGCCGAGTGGGCTGGCGCGTGCCTAGCGTATCCCGCGCCGCTCGCGCACCAGGTCCCAGGCCTCGATGATCTGCTGGGTGCGCTGCTTGGCGTGCGCCATCATCGAGTCGGGCAGGCCGTTGGCCTTGAGCTTGTCGGGATGGTGGCGGCTCAGCTGCCGGCGGTACGCCTTGACGACCTCCTCGTTGCTCGCCGCAGCCGAGGTCTCGAGCACCCGGTAGGCTTCCTCGAGCGCCACGTCCGGCGAGCGCGCGCCGGGGGCCTGGGCGAAGCCGGCGCGGCCGCCGCTGCGCTGGATGCGCAGCGCCGCCTCGATGTGCGCGAACTCGAACGCCGAGACATCCAGGGCCGCACCCACGCGTGCCACGAGCGCGCGCACCGGGCCGTCGAGGTTGTTGCCGGCGAGCGCGGCGCGCACCTGGATCTCGAGGAAAATCCGCGCCAGATCCGGCCGTCCCTGGCAGGCATGCCCGAGGGCTGCCATCTCGCCCGCGAAGTCGAAGTCCGAACGCTTGCCGGTGCGTGAAGCAGTCGATGGCCTCGCGCACCTGCTCCGGGCCCAGGCGCAGGTCGCTCATGACCCCGCGCGCGGCGGCGATCTCCTGCTCGGACACGCGCCCGTCGGCCTTGGCGAGGTAGCCCATGACGCGGAAGGTCGCGCGGAAGAAGCGCTCGCCGATCGCGGTCAGGTCATCGCCGGAGAGCGCCGGTTGTGCGGGAGCGGCCTGCTCGTCGATCTGGTGGCCGATGAGCACCCCGAGCGCCGCGCCGATCGGTCCCATGACGAGACCGCCGAGCAGCCCGCCCGCGGCTTTGCCGATCCACTTGAAGCCCATTGCGGCGGTCTGGTCCTGGAGGTGTCTGAGGGGCGGGAGGCCGTTATAGTACCAAGAGCATGCCAACTCCTACCGTGTACCGCACCCAGCTTTCCGGGCTCGAGCGCATCCACGAGGGCAAGGTGCGCGACATCTACGCCATCGATGCGGCCACCATGCTGATCGTCACCACCGACCGGCTGTCGGCCTTCGACGTCGTGCTGCCCGACCCGATCCCGGACAAGGGCCGCGTGCTCAACAGCATCTCCAACTTCTGGTTCGAGCGCACCCGGGCGCTGGTGCCGAACCATCTCACCGGGCGCGACCCGCTCGAGCTGGCGCGCAATGACGCCGAACGGGCGCTGCTCGGCGGGCGCTCGGTCGTGGTGCGGCGCCTGCAGGCGCTGCCGATCGAGGCGGTGGTGCGCGGCTACCTCATCGGCTCGGGCTGGAAGGACTACCAGGCGAGCGGCGCGCTGTGCGGCATCGCCCTGCCCGCCGGGCCTCAAGCAGGCGCAGCAGCTGCCGCAGCCGCTGTTCACGCCCGCCAACAAGGCCGCGGCCGGCGAGCACGACGAGAACATCGACTTCGCCGCGGTGGTGAAGCTGGTGGGCGCGGACCTTGCCGCCAGGGTGCGCGATACGGCGCTGGCGCTGTACGGCTTCGCCGCCGAGCATGCGCGCGCGCGCGGCATCATCATCGCCGACACCAAGTTCGAGTTCGGCGTCGACGCGGCCGGCACGCTCACGCTCATGGACGAGGTGGTGACGCCGGACTCCTCGCGCTTCTGGCCCGCCGACTACCTACCGCGTGGGCAGCGAGCCCGCCGAGCTTCGACAAGCAGTTCGTGCGCGACTATCTGGAGACGCTCGACTGGAACAAGCAGGCGCCCGGGCCGCAGCTGCCGCCGCAGGTCATCGCGCGCACCAGCGAGAAGTACCGCGAGGCGCTGGCGCGCCTCACGGGCGCTGCGGGCTGATGCGCTAGACTGCGCCCATGGAACGCCTGGATTGCCCCCTCGATCCTGTCGGCGGACTTCGCGCGCCTCGGCGAGGAGGTCGACGCGGTGCTCGAGGCCGGCGCCGACATCGTGCACTTCGACGTGATGGACAACCACTACGTCCCGAACCTGACCATCGGCCCGCTGGTGTGCGCGGCGCTGCGCAAGCACGGCGTCAAGGCGCCCATCGACGTGCACCTGATGGTGAGCCCGGTGGACCGCATCGTGCCGGACTTCGCCGCCGCGGGCGCCACCTACATCAGCTTCCACCCCGAGGCCGTGCAGCACATCGACCGCACCATCGCGCTCATCCGCGAGCACGGCTGCAAGCCCGGGCTGGTGTTCAATCCGGCCACGCCGCTCGACTACCTCGACTACACGCTGGAGTTCCTCGACCTGGTGCTGATCATGTCGGTGAACCCGGGCTTCGGCGGCCAGCAGTTCATCCCGACCACGCTGCGCAAGCTCGCCGACGCGCGGCGCGTATCGATGCCGGCGGCCGCAGCGTGCGCCTGGAGGTCGACGGGGGCATCAAGATGGACAACATCCGCGCGGCCGCGCAGGCGGGGGCGGATACCTTCGTGGCCGGCTCGGCGATCTTCGGCAGCAGCGATTACGCGCGCACCATCCGCGAGATGCGCCAGCAGATCGCGGCGGCCTGAAGCAGGCGGCGCGCCCGGGCGCGCCGCCTGGAGCCTATTCGTCGTCGTCCTCGTCGTCGTCATCATCATCGTCATCGTCGTCGCGGCTGACCGGCCCGGCCTTGGCGGCGCTGGTCCCGGGCTTGGCCGGCACGATGACCGGGCGGGTCTTCATCTTCGGGCGCGCGTTGAACACGACGATGGTCTTGCCGGTGGCGCGCAGCAGGCCCTGCTCCTCCAGCACCTTGAGCACGCGGCCCGCCATCTCGCGCGAGCAGCCCACCAGGCGCGACAGCTCCTGGCGGCTCACCTTGATCTGCATGCCCTCCGGGTGGGTCATGGCATCCGGCTCGCCGCACAGGTCCATGATGGCGTGGGCGACGCGGCCGGTGACGTCCACGAAGGCCAGGTCGCCGAGCTTGCGGTTGGTGCGATCCAGGCGCGTGGCCAGCTGGGTGGCCAGCTCGAACACCAGCCCCGGGCTCTCGGCGGCGATCTGGCGGAAGCGCGGGTAGGTCATCTCCGCGAGTTCGCACTGGTTGCGCGTGCGCACCCAGGCGCTGCGGGTCGGCTGCTCGTAGAACAGGCCCATCTCGCCGAAGAACTGCCCGCGGTTCAGGTAGGCGAGCACCATCTCGTTGCCTTCCTCGTCCTCGATCATCACCTCGACCGAGCCGCTGATGATGTAGTAGAGAACATCGGGCAGGTCGCCGGCGTGGATCACCACCGTCTTCGACGGCACCGCGCGGATGCGGCAGTAGCTCAGGAAGCGGTTGATCGCGGGTATCTCGCTCAACGGCTTGATGTTCTCTTCCATACCGGCTCCCCAGAAAGACTTTTATAAATTACACGCGCCCGCGTCTGTGGCGGGCGTTATCAGATCCAGTACGCGGTCCCGGTCATGACGCGCGCGGTGTGGCGCATCAGCGCCCGCACCGGCGCGGGCAAGGTGACGCCACCGGCCTGGGTGGCGCATGCACCGTGCGCGATCTCCTCCGCCCTCATGGTTTCAAGTATGGCACGGCTGCGGGCATCGCTCGCCGGCAGTCTGCCGAGGTGATCATCCAGGTGACCCTCCACCTGGCGCTCGGTCTCAGCGACGAAGCCGAGGCTGGTCGCATCACCCAGCACGGCCGCGAGCGCGCCGATGGCGAACGAGCCGGCATACCACAGCGGGTTGAGCAGGCTCGGCCGCGCGGCCAGCTCGTGCAGGCGTGTTTCGCACCAGGCCAGGTGATCCGACTCCCCGCGCGCCGCCTCCATGAGCAGCGCCCGCGTCGCCTCCGAGCGGGCGAGCAGTGCCTGGCCGTGGTACAGCGCCTGGGCGGCCAGCTCCCCGGTATGGTTGACGCGCATCAGGGCGGCCGCGCGGCGGCGCTCCGCGTCGGGCAGATCGGGGGTGTTGCCGGGCGCACCCGGGGCGGGGCGGGTTGAGCGGGCCGGCGCGAACACCGAGCGCAGGGCGCGATCGGCGGCGGCGATGGCAGAGTCTAGAGGGCGACCGGACTCCATATCTAAGGGCCGTATTATAGGGGTATAACGGTCCGTAGACCCCCATCCGCCCCCCCGACGGCCCCGGATGGCCCCGAAACAGGGCGTGCCTTTGCATTGGGGGACCTGCTTGAGTACACTTTCCCGCCTTTTTTTGGCCCCGGATGTGAAGGGTTCCCCGGATCAGCGGGCCACTGCCAACGAGTGATTTATGAAGACCGTATTTGCCAACTCCGCCACCGTGCGTGGCGATTGGTTCGTCGTCGATGCGACCGACAAGACCCTCGGCCGCCTGGCCACCCAGCTGGCCCACCGCCTCAAGGGCAAGCACAAGGCTGACTACAGCCCGCACGTTGACATGGGCGACCATCTGGTCGTGCTGAACGCGCAGAAGGTGCGCGTCACGGGGCGCAAGCTCACCGACAAGATGTACTACCACCACACCGGCTACATCGGTGGCATCAAGTCGATCGCACTCGACAAGCTGCTCGCCGAGCACCCGGAGCGGGCGATCGAATTTGCGGTCAAGGGCATGCTGCCGAAGGACCCGCTCGGACGCCGCATGTTCAAGAAGCTGCACGTGTTCGGCGGCGCCGAGCATCCCCACCAGGCGCAGCAGCCCAAGCCGCTCGAGATTCAATAGGACCGTATTTAAATGCCAGCGACCCAGCACAATCACTACGGCACCGGCCGTCGCAAGACCGCCACCGCGCGCGTCTACCTCAAGCCCGGCAAGGGCAGCATCACGGTGAACGACCGGACGCTCGATGAGTTCTTCGGTCGCGAGACCGGCCGCATGATCGTCCGCCAGCCCCTCGAGGCGGTGAACCTCATGGGCACCTTCGACATCACCGTGAAGGTCGATGGCGGCGGCATCACCGGCCAGGCCGGCGCCATCCGCCACGGCATCACGCGCGCGCTGATCAAGCACGACGAGTCGCTGCGCAAGGCGCTGCGCGCCGCCGGCTTCGTCACGCGCGATGCCCGCGAGGTCGAGCGCAAGAAGGTCGGGCGCCGCAAGGCCCGCCGCGGACCGCAGTACTCGAAGCGTTAATCCGGGCGCCGGACCACAGCACGCAGCTGCGGTCCGGCGTACGATTCGCTGTCCGCTACCTTGGGGGATCGTCTAGTGGTAGGACAACGGACTCTGACTCCGTTTACCTAGGTTCGAATCCTAGTCCCCCAGCCAAACTGAAAAGGCCCGCAGCTGATGCGGGCCTTTTCTTTGTGCTGCCGGGGGCCACGAGCCGGGGCTCGTGGCCCGGTTGCGCGGTTACCTGCAGGCCGGCGGCGCGGTGGTCAAAGGCCAGATCGGGTTGGCGGCATTGCCCTGGATGCGGCTGTTGATCGTGTAGAACACGCTTCCCAGCCGGCCGCGCACGTCCCCGTACGGGTTGGGGTTGTCCGGTGAGCTGCCGAAGCTCTTGGCGTTGTTCGCCACGAACTGGTCGCACGACCACACGGTGCGTGCGGCACAGGCGTAGTGCTTGGTGTTCAGCAGCACCGCGGTGGCGATGAGGCACACGTCGAGGCCGGTCTTCACCGGCCGGGCGATATTCGCCGACTGGATCACGGTGCCCAGCGTGGCGAGCTTCTGGTTGGTGAACTGGGTGAGCGCGGGGGTGCCGGCGAGCGTGCTGCTCAGCTGCCCGCCGAGAACCCAGATCGAATTGCCGCGCGTGGTGCCACCGCTGCGGTCGCAGTAGGTGGTCATGTCGATCACCGCCGCGCCCTCGGGGGTGAGCCCCTCGTCGGAGTTCAGGCGCGGGGTCCAGCCCAGCACCTGGCTCGCATTGGTGCAGCCGCTGTCCGCGGTACCGGGGATCAGTTCGGCCGGGGCGGCCTCCGACTGCACGATGATGCCCGGCACGTCATCGACGCCGTTGGCAATGCTCTGCACGATCGCGAGCTGGTTCTTGGCCGGCCCGGAGGCCCCGCACATCGTCGCCGGCACGATGTTCGCCGGGAAGCCGGGGCAGAGCGCCGCGATGTTGAGCGTACCGGGGCAGCTGCCGTCGGCCTTCAGGCGCGTGTCGGTGATGACGCAGGTCTGCTCGACGATGTTGCCGCGCACGCCCTGCGGGCCGACTCCGGCCGCGCCGGGCAGGATGGTATGCGCCAGTCCCCCCGTCGGGTTGCAGCCGCCGGCGGCGGCAACGCAGTCGGCCGCCGGGGTGACCACCGCCGGCGGGGCGACCGCGAGGCCGACCGGCATGCCGCTGGTGGAGTAGCTGTTGCCCGAAGCGGAGGTCGCCACCGTGAGCGTCGGGTTCACGAAGCCGAAGCCGCCCGGAGGCGTGGCCATGTCCGCCGGCACCGCGAACTGCAGGATGTTGCCACTGGCCGGCCCGGTCGACTGCGTGACGAACACGTAGGCGGTGCCGGACTGCGTCCCGGTGCGCAGCTTGAAGAAGCGTCCGGTCGGGCAGGGGATGCTGGCGAAGGTCGTGCGCGCGGCCGTGGTCCACAGCGCAGTCGCACCGGCGCTCGCGGGCAGCGTGTACTGGAGGATCGAGCCGTTGCTGGCCGCCACGACCAGGCTGCCATCGACCGGCCAGATGTCCAGGCCCGTCGGCACCAGGGAATTCTTGTAAGACTGCGGCAGCTGGCTCTGGCGCAGCGCCGTCGCCGGGGCCGTGATCGGCACGCCCGGGTTGGCCAGGCGCGCCGCGATGCTGGCAGCGGAGTAGGCAAATACCGTGACCCCCTCGTGCGAGTCGTACGGGTCATGGTCGGTGTCGGCCACCAGTACCAGCACGTCCCCCGGATGCACGCCGTTGGCGGCGAGCGCGGTTCGCACCGGCGCGGCGAGATTGCCGGGGACGACCACCGAATCCACGAGCGCGTCGACCTCCTTGCCGGCGAAGTGATCATCCAGCAGCAGCGGCGCACCGTAGCCGCCGGCAGCGGAAGCGGACGGCTGCAGCACCCACAGCTGCGGGCGCGGGTAGTTGGTGGTGACGTACAGGTTGCCCGCGGCATCCGTCGACAGGCCATCCGGGCGCTGCGGGCCGGGCACCTGGGATGCGGCGCTCCAGATCACCGTGGCCGAGCTCAGCGGCGTGCCGGTCGGGGCGTAGTAGTGCGCGAGCGTGCCGCCGGCGGTGTCGGCGACGATCAGGTCGACGCCCGCGTTCGAGCCGGGCACGAACACGAGCGACTGCAGGGCGTGGAAGGAGGCGCCGTCCGCGTTCAGCAGCGTCGTCTGCGCGGGGCTGAACAGCACGTCGTAAACCGCATCCGGCGCGCTGGCATTCGCCGCGGTCACCCGCAGCGACTGCGCCGGCAGCTGCGCGGCGAAGAATACGGATACGAGAAGGAGTGCCGCACGCACCATCGTCCTGGACGCGGCGGAAACTGAAGTCCACATAGATTCTTCCCCGGGCGGAGTTATTGTTCTTGGGCGAGCGAAGCTAGCACAGGGGTAGTGCACCTGCTAGCGCAGGCGCGGGCGCCGGCGGTGCTTATGTCACCTGCCGCGCTGCTAGTGCGGCTGCACCGCAGGCGGCGCCGCGGCCGGAGCGGCGCGCGTGGCGGCACTGGCGGGCTTGCGGCCCTGGCGCTCCTGTTCGTGCAGGGTCTGCAGGTAGTGCTCGGTGAGCGTGCGGAATGCCTCCGGAGTGGACGGGTCCTTGCGCAGGATGGCGTAGCTGCGCGTGAGCAGCTTCTCCGCTTCCGCATAGTTGCCCAGGCCGGTCTGCGCCGCCCCTTCGGCGCTCTCGGCGATCGCCGTGCGCCAGTGCGTGGCCGAGAACGCCGCGGTGAGGATGGCCGCCGCCTTGCGCGAGGACTCCAGGGCCGGGCCGTACTGGCGCGTGGCGACCTGCAGGATCGCCAGATTCTCCAGACTGGAGGCCACGTCGGGGTGCTTGTCATCGAACAGGCGCTGGCGCATCGCCAGCCCTTCCTCGAGGTAGCGACCGGCCTCGGGATAATGCCCCTGGAGCGTGAGCCAGAAGCCGATGCGGTTGGCCACCGCGGCCACGTTCGGATGATCCTTGGGGAACACCTGCCGGTAGATGCGCAGCGCTTCGCGCTCGGTGGCGAGCGCGCCCTTGGCATCGCCGCGCGCATCCTGCACGAAGGCAATGTTGTTCAGCGTATTGGCCACATCCGGGTGCACCTCGCCGAGCAGCTCGCGCTGCATGCCCAGCGCGTCGCGGTAGGTCGCCTCGGCATCGGCCAGGTCGCCCTTGTCGAACATGGTGGTGGCGAGGTTGTTCAGCCCCTGCGCCACCTCCGGGTGCTGCGCGCCGTACAGGCGATGCTTGAGGGCCAGCGACTCGCGCAGCAGGCGCACCGACTCGTCGTAGTCGCCGTTCTCGTCCAGCAGCTTACCCAGGTCATTGATGCTCTCGGCCAGGTCCGGGTGCGGCTCGGCGCCGCGCAGCTCGCGCTGCATGCCGACCGCGGTGCGCATCAGCGGCAGCGCCGCCTTCAGGTCGCCGTTGTCATCGAGCGTGCGCGCCAGGGTCTTGAGCGTCATCGCGATGTCGCCGTGCTTCTGCCCGTACAGATGCTGCTGCAGGGCCAGCGCGCGGCGCAGGTTGCGCTCGGCGTCGGCATAGTTGCCCTGGTCATCCTGCAGGGCCCCCAGGCCGTAGAGGGCCTTGGCAAGCGCGACCTGACTGTGCCGGTCCTTCGGCTGCCTGGCCGCGAGCGCCGAGGCCTCGCGGTAGGCTTTCTCGGCCTGCTCGAACTGCGCCTGGTTGTAGGCCACGTCCGCGTAGTGGTTCAGGGACTCGGACAGCGCCGTGGCATCACCGAGCGTGCGGCGCTTGGCCACCGCGCGCTCCAGCAGCGGCGTGGCCTCCCGGTACAGGCCCAGGCCGGTGTAGACCGTACCGATGGTGTCCATCAGGCGCGCCTGGATCCCCGGCTGCCGGGCGAGTTCCTCGTCGATGCGCGCGGCCCCCTTGTCCAGTACCTCGCGCGCGGTGACGGTGTTACCGCGCGCCTCCCCGGGGTCGATGATCTTGAACATGCCGATCAGGAAGTTCGTGGCCTGGGTGGCCGCGTCCGCCTCGCGCTCGGCACGCGCCTCCTGCCTCAGCGCCGCCGCGCGCTGGATGAGCGCGAAAGTGGCCAGCGCGGAAGTGCCCACCATGCCGATGATGGCTCCGCAGGCGATGAGGAACACGCGGCGGTTGCGGCGCTGCGCATCGCGGCGCCGCAGCAGGTCGAAGCCGACCCCGAGCACCGCGGCGATGAGTTTGAGCTTGGCGTTGTTGCGCCCGTCCTTGCCGGGCCGGGCATCGGCGGCAATCGGCTCGGTGCGCTGGCTGGTGAGCTGGCCGTCGGCTCCGAGGTGGTAGCGCAGCGCCGGCGGGAAGCACTCCTCGGACTCGCGGCCGGGCATATCGGTCGCATTCGGCTCCCCGCCGACGATCAGGCAGAAGATGCGGTCCTCGCGCCCCAGGCGCTTGAAGGCGAGGATCTCCTCGTTCACCCAGCGCGAGCGGGCCGCCTGCGGCGAACACACCACGATCTGGCAGGCCGAGTCGCTCAGCGCCTGGTTGATCACCGCGCCCAGGTCGGTGGCGCTCGCCAGTTCCTCGCGGTCGCGGAAGACCGGCGTCAGGCGTTTCGGCACCACGCCCATGGCGGTGGCGGTGCCCACCAGCGCGCGCGGCGGGCGGTAGGCCTCGAGCCGCCGGTGCAGCCAGCTGGCCCACTTGCCGTCGCGGTGGCTGTAGCTCAGGAAGGCCCGGTATTTCAGCAGCTCCAGTCCCGATCTCCCGCAGCAACGCGCGATCCGCGCGCCCACATGACCGCCCGGGCGCGCCACGCGCGCCGAGCGGTTGTGAAGCATACCCCTTGTCCCCCGGCTGCCCGCGTCCGAACGGCAGGCCGGCGCGCGTGGCGGGGTTGCTTACGTGCGTGGTGCGGCCTTCTGCGGCTGCGTGCGATCACCTCCGGGCAGGCGGCCGCCGCTGGCCAGCGCAGTCAGGATCGGGCTGTCGACGCTCGCGACGGCAGCATCGATGCTGCCCTGGTAGCACACCTGCCAGGCGTGCTGCAGGTCCAGCCGCTCGCTCTCCGAACCGCAGACCCGGCGCGCCGCGTCGCGGATGCGCGCGAGCAGCGTGCTGGCCCCCTCGGGGGTCTCCAGGTTCAGGTCGCGGTAGTTCACGGTGACCTGCCGTGCGCCGCTCGCGTCCGCGGCCTGGGCGGGGGCGATGCCTCCCAGGCACGTGAGCATGAGGGCCGCGCAACCCAATGACAGCGGAACACGAAGCTTGCAGTAGTCCATGACTGTTCTCCCGGTGGTTGACGGGACCGCGCAAGAGAACTGGCGACAGCACCGCGCCGGCCCCAGACCCTCCGGTCCTGTGCCTACTTGGATGCGCCGGGCGCGGAAAAGGATCACGCGGTCGGCCTCGGGCTGCCGCCGCAGAATCACCGTTGGTCGCTGCGCGGCACAGATGAGCTGCGCCGGCGCCGTGCGGGACCCTCAGTGCGGCTTCTTGTCGACGATGATGATCGGGTCCAGCACCTTGCCGGCCGCCTCGCCTTCAGGCCTGCCCTTGATGGTGTACTTGAAAGAGGGCGGGGGATCGTCCCCATACGGCACGTCCGGCAGATGCAGGGGGAAGGTCTGTCCGCCGCCCGCTCCGCTACAGGAGTCCCCGCCGTCGGGGGCCGTGGTGGTGTCGGTCAGGGGCGCGACTTCCACCGTGAACGGGAAGCTGGCGGTAATGGTCACCACGGTCGAACCCAGCACCCGCAGGTGCCCGCCGTTCGGGATGGCGTACAGGGTGCCGGCCTTGAGTTCCAGGTGCACGGTCGGATTCGGGTAGGGCATGGTTCTTCTCCTTATATGGTCGGTCAGGCGCGCGAGGCCTTGCCGGGCGGGGTGATGAGCCTCTTGAAGCGTACCTCGCCGCGCAGGCTCGCGAAATCCGGCGCCGCGCCCACCAGCTCGGACGGGTAACCCTCGCTGACCGCCCGGGTCAGGGCATCCAGCGCTGCGGCATTGTCGCCGCGCTGCAGCGCGACGAGCGCCGCGTAGTACTGCACGTTTGCATCATCCGCCCCGAGGGTCAGGGCACGCTCGGTGTAGCGCCTCGCGCGGTCGGCATCTCCGGCGCGCGCGTGGTAATAGGCCAGCTGCATCCACGAGACCGCGTCCTGGGAGTTCACCTCCAGGCCGCGCTGCGCCAGATCCGCCGCATGGCGGTAGTCCTGCTGGGCCTGCGGCCGGCTGCCGGCGATCTGCCACAGGGCATCGGCGAGGTTCCCCCAGACGCGGTGGTCCTCGGGCGCCAGCTGCGTCGCGTGCGTGTACATGCCGGCGGCATCCGCGTAGCGGCCGAGGAAGTAGTAGTTGGTGCCGAGGTTGGAGTAGGCACTGCGTGTGGGCTCCAGCGCCAGCGAACGCTCGAAGGCGGTGGCCGCGCCCTGGAAGTCCCCCTGCATCTCCAGCGCCGCCCCCAGGTTGTTGAACGCCAGGTAGTTTGCCGGGGTGAGCTGCACGACGCGCCGGTAGGCGGCTGCCGCCTCCGCGGTGCGTCCGTGGCGGAACAGGAAGTTGCCCAGTTCGGTATGGCTGTCCCAGTAGGTGGGCTCGGCCTCGATGGCCTGCCGGAAGGCCCGCTCGGCCTCGGCCGTGCGGTGCTGCCCGTCGAGAGCTTCGCCCAGGCCGATGTAGTTGTCTGCGTTGTCCGGATCGCCGCGCAGCGCTTCGCGCCACAGTTTCTCCGCCTGCACGCTGCGGCCGCTCACCTGGTACAGGTGCGCCAGCGCGGCCGTGACCTCGCTGAGTGAACTATCCAGCTGCAGTGCCCGGGCGCAGGCAGCCTCGGCCTGGGGGATCAGCGCGGCATCGCGCGTGTATTCGTAGCCACGGGCATAGCGCTCGCACAGGCCCGCATAGGCGAGGGCGAAGCCCGGATCCTGGGCGAGCGCCTGCCGGAAGTTCTCGCCCGCCTCCTCGAGCTGCGTCGGGCTGTCGGCGCTGGACAGCTTTGCCAGCCCCCGCAGGTACGGATCGAAGGCGGCCAGGTGCGTGCCGGGCTGCTGGGAGCGCTGTGCCAGTTCGCTGGTCAGCACCACCTTGAGCGTATTCATGATCGACCGGGTGACGTCGTCCTCGATCGCCAGCAGATCCTGCCAGGTGCGGTTGTACGTCTCGGACCACAGGTTGTAGCCGGTCGTGGCATCGATCAGCGTCGCCGTCACGCGCAGCTGATCACCCTCGCGCTGCACGCTGCCCTCGAGGATGTGCCGCACCCCGAGGCGCTGGGCGATGGTGTGCAAGTCCTCGCCGTGATCCTTCAAGGAGGCGACCGAGGTGCGCGAGGCCACCCGCAGCCCGTGGAAGCGGCCCAGGCGGGCCGACAGTGCCTGCGCCAGCCCGTCGCCGAGATAACTATTGCCCCCGCCCGGGCTCATGTCCGCCAGCGGCAGCACGGCGATCGTGCGTGGCGGCTGCACGATGACCGTCTCGCTCTGTCGCGCCGCCTCGGCCCGCGGTGTGCGCAGGTAGTGCGTGAGGGACCAGGGCAGTGCGACCAGCAGCAGCACCGCGAGTGCAGCCCCGATCCAGCCGAAGGCACCGGGCGTGCGCGCCGGGGCCGCCGCGGCTTGCGCCGGGACCGGGGCGGCGGTGGCCGGCGGCGCGTTGCTGCCCGGCACGGCGCTCGCGCTCTCGTCCACCCAGTACGGCGTGACCGGCTCGGCGCGGCGCCGCTCGGCCAGCGGCGCGACCTCGGCAACCATGCGGTAGCCGCGGCCGCGCACCCCGAGGATGTAGCGCGGGGCGTGCGGGTCATCGCCTAAGGCAGCGCGCACCAGCTTCACGCGCTGGCTGATGGTCTCGGGGGTGATGACCAGCCCGGGCCAGACACGCTCGGTGAGCTGGTCGAAGGTGACCAGGTTGGGCGCGGCGAGGGTGAGGACGAGCAGCAGGTCGAACGAGAGCCGCGGCAGGGGAATCTCGGTTCCGGAGCGGGTCACGCGCTGCTGCCCAACATCGACGATCAGGTCGCCGACCTGATACGCGGTCTGATCGGGCTCAGCTGCGCCGGGCATGCAAGGCTCCGCACCCGGCGCCAAGCTTGCAGGGACAGGCTCAGGCCAGAGGCATCTGCGCTCGATGTTACGCCGGAACAAGTCATGGTGCCTTCTGAGACCAACAGCCCGCACCCACCCGGGCCGGTGCCCGGATAGGTGCGCGCTCGTGGCTCACTTATCGATCATCGCCGTGACCGACTGCCGCTGGCCCGAGTAAAGCGCGCTGAGCAGCGGGCTGTGCACGAAGCGCACCGCATCATCGGTGGCGCCGATCACGCAGGCCTGCCAGTCGGCGATCTCCACCAGCGCCGGACCGTGCTCGCCGCAGGCATCCTTGGCGGCGCGGCGGATGCGGTGAAGCAGGGTGGTGGCGCCGGACTCGGTGGACAGGTTCAGGTCCGCGAAGCTGACCGTGACACTGCGCGGTCCGGCCCAGCCGGGGCTGGCACCGAGGACACACACCAGCGAGGCCAGTGCGAGGGAGCGGGCGGGAAGGGACTTGAGAATGTTCATTGCGGTTCTCCTGGGTTGGGAAATTCAAGGACCGCAGGCAAGGTATGCGCCGGGGGCGGTCGGCGCATGAAGTCCCCATGAAGGCTCGTGAACCTTCGGTGATGAAGGCCCCTCGTGCGTGATGATTGGGTGAAGGCGCGCGCCCACCCTTTAATAGAGGGGGCCGGCAGGCCCGCCGGGCAGCAGGGCCTGGGCGGCAGGCCGGGTCTAGCGGGTTTCGACCCCCGCGGCGGTGCCGACCAGCAGTACGTCCGCCGGCCGGGCGGCGAACAGGCCCACGGTCACGACTCCGGTGATCTGGTTCAGCGCCGCCTCCAGCGCAAGCGGGTCGCTGATGGTAAGTCCGTGAACGTCCAGGATGTGGTTGCCGTTGTCGGTGACGCAGCCGCTGCGCCATACGGGCCGGCCGCCGCGGCGGGTGAGTTCGCGGGCGACCAGCTCCCGGGCCATGGGGATCACCTCCACCGGCAGCGGGAACTTGCCCAGGATCGCGACCAGCTTGGTCTCATCGACGATGCACACGAAGCGCCGGGAGGCGGCCGCGACGATCTTCTCGCGCGTGAGGGCGCCGCCGCCGCCCTTGATCAGCTGGCGCGCCGGGTTCGCCTCGTCCGCACCATCTATATAGAGGTCAAGGCCGCTGACCTGGTTGAGGTCGAGGATCTTCACCCCCGCCGCCTGCAGCTTCGCACTGCTGGCCTCGGAGCTGGAGACCCCCGCGCGCACCCGCCCCGGGTACCGGGCCAGGGCTTCGATGAACAGGTTGACCGTAGAGCCGGTGCCTACCCCGATGGTGGCGCCGTCCTCGACCAGTGCGAGGGCGGCCTGCGCTGCGTGTCGCTTCTTGGCGTCGATGTCGCTGCTCATGGGCGGTGGCTCACCGTGATTTTCCTGACCCCAGATGTGACTGTGCCCGCGTGAACGCGGGCACAGTCGTCCTAGTAAGACTCGGCGATCACTTGCGCGACCGCCGAGCTATAGGCCCTATTTCTTCTTCGCAGCTTTCTTCTTGGCCTTCTTCTTTGCCTTCGCCATGTTGGCTCTCCATTAATTAACGGGTTAGTCCGGGGACCGAGTATATACACGCGAATCCAAATTACAAGCGCATGGCGCGTGAGTGTGATAGGTGCGCACGCGTGTGGCGCATCGACCGAGCCGCATCATGCGCATCACTCCAGCGCGAGAATGAACTTCCAGTGAGCCGCCTCGACCGGCGTGATCGACAAGCGATTGCCCGGACGCAACAACACCATGCCCTTAAGTTCCTTGTTTGCGTGTGCGCGTAACTCTTCGAGGGAAATAGCCCGCGCGAGCGCCTTCTTCAGCTGCACGTCGACCATGTACCAGCGCGGGTCCGCAGGATTGCTGTGCGGATCATAGTGATCGTCCTTGCGATCGAAGGCCGTCGGGTCCGGGTAGCCGCCCTTGACGATAGTCATGGTGGCGACGATGCCGGGGACCGCGCAGCTGGAGTGGTAGAGGAAGGCGAGGTCACCCTTCTTCATCTCGTCGCGGATCATGTTGCGCACCTGGTAGTTGCGCACCCCGTCCCAGCCGGTGGTGCGCCGCGGCGCGGCGGCCAGGGTTTCCAGCCCGAAGGTGGAAGGTTCGGTCTTCATCAGCCAGTGGCGCATCGGATGATCCCTTTGTCGGTGATCACGGCATCCAGCGGGACGTCGTGGGGGTGCGGGCTGATGCGCTCCACTTCCTGGAACGCATAGGCGATGCCGATCAGGCGGGGGGCGTGCCAGGCGTGGCGCGCATGCCGGAACGCGAAGGCGCGGTCGTAGAAACCGCCGCCGGTGCCCAGGCGCAGGCCGAAGCGGTCAAAGCCCACCAGCGGCAGGAACACCACGTCGAGCCAGCGCGCGCCGATGGTCGCGGTGTCCTCCGGCTCCTCGATTCCCAGGCGGTTGCGCTTGAGCGGTCCGGTGAGCTCGAGGAAGCGCATCGCGCGCGAGGCGCGCGGCCGGCCGATGCGCGGCAGATAGATGCGGCAGCCGCGGCTGCGCGCGCGCTCGATGAGCGGGCCGGCATCCAGCTCCCACGGCAGCGCGGCATAGGCGGCGATGCGCCAGTGGCTCTTCAGGTGCAGGAAGTGGTCGGCGTTCTCGGCCACCCGCCGGGCGGCGTGGGCGCGCTCCCCCGGGGTGACGGCGCGGCGGCGCGCCACGAGGCCGGCCCGCAGTGACCTGCGGGCGGCATCGGGCATGGAGTCAGGTAGCGTCACCCGCCTGTGCCGGTGCGAACCGTTGCTCTCGAACCAGAGCAACAAGTGGGACGAGCTGCTGCAGGTAAGGCTTTCCGCTCGAAGGCGGACATGCACACGCTGCGCGCAAGCCGTATGTCCCGGGGTGTTTCAATTAGGGTCCGAGGTAACCCGATCCACTTGTCGAACACCGCAGGCGACGCCGGGATCACTGTACACCAAGGCTGCGCCGCGTGCTTGTAGGGGAAGCGGAGGTTGCCGTATCAGAGATCGAGCTGCTGGCTTTTCTCGAGTGCGCCCTCGACACGCTCGCGCAAAGCGCGTACCCGGCCGCCGACCCCGCTGTCGGTCTTGGTCTCGCGGTCCTTGCCCTTGAGGAACTCATGCGCGAGGTTGAGCGCTGCCATGACGGCGATGCGGTCGTGGCCCACCACCTTGCCGGTGTCGCGGATCTCGCGCATGCGGCCATTGAGGAACTCGGCGGCATCCAGCAGCGCCGCGCGCTCCTCGTAGGGGCAGGCGACCACGTATTCCTTCTCCATGATGCGCACGCTCACCCGCGCGGTGTCCTGGCTCAAGCGCCGTGCTCCAGGGTCTTCAGGCGCCCGATCATGGCCTCCACGCGCGTGCGCACCTGCTCGTTCTTGTGCATCAGCGCCGCGCGCTCCCCGGCCAGGGACTCGTGGCGCGCCCGCAGCGCGCGGTTCTCGTCCTTCAGGTGGGTGAGGGTGGCCAGCAGCTCATCGATGCGCTTGGTGAGGCGCGCGAGTTCGAGATCGAGCTCGGTTTTTTTGGTGTCGCTCATGAGAATGACTATAGGGCCGCGCTCTTCGTACGGTCAATTATAATGGGGCTCTTTACATGATCCAGCCCGACTACACCCGCATCCAGCAGTTGCTCTCCCGGGAGCACTCAATGGCCGACGCCGCCGAGGCCCACGGCACCCTGGCCGGCTGCCTGTGCGGGGCGAGTGGCTACCGTTTCGAGGACTGGCTGCGCGAGATCCTGCCGGAGGGGCGCGCCGACCGGGCTGCGCGCGAGGTCCTCAAGGAACTGTTCGGCGCCACCGCCAGCGCCCTGATCCAGCCGGACATGGAGTTCGAGCTGCTGCTGCCGGCGGACGCGGAGTCCCTGGCGCTGCGCACCCAGGCCCTGGCCGAGTGGTGCCAGGGGTTTCTCTACGGGCTCGGCGCCGGCAGCATCCCGGATGCGAGCGAGCTGCCGGGCGAGGTGGGCGAACTGGTGCGCGATTTCATCGAGATCACGCGCGCCGAGGTCGACGAGGGCCAGGACGCCGAGGCCAACGAGAACGCCTATGCGGAGCTGGTCGAGTTCGTGCGCGTCGGCGTGCAGCTGCTGTTCGAGGAGCTGGCCGATGCGCGCGCCCCGGCCGCCCCCGCCGACGCCCCCCTGCACTGAAGCGCCCTTTCGGGAAGGACCATGGCACGAGACGAGTTCGCGCGCCGCCGCCGGGCGCTGATGAAGCTGATGGGGCGGGACTCCATCGCCGTGCTGCCGGCCGCCCCCGTGCGCCTGCGCAACAACGACGTCGAGTACGCCTACCGCCAGGACAGCGACTTCCACTACCTGACCGGCTTCGCCGAGCCGGAGGCGGTGGCCGTGCTGGTGCCGGGCCGGGCCAAGGCCGAGTACATCCTGTTCGTGCGCGAGCGCGACCCGCTGCGCGAGACCTGGGACGGCCGGCGCGCCGGCCCGGCCGGGGCGCGCCGCGACTACGGCGCCGACGATGCCTTCCCGGTCGCGGACATGGACGAGATCCTCCCGGGCCTGCTGGAGAACCGGGCGCGCGTGTACTACACCATGGGCGTCTACCCGGAGTTCGACCAGCGCGTGGTGGGCTGGGTGAATGGCCTGCGCACCCAGGCGCGCAACGGCCGCCACCCGCCGGCGGAGTTCGTGGCCCTGGATCACGTGCTGCACGACATGCGCCTGTTCAAGTCGCGCGCGGAGCTGGACCTGATGCGCACCGCGGCGCACATCGCCGCCCGGGCGCACCAGCGGGCGATGCGCTTCTGCCGGCCCGGGGCTACCGAGTACCAGGTGATGGCCGAGCTCATCCACGAGTTCCGCAGCCACAACGCCGACACCTCCTACCACCCGATCGTCGGCGGCGGGGCCAACAGCTGCATCCTGCACTACCGCGAGAACGACCAGCCGCTCAAGGGCGGCGACCTGCTGCTGGTGGATGCCGGCTGCGAGTACCAGTGCTACGCCTCGGACATCACCCGCACCTTCCCGGTGAGCGGGCGCTTCAGCCCCGCGCAGCGCGCCGTCTACGAGGTGGTGCTGGCCGCCAACCGCGCGGCCATCGCCTGCGTGCGTCCCGGCAACCACTGGAACGCGCCGCACGAGGCGGCAGTGCGCGTGGTCACCCAGGGCCTGGTGAAGCTCGGCCTGCTCAAGGGCCGCGTGCCCGCGCTCATCAAGAGCGAGGCCTACCGGCGCTTCTTCATGCACCGCACCGGCCACTGGCTCGGCCTCGATGTCCATGACGTGGGCGACTACAAGGTCGGGGACCAGTGGCGGGTGCTCGAGCCGGGCATGGTGATGACCGTCGAGCCCGGGATCTACATCCCGGCCGGCCTGCGCGGGGTGCCCAAGCGCTTCCGCAACATCGGCATCCGCATCGAGGACGACGTGGTGGTCACCAAGCGCGGCGCCGAGGTGCTCACCGCGCGCGCGCCGAAGGACCCGGACCAGATCGAAGCCCTGATGGCGCGCGGTTGAGAGTGGCCACCCCCGGCAGCGCCCGCATCGAGGCCGACGTCACCATCGTCGGCGGCGGCATGGTCGGGGCGAGTCTTGCGGTGGCCCTGATCGGCAGCGGCGTGCGCGTGCTGCTCATCGAGTCGGTACCCTTTGACTCCGGCGCGCAGGAGAGCTTCGATGCGCGCACCACCGCGCTCGGCAATGCCAGCCAGCGCATCTTCGCAACCCTGGGCATCTGGGGGCAGGTGGCGCCGCAAGCCCAGCCGATCCGCTCGATCCATGTCTCGGAGGCCGGGCGCTTCGGCTTTGCGCGCCTGAACGCCGCCGAGCAGGGCATCGAGGCCTTCGGTTACGTGCTCGCCAACCGCACCCTGGGGGCGGCTCTGTGGGGAGCGCTGCAGGGCGACCCCGGGATCACCCTGCGCGTACCTGCGCGCGTGACGGACATCGACATCGGTGCCGATGCGGTGCAGCTGGTGGTGCATGGCGCGGGGCGGGCACCGGAGGCCGTGACCTCGCGCCTGGTGGTCGCCGCCGACGGTGCGCAGTCGCAGGTGCGCAGCGCCGCGGGCATCGAAGTGCACGTGGAGGATTACGGGCAGGTGGCGGTGGTGACCAGCGTCGCCACCGACACCCCGCATGGCGGCCGTGCCTTCGAGCGCTTCACCCGCGCTGGGCCGCTGGCCGTGCTGCCGCTGCACGACGGCAAGCTCGCGGTCATCTGGGCGTGCACGCCGGAACGCGCGCAGCAGCTGCTCGCCCTGAGCGATGCGGCATACCTTGAGCAGCTGCAGGCCACCTTCGGCTGGCGCGCGGGCCGCTTCGTGCGCGCCGGGCAGCGCGGCTCCTACCCCTTGCAGCTCACGCGCGCCGTCGCGCCGGTGGCCCGGCGCACGGTGCTGATCGGCAACGCGGCACAGGCGCTGCACCCCGTGGCCGGCCAGGGCTTCAACCTGGGGTTGCGCGATGCGGCGATGCTCGCGGAGCTGATCGCCGCCGCGCCGGCTGACGCCGGGGATGCGGCGCTGCTGGCACGCTTCGCCAGCTGGCGCGCCGGGGACCGCGCCGGCGTCACCCGCTTCACCGACTCGCTGGTGAAGCTCTTCGGCGACGAGCGCCCGGGGATGGGACTGCTGCGCAGCCTCGGCCTGC
>CAWCGL010000010.1:0-294900 GCA_963794975.1 uncultured Pseudomonadota bacterium | reverse complement strand
AACCACCACGCGGCCCTCGCGGTCGATGCTGTAGCCGCGCGAGACCCCCCCTGCTTCATCCCGGCGGATTAGTTCGTCGAACGTCGCCGCGGTGCCATCCGCCAGTGCCACGCGTGTATCGGCGCTGAAGCAACGGGCATACGTGGAATTGTGGACGACCAGATCATTGGCCACGAAGTTGCGGATCCGCGGCACCGAAATGTCGTATACCTCTTCCTCGCCGGCCGCCGCGATCGATTCGACGCAGTCCCACAGCGGGCCTTCCTCCCCTAGCGGCGTAAGCGACTCGTCGCGCGTCGCTGCGACAACGGCACTCGCCGCCGCGTACGACACTGCCTGATGCCGTGCGCCGTTGATCCCGAGAGAATTGAAGCTGTCCCCGGCGCGCGTAGCGACTGCCGTCAGCGGGGGCCAGGCCCCAATCGGCAAGGATTCGAAGTTGGTCTTGCGGCGCAGCTTGGCGCGGATGAGTGGCAGGATCTTCTCATCCAGGCGCCGCTGCTTGATGGATCCGTTCACGAAACCGATCTCCGCGGCGAAGCGCGCGACCTGGTCCTGGTCGGTGATCCGGATGCTGCAGGCGCGGGTGCCGACGGCCGTCGTCTTCTCGCGGATGAGCGAGAAGACCCCGAAGCGCAGCAGCAGATGGTGCACGTCCTCCATCAGCCGGCGTGATTTGGAGTAGTACTCGAGGTAGACGCCTCCTGCGGTGTGATACAGGCCAGCATCGCCGCCGAACAGCGCCTGCAGAAACAAGCGCACCGCTTTCTTCGGCGCGGTGAATATGGACTGCGGGACGAATTTATCCGCCGCGTCGACGTCCAGACCGTACCCCCCGAGCCATTCATGCGCGCGGTTGCGCTCCGCGATGCCGCCGCGGCCCTCCCGGTTGACCAGACGGTAGCCGAAGGCACCCGTGAAGGTCACCGTCCCCAGGCCAGAGGCCGCCACCGAACTCCTGAGCAGCTCAACCAGCACTGGATCTGCGCTGGTGAAGGTCGGGCTGTGGCCGGGCGTGCGGCATTGCCCCTCGCAAATCATCAGCCCGAGCAGGCTGGCTTCCCAATCCGGGATGCTGGTGCTGCCGAATACCGGGATGCTGCGCGCGACCGCGATGCGGTCCCCGCGCCTGAGTTTCTCGAGCGGTACCCAGCCCTGCAGCATGCGGAAGGGGTGGTTGGCGGTGGCGCGGATGCGCAGCCCGGCCCGCGTGCGCAGTTCGAACACCGGCTTCTTGCCCTGCGGCACGAAGGCGGAAACCCTGGCGGGCTTGAGGGACCAGCCATCCATGCCGAGCGTTGTCTTACCGAAACGCATCGCGGTGATCGGCACCAGTGCACCGGTCTCGGCATCGACCACGCGGGTGTCCGCGGTAACGCACTTGCCGAGGCAGATGGTGAGCACGCTGCGCGGGATGCGGAAGTACTCCACCGTGCGCGCCAGCGCGAAGGAGTTCGGCGGAATGATGCAGACGTCGCCGCCGAAGTCGACGAAGCTCTTCTCGTCGAAGTTCTTCGGGTCGACGATCGAGGAGTTGATGTTGGTGAAGATCTTGAACTCGCTGGCACAGCGCACGTCGTAGCCGTAGCTGGAGGTGCCGTAGGAGACGATCTTGTGTCCGTTGGCCTGCCGCACCTGCTGTTCCGCGAACGGCTCGATCATCTTGTGATCACGCGCCATGCGCCGGATCCAGTTGTCGGACTTGATGCTCATCAGTTCTCCCCGCCTTGGTTGCTGCGGGCGCGCCCGCAGCACGAATGTATCTCAGCCCAGCTCTGCCAGGCGAGCGTAGTCAGCCGCGTAAACGCGCACTACTGGAAGTTACGTCTCTTCGATCACGATCTTCGGGAACAGGCTGCTGCGGTCGCGCGCGCGCACTGCGAGCGCGCCGGCCGCGTTGCGCGCCATCTCGAAGTAGGCCTGCGCCCGCGGCGAGTCCGGCTCGGCGACGACCGTCGGCCGGCCGGCATCGGTCTCCTCGCGGATGTGCGCATCCAGCGGCAGCTCGCCCGAGCAGGCGCACGCCGTACTCCTGCGCCATGCGCGCGCCGCCGCCGCTGCCGAAGATGTGCTCGGCGTGGCCGCAGTTGGAGCACACGTGGATGCTCATGTTCTCGACGATGCCGAGCACCGGCACCGCGACCTTCTCGAACATCTTCAGTCCCTTGCGGGCATCGGCGAGCGCGATGTCCTGCGGCGTGGTGACGATGACCGCCCCGGCCACCGGCACGCGCTGCGCGAGGGTGAGCTGGATGTCGCCGGTGCCCGGCGGCATGTCCACGACCAGGTAGTCGAGCGCGCCCCAGGCGGTCTCCGAGAGCAGCTGCGTGAGGGCCTGCGTCACCATCGGGCCGCGCCAGACCATCGGCTGCTCCTCATCGACCAGAAAGCCGATCGACATGGCGCTCACCCCGTGGCTGGTCAGGGGCTTGAGCTTCTTGCCGTCCGGGGAGCTGGGTCGCTGTCCGGCAAGGCCCAGCATCAGCGGCTGGCTCGGCCCGTAGATGTCCGCATCCAGGATGCCGACGCGTGCGCCCTGGGCCGCCCAGGCGAGCGCGAGATTGACGGCCACGGTGGACTTGCCGACGCCGCCCTTGCCGGAGGCCACGGCGACCACGTTGGTGATCTCCCCGAGCGGCTTCAGGTTGCGCTGCACGGCGTGCGCCTTGATGTTCGCCCGCAGGTCGAGCTGCAGCGGCCCGCTGATCCCGGCGGCGGCCAGGTGCGAGATCAGCGCGGAACGCAGCGGCTCCAGGTAGCCCCCGACCGGGAACCCCAGCGCCAGGCGCGCCACGATGCCCTCGCCCGTGACCCGCAGGTCCTCGATGGCCTGGGCATTGCCGAGGCTCTCCTGCAGGTAAGGGTCGACGTACCCCTCCAGGGCGTTGCGGACGGCGTCAAGGGTGCTCGCGGCGGTCATTTTTCGCGGGTCGGCCTGCTGTTCGGGGGGTGCGATTGTAGTGGTTACGCGCCGGGGACGCATAAGCGGGCCGCCATCGGGGGAAACCGGGTGGTGTGGCATAATCCGGCGCTGTCCGGGACGGCTGAAGTTAAGCTATTTGGGGCCCTGAGGAGGCCGCACCGGCATCCGATTGAACCGCGCCTGCCGACACGCGTGGCTCTCTGGGAGGGGGCCCTTGGTGTGGCGGGAGCTGCCCTGACGTAAAGGCTGAATGAGCTTTTTCACGAACCTGCGTGCCGACCGGCTCGTCACCGAGATCCGGTCCTCGAACGATCCTGCCAGTCCTGCCACGCAGAAGGCGATTGCCAAGCTGAAGGAGGTCGGGGCCGGGGCGATCGAGCCGGTCCTGGGGGCGCTGCCCGAGGCGGACAAGAACGCGACCGTGGGCTTCGTCGAGGTGCTGAGCCACCTGGTGAACCAGAAGACCTTCCCGCTGTTCGTGCGCGGCCTGATCGAGGGCAGCCCGCGGGTCATCGCCGGCATCTCCTGGGCGCTCACCAGCAGCCGCAACTACCCGCCACACCTGCTGCTCGAGGCGCTGGCCACCCCGGGGATCTCCAAGTCCGCGGTGCTGGATGTCATCGCCGCGCAGAAGTCGCGCTTCGGAGTGCGCGAGCTGCTGCACCGCCGCCTACGCGCAGGAGCCGAACGAGAAGGCGGCGCTGTTCCGCATCATCGGCGACATCGCCGACCGCTCCTCGATCGCCGGAGCTCCTCGGCCGCCTGCAAGGCAAGGACCCGATCGCGCGCGTGCACATCATCAACATCCTCGCGCGCTTCAACACGCCGGAGGTGCAGACCGCGCTGCAGGCGCTGCTCAAGGACCCCAACAAGCTCATCCGCGGCGCCGCGCTCTCGGCGCTGCAGCGCATGGACGGGCCGATCGACATCCAGCGGGTCACGGGCCTGCTGCGCGACCCGGAGATCGACGTGCAGAACAACGCGATCGACGTGGTCATCAAGGCCAACCATCCGGAGACGATCCAGCTACCTGATCGACGTGCTCAAGGACGAGAACGAGAACGCGCGCCGCGCGGCCGTCGAGGTGCTCAACGAGGTCGGCAACGCGCAGTCGGTGAAGTACCTGCTCGGCGCGCTCAAGGACAGTGACTGGTGGGTGCGCAGCCGCGCCGCCGATGCGCTCGGCAAGATCGGCGGCCCGAAGGTCATCGACGCGGTGCTGCAGCTGGTGCGCGACAAGGACGAGGACATCCGCCGCGCCGCCATCGAGATCCTCAACCAGACCAAGGACGAGCGCGCCGTCGATTCACTCATCCAGGCCACGCGCGACGCGGACTGGTGGGTGAGCGAGCGCGCCATCGACGCGCTGGCCGAAATCGGCAGCAAGCGCGCGCTGCCGCGGCTGCATGGAGATGCTGCAAGCGCCGGCAACGCCAAGGCGCTGCCGATCGTGGTGCGCGCGCTCGGCAAGCTCGGCGACGCAAGCTGGTCGATACGCTGCTGCCGCTGGTGCAGCGCCCCGAGCGCGAGATCCGCATCGAGGCCATCCAGGCGCTCGTCGCGCCTCGCCGACGACAGCCGCGCCGACCAGGTGCGCGCGAGCTGCAGGCCCAGGTCGCCTCCCCCGACCAGACCATCGCGCGCATGGCCGCGGCGGCCGTGACGGAGCTGGACAACCGCATCGCCGGCGGTCGCCGCGACGCCGATGACCTCCGGCTCCAAGGTCATCCCGTCGATGACGACCAGCACCGCGCCGGGTGCCGCCCGACCAGCCGCTCCCGCACCGGTGCCGACCGCTGCGGAGGCGGCCAAGACGCTGCTGATCTCCGACCAGGCGCTCGCGCAGGCGGTCAAGCAGGCGGAGGTTGCCGCGCGCCTCGACATCAACACCCTCAAGCCGGGCGACATCATCGAGGGTCGCTACAAGTACATCGACCGCATCGGCCGCGGCGCCTTCGGCACCGTGCTGCTGATGGAGGACACGGTCGTCGATGAGCGGCTGATCCTGAAGTTCCTGAACCCGAACGTCTCCGGCGACGAAGAGGTGATGAAGCGCTTCGTGCACGAGCTGCGCTACTCGCGCAAGATCACGCACAAGAACGTCATCCGCATCTACGACTTCCTGTACATCCAGGGCAACTACGCCATCTCGATGGAGTACTTCCCCTCGCACACGCTCGGCGGCGAGATCGTCAACGAGAAGCCGATGGAACTGAAGCGCGCGATGCAGTTCGGCATCGACATCTGCACCGGCATGACGGTCGCCCACCAGGTCGGCATCGTGCATCGCGACCTGAAGCCGGCGAACGTGCTCATCAACCAGGAAGGCCTGCTGAAGATCGTGGACTTCGGCGTCGCCGCCGCGCACCGCGAAGGCGACACGCAGCTCACCAAGACCGGCTACGTCATCGGCTCGCCCAAGTACATGGCGCCCGAGCAGATCCTGGGCAAGAAGGTCGACGAGCGCGCCGACATCTACGCCCTCGGCGTCATCCTCTACGAGATGGTCACCGGCGTGCCGCCCTACTCGCGCGGCGACCACATGTCGGTCATGTACCAGCACGTGCAGGGCAAGGCGCGCGTCGCCCAGGAAGTGAATCCCAACCTGCCCCCGGGCCTGTCGGACCTGGTCATGAAGGCCATGGCGGTCGACAAGGCCAAGCGCTTCCAGACCATGGACGAGCTGTCCGCCGCCCTCGCCGTCTACCTCAAGTAGACCCCGTCGCCGGGGTCCGGCAGCACCGGCGTACCCCCCGTGCCTTGCGAAACTTCGTGCGTTACGTCAAATTTCAGCGCACAAGCTGTTGATCGCAAAGCGCCTTCCGGCTAAATATCAGCAGGTAAAAACTCCTTAGGGGGCAGTGACTTGGCGCGTATCGACGCGTTCCTGAAGCTTGGCACCCAGCAGGGCTGCTCGGACGTGCATCTGGCCGTCGGCGTCCCGCCCATGCTGCGCATGCACGGCGACCTGCTGCCGATCAAGTTCCGCGAGCTGCGCGCCTCGGAGCTCGAGAGCTACATCGCGCGAGATCCTGACGCGCTCGCAGGCGAGACCTTCGGCCAGCGGCACGGACCTGGACTTCTCCTACGTCTCGGCCGAGGGCGGGCGCTTCCGCGTGAACGTGTTCCGCAAGGAGACCGGCATCGGCGCCACCTTCCGCACCATCCCGGCCGAGGTGCCGACGCTGGAGAAGCTGGCGCTGCCGCCGATCGTCACCAAGCTGTGCGACTTCCACCAGGGCATGGTGCTGGTCACCGGCTCCACCGGCACCGGCAAGTCGACCACGCTCGCGGCGATGATCGACCATCTCAACCAGACGCGGCGGCTGAACATCATCAGCCTCGAGGACCCGATCGAGTTCGTGCATCGCGAGCAAGAACAGCCAGGTGATCCAGCGCGAGCTGGGCACCCACATCCCGAGCTTCGCCGAAGGGCGTGCGCGCGGCGATGCGCGAGGACCCGGACGTGATCCTGGTCGGCGAGTTGCGCGATGCGGAGACCATCTCCATGGCGATGACGGCCGCGGAGACCGGCCACCTGGTGCTCGGCACGCTGCACACCACCAGCGCGGTCAAGACCATCGACCGCATCATCGACGCCCTGCCGGTCGAGGAGCGCGAGCAGACCAAGAGCTTCCTCGCGCAGAGCCTGCTCGCGGTCGTCACCCAGATGCTGGTGAAGACCGCCGACGGCCGCGGCCGCAAGGCCATCTGCGAGATCGTGATGATGACCAAGGCGATCGCCAAGCTCATCCAGACCGACCAGACGCACCAGATCCCGACGCAGCTGCAGATGGGCAAGCGACCTCGGCATGCAGCTGCTCGACCAGGCGCTGCTGGCGGCCATCAACGCGCGCCAGAGATCGATCCGGACGACGCCTACGCCTACGCCACGGAAAAGCGCGCCTTCCAGAACTTCGTGACCGACACCAGCATGCTGCCGAAGCTCGACATCACCGGCACCGCGCCGGCGGCCACCACCTCCACCAACAAAGCCGTCTCCGGTTGAGCTAAGCGCCATGGCCGAGATCGACGCCTACCTGACCGAAGTGCTGGACAAGCGCGGCTCGGACCTGCACTTCATCGCCGGCGACCCGCCGCGCATCCGCCTGTACGGCGACCTCATCGCCGCTGCGGCCCGACACGCCTGGCGCCGGAGTTCGTCAAGCAGGCCCTCTACGAGATCATGCCCAAGCCGGCGCTCGACCGCTTCGAGGCCAAGGACGGCGCCGACTTCGCCTACACGCTCGCCGAGCAGCGGGCGCTTCCGCGTCAACGTCATGCGCCAGCTGAACGGCATGGGCGCGGTGTTCCGCGCCATCCCCTCCAAGGCGCTCACCATGGATGAGCTGAAGCTGCCCGAGTCGGTGCGGCAGATGTGCGCGCGCCAACAATGGGCTGATCCTGGTGACCGGCAAGACCGGCTCGGGCAAGTCCACCACGCTCGCGGCGATGATCGACGACATCAACACGCCGCGTGAAGGGCCACATCCTCACCATCGAGGACCCGATCGAGTTCGTGCACCAGCGCAAGAGCTGCCTCATCAGCCAGCGCGAGATCGGCGTGCACGCGCCCGACCTTCGCGGCCGCCCTGCACTCGGCCCTGCGCGAGGATCCGGACGTCATCCTGGTCGGCGAGTTGCGCGATCTTGAGACCATGAGCATCGCGGTGACCGCCGCCGAGATGGGCATCCTGGTCATGGGCACGCTGCACACCAACGGCGCCGCGCCGACCGTGGACCGCATGGTCAACGCCTTTCCCGTCCGACAAGCAGTCGCACGTGCGCACCATGCTCTCGACCTCGCTGCGCGGCGTGGTCTCGCAGCAGCTGCTGCAGCGGGCCGACAAGCAGGGCCGCGTCGCGGCGCTGGAGATCCTGGTGAACACCCCGGCGGCCTCCAACCTGATCCGCCAGGGCAAGCTCGACCAGCTCGAGAACACCATGCAGGCCGGCGGCGCCGTTCGGCATGCGCACCATGGACACCGCCATCCAGCAGCTGCTCGACTCAGCGCCAGATCACCGGCAAGGAGGCCTACAAGAAGGCCATCAACAAGGCGAAGTTCGAGGAGTTCCGGGACGCCGGCTGAACCTGCGCCCCGGCGCCGGGCCGGGCGCCCCGGCCGTGTAAACTAGGGCGGATGACCCGCAAGATCTTCGTCACCACCGCGCTGCCGTACGCCAACGGCCCGTTCCACATCGGCCACATCATGGAGTACATCCAGGCCGACATCTGGGTGCGCTTCCAGCGCATGCAGGGGCACGAGGTGCACTTCGTCGGCGCCGACGACGCCCACGGCGCGCCCATCATGCTCAAGGCCGAGGCCGAGGGGATCACCCCGCAGCAGCTGGTGGCGCGCATCGCCGCCGGGCGCGCCGCAGTACCTGCCGGGCTTCCACCTGAGCTTCGATCACTGGCACTCCACCGACTCGCCGGAGAACACCGCAGCTGTCGCAGGACGTCTATGCGCGCCTGAAGGCCGCGGGACTCATCTACACCAAGCCAGTCGAGCAGTTCTACGACCCGGTCAAGGGCATGTTCCTGCCCGACCGCTACATCAAGGGCGAATGCCCGAACTGCCACTCGAAGGACCAGTACGGGGATGCCTGCGAGGTGTGCAGCACCGTCTACGCGCCCACCGACCTCATCAACCCCTACTCGACGCTTTCCGGGCGCGAAGCCGGAGCTGCGCAGCTCCGACCACTTCTTCTTCCGCCTCTCGGATCCGCGCTGTATCGCGTTCCTGAAGGAATGGCTCGATGCCCCGGGGCGCCTGCAGCCCCAGGTGGTCAACAAGGCGCGCGAGTGGCTCGACGGCACCGGCGAGCACGCGCTGAGCGACTGGGACATCTCGCGCGATGCACCCTACTTCGGCATTCCGATCCCGGATGCGCCGGGCAAGTACTTCTACGTGTGGCTGGATGCGCCGATCGGCTACCTCGCCGCGCTCAAGAGCTACTTCGACAGCGGCAAGGCGCGCGCCAAGGGCGAGCGGCGCAGCTTCGAGGAGTTCCTGGCCGCACCGCGAGACCGAGCAGATCCACTTCATCGGCAAGGACATCATCTACTTCCACACGCTGTTCTGGCCGGCGATGCTCAAGTTCGCAGGCAGCCCGTTCAAGGTGCCCGACCACGTGTACGTGCACGGCTTCATCAACCTCTCCGGGCGAGAAGATGTCCAAGTCGCGCGGCACCGGCTTAAGCCCGCTGCGCTACCTCGAGATCGGCATGAACCCGGAATGGCTGCGCTACTACATCGCCGCCAAGCTCAATGGCAATGTCGAGGACATGGAGTTCAGCAGCGAGGACTTCATCGCGCGCGTGAACGCGACCTGATCGGCAAGTACGTCAACATCGCCAGCCGCGCGGCGAACTTCATCACGCAGCAGCTTCGCTGGCCAGCTCGCCTACGCCGGCGACACCGGCGAGCTGGCCGCCAGCGCGGCCGCGCTGGCGCACTCGGTGCACGAGGCCTACGAGACGCGCGAGTTCGGGCGCGCGCTGCGCGAGATCATGGCGCTTCGCCGACCGCATCAACCACGACTTCGACGCACGCCAGCCCTGGGTGCTCGCCAAGGATCCCGCCAGGGCGGCGGACCTGCAGGACGTGTGCTCGCGGGCGCTCTATGGCTTCAAGGTGCTCTCGGTGCTGCTCGCCCCGGTGCTGCCCGAGCTCACCACGCGCGCGGCCCGGGAGCTGTTCGGCCTCGACGGCCCTTTCACCTGGGCCGATGCCGCGGTGCTGCCGCACAAGGTCGGCCCCTACCAGCACCTGATGCAGCGCGTGGAGGCGAAGCAGCTCGATTTGCTGTTCGCAGACCTCGCCGCGCCGGCAGCGGCGCAGCCGGCCGCGGGCAAAGCGGCCGCCAAGGCCCCCGCGGCAGCGGCCGCCAGCGCAGCCGCTGCGGCGCTGTCGATCGATGAGTTCAAGCGCATCGACCTGCGCGTGGCGCGCATCGTCGATGCCGCCGTGGTCGAAGGCTCCGACAAGCTGCTGAAGCTCACCCTGGACCTCGGCGCCGAGCAGCGCACGGTGTTCGCCGGCATCAAGGCCGCCTACGACCCCGCGCAGCTCAAGGGCCGCCTCACCGTCATGGTCGCCAACCTCGCGCCGCGCAAAATGAAGTTCGGGGTGTCCGAGGGCATGGTGCTGGCGGCCAGCAACGAGTCCCCCGGCCTGTACCTGCTGGCGCCGGACTCCGGCGCCGTGCCGGGCATGCGCATCAGCTAGGAAGCGCGCATGGCCAGTGCGGACCAGATCGACGCCCTGCTGCCCCAGACCCAGTGCACGCGCTGTGGCTACGACGGGCTGCCGGCCCTACGCGCAGGCGATCGCCGCCGGCACGGCCGCGATCAACCAGTGCCCGCCCGGGGGCGCGGCCACTATCGCAGCCCTCGCGCGCCTGACCGGCCGGCCGGTGCTGCCGCTGAACCCGGCCAACGGTGCGGAAGGGCCGGAACTGGTGGCGCAGATCGACGAGCAGGCCTGCATCGGCTGCGCCAAGTGCCTGCCGCCGTGCCCGGTCGATGCGATCCTCGGCGCGCAGAAGCAGATGCACACCGTGCTGCTCGCCCTGTGCACCGGGTGTGAGCTGTGCATTGCGCCCTGCCCGGTCGACTGCATCCGCATGGTGCCGCGCACGCAGCACGCAGGGGCGGCCCCGGCTGCGGCCGAAAATCGCCGGCGCTTCACCGAGCACAACACCCGCGCCGCCCTCCGCGCCGCGGCGCGCGCCGCACTGCTGCAGGAACGCAAGGCGGCCGCTGCGCCGCGGGACTGAACTGCCCGGAACGAGGCGCCGCGGGCGTTCAATGGCGCGTGCCACCGGCCCGGTGCCCGGCGGAAGCCAAGTGCGGCGGGCTCAGGCAAGATAGCCACCCCGCGGCGCACTGCCCGCGCACCGCAAGCGAAGGACCGATCATGTCGCCACAGCGCCCCATCCTCACCCTGGCCGCCCTGCCTGCTGCCGCTGCTCGCCGCAGCCGCGCCACTGCCCAAGACCATGCAGGCCATGGCGATGGACCGCCCCGGCGGGCCCGAGGTGGTGACGATGCACACGCTGCCGGTGCCGAAGCCGGCAGCAGACGAGGTGCTGATCGCGCTGCGTACCGCCGGGGTTGCCAGCTGGGACGTCGGCGTGCGGAAGGACCCCGCAGGCCTGAAGCACTACGCGGTGCCGTTCGTGCTGGGCACCGACGGCGCCGGCGTCGTGGTCGCCAAGGGCGCCAAGGTGCAGGGCTTCAAGACCGGCGATCAGGTGTACAGCTACAGCTGGGACAATCCGCAGGGCGGCTTCTACGCGCAGTATGTCGCGGTCCCCGCCGAGCGCGTCGGCCACGTGCCCAAGGGCCTCACCCTCACGCAGGCCGGGGCCATCGGCACCACCGCGCTCACGGCCATCCAGGGGGTCGACGACGCCCTGCACGTGGGCAAGGGATCCACGCTCATCATCCACGGCGCCGCCGGCGGCGTGGGCACGCTGGCCGTGCAGTTCGCCAAATGGCGCGGGGCACGGGTGCTGGCCACGGTCTCCGGGGAGGACGAGACCGCCGCCGTGAAGGCCCTCGGCGCGGACGTGGTGGTCGATGGCAAGCACGGTGACCTCCCGGCCGCCGCGCGCGCCTTTGCGCCCAATGGGGTCGATGCGGTGCTGATACTGGCCCCGGGCGCCGCACAGGAGCAGTGCATGGCCGCGGTGCGTACCGGGGGGCTTGCCGCCTACCCCACCGGCGTGCACCCGGAGCCCAAGGCCCGGGAGGGCCTGCGGCTGATCCGCTATGACGCGATCCCGGGCCCGCAGGAGTTCGCGCGGCTCAACGAGGCCATCGAGGCGATCCACCTGGTGGTGCCGATCGCCGCGGAGTTCCCGCTCGCCGAGGCCGCCCGCGCGCAGCAGCGCCTGGAGGCCGGACACGTGCAGGGCAAGATCGTGCTCAACATGCCCTGACGGCCATGCATCCGGCGACACGCACCGCGATCTTTCGGCGCCTGAAGGCCGCCAACCCCGCCCCGACGACGGAGCTGCTGCACGATTCCGCGTTCGAGCTGCTGGTGGCGGTGATGCTCTCCGCCCATACCACCGACCGGAGCGTGAACGCGGCGACGCGCGTGCTGTTCCCGGTGGCCAACACTCCGCAGGCGATCGCAGCGCTCGGCATCGAGGGCGTCAAGCCCTACATCCGCACCGTTGGGCTGTACAACACCAAGTCGAAGAACCTCATCGCCCTCTGCCAGCAGCTGATCGACCTGCACGGCGGCGCGGTGCCCGGGGACCGCGCCGCGCTCGAGGCCCTGCCCGGGGTCGGCCGCAAGACCGCGAGCATCATCCTCAACATGGTCTTCGGCGCCACCGAGATCGCCGTCGACACGCACATCTTCCGCGTGGCCAACCGCACCGGCCTGGCGCCGGGCAAGAATCCGCGCGCGGTGGAGGATGCGCTGGTGCGCAATACCCCGCCCGAATACCGCAAGGACGCGCACCACTGGCTGCTGCTGCACGGGCGCTACGTGTGCACGGCGCGCGCCCCGGCCTGCCCCACCTGCCTGATCCGCGACCTGTGCGAATACAAGCACAAGACCAAACCGAAGCCTGCGGTGAAAAAGAAGCCCAGCGTGGGCACGCTGGTGCGCAAGGCGGCGCGGCGCTGATGGCGCTCTTCGCGGGCGAGGGGCGCGAGCAGATGCGGCGGCGTTACCTCGAGGCGTGGCGCAAGTTCAGCGTCCAAGAACCGCTCGAGCCGCTCGAGGGCCAGCTCGCGGCCGTGATAGCCGAGCACCCGGAGTACATCGGCTGGCTCGAGTCCGGCGAGGCAGCCCTCGGCGCGGAGTTCACCCCGGAGGGCGGCCGTGCGAATCCCTTCCTGCACATGGGGCTGCATCTGGCGATTCGTGAGCAGGTGAGCACCGACCGCCCCGCCGGGATCACCGCGATACACCGTGGCTCGCCGCACGTTCAGGCGGCGCGCACGAGGCCGAACACCGCATGATCGAACCGCTCGCCGAAGCCCTGTGGGAAGCGCAGCGCAGCGGCCGCGCGCCCGACGAACTGGCCTACCTCGAGCGCCTGCGCCGTCTCTAGCCCGCGGTTCCCGGATCGGCCGGTGGATTCTCGGCTGCTCGCGGCACACGTGGTGCACTGTGCCACAGTCCATCACGCGCATAGATCTGCCATGCCCACTTGACCCAGCGCGTCAGGGCGAAGGACAGCCACAGCGCCCAGGCAAGCATCGCAATCTTGTACCACCACAGGGACACCGACAGCACCCCGGTGCGCGGCAAGGCATCGCTGGTGCGGTCGAGGAACCAGTGCAGCGTCTCGCCGGGGCTGCTGCCGTGAATGCGCATGTCAGGATGAGCCAGCAGGCCTGCGGGCACGGCGGCCACTACGCTTGCAATCGCGATGCTCGCGAGGGCGCCCAACAGCAACTGCAGTGCATCGAAGCGCCGCGGCTCGGGCACGGGGGCGTGCATTGGCACGCCACTGGAATGCGGCCACGAACGCCACGAACAGGCCGAACACCAGCCAGGACACGGTCGACAGCCCGAGCCCCAACAGCAGCCACTCGCCGGTGGACAACGGGGTCAGCCGCGAGCGCCCGATGAGCCAAGCCAGGATCATGAACGCGAGCAGTTCACCCCAGTACAGGATCGTCGGACCCTGGCCGCTGCCGAAGGCGTACAGCACCCACCGATCCTGCGGCAGCTCGAGGTTCACGTGCAGATTGCCGGCGGGTGCGCCGAGCGACACCTCGGGCGAGCGCGCGACCAGGGATGCGCCGACGGGCGTCTGCCAGGTGATGCTCCATGTGTGCGTCCCCGGCATCGCTGACAGCGACAACTCCCCACGCTCGGGGCGCAGGCCGAGCGGGGCTGCATCGCTGAGGACCTCGGTCACCCGTGCATCCGCGGGCAGGTGCAGCGTCTGGCGTCCGCCCTGGGTGCTGCGGTAGGCGAGCACGAGCGTCGTATCGCCCGAGCGCTTGCCCACCGTCGTCGCCAGGCGCACGGTGTCGAAGGCGAGCGTGCCACCGGCAATTCCTTGCGGCCGCGTGACGCTGACACTCAGGTGCTCGCCCGGGCGCGGGTAGTACTCGGCCATCAGGCCTTCGCTGCCCTCCGCCGGCAGCACCGCGGGGGTGCCCTTGAACTGCACGTGCCATGCGGGTCCGACGTCGAAGCTCCACAGCTCCGTGTACGGAGCACCTCGGCAGCGGCGAGTTCGATCGCATCGCTTACCGGGATCATCGAGCTGAAGCGGGTGCTCTCCTCCCCGGCCGCCAGTGCAACCGTGACGGCGCGGTTGCGCGCTTCCAGGTCGGCGGCGGTGACCGACTCGCGCTCCAGCAGTGGCACCGTCACGGTGAAGCCGCTGGACTTGGGCGCAATGCGCTGGACCGTCGTATCGATGGTCCAGTCGTGGCCCAGGTGGAACATCCGCTGGATGCCTACGAACGCGGGGAATTCCTCCTGCCGGGCGCTGCTGCCGGTGGCATCGGCGGAATCACGATGACGAATCAGGCCCAAGACCCCGTTCTGCAGGTGCCGCTGCAGGATCCCGGAGGTGTCCCAGCCGGCGGCGCTGACGGTGATCACGCGCGGGCTGAGCGCAAACGTCAGGCTCAGTCCGTCGATGCCCTGCAGCGATCCGTCGATGCTGCACGACGTGGCGCCCGGGGCTGACGCTGAGGTAACGCACGCCACGTGAATCACGATACACAAGGCCCGCCGCGTTGCCGTCCACCTGCACAGCATCCGGAGTCCACTGCGGGTCTGCCGCGGGCAACGGGACACCTACGCTATCCAGCGCGCTGACGGTCATCACCACCGACAGGCGCGCCGCGACGTTCACGTCCGCCGCGGTTATCTCGGCGCACTGGGGCGCGCATTTCGGGGCGGCAAGCAGGCGGGTCTGCAGCTCACTCAGCAGTGCTGGATCGGGCGTGGAGGCCGCTTCCACCCGTGGCGCGGCACTCATGCCGAGTACGCAGCCGGCGAGCAGCACGGCAAGAGGCGCCGGCAGGCGGCGGCGCAGCCACTGCGGCAGGGAGGACAGCTGGGTTCTCGTCAGCTCGAGCAGCAAGAGCTACCGAGAGCAGGATGCCGGCGAGGCGCCACAGCCGCGTCAGCCATGGCGGGCTGATCACAAAGCGCGCGGTCGCATCGGCCTCGACGGGGCCGCTCCACGAGTAGCTGTACTGGCGGTAGCGCCACTGCGGAAGGCCCGGGCCCGCCTGCACGAGGACGCCGGGTTCCTCGCCGGTCTCCTGGCTGCGGCTGCGGCCGGTCACCACGACCGACTCCTGAATGCGCTCGACTGGAAGCCGCCGGAGGGCGCGGATTGTTGGAACATTGGTTCGAAGACATCCGCAGCAACCTCGACGCCGGGCGCTTCCGGCGGCGGAGGCATGTCCAGTGTCTACTCGGCCCGCCATAGACGCAAGGCCGTAGTGCGCCAGAGCGGGGCCGCGGGGGCGGGCACGTCCAGTTGCGGATAGACCGCGAGGCGCAACTGGGTGAGCGCGAACGGGACGAATGCGAACAGCAGGACCACGAGGGCGAGTGCCCGATAGACCTGCGCCCAGCGGCGCAGCCGCCCCTCGGGGGCCGCTCGCAGCAGCGCGAGCGCCAACAACACGTTCAGCCACAGCCACGTCGGTGCACCGGCCTCCTGGTACATCAGTGCAATGGCGAGCGACCGCGACCAGCGCTACGCGCACACCAAACACCCGCCACGCGACCGTGCCGATCAGCAGCACCGCGAAGATATCCAGCAGCCGCCAGCGCTCGAGCCACGCCCCGGGGGCCGCGTCCGGCCCGATCGCCGCCAGCAGCCGGTAGCCGGGCGCCACCACCAGGGTCCCTGACACCTTGCTTCAGGCGTTCGTGCCAACCGGTCGCGGCGGGTCGCAGCGCCGGCTGCGCGGCAGGCGCGAGACTGCGGTGACGCCGACATCGCTGTCGCGCACCTCAAGACCGGTGAATCCTTGCTCGATGCCCGTGGTGACCAGCAGCGCACCGCCGGAGATCAGGCGGGCGCTCTGCAGGGCATAGGGCGGGCCCATCTCCAGGCGCCAGCCCTGGCGCATCTGGCCGCCGATCGAGTCGACGACGGTGTAGCCCTCGCCGGAGAAATCCAGCCATGCCGTGCGCCGCAGCTCCAGCTGGTTGCCATCCTGCGCCGACAGGCCGCGGCTGCGCTCCACGATGTTGAGCGTCGCGTCTGCGGTCATGTGGAAAGCCGGCAAGTCGTGCCAGTCACCCGGGACGTTCGCCTGCGCAGGATCGGTCGATTCCACGCCCTCGACCGAGACCACCCGCAGACGGTCCTCGGCGCGGAAGCTCCAGACCTCCAGCGCCGGCCACGGCGCCGGCCGCGCGCCCAGATGCACCTGCGCCACCGGGCTCGGTCCGCGCGCCTCCACGGTGAGGTCGTATTCACCGGGGCGCACCTGCACGCGCAGCGTGTCGTCCGGGTCCAGGCGCGCGGCGAGGTTGCCGTCGATCGAGATGGGCACGAAACCTGCGGGCAAGGCCTGCGGCAGGCGCACCTCGCGCGGCTCGCCGGAGACGGACAGGTGCAGTTGCGTCGTCAGTAGTGCCGGCAGCTCGTCATCCAGCAGGCGGAACACGTGCACGTCGATGCGGTTGTCCTGGCGTGCCGCCGCCTGCGCGCCGAGCACGATGCCGGAGTCCTCGCGCTGCGGCGCCGCCACGTGCGCGCCATCGACCGACAGGCTGATCAGCGCCACGCTGTCCGGGACCCAGAGAAGTTCCGGCCGGCGTGCCCAAGTGAACGTGCCGCTGACCAGGTGCGTCCCCGGCCGCCACGCGCAGCACGGGCGAGCCATTCCTGGCGACCGGTGCGGCCGGCTTGCCGTCGAGAGTTACGTTCTCGGGCCAGTACTCGTGGCTGCCCGGCAGCGGCAGCCAGCCCTCGGCCGAGACCTCCCAGCGCTGGCTGAAGCGTCCGCCGTGCGCATCCGCCGCAAGCTCCAGCACGCCCGGCCAGGCGCACACGCGGTGCTCGTCCTGCGGTTGCCCCGGCACCAGCCACGGGCAGCGGTGGGCTTCGTGCCCGTACATGACCCACGGTTCCCAGCCGCGCAATTCACCGGGCACGGCGACCTGGGCGGTTGCGATGCGGGAGGCGCACAGTGTAATAATCCACAGAATGCGGTGCATGGCGTTGAAACGTGCCAGCCGCGAAAACGGGGCTACAGATTCGGGTCGGGTCGACATTCTTGCTGCCCCCTGATGACGCACGCATCCGAGGAGCAAGCTTAAGCTCACACGGAGGTAAATGCTCTCTTGTGTTGAACAGAATGCGCTTCGTGACCTAACACGCCGCGCGGGCGCGGCGGCTACTTCTTCGGCATGTACAGGTCCGTGAGCGTGCCCTCGAAGGCATCGGCCGCCTTGGCCACCGTCTCGCTCAGGGTCGGGTGCGGATGCATGGTGAGGCCGATGTCGGCCGCATCGCAGCCGGTCTCGATCGCCAGCGCCACCTCGCTGATCAGCTCGCCGGCATTGGTGCCGACGATGCCGCCGCCGAGCACGCCGTGGCTCTCAGGATCGAACAGCAGCTTGGTGAAGCCTTCCTCGCGCCCGAGCGCCAGCGAACGGCCGCTGGCCACCCACGGGAAGGCGCCCTTCTTGAACGCGATGCCCTTGCGCGCGCCTCGGTCTCGGTGAGCCCGACCCAGGCGATCTCCGGATCGGTGTAGGCCACCGAGGGAATGACGCGCGCGTCGAAGGCGCTCTTGTGGCCGGCGGCCACCTCGGCGGCCACCTTGCCCTCGTGCATCGCCTTGTGCGCCAGCATCGGCGCACCGGCGATGTCGCCGATCGCGAAGATGTGCGGCACGTTGGTGCGCATCTGCTTGTCGATGGCGATGAAGCCGCGGTCCGAGACTGTCACCCCGGCGCGCTCGGCCCCGATGGCCTTGCCGTTGGGCACGCGGCCGACGGCCACCAGCACGCGGTCGAACTGCTGCGGCGCGGGCGCCTTCTCGCCGGCGAAGCTCACCTGCAGTCCGCCGGGCTGCGCCTCGATGCCGGTGACCTTGGTGCCGATGCAGGATCTGCTCGTAGCGGGCGCGGATGCGCTTCTCCAGCGGCCGCACCAGGTCCGGATCGCAGCCGGGCATGAGACCCGGCGGTCAGCTCGACCACGCTCACGCGCGTGCCGAGCGCATCGAACACGCAGGCCATCTCCAGGCCGATGATGCCGCCGCCGATGACCAGCAGCCCGCCGTTGATCTCCGGCAGCTCCAGCGCGCCGGTGGAGTCGATGATGCGCGGATCCTCCGGCAGGCCCGGGCAGCCGCACCGCCTCGGAGCCGGCGGCGATGATGCACTGCTCGAAGCGGATGCGCTCGGAGCCGCCGGCGCCCGTCACTTCCATGACGTTCGGGCTGACGAAAGCGCCCGGTGCCGCGCACGATCTCGACCTTGCGCTGCCGCGCCAGCACCTTCAGCCCGCCGGTGAGCTTGGCGACGATCGCGCACTTCCAGGCGCGCAGCTTGGCAGCTCGATCCGGGGCACGCCGAAGGAGATGCCGCGCTCGCCCATCTCCTGGGCATCCTCGATCACCTTGGCCGCATGCAGCAGCGCCTTGGAGGGAATGCAGCCGACGTTGAGGCATACCCCGCCGAGGGCCTCGTCGCGCTCGACCAGCGTCACCTTGAGCCCCAGATCCGCGGCGCGGAAGGCCGCCGTGTAGCCGCCGGGACCCGGAGCCGAGCACCAGCAGCTGCGCTGCGTGCGGCTCGGCGCCCTCGTTCGCCGCTGGCCTCGCGTACCGCCAGCGGCCGGCATGCGCACGCGTGTCGCCCGCGGCGGCTGCGCGCTGCGGGCGCAGCTGCGCGGTGCGCGGGCTTGCGCGGCGCGCCGGCGGCGGTGCGGCCGGTGCGGCTGGCGGGTCGCTCGGCGCGGCGCCGGCCGGCGCGCGGCCTTCCAGGCGCGCGATCAGCGAGCCCTTGGACACCTTGTCGCCGCGCTTGAGGAGCACTTCCGTGATCTTGCCGGCGCCGGTGGCCGGCACGTCCAGCGAGGCCTTGTCGGTCTCGAGCGTGACCAGCGGGGTATCGACCTCGACGACGTCGCCGGGCTTGACCAGCACGTCGACGACCTCCACGTTGCTGAAGTTGCCGAGGTCCGGCACCAGCAGGTCAACGCTCACGGCACCGCCTCGATGAGCGCGCGCGGCGCGGCGAGCGTGCTGCGCCAGGAAGCTGGTGAAGCGCGCGGCCATGGCGCCGTCGATCACGCGATGATCGTAGGACAGCGACAGCGGCAGCATCAGGCGCGGCACGAAGCCGCCCTCGTGGTAGACCGCGCGCATCGCCGAGCGCGACACGCCGAGGATCGCGACTTCCGGCGAATTGATGATCGGCGTGAAGGCCGTGCCGCCGATGCCGCCCAGGCTGGAGATCGTAAAGCCGGCGCCCTGCATGTCGGTCGACCGGCAGCTTGCCGGCGCGTGCCTTCTCCGACAGCGTCCCCAGCTGGCGCGCGAGTTCATAGACGTCGCAGCGGTCCGCATTCTTCACCACCGGCACGATCAGCCCCTGCGGTGTGTCGGCCGCGAAGCCGATGTTCACGTACTTGCGCACGATCAGGTTCGCCCCGGAAGGATCGAGGATGGAGTTGAAGCGCGGGAACTCCTGCAGCGCCTTGACGCAGGCGCGCATGACGAAGGCGAGCGGGGTGAGCTTCACGCCCGCGGCCTCCGCCTTGTCCTTGAGGCTGGCGCGCAGCTGCTCAAGTTCGGTGATGTCCGCCTCGTCGAACTGCGTGACGTGCGGGATGCTCGACCCAGCTGGCATGCAGGCGTGGGCCGGAGATGCGCTGGATGCGCGTCAGCGGCTGGACTCTCCACGGGGCCGAACTGCGGATAGTCCACCGCCGGTGCGGCAGGCAGGGAGGTACCACGGCGCGGCGGCGCGGTGCGGCAGCAGCGCCGGCGAGTGCGCCCTTGACGAAAGCCTTGATGTCATCGTGGGTGATGCGGCCCTTGAAGCCGTGGCCCGCGACGCGGCGCGAGATCGACGCCGAGCTCGCGCGCGAAGCGTCGCACGGAAGGCCCCGCGTGCGCGCGCGAGAAGCCTGGTTCATCGATGGGGGCAAGGTCGGTGCGCGCACCGGGCACGGCCGCGGCGGGCGCGGCGGCGCGGCCGGAGCGCGGGCAGGCGGCGGCGGCTGGCGGCGGCGCCGCGGCGGGGGCAGCGGCGGCGCACGGCGCTGCGGCCGCCGCCGCACCGTCGGCTTCACCGTCGACCGGTCACCGCGAGACCTTCCACCCTTCGCCTCCACGACCCCCGCGCGTGGCGGGCGTCCTGGCGGCCTTGCGGTTCGGCGCGCTTGCAGGCTGCGGCGCGGCCGCCGCCCCATCGGTGCTGACGGTTGCGACCAGGGCGCCCGCGGAGACCGTGCCACCCTTGGCGATGTGGATCTTCTCCACCACGCCGGCAACCGGGGACGGCACGTCCATGGCCGCCTTGTCCGACTCGAGGGTCACGAGCGGGGTTTCCACGGCGATGGTCTCGCCGGGCTTGACCAGCACGTCGATGACCGCGACGTCCTTGAAGCCGCCCAGATCCGGCACGCGCACTTCCGTGACTGCCACCTTCATGCCACCGTGCGTTTCAGACTTTCCAGGGGACGGGCTTGTCGGGGTCGACGCCCAGGGCCTTGATGGCCTGGCTCACGGTCGCCTGGTCGACGCGGCCGTCGTCGGCCAGGGCCTTGAGGGCGGCGACGCGCGATGTAGTTGCGGTCGACCTCGAAGTGCCGGCGCAAGGCGGCGCGCGAGTCGGAGCGCCCGAAGCCGTCGGTCCCCAGGCACACGTAGCGCCCGCGGCACCCACTGGCGGATCTGGTCCGGCACCGCGCGCATGTAGTCGGTCGCGGCGATCAGCGGCCCCTCGCGCTCCTGCAGCATCTTCTGCACGTACGGCACGCGCGCGGCCTCGCCCGGGTGCAGGCAGTTCCAGCGCTCGCACTCCAGCGCCTCGCGGCGCAGCTCGCTGAAGCTGGTGATGGAGACCACGTCCGCCGGGATCTTGTAGTCGTTCTCGAGGATCTTCGCCGCGGCGAGCGCCTCGCGCAGGATGGTGCCCGAACCCAGCAGCGTCGCGCGCACCTTGCCGCGGCCGCCCTTCTGCAGCAGGTAGCCGCCGCGCAGGATGCCCTCCTCGCTGCCTGCCGGCAGCGCCGGCTGCGCGTAGTTCTCGTTCATCACGGTGATGTAGTAGAAGATGCTTTCCTGCTCGGCGAACATGCGGCGCATGCCGTCGTGGATGATCACCGCGAGCTCGTAGGCGTAGGCCGGGTCGTAGGCGACGCAGTTGGGCACGGTGCTCGCGACCAGCTGGCTGTGGCCGTCCTGGTGCTGCAGGCCCTCGCCGGCCAGGGTGGTGCGCCCGGCGGTGGCGCCCAGCAGGAAGCCGCGCGCCTGGATGTCGCCGGCGGCCCAGATGAAGTCGCCGACGCGCTGGAAGCCGAACATCGAGTAGAAGATGTAGAACGGCACCATGTTGATGCCGTGGTTGCTGTAGGCGGTGCCGGCGGCGATCCACGAGCACAGCGCGCCGGCCTCGTTGATGCCCTCTTCCAGCATCTGGCCCTTCTTGTCCTCGCGGTAGGACATGAGGGTCTCGGCATCCTGCGGCGTGTACAGCTGGCCGACCGAGGAGTAGATGCCGATCTGGCGGAACAGCCCCTCCATGCCGAAGGTGCGCGCCTCGTCCGGCACGATCGGCACGATGTTCTTGCCGATGTTCTTGTCCTTCAGCAGCACCGTGAGCAGGCGCACGAAGGCCATCGTGGTGGAAATCTCGCGCTCGCCGGTGCCTTCGAGGATCGGGGCGAAGGCCTCCAGCGGCGGGATCGTCAGTGCCGGGGCCGTGCGGCGCCGGCTCGGCAGGTAGCCGCCCAGCGCGGCGCGCTTCTCCTGCAGGTAGCGCGTCTCGTCGGTGGCCTCGTCGGGCCGGCGGAACGGCAGGCCGCCCAGGTCCTCGTCCGTGACCGGGATGTGGAAGCGGTCGCGGAACACCTTGAGGTCTTCCACGGAGAGCTTCTTCTGCTGGTGGGCGATCATCTGGCCCTCGCCGCCCTTGCCCAGGCCAAAGCCCTTGACGGTCTTGGCGAGGATCACCGTCGGCTGACCCTTGTGGGCCATCGCCGCCGCGTAGGCCGCGTACACCTTGCGCGGATCGTGGCCGCCGCGGTTCAGGCGCCAGATCTCCTCGTCCGACATGTTGGCGACCATCGCCTTCAGCTCCGGATACTTGCCGAAGAAGTGCTCGCGCGTGTACGCCCCGCCCTTGGCCTTGAAGTTCTGGTACTCGCCGTCGACCGACTCCTCCATCACGCGGCGCAGCAGGCCCTGGTGGTCGCGCGCCAGCAGCGGATCCCAGCGCGAGCCCCACAGCACCTTGATGACGTTCCAGCCGGCGCCGAGGAAGGCCGACTCGAGCTCCTGGATGATCTTGCCGTTGCCGCGCACCGGGCCATCGAGGCGCTGCAGGTTGCAGTTGATGACGAAGATGAGGTTGTCCAGGCCCTCGCGCACCGGCATGGTGAGCGCGCCCATCGACTCCGGCTCGTCCATCTCGCCGTCGCCGCAGGAACGCCCAGACCTTCTGGTCGGATGGCTTGATGAGCCCGCGGTGCTCGAGGTAGCGCGTGAAGCGCGCCTGGAAGATCGCCATCATGGGGCCCAGGCCCATCGAGACGGTCGGGAACTGCCAGAAGTCGGGCATCAGCCACGGATGCGGGTAGGAGGACAGGCCCATTCCCGGGGCCGCCGCTTCCTGGCGGAACAGCTGCAGCTGCTGCTCGCTCAGGCGCCCCTCCAGGTAGGCGCGCGCGTAGATGCCCGGCGAGGAATGTCCCTGCATGAAGACCATGTCGCCGGGGTGCGCCTCGGAGGGCGCGCGCCAGACGTGGTTGAAGCCCACCTCGTAGAGCGTCGCCGAGGAGGCGAAGCTGGCCAGGTGGCCGCCGTACTCGGAACTGGCCTTGTTCGCCGCGCAGCACCATGGCGAGCGCGTTCCAGCGGATGTACGCCTCGATGCGGCGCTCGAGCGCGCGGTTGCCCGGATACTCCGGCTCGCGCCCGGTGGGGATGCTGTTGACGTAGGCGGTGTTCGGCTTGAACGGCAGGTAGGTGCCGCTGCGGCGCGTGTAGTCGATGAGCCGCTCGAGCAGGTAGTGCGCGCGCTCCGGGCCGTGCGTCTTGAGGACCGAATCGATCGATTCGAGCCACTCCCGTGTCTCCACGGGATCCAGGTCTTCCATCTTCGGCGGTTCGGTCATACGGCCCTGTGTGGACGCGATCCGTGCGACCTAACATACAGCGCCGCGTCTGCGCGGTGTGCTCGCGCGCGCACATCTGCCGGGTCGCGTTAGAATGAGCAATGATGGCGAGCAGCGGCAGGTAAAGCAAGTGAGTCCCAGTCCCTCCGAGGCGCGCCGCAGCCTCGTGCTGCCGGCCGCCGCCGCGCCGGCGGTCAGCAGCGGCACCCTCAAGGACGCCGACAAGCTCGACGTCGTGCTGGCTATCGTCGCGCTGCCGCTTGCCGCGGGCGCCCTGCGCCAGCTGCCGCACAGCGCGCGCTGGCAGGCGCTGCACGCGCGCAGCACTGCGCGCGCCGGCACGGTGCGCTCCGGCTCACTCGGCAATGCCCGGGATACGCTCGCCGTGCTGGGATACATCAAGAGCGAGTCCAGCACGTTCGAGCGCCTGAGCCTTGCCGGGCGCATGCTCAAGGAAGCCGCGGCGCGCCATCCGCAGGCGCTCGGCCTGGGCGCCACCGGCAAGGGCGCCGGCGCGGATGCCGACCTCGAGGCACTGCTCGCCGCGAGCCTCGCGCACGCCTTCGAGCTGCCGAGCATCCGGGCAGCGACGCGCGATGAGCGCCGAGTGCAGAGGCTGGTGTTGCTTGGCGGGCACGGCGTGGACACGCGCTACGCGGCCGCCGTGGCGCGCGGCAGCAACCTCACGCGCTGGCTGACCGCGCTGCCGCCCAACGTGCTCGATGCCGCTGGCTACCGGGCCGCCATCACGCGCCTCGCGCGGCAGCATCGCCTGAAGCTCACCTGGCTCGACGAGCGTGCGCTGCGGCGCGCCGGCGCCGGCGCCTTCCTCGCGGTGGCGCAGGGCAACGCCAGCCGCGATGCCGGCATCGCACACCTAGAGTACCGGCCGGCGCGGCGCACCCGCGGCCGCGCGGCCGGACGTTGCGCTCATCGGCAAGGGCATCCTCTTTGACACCGGTGGCGTGAACCTGAAGCCGCACCGCTCGATGCTGGACATGCACACCGACATGTCCGGCAGCGCCGTGGCGCTGGCCACCCTCATCGCGCTCGCGGAGCTGCGCGCGCCGCTCGCCGCCGATGCCTGGCTGGCGATCTCCGAGAACAACATCGGGCCGCATGCCTACCGGCCGCAGGAGGTGGTGCGCGCCGCCAACGGGGTCACGATCCAGGTGATCCACACCGATGCGGAAGGGCGCATGGTGCTCGCCGACACCCTCGCGCTGGCAGCGCGCACGCGGCCACGCTTCATGATCGATTTTGCCACCCTCACCGGGGCGTGCGTGTACTCGCTCACCGAGCGCATGAGCGGTGCGTTCAGCAACCGCGCCGCGCTCGCGCAGGCGCTCGCCGAGGCCGGGCGGGCCAGCGGCGAGCGCGTCTGGAACTTCCCCAGCGAGGAGGACTACGACGCGGACCTCGAGAGCAAGGTGGCCGACATCGTCCAGTGCACGGTCGATGGCAAGGGCGACCACATCCTCGCCACGCGCTTCCTGTCGCGCTTCGTGCCGCACGAGATCCCCTGGGCGCACATCGACCTGTCCTCCTCGACGCGCACCGGCGGCCTGGCGCACGTGGCGACCGAGGTGACCGGCTTCGGCGTGCGCTTCGCGCTGCAGCTGCTGCTGAAGCAGAACGTGCTCAAGGCGCTGGACGCCAAGTGACGAGCCTCAGGCTCACCCGCCCGGACGACTGGCACCTGCACGTGCGCGACGCGTGCGGCGCTCGCCGCGGTGCTGCCGTTCACGGCGGCACGCTTTGCGCGCGCCATCATCATGCCGAACCTCAGGCCGCCCATCACCACGACCGCCCTAGCCCAGGCGTACCGCGAGCGCATCCTGGCAGCGCTGCCGCCCGGGGCGCGCTTCGAGCCGCTGATGAGCCTCTACCTCACCGATGTCACGGACCCGGCGGAGATCACCCGCGCCAAGGCCAGTGGCTTCGTGCATGGGGCGAAGATCTACCCGGCCGGCGCCACGACCCACTCCGACGCCGGGGTGACGGACATCCGCAGGCTGGATGCGGTGCTCGCGCGCATGGAGGAGCTCGACCTGGTGCTGCAGGTGCACGGGGAAGTCACCGATCCTGCCGTGGACGTGTTCGAGCGCGAGCCGCGCTTCATCGACGCGGTGCTCGCGCCACTGGCACAGCGGCACCCGCAGCTGCGCATCGTCTTCGAGCACATCACTACCGAGGCGGCGCTGCAGTTCGTGCTCGACGGCCGCGCCGGCCTCGCCGCGACCGTGACCCCGCAGCACCTGCTGATGAACCGCAATGCGCTGTTTGCCGGCGGCATCCGCCCGCACCACTACTGCCTGCCGGTGCTCAAGGCCGAGCGCCACCGCGCAGCTCTGCTCGCCGGTGTCGCCAGCGGCAACCCGCGCCTGTTCCTGGGCACCGACAGCGCACCGCACGGACGCCGGGCGAAGGAGATCGCCTGCGGCTGCGCCGGCATCTTCTCCGCGCATGCCGGCATCGAGCTGTACGCGGAGGCCTTCGAGTCCGCCGGCGCGCTGGAGAGACTCGAGGGTTTCGCCGCCTTCCACGGCGCGGACTTCTACCGCCTGCCGCGCAACACCGGCACCATCACCCTGGTGAAGGAACCCTGGCAGGTGCCGGCGAGCTTCCCGTTCGGGGCGGACGAGCTGGTGCCGCTGCGCGCCGGCGAGCGCATCGGCTGGCGCCTGGCCGGCGAGGCGTCCGGTTGAGCGCGCCCGAACTGCCCCCATTGGCGCCGCCCGTGGCGGCCGCCGCAGCCCTGATGTCGCGCCGCTTCCGCGGTTACCTGCCGGTGGCGATCGACGTCGAAACCGGCGGCTTCTACTGCGCCACCGATGCGCTGCTGGAGATCGCCGCGGTGCTGATCGACATGGACCCCGACGGCACGCTGCGGCGCGGCGCCACGCATACCTTCCACGTGCAGCCCTTCGAGGGCGGGCGGCTGGACCCGGTGGCGCTGGCGGTCACCGGCATCGACCCGCACCACCCGCTGCGCCCGGCACTGCCGGAACGCGACGCACTGCAGCGCGTATTCCGCGAGATCCGCCACGCGGTGCGCGCCTACAGCTGCCGGCGCGCGATCCTGGTGGGCCACAACGCCGCCTTCGACCTGGGCTTCCTCAATGCCGCGGTCGCCCGCGCCGAGGTCAAGCGCAACCCGTTCCACCCGTTCTCGTGCTTCGACACTGCCACGCTCGCCGGGGCCGCCCTGGGTCAGACCGTGCTGGCCAAGGCGGTGCGGGTGGCGGGGCTGGAATGGGATTCGGGCAGCGCGCACAACGCCCGTTACGATGCGGAGCGCAGTGCCGACATCTTCTGCCTGGTGTGCAACCGCCTGCGCGAGAGTCACGCGGTGGCCGAGGAGCGGGCGCGCGCGCTCGGCTGGGTGGGCGGCGCGGCCGAGCTGGACGAGCTGGCCGCCGAGCCGACGCAGCCGGGACCTTAGCTGGCGGCCTTGGCCACGGCGCCGACCTCGGTGAGCAGCTGCTTCAGCTCGCCGTTCTTGTACATCTGCAGCGCGATGTCGCAGCCGCCGACCAGCTCGCCCTTCACGTACAGCTGCGGATAGGTAGGCCAGTTCGAGTAGCGCTTGAGTGCCTCGCGCAGCTCCGGCTCCTCGAAGATGTTCACGTGCTTGAACTGCGCGCCGACGGCGCGCAGTGCGGCCACGGTCTGCGCGGAGAACCCACACTGCGGGAAGTCCGGCGTGCCCTTCATGAACAGCACCACCGGGGCGGAATCCAGTTCCGACTTGATCTTCTGCACCACGTCCATCGCTTTACCTGCCTTGTAGGTTCCGGCGCCGCCCGATCTCCTCGAGCAGCCGCCACTGTTCATCCGCACTCATCGCCATCCAGCGCCCGATCTCCTCCCCGGAACGCAGGCAGCCGATGCACCAGCCGCGAGCGTCCAGGGTACAGACGTTGATGCAGGGGGACGGCGGGCGCTCCGTGCGCGCCGCAAGCTTCGGATCAGCCGCGTTCACAGTCCCTTAAGCCGCAACAGCGTCGATTTGAGTGCGCGTTGAATTATGGGGGTGCCTCGCCTATTCTTCAAACGCGCGAGATCGCCCAGGCCCGCGGAAAACAAGAACTTGGAGACTTAACGCCATGAATCCCCTGAACAACCATCGCCACTCCCTCATCCTAGGCATTGTGCTGGCCGTGCTGCTGGCGGCCTTCCTGGCGGGCGGCGTACAGCCCTTCGGGCTGGGATGGGCGCGCTGGATCCACATCGTCTCCGGCGTGTTCTGGATCGGCCTCCTCTATTACTTCAACGCCGCCCAGACCCCGGCCCTGGCGGATGCCGCCGCCGACAAGGGTGGTCCCGGTGGCGCGGGCATCACCAAGTACGTCGCACCCAGGGCGCTGTTCTGGTTCCGCTGGTCGGCGCTGGCGACCTGGGTCGCCGGTTTCTGGCTGCTGGCCGAGTCCGGCCGCATAGGCGCCTTGGCGTTCGCTCCCGGACAGGTGGTCATCGGCATCGGCGCCTGGCTCGGCACGATCATGCTGCTGAACGTTTGGGGCATCATCTGGCCGAACCAGAAGAAGATCCTGGGCCTGAAGCCTGCGACCGACGAGGAGAAGGCGAAGGCCCGCAAAGCCGCCGGCATGGCCTCGCGCGTGAACTTCGTGCTCTCGATCCCGATGCTCATGTGCATGGGTTCGGCGAGCCACGGGCTGCCGTTCATCAAGTAAGGGGAACCCATGCCCGCGCTCCCTGCTGATCTTGCAGATCAGGTCGGAGCGGCGCTGCGCGAGGACATCGGCAGCGGTGACGTGACCGCAGCGCTCGTGCCGGCCACGCAGCAAGTGCGCGGCCGGGTCATCACGCGCGAGCCGGCCGTGCTGTGCGGGGTGGCGTGGGTCAACGAAACCTTCCGGCAGCTGGATCCGGCGGTGCGGCTCGGCTGGCACGTTGCCGATGGCGCGGCCATCACTACCGACCAGCTGCTGTTCGAGATCGAGGGCCCGGCGCGCGCAGTGCTCACCGGCGAACGTACCTCACTTAACTTCCTGCAGCTGCTCTCCGGGGTGGCGACGTCGGCGCGCACCTTCGCCGATGCGGTGGCCGGCACCCACTGCCAGGTCCTGGACACACGCAAGACCCTGCCGGGGCTGCGCACCGCGCAGAAGTACGCGGTGCTGTGCGGCGGGGCCGGTAACCACCGCATGGGGCTGTTCGACCGCGTGCTCATCAAGGAAAACCACATCGCCGCCGCAGGCTCGATCACCGGGGCGATCGCCACGGCGCGCAGCCTGCATCCGGGCATCGCGGTGGAGGTGGAAGTCGAGTCGCTGCAGGAGCTGGCGGCCGCGCTGCCCGCCTCCCCCGATATCGTCATGCTCGACGAATTCACTCACGCTGACATGCGCGCCGCGGTGGCCATGAGGAACCAGCGCGCACGCGGAGTGAAGCTCGAGGCCTCCGGCAGCGTCTCGCTGGAACTGGTGCGCGGGGTCGCCGCGACCGGCGTTGACTACATCTCGGTCGGCGCGCTCACCAAGCACGTGCACGCGGTGGACCTGTCGATGCGCCTGGAGTTCGGCACCGACTGAACTTAAGACAGCGCCCGCCTGCGCTGTCAGGTGTTGACTTAGACCCGGGACAGGCGCGGCGCGGAATCTGCACACCCCGGCAAACAATCTGGCAAGATCAGTACAGCTGAGGTCAAGGCAGTGGTTACACCATGGCGACCGACGGTGAGATTGACTACCGCTCCTTCACGCGGGCCCAGCTCGAAGAAGCCCTGGCGCGCATCGATAGAGCGCAATTCCCCCTCAACTATGCCCGCCTGATGGCAGCCCTCGAGCAGCGGCGCACCGCGGAAGGCCAGGCGAGTGGCCAGCCTGCGGCACCGTCCGCAGGGCCTACCCGGTACCAGCTGAAGTTCACCGGGGACGGCCAGGAGTACTTCAGGATCTGGATCGTCAACCTCGCACTGACGATCGCCACGCTGGGCATCTACTCGGCATGGGCCAAGGTACGCAAGCAGCGTTACTTCTATAGCAACACGCTTCTGGATGGCAGCGCCTTCGGCTACCACGCCGAGCCGTTGAAGATCCTCAAGGGACGCATCATCGCCCTGGTCTTCGTCGGCATGTATTTCGCCGCCGTGCGCACCTCGTTCAAGGCGACCCTTGGGATGATCGTCCTGCTTGCGTTGGTGACCCCGTGGCTATTCGTCAAGTCACGCATGTTCACGAGCCGGGTCAGCTCGTGGCGCGGCATCCGCTTCAACTTCAAGGAAGACTACCGCGGCGCCTATGCAACGCTACTCGGCAACCTCGCGCTGGTAGTCATCACCTTTGGCATTCTGGCTCCGCGGCTCACCTGGGCGCGCTACCGGTTCCTCGTCTCGCGCACTTCATTCGGTGACGAGGAATTCACCTGCAACGCCCGCGTCGGGACGTTTCACAGCACGTACTGGAAAGCGGTCGGCATGACGTTCGGGGTTATCGCAGCCTTCGGGGTCCTCGCTGCAATACTCCTCCCGGCGCTGCACTTGGGGAGCGCGCAGTTGCCCCACTGGGCCGCGAAGGCCATCAGCTACGGCTTGATATTCCTCAACTACGCGATCATCGGCCCGATTTTGCTCGGCTTCACCCATGCACGTAACCTCAACGAGGTGCTGAACCATACGAACGTCGGCCCGCACCGGCTCTCGGGAACGTTCCGCGCGAGTACACTCGTCGGGCTCTACCTGCGCAACGTGCTGCTGATCATCGTCACCGCGGGCATCTACATTCCCTGGGCACACGTGCGGGTCGCGCGCTATCGCTGCCAGTCCATCGCGCTCGAGGCGTACGGCTCGCTCGAGCAGCTCTCCGCCTCGGCCAGCAACGCGGTCCCGGGGGCGGCCCTGGAGGAGCTCGGCTCCTTTTTCGACCTAGACTTCGGCTTCTGATGTGGATGCGGCGGCGATCCGGGCACGGCTATACGATGGTCGCACCGCGATTGCCCGCGAGGCCACCCTCGCACTGACCGGCGCCGGCGCGCACGCGCAGTTGCACGTGCGCAGCGCTGGCGCCGAACAGCTACTGTTGCTCCGCGAGATCCAAATCGGAGAACGGGTCGGGGCCACGAACCGCCTGCTCGGCCTGCCGCATGGGGCGTCGGTCGAGGTGCTGGACAACACGGCCTTCGATGCGGCGCTGCGCAGCTGCGGCGTGCGCACCGCCGAGCAGGGCATCGGGTTCCTCGAGAATCGCTGGCGTTACGCCCTGCTCCTCGGCTTCAGTGCCCTCGCCGCAGTCGTTCTGTTCCTCCAGTTCGGGCTCCCGGCGCTGAGCACCCGCGCGGTGGCGCTCATCCCGGCGAGCGCGGATACCTACATCGGCGAGGACACCCTGCGTGTCCTCGACAAGACGACCTTCGGGCCCTCCCGGCTTCCGGCCGCGCGTCAGGCGCAGCTCACCGCGGAATTCGCCGAGATCACGCACGACTTCCCCTGGACCGGCGCCCCCCCGAAGCTGGTCTTCCGCGCCGGCGGCCGGATCCACGCCAACGCGATCGCCTTGCCTTCCGGGATGGTGGTGCTCACGGATGAGCTGGTGGCGCTCTCCAAGGACGACAATGAGCTGCGCGGCGTGCTCGCGCACGAGGTCGGCCACGTGGTGCACCGCCACGCCATGCGCATGCTGGTACAAAGTTCGACCAGCACCCTGGTGCTGGCCGGAGTGTTCGGCGATGTGAGCGGCGCGGCGCCCCTGACGGCGGCGGCGCCGGCGATCCTCGTGAATGCCGCCTATTCTCGCGACTTCGAGCGCCAGGCGGATGACTTCGCCTTCACCTGGATGGCGCGGCACCACATCCCCCCCGAGCAGCTCGGCGAGCTGCTGCAGCGCCTCGGCGGCAAGGACGGAGGTGACTCCGGATTCCTCGCCAGCCATCCGGACATCGAGGAGCGCGTGCGCGCCGCACACGGCAAGTAGCTGTGGCCGCGCGGGGCTAGGCGACGGCTGACTTCAGCACGCGCTGCGGCTGGGCGACGCCGTAGCCCTGGGCGTAGTCGACCCCGAGGCTGGTGAGCATCTGGATGATCTCGGCGTTCTCGGCAAACTCGGCGATGGTCTGCTTGCCGGTGAGGTGCCCGATCTCGTTGATCGAGCGCACCATCTCGCGGTCGATCGGGTCGCGCAGGATCTCGCGCACGAAGCTGCCGTCGATCTTCAGGTAATCGACCGGGAAGTGCTTGAGGTAGCCGAACGATGACAGGCCGGTGCCGAAGTCATCGAGGGCGAACTTGCACCCCAGCTCCTTGAGCGCCTGGATGAAGCGGTTGGCCTGGCTGAAGCTCGCCACCGCGGCGGTCTCGGTGATCTCGAAGCAGATCTTCGAGGCATCCAGGCCGCTTCTGTGGAACTGGTCGATCACGAAGGGCAGGAACTTGTCATCGCCCAGGCTCTGGCCGGAGAGGTTGATCGAGCAGCGCAGCAGGTTCTGCCGCTCGTCGGCCTCGGAGACCAGCCAGCGGAAGGCGTTCTCGATCACCCAGCGGTCGATCGCCGGGGTGATGCCGTAGCGCTCGGCGGCGGCGATGAAGTCATTCGGGGCGACGATGCGCCCGGTCTCGTCCTTCAGGCGCAGCAGCAGCTCGTAGTGCGCGCCGACCTCGACGCGCTGCAGCGGCTGGATGGCCATGCGGTACAGCTCGAAGCGCCCTTCCTCGAGCGCGGCGTTGATGCGCGCCGCCCACTGCATCTCGCGGCGGCGGCGCATGAGCTCGATGTCATTCTCCGCGAAGCTGTGCACGCGGTTGCGGCCGCCCTCCTTGGCCGCCTGGCAGGCGGAATCGGCCGCGGACAGGATCGAGGCCACGTCCTCGTTGTCGGCGGTGATCGGCACCACGCCGATGCTCGCGCCCAGGCGGAACACGCGGTCCTCCCAGGTGAAGCGGAAGTTGCGCACGCCCTCGCGCAGGGTCTCGGCGGTGCGCATCGCCTCATCCAGCGAGCAGCTCTCCAGCAGGATGCCGAACTCATCGCCCCCCAGGCGCGAGAGCGTGTCGCGCCAGCGCACCTTGGACTTCAGCAGCGCCCCGACCTGCCCCAGCAGGGCATCGCCGGCACTGTGGCCGCAGGTGTCATTGACGATCTTGAACTGGTCGATGTCCAGGTAGCACAGGGCGTAGGAGGCCTCGCGCGCCTTGGCGCTCTTGAGGGCCCGCTCCATGCGGCTCTCGAACTCGCGGCGGTTCACCAGGCCGGTGAGCAGGTCGTGGCTGGCGTGGTAGGAAAGGCGCCGGTTCAGCTCGCGCGACTCGGAGACGTCATGGAACACCAGCACGCCGCCGGCCACGTGGCCGTGGCCATCGCGGATCGGGGCCGCGGTGCTCTCCACGTACAGCTCGTTGCCGTCGCGGCGGATCAGGAGCATCGGGCGCACGGACTTGATCGGGCGGATGCGGCGGATGGCCACCGACAGCGGGTTCTCCAGCGGCTCGCAGGTCTCCTCGTGGAAGGCGCGGAAGATCTCCTCCACGGGGCGCCCCATGGCATCCTCCAGGCGCCAGCCGGTGAGTTCCTCGGCGACCGGGTTGATGTAGTCGATGGTGGAGTTCGCGTCCGTGGTGATCACGCCGTCACCGATGGACTGCAGGGTGATCTGCGCGCTCTCCTTCTCGCGGAACAGCGCCTCCTCGTACAGCTTGCGCTCGGTGATGTCGAGCTCGACGCCGACCAGGCGCAGCAGGCGCCCGTGCGCATCCACGCGCGCGGTGGCGCGGCTGATGACCCAGCGCCACTCGCCGTTGCGGTGGCGCATGCGGTGCGTGCTCTCGAAGATGGTGCTCTTGCCGGCGACGTGGTCGCGGATCAGCGCCTGCACGCGCGCCAGGTCATCCGGGTGCACCAGGCTGCGCCAGTCCGGCGAGCCCTGCATGTCCTCGTCGCCGTAGCCGAGCATCGTCTTCCAGCGCGGCGAGAAGTACACCTCGTTGGTCTCGACGTCGAAGTCCCACACGCCATCGTTGGCCGCGGCCTGGGAGAGGTTGGTGCGCTCCTCGAGCTTGCTCAGGCGCGCCTCGATGCGGATGCGCTCCAGCCCGGTGGCAAGGCTGGTGCCGATGAGCTTCATCAGCAGTTGCTGGTTCACGTCCCAGGGGCCGCGCGGCATGGTGTGCGCAAGCCCCAGGAAGCCGGCCGGCTTGCCCTGCACGACCAGCGCCACCAGCAGCGCCGAGCCGATGTACAGCTCCGCGAAGCGCGCCGCTTCCGCGGCCTGCTCCTTGCGCGGGCTGGCGCTGTCGCGCAGCTCCGAGAGGCGCAGGTGCTCGATGCGCCCGTGCAGCCAGGGGAAGGACTCCAGGTTCGCCCCGGCCAGCGCCTCCGGCCGGCACTGGGCGAAGGCACCGCGTGCCATGCGCACCTGGGTGAAGATCAGCGAATCGGGGGTGAGCGGGGCGAGGAAGGCGCAGTCGGAACCGGTGGCGGTGCGCAGCAGCTCCAGGTTGCGCCGGATGGTTTCATCCAGGTCCTGCTTGCGCATGTTCTGGAAGTCCACGGCGATCTTGGTGCACACCACGTCGATGCCCAGAACGGGCTTGGGCGCGCGGCCCGTCCAGGCATCCGCGGACAAAATGTCCGAGGCCGTGAAGTCCGCCGGCTTATCCGGCGGCACAGTCGTCATTAGCCGTCGCCTCCCGCAATCCCATGGCGCAGCGTAACCAATTGATTCACACCGGACGTCACACCCCGTCACGGTGTTGAAGGCCCGCCGGCACTATTTATTAGGCGCTTGCGGTCGATTCTCGCACAACGAAGAAGGAACACAAGCTAAGACCCTGTTTACTCTCAGCTTCATCGAGTTAACAGAATCCCGGCTGCGGGCACCCGCCGGTGCCGGAATGAGGGCCTCACTCCGCGCGCGCAGGGCCGAGCGCGCGGCGGCATACAGCTCTTTCAGGCGCGCTTCCATCTGCGCCTGCAGTGCCTCGAAGCCGGCCGCATCGATCACGCGCGGCACGTACACCGGCTCCCCGAGCGCGACCACGATGCGCGCGAAGGGCTTGGGGATGACGAACTTGTCCCACTTCACCAGCCAGGCGCGCGAGGCCGCGTACGCCATCGGCAGGATCGGTCGTCCGGACATCTGCGCCAGCAGCAGCGCTCCGGGCTTGAACTTGAAGCGCGGCCCGCGCGGGCCATCCGGGGTGAGCACCGGGGAGACCTGCTCCTTCACCAGCGCGGTGTAGTAATCGCGCAGGGCGCGCGCCCCGGTGTGCGTCGAGGAACCGCGGATGACCGCCCCGCCCAGGCGCCGCACCAGCATGGCGCCGAGCTCGCCGTCGACCGAGGGACTGATCAGCCAGCCGACCGTGAGGCCGCGGCCGCGCTGCTCGAGCAGGTACTTGCCGCAGTACAGCTGGTGCTGGTGCCAGTAGCACGGCACCAGCGAAGGCGCGCGCGCCAGGGCCGCCTCCAGGTGCTCGGCGCCGAGCACGCGCACCACGCGCGCCAGCCGCCACCACAGCCGGAAGACCGCGAGCATGACCGGCACCGCCATGCGATACAGCAGGCGCCGCGCCGGGGTCATCCTGCGGCCCGAGCGCGTGGCGGTCTTGTAGATCGTGTTGCGGAGCGCGCCGTCGTCGTCGTTGCTCATGAGAACAGGTCCGCCAGCGTGAGCGCCCGCAGCTGCACCGCGGCCACCTGCACGCTGGTCATGAGGCAGGCGGTGGCGCCGGGAAAGCTCTCGAGCCTGCGCCCGTGCCAGCGGGCACCGCGGCACAGCGCGCCATCCGGGCTCAGGGCCACTTCGTTCATGGCACGCACGCCCAGACCTGCGGCCTTGACCACCGCCTCGCGCGCCACCCAGTTCTCGAGACGCCTGTCCGTGCCCTGCTCCAGGTCGAACCCCACCTGCGCGCCGCGCAGCGCCGCACAGCCGACCAGATTTGCGGAGTGCGCGATGCTGAAGTCCGCGTCCGCGTCCAGCCGCGGCTTTGCATCGGCGGCAAACACCAATTCCGCCGCCGCCACGGGACGGCCCAGCACCGCGGCCAGCGCGCGCAGCGCGAGCGCGATGCCGGCGAGGCTGGCGCGCGCGGCCGCGCTGCCGGAGGCCACCGACAGGCGCTTGAGGTACGGCAGCTGGGCTGCAAGCGCCTGGCCTCCCTCTTCCGGCCACTGATCCGTGAGGTCCGTGTGATATAAGATTAAGGTTTGGCTTTCAATAACTTGCATGACAGCCGCCGCGCCCGCGAACACCGATCCGCCAGAGGCTGAATCACAATTCGACATCGGCTCCACGGATGACTCCCTGGAGCGGATGATCGAGCTGTTCAGGACCCATGGAGACACCTATCGCGTGTTCGTGCCGGCACGCGGATCTTATACCTATGTCATCCACCACCCGGATGACGTCAAGCGCGTGCTGGTGTCCAACCACCGCAACTACACCAAGGGCTCGGCCTCGACCGGGTCAAGATCCTGCTGGGCAAGGGCATCATGACGAGCGAGGGCGAGCTGTGGAAACGCCAGCGCTACATGATGCAGCCGTTGTTCCACCGCCGCGTGATCACCGAGTTCGCGCGCCGTCATCGACGCGGGCAACGAGCGCTTCATCGCGAGCTGGGAGCAGATCAGCGCGCGCGGCGAGCCGATCAACGTCACCGACGACATGAGCGAGCTCACGCTCGAGATCGTGCTGCTGTCGATCTTCGGCCGCGACCTCGACCGCCTGACTCCGAGCTGGGCGCCAATCCCTTCGACATGGTGACCAAGGAGCCGGCACGCGACCTCCAGTTCGCCTTCAAGTTCCGCTCCCTCACCAAGCTGGTCGCGGAATGATCGCGCGCCGCCGCGCCGCCGGCGAGAGAGCACTTCGATTTCCTGCAGATGCTCATCGACGCGCGCGACAAGGAAACCGGCGCGCCGATGTCCGAGCGCGAGCTCATCGACGAGGCGATGACGCTGATCGTCGCCGGCCACGAGACCACCGCGAGCGGGCTCAACTGGACCTGGTACCTGCTCTCGCAGAACCCCCAAGCCGAAGCCCAGCTGCACGCCGAAATCGACGCGGCGGCCGGGAAGCCCGCCCCGGGACTCGGAGCATGGAGGCTCTGGCGTACACGCAGAACGTCGTCGACGAGGCGCTGCGGCTCTATCCGCCCGGCTGGCTGCTGTCGCGCCGCACGATCGAGGCGGACGTGCTCGGCGGCTTCGAGGTGCCGGCCGGCACCAACGTGCTGCTGCCGCTGTACCTACTGCACCGCCATCCGCAGTACTGGAACGACCCGGACGCCTTCCGCCCCGAGCGCTTCGACCGGACCACGAGGGCGAGCGCCCGCGCTTCGCCTACATGCCGTTCGCCGCCGGTCCGCGGCACTGCATCGGCGAGACCCTCGCCCTGTACGAGATGTACATGCACCTATATAAGCTGGCGCGCCGCTACCGGCTGCGCTACGTGCCGGACAAACCGCTCGAGCTCGAGGCGCAGATCAACCTGCGCACCAGCTACCCGCTGCAGATGAAATTGGAACGAACGATGATCCAGAAAGTGAACACCCTCGTCGAGCTGCTGGAGGCCAACCGCGCGGTGCCGCGCAGCATCAGCTACGTCGACGGCGAAAACGATGCGCGCGTCGTGTCCTTCGCGGAGCTGTACGAGCGCGCGCTCGGCATCCTGTTCCACCTGCAGAAGCTGGGCGCGCAGCCGCGGCGACAAGCTCATCATCTACCTCGCCAACAACGAGCAGTTCCTCGATGTGTTCTGGGCGGCGGCTGCTGGGCGGCATCGTGCCGGTGCCCGTGGCGCTCGGCATCAGCGACGAGCACAACCACAAGCTGCTGCGCATCGCGCGCAGCCTCGGCAAGCCCTTCATCTACACCGACAAGCGCTCGCTCGACCGCATCGGCGCCTTCGCCGCCCAGGCGGGCGAGCAGGCACTGTACGACGCGCTGCGCGGCGCACTTTTCTGCCGAGGACATCGACGACATCTCGCGCGCCGGCAGCGTACAGACGTCACGCCCGACGACACGGCGTTCATCCAGTTCTCCTCCGGCTCGACCAGCGAGCCCAAGGGCATCGTGCTCACGCACCGCAACATCCTCGCCAACGCGCGCGGCTCGGGCGAAGTCGCTGCTGGAACGAGAACGACGTCAACCTCTCCTGGATGCCGCTGACCCACGACATGGGGCTCATCGGCATGCACATCATGATGTTCGCGCACCGCATGCACCGCACCTGATGCCGACGGAACTGTTCGTGCGCCGCCCGCTGCTGTGGATGGCCGTGGCCGCCCGCGTGCGCGCGACCATCCTGTGCTCGCCGAACTTCGGCTACCGGCACTACCTGAAGGTGCTGGGCGAGCGCACCCCGGAGAACCTCGATCTGTCCGCCGTGCGCCTGATCTTCAATGGCGCCGAGCCGATCTCGGTCGAGCTCTGCGAGGAGTTCCTGAGGCGCCTCGCCCCATCCGGGCTCAAGCGCACCGCCATGTACCCGGTGTACGGGCTGGCGGAAGCCACGTTGGCGGTGAGCTTCCCCGCCGTCGGGGCGCCGCTGCGCACGCTGGCGCTCGACCGCCACCGGATGAACGCCGGCACGCCGGTGGTCGCGGTGCCCGGCGGCGACAAGGATGCGGTGGTGCTGGTGTCCGAGGGCACGGCCATCCCCTACTGCCGGGTGCGCATTGCCGATGGCGAGGACCGCGTGCTGCCGCCGGAGCATATCGGCCACATCCACATCAGCGGCGACAACGTCACGCGCGGCTATTTCGAGAATGCCGCGGCCAATGCCGCCGCGTTCAGCGCCGACGGCTGGCTGCGCACCGGGGACCTGGGCCTGATGCACGACGGGAAGCTGTTCGTCTCTGGGCGCGCCAAGGAGATCATCTTCGTCAACGGGCAGAACTATTACCCGCACGATCTGGAGGCGATCGCGCAGCAGGCGCCAGGCCTGGAGCTGGGCAAGGTGGTGGCCGCCGGCGTGCGCGCGCGCGGCGCGCAGACCGAGGCGCTGGTGCTGTTCGTACTGCATCGCGGCGAGCTGGCCGAGTTCGTACCGGTGGCGGCGCAGGCCGCGCGGCTCGTCAACGAACAGACGGGCCTGGAAGTTGCAGCGGTCGTCCCGGTCAAGCGCATTCCCAAGACCACCAGCGGCAAGATCCAGCGCCATGCCCTGGAGGAGGCGTTCGTGGACGGGGAGTTCGCCGCGCAGCTGGCGGGGCTGGAGGCGCTGCAGGCTGCCCAGCGCGGACCGGTCAGCGGCACCCGCAGCGTCATCGAGGAGAAGCTCAAGAACATCTGCGACACCGCCCTCGCCGGCAAGCGCATCGACGTCAACGACAACCTGTTCGAGATCGGGGCAAGCTCGCTGAAGCTGATCGAGATCCACGAGCAGATCGACCGCGAGTACCCCGGCAAGATCGACCTCACGGAGCTGTTCGACTTCCCCACCATTGCGGAACTGGCCGCGCACCTGCAGAGCAAGCTCGCCGCGACATAACATCCATCTGCCACCCGCCTGCCCTACCCACAGCCGCCGCAGCTTGAGCTAGACTGTGGTGGCACGGACCCGCAGTGGTCCGCAGGGGGTATGCCGATGCGAGTCTGTCGTTCGCATGTGGGTGTGCGCGTATGCGCCTGGGTGTTGGTGCTGCCGGGGCTGGCGCGCGCCGCGCCGCTGATCCCGCTGGAGCAATTCGCCGCCGGCCCGGAGATGGCCGCGCCGAGCCTCTCACCGGACGGCACCAAGGTTGTCTACCTCACCACGGTTTCCGGCGAGCGCTACGTCGCCGTGCGCGAACTGCAAAAGACCTCGCAACCGCACCCGGTGCTGCACGGCACGGGCGGGAGTTACGAGGTGGTGGCCTGCAACTTCAAGACCAACGCGCGGCTGCTATGCCGCTTCCGTGGCGTCGAGCACGACTACGGCGTGCCCTACCCGGCCTCGCGCATGGTCGTGCTCGACAGCGACGGCAGCCATATGAAGGTCCTGTTCCAGAGCCAGGCCTGGGCAGCCTCGACCGTCGCCAACGTGCAGATGCAGGACCGGATCATCCACTGGCTGCCGGATGACCCGGAGCACGTGCTCCTCCAGATGGCGGACGAGGATTCGGTGTTTCCGAGCGTCTACACCCTGAACGTCGGCAGCGGTGCGCTGCGCACCGTGGTCGGCCGTCGCGAACCGGTGCTGGAATGGATCGCCGACCGCGACGGTGTCGTGCGCTTCGGCTACGGCTACCGGCGCGACGAGGCTGTATATATTGCGCGCAACAGCGCCAAGGACGAGTGGCGGACGCTGGAGAAGTTCAAGCGCTTCGAGGGCGGCAGCTTCTCGCCGCTGGCCTTCGGGCCGCTGCCCAACCAGCTGTTCGTGCTGTCCTCGCAGCAAAAGCGCGAGGCGGTCTGGCAGATGGACCTCAACGAGAACAGTGATTACCAGCTGATGTTTGCGCGCCCGGACGTCGACGTGGACGGCATCATCACCTGGCCGAGCGATCAGCACGTCGTCGGCTTCCTCTACAACGACGACAAGCCGCACATCCAGTTCGTCGACCCGGAGGCGGGGGCGATCAACCGGGCGATCGACAAGGACCTCCCGGGGGCCTTCCACACGGTGACCTCGGTCTCGCGCGATGGCCACATCATGCTGATCCACTCCTACTCGGACGTGGAGCCCGGGGTCTACGACGCGCTCGACATGACCAAGCACGAGCTCACCAGGATCGGCCGCGTGAGCAGCGCGCTCTCGCAGGCTACGCTCGCCTCCACCAAGCCGGTGGTGGTACCCGGCCCCGGCGGCATCAGCATCCACGGCTACCTGACGCTGCCGGTCGGGACCGACCCGGGCAAGGCAGTCGCGGCGGTCGTGTACCCGCACGGCGGTCCCTACGCGCGCGACGAGTGGGGCTACGACGGCATGGTGCAGGTCATGGCCAGCCGCGGCTACGCGGTGCTGCAGCTGAATTTCCGCGGCTCCACCGGCTACGGCGACGACTGGCGCAAGGCCGGGCACCAGGCCTGGGGTACGATCATGCACGATGACATCACGGCCGGGGCCCACTGGCTGGTCAGCCAGGGCATAGCCGATCCGCAGCGCATGTGCATCGTTGGTTGGAGCTATGGTGGCTACGCGGCGCTGACGGCCGCGGTGAAGGAACCGCAGCTGTACCGCTGTGCGGTGAGCATCGCCGGCGTCTCGGACATGTCGCAGCTGGCGCGCGATGACGATCAATTCTACGGCGGACGCGAGGCGGCGCGTGACTCAACCGGCACGGACAAGGCGCAACTGGCCGCGCAATCCCCGGTGCTACACGCGGACCAGATCAAGATACCGATCCTCCTGGTACACGGCGACGATGACTCCACCGTGCGCCTCTCGCAAAGCGAGGCGATGGCCAAGGCGCTCAAGCAGCACGGCGTGCCGTACGAACTGGTGGTCATCAAGGACGGTGAGCACAGCCTGCTGCGGCCACAGATGCGCCTCACGCTGTACCGCAAGCTCGAGGCCTTCCTCGCCGCCAACCTCGGACACCCGTGAGCCCCCGCCTCGTAGGTCCAGGGCGCGTTCAGGCGAGTCGGCGCTGATCGATGGCGGTGAAAATTCGCCACACCCTTCGCCTCCGATCGGCGGCAGCCTGACTTGTTCGCCTATCGCACAAAAATGTGTCAGGGGAAACCCTGACATGATGTTTTTTTCTGTACGCCCGTTTTAATTCTGCTGCACGTCCGTATAATGCGCGCGCTATGCAACTAACCAACCTCACGGCAACTGCCGAGGCCCTTGGCTGCGAGCAGCGCCTGACCGATTGCGGTATCCGCCCCACGGCACAGCGCGTGCGTATCGCCTCCCTGCTCCTCAGCGGCCCCCAGCACCTCTCGGCAGAACAAATACTGGCCAGCCTGCGCGCTGCCGGTGCCCGCGTCTCCAAGGCGACCGTCTACAACACGCTTAACCTGTTCGCAGGTCATGGGCTGATCCGCCAACTCTCGGTGGACAACTCGCGCGCGTGGTTCGACTCCAACGTCGGGGCGCACTACCACTTCCATGACCTGACCAGCGGGGCGCTCATCGACCTGCCCGTCGACTCGGTGCAGTTCAGCAGCATGCCGACCCCGCCGCCGGGGATGGAAGTCGCCGGCGTCGACCTGGTTATCCGACTGCGCCGCAGGAACTAGACTCCGCCGGCTACGGCGCCCCCGGCCGCGCCCTGCTCCCACTGGTTACCCCGCCCGGGCCCCTGCGCGGGTCCGGCTACGCTGCTGAAAAGAATGTAGAATGCCCGGCTTTCCGTGGCCTAAGCCGGGATAGCTCAGTTGGTAGAGCAACGCATTCGTAATGCGTGGGTCGTAGGTTCGAATCCTATTCCCGGCATATCCACCTCGCCCTAAGACCGCGCCGCCGGGCCTCCCGGGTGGAGACCTCAGCGGTTTAGGGCCTGCCGCAGCGCAGCTGCGGGGTGCGTTTTGGGGCTGCGGGAGCGGAAGGAACCCCAAGAGTGTCTCGACCTATCAACATCCTGTACATCATGGATCACTTTCATGGAACGGGAGGGACCGAGAGACATCTCACTTACCTTGTTGGTCAGCTGCCGCGGGAACAGTTCCGCTGCCGGATCGTCGTCTTGGATCTGGCTCCAAACCGCTGGGTCGATGCAATCAGGGCCGCGGGCATTCCCGTCATCCACGTGCCAGTGACGCGAGAGTACGCGCCGGGAGCGCTGCCGCGCGCGCTGGAACTGTCGAAGATCATCCGCGCCAACGAGACTGACATCGTCCAGACCTTTCACCAGAAGTCCGACACCTATGGAGCGGTCATCGCAAGGCTGTCGGGCGTCAGGCACATCGTGTCGAGCAAGCGCGATGCCGGTGCGCTCAAGAAGCCCAGGCACTACTTCTTGAACCGACGTCTCCGTGGCCTGTTTGAGAAGGTCATCGTTGTCGCCGATTCGATCGGTGACGTAGTCGTGACCGGAGAGCAGGTGCCCCGGTCCAAGATCGTGCGCATTTACAATGGCGTCGATACCAGTGCCTTTGCGCCGCCCACACCGCAGCAACGAACCCAGGCACGCGAGCGCCTCGGCTTCACCGGCGATGACTTCGTAGTGGGCATGGTCGCCAGGTTCAGGCCAGAAAAGAGCTACGACGTCTTCTTTGAGGGTGCGTTCGCCGCAGCACGTGAAATACCGCGCCTGAGAATCCTGGCGATGGGCGGCGGCCCGCTGCTCGAACACTTTCGCAACCGTTACGTTCGGGAATGCGCAGAGCTGCGGGTGCAGATCATCAATGACGTCACCGATGTCGCCGGGTACTTGCACGCGATGGATCTGGGTTGCCTGCTGCCGGCGGGCAACGAGGGGTTTTCCAACTCCGTGCTGGAGAAAATGGCCGTCGGCCTGCCGATGATCGTCACCGATGTCGGCGGCAATGCCGAAGCCGTCATCGACGGGGACAATGGGCGAGTCATTCCCCCGCGTGATGCGGAGGCCTTTCGCCGCGCATTGATCGCCATCTACTCCGACCCTGCCGCGCGCGCGAGGATGGGGCAGAGATCGCGTCAGCTGGTCGAGGAGAAATTCACCCTGCAGCGGATGTGCGAAGCGCACGCAGCGCTGTACCTGTCACTCATGCACGGCCAGGCGTGATGGCGCCGCGGTTGCGGAGCTGGCATAACCGGCCGCGAGCGCGTCGATGCTCTGCTTGACCTGCCGAAGCGAGGCGCTTGCCTCGATCTCCGGCAGCGAGTACGGATCTTCTATGGCACGCACACCGCCGAACGACCCCAGCAACCAGGTCTTCGGGCGCGCCGCGGGGAACGCCTGGAGCAAGGCCTCGGTATTCTGTCCATCCATGACGAAGATCGCCGTGGCGTGTTCGACCGCCTCGGAATTGACCACGCTCGAACGGTGACCCGTCAGGTCGACACCGAACTCCTTCGCCAGCCTGGAAATGCGTGGCGGCGTGCGCCGGTTGCGCTGCTCATGGAATCCGGCAGAACGCGAGCTCGGCAAGGCGCCGTTCTGGTTCCAGTAGACACCCGCAAACGCACTGCGGCAGATGTTCCCGTAGCACAGGAACAGGACGCGGCGTAAATCAGGCGCACCGGTCCGGCGCCTGCGTTCCAGTTCCTGCAGCAAACGCCGCTGGTGCAGGTTGCTTGTCCACTTGCTCCAGCGCGACTGGACGACATGGCCGCAAGCGCGAAGGCTTTCCCGCAGCCACGGCAGCGGATCGCTGAGCCAGAAGTAGTCGTAGTGCATACGCGGGGTGAGAAATAACCTGAAGAACTCCAGCATTGCGTGCGCTCTCGTTGGTGGCTGCACGCCACGAACCGGGCCACTGACGGCCAATACGGAACGCAGATAGTCCGTTTCCCCCGGATAGACATTGCGACAGTAAATCCCAGCCGCGTAATCATTCGGCGCCGTTGCGCTGCCCGCATGAGCCGCTACCAATTGCGCAGGAAAATCCGCTCCGGCGTGCAGCGCCAGAGCCAATGATCCCCACAGGCGGCCATTGATCTCGATGAAATAGGGCACCTGATCCAGGTGCGAGCGCCGAAATTCGAACATGGCGGCGCCCTCGTACCCGATTGAAGCAAACAACTGCACCGCGGTCGCCACCGTGGCGCCATCGCGCACGCTCCGGCGCAACGAGGAAACGCCGCCGTAAAAAGGCACTTCGTGAATGCGCTGGTGCGCAAATTCCAGGACCGCCTGACTGCCCCGCATCAGGACGAAGGCACCCCCGCCCTTGCCGACGATGTGCTCCTGGACCATCCACTGCTCACCGTCTTCGGTGAGTTCGCGCAACAGATCCATCAGCTCGCCTGAGTCCTCGAGATACCAGGTGCGACCCTTGCGGTATGAGCCGTCGTCCGCCAGGCGATTATCCGTGCGCACGATCCACGGAGGCTGCATCTGCGGGACTCCTTCCACGGAGAAGGCGGTCCGCGGGCAGGGAATTCCGAGCGCCAGCGCCTTGGCGGTGGCCCGGCGTTTACTCAGCGTGTATTCCAGTGCCGCGGTCGCCGGAGCCACCAGCGCCCCCGGCGGCAGCTGCGCGCGGCAGGACACTGCGGCCAGCAGGGCCGCCTCGGAGATGGGCAGGATCAGATCTACGTCTGATGCATTCGCGATGAGCCATTCAGAGAAGCCCGGCTGCGAGAGCCATGGATCCGGATAAGTCCGCTGCGTGTCGCAGTAGCGCGAATAGGTGCTTGCCGGGCGCTGCACCTTGCCCGGATACGCCGCCACGACCCGATGACCTGCTCTGCCGAGCGATCGGATCGCCCCCAGCCCGGCCAGCTCGTGCGCGTCCGTGACCAGAATGCGCATGCTAGTTCCGCAGTTTCCACAGGATGTGGTGAGTCACGAGCTTGAATTGCCCGAGGGGTGTGCCGGCCCCGATCATGTAACGGCGCATCTCGAGCGCCGGCACCGCAGGATCGTTGGGGCCCGCGATCGTCGTCACGGCGACATCGATCTTACGGTCCTGCAGCGTGGCCACGTCGCAGGGGCCATAGTCGATGGCACGACCGTTGGGATAGGCGAACAGGGTACACGGTGCGCCAGTCAGCCCCTCCACGGCCGCCAGCGAGGCGGTAATTTCCCGGCTGCGCTCTGCAGGCGACAACCCGCTCAAGATGGCATGCGAACAGGTATGGGCGCCGAACTCGATGAGCCCCGTCCGCGCCATCTCCGCGACTTCGGCCGGCGCCAGCATCCTGTAAGGGGAACCGATGGGTATCGGCTTTCCGGGGCGATCGCCAAGTGCCGTGATCAGTTGCCGGGCCCTCTCGAGCAACTCGGAATGGTGAAACCTCTTCAGGCGCACTTGAAAACGTGCCTGCGCCTCAGCGCGGTGCAGCCGATTCGACAGCTCGTAGGCTTCCCCGTCCCAGTCCAGTCGCGTCAATGAGGTTAGTGTCAGAGCCTCGTTGATCCGGCAGAACCACGGGGTGTCATCGGAGCCAATGAAGTCGGTCGCGAGAAAGATCGTGGCCGGCAGATCAAGCTCCTGCAGGATGGGAAGCGCCACGCCGTAGTTGTTCTGGAAGCCGTCATCGAAGGTGAGCGCTACCAAGGGGCGCCGCGCTGCCCCGCGGACTCGTTGCGGGATGTCACGCAGCGGTACTACCTGGCAGTGTTTCTTCAGGTAGAGCATCTGCTCGCGGAAGTGCCCCTGCCAGACAAAGCTCCAATCCTCAACCGCCAAGGGCGTCTTGGTGACGGCGTGATACATGAGTATCGTCGCGGCCCCCGGAGCTAATGCATTTTGCAGTAGACGAGGAACGGCTGCGAAGGAGGCGACTCTGTAGGCCAGCGATTTGATCATCCCCAGCCCCGCGCCCCCGCGCCCGCAACTTTGGCACTGCAGTTCATTGCCCGAAGTGTATCCAGATAGTCGGCCCCCGACTGCACCATTGCTTGGCGCTCGACCAGCCGCTCTTCCGTGTTGGATGCGGCTCTGGTCTTGTTCGGCTGTGCGTGCGTTGGTTGCAGCCCGATCAGAGAGGCCGCCAATCCCCGCTCGCTTGTCAGGGCAGCGGTGGTGGCCCAAAGACGCGGAGAATTCATTTGCTCTCGGCGCAGCCGCGCCTGCGCCGCGCGCGGCGCGGTGAACCAGTTCTGTCAGCACCCGGAAACACCTCAGAATAGGTGCCGAAAGGAGCGCCCCGCTCCTTGGCTGCATATCGGTACAGCACCAGGGCGCCCCCACGCCCCACCTTGCACGGCGTGGTCTTGTGCCGCAGCGAGTGAACTTCCTTGGCAGTAACGACTCTGGTGTTTTGAGGTGTTGGGAAATCAGCTGTCATAGAAGCTGCCTGGAGCGCCTGTTATGCTTGGCGGCTTGCCAAGTACCCAAGAGGCCAGAGGCAGTGGCAGGCCGGCATTGAGCGTATGGTGCTGCACTTTGCAGCCAATTAGCCTGATGTTACCGCGGCCAGCCATGGGATTCAGTGACGACGCCCCTCAATCGATGGGTCGCCACAGTCCTTATTAAACAATGACTTATTACGGAAGCGGAAACGTGTGAGATGCGGCGGGGATGGCCCTGGGTGACCACTCCCGGCGCCATCCCCGAACCCTGCGTTTCGGCCCGTCGCCCGGTGGCATCGACTGGGCGATTCGGACGGAAGATTGCATATGAGGCGTTTAGACTCGTGCGCAATCGAACCTGACCGGCGATGCATGCCGGACCAGATAAAAGGAATTGCGCTGTGGGCACGAACCTGGACCATCTTCCCGATCCGGACGACAGTCCTTCTGAACCGGTGGCATGGATCGGCCGCGATCGCGTATCACCGGAACGCGTCGCGGTGAGCGCGCCTGCGGAAGTCCCGCCCGCCGGTGCCGCGGGCAACACCCGTCGCCGGCTCATCATCGGCGGCGTCGTGCTCGCGGTGCTCATCGCGGTGGTGCTCGCGTGGAAGATCTTCGGGCACTCCAAGCCCCCGGCCAACACGCTCGCAGACCGCGCTGAGCTGCCGCTGATCACGATCGTCGTGCCCGCGCTGCAGTCGGTGACCTCGAGCGTGACCTTTACCGGCGCGATCGCCGCGCGCTACGACATGCCAATCGCCAACGAGGGCGACACGGGGCGAATCACCGGCGTATTCGTTGAGGCCGGCGATCACGTCAAGCGCGGCCAGCAGCTGGCGCGGATCGACGACTCAGTGCTGGTGCAGCAGGTGAACCGGCTAGCGGCATCACTCGAGCAGGCGCGCGCCCAGGCGGCGCTCTCGGCCGCGGAATTCAAGCGCGCACAAGGCGTGGAAGCCGCCGGCGCACTGTCCGCCGAGGACATCGAGAAGCGTCGCGCGACCTCGGTCACCGATGCGGCGAACGTCAAGGTCGTCGCCGCGCAGCTGGCCGAGGCGCAAGCGCGCCTGGCCCGCACGCACCTGAGCGCCCCGGTCGATGGGGTCGTACTGACCCGGCACGCCGAGGTGGGACAGATCGCCAACCCCGGCGGTGAGCCGCTGTTCCGCATCGCCAGCGGCGGCGAGGTGGAAATGCGCGGCCAGATCGCCGAGCAGGACCTCTCCGTCGTCAAGACCGGCCAGGCGGCGACGGTGTACCTCACGGGCATCAGCCGCCCATTCGAGGGCACGGTGCGCCTGCTGGGGGCCATTATCGACCCGGCCACGCGCCTGGGTGACATCCGCATCCAGCTCAAGCCCGATCCGCACCCTGCGTCCCGGGCGCCTTCGCCCGCGCCGAGGTCTCGGTCGACAAGGCGCAGCGGCCGGTGCTGCCGCAGACCGCGGTGATGGCGGACGGCAGCGGCAGCTATGTGCTGATCGTCAACTCGGCCAATAAGGTCGAACGCCACCCGGTCAAGGTCTCAGGGATGACCGATGCTGGCACCATCATCAGCTCGGGACTCACCGGCAACGAGCGCGTGGTGGCCACCGCGGGCGGCTTCCTGCGCGAGGGTGAAGAAGTTCGCATCGCGCCGGCGCCTGCCAGCGCCGCCAAGTAGAGGCACGCCATGAAGAACATGTCTGCGTGGGCGATCCGCCACCCGGTCACACCCGTGGTGCTGTTCGTGGTGCTGGTCTTCATGGGGCTGGTCGCCTTCTTCCGCCTGCCGCGCACGCTCAACCCCGACATCTCCTTCCCCGGCGTGCAGGTGCTGGTCTCCCAGCCGGGTGCATCCCCGCAGGAGATCGAGACCCAGATCATGCAGAAGGTCGAAGCGGCGGTCGCCAGCATCGGCAACATCGACAGCATCACCTCGCTGGCGATCGAGGGACAGTCGCGGGTGTTCATCGAGTTCGCCATCGGCACGCCCGATCGATCGCGCGGTCGCCGACGTACGCGATGCAGTCTCCAAGGTGCGCGTCGACCTGCCCGCAGGGCATCCAGGAGCCGGTCGTGGCGCGCATGGACGCCGACGCCAACTACGTCGCCTCCTATGCGGTCAGCAGCAGTGCGCTCTCGGACGAGGACCTGTCCTGGTTCGTCGACAACACCCTGAGCAAGCGCCTGCTGGGTATCGAGGGCGTCTCGCAGGTCAGCCGCGGCGGTGGAGTGAATCGCGAGATCCGCATTGAGCTGGACCCGACGCGCATGCAGGCCCTCGGGGTGACGGCCGCACAGGTCAATGCGCAGCTGCGCCAGCTGAACCTCGACTCTGCCGGCGGGCGCGCCCAGCTGGGCGGCGGCGAGCAGGCGATCCGCGTGCTCGGCGAGGCGCGCAGCGCCCACGGTCTCGGCGATACGCAGATCATGCTCTCCGGCGGACGCTTCGCCCGGCTCTCCGACCTGGCCACCGTCAGGGACAGCGTCGGTGAGATCCGTTCGCTGGCGCGCCTGAACGGCCGCCCGGCGACCACCTTCAACATCCTCAAGGCCAAGGGGACTTCCGACATCTCCGTGATGGCGGACGTCGACGCCGAGATCGCCAGGATCCGCAAGGACAACCCGAACGTCACCATCAACCAGATCTTCACCACAGTCGATCTACACCAAGCAGACCTACGACTCCGCGATGAGTGCGCTCTTCGAAGGCTCGGTGCTGGCGGTCTTCGTGGTGTTCCTGTTCCTGCGCGATATGCGCGCCACGCTGATCTCCGCGCTCGCCATTCCGCTGTCGGCCATCCCGACCTTCGCGGTCATGCAGTGGCTCGGTTTCACGCTCAACTCGATCAGCCTGCTGGCGGTCTCGCTGGTTGCCGGCGTGCTGGTCGACGATGCCATCGTGGAGATCGAGAACATCGTGCGCCACATGCGCATGGGCAAGAGCGGCTACCAGGCCGCCCTCGATGCGGCGGACGAGATCGGCCTGGCGGTGGTGGCATGCTCGGCCACGATCATCGCGGTGTTCCTGCCGGTGAGCTTCATGGGCGGCACTGACCGGGCAGTTCTTCAAGCAGTTCGGCCTGACGGTCGCGACCGCGGTGTTCTTCTCGCTGCTGGTGGCGCGCCTGATCACCCCGGTGATCGCCGCCTACACCTTGAAATCCGACAAGATCGCCGACCATGAGGACGGCCCGGTCATGGCCTGGTACCAGCGCCTGCTGCGCTGGGTCACGACGAACCGCTGGAAGACGCTCGCCGGCGGCCTGGCATTCTTCCTGCTGTCCATCGGCGGCCTGATGATCGTGCAGACCTCGTTCTTCGGCGACGACGACGACAGCTACACCGAGGTCAATATCGAGCTGCCCGCCGGCGCGCGCCTGGAGGACACGGCCGCCGCCTCTGCCGCGGTCTACCGCGTGCTGGCGCGCCAGCCGCAGGTCACCTCAGTGGTGGAGAACATCGGCGGCGGCGACGGCTTCGGCGAGGTGCGCAACGCCAACCTGGCGGTCAACCTGGTGCAGCCGAACCACCGCAAGGAGAGCAAGCGGCAGTTCGAGGACCGGCTCGCTCAGGAGTTCACCAAGATCCCGGATGCACGCATCCACTTCAACCGTGGCGGCAACGGCCGCGACATCAATATCTACATCACCGGCGACAACCCGCAGCTGGTCGAAAAGAGCGCCCGCGAGGTGGTCGCCGAGATGCGGGCGCTGAAGGAGCTGCGCGACGCCGGCATCGACGGCGACATGCCGCGGCCGGAGATCCTGGTGCGGCCGCACCTGGACCTCGCCACGCAGCTGGGGGTGACGGTCGCGGCCCTGAGCGACACCATCCGCATCGCCACCATGGGGGACCTGGACCAGAACAGCGCCAAGTTCTCGCTGGCCGACCGCCAGGTACCGATCCGCGTGTCCCTGAGCGAGGACAGCCGCAAGGACCTCTCAACGCTGGAGAACCTGCCGGTGCCCACCGCCAGCGGCGGTGCCGTGCCGCTCAAGGCCGTGGCCGATATCAGTTTCGGCGAGGGCCCCACGCGAGTGCGCCGTTACAACCAGGCACGCCGCCTGTCCATCGTCGCCGACCTCAACGGCGTGGAGCTCGGCACCGCCATGAAGAAGATCAAGGCGATGCCGGCGCTGAAGAACCTGCCGCAGGGCGTGCACCAGGTCGACGTTGGCCAAGCCAAGTACATGGTCGAGCTGATGACCAACTTCCTGCTCGCCATGGTCACCGGCATCCTCATGGTGTTCGCGGTGCTGGTGCTGCTGTTCGCGCGCGTGTTCCAGCCGATCACGATTCTTTCCTCGCTGCTTCTCTCCTTCGGCGGAGCGGTGGCCGCCCTTTTGATCACGGGCAACCCGATGTCTCTCGGGGCTATGATCGGGCTACTTATGCTGATGGGCATCGTCGCCAAGAATGCCATCCTGCTGGTGGACTTCGCCATCGAGGAGATGCGCGCCGGCAAGGACCGCCTCGACCGCGATTGTCGAGGCCACGCACAAGCGCGCGCGCCCGATCGTCATGACCACCGTGGCCATGATTGCCGGCATGCTGCCGGTGGCGGTGGGCCTGGGCGGCGACTCCTCGCTGCGCAAACCCATGGCGATCGCGGTGATCGGCGGACTGATCACCTCGACCGCGCTCACGCTGGTGATCGTGCCGGCGCTGTTCACGGTCATTGACGACATCGAGCAGTGGCTCGCGCCGAAGTTCGGTCGCCTGCTCAGCTCGCGGCCCGCGCCTGCCCGACCGCAGCCGCAGCCGCAGCCGATCAACTGACCTAAGGCTCAATGCTTGCCGAGGTCCGGCCCCCTGCAGCAAACGCAGCAGCGCCTGCCTGCGCGTAAGACCCCGTAGCCGTGGTCGCACAAGCGCTGGAAGTCGAAGAGGCCGCTGTATCAGCGCATGCCGCGCGGCGGCCTGAGCGTCGACCACCGCTAAGTCACCGGCCCGGCACACTCCATGTGCCGGGCCGGCCAGGCCACAGTTCCTTGGCCGGCGGGTGGGGGGGTCCCGCCGTATGAATGCCGGTGCTGACGCTTCGCCAGCCCCAAGCCTCAGGTCCTTGCGTCCAGCAGGTAAGTGGCTCCGGACCGCGCCGCGGTTCCATGCGCGCGCACGAATAAAGTCTCGCGGGAACGGAAACCCGCGCGCATCCCCGGCCGCACTTACGCTGCGTGCAAACCCTATACACCCTGTTGGAAAGAGCCACGCGGCGCCCCGGCCGCGCGGATGCGAGCGCCCTGCGTGCACCGTACGCCTGGGGCGCGGTGGCTGCCCTGCTCGGGATGCTCCTGGCCGGCGCAGTACAGGCCGAGCCTTACCTTGCCGTCGCCAACGGCTTCAAGTGCAGCCAGTGCCACGTCAACCCCACCGGCGGCGGCGAGCGCACCGCCTTCGGCGAGGCGTTCGCCCAGGGCGTGCTCCCAGCGAAGCATCTGGACACCGGGGGTGACGCCTGGACCGGTCAGATCAACCGCTTCATTGCGATCGGCGGCGACCTGCGCTTCGATGCCACCGAGACGCAAGTGTCAAACGAGCCGAGCACCAGCGACCTGGGCCTGCAGCGCACCCGCGTCTACCTCTCGGCGGGCGTAATCCCGAACCGGCTGCTGTTGTACGTGGACGAGCAGGTCGCCCCGGGCGGCGCGCTCAATCGCGAAGCCTGGGGGATGTTCTGGTCGGCCGACCATAGCTGGTACGTCAAGGCCGGGCAGATGTACCTGCCGTTCGGGCTGCGGCTGCAGGACCAGACCGCCTTCGTGCTGCGCGCCAGCGGCATCGACATGACAAGCTCCGACGCCGGCATCGAGTTCGGCTGGCTCAAGGGGCACTGGGACGCCCAGCTCGACCTGAGTAACGGCACGGCCGATGGGCCGGCCACGGGCAACGGCAAGCAGACCAGCCTGCAGCTGTCGTATGTCGAGAGCCGCTGGCGGCTGGGCCTCGCGGCGAACATCAACAACTCCTCCAGCAGCGGCAGCCGCAGCGCCTATGCGCTGTTCGGCGGACTGAAGACCGGGCCGGTGGCCTGGCTTGCGCAAGCGGAGCTCACCGATGACCGCAGCCTGGCGATTCCGCAGAGGCAGCTCGGCGGCCTGTTGGAGGCGAACTACGCGCCGGCTCGCGGCCACAACATCAAGGTGACCGCGGAGTACCTGAATGAGAACCGCGACGTTGGCGATGATCGGCTGAAGCGCCTGAGCCTGGTGTACGAGTACTCGCCGATCCAGTTCGCGCAGCTGCGCGGCGGCGTGCGCTACAACGACGGCATCCTGGGGAACCCGGAGGCACACCAGCGACAGTACTTCATCGAGCTACACGGGTTTTTCTGATTCCCGCCGCAGCTCGCGCGGCAGCGTGAATACGACGTGCTCGGCGCGCCCGGCGACTTCTGCGGGGGCCTCCCCGCCCCACGCGCGCAGCTGCTCGACCACCTGGCGCACCAGCAGCTCGGGCGCCGAGGCCCCGGCAGTCACCCCGACCGCCCGCTTGTCCGTGAACCATCCAGGCTGGAGGTCCGCGGGACCATCGACCAGGTAGCCCGGGATCCCCACGCGGTCGGCGAGCTCGCGCAGGCGGTTGGAGTTGGAGCTGGTGCGCGAGCCGACCACCAGCAGCACGTCGCACTGCTCGAGCAGCTTCTTCACCGCATCCTGACGGTTCTGCGTGGCGTAGCAGATGTCCTCGCGGCGCGGTGCGGCCAGGGAGGGGAAGCGCGCCCGCAGTGCGGCGACCACCTCCGCGGTGTCATCGACCGACAGGGTCGTCTGCGTGACGAAGGCGAGGCGCTGGGGGTCGCGCACGCCCAGGGAGGCCACGTCAGCCACGCTCTCCACCAGATGGATCTGGCCGCCGGCGCGCGCATCGAAGCGTCCCATGGTGCCCTCGACCTCCGGGTGGCCGGCGTGGCCGATCAACAGCACGTCGCGCCCCTCGCGTGCGTAGCGCTGCACCTCCATGTGCACCTTGGTGACTAGCGGACAGGTGGCATTGAAGACGGTGAGGTTGCGCCCGTGCGCCTCCTCCTCGACGGCGCTGGACACCCCGTGGGCGGAGAAAATTACTGTGGCGCCGTCGGGAACCTCGGCCAGCTCGTCGACGAACACCGCCCCCAAGGCGCGCAGGCGCTCGACCACGTGGCGGTTGTGCACCACCTCGTGGCGCACGTAGATCGGCGGACCAAAGAACTCGAGCGCGCGCTCAACGATGTCGATGGCGCGGTCGACGCCGGCGCAGAAGCCGCGTGGATTGGCGAGCAGAACCTTCATGCCTTGCCAGCCTGGGGGCGCGGGCGATTCTCCAGCAGCGCGTCGAGGATCACCAGGGCCGCCCCGACGCTGATGGCAGAGTCTGCCACGTTGAAGGCGGGGAAGAGATGGTTGCCCCAGTGTGCGAGGATAAAGTCCACCACCCGGCCGTGCAGCAGCCGGTCGATCATGTTGCCGAGCGCCCCGCCGATGATGAGCGCCAGCCCGCAGGCGAGCAGCCCCTGGCTGTCCGCGCGCAGGCGCCGCAGCCAGCCGATGAGCGTCGCGCTGATCCCCACGGCGAGGGCCACGAACACCCAGCGCTGCCAGCCGGAAGCGTCGGAGAGGAAGCTGAAGGCCGCCCCGGTATTGTAAGTCAGGATGACATCGAGCACCGGCAGCACCCGTACGCGCTCGAACAGGGTGAAGTGGTGCACGATCCAGGACTTCGCCAGCTGGTCGGCCACGATCACGGCCGCGCTCAGCCACAGCCAGCGCCAGCCACTGCGCGCACGCGGCGCCGGGGAGGTAACAGTGTTCATGCGTACTGCCTCAGCTCCCCCGGGCCCTCGACGTTGCCGACGCAGCGCGCGCACAGCAGCGGGTGGCGCGCATCACTGCCCACGTCGGCGCGCCGGTGCCAGCAGCGCACGCACTTCTCGTCGCTGCTGGGCGCCACGGTAATCCATACCCCGGGGCTGCCGGTGTTTACCGCCTGCACCGCACCCGCGGGGGCGCTGGCGGCCTCGTGAACGTGCGCGTGCGAGGTGATGAGCAGGAAACGCAGCTCCTTGCCGAGGGCCGCATAGCGCGGGTATTCCTGCGGCGTGCAGTAAACCTCCACGCTGGCATCCAGCGGCGCCCCGATGGCCCCGGTGTCGCGCAGTTTCTCCAGCTCGCGCGTGACGTCCGTGCGCAGCTTGATCAGCGCGTCCCAGTCGATCGGCGCAGCGGGTGCCTGCGGCGCGCTATGCCAGGTGACATGGAATACCGAGTCCGCGCGCGCCCCGGGCAGGTGGCGCCAAGCCTCCTCGGCGGTGAAGGACAGGATCGGCGCCAGCCAGCGCACCATGCTCTCGGCGATGTGGAACATGGCCGTCTGCGCCGAGCGGCGCGCCACGCCCGCCGCCGGGGTGGTGTACATGCGGTCCTTGATGACATCGAGGTAGAACCCGCCGAGTTCCACACTGCAGAAGTTGTGCACCTTCTGATAGATGAGGTGGAAGGCGTAGCGGCGGTAGGCCTCGGTGATCTCCGCCTGCAGCGCCGCCGTGCGCGAGAGCACCCAGCGGTCCAGCGCCACCATCTCCTGCGGCGGCACCGCATCGCGCGCCGGGTCGAAGCCGTGCAGGTTGCCGAGCAGGAAGCGCAGCGTGTTGCGCATGCGGCGGTAGGAGTCGGCCATGCGCTTGAGGATCTCGTCCGAGACGCTGATCTCGTTGGCGTAGTCGGTGGCCGCGACCCACAGGCGCAGCACGTCCGCCCCCAGGCTGTTAACCACCTTCTGCGGGGCGATGACGTTGCCCAGGGACTTGGACATCTTGCGGCCCTTGTCATCGACCGTGAAGCCGTGCGTGAGCACGCCCTTGTACGGGGCGCGCTCGTACAGCGCCTCGGACAGCAGCAGCGAGCTGTGGAACCAGCCGCGGTGCTGGTCCGAGCCCTCCAGGTACAGCTCCATCGGCGCGGCGACCTCCGGGCGCTCACTGCCCAGGCACTCGAACGACATGCCCGAGTCGGCCCACACGTCCATGACGTCGGTGACCTTGTCGTAGTGCTCGGCATCGGCGCCGAGCAGGTCCTGCGCGGTGAGCGCGAACCAGGCGTCAATGCCGCCCTGCTCCACACGCGCGGCGACCTCCAGGATCAGCTCCTGGGTGCGCGGGTGCAGCTCGCCGGAGTGCTTGTGCACGAACAGGGGGATCGGCACGCCCCAGGTGCGCTGGCGCGAGATGCACCAGTCCGGCCGCGTCTCGATCATGCCGGCGATGCGCTGCTCGCCCCAGGCCGGGGTCCACTGCACCCCCTTGATGTCGCGCAGGGTGTGCTCGCGCAGCCTGGCGGCCTCCATGCTGATGAACCACTGGGGCGTGGCCCGGAAGATCACCGGGGTCTTGTGCCGCCAGCAGTGCGGGTAGCTGTGACGCAGCGGCTCCTGGTGCAGCAGCTGCCCGTTGGCGGCGAGCGCGGCGATGATGACCGGGTTCGCCTCCTCGACCTTCAGGCCCGCCACCAGCGCGGTGCCGGCGAGGAAGCGCCCGTCGTTGCCGACCGGGTTCAGCACGGCCAGTCCATACAGCCTGCCGACCGCGAAGTCCTCCAGGCCGTGGCCGGGTGCGGTGTGCACCGCGCCGGTGCCGGCATCGAGCGTCACGTGCTCGCCGAGGATGACCGGGACCTGGCGCTCCTCGAGCGGATGGCGCAGCGCGAGGCCCTCGAGCGCGCGGCCCTCGCAGCTCGCGAGCACCTGCGCCCCGCTCATGCCAAAGCGCCGCACGCAGGCAGCCAGCAGTTCCTGGGCGACGATGAAGCGGCGCGCCGCCCCGGCAGTGCTGGCCTCGGCCAGTACATAGGTGAACTCCGGGCGCAGCGCCACCGCCTGGTTCGCCGGCAGCGTCCAGGGCGTGGTGGTCCAGATGACCACATCGACGGGCGCGGCGCCCAGGGTGGCTGGGCTGACCTGCATGCGCGCCGCCAGGTCCGGGTTGTCGATCACCTGGAAACCGACGTCGATCGCCGGCGAGGTCTTTTCCTCGTACTCCACCTCCGCCTCGGCGAGCGCCGAGCGGCAGTCCAGGCACCAGTGCACCGGCTTTACGCCCTTATAGAGGTGTCCGTTGCTGATGATGCGGCCGAAGGCGCGCAACTGCTGCGCCTCGTAGCGCGGGGCCATGGTCAGGTACGGCCGCTCCCAGTCCCCCAGGATTCCCAGGCGCTTGAAGTCGGTGCGCTGCAGGTCGACCTGCTCCTGGGCATAGGCGCGGCAGGCGGCGCGGAAGGCCTGCGCGTCGAGCTTCTGGCCCGGGCGGCCGTGCTTTTTCTCCACCTGCAGCTCGATGGGCAGTCCGTGGCAGTCCCAGCCGGGGATGTAGGGTGAATCAAACCCGTCCAGCGAGCGCGACTTGACCACTACGTCCTTCAGGATCTTGTTGACCGCGTGGCCGATGTGGATCGCGCCGTTCGCGTACGGCGGGCCGTCGTGCAGCACGAACCGCGGCCGCCCGCGCGCCAACTCGCGCAGCCGCGCGTAGGTGCCGCGCTCATCCCAGGCGCGCACCGCGGCCGGCTCGCGCTGGCTCAGGTCCGCCTTCATCGGAAAGTCAGTCTGCGGCAGGTTGATCGTATGCTTGTAGTCGGCCATGTCCACTCGTGTTAAGCGTTAAGGATGCGTCGCGCCTCGCTCGCGTCGCGGTGCATCTGCGTAGTCAGCGCCTCCAGCGAGGCGAAGCTTTCCTCATCGCGCAGCTTCGCTGCGAACTCAACTTCAATCTCGCGCCCGTACAGGTCACCGGCGAAATCGAACACGTGCGCCTCGAGCAGGGGGCGCGTGCCGGCGACCGTCGGGCGCGTGCCAAGGCTCGCCACCCCGGCCAGCGCCCCGCGGTCGATGCCGTGCACCCGCACGGCGAACACCCCCGCAACCGGCGAGCGTGCGCGCTCGAGCGCCAGATTCGCGGTCGGGAACCCGAGCGTGCGGCCGAGCCGCTCGCCGCGGATGACCCGCCCGCGCATGGACCACGGCCGTCCCAGCGCGCGCTGCGCGGCGGCGAAGTCGCCGCCGGCCAGGGCCGCGCGCACCGCGCTGCTGCTGATGCGCTCGCCGCCGGTCTGCACCGGAGCCACCACGTCCACCGCGAACCCCAGGCGCCGCCCCGCCGCGCTGAGCACCGCGGCGGTGGCCGCGCCGTGGCGGCCGAAGCGAAAGTCGTGGCCTACCACGACCGTACGCGCCCGCAGCTCGCGCGCCAGCAGTTCCGCGAAGGCGTCGGCGGAGAGGTTACGCAATGCCTCGTCGAAGCGCAGCACGCACAGATAATCCAGCGGTCCCGGCGCCAGGATCCGCCAGCGCTCGCGCAGCGAGGTCAGCCGCGCCGGCGGATCCTCGGGCTGCAGATACTCGCGCGGCAGCGGCTCGAAGCTCAGCAGCACCGAGGGTAGGCCCGCGCCGCTGCCATGGGCGGCCAGGCGCCTGATGAGGGCCTGGTGGCCCAGATGCAGGCCGTCGTACGAGCCGATGGTCGTCACGCACCCGCCGCGGAGTGCGCGCATCCCGGCGAATCCGCGAATGAGGCGCATTATCTATAAGGCATTGATATCTATTTAAAAAGTACCGCGGTCGCCGTCCGCAGCACGATCGGGTGTCCGCGTATCGGAGTGTGGGGGCGGCGGAGGCTTCCGTAAAGCATTCGCGCGTTGACAAGCACCGGTCCGATACGGAAACTACCGGCCCCCGCGAACCGGGGTGTTTGGAAATACCGGAGATTTCGTGGCTAATACCAAGTCCGCCGAGAAGGCTGCCCGTCAGGCTGAGAAGCACCGCACCCGCAATGTCGCGCTGCGCTCGCGCATGCGCACGGCGGTGCGTGAAGTAACGGCTGCAGTGGCCGGTGGCGACAAGGACGCGGCGAAGAAGAACTACCAGAAGGCGGTCCCCGTGATCGACTCGCTGGTGAGCAAGCAGATCATCCACCGCAACAAGGCGGCACGGCACAAGAGCCGTCTGGCAGCGCGCGTCCGCGCGATGCAGTAACACCGGCGCCGGTGCGCCCGCGCACCCGCCCACCGGTCTTACGACTCGTCCTCTTCCTTAGCCGGCGCGGCGTCAGCGTTCGCCGTTTCCTCGCGTGCTTTGCGCTCGTGCTCCTCGAGGAAGCCCATTACCGCCTGGCACAGCTCCTGCGTGCCGGCGCCCGTGGCGCCCGAGATCAGGAAATGCGGCCCGCGATGGCGCAGCGCGCGCACGATGGCACGCGCCTTCTTCTGCGCTTCCGCCTGTGGCAGCAGGTCTGCCTTGTTGATTACCAGCCAGCGCGGCTTCGCAGCCAGCTGCTTGCTGAATTTCTTCAGCTCGCCCGCGATGGTGCGCGCATCGCGCACCGGGTCCGCCTCCGGGTCGCTCGGCGCGATGTCTACCAGGTGCAGCAAGACCCGCGTGCGCTGCAGGTGCTTGAGGAAGCGGATGCCCAGGCCAGCGCCCTCGGCGGCCCCCTCGATCAGCCCAGGGATGTCGGCCATTACAAAGCTTCGGTGCTGGCCCACATCGACCACGCCCAGGTTCGGGTACAGCGTGGTGAAGGGGTAGTCGGCGACCTTGGGACGCGCTGCAGAGACCGCACGGATGAGGGTCGACTTGCCCGCATTCGGCAGCCCCAGCAGGCCGACGTCGGCGATCACCTTGAGCTCGAATTCCAGCGCGCGCTTCTCGCCGGGAAGCCCGGGGCCAAACTGGCGGGGCGTGCGGTTGGTGCTGGACTTGAAGCGCTGGTTGCCCCAGCCACCCTTGCCGCCCCGCGCCACCAGCAGTTCCTGCCCGTCGCGGGTGAGGTCACCGAGGACCTCCTGGGTCTCGGCATCGCGCACCACCGTGCCAATCGGCACGGGCACGTAAACGTCCGCGCCGCCGTGGCCGGTGCAGTCGTTGGCGCCGCCGGACTCACCATGGCCGGCGCGGAAGGTGCGCTCGATGCGGAAGTCCGCCAGCGTGTTGATGCCACTGGCGGCGCGCAGGTAGACATCGCCGCCCTTGCCGCCATCGCCGCCATCAGGGCCGCCGAAGGGCACGAACTTCTCGCGGCGGAAGCTGGTGCTGCCGCGGCCGCCGCTGCCGGCCTGCACCTTCGTTCTTGCCTCGTCGACGAATTTCATGGCATGGGCCCTGCGCGCAAACAAAAACCCCGGCGCTCAGGCCGGGGTTTGGGAATCACAGCCGCGGCAGCGGTCAGCCCTCTTTAGGCAGCACGCTCACGTAAGTGCGCTGCTCGGCGCCCTTCTTGGTGAACTGCACCGTGCCGGTGACCTTGGCAAACAGGGTGTGGTCCACGCCCACACCGACACCGGCGCCCGCGCGCACCGGCGTGCCACGCTGGCGGATGATGATGTTGCCGGCCAGCACCTGTTCGCCGCCGAAGCGCTTCACGCCCAGGCGCTTGGAGTGCGAATCGCGGCCGTTCTTGGTACTGCCGCCTGCCTTTTTGTGTGCCATCTGTGCAAATGTCCTTTAAGCCAAATCAGCCCGCGCTGATGTCCGTGACCTTCACCTCGGTGAAGTGCTGGCGGTGGTTCTTCTGGCGCAGGTAGTGCGCGCGGCGCTTGAACTTCACGATCGATACCTTGGCGCCCCTGCCGTGGCGCACGACGGTGGCCAGCACCTTGCCCCCCTTGAGCATCGGCTTGCCGATCTTGATCTCGGCGCCCTCGCCCACCAGGAGTACTTCGCCGAACTCAACGGTCGCGCCGGGCTCGGCGTCGAGCTTCTCCACGCGCAGCACGCCGTCCTTCGTCACTCGATACTGTTTGCCGCCGGTGGCGATGACTGCGTACATGGTTGTATATAAGGAGGCTGGGTTACGGAAAGGCCGCGCATTCTACTGGCGCGCCCTGCTGCGGTCAAACAAGGTTTTCCTCAGGCACGACAGGTACTTAGGGCTTTTTTGTGCCCCCGTGGCCCACCGCCGCCGCGATTTCTCCAAATGGGCCCCGTCGGCTAGGATGCGGGGCCTTCCCGGATGGCCTATTTCAGCCCCAAGCGACTGACCCCGCAATGACCCTGCAAGAGATTCGCGCCCTGGTCCAGCCGGACCTCGACTCCGTCGACGCCGTCATCCGCCAGCGCCTGAAGAGCTCGGTTCCCCTGGTCGACCAGATCGCCGAGCACATCATCTCCGGCGGCGGCAAGCGGCTGCGCCCGATGCTGGTGGTGCTGTGCGCGCGGGCCTGCCAGACCCGCAGCCAGGCGCACATCGAGGCCGCCGCCTTCATCGAGTTCATCCATACCGCCACGCTGCTGCACGATGACGTCGTCGACGGCTCCTCCCTGCGCCGTGGGCGCGATACCGCCAACCGCGTGTTCGGCAACCAGGCGAGCGTGCTGGTCGGGGACTTCGTCTATTCGCGTGCCTTCCAGATGATGGCCGCGATCGCCGCGCAGCCGGTCATGGAGGTCATGGCGCTCGCCACCAACGTGATCGCCGAGGGCGAGGTGCTGCAGCTGATGAACGCCCGGGATCCGGACACCACCGAGCAGCGCTACCTGGAGGTGATCTACCGCAAGACCGCCAAGCTATTCGAGGCGGGCGCGGAGGTGGCCGCGGTGCTGGCGGGGGTAACCCCGGAAGTGCGCCGCGGGCTGGCCGGCTACGGGCGCCACCTCGGCACCGCCTACCAGCTGGTCGACGATGTGCTCGACTACCGCTCCAACCCCGGCGAGCGCGGCAAGAACCTCGGCGACGATCTGGCCGAGGGCAAGCCCACCCTGCCCCTCATCCACGCGCTCAGGAATGGCGATGCCTCACAGCGCGAGGCGATTCGCGAGGCGATCCGTCGCGGCGGCCTGGCGCAGTTGGAGCCGGTGATCGCCGCGATCGAGGCGACCGGCGGCCTCGACTACACCCTCGCGCTTGCGCGCGAGGAGTGCGCCCAGGCGCAGGCAGCTCTCGCCGGGCTGCCCGATTCACCCTACAAGAGCGGGCTGTCCGAGCTCGCCCGCTTCGCGGTCGAGCACACCACCTAGCGGCAGCCGCGGGACTGCGTTGCAGACCTGCCGACGGCGCATCGGCTGAGCCGCTCTCAGGCCGCCGCCGCTTTCACTGCAGTGACGACCGCGGCGACCGTGTCGCGCAGATTGTAGTCGGCATTGGCTGCGCGCCGTGCGTTGGCGCCGAGTCGCTGACGCAGCCCCGCATCGTCGATCAGGCGCAGGAGTTTCTCGCTGAGGTCTTCGGGTGAACCGCTGCGAAACAGCAAGCCGGTCTCGCCATCGCGGATGCATTCACACCATACGCTCGGCTCATCCGCGACCACTGTGGGCAGCCCGGCCGACATGAACTCCAGAATCGACAGACTCAGGCCCACCTCGCCCTGCGACGCGTGCGCCGCAATGTCGCACCCGACCAGCACGCGGGGGATATCGGTCCGCTTGCCCAGCAGCCGGAAATAGCCCTCCAGGTTCTGCTCGCGGACGCGGCCGGCGTAGAAATCGAAGTCCGGTCCGCCGCCGCAGTGGATGAACACTATCGGTACGTGCGGCCGCGCCGCCCTGACCAGCGCCGCCGCATCGATGATGTGGTCGACACGCTTGTAGCGATCCGCGCGCGCGCAGGACACGATGATCAGCGTGTCTGCCGCAAGTCCCAGCTCCTGACGGATAGTTGCATCATTGCGCTCCAGCAGATTCGGCACTACGCCGTTGCGCGCCAGATGGCGCCGCCGCTCCGGAATGCGTCCGCAGTCCCGGAAGCGATCCAAAACGAAGCGCGAACAGGCGATGTAGGCATCGGCGCCCATCAGGTGTGCAGCTACGGACTTGAGCACGCGCTTGAGTCCGTGCGGGGGCGTGTGCGTCCCCGGGCCGTGGTCGTGCACAATGATGGTGCGCACGCCAAATAGCCTGAGCAGCGAATATACCCAACTCATGTAAGGCCTGTCCGTAAGGTACACGTAACCAATGCGGTACCTGCGGACGAAGCGCACGAGCTCCCACGGTGTGCCAAGGTCGAAGCGAAACTCGGCGACCTCGATGCCGGCGGCAGTGAACTCCGGGTTGAACGCGCCTACCTTCGGGAAGGAAAGGATGACCTTGCGGTCAGGGTACGCACGCGCCAGCGCGATCCAGAACTGATCGATCATGAGCCAGGCGTACCCGGCATCGGAATCCCAGGTCCCCACCAGCCACAGGTTCTTGTTGACGGCCATCGCACGGCAGCATACCGGGGCACCAGCACTTGCGCGAGGCAGAGTCCGGCGCGACTCGCTGATCGGCGACACTGCCTTTCGCGACGGTGGTTTTCGCGACTGCGCGAGCACTTGCGCTGCCACGCAATTGCCTCCCGCCGCGCCGCCACCCTAAACTGCCGCACTTTGTCGCCAGGGGATGCGTTATGACGAACAACATCAATGCCGGCCGGCGCGCCCTCGGCACGGCCTTGGCCTCCGCAGCGCTGCTGTGGGTCACTGGGACTCTGCCTGCCCGCGCCGCCGATGCGGGCGCTGCCGAGACGATCGCGCTGAAGGCGGCGCACGTGTTCGACTCGACCGGGACGACGCTCAGGGACGGGGCGGTCGTGGTCGTCAGCGGCGGCAAGATCGTCTCTGTCGGCAGCGCCGTGCCTGCGGGTGCGCGCGTGATCGACCTCGGGGATGCGACGCTGCTGCCTGGCTTCATCGATGCCCACACCCACATCACGGATGAGTTTGAGCCGAACTACTATCTGGGGGTCTACCATCGCATGATGCGCTTCCCCTCCGAGCAGGCGCTGTACGCGGCCGTCTATGCGCGCCGCACGCTCGAGGCAGGCTTCACGACGGTGCGCAACGTCGGGGCCAGTGACTTCGTCGACATCGGGTTGCGCAACGCCATCAACGCCGGCGTCACCGTCGGCCCGCGCATGATCACCGCCGCGCACGGCATCGGTTCCCCGGGCGGACATTTCGATGACTTCGCCTTCCCGCCGGACCGAGTCAAGCCTGAAGGGCCGCTGCAGGGCATCTGCACCGGGGCAGACCAGTGCCGCGAGGCGGTGCGCTACCAGATGAAATGGGGCGCTGATGTCATCAAGATCTCCGCCAGCGGCGGGGTGCTCTCGGAATCCGACCGCGTCGATGACCCGCAACTGACCCCGGAAGAGCTCTCGGCCATCATCACCGAGGCGCATAACCGCGGCCGCAAGGTGGCCGCTCACTGCCACGGCGACACCGCCGCGCGGCTGGCAATCGCCGCCGGTGTCGACTCGATCGAGCACGGCAGCTTCCTCAGCGAGGACACGCTGAAGCTGATGAAGGCCAAGGGCGTCTACCTGGTGCCCACGCGCATGGCGATCTTCTGGGTCATGAAGCAGGTGGACACCTTCCCGCCGCAGATCGCCGCCAAGGCGCGCGCGGCCGCCGCGGCCGCCGACAACATGTTCAAGACCGCGCTGCGCCTGGGGGTGCCGATCGCTTTCGGTACCGACTCCGGGGTCTTCCCCCACGGCATGAACGGCATGGAGTTCGCTCTCATGACCGACCAGGGAATGGCCCCGAGCGCGGCGCTGCGCGCCGGCACCCGCGAGGCCGCGAAACTGCTCGGCGTGGACGCGGAGGTGGGTACGCTCGAGGCGGGCAAGGTAGCTGACATCGTCGCGGTGCCGGGCAACGTCCTCAACGACATCCATGCCACCGAGCACCCGGTGTTCGTCATGCACCTGGGCAAGGTGATCCTGCAAAAGAGCGGGGGCTGAACGCAGGCACCAGAGACAATTTGAACGCGGCGGGCCGGTTCAGTACACTGCGCGGCCCGCCGCATGCCCTGTTCCCGGCGGCGGGGTCGGCCGATTTCGGGATGTAGCTCAGCCTGGTAGAGCACTACGTTCGGGACGTAGGTGTCGCAGGTTCAAATCCTGTCATCCCGACCATCAAGAATATCGATATAAATCATATTATTAGTCGCACCGGCAGCGTGCAGCCGGCCCGTTTTCCGCAACGCCACCCTCCCCGCCCACACTCGGCCGGCCCCGCGCACTGAGCGTCGCCGCCGGTTGGGCAGGCCCAGAAGCCAGCCGCGGTCCTTCCACCGACATGTCGCCCCCTCCGCGCGCTCGGGTGCAGACTGCGCCTCTGGCATCACGGTAAAGGTCCGATCATGCGTCCATGGCTGGGTTTCATCGCCGCGGCAGCGGCACTTCCGGCCGCCGCAGCTCCGGGCGGCTACGACGCGCTCGTGAACCTAGCCCAGGACTGGCGCCGTTTCGAGCAGCCGGCGGTGCACGACTGCCTGCCGGACTACAGCGCGGCGGCCATGGCGGCGAAGTCCGCCGGACTGCCGGCCTACCGCGAGCGGCTACGCGGCGTGAGCACGCAAGGGTGGCCGGCCACGCAGCTGGTCGATCAGCGTCTGATCCAGGCGGAGATGAACGGCCTGGACTTCGACCTGAGGGTGCGGCAACCCTGGGCGCGCGACCCGTCCTTCTACGCCACGGTATTCGGCGAGCGCAGCGACGTGCCGCAGCACGAAGGCGTGACCGCGCAGCCTGCCATTGACCTGTTCGCCTACACGTACCCGTTGTCGGCGGCTGACCAGCACAAGCTGGCATGCCTGCTCGGCGCCATCCCGGCGCTGCTCCAGCAGGCCCAGGTCAACCTGCGCAACAGCAATGCCCGTGACCTGTGGATCTATGGCACCGGCACGCTGCGCGGGCAGAGCGAGGACCTGGCCAAACTCAAGGCCGGTACCCTCGAGATGCGCACACTGGAGGGTTACCGGCATGCAGACCTCTCCGGCGCCGACCAGACGCTCCACTCAGCGGTGGCACGCGCGCAGCAGGCGACCGATGCGTTCATCGCCTGGATCGAGTCGGAGGCGCCCAAGAAGACCGGTCCCTCCGGCGTCGGCAAGGAAAACTACAGCTGGTACGAGCAGAACGTGCACCTGGTCCCCTACGACTGGGACCAGCAGGTCACGCTGCTGCGCCGCGAACTGGAGCGTGCGCGCGCCTCGCTCGCGCTCGAGGAGTTCCGCAACCGCGCGCTGCCGCAGCTGACGCCGGCGGATACTCCGGCGGCCTGGCGCGCGCTGACCGAGGCGCGGATGAAGAAGCTGACCGATTTCCTCATCCACACCGGGATCGTGCCGGAGCGAGCCTACTTCCGCGACGCGATGGCGCAGCAGGTTCCGAAGTTCGTGCCTCCCGAGAAGCGCAATTTCTTCGACCAAGCCATCGCCCGCGAGCCGCTCGCCCTGTTCAGCCACGACTATCACTGGATCGAGCTGGCCCGCATGAAGGAGGAGCCCAACCCCAGCCCGATCCGCCGTCTGCCGGCGCTGTCGAACATGTTCGACAGCCGTTCCGAGGGGCTGGCGACGGCGATGGAGGAAACGCTGATGCAAGCTGGTCTGTACGATGACAACCCGCGTGGCCGTGAGGTCGTCTGGGTCATGCTGGCCAACCGGGCAGCGCGCGGACTGGCCTCACTCTACGTACAGTCGAACGAACTCAGCCTGCTGCAGGCCGGGCGCTTTCATGCCCAGTGGACCCCGCGCGGCTGGTCTGACCCCTCCAGCGAACTGGTGGCGTTCGAGCAGCTGCTCTATCTGCGGCAGCCCGGATACGGCACCAGTTACATCACCGGCAAGGTGCAGTTCGAGAGGCTCATCAGCGACTACGCGCGCCAACAGCAACTGGCAGGCAAGCCCTTCAACCTCGGCGAATTCTTCGCCCGCATGAATGACGGCGCGACCATCCCCTTCGCGCTCGTCGAAGCGGAGATGGTTGCCGCGCCGGTGCGGGGCACCCCGGCGCCGGATGACCTGCATGACCTGCACGATCCGCCGGCGACACCCGCCACCGCCGGCCCGTAAGCGAAACTGACACCCAACCGGGGCGTGACGTGAGTCGAGCGCTGGCTGCATGGCCGCGGCTGCAGCCAACCGCTCGCCCGAATACGCTATGCTGGGGCACAACAGTTAGGTCTGCGCTGCGCACATCCAGACCCTGCAGGCGTATGCGGACGACTAACCCGTCAAGCTGCTCGCGATTCGTTTGCGCCAACCATCGACCAAGCTCGCGGCCTGTGCAGTCGGTATCCTCCGCCTGCTGCTGATTGCTGGGCCGCTCGTGCTGGGGACGGCAGCCCCCGCCCAGGAACCCACTGCGCTGAGCGAGGCAATTCCCGCCCAGCCGCTTGCCGAGGCGCTGAAGGTGTTCAGCCGGCAGAGCGGCCTCAATGTCGTCTATGTGTCAGGGGTCGTCGAGGGCGCGCGTTCGCAGTCCGTCGCCGCAGGAGTGGCTGCCACAGCGGCGCTCAGCCGCTTGCTGGAGGGCACCGGCCTGGAGTTCGAATTCCTGAGTGCGCATAGCGTGCGCATCTTCGCGGCCGTCGGCGGGCCTGCGGCCCAGTCCCCACTGCCCGAGCAGCGGCCCCCGCCAGAGGTGCTGGTGACCGGGTCGCGCATCCCGGTGCCGCCGAACATCACCGCCACGAGTCCGCTGACGGTGATCACCGCGCAGGACATCGCCCTGTCCGGCCACGTCGACAGCGCTGACGTCATCCAGGACCTGCCGCAGATGACGGTGAGCGCGGGCGCGGACTTCGGCAACTACTCCAGCCCCCAGAATTCCGCCGGCGGCTTTGCCACGGCGGACCTGCGGGGCCTGGGCCCGCAACGCACGGTCGTGCTCGTCAATGGTCGACGACTGGGGCTCGGTGACCCCAACACCGCAAATCCCGCTACGGCGCCGGATCTGGACCAAATCCCACTGGCGATGGTCGAGCGCGTCGAGGTGCTGACCGGCGGCGCCTCGGCGACCTACGGCTCGGATGCGATTGCAGGGGTCGTGAACTTCATCCTCAAGGACAACCTGCAGGGCGTGCAGATCGATGCGCAGTACGGATTCGCGCAGCACTCGCAGCAGAACCATTATCTGCAGGAAGTGGAGACCGACACCGGTATCCCTGCCCCGAGCGGCGCGCGGATCGACGGCAGCAGGCGCGGCCTGTCGGTGCTCGCCGGCACGGACTTCGCCGGTGGCAACGGCCAGGTCACGGGTTACTTCGTGTACCAGGCCCAGGACCCGGTGTACGCATCAGCGCGCGACTTCTCGGCCTGCTCGGCCGTGAGCACCAACGCGCTCACCGGCGTCCCCACCGACCGCGGGCTCACCTGTGTCCTGACCCCCGAGTCCAACGTGTTCATCACCCAGGACGGCACGCCCTACTCAGTCCTCGGTCACCAGTTCGTCCCGTGGCCAGCCGCAGGCTCAGTGCCCCCCGCGAGGTTCAACCCCGGCAGCTACTACTCCTTACAGCGCGAGGACACGCGCTATCAGGCCGGCCTGCTCGCTCACTGGCAGGTAAGTGCGGCCGCGCGGCCCTACCTTGAGTTCAGCTTCATGGACGATCGTACGCAGACCCAGCTGGGCCCCGACGGCATCTTCCTGGGCAACAACCCGCGCACGCCTGACGGCGCCGAATTCATCAACTGCAGCAACCCGCTGCTGAGTGCTCAGCAGGCCGCCATCCTGTGTTCGCCAGCGCAGATCGCCGCCGACCGTGCCCACCCGGGCAGCGCCAGCGCGGACGTGGACATCGGCCGCCGCAACATCGAAGGCGGCGGTAGGCAGACGAACTACCAGCACATCAACTATCGCGTGGTCGGCGGGCTGGACGGCAAGCTAGCCGAGGGGTGGAGCTACGATGCCTACGCGCTGTACTACGAAACCTCGCTGCACGAGGCGCATTACAACTTCTTCAACAGCGTCGCCGTCGACAATGCACTGCAGGTGACGACGGACACGGCCGGTCGCCCGGTGTGCATTAGCGGCGGCAGCTGTGTGCCGTACAACATTTTCGGCACCGGTCTCGTGACCGCGCAGCAGCTTGACTACCTGTATGCGCTCGGGACCGAGGAGGGCACCAATACCGAGCAGATCTTCGAAGCCGACGTCACCGGGCAGCTGGGCCGGTATGGCTGGACCGCGCCATGGGCACACGAGGGCGTGGCATTGAATGCAGGTGTCGAGCACCGCGCGGAGACTCTGCGCTTCGTCCCCGACGCCTTCGAACAGACCGGGAGCCTGGCCGCGCAGGGAAGCGCCCCGGTGGCTATCGACCAGCGCGTGTCAGTCGATGAGGCTTTCCTGGAGGTTCGCGTTCCGCTTGCGCAGGGCCGGCCGCTGCTGAAGGACCTCACGATCGGCAGCGGATACCGCTACTCGTCCTACTCGACCGCTGGCACAACCAACACCTACAGGTTCGATCTGCAATTCGCCCCCACAGCGGACGCACGGTTGCGCACCTCCTACGACCGGGTGGTCCGCGCGCCGAACCTGATCGAGCTCTACACCCCGCTGTCCTATTCGGCATCCCAGGCCATCGATATCGACCCCTGTGCTCCCACGGACGGCGGAGCCACGCACGCGCTTGCCAGCCTTGCCGCGTGCCTGCATACCGGGGTCACGGCCGCGCAGTACGGCAACGGGCTGGGGCCGGCTGTTGGCGGCTCAAGCAGGATCGCGCAATGCAGCGTGGGCTGCGGCGTGGTCAGCGGGGGCAACCAGGCGTTGCGGCCCGAGACCGCAGACACCTGGTCACTCGGGCTCACGTTGACGCCTGCGGCGCTTCCTGCCTTCACCGCGAGCGTTGACTACTTCCGGATTCATCTCACCGAGGAGATTGGCACGGTTCCCCAGGTGGTGACGCTGCAGCGCTGCCTCGACACCGGCGACCCCACGTTGTGCAGCCAGATCGTGCGCACTTCCTCCGGCAGCCTCGCGGGAACTACGGTCGCTGGCGGCGGCTACGTGCTGCAGACAGCCGTCAACACCGGCTCGGCGCTGGTCTCCGGCATCGATGTACAGGGGAACTACCGGATGCTGCTGGGGCGCTGGGGCGCACTCATGGGGAGCATCAACGGCAGCTGGCTGCAGCATAACTCCGCCACGCCCTACCGCAGCGCGCCGACCTATGACTGCGCGGGCCTGTTCGGCAACACCTGTCTCAGCGGCTCGGTCAACCCGCTATGGCGCCACAATCTGCGCCTGACCTGGGAGACGCCCTGGAGCACGCAGCTGTCGGCACAGTGGCGCTTCATCGGCAGCACCCAGTTCGACAACAACTCCCCACAGCCGCTGCTGCAGTACCAGGAGGAGCAATTCTTTGACCCGGTACTGACACACGTCCCGAGCTACAGCTACCTTGATCTGGCGGCAATCTGGGCTGTGAGCCGGCACTTCCAGGTCCTCGTCGCCGTCAACAACGTGCTCGACAAGGATCCGCCGCTGATTCCACTGGATGTCTCCGGCAAGGCCACCAATCTGAACACGTTCCCTACCTACGACATCCTGGGCCGCACCGTGCTGATGTCGGTGCGCGCAACATTCTAAGTAAAACCGACCGTGATCGGTCGCCCCAGCCGTCGGTGCATGCGCGGGCAGCGCGCATTAAGTAACGGGACGCCCCGTGGCGCAGGGACCGGCGGGACTTCGGCGCGCGGCAACGTGATCCGGTCGTGAGTCCTGCATTCTTGAGCGCGGCATATTCAGCGCATGGAAGTCACGCGCATCGGTTCGGCCTTCGGGGTCGCGATGGATGCCTCCCGGCAAAACGCCCGCCTGCGCGCCGCGGAAAAGCGCGTCGCATACCAGTGGGCGCTTTGGCGGCGGGCGATGCGCAAGGAGCGCCGGCGCAGCTGGGGGCAGCGCATCGATGCCGGCATCGATCCTGTGTTCGCCTGCGCCGCGTGCGTGATGCTCGGGTGGCTACTGCTCAAGTGGCTGTAGCGCGCCGGAGCGCGCTGCCGGCTGCGCGTAATTTTCGACTCTCTGGCCTGACGCCTGTCCTCGAGGCGCCAGCGCGCGCCATGCCGTGAACACCTCCGCGACACTGAGCTGATCGACCCGGGTCGCGCGCGGCGGCCCGCCCAGGCCCACCACCGCGGTCCCGGCTGGACCACGCGGCAGCCAGTACGCAGCTGACTCGGCCCCGTACAGCACCACCAGCGGCAGGCCGAGTGCTGCGGCAGCGTGCGCAGGACCGGTATCGACCGAGATCATGCTGTGCGCGGCCTCGCACAGTGCGAACAGCGGCCGCAGCGGCGGATCCGCGACAACCACGCAATCGAGCCCCACCGTGTCCTTGAGGCTGCGCAGCATCGGGGCCTCGGAGCTCGCCCCGCACAGTACGATCAGGGCAGCGGGCAGTTGTGTGTGGATCAGCGTGAACAGCTCGTGCCAGTGCTGTGCGGGCCAGGCCTTGTCATCGGCCGCGCGGCGCTCCGCGGTGGCGTGATTGCCGCTCATGCTGCGGAAGTTGCCCGGCTGGATGAGCACCAGCGCGCGGCCATCCCAGCCATTGGCCCGCAGCCAGGCATCGCGCGCGCGACGCTCCTCCTCGAGCACCTGCAGCCGGGGGGCGTAGTGCTGCCCGGCGACCGGCGGGATCCCCCGGTCGTGCAGCGCCGGGGGAGTCTGTGCGCCGAAGCGCAGCAGGCGGTCGATGCAGTGCTCGTTCTCCTGCGCTGCAAGATCGGTGATGTAGAGGCAGCGCATGGGGTCTATACCCGCGTACCTGAGCAGCCGGCGCACGCGCTGCAGCTGCCGGTCGTGGGGCTCGCACACGTATACCGGCCCGGGGGATGCGCGGTGCAGCGCAGCCACTACGCGCGGCCAGGTGAAATTCAGGGCAGTCGGCAGGTGGCGCGGCAGGGACCAGGCGTGTTCAACATCCGGGTGCGCGCGAAAGACAGCGGCGTTCCAGGGCCCCGCACCCACCACCTGACAGGGGATCCCATAGCGTTGGTGCAGCGCCTGGGCGAGTGCCGTCAGCATGACCATGTCGCCGAAACGGCCGAAACGAATGACTGTCGGCCGCATGCGGGCCGTCACGGGCCATCCCGACTGGGCATTTGGTACGTCACGTCCGGTGTTTATCCGCGCAGACCCGGGCAAAGGCCGTGCTGCAAGCCTAGCGGATACAGCCCCGGGGCGCATGCCGTGGGCGGGTGCACCGCCGGCGCGGAGTCACCCGCCACGGCGGGGGCATCGGGTGTAGGACTAAACCGAGCGAGCGAGGTCACTCCAGAACACGACTGCGAGATACCCGATCAGCAGGGCGAGCGTGGCACCGACATCAATCAGCAGGAACTGCATAATTCACCATCTCTACAGGGGCTTCGGGCTGCGTAACTGTAGGGTTCCCGCCGCCCGCCGGCAGCCCCCTGCGGAGGCATTCCACCGCGCTATTCGGGGCCTTGGGCGCATCTGTATTAGGGGTGGGCGCGTCTATTGATAAGTAGGTATTGCAACGGCGAACATCCGTCCCATGGATTCGACGTGGCCGGAGCTCTCATATCCTGCGGGTCGCGAGACCTTCGCGACGCTGCACCTGTGGACCCAGGTGGTGGGCAAGATCCGCCTCGCCCGCACTCCCTGGCTCAATCACAGCTGGCACGTACCGCTGTACGTCACCGCGCGCGGGCTCACCAGTTCGGTGATCCCATACGGTGAGCGCTTCTTCGAACTCGAGTTTGACTTCAACCGTCAGGTGCTGCGCATCGAGGTGAGCGACGGGACCCTGCGCGAGGTCCGGCTGCAGCCGCGCCCGGTCGCCGATTTCTATGCGGCGGTGCTGCAGGCGCTCAGCGAGCTGCGGGTGAGCGTGCAGGTCGACGAGTTGCCCTGCGAGATCCCCGGCGCCACGCGCTTCAGCCAGGACCTGGCACACGCCACCTACGATGCGCGCTGCGCGCAGCGGCTCTGGCAGGTACTGCTGCGAGTGGACCGTGTCTTCAAGCACTTCCGCACTGGCTTCCTCGGCAAGTGCAGCCCGGTGCACTTCTTCTGGGGCAGCTTCGATCTGGCCGTGACCCGCTTCTCCGGACGTCCCGCCCCGACCTTCCCCGGCACGGCGCCGGGGGTCTCCGCGGCGGTCATGCGCGAAGCGTATTCGCACGAGGTCAGCAGCGCCGGGTTCTGGCCCGGCGGTGGCGGTGTCGACTATCCGTGTTTCTACTCGTACACCTACCCGAGCACCGAACGCTTCAGCCAGGCCAGGGTCGCACCCGCTCAGGCCCGCTTCGATAAGGCGCTCGGCGAATTCCTGCTGCCCTATGAGGTGGTCCGCAGTGCGCCGGACCCTGATGCGCTGCTGATGAGTTTCCTGCAGAGCACCTACCAGGCGGCCGCGCAGGCCACCGGGTGGGACGCTGCTCTTGAGTGCGCACCCGGGGTTCCAGGCACGCCGCGCCCGCTCGATTGACGGGTTGCCAGGCAGGCGCGCGCGGCCCAGCGCGCGTTGGTGGGGTCGCAGGCGCCCGGTATAGTGCGCAGCCAGACCCCTCGTCCGAGACCCGACACCCGGCCCGCTCGCGCACCGCGCGTTGTTATGAGGAACTATGAAATTCGCGATCGAAGTCATCGGCTGGACCGGCGCGGCGCTCATCCTCGGGGCATACGCGCTGCTGTCGGCCAGCAAGCTGCGGTCGGACTCGCTGACGTATCACCTGATGAACATCTTCGGAGCGGCGGGCTTTGTCATCAACAGCGGTTGGAATCACGCCCTGCCCTCTGCGGTGATGAACGTGGTATGGATCGGGATCGGCTTCTATGCGCTCGCGCAGCGCCGCAAGTCCCAACTGGCGCCAGCGCCATAGTCGATTCAGCTCCCCGGCGGCCCCGGGCGCCGTGCAACACCCGAGGACCCAGTGCCAGAGATTTTTGCGAGTATCCGCGCGGTCGGCTTCGATCTCGACGGCACCCTGATCGATACCCTGCCGGACCTCGCCTCGGCCCTCAACGCGATGCTGGCGCGGTTTGGTTACACGCAGCTGACGCAGGCGACGATCCGCACCCTGGTGGGCGACGGCGCTGAATCGCTGGTGGAGCGCGCGCTCGCGGCGGGCCGCAGTGCAGGCGCGCGCACGGTGGAGTCGGGCGAAGCACTCGCGGTGTTCAAGGAAGTCTATGCAGCACAGATGTTCCGGGACAGCCGCCTCTACCCGGAGGTCATTCCCACGCTCGAGCTGCTGCGTGGGGCAGGCCTGCCCGCCTTCTGCGTGACCAACAAGGACGGCGCCCTGGCCCGCCCACTGATGCGCGAGGCCGGGCTCGAGCCTCACCTGGCCTTCACCATCGGCACCCGCACCCGCGAGGAGCGCAAGCCAAGTCCGGCCATGCTGCTGCGGGCTGCCGCGCAACTGAACATCAGCCCGGGGCAGATCATGTACGTCGGGGATTCGTTGATCGATGTGCAGGCCGCGCACGCGGCGGGCTGCCGGGCGGTCGCGGTCAGCTATGGCTACGATGAGCGCATCCGCCTGGGAGGCGGCAGTCCCGATGCGCTGATCTCGGGTCTTGCCGAGCTCACCCGGCTTGGCGGCCTGATGAACGCGGGAACGTAAAACCGCCTGGCTGTGCGCGGCTTGACCCCCTGACGGGGCGGTCTTCGTCCGGGGCTCCTTAATTGTTATAAATCACGGGGAAAGATGGTGAATTCCGAGCGTCCGCCGGGCGAATGAATTAAAATTTGCCCAAGAATGCACGCGGTACTCGCCGCGCTACGAAACGGCCCCGCCCAAGGATGGGGCACAGGCATTAGGGATGGCCATATTAAGTAATGGGGATCTCGCGCCCGCAGCCGGCGCACGTATTACGGGAGTTGTGCAAATGAACCGGATTACATTGACCCGCTTCGCCGCTAGCCTGCTTATGGTGGCGACCATCATCGGCACCTCAGCGGCCACCTCGGCCGTACACCACCTCGCCGGTGTTGCGGCCGCGCCGACCGCCCCGCGCGGGCATCTGATGGCCTATGGCGGCCGCAGCGTCGCCCAGCAGCGCAGCGGCTTGGGTGGCAAGTTCGATGCCGCGCTCGCCGATCTGGCCCGTCACGCCAACCGCGCCCGCCCGGGCAGCGCCGGCCTGGCGGACCTGCACGCGCTTAACCCCGCGGCGCATTTCATCGTCTCGCGCCAGAGCGGCATCCAGTACGTGGCGGTCGATGCGGTCACCCGCGGCGACGTGCAGCAGCTGAAGTCCGCACTCAGGGGCCTCGGCATGCAGCGCCCCACGGCGTACCTGAACGACGTCGGTGGCTGGCTGCCGGTGAGCGCGCTGAATGCCGCCGTCGCGCTGCCTCAGCTGCATTCCATCCGCGCCTCGATGTGGCGCGCGCACGCGGGTAGCGTGACCACGCAGGGTGACTACGTGCAGGGCAGTGCTGCGGCGCGCACCAACACCGGCGCCGACGGTACCGGCGTCACGGTGGGCATCCTCTCGGACAGCTACGACTGCTACAAGCTCTATGCGCAGCCGGGCTCGGGCGTGCCTGCCTCGGGCAATAACGGCTATGCCGCCAACGGCTTTACCGCCACCGCCGAGGATGACATCGCCAGCGGCGACCTGCCGGCGGCCGCGAACATCAATATCCTGGAGGAAGCCAGCACCAGCACCGACGCCAGCGGCACCACCTGCGGCTTCTCGGAATACTTCCTGCCCGACGGCGACGAGGGGCGCGCGATGATGCAGGTAGTGCACGACGTCGCCCCGGGCGCCAAGCTCGCCTTCCATACGGCGGCCATCACCGAGGCCGACTTTGCCCAAGGTATCCATGACCTGGCCACGGCGGGCGCCAAGGTGATCGCCGATGACGTGAGCTACTTCGACGAGCCGTTCTTCCAGGACGGCCTGGTCGCCCAGGCCGTCAACGCCGTCAATGCTGCAGGGGTGTCGTACTTCTCGGCCGCCGGCAATAGCGGCTCCAACGGCTACGACAACACCGCGCCCGCGTTCCCGACGGCCTCAACCACGCCGGCCAACGAGATGCTCCTGAATTTCGATACCACCGGGGCGACGACGACAAATGCCCTGCAGGTGCACGTCCCGGAGCTCGAACCCGGGCAGTTCATTGCCGTCATCCTGCAGTGGGACCAGCCGTACGTCACGGGCGCCGCCGGCAGCGGCGGTGCGACCAGCCAGATGGACCTATGCATCACCGGCTCGGATACCGGCCTGATCAGCGCTCCGCAGAACCCGAATGACCCCAATGGCGGCAACGTCACCAACCTCGACAATGCGACGCAGGTCTGCACCGGTGCGAACAACATCGGCACGGATCCGTACCAGATCCTGATCCTCGGCTTCCCGGCCAACGCCACGGACACCGGCGTGACGTGCCCGACGGGTTCCACCGCAAGTTTCTGCAGCGCGGCGCAGGATATCTCCGTGCAGGTCGGCCTCGTGGCCGGTAGCACGCCCCACCGCCTCAAGGTGGCCATCGATGACAACGGCGCCGGGGTCACCTACCCGGGCGCGATCGTGCCCTCCGGCGGCACGTTGCAGGGCCATCCCTCGGCAACCGGCGCGATGGCCGTGGGTGCGGTGTTCTGGTTCGACACCACCGTCTGCGGCGATACCGACGGAAACGTGCTCGAGAGTTACTCCTCCACCGGAGGTGATCCGATCCTGTTCGACAGCACCGGCATGCCGCTGGCCACCCCGGAAATGCGCCAGAAGCCGGACATCGCCGGTCCCGACGGCGGCAGCAACACCTTCCTCGGCTTCAAGATCGGAGCCGGCGGCACGGGGCAGTGCTCGGACAGCGGCAACTTCCCGAACTTCTTCGGCACCTCCGCCGCCGCCCCGCACGTAGCCGCGGTGGCGGCGCTGATGCTGCAGAAGAATCCGGGGCTCACGCCCACGCAGATCTACAGCACCCTGCGCAGCTCGACCTCGCCCCTCGTCTCGACAACCGACGGCACCAACTTCACTCCGGTGTCTGGCTACGGGTTCATCAAGGCGGACGCCGCGCTCTCGGATTCGGGGGCGGTGACCGTGAACCTGAACCTCAACCCGACGACCATCAACGTCGGGCAGTCGGCCACGCTCACTTGGAGCAGCACCAACACCAGCAGCTGCACCGCCTCGGGGAGCTGGCCCACCAACGGGCCCATCAACCCGAGCGGCAATCTGGTGGTGACGCCGGCGGCAGCCGGCAGCTACACCTACACCTTCACCTGCACCAACGCGGACAGCAACGCGCTGGAGTCGCAGACCCTCACCGTGGTCACGCCCTCCAGCGGCGGCGGCGGCGGCGGTGGTGCGCTGGATCTTGCGGCGCTGCTTGCACTGTCGGGGGCCGCCCTGGCACGGGCGCGCCGCACGCGCCGGTGGCCGCAGGCGTAGCGAACGACGGCCCCGCGGCGCTGGCAGCTACTTAGCTTTCAGCGCCGCGAGTCCTGCGACCAGTGCCTCCCCGTCCGGGGAGCCGAGGCCAGTGCACGCATCCCACCCCGGACCTGCGCGGTAGGCCCCGTTGTCGCCGCTGGTGATATCGCGGAACACGTGCGGGCCGAGCTGGTACAGCGCCGCATGCACGTCCCCGACTGAACGCCCGAGCTTCTGGTTGCAGCGCGCCAGCAAGGCGGCCCACAGCGGCGCCACGGCGCTGGTGCCCCCGATCACCTGCGCCTGCCCGTCCACCAGGACCTGATAACCGGTCATGGGGTCGGCGTTTCCGGCCACATCAGGCACGCCGCGCCCGGCGGCGCCGGCAGGATTGGCCGGTACCGCGACCCCGTGCTGCCATGCCGGCAGAGTGTAGGCGGTACTCACACCCCCGCCGGTGGCGCCCTCGCCGGAGCTGCTCTCGTTCCACACCACCTCGGCAGTGATCACCCCATTCGCCGCGGTGAGCCGCGTGCCACCGCAGGCGAGCGCATAGGGACTCGAGGCCGGGAAGTCGACATGCGGCTGAGTATCGCTCGCGCCATCGCCCGAGCCATTGTCTCCACAGGCCACCGTCACACTCAGCCCCAGGGCAGCGGCATCCTCGAGCGCGCTGTTCAGTGCCGCACGGCTGGAAGCACTCCAGCTGTCTTCGGGTCCTCCCCAGCTGATCGAGATCACGGACGGGCGCCGTGCGGTGTCGTGGGCAGCCTGCGAGACGGCCTCGTAGAAGCCGCGGTCGGTGTTCGGTGCGAAGTACACCAGGATCGCAGCCGCGGGAGCGAGCGCGCCGACCACCTCGATGTCGAGCATTACCTCCCCGTCGGCATCGCCCCCTGGAGTGTTCTGGCCACCGGCCACGCCCACGGCGGTGACCGCCGGGGCGCGCGCGATGCCGAGCCCGCGGAAGTACTGCGCCAGGTCCGTCGTGCGGAATCCGCCGCCCAGCTCGATCAGTGCCACGGTCTGCCCGCTGCCATCGGTGCCGCCGGGGAAGTTGTACAACGCGCCCAGTTGTGGCGGCGTGTAGGTCACCTGCGGGGTGGCGTGCGGCCGGCGGAACTGCGGGTGCGCCACCGGTCGCGCGTCCAGGCCGAGAATCGCGATCGCCTCCGGCGGCAGCGCGGGCGGCTGTTCGAGGCCGACGAACGCTGCGCCGCTGCCGCGCGCCCAGGAGCCGAGGGTAACGCCGAATGCCTTCTGCAGCGCCTGCGGGCTGGCCCGCAGGTGCAACACACGCCGTCCCGCATCTGCACCGGTCTCGGCCAGACCCGCCCCGTGGGCGAAGGCGCGCAGGCGCTCGAGGTCGGCGGGGTCCGCGCCGCACTGGCGTGCGAAGTCACCGCGCGTGAGCAGCGGCCGCGCCGGCCAGGCCGGCACCGCGGGCGTCATCCGGTGCGCGCGCCGCAACACCAGCGTCACGTCGATCGGAGCGGTGCCGGAGTGGGGACCGAGGTAACGCAGCGCGGTGCGCGGCGGGACGGCGCGGGTAGCGGGTGCAGCTTCGATCATGGTGACTCCTGTCGGTGCGTGTGGCGCGCGGCTTGCCTGCCGTGCGGTATGCAGTCTGCATTGGTGCGCGCGTTGCGTGGCTTCCCTGCTGCTAGACTTCCCTCTCAACGGAAAAATACGAATTGCGTCTATCCAGCTTGACAGGGCTGTGCGCGGCGGCATTGCTCGGGGCCGGCAGCGCCCATGGTGCCGACACCGACGTGTCCTACGCCAACTTCGCCTTCGCCAGCGAACTGGGCTCGGGGATCTACGAGCTGCACGGCCATACGCTGCAAGTTTATCAGCTGCAGCCGAGCCACTGGCTGCGCGACACCCCGCGCCCGGGCATGCGCCCGGGCATCAAGCTCATCTTCCCGGTGACGCTGGGCTTCTTCAACTACAAGTCCGCGGACCTGGTCCACCTGGAATTGCCCACCGCCGTCGGTGCGGTGAGCTTTGAGCCGGGTGTGCAGCTGGACTACTGGATGCACGAGGACTGGCACGTCTACCCGTACGTGAAGGGCGGCTTCACCTACAGCTCCACCACTGCGGTGAATGCGCTGATCTACAGCCTGGGGGTGCGCAGCGACGTGCGCTTCAGCCTCTTCGACGGCGCCGGGATGTGGCGCTCGGAGCTGCTGCGCGCCGGCGTGCACTACACGCACGCGGGCACGACCCAGCCGGACGGCACCGTCACGCCGCTCCCCGATGATGCCTTCACCCGCTGGCGCAACGGCGCCGAGCTGCGCCACGTGCTCGGGCCGCCGTTCCGGGATCGCCGCGCGGAAGCCGGTGTCTACGGGATCATCGACATCTACTCCGACGCCCCTTCCGGCCCTGCCAGCGGCATCAGCACGCGCACGGTGCAGTACGAGGCCGGCCTGATGTTCGGGACCAACCCGACCTGGGCCCTGTGGGGCTTCCCGTTGCCCCGCCTCGGCATCGGCTACCGCGCAGCCGGCGCCCTGACCGGGTGGCGCATCGTTTTCGGTGACCCGTTCTAGCCGCCCGTTCCGGCACCTGCACCCGCGTCAACGCGCCGCCGCGCCAGGCGTTAACATCGCCACAGGCGTGCGCGCGCACGCCCCCAGCGGATGTTCCGCTTCGAGGCTACGACCATGAACAGTTCACTGACCCGCACCGCCCTCGCCGTGCTCACCGCCGCGCTGGGCGGATGCGCCCTGAGCGTGAAATCAGACGTCAACCATGCCCTGATCGGCAGCGTGCACTGCGGCAGCTACGCCTGGGCCGGCACGTTCGCCGGTACCAGCCCGCTGCGCAACACCATCGCCAGCCCGCTGAACGAGGAGCGGCTGCGCGCAGCCATCGCCGGGCACCTCAGCCCAGGGGCGGTGCAGCCAGCTGGCAGCCCGGCGGACTGCCTGGTCGGCTACGGCATCGGTGCCAATTACGTGGTCGACTTCGCCTACCCCTACGGCTACGGCTGGGGCTACGGCTGGGGCTGGGGCGGTCCGTACGTCTACCGCCAGGGCATCATCGCGATCGACCTGTACGACGCAAAGAGCCGCCAGCCGATGTGGCACGCCTCGGTTGACCAGAGCCTGGAGGGGACCGATGGCGGGGAGGCCACCAAGCGCATCAACGAGGCGGTCACGGCACTCTTCACTAAGTATCCGGGCTGAGCCTATCGGATGATTCCTTGTCCCGCCGGCCATGGGCGGGGCAAGATCCGGTGGTGGAAAACCCGATCGGCCTGGGCGTCGTCTTCGTCAATGTGCTGTGCGACCAGCTGGGCCTGCCGTTGCCGGCGGTGCCGACGCTGGTGGTCGCCGGTGCCATGGCGGCCAACGGCCAGCTGCCGGCAGGGGCGGTATTTGGGCTGGCCGTGTGTGGCTGCCTGCTCGGGGACAGCACCTGGTACGTGGCCGGGCGCCTGTTCGGCGGCCGGGTCATGAAGCTGCTGTGCCGCATCTCCCTCACCCCCGATACCTGCGTCAACGACACGCAGTCAAGCTTTGAGCGCTGGGGCGCCAAGCTGCTCATCGTCGCCAAGTTCATCCCCGGCCTGTCGCTGGTCGCGCCGCCGCTCGCCGGGGCCACGCGCATGGGCGCGGTGCGCTTCGTGACTTACAGCACCCTCAGCGCCGGCCTGTGGGTGGGCGCGGCTTTGCTCGGCGGCGTGCTGCTCAGGCCGCAGATCGAGCAGCTGCTGCCGCACGTGGCCGCCCTGGGCGGCGCGGCCATCGCCGCCCTGCTGCTGCTGGTGGTGTGCTACATCGCCTACAAGTGGTGGCAGCGCTGGCGCTTCTACCGGGTGCTGAACATGGCGCGCATCAGCGTGGACGAGCTGTACCGCCACATGAAGTCCGGCACGGCCCCGGTGGTGCTGGACGTGCGCTCGGCCACGGCCCAGGGGCTGGAACGGCGGCGCATTCCCGGGGCACTGCACGTGCCCGTGGCGCAGGTGGGTGCGCATATCGCCAAGCTGCCACGCGACCGCGACATCATCCTCTACTGCACCTGCCCGAACGAGGCCTCGGCTGCGCAGGCCGCGCGGCTGCTCATGGGCCACGGCTTCCGCCGCGTGCGCCCGCTGCACGGCGGGCTGGAGGCCTGGATCGCCGCCGGCTACGCGGTGGAGGAAGTGCCCGCACCCGCCACGGCCGCCAACAGAGAGCAGGCTGCCGGATCGCCGATCTAGGCTAGTTGGGCTTCAGGCCGTAGACGTCCAGCTCCCCGTCCTTGCTGGTGGAGCCGGTGTTGCCGCCGGTGTTGTTGCCGCGCGTACCGACGTACACCTTGCCGTTGGCCACCGTGGGCAGTGTGAACTTCACGGCATTCCCGGCCGCATCGCCGCCGATGGTCGTGCTGCTCCACAGCTGCGTGCCGAGGGCGCTCGCCGAGTAGGCGAACAGCTGCGCGGGACCGCAGGCGCCTGATTGCGGCGTGCAGTAGTTGTGGCTGTTGATCGCCCAGACGATGCCATTCGTGGCCCCGTTGGCGGAGATCGAGGCGGTCGCGCCGGGAAAGCCGAAACTGTTGCCCGACTGCATCGTCGAGGTGGTATTGAACTTGCGGGTCGCCGGATTGAACGTGAAGGCCATGATCGGCTCGGCAACCGGCGCCAGGTACAGCGTGTTGTTCCAGAAGGCACCCGTGGCGAAGATCGCGGCGTTCAGGTGGATCATCTGCCAGGCATTCGCATCGCCCGAGCCGCCCAGGTTGTCGCCATTCAGCACGTAGAGCGCCCCATCCTTGCCGCCGCCGATCGCCAGGTGCGACGGCGAACCGCTACCGAGGTTGAGCACCAGCGCCGCCCCACCGGCGCCAAAGTCACGGTCCAAGGCCTCGTCGTTGGACTGGTCCGTGGGCGTGAAGTACGAGCTCACCGTGAGCCTGCCTGCAGCCGGCTTCAGCTGCAGGAACGAGTCGCCATAGTCATTGTTCGGTGCGCTGGTGCTGGTGGCGTCGAAACCGCCGTTGCCGGTGATGACGTAAATGTTGCCGCTGGAGTCCACCGACGGCGCCGCGCCGCTCATCCAGATGCCGGCGTGGCCGGCATTGGGCGCCACGTTGAGCACGGCGGACTGCGTGAACGTGCCGCCGCTGTACTGGTAGCCGATCACCCACCCGTACCAGGGCGGGTGGTCCTCGTGCGAGGCCCACGTCACCCAGACCTTGCCGCCGGAGAGGGTTAGTCCCGGGCGCTGGTTCTCCTCGCGCGCGTCGAAGTTAACCGGATTGCCGGAAAGGACCGGGAAGCTCGCGCTGATGTTCACCGGCGACCCGGAAGACTTCTCCGCTCCGCTGGCCAGATCGATGGCATGCAACCGCTGGTGGAACACGGTCTTGCTGGCATCGACCGATTTCGAGACCACGTACAGGATCTGCCCCGCAGGGTCGATGACCGGCGTGCCGGTCACGCCGACTTCCGGGGTGATGTCCCCGAAACCGTAGCCAACCAGATTGCCCGTCGCCCCGGAGGGCACGGTCGTCTCGGTGCCGCTGCCGCCATGGCTGCCATCGATCAGGCTCACCTTCCACAACTGCGTACAGGGGGCGGCGTCGGCGTCGAAGGCGTACAGGCTGTCATGCTGGGTGGCCACGAACACCACGTTGTGGCGCGCGCCGCCGATGGTGAGGTTGGCGACCCACAGCGGCTGGGCATAGACCGCGCCGTCGACCGTGCATGAGAACAACTTGCCGAACGAGTTGGTGTTGACCGTCTGCGCGGTAAGCGCGTATTCCTGCAAGTTGGCGCCGGCACGCGCGAGATCGTTGTGGTAGGTGTAGACCCCGGCAAGGCCGGTGACACCCACGCTGATCGAGCCGCTGCGGCCGGTATCGGTGACACTGGTTGCCGTAATCGTGTAGACGCCCGCGGTGGCCGGCGCCGTGAAGGTGACCTTGGCGCCACTTAGGCTGGTGGCCGGGCTGAACGAGCCCCCGGCGGGAGTCACGCTCCAGGTCACGCCCCTGGGGTCATTGGTGGTGGCCGACAGCGCCAGTGTCTGCGTGACCGTGAGGCCGGCGCGCCGCGGGGTAATGCTCACGTCGGTCCCGGCGGGATCGATGGTGAGTGTCAAGGCAGCGCTCTGCTTCTGCGCGGGCGTCCCGGAGTCGGTGGCCGTGAAGGTGAGTCCGGCCGAGACCACCGTCGTCGGTGTGCCCGAGAGCGCGCCCGTACTGGCGTTCAACTGCAGACCTGAAGGCAGCGTGCCGGCGGTGAGCGTCCAGGTGACCGCGCCGGTGCCACCGCTGCTGCTGAGCGTGGCGCTGTAGGGCGTGCCCGTCTGGCCATCCGGCAGCGACGTCGTCGTGATGGTCAGCGGCACGGCCGCGACGGTCAGCTGCAGAGTGATGCTGACCGAGGCTGCGGGACTGGCGGAATCGGTGACCGAGAAGGTGAGCGGAGTTGCACTGCTGTTCGCGGTCGGCACGCCGCTGATCGCCCCGCTCGCATCCAAATGCAGGCCCGCTGGCAGCGTGCCGCCGGTGAGCGTCCAGGTGTAGGGCGCTGCCCCCCCGGTGGCACTGAGCGTGGCGCTGTATGAGCTGCCGACCTGGCCATCGGGCAGGGAGTCCGTAGTGACGGTCAGGACATTGGAGACCACGGTGAGCGACAGATTCACGCTGCTGCTCTGCGCGGGAGTGGCAGAGTCCTTCACCGCGAATGCCAGGGGCACGGCGCTGACACTGGTGGTCGGCGTCCCGATGATCTGACCCGTGGTCGCGTTCAATGTCAGGCCGTCAGGCAGCGCGCCGCTGGTGAGCTCCCAGGTGTAGGGCACGGTACCGCCGGCGGCGGACAGCGTGGAGCTGTAGGCCGTGTTGACCTGCGCATTCGGCAATGCATCGGTGGTGATGGCAAGCGGCGTGGTCGTACCTGAGCTGCCCACGTGCGAGCATCCCAGCAGGTAGAGCGAGCCAAACAGAGTAAGAAATCCGACCAATGCGCGCCGGCGCATGAAAATCGCAATCGCAGTCAGCATTGGCTCAAAAAGCTCCCCGTTTCCTTACCGGGAGCGCACGCGCCTGCGCGGCACATGGATCCTCCCTGCTTGTTAGCCCTATCTTAGCGTGACTGCGCCTGCCCCTGCCGCCGTCGCAGATTGACGACGAAGCCAGCTACCTGACATAAGACGAACACCACCGGAACGCGGGAAGAATTCCCGCTCCACAGGTTGCAGGATGTCGGTGAGTTACTACACACCGACACGGCAGGACATAAGTTGGGCTGATGAGCAAGCGACCGCCGCGCGGCTGCACTCACCGGGGCTGCGGCAGTTCCTCGGCCGATGCCGTCTCGATCGCGTGCACCCCCGTGACAGGGGCCGGCGGCGCTGCCGCGGCGCCCACTGGCGCCTGCTGCACGATCTCCTGCCACAGCTGCCGGTAGATCACCGCAGCCTCGCTGGTCGCTGCGCCCGCGGCCAGGGGGGTGCGCCGCACGGTCATGCGCTCGATTTCGCTGCGGTACGGCACCTCGGTAAAAAGGATGCGCGGGAACTCGAGGCGGGCACTGGACATCAGCTCCAGGTGCAGAGAACGGCGGCGGTCGACCATGGAAAAGAACGGCAGCAGCACCAGGTCGCTCCAGCCCTCATCAGCGACGAAGGCGCACAGTTCCCGCAGCATGCGAATCGACAACGGCGAGGGCACCAGCGGCACGATCACGACATCGGCCGCGCGCAGCACGTTCTCCGACAGCAGCGAGATGCCGGCCGGGCAGTCGAGGAACAGCGCCCCATAGATCTCACGCAGCGAACGGCTCATCTTCAGGAGCCGCTCGCTCGGATGGCGCCGTTCCGCGAGCTGCACTGCGAAGTTGCGGTAGGAGAAATCCGCCGGCAACAGGTCCAGCCCGGAGTAGCCCGTCGGGGCGATCAGCTCCGCCAGTTCGCGCTTGCCCGCGACCAGCTTCTTGGCCGAGGCATGCTCTTGTGGTGCGCCGCGCAGCACGTAAGTTGCCGCGCCCTGCGAATCCAGGTCCCACAGCAGCGTACGCGTCCCGGCCGCGGCGCACAGGTACGCAAGGTTCACCGCCGTAGTGGTCTTGCCGACGCCACCTTTGATGTTGGTTACCGCGTAGATCTTCACCGCCCGGGAGCATACGCCCCGGGGCGGCGGCGGCAAACCGCCGTCGCGCTAGTTCGCGGCCCTGTAGAAGGACAATAGGCGGTTGCGCACGAGGACGCTGAGGTGGCCAATGAGCAAACAAGCGGCCATTACGAGGGAGGCAACGATCAATTCCATGATCTTCAATCCGTGGGTCTGTCAGGGGCGCGAAGTGTACGCAGATCACGTTGCCGTGATGTGAAGTAATGCACGTCCTTGGCCAACAGACACCCGCGCCTGCAGCGCGCGGTTGCAAACGCAGCGCGCGCCTCCCTCTTAAGGGGGACGCGCGCGAATTAGTTAGGCGATCGAGCCGGGCTTGCGCAGCATCTTGCCCAGGTCGGCCAGGTGGGCATCCTCGGCGGCGATCTGGGTGCGCGCGTATTCCTCCAGCATCACGTTGCGCCCGGCCACCAGCTCGAGCAGCTTGTGGTACTCGGCCACGCCGGCTTCCTCGTGCGTGAAGGCCTCGCGCAGAATCTCGTCCACGTTGTGCTTGTGGGTCTCCAGGAGCGCGCCGATCTTCAGCGACGGATGGCCGCCCAGGGCGGTGATAAGTTCCCCGGCGCGCACGGCGTGGGCCTGCGACTCGTCGGCCTGGGTGCGCAGCCAGGCGACGATCGGGATGCGGTTGTGGCCGAACACCATGAAGCTGTAATGCAGGTAGCGCACCAGCCCGGACAGCTCGAGCTCTAGGATGCGGTTGAGGATGTCGACGACCTTGGCGGTGTCCGTCTTGTTCAACTGTGAGGCCATGAGCATCTCCGCGGGTGGGAATGGTGAGGCTGTCGTGGTGTATCGTACAACTTCACGGGCAGGCACGAAGGGCAGTCACATGAGCGGCTTCTACGACATAGCGGTGAACAAGATCGACGGCCACGCCGACCTGCTGGGCGGCCTGCGCGGCAAGGTGACGCTGGCCGTGAACGTGGCCAGTCGCTGCGGCCTGACTCCGCAGTACGAGGGGCTCGAGGAGCTGCAGCGCGAGCTGGCCGACCAGAACTTCACCGTGGTCGGCTTTCCCTGCAACCAGTTCGCCGGCCAGGAGCCCGGCAGCGCCGAGGAGATCGTCAATTTCTGCCGCACCACTTACGGGGTGAGCTTCCCGTTGAGCGAAAAGCTGGACGTGAACGGTCCGGCCCGCAGCCCGGTGTACGAGTTCCTCACCTCCGCCGCCACGGGGGTTGCCGGTGACATCACCTGGAACTTCGAGAAGTTCCTCGTCGGCCGCGACGGCCGCGTGCTGCACCGCTACCCGCCGGGAACCACCCCGCAGGACCGCGGCCTCATGCAGGACATCGCCGAGGCGCTGTGAGCCTACAGCCACCCGTCCTGACACGCGCACATGCCTGAATTTGAATTCGCGGTGCTGGGCGCGGGGGCGATGGGCTCCATCGTCGGCGGCCACCTTGCCCGCGCCGGGCACGCGGTGGCGATGCTCGCACGCGGCGCGCGCGCGACTCAACTGGAGAGCGAGGGCATCACCATCCGCGGGCTGGCCGAGTTCAACACCAAGGTGGTCACGGTGCGCGATGCCGCGAGCTTCGCCGGGGCGGCAACCCTGATCGTGGCCACCAAGACGCCCGGCACCGCGCGGTCGCTGGCGGCACTGCGCCATGCGCACTTCGACCTCGCGCTGTCTATCCAGAACGGCCCGCTCAAGAACGAAATCCTGGTCGAAGCCTTTGGCCGCGAGCGCGTGCTCGGGGCGCTGGCCGACACCTCCGGCGAGCTGCTGCCCGACGGTGCGGTGCTGTTCACGCGCAACGTCAATATTTTCGTCGGCGAGCTGGCAGGCGGCGACAGCGCGCGCGCCGGCCGGCTGGCCGCGGCGCTTGAGGGCGCCGGCGTCCGCGCGGCCGCCACGCCGGAGATCCTGACGCTCGAGTGGTCCAAGTTCTGCGCCTGGGTCGGGCTCATGGCGCTGTCGGTCACCACGCGGGCGGTGACGTGGAAGTTCCTGCGCGATGCCGACTCGGCGCTGCTGCTGGTGCGCCTGGTACGCGAGATGGGCGTGCTCGCCCGTGCGCGCGGCATCGCGCTGAGTGACCGGGCGATTCTGCCCACAGCCAGCATCTGCAGCGGCACCGAGGCGGAGGCGGTGGCGATCGTCACGGCCGCCGGGGCGCAGTACCTGAAGAGTGCCCCGGCGCATCGCATGTCGGCGCTGCAGGACATAGAGGCCGGGCGGCCGCTCGAGGTGAACGAGACCCTCGGCTACGCCTGCGACAAGGCGCGCGAACTAGGTCTCGAGCTGCCGCTGCTGGACAGCTTCCGGCGCCTGATCGCCGCCACCGACCGCGCGCGCCGCGATGCCGTGGCCGGCGGCCCCGCCTAGCCGCCGCCGGCCAGTCCGCGGTACTCGAGCAGCGGCCCGATCTTCGGCTCGCTGCCGTAGAAGTTGCGGAACAGGACCTGCGGCTCCTGGCTGCGGCCGCGCGAGAGCACGTCCGCGCGCAGCAGATCGCCGTTGGCGCGCGTCAGGCCGCCGTGGCTGTGGAACCACTCGCCGGTGTCACGCGCCAGCACCTCGCTCCACAGGTAGGCGTAGTAGCCGGCCGAGTAGCCGCTCTCGAAGATGTGCGAGAAGTAACCGGAGTGATAGCGCGGCGGCACCGGCGGATAGTCGAGCCCGCTGCGCTCTAGCGCCGCCTGCTCGAACGCGGCCACCCCCTGCGCCGTCGGAGCCGCGTCCGCCGTGATCAGGTGCCACGACTGGTCCACCTGCGCGGCCGCGAGGTACTCGGTCGTCGCATAGCCCTGGTTGAAGTGCTGCGCCTGCAGGACCTTGGCGAGCAGCTCTGCGGGCATCGCCGCACCGGTCTGGTAATGGTGTGCGTAGTGAGCCACGACGGACGGCTCGCGCGCCCACATCTCGTTGTACTGCGAGGGGTACTCGACGAAGTCACGCGGCACCTGCGTGCCGGAAAGCTGCGGGTAGTCCACGTTCGAGAGCATGCCGTGCAGCGCGTGGCCGAACTCGTGGAACATCGCCGTCACCTCCTCGAAGGTGAGCAGCGCCGGTTCCCCGGGAGACGGCTTGGAGATGTTCAGGTGGTTAGCCACGACCGGCTTCTGCGCCAGCAGACGCGACTGCAGCACGTAAGAGGCCATCCACGCCCCGCCCTGTTTGTTGTCGCGCGCGAAGTAGTCGGCCAGGAACAGTGCAAGCGGTGCCCCGTTGGCATCGAAAACCTCGAAGACGCGCACGTCAGGATGGTAGACCGGCAGGTCGTGCCGTTCCTTGAAGGTGAGCCCGTACAGCTGGTTGGCCGCGTAGAACACCCCGTCGACCAGCACCCGGTCGAGCTCGAAGTACGGGGCCACGGCTGAGTGATCGAAGTCATAGCGACGCCGGCGCACCTGCTCGGCATAGTACGACCAGTCCCAGGGCTGCAGAGTAAAGGCGCCCGTGCCGCCGCCGGCAGCCTGTGCGTTGATGAGTGCCTGGATCGCCGCGGCCTCCTCGCGGGCGCGCGCCAGGGCCGCCGGCGCGACCTGGCTGATCATCGCCTGCACTGCCTGCGCGGTACCGGCCGACTCGTCCTCAAGCTGGTAGGCGGCGTGGTTCGGATAGCCCAGCAGCACGGCGCGTTCGGCGCGCAGCCTGGCCAGCTGCACGATGATGTCGCGGTTGTCCGTGGCGCCGCCCATGCCGCGGGCAATGGAGGCCTGGTATATGCGCTCGCGCAAGGTGCGGTTGGACAGCTGCGCCAGCAGCGGCTGGTTGGTGGTGTTCTGCAGCGTGATGAGCCACTTACCCTCCAGGCCACGGGCGGCCGCCGCCTGACGGGCGGCCCCGACCTGGCCGGGCGAGAGGCCCTTGAGGTCGGCCACGTCCTCGACCACCACGGCGCTGTCCGCGGTGGCTTTGAGGACGTTCTGCTTGAAGCGGGTGCGCAGGGTGGAGATCTGCTCGTTCAGCTCGCGCAGGCGCGCCTTCTGGCTGCCCGTCAGGCGCGCCCCGTTGCGCACCATCTCCGTGCGGTAGCGCGAGAGCAGCTGCAACTGCTCAGCTTCCAGGTGCAGGCCCGCGCGCTTCTCGTACAGCGCGTCCACACGCGCCCACAGCGCCGGATCCAGCTGGACCGCGTCGGCGTGGGCGGCCAGCTTCGGTGCCATCTGCGTGTCGATCTGTTGCATCTGCGGGTTGGTGTTGCAGGCGTTGAGCCGGCCGAAGGCGCTGTCCACCCGCTGCAGCAGCTGCCCGGAGCGCTCCAGCGCCACGATAGTGTTGTCGAAGGTGGGCGGCTGCCGGTTATGCGCGATGGCGGCAACCTCGCGCAAGTGCTCGGCCATGCCTGCCTCGTAGGCCGGCAGGAAATCCTCGTTGTGAATGCGGTCGAACGGCGGCAGCTCAAAGGGCAGTGTGCTCGGCTGTGCGAACGGGTTGTCGGCCATGGGATTCCTTGCGGTGTTGTTGCCGGGGCCGGCGCTGGCAGCCAGTGCGGCAAAGGCCAGCGCTGCGGCGCTGATCGGCAGATACACGGATTTCACGGGTGTTGCTCCGTTTGCGCGTCCGCGGTTCCCAACGGCGTTGGGCCACGAGCGCGGCAATGTTATCCTTCGCGCCCGCCAGTTGCGCGTCCAAAAGCGCGGCACCGGAGGCCGCACTGCCCGTTTAGCCGGGGCGTTTCCACACATTTACAGGGCCTTACATGAGCATCCAGCAGGACCAGGTCGTCAGCATCCATTACACGCTCAAGAACGACGCCGGCGAGGTGCTGGACAGCTCCGCGGACGGGGAACCCCTCACCTACCTGCACGGCCACGGCAATCTGATCTCGGGCCTTGAGCGTGAACTCACCGGCAAGAAGGCCGGCGACAAGCTGCAGGTTAAAATCCCCCCCGCCGACGGCTATGGCGAGTACGACAAGGCGCTAATCCAGAAGGTGCCGCGCCGGGCGCTCAAGGGGATTCCGAAGATCACCGTCGGCATGCGCCTGCAGGCGCAGACCGAGGAAGGCGTGCGCGCGGTCACGGTGAGCCATGTGGCCGGCGACATGGTCACCCTCGACGGCAACCATCCCCTGGCCGGGCAGAACCTGAACTTCGAGGTGGAGGTCGCGGAAGTGCGCCCCGCCTCGGCCGAGGAACTCTCGCACGGGCACGTCCACGGCCCGGGCGGCCACCATCACTGAGCCGCCTGTTCGTGCGCGACCAAGCGCGCGAAGGTCTCGCGCGCCGCGTCCACCCGCGCCAGGTAATCGCGCGGGTCATGGTCGCCGCAGCGCTGTCCGGGGATGAACTGGAAGCCTCTGCGCGCGTAGCCCGCCGCGGCGCCGGCGCCGCACAGGTGCACTACTGCCGCCAGGTGGCGGACCTGCGCGGGGCTCGGGGGATGCTTGCCCGGGTGAGCGAGGATGGCGGCAACCTTCAGGTCAAGGTAGGCGGCGGTAAGTTCCACCGCGTCCGCAGGCACCACGCGCAGGTAGAACCGGTTGAACCAGCACGAGTGCCAGTCATCCCAGGGTCCCTCTTGCACGAGCTTGTGGTCGTGGACGCAGTACCGGCTCGCCTCGCCGAACGTCGGATCGGTGATCTGGTACATACCCACGGCGCTCGAGGCCGGGCGGTACATGTCGATGAGCGGCGCCGACCACGACCAGCGCCAGTAGGTGCGCACCAGCGGATTGCCCGAGGCCTCCACCTGCGCCAGCGCAGCGAGCAGCTCGGGTTCGATCAGGTCAGTCGAGTAGCGACGGAACAGCGCACCATAGGCTTGCCAGCTCTCGGCCGGGGTCTTGTAGAGCACCCCGCTGACCGGGAACAGCAGCTCGGTCGGCTTGCGGATGACCTGGTAGAGGAAGTCTGCGGCCACCAGGCAGATCAGCCCCACGAGTGCGTAGAGCACGATGCGCGTGACGCTCAGCGTCGCCGCGCGCGGCGCGCGCGTTGCGCGGCTGCGCGCTCGGCGCTTCGGACGCGGCGTCGCACCGCGGCGCCGGGCGGCCATCAGGGTCCGCTCCCTGACGCTGCGGGGCCGCCTGCACTACCATGCGGCCGGGGATTACGATGAGGGGAACGCGACGTGTCGAATGATGCGGTTGAGATCGAGACCGGGCGCGCGCCCACTGGCAGCGTAATCTGGCTGCATGGCCTGGGGGCCGACGGACATGACTTCGAGCCCATCGTGCCGGAACTGGTGCGCCCCGGGGAGCGGGCCGCTGCGCTTCGTGTTTCCGCACGCACCGGTGCGCCCGGTCACGCTCAATGGCGGATACCCCATGCGCGCCTGGTACGACATCACGGCGCTCGAGCGGGGGGCAGCGCAGGATGAAGCCGGAATCCGCGCCTCACAGCAGGCCATCACCACGCTCATACGCCGTGAGAACGAGCGCGGCATCGCCACCGAGCACATCGTGCTTGCCGGCTTCTCCCAAGGTGGAGCGATGGCGTTGTATGCGGGCCCACGCTACCCGCAGAGGCTCGCCGGCATCATGGGACTGTCTTGCTACCTGCTGCAGGGCGCGCGGCTCGCGGCCGAGCGTACCGCAGCCAACCAGTCGACGCCGCTGTTCATCGCGCATGGCTCCCAGGACCCGGTGGTCGCAGTGGCGCTTGGCGAGGAGGCGAGCCGGCAGATGCAGGCGGCCGGGTACGCAGTGGAATGGCATACCTACAGCATGCCTCACTCGGTGAGTCCGCAAGAGGTCGTCGACATCGCCGCGTGGCTGCGCCGCGTGCTGTAGCCGCCAGCGCGGCCCCAAAAAAGAGAGGCCGCCCGGGGCGGCCTCTCGCGTCTCACGTAGAACCGAGGAAGCTAGCGGCCGTGGTTCTGATGAGTGTTGCCCGCCTGCCCGCCAGTCTGGCCCACCTGCGGCTGCTGGTGAGTCTGAGCGGACGGCGACGCTGGCCGTGGCGCACTGACCGGTCGATTCTGCATCGGCTGCGGCGCACGCTCGGTGTGATACTGCGGCGCGCTCACCTGGTTCCCCGGCACCGGACGCGCAACGTGGGACTGCGGCGAGTTGACCTGGCTCACCTGCGCCGGACGATCGGCACGGTACTGCGCAGCATTGGCCGGCGGGCTCGCCGGCGCGGCACGACTGCCACGGTACTGCGAGCCGTTGGCCTGACCCGCCTGCACCTGCCGGTCCATGCGGTTCTGCTGGCGCACTCGCCTGGCTTCCCTGCACCTGCCGGTCCATGCGGTTCTGCGGCGCACTCACCTGGCTTCTCTGCACCGGCCGATCCATGCGGTTCGGCTGCGCACTCGCCTGGCTTCCCTGCACCGGCCGGTCCATGCGGTTCGGCTGCGCACTCACCTGGCTTCCCTGCACCGGCCGATCCATGCGGTTCGGCTGCGCACTCGCCTGGCTTCCCTGCACCGGCCGATCCATGCGGTTCGGCTGCGCACTCGCCTGGCTTCCCTGCACCGGCCGGTCCATGCGGTTCGGGTGCGCAGTCGCCTGGCTTGCCTGCACGGGCCGATCAGCCCGGAACTGCTGAGGAGTCTGCGCGGTGCGCGGCGTGCCCACGTCGCGCGCGGCTACTACTCCGTGCGCGTTAAAGGCAGCCGGCCGCGGCGTAGCGGCGATCGGGGGATGGCCGCCGTTCACCGATGCCCGCAGCGCGTTGTCTGAGCGGGCGAAGCGCTCCTGTTCACGCTGCAGGCTGCTCGGCCCGACATGGCGCTCGTGTGCAGCCATAAGCTCCGCATGCGACGGTCTTGCCATCACGCCGCCCCGGCCACCGCTGAAGCTCGTACGATTAATAGTCACATTGTTCACAACCGTGCGGTTGTAGACGTTTGTGATGTTGGTGTTCCGCACGTTGTTGACGGCCCGGTTGTAGCAAAACTGGCTGCCGCGCCAGTAGCCGCCCTGATAGCCGACGCCACCGTAGCCATAGCCGTAATCGATACCGCCGTAAAAGCCGACGTGAGGGCCCCAGTAGCCGGTATGCCACACGAAGGCAGCGCCGCCCCAGCCCCAGTAGCCAGGCGTCCACAGGTATCCGGTGACGGGCGCGAACGTCCAGGTACCCGGCACCCAGTAATAGTCGCTGCCGTCCCAGCCCCAGTAGCCAGGGATCCACAGGTACCCCGGGCCAGGCACGGGCGGCTGCTCATACACCGGCAGCGGCGGCGGTGCGAAATTCACCGACAGTCCGAACTCGATTCCTGCGTTCGCCGTGACCGGAAGCGCCGGAAGGGCCGCGAGAGCCAGTGCGGGGATCAAACTGCGAATGATGTTGCGCATACGTGTGTTCTCCTCGGCTCACACGTTGAGCGCCGGCCACTGAACGGACCCTGAATCCGCCCACGCGCCACTAAATAGAATAAAATCAATAACTTAGTTTCGTCATTATGGTATACACCGGGAGCGGAAGATCCCTCAGAACCAGCTGTAATTGAAGCTGATGCTGATGCGCTCCGTGCGGGACGGATTCGGCGCGACCTCGTGGCGCAACCAGCTTTCAAAGAGCAGCAGTTTTCCGGCCTGTGCGGGCAAGGTGACCCACGAGCGATTCGCCCGCGATGCGTTGCTCGCGCGCGGCGGCGCGGCCATGAACCGCTCCATGCGCGGATCCTCGAACTTAAGTCCGGGCGCGCCCTGCGGCAGCGCCACGTAGTAAGTGCCGCTGATGCTCGACAGCGGATGCAAGTGCAGGCTGTGGGCAGCTCCGCGGCCCATGACGTTGACCCAGCAGTCGGTCATCGCCAGCTTGCGGCCAGCGAGGTTGAAGTCCAGCTGGCGGGCGAAGCGGCCGACATGGCGGTCCAGCGCACGCTCCAGCGCGGCAAAGGTCGGCGACACCCGGTGCATCCGGTGGGCGGAACTGTAGGAGGTGTAGCCGCCGGCATAGTTCGCCTGCGACCAGCGCTGCCCGGCCGTGTCGTCAGCCTTGAGCTGACGGCATTCGCGCAGCAGACGGGTGTTAAGGGTGCGCCAGCCCGCATGCGTCAGACGCGACTCGTAAATGCGCGTGGGAAAGAGGAGATGCGTGCCCATGGCTGTGGCCGCCGAGTATGGGGGCCGCGCACGAAGTGGTCTATCATTCCAGGCCTTCTCCACCCTTCCAGCTCGCGAGCGCGCTCCATGGCAGCCTCCAAACTCCCGCACGAAATCAGTGACGCCACGCTCCCCGCCGGAGCCGCTGCGGTCGTGCCGCATTGGATCGGTGGCCGCACCGTCGCCGGCAGCGGCGCGCGCCTGCCGGTGTTCGACCCGGCCACCGGCGTCGTCATGCGCGAGGTGGCACTGGCCACCGCGGCCGACGTGGAGGCCGCGGTGGGAAGCGCCCGCGAAGCGCTGCCAGGGTGGTCACAGACCCCGCCGGTGCGTCGCGCCCGTGTACTCAACCGCTTCCTGGGACTGCTCAACGAGGAGCGCGACGCTCTGGCCGCCCTTATCACCAGCGAGCACGGCAAGGTGTACAGCGATGCACAGGGGGAGGTGACGCGCGGCATCGAGATCGTCGAATTCGCCTGCGGCATCCCGCAGCTGCTCAAGGGCGACTTCACCGACCAGGTCTCCACGGGCATCGACAACTGGACGCTGCGCCAGCCCCTCGGGGTCGTGGCCGGCATCACACCGTTCAATTTCCCCTGCATGGTGCCGTGCTGGATGTTTCCGCTGGCGATCGCCTGCGGGAATACCTTCGTGCTCAAGCCCAGTGAACGCGATCCCTCCGTCGCGGTCTACATGGCACGACTGCTGGAGCGGGCAGGATTGCCGCCGGGGGTGTTCAACGTGCTGCAGGGAGACAAACTCGCCGTGGATGGCCTGCTGGACCACCCGGACGTGCGGGCGCTGAGCTTCGTAGGCTCCACGCCCATTGCGCACTACATCTACCAGCGTGGCGCGCAGCACGGCAAGCGCGTGCAGGCGCTCGGGGGCGCCAAGAACCACATGGTGGTGATGCCCGATGCCGACCTCGACCAGGCAGTCGATGCGCTGATCGGCGCCGCCTACGGCTCGGCCGGCGAGCGCTGCATGGCGATCTCGGTCGCGGTCCTGGTCGGGAATACCGCCGAGCGCATGCTGCCCCAGCTTGCCGAGCGCGCGCGGCAGCTGCGCACCGGCAACGGCATGCAGGCCGAAAACGAGATGGGGCCGGTGATTACCCGGCAGGCGCTGGAGCGCATCCGCGGCTACATCGACGATGGCGTGGCCAGTGGCGCGAAGCTGCTCGTGGATGGGCGGCTGCACCCCGGGAGCGGCGCCCCGTTCACCGTGCCCGGCCACGAGCGTGGCTTCTTCATCGGCGCCAGCCTCTTCGACCAGGTGACCCCGCAGATGCGCATCTACCGCGAGGAGATCTTCGGCCCGGTGCTCGCGTGTGTGCGCGTGCCCGACTTCGCCGCGGCGGTGCAGCTGGTCAATACCCACCCCATGGCCAATGGCGTCGCCTGCTATACGCGCGACGGCCACGTCGCGCGCGAGTTCGGGCGGCGCATCGAGGTGGGCATGGTAGGCATCAACGTGCCCATCCCGGTGCCAATGGCCTGGCACGGCTTTGGCGGCTGGAAGGGCAGCCTGTTCGGCGACACCCACGCCTACGGTGAGGAAGGCGTGCGCTTCTACACGCGTCAGAAATCAATCATGCAGCGCTGGCCCGAGAGCACCCCCAAGGGTGCCGAGTTCGCGATGCCCACCTCGAAATAAATCCGTGTGAGAAAGGAAGCCCGTGTTGCGAAAGATGCGCCTGCTGTTCCTATGTGCCTGCGTGGCCGCTTGTACCCCGGTACTGGCCGATGACCTGCTGGGGATATATGTCGGTGCCGGCGTCGGGCGGTCCGACCTGCGGGTGGACAATTTTTCGGTCGCAACCAACGCCACGGGCTGGAAGCTGCTCGCCGGCTGGCGCCCCCTGACGTATTTCGGAGTCGAAGCCGAGTATGCCGACCTGGGCAGCAAGGATGTCACCAACTATTACGACTACCGTCTCTCGACCGACGCCAAGGCGGCCGCCGCCTATGCCCTGGGCTACCTGCCGGTGCCCGTTCCCTGGCTCGACCTGTACGCGAAGGTGGGCGTGGGGCGTGTCGAACAAGACACCCACCTTCTTCAGCCCGATATCGAGCGCCAAGAGAGCAGTCGCACCAACGTGGCCTGGGGCGCGGGGCTGCAGTTCAAGCTGGGACGCTGGGCTGCGCGGGTGGACTACGAACGCTTTAAAGGCCCACAGGGCGATCCGTCGCTGTTGTCCGCCGACTTCCTGTTTAACTTCTGAGCGCAAGGTTCACGAGGCAGTCGAGGCAGGCAGCGCTGCCGTGCTGCCTGTGGCCAGCACCCTCCTCATGCGCCCCTCGTCCAGCTCCCCGCACCATTTGGCGACCACGATCGTTGCCACGCCGTTGCCGACCAGGTTGGTCAGCGCGCGCGCCTCGGACATGAACCGGTCGACGCCCAGGATCAGGGCGACGCCCGCGACCGGCACATGGCCCACCGCTGACAGCGATGCGGCCAGGACGATGAAGCCGCTGCCGGTCACCGCCGCGGCGCCCTTGGATGTCAGCAGCAGCACCGCGAGCAGGGTCAGCTGGTGGCCGAGGGTCAGGGGCGTGTTGGTGGCCTGTGCGATGAACACCGCGGCCATCGTGAGATAGATCGCCGTGCCATCGAGATTGAACGAGTACCCGGCCGGGATCACCAGCCCGACGATGGGCTTCTTCACGCCCAAGTCCTCCAGCTTGCCGAGCATGCGCGGCAGTACCGACTCGGAGGAGGACGTGCCGAGCACGATGAACAGCTCATCGCGGATGTAGCGCACGAAGGCCAGGATCGAGAAGCCGTGCAGCCTGGCGATCAGGCCGAGCACGCATAGCACGAACAGGATGCAGGTCAGATAGAAGCAGCCCATCAGCTGCGCCATCCCCAGCAGGGACTTGGTGCCGTACTTGCCCACGGTGAAAGCCATCGCTCCCAGGGCGCCCAGGGGCGCAAGACGCATGACGTACCCGACGATGGCGAACAGCACGCGCCCAAACCGCTCGACCAGCCCGTACAGGGGGTTTTCCCGGCCACCCGTGGCATGCAGTGCGAACCCGAACAGCACTGCCAGGAGCAGCACCTGCAGCACCTCGCCGCTGGCAAAGGCGCCAAAGAAGGTCGCCGGGATGATGTTGAGGATGAACTCGGTGACGCCCGGCATCGCCTGCGGGGCGACGTACTGGCTGATAGAGGCGCTATCCAGCGTCGCCGGGTCCGCGTTGATGCCCGCCCCCGGCCTGATGAGATTCACCACCACCAGCCCTATCACCAGGGCGATCGTGCTCAGCACTTCGAAGTAAAGCAGTGCCAGGCCGCCGGCCTTGCCGACGTCGCGCAGCCTGGCCATCCCGGCGATGCCGCCGACGACTGTGCAGAAGATGAGCGGCGCGATCAGCAGGCGGATGAGCTTGATGAAGCCATCGCCCAGGGGCTTGAGCTTCTGGGCAAGCTCCGGCCAGAGCACCCCGAGCGCGACGCCCAGGGCGATAGCCACCAGAACCTGGAAATACAGCGAGCGCCAGAGCGCAGTGCGGCGCATTGCGGCCCCCCTACCCTGGCCGCCGGAGCGGCGGCAGCGCTAGCCTACCGCGTCGCGGGCGCTGCTGCGCGCCGCGACGCCAGCGCTCTTCAGGAGACCTTCTCGAACTGCTGCTCCTCGGTGCTGCCGGCGAGCGCGGTGATCGAGGAGGTGCCGCCGGCCACGGTCTGCGTGACGGCATCGAAGTAGCCGGCACCGACCTCGCGCTGGTGCTTGGTAGCGGTGTAGCCGTTGGCCTCGGCGGCGAACTCCGCCTGCTGCAGCGTGACGTAGGCGCTCATCTGGTGAGTCTTGTAGCCGCGCGCCAGCTCGAACATGGAGTAGTTGAGGGCGTGGAAGCCGGCCAGCGTGATGAACTGGAAGCGGTAGCCCATCGCACCCAGCTCGCGCTGGAATTTGGCGATCGTGGCCTCATCGAGCTTGCGCTTCCAGTTGAACGACGGCGAGCAGTTGTAGGCCAGCAGCTTGCCGGGGAAGCGGGCATGGATGCCTTCGGCGAACTCGCGTGCCTCCTCCAGGTCGGGCTTGGCGGTCTCGCACCACACCAGATCCGCGTACGGGGCGTAGGCGAGCCCGCGCGCGATCGCCTGCTTCAGTCCCGCCTTGACGTAGAAGAAGCCTTCCGCGGTGCGGCCCTTGGCGGCATCGATGAAGGCGCGGTCGCGCTCGTCGACGTCGGAGGTGAGCAGGTTCGCCCCTTCCGCGTCGGTGCGCGCCACCAGCACCGTCGGCACGTTGCACACGTCCGCCGCCAGGCGCGCGGCGACCAGCTTGTCGACCGCGTCCTGGGTCGGCACCAGCACCTTGCCGCCCATGTGCCCGCACTTCTTGGCCGAGGACAGCTGGTCCTCGAAGTGCACGCCGGCGGCGCCCGGCCTCGATCATCTGCTTCATCAGCTCGAAGGCATTCAGCACGCCGCCGAAGCCGGCCTCGGCATCCGCCACGATGGGCTTGAGCCAGTCGATGCTGTCATCGCCTTCGGCGTGGTAGATCTCGTCGGCGCGGCGCAGCGTATTGTTGATGCGGCGCACGACCGCCGGCACCGAGTCCGCCGGGTACAGCGACTGGTCCGGGTACATCTGCCCGGCGAGGTTGGCATCGCCGGCCACCTGCCAGCCGGACAGGTAGATCGCATCCAGCCCCGCCTTGACCTGCTGCATGGCCTGGTTGCCGGTGAGTGCGCCGAGCGCATTCACGAACGGCTTTTCGTTGAGATAGCGCCACAGCTTCTCGGCGGTCAGCCGCGCGATCGAGTGCTCGACCGGCACCGTGCCGCGCAGGCGCACCACATCAGCGGCCTCGTAGCCGCGCTGCACGCCGCGCCAGCGCGGGCTCTCGGCCCAGCTGCGCCGCAGTTCATCAGCCGTGGGGAGGGATTTCACACTCATGGGTCTCGCCTTCTGCAAAGTCAACCAAGGATTGTCAGCTCAGCAGCTCGTAAGCCGGGAGCGTCAGGAACTCATCGAACGTCTCGCTCTTGGTCATGCGCTCGAACAGCCGCGCGGCGCTCGGGAACACGCCCTGCGTCAGTCGCGCCGCACCGACCTCGCCATGGATGCGGTCCAGTTCCGCCACCATCAGCCGGTCGAAGCGCTCGACCGTGATCGGCTGGCGCGTCCGCGGTGCGCGCACCGTGCCGCAGCCACTGCCACAGCTGCGCGCGGCAGATCTCCGCGGTCGCCGCGTCCTCCATCAGGTGGTAGAGCGGCACGCAGCCGTTGCCGCGCAGCCAGGCCTCGAGATACTGCACGCCGACGCGGATGCAGGCGCGCAGGCCGTCCTCGGTGATCTGCCCGGGGGGCAGCTGCAGCAGGTCCGCCGCCGTGACGTTCACGTCCGCGCGCGCCACCCCGAGCTGGTTGGGCCCGTGCATCACCGCGTCGAAGGTCTCCATGGCGATCGGGGCAAGGCCCGGATGCGCGACCCAGGTGCCATCGTGCCCGGCGTGCGCCTCGCGCAGCTTGTCGGCGCGCACGCGCGCCATCGCCGCCTCGTTGGCTGCCGGGTCGTCGCGAATCGGGATCTGCGCGGCCATGCCGCCCATGGCATGTGCGCCGCGGCGGTGGCAGGTCTTGATGAGCAGGTCGACGTAGGACTTCAGGAAGTGCTTGTCCATGGTGACCGAGGCGCGGTCGGGCAGCACGAAGTCCGCGCGGTTCCGGAACTTCTTGATGAAGCTGAAGATGTAGTCCCAGCGCCCGCAGTTGAGTCCGGCGCGAGTGCTCGCGCAGCTCGAACAGGATCTCGTCCATCTCGAACGCGGCCAGGATGGTCTCGATCAGCACGGTCGCCTTGATCGTGCCGCGCGCCATGCCGAGCGCCTCCTGCGCGGCGAGGAACACCTCGTTCCACAGGCGCGCCTCGAGGTGGCTCTCCATCTTCGGCAGGTAGAAGTACGGGCCGGTACCGCTGCGCGGCCAGCGCCTCGTGGTTGTTGGCAATGAACAGCGCGAAGTCGAACAGCGCGCCGGAGACCGGCTCGCCGTTGATGCGCACGTGCTTCTCCGGCAGGTGCCAGCCGCGCGGACGCACGATCAGCGTCGCGGTGCGCTCGGCGAGGCGGTAGTGCTTGCCGGTGGCCGGGTCCGTGAAGCTGATGGTGCGCCGGACGGCATCGCCAAGTTCACCTGGCCGCGGATGATGTTCTCCCAGGTCGGCGAGCAGGAATCCTCGAAGTCGGCCATGAACGCCTTCACCGGGGCGTTCAGCGCGTTGATGATCATCTTGCGCTCCACCGGCCCGGTGATCTCCACGCGCCGGTCGAGCAGGTCCGCGGGCACCGGCGCGATGCGCCAGTCCCCGGCGCGCACCGCGGCGGTCTGCGGGCAGGAAGTCCGGCAGCTCGCCCGCATCGAGGCTGCTGCTGGCGCTGCACGCGCGCCGCGAGCAGCTCCAGGCGCCTGCGGATTGAAGCGCCGGTGCAGGCTGGCCAGCAGCTGCAGGGCCAGCGGCGTCAGCACCTCGGCTGACGCGCTCGACCCGGCCGCCGAGGATCTCGACCTTCGGGTTCCGAGGCGTCGCGGGCATGCACCCGGCCATGTTCTGCGGCGTTCATCGGCCGCGCATAGTACGGCCGCTAGAACTGAAATTTGACTATAGAAACTTCACACTGTTAATTTCACAACAGGACCGCGACGGGCTCAGGGCACGCGACATATGCCGGAACTGCTGCGCAAAGGCCATTTTCTCGGCGCCAAGCTGCGCGCGCTGCGCAAGCGCAACGGGCTGACGCTCGAGGAGCTCTCGGTGCGCTGCATCCAGCGCGACGCCGCAGCGGGCGCCCTCGGTCTCCTACCTGAGCATGATCGAGAGCGGCAAGCGCACGCCCTCGCCGACCTGCTCGAGCTGCTGGCCGGGGTATTCCAGCGCGCCGGCCAGCCTGGTTCCTCGATGAGAGCGCGGACCTTGAGCTGCAGCCGCGCCGCTGCCGCGGCGGAGCGCGCCGCGCGCATGCCGCTCGAGCCGGCGTTCCTTTTCTCCAAGAACCTGCTGCAGGCGGCGATCCCGGAGCTGCTGGCGCAGACCGGCACCACCGGGCGGCAGTTCGCCCACCTGCTGATCCGCTCCCACCAGGAGATGTCGCGCAACGACTTTCCCGATCTCGAGCGGGCCGCCGACGGCAGTCAGCGAGCGGCGCTTCCCGCTGTCGGTCGATGACCTGATGCGCCTGTGCAAGCGCCACGGGCTGGAGATCCGCTGGTTCGACCGCAAGCCGGTGCTGGCGCGCGACAAGGATCGCGAGCTGCGCAGCATGGTGCGCTCCTTCTTCGAGGCCCCGCGCATGATCTACGCGAACCGCGCGCTGCAGGCCGATCCGGCGCGGCTGAAGTTCGATCTCGCCGCCCACATCGCCCACAAGGTGCTGCACGGGGGCGACGGCATGAAGTCCCCGCACGCCACCGGCGGGGAGATGGGCGGCAGCCCGGAGAGCGGCTCCAGTGCCGTCGGCATGAGCGCGCAGGACGTGCTGCACGCCTGGCGCGACTTCGAGTGCAGCTTCTTCGCCGGCGCGCTGCTGGCGCCGCGCGTGCCGTTCCGGCGCTTCCTGGCGCGCGAGCGCTATCGCGTCGAGGCGGGCGCGAAGCTCGAGCTGACCCCCGCGGTGATCATGCGCCGCATGACCAAGGTCTCCCCCTACCCCTACTGGCACTTCTTCGACGCCTATCCGCCGGGCTACCTGCGCGCGGTCTACCGCGGCAACGGCATCCCGCTGCCGTGGGGGAACCTGGCGCAGGTGAGCGATCCGTGCCCGCACTGGGCCGTGTTCCGCATGATCGACAGCCAGGTGGGCGCGCGGCTCGCAGATCTCCGTGCTGCGCGATGGCGAGCGCTCGCTGCTGTACTGCTGCCATTCGATGCGCGTGCACGACATGGCGGGCAATCCGCACGTGCTGTCGGTCGGGGTCGACCTGGCGCCGGCGCTGGCCACCAACGGCGTGGCCAGCGAGGCGGTCGTCGATTCGATCTTCCGCGAGTGCCTGCACCGCCACGGCGAGGCGCGCATCCCCAAGGCGCGCCGCGCAGGTGCTGGAGGCCGTCGCCAACGTGCTCAACATCGCCTGGATCGACGATGCGCTGGCGCAGCCGGCGCGCATCATCTGCCCGCGCAGCAACCGCTGCCCGCGCGCCGAGCGCTGCGAGGGCGCGCGGCCCTCGCGGGCGCGCGAGATCGCCGACGTGCGCGAGGAGATCCTCGGGCGCGACAGCTGATGCGCGTAAAATCCCGACCGATGCCACGGATCGCGGCGCACAATGCCTCAGTCAGCCGCAACACCGCAGAGCGCTTAGCGGCAGGCGCGCTGGCAGTGGCGCTGCTGGTCACAGCCGCGGCCACGCCCGGCCGTCGAGTCCCCGCGCCGCGCTTGGCGCCGAGCAGGCCGAGATGGCGCCAGTGGCGCGCCGCACGCCTGCAAGCGCTCACCAGCGACACCGGCTGGCTGAGCCTCGTGGCGCTGCTGTGGCTCAAGGACGGGGACAACAGCTTCGGCCGCGGCGCACGCCAACGCGCTGGTGCTCGACAACCCCTCGCTCGCCGAGCAGGCCGGGACCTTCAGGCTGCAAGGGCAGACGGTGCGCTTCATCGCGCGGCCCGGACTGCGGGCATCACTCACCACGGTGAGCCGGTCACGCGACATCCTCATGACCACGGATGCGGCGGGCGAGCCGACCGTGATCTCCAGCGGCTCGCTGCGCTTCTTCGTCATCGAGCGGGCCGGCCGGCTCGGCGTGCGCGTGCGCGACCTGGACAGTCCGCGCCGCCGTGACTTCCGCGGCCTCGACTATTTCCCCGTCAGCACGGACTGGAACATCACCGCGCGCTTTGAGCCCTATGAGCCGGTGCGGCACATCAAGATCATGAACATCCTCGGCATGGAAGATGAGGCCCTCGCCCCCGGCGCCGTGGTATTCAGCAAGGGCGGCCAGCAGTGGCGCCTGGAGGCGATCCTCGAGAGTCCCGGCGACGATCACCTGTTCGTCATGTTCCAGGACGGTACCAGCGGCCACGAAACCTATGGCGGCGGCAGGTTCATGCAGGCGCCGCTGCCCGCCGGCGGCACGACCCGGCTGGACTTCAACAAGGCCTACAATCCGCCCTGCGCGCTGAACGACTTCGCAACCTGCCCGCTGCCCCCGCCGGGGAACCGGCTGCAGCTGCGCATCGACGCCGGCGAGCTCGATTCCAGCGCGCACCATACTCGCTAGAGATATCGGCCGAGGAGCAAGGCGATGGAAGTCGTATCCGGAATCGGTGGCCTGTTCTTCCGGGCGCGCGACCCGGCGGCCCTGGCTGCCTGGTACCAGGCGCACCTGGGCATCGCCGCGGTGCCCGCGAAGCCGGACGACCCGGTGTGGGAGCAGCAGGCCGGCCCTACGGTTTTCGCGCCGTTCGCCGAGTCAACGGATTACTTCGGGGCGGCCGCCAACCGCTGGATGGTCAACTTCCGCGTGCGCAGCCTGGAGGCCATGGTCGCGCAGTTGCGCAGCGCGGGAATCAAAGTGGAGATCGACGCTGCCGACTATCCGCACGGGCGCTTCGCGCGCCTGTACGACCCGGAGGGCAATCCCATCGAGCTGTGGGAACCGAAGTAGCCGCAGGAGGGCAGCCGGCGCCGCGAGCGCCGGTTCAGGCAGGCATGAAGATCGTCGCCGGGTGCTCCAGCGACTCCTTGAGCGCCTGGATCATCGCGGCGGCATCGTAGCCATCGACGAAGCGATGATCGAAGGACGAGGAAAGGTTCATCGTCAGGCGGATGGCGATGGCGCCGTCGATGACCAGTGGGCGCTCCACGGCACGGTTGACGCCGATGATCGCCACTTCCGGCGCGTTGATGATCGGGGTGCTGGCGATGCCGCCGAGCTTGCCGAGGCTGGTGATCGTGATAGTCGAGCCGGTCAGCTCCTCGCGCGTGGCCTTGTTGGTGCGCGCCGCCTCGGCGACACGGCGCATCTCGGTCGCCAGGTCCCACAGGCCAAGATCCTGCGCGTCGTGCACCACCGGCACCTTCAGTCCCTCCGGGGTCTGCGTGGCCACGCCCAGGTGCACGGCGCCGTGGCGCACGATCACGCCGCGCTCGGCATCGTAGTGGGCGTTGCACTGCGGGAACTCGCGCAGCGCGCGCACCAGGGCGAGCGCCAGGAACGGCAGGTAGGTGAGCGCGCGCCGCGCCGGCGGGCGGCTTGCGGTTCAGGTGCCGGCGCAGCGACTCGAGCTCGGTGATGTCGAGCTCCTCGACGTAGGCGAAGTGCGGGATGTTGCGCTTGGCATCGCTCATGCGCTGCGCGATCAGGCGCCGCAGCCCGATGACCTTGATCTCTTCGGTGGCGCCCTTGGCGCGGGCAACGCGCGGCGCCTCCAGCGCCTTGGGCGCCGTACGCAGCGGTGTCGGCGCGCCGGGGCGGCGGGCCACGAACGCCTCCAGGTCCTTCGGCACGATGCGGCCGTTGGGCCCGGAGCCCTCCACCTGCTGCAGGTCGATCCCGGCCTCGTGCGCGCGGCGGCGGATGGCCGGCGAGGTCGCCACGCGACCCGCACGCGCGGGCGCCTCGGGAGGATGCGGGCCGGATGCGCCGTTGGTGGCCGCGCGCGGCGGCGCGGGCGCTGCGCTCGGCGGCCGCCGCGGCCGGCGCTGCGGTTGCCGCCTCCGCCCGCGGCGGTCTCCAGCACGATCAGCTCGGCGCCCACCGGGACCATGTCACCGGGGGCGCCGGTGGTGGAGAGCACGCGCCCGCTGACCGGGGCCGGGACCTCAACCGCCGCCTTCTCGGTCATGACCTCGACGATCACCTCGTCCTCGGCCACCGTGTCGCCGGGCTTGACGCGCCAGCTGACGATCTCCGCCTGACCGTACCCTCGCCCAGATCGGGCAGCTTGAAGACGTACCTGCTCACGAGGCCTCCATCACCTTCTTCAGTGCCGCCGCGATGCGGGCCGGTCCCGGGAAGTACTCCCACTCGAAGGCGTGCGGATACGGCGTGTCCCAGCCGGCGACGCGCTGGATCGGCGCCTCGAGATTCCAGAAGCACTGCTCCTGCACCGTGGCGACCAGCTCGGCGCCGTAGCCGCTGAAGCGCGTCGCCTCGTGCACCACCACGCAGCGCCCGGTCTTGCACACCGAGGTGCACAGCGTGTCCACATCCAGCGGCGCCATGGTGCGCACGTCGACGATCTCCGCGTCGATACCGGCAAGGCGCACTGCCGCCTCGGCCACGTGCACCATCGTGCCGTAGGTGAGGATGGTCGCCGCGGTCCCCGGGCGCACCACCGCCGCCCGCCCGAGCGGCACGGTGAAGTGCCCCTCGGGCACCTCGCCCTGCGGGTGCGCGCTCCAGGGTACCGCGGGCTTGTGCGGGTCCCCGTCGAAGGGGCCGTTGTAGATGCGCTTGGGCTCGAAGAACACCACCGGGTCGTCACCCTCGATGGCGCTGATCAGCAGGCCCTTGGCGTCATAGGGGTTGGAGGGCATGACGACCTTGATGCCGCACACGTGCGTGAAGATCGCCTCCGGACTCTGGGAGTGGGTCTGGCCGCCGCGGATGCCGCCGCCGCAGGGCGTGCGGATCGTGACCGGGGAGGTGAATTCCCCGGCGGTGCGGTAGCGCAGGCGCGCCAGCTCGCTCACGACCTGGTCGAACCCGGGGTAGATGTAGTCAGCGAACTGGATCTCCGCGACCGGCTTGAGCCCGTTGACGCCCATGCCGATCGCCGCGGCGATGATGCCGCCCTCGGAGATCGGCGTGTCGAGCACGCGCTGCTCGCCGTGCTTGCGCTGCAGGCCCTCGGTGGCACGGAACACGCCGCCGAAGTAGCCCACGTCCTCGCCGAGGATCACCACGCGCGGGTCGCGCTCGAGCATCACGTCCATCGCCGAGTTCAGCGCCTGCACCATGTTCATGCGTGCCATGGGCCTAGGCCTTCTGTGCCAGCGGTGGCTCGGCGACGCCCGCGGCGCCGCACCGCGCCCGCGGCCCGCAGGGTGCGCAGCTCCTCGCGCTGCTGCACCAGATGCGGCGGGATGTCCTTGAGCACGTCGTCGAACATCGTGAGCGGGTCGAGCGTCGGGCCGCCGGAGAGCGTGCCGTAGCTTTCCGCCTCCTTCCAGCAGGCGGTCACGTGCGCCTCGAGCTCCTTTTCCAGCCGCGCGTGGCGCTCCTCGGACCACTCGCCCAGAGCGATGAGGTGCGACTTGAGGCGCACGACCGGGTCCCCCAGCGGCCAGGCCTTCCATTCCTCCTTGGGCCGGTAGCGCGAGGGATCGTCGCTGGTGGAGTGCGCGGCGGCACGGTAGGTCACGTGCTCGATGAGCGTGGCACCGCCGCCCTGGCGGGCGCGCTGCGCGGCCCACTGGGTGACCGCGTGCACGGCCAGGAAGTCATTGCCGTCCACGCGGATGCCGGGTATGCCGTAGCCCGGCCCGCGCTGCGCGAATGTGCGGCGCTCGCCGCCGGCGAAGCCCTGGAACGTCGAGATCGCCCACTGGTTGTTCACCAGGTTCAGGATCACCGGCGCCTGGTACACGGCGGCGAAAGTCATGGCGTGGTGAAAGTCCGCCTCGGCGCTGGAACCCTCGCCGATCCAGCTGGCGGCGATGTTGTCCTCGCCCTTGATCGCCGCCGCCATCGCCCAGCCCACCGCCTGCGGGTACTGGGTCGCAAGGTTCCCGGAGATCGAGAAGATGTTGCCGCCTCCCCAGTGGTACATGATCGGCATCTGCCGACCTTTGCACATGTCGTGCGTGTTGGAGAGACACTGGCACATGAGGTCAACGAGGTTGCGCCCGCGCACCACGTGCAGCCCCTGCTGCCGGTAGGAGGGGAACAGCATGTCCCCGGGCTGCAGCGCCATCCCGGCGGCGACCGCGACCGCCTCCTCGCCCGTGGACTTGATGTAGAACGAGATCCGCCCCTGGCGCTGGATCCTCTGCATGCGGTCATCGAACAAGCGCGTCAGCAGCATGTGCCGCAGGCCCACCTGCAGCTCGGCCGGCTCCAGGTGCGGGTTCCAGGGACCCACGGCCGCATGGTCATCACCCAGCACGCGAACCAGCTCCTTGGAAAGTTCCTCGATCTCCCCCACCGCCGCGGTGACGTCCGGGCGGTGCACCGCCCCAGGGGCCGACAGGCTCAGGTAGCTGAAGTCCGGCTCCTGCCCCGGCCGGGCGGGCGGGGCGGGAACGTGCAAGCGCGACCGTGGGGTCATGAGGCGGCCTCTTGTGCTGCGGCGGCGATTGGGGTTGCAGTGCCGCGTGTCAGTTCGGCAGGATTGTAGTCGCCTCCCACCGGTAACACTACGCGTGAAGCCCAGACACACCTACCGCGGCGTTGTGCTCAGCAAGCCCCTGCGCCCCGCTGCCGCCCGGAACAGTGGACTTAATACGCAGGCGCGCCCGGCCGCCGAGCAGCGCGTGCGTGTCGGGCGCGCGGTGGCCGGACGCGGTGGCAAGGCCGTGTCGGTGATCAGCGGACTTGTGCTCGATGCGAACGCCATGGCGGAGCTGGCGACGCGCCTGAAGAAGCTGTGCGGCGCCGGGGGCGCCGTCAAGGACGGCGCCATCGAGATCCAGGGCGATCATCGCGACCGCCTGGTGGCTGAGCTGCTCAAGCTTGGCTACCCGGCACGCCGTTCGGGCGGTTAGCCGATGGTGTGAAGGCGCGATAGTTGGTATAGAACTGGTCCAGGTCGCACAGCGAGCCGAGGTGCCCCGTGCCGGAACAGCCTCCAGCCACCGAAGCAAGCCGCAGCGGGGATGCGCTGCTGTTCGCGCGCAACTTCCTGCGTCACCCCCGCATGCTCGGCTCGATCGTGCCGAGTTCACGTTTCCTGGTGCGGCAGCTGCTCCAGCCGATCAATTGGGGCCGCGCGCGGGTCATCGTCGAGTACGGGCCCGGGGTCGGCGGCATCACGCTGGAGGTGCTGCGCCAGATGCGCGCCGATGCAACCTTGGTTGCCATCGAGATGAACCCGGAATTCGTGCGCCACCTCAAGGCCACCATCAGTGATCCGCGGCTGCACGTGGTGGCCGGCTCGGCGGCCGACGTGGACCTCATCCTGCGACGCATGAATCTGACCGGCGCCGACTACATCATCTCCGGGATCCCGTTCAGCACCATCAAGGCGGCCGAGCGCGAAGTGATCTTGCGCAAGACCGTCGCCGTGCTGGAACCGGGTGGCGCCTTTCTGCTGTACCAGTTCTCCAAGCGCATCCTGGAGGACCTGAAGCGGGTGTTCGGCTATGTCGGGCGGCAGTTCCAGCCGCTGAACCTGCTGCCGGCGCACCTGTTCATCTGCCAGCTCACCAGCGACTAAGCGCGGCGACCCGCGCGCCGCTTCTGACTACTGCCCCTGCGCAGCGTGCAGCGTGCGCAGCATCTCCTCGCCGAAGTAGCCCGCCGGGATCGTGCCCTGCTTCATGAACTCCAGGTGAAAGCGCTTCGCGGAGAAGTGTGTACCCTCGCTTTGCTGGGCGCGCTTGCGCAGCGCAAGAATCGCCTCCTTGCCCAACCGGTAGGTGATCGCCTGGGTTGGCCAGCGCGCGTAGCGCGTGACCGCAGCGCGGGCACTCTTGCAGCTGGCACTCTTGGCATCTGACTTCAGGGCCTGCGCGTCCTGGCAGGAGCCGGGCTGGAAATCCACCACCTGCGAGAACAGCGACACCGCATCCTCAAAGGACAGCCGGCCGGTGTGGATCCCGGTGTCGACACGCACGCGCAGGTCGCGGTACAGCTGGCCGCGCAATTGGTAGAGGTGCTCCTCCGGGGTATAGAAGCCGTGCGGCGCCTGCGGCTGCGGCTCCGCCGGGAGTGCCTCCGAGTACAGCGCCCAGCCCTCGGCGGCCATCGAGTCCTGCCACATGGACGAGGAGTCCTCCACGGCCCCAGGAGTGAGCCAGCGCACCGGGGCAATCTGCTCGCGGTACTGCGTCATGACCTTGTAGTGCCAGTCGTGCCCCGGGAAGCCCTCGTGGGCAGCAAGGTCCGGCATGGCGGCGTAGTTGTGTTCCTGGCGCAGCTGCGCCGGGTCATCGTCGGTTGGGGTCACGTAGAAGCGTCCGACGCCACTCTTCTTGAATGGCGGCGCCGGGTAGTACGCGGCGCCCTCGATCGAGGCGCGCAGCGGTGGCGGGGTCACGACTACTTCCAGGCGGTAGTCAGCCGGCACGTCGAACAGTCCGGTCTCGCGCGCGTAGCTCACCAGGCGCTGCCCGGTCTTGCGGTAGCCCTCGACCATCTCGGCGTCGCTGCGCGGCGCGTTCTGGCTCATCTGCTCAAAGACCTGGTGCACCAGGTCACTGCCGCTGGCCGCCCAGCCGTGCGCCGCGGCGATCTGCTCGGCGAGCCGGACCATCTGCGTGCGCGTGGCCTCGACGATCGGCCACGAGGCGCTGAACAGCTGCGCCGCGCTGCTCGTCACCCGCAGGTTATTGCGCAGCGCCCAGTCGTACTCAGCCTCGCCGAAGGCAAAGCGGTCTGCGCGGTACTCGGGCTTCACGCCCGCGCTACCCTCGGCGTGCGCATCGGTGAAGAAGGTGGCGGCGACGTAGTCGCGCAGATGGTAATAGGCCGCGGCCGCATCGCTGCCGGCGGCCTGCAGGTCATGCTGCACGGCCTCGCGGTGTGCCGGCACGATGTCGCTGGCGGCGATCTGCGGCAGCGTCTTGCCGAAGTATTCCGCATCCGCAGCGGCGCTCTGCAGGCCGAAGTCATGCAGCACGCGCCAGTCCGCGGTGTGGTGCGCCTCGACCCCGGAGGCCAGCTGGCGCTCCGCGGCGGCGAGGTAGGCCGGGATCGCGCGCACGCGCGCAATCACCGCCTGCCACTCCGCATCCGTGCCGTAGGTCGCCGCGCCCGTGGCGGTCATCCCCTGGATCTGCCAGTCGACGCCGCGGAACGGCTCGTCCACATAGGAATCCACGCACACCTGCTGGTAGCGGCGCTGCTGGTGCTCGCGCAGCAGGAAGGCGATCTGGGCGAGCGCCACGGAGCGGTCGATGCGCCGCCGCGCGGACAGTGTCGCGGGTGCGACCGCCGAGAACTGCGCGCGGAAGGCGCCCAGGCGGGCATCCTCGCTCTCCAGCGCGGCGGGGGAGTAGTCGCGCAGGGTGCCATCAACCGCCGCCAGGCTCGGGTCGAAGGCGGCGCCTCCGAGGTAGGTGGCAACGACCGGAAACTGGCCGAGCACGTAGGTCACGTAGGCGTGTTCGACCGTCGCAAAGCGCGCATCCCCGGTGTGGTGCATCGGCACGGGCTGCGCGACCGGCGGCCGGGCCGCGGCGCCGGCGGCCGTTGCCAGGGCAAGGAGCACTGCGGCGGGACGCATCGAGCGGAGTGACCTGAGCATTACAATCCTTAACGACCGCGCTGATTTGGGCGCGGAAGCATACGCTGCACGAGCCCCCGGGCGGAACTGCGCGCCGTTGACACGGGCGCGCAGGGCCGGGGATGCTCAGGCGATGGAATGCATGCTCTTGCGGGGCGGGACGATTCGCGGCCAGCGCCAGGGGCGCCCGATCCGGGCCGGCACGGGTGGCCTATGAGCCTGTCCGACGCCGAAAGGGAACGCTACCAGCGTCACCTGTCGCTGCCGGAAATCGGCGCCGCCGGGCAGGCAAAACTCAAGCTAGCCCGGGTGCTGGTGGTGGGCGCCGGCGGCCTCGGCTCACCGGCTGCCCTGTACCTGGCCGCCGCAGGCGTCGGCACACTCGGCCTGCTGGACAGCGATGCGGTGGAACTGTCTAACCTGCAGCGGCAGGTGCTGTTCCGCACGGCTGACCTGGGGCAGCCGAAGGCGGTGGCCGGGGCGGCGCGGCTGGCGGAGCTGAATCCGCAGATCCGCATCGATGCGCACGCCGTGGAACTCACGGCCGCAAACGCCGCGGCCCTGGTCGGCCAGTACGACCTGGTGCTGGACGGTTCCGACCGCCTCGCCACGCGCTATCTCGTCAACGATGCGTGCGTGCTGCTGCGCCGGCCACTGGTCTCAGCCGCGATCCACCGCTTCGAGGGTCAGCTGCTCACTTACCTCCCGGGCGCGAGCGCCTGCTATCGCTGCGCCTTCCCCAACGGGCGCCACGCCATCGTTGCCAACTGCGCCACCGCGGGCGTCCTCGGGGTACTGCCGGGTGTCCTGGGGACGCTGCAGGCCACCGAGGCTCTCAAGCTGATCACCGGCATCGGCACCCCGCTGGCCGGGCGCCTGCTCACCTACGACGCGCTCGACATGCGCTTTGCCGAATTCCGCATCGCGCGCCGCCACGACTGTGCCGTCTGCGGCGAGTCTCCCTCCATCACGCAACTGAAGGACGAACCCCCGATGAGCGATGACGGTGATGTGCGGCGCCTCGCCCCGCAGGACCTGGCGCGGCTGCTGCGAGCACCGGGAGCCGGCCCGCTGCTGATCGACGTGCGCGAGGACTATGAGTGGGACGCCGGCCACCTCGACGGTGCCATCCACGTGCCGCTCGGCCAGTTACCGCAGCATCTGGCGCAACTGGCGCCTGATTCAGACCCGGTGTTCATCTGCCGCAGCGGCATGCGCAGCATGAGCGCCTGCGCGCTGGCGCTGCGCGCCCGGGTGCGCTCACCGGCCAACCTCGAGGGTGGCATGCAGCGCTGGGCGGCCGAGATCGACCCGACGATCGAGGTGGCCTGAGGAGCGGCCGCGCTACGGCGTCTGAAGCCGCGCCTTCACGTAGTTTTCCAGCACCGCCCGCTCCAGCAGATCCGGCGGCAGCAGCCCCTGGGCAAGGATGAAGTCGTGGTAGGACTGCGCATCGAACCGCTTGCCCAGGGCGATCTCCACGCGGGCACGCAGGGACTGCAGCTTGCTGAAGCCGAAGAAGTAGGAGGTAGCCTGGCCGGGCGCATCGAAGGTGTAGCGGTCGATCTCCTCCTTCGCCAACGGCTCGGAGAGCCCCACGTCCTCCATGAGGATGCGCTTGGCCTGCTCGGGCTTGAGCATGCCGAGGTTGATCATCGGGTCGAGGAAGGCGCGCGCCGCGCGCTGCAACCGCCCCTCGAGCACGGCCAGCTGCGCCTCGGGCGAGAGGAATGGCTTGACCATCTGTTCTGAATACAGACCCCAGCCCTCGGCATTGGCGCTGTTGAAGGCGAACACCGCGCGCGCCGTGGACACCCCGCCCTCCACCATGGCGGCAAACTGCAGTTCGTGCCCGGGCCGCGCCTCGTGCGCGGTCAGGTCCCAGGTGACCGCGTCATAGTTGAAGTCGTCCATCACCGCCTTGGAGTCGGCGTTCGGGTTGGACGTCGGTATCACGAACTCGCCCACCTCGCCGGTATTGCCGAGCAGCCGCGGCTGATTCATGTGCGGCGCCGGGATGGCGGCTGATTCGGCCGGGGTGGCCAGGCGGATGGCCGCGGCGCGCTGCGGCAGCGTGAGCAGTTTCTGCTCGCGGATGATCTTCTCCAGCCCCGCCAGGCGTGCGCGGTAGACCTCCAGCAGCTTGTCGTCGGGGATGCGATCCTTCTTCAGCTCGCGCAGCACGTCGCGGTAGTCGCCCGACTTCCAGCCGTGCGCGCGCGCGATCGAGGCGGCCAGCGTCTGCATTTCATCGCGCGTCTGCGCGAACGTGAACAGCGCCCGGTCCATCAGTTCCCGCGGGTCCATCGTGACCCCGTACTGCTTCAGGTTGTCCGCATAGATCTCCGGCGGCAGCAGGTTGGTCGTGCGCGCATGCGGCAGCACGGTGGCGCGCACCCACTTGCCATAGGCATCGATCTGCGAGGCGAGCGTCGCGAAGTCCTTTTCCCAGCCCTTCAGCCCACTGTCCTTGAACAGGTCGCGGATCCCGGCCAGATACTGGTCCTGATTCTTCAACTCCTGCAGCAGTTCGACCGACCACGGTGCGGTGAGCGTCTGGTCCGACAGGCGCTCGCTGATGCGGTCGCGGGCAAGCTTGGTGATCGGCTCGTAGCCGGGCTCCGCGCCGGTGTAACGCTTCAGGCGCAGCAGCGCCGCCGGATAGCGGCTGGGGGTGGTGCGCTTGTCGAGCAACTGCTGGAAGCCTCCATAGATTGCCTGCGGCAGGTCGAAGTACGGCAGCATCAGACGGTCGTTCAGCTCCAGGGTGGTGCGCTGGTCGCGCGTGGCCTTGAGCAGGATCTCCAGGTCCTCGCGCACGTGCGGATCGGTTTCGGCCTTGAGGAGCTGCTCGAACTGCGTCTCGGCGACCCGCAGGTCGGCGGACTGCCTTGCTACCACCCCCGGCTTGAGGTCGAATATCTGCGCATCGTAGCTCTCGGCGCCGAGTGCCGAGCTGCCCTCGGGTACGTACTTGGCCTGCACTTGCAGCAGGATGTTCGCGTCCTGGTTGCTCTTGGCGATCCAGGCCGCGGTCTGGGCAGTTGCCGCCGCGGCTGCGGCACAGGCCAGCACTGTAGTGGCCAGCATCAGGCGACGGATCATGTCAACTCCTATAGGCGCGTACACCGACCGCGGATTCTATGGCTGGCACGCCCGCCTCGCCCGCCACACGCGGTGGGGCGAGTGCCGCGCACGATGAACGGTCGCGCTAGCGTAGCGGGCCGCAGCGCGAGCGGGCAAATGCCGGCTTGGCGTCGGTCGCGTGCTCCAGGTTGATGCGCTTCCTGAGCAGCTCGAAGGCGGCCCGCGGCTCGTCGATGAACTCGAACAGCTTGAGGTCCTCCGCTGCGATCGTGCCGTGGCGCACCAGGGCGTCGAAGTTGACCACCTCGCGCCAGTAGTCCGTGCCGTACAGCAGCACCGGTATGGTCCGGTCGAGCTTGCGGGTCTGCGCGAGCGTGAGGATCTCGAACAGTTCGTCGAAGGTGCCGAAGCCACCCGGGAAAGCCACCAGCGCCTGCGCCAGGTGCGCGAACCACAGCTTGCGCATGAAGAAGTAGTGGAACTCGAAGGACAGCTCCGGGGTGATATAGGGGTTGGGACGCTGCTCGTGCGGCAGCCCGATGTTCAGGCCGACGCTGCGGCCGTGCGCGGCCGCGGCGCCGCGGTTCGCGGCCTCCATAATCCCCGGGCCGCCCCCGGAACAGATCACCAGCTTCTGTCCGGTGAGCGTACTGCTCCACTCGGTGACCAGGCGCGCCAACTCGGTCGCCTCGTCGTAATAGCGGCCTAGCAGGCCGCCGGAGCGGATGCGCGCCGAGCCGAAGAACACCACCGTGGCGGTAATCCCCTGCTCGCAGAAGGTCTTCATGGGCGCGAGGTACTCCGAGACGATCCGGATCGGGCGTCCCTCGTCGGAATCCATGAAGCTCGGGTCCTCGTAGGCCAGCCGGGGTGTAACGCTCATGTGGACTTCTTTCGTGGTTGGCGCTGAGGAGCGCGTGCGCGCGATGCGCACTCTAACGAAAAGCGGGCCGGCCATGCGACACTCGTGCATCTCGGAGAATCGCATGCTGCTTTGCAGGCTTACCCCGCTCGCCCTGGCGCTGCTGGCGCTTGCGGCGCGCGCCGCAAGCGCCGCCGCGCCGCAAGCCGCCGCGGATGCCCTTGCCATTGACCGGACAACCACGCTGCTGGTGATCGCTCCGCATCCGGACGACGAGACGCTCTGCTGCGCGGGCGCCATCCAGCGAGTGGTCAAGGCCGGCGGCCGCGCCAGCGTCGTCTGGCTCACCAGCGGCGACGGCTCGGCGCTCGGCATGCTGCTGGTGGAGAAGACCCTGTTCGATGTCGGCAAGATGCGCGCGCTCGGCGCGCGGCGCATGCGCGAGGCGCGCGCAGCCACCGCCCTGCTGGGCGTGCCGCCGGCGGGGCAGCTATTCCTCGGCTACCCGGACGGCGGGCTGCTGGCGCTGCTGGGCGAGAATCGCCTGCACCCTTATACCTCCCGCTACACCGGCGCCGCGGCGGTGCCGTACGCGGATGCACTGTACCCGGGTCACCCATACACCGGGGCCAGCCTCGAACAGGACCTGGCCGCGGTGATGGAGCGGGTGCATCCCAGCCTCATCCTCGCCCCCAGCCCGCTGGATGAGCATGATGACCATCGGGCGGCGGGCCTCTTGACCGGGGCGCTCAGCGAGCGCCCGGGCGCCCGGCTCAACGTGCGCTACTGGATCGTGCACGGTGGCACCGGCTGGCCGAGCCCGCGCGGGCTGTTGCTGGGGGTGCCACTGACCCCCTCACCGCGCGGCGCAGTGCTCGCGCCGCTGGCCTTCGTGCTCGAGCCCGGCGAGGAGGACCGCAAGCTGGCCGCAGTGCGCTCCTATGAGACCCAGTTGCAGGTGATGGCGCCGTTCCTGCTGTCCTTCGTGCGCAGCACCGAGCTGTTCTCGGTGCGCGCCACTGCCGCTGCAGCCCCCTAGGGTTGCCTAGGGCCGGCGCCAACTGTCGAGCAGGCGATCGAGGCGCCCGGCGATGTTCTCGCGCGCGCGGTCCAGCCAGCCGCGCTGCCCCCAGTGGTGGCGGCTGACGGCACGCGATGCCACAAAATCACGCTCGAAGAGTGCACAGGCGGCATCGGCGACTGCGGCGCTGTCGATCTCCTGGTTGGCCTCCAGGTTCCAGCGAATGCTCCAGCGGTCGAGGTTGGCCGAGCCCACCGACACCCAGTCATCACACAGGATCATCTTCGCGTGCAGCATGCTGGGCTGGTACTCCCAGATCTTGACGCCGTTGCGCAGCAGCTTGCCGTAGAAGCGCCGCGCCGCCTGCCGCACCCAGGGATGGTCGGTGCGCGGCCCGGGCAGCAGCAGCCGCACGTCCACTCCGCGGCGCGCCGCCCGGCGCAGCGCGGTGCGCAGGCGGCGCGAGGGCACGAAGTAGGCGCTCATGATCCAGGCGCGAGCGGCGGCGGCATCGATCCGCCGCAGCACGTCCGTGGCAAGCTCCGAGCGTGCGCGCGCCTCGCTTAAGGACAGGCGGCCCAAGCAGCCGTAGGGCTCCGCGGCCGGCGCCGGATCGGGCAGCTCAAAAGGGGCGCCCCAGCGCGTCCAGGTCGCGCCGAACACCCGCTGCCAGTCCCCCACCACCGGCCCGGTGATCTGGACCATCAGCTCCCGCCAGGACCCCTTGCGCGCCCCGGGGGCGAATTCGTCGGTGAGCCCAGCGCCGCCGACAAAGGCCACGCGGCCGTCGACGACCAGCAGCTTGCGGTGGTCGCGCAGCAGGTTGCCGGCGATGCGCTTCCTGAACTTGAGCGGGTTGAAGAACCGCAGGTCGACTCCGGCATCCAGCAGGCGCCGGCGGTCGGCGCGCCGGAACCCCAGGGCGCCGAAGCCATCGAAGAGCACGCAGGTGCGCAGGCCGCGCGCGCGCGCGCGGATCAGGGCATCGCAGAAGCGCGTGGCGATCTGGCAGCTGTTGACCAGGTACATCTCCAGCAGCACGTAGTCGCGCGCCTCATCGATGGCCGCCAGCATGCGGGAGAAGAACTCGCCATTCTCGTGCAGCAGCCGAAATTCATTGCCCGGTCGCCACGGCCACTCGGTGGTTGTAGATTGCCCTGCATGCGAGTGTCCCGCCGCCATGGCAGAACAATGACCGACCTGCAGCGCGGACGCCAGTTCCGCGGCCTCGCGCTGCCCGCCCTGCTGCTGGCGCCGTGCATGGCATGCGCCGACGTGGCCGATGCGGTCAACGCGGTGCGCAGTCATGGCTGCGTGGGTGGGCACCCGGCGGCGGCCCTGCGCGGCAACCCGCGCCTGGACGCGGTGGCGCGCCACCTGGCCGAGGGCATGGCGCTGCGCGAGGCGGAGCAGCGCTCCGGCTACCACGCCACCAGTTCCTTCTCGGTCAGCATCTCCGCGGTGCCTGCCAGCGGCGACATCAGCCAGAGCATCGCCACGCAGTTCTGCGCCCAGATCACCACTGCCGCGTTCAGCGAGATCGGCGTCTTCCGCCAGGGCAGCCAGGTGTGGATCGCGCTCGCCGAGCCCTTCGCCCCGCCGCAGGCGGCGGACCGGGCGCTGATCGCCAGCCGCGTCCTGGAGCTGGCGAATGCGGCGCGCGCGCATGCGCGCCGCTGCGGCGGCGAGTCCTTCCCCGCCGCCGCCCCGCTTAGTCGCAATGCACGCCTGGAAAAGGCTGCCCTCGCCTACGCGCAGGACATGGCCCGCTTCGCCTACATGGACCACACCGGCCGCGACGGCAGCTCGCCGCAGCAGCGCATCAGCGCCGCCGGCTACGCCTGGGTCGAGGCCGGCGAGAATCTCGCCAGCGGCGTGATGAGCGCGGACGAAGTGGTCGCCGGCTGGCTGCACAGCCCCGGGCACTGCGCCAATCTCATGCAGCCTGCCTACACCGAGATGGGCGTGGCGTTCGCAGTCAACCCGCGTGATGCGGCGGGCGTGTACTGGGCGCTGGAATTTGGCCGCCCGCCGGCGCTGCGGCGCTGAGCCGCTCGCCTGCACGTCGGGCGGCAATTGCGTAATATCCGCCGCTGTCGCGAAGTGAGTGGCGGGAGTGGCGATGGCAGAGGTGGAGATCCATACCGGGCACGGTCACGAGATCGATGATTTCGGCCGCGGCGTCGGTGTCATGGTCGGGTTGCTCGGCATCGTGCTGGCGCTGGCCACTATCAGCGCGCACCGCGCACACTCGGCGGCGATCATCACGCGCACCGAGGCCAATGATGAGTGGTCGTTCTACGAGGCCAAGAAGGGCCGCGAGCATCTGAACGACGTCGCCGCCCAGCTGGCCGAGGGACTGAACAGCGAGCCGGCCCGCGTGAGCGCGATGGTTACCAAGTTCCGCGCCGACCGCGACCGCTACGTGCACGAGGCCGAGGAGATCTTCGCGACGGCCAAGGCGCGCGAGGCGGAGTGCGTGCACCAGGAACACCGCGCGTTGCGCCTGGACATGAGCGAGGGGTTCCTGGAGCTCGGCCTGGTGCTCTCCTCGCTCTACTTCCTTGCCAAGCGGCGCTTCTTCCCCTACCTGGGCGCGATCGCCGGTGGCGCCGGCGCCGTGTTGTTCCTGTGGGGCTTCCTCACCTAGGGTCGGCCGCATCCGCGCCATGCCGCTCCAGCGTGACGATGAGCCCGGCGACCAGGTAGAGGGCGGCGAACCAGGCGAGGCTGTGCGTGAGCAGGATGCTGAGCGTGCGGTAGACGATGTGGTAGTGGCGGTAAAACTCCGCTGACTGCACGCCGCCGATCAGCAGGCCGGCCGCGGCGATCAGCAGCAGGAGGGGACGCACGGCCGAACGCGGAGCCGCCGGGTCGTGCGGCACCACCGGCGGGGTGCGCAGCCGCCAGTACCACACCGCCATCACCAGCAGCCCGAATACCGAGCTCAGGTACTGCAGCACCGCGCACACCGGACCGGTATGCCCGGCGATGGTCACCGGTGCGCTGCAGGGCCGCCACGCGGTGCACGACCCAGCCGTCCAGGTGCGTGAACGAGTCCCACAGCAGGTGCGACCAGACACCCACGACAATGGCGAAGCCGGCGAACAGCCACTCCTTGGCCCCGCGCCGATACGGGGCGAGCGCATGCAGGCACAGCCAGTGCGCGCGCGGTGACAGCAGCGCGGTCAGCGGCCGCCGCAGCACGAAAATCACGGCCAGCATGGCGTAAGCGATGAGCAGGCAGCTGGTGTAGGAGCCCTCGAAGTCGTGCGTCTCGGGCAGGAAGCGGCCGAGGTTAAAGGGCACGAAGTACGGCAGGTCGGGTGCCACCGCGCCGATGATCAGCGGCGCGGTGCGCAGGAAGCGCGTGCCGCGCAGCGGCAGAATGGCGGCCGGGTGCGCCAGCGTGAACGGCATGTCTCAGCCCTGGGGCGCCGCGGGCGCGCCAATGCGGATGTGGAAGTCGGTGCCGAGCCACTGCGCGCCGCGGCGGTAAGTGAAATCCACCACGCGCCCAGCCGCCAGCTGCGCAGTACCGATCTGCAGCACATGCAGGCCAATCGAGTTGGCGGTCGTGCCCGCTTGCTGCATGCCCTGCCAGCCGTCGAAGCCGAAGCGCACCGCGCCCATCTCGCGCAGCACGACGGTGAGCTCGCAGCCCGCTGGTATCCAGGTCACCGGCGCCTGCTCGGTCCACAGCACGCACTTCAGCGGCGGCCGCTCGCCGTGATAGCGCTCCCACACCGCTTCCGGGCGGTCGAACGGGCGCCTGAGCAGGCGCGAGGCCGCCAGCTTCAGGTACTCCGCGTGCGCCCACACCAGCGGCATCGCCGCCCCGGTGGGCCGCCCGGGACTCAGGCCGCGCTTGGGGATTGGCGCGGCATCCCAGACCTGCTCAGGCAGCATGCCACCGTCGGAGGCCATGCGCGTCATGGCCGCAAGGTAGGGCAGCACGTCCTGTCCGGCGCACAGTGCGTAGTGCCCGCGCTCACCGGTGAGCAGCGGCCAGGCGCGCCCGCGACCGGTGCCGTCGTAGGCACTGCCGTCGTCGTGCTCGCCGTAGCCATCCTCGTTGTAGCGGTGCCAGCACGGGCCCGAGGGCGTGTCCACCTTCAGCAGCGCATCGGCAACCTTCACGGTGGCGAGCACCAGCGGATCGTCCGCGCGGCGCAGCCCGAAGCGCACCAGCTGCAGGAAGTCCACCGCCACCTGGGCACTGGCGGGCAGCCCCGGGTCGACCTGCAGGTTGCGGATTGGCAGCACCCCGTCCGGCGGGCAGCGGTCATCGGTGAGCGCCAGCCCTGGGGCGACGCGCACGTAGTAGCCGGGCACCCCGTAGAGGCGCGCCAGCGGCGTATCGCGCACGCTGGTCCACGCCTCCAGCTGCGCATTCCAGTAGTCGGCGAAGGCCAGCGCGAGCTCGCGCGCATCCTGCGCGAGGAAGCGCGCGCCGGCCACCAGCGCGCAGATGCACGCGGCGAGGGTGAAGGTGTTGAGCCCGGCGTCCTCCTCCCAGCGATCCTGGTCGCTGACCGGACCCTGGCGCATGAGAAACCCCAGGGCGCGCGCGACCATGTCCTCGACGCGGCTGCCGTTGAGCGCCGAACGCTCCTCAAGGGCCGCCGCCAGCAGCACAGGGAAGGCGGTCTCGTCCAGCTGCACGCCCTGCCAGTGGCCCTTGCCGCTCAACCACTGGTTCTGGTTCCAGTGGCCGTCGGCGGTCTGCGTGGCCAGCAGGTAGGTAAGGGTGTTGTGCGCCTCGCGCGTGGCACCCACCGCCAGCAGCGCGCCGGCGCTCTCGCACAGGTCGCGCGGCCACACCAGGTGATAGCCCTCGCGCTCCTCGCGGGTGTTGCCCCACGGGACGCTCAGGCTTGCGACCATGGCGCCGGGGAAGGTCTTGTCCTGATGCACGCGCAGCACCATCGTCGACAGGTGCACCTGGGCCGCGCACGCCTGCGGCAGGGACGCGGCCAACGAGGCCTCGGGGGCGGCGTGAGCGTGCCAGCGCGTCCAAGCCCCGACCTGGCGGTCCCACGCCACCGCAAACGGATCATGCAGCGCCGTGCGCGCCAGCGTCGCGGCTGCCTCGGTATCGGCGCCAAATCCCAGGGCCAGCACCGCCTGGCGCGGCAGCTGTCCGGTGAGCGCCACGTTGCCCGGCCCGGCGGAGTCGTACGCCCAGGTCAGCGCGCCGTTGCGCGCGAAGTCCTGCCAGCCGTCGCTGGCGCCGACATTGCCTGCACTCACGCTGCCCCAGGCATCGCGCTGCTGTGCATCCACGGCGAGCAGCGCCAGCGCGAAGCCGCCCTGCTCGGCGGCGAGCACGCGGCGGTTACGGTAATCGAGGATGCGGGCCGTGTTGTTGGCGCCCGTACCGCCCAGGTGCGGTGCGAGCAGCGCATAGGGGCGCAGCGCCGCATCACCGCTGAGGTCCACCTCGATCAGCAGCACGTCGCGGTGTTCGCTGGGGGTGATGCGCAGGCTCAGCTGGAAGCGCTCGTGCCGGTGCACGACGTGCGCCGCGGGGCACCCGGGGGCGGCCAGCTCGACGCTGTGCTGCCACAGCCGCTTGACCTCGACCCAGAAGCCGGCGCCGTCGGAGACGATGAACCCCAGGTCGCGGATCTGCGGCAGGTCGACCCGCGGGTAGTAGACCTCGTTGACGATCCCACCGCCGACGGTGAACCACAGGCGCCCGGCACCCAGCGAGCAGCCGACGATTTCCTTGGCGCTGCTGCACCAGGTCGGCGCCAGTCCGGGAGCACCCGGCGCGGGGCCCATCAGGCGCCGCTGCCGCGCCGTCGCGGGGCGACCCTGAGAACGCCGTCAGACAGATGCCACAGGCGCACACCGCCTATGAATGCGTTGCGGTTGTTGCCCAGCCGCACCCCGGGGGGCAGGCTGTTGAGGCGCACGGCATTGCCGCCACCGAGCACCACGTAGTCCACGTCGAGAGCCGCTTTCAGGTGGTTGATGATCTCGAGGGCGCACTTGCGCCACTTCTTGTTGCCGCGCGCCTTGCGGCCGCGCTCGCCGACGAAGTCCTCGAAGCTCTTGCCGCCCTTGTAGGGCAGGTGGCCGAGCTCGGTCGGTTCGACGACCCCATCGACGATGAGTGTCACGCCCAGGCCGGTGCCCAGTCCCATGAACAGCATGCGGCCACCCGCGTAGCTGCCGATGGCCTGCATGGCGGCATCGTTGATGACCTTCACCGGCTTGCCGAGCGCGCGGGCGAAGTCGAAGCCGATCCAGCCGGCGCCGAGGTTGTGCGGGTCAGCGGCGATGCGCCCGCCCACCACCACCCCGGGGTAGCCGATGGAAACGGCATCGAATTTCAGCGTATGCGTGATGGCCCGCACCTGGGTCAGCATGACGGCCGGGGTCATGGCGGGGCCGGAGACGAACTTGCGGATGGCGCCACGCGCGTCGAGCCGCACCTTCACGTGCGTACCGCCGACATCGATCACCAGGATGTGCTTGGGGGTCCGTTTACTAGCGACCATCCGGGCCGATTCTGGCCTGATTCTCTGCCGTTGACCATCTCTGCCGCGCGCGCACTAGAACAGCCCGGAAATCCGCCCCGCGGCATCCACGTCGATCGAATTGGCGGCCGGCACCTTGGGCAGTCCCGGCATGGTCATGATGTCCCCGCAGATCATGATGATGAACTCGGCTCCTGCGGCGAGGCGCACCTCGCGGATGCTGACCACGTGACCGCTCGGGGCGCCCAGGCGCTTCGGATCGGTCGAGAAGGAGTACTGCGTCTTGGCCACGCATACCGGGTAGTGCCCGTAGCCGGCGTCCTGCAGCTGTTGAATGCGGGTGCGCACCTTGGTGTCGGCAACGATGTCGCTGGCATGGTAGACCTTGGTGGCGATGGCCTTCATCTTCTCCCACAGCGTCGCGCTGTCTTCGTACACGAAGCGGAACCGGCTGGGCTCATCGCACAGGCGCACCACTTCCTTGGCGAGTTCGAGCGCACCGCGGCCGCCCTCGGCAAAATGGGTGGCGGGGATCACCCGCACGCCCAGTGGCGCAAGCTTCTCGATCAGCAGGGCGATCTCGCGGTCGGTGTCCTCCACGCGCCGGTTGATGGCAACCGCACAGCCGAGCCCGTAGAGATTCCTGACGTTGTCGATGTGCCGCTCGAGGTTGACCATGCCCTTCTCGAGCGCCGCCGTGTTCTCGGTCTTCAGGTCCGCAAGCTCGACGCCGCCGTGGTACTTCAGGGCGCGCACCGTGGCCACGATCACCGCCGCGCTCGGACGCAGGCCCGCCTTGCGGCACTTGATGTCGACGAACTTCTCGGCGCCCAGGTCCGCGCCGAAGCCCGCCTCGGTCACCACGTAGTCGGCCAGTTTCAGCGCCGCGCGCGTGGCGATGACCGAGTTGCAGCCGTGCGCGATGTTGGCGAACGGGCCGCCGTGGATGAAAGCCGGGTTGTTCTCCAGGGTCTGCACCAGGTTCGGGGCGAGCGCGGCCTTCAGCAGCACGGTCATCGCCCCGTGCGCCTTGAGCTCCTGCGCCAGGATCGGCTGGCCGTCGTGGCGGTAGCCCACGACGATGCGCCCGAGGCGCTCCCTGAGGTCGGCCAGGCTGCTCGCCAGGCACAGGATCGCCATCACCTCGGAGGCCACCACGATGTCAAAGCCATCCTCGCGCGGCACGCCGTTCGCCGTGCCGCCGAGCCCGACCACGATCTGGCGCAGCGCCCGGTCGTTGACGTCGACGACCCGGCGCCAGGTGATGCGCCGCACGTCAAAGCCGAGCTGGTTGCCCTGGTAGATATGGTTATCGATGAGCGCGGCCAGCAGGTTGTTGGCGAGGGCGATGGCGGCGAAATCGCCGGTGAAGTGCAGGTTGATGTCCTCCATCGGCACCACCTGCGAGTGCCCGCCGCCGGCGGCCCCGCCCTTCATGCCGAACACCGGCCCGAGCGCCGGCTCGCGCAGGCACACCATCGCGCGCTTGCCCAGCAGGTTCAGGGCATCGCCGAGCCCGACGGTGGTCGTGGTCTTGCCCTCCCCGGCCGGGGTCGGGGAGATCGCGGTCACCAGGATCAGCTTGCCGTCCGGCCGGTCGGCCAGCTGGGCGACGTACGCCAGCGACACTTTGGCCTTGTAGTGCCCGTAGGGTTCCAGGCTTTCTGCGGGAATCCCCAGCCGCTCGAGGCCTAGGGGGATGATCGGGCGCATTTTCGCGCGCTGCGCGATCTCGATGTTGCTCAGCGGGGCGGCGGAGGTAGCTGGCTTCGTGGACATTGAGTCGACCTGTCAAAAAACCAGCGCAGGATGCTACCAGAGCCCAGCACGCCGAGGGTCGGCGTTGGCTACAATCGGGCGATGTTATGGCTGAAGGCATTCCACGTGGTGTTCGTGGTGACCTGGTTCGCGGGACTGTTCTACCTGCCGCGCCTGTTCGTCTACCACGCCGGCACCACCGACGCGGCCGGAATTGGCCGCTTGCGCATGATGGAGCAGCGCCTGTTCGTCATCATGAGCATCGGGGCGCTGCTGGCCGTGCTGTTCGCCCTGGCGATGGTCGTGGCGTCTCCGGCCTACCTGGAGATGGGCTGGCTGCGGGTCAAGCTGCTGCTGGTCGCAGCCCTGGTCGGCTATCACGCCTGGTGCTACCAGCTGATGCTGGCGTTGCGAGCCGGACGCGGCGCGCACACCGCGCGCTGGTACCGCGTATTCAACGAGCTGCCCACGCTGCTGCTGGTGGCGATCGTGGTGCTGGCGGTCGTCAAGCCGCCGCTCTGAGGAGCGTCCCGCCGCGGCGCACGCGCGCCGCGGCGGGACCGGCCATCACCAGATGCGCACGCGGTCCGCGGGCGCGATATACAGCTTGTCGCCGGGCTTGACGTCGAAGGCCGCATACCAGACGTCCAGGTTCGGCAGCGGCCCGTTCACGCGGTAGCGCGATGGGCTGTGCACGTCGGCCATCACGATCTCGCGCAGCGTGCCGTCGCGGTACTTCTCGCGCCACACCTGGGCGTAGGCGAGGAAGAAGCGCTGGTCGCCGGTGAGCCCGTCGATGACCGGGGCGGGTTGCCCCTTCAGGGAGATCACGTAGGCCTCGTGCGCCATGTTGAGGCCGCCCAGGTCACCGATGTTCTCGCCGATGGTGTTCTCGCCCTTGACGTTCAGCCCCGGCAGCGCCTCGAAGCCGGAGAACTCCTTGATCAGCCGTGCGGTGCGCGCGGAGAACACCTCCGCATCCTTCGGAGTCCACCAGTCCGTCATGATGCCGGTGGGCCCGAACTTGCGCCCCTGGTCATCGAAGCCGTGGCCGATCTCGTGGCCGATCACAGCGCCGATGCCCCCGTAGTTCACGGCCGGATCGGCATTGGGATCGAAAAACGGCGGCTGCAGGATGGCGGCCGGGAAGACGATCTCGTTGTTCGACGGGTTGTAGTAGGCATTGATCTCTTGTGGTGTCATGCCCCACTCGGCGCGGTCCACCGGCTTGTCCAGGCGCGCCAGCTGGTAGTCGTACGACCACTGCGCGGCGCGCTGGTTGTTGCCCAGCGGGTCGTCACGCTTGATGACCAGCGTGGAGTAGTCCTTCCACTTGTCCGGGTAGCCAATTTTCGGGGTGAAGGCCGCGAGCTTCTCGTGGGCACGGGTCTTGGTCTCCGGGCCCATCCAGTCGAGTGCGTCGATGCGCCGGCTGAGCGCTGCCTCCAGGTTGGCCACCAGCTGCTGCATTTTGGCCTTGGACTCGGGCGGGAAGTACTCGGCCACGTAGAGCCGGCCGACGGACTCGCCGATCGCCCCGTCCACCGCATCCACGCCGCGCTTCCAGCGCTCGCGCTGTTGCGGCTGACCGCGCATGGTCTGGCCGTAGAAGGCAAAGCGCGCCTGGTCGAAGCGCTGCGGCAGCACCGAGGCATTGCTGTTGAGGTAGTGGAAGGTGAGGAAAGCCTTGAGGGTTGGCAGCGGGGTGCGATTAAAGAGAGCGGCCAGATCCTTGATGGCCGTCAGCTCCGCGAGCACCAGGTCCTGGCGGGTGCCCAGCTGGCCCGCCTCCAGGAAGTCCTGCCAGGGGAAGCCCGGCGCGTAGGCGATCACCTGTGCTTTGGTGCGCGGGTTGTAGTTCGCCTCGACTTCGCGACGCTTCTCGATCGACCATTGCACCTTCGCCACGGCAGTCTCGAAAGCCATGACGTCGCGCGCCTGGTTGTGCGGATCGGGGCTGCCGCCCAGGGTGAGCATCTGCGCGACGTAGGCAACGTACTTCTCGCGCAGCGCCTTCAGCTGCGCATCATCCTTCAGGTAGTAGTCGCGGTCCGGCAATCCCAGGCCCGACTGCGAGATGAATACCGCGTAGCGATCCGGGTCCTTAAAGTCAGCCGGGAACTGCACGTCGAAGAGCGAGGCGAAGCCGAGCGTGCCGAACAGACGCGCGATATCGGCACGGCTCTTGGCCGCGGCAATGCGGTCAAGGCCCGGCTGTGCGGGGGCGAGCCCGTTGGCCTCGATCGCGGCCTGGTCCATGTAGGCAGCGTAGAAATCCCCGATCTGCTGGTCCGGCGTGCCGTTGGCCGCGTGCGAGGCGGCAGCCTTCTCGATGATGCCGCGCACGCGCACCTTGGACAGCTCGTCGAGCTTGTCGAACGGGCCAAAGCTGCCCTTATCCGCCGGGATCGAGAAGTTCTTGTCCCAGGCGCCGTTGGCGAAGGCGAAGAAGTCATCGCCGGGCTTGACGCTCGGGTCACCGGCAGTGAGGTCGATGCCGAAATTACCAAGCTCGGCTTTCTGGGCCGGTGGCGCCGCGGGTGCCGCGGTGCTGGCAACGGGGGCGGCGGCGGCGGGCACGGGCTTCTTCTCCTCGGTTGCCTTGGACGCGCAGGCGGCCAGGACGGCAGTCATCGTGAGCGCTGAGAGTAATCGCATGGGGTTGCCTTAAGGAATGCGGAAACGGCGAATCATAAGGCAGCGCGCCACGGCTTGGGCAGCGCTCTGCGCCCCCGGGTGTTCCGCGGCGCCTCGCTCTGGCGCGAATACCGCTCGCCCGGACGCTTTAACGCCCCGGCTGCCAGTGCCGCACCAGGTCGCGCCATTCGCGCGGGGCCGGCGGCGCGGGCGCGGGGGCCTCGCTGCCCAGGTAGAGGAAGCCGACGATGACGTCATTCTCCTCCAGCCCCAGAGTCGCCCTGACCGTGTCGTCGTAGGCGGCCGCGCCGGTCTTCCATACGCCGCCGAAGCCCAGGGCCGCGGCCGCCAGCAGCAGCGCCTGCGCGGCAGCCGCTGCCGAGAGCAGCTGCTCGATCACTGGTATCTTGATCCCGGGGGTGGTGTGCGCGGCCACCACCACCAGCAGCGGCGCGCGGAAGGCCTTCTGGCGCTCGCGCTGCAGCGACTCCGCGCCCGTCGCCGGGTGGGCGCGCTGCAGGTTAGCGGCCAGCAGGTCCCCGAAGGCGGCGCGCGCGGCGGTGTCGATGACGACGAAGCGCCAGGGGCGCAGCCTGCCGTGGTCCGGAGCGCGCGCCGCGCTCGCGAACATCAGTTCAAGTGCCGCCGGGGTCGGGGCCGGCTCGCTGAGCGTGCGCCCGGACGTGCGCTGCAGCAGGAGGTCTATGGCTTGCATGCCGGCATTGTCGCAGACTCGTGCAATGCTGGCGCTGTCCGAAGCCTGTGAGCGCAACAAGCAGCCGATTCTGGCGGTGCTGCGCACCGAATTCGCCACCCGCCACGGCGTGCTCGAGATCGGCAGCGGCACCGGGCAGCACGCGGCTTACTTCGCCGCGCATCTGCCGCAGCTGATCTGGCAGCCGACCGAGGTGCCACCGCTGCCCGAGTCGCTCGGCGAATACGTCCGCCGCGCGAACCTGCCGAACCTGCGCGTGCCGCTGGCACTCGACGTGCGGCAGCTCCCGTGGCCAGCGACCGCCGTGGACGCGGTGTTCAGCGCCAACACGCTGCACATCATGTCGTGGGAGTCGGTCGGCCACTTCTTCCGCGGTGTGGGCGCCGCCATGACCCCCGGGGGCGTGCTATGCGTGTACGGGCCGTTCCGCTACGGCGGCCAGCATACGAGCGCCAGCAACGCCGACTTCGATGCCTGGCTGAAGTCACGCGACCCGGACAGTGCGGTCCGTGACATCGAGGCGGTCGACGCCTTGGCGCGGACGCAGCACCTGCACCTGACCGCCGACCACGCGATGCCCGCCAACAACCGCACCCTGGTATGGCAACGCCGCTGACGCGGCTGTCGTAAACTGCGCCGATGGAGCCGGTAACGCCTGCCGAGGTCCGCGCGGCTATCCGCGCCATCCCCGGCTACCCCAGGCCGGGGATCGTGTTCCGCGACATCACCACGCTGCTGGGGGATGCGCGCGTATTCCGCGGTGCCATCGACCTGCTGGTGCTGCCCTGGGCAGTTGAGCGCATCGACCGGGTGGCGGGCATCGAGGCGCGCGGCTTCATCCTAGGTGGCGCGGTGGCGCACCAGCTGGCGGCCGGCTTCGTGCCGGTGCGCAAGAAGGGCAAGCTGCCGCACGCAACCGTCAGCGTCGCCTACTCGCTCGAGTACGGCATTGACGAGATGGAGATGCACCGCGACGCGGTGCGCACCGGCGAGCGCATCCTGCTGGTCGATGACCTGGTCGCCACCGGCGGCACGGCTGCCGCGGCGGTGCAGCTGTTGCGCTCCCAGGGAGCGCAGGTGGTGGCTGCCTGCTTCGTTATCGACCTGCCGCAGCTGGGCGGTGCAGCGCGGCTTGAGGCCCTTGGGGTGCCGGTGCGCAGCCTGGTGAGCTTTGCCGGGGACTGACACCGGCGGCGACCGTCATGGATGATGGATTTGTAATAAATACAATGCCATACGAGCAAATCGGGGCGCAACATTACGTTGTGGTCATACGCCGTTTGACCGGTTTTTTCGCCCCATAATACGCGCGCCCTCCGGACCGCGAGCCTGCCCGGCTGATGAGCGTTTCAGGCCCCGCAACGCCCATGAGCCGGTCAGGCATCGGACCGAAGGCTACGCACCGCTTACCCGTTCACTGGAGACACAATCGATGTTCAAGATCCTCGTCCCCGTCATCGCCCTCGCCGTGATTGCTGCCCCGGCTTTCGCCGCTGACGAACCGGCCCCGGCCGCGACCACTCCTTCGACCCACAGCAGCTCGCACCACAGCTCACACAAGAGCAGCGCGCATCACAGCTCCCACAAGAGCAGCTCGCACAAGAGCACCCCGAAGAGCTCGCCCGCCGCCGACGACACCGCTCCGGCGAAGTAAGAGCGCCACCAGCGCACCTGGAAGCCCCGCCGGCGACGGCGGGGCTTTTTCATTTGACGCCGGCACTTGCGGCGGCCGGCAAAGCGGTTCAAATTCTGCGCCATGGATGGCACGCAGCAGGCGGCGATTCACCAGGCACTGGTGGCCGTACAACACGCCGTGACCAGCATGACCTTTTCCGGCTGCGACCAGGATGACCTGATCGAGGCCATCGACCGCGTGGAGCAAGAGCTGCACACCAGCCACCCGAACCCGACGCTCATGTGCCAGTTTCTCAATTCGATCGCCCGCAGCCTGCGGGCGCAGCCCGAGGCGCGCGATGCGTGCCTGGCGATCGAGGCTGCGATCGGCAAGGCCGGCATGCCCAGCACCTGGCAGTCAGGCATCTGATCAAACCGACGAAACGCACCCGGCTCGCTCGCCGCCGGGATCGCGGCACGTACGAGCGCGAAACCATCAACGCCATCCTGGACGAGGCCTTCATCTGCCATGTCGGCTTCCTGGTCGACGCTCAGCCCTATGTCGTGCCCACGGTCCATGCGCGCATCGGCGAGCGGCTGTACATCCACGGCTCGGTCGCCAGCCGCATGCTCAAGAGCCTCAGCGAGGGCATCAACGTCTGCATAACCGTGACGCTGCTGGACGGGCTGGTGCTGGCGCGCTCCGCGTTCCACCACTCGATGAACTACCGCTCGGTGCTGGTGCTGGGCACGGCCACGGCGGTCAGCGACAAGGCCGAGAAGCGTAGCGTGCTCACCGCGATCGTCAATCGCGTGGTGCCGGGGCGGGCGGCGCAGGTGCGCGAACCCAGCGCCAAGGAACTCAACGCCACCACGGTCCTCGGCCTGCCAATCGATGAGGCCTCGGCCAAGATCCGTCGCGGCCCGCCGCTGGATGCCGAAGAGGATTACGCATTGTCCTGCTGGGCGGGCGTGCTGCCCCTGAGACTCATGGCCATGCCGCCGCAACCCGACCCGCGCCTGCCCGCGGGCATCCGCGTACCGCCGGCCGTGGCCGGCTGGTCGCGCGGCGACGGCCGGATCGTCAAGAAGGCCTGAGCGCCATCGGTGGCCGGACGGGGCCGCTGGCGGACATTGCCAGCGCGCGTTCGCACGGTCTAACTTGGGGCAATGTTCACGCCCCTGTCGCAGTGCCTGATCCTGCTCGCCGGCTCGGTGTTCCTGGTGACACTGGCACGCCGCCTGGCACTGCCGACCAGCGCCGCCTACCTGGTGGTCGGGCTTTTGCTCGGCCCGCACGCCCTGGGAGTGCTGGCGGACTCGGGCGCGACACGCCTGCTCGCGGACCTCGGCGTCGCCTTCCTGCTGTTCACGCTGGGACTGGAGTTCTCGCTGCCACGCATGATCGCCATGCGCGGCGAGGTGTTCGTGCTCGGCGGGGCGCAGGTACTGCTCACCACCACGGTGTTCGCCCTTATCGGCAGCCTTCTGGGCGTGCCCTGGCTGGTGGCGATCGTGCTGGGTGGCGCGGTGTCGATGAGCTCCACGGCGATCCTGCTGCAGCAGCTCACCGAGAGTTCCGAGCTGAACCGCACGCACGGGCGACTCGCCTTCAGCATGCTGTTGTTCCAGGACCTGGCCTTCGTGCCCTTCCTCGCCCTCGCCTCGGTGCTCATGAGCGGCGCCGGTCAGCTGAGCCTCGGGGCGAGCGTGGTCCCGGTGCTCGGTGGCGTGCTCGCCATCATCGCCGTGCTGGCCGCGGGGCGCTGGCTGCTGCGCCCGCTGTTCCACGTGATCGCCCACAGCCGGCTGCGCGAGCTGTTCACACTCACGGTGCTGCTGGTGGTGTTGAGCTCCGCCTGGGTCTCGCACAGCGCGGGGCTGTCATTCGCCCTGGGCGCCTTTCTCTCCGGGATGATGCTGGCCGAGACCGAATACCGCCACCAGATCGAGTCGGTGATCCGCCCCTTCCGCGACATCCTGCTCGGCCTGTTCTTCATCTCCGTCGGCATGCTCCTCGATCTGCGCCTGCTGGCGCGCCCCGCAGAGCTGCTCGGCGTGCTGCTCATCCTCGCGGCGCTGGTCGTGCTCAAGGCCCTGCTCGGTGCCCTGGTCACCTACCCGTTCGTGCACTCGCGCTTCAAGGCGCTGCGCACCGGCATCGTGATGTCGATCGGCGGCGAGTTCGGCATCGCCCTGGGCACCATCCTGCTGCAGGCGGGGCTGGTGCCCGAGCGCGTGGGCGGCCCGCTGCTGGTGGCGATGGTGCTGTCGATGGTGCTGAGCCCGGTGATCCTCAACAACAACAAGCGCGTCGCGCGTTTCCTGCTCGACGAGAAGGGCCCGCTGCGCACCGCAAGCGAGCGCGAGGACGAGGCAACCCACGGCATTGCGCTGCGCGACCACGTCATCCTGTGCGGCTTCGGGCGCGTCGGGCAGAACGTGGCGCGCGTGCTCGAGTCGCAGGGCTTCGAGTACATCGCGCTCGATCTGGACCCGGCGCGCATCCGCGCGGCGCGCCAGCTCGGGGACCCGGTGATATTCGGCGACTCCGCCGACGATGAGCTGCTGGCCAAGGCGGGGCTGGCGGCCGCGAGCGCGGTGGTCATCAGCTTCTCCAACCCCGCCACCTCGATCGGCATACTGCGCAGCGTGCGTGGCCTGCGCCCCGAGGTGCCCGTGCTGGTGCGCACGCAGGATGATGCGCGCCTGAAGGAGCTGCAGGATGCCGGGGCGACGGATGTGGTCCCGGAGACCTTCGAGGCGAGCCTGATGCTGGTCTCGCACGTGCTGATGCTGCTGCACGTGCCGGTGTCGCGCGTGGTGCGCACCATCGGGGAGATCCGCAACAGCCGCTACACGGTGCTGCGCAACATCGTGCGCGCCGGCCACGCCCGCCCGGTGGACGAGTCGAGCGAGCACCGTGAGGAGATCAAGTCGGTGGTCGTGCCGCCCGGGGCCTGGTCGGTCGGCCGCACCCTCCAGGAGGTCAGTGGCCGCGGCGTGGCGGTCACCTTCACCGGCGTGCGCCGCCTGGGCATCCTCGGCCGCGAACCGGGCCCGGACACGGTGCTGCGCGAGGGTGACATCGTCGTCATCTACGGCCAGCCGGAGGAGCTGGAGCGCGCCGAGGCGGTGCTGCTGGCCGGCTAAAGGCCACAACGGGCGGCCGCGGCGGCGCGCTCTTCGCTAAAATGCCCGCCAGAACTCTTATATAGGGCCGGCCACCGACCCACCCGCCTCATTCGCAGGATGCCCGCATGCACAAGAGCCGCCTTTCCGGGTTCATCATCGACTGCAACACCGAGGACCTCGAGGGCGCCGCGGCGTTCTGGGGGGCAGCGCTGGGCCTCAAGGTCGAGGCCGCCGCCGAGGCGGGCGAGGCGCTCTACCGCAGGCTCGCGGGCTCGCCGCTGGACATCGAGGTGCAGCAGGTCACGCACCAGAGCCGCGTGCACCTGGACATCGAGTCCACCGACGTCGAGGCCGAGGTGCGCCGCCTGGAAAAGCTAGGCGCGCGCCGCGTGGGCGCGGTGCGCGACTGGCAGGTGATGGAGGCCCCCACCGGCCAGCGCTTCTGCGTGGTCCCGGCGCGCCGCGGCGTCCCCCAGGGCAACACCTGGAACGACTAGATGCTCAATCGCAGCGACATCCATTTCCCCACCAAGCACGAGCCGCTGCGCGATGACGTGCACGCCCTGGGCGCGCTGGTGGGCGAGATTCTGCTCGAGCAGGGCGGCGAGGCGCTGTTCGAGCTGGTCGAGGCCGATCGCGTGGCGGCGATCCGCGCCCGCAGCGGCGAGCCCGGCGCGCGGGCGCAGCTGGAGGCGCTGGTGCGCGGCCGCCCGCCGGCGCTCGCGCGCGACCTGGTGCGCGCCTTCTCGACCTGGTTCCAGGCGGTCAATATCGCCGAGAAGGTGCATCGCATCCGCCGCCGCCGCGACTACTTCCTGAAGGACAGCCAGCGGCCGCAGCCCGGCGGCGTCGAGGATGCGATCGCGCAGCTGAAGGCCGCAGGGCTTGAGCGCTCGCCGAGGTCCTCGACCTGCTCGGCAGCCTGTCCATCGAGCCGGTGTTCGCGCCGCACTCCACCGAGGCCAGCCGCCGCACGCTGCTGCGCAAGCAGCAGCGCATCGCGCAGCGCCTGCTCGAGCGGCTGGACCCCTCGCTCACCCCGCACGAGGCGCACGTCATCTGGGACAACGTCCGCATGGAGCTCACCACCGCCTGGCAGACCGAGGAGCTGCCGCGCGAACGCCTCACCGTCGCCGATGAGCGCGAGCAGATCCTCTTCTACCTGCTGGAGATCCTGTACCGCGTGGTGCCGGCGTTCTACGAGGAGATCGCGCAGGCGCTGGAGAAGGTCTACGGCGCCAGCGCCGGCGCCAGCCGTGTGCCCTCGATCCTGCACTTCGGCTCCTGGGCCGGCGGGGACATGGACGGCAACCCGGACGTGCACGCCAAGACCATCCGCGAGACGCTGGCGCGCCAGCACCAGGTGATCGTCAACAGCTACTTCACCGAAGTGCCAGGACCTGGCGCAGCGCCTCTCGCAGAGCGCGAGCCGCGTCGCCGTCTCCGCGGAGCTGGCCAAGCGCATCGAGCGACTACATGACGCCTGCTGCCCGGGCGCGCAGGCCATCACGCCCGCGCGCCACGACCGCATGCCCTACCGCGTGTTCCTCGCGCAGATCGGCGAGCGGCTGCGCAGCGCCTACGAGGGGCGCGCCAGCGGCTACGAGAACGCCCGCCAGTTCCGCGACGACATCGCGCTCATCGCCGACAGCCTGAAGGCCAACCGCGGCGCCAACGCGGGCCTGTTCTACGTCGAGCGGCTGCTGCGGCGCATCGATACCTTCGGCTTTCACCTGGCCACGCTCGATGTGCGCCAGCACGCCGACGTGCTGCACCAGGTGGTCGCGCAGGGGCTCGACGATGCGCAGTGGCCCGCGCGCAGCCGCGGCGAGCGCCGCGACCTGCTCGCCGCAGGCGCTGGAGAAGGACCGCGGCCCGGTCACAGAGCTCGACGCGCTCGGCAAGCGCACGCTCGCGGTGTTCGAGGCCATCATGCAGGGCCGCCATCGCTACGGCGCGAGCGCCATCGGCTACTTCATCGTCAGCGGGGCCGGCGCCGCCGACGACATGCTCGCGGCGCTGCTGCTGGCGCGCTGGGCGGCCGCCTACGACAAGAAGCACCGGCGAAGTCGCGCTCGACATCGCCCCGCAGTTCGAGACCGAGGAGGCCCTGCGCAGCTGCGGCACCACCATGCGCGAGCTGCTCGCCGATCCGCTGTACCGGCGCCACCTGGAGGCGCGCGGGCGCCGGCAGTGCGTGCTGCTCGGCTACTCGGACAGCAACAAGGAGGCCGGCCCCTGCGCCTCGCGCTTCCTGATCCACCAGGCGCAGGGCGAACTGGCCGCCGTACTGGCCGCCGCCGGCGAGCAGCCGGTGCTGTTCCACGCGCGCGGCGGCAGCGTGGCGCGCGGCGGCGGGCGCATCGAGTCGATCGTCAAGGCGGCCCCGCCCGGGGCGATCAACGGGGTGCTGCGCATCCGCGAGCAGGGCGCGACCGTCAAGCAGGGCTACGGGCTGCGGCCCATTGCCATGCGCACCCTGGAGCGCGCCTTCAATGCGCTGGCCTTGGCGACGGCGGCCACGCAGCGCAACCCCGCTGCCAGCGAAGCGGCCGCGCACGTCGAGGTGGCGGCCCTGCTCGCCCGCGAGAGCCGCGTGGCCTACCGCGAGCTGGTCTACGGCGCCGCGGATTTCTACGAGTTCTTCCAGGCGGTGACCCCGATCGACGTGATCGAGCGCATGCAGATCGGCTCGCGCTCCGCGCATCGCGCCGCGCACACCGGGCTTGCCGCCCTGCTGCCGGTGCCGTGGGTGTTCGCCTGGTCGCAGACGCGCTACATGCTGCCCGGCTGGTACGGCGCCGGGCGCGGCCTGGCGGCCGCAGTCGCGCAGTTCGGGCTGGCCCGCCTGCGCGAGGCGCACGCCAGCTGGTTCTTCCTGCGCAACCTCGTCGATGACATCGAGACCATGCTGGCGCGCGCCGACCTGGAGATCGCCGCCTACTACGAGGCGCTGTGGGCGGGCGGCCCGGGGGACTATCCGCGGCTGATACGCGCCGAGTACCAGCTCGCCTGCGAGCAGGTGCTGGCGATCAAGGACAGCCGCGCGCTGCTGGACTCGGATCCGACGATGCAGCGCTCCATCCGGCTGCGCAACCCGTATGTCGACCCGATGAACCTGATGCAGGTCGACCTGCTGCGGCGCTGGCGCGACGGGGCCCGCGAGGACCGCGAGCTGTTCGCCGCATTGCTGGCCAGCATCGGCGGCATCGCCGAAGGGCTGCAGAGCACCGGATGAGCATCGCTCAGGGCCTGATCACCATCCGGCCGGCCGCCGCCGACGAGATGCCGCTGGTGCTCAGCTTCATCCGCGAGCTGGCTGCGTACGAGCACCTCGGGCACGAGGTCGTCGCCACCGAGGCGGACCTGCAGGCCGCCCTGCTCGGCCCACGGCCCTACGCGGAGGTGGTCTTCGCCTGCGTGGACGGCACGCCCCTGGGCTTCGCCCTGTTCTTCCACAACTTCTCCACCTTCCTGGGCAAGCCGGGCATCTATCTGGAGGACCTGTTCGTGCGCCCGGAGGCGCGCGGCCGCGGCCTGGGCAAGCGCCTGCTTGCCTGGCTCGCCCGCACGGCGCTCGAGCGCGGCTGCGCGCGGCTGGACTGGGCGGTGCTCGACTGGAACGAGCCCTCGATCGGCTTTTACCTGGGGCTGGGTGCCCAACGCATGGACGAATGGACCACCTTCCGCCTCACCGGGGCCGCCCTACAGCAACTGGCACGCGCGGGCTGATCAGGCGGCCCGCGCCGCACACCGGCTAGGGCCGGCGGTAGATGCGCCCGCCCTTCATGACGAACACCACGTGGCCCGTCGCGCCGATATCGCGCGTCGGGTCGCCCTGCACGGCGATGACGTCGGCGAGCATGCCCTGGCGCAGCGCACCCAGGTCCGACTCGTGGCGCAGGATCTTCGCATCCGTCGCGGTGGCCGCCGTCAGTGCCTGCACCGGGGTCATGCCGTCCGCCACCATCCACTGCAGCTCGCGGTAGTTGGTGCCGTGGGCAAACACCCCGACATCGCTGCCGCAGCCGATGGTGACGCCGCTCTTGAGCGCGGCGCGGAACGCGGTGGCGGCCTGCTTCATGCCCGCCGTCGGCTCGGCACCAGGGACGTAGTGGTCGAAGTACTCCGCGTACGCGGCTTCGGCCTCGAGCGTCGGCAGGTACGCGACCCCGTGCGCGGCCATGAGCTTGAAGATCTCCGGGGTGCCGGCATAGCCGTGCTCGATGGTGTCCACCCCGGCGAGCACTGCGCGGCGCATCCCTTCCGCGGTCGCCGCGTGCGCGGCCACCGGCCGGCCCGAGGTGTGCGCGGTGTCCACCAGCGCCCGCAGTTCCTCCACCGAGAAGGTCGGCTGCTGCGTACCCTCCGGCCCCCAGCGGTAGTCGGCGTACACCTTGATCCAGTCGGCGCCGCGGCCGGCCTGCTCGCGCGTCGCGGCAATGACCGCATCGACGCCGCTGGCCTCCTGCGCGCCCTGCGGGGTGCAGCATACGTCCGGGCGCAGCCCGCGCGGCGCCGGCCCGTAGCTGCCGGTGGCGACGATCGCCCGGGTGGCCACGAACAGCCGCGGGCCCTCGATCAGTCCCTCGCTGATGGCGCGCTTGAGCGCGACGTCGGCGTAGTCGGCGCCCTCGGTCCCCAGGTCGCGCAGGGTGGTGAAGCCTGCCAGCAGGGTGGCGCGCGCCTGCACCCCGGCGCGCAGCGTGCGGTAGGGCACCGGTTCCTTCAGGACCTGGTCGTTCCACAGCACTTCGTTGTACGGGTGCAGCAGCAGGTGCGAGTGCAGGTCCATGAGCCCGGGCAGCAGCGTCGTCCCGGGCAGCTCGACCACTTCGGTTCCCGGCGGCGCCGCCACGCTGCCCGCGGGGCCGACGGCGGCGATGCGCTCGCCCTGGATGAGCACCACCCACCCCTCGTGCGCCGGCTCCCCGGCGGTCCACACCTGCGCCGGGCGCAGCAGCACGGCATCGGGGGCGGCGGCGGCGTGGCGCCACCGGCGGCAAGGACGAGGAGGCAGCAGGACAGCAGCCCGCCGGCGAGGTGCCTGGACATGTGGAATTGCCCCGAAAGCGTGGAACCGCGCTAACCGTAGCACGGCCGGCGCGCGCGGCGGAGGCGCGGCAGGACCCGCGGGGCCTCAGGAGCCCATCAACACCGTGGTGTCGTAGCTCTCGAAGCCCTGGATGGCGCGCGCGTAGGCGTTGAAGACCAGCCGCTCGGCCACCTTGTCGGCGCGCGGGGCGAGGAGCATCCGCAGCACCACATCGTCCGCCGGCCGCGTGGCCTCCTCGGCCAGGAGCTGCTCGATGACGCGCGTGAGGCGGTGGTAGATCTCGTTGACGAAGCGCAGGTGCGCGGCATCGTGCACCTGCTCGGCACCCGGCCCGTACGTGCCGCGGGCTTCCTCGGCAAGCTCGCGCAGGAACAGGTTCAGGAGCCGCGCCTTGTCCACCAGTCGCAGCTCTGCGTAGAACTGGATTTCGGAGTTAAGGTTCATGTGCCGGCCCTGCTTGTGACCTCAGTGCTAGGAGGGGAAGAATTCAAGCGGCTTGTTGACGGTGATGGTGTCGACGTCCTTGGCCTCGAACTTGTACGTGCGCACCAAGGCTACGATCTTGCGCTCAAGCTCCGGGTCCTTCAATTCGCTTGAGACCACGCGGCAGGCACTGACGTCCCCGGCCGCGGTAATGGTCAACTCAAGCACAAGCTTGCCCTGCAGCTCGGCGTTGTCGCGCTGCGCCCGCGCATAGATGCTGTCCAGACGTCCCTTGTTGCGGTCGAACACGAGCTCGACCTCCTCGCGCGAACGGGCCGGCTTGCCGCCGCCGCCGCTGACCGCCGGCGGGCGCGAATTCAATCCCGACCTGGCCACCCCGGAGTTCACCGCCGTGGTCTCGTGACCGGTGAGCGAGCCGGCGCCGCCGCCGAAGCCGCGGCTGGTGTCCGCGGAGGTGATGCCACCGCTGCCCACCCCGACCTTGGAGGTGATGAGCGAGCGCTCCGCGTGCGCATCTGCGCCCACGGCGCCGGAGAGATTCTTCACCTCCAGCGGCTTGGTATCCATGATCTCGCGCAGGTCGGCGAGCTCGTCCTTGACCTGGTTCAGCTGCTTCTGCGCCTTCTCGTGCGCCTTCTGCTTCTGGTCGACCGGCGGAGTCACCGGCACGAGCTTCGGCTCGATCTTCGGCTTCTCCTGCACCTTGGGCGCCGGCGGCGGTGGCGGTGGCGGCTTGGCCTGCTCCTCGAGCATCACCCGCGCCAGGCGCTGCGGGATGTCCGGGGTGGTCGGGGCCTTCGCCCGGGGCAGCACCAGGAACAGGACGGTGAACAGCAGCAGCAGGATCAGCAGCACGCGCAGGATCTTGCGGAAGCGCGCGCTGGCTTCCTCGTCGCCCTCCCAGGGCAACTCGTATTCGCGGTAATAAGGGGCCAGCTGCATCGTGCTTAACCGGGCTTGAAGCCGGCGGCGACCGGCTTTTCCTTCTGGATGACCGCGAGGGAGATCTTGCCGTAGTCCGCGGCGGTGCAGGTGGCCATGACGCGCTTGAGCACGTCGTACGGCAGCACCTTGTCGGCCATGACGGTGATCTCGCGGTTGGCCAGGTCACGCTCGGTCATCTCCTTGCCGACCAGCAGCGGTCGCTTGAGCGCCGCCAGCAGCGGCTCCACCAGCGGGGTCTTGGCGTTGCGGATGTCGGCGATCGAGGTGACGAACTCGCCCTGCACGAACAGGTCGGTCTTGGTGATCATCACCACCACGGACTCCTTCGGCGCGGTCTGCGCGATCGACTGCGGGATCTCGATGCCCTTGGCGTTCTGGATGACCTCCACCTCGGTGGAGTACACCAGCAGGAACGCCACCATCACCGAGAGGATGTCGATGAGCGGGATCAGGTTCAGCTGCGCATCGGCGCGGTTGCGCAGATGGTGCTGCGCCATGCGCCGTGCACGGGTCGAGGTGCTCATGGGTGGGCTCCGGCGGCCGGCGCTGCGGCGGCCGCGCCCGCGGCATCCGTCGCGGGCGCATCGCCCATGGAGATGTCGGGGAACAGCTCCGCCTGGATGATGTTGGCCCCCTCGCCCTGCTCGAACACGCGCACGTGGTCCATCACCTGGACGACCTGGTCATAGGGGGTGTCCGGCTCGAGCAGGATGGTGGCTTCGGTCTTCTCGGGGAACTTGGCCTTCACGCGCTTCAGGTAGTCGGTCAGCGCGTCGTAGTCGTGGCCCTTGGCGGTGTTGGGGATCGTCGCCAGCGGCCGGTGTTGCGGTCGGCGACCTGCAGCAGGTCCTTGCGCACCATGACCTCCAGCACCAGTCCCGGCGGGGGCTCCTTGAATTCCGTCTGGGCGGCCGGCAGGTTCAGCTGCAGGATCACGGTGCGCGAGAACACCGCCGTCATGAGCAGGAACGTCACGAGCACGGTGAAGATGTCGATCATCGGCACGAGCAGCAGCTCCGCGGGCTTGCGCGCGTGCCGCTCCATCTTGCGGGATTGGTATGAACGACGCATGCGCGGCCTTCAGTCCTTGACGGAACGCTCGAGAAAGATCAGGCCGCCGCGGTGGCGGGGGTCTGACGCTCGGTGATCGCGTTCAGGAACTTGACCGAGGCCATCTCCAGGCTGTCGATCAGTTCTGTCGTCTTGGTCTGCAGGAACGCGTGGATGAACAGCAACGGCACGGCCGTCATCAGGCCGAACGCGGTGCAGTTCATGGCCACCGAGATCGAGGCCGACAGCAGGTTGGCCTTCTCGGCCGGGTTGACCGTGGCCACCGCCTGGAAGGCGCGGATCAGGCCCATGACCGTTCCCAGCAGGCCGAGCAGGGTCGCGAGGTTGGCGAAGGTCGCCAGGTAGTGCGTGCGCTTCTCGAGCTTGGGCACGACCTCCATCAGGCTCTCCTCCATCGCCTTCTCGATGTCATCGCGACGGCGGGCGGACTGGATGCGTGCCAGGCCGTAGTTGAGGATGTGGCCGATGGCCGAGTCGGACTTGGCGGTCGCCTGCGCCACCTGGCGGAAGTTCCCCTGGCCCAGCAGCGGCACGATCTCGTTCCACAGATTGCGGTTACGTGCCGCGGTCATGGTGAGATAAATGTAACGCTCGATGGCGATCGCAAGACCGACCACGAACACGACGGCGATCGGGAACATGAATTCCCCGCCGCCCTGGAAAAAACGAACAATTACGTTCCAGAAGCCCATCTGACACTCCCGCTCAAAAAGACGGCCACACAAGCGCAATTACTGCGGAAACTGAATGACATAAGCCCAAAAAGCTGCGACACAGCTCTCATACCTGATGCTGCACCGCGGTTATTTCAGGGCTTCGCGTCGGAACCCTGCACCGCGTCTGCTTTTACCCCGGCCTGGTCAGGCCGCAGGGCGTCGTAGTAGCGGGTTTCCCGCCTGAATACGTCCCTGTCCAGGGGCTGCAGCACCTCATCCAGGAGGCTGTTCGGCGGGCGGCCGACCAAATCGCCCAGGTCCGATCGCTTCCACGGAACGATATACATGACTTTCGGCAGCTCGTGGTTGCCGCGAACGTCCGTCGTGTCCAGGTTCAGCCGGTCGTTGCCCTTGTGCGCGCCGGCCTTGGACGCGGGAGCTGCGGCCGCCGGGGCGGGGGTCGCCGCAGGCTTGGCTGCCGGGGCGGTGGCCTCGGGCGCTGCAGCCTCCGCGGCCGGCGCCACAGGGGCTGCTGCGCTCTCGGGGAGCTTACTCGTGTCGACGCCCGGCTCCAGCTGATCCGGGGGCGGTGATGCGTGCGCGGCCGGTGCCGGGGTTGCGGCCGGCGCCTGCGCCTGCGCCGACAGCGGCGCCAGCAGCAGCGGTGCGAGCACCCACGCCCCTGCGATCGATCTGTTGTGCGCGGCCATGCTCAACCTCCTGTCTTCGGCGCGGCCCCGGGGGCGGGCTGTGGTGCGGCCTGCGGCGCAGGCGGCGGCGCGGCAGCGTCTCCGGGGGCCGGCGCGGCTCCCTCGGCGGGTGGCGCGGCGGGCTCCGGCTTCCTGACTGCCGGCATTCCCAGCCGCTGCCGCAGGTCCGCGATCCAGCCGCTCACCGGCTTTTCCTCCCCGGTGAGGCTCTTGTACTGCTCGAACGCCGGCAGTGCGCGCGCCGGGTCTCCCAGATAGAGGTCCTCGAGCACGCCCAGGTTGCGCCACGCCGGGGCATACAGCGGATCGGCCTCGACGGCCTTCTGGTAGGAGGCCGCCGCATCCTTGAACTCGCCGCGCATTCTCTGGGTTACGCCGAGTTCTGTCCACGCCACCGCGCTGCCGGCCTCGCGCGCCACGGCGTTCTTGAGTGACTCCTCGGCCTTGTCCAGCTGGCCCTGCTTGCGCTGCATCAATCCCAGGTTCACCAGCGGGGCGGCAAACTGCGGGTATTGCAGGGCGACCTGCTTGAAATCGAGTTCCGCCTCGGTGGTGTTGCCGGCGCGCATGGCGCGCACGCCGCGATCAAACTCGGTGCGTGCCGCCGGCGGCACCTCCGGGCGCACGCTGGCTGCGGGCATTGCGGCCGGCGCGGCCGCTGCGCCGGCGCTGGAGGTGGTGCTCGGGGCCGCGGCGAGCGGGGCGCTCGCGGGCGCCGGCGGCGCCGCAGCGTTCACTACCGGATGTGCCGCTGGCGCCGGCTCGGGGCGCGCCGCGTGGCTGCAGGCGCCGGCGGCGAGTGCGGCCGCGGCGGCCAGCGCAGCAGCGGCAAGGCGCGCGTGGTTATTCAAGGTTGGCGACGACATCCAGCGTCTGCTCCGTCTTGCCGTAGCGGGCCGGCTTCAGTTCCGCGAGTGCCTGGTAGCTCTTGCGCACCCACTCGTCGTACACCCCGTCCTTGGCATGCGCCACGTTCAGCTCGTGCACCTTGATCGCCTGCTCCTCGAATGGAAACACCTGCTCCTCGAGCAGGGAGTTGTATTCGTCGAGCTCGTCCCCCTTGAGGGTCTTGGGACGCTCCGAGGCGAGCACGTCCTTGGCCAGCACGCGGTACAGGTCGGCCATCTCGTAGGTGGCTGCCGTGGTCACCTCGGCGACCTGGTACTCCGCGGCACGCTTGTAGCCGTCCATCGCAGTCTCGAGCGCGTCGCGCTTGACGATCAGGCTCTTCTTCAGCGGCGCGGTGAGCTGCACGCCGCGGAAGGCATCGCGCGCCGGCTGCGCCAGGGCGAGCTGCGCCTTCGCGGCCAGGTAGTGCGAACGCACGGTGCGCGCCGCGCCGGCCTGGGAATCGGCGTTGATGATCTCGTGGTACCAGTGGTCGCGCCGGGGGGTGTCGCCGGCCTTGGCGGCGTACTCGGCCAGGTGCTGGCGCGCCTCCTGAGCATCGGCCAGCGGCGGATTGGTGGCCACGAACTTCTCGAGCATCGTGGAGGCCTTGGCGGGGTTGCCGGCCTTGGCGTAGAGGTCCGCGGACTGGATCAGCGCCTCGCGCTGCACGGCAGGGTCCCCGCCCGGGGCGGCGGCGATGCGCTCGAACTCCGCGGCCGCCTCGCCCGGGCGATTGGCCGAGGTGTAGGCCACCGCGAGCTTGCGCGTGACTTCCGGCTGCAGGGGGCTCTGCGGGAACTGGTGGCGGAAGTCCTCGAGCACGGTGATCGCGCGCGGCCACTGCTCGAGCACGATCAGCTGGGTGGCCGCATCGTACTGGGCGTTGGCGCGGATCTTGGAGTCCGGGGCCACGGCCGCCACGCGCAGGAAGTCATCGACCGCGGCAGCCGAGTCGCCCGCCTTCTGCTTGGCCTCGCCCTGCTTGTAGACGCTCGCCGCGACCCGCTCGTTGAGGTCGCTGCGCATCTTCTCGTCGGTGCCGGCCAGCGCCCGGGCCTGGATGAACGCCGGCTCGGCCTTGGCGAAGTCGCCCTCGTCGAAGTAGGACTGCCCGATGAGGGTCCAGGCGATGCGCTGCTTGGCGGCATCCACCGGCGGCTGGCGCGCCAGGATCGACTGGCTCACCGAGAGCGTGCGCAGCAGGTCGCCGCTGGCAAAGATCTCCTCGGCCGCGCGCGTGAGCACTCCGGCGCTGTCCGGGTGTTCGGGGAAGGTCTGCGCGAACTTCACCCCGGCATCGGTAGCGCGCTTGTGCCAGGCCTCCTTGTCCGCACCCGTGAGGCTCTCCTCGCCCTTCTGGTAAGAGACCAGACCCGCGTAGGCTGCCGTCGCGGACTTGGCGTTCTTCGGGTAGTTGTAGGCGGTGTGCTCGTACTCGGTGGCCGCCTCGGAGTACTGGTGGCTCTCGAACAGCGCCTCGGCCAGCAGGTAGTTGGTCTCCGCCGAGTCCGCGTCCCCGGGGAAGGACTTCAGGTAATCGCGGTACCAGCGGGCGGCCTCCTGGTAGTCGGCCACGCGCTTGGTCTTCTGCGCGGTAGCATGGAAATAGGTGGCCACGTCCTTGAGGTTGACCTTGAGCTCCTGCACCACCTTCGGGTGGTCGGCGCGGCTGCGAGTCTTCCAGTACGGCGAGTCGAAGTTGTAGTGCTCGACGAACTCGTGCTTGCCCTCGAGCACCAGGTCACTGAAGCCGCCCTTGCCATAGGCCTCGATGGCGGCCATGTCCAGCTCCGGCGCGTGGTCGCTGTAGGGATCACGCGCGACGAAGGCGCGGTAGACGGTGGCCGCGTCCTGGTAGCGCTGGTTCTCGACGTAGTTGTCGCCCAGGCGTGCGTACAACAGCCACGCGTACGGGCGGTCGCCGTGCTGGCCCATGTACTGCTCGAGCGATTTGGCGCCCTCGTTGTACGAGAACGCGATGCTCATGACCCGCAGGGTGTCCTCGACCAGCTCGCGGTCGGCGCGCTTGAGGCTCTCCAGCGGCACCGACTTGCCGCCCACGCTGGAGCCGAGCTCGCGGTCGAGCACGCCGCTGAAGGAGGGCAGGCTCTCGAGGGTGAGCGACTGCTTGAACAGCGACCAGCCGTGCTTGTACAGGCTCTGCTGGTAGAAGGCCGAGGCGCCGCCGCGGCCGATCACCGCTGCGTAGGCCTTCTCGGCCTCCTGGTAGCGCTTCTCGGAGAACAGCAGCTCACCGCGGCGGAACTGCACCTCGTCGATGCGCGGGCTCTGCGGATACTGGGCCACGATGCGATCGAGCGTGGCGAGCGCCTGGTTGTTCTGCCCGGAGGTCTCGTAGGCACGCGCCAGCTGGTAGAGCACCTGGTCGTTGCGCGCGTAGTCGGGGTAGGCCTTGAGCAGCGTCGTGTACAGCTTGACCGCCTCGGCGCCCTGCACGTCCGGGGCGGTGACCTCCTCGGCGAGCCGGTTCATCTGCCCGGCGTCGAGGTTCAGGTCTCCGAGGCGGCGCATCGCCTCGGCCCGCAGCTTGGGGTCGGTATTCTGCAGCTCGAGGAAATGGCGGTAGTTCTCCATCGCCTTGGTGCTGCTGGCGGCGGCCGGGGTGTCCTTGTGCACCTCGACCTTGCGCTTGGTGAGATCGCCGATGCTCGGCGCCGGCGTGGAACTCTGCGCCACAGCTGCCAAAGGTACGAGGGCCCCGAGCAGCACGAGCAAGCACGCGCCTCTCACTTGGGCGGCTCCGCGTCCGGCGTCGCCGGCTCATCCGTCTCGGCACCCTTCTGCACCGGGGCCGCAGGCTTCGCCGGGCGGGACGACTCGTCGTTGGCGGCGCGGTCGTACATGGTGGCCAGCGCGAAGCGCGCCTGCACCTGGTAGGCGGCCAGCCGGTCCTTCTGCTGCTCGAGCTCGTTCACCGCCACCTTGGCCAGGTACTCGCTCTGGCGCTGCTCGGTGGCGCCCAGGCGCACCTGCAGCGCCTCGATGCGCTGCTTGAGGGCGGCCACCCGCGTGGCGAACTCTCCGGTGTTGGCGGGCATGTTCTTGCGGGCCCGCTCGACGCGGATCCAGCGGCTCTGCGCCTCGTTCAGGGCGAGGTTCAGGTCCTTGAGGCTGCGGTGCTCCTGCCACAGGCGCGCCCCGTAGGCGTCGTTCAGCCGGTACTGCAGCACACCCTTGACCAGCGCCAGCCGGGCGCGCAGCTCGGCGTTCTCCGGCGTATCGGGTACCCCGGCTAGGGCGGCCTGGGTGCGCTGCAGGCGCTGCCACTGCTCGCTGTCCGGGGCGATGCCCAGCGCGCGGCGCGCCTTCTGCTCCGGGGTCTCGGCGCTGTCGGCGGTCCCGGCGCTCCCGGCAAGGGCCGCTTCGACGCGCTGGATGCGCGCCCACTGCTCGCGCTCGGTGGCGGTGCCGAGGGCGGCGACGTCGTGCTGGGACTCGATGGTGCGCAGCCGGTTCTCGAGCGCCACGTCGCGTTGCTGCAGCTTGCCGACCGCATCGGAGGCCAGGAGCGCATCGGCGCGCGGCAGGCGCTCGGCGAAGGCCGCCTCGCGCGTGTCGATCATGTCCTCGAAGGCGACCATGTCGCCGTCCCACTTCTCGAGCGTGCCGCCGAGGTAAACCAGGTCGCGGTAGTTCTTCAGCCCCTCCTGGAAATCGTGGCCGGCGAGCACCGCGTACAGGTAGCGCGACTCGGGCGCATCGGGGAGGTTCTTCAGCTGCCAGAACCAGCCGTAGTGGGCCTCCTCGCCCTGCACCTGGTCCTTGTTGAGCACACGGTTGAGCATGTCGCCCTTGCGGATGCTGGCGATCGCCGCATCCAGGCGCGTGTCCTCGGCGCTGAAGGAGTTGACCGCGCTCTCGTAGTACTCGGCCGACTGCGCGTTGGCGTTGAGCTTGCTGAAGGCGTACGGCACGGCCAGATAGGCCTCCTGCACCGCCGAATCGAGCACGTTGCGGCTGCGCAGCTCCATCCAGGGGATCAGGGCGGACTGGTAGTCACCGAGCGCAGAGTCAGCCCAGCCCAGCCCGAGCAGCGCCTTGTCCGAGTACGGCCCGTTGAGGCGCACCCGCGTGAGCGGCGCGCGCGCGCGCGCCGGCAGGTCGGCCTGCAGGTAGGCGTAGCCCAGGGCGAGGTTGGCCCGGTCCCGCAGCGAGGCCAGCTCGGTGGTGGACGGCAGCATCGTGCCCACCCCGCTGAGAAAGGGATCGGCGTCGTTGAGGCGCTTGGCGCGCACCAGGGCCACGCCGAGGTTGTAGCGGGCGTATGCCGACCACGGCTGCTCGCCGCGCCAGCCGGAGAGCAGCTGGATCGCCTCGTCGAAGCGCCCCTCGTGCATCAGCACGTTGGCGAACAGCAGTTCCTTCTGCGCCTCGAGGTCCGGCGACATGCGCCCGTTGATCTTGCGCAGCGCTTCTTCCGCCTTGTCGAGGTAGCCGCGCGCGTACCAGACGTTGGCCAGGTAGAACCAGGCGCGGTTGCGCACCCCGGTGGGCACGTCCATGGTCAGCACGCTTTGGAAGATCGCGCCGGCCTCGTTGTGCATGCCCAGGTCCAGGTACATCCCGCCGGCCAGCAGGCGCGCCTCGTCCTCGTGGTGCGGCATGCGCGACCAGTGCTCGTAGGCGAGCAGGTGCGTGAGGGCCTCGAAGTCCTTCTCCTGGTAGTAATAGAAGAGAACATCCCCGTAGTGCAGGTCACGGATGCGCGTGGCCGGCATCTTCTCCGGGTCATGGCGGCGTGCGCCGGCCGGGGCCGCGGCGAGCAGCGCGAGCACACACACCACAAGGCAGGCGCGCATGGAGGCCATCCGGCTCAAGGACTATTCCCAGTCCTTGATTTCGAACTCCGGCTGCAGCTTTCTCTGCCGGTCATCGATCTTCAGCTCCAGGTACTTCGCCCCGACCGCCTTCTCGAAGTGCAGCGAGGCGCCGCGCTTGTAGGCACGGTCGTTCGGGCCCTTGCCATTGAAGAAGGCCACCAGCTCGTGGGGCCCGACCTTCAGATTGCCCACGTACAGGCGCTGCACCCCGCCCTTGAGCAGCGCTTCTACCTCGCGCGGGGTGTACAGGTAGTTGATGACCTCCTTCTGGTCGATCTTCAGCTGCACCGAGTCGAGCGCGAAGAACTCGCCCACGTCCATCGACAGGAACACCGCGACCTGGGTGTTGGCCGGAAACAGCAGCTCCTCCTCGAGGATGAACAGATCCTTGTTCAGATCGACCACGTCCTTCTTAAGGCCCTGGATGTCCTGGTCGAGCGCGCGGGTATCGGCAGCCGCCTCGGGAGCCGGGCTGGCCGGTGGCGCCGTCGCGGGCGCGGCCGCTGCCTCCGGCGCCGGCGCGGTGGCCGGGGGCGGCGCGTCGATCACCAGTGTCGCCGGCGGGGCCGCGGCCGCCAGCTGCGCGGCTCCCAGTAGCACCGCAGCCAGCAGACCCGCGCGCCAGCGCCGCGGTTGGGCGTCGGTCGGGCGGCGGGCAAGTGTGGTCTGTAGCATGATGGTTCCGATCATTCGTTCAGCAGGGCACGCAGCTCCTGCAGATAGAGAGTGTCGTTCGCCGGGCTGTAGTCGCGCAGCACGTAGCGCACGTTACCGCCGCGGTCGATCAGTACGGTCATCGGCAGGTTGTCGACCTCGTAGCTGCGCGCCACGCCCTTTTCCGGATCCAGCAGCATCGGGAAGCCGACACCGGCGGAGTGCGCGAACTCCAGTGCATGCTTCGGGTCATCGTCGACACCGACACCGAACATCGCCAGTCCGGCGGACTGGTAGGTCACGAAGCTGCGGTTCAGCGTCGCCAGCTGCGTGCGGCACGGCGTGCAGCGGCTGCTCCAGAAACTCAACACCACCACCTCACCACGGTGCTCGGAGACCCGCGCATTGACGCCGGACACGGCGCGCAACGCGAAGTCCGGCGCCGCCTGGCCGAGCAGCCGGTACGGCGGGTCGGCAAATGCCGCGCGGCAGCCGGCGAAGGCGAGCAGCGCCGCGCACAAACGCAGCAGCGCACCGGCGCGCGGGAGGCTACGCCACATCGGGCCATCCGGCCGTTGCAAGCTCAATAACGATCCTTCGCCACGGGGTGCGACTTGCGCCCGCGCCAGCTATGGAAAATTGCACAGCGCACTTAACACTGTCAACGAAGTGAGCCGCGAAATGAGGCCTGCTGCCTAGTCGGGCAGGCGGTGTGGCGTCGGCGGAACGCGACAGGCCGCTGCGCGTGCCACCGTGAGGCGGTGGCACGCGCAGTGCGTCACGCGATCTTATTGAAGGCGGTCAGACCGGCCAGCGTGGCGCCCGAACCCAGGCTCTGCATGGGGAACAGGGTCGTGAACTGGTTGTCCGTGCCCATGAGGCCCATGTAGTTGAGGATCACCGCCTGCACCAGGCTGTTCACCGAGTTCGCCACCGGGCTCGAGGTGCCCACCACCGAGCCGTCGGCGGTGAAGTAGCCGATCTGCTGCCCGGCGACGCCGTTGCGCAGCTGCGGCCGCCCCGTCGGGCTGTAGGCCAGGAAGAAGGTCGAGGAGACCGAGGAGTTATCACCCTGCCAGCCGTACTTGCCGCGGCCGTCGACGCTGTTGTCGGGCATGCCGGTGGAGCTCAGCGAGCCGTCGCTGAACACATAGATCATGACCGGCGTCTGCTTGCGCTGCGCGTACTCGAGCACCGCGCCGATCATCTGCCCGGCCTTGAAGTTGCGCATCTCGCCGGAGGCACGCGTGCTGTCGTGGTAGTCGTAGCCGCCGAGGGTGATGGTGCCGGCACCGGCATAGCCGTCCAGCACGAGCTTCATCACCGTCGCGGTCTTGCGCACGTCCCCGTCCTGGAAGTCCGTGGCGGTGAAGATCGGCGCAGAGCCGCCGATGATCAGCGGATCCTGGGTGGGATCCAGCGCGGCCGGGTTGCCGAACACCGCGGCGGTATTCGCCGACTTCACGTAGGCGCAGCGCACCTGGTTCTTCAGCTGCGTATCGGCCACCGGGTCCGAGTAGATCGCGACGCCAGGGGTCGAGCCGTTCGGCGCGCTCAGCGCGCCGCCGATGGTCGCGGTGTTGCCCGCCTGGTACGGCGTGTTGCCGCCGCTGATGCGCGCCTGCGACTCCAGCACCGCCACCGCCACCGGGTCCGCGGTGGCCCCACCAGTATCCACCAGCGCGGTGGCATCCGAGGGCTGGCTGATCGTGGTCGGCTGCAGCGACGGGTCGATGAGCGACATCGGCGCGACCGAGTTGCCGCCGGAGACCGAGGACTCGGTGCCGGTGAGGGTCAGCAGCAGGCCCTGGGCGCCGGCCTTGGCGATACCGTACATCGGGTTGTGGGGATTGTTCTGGGTGTCGTTCTGCGACATCGCGCAGAACACCGCGCCGTTGGTGCCCGCGGCGGTGGCCGGCGTGCTCGCCTTGCTCACCATGCCGCGCTTGATGGCGGCATCCATGTGGAACAGCAGCCCGAACGAGGAGTCGATGTTGGCGCTGGAGCTGGGCACCTGGTTGCCCGGCACGCCGAGCTTGCCGTAGCCGGCGGTGGAGAGGAAGTTGCTCTGCCCGCCCTGCACGCCCACCAGCACCTCGGAGCCCACCAGATTGGCGCCCCCGGCGAGGTCAAAGCAGATAAAGGGCACGCCGGTCGCCTTGGTCGGCACGTTGCACTGGCCGGAAGCCAGCAGCGCCGCGATATCCGGCGACAGCGTGGGGTTGGCCGCGTTGGCGGTACCGGACTTCAGCAGCGCGCCGAGCCAGGCCGGGGCCATCACCACCGCAGGTCCCGACAGGATGCCGGCGGCGACAAAGTCGCGGCGGCTCACCGGCAGGGGGTGGTCACTGTGCAGCATCGGCTCGCCGAGGGCGTGCGGCCGGGCAGGTTTCTTGCGGATCAACATAGTCAGTTACTCCTGGTCCCGGTCACTGCAGGGTCACGACAGCGCTGCCGAGCACCGCGGTACACGCCGCGATGGTCGTATCAGCCACGGTCGCACCGCTCTTGAGGGTGGGCACTCGCTGCAACAGGCTGCCGACTTCGGCAGTCACGGCGGCCGCCGCATCGGGGGCGACGCCCGTGCCGACCGCGTTGGTGGCCAGGGCATTGGCCACGATGGCGCGGTTGGCGCTGACGCTGAAGAAGCTCGCGGCGCTGCCGCCCGTGCTGCCATCCAGCCCGCCGTTAAAGAAGGTGTGCAGCAACCCGGCATTGTTCACCAACTGGCCGCAGTAGGCGGTCGCCAGCTGCGAGATCGCAGTCTGATGCGAAGGCAGGAACGCTGCGATCTGCGGGTTCGACGGCAACGACTGCTGCTCGTTGTTGTACAGCGTCATCACCGTCGCATTGGTGATCGGCACCCCGGTGATGCGCGACATCGAGTGATGGATGCGCTCGAAGGTCGCCACGCCGAAGTCCGGCATCGGGGTGTTGTCCGGCGCCGGCGGCGCCACCACGATCACCGGCTCCACGTAGGCATGCACGTGCGAGCCGACCTGGTCGAAGGCGAGGAAGAACAGGTCGTTGTCCGGCCCGAGCGATGCCGGCACCACCGTTCCCAGGCCCGACAGCAGCTGGCCGTTGGCCGCCGTGTAGGTCGAGCCGCCGACGTTCGCATTCATCGTGGCGTACGACTGCCCGGCCGGGGCCAGCGCGCCGTTCACTCCCATGCGCATGCCGCTGATCTTCAGGTTAGCCGGCACGGTGGCGGTGGGGTCGAGCGAGATGAACTTCGGCTGGTAGAACAGGTAGCTGTAGGAGTCGTACTGCGAGGCCTGGAAGAGAATGTACGACTGCGACACGCCCGAGAGAGCGCTCACGTTGAACAGCATGTAGTACTTCTCGCCGACGCCGGCGGCGAAGTTCTGCTGGATCTGCGGCTGGGTGAGCGCACGGCTGTGGATGGCCACGAACTTGATCGTGCCCTGCCACTGACGCTGCCCGGTGGTCTCGTTGCCGAGCACCAGCGCGAAGGTGCTGTCCCAGTTGGCGAGCGTGCCGCCCTTGGACGGGTCGGCATCGCCGGTCGGCAGGCCGTTGACGTAGATCTTCTGGCCGTTGACCGGGTCGTAGGTCAGCACCACGTGCTGCAGTGCCGCCTGGGCGGCGCCGCCATTGGTGGTGGTGATCAGCGGCGGGTTGCCGTTGGTGTCGGTCACGCTGCTGCGCGCCATGCCCTCGTACTGCATGGCGTCCTGGCCAAGGGTCATGTCGCGCGTGGTGTTGCTGCCGGAGTAGCTGACGACGAACGCATTGGTCTGCGTCACGTTCGACGGCGCCACCCAGGCCTCGATCGAGTACTCGCCCGAGGCTTGCAGCATGTTGGCAATCTTCTGGCTGGCGCTGGTGGTGGCCTGCGCCTTGCCGCCCATCCCCAGGGTAATGCCCCAGCCGCCCGCCCAGCCGACGTTGCCCGAGAGAGCTAGGTCCGCCGCCGGGGTGACACCGCTGGTGTCATAGGCGGTGCTGCCGCTACCGGTCTGGAACATGTACTTGGCGACCAGGTTGGCCTCGTAGCGGCTGCCGCCCTCGGCGATCGTGCCCTGCTTCAGCGTCAGCGCCCGCGAGACCACCAGGTTCGGGTCGATCGGGGTCACCTGGATGCCGTTGGCAAAGGCGGTGATCGCCGTGAGCATCGCCGCGGAGCTGCCCGGGCAATCCGGCGCGCCGCCGGAGGACGGGGTCACCCAGCAATGGTGGAACTCGGTGTTCAGGCGCTCGTAGAAGCGCGACTGGTCAGGCTGCGAGAGGTTGATCTTCGACTGCGCCGCCGCGTACGCCTCGTTGATGTTGGCGCTGGCGAAGTACGGCTGCTGCGGCGTGGCCGAACTTGAGCTGTGGCAGCCCGCGCAGAACTGGGTCAGCAGCGGGTACACGGTGCTTTGGAAGCTCGGGTTGCTGCCGGCGACCGGGTCGGCCGGGAACTGCTTGCCGCCACCAGCAGCCTGGTCGACCGGCGCGGTCAGCTGGATGCTCGTGGTGGAGGCGGAGCCGGCGCCGATCCAGGCCTGGATCCACACCAGCAGCGTCGAGGCGCAGGCGGAAGGGTCGGCGACCCAGCAGTTGTGACCGCCGCCGACCTTCTTCACCATCAGTGACTGGTCCGGCGCGGTCAGGTTCACCAGCGGCAGCGCCGCCTGGTAGGCCAGGTTCACGTCATCCGAGCGCGCGAACTGCGGTGACTGGCCGCCCTCGTGATGACAGCCGCCGCAGCGGTTGGCCACGCGGATGTTCTGCCACAGGTTGATCTTGAAGGCCTGCACGTCCGCGTTCGCGGGCGCCGGACCGGTGTAGTCATCGGCGGTGTCCGTCGGGGGCGTGGACTGCTGGTTCACGGTCGTCGCCGGGCCACCGCCGCTACAGGCGGCGAGCGTGGCGAGCAGCGCGAGCGCGGCGCAGCGGACGAGAGTCTGGTTAGCACGCATAAGGAAGCCCTGTTCAGTACTGTTCATTACGCTGCTCCCTCAACTGCCCGCACAGGCGGCAGCGGACTGCTGGAACACCTGCTTGAGGTTGTAGCCGGACTTGAAGCTCGCCTTGATGGTGGCGACGGTCTGCTGGTCCGCAGCGCTGTTGGGCGCACGGAAGCACACGGTCTGGAACACCTTGGTGACCTGGCACTGCGCGAACATGTCGCTGGAGGCGAGCTCCTGGCCGAGGGACTTCGCGCCATTGCCGCTGCCGGGCATCGCGGCGTCCCAGCCGAAGGAGGCGTTCGGACCGGCGCGCCAGCGGTTGGACCAGCTGTCATCCGGAGTCACGAAGCCGAACGGGAAGTTGGTGGCGTTGATCGTGTACTTCGCCTGCACCGTGCCGGAGGTGTAGACCATCTGCCCGGCGGTGGCATCGAAGTTGTAGTACGCGAAGGCCTGGGCCATCGGGTCCATGCCGCTGTGGCAGCCGGCGCATTGGTTCAGGAAGATGCGGCTGTCGCCACCGGGGGAGCGCGCCACGTCCTGGCGCACACGGTCGGTGGGGCGCGTCGTGTCCATCACCTGCTCCATGTCATGGCACAGATGGTTCATCAGCGTGAAGCGGAACATCGCGCGATTCGTGCCGTTGATGAAGAAGGCCGAGGCCGCCGCCGCGCGTGGTGATGAGCCCGGCGGTCGCTGCGGCCGGAGTGCCGTAGCTCTGCGACTGCGAGCCGGCCTTGAGCGCGGTGGACAGGTCGACGCCGTTGGTCTCGGCGGTGGCGTAGTGATCATTGTTCATGGTCGAGGGCGCCGGCAGCCCGGGGGCGTTGACCGTATAGAGAATGTCTGCCGACAGCGCGGTGTTGAAGGCGACGTTGTCGCGCACCATGCCGATCACCGTGGCCGCGTAGTCGTTCAGCGGCGCGAACACCGTCTGGTCACGGTTGGTCCACGGGATGACCATGTTCTTCAGGGTGACGTTGTAGAACCCCGCCGCGTTGGTGGCGATGGCGGCCGCGTTCACCAGGCCGGTCTGCCCGGGGTTGGCGCTGATCGCGGTGGTCATCTGCGTAAGTACCGCCGGCGGTGGCGGCTCGCCGGCGATGCGCTCGTAGATGCGCTTCGCCTGCTCCGCCGGACCCGCGTGCGCGGCCGTTGCGAGAATGAGCAGCACGGATGCTGCTGTCAGGGAGCGCCGTGCGCGACCCGAAACGACCTGTGCCTGCTTGTTTCTAACATTCATGGGCTCATCAACTCCCAAAACTCGCCCGGTATGCGGACCGGACTATAGGGTCAAAAAAATCCCGCCCCGAATGTCTCAATCAAATGACGTCGCCAATGGCCGACAGTTTGATGAGTTGTTGTCCCGCGCTGCTCAATGCGCGGCAAACTGCGATTTCGGTCACGGCGTGGGTCTGGTCGAACGCTTACCTAGTAGTGCGATCGGCTGTGCACCCACGGGTGTAATGAGAACCGCGTGGCGCGCCGAAGCGCCGTGATGGAGTCGGCGATATGGCGATAAGTCATCGAATTGATCCTGAATTACGTTACATTCACACGCGACGGGTCATCCGCGTGATGACGGAGACGCAAATGCGCGCGCAGGGCGGCTGGCAGATTCTGAAACAGTGGGCGACGGGTGCCCGTTCGTGGCGTGCGGTGGGCCTGTTCGCCGCCTGCACGCTCGCGTTGGGCGGCTGCAGCAGCGGCGGCAGCGTTGACCTGGGCAACAGCCAGACCGGCGATCCGGCGACCGTCGACTACCCGATCTTCTACGTGAAGCGCCCGGTGCCGCTCAAGGCCGACGGCATCACCCTGGTGCAGGACGACCTGCGCATCCAGCGTGACGTGGTGCAGGGGGCTGACCTCTTCATGCGCGCGAGCGCCTCGCCGAGCGCCAAGGAAACCAACATCACCGCGCGCCTAACCACCGGCGCGAGCTGGGACGTGAAGGACGTCGACACCTCCCCGGACGGCAAGGCGGTCGTATTCGCGATGCGCGGGCCGCTGGACCCCAAGCAAGACACGAAGAAGCCGCCCTCGTGGCGCCTCTACGAATACATCATCGGCAGCGATGACCTGCATCCTCTTATAGACCCCGCCAGCGACACCGTCGATCCCACGGACAATGACGTGTCGCCGCACTACCTGCCCGACGGCCGCATCGTGTTCACCTCGACCCGCCAGCGACAGTCGAAGGGGATATTGCTCGATGAGGGCAAGCCGCAGTTCACCGCCCAGGACGAGGCGCGCCAGGAACCCGCGTTCGTCCTGCACGTCGTCAATGCCGACGGCAGTCCCTCCAGCGTGCACCAGATCTCCTTCAATCAGAGCCACGACCGCGACGCGACCGTGCTCGCCAATGGCCGCGTGCTGTGGAGCCGCTGGGACAACGCGCTCGGCAAGGATGGCATGAGCCTGTACACCGCCAACCCGGACGGCAGCGACCTGCAGCTGTACTACGGCACCAACAGCCACAACACCGGCACCAACAACACCGCGGTGGAGTTCGTGCATCCGAAGCAGATGCAGGACGGCCGCATTCTCACCATCGCGCGCCAGTACACCGACGTCGACGACGGCGGCGCGCTCATCATCATCGATGGCGCGCACTACGTGGAGAACACCCAGGCGCTGCTCGCCAGCGCCGGCAGCAGCGGTCCGGCGCAGACCGCGGCGACCACCCAGGACGTCACCACGATCCCTGGGCCCTCGCCTGGCGGGCGCTTCACCTCCGCTTACCCGCTGCAGGATGGCACCAACCGCATCCTGGTGAGCTGGACGCAGTGCCGGCTGCTGGACATGACCCAGACGCCCCCGCCCATCGTGCCGTGCAATTCCACCACGCTTAATGTGGCGAACCCCACGACCGCCCCGCCGCTGTACAGCGTGTGGATGTTCGACCCGAGCCAGGACACGCTGCTGCCGATCATGACCCCGGCCGAGGGCACCATGATCACGGACGTGGCGGTCGCGCAGCCTTACAAGCTGCCAAACATCATCCTCGACAAGGTGCCGGGCGTGGACCTCGATCAGAACCTGGTCGACGCCGGCGTCGGCGTCATCGACATCCGCAGCGTCTACGACATCGACGGGGTGGATACCGCCAGCCCGAACATCGCCACGGTCGCCGACTCGAGCAAGACGGCCCCGGGCGCACGCCCGGCGCGCTTCCTGCGCCTGGAGAAGGCGGTGTCGATCCCCGACAAGAAGATCGTGGACCTCTCGGGGGCCGCATTCGGCACTACCAATTACATGCTCGAGATCCTCGGCTACGTCCCCGTCGAGCCGGACGGCTCGGTGCGCGTGGAAGTGCCGGCCAATGTCGCCTTCCGCATGGCGGTGCTGGATGCCAACGGCCGGCGCATCTCCAGCGAGCAGCGCGCCTGGCTGCAGGTGCGCCCCGGGGAGATCGTGACCTGCAACGGCTGCCACCGCCCGGCGACCGCACAGAAGCTGGTCTCGCACGGCCGCCAGGGGCTGTTCAATTCCGCCTGGGCGGGAGCGGCCATGAGCGGCGCCCCCTTCCCCGCCACTATCGCCTCGGGAGCCGGGGCGTTCATCCCCAACCAGGCGGAGACCATGGCGCAGGCGCGCATGCGCGTGAGCTGCCAGAGCGACACGCCTGCCTGCAAACAGATGGTGCCGGGGGTGAACGTGCTGTACACCGACGTTTGGACCGACCCGGCGCAGGCGACCCCGGGCAGTCCGATCAATCTGCGCTATGACGATGCCACGCAGTTCATGACAGCCTTCCCGACCAGCGCCACCTGCGTGACGGTGTGGTCGGCGACCTGCCGCATCGTCATCAACTACCCGCAGCACCTGCAGCCGCTGTGGGACCTGGCGCGCCAGACCATCGATCCTGTGACCGGCCTGGTCGTCACCGATCACACCTGCACCCAGGGTGGCTGCCACAGCCCGAAGAACGCGGCCGGGGCGACACAGATGCCGGCGGGCAATCTCGACCTGACCAATTCCGCCTCCGACGACGAGCCGCAGCAGCTGACCTCCTACCGACAGCTGCTGTTCCCGCACAACATCGCTATAGTGGATCCGAACGACCCGACCATGACCATCCAGCAGTCGGTCGGGCCGTATCTGAACGCAGGTAGTGCCAATGGCGGACTCTCGGCGCAGTTCATGAGCAGGTTCGCGGCCGGGTCAGCCACCACCCACGCCGGCTGGCTCACCCCGGCGGAGCTGCGCCTGGTGTCCGAATGGCTGGATATCGGCGCGCAATACTTCAATAATCCGTTTGATCCGGCGGTACCGGTCAATTGAGCGAAGGACGGCATTGATAAGGAGCGCGCATCAGCTTGCGCTCGCGAGCCTACTGTTGCTGGCAGCACTGTTCGCCCCCGGGGTGAGCGCCGCGCGCGAGTACCTGCAGCTGTTCGTGACCGAGCCGTACCTGGAGCTGCACACCGGCCCCGGGCGCGGCTACCCCGTGTTCCACGTCGTGCCGCGCGATGCCAGCGTCGACGTGCTGTTCCGCCGCACCGACTGGTTCAAGGTGCGCACCGAGCAGGGGGTCGAGGGCTGGGCAGCACAGAAGGACATGCAGAAGGCGGTGCTCGCCGATGGCACGCGCTTCGTCTTCCCGCTCGGGGACCGCGCCGGCTTCACCAGCCACCGCTTCGAGATGGGCGCGTTCATGGGTCAGTACGGTGGGGCGACCGAGGTCTCCGGCTACGCGGCGGTGTACTTCAATTCGCAGCTGGGCCTGGAGGGCACGCTCGGCCAGTACCTGGGCAGGTACTCGAACGGCGTCACCGGCGATATCGGACTGATTCACGTTTTCGCGCCGGAGTGGCGCATGTCGCCATTCGTGACGCTCGGACTGGGACTGGTGCGCACTCAGCCCAAGGCCACCCTGGTGCAGGCTACCGACCGGACCGAGGACACGGCCTACGCCGGCATCGGTGTACGCTACTACCTGACGCGGCGGTTCTTCGTGCGCGCCGAGTACAAGACGCATTTCGTATTCACGACGCGTAACCAGAACGAGGAAGAGGACGAATGGAAACTGGGCTTCGCGTTTTTCTTCTGACGGTGGCGCTGGCGGCGCTGCCGGGCTGCGCCACCGTGCGCGGCTGGTTCCACCACGGCCACACCTCCACCGAGCCCACCGAGGCCCAGGCGATCGCCGAGGAGAATGCCTCGCCGCCGCGGGTGGTGGAACCGGAGGTGTCGCGCCGCACGATCAAGGTTCCCAAGGTGCGCAGCCGCAACATCGAGGTCGGCCTGGACTACGGGGTGCTGTCCATCGAGGACTTCGGCACCAACCCCTCCTACGGCCTGGTCGCCGCCTACCACATCACGGAAGACTTCTTCTTCCAGGGCGAGTGGGGCCGCTCCACCGCCGGCAAGACCAGCTTCGAGACGCTGAACGGCGGGGTGCAGCTGCTTACCGAGTCTGAGAGGCGCTTCACGTATTACGATTTGTCACTCGGCTACAACTTCCTGCCTGGCGAGGCCTATATCGGTCGCGGCCACGCCATGACGAGCGCCTTCTATCTCCTCGGCGGAATCGGCGCCACCGAGTTCGCAGGAGACACGAAGTTCACGGTGAACTTTGGCGCCGGCTATCGTGTCGTACCGACAGATTGGCTGGCCGTGCACATCAGCGTGCAAGATCGGGTGTTCAACTCCGATCTGCTGGGCAGCACCAAACTCACCAACAACCTCGAGGCGCGGCTTACGACGACCGTCTTCTTCTGAGAAAGGGACGTACCATGAGGATTCGCATCGTCGCCGCCGTCGCCGCACTGGCCATCGCCGTGCCCGCGCTCGCCGGCCCAGTAGGCGCACCGGCGCCCCAGTTCGACCTCGCCTCGCAGGGCGGCAAGGACGTGAGCCTTGCCCAGTTCAAGGGGCAGGTCGTCATGCTCAACTTCTGGGCCAGCTGGTGCGGGCCATGCCGCCAGGAGATGCCGCTCCTCGAGGGCATATATAAGAAGTACAACAAGCTGGGCTTCACCATGCTTGGCGTCAACGTGGAACCGGACTCCAATGCCGCGGTGGACTGGCTCAAGCAGACCCCGGTCAGCTTCCCGATCCTGTTCGACAAGGACAGCAAGGTCAGTAAGCTGTACGACGTGACGGGCATGCCGAGCACGGTCATCATCGATCGCGCCGGCAAGGTGCGCATGCTGCACCACGGCTACAAGCCCGGCGACGAGAACGAGTACTTGGACAGCATTCGCACGCTGGTGCGCGAGTAGGACCCATGAGATCACCGGCGGGGCATGGTGTGGACGGCAGGTGCAAGTGGACGGCGGCGCTGCTCGCCGCGGTGCTGGTGACTCTGCTGGCCGGGTGCTCCTCGGCCCCGACCCCGTGGGTGAAGCCCTACGAGCGCGAGCACTTCGCCGATCCGATCATGGCGGCCAATCGCGACCCGGTATCGAGCATCTACTTCGAGCACGTGTGGGAGAGCCGCGAGGGTGCGCGCGGCGCCACCGGTGCAGTCGGCGGCGGCTGCGGATGCAACTGATGAGTGAGGCGCCGCGGGCGCGACGCGGGGTCAGCCGGTGCGCCTGAGTTCCTTCGCGCGCACGCTGCTCGCGCTGTGCGTGATCACCGTGCCGGTGCTCGGCGGGGTGCTGCCCGAGGACCGGGCGGACGTGATGTGGCACAGCTACTCCGGGGGCGACATCACCGTCGATGGCCCCTCGGTGCTGGTGCGCAAGAAGGTCGGCGACAGCGTGTCCTTCACGGCCAACTACTACGAGGACATGATCTCCAGCGCCTCGATCGACGTGAAGCTCTCGGCCAGCCCCTACAAGGAGACGCGCAAGCAGTGGAGCGGCGGGGTCGACTACCTGCACGGCAAGTCCACCTACAGCGCCGGCTTCATCAACAGCACCGAGCCGGACTACAAGGCCAATACCGCCTTCGTCTCGGTGAGCCAGGACATGTTCGGGGACCTGACCACGCTCACCCTCGGCTACCGGCGCGGCTGGGACCAGATCTTCCGCGACATCAAGAACACGGACGGTCAGATCATCAACGACCCGACCTTCCACGAGCGCGCCGACCATCGCGGCTACTCGCTGTCGCTCAGCCAGATCCTCACGCGTAACACGATCGCCACCTTCAACTACGAGTTGCTGACCGACCAGGGCTATCTCGCCAACCCGTACCGCAAGATCCGCTACCTGTCCCCCGGCCAGGGCGACGGCTTCACCCTCGCCGACCAGGTATACCCGGAGACGCGCACCAGCAATTCCGCCTCGATCAGCCTCAAGCACTACTTGTCGTGGCGCGCGGCGGTGACCGGGGAATACCGCTTCTTCCGTGACACCTGGGGCATCGTCGCCAACACCTTCCAGGTCGACTACACCCAGCCGTGGCGACAGTTCACCTTCGATGCCAGCCTGCGCTTCTACAAGCAGAACGCAGCCGACTTCTACAGCGACCTGTTCCCGCGAGCGGACTACCAGAACTTCATGGCGCGCGACCGCGAGTTGGCCGCTTTCACCGACTGGACCGTCGGCGTGGGCGGCGCCTATCAGTTCCCGCACCTGTCCTGGGCGCCGTGGGTGAGCAAGAGCTCGCTCAATTTCCACTACGCTCACCTGATGATCGACTACAAGGACTTCCGCAACGCGCTGCTCGCCGGGGAGTACGGCGCCGGCAACGAGCCGCTCTACAAGCTCGACGCGAACGTCTTCACGCTGTTCCTGTCGGTCTGGTACTGAAGGCGCGCGGCGGCGCGCGCACTGCCGCCTCTCACACAGTTCACGCAGCAGCTTCCGGCTGAGTTAAGCTACTTGCCCAATCGTTGACTGCTCCCGTCGCAAGTGTCGGCGGGCAGCGACAGTTCACGAAAAGGGGACCCCCGACATGCGCATCTCTACTCCCGTGTTCACCCTCATCGCCGGTGTCGTGCTCGGCCTGTGCGCCTCGATGGCGCAGGCGCAGGCGCGTCTCGAGGGACGCCTGCTGGTGGCCAGCGAAGTACTCGAGGAACTGCGTGACGCACGCGACCAGGCGATCCCGGACCGCCTGCTCGAGCGCGCCTACGGCATCGCAGTCATCCCGGCGCTCACCAAGGTGGCCTTCTTCGCCGGCGGCCGCTACGGCCAGGGCGTGCTGGTGGTGCGCGAGCCCAACGGCAACTTCAGCTCACCGGTGTTCGTCAGCATGGCCGGCGGCAGCTTCGGCTGGCAGTGGGGCGTGCAGCAGACCGATATCGTCCTGGTCTTCACCACCCCCAAGGGCGTCGAGGGGATCAATGGCGGCAAGCTCACCCTGGGCGCCGATGCCTCGGTGGCGGCCGGGCCGGTGGGACGCAGCGCCTCGGCGGCGACCGACCCGACCTTCAAGGCCGAGGTCTACTCCTACTCTCGCAGCAAGGGCATCTTCGCGGGCGTCGCCCTCGATGGCACGGTCATCAGCATCAATGACGATGCCAACGCCGAGTTCTACAAGAAGGCGAGCCTTCGCTCCCAGGAGATCATCTCCGGGGCGGTTACCTCGAATGACAGCTCCGCGGAGCGCTTCCTGGCGGCCGTGGCCACCAGCACCGGCGGTCAGCGCTCGGCCGCTGCCGGCAACAACCTGGTCGTGACCGGGCCGATACCCGCCGCGGCAGCCCCGGCCGCCGCCCCGGCGCCCGCCCCGGCACCGGCCGCGGGCGTGCAATCCTTCCCGCTGGCGGACCCGAAGCCGGGTACCGAGCCGCAGGGCAAGTAAGCTAGCCGGCCCCGCCCGGGGCCGGCGGTTCCGCCACGGCCACCGCCGCGGGGGCGGAGACGGGCAGTCTACGGCCGAACTCCCTCCGCAGCAGCAGCCAGCTGGTCAGCGCCTGCAGCGCCACCGTGATCACCGACAGGTGCCAGACCTGGATGATCCGGAAGCCCGGCTGCCGCGACAGCCACAGCACCGGCAGCGCATAGGTGATCAGCCGCGAGGCGGAGCTCAGCAGCGAGGGCACGGTGTTGCCGAGGGCCTGAAACAGGCCCGAGCAGCTGAAGATCACCCCGGTGGCCACGAAGTTCCATGAAATGATGCGCAGGTAGGTCGCCCCGACCTGCACCACCTCGTCCTGGTCGGTGAACAGGCGCACGAACAGCTCCGCGCGCCACTGGCACACCAGCGTCAGGGCAAACATGAGGATGCAGCTCAGCAGCGTCGCCTTGTTGAAGCTCTCGCGCACGCGCGCGTAGGAGCGCGCCCCCATGTTCTGGCCGGCCACCGGGGCGACGGCGAAGGCGAGCGCCATCACCGGCAGGAACAGCGCCTGCATCACGCGCGAGCCGATGCCGAAGCCGGCCTGCGCGGGCGGCCCGAAGCCGCGGATCGCCCAGTAAACCACCGCCATGATGATGAACATCATGAAAAACTCCCCGCCCGCGGGGAGCCCGACGTTGAGGATGCGGCGGATCACCGGGCCCACCGGCCGCCACAGCCTGGCATCCAGGCCCACGTAGTGCTCCAGGCGCACGAAGTACACCCACAGCAGCACCACCCCGACGCCAACCGAGAGGCTGGTGGCTAGGCCGGCACCGGCGGTTCCCAGCGGGTGGCCGGTAAGCCAGCCGGCGATGAGCACGGGGGCCAGGATCGCGTTCAGCAGCACGGTGAGCATCTGCACCGCCATCGCCGGGCGCACGATGCCGGTGCCGCGCAGCGCCGAGGCCATGGCCACCACCGCGAACTGCAGTGCCAGACCGGGCGTATACCAGTACAGGTAGGCGGTGCCGGCGGCTGCGGCTGCCGAGTCGGCGGCGACCGCGCGCACGAACGGGCCGCCCAGCCCGAATCCGGCCGCGAGCGTGACCAGGCCGCAGACCCCCGAGAGCAGCACGGCCTGGTTGAACACCAGGTTGGCACGCGGCTGGTCCTTGGCACCGACCGCGTGGGACACCAGCGCCACCGTGCCCACGCCGAGCATTTGCGTGAGCGCCAGGATCACGAAGCTCACCGTGCCGGCGGTGCTCACCCCGGCGATCGCCGCATCCCCCAGGCGCGAGACGAAGTACAGGTCGACCAGGTAGTACAGCGTCTGGAACAGCATGCCGATGGCGATCGGCACGGCCATCGCCACCAGATGGCGCGTGATCGGGCCCTGCGTGAGGTCTTTCATGCTCTGCTCCGCCGCCGCCGGCTATTCATCGCGCGCGATTTTGCACCACTTGCGCCAGTCACGCGCCACGGACTCGCCCATGCGCAGCGCCGCCTTGGGCAGCCAGGCGTTCTTGCGGCGGGCAAGATCGGCGAGGATGGCGCGGTGCTGCCCGGGGCTGCCGAGGTGAATGTTCCCGGTCTCCCATCCCATCATCCACAGCAGCCGGGCCTCGTCGTGCCCGCGCGGCAGGCTTGCGAGGCGGATGCGGCTGCAGTCGGGCGCCAGGCGCCGGATGAGCCACTCGCCATGCACCGCCAGGGTCGGATCGGGCACGCGCACGGCGCCGCGCGCAATCTGCGCGTAGCGCGGGCGCTGAGTACGGCCCCCGTGTGCCCAGTTCCACGCCGAGCCTGCCAGCGGCTTGGCCTCGCGCGCCACCATGCCGCCGCGCCAGTTGGCCAGGGCCACCAGGCGCAGCCTCCCCAGGCTGCCCAGGCCTGCCTGGCGGTGTGCGAAGCGCAGCTCGAGGCCGCGGGCCGGCATGGCCGCCTCGAGCAGCCGGCGCACGCGCGGCTGGGCACGATTGGAGGCGCTGCGCAGCCCGCGCATGGCCTCCCAGTACGGACGCTGGTCCTTCAGGCGCGCGATGGCCAGCTCCCGCAGCCAGCGGTAGCGTTCGGCCAGCACCGCCGCGCCGCCGCCGGTGCGCATCGATTCGGTGTAGCCCTCGATGATCGACTCGCAGCCAGCGCGCGCCGACAGGGTGAGGCGCGACTCGCGGATGGCCAGCTGCGCGCTGCAGGCCAGGCGCACCAGGTCCTGCGTGTAGGGCAGCACGGTGGCCTCGTCGAAGTCGTTGATGCCCCAGATCAGGCGCCCTTCCGCGTCGCGCCACGTGCCGAAGTTCTCCACGTGCAGGTCACCGACCGACAACACCGGCGGCGCGCTGACCGACTCCGGGCAGGTCTCGGGCCACAGCTGTGCCCAGCGGTAAAAGGTGGCACGGAAGAAGGAAAACAGGTCCGCCGTCATCAGGCGGTGCTTCAGGTCCAGGTCCCCGCGCAGCACCGGCAGCTGCTGGCCGAGCCAGCGCTCGTAGGTGACTGAAGCCTCGCGGATGTCCACCGGCGCACATTAGAGGAGGCTGTTGGCGCTTGCCAGTTCAGGGCCCCGGCGTTGCGGCCTGCTGCGGCTGCGACAGCTGGCGGTAGCCGGCCACGAACGCCGGCCACCACCGCGCCCGGTCGCGATAGTCGTGGTCGACGCCGGGGACCTCGATGAAGCGCGCGCCCGGAACCCCGCCGGCGAAGCGCGCGCCGGCAGCGGCCGGGCATACCCGGTCCGACCCCCCGTGCACCGCGATCCACGGGGCCGGGAGCGCGCCACCGGGCTGAAGCTCGGTGCCGGAGGGGATTGTCGTGCCGCGCAGGGCCGGCGCCGGACACAGCGGGCGGGGCAGGTCCAGCTCGGTGCAGAAGGACAGGGTCAGGGCACCGGTGAAGGTGCCGGGCGCGGCCTGCGCGAGGGCTACGTACACAAGGCTCGCACCGGCGGAGTGGCCGAGAAGCGTGGTGCGGCTTTGCGGTGGCAGGCGGTAGCGTGCGATGAGCGCCTGCGCCAGCTGCGCAAGTTCGCTGGCCGGGGATGCGCAGGGACCGGAGCCCGCGCCCAGGCCGCGCAGGAACTGCTTGCCATCGATCCCGGCCACCAGCGTGTCCTGACCGGCGAGGTCGTGCGCGATCGCACCGCTGCCGCCCCCCCAGCCGCCGTCCCCGGAAACCAGCAGCGCGAGGCTGCGCACCTCACCCTGCGGACGATACACACGCACCACTCCGAAGGGCGCGCGCGTGAACTGCTCAGATGCAGGATCGTCCCCGTCCGCTCCGCACTGGCACATCGCGGCTGCGCACAGCAGGAGCAGCAGTGCGGATACCGCCCGCGGCATTCGCCGCCGCGGTTGTTGCGTATGACTGACATTGCGAGTCCTACACGTGGCCACGCGCCGCACTCTTGCATTGAGGTCGTAAGAGTTCAACTCACGACAGCACGTGGCCCCCGTTAACAGACGATCGTGGTAGATTTGTTACATGAATGCGAGCGCAGCAGCGGAACCTGTCGGATCGGTGGAGACCGCGCTCGCCCATGCCGTACGCCTGCTCGAGCGCGAGCCGGCCCTGGCCGCCGAGCAGGCGACCGAGATCCTCAAGGCCGTCCCCCACCATCCGCATGCGACCCTGATACTCGCCGCCGCGCGCCGCACTTCGGGCGACGCTATGCAGGCACTGAGCTTGCTCGCGCCGCTGCTGAAGCAGCAGCCGCGCTGGGCGACGTTGCATTACGAGCTGGGAATGACCTTCAGCACACTGGGCCGGGGCGAGGAGGCCGTGGGCGCGCTGCGGCAGGCCGCGCAGCTCAGTCCAGAATCGCCGAGCGCCTGGCGCGCCCTGGCCGACCAGCTGGAAGTCATCGGTGACGAGCCCGGCGCCGCGGCGGCCCGGGCGCGCCTGCTGAAGACCTCGACCCACGATCCGCGCCTGATGGCCGCGGGCACCGCGCTGTGCGAGAACCGGATTCCGGAGGCCGAGGCACTGCTGCGGCGGCACCTGATCGAGCACCCGACCGACATTGCCGCGCTGCGCATGCTGGCCGAGGTCGCTGGCCGCATCGGGCGCTACCGTGACGCGGAGACCCTGCTCGCGCGCTGCCTGGAACTGTCGCCGGGATTCTCCAGTGCACGGCACAACTACGCCGTCGCTCTGCATCGCCAGGGCAAGCACGCCGAGGCGCTGGAGCAGATCGACCGACTGCTCGCCACCGATGCCCACAACCCCAACTACCGCACGCTGCATGCTGCGTTGCTGGCGGGGGTGGGCGAATACGACCGGGCCCTCGGAATCTATGCCGAGATCCTGAAGAGTTATCCGCGCCAGGGGCGAATCTGGCTCAGCTACGGCCATGCCCTGAAGACCGCCGGGCAGTCCGCTGAAGGTATCAGTGCCTATCGCCGGGCGATCGAACTGGACCCGGGCCTGGGCGAGGTCTGGTGGAGCCTTGCCAACCTCAAGACGTACCGCTTCGCTGCTGCCGACCTCACGCGCATGCAGACCCAGCTCAAGCGCGAGGACCTGGACGCTGATAACCGCGTGCACCTGTATTTCGCGCTCGGCAAGGCGCTGGAGGATGCCGGCAACTACGCCGAATCCTTCGAGCACTATCGCCAGGGCAATGCCTTGCGTCGTGCGCAGATACCCTACGACGCGCAGCGCCTGCAAGAGCACGTCAGGAACTCGCGGGCGTTCTTCACCCCGCAGCTGCTGGCGGCCACCGCCGGCCAGGGGGCGGTGGCGCGCGACCCGATTTTCATCGTCGGCCTGCCGCGCGCGGGCTCGACGCTGATCGAGCAGATCCTCTCGAGCCACTCCCAGGTGGAAGGCACGATGGAACTGCCCGACCTCCCGACGCTGGCGCAGAGCGTCGTCGGGCGCACCGGCGATGATTCGGTACGCTACCCGCAGGCACTCGGGCGCCTGCCGCCCGGACAGCTGCGGGCCATGGGCGAGGAATACCTGGCGCGCACGCGCATCCAGCGCAAGAGCGGCCGGGCGTTCTTCATCGACAAGCTGCCCAATAACTTCATGCACGTCGGGCTCATCCACCTGATCCTGCCGAACGCGCGCATCATCGACGCGCGCCGTCATCCGCTCGGCTGCTGCCTGTCAGGGTTCAAGCAGCACTTCGCGCGCGGCCAGAACTTCACCTACGACCTGGCCGACCTCGGCGCCTACTACAGCCACTACGTGGAGCTCATGGCGCACTTCGATGCAGTGCTGCCCGGGCGCGTGCACCGCGTGTTCTACGAGTCCATGGTGGAAGACACCGAAACCGAGGTGCGGCGGCTGCTGGAGTATTGCGGCCTGCCGTTCGAGCCTGACTGTCTGCACTTCTACGCCACCGAGCGCGCAGTGCGCACCGCCAGCTCCGAGCAGGTACGCACGCCGATCTACCGCGACGGCATGCAGCAGTGGCAGAACTACGTTCCATGGCTCGGGCCGCTCAAGGCAGCGCTCGGCCCGGTGCTCGAGGCCTATCCGCGGACACCGGATTTTGTCGATAATCATCATCACGGATGAGCCATGCGGCCACCGTGTAGCAAGGGGAGATCTCATGCAGCGCAGTCGACTTCGCAAGCTTAAGAACATGGGCGCGGACGGTCCCGCACCCGCACTCGCACCCGCGTTGCTGCGGCGCGCCCCGATCGCCGCGGCGGTCTTCGCCGCGGTGCCGCAGGCGCATGCGGCCGATGCTCCCGACAGCGGCGGCGCGCTCCAGGAAGTGGTCGTCACGGCCGAGAAGCGCACCGAGAACCTGCAGGATGTCCCGGTCTCGATCACGGCCCTGGGCACCGAGAAGCTCGAGCAGCTGAACGTCCAGGACTTCTCCGACTACGTGAAGTACCTGCCGAGCGTCTCCTACCAGAGCACCGGTCCGGGATTCTCACGCGTGTTCATGCGCGGCGTCTCCAGCGGCGACAATGGCAACCACTCCGGTCCGCTGCCGAGCGTCGGTGTGTACTTGGACGAGCAGCCGGTCACCACGATCCAGGGCGCGCTCGACATCCACGTCTACGACATCGAGCGTGTCGAGGCGCTGGCCGGTCCACAGGGTACCCTGTACGGCGCCAGCTCCGAGGCGGGCACGTTGCGCATCATCACCAACAAGCCGGATTTTACCGCCTTCAAGGCCGGTTACTCCCTCGAGGGCAACACCGTGCGCGGCCAGGGCGGCTATGTCGCTGAGGGCTTCGTGAATATCCCGCTCTCGCCGGTGGCGGCGGTCCGCCTGGTGGGCTGGGCGCAGCGCACGGGCGGCTACATCGACAATATCGAGGGAACCAACGTGTTCCCGAGCTTCGGCTGCGTTTCCAATTTCACGCCGCCCTCGCCCGGCTGCACGACTTCCCCCGCGCAGGCAAAGCAGCGCTTCAATCCGTCCGAGACCTACGGCGGCCGTGGGGCGCTGAAGCTGCTGCTCGGTGACAACTGGACCATCACCCCGACGCTGATGGGCCAGAGCGAGCGCGCCGACGGCACGCAGTTCGTGGATCCTGCCCTGCCGGGCAGCCTGTCGGTGCAGCGCTACTACCCGGACTACAGCACCGACCAGTGGTGGCAGGCGGCGCTGACGGTGGAAGGGCACCTTAGCAACTTCGATATCACCTATGCCGCGGGCTATCTCAAGCGCGACGACCATACCTCGACGGACTACAGCGACTACACGCTGCTGTACGACCACAACACGACCTACATGGCCTTTCTCGAGTCGGGGCTGCATGGTCCGACGCCGATCAACGTGTCCCAGTACATCCTGGGCACCGATCAGTACCGCAAGCTCAGCCAGGAACTGCGGGTGGCGACCCCGAAGGAGAACCGGCTGCGCTTCATCGGCGGCCTTTTCTACCAGCGCCAGCAGCACTACATCCTGCAGAACTACCGCATTGATGCACTGAATCCCCTCGACTCGGTGACCGGATGGCCACAGACCTGGTGGCTGACCGACCAGATACGCGTCGACCGCGACTACGCGGTATTCGGCGAGCTCAGCTTCGACATCATGCCGAAGCTGACCGCCACGGTCGGCTACCGTTTCTACCGGTATGACAACTCGCTCGACGGCTTCTTCGGCTTCGGTGCCACGCAGAACTTCTCCAGCCACACCGGCGAGAAGCAGAACAATCCCCAGGCCAACCCGCCCACCTGCGTGCAGCCGGGCATTCTCGGCGGACCCTGCGTGGACCTCGCCCAGGAGGTAAAGAAGAACGGCTCGACGCCGAAATTCAACCTTACCTACAAGGTGACCGACGATGCGATGGTATACGCGACGCTCTCCAAGGGCTTCCGCCCGGGTGGCGTCAACCGCCGCATCCAGGCGCCGCCTGACCCGCCGCTGGCCACCTACGACCCGGATTACCTGACCAATTACGAGCTCGGCTACAAGACGAGCTGGCTGAACAATCACCTGCGCTTCAACGGCGCCTTCTTCGTGGAAGACTGGAAGAACATCCAGTTCGGCTTCCTGGGTCAGAATTCCTTCACCACCATCCGCAATGCCGGTTCCGCCCGCATCAAGGGTGCCGAGCAGGAGCTCGAATGGGCGCCGGTGCAGGGCCTGAACCTGCACATCGCCGCCACCGAGCTGGATCCGAAGATGACGCAGGCCTTCTGCTATGACGTGGATTTCGCTACCGGCGTACCGCTGCCGCCGGCGACCTGCCCGAGCTACGACGCGACGCCCAGCGGTACGCAGCTGCCGATCGTGCCGAAGTTCAAGGGCAATGCGACGGCCCGCTACACCTTCGGTATCGGCAGCCACGACATGCAGGCCTATGGGCAGGCGGCCTACAGCTACACCAGCGAGACGAACTCGGAGCTGGCGCCGTACCAGAACAGCATTGTCGGCTCCGTGCCCGCCTACGGACTGCTGGATCTGGCGGCCGGACTCAACCGGGGCAACTTCCAAGCGGAACTGTTCGCCAGCAATGCCCTCGACAAGCGCGCCGAGACCTACCGCTTCGCGGAGTGCACGATCGTCGCGCCCTATAGCCTGCAGTCGAACCTGTCGATCTGCGGCTCCAAGCCGATGGCGAGCATCGTCACCCCGCGCACCATCGGGATCCGCTTCTCGCAGTCGTTCTAGAAACACAATCGTTCGCGCGCACTGGCGCGGTGCACCTCACGGGTGCACCGCGCTTTTTTTGCCCGCCCCCACCAATGGGAGATAGGCTTGGTGCCTGCGGGTGCGCTTCAATGACTCCCCGCGCCCTTCGCACCTGCCCGGAACGAACGCTCCCTTGAACCGCTCCGCCTCCGCACTCACCCCGGTCCGCGCCGCCGGCACCACCGCCCTGGGCGTGCTGCTGGCCATCAGCTTCTGTCACCTGCTCAATGACCTGATGCAGTCGCTGCTGCCGGCGCTGTATCCGATGCTCAAGAGTTCCTACCGCCTGAGCTTCACGCAGATCGGACTGCTGACGTTCACCTTCCAGTTCACCGCCTCGCTGCTGCAGCCGGTAATCGGCGCCTATGCGGACCGCAAGCCGCGCCCCTACTCCCTCGCCGCCGGCATGGGCTTTACGCTGGTCGGGCTGGTGCTGCTCGCCTTCGCCGCCAACTACGGGCTGCTGCTGTTCGCCGCAGCCCTCATCGGCACCGGCTCCTCGGTGTTCCACCCGGAGTCCTCGCGCGTGGCACGCATGGCCTCCGGCGGGCGGCACGGCTACGCGCAGTCGATCTTCCAGGTGGGCGGCAACATCGGCTCCTCCACCGGCCCCCTGCTGGCCGCGTTCATCGTCCTGCCGCACGGGCAGGCGAGCGTGGCGTGGTTCTCCGCCGTGGCGCTGCTGGGGATCGTGGTGCTGTTCAACGTCGGCCACTGGTACAAGGCGCACGGCATCGCGCGCCTGGCGCCGGCGGCCGGCACGCGCCCGGCCACGCCGACCGCGCGGGTGGTGCTGGGCATGTCCGTGCTGCTGGCGCTGCTGTTCTCCAAGTATTTCTATCTGGCGAGCATCACCAGCTATTACACCTTCTACCTGATCGAGCACTTCCACCTGTCGGTGCGCGCCGCGCAACTGCACCTGTTCGTGTTCCTCGCTGCGGTCGCGGCCGGCGGCTTCCTCGGCGGCCCGCTCGGGGACCGGCTGGGCACCAAGTACGTCATCTGGGGCTCGATACTCGGAACGCTGCCCTTCACGCTGCTGCTGCCGCACGCCAACCTGTTCTGGACCGGGGTGCTCACCGTGCCGATCGGGCTGATCCTGGCCTCGGCGTTCCCGGCGATGGTGGTGTACGCGCAGGACCTGCTGCCGGGGCGCACCGGCACGGTCTCGGGGCTGGTGTTCGGCCTGGCCTTCGGCATGGGCAGCATCGGCGCGGCCGCCCTGGGGACGCTGGCCGACCACATCGGGATCGTCTCGGTCTACCAGCTGTGCGCCTTCCTGCCGCTGATCGGCCTCGCCGCCGGACTGCTGCCCGAGGTGCGCCACCCGGGGCCGCGCGCGGCTTGATATCCTCGCGCCATGAAGCTGCTGTCCGAAGAGCTCCTCGACGAGCTGGCGGTGAAGGCCGCCGCGAGCCCACGCCGGCGCGCGCACCACACCATCCACACAGGTCCCGCCGACCTCGTGCAGCGCTTCATCGTCGTGGCGCAGCCTGACGCGTACTTCCGGCCGCACCGCCACAATGCGCGCACGGAGCTGGCGCTGGTGGTGCGCGGCCGGATGGACGTGCTCACCTTTGATGATTCAGGGTGCGTCACCGCGCGCCACGGCGTCGGCGCGGGCCAGAGTGCCTTTGCCTACGAGACCCCGCAGCGCACCTGGCATACGATCGTGCCGGGCAGCGCGGGGGGCGCCTTCTTCGAGGTCAAGGAAGGGCCGTACGATCCGGCGACGGCGAACGAGTTTGCGCCGTGGTCGCCGGCGGAAGGGGATGCGGGAGCCGCGCGCTTCCTCACCTGGGCACGCAGCGCCCGGATCGGCGACCGGGCACCGGGCTGACGCCCTGCCTGGCTAGGACTTGCCGCGCAAGTACCTGCCAAGGTCGGCGCCGCGCATGATGTTGTCCAGGTAGCCGAAGGTGCCCGACTGCTTCACCTCCTGTGCGGCCGCGAGCAGCCCGGTCATGGCAGCGCGATAGAGCGTCGTCGACAGGCTGATGCGCTTCACACCGGCGGCGGTGAGCTCGGCCACGCTGAACGATGCCCCCGGTACCCCGACCATGAAGTTCACCGGCTTCTTGAGGGCCGCACACACCGTGCGCACCGCGCCCAGATCCGGCAGGCACGGCGCGAACAGCACGTCCGCCCCGGCCCGCTCGAAGGCCTGCAGGCGCTTGACGGTGTCATCAAGGTCGGCGCGGCCGTGGATGAAGTTCTCGGCCCGCGCGGTGAGCATGAACGGCGACGGCAGGCGGCGCGCGGCCTCGACCGCGGCGTGGATGCGCTCGACCGCGTGTGCGAAATCGTAAATCGGGGCACCCTCGTCCCCGCTCGCGTCCTCGATCGAGCCGCCGACCAGCCCCGCCTCGCCCGCCAGGCGGATGGTCTCCGCGGCGGCCTCGGGGGAGGCGCCGAAGCCATTCTCAAGATCGGCCGAGACCGGCAGCGCGGTCGCGGCGATGACCTGCCGCGCATGCGCGAGCGCTTCCTCGCGCGTGATCTGTCCGTCCAGGCGCCCGAGGGTCGCCGCACAGGCGGCGCTCGAGGTGGCCAGCGCCGGGAATCCCAGGCCGGCCATGATGGCCGCCGAGCCGCCGTCCCAGACATTGGGGATGACGAAGCTGGCGGGGGCGGCGTGCAGTGCGCGAAAACTCGCGGCGCGCTCAAGTTGACTGGGCATCGGCAGGCCTCTTGCGGATAAAGCGGTACGCGCCGGTGCGTGCCGGCGCCTGTGGCACAATCTTAGCGCACCGGAGCCAGCCCTGATGCGAGTCGTCCTGCTGCTGTTGAGTGTCCTGATTGCTGGCGGCGGCAGTGGCCGCGCGGCTGCGCAGGCGTTGTGCGCGCGCAGCGCGGCCGCGGCCCCCGGGCTCGCTCGTCTGGCCGATGCACTCGCGCACGGGCGCTTCATCGCCTACCAGCCCACCTCGCTCAGCGTGGTCGACGGCCGCGTCAGCAATGCCACCCCGGCAGGCATCCGCGCCGACCTGGCAGTGCTGCGGCCGCATTTCGACGCGCTCATTACCTACGATGCCGTGCACGGTGCGCAGCAGGTCGCCCCGGTGGCGGCGGCGCTGAAGTTCCGCGCCCTGATCATCGGCATCTGGAACCCGTTCGATCCGGCGGAACTTGCGGCCGCACTCGAGGCCGCGCGCCGCTTCCCGCAGCTGGTGGTCGGTGTGTCGCTGGGCAACGAGATGATCTTCAGCCACCGCTCGGATCCTGAGCGCCTGAGGACGCTGGTGCAGCGCGTGCGCACGCAGGCGCCGCAGTTGCCGCTGGCCACGAGCGAGCCGTTCCACATCTTCCAGAGCGAGGACGCCGCGCCGCTGGTGGCCAGCCTCGACTTCCTGCTGGTGATCGTGCACCCGGTGTTCCAGCCCTGGTTCCGCACCGCCACCGACCAGACCGCAGCGCAGTTTGTGGTCAACGTCACCAGCGACCTCGCCGGCCGCTTCTGCGGGCCGCTGCTGGTGAAGGAAACCGGCATCCCCACCGCCCCGCCGGCGGAGGGCTTCAGCAGCCCCCGGCAGGCCTCCTTCTATGCGCAGCTGCGGCGCGTGCTGCCGCCCACCCGGCAGCACGCCTTTGCCTACTTCGCAGCCTTTGATGCGCCGTGGCGGGCGCAGGATGCCACCGGCGTTCCCGGCCCCCACCCGTCGGAAGCCTTCTGGGGGCTGTTTGATTCACAGCGGCGGCCGAAGCCGGCGATAGACCAGTTGCCGCCGCTGGCGCAAGATCGCCAAAAGTAGCGGGGGAGGTCACGTCATGTGGAACCAGGTCTATGCGCCGGTTTCCGGAAGCCTGGCGCTTTCGGCGGTCTGTGCGGCACTGCCTATTTTTGTCATGTTGCTCATGCTCGCGGTGCTGCGCACCGCCGCGTGGAAGGCGGCGCTTGCGGGGGTCGTCACCGCGATCCTCGTCGCCGGCTTTGTCTACGACATGCCCTGGCGGCTGGTCTTGAATTCCACGATCTACGGGGCCGCGTTCGGCCTCTTCCCGATCGCCTGGGTGGTCTTCTGGGCGATCGCCCTGTATCGCCTGACCGTGGACACCGGGCAGTTCGACATCATCCGCAAGTCCATCGGCGGGCTCACCCAGGACCGCCGGCTGCAGGCGCTGCTGATCGCCTTCGCCTTCGGTGCCTTCATCGAGGGCGCCTCCGGATTCGGCACCCCGGTGGCCGTGGCGAGCGCGATGCTCGCCGGACTGGGGTTCTCGCCGTTCTACGCCGCGGCGATCTGCCTGATCGCCAATACCGCCCCGGTCGCCTTCGGCGCGATCGCCACCCCGATCGTCACCCTCGCCGGGGTGACCAACCTGCCGCTGGGGGTCCTGAGCTCGGGCGTGGGGCGCATCTGCGCACCGATCGCCCTCTTCCTGCCCGCGTACCTGATGCTGGTGCTCGGCGGCCGCAAGGCGTTAAAGGCGGTATGGCCCGCGGCGCTGGTGGCGGGCGTGTGCTTTGCGGCCACGCAGTTCCTGGTATCCAACTACGTCGGCCCCTATCTCACCGACATCCTCGCCTCCATCGCCGCCATCGCCGGGCTGCTGGTGCTGCTGCGCCTGTGGCGCCCCGCCGACCAGCGCGCCGCGGAGGCGGCGCTGCAGGACACCGGCATCCCGACCGGCACGATGCTGCGCGCCTGGTCGCCCTACATCCTGCTGGTGGTCTTCGTGCTGCTGTGGGGCTACGCGCCGTTTAAGGCACTGCTGGACAAGGCCAGCGTCTCGTTCCTCTGGCATGGCCTGGACGGCCAGATCCAGCGCCTGCCGCCGGCGGTCGCCAAGGCCGGCCCGTATCCTGCGAAGTTCAACCTGAACCTGCTCTCGGCCTCAGGATCGGCGGTGCTCTTCGCGACGATCTGCGCGGCCATCGTGCTGCGGGTGCCGGCCGGCAAGGTCGTGGCCACGGTCGCGCGCACCGCGCGCGACCTGTCGCTGTCGATCCTGACCATCGCCGCGGTGCTCGCGCTCGCCTACCTCATGAACTACTCCGGCGCGACCGCGACGCTCGGACTGGCGTTTGCCGCGACCGGGATCGCCTTCCCGTTCTTCAGTGCCTACCTCGGGTGGCTCGGGACCTTCCTCACCGGCAGCGACACCTCCACCAACGCGCTGTTCGGCAACCTGCAGGTGGTCACGGCCAACAACCTCGGGCTGTCACCGGCGCTCATGGCCGCCTCCAACTCCTCCGGCGGGGTCATGGGCAAGATGATCAGCCTGCAGAGCATCTCAGTGGCGGCCGCCGCCACCGGCATGCCGGCCGCCGAGGAGGCGAAGCTGTTCCGCTTTACCCTCAGGCACAGCATCTTCCTGGCCGGCATCGTCGGGCTGATCGTGCTTGCCTACGCCTACCTCGTGCCCGGCTGGAGCGTCTGACGCCTACTACTTCACGGCCAGCTCGACCTTGACCTTCTCGCCGCTCTCGGGCTTCGGGGCGGCGTTGACGATGAACACGCGGCCCGGGTCGATCTGCCCGTCAGAAAGCAGCGCGTCCTGGATGGCCTTGGCGCGATCCTGACCCAGGCTCACCAGCTGCGCCTCCGGCACGTCGATCTTGTTGATGAGCGCGGTGTTCAGGTCGGCGATTGCCGGATCGTAGGCCGGTGTTTCCTTGCGCTTCGCCGCCAGCACCGCGGCGGCGGACTCCGGCAACGGGGTGTCCTTGCCCATCGACGCCTTGTACTGCTCCACCAGCAGGCGGAAATGCTTCTCGGGATCTGCGAGTGCCTCCTGCGTGGCCGTCTCCGGATGCTTCTTGCCCTGGCGCGTGCTGCCCACGCGCGCGGCCAGCTCCTGGTTCAGCTGCGCGGCCGCCAGGTGCGGCCGGTCGACCGTCGCCGAGTAGACAATCGGCACGTCGAGCTTGAGGGCCGGGCGTTCCTTGAGTCCCTTGGCGATGGAGGCGAGCTGGTCGGTGGCCGGCTTGTCCAGTTCGGCGCTGCCGGCCGGAAACTCGATGATGTTCACGTGCTCGCCACCACCGAAGAGGTGGCCGAGCAGCGCAAAGGGAGCCGTCGCCGCCTTGACGATCAGATTGACGAAGATCTTCCAGATGATCGGGCCGATGCGGAACTTCGGGTCATCGAGCGAGCCGGTCATGGGCAGGTCGAGATCGATCACCCCGTCCTTGTCCTTCAGCAGCGAGACCGCCAGCTTGATCGGCAGGTGCATCGCATCCGGGCTCTCCACGCGCTCACCCAGCTCGAGCTGGTCGACCACGATGTGCTGCTTGGCATCGAGCTTGCGGTCCTCGACCAGATAGGTCACGTCAAACGACAGCTTGCCCTTGTCGATCCGGTAGCCGATGAAGCGCCCGGAGTACGGGTTCGCGATGGTCAGGTCGATGTCCTTGAAGGACATCGTGATGTTGGTATAGAGGTCCGCGGACAGCAGGTTGGCCTCGCCGGCGATATGCGCCGGGGAGTAGCGGTCGACCTGGCCGTCGAGGCGGATCTTGGCGCGTGACTTCGGGTCCGAGGACAGCCCGGTGATCGTGCCGTTGAGCGGCTTGATGCCTACGGTGAAGTTCGGCTTGATCCAAAGATCGGTGTAGTCGAGGGTGGCGTTGACCAGCCGGATCGTACCGACCGCCACGGGAAACGGGGTCGGCGACTTGGCCGGCACCACCGCAGCATGCGTGCGCGCACCCTTCTTCTTCGGCGCTGGCGCGCTCCTGGCGGCCAGCGGTGCGGCACCGGATTTGGAAGGCGGCGGTGGCGCGTCGTGCTTGGGCGTGGTGCCCAGCGGGGTGAGCACGTCGGTGATGTTCATCACGCGGTCGGGGAAGATGATCAGGCGCGCATACGGGTCCACCGCCGTCACGTTGCCGACCTTCAGGGTCTGCGGCGCGGACTGGTAGTCGATGCCGCTGACCTTGAGGTCGCGCCAGCTGATGAAGTCGCGCTTCTGCACCGCATCGACGGTCTTGAGCCCCGAGACGACCGTGCTGCCCTTCACGGCGAGGTAGCCGTCGCCGCGGCGCACCAGATCCAGCTGCGCCCCGATGGCCCCCTTGAGCAGCAGCATCGAGGTGTAGCTGTTGAGGTAGGGCTGCAGCACCGCGAGGTTCACTCCCTGCACGTCCACGTGTGCGCTGAGATCGCCGCTGGCGGGAGTGAGGCTGGCCTTCGCGTTCAGCTTGCCGCTGCCGTTGACGGCGGATTCCACCGTGACATCGAGGACGTTGGCGGGCGCGGTGCTGAAGCCGCCCACGTGAACGTTCAGCGGCTCGATCACGGAGGCGAAGGCGGGCTTCACCGTGCGGTCCTCGGCGGCGATCTTGAATCCTTGCAGCTGGATGTCCGGCGCCTGCACCGTCCAGGGCGTGGGATTGGCGCCGGAGGTCTGCGCGCGCGCCGCTGCCGGGGCGCCGGGCCCCGGCGCCGCAGAATCTGCCGCGGAGGCCGCCGCCAGATCCAGCAGGTTCACGTGGTGCTGCTCGTCCAGCCACACCTTGATGTCGCCGCCGGCGAGCCTGACCTTCTCGATCCCGACGCTGTGGTGGTCGAGGTCGACGTGCGTGCCCTGCACGTCCAGCTGGGCCAGACCGACATAGTCCTGCGCAGCGCCCTTCGGGCGCAGCCCGAACTGCGTCATGGTGGCGCTCTGCACGTCGAGCTTCACCGCGAGCGGGCCGCCGTTGGTGCTGAGCTCGTAAGTGCCCTTGACGGCGATCGCCCCGGAGGACACCTCGAACGGCACCGAGTCGCGCACGTAGTTCCACAGCGTGCGAGCCCGTACCTGGTCGACCGCAAAGGCCCCGCGCGAGGACAGCGGGGTCAGCTCGAGCGTGCCGGTCCACTTCAAGTGCGCACCCTGCGGCGAGGAGGCGTCCAGCTCGTAGGCATTGCCGTTGCCGCCCCCGGTGCTGAAGTTGTGCAGTTCGAACTCGATGGGCGTGAACTGGGCCTCGAACGGGGTCGGGTGCGTATGGTCCTCGAACGCAGTCGTCCCATCGCTCACCGCGAGGCGGCCGATGTACAGCCGCAGCGGCTTGGACTTCTGCTCTCGCGGCTTCTGCGGCTCGGCGGGAAAGCCCTTGCCCAGATCGGCTAAGTTCAGGGCGCCGTCGCGGCGTATGACCGCGCGCACGTACGGCTTCTGCAGCAGGATCTCGCGGAAGCTCGGGCCGAGCCGCAGGAGGCTGCGCCACTGCAGGTCCACCTTCAGGTGGTCGAAGGAGAGCAGCGTCTTGCCGTCGGCATCGGGCAGGGAGAACTGGCTGACATCCAGGGTCAGGGTGAAGGGGTTGAAGCGGATGTCGCCGACGGTAACCTCGCGCCCCCAGTGGCTCCTCACCAGACTGACGAGGTTGGAGCGTGCAAAGTGCGGCACCGCCCAGAAGCCGGCCACGGCATAGGCGCCGAGCAGCACCACCACGACGGCGAGGGCGATGAGATAGCGTCGGTAACGGCCCATGGATCCCGCGTCCGCTCTTTTTCTGGGGAGCCATCCTAGAACATTGGGCGGCCTGCCACCATTGCCCGGCTGCCCGCGGACGCACCGTCAGGTCCGGCAGCTGCGCTACACCGGTTCGATCAGGCTTGCGTCGTTGGGCAGTTTCGGGCTGTTGACTCGGCGACTGACCGCGTGGGCCACCATCAACTCATCCGGGTAGGGACGCAACGTGGCCCGAGCCTCCTCGGGATCCCCGCCCAGCCAGGCCTGCTGATCCTGCGCGGTGAGAATCGCCGGCATGCGTTGTTTGTGGTTGTGCACCTCGGCCAGCAGCCGGTTGGCCGGCAGCGTGATCAGCGTGGCCGAAAACACGTAGCTGCCGTCCGCGCGCCTGGAGCGCTCCCACAGGCCGGCCACGCCGAACACGTCGCGGTCGGTCAGGCGCAGGAAGTACGGCGTGCGCGCGCCGTCGGCTTCGACGTGGGGCTCATAGAAACCCCCCATGACGAAGATGCAGCGCTGCCCGCGGCGCCACGGGTCGCGGTAGCTCGGCGCGCTGTCGATGCGCTCGACGGTCGCGTTGATGGTGGAGGCCTTCAGCGCCACGCCCGCCGCCCAGTGCGGGATCAGTCCCCAGCGCATCATGGTCGCCTCGCGCTCGCCGGACTCGAGGGTCACCACCGGCACCTGCTCACTCGGCAGCACGCGATAGCTCAACGGGTACTCCCAGCGGCCGCGCCGGATACCCATCGCAAGTTCCGCCTTGGCGGCCTGCGCGAGGATGTACTTGCCACACATGGACTTAGCCTGCCGAACAGTGTCGGCGGCACTCTACCACTGTGTGGACGCGGATAAATCCGCGCCCACACACTCGCGTTCCATGCTGCCGTGGAACTCCATCCAGCGCCTGCGCGATCACTTCGGTGACTACGTGATCGTGGTCACCTGCAAGGCGTGCCGGCACTCGCGCGAGGTGAGCCCGGCGTTCCTCGCCCGTCACTGCGCGGGCGGCTGGGATGAGCCGATCGCGAACGTGGTGGAGAGGTTTCGCTGCCGCTGCGGCAAGAAGTGCGTCGACGTGCAGCTGGGTTTCAACCACAAGCCGCGCGGCTGGGTGAAGAACCCCTCGTGAGCCGGCGACCACCGCGGGGTCAGGGGCTGGCAGCGGTCCCCGGCGGTTGTGCATCGTCGACCGCGCCCGCGTGCCAGAAGTTCTCTTCGATGAGCCCGTAGAAGTCGGCGGTGAAGCGCTCGGCATCCTCGCGCCGCATGTGCGACCACTCGGGCAATACGTAGCCCTGCATCTGCGGATAGTCCTGGAAATAGATGCCCGGCGCATGCGTGGCCGCCAGCAACGCGTCCCAGGTCTGCGCCCGCGGGAAGTGCTGGTTCTCGTACGCAAGGTAGGGCCCGCTCGAGGGCAGCCGCGCGAACAGCACCTGCACCCCGTGGGCGCGCAGCTGCGCGATCGCCTTCACCATCCGCTCGATCTGCTCGCGAGCGGTCTTGAGCTCCTCCTCGGCGGTCGGGTCGCCCGGATAGGTGATGAAGCCCTCCTGCCAGACGCTGCGCGCAAGTTTCAGGTACTCAGGATCATCCGGAACCTTCGCCCACAGGTAGGCGTTGCGCGATGGCTCCTCGACCGACAGCTTGCGCACGTCCATGAACCAGTGCCTGCCCGGCCGCTTGGGCCAGTCCTGGCGCTTGAGCACCGTGGCGAGTGCGAAGTCAGGATCATCGAAGGCAAGAAACGGCTCGACCAGGCGCATGGACAGCCACTGGCCGACGCGCTGCGCCGGGGACTCCTTGCGGGTGTAAGCCGCTGCCGCATCCCCGCGCCCGCCGCCGGAGAAGAACAGGTCGGGGGCCACGCCGATGAGCAGGCGCCCGGTGAACTTCGGATCCGCGGCCAGATCCTCGATCGCCGTCATTGGGGAAGTTCCCTCGTATGACAGCTGGATCGGCGCCTTGCCAGCGAGGCGCTCCCACACCGGCAGCTGCACGTCGAAATACAGGCGCGAGGAGCCCAGCAGGACCGTCGCATTGCCCTCGCCCGCGTCGAGCCGGCGCCGCTGGATCGCCCACAGTCCCAACCCATTGCGCACGCCCGGGACCACGCCATAGGCGCGCCAGTACGCCTCCCAGCATCCGGTGAGGACTGCAAACAGCGCGACCGCGCCCAGCAGGATCAGCCCCCAGGGCTGCGTCGGCACCGGGCGCTTGGGGACCGGCTGCGCGACGCCCGGCCGGTCGGAGGCAGTCTGCCGGGCGTAGGCGTCGGCGTGCATGTCAGAACTGGAAGTAGATGAAGGCACTTCCGTCTCCCTGGGCAGCCACGATCGCAAAGAGCATCAGCCCCCACAGCGTGCCGATGACCAACGGCGGCGTGCGCGCCAGCACCGCCTCGAGGGTGCGCTGGCGCATGTACCAGTGCGTGACGAGGAGGCAGGCGATGATCACTGCCACGACCGTCAGGTAGAAGGTGGAGAGCAGCGGTTCAGCGCCCGGGTTCTGGCCGGCCATGCCGCGCAGCACGCTCCACGCCTTGCCGAAGGTCTTGGCGCGGAAGAACACCCAGGTCACGTTCACCAGCGTGTAGGTGAGGATCCCGAGCCCGACGAACGCCAGCGGTCCGGGGCGGTAGTTCGCAAAGCGCGCCCGCAGCACGCGCTCCGCCGCGAGATACAGCCCGTGCAACCCGCCCCAGGCAACGAAGGTCCAGTTGGCCCCGTGCCACAGCCCGCCGAGCAGCATCGTCGTCATGAGCGCCGCGTAGGTGCGGCGCGGGCCGTGGCGGTTGCCGCCGAGCGGGATGTACAGGTAGTCGCGCAGCCAGGAGGACAGAGTGATGTGCCAGCGCCGCCAGAAGTCCGAGAAGCCCACCGCAGCGTACGGGAAGCGGAAGTTGTCCGGCATCGCGAACCCCAGGCACAGGGCAGCGCCGATGGCCGTGGTGGAGTAGCCGGCGAAGTCGCAGAAGATCTGCCCGCTGAAGGCGAGCGTCCCCATCCACGCATCCAGCAGGCCCGGTGCCTTGCCCGCATCGTAGACACGCTCGGCGGCGTGCGACAGGAAGCTGTCGGCGAGCACGACCTTGTTGAACAGGCCCAGCGTCATGAGGGCGAGCCCGAAGCGCAGTTGCTGCGCGCTGGCGCGGCGCGGCGCGGCGAACTGCGGCACGAGTTCGGTCGGGCGCATGATCGGTCCGGCGACCAGGTGCGGGAAGAAGGTCACGAACAGCGCATAGTCGAGGAAGCTCTCGGCCGGGGCGGCGCGCCGCAGGTACACGTCCAGGGTGTAGGACATGGTGGCGAAGGTATAGAAAGAGATGCCCACCGGCAGCACGATGTCGTAGTGCGCCGGGTGATAGGCGATTCCTGCGGCGGCCACCAGGGAGCTGAAGCTGTCGAGCAGGAACTGGCCGTACTTGAAGTAAACCAGCATGCCGAGGTTGGCCACTACCGACAGCAGCATCCAGGCATGCCGTGCGGCCTGGCGCTGCGACTTGACCAGCCCCTGCGCCGCGTACCAGTCGACCACCGTGGAGACCCACAGCAGGATCACGAACGGCGGGTTCCACGCCGAGTAGAACAGGTAACTCGCCAGCAGCAGGTTGATCTTGCGAGTCTTCCAGGGCAGCGGCAGCGAGTGCAGGCCGAGCACGCAGGCAAAGAACACCAGGAAGGTGAGCGAATTGAAGACCATGACTGGCCCGAACCTGCTGGCAGCAGGTTGGCGGCCGAACTCCCCGTGATGATCCCGTGGACGGGCTTTTGTGCATCATGTAGTGGGAACGGCCCGAAAGGCAACGCCCGCGCCCGCGCCCGGCGTGCGCACGTACTGCGCATCTTCCGCCGCCAGGTTCAGCCGTGCGCGGCCGCCATGCGCTTCTTCATCTCCTCCGGCGAGAGATCCTCGGTGTGCGTGCCGACGGTCCACACGTGGCCGAACGGGTCCTCGAGCATGCCCATGCGATCCCCGTAAAACTGGTCGGCAACCGGGCGCCGCGACTTGCCGCCGGCGCGCACGGCGCGCTCGAACACTGCATCGACGTCCGTCACGTACAGCACCAGGCTCATCGGGGTACCGCCGAGCGCGCCTGGGCCGCGATGGCCGGTCGCAAGGTTCTCGTCTGCCAGCATGACCATCGAGTCGCCGATCCTGATCTCGGCATGGTCGATGCGGCCGTGCGTTTCCATGCGCACCACCTCGGTCGCACCGAAGGCGCGCTGGTAATAATCGATCGCGGCTGCGGCGCCCTTGATGATCAGGTAAGGCGTCACCGCGTGGTATCCGTCAGGGATGGGCTTGACTGCCATGGTGCAGACTCCCGTGAGTGGGCCGTGCCGCCAGCTTACACGCACCACGACGACCGGTTCGTGACACGGCGGCGACATCTTCATCCAGTACTCAGGCGTCACCTTTACTGGATGCGCGGCGGCTGCGCAGGCGATAGGCCAGCGCCAGCGCCGCGAGAAACGGCAGCCCGAAAACCAGCGTCATGCGGAAGGCCGGGGTGAAGGCGGTGGTCAGCAGCACCGCCGCCATCAGCGCCGCACCCAGCAGCGTGGTGAACGGGAAGCCGGCCATGCGGAATCCCGCCGGCGCCTCGCCGCGCCGGGCGCGGCGAAAGCGGTAGTGCGTCACGAAGATCATCAGCCAGGTGAACATGGCGCCGAACGAGGAGATCGCGACCATGAGAATGAACGCGGAGCGCGGCGCGAGCACGCTGAGCAGCGCGGCCACGGCGATGCCGCTGCCGGACAGCAGCAGCGCGCGCACCGGGACTCCGCGGGCGCTGAGCTCACCGAGCGCCCGCGGCGCATCGCCGGCGCGCGCGAGACTGAACATCATGCGCGTGGTGATGTAGAGCTGGCTGTTCATCGCCGACAGCGCGGCGATCAGGATCACGCCATTGAAGACCCCGGCCGCCCCGGGGAGGTCCAGCCTGCGCAGCACCTTCACGAACGGGCTCTCGTCGGTCCCGGCGGCTGTCCAGGGCACCACTGCCAGCACCAGCGCGAGGGTAAGCAGGTAGAAGAGCACCAGGCGCAGCACGGTGCTACGGAAGGCGCGCGTCACCGCGCGCTGCGGGTCCTCCGCCTCGCCGGCGGCCACGGCGATCATCTCGATGCTGAGGTAGCTGAAGATCGCAACGATCACCGCGGTCCAGGCGCCCCAGGCTCCGTGCGGAAAGAACCCGCCGTGGTCGAAGTAGTAGTGGAAGCCCGGCGCGCTGGCTCCGGGCGGCGCCAGCGGTGCGCGCCAGACCACGTAGGCGGCCAGCACGATGAAAGCGATGATGGCGGTGATCTTGATGGCCGACAGTGCATACTCCACGGCGCCGAACAGCTCCACGCTGCGCGCGTTGACGAGGATGAGCAGCGCGGAAAAGCCGAGGATCGAGACCCAGCCCGGCAGTGCCGGGAACCAGAAATGCATGTACAGCCCGACCGCGGTGACCTCGGTGCCCAGCGCCAGCACGATGCAGGTCCAGTAGGCGTAGCGCACCAGGAACCCTGCCAGCGCGCCCAGGTAGTACTCGGCATAGGCGCCGAAGGAACCGGAGGTCGGATGCGCGACGGTCATCTCCGCCAGGCAGCCCATCAGCAGCAGCGAGATCAGCGCGCCGATCGCATAGCTCACCAGCACCGCCGGCCCCGCCAGCCCGATCGCAAACCCGCTGCCCAGGAACAGGCCCGTGCCGATGGCCCCGCCGATGGCGATCATCGTCATGCGGCGCGCACTCAGGGTGTGTCTGAGCCCGCGCTCGCGCGCGAGGATCACCTCGAAGCCATCTGCGCTCATGTGGGCACTCACCGCCGCCGCTGAAATGGGCTTTACCGCCGCGGGAGTCTACACTCGGCCCTTACCGGATCTGCCACCGAGGCCTGCGATGCCAGCGACTTTACTGCGCCCTGTGCTGCTGCTGCTTACCCTGGCCTGCGCCAGCGCCGCGGCCGACAACGCCGCGCTGGATGCCCTGAGCTCCAAGGATGCCGCCGCGGGTTTGCGCGCCGCGCTGTCACAGGGGATCGACGTCGCCGTGGGCCAGCTGGGAGCCCCTGGTGGCTTCCTGCACGATCCGAAGGTCACCATCCCCCTGCCGCATCCGCTGGACAAGGCGGAGAAGCCGCTGCGCATGCTCGGCATGGGAGCACAGGCCGACCAGCTGAAGGACACCATGAACCACGCCGCCGAGGCGGCGGTGGCCCAGGCGAAGCCGGTGTTCAAACAGGCACTGCAGCACATGAGCATTGCCGACGCCAAGCAGATCCTCACCGACGGTGACGGCGCCGGCACGGCCTACTTCAGGAAGGCGACGAGCGCGGAGCTCACGGCAAAATTCAAGCCCATCGTCGCCGCGGAAACCGCGAAGCTCGGCCTGGCGGCCAAGTACGACGAGTACGCCGGCCAGGCTTCCCAGCTGGGCCTGTTGCCGGCGCAGGATGCCAACCTCAACGACTACGTCACGGCGAAGGCGCTGGACGGTCTGTTCGGCCGCATCGCCGAGCAGGAGCACGCGATCCGCAAGGACCCCATGGGCCAGGCGAGCTCGATCATCAAGAAGGTGTTCGGGCCGCTGTGACGGGGCCGAGCGCACGGCCGGCGGCCAATTGCGGCCTTCGCGGAATCTCTGGCACACTGCAGCAACGGGCTGTCGGACGCTCCTGCGAATAAGTAAATGAACCTCCTGGTCCGAATCAATCTGGTGCTGGCGCTCGCCTTTGCCCTTGCGGCCCTAGCCGTCGGCTGGGCGTGCTCGGCGATGCTGCAGGAGAATGCCAAGCAGGAGACGCTGCGCGAGGCGGGGCTGATGATGGACAGCGCGCTGTCGATGCGTGCGTACACCTCGGCCGAGATCGTGCCGCTGCTGAATGCGCAGATGCAGAGGGAATTCCTGCCGCAGAGCGTGCCCTCGTACGCGGCGACCCAGAACTTCCTGCACCTGCACGAGAAGCACCCGGAGTACGCCTACAAGGAGGCGACCCTTAACCCGACCAACCTGCAGGATCGCGCCATGGATTGGGAGTCGGACCTGATACAGCAGTTCAGGAACGACGAGCACCACAGCGAGATCGTCGGCGAGCGCGATACGCCCACCGGCAAGTCGCTCTACCTGGCGCGGCCCATCCGCGCGGAGGCCCAGTGCCTGGTGTGCCACAGCGTGCCGGCGGCGGCGCCGGCGACGCTCATCGAGCGCTACGGCAGCAACAACGGCTTCGGCTGGCAGGTCCACGAGGTCATCGGCGCCCAGGTGGTGTCCGTGCCGCTGGCCACCGCCACCGCCAACGCCAGCCGCATCTTCCGCAGCGTGATGAGCTCGATCGCGGCGATCCTCGTGGCGACGCTGCTGATCGTCAATACGGTGCTGTACCTTTTGATCGTGCGCCCGGTGCGGCGCATGGCGGCCATCGCCGATGAGGTCAGCCTCGGCAACATGGCCGCCGGGGAATTCCCCGTGCGCGGCAGCAGTGAACTCACCAATCTCGGGCGCTCCTTCAACCGCATGCGCACCAGCCTCGCCAAGGCGCTGAAAATGCTGGACGGCTGATGGCGCGCAGCGTCTTCCTCAGCTACTCGGTGCCAGACCGCGAGTGCGCGTTCGAGCTGGTCGCGCGTCTGGAGGCGCGCGGCATCAGTGTCTGGATCGCCCCGCGCGACGTCGCGCCGGCGGCCGACTGGGCCGAGGAGATCATCGAGGCCATCTCGGGCGCGCGGCTGATGGTGCTGGTGTTCTCCGCGCACAGCAACGCCTCGCCGCAGGTGCGGCGCGAGGTCGAGCGCGCCGTGCACAAGGAACTGCCGGTGCTGCCGTTTCGCATCGAGGACGTCGCCCCCTCGCGGAGCCTGGAATACTTCCTCAGTTCGCAGCACTGGCTGGATGCCTTTCCGCCGCCGCTCGAACCGCACTACCAACGGGTATGCACGCACGTGGCGGCACTGCTGGAGCGGGCACCACACAGCGGCGCTGCAGTCGCGGCGCTGCCGCCGGGCACGGCCGCCGCCTCCAGCGCCGCTGCCCCGGCGTACCGGCCCGAGCAGTTACAGTCCCTGGAGCGGCAGCTCGCGCGGCACATCGGTCCGGTGGCGCAGCACCTGGTGCGGCGCGCCGCGGCCAACCAACCCGGCTGGGAGCAACTGATCACCCAGCTCGCCGAGGAGATCGATTCCACGCCGGCGCGCAAGCAGTTCCTTGATGCCTGCCACGCCCTCGGACGCCAGGCCCCTTGAGTACTCCGGACCTGGCACCCGGCCCCAACCCCGCGGCCGAGGGACTCGTGCCGCTGGTCATCGGGGTCACCGGGCACCGCAACCTCGACCCGAAGGACTATCCGCTCTACCGCACGCGCATCGCCGGCCTGCTGGACTACCTGCGCACACGCTACCCATCCACCCCGCTGCGCATGGTCTCGGCGCTGGCCGAGGGCGCGGACCGGCTCGCCGCCGAAGTCGGGCTCGAGCACGGCTGCGAGCTGCTGGTGTGCCTGCCGCTGGAGGCCGCCGAGTACGAGCGCGACTTTCCCGGCAGCGTGGCCGAGTTCCGCGAGCTGCTGGCGCGCGTGCCGCCCGCCAATGTGTTCGTGCTGGAACCAAACGTCCCGCTGGATACCACGCCCGCCGACCTGCGCGAGCTGTGCTACCGGGAAGTCGGCCTGTTCGTCTCAGGCCGCTGCCACATCCTGCTGGCCTTGTGGGACGGGGTCCGCAACGAGTCCTTCGCCGGCACCGCCGAGGTGGTGCGCTTCAAGCTCGAGGGACGCGCCCACCCGGCCACGCGCGGCCTGGACGTCGACTACGACGGCCCGGTGTACTGGGTGCACGCGCGGCGCGAGGGCAGTCCCGGCACCCCCGAGGCCCCCGGCAAGTGGGTGTTCCCGGCGGAGGCCAACGCCGAGCTGCTGCGCACGGTGTGCCTGCGCATCGACCGCTTCAACTCCGAGGCGATACGCGTGCGCGGCTCGACCGCGGTGGCCGCCTCCGCCGACTTCCTCATCCCGCAGCTGGCCGCAAGGCCGCCGTCCGACCGCGCGCTCGCCACCACGTTCGCCTGCGCCGACGTGCTCGCCCGGCGCTACCAGAAGATGACGCACACCATCCTGCGCGTGGTGATCTGCCTGGCGGTCGGCCTCGCTCTGACCTTCGAGGTGTACTCGGAGATCCTGCCCGTGCGCGCTATGCCGGAGCTGTACCTCGGGATCTTCAGCGCCATCGTGCTGCTGTACCTGTGGCAGCGGCGCCAGGACACGCAGGGCCGCTACCTCGACTACCGCGCACTGGCAGAAGGGCTGCGCGTGCAGTTCTACTGGCGCCTCGCCGGGCTTGCCGACAATGTCTCGGCCAGCTACCTGCGCAAGCAGCTGGATGAGCTGCGCTGGATCCGCGAGGCGCTGCGCGGCAGCAACGTCCTGCCGCCGCCCGTATCACCGCGCGCGGATCTGGTGCTGGCGCACTGGGTACGCGGCCAGGCGGACTACTTCCGCAGCCGCGCCAAGCTGCAGATGACGCGCATCCACCACGTGGAAGTGCTGTCGGCCATCTCGCTGGCGGCCGGCCTGCTCGCCACCGCCAGCCTGGTCGTGTTCTGGCACCGCCTGGAGGCCATGGGCACCTGGCATCATTGGATCGTGCTGGTCATGGGCTTCGCACCGATCGCCGCCGCCCTGTGGGAGACCTACGGCGAGCGCTTCGGCCTGCGTTCACAGGCACACCAGTACGCGCGCTTCGCGACGGTCTTCGGCCGCGCCGAGAAGGTCATTACCCGACTGGAGTCGACCCCCGAGGCGTCCCATCGCCAGCACAACGAGCGCTCGCTGATCCGCGAGCTCGGCCGCGAGGCACTCATGGAAAGCGGCGACTGGGTACTGCTGCTGCGTGAGCGCCCGATCGTCCTGCCCAAGGGCTGAACGGCCACGCACCCGCAGGCTGCGGGTGCGCAACCGCCGAGGTGAACCATGGCGCTGAGCGCCACGATGTACGTGTTCGAGATCGAGCTGGCGGACTCGGACCGCAACGTCTACGAGACCCTGGAGCTGCGCGTGGCGCGGCACCCGTCCGAGACCGGGGAGTACCTCTTGACGCGGGTGCTGGCATACTGCCTCGAGTACACCGAGGGCATCGCGTTCTCCCGGGGGCTGTCTGATCCGGACGAACCGGCCATCGCGGTGCGCGACCTCACCGGCGCGCTGCGCGCCTGGATCGAGGTGGGCTCCCCGGAAGCGGCCCGTCTGCACCGTGCGAGCAAGGCCGCGCCGCGCGTGGCGGTTTACGCGCACCGCAACGCCGCGCAGCTGGCCGTGCGCTACGCGGGCGAGCGCATTCACCGCAGCGAGCACCTGGAGCTGTATACCCTCGACAGCGACTGGCTTGCGGCGCGTGCCGCCGAACTGACGCGGCGCATGAAGCTCTCGCTGACCGTGGCCGCGCAGCACCTGTACCTGAGCATGGACGGACAGACGAGCGACGTGGTCATCGAGCGGCTGCCCGTCGGCACCGACGCCGCCTGAGATACTCGAGTCCGCCCGGCACGGCAGCTACAATCCGCGCTGGCTGCCGCCTGGCCGAGCAAGGAAGATTCCAGATGCCGCTGACACTCTACGCGCACCCCTTCGCCTCCTACTGCTGGAAGGTGCTGATCGCGCTCTACGAGAACGCCACCCCGTTCGCCTATCGGGTCGTCGAGGACGAGGCCGGATGGGCAGAGCTGCAGGCGCTGTGGCCCATGCGCAAGTTTCCGGTGCTCACCGACGGCACCCGGACGGTCGTCGAATCCACCATCATCGTCGAGTACCTGGCGGGTCACTATCCCGGATCGGTAACGATGATCCCGGCGGATGCCGAGGCCGCGCTGCAGGTGCGCACCCTCGACCGGGTGTCCGACAACTACGTCATGGCCCCCATGCAGGCATTGGTCGCCGCGCACATGCGCCCCGAGCAAGAGCGCGACGCCCGCGGCCTGGCCGATGCGCGCAAGACCCTCGAGGCCGCCTACGGCTGGCTGGAACAGCAACTCGACGCCGGAGCGTGGCTGGGCGGCAGCACGTTCTCGCTCGCCGATTGCGCCGCCGCCCCGGCGCTGTTCTATGCCGACTGGGTGCAGCCGATCGGCGAGCGCTTCCCGGGCCTGCGTGCGTACCGGCGCCGGGTGCTGGCGCGCCCCGCGGTGGCGCGCGTGGTTGACGAGGCGCGCCCGTACCGCAAGTTCTTCCCGCCCGGGGCGCCGGACCGGGACTAGCTTCCCGCCCGGCTGTCGCCGGCAGCCGCCGGCGTCACCGCGTGCGCGGCGAGCGTGCCAAGGTGATGGCGGCCCTTGAGGGCATACCACAACAGGCCCGCGCCCAGAATCGCGGCGATGTACACGAAGGCTCCCCAGGTGTTGTACCAGGGCGCCCCATAGACCGCCACGCGCGGCCACGCCAGGTTCAGCGCCATCCCCGCTCCCCAGCCGACCGCGACGAGGTTTACCAACATCCCCCACCTGCCCATGGTGAAGTAGCCGCCCGCCGCCAGGTCCGGCGGCGGCCATTGCCCGCGCAGGCGCTTGAGCAGCAACGGGCCCGTGACCATCAGGTACGCCAGGTAGATCATGATGATCGCGATCGAGGTCAGCACCGTGAAGATCTTCGGCTGCCCGATGTTGATGACCAGGATCAGCGCGGCGATCACCCCGATGACGACCGCAGGGACAATCGGTGTCTGCGTATCCGGGTTCACGTGCGCAAGGCGCTGGCCGAATGGCAGCGCATTGTCGCGCGCCATGGCGAAGGTCAGGCGGATGGCCGCGGTATGCACGGCCAGCGAGCACACCGTGACCGCCACCACGATGCAGACCAGGAAGATCTTGCCGAGCGGGCCCCACATCACCTGTTCGACGATGTACTGCAGCCCGCCGCTGCTGCTGCCGATCTGCGGGTCCTTCAGGTCCGGCGCGGACAGGATCGCAAACACCAGGATTCCCCCGCCGATGACGAACGAGGCGAGGATGGCGCGCAGGATGGCCTTCGGCGCGGTGCGCCGGGGCTCGAGTGTCTCCTCGCCGAGTGAACTGGCGGTGTCGAAGCCATACATCACGTACCCGGAGGCGAGCGATGCCACGAGGAAGGCGCCCAGGAAGCCGCCGTTGGTGCCGGCGCCATAACCATTGGTGGAGAAGAACACCCCGGGGCCGCGCGTGGTCTTCAATGCGAGGATGATCACGATGAGGCATGCGGCGATCAGCTCGATGAACACCCCGGCGCTGTTGATCATCGCCATCAGGCGCACGCCGAGCGCATTGATGACGGTGGTGATCACGATGAGGACGGTGCCGAGAATCACCGCGTTGGTGGCGAAGTCGTAAGGGCCCGTGCCGTCGCCGACGAGCTGGAAGCCGCGCCACAGCCGCGGCAGGTTCAGCTGCAGGGCCAGCACCACGGCCGACAGGGTAACGATCGATGCGGTGAGCATCAGCCAGCCCGATGACCAGCCCACGATGCGGCTGCCCAGCAGCTTGGACCAGTTGTAGACCGAGCCTGCGATCGGATACTTGGCGGCCAGTTCCATGAAGCACAGCGCTACGGCCAGCTGGCCGACCAGCACCAGCGGCCAGGACCACAGGTACGCCGGGCCAGCGGTGCCGAAGCCGAAGTAGAACAACTGGAAGGTGCCGGTGAGTATCGAGATATAGCTCACGCCGGCCGCGAAGCTGCCAAACGCCCCGATGCTGCGATCAAGCGACTCGCGGTAGCCGAAGTGCTCCATACCGCTGTCGGAGCGCCCGCCAGCCGTGTTCTTGACCATGCCTGTGTGCCCTCTTTGCAAAGAAAGGTCGCATCGGCGCGCGCCGATGCGCAGTAGTTCCGGCTCCCGGATTCAATCGCGTGCCGCTTGAGCTTCGCCGTTGGGCGACATTAGCAGGGCGGGCCGCCGCTCCGGTAGTGGCGTGGCCGGCAGCCCGAGTCAACCTTGGAACGAGGCGCGGTGCAGCTCCGGGCAGCAGCCGCCTACTCAGTCGTACCAGCCCGGGGACTTACGCACCTGGCGGAAGAACTCCATGCTGTGCCCGATCCACAACTGTGCCCCGGTCCGTCGCACCAGCTCCTCGACCTTCTGGCGCGAGGCAACTGTGCCGGTGGTGCGCTCCTCGTCCGGCAAGCGCTTCAGATCGCGCTCTTCTGCGTAGTGGTAGAGGTCGCCCGAGAGCACGACCGGCCCGGTGTTCTTCAGGCGCACCAGCAGCGAGCAGTGACCTTCGGTGTGTCCGGGCGTCGCGATCACCACGACCGTGCCGTCCCCGAATACGTCATGGTCACCGCTCAGGATGGTTGTCTTGGCGTGCTCCAGCGCAGCGTACTGGCTGAACCACGGATAGGCACGCGCCGCCTTGCTGAACATCTGGTCGCGGTCGCCCTTGTAGACCAGCCAGGTCGAGCCGGCGAAGTCACTGGCGTTGCCCACGTGGTCCCAGTGGTAGTGCGACAGCACGAGGTAGTCGATGCTGCCCGGAGCAATGCCTAAGTCGGCCAGTTGCCCGGAGAGGGTCTGGAACTTGATCTGGCCGTACCCCTCCAGCACGTTCTCGTACAGCGGCCTGCCCACCAGGCGGTCATTCAGGCCCGTGTCGTAGAGCAGGATGCCCTTCGGGTGGACCACCAGGTAACAGGTGACCCCCATGTTGGTGTCCTTGACCTCCTCCCTCTTGAGCCCGTAGTCCTCCGGCTTGTTGTAGACCAGGGTCCCGCAGTCGAAGACGTACAGCCGCGGACTGGTTACTTTGGGCGCGGGCGCAAGTTCGGCGCCACGGGCAGGAAGCACGAGCCCAGCCATGGCCAGCAGGGCAGCCATGGCTGCGCGCAGGCCGGTGACCAGCCGCGGTCCGGTGCACATTGCGAGGTTCCCCCTTGGGTTTCCTTGTCGGACGGTTATACACGCCCCGACCTGCAGCAGTCACATGCGCCCTGCCGGAGAATCCAGGGCCGCGGTTCGTCATCGAGTGGCTCGCGCGCTGTCGGACCGCATGTACTGGACTACCGGGCGTCTGTACGATGAGACCTGCGGTGGTCGCGCGCTGTTGCCGTGCGGGCACGTGCCCGCCAGTGAGCTCCTGCGAGGATCCGTATGCATGCAATCAGGCTTGCCCTCGCCGCGGCGGCGTTCATCCTGGCCCTGCCTGCGGTGGCTGCCGACAGGTATGGGCACGTCGAGTTTGCCAATTCAGGCGCTCCGGCAGCCCAGGTCGACTTTCTCGACGGCCTGGCCCTGCTGCATGACTTCGAGTACGAGACCGCTGCCGCGGCCTTTCGCCGTGCACAGGCGGCCGACCCCGGGTTCGCGATGGCGTACTGGGGCGAGGCCATGACGTTCAACCACCCGGTGTGGATGCAGCAGGACCTGCCCGCCGCCCGCGCTGCACTGAACCGGCTGGCACCCTCGGCAGAGCTGCGCCGCGCCAAGGCACGCACCGAGCGCGAGCAGGCCTACCTCGAGGCGGTCGAGACTCTCTATGGCGAAGGCACCAAGGAGGCACGCGACCTGCGCTATGAGGCGGTCATGGCGCGGCTGCACGCACGCTACCCGGACGATGTCGACGCGGCCGCCTTCTACGCGCTGTCCATTCTCGGCAGCGCACACGGGGGACGCGACGTCGCGACCTACATGCGCTCCGCTGCCGTGCTCGAGGAGGCCTGGATCAGCCATCGCGAGCATCCCGGCGTACTGCACTACCTGATCCACAGCTACGACGACCCGGCGCACGCCCCGCTCGGGCTGCGCGCGGCGCGCCTGTATGCCAGGATCGCGCCTGATGCGGGCCACGCCCAGCACATGACCTCACACATCTTCCTCGCGCTCGGCATGTGGAGCGACACCGTCGATGCCAACCTCGCGGCTATCGCCGCCGTCAACCGCAAGCACGCGGCCGACGGGCGCAAGCCGGCGGGCTGCGGTCACTACCCGAGCTGGCTCGGCTACGCGTACCTGCAACTCGGTGACATGCAATCCGCGCAAGCTGCGCTTGCGGCGTGCCGCGCTGCCCTGGAGGCGGCGCTGCCCACCGAGCAGCCCACGCATTCGATGGACCCGGACGACAGCATGAGCGGTTCGTTCGCCGACATGAGACTGCGCTACCTGCTGGAGACGGGAGACTGGAGCGGCGAGGTTGCCGGCTGGCGGCAGCCGCCGAACGCGGGGCCTGGCGCGCAGCTCGACTTTGCATTCGCGCGCGCGCTCGGGGAGATTTTCGCGGGGGATCTGCCTGGCGCGCGCGCTGCGCTCGCGGAACTGGCAGCCATTGCACGCTCCGTCGTCGCCATGGAGACCAAGCGCAACGACCCTGATCCGACCGATCGCGTGCGCCCGCAGATTCTGGTCGACGAGGCCCAGGGGCTGATGGCAGAGAAAGAGAACCACCTGGCAGAAGCTGAGGGGCTGTTACATCAGGCTGTCGCCCTTGAGACGGGGCTGCCGGTCGCCTTCGGGCCGCCCACGCTCGAGCAGCCCGCGCACGAGCTGCTGGGAGCGTTCCTGCTGCGCCGCGGACGGGCGACCGAGGCGCGCGCCGAATTCCAGAAGGCGCTCGCCGCCGGGCCCGGCCGCCGGCAGGCGCAGCAGGGTCTGCAGGCATCCGCACGCGCTGCCGGGAAGTGAGCCGCAGGCTCCCGCGGACACGGCAGCGGCGCGGGCCTGCAGGCTGGCTTGCTAGACTGCGCGCACTGACTTGACCACCTGGAGCTGGCGGCCATGCAACTGCAATTCGTCGCTCTTGTTCTTGCCGGAGCCTGCTGGCAGCTCGCGCAGGCCGACGGCCCGCCGGTGCCACCGACCGGTGAACAGATCGCGACCGCCGTTCTGCCGCTGCCTGCGCCCCTGCGTGAACACGCCACCGTCGTCGGCTACGGCCCGGACCTGAAGCTCACGGTACTGCGCGCCGGCAACAACGGCCTTGTCTGCACCGGCCAGCGCCCCGGCAATGAAGAATTCGACGTGCGCTGTTACCAACAGAGCTTCCTCCCACTGGTGCGCCGGATTGCAGAACTCAGCGCTCTCTCCGAGGACGAGCGCCATCGCGTCATCGACCAGGAAATCAAATCCGGGAAATTGCCCCTGCCGAGCGGCCCTGTGGCCGGCTACCGCATGCTCGGCCCGGCTTCCGCGTACAACGCGGCGACGCACTCGGCGGGCGCCGCCATCGCCTCCTGGCAGTCCATACATTTTCCCTATAAGACCGCGGCCGAGATCGGCCTGCCGGAGGAAGGCACCGTGCCGCGGACGCTGCCCTATGTGATGTCCTCGGGCAGCTACTGGGCTCACGTGATGATCAACGACAAGGACGGCCAGTAGCCCCGCACGGCCGCCCTCACAGCGGCCTGAGCGCCAGCCTGCCATAGGCGATGAACCCGCAGACACCCGCCACCACCAGCCAGTAGGCCATGTGGCCGTAGTCCGCGTCACCGGAGCGGATCTGTAGGGCGCAGAACAGCAGCATCTCCGCGGCGATGCAGGCGGCCGCGATCGGCACCAGGACGGCTGCGGGCCTTGCCAGCGCAGGCAGCACCAGGCCCAGGCTGCAGAGCAGTTCGATGACCGCCATCACCAGCCACAGCTCGTGGGGAATCGCCTTCAGGGGCGGCACGGTCTGCTCTGAATGGGAGAACTTCCACACCGCGCCCACGGCAGTATGCAGGGCGAGGAGAATCTGCAGGGCCCACAGGAGGATGTTCATCGTGCGTTGACTCGCTGTTGTCAGGAAGAAACCAGGTGAAGAACCGATCCGCTTCAGCCTGGCGGCCGCGCAGGTGCCTCGATGCCGAAGTGCCGCGCGTATTCGGCATTCAGGCGTGGCCAGTCGAACTTCATCGCTTCGCCACCGACAATCCGCCCAAGCGGCGCACCGTCCAGCAGCCGTGCGAGCACGTCGAAGCAGATATGCCAGCCGGCCGCGCCCATCGATATGAAGCCGCGATCGATGTTGTGCCAGAGGGTGAGCCGCGTGCCTGCTCCGTGGGGTTCCAGTTGCCAGCGCATGTCGTTGTCGCCCCACTGGTACTGCAGAAGGCGCGGCGGGTCGGCGCGCGTCACGCGCGTTTCCGAGATCTGTGGCTTCGGCGTGCCGACGGTGGAGAGCCTGACCGGGCCGACGGACCCAAGACTGCGGTCGGCATCAAAGGGTGCCCACTCGCGCAGCTGCGCCGGGTCGGTCAGTGCCTGCCAGACCTGCGCGGGCGGATGCTGTAGATCCCGCACGAGAACCAGGGTCCAGGCTTCCGCGTCCTTGCGAACGTGCGCACCTGCGGCCGGACCCGGCCGGTAGTCGGCGCGGCCGCTCATGACTTCCTGCCCTTGCGGCGTGGCAGCGGATGGATGCGGTCCAGGTGACGCTCGAGCGCATCGACATGGCCTGACCAGTAGCGACGAAACGGCGCGAGCCAGGCGTCCAGCTCCATGAGCGGCTCGGGCCGCAATCTATAGAGCCGGCGCTGCGCATCGGTGCGCGCGGCCACCAAGCCTGCCTCACGCAACACCCGCAGGTGCTTCGAGACCGAGGGCTGCGACATCCGCAAGCGCGCTTCCAGATCGCCTACGGACAGTTCCGCTGACGCCAGCAGACTCAGGATGGCGCGCCGGCTGGGCTCGGCGACGATCGTGAACGTGGATTCCATTGCGATTCATATAACTATATACGTATATACGTGTCAAGGCATCTAGACGGGAAAGCGTCAGACGCCGGATCATGCGCGGTAGCGCGACTGCCGCGAGCTTTGCCGCGCTCCCGATCGAGCTACTCGATCAATGCCATCGAGCCTAAGTGTTAGACCGCCGGTGCCCGCGCATCTTAAAATCCGCTTCCTGGTGAAGACACGCCGCCAGCCGCGCAGCAGCGGCAACGCCACTTTTACAGCGACAAGGAGCGACGATGAGCATCAAGCCCCTATTCACCGCGGTCGCCACGGCCAAGGGTGGCCGCAACGGCCACACCGAAGCCGAGGACCACTCAATCGCAGCCGACCTGTCGGTGCCCAAGGCACTCGGCGGCCCCGGGCGGCCAGGGACCACGACTCCGGAGCACCTGTTCGCCGCCGGTTATGCGGCCTGTTTCGGGAGCGCGCTGGACTTCGTCGCGTCGCAGCAGAAGCGCAATGCCAAAGGCGCAGTGGTCACCTGCAGCGTCTCGATCGGGCCGCGGGATGCAGGCGGCTTCGGGTTGATGATCAAGCTGGTCATCCGGGATCCGAGTGTGCCCCAGGCCGAGCTGAGTGCGCTGGCTAACGAGGCGCACGAGAAGGTGTGCCCTTACTCGCACGCAACGCGCGGTAATGTGCCGGTCGAACTGGTTGTGGAGGGTGGTTGAGCGCCGCGCTGCGCCGCTGCGGGCAAGCTGGCTAGGAGCTCGTCCGTTGGCCACCGCCGGCTATCTCGGTCCTTGCAAGGTGTTTCCATTCTGGAAAGCTGACGATGACAAATAATGTGGCCGCTGCCCCGTACCACGCTCATATCTACTACTCCGCAAAGGAGCGCCCCTTGGCTGCGACCCTTCGGGAAAAGCTGCGAAACGCACTTCCCGGCGATCCGCTGTCGGGATTGCTCTTTGTCGGGGAGTTGCGTGATCACAAAGCTGGACCGCACATCACGTCTCAGTTCGAAATTCACTTTTACGAACCGTTGCTTCCCTGCGTCGAAGCAGAATTGGCACGCTGTGGGCTGCGCGTGCTGATTCACCCGCTCACGCTCGACGACCTGGGCGATCACACCTATCTGGGGCGATGGATCGGTCAGCCGGTCGAGCTCGATCTCACCGTTCTCGATCCCCCAGGTACGAACCAGGGAATGGCCCGTTTCGGCAAAACCGATTTCTGAGAGCGGTCTCCACCGACTACTGGGTCCTTTGAGTAAACGGCGGGTGCGCGCCTGGCCGCGTCCTAGGCGCTCGTATGGCTGGGGGAAGATGCCACGGCTGTCGCTGAAGATTCGGGCACTCCAAATATGAAAGGCATTGTGCCGCCTTTAGCAAACTGCCCATCGACCGCGGCGACGAAATCAGGAAGAAACCCGAAATTCTTTGCCCTTAGCCACCAAGCGCCCCCGACCCGCGTTGCCAGCATCGCGCACAAATACGACCCCCCTGTGAATTCGAAGGTCCCTTCAGGAAAGATTCCGCGCCGCGTTCTATCCCAGATGTGAAACGCCGCCCAGGCAGTCTCGGAGAGCATCTGCTCAAGCCTTAGTTGGTCAGTGCGGCCCAAAGGCCGGTTCCCGTCAAGGCCGAATGCCATCAACTCTGCGAGATCGGCGTTCTTGACCATCGCCATTCGGATGACCGTCCACTGCTCCATCGTGGAGTTATGCTCCCCTCGCTGTAGCGCCAGCGTGTTCTCTCGGATCTCTCGGCCAACGAAGACGAGGGACATCACCACGGCAACAGCCACAATGATTTGGGAGACAAAGAAGGCATGTTCGAGTGTCATAGGTGTGTTACCTGAGAAACGCTGCGACTCGCCTCAATCAAGTCTCGTCGACTTGGTCCCAACTTCGCGCCCTATCAAGGAATACGCCCTCATAGGCGGGATTCCAACCGACATTTCTGCCGCGTTTAGTCAGCTTCGCGCTCGAAGGACGGCTTTCACGCCACCGAGCACGACTGGTCGCTCGCCGCGGAATTTCCTTGGCCCGAATCACCGGTAGACTTCCGGTAGACGTCGACGCCGAAATCAGCAAGCATTTTCCTGCAGAATCTCGTGCGCTCATCGACGTGGCCGGATGGTAACCCTCCGGTTACACGCGAGAACCCACAGTTAGCCAGATCTTAGGCCTTCTCCCCCACTTGTAACTCTGCGAGTTTAAAGGGCACTCCACACCCTCCTATCCCGCAGTACCCATTTGGATTCTTCGCGAGGTACTGCTGGTGATAGTCCTCGGCGTAGAAGAACGGCGGCGCCTCGCGGATCTCCGTGGTGATCGTCCCCCGCCCGGCTGCGCTCAGCTGGGCCTGGTACGCGCGCTTGGAGGCCTCGGCGGCCTCGGCCTGTTCCTTGTCGGTGACATAGATGGCCGAGCGGTACTGGGTACCTACGTCATTGCCCTGGCGCATGCCCTGGGTCGGGTCGTGTGACTCCCAGAACACCTTGAGCAGGTCCTCGTAGTCGACCTGCTGCGGGTCGTAGATGACGCGCACGATCTCGGTGTGGCCGGTCTGGCCGGTGCAGACCTCCTCGTAGGTCGGGTTGGGCGTAAAGCCCCCCGCGTAGCCGACGGCGGTCGAATAGACCCCAGGCTGCTGCCAGAAAATCCGCTCCGCACCCCAGAAGCAGCCGAGCGCGAAGTACGCATCGCGCAGGCCGGCTGGGAACGGCGCGCTGATGCGGTGGCCATTGACGAAGTGGGTCGCCGGGACCTGCATGGCAGCACCACGTCCAGGCAGTGCCTCTTGCTTGGCAGGCATCGTCGAACTCTTGCGGAACAGTGCCATGGCGCAACTCCTGGTTAGGGTATGCAAGTGTGGGGATGCGCGGGGCGTGACTCAAGGGCGCGTCACGACGCACGTAAGTCATTGTCGCTACAGGACCTGCTTGCTGCCCCGACGCAGCGCACCGTAAGCTTTCACCCATGAGCATCAGCCAGCCACAGAACCTGCGCGCCCCGCCGCTCGAGAAGCTCAAGCCCTACGGCATCCGCGTGAGCCTCCCGCCGGGCGATCCGTTCCGCAAGCTCTTGGGACCTGAGTGGCAGCGGCAGCACTGGTATGCCAGTCCGCAGGAGCGGGATGCGGCCATCGCCGAGATGAGCCGGCGCCACGAGTATTCGCGGGCCACTGATCGCCCGGCGTTGGTGTTCCAGAAGATCGAGAAGCTCGCGGAGAGCCGCGGGCTCTGAAGACACCGCGGGGGCGCTGGCGCAGGCGCGCGCTTCCGAAGACCCTGACAGCGGGAGACCAGGAATGAGCGAACCCAGCTATCCCTATGCCACGCACCTGGACGTGAAGTTCCCGGCGCTCGAGGTCGTCGACGTGCCCGCGCTCGTCGCTCATTGCGATCACCCCTGGTACAACCAGACCCTGTGCAAGGTGAACGACTCGGTGATCCGCCTGGGAGTACTGCAGGGCGAGTACCACTGGCACAAGCACGACAACGACGATGAATTCTTCTTCGTCCTCGAGGGCTCGTTCTTCATCGACCTGGAGGACCGCTCGGTGGAACTGAAGCCCAGAGAGGGCTTCGTCGTGCCCAAAGGCGTGGTGCACCGCACGCGCGCGCCGCAGCGCGCAGTGATTCTCATGGCCGAGACCGCAGGCGATCATCCCCACCGGCGATGCCTGAAAGCGAAGCGCCGTCCCTAAAAGCTGCGCCCGAGGAACAGGTAGAAGGCCTGGTCGCCATGCTGGTCGAAGCCGCTGGCCAGATACAGCGGACCCAGCAGCGTATCCATGCCGATGAAGATGCTCGCATCCTTGCGGGTATTGCCGAAGCTCGCCTCGCTGCGCGTCTGCCAGACGTTGCCCGCCTCCAGCGACGCGCCCAGGTAGGTCGGCACGTCCAGCCAGCCGGGCCCGCCGCGGCCGACCTGCCGGTAGTAAATCAGCCGCGCGATGCCGAAGTTCGGGCCGAGGATCGAGTCAGCACGTAGCCCGGACAGGTTGAGGAACCCGCCCAGCGGGAACAGTTGGTTGATGTCGGTGACCTGGGACTGCATCGTCTCCCCGCCCGAGGCGGACAGCACCAGGGTATTGCGGCCCCACGTGTGAGCGCCGACATAGTTGAGGGTCAGCTGGTCGGAAACCTGCGCAGGGCCTGAAGTGTTGCGCACGCCGGTCCACTGCAGGACCGCCCGCTGCCCGTGGTGCGGGAAGTTGATGTCGTCGAGCCGGTCGTAGGTGAGGCGCACGAAGTAGTTGGTGGTGTCGAACGGATCCTCGGTGAGATCGGGTACGTTCGGATCACTGGGGTCACCGATCGTGAGGTGGTAGTGCCCTTCCTCGCGTGATACCCCGGTACGGACCTCGCCCCAGTTGCCGAGCTGGCGTCCGAAGTCCAGGCCGTAGTCGAACGTATGGATGCGGTACTCGGGCCAGAATTTCCTGGTCCTGCACCAGGTCGATGTCGCGCGCCCGCTCGGCCACGTGCGGGCATTACGAACCAGCCCGAGTACTGCGCGAGCGGCAGGAACAGCTCGGTGGAGATCTGCGCCGCACTGCCGATCTGCAGATCGGTCACCCACTCGCCGGCGTTGCGCGTGATGTCCGAGACCACGAAGCGCACCGCGGCGTTGTAGGTGGATCCGCCCTGCAGGTCATCCTGCAGGCTCAGCCCAAAGCGCATGTAGTCCGGCCCGTGCCACGTGGGGCGCGCGTCCAGAACCAGCCCGTAGCGATCGCCGCTGCCGATCACGCGGTAGTCGAGCATGTCCAGACTGCCGCGGCCGTACAGCGCGGTGACGGCGGCCTGGGCGGCATCGGCATCCAGCGGCTTGCCCTCCAGGTCCCGGAAGAGCTCCTGCGCCGCCGGCGGCACGTAGGCCTGCGAGTCCGGGCTGACGCGCACGAAGTCGACCACCGGCGGGGGCAGGCGGCGCGCGGCGCGCGCCTGCGCGTAGCGCTGCATCTGCTCGGGGCTCACCGCGAGGCTTGCCAGCTGGGCGCTGCGGGCGCGCGCCGCCACTTCCCCGGTGGCAATGGCCTTGGAGACCGCGCCGAAGTCGAACGACGAGATGCTGCCCAGGGGCGGTTGGATGAGCACGTCACTGGGCGTAAGTGTCGCCAGCTGTGCCTGCGAGCTGCGCTGGATGAGGATCGCCAGCATCTGGTTGGAGATCAGCGGTGCGCTGGAGAGCTGCTTCAGCTGCAGCAGCGGGAAGCCGACATCCACCACGATCAGGATGTCGACCCCCATCGCGCGCGCGATGTCGACCGGAACGTTGTCGACCAGGCCGCCGTCGACGAGCGTGCGGCCGTCGCGCTCGAAGGGCTCGAACACCCCGGGGGCGGAGATGCTGGCGCGCATGGCACTGGTCAGGTCACCGGAGTCCATGACCACCGCCGCACCATTTTCCAGATCCGTGGCCACGGTGCGGAAGCGCGTCGGCAGCTCGTCGAAGCGGTTGATCCGCGCCACCGGCAGCGTGAGCCGGCGCAGTATCTCGGTCAGCTTCTGCCCCTGGATCAGTCCCTTGGGCAGCACCACGTGGCCGCCGCGCAGGCCCAGCGGGAACTTCACCAGGAAGGTCTCGTCCTCCTGCTTGCGGCGCAGCGAGAGGTCCTCGCGCACCGGCCAGCCGCGGAAGGCCGTCCTGCCAGTCCGTCAGATCTCATCAGCGTCTCGATTTCCCCGGCGCTCAGGCCGCTGGCGTACAGGCCGCCGACCACCGCCCCCATGCTGGTGCCGGCGATCGCATCGATCGGCACGTGCAGCTCTTCGAGCACCTTGAGCACGCCGACGTGCGCGGCCCCGCGCGCGCCGCCCCCTGAGAGCACCAGCCCGACGCGCAGGCGCTGGGCGGCAGCGGGCGCGGCAGCCGCGGCTGGAGCAGGCCCGGGTGGCGGTGGCGCGGCGATGGCTGCTGAGCACGCGAGCCACAGTACTGCGAGGAAGAGACCTGGTACCCCGCGACGGGGCGTGACCGCCCGTGAAGAACTCACCGCGCGCAGAATAGCACGCGCAGGCGTCGCACCCGAGGCTCGCGGGCGAGGTGTGCGATCGCGGATAATGCGCGTCATGCATCCACAGGCGCACGCCCCCGGGTCACGCGCGCACGCCGGCAACGCCGGCGTGCTGGCGCTGCTGGCCTGCCTGGGTGTTGCCAGCGCGGCGCAGGCGCAGTTGCGCTCCGCGAGCGACTGGGGTTACTACGGCGGGGACGGCTTCGGGCGGCGCTTCTCGAGCCTCGACCAGATCAACCGCGACAACGTCGCCAAGCTCACCCTGGCCTGGACCTACCGCACCGGGGAACTCGGCGCCGGCTTCGCCCGCGCGGGCAAGCTCACCTTCGAGGCGACCCCGGTGCTGGCCTTCGGCCTGCTCTACCTCGAGACCGGCACCAACATCGTCGTGGCGCTCGACCCGCAGAGCTGGCACGCAGCGCTGGCGCTTCGACCCGCATGTCGAGCGTGCGCACGCCTATGCCGAGGCGAGCGCCCGCGGCGTGAGCCCTGTGGGAGGAGCCGAACATGCGCGCCACCGGGGCGTGCCGTCGCCGCGTCTTCACCGGCACCCTGGATGCGCGCCTGCTGGCGCTGGATGCCGATACCGGCCTCCCGTGTGCCGATTTCGGCGAGGGCGGTCAGATCGACCTCACGCGCGGCGTGCGCATCCGCGACCCCGGGGCTTATCTGGTGACTTCGCCGCCGACCGTGTACGGCAACATTGTCATCGTCGGCTCCGCCATCGGCGACAACCGCGCCACCAACGTGGAGCGCGGCATCATCCGCGCCTTCGAGGCGCACACCGGCGCGCTGGTATGGTCGTTCGACCCGCTGCCCGACTCACCGTCACACCCCGCCGCGGCGCGAGTGGAACCTGGCCCAGGCCGCCAACACCGGGGCCGGCAACGCCTGGGGCGCCATATCCGTCGACGAAGAGCACGGCCTGGTCTTCGTCCCGACCGGCTCTGCGAGCCCGGACTTCTACGGCGGCGAACGCCTCGGATCGGACCGCTTCGCCGACACCCTGCTCGCGCTCGACGTGCGCAACGGCCAGCCGGTATGGCACCAGCAGCTCGTCCACCACGACCTGTGGGACTACGACCTCGCCGCGCAGCCGGTGCTCGGGGACATCGAGGTGCAGGGGCGTCCCGGTGCCGGCGGTCATTCAGGCCACCAAGACCGGCATGCTGTACGTATTCGAGCGCACCCACGGGCGCGCCCTCTTCCCGGTGACCGAGCGGCGCGTCCCCGCAAGCACGGTACCCGGGCGAGCAGGCCTGGCCCACGCAACCGTTCTCCTCGCTACCGGCGCTGGTCGCGCACGCGCCGGTACGCCCCGAGGATGCCTGGGGACTGACGTTCTGGGACCGCGGCAGGTGCCGCGAGCTGATCGCGGGCTTGCGCAACGAGGGCATCTTCACGCCACCGGATACCCGCGGCACGCTGCTCTCCCCGGGCTATGCCGGCGGGGTCAACTGGGGCGGCATCGTCTTCGACGAGCCGCGCCAGCGCGTCATCGCCGCCGTCAACCACATGCCCATGGTGGTCACGCTGGTGCCGCAGAAGGACCTGGACGCGCAGATGCATTCGGGCCAGTACCCGCACTCGGAGTTTGCGCGCCAGGCCGGCACGCCGTACGGCATGCGCCGCGAGCCGCTGCTCTCGCCGCTGGGCCTGCCGTGCACGCCGCCGCCCTGGGGGACGCTGGCGAGCGTGGACCTGCGCCGCAACCGCATCGTCTGGCAGGTGCCGCTGGGCTCCACGGAAGGACGCACGCCCTGGTTCGTGCCCACGAAGAATTTCGGCATGCCCAACATGGGCGGTCCCATCGCCACCGCGGGGGATCTGGTTTTCATCGGCGCAGCGATGGATGACTACGTGCGCGCCTTCGACATCGAGACCGGCCGCGAGCTGTGGAAGTACAAGCTCCCCGCCGGCGGCCAGGCAACCCCGATGACCTACCGCGCCGGGCCCGACCACCGGCAGTATCTGGTGATCAGCGCCGGCGGCCACGGGGCCCTGGGCACGACGCGCGGGGACTACGTGGTCGCATTCGCGCTGCCGCAGCCTGCGCCCAAACATTAGATTTCCCGGGAGAGACCGCACAGATGCTGTTCCTGATCATTTCGCTGCTCATCCAGGCAGCCTTCATCGTCCACGTCATCAAGACCGGGCGGAACACGCTGTGGATCTGGGTGCTGATCATCCCCGGGGTGGCGTGGGCCGGCATCCTGGCGTACCTCGTCGTCGAGGTGATCCCGGAACTGATGCGCAGCCGCGGTGCCCAGCGCACCGCCCGCGGCCTGCGCAAGGCGATCGACCCCGGCCGCGAACTGCGCCGCTACGAGACGGAAGCGCAGGTGGGCAGCAACGTCGCCAGCCGCCAGCGCTACGCAGAGGAGCTGGCACGGCACGGGCGCCACGACGACGCCATCGCCCAGTACCGCCAGGCACTCACCGGGCTCTACGAGCATGACCCGAACCTCATGCTCGGCCTGGCACAGGCGCAGTTCGCCAAGGGCGACGCCAGTGCGGCGCGCGCCACCCTCGATCAGCTCATCGCCGAGAACCCGCAGTTCCGCTCCCCCGCGGGCCACCTGCTGTACGCGCGGGCGCTGCAGGCCGAAGGCAACACCGCCAAGGCGCTGGAGGAGTATCGCGTCGTGGCCGGCACCTATCCCGGGGCGGAGGCAGCGGTGCGCTACGCCCAGCTGCTGCAGGCGCAGGGCCAGCGCGAGGAGTCACAGAAGGTGGCGCGCGAACTGCTGCAGCAGGCGCGCATCGCCCCGGGTCACTACCGGCGGGCGCAGCGCGAGTGGCTGGAGGCGGCGCAGAAGCTGGCATAGCGCCGCGTTGCGCCCAGTGCCACCAGCCCGAGCCCGCCCAGCAGACTCAGCAGATCCAGGGCGCCCCCGCCACCACCACCGCCGCTGGCCGGCGGGGTGTCCGCGCCGCCGCCGGAATCGGGAGCGGAGGTCACCGAGTAGTTCACCGGCGTCAGACAGGCGCTGGCGCCTGCATTCGCTGGCGCCGAGGAAGTGGCCCGGCTCGAGGTCACCACCACCGGCACCATGTCGGTGCGCCCGGCATCGTCCGTGACGGTCAGGCTCAGTATGTACGTCCCGCTCGCCGGAGAAACCAGGCTGGCGCGCGCGGAGTCGGCGTTCTGGATCGCCGGGGCTGCGGTCTGGGGCACTTCCACGGTCCAGTGATAGCCGACCACCGTGGCGCCACAGGCAGCGGCGCTGCCGCTGGCGTCCAGTGTCACCGTGCTGTTGGGATAGACCATCGCCGGCAGGCTGACCGCGGCAATCGGGCGCAGCGCCTGGAGCACCGCGCCGTCGGCGTTGGCCATGCCAGCCCCGCAGACATCGGGCGTACAGCTGCACTCGGTGCTCTGCACGTCACCGCTGGCCGCCGGCACATGGCACATCGGCACGCCGGGATTGACCGGGAACGGCGCCGCGGCGCCGAGCTGCAGTCGCGCGATCAGCTGGCCCGCCGTGAGGTTGCCATTCACCGAGAGCATCAGCCCGGCGATGCCGCTGACGATCGGCGCAGAGAAGCTCGTGCCGATGTTGAAGTTGTACTGATCGGTGTAAGTGCTCGTGCCGGGCACCGTAGTGCCGGTATTCGAGGTGGTCGTAATCGAGAACAGGCACGGCTGCCCAGCGCCGGTGTTCACGCAATTGCCCGCGGGCGCGCTGAGGGCAATCTCCGGACCCAGGCTGCTGAAGCCGACCTTGGTACCGATCTGCCGCAGGCCGGCGATGGCGGCAACCCCGGCGCAGTTAGCCGGCGCGTCCACCGGGCCGCCCTCGTTGCCGGCTGACACCACGATCAGCACCCCCAGGCTCACCAGCTGGTCGACGACCTGCTGGTAGCTGGCCGGGCAGGACCCGACCGAACCCAGGCTCAGATTGAGGATGCGCGCTGGATAGGGATTGTTGGGCACGCCATCCACCGGCAGCCCGGCGGCCCAGGCCATGGCGGCGATGATGTCCGAGTCATAGCCGCCGCACTTGCCGAGCACCCGTACCGGCAGCACCCAGCCGCCCTGCGTCATCCCGGCGATGCCGGCGCCGTTGTTGCTGATCGCGCCCAGGATGCCGGCGACACGCGTGCCGTGCCAGGAGCTGTTGGCAACGGTGCAGCTCTTGAACAGCGCCGTCTTGATGTCGGTGGCCGATATCCAGTCGCCGGGGTCGGAGGCATCCGCATCGCGGCCGTCCCCGTCGTTGGCCGTCAGGACGCCGCTGTCACCGGTGCCGCCGATCATGTCGTACCCGGGCAGCAGCCGGTTGTCAGACGCGTTGCGCAGGTCCGGGTGGTCGAAGCGCACGCCAGTGTCCAGGGCCGCGATCACCACGCCCTTGTTGCCCGTGGTTAGGTTCCAGGCATCCACGGCATCCACCGCCGCCGGCTGCATGTCCTGCATGTACCACTGCCCGCTGAACAGCGGGTCATCCGGCGTGGACAGCGCATGGCGGCGCGTGTCGGGCTCGGCGTACTCCACCTGCGGGTCCGCGCGCAGGCGCGCCAGCGTCCGGGCGGCCGATTCGCCACCGGGCGCCACCTGCAACACGTGCATGCCGGCAAAGATATGCCGCGTGGCCAGCACCCGCAGGCCGGCGTGCGCGGCGATCGCCGCGACGCGCTCCGGGGAGCCGGTCGCCGGAGCCATGCGCAGCTTAACGATGAAGCGCTCCGGCACGACCGCGGCGTCCTGCAGGGCTGCCGGGTGCGCGGGCAGTGCTGCCAGGAGCAGCGCCACCAGCATCAGGATCTGTGGGCGAAACGAGCGCATCAAGGCGGACAATAACTCATGGCTTGGTCAAGGGCCCGGGCTCAGCGGACAGACGGTGATCCGGTTCGCGTTCCGCGCGGCACCTGCTGGGTAATGCAGTGGATATTGCCGCCGCCGAGCAGGATTTCCCGTGCCTGCACCCCGACCACGCGCCGGCCCGGGAACAGACGCTTGAGCGCGCGTGCCGCCGCCGCATCGGTGCGCGCATCCAGCAGCGGCATCACGATGCCGCCATTGGCGATGTAGAAGTTTACGTAACTGGCCGCCAGGCGCTCGCCGGCGGCGCGCGGCTTGGTGCCCTCGCGCGGGGCGAGGCCCGCGGCCTCGCGCGCGGTTATGGTCAGCGGGCCGGGCATCGGCAGCCGCCGCACCTTCAGGCGCCGGCCGCGCGCGTCGCGCGCCTCGTGCAGCCGCTGCCAGGCATCGTGCGAGATTGCGTACTGCGGGTCTCGCCGCCGGTCGGTCCAGGTGAGGCACACCTCGCCCGGCCGCACGAAGCAGGCGAGGTTGTCGATGTGTCCGTCGGTCTCGTCGTTGAATACGCCCCGGCCCAGCCAGATCACCTGGGTCACGCCCAGATAAGCCCGCAGGTAGCTCTCGATCTGGGCCTGCGTGAGCTGCGGGTTGCGGTTGGCATTGAGCAGGCACTCCTCGGTCACCAGCGCGGTGCCCTGCCCGTCCACATGGATGGCCCCGCCCTCGTTGATCAGTGGTGCACGGTAGCGGGCGCAGCGCTCGACCTCGAGCACCTTGCGCGCCACCAGCTCATCCTGGTCCCAGGGAAAGTACAGCCCGCCATTCAGGCCGCCCCAGGCGTTGAAGTGCCAGTCAACGCCGCGCACGCCGCCGCTGCGGTTCACCACGAAGGTCGGGCCGACGTCGCGCATCCAGCTGTCATCGTGGGCGATCTCGAGGAGGCGCACGGCCGGATCGAGCAGGGCGCGTGCGGCCGTGAACTGTGCGCTGGAAACCCCTACCGTGACTGGCTCGAAGCTGGCCGATGGCCGCGGCCACCGTCGCGAAGGCCTGCTGCGCCGGGCGCGCAGCGTCGCGCCAGTTGTCGGGGCGCTCGGGCCAGAGCATCCAGCACCCGGCGTGGGGCTCGAACTCCGCGGGCATGTGGAAGCCGTCCGCGGCCGGCGTGCGCAACGCGGTCCGGGTCATTTACGCAGGCGGCTGTGCCGGTAGCCGTACAGGCCGTAGATGGACATGCCCACGATCGTCCAGATCAGCAGGCGCAGCCAGGTCTCGTTCGAGAGGAAGTAAGTCATGGACACGCACACCAGGGCGCCGAGGATGCAGGTGAACGGTGCCCACGGCACGCGGAACGGCCGGTACTCGTTCGGCCGCGTGCGCCGAGCACCAGCACGCCGATGCAGACCACCGCGAATGCCAGCAGGATGCCGATCGAGATCAGGTCGGCCAGCAGATCCAGCGGGAAGATGCCCGGCGATGATCGCCGCGAACACGCCCGTGATGACCGTCGAGACATGCGGCGTCTTGAAGCGCGGGTGACAGCGGCTCATGTACGGCGGCAGCAGGCCGTCGTCGGCCATCGACATGAGGATGCGCGGCTGGCCCAGGAGCGAGGTCAGGATCACCGAGGTCATGCCGGCAATCACGCCTACCTTCAGGATCGGTGCAAGCCATGCCAGCTGCGGATGCGCATCCAGCGCCACGGCCACCGGCGCCTCGGCGTCGAGCTTTGCCAAGGGCAGCATGCCGGTGAGCACCGCGGACATTGCCACGTACAGCACCGTCGCAATGATCAGGGTGCCCAGGATGCCGATCGGCAGGTCGCGCTGCGGATTGCGCGCCTCGAGCGCCGTGGTCGATGCCGTATCGAAGCCCACGTAGGCGAAGAACATGATGGCCGCGCCCTTCATCACGCCGCTTAGCCCGAAATGGCCGAACGTGCCGGTATTGGGCGGGACGTAGGGATGCCAGTTGGAGGTATCGATGAACTGCAGCCCCGCGACGATCACGATCACGATGATCGAGACCTTCAGGGCCACCATGAAACTGTTGGCGCCGGATGAGCCGCGCACGCCGACGTACAGCAGCGCCGTCATCAGCGGCGACGATGAGAATCGCCGGCACGTTGATGATCGCCCCGGTGCGCACGATGTGCTCGTGCGCATCCAGCCCGAGGGGGGCGTTCACCAGCTGTGCGGGCAGGTGGATGTGCCAGCTCGCCAGCAGGTTCACCACGTACGCCGACCAGCTCACCGCAACCGTGGAGGCGGAGATGCCGTACTCCAGCAGCAGGTTCCAGCCGATGAACCAGGCCAGCGCCTCCCCCAGGGTCGCGTACGTATAGCTGTAGGCGCTGCCCGGCACGGGCAGGAAGGCGGCGAACTCGGAGTAGCACAGCGCAGCCAGTCCCGCGCCGAATGCGGAGATCAGCAGCGACACGGTTATCGCCGGACCGGAGTTATTCGCCGCGACGGTGCCGGTGAGCACGAAGATGCCGGTGCCGATCGTGGCGCCCAGGCCGATGGCGATCAGCGCCCGCGCCCCGAGAACCTGCTTCAGCCGCTCCTTGCCGGTGGCCCGCGTGAGATCGACGGGGCGCACCGCGCACATCTGCCGCCAGACCGAGGGTGTTGCGGCCGCAGGCTGGTTCTCATTGGTGGCGTTCGACATGCGCTGCTTCTTCTCCTGGCCGCTGCGGGTAGGCGCAGGCCCCGCCGCAGTCTCTCACAGGGGGGCCCCGGCTGGGTACGCGCCCGCGCGGGGGCGGGGCCCACCCCTGTGCTAGCATTGCGCGCCCGGCGACGGTCGTGCAGCCGGAAGATCCCTCAGGAGTTACCCATGTCGACGGTCGCGAGCCCCAAGGCCATTCCGCCCGCCCAGGGCGCCAAGATCACCATCAAGGACGGCACCCTGCGCGTCCCTGAGAACCCGATCGTGCCTTTCATCGAAGGCGACGGCACCGGAGCGGATATCTGGCGCGCCTCGGTCCGCGTCATGGACGCAGCGGTCGCCAAGGCCTATGGCGGCAAGCGCCGCATCCACTGGATGGAGGTGTACGCCGGCGAGAAGGCGAACAAGCTGTTCAACAGCTGGCTCCCCGAGGAGACCGTCACCGCCTGCCGGGAATACCTGGTCTCGATCAAGGGCCCGCTGACGACCCCGGTCGGTGGCGGCATCCGCTCCCTCAACGTGGCGCTGCGGCAGATGCTCGACCTGTACGTGTGCCTGCGCCCGGTGCGCTGGTTCAAGGGCGTGCCCTCCCCCGTCAAGCATCCCGAGAAGGTCGACATGGTGATCTTCCGCGAAAACACCGAGGACATCTACGCGGGCATCGAGTTCGAGCAGGGCACCGCGGACAACCAGAAGTTCCTGGAGCTGTTTCGCCAGGCCTTCCCCAAGGCGTACGCCAAGATCCGCTTCCCGGAGAGCTCCGGGATCGGCATCAAGCCGGTGTCGCGGGAGGGGTCGGAACGGCTGATTCGCGCGGCGATCGAGTACGCGATCGTCAACAAGCGCAACAGCCTGACGATCGTGCATAAGGGCAACATCCAGAAGTTCACCGAGGGCGCCTTCCGCAACTGGGGTTACGCGCTCGCCGAGCGCGAGTTCGCAGCCCAGGTGTACACCTGGGAGCAGTGGGAGCGCACCAAGGCGGCCAGGGGCGAGAAGGACGCCAACGCGGAGATGGACGCCGCCAAGAAGGCCGGCCGCATCATCATCAAGGACGCCATCGCGGACATCACCCTGCAGCAGGTGCTGACGCGCCCGGACGAGTTCGACGTGATCGCCACGCTCAACCTGAACGGTGATTACCTCTCCGACGCGCTCGCCGCGCAGGTCGGCGGCATCGGCATTGCCCCGGGCGGCAACATCAACTACCTCACCGGGCACGCGGTGTTCGAGGCCACGCACGGCACGGCACCCAAGTACGCCAATCTCGACAAGGTCAACCCCGGCTCGCTGATCCTCTCCGGGGAGATGATGCTGCGCTACCTTGGCTGGTTCGAGGCCGCGGACGCGGTTATCTCGGCGATGGACAAGACCATCGCGCAGAAGATCGTGACCTACGACTTCGCGCGCCTCATGGAGGGCGCCCACGAGGTCTCCACCAGCGCCTTCGGCGATGCGCTGATCAAGAACCTCTGAGGCTGCCTTGCGGTGGCGGACCTGCAACTCGCGCCACGCAGTACACGGCCCTGCGTGAGCGGCTACTCCGGTACCCCGCTCGCGCAGAAGCTGGGCATCAAGGCCGGGTGCCGCCTGTACGCGCAATCCGCGCCTGCGGACTACCTTGAGCTGCTGGCGCCCCTGCCCGAGCAGGTGCGGCGCGTCAGGCGCCCCGACGCCAGCACGGATGTCATCCATGTATTCGCGACGCGGCGCACCGTCCTCGCCCGGGCGCTCGCGGCGGCGCGCGCCCGCATGCGGCCCGATGCGGCGCTGTGGGCGAGCTGGCCGAAGAAGGCCTCCGGCGTGGCCACCGATATCACCGAGGACACGGTGCGCGAACTTGCCCTGCCGCTGGGCCTGGTGGACATCAAGGTGTGCGCGGTGGATGCCACCTGGTCGGGACTGAAGCTGGTCATCCGCAGGAGCGCGCGTCCGGCGGCCGGCAGCAAAGCGGGCGCCCGGTGACCCGGGTGCCGCACGCCGAGGCGATCCTGGAGTGGGCCCGCAAGGTGCAGGCGGTCGCCCAGAACGGGCTCACCTTCACCCAGGACCCCTTCGATCGCGAGCGCTACCAGCAGCTGCAGGAACTGGTCACCGAGGTCCTCCAGTCGCAGCTGGACGTACCGGTCGCGCGCGCGGCCGCCTTCTGGGAGGGCGAGCAGGGCTACGCGACCCCCAAGGTCGACGTGCGCGGTGCGGTGTTTACCGCCGATCGCGTCCTGCTGGTGCGCGAGCGCAGCGACGGGCGCTGGACGCTTCCCGGGGGCTGGGTGGATGTGAATGACACCCCGTCCGGGGCCGTGGTGCGCGAGATCCTCGAAGAGTCCGGCTACCATGCGCGGGCGGTGAAGCTGGCCGCCCTGGTCGACAAGAACCGCCACCCCCACCCGCCGGGCATCCACCATATCTACAAGCTGATGTTCCTGTGCGAGCTCACCGGCGGTGCCCCGGCGCCGAGCCAGGAAACCGATGCGGTGGAGTTCTTCCCGGTGGCTGCGCTGCCGCAGCTGTCCACGGGGCGCATCCTTGCCAGCCAGATCGAGCGCCTCTACCGTCATCACATGGATCCGGCCCTTCCCACCGACTTCGACTAGCAGCCCAGCCATGTCAGCAGACCCCGGCCGCACCGCCCCCGCTGCCCAGGCATGCGCCCTCGAGATCATCGCGGCCTTCGCCCGCTACAACGCGGAATTCCGCGCGATCACGCGGCGCGCTCCCGCTCGCTTCGACAACCGCGATGCGCGTGGCAGCCAGCTGGATGCCGTCGAGCGCATCGAGCTGTACGACCGGTTCGTGAACCAGACCATCGCCGAGCTGCGCCAGCGGCTGGGGGAGGCGGCCGTGGACCGTGCCCTGTGGCGCCGGATCCACCACGAGTTCGCCGCCGGCATCACGAGCCTCGCCGACCCGGAATTCACCAAGACCTTCTTCAGCTCCATCAGCCGCCGGCTGTTCGGCACGGTGGGCGTGGCACCTGACCTGGAATTCGTGGCGACCGATCTTGATCCGCTGGCGAACATCCATTCGGCGCAGGGCACGCACAGCTACGTGAACCACGGCTCGCTGTCGCTGTTGTTCGAGGACCTGCTCGGTGACGTGCGCTTCCGCTCTCCGTGGCGCGACCTCGACCGCAGCATCGCGCACATTGCCGGCGAGGTGCGCACCGCGCTCGCCGGGCGCACCGAGCGGCGCGAGGTCGAGCGCGTCGAGGTCCTCTCCCCGGTTTTCTACCAGATCTCGCGCGCCTACATCGTCGGCCGCATGATCGGCCGCGGCTTCGTCATGCCGCTGGTGATCGCACTGAAGAACACCGATGGCGGCGTGCTGGTGGACGCGGTCATCCTCGCCGCGGACGACGTCAGCATCGTCTTCAGCTTCACGCGCTCCTACTTTCACGTCGACTTAGAGCGCGTCGGCGAGGCGGTGGTGTTCCTCAAGTCGATCTTGCCGCGCAAGCCGGTCAGCGAGCTGTTCACCGTGCTCGGGCGCGCCAAGCAGGGCAAGACCGAGCGTTACCGCGAGCTCATGCACCACCTGGACCGCGCCGCCGACCAGTTCCAGCATGCCCCCGGGGAGCGCGGCCTGGTGATGGTGTGCTTCACGCTGCCCTCCTTCGACGTCGTGTTCAAGGTCATCCGCGACCGCTTCGCGTATCCGAAGACCGTGCTGCGCGACGAAGTGCTGGCCAAGTACAGGATGGTATTCATCCACGACCGCGCCGGGCGCCTGGTGGACGCCCAGGAGTTCCGCCGGCTGCGCTTCCCCCGGGCACGCTTCTCGGCCGAACTGCTCGATGAACTGCGGCGCGAAACCGGCAACACCGTCCACGAGGACGGCGCCGACCTGGTGTTCGACCACATGTACATCGAGCGCCGCATGACGCCGCTGAACATCTTCCTGCGCACCGCGGCCGCCGCAGATGCCGAACGGGCCGTGCTCGACTACGGCCAGTGCATTCGCGACCTGGCCTACACCAATATCTTCCCTGGCGACCTGCTGCTGAAGAACTTCGGCGTGACCCGGCACGGACGGGTGATCTTCTATGACTACGACGAGCTGTGCCAGGTCACCGACTGCACGTTCCGCGACCTGCCGCAGGCGCGCAATCCGGAGGACGAGATGCGCGGCGAGGCCTGGTTCTACGTGTCCGAGAGCGACGTCTTCCCCGAGACCTTCCTCAACTTCCTGTCCTTCGATGACCACCAGCGCGCCGCGCTGCTGCGCATGCACGGGGAAATCCTCACGGCGGCCTTCTGGCGCGGGGTACAGCAGCGGCTGCGCGACGGGGAACTGGTCGAGGTGCTGCCCTACCATCCCCATCGCGTGCGGGTGGCCAGCAGCCTGTAGGCAAAGCTAGTGCGGGTGCACCCCGGGGGCATCGCTCGGGGCCACCACGGGGCGGCTGCGGGCCTCGGCCGATGCCCCCGCCTGCGCCAGCATGCGGTTAGCGAAGTCCCAGTTCACCAGATCCTCGAGAAAGGCATGCACATAGGCCGCGCGCCGGTTCTGGTAGTCCAGGTAATAGGCGTGCTCCCACAGGTCGAGCCCGAGCAGCACCGCGTCCGCCTTGGACAGCGGCGTCGCGGCATTGTGCGTGGTGACGATCTGCGCGGCGCCCCGCCGCCACACCAGCCAGATCCAGCCACTGCCGAAGTGCGCCTTGGCCGCCTCGCGGAAGTCGCGTGCGAAACGCTCGCACGAGCCAAAACTGCGCCGGATGCACTCGCCGACCGCGCCGCGCGCGCTGCCGCCGCCACGCGGGTGCAGCGACTGCCAGTAGACGGTGTGACTCCAGACCTCGGCCGCGCAGCGATGCAGCGCCCGCCGGGCCGGGTCGCGCTCGGTGGCGCACACCAGCGCCTCGAGCGGCAGGGCCTCAAGCCCGGTGCCGCGCAGCAGCGGCGGCAGGCGGTCGGAGCACATGCGCTGCTGGTGCATGAAATGAAACAGCAGAGCGTCGCGGGAGATCACCGGCTCCAGATCCGCGAAGTTATAAGGAATCTCTGGTACCGCGATGCTCATGCGGATCTCCCTTTCGGGCTGGCGAACGTCCTGTCCACAGCTGGTGAGACCTGTCGATTTTAAGCCCGGTTCCGCAGCCCAACCTAAAGAAAGGTGTGCAGAGGCGAAGGTATAGCCTGTGTTTGCTACCGGGTAATGACGCGATGCGCTTTCAGGTTGCCGCGGCGGCCAGCGCGCGGTCAATGTCCTGCGCGAGATCCTCCGGATCCTCGAGCCCGATCGAGAGGCGCACGGTGCCTTCGGTGACTCCCGAGGCGCGTTGCAGCTCAGCGTTCAGCTCACGCCCGCCCATCATCTGCGCGGTGATTGCCAGGGACTCGGTCGAGCCCAGGCTTGCGGCAAGCGCGAACAGCTGCAGCGAGTCGGCAAAACGCCGGGCGGCGCCCTCGCCACCCTTGAGGTCGAGGCTGACGATGGTGCCGAAGTCCTGCATCTGCCGCGCCGCCAGCGCGTGCTGCGGATGGGTAGCCAGACCCGGGTAGTGCACCCGCGCCACCGCCGGATGCGCGGCCAGCTGCTGTGCGATGCGCGCCGCGCTGGCGCACTGGGCCTGGTAGCGCACGAAATAAGTCTTCAGCCCGCGCAGAATGAGGAAGGCGGCATGCGGATCCAGCGTGCCACCCAGCACGCCGAAGTCAGTGCGCATGGCGCGGATCAGTTCGTTGCTGCCGATCACCGCCCCGCCCATGACATCACCGGTGCCGGAGGCGTACTTGGTAAGGCTGTGGACGAACAGGTCGATATCGAAGTCGCCATGCTGGTGAAAGCCGGCAAAGGTGTTGTCGAGCACGGTCAGCGCGCCGGCGGCGCGCGCCAGGCGCGTGATGGCGGGGATGTCGGCGATCTTGGTGACCGGGTTGGTCGGGCTTTCGAAGAACACCAGGCGTGTCGGCTGCGCGGTGAGGACGCGGTCGATGCCCGCCTGGTCCTCGATGGAAAGCATGGTATGGGTGACGCCGTACCGGCGCAGCACGCGCCGGATTAGGTAGCGGCTCGGGTTATAGCTCTCAACAAAGCACAGCACGTGGTCGCCCTGCTTGGTCAGCGTGAGCAGCGTCTGGGCGACGGCGCCCACCCCCGAGGCGGTCACCAGGCAGTCCTCGCGCCCCTGCAGCTCGGCCAGCAGCTTCTCGAGCTGGCGCGTCGTCGGGTTCGAGGCTCGCGAGTAAAAGAACCCGGGACGCTCCCCGCGCAGGAACTGCTCGGTGTCCTCCAGCGTGTCGAACTCGAACTTGACCGACTGATAGATCGGCGCGACCAGCGCCTGGTTGCCGGGGGGCAGATCCACGGCCGGCGGGTGATTGACGCGCGTGGTCTTTTTCATGGGCGGCAGGACACTTTCACAGCTCGAGGCTGAAGCGGTCGGCGTCCAGGTGCGCGGGGAACTTTTCCCGGAAGGCCTCCAGCGGCCCGGCGGACAGTTCCACGGTGATCACTCCTGGCACCTCGCCCGCCTGCGCCAGCGAGCGCCCGCGGAAATCCAGCGCCATGCTGTCGCCTGCGTAGCTCACGTTCACGCCGTCGGTGCCCACCCGGTTCACGCCCACGACATAGGCCTGGTTCTCGATCGCGCGCGCCGGCAGCAGGGCGCGCCACGCCTCGGCTCGTGGCGCCGGCCAGTTGGCCACGTAGACGAGCAGGTCGTAGTCGAGGCCGGGACGCCGGCGGCTGTACACCGGAAAGCGCAGGTCGTAGCACACCAGCGGGCACACTCGCAGCCCCCGCCACGGCACGCTCCATGGCGCGCGTCCCGGGGTGAAGTGCTCATGCTCGCCGGCCATCCGGAACAGATGGCGCTTGTCGTAGTGGCGCACCTGCTGGTCCGGGGTCACCCACAGCAGGCGGTTGTAGTAGCGGCCGCCCTCCTCGGTGATGAGGCTGCCGGTGACCGCCGCATCCAGCTCGGCCGCCTGGCCCTTCAGCCATCGCACGCTGTCGCCGCCGGCCGGCTCGCCCAGGCGCTCGGCCTGCATGCTGAAGCCGGTCGTGAAGGTCTCGGGCAGAACCACCAGGTCGGTCTTGCCGGCAAGCGGCCTGAGCAGGGAGGCGAAGTGCTCCCGATTGGCGGGTGGGTCCTGCCACTTGAGCGGCTGCTGCACCAGCGAGACGCGCAGCGCACTCATGCGGCACCGCCGCGCAGGCGCTGCGCGAAGTCGTTCAGGCGCTGCGCGGCCGCATCGAGGGTGGCGTCCTGCTTGGCAATGCACAAGCGCACGTACGGCAGCGCCTGCGGGAACTCGTAGAACGGCGCCAGCGGGATCGTGGCCACGCCCGCCTCGGTGAGCAGGCGCTCGGCGAAGGCCAGGTCCCCCTGCTGCGACAGCGCGCTGAAGTCCAGCAGCTGGAAGTAAGTGCCCTGCGCCGGGGGCAGCGCGAAGCCCGAGCCTGTCAGGGCGGCGCGCAGGCGGTCGCGCTTGTCCTGGAAGAAGCGCGCCAGGCCGCGCGCCCCCTCGGGTTTCTCGCCGAGGTAGCCGGCGATGGCCTGCTGCAGCGGATGGGCGATGCTGAAGGTGTTGAACTGGTGCACCTTGCGCAGCTCCTGGGTCAGGTGCGCGGGCGCCACGCAGTAGCCGATGCGCAGCCCCGTGGCATGCAGGGTCTTGCCGAAGGAGAACACCGCGAAGCTGCGCTGCGCAAGCTCGGGGTGGCTCAGCACCGAATGGTGGCGTGCGCCGTCGTACACCACGTGCTCGTAGACCTCATCGGACAGCACCAGGACGTCCTGTGCGCGCGTCAGCACGGCAAGCGCCTCGAGGTCCTCCGCCGCGGCGGTGACGCAGGCCGGGTTGTGCGGGCTGTTGAAGATGACGAGTCGCGTGCGCGCGCTGAGGCTGGCGCGCACCCGCTCCCAGTCGTAGCGGAAGCCCGGCTGGGCGAGCGGCAGGCGCAGGCAGCGCGCGCCGGCCAGGCGCACCGCCGGCTCGTAGGAATCATAGGCAGGATCGAAGGCGATCACCTCGTCGCCCGGTCCGACGGCCGCCTGGATCGCCGAGTAGATCGCTTCGGTAGCGCCCAGCGTGACGGTGACCTCGCTCTGCGGGTCCCGCACCAGCCCGTAATACAGCTTCAGCTTCGTGGCGATGGCCTCGCGCAGGCTCACCGTCCCCTCCATCGGCGCGTACTGGTTGAAGCCGGCGCGCATGGCCTCGGCGACCAGCTGCGTGAGGCGCGGGTCGATGTCGTAGTCGGGGAAGCCCTGGCCAAGGTTCAGGGCGCCAAGCTCACGCGCACGGCGCGACATGACCGTGAAGATCGTGGTGCCGACGTCGGGAAGCTTGCTGATCATGCCAACGGTGCCGGTGCTGCGCCGAGCGCGGACGCCATGCAGTCTACAGGTTGGCGGCTGCCGCCAGCTGCAGGTCGCGCTCACGGCGCTTCTGGCGATAGCGCATCCATATGGTCGAGATGGCGATGCCGGTCGCCACGACCAGCACCATGATGGTGGCCAGGGCATTGACGTCCGGACTCACGCCGAAGCGCACCTTGGAGAAGATCACCATGGGCAGCGTGCTGGAGCCGGGGCCGGCGACGAACTGCGTGATGACCAGGTCGTCCCAGGACAGCGTGAAGGCCAGCAGCCAGCCGGAGGCAATCGCCGGCAGGATCAGCGGCAGCGTGATGCGGAAGAACACCTTCACCGGACGGGCGCCCAGGTCCATGGCCGCCTCCTCGAGGGACTCGTCAAAGCCGGTCAGGCGCGACTGCACGACCACGGTCACGTAGGCCATGCAGAAGGTGATGTGCGCGAGCGTGATGGTCACCGCGCCGACGCCGCGCGGCCAGCCGATCAGCTGCTCCATGGTGACGAACAGCAGCAGCAGCGACAGACCGGTGATCACCTCCGGCATGACCAGCGGCGCGGTGGTCATGCCGGCCAGCAGCATGCGGCCGCGGAACGGCCCCGAAGCGCGCCAGCGCCATGCCGGCGAGCGTGCCCAGGATCACGGCGCCGGTGGCGGAGATCAGCGCGATGCGGATCGACAGCCACGCGGCGCCCGAGGATCTGGTCGTTGTGCGCAAGCAGCGCCGTACCACTTGAGCGTCGGGGAGTTGCGCGGCATCCCACACCGTGACCAGCCGCGAGTTGTTGAACGAGAACACCACCATCGACATGATCGGCACGTACAGGAACACCAGGCCGAGCACCAGCACGGTCCGCGCGAACAGCGCCACGCGACCTCACCGCCCCGCCTCGCAGCTCGCGCCGCTGCATGCGCTGGAACAGCATGATGGGCACCACCAGCAGCAGCAGCATGAGGATCGCCACGGCGCTCGCCACCGGCCAGTCGCGGTTCTCGAAGAACTCATCCGACAGCACCCGGCCGATCATCAGCTGGTCGGTGCGCCCGAGCAGCGATGGGGATGACGTATTCGCCGACCGCCGGAATGAACACCAGCAGCGAGCCGGCGACGATGCCGGGCAGGGACAGCGGCAGCGTGACGCGCAGGAAGGCGCGTGAACGGGCGCGCGCCCAGGTCCGCGGCCGCCTCCAGCAGCGCCAGGTCGTGCTTCTCCAGGTTCGAGTACAGCGGCAGGATCATGAACGGCAGGTACGAGTACACGATGCCGATGTACACCGCGAAGTCGGTCTGCAGCATCACCAGCGGCTGGTGGATCACGCCCAGGGACATGCAGCACGTTGTTGATGACGCCGTTGTTCTTCAGCAGCCCGATCCAGGCATAGACGCGCAGCAGGAACGAGGTCCAGAACGGCAGCACGACCAGCATCAGCAGCACCGAGCGCGACGCGGGCGCGGAGCGCGCGATCGCATAGGCCATCGGGTAGCCGATCAGCAGGCACAGCAGCGTCGAGACCGCGGCGACCTTGAGCGAGTACAGGTAGGAGCTGATGTACAGCGAGTCGGTGAACAGGAACGTAGTATGCCGAGCGTGCAGGTCGAAGGTCGGCAGGAGCGTGTTGTGCCAGCTGAGGAGCGGGGTGTACGGCGGGATGGCCAGCCGCACCTCCGAGAAGGAGATGCTGAAGACGATGAGGAAGGGGACCAGGAACAGCAGCAGCAGCCAGAACGTCGGGATCCCCGCAACCAAGCCGCCTGCCTGCTGCCCGGGTCAGTTTCATGCGCCGCCGCACCCTACTCGGTCAGCACGACGGGGCTGGAGCCGTGCCAGGAGAGCCACACGCTCTCCTCGCGCGCCAGGGGGCGCTCACCGCCGCGCGATGGTGTTCGGCAGCGTCACGCGCACCATCTTGCCCGGACTCGAGCTGCACCAGGTAGATCGACACGTCGCCCATGTAGGCGATCTCGCGCACCGTACCGCGCACGAGATTCTCGTTCGCCGGCGCCGCCGCTGGCTGCTGGCGGCTGATGGTGATCTTCTCCGGGCGGATCGCGGCCCACACGGTCGCCCCGTCGCGCACAGGCAACCGTGCGATCGACGCGCACCGCGCCGCCCAGCTCCTCGCACTCGATGCGCACCGCCGTCGCTGCTCGCCGCGGCTGACCTGGCCTTCGAACATGTTGACCGAGCCGATGAAGTCGGCGACGAAGCGGTTGGCCGGGGACTCGTAGATGTCGGAAGGGGTGCCCACCTGCACGATCCGCCCCTGGTTCATGACGCCCGATGCGCGTAGCCGAGGGTCATCGCCTCCTCCTGGTCGTGCGTCACCACGATGAAGGTGACGCCGAGGCGCTGCTGGATGCTGAGCAGCTCGAACTGCGTGTGCTCGCGCAGCTTCTTGTCGAGCGCGGCGAGCGGCTCGTCGAGCAGCAGCAGCTTGGGCCGCTTGACCAGCGCGCGCGCCAGCGCCACGCGCTGGCGCTGGCCGCCGGAGAGCTGGTGCGGCTTGCGCGGCGCCGAAGCCGGCCATCTTCACGATGTCGAGGATCTCGGCCACGCTGACGCGTGATCTCGGCGCCACTGATGCCCTCCTGCTCGAGGCCGAAGGCGACGTTCTTCTCCACGCTCATGTGCGGGAACAGCGCGTAGGACTGGAACATCATGTTCACCGGCCGCTCGTACGGGCGGCATGGTGCTCATGTCCGCGCCGTCGATCAGGATCGTGCCGGCGGTCGGGGTCTCGAAGCCGGCCAGCATGCGCAGCAGCGTGGTCTTGCCGGAGCCCGAGCCGCCGAGCAGGCAGAAGATCTCGCCGCGGTGGATGTCGAGCGTGACGTCGTCGACCGCCACGAAGTCGCCGAACCTCTTGGTGACGCCGGCGATGCGTACGTAGGCCTGGATCTGATCGCTTGCCATGGGGGGTGCATTCACCTTGGGACCTGCAGTCATATTAGCTTGGCGACGGTCATTTGCCGGTCTTGAAGCGCGTCCACATGCGCGTGAGCAGGCGCTGGAAGTCAGCGGGACGGGCGCGCTCGGCGACCAGCCGCGCACGTACCTCCGGCGGCGGGTAGACGCCCGGGTCGTTGCGCACTGCCGGGTCGAGCGGCTGCAGCGAGGGGGACACGGCGTTGGCGTACTTGATGAGGTTGGAGTTCTGCGCGGCCACCTCCGGGCGCAGCAGGTAGTTGATGAACAGGTGGGCGTTCTTCACGTGCGGCGCGTCCGCCGGTATCGCCATCATGTCGAAGTTGACGATGGCACCTTCCCTCGGGATCGAATACTTGACATTGATGCCCTTGCCCGCTTCGGCGGCCCGGTCGTGCGCCTGCTTGATGTCCCCGGACCAGCCCATGACCAGGCAGATGTCGCCATTGGCGAGGTCGTCGATGTAGCGCGAGGAGTCCACGTAACGGATGTAGGGGCGGATGGCCAGCAGCACCTGCTCGCCGGCCTTCAGATCCTCGGTCGAGTTGCTGTTGGGGTTGCGCCCGATGTAGATCAGCGCCGTGGCGAGCATTTCCGACGGGGCGTCCAGGATCGAGACCCCGCAGTCGGCGAACTTCGAGACCACCGCCGGGTCGAAGATCATCCGCCAGCTGTCCACCGGCGCATCGGGCATGCGCGCCTTGATCTCGGCGGCGTTGTAGCCGACGCCCGAGGTGATCCACATGTAATCGACGGCGTACTCGTTGCCCGGGTCGTACAGCGCGGTGCCGCGGGCGATGTCCGGGTCCATGTTCTTCAGATTCGGCAGCTGCGACTTGTCGAGCTTCTGGTAGATGCCGGCCTTGATCTGGCGCTCGAGGAAGGCCCCGGAGGGCACGACCACGTCGTAATTGGTATGCCCGGTGAGCAGCTTGGTCTCCAGGATCTCGTTGGAGTCGAAGACGTCGTAGTTGACGTGGATGCCGGTCTGCTTCTCGAAGTCGGCGATGATCGCCGGCTGGATGTAGTCGGACCAGTTGTAGACGTTCAGCACCTTCTCCGTGTCCGAGCGATCCGGGGCATGCGTTGCCGGCCGCGCGCAGCCGGCGAGCAGGCTCGCAAGCATGACGGGGATGCACTTCAGGAGGCTTAAGCGGGGGGCGCTGGTCACGTCCTCTTCTTATATAACAGCCCGGGCCGCCCTGAGAAGGCGGCCCGGGGCTTTGCGGCCTGCGGTGTTACACGTTCAGCAGCAGGTGCTCGCGCTCCCAGGAGCTGATCACCTGCAGGAACACCTCGTATTCGGCTTCCTTGACGATGGTGAAGGCCTCGACGAAAGCCTCGCCGAGCAGCTTCACCAGCGGCTCGCTCGCGCGCAGCGCTCGCAGCGCCTCATCCAGGGAGCGCGGCAGCCCGAACGGCAGATCGTGCGCGCTGCCGACGATGGGATCGGTCGGCTGCAGCGCCCTCGATCATGCCCAGGTAGCCGCAGGCCAGCGAGGCCGCCATGGCGATGTAGGGATTGGCATCCGCGCCGGCGACGCGGTTCTCCACGCGGCGCGCCTGGGCGTCGGACATCGGCACGCGCAGGCCGGCGGTGCGGTTGTCGTAGCCCCAGTGGACGTTGATCGGCGCCGACAGGTAGCGCGTCAGCCGGCGGTAGGAATTGACGTTCGGGCAGAACAGCGCCATCGCCGCCGGCAGGTACTTCTGCAGGCCGCCGATGTGCGCGAAGAACAGCTGCGAGGGCGTGCCGTCGGGGTTGCTGAAGATGTTCTTGCGCGTCTTGGTGTCCACCACGCTCTGGTGGATGTGCATGGCGCTGCCGGGCTCCTTGGCGTGCGGCTTGGCCATGAAGGTCGCGTACATCTTGTGGCGCAGCGCCGCCTCGCGCGCCGTGCGCTTGAACAGGAACGCCTGGTCGGCCAGATCCAGCGCATTGCCGTGGATCAGGTTGATCTCCATCTGCGCCGGGCCGTCCTCGTGGATCAGGGTGTCGATCTCGATGTCCTGGTCCTCGCAGAACTGGTAGATGTCGTCGAACAGCGGATCGAATTCGTTCACGGCCGCGATGCTGTAGGACTGGCGGCCGGGCTCGGCACGGCCGGAACGGCCCACCGGGGGCTTGAGCGGATAGTCGGCGTCGATGTTCTGCTCGATCAGGTAGAACTCCAGCTCCGGCGCGACCATCGGGTCCCAGCCGCGCTGCGCGTACAGCTCGAGGACATTGCGCAGCACGTGGCGCGGCGCCATCGAGACGCGCCGGCCGTCGGCGTAGAAGCAGTCGTGGATCACCTGCGCGGTCGGCTCCGCCGCCCAGGGCACGCGCCGCACGGTCTTCGGGTCGGCCTTGAGGATGATGTCGATCTCCGCCGGGCTCATGGCGCTGCCGGTGTCCGGCGGGTAGTCGCCGGTCACCGTCTGCAGGAACACGCTCTCGGGCAGGCGCATGCCCTCGTCCTCGGCGAACTTCTCCGCCGGCATGATCTTGCCGCGGGCGATGCCCGCCATGTCGGGAATGATCGCCTCGACCTCGGAGATGCCGTGATCACGGAAGAACTGGCGGATCTCACTCACCATACACTTCGCCTTTCACTTGTCGTGCGCGCGCTCGCGGCTGGCCTGCGCCGAAGGCGGCGAACAGCGCGCGCGAAAACGGATTGCTCATCACTTGCCACTCCGGGTGCCACTGCACGGCGAGCGCAAAGCTGCGCGCCGCGCGTACCCGGAACGCCTCGACCACCCCATCGGGGGCGCGCGCCTCGACCGCCAGCGGCTCCCCGAGCCGGTCGATGCCCTGGTTGTGCAGCGAGTTCACCTGGATGCGCGCCTGCGCGGTCAGGCCGCGCAGCACGCCACCCTCCTCCAGTGTCACCTCGTGCGCCGGGCCGTACTGCACCTCCAGCGGCTGGCTCGTGTCGTCGCGGTGGTCCAGGTGCCCGGGCACCTCGTGCAGCTTCTGGTGCAGAGTGCCGCCGAAGGCCACGTTCATTTCCTGGAAGCCGCGGCAGATGCCCAGCACCGGCACGCCCGCCTGCACCGCCTTGCGGATCAGCGGCAGCGTGGTCGCATCCCGCGCCGGGTCGTGCAGCGTGCCCGGCTCGCTCGCCGGTCCCTGGTAGAGGTGCGGCTCGACGTTCGAGGGGCTGCCGGTGAAGACCAGGCCGTCCACCCGCTCCAGCAGCTCGTCGAAACCGAGCTCCTCGGCCAGGGACGGGATCAAAAGCGGCATCGCGCCGGCTGCATCCATGACCGCCCGGGCGTACTTTTCCCCGACCATGTGGAATGGGTGCGCACCGACCATGCGCCGGTCGGCGGGAATACCTATCAGTGGACGGCGGGGTGCCATGGCGGCGTGCTCGGCCCAGTGTCTAATATATTAGACAAACTGTCCCGATGGATCTCCGAGTAACCCGTCTATTAGACCACAGGTCAGGGGCGGAAGCCTGCGCTGGTGAGCTTTGACATAACAGCATTGCGGCCCAATCAGGGGCCTCAGCGGGTTACTCCTGGGCGAGCGGGGCATTTGCGGGGGTCCCCGCCCGCTCGCTATCCTGCGCATCCACGCGCCCCTTGACGCGTGAGAATATCCTAAACACTCAACCGCTCCGCAGGCCCCCATGGCACCGTCCGGCTACGTTCCCTCCTACTACGCAGCCTCCGCGCACAGCGCCCCGGAGCACCCTGCGCTGCAAGGTTCGGTCGATGCCGACGTCTGCGTGGTGGGCGGCGGGATCGCCGGCTGCTCGACCGCGCTGCACCTGGCAGAGCGCGGCATGCGCGTGATTCTGCTCGAGGAGCATCGCATCGGCTGGGGCGCATCCGGGCGCAGCGGCGCACAGGCGATCCAGGGGATCGCCTCCGGCCAGGCCAAGCTCGACCGGCTGATCGGCCCCGCTGCAGCACGCCAGGTGTGGGAGGTATCGGCGGAGGGCCTGGCGCTGATGCGCGCGCTCATCCGGCGCTTCTCGATCGACTGCGACTGGGTCGACGGGCACCTCTCCGCGGCGGTCAAGCCGCGGCACGTTGCCGACCTGCAGGGCGAACTCGCCGAACTGCGCGACGTCTACCGCTATACGAGCGTGCGCTACATGCCGCGGGAGGAGCTGCGCTCGGTCCTGGCCACCGATCGCTACCTGGGTGCGCTGTACGACAGCAACAGCGGGCACCTGCACCCGCTTAACTACACCCTCGGGCTGGCCGCCGCGGCGCAGTCGATGGGCGTGCAGGTCCATGGCGGCACGCGCGCGCTGTCGTTCGCGGCCGCCGGCAGTGACAAGGTGCGCATCGCCACGCCCAACGGCGAGGTGCGCGCCCGCTTCCTGGTGCTGTGCGGCAATGTCTTCCTCGGCCCCACCGCCCCGACGCTGGCTGCCAAGATCATGGCGGTCGCCACCTACATCGTCGCCACCGAGCCGCTGGGGGCGGCGCGCGCGCAGGCGCTGATCGCCAACAACTCAGCCGTCAGCGACATGAACTGGGTGCTCGACTACTTCCGCCGCTCGGCCGACCACCGGCTGCTGTTCGGCGGCCGCGTGAACTACTCGGGGCTGAAGTCCTTCGACGCCCCGAGCGCCACCCGCGCGCGCATGCTCGGGGTCTTTCCGCAGCTGCAGGACGTGCGCATCGAGTACGCCTGGGGAGGTGACGTGGACATCACGCTCAACCGCGCGCCGCACTTCGGCCGCCTGGCGCCGAACGTCTATTTCCTGCAGGGCTTCTCCGGCCACGGCATCGCCCTTACGGGCATCGCGGGCAAGCTCGTCGCCGAGGCGATCGGCGGCACCGCGGAGCGCTTCGACGTCTTCGCCCGCATCCCGCACGCCGACTTCCCCGGCGGCATGGCGCTGCGCCGCCCGGCGCTGGTGCTGGCGATGCTCTACTTCCGCATCAAGGACATGCTGTAGCGCAGCCCCGCCTGTGCAAATGGCCGACACGCAATGCCGATGCACCTTCTCATGAACGTCAGGCAGCTGATGCTGGGCCTGTGGCTCGCCTGGCTGCTCTACTGGCTGATCTCCGCGGCCACCGCCAAGCCGACCCGGCGCCGCGAGTCACTTGCCTCGCGCCTCTCGCATGTGCTGCCGCTACTGCTGGGCGTGTACCTGATCATCTGGCCGCAGTTCGGCATTGCCTGGCTGTCGCGGCCACTGCTGCCGGATCTGCCGGCAAGGTTCTGGCTGGCGCTGGCGCTGGTGGCCGGAGGGCTGGGCATCACCGTTTGGGCCCGCGTGCACCTGGGCAGGAACTGGAGCGGCGACGTGACCCAGAAAGAGGGCCATGAGCTGGTCCGTTCGGGTCCGTACGCCTACGTGCGCCACCCTATCTACACCGGACTGCTGCTCGCGCTGCTCGGCAGCGCGATCGCCCTGGGTGAGCCGCGCGGCTTCCTGGGCGTGCTCATCGTGCTCGCCGCCTTCTGGCGCAAGCTGCGCATCGAGGAGGGCTTCATGCGCGAGCTGTTTGCCGGCCAGTACGCCCGCTACATGAGCGAGGTGCCCGCGCTGGTCCCCTTCACAGCAGCTCGGCGATCTGCACCGCGTTGAGCGCGGCCCCCTTGAGCAGCTGGTCACCGGCGACGAACAGCGAGATCGAGCGCCCGCTGGGATCACTGATGTCCTGGCGAATGCGCCCCACCAGGATCGGCTCGCCCCCCGTGGCATCCTGCGGCATCGGGAAATAGTTGCGCTCCGGGTCGTCCACCAGCTTTACGCCAGGGGCCTGCTGCAACAGCTCGCGCACCGCGCCCGGTGTGATCGGCCGCTCGCACTCGAACGTGATCGCCATCGCGTGCGCCCGCAGCACCGGCACGCGGACGCAGGTCGCCGACACCCGGATGTCGGGGTCGCCGAAGATCTTGCGCGTCTCCTGGATCACCTTGAGCTCCTCCTCGTTGTAGCCGCTGACCGGATCGACCCGCGTGTTGTGGCTGAAGAGGTTGAAGGCGTACGGGTGCGGCAGCACCGTGTGCTGGTAGCTGCGGCCCTCCAGGTATGCCCGCGTCGATTCGCGCAGCTCCTCCATCGCCGCAGCCCCGGCGCCGGAGGCGGCCTGGTAGGTCACAAGCTGCAGCCGTGCGATCCGGTTCACCTTGTGGATGGGCCACAGCGGCGTGATAGAGATGATCGCGCAGCAATTGGGATTGGCGATGATGCCGCCGCGTCCGCCGATGGCGCCGGGATTGATTTCCGGAACCACCAACGGGATCTGCGCATCCATGCGAAACGCCGAGGAGTTGTCGATGACGGTCGCGCCGGCGGCCACGGCGAGTGGCGCGAAGCGGCGCGAGGTGGCCCCGCCTGCCGAGAACAGGGCGATATCCACGCCGGCGAAGCTCGACTCGGTTAGTTCGCGCACCGGCAGCGGCGCGCCGCGGAACATCAGCGTCTTGCCGGCCGAGCGCGCCGAGGCGAACAGCCGCAGTTCGGCCAAGGGGAAGCGCCGCTGCTCCAGGCAACGGATCAGCTCGACACCGACGGCGCCGGTGGCGCCCACCACGGCGACGACGGGCGCGGAACGCGAAGGAACGGCGGACATTGATTCTCTCCGGTGGCAGAAACGAAGAGGCCCCGTCGGGTCCGCGACGAGGCCTCGGGAATTTCGGCGGCTGTGCAGGGCTTCAGCGCGCCGGATCCTCCCGCAGGCCCGTCGGGGCCTTGGGCGGCGTAATCGTATGCATGGTCGCGGCGGCGGACATCGGCTTTGACGCTATCGCAGCAGCGGTGGCGCTGTAAAGGCACCCGTTGGCAGATGCCGCCTCCATTCTTGACGTAATGCAACCTATGGGTTGCAGGATTTGGCGCGCTCACTTATCATGCAACTTGGAGGTTGCACTATGCATGCGCAAATCGAGAAACGACTGGAGCTCAAGGCACCCGTCGCGCGTGTCTGGCGGGCGATCAGTGACTACCGTGAGTTCGGCGCCTGGTTCGGGGTGAAACTGAGCTCGCCGTTCGTGCCGGGCCAGCCGGCCGTGGGGCAGATCACCAATCGCGGCTACGAGCACGTCACCTGGCGCGCGGTGATCCAGAAGATCGAACCGGAACGGCTGCTGAGCTTCACCTGGCACCCGTACGCGGTGGATCCCAAGGCCGACTATTCGCAGGAGACCCCGACACTGGTGGAGTTCCGCCTGACCCCGACGGCCACCGGCACGCTACTCGTGGTCACCGAGAGCGGCTTCGATAAGGTTCCGCAGGAGCGCCGCACGGAAGCGTTGCGCATGAACGACAACGGCTGGACGCAGCAGATGAAGAACATCGAACGCCATGTCGCGGGCCAGCCCTGAGAACAGCGCGGCTCGGCGCCGCCAGCACGCCGCCGTCTTCGCAGCCATGGGGGATGAGACGCGCCTGGGGCTGGTGAACGCACTGTCCGCCGGCGCGGCGCGCTCGATCGCGCAGCTCACCGGCGGCACGCGCCTCACGCGGCAGGCGGTCACCAAGCACCTGCGGGTGCTGGAAGGCGCCGGCATCGTCCACAGCGTGCGCCACGGACGCGAGAGCCGCTATCAGTTCGATCCGCAGCCGGTGAAGGAGATGCAGGACTATCTGGGCCGTGTCTCGCAGCACTGGGACGAGGTGCTCGCGCGGCTGCAGGCACTGCTCGAGAGCTAAGGGGGCTGCTTCAGCGGCTCGGTTCCCGCACATTGAATGCCTCGTGGTACGCGACGGTACCGCGTGGCCGGGACGCATCGAACGCGAGCGCCTGGAAGTATTCAGCGGGCACCCCGGGCAGAACCAGCCGGTGATCGGCCCGGAAGCCAAAACGGCCGTAGTACGCAGGCTCCCCGAGCACGACACAGCCTGCCGCGCCAAGCTCCCGGAGCCGGCGCAGGGCTGCGTCCATCAGGCGCGAACCCACGCCGCGGTTCTGCTGCTCAGGGGCCACCGCGATGGGGCCCAGCCCGTACCAGCCGCCAGCCCCGTCCGATATCGAAACCGCAGACACGGCCACGTGGCCGATCACGCGACCTTCGACAGCCGCGATTAGCGAGACCGTGAGCGCCTTGGACTTGCGCAAGGCGCTGATGATGAACTGCTCGGTGTGACTGGTGTGCGGCGCGTGCAGAAACGCCGCCCGCGTGACGGCCGCGATTGCGCGCACGTCGGTCGGGGCCTCAGGTCGGATGGTGATGTTCACTGGACCTGCACGGCCTGGCAGGCGCTGCAGGCTAACTGCGGACGCGCACCTCGTAGCACTTGTGGATGCGCGGATTGCGCTCGAAGTCCTTCGGCAGTGTGGCCGGGGAGACGTCACGCACGTCGAGGCGCTGCGTCACCTGCTCGTCCAGACGGAACTTTTGTGCGTTGGTCGAGAACACGATCAGGCCACCGGGCGCCAGCAGCTGCGCACAGTCGCCGATGAGCTCGGCGTGGTCGCGCTCGATGTCGAGCACGCCTTCCATGCGCTTGGAGTTGGAGAAGGTCGGCGGGTCCAGGAATACCAAATCGAAACGCTCGGGGCGAGCTGCCGCTTGCTTGAGCCATTCGCGGCAGTCGGCCAGTACGAAGCTGTGCGCGGCACCGTGAAAGCCGTTGATCGACAGGTTGCGCTGCGCCCAGTCAAGGTAGGTGCGCGACATGTCGAGCGTCGTGGTGCTCGCCGCGCCCCCGGATGCGGCATACACCGAGGCCGTGCCGGTGTAGGCAAACAGATTCAGGAAGCGCTTGCCGCGCGCGGCGGCGCGCAGCCGCGCGCGCGTGAGGCGGTGGTCCAGGAAGATCCCGGTGTCCAGGTAGTCCTCGAAGTTCACCCGGAACTTCAGCCCCCCCTCCAGCACGAGGTAGAACTCGGCCTGCTGATCGAGCTTCTCGTACTGCTCGCCGCGTTTGGTACGCCGCCGGGTGCGCACCTGGATGCGCTCGCTCGGCACCCCGGTCACCTGCGGCAGCGAGGCCAGCACCTCGCCGCGGCGCCTGCGCACCGCGTCCAGCTCGATCTCCGCGGGGGCGGCGTACTCCTGCACGTACAGCCACTGGGCTTCCGGCTCCAGCGTGCGGTAGGAATCGATGGCGAAGGCGTACTCGGGCATGTCCGCGTCGTACAGGCGATAGCAGCTGACCTCCTCGCGCTGCGTCCAGCTGCGCAGGTGCTTGATGTTCTTGGCCAGCCGGTTGGCGAACATCTGCGCCCCAGGGGTGTCCTTCAGGTGCGCGATGCCCTTGCCCAGCGTGCCCGCCTCGCGCGCGCTGCTGGCCTCGACCTTGATGCGCAGCAGCCGGCACTCGATGCCACCGTTCCAGACCGCGTGGGTGCGGTAGGCGCGCAGTCCCAGCTCCCGGCCCAGCTCCGGCGCGCCGGTGAGCACCGCGGCGTTCCAGCCCTGGAAGCGCTCGCGCAGCACGGTGCCCAGCTCGCGATGCACCTGACGCGCCCCCTCGTCGTTCTCGAGGCGCACCCCGTAGGGCGGGTTGGTGCACAGCAGCCCGGGGCGGCCGGGCGGCCGCTCGGGTAACGGGGCGGCGGCGCTGAGTTCCCCGGTCTGGAAACTGACCCAGCGCTCGACGCCGGCGCGCGCGGCGTTCTCGCGCGCACTCCTGATCGCGATGGCGTCGCGGTCCTGGCCGCGCACGGTCACGCCCGTGGCCTCCCCCGCCGCCGCCCGCGCGCTTGCCTCCGCCAGCAGGCGCGCCCACAGCGGCTGGTCATGGCCGCGCCAGCCGCGAAAGCCGAAGTAGTCACGGGTGAGCCCGGGAGCGCGGTCGGCAGCCATGAGCGCCGCCTCGATGCAGAACGTCCCCGAGCCGCACAGCGGGTCGAGCAACTCCGCGTTGGCGGCGGCCAGCTGCGGCCACTGCGTGCGCAGCAGCACCCCTGCGGCCACGTTCTCCTTGAGCGGCGCCTCGCCGGCGGCGCCGCGGTAGCCGCGCCGGTGCAGACTCTCGCCCGAAAGGTCGAGCGAGACGCTGATGCGCGCACCGTGCGCATGGGCGTGCACGCGCACGTCCGGCCGCTCGAGCGCGATGTCGGGCCGCGCGCCGCTGGCCGCCCGCAGTGAGTCGACGATGCCGTCCTTGAGCTTGAGCGCCCCGAAATGCGTGTGGGTAATGGACGGATGACGGCCGGTGAAGTCGCAGGCGAGCGTGGCGCCAGGGCTTAGGTGTGCCGCCCAGTCGATGCGCGTGACCGCGGCGAGGAACTCCTCGGTCGTCGCAGCCTCGAACTGCGCCACCTCGAGGAACACGCGGTTGGCGATGCGCGACCACAGGCACGCCCGGTAGGCGACCTCCAGGGAACCGGTGAACGCAACATCGCCCGAACGCTCACGGCTGTCGGTCGCGCCGCAGGCGAGCATCTCCTGCGCCAGCAGGTCGCCGAAGCCACGCGGTGCGCTGGCCAGGAACTTGAGAGGGGCGGCGCTCACGCCGCCCGGGGACCTGGGCTCATGACAGGTCGAGCCAGGTCGTCTTGAGCTCGGTGTACTTCTCCAGCGCGTGCAGGGACTTGTCGCGGCCCATGCCGGACTGCTTGAAGCCGCCGAACGGCACGGTGATGTCGTCGGCGTCGTAGCAGTTGATGTACACCGTGCCGGCGCGGATCGCGCGTGCCATGCGGTGGGCGGTGGTGATATCGCGCGTCCACACCGCCGCGGCCAGCCCGAAGACCACGTCGTTGGCGATCTCGATCGCCTCCTCCGGGGTCTTGAAGGTGAGCACCGAGAGCACCGGCCCGAAGATCTCCTCGCGCGCGATGGACATCTGCGGCGAGACATGCTCGAACACGGTCGGCTCCACGAAATAGCCGCCGCTGTCCTGGCGCATGCGCTTGCCACCGAAGCGCACGCTCGCCCCCTCGCGCTGGCCAGCGTCGATGTAGCCGAGCACGCGCTTCATCTGCGTCTCATCCACGATCGCCCCCAGGCGCGTGGCCGGTTCCAGCGGATCGCCCGGCTGCATGGTGCGGCCAATCTCCGCGACCTTGTCGAGCACCGCGTCCTGGATCCCCTCCTGCAGCAGCAGGCGCGAGCCGGCGGAGCACATCTCGCCCTGGTTGAAGAAGATGGCAAAGGCGGCGGCCGTGGCCGCCTTCTCCAGGTTCGGGTAGTCAGCCAGCACGATGTTGGGGGACTTGCCGCCGCACTCGAGCGACACACGCTTGAGGTTCGACTGCCCGGCATACTGCATGATGGTCTTGCCGGTCGCCGTGGAACCGGTGAAGGCGACGCAGTCGACGTCCATGTGCAGCGCGAGCGCCTTGCCCGCGGTGTGGCCGTAACCCGGGACGACGTTCATCACCCCCGGCGGCACTCCCGCCTCGAGCGCCAGCTCCGCGATGCGCAGGGCGGTGAGCGGGGACTTCTCCGAGGGCTTGAGCACCAGCGAATTGCCCGCGGCCAGCACGGGGGCGATCTTCCAGGCCGCCATCACCAGCGGGAAGTTCCACGGCACGATCGCCCCGACCACTCCGAGCGGCTCGCGCGTGATCAGGGCGAGCGCGCCCGGGCCGGTTGGCGCCACTTCGTCGTACACCTTGTCGATCGCCTCGGCGTACCACTGGATGCAGCGCGCGGCGGCGGGAATGTCGACCTGCAGGCTGTCGGAGATCGGCTTGCCCATGTCCAAGGTTTCAAGCAGCGCCAGTTCGTCGCCGTGCGCGGTGATCAGTTCGGCAAAGCGCGACAGGACCTTCTTGCGCCGCGCCGGCGGCAGGTTTGCCCACACGCCCTTGCGAAACGCGGCGCGCGCAGAGGCCACGGCACGGTTGATGTCCTCCGCGTCACCGGCGGCCACCTGCGCCAGCACCTTGCCGGTGGCGGGATTGACCGAGTTGAAGGTCGCACCCGAGGCGGCATCGACGTAGCGCCCGTCGATGAAAGCCTGGGTGGGGATGGCAACGGAACGGGCGCGCTCGTGCCAGGAGACGATCTCGGGCTGGGCATTCATGAGGGTTCTCGAACGCTTCAGAAAGTCGGAGGGGTACAGGCGCTGATGATCTCACACGGCTCACGACCGGCGTTGCGGAAGCGGTGCGGCAGCTGGCTGGCGAAATAATAGGCTTCGCCGGGACCGAGCACCCGGGTCGCGCCGCTGACGGTGAGTTCGATGCGCCCGCGGATCACCACGCCGGCCTCCTCGCCGCGGTGCGCGAGCATTTCCTCGCCGGTAGCCGCACCGGGTGCGTAGCGCTCTTGCAGCACGGTCAGCTGCCGCCCGGGCCGCTGCGCGGCAACCAGGCGCAGCGACACCTCCTCGTTGCCAAGCTCCACCAGCTCCTCGGCGCCGAAGAACGCCTGCGGCGCGGTGGCCAGATCCAGCGTGAAGAACTCCGCCAGCGACATCGGCACTCCATCGAGCACCTTCTTGAGGGAACTGACCGAAGGACTTACCCGGTTCTGCTCGATCAGGGAGATCAGACCGTTGGTCACTCCGGCACGTCGGGCCAGTTCGCGCTGGGACAGGCCGAAGGCGGTACGAATGCTGCGCAGGCGTGTCCCGACATCAATGCTCATGTTGTTTAATATACTAGACAAGGAAGGCGGAAATATCCCTCCAGTGGTCGAATTTGTCCACTTTATTTATCATCCGCACCCTCCCCTCACCCCATCGGAACCGTGCCCGCCATGCCCAATTCCGCAGCCCTCTCCCGCTCCGATCTGGAAGCCCTGTGGCTTCCGTTCACGCACAACCGCCAGTTCAAGGCCAAGCCGCGACTGCTTGCCAGGGCGAGCGGCATGCACTACTGGACTCCGGACGGGCGGCAGGTGCTCGATGCGGTCGCGGGTCTGTGGTGTGTGAATGCCGGCCACGGGCGGCACGAGATCACCGAGGCGGTGGCCGCGCAGCTGCAGACGATGGACTACGCGCCCCCGTTCCAGATGGCCCACCCGCAGGCATTTGCGCTCGCCAACGAACTGATCAAGATCGCACCTAAGGGCCTGGACCACGTCTTCTTCACCAACTCCGGCTCCGAGTCGGTCGACACGGCACTGAAGATCGCCCTCGCCTATCACCGCGTGCGCGGTCAGGGGACGCGCACGCGCTTCATCGGCCGCGAGCGCGGGTACCACGGCGTGGGCTTCGGCGGCATTTCCGTCGGCGGGATATCACCCAACCGCAAGACCTGGTCGGCAACGCTGCTGCCGGGCGTCGATCACCTGCCGCATACCCACAACCTGGCCCGGAACGCCTTCTCGCGCGGGCTGCCGGAACACGGCGCGGAGCTGGCGGATGAGCTGGAAAAGCTGGTCGCGCTGCACGACGCCTCCAACATCGCCGCCGTGATCGTCGAGCCGCTGGCCGGTTCCACCGGCGTGCTGCTGCCGCCGCGCGGCTACCTCAAGCGCCTGCGCGAGATCTGCGACAAGCACGGCATCCTGCTGATATTCGACGAGGTGATCACCGGGTTCGGGCGCACCGGCGCGCCGTTCGCCGCGGACGAGTTCGGCGTGAAGCCGGACATGATCACCATGGCCAAGGGACTGACGAATGGCTGCGTCCCGATGGGCGGCGTGCTGGTCACCAAGGACATCTACGACTCGTTCATGCAGGGCCCGGACGGGATCGAGCTGTTCCACGGCTATACCTACTCGGCCCACCCGGTGGCCTGCGCCGCCGGCCTTGCGACCCTGGAAATCTACCGGCGCGACGGGCTGCTGACGCGGGCGAAGACGCTCGGCAAGCAGTGGGAGGATGCAGCGCACGCGCTGCGCGGCCTGCCGCACGTCATCGACATCCGCACCTACGGACTGATCCTGGGGCTGGAGCTCGAGCCGCTGGCCGGCAAGCCGGGGGCGCGGGCGTACGACGTCTTTACCAGGTGTTTCGAGCGCGGCGTGCTGGTACGCCAGACTGCGGACATCATCGCGATGTCACCGCCGCTGATCGTCGAGCCGGCGCAGATCGAGCAGATGTTCGGCACGCTGGCGGAAGTGCTGCGCAGCCTGTAGCAGGTAACGCGCGGGGACGGACAGGGGCCGGGCGCACAGCGCCCGGCCCGGCAGGAATCGATCGTTAGGCCTGCGGCTCGTTGTGGTCGCGGCGCATCTTCGACAGCACCATCCACACCAGGAGGCCGATAACGATGGCGCTGCCGACCAGCAGCTCCATCTCTGACAGGCTGAGCGCGCTGCTGCGCTCTGCAGTAACAGTAATGGTTTGCACGACACACCTCCGGAAGGCACGACCAGGATGCCTACCTTTACATTGGGCCGTGGTGCGGTGAAGCAGGCAGTCGCAGATCTGCGACCGCCGTCAATACGACTGGGTGTTATGTCAGCTTAAGAGTGTCGGGTAATCAACCGCGGGATTCGAAAATCGCGTAGATCTTCGAGCAATCCTCGACGACCTCCCAAGTGCCCACGAAACCGGCGGGCACCACGAAGGCATCGCCCGGGCCGAAGGCGCTGCGCTCGCCACTGGCGCTCTCCAGCACGACCCTGCCGGCGGTCATAATGCACAGCTCGTTCTCGCTATAGCGGATGCGCCACTTGCCGCGCGTCGCCGTCCAGCGCCCCGCGAAGAACTGCTGGCTGTCGTCTGCAAAGTAGTTGCGCACCTCCAGCCGCGGGCTCCCGGCGATGAGCCGGTCCGCAGCCGGCACCGAAGCCTCCGGATCAACCGGCCCGTCGAGACGGACGATGGCACTGCTCATGGCGCTGTCGCAGAGGTAGGCATGCCAGCAAAGTCTAGCGCGAAGGCGCGTCGCGGGCTCGCCCCGCGACGCGCCCCGCTGCCAGCGGCTGGGCGCGCTACTCACGGCGGGCGACCTGCTCGCTGCCGGGCAGCTCCAGCCGCACAGTGACGCGCCGGTCGAAGGCGTAGCCGTCCAGGTCCCCCGCGCGCGTCGTCGAGTCACCCTTGCCATGCGCCTCGATGACGATGCGCTCGGGTGCCACTCCGGCGCTGGCCAGCACCGCTGCCACCCCCTGCGCCCGGCGCAGCGACAGCGCTTGGTTGTAGTCCTCATCGCCCCGTGGATCGGCAAAGCCGGCGACGCGCACCTGGGCCTGTGGCAGGGCCGCTGCCAGCGCCCCGAGCTTCATCAGCGGCGGCAGGGTCTGCAGGCTGATCGCATCGTCATTGGTGCGAAAGCCTACGTCGATACCCAGCTCGTTGGTCTGGCGCAGCGCCTGCTCCTTGAGTGCATCGCGCGCCTGTGCGGCATTCAAGGTCGTGTCGAGTTCCACGACATGCTGTGCCAGCTGCGCGCGCTCGGCCTCAGTCTGGCCCAGGTTGGAGGCCAGGGCGGCGGCGGCCTCCTTCTGGCGGTGGTAGCGGTCGCCGAGAATGACCCCCGCGGTCAGGCCCACGACGGCGCCGATGGGACCGCCGGCGGCCGCGCCCACGACCAGCCCGGTGACGCCACCGGCCGTGGCCTGCTTCGACTGCCCCTGCGTCTGGACCACGACTTCATCGGCACGGGCCGGCAGCGCGGCCACGTAGGCGACGAGTCCGAGGCCGATGGCGCCGGCGCGAACTGTGGAAGTGAAGATCTTCATGGCGTGACTCCTGGTACGTTGCTGGTGGAACGACTTCCGCCCCCCCTTACGACTGCCAGTTCAACGCCTGCGTGCGCCCGGGCCGTGGCGCAAAAGCGCCGCTGCGCAGATGATTTGTGGCAAAAAATGGCGCCGCGGCCATCGCTTATACTGGCCGCTTCACCGCCCACCCCGGATCCGTCATGCCGCACACCTTCTACGTCCGCCGGGCGCCACTGGCCGCGCTCGCCCTCCTCGCTGTCCTGAGTGCACTGGCCTGCGGGCTGTGCCGTGCCCAGGCGGCCGAGACCGGCGTACTGCGCGCAACGCTCGCCAACGGACTGCGCGTGGTGATCGTGCGCAACTCGCTGGCGCCGGTGGTGGCCACCTCGGTCAACTATCTTGCAGGCTCGGACGAGGCGCCCGTCGGCTTCCCGGGCACCGCGCACGCGATGGAGCACATGATGTTCCGCGGCAGTCCCGGACTGACCGCCGACCAGCTCGCGGACATCGGCAGCATCGTGGGCGGGGACTTCAACGCCAACACCCGCGAGGATCTGACCCAGTACCTGTTCACCGTGCCCGCGGAGGATCTGGACATTGCCCTGAACATCGAGGCGCTGCGCATGCGCGCGGTGCTCGCCACCCCCAAGGAGTGGGAGCACGAGCGTGGCGCGATCGAGCAGGAGGTGGCGCAGGACCTGTCCGAGCCGGGCTACAAGCTCTTCGCCAGGCTACGCGAGCGCATGTTCACCGGCACTCCCTATGCCCACGACGCCCTCGGCACACGGCCGTCCTTCGACAAGACCACCGCGCAGATGCTCAAGAGCTTCCACGACGCCTGGTATGCGCCCAACAACGCGATACTGGTGATCGCCGGCAACGTCGACCCGGAGGCGACGCTCAGCGAGGTGAAGCGCCTGTTCGGCGCCATACCCGCCAAGAAGCTGCCGGCCAGGCCACGCGTGCAGCTGCGGCCGGTGCAGCCGATTTCCTTCACCGTGGACACTGACCAGCCCGCCGGGACCCTGATGCTCGCCACGCGCACGCCGGGTCCGCGGGACGCGGACTATCCGGCGCTCGAGGTGCTCGCGGACGTACTGAGCAGCAAGCGCTTCGCGCTCTACGGGCTGGTGCCGCAGGGCAAGGCGACCGGGGCGGAGTTCGCCCTCGACCCCTTGCCCGAGGCCGGCCTCGCCTACGCGGTGCTGTCCTTCAATGCCGGCGACGATGCCAAGGCCCTCGAGGCGCAGCTGCGCGGCATCCTCGAAGGCGTGGCGCGCGACGGGGTACCCGAAGAGCTGGTGGCGGCCGCCAAGCTGCAGGAGCGCAGTGAAGCGCAGTTCCAGCGCAACTCAATCCCGGAGCTGGCTTCGATCTGGGCGGACGCGCTCGCGCTGTACGGCCTCGATTCCCCGGACGAAGACTTGGCGCGCATCGAGAAGGTGACGGTGGCTGACGTCAACCGCGTCGCGCGCAAGTACCTCGACCTCAACCACGCGATCGTCGGCATCATGCAACCGCGCGGCTCCGGCCAGCCGGTGCCCGCGCGGGGCGGCTTCGGCGGCCAGGAGTCGATTGCCCTCGGCGAGGCGCACCCCACGCTGCTGCCCGAATGGGCGGAAAAGGCGCTGCGCCGCCTGGAGGTGCCACCGTCCACGCTGCACCCGATCGTGAGCACGCTTCCCAACGGCCTCAGCCTGATCGTGCAGACCGAAGACGTGAGTGACACGGTGAGCGTGTACGGGCACATCCGCAATCGCCCGGAAATGCAGGAGGCGCCCGGCGAGGAAGGGGTCGCCCCCGTACTGGACCGCCTGCTGGGGTACGGTAGCGAGAAGCTCGACCGCCTCGCCTTCCAGCAGCAACTGGATGCGATCGGCGCGCGCGAGAAGGCCGGCACGGATTTCTCGGCGCAGGCGCTGAGCGAGCAGTTCGGGCGCGCCATCGAACTCCTGGCCGATAACGAGCTGCATCCGGCGCTGCCGGATGCAGCGCTGCAGGTCATCCGCAGCCAAACAGCCCTCGGCGTCGCCTCCAGGAATGCCAGTCCGGGCTTTCTCACGCAGCGCTCGCTGCGCGGCGCCCTTTATCCGGCAGTTGACCCCGCGCTGCGCATGTCCACGCCCGAGAGCGTGCGCTCGCTGACGCCGCAGCAGGTCCGCGATTACTATCAGCGCGTGTTCCGCCCGGACATGACGACGATCGTGGTGATCGGCAAGACGACTCCGGAGGCCGCGCGCGCCACGATCGAGAAGTACTTCGGGGACTGGCGTGCACAGGGCCCGCGGCCGCAGATCGACCTGCCGGTGGTGCCGCCCAACGCGGTGAATACCATCGCGGTTCCGGATGCCAGCCGCGTCCAGGACCGCGTGATCCTGGCACAGACCCTGGCGCTGACGCGCGCCGATCCCGACTATTATCCGCTGGAGCTGGGCAACGCGGTGCTCGGCGGCAGCTTCTACGCTACCCGCCTGAGCATTGACCTGCGCAAGAACTCCGGGCTGGTGTACTCGGTGGGTTCCTTCCTGCAGGCCGGCCGGACCCGGGGCATATACCTGGTGGAATACGCGAGCGACCCGCAGAACGTACTCAAAGCCGCCAGCATGGTGTCGCGCGAGCTGGTGGCAATGCAGTCAACTCCGGTTGGCGACGACGAGCTGACACGGGCCAAGGCCTGCCTCGTGCGGCAGCTGCCCCTGAGCGAGGCAGGCGTGCCCGAGATCGCGCAGGGGCTGCTGAGCCGCGTCGACCAGGGGCTGCCGCTGGACGAGCCGACCAATGCGGCGCGGCACTACATCGCCCTGGATGCCAAGGGCGTGCAGGACAGCTTCCGCAAGTGGCTGCGCCCGCAGGACCTGGTGCGCGTTACCGAGGGCCCGCCCCCGCAGTAGGGTGGCTAACGCTTCCAGTCGGACTCGAGCATCTTCGGCGTGGGGACGCTCGGGCGCAACTCGACGAACTCCAGCGACGCCCCTGGCGGAAATTCGAAGCAGCCGGCGATGGCCTCGCCCACGACCTGCGGCTGCAATGCGCCGTCGAACTTCGGCCCCTTGGTCAGCCAGTCCTGCATCGCCTCCTGCAGGGCCTGCGGGTCGAAGTTGGCAACGCTGCCGGTGGCGGCCGCCCCGGGGCTGAACACGGTCACCGTGATGTTGTCGCCCTTAACCTCGTGGCGCAGCTCGCGCGAGAAGTGCTCCAGCGCCGCCTTGCTCGCTGAGTACATACCCAGGTGCGAGAACTCGTTCTCGTGGCGCACCGTGGAGGAGGAAATGTTAACGATCCGGCCGCCGCCCCCGGAGCGCATCAGCGGGACCGCCACCTGGCAGGCAAACACGGCGCTGAGGAAATTAAGCTCCAGTACCTCGCGCACTTCTTGCTCGGGCATGAGCTCAAGCCGGCGCGCGAACTGGAAGCCCACGTTGTTCACCAGTCCGTCGAGCCGGCCGAAGCGCTGCATGACCTGCGCCAGCGCCGCCTGCATGGCCGCCTTGCTGCGCACGTCTGCCACGAGCGCCAGTGCCGCCGGCTCGCCCGAGCGCGCGCACGGCGGCCGCCAGCGGCGCGGCGTTGCGCGCAATCAGGGCAACCCGCGCGCCGCGCGCCACGAGGCTGGTGGCAGCCGCCAGCCCCAGGCCCTTCGAGGCACCGGTCACCGCAATCACCCGACCCTTCAGATACGACTCGGTCACGGCACTCCCGCTTCAGCAGCCGCACCGGCGCTCAGCCGGGCACCGCCACGGTCTTGAGCTGCAGGTATTCCTCCAGGCCCGCCACGCCCATCTCGCGGCCGATGCCGCTCTGCTTGTAGCCGCCGAAGGGGGAGTCGGGGGCGAAGAAGTTGGCGCCGTTCACGTTCATCGTTCCGGTGCGAATCCGGCGCGCCATCTGCAGCGCGCGCTCGGTGCTGCCGATGATCGCACCCGAGAGCCCGTAGATGGAGTCATTGGCGATGCGCACCGCGTCCTCGTCATCGTCGTAGGCGATGACGACCAGCACCGGGCCAAAGATCTCCTCCTGGGCGATGCGCATGTCGTTGCTGACATCGGCGAAGATCGTCGGCTCGACGTAGTAGCCGCGTGCGAGGTGTGCGGGGCGCCCGCCGCCGCATACCAGCCGCGCACCCTCGCGCTTGCCGAGCTCGATGTACTCGAGTACCCGCGCCTGCTGGCGTGCGCTGATCAGCGGCCCCATGATCTGCCCCGCGCCGCGCGGGTCGCCGTAGGTGAACTGCGCGAAAGCGGTCTTCAGGAACTCGACCCCCTCCGCGTAGCGCTTGCGCGGCAGCAGCAGGCGCGTGGGTATGGCACAGCCCTGGCCGGCGTGGTAGCACACCGCGAAGCCGGACAGCAGCGCGCTGCTGAAGTCCGCGTCGTCGAGCACGATGGTTGCCGACTTACCGCCCAGCTCCAGGAACACGCGCTTGACCGTCGCCGAGGCCAGTTCCATCACGCGCCGGCCCGTGGTCGGTGGAACCGGTGAAGGAGACCACATCCACGCGCGGGTCGGATGCCAGCAGCTCGCCCACCCGTCCGCGGTCGCTGGAGGTGAGCACGTTGAGCACCCCGGCGGGCATGTCGGTCTGTTCGGCGGCGATGCGCCCGATGAAGGTCGCCGACCACGGGGTCTCAGGGGCGGCCTTGAGGATCACGGTGCAGCCGGCGGCCAGTGCCGGGATCACCTTCGCCACGTTGATGTGGAACGGGATGTTCCACGGGGTGATCGCGGCGGCCACACCGGCCGCTTCGCGCCACAGTAACCGCTTGCTCGGCACTCCCATGTGCCGCGTGACCGGCAGCTCGTCTTCCCAGCGATAGCGCGGCATCAGCTCCAGGTAATAGTCCAGGATCTCCAGCGGCCCCTTGCCCTGGGGGCCGTGGACCGTGATGGCCTCGGTGGCGCCGACCTCGGCCATGACTTGCTCGCAAAGATCGGCAAGCCCGGCCCGCAGGCCGTCGCGCAGCTGGGTAAGGCAGCGGTGGCGCAGTGCGCGGTCGGTCGACCATCCGGTCGCATCGAACGCGCGGCGCGCCGCGGCGATCGCGGCCGCCGCATCGTCGAGCGTCCGCATCGGCGACGGTGCCGATCACCTGCTCGGTGACCGGGCTGATGTTCGGGTAGCGCGCGCCGGAGCGGGCCTCGGTGAGCCGGCCGTCGATGAGCAGCCGCGGCTCCCCGGCCACCTGTGCAGCGGCCGCTCGGTGGCCGCGTTCATGGCAGCCTGGCAAAGTGCGCGGGCACGTGGGTAAAGCCGCGGACGTTTGGGTTGTGTACGCGTTTCAAGCCGCCCTCCTCGATCTGGTAGTCCGGGAGCAGGCGCATGACCTCCTCGAACACGACGCGAGTCTCCAGTCGCGCCAGCGCCGCCCCCAGGCAGGCATGCACGCCGTAGCCGAAGGCCATGTGGTCGCGCGAGCCGCGCGTGATGTCGAACTCTTCCGCGTTCTTGAACTTGTCGGAATCGCGGTTGGCCGAGATCACGCACAGGCCGACGCGATCGCCCTTGCTTCAGGGTCTTGCCGCGCAGGGTGACGTCCACGGCGACGCGCCGCACGAGGATGTGCGAGGAGCCGTCGAAGCGCAGCGTCTCCTCGATCGCCTTGGGGATGAGCGCCGGGTCGGCCGCCAGCAGCTGACGCTGCTGCGGGTGCTCCCACAGCCGGTACGCCATGTTGCCGATGAGCTTGGTGGTGGTCTCGTTGCCGGCGATGGCCAGCAGTATCAGGTTGCCGACCACCTCGGCGTGCGTTCATCACCGCCCTGTTGCTGCGCGCGCAGCATCGCTCCCAGCAGATCCTGGCCGTAGGGCGGCGCGGCATGGCGCGCCGTGTGCTCCTCGAAGTACTGGGCCAGCCCCATGTAGCCGGCGACGTTGCGCTCGGAAAGGTCGGTCTGCTTGTCCTCGCGCGCGATCAGATCATCCGCGCAGCCGCGCACGTGGTCGCGATCGGCGACCGGGATGTTGATCAGCTGGGAGATCACGTCCATCGGCAGGTAGCAGGCAAGGTCCGCCACGAAGTCCAGCCGGCCGGCCTCGAGGTGCGGCGCCAGCAGTTCGCGGGTGCGCTCGCGGACGTAGGGCTCGAGCTTAGCCAGAGCGGCCGGCATCATCAGCGGCGCCAGGATCGCGCGCTGACGGGTGTGCTCCGGCGGGTCGCTGGCGATGAACAGCGGGTACGGCAGTTTCTCGTTGGCGTCCTTCTCGAGCGCCTGGGCGCCGGTGTTGATGAAGGTCTTGTGGTCCTTGAACGCCTGGTTGACGTCGTCCCACTTGGTCAACAGCCAGAACCCGCCCGGCTCGTAGTAGTACACCGGGTCGCGCTCGCGCGCGGCACGGTAATACGGGATACGGGTCCCAGTGAAAGTTGTGGTCGTAGGGGTCGAGGATGACCGGTTCCATTGCAGCTGCCCTGCGCGCCTACAGTATCGCGCCGCCGTCCGCCGGTATCAGGCAGCCGGTGACGTAGGAGGCCTGCTCGGAGGCCAGGAACGCGACGATGTTCGCCGCCTCCTCGCCAGTGCCCGGGCGGCCCATGCGGATCCAGGACATGATCTTTTCCATCAGCGCGCGCGTCGCGCTCGCCTCCGGCCCGCTCATCGCGGCGGTATAGGCGCGCGCCTCCGCGAAGCTGTTGGCGAAGCCGCCCACCCAGCCGATCGGCACCGCGTTGGCGCGAATCCTGCTGGCCGCCTCCTCGGCGGCGATCTGGCGCACCAGGGATTCGACGGCCGCCTTCGGGATCGTCGACAGGCCGTCGGTCTCCAGCGCGCGGTGGTTCGCCATGCTCACGCACGCGGTGAGTGATCCGCCGCCGCCGGCCTCCAGCAACGGGATGGCCTGCTGGAACAGCCGGAAGCAGCCCAGCGTATCGGCGCGGAAGTGGTAGGCCAGCGTCTCCGCCGGCATCTCGCGCACCGTATAGGAAGGGGATGTTCGGTCCCGAGCAGTACACGACGGTGTGCAGCCGCCCGTGCCGCCGGCGGTCTCCGCGACCACGCGCTGCACCGCGGCCGCATCCTCGAAATCAAGCTGCGCGGCCTGCGCCGCCGCCGCCCTGCGCGGCGAGCTCCTGCTGCAATGCCTGCGCGCGCTGCGAATTCTTCTGGTAAGTGAACACCACCGGCACGCCCGCCATCGCCAGGCGCCGCGTCACCGCCGCACCGATGTTGCCGCTGCCTGCCACCAGCGCCGCGCCTGACGGAAAGGTCAGCGCCACGCCGGCGGCGCGCACGACTGGCGCACTCATGCGTCAGCGCGCGGCGCCGGCCGCTGCCCGCCACACAGGATATCCGTCACGCGCTCGGAATCCATGTACTCCCTGAGCACTGCGAGCTTGCCGGCGCGGAACACGAACAGGAAATGGTACTCGTTGGTATAAACCTTGCCGGAGACGTGCTGGCCGCGCGAGTGCGCCTCGACCGCGACGCGCTCACCCTCGGCGGTCAGCGCATCGATCGTGAACTGTATGCCCTGCGGGAAGACCTCGATAGATCTGGCCGGCGGCGCCTTGGATCTGTGCCTTGCTGAACTTGCCGGAAATGAGCGTGCGCCCCATGGTCTGCAGGTAGCCGTCGTCGGCGTACGCGGCCACGATCCCGCGGCACGTCCCCGGCATTCATGGCCGCAAAGAACTCCTCCACGAGCTGCTTGTTGCGTTGCTCAGGCGTCATGGGCGCTCCGCGGCAGAAAACATTGCAGCGTAATGTTTTTATTGGACGAGTGTAGTCCCGAATGAACTCGTTGCGTGTATATTTTTGGCCACCCGCCGTTAACTGCCGCGCCGCCCATGGCCCCAGCCAAAGCCCCCGTCCCCGGCCGCCAGGCGCGCAAGACCCAGCGCACGCGCGCGCGGCTGATCGCGGCGACCCTGGGCCTGATCCGCGAGGGAGGCTTCGCCGCGGCGACGGCGACCGCCATCGCCCGGCGCGCCGGCATCACCTGGGGCGCCGCCCAGCACCAGTTCGGTTGCAAGGAAGAGATCCTGGAGGAGATTCTGGCGCTGGCCTATGCGCGCTTCCTGGCCGCGATGAGCGCCCCGGGGCTGCTGGGCGGCTCGCGCCGCCGGCGCGCCACCGAGCTCATCCGACGGATGTGGGATCACTACCGGGCAGACCACTACCGCGTGTCACTGGAGATCCTGCGCGCGACCCGCGGCGCGCGCCGCCAGCGCGCCCGTGCCTGGGAGCAGCGCCAGGGCCGCGCCCACCTGCGGGTGGTGCGGCAGGTATTTCCCGAGTCGAGCCTCACCGATGCGCAGCTGCGCGAGGCGCTCACCTTCGCCCATTGCTGCCTGACGGGGCTGTCGATCGAGCGCATTTTCGAAGCGCGCGTGACCCACATCGAGCGGCACCTGGCGCGCATTGCCCGGCTGCTGCAGGAGATGCTCTAGCAGGCCGCCGCGCGCCTGCGCAAGCTCGCGCCCGCGTTGTACTATGCGCGAAGCGCCGGTGTGCGCGCCGCCTCAGGGAGTTGACGAGCCTTGCCAACCGCGAGCCCCGGCACCGGGGAGCTGCTGAGCATAACGGTAGATCCGCAGCACACGGTCGCAGCGCGCCTGGTGCTGCCGGACTCGCCCGGCGCCTGCTACGTGCTCGCGCATGGGGCCGGCGCCGGCATGGACCACGCCTTCATGCAGGCCGCCGCGCAGGAGCTCGGGGAACTCGGCATCGCCACCCTGCGTTTCCAGTTCCCCTACATGCAGCGCGGCTCGCGCCGCCCCGACCCGCCGGCGCTGTGCCACGCCACGGTGCGCGCAGCGGTGGCTGCGGCGGCGCGCTTGACTCCCGGGCTGCCGCTGTTCGCCGGCGGCCGCTCCTTCGGCGGGCGCATGACTTCCCAGGCGCAGGCGCTCGCACCGCTGCCGGGGGTGCGCGGGCTCGCCTTCCTGGGCTTCCCGCTGCACCCGGCCGGCGCGCCGGCGGATACCCGCGCCCGGCACCTCGCCGACGTGCACGTGCCGATGCTCTTCGTGCAGGGCACCGCCGATGCGCTCGCCGAGCGCGTCGCTGCTGGAGGCGGTGGTGGTGCGGCTGGGCGCAGCGCGCCACGCGTGCACTGGGTCGCCGATGCTGACCATTCGTTCCACGTGCCGGCGCGCACCGGCCGCAAGGACCCGCAGGTGCGCGCTGAGCTGCTCGGCGCGCTGGCCGGCTGGCTCCGGGCGCACGCATGAGCAAGCGCCGCGCTGGAGCGCTATGCCGCCAAGCGCTCCTTCACGCGCACGCCGGAACCGGCCGCCAAGCCGGTCGCCGGGCGCAGCGGCCCGCTGCTGTTCGTGGTGCAGAAGCACGCCGCGCGGCAGCTGCACTACGACTTCCGCCTCGAGCTCGACGGCGTGCTGAAGTCCTGGGCGGTGCCCAAGGGGCCCTCGACGCGACCCGGCCGACAAGCGCATGGCCGTCGCAGGTCGAGGACCATCCCGTTCGACTACGCCTCGTTCGAGGGCATGATCCCGGCCGGACAGTACGGCGCCGGCAACGTCATCGTCTGGGACTGCGGGGTCTACTCGCCCGATGAGGGCGGCGAGTACGCCTTCGACGACCGCGCGGCCGCCGAGCAACGCGTGCGCGCGGAGCTTGCAGGCCGGCAAGCTCAGCTTCACGCTGTGCGGGACGAAGCTCAAGGGCTCGTATGCACTCGTGCGCACCGCGAAGCCGCAGCAGTGGCTGCTCATCAAGCACAAGGACCGCTTCGCGCGCAGCCAACGACCTGCTCGCGCAGCACCACTCGGTGATCAGCGGCGCCGCGCTCGAGGAGGTGGCCCCGCGGGGGATCGCGCAGCGCCTGGCAGGCGGCGCGGCTGGTGCCCGGCGGTCCGGCGGAAGCGCTGCCGCGCCAGATCAAGCCGATGCTGGCCGAGAGCGGCGGAGCTGCCGCGCTCGAGCCCGCAGTGGCGCTATGAACCGAAGCTCGACGGCTATCGTGTCATCGCCTTCCTGGAGCGACGGCAGCGTGCGCCTGCAGTCACGCCGCGGGCTCGAGCTCACGCAGCTGTTCCCGGAACTGGTCGCTGATCTTGCGCAGCAGCCCGCTGGCGCACGATGGTCCTCGACGGCGAAGATCGTCGCGCTCGATGCCGCTGGCCGGCCGTCCTTCAACGCGCTGCAGAACCGCGCGCAGCTGAAGAGCGCGCCGGAGATCGCAGCCGCGCAGCGCGCGGCGCCGGTGGTGCTGGTGTGCTTCGACCTGCTGCACTTGGCGGGCCTCAACCTGCGCGGCGCGCCGTACGCGGACCGCCGGCGCTACCTGTCGCAGTGCCTGGCTGCCGCGCAGCACCTGCAGCTGGTGCACGTGTCCGCAGACGCCGAGCAGCTGTACGGCGCGGCGCTGGAGCTGGGTTTCGAGGGCATCGTCGCCAAGCGGCTCGACGCCGCCTATTACCCCGGCAGGCGCTCGCCGGCCTGGCTGAAGGTGAAGGCCGGCCAGTCAGGGCGAGTTCGTCGTCGGCGGCTACACCCGCGGCAAGGGCGCGCGCGAGCCGCTCGGCGCGCTGCTGCTCGGCTACTGGCAGGGCAAGCGCCTGCAGTACGCCGGGCACGTCGGCTCCGGCCTCGACGATGCGGTCATCGCGCAGCTGCTCAAGCGCGCCGCCGGCCTCGCGCGCCAAGCGCTCGCCGTTCGCCGCAGAGCCGCCGCTGCACCGCCCGACCACCTGGCTGAAGCCCGAAGCTGGTCGCCGAGGTGGCCTTCAGCGAATGGACCCCGGACGGCGCGCTGCGCGCGCCGGTGTTCGTGCGCCTGCGCGATGACATCGACCCGCAGCAGTCGGTGCGCCGGAGCGCCGGGGCGCGCCGATGCAGCGCACCCGCGCGTGCCCGCACGCGCCGCGCCCGCCACTGCCGGCGCGGCCGACGACGAGGCCGCCGCGGTCCTCGAGCAGCTCGAGAACCCGGCCAAGAGCCTCGAACTCAGCGTCGGCGGCGAGCGCATCAAGCTCACCAACCTCGATCGCATCTACTGGCCGGCCGATGCGCGCGCAGCGGCAGCCGGCGATCACCAAGCGCGACCTGATCGCGCTACCTCGCCGCGCGTCGCGCGCTTCATGCTGCCGCACCTCGCCGACCGGCCGCTGACCATGATCCGCATGCCCGAGGGCATCAACGGCGAGCGCTTCTTCCAGAAGCACTGGGCGCAGGCGCTGCCCGCGTTCGTCGAGTCGGTGACGGTGTACTCCGAGCACCGCGACGGCAGCCACCGCTACCTGCTCGCCAACAACCTGCCGAGCCTGCTGTGGCTCGGCCAGGTCGGCACGCTCGAGTTCCACGTCTGGCACTCGCGCGCCCAGCTGGCGCCCGAGGCAGCTGGCGCACAGACCGACTACGCAAGCTCGCTCGCCGCGCTCGAGTCCTCGATCCTCAACTACCCGGACTACCTGGTCTTCGACATCGATCCGTACATCTACTCCGGCAAGGAGGCCAAGGGCGCCGAGCCGGAGCTGAACAAGCGCGGCTTCGCGGTGGGCAAGCGCGTCGCCTTCTGGCTGCGCGCGCTGCTGCAGGAGATGTCGCTCACGGCGATCGTCAAGACCTCCGGCAAGACCGGCCTGCACGTGTTCGTGCCCATCGAGCGCACGGTGACCTTCGATGAGGCGCGGCACATCTGCGAGACCGTCGGCCGGCACGTGATGCGCGAGCACCCGCGCGAGATCACCATGGAGTGGTCGGTCGAGAAGCGCACCGGCAAGATCTTCATCGACTACAACATGAACGTGCGCGGCAAGACCCTGAACGTGGCCTACTCCCCACGGGGGGTGCCCGGGAGCCCCGGTTTCCATGCCCCTGACCTGGGAAGAGCTCGAGGCGGCCGAGCCGACGGACTTCACAATCAAGAATGTACCGGCCAGGTTGGCAAAGAACGGCGACCGGTGGCATGATGTACTTGAGATAAAACAGAGCCTTACGAAGGCTTTCGGTGTATCTCGTGAGAAGTAGCTAACCGTCACCGCAGGTGTACTCATGGCCGCACGCTCGATCGGCTCCCTGACCGTCTCCTTCGGGCTGGTCGCCATCCCCGTGAAGCTGTACTCGGCGACGCAGTCGGCCAATGCCATCTCGTTCAACCTGCTGCACAAGACCTGCGGCTCGCGCCTGCAGCCAGCAGTACATCTGCCAGAAGGAAGGCGTAGTGGTCGAGCGCGACGACATGGTCAAGGGCTACGAGTTCGCCAAGGACCAGTACGTGCTCTTCACGCCCGAGGAGATCAAGGCGCTCGAGGAGGTCGGCACGCACTCGGTCGACATCTCCGAGTTCGTGCCGATCGAGTCGATCGACCCGGTGTACTTCGACAAGACCTACTACCTCGCACCCGACAAGGGCGCCGCGCAAGCCCTATGCGCTGCTCACCGAGGCGCTCAAGCAGGCCAAGTGCTGCGGCGTCGGCCACTGGGCCGCGCGCGGCAAGGCCTACATCGTGATCCTGCGGCCCATCGGCGACGTGCTCGCCATGCAGCAGCTGCACTTCGCCGCCGACGTGCGTCGCGCCAGCGAGGTCGAAGTCCCGAAGACCGAAGTCAAGCCGGCGGAACTGAAGCTCGCGCAGCAGCTCATCGAGCAGCAGACCGCCGAGAAGTTCGATGCCGAGCCGTACAAGGACGAGGTGCGCGGGCGCATCCAGGCGGCGATCGAGAAGAAGGTCGAGGGCCAGGAGATCTCCGTGTCCGAGACCGCGCCCGGCGAGCGAGGGCAAGGTCATCGATCTGATGGAGGCGCTGCGCGCCAGCCTCGAGAAGACCGAGAGCGCCCGCGCCCAGGTCAGCCGCGCTGGGACCGCGCAAGGCCGCCAAGCGCGTCGAGGAACCTGCGCAAGCCGCCGCGCAAGGCCGCCAAGCGCAACGCGTAGAGTGCGCTAGCGCGCCCGGGAACCGAAGTGCGTGACTACAGCGTGCGGGATGTCGAGCGGGTCCTGCAGCTCTCGCCCGCCACCACGCGCGGCCTGATCCGCGCCGGATTCGTCAGCCCGGCGCGCGGCGCGCGGCGCGAGTATCGCTTCTCCTTCCAGGACCTGATCGTGCTGCGCACGGCGCGTGCGCTGCATCGAGGCCAAGATCCCCGCGCGGCGCATCCACCGCTCGCTCGAGAACCTGCGGCGCGAACTGCCCGACTCGGTGCCGCTGTCGGGTCTCGCGATCAGCGCCGTCGGCGACCACGTCGTGGTGCGCGACGGCGACACCCGCTGGCAGGCGGAGAGCGGGCAGTACGTGCTCGGCCTGGACGTGAGCTGGAGAATGGCGTGCTGCACGTGGTCGAGCACCAGCCGCCGCCGCCGCCGCCAGCGGCGACGGCCGCGGGCGACGAGCGACTGGTTCGCGCAGGCGCTCGCGCTGGAGGCCAGCGACCCGCGCGCCGCGCATGTCCGCCTACGCAGCGGTGGTGGCGGCCGAGCCGGAGCAATCTGGCGCGCGTGGACCAACTGGGGACGCCTGCTGCACGAGCAGCGGCGAACTGCAGCGCGCGCGGAGGTCTACCGACGGGCGCTGCGAGACGCCGGCCCGGACGCGGTGCTGCTGTTCAACCGCGGCGTGCTGCTCGAGGACCTCGGCGATGCGGGCGCCGCGCTCGAGGCCTACCAGCGCGGCGCTGGAGGAGGACCCGGACCTCGCCGACTGCCACTACAACCTGGCGCGGCTGTACGAGTCGCTGGGCAAGCCGCAGCACGCTATCCGCCACCTCGGGCAGTACCGCCGGCTGCTGGCGCGGCGAGCAGCGCTGAGCGCACGCCCGCTGACGCTTCTGGGTCGGCACCTCCGGCTACAACTATCCTGAGTGGAAGGGCAGCTTCTACCCGGAGAAGATGCCGGCCGCGAAGATGCTGCCGTACTACGCGGAGCGTTCGCGACGGTGGAGATCAACTACACCTTCTACCGCATGCCGAACGAGAAGATCCTCGCCGGCTGGAGACGCGGAGACACCGCGCGGATTCCGCCTGACGCTCAAGGCGCCCAAGCGCATCACGCACATCGCCAGGCTCGCGCGACTGCGCGGAGCTGCTGCAGTACTTCCTGAAGACCGCCGCCACGCTCGGGCCCAAGCTCGGCGCCATCCTCTTCCAGCTGCCGCCCTACTTCCGCAAGGACCTGGCCGTGCTCGACGGCTTCCTCGAGCAGCTGCCCGCAGGCACCTGTGCGCCGCGTTCGAGTTCCGCCATGCCTCGTGGATGGATGCCGAAGTGTTCGCGCGCCTCAAGGCCCGGAACCTCGCGCTGTGCGTCGCCGACAGCGAGAAGTTCTCGACCCCGGTGGAGATCACCGCCGACTACGGCTACTTCCGGCTGCGCGACGAGGGCTACACGCCGGCCGATCTCGCCCGCTGGGCCGCAGGTCATCCGCACCGCGGCCGCCGCGCTGCACGCGACGTGTTCGTCTACTTCAAGCACGAGGAGGCCGGCAAGGGCCCGCAGTTCGCCCGCATCCTGCTCGAGGCGCTGCTCGGCTAGGCATTTTTCGGGCCGCCGGCATCCAAACCGGCCCGCCGGCGCATCTGTACGACAATCCCAACAGGCTCCCGAGGAGCAATTTCATGGACTTTGGACCTTTCGCAGTCGCCATCGCGTTCTGGACCTTCGTGGCCATCGCGACAGTGGCCAGCATCGTCGCCGACTACAAGAAGCGCCAGCTGACGCTCGAGCCGCTGCGCCAGGCGATCGAGAAGGGCCAGCAGCTGGACCCGGCCGTGGTCGAGCGGCTGATGGCCCCCACCGAGGACAAGGGCATTGACCCGATCGGCCCTGCGGGTCGGCGGCATCATCGTGATTGCCGTCGGCGTCGGCGCCATCATCCTCGCCATCTTCCTGGCGCAGATCGCTCCGGTAGCGCTCTATCCGATCATGGGCGGGGGGATGGTCGCCGTGTGCGTTGGCATCGGCCTGGTCGTCGCCGCGGCGGCGGTCGAACGCGCGCGCAGCAAAGAGGTACGCGGACCTGCAGTGTGACCGGTCCTCTTTCCCCGGCAGCTCTCGGCCAGGCGGCGGAGGCGACCGTCGTCGCCCTCGCCATGAGCGGTGACAGCCAGGCGTTCTGCGAGCTGGTGCGGCGCCGCCAGGGAATGCTGCGCAACCTGCTGCGGCGCCTGAGCCGCGACGCGGCCCTCGCCGATGACCTCGCCCAGCAGGTGTTCATCAAGGCCTGGCGCGCACTGCCGCAGCTGCGCTCCGTGGCCGCCTATGGCGCCTGGCTGCGGCGGCTGGCGGTCAATACCTGGCTCGCGCACGTGCGCACCCGCAGCCCGACTGCCGCCGAACTCGATATCGCGGAGCTGGCGGATGCTGCGAACGAAGCCCGCAGCAGCGAGCAGCGCATGGATCTCGACCGCGCGCTCGCCGCTCTCGCCCACGACGAGCGCCTGTGCGTGGTGCTCGCCTACAGTGAGGGCATGAGCCACGCGGAGATCAGCGCGGCAACGGCGCTGCCGCTCGGCACCGTCAAATCACACATCAAGCGCGGCAGCGCGCGCCTGCGCACGCAGCTGGATGCCTACGAACCTGCCCGGGAGCATGCCCATGGCTGACGATGACCTGGATCCGAAGTTGCTGCGCGCGTTTGCCGAGGCCGGGGGCACCCCCGCCGCGGAGCCCTTCCTCAGCCTGGTCACGGCGCAACTGCAGCCGGGACGCCGGCTGCGCCTCGGGGGGGCCGGGACTTACGCGGTGATCGGCGGGGTGCTGGGAACCCTCGCCCGCGGGGTCCTGGCGCCGCTGCGCATGCGACAGACCCGTCTCATGACGCTCGGGGCCGCCGTCGTGACGATCTGCGCGGCGTTCTTCTGAGGATGCCGGAAAGGCCGCGCCCTCAGGCCGACCAGATCTGCGCGAACACCCGCGCGAAGTTGGCGCCGAGGACCTTCTGTGTGGCCGCTTCGGAGTAGCCGCGCCGCAGCAGCTGATCGGCGATGACCTCCAGCCGGCGCGGGGTGTTGAGCCCCTCGACGTAGACCGGGCGGTCCTCCTCCGGGGCCGCCAGCCCTGCCGCGTGCCTCTCGTCCTGGTTCTTCCTGAACTCCGCCATGCCCTTGGGCCCGGCGTCGAAGGGTTCGAGGCCGACATCGCTGCCGATGCCGACATGATCCTCGCCGACCAGTCGCAGCACGTGCTCCAGGTGCTGCATGTAGTCATCGACGCTGGGCTGGCGCGGTGAGGCGGTGAGATAGGGCAGGTCGAAGATGCCGACCACCCCGCCCTTGGCTGCCAGCGCGCGCAGCTGCTCGTCGCTCTTGTTGCGCGGGTGGGCGTGCACCACGGCACTGCCCGCATGGGTCATGACCACGGGCTGCGCCGACAGCGCGAGCACCTCGGCGGTGGTCGCCGCGTTGGCATGGCTGACATCGATGGCTACGCCGACCTTGTTCATGCGCGCGACCGCCTCGCGCCCGAGCGCCGTGAGCCCGCCGGCGTCCGGTTCCAGCACGCCTGCGGCGAACGCGGACCTGCGGTTGTAGGAGAGCTGCATCACGCGCACGCCCAGGTTGCGGAACAGGTCGATCGCGTCGAGCTTGCCGGCGAACATGTCGGCGCTTTCGAAGGACAGGATCAGGCCGAGCTTGCCGGCGCGCTTGGCGCGCTCCAGGTCAGCCGCCACTCGCACCTGCAGGAAGTAGTCCGGGTGCACCTCGATGAGCTGCTGGACCTGGGCGATCTCGGTGACGGTGTCCTCGAACTTGCTGTTGATCCCGCCTAGGGACCACTTCAGCACGGTGACGCCACTGCCGCGCACCAGCGCCAGGTCAGCGGCCGACAGCGGCAGGCTGTCCGGCGTCGGTGGCGAGGAGTTGCAGTCCAGGATCAGCGAGCGCTGGTAGAGGCCGCGGGCGCGGGCACTGACCGGCGCCTCAGTGCCGGCGGCGCGACCGGCCAGGGGAGCCAGCGCCGCCGCGAGCGCCAGCGAGAGCGAGAACTGTCGGCGGTCCATTCATTCTCCAGTCCGTGTAGTCAGAGCCGCATGTGGGGCGTCTTGACGGCCACACCCAGCACCTCGAAGCGCGCTCCGCGGCGCAGGCTGTCGGCCCCCACGAACGTCTGCGCCGGATAGTGCCCGTTGAAGTAAGTCCGGTAGACCTCGTTGAAGGTGCCGTCCAGGCTGAGGTCGGTGGAAAATACCGTGACTGCCACCAGGTCGTCCATCTTGAGTCCAGCCGCCGCGATGGTGCGCCTGAGCGCCTCCATTGCCAGCCGCGCCTCAGCGGCCGACTCTGCCGGGGTCCGCCCAGTAACCGGATCGATGCCCAGCTGGCCGCCGATGTAGAGCGTATTGCCGGTGCGCACCGCGTCGCTGGCCGCAACCGGCGGGCCGCCGGGGATTCCCGGGCGATCGATGTAGCTGCGCTCGGGCGCATGCTCCTCGGCGCCGTCGGTCATGGGCACGGCCATGGCCAGCGCCAGGGCAGTGAGCAGGAAGGGACCAGCCGATGTCTTCATGACAGGCACTCCGTCATTCGATGTCGGTACAGATGACGGCGGCAGGCCGTTTGGATGCAGGTGCGGCAGTGCGCATGAGTGACAAGCGCGCATCTCGACCGGCACGAGCCCATCGAACCTTTAGGACGCGGCTGCCCGCCGGCGGTTACCTGCCCGTGAGCTCGCGCCCGTTCGGGCCGCGGCTGGCGCGCGCTGCGCCCAGGGCAATGACCATCCCGAACAGGAAGATGTGCGAACACAGTTCGCCGACCGCGTTCTGCAGCGAGGGCAGACGGAAGGGCACCCGTGACAGGGGGATGACGACCAGGTGCATGACGAGGTAGACCGCCACGCCGTAGGCGGCGCCGCTGACCAGTGGCCGGCGCACCAGCAGCGGCAACCGGCGGCTCGCCGCATAAAAGATGAACGCGGCGCTGACGGCGATAAAGAAATGCAGGAACGCCCCGAGAGCGACCGGTGCGCTCCCCGGGGCAAACGCCGCGTCATGCCCGATCAGCCCGGAGGCAATCCCGCGCAGGATCCCCGGCGGCGTGGCACCCTGGAAGCTGTAGAAGACGAATGCAAAGGTGAGGTCCAACGCTCCGGCCAGCAGCCCGGCGCTGGCCACCACGCGCCAGCGTGACTGCGGCTGTGTTGCCTGCGGAACCCCGGTCGCGATGATTGGCATGATCTCCCCCGCCCTTGATGATAGAAGCCGCGAGCCTCACCCGTCGCTGGCGCGCGCCGAGCGCGGCGGCACGGGCGCCGCGGCAGATACTCTCATGCTGAACAAATCCGTGACACAGGCCGCCCCCTCCAGCTGCAGCAGGGCGCGCTTGATTGGCAGGCCACCGCCGAAGCCGGTGAGGGAGCCATCGGCACCGATGACGCGGTGACACGGAATGATCACGGGCAACGGATTCGAGCCGTTCGCGAGCCCGACGGCGCGCGCCCCCTGGGCATGACCCAGCTGGCGCGCCAACTGCCCGTACGAAGTCGTCTGCCCGTAGCCGATGCCCTGCAGGGCGCGCCACACCGCCAGCTGGAACGGCGTGCCCGCCGGGGCGAGCGCGAGGTCGAACACCTGCCGCTCGCCGCCGAAGTATTCCTGCAGCTGCCGCCAGGCCTCGGTGAACGGCGCGGGCCGCTTCACCCAGTGCGCTGGCGGTCGCACCGGCCGCGGGCCGGCCTGGAAGTACACCCCCGTCAGGGCCGCATCCGTGCCGGTCAGCAGCAACGGCCCGATGGTGCTGGCCGCCTCGTGCCAGTAAATGACCGGCCGGTCCTCGTGTTCATTCATGACTAACGCCTCCGGATGCGAACAGGTGTGCGCTCGCTGCGACCGCGTGACGGGGGCGCCGCCGCCAACGCCCACAGGTGCATGACCGCGTAGCCGCGCCACGGCTGCCAGCGCCGCGCACGCTCCTCGAGCTGCGGACCACTGAGCAGCTCCGTCGATGGTGCCGCGAGCTGGCGCAGCACCAGGTCAGCGCTCGGCAGTGCGTCCGGTTCGCCGAGCGCGCGCAACAGCACGTACTGTGCCGTCCATGGACCTATGCCGGGCACGGCGGTCAGTGCGGCGGCAAGCTCCACCGGGCTGGCGCCGAAATCGACGGCACCATCCAGCGCGGCATGCGCCAGCGCACGCAGCGTGCGGGCGCGCGCCCCGGTGAGGCCGATGCCATCCAGCGTGGCAGCCGCCAGGCGCTCGGGCGTCGGGAACAGGTGCGTCAGTCCGTCCGCGCCGCCGCGGATAGCAGCGCCGGCGTGCAGCACGAGGCGCGCGGCGAAGGTGCGCCCGGCGGCCACGCTCACCTGTTGGCCCAACACGGCGCGCACCGCGCACTCGAACGGGTCCCACAGGCCCGGGATCCGCAGCCCCGGACGTTGGCGCACCAGCGGTCCGATGAGCGCATCCTTCGTAAGCTCCGCGCGGATGCGCGCGGGATCCGCGGCAAGGTCGAACACGCGCCGGGCAGTCGTGGCGAGCTGCAGCAACGCTGCCGGGGGTGCACCGGAGACGCGCAGCTCCAATGCGTCCTCGGCCGGCAGGGCATTGACACAGATGACCGCGTGCCCCGTATCGCAGGGCACCGTGCGTGCATAACCGCGGGCGTCCACGCGCTCCACGCCGGGCACGGCCCGGGTGCCAAGGAATGCAAGCACGTGCGGCCAGTCGTACGGCGGCCGGTAGGCCAGGCGCAGCGCGACCTCCTCCCCGAGCTCACCGACATCGCCCCGCCGGGCACCGCGGCGCAGTTCACGCGGCGGTCGCTGATAAGTCTTGGCAAAGGCGTCGTTGAAGCGCCGGCTGCTGCGAAAGCCCGAGGCGAGTGCCACCTGCGTGATCGGCAGGGATGTCTGCTCGAGCAGGCAGGCGGCAAAGTGCAGCCGCCGGGTCTGCGCGACCGCCAGCGGCGAGGCGCCCACGTGTCGCAGGAACAAGCGCAGCAGGTGCCGCGGCCCGATGCCGAGCCGCTGCGCGAGCGCCTCCACCGAGCTCTCATCGAGCGCCCCGTCGTTGATCAGCCGCAACGCCCGCCGCACCACGGCCGCGGTGCCGAGCCACGCGGGCGTGCCAGGTGCTGCCTCGGGGCGGCAGCGGCGGCACGGGCGGAAGCCGGCGGTTTCCGCGGCGGCCGGCGTGCCGAAGAAACGCACATTGACGCGCTTGGCGTAGCGCGACGGGCAGATCGGGCGGCAGTAAATGCCCGTGGTCGACACGGCGATGAAGAACTTGCCGTCAAAGCGCGGGTCGCGGCTGATGCGCGCGCGATCGAGCGCCTCGGCGTCCAGTCCTGCAATATGCTGCCCGTCCATGGCAGCCACGATACGCGCGGGGCGCGCAGTGCACTAGCCGCTTTCGGACCTGGCGGTGACAGCGCCCTCTAGGAAGAAAAGCGGATGATGCGCAGCAGTGTCACGCCCTTTGAGGCGCGCGGAAAGCGCAAGCGGCGACCGCGCTGGCACAGCTGCGCCGGCCGGTCATCCGCTGCCGCGCCCGTATTGCTCCGCGAACAGGCGCGTTCCCGGCGCAGAACCATGTCGGCTCTGTGCCCCTTAACGCCCCGCATGGTGTCGGGCTTGCCGCATCAACCCTTGTCCTTGGCCATGGCCCGGGCAAAGGCGGGGCGCGCGATGATGCGCTTAATGTAGGCATCGAGCACCGGCGACTTGGGGATCATGTCGCTCTGTGCGAACTGCGCGAACGTGGTGCCGAAGAGCACGTCCACGCCGCTGAAGCGCTCGCCGAGCCAGAACGGGCCGGCCGCCAGGCGCGCAGTGATCACCGGCATCACCTCCTCGAACGCAACCCAGCCTGCGGTCACGCGCGGCACCTCGGCGTTCATGAACTTCGAGACCAGCGCGGGCTCGAACACCCCCGCGTAGTAGGCGAGCCACGAGAGGTATGTGCCGCGCTGCGGATCCCCGACCGCAGGACCGACACCGTTCTGCGGATACTTGTCCGTGAGATAGAGCACGACGGCGGCGGACTCAAATACCACGACCCCGTCATCGGCGATCGCCGGCACCTTGCCGTGCGGATGCGGATTGGCCGGGTCGACTTCTCCGGTACCGTCACGGGTGCGGGTACTGACAATCTGCACTCGATAGGGCGCGCCGAGTTCCTCCAGCAGGAAGATAAAGCGCGAGGAGCGGGTCTGGGGGCGGTGGTAGAGCGTGATCATGAATGCACGGCTGCGGTGTGAAGTGTGCGCATCTTACGCAATAATCCGCCCATGGTCCCCTTACCCGCCGCATACAGCTTGGTGCGCTGCGCTGACCTGTATGCGCAATCCGGCGCACGCTCGCCCGCATGATCATCGCGCAGACGCCACGCCTGCGCCTGCGGCTGCTGTCCCCGCAGGACGACGGCTTCATCCTGGAGCTGCTCACCGATCCTGCCTTCCGCGCCAACGTCGGCGATCGCGGTGTGTACGACCTGCCAAGCGCCGCGCGCTATATCGAGCAGGGGCCCGGCGCGAGCTTCACGCAGTTCGGCTTCTGCATGTACGCAGTGGAGCACAAGGACAGCGGCCGGGCGCTCGGCATGTGCGGACTGCTGCGGCGCGACTCGCACCCGGACGTGGAGATCGGCTTTGCGATGCTCCCGATCGGGCGCGGCCAGGGCTACGCGACCGAGGCCGCCGCGGCAGCCGTGCAGCTCGGGATCGAGCAGTTCAACCTCAAGCGCATCGTCGCCATCACCGCCCCGGACAACCAGAGTTCGATCCGGATCCTGCAGCGGCTCGGCTTCAAGTTCGAGCGCATGGGGCACTACACGGCGGATGGCGAATCGCGCCTGTTCGTCTTCGACGGTCAGTCCGCGGTCAGCGCAGTGCCTTGACCGTTGACAGGGATGCCTCGCGCAACGCGCCGATCGCATCGTCGATCCGGTTGACGGCAACCTCGTCGTCTTTGCCCAGGCCCTCCCAGTTCTCGGCCCATGCCTTCTGCAGTTCCACAGAGCGAGCCGGCACGGGCGGCGGCGCGATGGCTGAAAGGTCGCGGATCGCCAGCACATAGGTCCAGCCGGTGCGCGGGCTGCCGCCCGCAGCGTTATGGTCGTACTGGGCCAGGAACACGACACGCTCGAGCTCGGCGACCTTGGTGAGGATCTCGAACGTCGCGGTGCGGATGTTGCGGTTGTGCTCGGTGCGCTCGTTGCGCCAAGTGTTATAGCCCAGACTGCTCAACGCCACTGCCAGGCTGATCAAAGCCACCGCGTTGCTGCGTATCTGCTGCCGAACTGTCGCCATGCCCGCACGATGATACCCCGCCGCCCGGCGGTCGCGCCCCGGGTGGTTCCTGAACCGCTCCTGAAGCTGTCTCCCGGCTACGCAAATGCGCCGCTCCCTGTCAGCGGCAGAGCCGGCGGCGCGTTCTCATACCTAGGTAGAAGCGAAAGGACCCGACCATGAAGACCGTTTACAAGCTGCTCGCCGCCGCGGCCCTGTTGGCCGCGCTGTCAGGCTGCGTAGTGGCGCCGATCGGCCCTCCGCGCCGCGCCTACGTCGGGGTCGTGGTCCCGCCACCGGTCGTCGTCGTGGGCGGTGGCTACTACCACCGCTGGTAAGTCCCGGGGGCGCGCCGCGCCGGGCGGCGCGCCCTCTCCCCCTGCAGCGCTGCGTGATTCGCACGCCTGCCTCAGATAGTATCGGCCGCGTCTGTAGCGTCGCCTCTTTGAATAACAGGCTCATGCCAGCGCACTGAGCCGCGGCGCCACGTGAGGGCGGGTACCCGATGTCGATCAGGCTGAATCTCCTCGCAGCGCTTGCGCTGCTGTGCCCGCTTGCCAGCGCGAGCGCCGACGTGCGGGTCGTGCAGGGACATACCCCCATCCCGGAGGGCAACGCGCGCGCCGCCGGCGATCTCACGATCATCAATGAGCACCTGGCGTTCGCGCTGGCCGTCGAGTCCCCGGCGCCCTACGGGGTGCCCCGCGGCGCCATCATCGATGTCGCCCCGGTGACGCACGGCACCATCGGCCGCGATCGCGTGGTGTTCGCGGACTTCATCCCCAACAACTGGTCCGCCTGGCCCAATACCTACCAGCACGTCGAGGTGCTGGAGAAGGGCCCGCACCAGGCACGCGTCAGTGCGGTGCGCGACTGGGGCAAGGTCAGAATCGCGACCGTCTACACCCTGCGCGAGAACTCCGACCGGGTGGAGATCACGACCACGATGACCAACGAGGGCGACAGCGAGGTTGCCGGCCTGCTCTCGGGGCTGACACTGTGGCCGAGCAGCGGCTTCCTGTTTGCCGTGCCGGGACTCGCCGGGGTCACCGAGGGCAGCACGCAGGCCGCTCTGGCTACCCGCGTCAGCGCCTACGACTCCGACTGGACCGTGACGCTGCATGCGCCCTATCTGGACCACATCGGCTCCGGGTCGCGCGACATGTTCATGCTGCATTCCCTGAAGCCCGGTGAGAGCCGCACGTTCAGCGGCTGGCTGCAGGTCGGCGACCGCGGCGACCTCGCGCCGGTCGTGGCCGCGGAAATTGACGCCAGGCAGCTTGCGGCCGGCACGGTGCAAGGCACCGTGCGCACCAAAGCCGGAGCGCAGCTCGCCCAGCCGGTGGTCGTCGTAGAGAAGAATGGCGCCCCCTACGCCTGGGTGCTCGGCACCCAGGGGCGGTACGCGATCAGGCTGCCCGCCGGCGACTACTCGCTGTACGCCACCGGGCGCAACTACTCGCGCAGCGCGCCGGCGCCCGTCACTGTGGCCGCCGGCGCCGAGCAGACGCGCGACTTTTCGGACCTGCTGGAACCGGGCAGCGTCGAGTTCACGGTCATCGATGCGGACAGTGGCGCACCGCTGGATGCGCGCATCGGCATCGCCGCCGGGGACAAGCCGGTGGTGGAGTACCTCGGCCGCAAGACCTTCTTCACCGAGCTCGCCCGCAAGGGCCACGTGAACGTGCCGATCGCGCCGGGCAAGTACCGCTTCTCGGTCTCCGCCAGTGCCGGGTTCCTGGGACGGGACGCGCTGGCGGACGTGGTCGTCACTCCCGGGCATGTCAGCGCGGCGCGCGTGCCGGTCACCGTGCTGTTCGACCCGCCGGCGCGCGGCTGGTATGCCGCCGACCTGCACCATCATGCCGACCAGGCCGAAGCTGTGACCCCGCCCGCGGACCTCGCGCGCTCGCAGCTGGCCGCCGGGCTGAACCTGCTGTTCGTCAGCGACCATGACTCGACGGCGAACCACGCCGCGCTGTCACAAATCGCCAAGCAGCGCGGCGTACCCTTCATACCCGGGATCGAGCTGTCGCCCTCCTGGGGGCATTTCAACGCCTATCCGCTCAACCCCGGGACGACGCTCGCTATCGACACCAGCACCGCCTCCGTTGACCAGGTCCTGAAGGAAGCCCGGCGCGAGGGCGCCACCGTCGTGCAGGTCAACCACCCCTTCATCCCCTTCGGCTACCTCACCAGTGTGGCCGCCGGCGTGGCGCCGGGCGGATTCGACCCCGGCTTCGACCTGCTGGAGTTCAACTCCAGCGCCGCGAGCGATGACGCCAAGGTATTCGCCCGCCTGCGCGAGTTCTGGGACGCAGGAGAACGCCACTACGCGACCGCCGGCAGCGACACCCACGACGTCTGGAACGAGCAGTCCGGCAGGATCCGCGCCTTCGCGCACGTCGAGGGCCCGCTGACGGCCGCCGCCTTCACTCAGTCGCTCAAGGCCGGCCATGCGTACGTCACCTATGGGCCGCTGATCTTTCCCGCGGTCATCTTCGGTACCACGCTCAAGGTCAGGGCGGGCGAGCCCTTCACGCTCGGGTTTGATCTCGCCTCTGCCGCCGGGCTGCGTACGGTCGAGCTGTTCAGCAGCAAGGCCGCGCCGCAGAGCAGGGCGTTCGCAGATGCCCCGCTGAACACCCATGTGGATTTCACCGAGCGCACCGACCGGCCGACCTGGTACGCGCTGGTGGTGGAAGATGCCGCCGGCCACAAGGCCTACACGGACCCGATCTGGGTCAGCGTCAGTCCAGATTCTCCCCCGGCAGCGCATCCGTGAGCGCAGCGACCGGCAGGTCACTGCGCTTCGGGCAGTTCCGCACCATTGCGCTGCTGTTTGCAGGCTACGCCGCCTGTTACTACTGTCGCGCTGACCTGTCGGTGGCAACGCCGCTGCTGGTCGAGGAGCTGGGGCGGCGCGGCATCAGCCACGGCGAAGCGGTGGTGCACATCGGCTCGATCACCTCCCTGGGCGTGCTCGCCTACGCGCTGGGCAAGCTGTTCCTCACCGGGCTCGGGGACTACTGGGGCGGGCGGCGCAACTTCCTCATCGGCGTCGGCGGGGCGACGGTGTTCACCCTGCTGTTCGCCACCGGCGCCGGCCTGCCGCTGTTCACCCTCGCCTGGGTCGGCAACCGGCTCACGCAGTCGATCGGCTGGGCGGGGCTGATCAAGGTGTCCTCGAAGTGGTTCGACTTCTCCTCGTACGGCACGATCATCGGGATCCTCAGCATCAGCTACCTGATCGGCGATGCGCTGGCGCGCCAGCAGATGGGCATGCTCATCGCGCACGGCTACGGCTGGCGCGCGCTGTTCGTGTTCGCCGCCGCGGTCGCCGGCCTTGCGCTGGTGGCCAACCTGCTGCTGCTGCGCGAATCGCGCCTGGACGAGGGCCACCCGGAAGCCAGGCCCAACCCGCTGAACCTGTTCGCCTCCACCGAGGCGGCGCCGGCGGGCATCCGTGCGCTGCTGGTGCCGCTGCTGCGCAGCCGTGCCTTCCTGCTCGTTTGCCTGCTCTCCTTTGCGTGCACGATAATCCGCGAGACCTTCAACACCTGGAACCCGGACTACCTGCACGACCTTGGATTCAGCATGAGCCGCTCCGCCACGCTCAGCGCGATCTTCCCAGCCGTGGGCGCCGTCTCGGTGCTGGTGGCCGGCTGGGTCAGTGACAAGCTCGGCTTGAGCGGCCGCTCGCTGCTGCTGTTCTCCGGGCTCGGCGCAACGGCGGCTGCCCTGACCGTGCTGGCCTTCGTGCATCCCGGGACCACCGGCACCGCGCTTCCGGTACTGACCATTGGTGTCGTGGCGTTCTGCCTGCTCGGGCCTTATTCCTACCTGGGCGGCGCCTTCGCCCTGGACTTCGGCGGCAAGCAGGCCAGCGCCGCCTCCTCGGGAATCATCGACGGTATCGGCTACCTCGGCGGCGTGCTTGCCGGGGACAGCGTGGCGCGGCTGGCGCGCGCGCTTGGCTGGGAGCGGGTGTTCCTAGTGCTGGCGGTGATCAGCGCGGCGGCGGCGATCTGCGCCGCGTGCCTGCATTTACTCAACGTCCGGGCTGCAAGGGTGGCGCATGAAATCGCATGACATCGCCGGGGTCTCCTGTGCCCCGGACCGCCTCACGGTCGAATGGGCCGATGGGGTCCGCAGCGAGTTCGCCAGCCTGTGGCTGCGCGACAACCGCCCGGAAGACCGTGACCTGCACAGCGGCCAGCGCCTGATCGACGTCGTGGACCTGCCGCAGGAGGCGCGGCTGCGCTCCGCCACGCTCGAAGACGGGGCCGTGCGGGTCGAGTGGCAGGCCGAGCCGCGGGCGGCGAAGTTCACTCCCGAGTGGCTGGCCGCCCATGCAGTCGGCCGCCGGCCGCCGCGCCCGGAGCTGCAGGTGCGCACCTGGCTGGAGGGGGGCGTGATGGATGCGCGCCGGGATTTTGCCTGGGCGAGCGTCGGGGCACTGGGCATCGATGCCGCGTTGCGGCTGGAGTGGCTCACCGCGCTGCTGCAGCAGGGCATGGCCTTCATGAGCGAGGTACCGGCGGAACAGGCGGCGATCCTGGACGTCATGCCGCTCGTCGGGCGCGTGCTCGACACCAACTACGGACTTACCTTCGATGTGCGCTCGGTGGCGCAGCCGGACAACCTAGCCTACTCCGACCTCGGCCTTGGCCTGCACACCGACAACCCCTACCGCGACCCGGTACCGGGCTTCCAGGCGCTGCACGCGCTCATACCCTCGATGGATGGCGGCGCGAGCCTGTTCGCCGATGGCTTTGCGCTGGCCGAGCACCTGCGCGCTACCGCCCCGGAGCAGTTCCGCAGGCTCACCGCCACGCCCGCGCCGTTCCTGTACCGCTCCAAGGATGCGGAGCTGTACGCCGAGCGCCCGCTCATCCAGCTGTCCGTCAGCGGGCAGGTGACCGCCGTGCACTACAACAGCCGTTCCATCGCGCCACTGGCGCTGCCGGCCGCCGAGGCTGACAGCTTCTATGCGGCCTACCGCCAGTTTGCCGCCCTGATGCGCGAGCCGCGTTTCCAGCTGACGACGCGCCTGGGCAAGGGCACGCTCGTGGTGTTTGACAACCAGCGCATCCTTCACGGGCGCACCGCGTTCTCCTCGGCCAAGCACCCGCGGCACCTGCGCGGCTGCTACCTCACGCGCGACAGTGTCTACAGCGAAGCGGCGTTGCTGCGCCGCGGGCTCGCCGGGGTGCGCGCATGAGCCTCGTGCAGGAGATCCTGGGCGTGTACGGCGCGCGCGGCGCGGGGGCTTACTTCGGCGAACGGGTGTCAATGACGGAGCACGGACTGCAGGCGGCTCACTTCGCCCGCGCCGAGCGCGCGCCGGAGCCGCTGGTGCTGGCGGCTTTGCTGCATGACGTCGGGCACCTGCTGGAGGACGTACCGGACGCGATCGAGGACTGGCTCGCGGACGCGCGCCACGAGGAAGTCGGTGCGCGCTGGCTTGCACGGCGCTTCGGCGCACAGGTCTCCGAGCCGGTGCGCCTGCACGTGCCGGCCAAGCGTTACCTGTGCGCTACCGATCCTGATTACTTCCGCATGCTGAGCCCGGCCTCGGTGCATACCTTGGGCCTGCAGGGCGGGCCGATGACCGCGCAGGAGATCGCGCTCTTTGAGAAGGAGCCCTATCACCGCGAGGCGGTGCGGGTACGCCGCTGGGACGACCAGGGCAAGGTCGCGGGCCTGCAGACCGCGGCGCTGCAGGACTACGCGCGCATGATCGAGGCCCTCGCGCGGCCCGGCCCATGAGGCCACGTCGGCGCGGCGCCGCGCGCCGCAGGCGGCAGGCATTTGCTACCACCGGACTTAAGCAGACCGCTCATGGACATTGACCTCGACAAGCTCTCCTACCCACCCTCGACCGGCGCGCGCCGTGTTCATGAAACCCCCCTCGTCCCCGCGAGCAATGAAGCGCTCAAGGGTTACGGCTGCCTGGTCGATGACCCCGGGGCATTTGCCATAGAGATCGTGCCGTGGCCCGCGCAGGGACGGCGCCCCATCGATGCGAACACCGGCAACCAGGGCGGCATCGCCGAGGGCATCTTCGAGTTCTCCTGGCAGGGCGAGACGCTGTACGCCCGCAACAACGCGGTGGGCGACAGCTACCTGTTCGGCTGGAGCGACTGGCCGGAGCAGGCCAGCGCACGCGGTCGCGGCAGGACGCGCGAGCGCGCGCTCATCTGGCGCGCCAACTACCACCCCGACGGCGGTCAGCTCTTCTATCCGATCGATGGCAAGAGTTTCGTGGTGCCCCTGGCGCTGCCGGGGGATGAGGTCACGCCGGAACAGTTCGTTACCTTCTGGTGCGACGGCAGCTGCGGCCTCTACATCCACCCCAACGTCTGGCATGGCGCGGTCGTGCCGCATGCTGACGACGCGCAGCTGCTGGACCGCCAGGGCAAGGTCCATGCGCGCGTCTCGGTGGACTTCGTCAAGGAGTTCGGCTGCTACCTCGGCGCCTCGCTGGCCCGGCCCGCCGGCCGCTGAGGCCGCCGGCGGTCCGAGCGCCTACGGTGCGGTGACGATCGCGCGCCAGTTGATGATCGCGTTCCACAGCAGCCGCTGGTCGCCGCGGTTCAGGTCGCGATGCAGGGGGTTGAAGTTGTAGGTGATGACGTGGCCGCGCCCGACATGGAAATCCATGATGGCGCCGCGGCCGAACAGGTTCGCTTCACCCCAAGCCTGGCCACTGATGACAAAGGGCGCGCCCTCACGGTCCCCCCACTCCAGGACGATGCTGCTGCGGTCGATCGGCCCGTCGAGGCAGACCGTGCAGTAGGCCATGCGCAGCCAGCTGCGCGGGATGGAATACAGCGCGAAGTTCTGCCGGAACACGTGCGTGCGCGGAGCATAGCCGTAGGCAATCGGGTGGTCCTCGCGCGCGAACGACACACGCACGTGCGAGCCCGGAGTCTTGGTCTCGGAGTTCTGCGATGCCGCCATCGCAGCCGCCCCGCCGCCGGAGGTGCGCGGCACCCCGCCCGCCTCGCGGCGCACGCCCCGCACCAGGCCGCCTTCCAGCGCCAGCATGCTGCCGTTGCCCAGGGTGATGAACAGGCCGCCGCCGTCGATGAATTTCTGCAGCTCGGCCAGCCCGGCATAGCCGATACCGCCCGTGATGTCATCCGAGGAGGCCGGGGTGCCCAGGCTCGGCGTCGCACTGGTCTTCTTGAAGGGCATCGGCCCCCAGTGCTTGTACAGGCCCTCGATCTGCTCGGCGAGCTCCAGATCCACGTGCCCATAGACGAGCACGTCGTACTTGTCCTTGAGCTTGCCGGCGCGGATGTCCTCGTCGCGCACGTAGACATAAGGAATGTGTCGCTGGTCGAGCGTGTAGCGCGCCCAGCCGATAGTGTCGGTGTCCGCCCAAGGCACCCACAGCCCCAGGCGCGGAACCGGCGCCTCGTGCCGCGGCACGTCCGGCACGGTGGCGGCGCTGGCGAATTCCAGCCCGAGGCGGTCGGCGACATCGCGAACCGCCCCCGCCAGGCCGCTCTGCGCGGCGAGGATCCACGAGCCGGCCGGGTAGTCGGTGCCGTTCACACTGAAGGGGTGCTCGGCGATCTGCACCTTGAATTTGGCGAGCGCGAAGCGTGCCTCGAGCAGGCCTTCCTGGCCGGTGTCGCGCAGCAGCAGCACCGGGCCGCCGCCGGCGATCTGCCCGTGCGCCTGCGGCGCCTGCGTCAGCAGAGTGAGGCTCGCCGCGCGCACCTGCGGATCTGCGGTGGGCACCACGTTCAGGTGGTAGTGCGCCGGCAGCTCCCAGGAGACATCGTCGTAGGCCTCGGCCGCGTAGTCCTTCGGAAAGTCCTGCGCGGTCAGAAGGTCCATCGCGTAGTCGCGATAGGGCTGGTCGAGGCGCACGACGTAGGTGCCGGCCGGGTAGCTGCCTTCCTTGACGGTGAACGGCGCGCTGGCGCGGTGCACCTCGATACCCAGGGTCATCAGGCGAGTGACCATCTGCGCGACGCGCTGCGGATCGCCCTGGCCGTCGGGAATGACGATCCCGTAGGGCGCCTGCTCCAGGCCGCGGGTATAGGAATGCAGCCCCTTCAGGTAGTAATTGCGCAGGAATCGCTTGGACTGCTGCGCGGTGTCATCGAGGGCTGCGAGCAGCGCGGTCTCGTTGTAGTTGACGTTGTCGCGCGCGGACCAGAGGAAGGACTTCTGCGCCGGCGCCGGCATCGGCCGGTACCACTCGAGCGAGATCTCGTTGCCGGGCTGCTCGGGGCGCAGCGTCTCGGCCGTCCCGTTGCCAAAGGTCTCGTAGCCGCGGCCGTCGGAGTTGTGGTTGGTGCCGATGGCATCCAGGTACAGGTGCGCCCAGTCATCGCCGAAGTTCCAGGTCCACACCCCCGGCATGCCGAAACCGCTCAGGACCTGCACCTCGTGGAAGCTCAGCTCCAGGCGCTCCGCGTAGGTCAGGGGATCGACATGATCATTGATGGGGCCGGTGCCGTTCCAGGTGAGCAGCAGCGCGATGCTCTCGTGCATGTCGTGCACCATCTGCGGGTGCCAGTCCCAGAACATGCGGTACACGGCCTTGGTGGTCTCATGTACCGCCTGGTGCGCATCGCGGTTGATGTCCACGTAGGCGTACTTGGACCAGTAGGGCGGGGCCTGGCGCGGCAGCGTGGCCAGGTCGGTCTTGCCCTTGAGGTAGCGGTAGAACCATTCCACCTGCTTGTCGCGCCCATCGGGGTTGGCGACCGGGTTGATCAGCACGATCACGTTCTCGCGGATGCGGCGGATCATCGGCTGCTCGGAGACCGCGAGCCGATAGGCCAGTTCCAGCGAGGACTCGGTCGAGCCCGACTCGTCCGAGTGCAGCCCGGCGTTGATGTAGTAGATCGGCCGCGCGGTGGCGATGAGCTGCTCGGCGGCAGCGGCGTCGGTCTTGCGCGGGTCCGCCAGCGCCGCGGTGGCGGCCTTCAGCCGCTCCAGGTCCTGGATGCCCTGCTCGTCGGTGATGGCGAGCAGCACGATGTCGCGCCCCTCCTCGGAGCGGCCGATGGTGAAGAGCTTCACCCGCGGCGAGGAGCCTGCCAGGGCCCGGGCGTACGCGTAGGCGGTGCTGGAGTTGACGAGCTCGCCGGGGGCCCCCGGAATGCGGTGCAGAAAGGCGCGCGGCGAGACCACCGTCGCCGATGCGGGCAGGTATGACACCCACGGCGAAAGAAAGCGCGCCTCGGTGGTGTCGCGCGCGATCTCCTCGACCGAGCCTGGCTCGGGGGTGTCCGGGGAGACCTCCTGCGCGCGCAGCACCTGCGGCACCAGGGTTACGAGGGACAGCGCGAGAAGCAGTCGGAAGGTTCGCAGCATCACCGGGCACCACTTTCTTGGGTATTCGCCGCACGGGCAGCGCGAGAGTGTGCCCCAAACGCACCCTCGTGCCCAAGCACATCGGCCCGGCACCGCCCGGACCGGCCGGGCCGATTGTTGAACATCCGCCCGGCCAAGGGCAGACTCGCCGGGCAAAGAAACGCCGCGGCCGCGCGCCTGCACTTACCACTGGATCCCCTATGGCCCGCAATCCGCGCTACGACATCCTCTTCGAGCCGGTAAAGATCGGTCCCGTGACGGCGCCGAACCGCTTCTATGCGGTCCCGCACGCCGCGGGGATGACCAATTCCATGCCGCACATGCGCGCGGCGTTCCGCGAGACCAAGGCCGAGGGCGGCTGGGGCGTGGTGTGCACCGGCTATGTCTCGATCGACCCGAGCTCGGATGATGCACCGCTGCCCTTCGCCACGCTCTGGGACGAGGACGATATCCGCTCGCATGCCCTGATGACCGAGGCGGTGCACCGCCAGGGATCCCTGGCAGGGATCGAGCTGTGGCACGGCGGGGGCTCGGTGATGAACCGCACCAGCCGCATCGCACCGATGTCTCCCTCGGGGACCTCGTGGATGGCCACCCACGTGAATTTCATGGGCAACCAGCGCCCGCGCGCCATGGATGCGCACGACATCCGCCAGCTGCTCGGCTGGCAGAAGGAAGCGGCGCGCAAGGCACGCCGCGCCGGCTTCGACATCGTTTATGTCTATGCGGGCATGGGCTACCTGCCCTACGAGTTCCTGCTGCCGGAGTGGAACCGGCGCACTGACGAGTACGGCGGCAGCGTCGCCAACCGCGTGCGCATCGTGCGCGAGCTGCTGGAGGTGACCCACGAGGCCGCCGGCGGCGAGTGCGCAGTGGCGCTGCGCATCAGCCTCGAGGAGCTGCGGGCACGCCCGAGCGCGGTGGCCGAGTCCGAGGCCCACGAGGTGGTGCAGCTGTTGTCGGAGGTGCCGGACCTGTGGGACGTGAAGCTCGACTCCTCCCCCACCGACTGCTCGCCATCGCGCTTCTCCGCCGAGGGCAGCCACGAGCCGATCATCGAGTTCGTCAAGAAGATCACCCGCAAGCCGGTGGTGGGGGTCGGGCGCTTCACCTCCCCGGACACCATGGTCGGCCAGATCAGACGCGGCGTGCTCGACCTGATCGGCGGGGCGCGCCCCTCCATCGCCGATCCGTTCCTGCCGCGCAAGATCAACGAGGGCCGCGAGCAGGACATCCGCGAGTGCATCGGCTGCAACATCTGCATCTCCAGCTGGCACGACGGGGTACCGGTGCGCTGCACGCAGAACCCGACCATCGGCGAGGAGTGGCGCCGCGGCTGGCACCCGGAGCGCATTGCGCGTGCCGCCAGCAGCGCCTCGGTGCTCATCGTCGGTGCCGGCCCGGCCGGCCTCGAATGCGCGCTTTCCCTCGGGCGCCGCGGCTACGAGGTGAACGTCGCCGAGGCCGCCGAGGATATCGGCGGCCGCCTGCGCTTCGAGACGCGGCTGCCGGGACTTGCCCAGTGGGGCCGCGTGCTCGACTGGCGCCGCGGGCAGCTGGAGAAGCTCAGCAACGTGAGCATCTACCGCGGCAACCGGCTGTCCGCAGACGAAGTGCTCGAGCTGGGCAATACCCACGTGGTGATCGCCACCGGCGCGCGCTGGGCGCGCCTGCTCTACTCGCCGCTGGAGATCCCGGTCGGCCTGGCCGAAGGTCCCGGAGTCTTCACCCCGGATGACATCGCCGCCGGAGCCACGCTCGAGGGACCGGTCGTGGTCTACGACTTCGACAACTACTACATGGGCAGTGTGCTCGCCGAGCAGCTCGCCAAAGGCGGCCACGCCGTGAGCTATGTGACGCCCGCCGGCCATGCCTCGGCGTGGACGATCATGAGCAACGAGCAGCCGCAGATCCACCGCATGCTGGCCGCGAACGGCATCACGCTGCACACGCTGACGCGGGTCACGGCGTTCTCCCCCGGCGAGGTAACCCTCGCCAACCAGTTCACCGATGCCGCGACGCGGCTGCCGTGCCGCTCGCTGCTGATCGTCGGCGCGCGCTTCGCCGCCGACGCCCTGCACACGGAACTGGCCGCGCGCGCAGCCGACCTGGCCGGTGCCGGAATCCGCTCGGTCACGCGCATCGGCGATGCGCTGGCCCCCGGTGCGATCGTGCACGCGGTGTACAGCGGGCACCGCTATGCGGAGGAGCTGGATGCGGACCCCGAGAGCGTTGCCTACCGGCGCGACGCGCCCCTGAACCGGCGCGCCCGCTCCGGGGCAACTGCTGCGCAGGCGGCCGGCATGGAGAACCTCGCGTGAGCGCCACGCTGCCACCACCGCTGGGGGGCCTGGAGCCCACCCTGCCCTCGAGCTGGTACCGCTCCGAGCGGGTCTTCGCCGCAGAGAAGGAGCGCATCTTCTGCCGCGAGTGGGTGTGCGTCGGCCGGGACGAGGAGCTCGGCGAGCCCGGCGCCCACCGCGTGCTGGACGTCCTCGGGGAGAGCATCCTCCTGGTGCGCAACCGCGAGGGCGCGCTGCGCGCGTTCTACAACGTCTGCCGCCACCGCGGCGCGCGCCTGTGCCGCGAGCCCGGCGCCGGCACCCCGCCGCCGCTGTCCGGCGGCATCGCCGGTGCGCGCATCACCTGCCCGTACCACCAGTGGACCTACGACTTCGACGGGCGCCTGGTCGCGGCCCCCTACCTCACCACCGAACCCGGCTTCGACAAGTCCCTGTTCAGCCTGCACCCCGTAGGCCTCGAGGTCTGGGCCGGCTTCATCTTCCTGAACCTGACGCCCGCCGGAGCTGCGCCGCTGCAGCAGCAGATCGCCGGGATCCCGGAGCGCATCTGCCGCTACCCGCTGGGCGAGCTGCGCATCGGGCACACCATCCGCTACGAGGTGGCTGCCAACTGGAAGGTGATCTGCGAGAACTACAACGAGTGCTACCACTGCGCCGGGGTACACCCGGAGCTGTGCGCGGTGGTGCCGGCCTTCAAGGATCGCGGCGGCTCGGGCCTGGACTGGCTGCGCGGCATTCCGCATCGCGCGGGCGCCTACACCTTCACCAGCTCGGGCACCACCGCGCGCCGTGCCTTCCCGGGACTGAACGCGGACGAGCAGGTGCGCCACAAGGGCGAACTGGTTTACCCGAACCTGTTCCTGAGTCTGGCGTGCGACCACGCCGCGGTGTTCATCCTTCAGCCGCGCAGCCCGTTGCGCACCGAAATCGCCTGCCACTTCCTGTTCGAGCCGTTCGAGCTGGCCAAGGCGGACTTCGATCCGCGCGATACCGTGGAATTCTGGGACCTGGTGAACCGCCAGGACTGGTCGATCTGCGAGTCCGTGCAGCAGGGCATCAGCGCCCGCGTCCACGAGCGCGGCTACTACGCACCGATGGAAGACTTCAACCTCGACATCCGGCGCTACGTGCTCGACCGCATCGGCGATGCGGTCGACGACGTTTGACCCGCCCGGGCAGCGCCCGCTCGCAGCAGCGCGCACCGCTCTTGCGGGTGCGCTGGAGGATCTACCTGTTCATGTGGGGCCTAGCCCTGCTGGCCTACCTGCAGCAGCGTGGACTCGCGGTGGCCAGCGTCAAGATCATGCCCGATCTGGGCTTAAGCCAGGTCGAGCTCGGCTGGCTCGAGACCGCGTTCCTCGTGGCCTACGCAGGTATGCAGATTCCCGGGGGCGTGCTCGGCCAGCGCCTGGGCGCCCGGGCGATGTTCGTGCTGATCGGCACGGTCGCCTTCGTCTCGACCATGACCGTGCCGCTGGCCCCCAGGGTGCTCATGGGCACGGCGCTGTTCGTGGTGCTGCTGACCGCGCAGTTCCTGTTCGGCGCCTCGCAGGGGCCGATATTCCCGGTGTCCTCCGGGGTGTTCGAGGCCTGGATCCGGCGGCGCCACTGGGCGCTCGCACAGGGTATGCAAAGCGGCGGCGCCAACCTCGGGGCGGCCATCGTGCCGCCACTGGTCGCCTGGCTCATGTCCGAGTTCGACTGGCAGCGCGCGCTCATCTGGACGACGCTGCCGGCGTTCCTGCTGGCGCTGTGGTGGGGCTGGTACGGGCGCAACTCTCCCGCCGAGCACCCGGCCGTCACGGCCGCGGAGCTGGCCGAGCTGGAAGGCAGCGTGGTTGCCGCCGACCAGCGCATCACCCTCAGGCGCGTGTGGAGGGTGCTGAAGAACCGCGACGTGCTGCTGCTGACCTTCGCCTACGCGTGCATGAACTACACCTTCTATCTGCTGGTGAACTGGTGCTTCCTGTACCTGGTCCAGGAACGGCACTTCGCGCTGCTCGAGGGCGGCTTCATGGCGAGCGCGCCGCCGCTCGGCGCGGCGGCCGGGGCAACCGTCGGCGGCCTGCTGGCCGCACCCTTGGTGCGGCGCTTCGGATTGCGGGCGGGGCTGCGGATCGTACCGCTGCTGGCACTGCCCGCCTCGGCGCTGCTGCTGTTCCTGGCCGTCGACGCGGACAACCCCTACGTGGCCGTCGCGGCACTGACGCTGTGCTTTGCGGCCATCGAGATGACGGAAGGGCCGTTCTGGGCGGCGGTAATGGAAGTGGCGCGCGCGGATACGATGGCGGCGACCGGCGTGCTCAATACCGGCGGCAACATCGGCGGCATCGTCGCGACCCCCGTCATTGCCTATCTCTCTGCCCATCACTACTGGACCGCGGCCTTCCTGGTCGGCAGCGTGTTCGCCCTCACCGGCGCGGCCACCTGGCTGCTGGTGGATCCGACGCGCCGCATGGCGCCGCATCCTCCGGCCAGCCCCCACCGGGACGGGGACTGACGTTGCGACGTGTCTCTCCCCGCCAGCGGATGTTGGTGGTGGACTGCCTACGGCTGAAGCCCCGCCCGCGGCGAACCCTGGTCCCAATGCCCATGGCGCGCACCGGGGAGGCGTGCCAACATGTGCCAATCCCCGCGAAAGAGTGGCGCTGACATGGGCCCTGGGATGCAACTGACGCGCGTCGCCGGCACGCTTGCATGCCTGATGCTGGCTGCCTGCGCGTCCAAGCCACTCGTCGGTTTTTCCACCGACACGCCACCGCTGGTACTCGTGCCGGCAGCAAGCGCCGCCGTAGTCGACCAGCGCGCGCGCTTTCGGGAGATCTACTGCGCCGTTCTCGAGGCGCGAACCGAGCTGCCAGACCATCGGCCGTGCGAGGATGCCTTGACACGAGTCGGCAAGGAGCCCGCTGCCACGGGGCGCCCGGTCGATCTCGGCCCGTCGCGACGGCATCTCGTCGCGGCGGTGGTGCCCGGACTCGGATGGGAGTGCCTGGAGCCCTGGCTCGAGCCAGCCGGAACCGTCGCACAGCATCTGCGACAGTTCGGATACGACCAGGTGATGATCAAGGTCGACGCGCTGTCGAGCGGCGCGAAGAATGCACGCCAGATCCGCGACGCGCTCATGGCGATGCCGGTGGAGGCCGGGGGGGCACGGCTGGTGCTGATCGGCTATTCCAAGGGGGCGACCGACATCCTCGAAGCCCTGGTGACTTACCCGGAGATCCGCGACCGGGTTGCCGCGGTGGTCAGCGCGGCGGGCGCGATAGGCGGCTCGCCGCTCGCGAACGATGCGGAGCAGTACCAGGCGGACTTGCTGCGTCACGCGCCGCACGCAAAATGCGACTCTGGCGATGGCGGCGCGGTCGCAAGCCTGCGGCCGGCGCAGCGCCGGGCGTGGCTTGCCGAGAATCCGTTGCCCCCGGGCCTGCCTTACTACTCGCTGGTCACCTTCCCGCAGCCCGAGCGCATCTCTTACGTTCTGAAATCGAACTACCGGAAGCTGGCCGGCGTGGATAGCCGCAACGATGGCCAGGTCATCTTCTACGATCAGGTGATCCCGGGGAGCGTGCTGATGGGCTACGTGAACGCGGATCACTGGGCCTTGGCTGTGCCCATTGCCCGCTCGCATGACCTGATCGGCGCAACCTTCGTGACGCAGAACGCCTACCCGAGGGAGGCGCTCTTCGAGGCCGTCATGCGCTTCATTGAGGAGGACCGGGAGAACCGGATACACGGCGACTGACCGTTCCACCGCAGGCACGGCCGCTTATAACAATTAAAGTAGTCACCCATGCGTGAAGCTCCAAGCTCGTGGCCGCTGTTGATGAGGCTCCTGCTGTCTGCCCTTGTTCTCGCGGGGATGACAGGGCGCGCGCGCGCATGGGTCTATCCGGAGCACCGCGACATCGCGGTCCTGGCGGTCGAGACCCTCGACCCGGAGCGCCGGGCGGTATTCGATCGGCTGTGGGGCGAGGCACGCGCTGGCCACGAAGTGCGCCTGTGCACGCAGGGAGTCGATCCGCAGCAAGGTCCCACGCCCGAGTGCATCGACTGGGCGGCGCTGTCGGGGATCGGGGGCGACCATTCCTGTTCGAGCGCCCAGATGATGGACACGGTCGACAATACCGACTGGATCCTCAAGGTGGCCGCCATCGCGGCGCAGCTGAAGGTGGACCTGTCGCGCGTCTCCACCACGCCCTCGGCACACCACAAGGAACAGGCGAGCACCATCGCCGATTTCCGCCGCCAGCTCGAGGACGAGGCCGAGAAGGCGCAGCGCATCAACGCGCTGCGCGCCGCAGACACCCGACTGCAGACCGCCGACGCCGGCTACGCACGCCGGGCCGGGTACAACAATGCCCACTTCCTGCTGGCCCGTCCGCGCACCGACTTCACGGTCGAAGAATACGTCTCGGCGACCCTGCGGCCCGGGTCGCCGACCAATGCCCTCGGCGTCTTCGCCTGGTATCACCTGAGCGCGCTGCAGAAGGCTACGAGAGTTGCCCGCGAGTCGCTGACCCCCGAGCAGCGTTCGACCCTGGTGCGGGCCATGCTATTCGATGAGGCTTTCGCGCTTCACTTCCTGGAGGATGTCTTTGCAGCCGGTCACGTGGCCGGGACCTGGGGCGGGGTCTCGCAACGCAAGGGAACGCACGACTTCTACAACGAGAATGGCCTCGAGGTGACGACCTGGCAGGAAGGGGCAAAGTCGATGGTGCTGATGGGCGACGCCCACATGCGTCCGGAGGACGCCGCGCGGGCGGCGGAAGTGGTGCGCATGAGCATCGAGCAGCTCCTGGAGGTTGCCACCGTTCGAGCACCGAATGCCACGCTTGAGTACGTAGCGACGGCTTCCAGTGAGCCTGACACGCTCGACGTATGCAAAAACAACACTCTCATGCAACGGCCCGAAGGACTGCGGGCAACGCCCGAGGAGTTCCGGCTGGTGATTGAGATCGTGCTGCACACCCCGGTCCCCAGCCTGGACCGGGGACTCGGTGCGATGCCGCGTTTCCGGGCGGAAGTAGGACCATTCATCGGTATCGCGGGCTCGCTCGACGCCCGCTACCTGGACGGCGGCTACACCGGTCTCGAGAGCGGCAGCGGCTACATGGGGGGCGCGGACCTGTCAGTGCGCGCCGGCTATGGAGTTGAGGGAGTCCTCGGCGAGGCAGGCGACGGGCTCATCTTCCTCTCGCTGGGTTACCGGGGCGACCTGCCCTCGACGAACAAATTCACCAACAGCGCGACTGCGGAGCAAGGCGGCACGCTGGCTGCCGCGATCCCGGCGCGTTCCGGATTTTCAACGCGCCTGCGGCTGCCGTTTTACCTGGTACCGGGTGACCTGCTGCTGCTGGCCCCGCTGTACTTCATCGCGCCCGGTGCCTACGAAAACATTGCCGTTACCGCAGTCAACGGCGGCCTGATCCCCTGGCAGCTCGGCTGGGCAACGCGGTTCGGCCGGTTTCAGTTCGTGCTGGGCCGCGAGATCGGCGCCGCCTTCTATGGCCTCGGACGCACCGACACGCTGCTGGTTCCGGGGGTCACGCCCGACTCCGGACCCAGAGTCGTCAGTGTCAAGTCGACCTCTCTGGATTTCCCGATCCTGGAGTATCGCCCCTACCGCGCCTTTGACATGACGCAGACCTCTGAGTTGAGGGTGCAGTTCTTCTTCGGCGTGGATATCCCGCACGGCGGAAGCGTGGTCTCGCCGCCAGGGGCTCCGGGGGTGCAAATGCAGCGGGTCTATTCGGTAGGCGCTCGTGCGGTATTCGACTGGCGGCGGTACTTCTGACGGCCACCGGCACGGGAGAGGAGGCTCGTCGCAGCGCCGGTCTGCTACGGCGCTAGGGAGCTGGGGCGTCCGCGACCACGCTGTCTGCGCCGAGCTTTCCGGTAATCGCCGCGCGCGGCTGCGCGGCGCCTTCAGTCCACTCGACCTCGAGCGTGCCGCTGGCCCCCTGCGGTGCCTTCACGTGGAGAGTGCCATGCACCGGTCCGGTGCGTCCCGAGCAGTCGATCACCCCGGACACGGCGACATCGTCGGTCCAGCGGATGTCATCCAGCGTGATGCGGTAGCCCTCCGCCGCCGCGGCCGTGATGAAAGTGCCACCGCGCAAGCCGACACCCCCGCCCACCCCGTGCTCCAGTGCGCGCGTGATCACGTCCGCGCTCGTCAGCAGCGCGGCACTCACGATCCGTAGCGCACTGTCACCCGCGGCGTTGTCGGCGGCTGCGTGTGCGGGCGCCAGCTCGGCGGCACTGCGCGCGAAGCGCGGCACCAGCCGCACCGGCGGCACTGCAGCGGCGCAGCTGTCATCCCCGGTGGACAGGTTCTCGATGAAGCGCCGCACCAGCTTCGCGCCGCACTCGCTGCGCGAGTGGGCCAGCGCATTGACGTGCAGGCCGTTCGTGAGGACCACGTGGTGCGCGCGCGGGAAGCGCGCGGCCGCGGCGGCCGCGTCGGCCATGGGAGTCATGTTGTCCAGGTCGCCGGAGACTACGAGCACGGGAACCTCGGGGTACGGATCATCCGCGGGCACCGGCGCGACCGCAGGCGAGCGCGGCACCGGCCACTGCGCGCACTGGTCGATGAAGGCGTAGTCGAGCGGCATGCGGCGATACTCGGCGATCGTGAATGGCGCGTAGCTCTCCGGGGCGTTGCTTTCGCGCCGGGCGATGGCCGCATCGCGCGCCAGCAGGCGCTCCTTCGGTGCCAGGGACATGTCGAAGATCTGCGGCGGGTCGCCGCAGGAAACCGCCGCCGCCAGGCCGGCGCTGTAGAGCAGCGGCGAGTGCGTCGCGTCGCGCGAGTCCGTCTCGGCCAGGGTTTCGGCCATCAGCCGCAGCAGCGGCTGGCGGTCCCCCTCCACGAACGCCCGGGCCGCGGCATCGAGCTCGCGCACGCTCGCCAGCGCCGGGGCGCTGCCGAACATCACGATGGCCAGCTGGGTAGCGTTGGCGGTAAAGGTCGACATCTCGCCCTCGCCGGTGCGCACGTGGGCGGTGAACGGCCGTTCGCGCAGCGCCTTAAGCGCCGGTGTGATGTGCTCGAGGGAGCTGCCGGGAATGGCACTGCAGTCCGGGGAGCGCTCGCAGGCGCGGTTGAACTTCTCGCGCATGGCCGGCGCGTAGTGCGGGTACCAGGGGTAATCCGGACCGTCCAGCGGATAGGCGCCGTCCAGGATCAGCGAGCGCAGCATCCGCGGGTGGCGCAGCGCGAAGGTCTGCGCGAAATAGGTCCCGTAGGAATCGCCGTAGAGATCCACCGGCCCCGCGCCCAGCGCCTCGAGGATCGCCGCCAGGTCATCCCCCGCCAGCGCCGAACCGTACAGCGAGGCGGCCGGCCCGAGTGAGCGACCGCAGGCGCCGATGTTCGCCTCACTGAGCACGGCGGCTTCCTGCAGCGGCTTGCAGTCAATTGCCGCCGAGCGCCCGGTGCCGCGGTTGTCCATGATCACGAGGTCGCGCGTGGCGCGCAGCGGCTCGAACAGGCCGAGGTACTCCTCGCGGGATTCGGTGGCGGGGAAGCCCGGACCGCCCTCGGTGGCCACCAGCGTGCCCGCCGCGGGCGCCGGGCCGGTGTGCGGGTAGTACTCGAAGTAGACCGCGATCTTTCCGGATACCACGCCGGTGGGGTCCAGCGCGCGTTCGAGCGTGCCGCACCAGGGGGCGGCGGTGGTGCATCGATGCAGCCGCACCTGACCGACCTGCAGCAGCGCACCCGCCGGGGGCGGGGCCGGCGCGGCGGCCTGCGCCGTGAGGGCGACCGGCAGCAGCATGACCGCCGCCTGCAAGGCCCGCCAGGATCGTAGGCAAGTCATGGGTGCCACTCACTTCACCTGCACTGCGCTCCCGGGGCGCAGGCCGGCAATGGGTAAGCCGTGCTGCGGGAATCTCACTCGCGTGACGTGAGGATGTTATTGCAAGTCAGGCGCTGCTGGCCAGATGGCGGCGACACTGAATGTCGCCGGACTCGTCTTCCAGGGCACGATCGGGCACGATGGCCGGGGTGCGTTTTGCCCGTGACGGCGGGCGCCACGCACCGTGCATGACCGTCGACAGAATCCAGGAGTGCAAAGATGTCACGTCGGCTCGCAAGCTACTTCGCCGGGTTCCTGCTGCTGCTGTCCGCAGGCGTGGCGGGGGCCCAGGCGCCCGGCACCGCGGCGCTCAAGACCCGCAACGTTGTGCTGATCGTCAGCGACGGGCTGCGCTGGCAGGAGATCTTCACCGGCGCCGACGAGCAGTTGCTGAACGAGAAGAACGGCGGCATCTGGGACAAGGAGGCGGCACTGAAGGCACAGTTCTGGCGCGCCGACCCGACCGAGCGCCGCAAGGTGCTGTTCCCCTTCCTGTGGTCCACGGTCGCCGCGCACGGCCAGATCTTCGGCAACCAGGCCAAGGGCAGCGTCGCCAAGGTGACCAATGGGCTCGCCTTCTCCTACCCCGGCTACAACGAGATGCTCACCGGCCACCCGGACCCGCGCATCAACAGCAACGAGTTCGGCCCCAACCCGAACACTTCGGTGTTCGAGTGGCTGAACAGCCTGCCCGAGCTTCACGGCAAGGTGGCCGCCTATGCCACCTGGGAGACCTTCAGGGACATCTTCAACGTGCAGCGCAGCCACCTGCCCCTGCACGTGGGCTGGGACCTGCCCTACAGCGGCAAGCTCGACGCGCGCCAGCAGCTGATGAACACCCTGTACCGCACGACCACTCAGATGGATGCGGAGGACGTCTACAACGCCTTCATGCAAATCCCGCTGCTCGACAGTTTCGCCACGGAACAGCCGCGGGTGCTGTTCGTCGGCTACGGCGAGACCGACAACTGGGCGCACGCCGGGCGCTATGACCTGGTCCTGCACAGCGCCCACCAGTTCGACCAGTTCGTTGAGGAGCTGTGGAACAAGCTGCAGAGCCTGCCGCAGTACCGTGACCAGACGACCTTCATCATCACCTGCGACCATGGCCGCGGCAGTGGCCCGGTGGAGTGGAAAGAGCACGGCGTGGAGCAAAAGGGCTCGGAGAACGTATGGATCGCGGTGATGGGACCGGACACCGCCCCGCTGGGCGAGCGCAAGCAGGTTGCCGAGGTCCACGAGGCACAGATTGCCGCCACGCTGGCGGCCTTCCTGGGCAAGGACTACCCGAAGGCAGAGCCGGCCGCCGCCGCCCCGATCCGCGAGGTTCTCGGCAAGCACCCTTAGATCACTTCCCCGCTGCTGTACCGGAGTTTCCATGACAACCCGTCGTGACGTCCTGCACCTGGCGGCCGCCCTGTCCGTCAGCACCGCGCTCAGTGCCGCCCCACCCGCCCCGAAATCCAAGACCAAGACGCTCTTGATCCTGGGTGGCACGGGCTTCATCGGACCGCACCTGACCACCGAGGCGCAGCGCCTGGGCTGGACGGTGACGCACTTCAACCGTGGCAAGAGCGCGGCCGATGGCGTGGCGGGGGTCGAAACCCTCATCGGCGACCGCAAGGGCAAGCTGGATGCCTTGAAGGGCCGGACCTGGGACGTGATGGTGGATGACACCGGCTACATCCCCAAGTACGTCAAGGAGTCGAGCGCACTGCTGGCCCCAGCGGTCGGCTACGGCCTGTACATCTCCAGCATCTCCGCCTATGCCAGCTTCGCCAAGCCCAACGACGAGGACTCGCCGCTGGGCAAGTTGGCGAACATCGACGAGGAGGAGATCACCGAGACCAGCTACGGGCCGATGAAGGCCCTGTGCGAGCAGTACTCGATGACGGCGTTCAAGGGGCGCATGAGCGTGGTCCGGCCCGGCTATATCGTCGGTCCGCTGGATCGCTCCGATCGCTTCACCTACTGGCCGGTGCGCGCCTCGCGCGGCGGGGAGATGCTCGCCCCGGGCACCCCGCAGGATCCGATACAGATCATCGATGTCCGTGACCTGGCGGCCTGGATGATGAAGCTGATCGAGGCGCGCACGACCGGGTACTTCAACGCGGTGTCGCCCCCGGGTGCGTTCACGATCGGCGATCTGGTGCTCGCCAGCCAGCAGGCATCGCCAAAGTCCGGCACTACCGTCACCTGGGTTCCGGAGGATTTCCTCGCCGCCCACTGGAAGGCGGAAGACATGGACCTGCCACCGTGGGGTCCGCTCAAGGGCGACGAGGCCGGCGCCTCGCTCACTGCGATGACGCGCGCTACCAAGACCGGGCTGCGTCCGCGCCCGCTGGCCGAGACGGTGCGCGACACGCTGGCCTGGTTCCAGACCCTGCCGCCAGAGCGCCAGGCCAAGCTGCGCGCCGGACTGGACCCGAAGAAGGAAGCCGACACGCTCGCCGAATGGCACCGCAGCGGCGCCAAGAGCTAGGCGCCCACGGCGCACACATCGGGTCGCCTGAGCACTGCAATGACCTACCTGGTGCTATTCGCGGCGGCGCTGTGGGCCGGCGTGCAGAACGCCCTCGCCGGCGGGGGCTCCTTCATCACGCTGCCGGCACTGATGCTCACCGGCATGGATGCGCGCGCGGCCAACATCACCTCCACCGTCGCATTGTTCCCCGCGCAGCTGGCCACCGGCTGGACCGGGCGCAAGCAGGTCGCCGGCGCCGCCGGGCTTACCTTCCGCATGCTGGCGCTCATCAGTCTGGTCGGCGGCGCGCTGGGGGCGATCCTGCTGCTCGTCACCCCAGCCACCTTCTTCGCGCGCCTGGTGCCGTGGCTGGTGCTGTTCGCGACCCTCGTGTTCGCGTGGGGCAGCTTCGGGCCGCGCCGCGATGCCGCCCCGCGTCTGGGCCACACGGGCGCGGCCGCAGCGCAGCTGTGCATCTCCATCTACGGCGGCTACTTCGGCGGCGGCATTGGCTTCCTGATGCTGGCCGCCCTGACCGCGGCCGGCCTGGTGATGCGCAACGCGGGTGCCACGAAGAACGTGCTCGCCGGGGTCATGAATGCCTCGGCTGTGGCGATCTTCGTGTTCTCGCCCGAGGTGAGATGGCGCGCCGCCCTGATCGCCAGCTGCGGCGCCATCATCGGCGGGGTCATCGGCGGGCTCATGCTGCAAAAGGTGAACGAGCGGGCGCTGCGCGCGCTGGTGGTGCTGATTGGAGTCGCTCTCACCATCGGGCTGTTCCTGCGCGCGCCGTAGGCACGCCCAGGCGGTCGCAGCCGCTCATTGTGAAATCGCCGCGTGCCCAGCGCGGCGCGCAGAAAATTTCACTGTCAATGTGCCGGCGGCGGGCGCAGACTGCGTGGCGTTGGCGCTCGGCCAGCCGGAGAAGCTGATGAACTCGATGTCCTGGCTGCTTGCAAACGAGACTTCGTCCTCGCGTCCCGCGGCGACCGAGCTCATACAGACGCACCGCGCGCGACTGGCACTGGAAGAGGACGAGCGCGCACAGCAGCGCCGCGTGGAACTGGCCGAGCAGCGCTCGGACCGCAACCCGCCCGACGTGCGCATCCGCATCTGGGAGAAGCTGCACGGCCTGCGCCTGCCCAGGGACGCCGCGCATCCGATCCTCGAGGTTATCGCCATCAGCACGCGGCTCACGCTGGATGAGGTTCGCGAGGAACAGCGGGCGCGCCTGGCGCCGCGGCTCACGCCCACGCCCCCCGCGGTGACCCCGCCGACCACGCCCGAATAAGGCGCGTGCGGCGCTGCCGCGAGCACTGCGACAGCGGAAAAACGGCCCCTGCCGCGGCTGCGGGGCGCATCTGGCGGACGCGAAAGTCCGGCAGCACCGTACGTAATGGGATAAAGTGCCGGCGGATCGTGAATTTCCGCCTTGTCTGCCCTTGGCCCTGCGCCGCTCCGGCGCGCCCTACCCGGCCAAAGACCGCCACCTCAGAAATCTCCGCGACCGGGAGGCAGGCGTGCCTGCCAGTTTTCATTCTCCTTTTGCGAGTACTCTGAAGTGACCAAACTCTACGTCGGAAATCTGCCCTTTACCGCGACCGAAGACAGCGTGCGTGCCTTGTTTGCCCCGCACGGCACTGTCGAGAAGGTTGCCCTCATCACTGATCGTGACACCGGCCGCCCGCGCGGTTTCGGGTTCATCGAGATGTCCAACTCCGATGCATCCAAGGCGATGCAGGCCCTCAACGGCCAGGACTTCGACGGCCGCGCTCTGAAAATCAACGAGGCGCATGACCGTGATCGCGCCGGTGGCGGCGGCGGCGGCGGCGGTGGCAACCGCGGACCCGGCGGCGGCGGCGGCGGCGGCCGGCGCTACTAAGGCCTGCGACGGTGAGTCCCGGGCGGTTGCCGGCCGGGACTCATCTACTCTTCCCGGGTCAAGCGCGAGCAGCGCATGAGTGACTACGAATTCACGATGTCGCTCCGCATACGTCACCCCAGTGTCGACCCGGCGCAGATCACGCGCGCTCTGGGTATCGAGCCCCAGCACACCTGGCGCGCCGGCGACATGCGCCGCGACTCCGAAGGTACTGCCCTCGACGGGGAATACCGCGAGACCTTCTGGATGGGCCGGCTGATGGCGCAGCCAAAGCTGGCCTCCGAGCGTATCGGGGTGGAGAGCGAGCTGGCGCAGACACTTGCGCAACTGCGCAAGTCACAGGATTTCCTGGGGTCGCTTAAGGAGCAAGGTGGAGTGACTGAACTGCATGTGAGCATCTTCGCGCGCGAGGAATTCCGCCTCGAGTTCGCTCCGGCATCGCTGGCCACGCTCGGGCGCCTCGGGCTTACGGTAGCCCTCGAGGTCAAGCCGCACCCCGGCAGCCCACCACAGGCGGTCAGCTAAGATGCGCCCTGCCCCCCGACAGAAAGTCTCCTCTTTCCGCGAGCGCGAGGAGCGCCTGCGCAAGGGCCGCGATGCGGCCCAGACCTTGCGCGCCGCGTTCCCCAATGCCGCCACGGTCAACGTGCAGCTGCGCTTCCTGCCGGCCACCGCACCGCTGCATGCCGCGCAGTCGTTCATGCTGTACCCGGCCGCGCGCGCCTACTTCTCCTATCCGTGCCCGTACGGGGACTGCGACGGGATCTACGATCTGTCCGCGCCCGCCCATCAGGCACTTGGGCGCAAGGCCGCCGCGGTCAGCGGTACCCTCGAATGTGCCGGCGTGCGCTCGCGCGATGGCCTGCAGCGCCAGCCGTGCGGGCTGCGCGTCAGCTACACGATCAGCGCCCAGCAGGAAGCCGCGCACGCTGCGACCTGAAGTCGCCGCGGAACGCGCCCGCCGCGCTCAGGCGCGCCGGCGCCCGGGCGGGCCGAACTTAAGCACCGTGCCGCGCTCGCCAGTGTCCACCGGCTTTTTCTGCAACGGCTCCAGCCGCAGCGTGGCCGCGATGCTGCGCCGTTGCGCTGCGTGCTCCGCCTCGCGCGCCGCTGCCTGAACCTCGCACAGCTTGCGCAGCGCCTCGCGGTGCTGCAGCAGCCGTGCCCGCGCCCACTCAAGCGACATCGGTGAGTTCGCCGCCGGCGCCTTCCAGCCCGGCCCGCAGCCGCGCGCAGTACCAGTCGATGAACTGGCTCACGCCACCCTCATGCGGATGGGAGAACGGGCCGGGCTCGTAGCCCGGCGCGCTGACACCGACCTGGTTCTCCTGGACGATGCGACGGTCCTGCTCGTTGGTCGCGAGCCACACGCGCGTGAGTTCCACGAGGTCATAGTCGACGCCCTCGACCGCCTCGCGGTGCACCAGCCACTTCGTCGTCAGCTGCGTGCGCGCAGGTCCCAATGGCAGCACCCGGAACGAGATCGCGTGATCCGCCAGCACGTGGTTCCAGCTTGAGGGATAGTGGAACAGCAGCAGTGCGCCGATATTGACCGCGGCGGGAATGGTAGTGCTCAGCGGCCGGCGGACCGCGGCGCTGCCAGCGCTGGTGTAGCTCACCGCATTCCCGAGCAGCGGCATGCGCGCGGTGCGGATCTGCCCGTCCGCGGACAGATCGAAGCTGCCCGGCAGCCCGGCGCTCGTGCACTGGCGCCAGTGGGCGGCGACCTGGGGATCGCTGTCGGCCCCGCTCACGCTGGTCACGGTGGGGGTGTCCGGATACACGCGGCCGAGTTCCGGGTGATTCACCGCGCAGTGATAGCACTCGCGGTTGTTCTCCCAGACGAGCTTCCAGTTGCCCTCTTCGACGATCGTCGACTCGTAGGCCACTCGGGCATCGCTGAGCCGGTGCGGTGCAAGGTAGTTCTGCAGCTGCGTGCGGGCCGGTGCGAACGCGGGCGGCGTCTCACTGAGGCACACGAAGATGTAGCCGCCCACGCTCTCGCAGTGGACCTGCTTCAGGCCGAGGCGCTCGCGGTCGAAGTTCGGGCCCATCTGGCGTGCGGCGAGCAGGCGGCCGTCGAGCGCGTAGGTCCACTGGTGGTAGGGGCATACCAGCTTCACCGCCGTGCCGTGGCTCGCGGCGCACAGGCGGGAGCCGCGGTGGCGGCAGGCGTTGACGAAGGCGCGGACCAGCCCATCGGCCGCGCGCACCAGCACCAGCGGGTACGCCCCCACCTGCAGCGTCACGTAGCTGCCGGTGGCCGGCAGCTCGCAGCCGTGCGCGGCGAAGAGCCATTCGCGGTAGAAGATGTGGTTGAGATCGGCCTCGTAGAGCTTCGGGTCGGTGTAGAAGTCCCTTCCGAGCCCGCTTCCTGGCGCGCGCGTGCGCAGGCGGTGCAGTGCGTTGGCAATCGTCATGCTCACTCCCCGTGTCCATGGCTGAGGAACCAGCCGGGAGGCACGGTGAAGGAGTTGCATGGCAGCGGGCATGCCGCTGAGGCGGCGAACGCCGAACATGCCTGCTATCGCCCACCGCGACTCGACGGCCAATCACTGCAAGGCTGGTTTCCGGGCTCTGGAGTGGCCTTCGCTTAGCGCTCGGACCGGCTCGGCGCCTTCCCAGACCCTCATGTGAGGTCCGGTGGCTGTATGGCCGAGTTCAACACTCCACTACCGTTGCGGGGGCAGCGCCGGAATTACCACCGGCTTCCCAAATTATCCAGCCCCTCCACGCGGGCCGGCACCTTCAGTGTGGTCATCGTACGTGCTTCCGATGGCGACCACTATTCCAATTGCGTCTTCGGAATGCCGATTTAGGTGCGCCGGACACGCAGCAAGGACCCGCGCCGACGGCCGTCCGCGTGGTCGCGGACGGCCGTCGACTCTTGGGGCTACTTGGGACTGTCGTTCGGTGTCGTGCTGTCGTCGGGAGCGGTGCTCGGGTCAGAGGAAGGCGGCGGTGCAGTCGTGCTCGGCGAGGTCTCAGTTCCAGGCGTCATGGAGGTCGACGGGACCTGCTGCTTCTGCATCTTCGCGGTACAGGCCGTGCTGATGTCAGCATCTGAGCGGCCATCGTGCTTCGCCTTTTCCTTAGCAACGCAGTTCTGCATCGGCGTTCCGGTCATGGAGCTGCCAGGCTCGCCGGCCAGCGCGGCGGTGCCTGCAGCCGCCAGACTCAACGCGAGCGCAATCGAGAGTGGTTTGATCACGGTACGACTCCTTGTGTTAGGTCTTCGCTGCGGAGTCGGGGCGGACCGGCGGTCCGCAATGCCCTGCCCCACAAGGACAGCGTAGGCGGCAGCCTGCGTGCGATCTGTAGGCCGGCGGACGAAAACTCCGTAGGCTCCCGGGGCTGCCGTTCCCGTGCGTTCGCCACGCGGTGCTTGAGCAATCCGGGCGCGGCGTCCAGACTCGCTGCAGGCTGCGCGAGATTGCTGACATGTCGCAATGTCCCTACAAACCGCTGCTCGATTTCGCGAAATTCGCCGCCGGCACGCCGCATGCCGTGATCGGCGACCTGCGCGGCAGGCACCGCATCCTCTGGGAAGAGGACGAGTTCGCCACCGGCGGCCACTGGCTGCTGTTCCAGCAGCGTGACATCGACCACGTGCTGCAGTCACCTGCCCTGTTCAGCAGCCGCTATGGACCGCTGCTGGATGATTTCCCCGAGCAGCTGCTGGCCGAACAGCAGCAGAGCGTGACGTTCATGGATCCGCCGCGGCATCGCCTGTATCGCAGCCTGGTTGAGCCGGCCTTCCGGCAGACCGCGCTGCGGCAGCGTGAACCGCTGGTGCGCGCACTCGCCACCAGCATCCTCGACGGGGTCCTGCCACACGGGCAGTGCGAGTTTGTGGCCGAAGTGGCCATGCAGCTGCCCACGCGCGTGATCTTTGCGGTGCTGGGCGTGCCGCCCAAGGATTTCGCGCGGGTCGCCGCGCTCACCAACACGCTGGCGCTCGCCGATGATCCGGAGTTTGCCGAGAACCGGCAGGCCGGCTTCGTCGCTTCCGGCTTGCTCATGCAGTACGGCACGGAGCTTGCGGCCAACCACCGCCGCGCGCCGCGCGACAGCCTGACGATGACCCTGCTCGGCTCGGAAGCCGAGGGCAGAAAGCTCAGCGACGTCGACTTCGGGCGCTTCTTCAATAACCTCATCGTGGGCGGCACCGAGACCACCCGCAACACGCTCGCCGGGGCGATGTACGAGTTCATCCGCCACCCCGCGCAGTACGCCCTGCTGCAGCAGGACCCGGCGCTGGTCGCCGGCGCGGTGGAGGAAGTACTGCGGTTCCGAAATCCGGTCATCTACCTGCGGCGCACCGCCACCCAGGACCAGGAGCTCGCCGGGCAGCAGATCAGCAAGGGCGCCAAGGTGGTGTGCGTGCTCGGCTCGCCGAACCGTGATCCGCAGTTCTTCGAGCGGCCCGACGAGTTCGACATCCGCCGGCCCGTCGAGCACACCCGGCGCCACTACCGCACCTTCGGTGGCGGCGCGCACTTCTGCCTTGGCATACAGCAGGCGCGCCTCAGCCTGACCGTCATGGTCGGCGAGATCGCGCGGCGCATGCACCAGCCGCGCCTGCTCGCGCCGCCGCGCCAGGCGCGCTCGATCTTCATGGACGGCCTCAAGCAGCTGCGCGTCGCCTTCACGCCGCAGCCGGTGGCATGAGTGGGAAGGCGCGCCTAGCCGACGATGACTTTGCTGGCCACGCGGGCCCCCAGGGCGGCCGCCTCCGGCAGGTGGCGCAGCCTGTGGAGCGCCCAGAGCGCCAGCCAGAGCATCAGCACCGCCGCCGCGAGGAACAGCCACGCGTTGCGCCGCTCGCGGTGCACCAGCTGCACGCCATCCAGGGGGGCAATGATGAACGGCTGCCCGTGCGTGGGCTGCGCGACGACATTGGTGCGCTCGATACGCGAGTTCGCTGCCGCCCGCTCGGCCTCGGCATGCGCGGCGGCGCGCGCCGCCTCCCACTCCTGTGCGTCGATCCGGCCGTCGTGGTCGGCGTCGAAGCGGGCCAGCAGCTGCTGCTGATCTGCCTTCCAGGTGCCCAGCATGGAGCGCGCGTCGCCATCGACCTCGCGATCCTCCGCGTGCGAGCGCAGCTCGCCGAGCACCGACAGGCGCGTCCCCGGGGCGATCAGGCGTTCCGTGTAGCGGTAGGTATGGTCCAGCGAGCCGATCCAGCCGAGCTGCGGAGGACCGGCAACCGGGCGCGGCGTGTCGCCGTACCAAGTGTCGGTGTTGGTGGGCGTCACCTCCGCGCCTACCGGCCCCACCAGGCATTTGCCGTCCAGGTCAGCGAGCGCGAAGGGCATGACGCTCGTGGCGCTCTCCAGCTGGCTCCACTTGCTGTTGCCCCGCGAGTCGGTCTCCTTGATGGAGATGCGGAAGTCCCACCAGACGCAGGGGCGGCCGCTCAAGGGGGCCAGCAGCACATCCGGATCCGCGCGGCCGGCGTGGCCCTCGATGCGCGCGTAGCCCTGCGCGGCGGAGCGGATCCTGACAAGTGGCGTGTCGGAAACGAAACGATCGCGCGCTACGCTGACGAACAGGCGGTAGATCGCGTACGCCGCGGCACTGGCGCAACAGACCGCAAGCGCCACGTACAGCCGGACACCATCCTGCATCGCTAGGTGCCGAAGGCGGCCTTCACGTCCACGTTCGCCTTCTCGTCCGCCGTGAACTTCAGCAGCCGCACGCTCGGGAAGTCGAAGAAGCCGGCGACGACGCTATCGGGAAAAGTCTCGACCCGCACGTTCTGCGCATTGGCGGCCTCGTTGTAGACCTCGCGCCGGTCGGCGATGGCCGTCTCCAGGCCGCTGACGCGCGCCTGCAGGTTCTGGAACAGCGCATCCGCCTTGAGGTTCGGGTAGCGCTCGGCCACCGCGTACAGACCGCTCAGCCCGGTGCGCAGGGCTCCCTCGGCACGACTTACTGAGGAGACATCGCCGCTGCTGCGCGCCGTGTCGACCGCCGAGCGCGCCTGCGTGACGCGCTCCAGGGTTTCGCTCTCGTGCTGCATGTAGCGCCGGCATACCTCGATGAGCTTGGGCAGCTCGTCGTGGCGCTGCGCGAGCAGCACGTCGATATTGGACCATGAGAGCTTTACCTCGTTGCGTGCGCGCACGAGGCCGTTGTAGAGGACGACGCCGTAGCAAACCAGCAGTACGACGATGAGGAGGAGGACCGCAAAACCGATCATGGACGGACTCCGCACATGGACAAAACGCCAGCCATTATGACCATCGGGCAGCGCGGGTCCCACGCCGGATAGCGGAAGTGTGTGGTCAATAACAGTTGCTGCTCCGGCAGCGTGCGCTCGGTCGCGCGGCGCGGGAAACCGTCCACCGCCGGGCTCCTGCTAGAATCGGTGAATAGAAAAGTGGCCGCGCCCGCCCTGTCCGTGTCAGGGCCAACGGATTGACGTAAGTGGCTGATTCAACGTACTTTAATTTCCCGGATGGCCGCCGGCGGGACCCCGCGGCGCCGCTCCTGCGACCTGGAGTGACTTGAGTTGCTGAACAAGACCGGTGGCGGAGGGAGCCTGGACCCGGAAGTTGCCCGTTTCCTCGACACAGAGGCCGAGGAGCATCGCCTGGTATTCGACACTCTCATGAGCACCCTTGCCGAGCCCTTCGGGGCGACCCTGGAACTGTGGCACCGCGCGCTGCGTGACGGCGGCAAGCTGCTGTTGTTCGGCAACGGCGGCAGCGCGGGCAATGCCCAGCACATCGCCGCCGAACTGGTGGTGCGCTACGAGAAGAACCGCGCCGCGATGGCCGCCATCGCCCTGTCCGCGGATTCGCTGATTCTCACCGCCACGGCCAACGACTTCGGCTTCGAGACCCTCTTCAGCCGCCAGGTCGCAGCCCTGGGCCGCCCGGGCGATGTCGCCGTGGGCCTGTCCACCTCCGGGCGCAGCCCGAACGTGCTGGCGGCGCTGCGCGAGGCGCGACGCCTGGGACTGCGAACCAGCGGCCTCATCGGCGGCGACGGCGGGCCGATGCGCGAGCTGTGCGACGTGGCGATCGTCGTTCCGTCGCGCATCACCGGCAGGATCCAGGAGATGCACCTGCTGGTGACGCACATGCTGTGCAAGGCGCTGGAGGGCCGGCTGGACGCAGCCGGCGCGGGCGCATGAGCGATGTGGCGCTGCTGGACGTACTCGCCAGCTTCGGCCAGGCGCGCGTGGTGGTGCTTGGCGACGTCATGCTGGACCGCTTCCTGTACGGCTCCGTGGAACGCGTCTCGCCGGAGGCGCCGGTGCCGGTTATCGCCCTGCAGCGCACGACCAACATGCCGGGCGGTGCCGCCAACGTCGCCCGCAACGCCGCGGCCCTCGGTGCGCGCGTCGTGCTGGTGGGGGTCGTCGGTGCGGACGAGGCGGCCACGGAGCTGCGCAACCAGCTGACCGGTCCCTCCTCGTTCCAGACTCACCTCACGGTCGATGACTCGCGGCCGACGACCACCAAGACGCGCTACATCGCCGACCAGCAGCAGATCCTGCGCACCGACCGCGAGGTCTCCGCACCGATCAGCGAGGCGGTGGCCGCGGCGATGCTGCGGCAGTTTGCCGCTGCCCTGGCGGGCGCGGACATCGTGATCCTGTCCGATTACGGCAAGGGCGCCTTGAGCGATGCGGTCACGGCTCGCGCCATCCAGGCGGCGGCCGCCGCCGGCAAGCGCGTACTGGTGGACCCGAAGAGCCGCTCGTTCGCAAAGTATACCGGCGCCACCGTGCTGACCCCCAACAAGCACGAGCTGCAGCTTGCCAGCGGCCACGAATGCGAGACCGACGAGCAGGTGGTGGCCGCCGCCACCGAGGTAATCGAGCGTGGAATCTGTGACACGGTCATTGCGACGCGCGGCAAGGACGGGATGTCGATCATCCAGAGGGGCAAGGCAGCGATCCACATGCGCACCGTCGCCAACGAGGTGTACGACGTCACCGGCGCCGGCGACACGGCCGTCGCGGCGATGGCGGTGGCGCTGGCCAGTGGCGCCGATGTGCGCAACGCCGCGCACCTAGGCAACCTCGCCGCCGGCATCGTGGTCGGCAAGTACGGCACCGCCACCGCGAGCCGGGACGAGATCCTCGCCCGGCTGGGGGATGCCGAGGCCTCCGAGCACTCCGCGACCAGTTTCACGCTGGAGCGCGTGCAGGTACTGCTGGCGCGCTGGCGCAGACTCGGACTACGCGTCGCCTTCACCAACGGCTGCTTCGACATGCTGCACCCGGGCCATGTCTCGCTGCTGAATGAGGCAAAGCGCGCCGCGGACCGTCTCATCGTCGGCCTCAACTCAGACAAGTCCGTGCGTCGCCTCAAGGGTCCCAGCCGGCCGATCCAGACCGCCGAGAGCCGCGCCATGGTCTTGAGCTCGCTGCGCGCGGTGGATGCGGTGGTCGTATTCGACGAGGACACGCCGCTGAACCTCATCGCCGCGATCGAGCCGGACGTGCTCGTCAAGGGCGCCGACTACACGGTCGCAACGGTCGTCGGTGCGGAGCTGGTGCTGGCGCGCGGCGGCAAGGTGGTCCTGGCCGACCTCGTGCCGGCGCACAGCACGACCGAAACGATACGCCGCATCGCCGCGGTCAAAGAAGCGTGACCGCGGCACTCCCGGCCCGCGCCGTCATCCTCGACCGCGACGGCACGATCGTGGTCGACTGCGGCTACCTCGCCGACCCCGCCGGGCTGCGCTTCCTGCCCGGGGCAGCCGCCGGACTGCGCATGCTGCACGCGGCCGGTCACCCGCTCGTGGTCATCAGCAACCAGTCCGGCGTGGCACGGGGCCGGTTCACCCTGCAAGCGCTGCACATGGTGAACCGCCGCTTCAGCGCCATGCTGGCAGAGGCCGGCGCCCCGCTCGCGGGCCTGTATTTCTGCCCGCACGGGCCCGAGGAGGGCTGCGACTGCCGCAAGCCCAACACCGCCCTGCTGCACCAGGCCGCGGCGGCGCTGGGCTTCGAGCCGCGCGACGCAGTCGTGATCGGTGACAAGAGCAGCGACATCGAGCTCGGCCGGCGCGTGGGGGCAACCACCATGCTGGTGGGTGCCGCGACGAGTGATGGCCAGCCGGCGCAGCCCGACTACATGGTGCGTGACCTCGTCGAGGCGGCCGGAATCATCGGCCAGCTCGATGGCCGGGCTGCGGCGGGCGTAGCCGCGACACGCGGCGCCTGACCGATGTACGTCGTGACCGGCGGTGCCGGCTTCATCGGCTCGAACCTGGTCGCAGAATTGTCGGCACGCGGCCACGACGTCGTGGTGGTCGACTGGCTGCGCGAGGACGAGCGCTGGCGCAACCTCGCCAAGCACGACATCGCCGATGTGGTGCTGCCCGAGGCGCTGCCGCTGTGGCTGGACCGACACGGATCCCGAGTGGATGCGGTGCTGCACATGGGCGCCAACAGCTCGACCACCGAGACCGACATCGACCTTCTGGCGCGGCAGAACATCCGCCCGACCCTCGACCTGCTCGCCTGGTGCACCACGAAAGCGCGGCGCTTCATCTATGCCTCCTCGGCGGCGACCTACGGAGACGGCAGTGGTGGCTTCGACGACGATCCGCGTGCCGCGGCGCTCAGCGCGCTGCTGCCGCTCAACGCCTACGGATGGAGCAAGCATCTCGTCGACCGGCGCATCGCCCGCCTGCGGGAAGCCGGCGCCGCGCTACCACCGCAATGCGTCGGGCTGAAGTTCTTCAATGTCTATGGCCCGAACGAGTACCACAAGGGAGCCATGCAGAGCGTCGTGGCCCGCAACTTCGCGCCCGTACGGCGCGGCGAGCCCATGCGCCTGTTCCGCAGCGAGCGCGCGGACTACCCTGACGGCGGCCAGGTGCGCGACTTCATCTACGTCAAGGACTGCGTGGACGTGCTGCTGTGGTTGCTGGACAGCCCGCAGGTCTCGGGGCTGTACAACGTTGGCACCGGGGTCGCCCGCAGCTGGCTGGACCTGGCGCGGGCATTGTTCAGCGCCGCACAGCTTCCCGAGGCGGTCGAATTCATCGACATGCCGGCGACACTGGCGGGGAGGTACCAGTACTTCACCGAAGCCCGGATGTCACGCCTGCGGCAGGCAGGCTACACGAAGCCCTTCACCACTCTGGAGGCGGGCATCGGCGAGTACGTGCGCGGTTACCTCGCTCGCAGCGACCCCTACCGCTGAGGCAGTCTCAGCCGGTCTCGCTGAGGCGTCGCGGCTCGGGTCGGATCTGCGCCGCTACGTTGCGCCAGGCGGCGAATACTTCGCCGACGGACACCTGGTCGGCACGATTGGAGTGCGGGGGACCTCCCACGCTCACGACCGGCGAGCCGTAGGGGCTGCGCGGCAGCCAGTTGCCCGGCGACTCGGCGCCATACAGCACCACGAGTGGGACACTCAGGGCGGCGGCGGCATGCGCCGGTCCGGTATCCACGGAGATCATGCTGTGGGCCGCCTCACACAGCGCGAACAACTGCCGCAGGTCGGTACCCACCACCGCCACGCGCGCAAGGCGTGCGGCGCTGCGGATCTCCTCGAGCATCGGCACCTCTTCGGCCGAGCCGCGCAGAAGAATCTGCGCGTTCTCCTGATCCGCGTGTATGCGCCCCAGGAGCGCGGCCCAGCGCTCGAGCGGCCACCACTTGTCATCGGTATTGAGGCGCCGCCAGCGCGCACGCCGCGGCCCCATGCTGCGATGGTTGCCGGGCTGGACGATGATCAGGTCCCGCCGCGCCCAACCTTGGGACTGCAGCCATTCGCGACAGCGGGCGCGCTCGGCAGGCAGTACGTACAGGCGCGGGCCCACCACCGCAGCGGCCGCGGGGATCGGGTAGTCTGCGGCGCGCAGCGCCGGAGGGGTACGCGTGCCCTGGCGCTGCAGCCGGTCGACCAGGTGCTCGGGGGCCGTGCCCGCCTCGTCCACCAGGAACACGCAACGCGCCGGGTCGATGCCACTCCACCGCAGCATGCGGCGGATGCGCGGCAGTTGGCGGTAGTGGCGCTCGCATACATAGATGGGACCCGGGTGGGTGGCACGCAGCGCGCGCCGCAGTTGCGGCCAGCCGCGCTCGAACAGGAATGGCAGGTGGCGGTGGAATGACCACACGCTCGCCACGTCCGGGTTGCCTTGGTAGATCGCCGCAGTCCACGAGCCGGTGCCGATCACCTGAACCGCTGCACCGAAGCGCTTGTGAAGCAGGTTCAGCAACGAGGTCACCATGACCATGTCGCCCAGACGGCAGAAGAAGAATACGGTTGGAGTGAGTGGCTTGGCCGGAGTGCTCAATGAAGTTCCACAGTGCGCGGTGGCGCGCGGATCGCGTGGTGGATTATTTCATGCACAGCCGCAGGAATGACAACGGACCTTGCCTGTGTGTCATATTAGTCATATAAATCAATTAGATAGAGCAGATTTCCGGCCCGCGAGGCGCGCCCAGCGCTCGCGCTCCCCCGGGCTGCCGCCCTCACCTCCGCGCGGGCATCATGGCACCTGCCTGTCGAGGTCCCGAAAATCCCGAGAACAACCATGAACCGATTCCGAGTGCTGACCGGCGTCCTGATCCTCGCGTGCGGCTGCGGCCCCTTGCACGCGCAAGCGCCCGCCGCCTCCGGCGCAACGGCAAACGCGCAACCGCGCCCGACGCCGCTGGTCATGCAGCCCGGACTGGCGCCGATCCCGTTCAAGGGCGGCGACGGCCGCTATCACCTGGTCTACGAGTTGTACCTGGCCAACTTCACCGGCGGCCGGGTCAGCGCCGCGGCGCTGCAGGTACTGGACGCCGGGGGTGCCATCATGGCGGACCTCGCCGCCGCGCAGGTTGCCGCGCGCACCGTGGTGCGCGACCGGCAGGCAGTCCCCGGGCAGTTTGGTGCCTCCCAGCTGGGCATTGTCTACCTGCACGTGACTGTGGATCCGCAGCGCGGCCTGCCGCAGTTCCTGGATCACCGTCTCGCGATGACGGGCGACGCCCTCGCCACCACGGCCACCGCGGCGCGACTGGCCGTGTCGCCCCCGACGCAGCTGGTCCTCGATGCACCGCTCAAGGGTGTGGGTTACATCGCCGGCGACGGCTGCTGCGACTCGAAGCGTCACATCCGCGCCACCCTGGCACTCAACGGCGGCGCATTCAACGCCCAGCGCTTTGCCATCGACTGGGAACAGCTCGACGCCCGGGGCCGGATCTACGTCGGCGATCCCAAGAACCCCGCCAGCTACGTGATCTACGGCAAGCCCGTGTTCGCGGTCGCAGATGCGCGCGTCGTGGCGGCGGTGGATGGCATGGCCGATTCGCCGGTTGGTGCGCTGCCCCCCAACCTGACCGTCGACCAGGCCGACGGCAATCACGTGATCCTCGATCTCGGCGGTGGGTACTTCGCGCTCTACGCGCACTTCAAACCGCGCACCCTCCAGGTGCACGAGGGCCAGTACGTCAAGCGCGGGGCCGTGCTCGGCTTGGTCGGCACCTCGGGCAACTCCTCGGAACCTCACCTGCACTTTCACGTGATGGACGGCCCCTCAGCGCTCATGTCCAATGGCGTGCCCTATCTTCTAAGGGAGTTTTCGGCGCGCAGCCGTGGCGTGTCGACCGCTGCGTTCGATAGGGCCATCGGGGATGGCAGGCCCATCGAGACCGAGGGCCTGCCGGGCACGGCGCGCCACGAACGGGAGCTGCCGCTAGACCTGTGGATCGCCGACCTGCCGCCCTGAAGCGGCTCAGGCGGCCTGGGCTTCCCGCGCCGTGCTTCGCCGCCGCGACCTGCGCGACGTCAGTCGGCTTGCCTTGTGCCTGGGCCGCGCGAGCGCGAACCCGCGCAATATTCATTCCCCGATAGGTGTTCCCGGCTAGGGTCGTAAGCGTCACCCGCCCGAGTGGCGGCGGGTTGATGGCTACCCGCAGCGCGCGCGCGCGTAATCCAGCACCAAGCCCGGGGTCCATGCCATGGCTTCAGCGTGCTTGCGCAGCTGCGACACCCGGGGAACCGTTTTTCATTCAAGGCGTTACAGCCGCGCCTCCGACGCGGCATTATAGGGTGCGCGGTCTGCCGGGTGATGCCTGCGGGGAAGGAGAGAACCATCAATGAGCGCGTTGCCACCGACCAACGACGACAGTGCGATCTGGGATATCTGGCTGTCGCAATTCCGCCTGCCCGTGGTGAACGTCAACGTCGAGGTTGGAACCTTCAAGGCTCTCAGCGACGCACCGCTGAGCGCAGCCGAACTGGCGGCGCAGCTTGCCGTCGATGCCCGCGCCCTGACGATGCACCTGGCGGCGCTTTGTGCCATGGGCCTGGTCGAGAAACGGCTCGGCAAATGGCGCGCGACGCATCTGGCGCGCACCTGGCTGCATCCGGACGGGGCGGGCTACTGGGGTCATTTCACCCGCCAGATCGATGTCAACGAGACCTTGCGCGCGCGGCTGCTCGAATCGCTGCGTACCGGGAAACGTCCGGGCGGCAGCGGGCAGGGCGCGGGCAAGGTTGCTGTCAGCCCCGCCGAGTGGGAACGCGGCACCATGTCGCCGAAGGCGGCCGAGGGCATCGCCAATTTCATGCACGCCCACAGCCAGGCGCCAGCACTGGGCGCGGCGGCACAGGGCGTTTTCGGCGAGCTCGCTTCGCTCATGGACGTGGGTTGCGGATCGGGCGTCTACGGCATCGAGATCGCGCGCGCGCATCCGCGCCTCAAGGTGGTGCTGATGGACCTGAAGGAAATGGCAACCGAGGCGCAGAAGTTCATCAGCCGCGCCGGCATGGGCCGCCAGGTCACTACCGCAGGGGTCAACATGTTCACCGAGGAGTGGCCGCGCGGACACGACGGCCATTTCTTCTCCAACGTGTTCCACGACTGGTCGGACGAGACCTGCCGCCTGCTGGCGCGCAGGAGCTGGGATGCGCTACCCCGTGGCGGGCGGATCTTCCTCAACGAGATTCTGATGGATGACGACTACACCGGCCCCTTCCCTGCCGCCGCCTTTAGCCTGCTGATGCTGGTCGGCACTCTCGGCAAGCAATACAGCCTGGGGGAGTTTCGCGACATCCTCGGCAGCGCCGGCTTCGTCGATGTGCAGGCAGTGCGCACCGGCGGGGGTCACTACTCGCTGGTCAGCGCCCGCAAGCCCTGAGGCCTTGCTCACCGCGGCATCGATGGGGGGGCAGCCGGACGGCCTGCTGGTCCGGCGCCTTGGCGCTGATCACTCACCCCAGCGAGTCGCGTCAGCCAATGCCGTTTGAGCGAGCATCCCGTGCCGCCCGTGAGTCCTCAAGGTGACTGCAAGGTGGCTCTCTTACGGTGAGACAGAATCGTCTCATTGCGCACCAGGGGATGAGCCCAGTAGCAAACGCTCAATATGTATCCGAGCGTCACGAACACGCTCAGCAGGCCGATGCGCAGGCCAAACCGGTCTCCGAGCACTCCGACCAGCAGCGGGACGACGGCGCCTCCGAGTATTCCCGTGCAGAGGATGCCAGAAAGGGCGCCGTGATACCGGCTCACCGAGTTGAGGCCGAGCGAGAAAATTATGGAGTACATGACCGACAGAAAGAATCCCGACATGGGAAAGGCCATCAGCGCAGTTTGCGCCGAGCCGAACAAGGCCAAACCCACGGCGACGAATGCCAACAGCGTGAACGCGGCCAGCACTACCTTGGCATCGAGCAGCTTCAGAAGGACCAGGCCGAGCAGGCAGCCGACGGACATTAATCCCCAGAACAGACCGACAGCGTGCGCGCCCTCCTGCGTAGGGTCGAAGTGGTGGTACGTGCTCAGAAACTGGGACATCCAGTTGGCAAGGCTCTGCTCGGTGCCGACGTAGGCAATGATGCCGAGGAAGAACAGGCGCACGGACCGGTCACCAAGGAGTTTTCGATAGACTTCCAGCCCGCCGGCACGCTCGCTTTCGGCAAGTTCCACTGGTGGCAGCGGCAGCCAGGCGGTCAAGGCGATGAGAGACACGAAGACGAACAGAAATGCCCAGT
>CAWCGL010000009.1:105000-484625 GCA_963794975.1 uncultured Pseudomonadota bacterium | reverse complement strand
CTAACTATATGTAGACGACCGAAATGGGGCGGACTAATTGCGACATCGCGTCGGATAATACGCTCGACCAGCGCGTGCAAAGCTGATTCCATGCGGGAATCTGGCATGTCGCTGTCCCCAATGCTGCCGAGGAGTTAGCAGACATGGCGAACCGGCCCGGGCTGATTGCCGTTACTCGGGAGAAGATGAGGACGCGGCACCTTGCGCAACGCACTGAGCAGTCTTACGTGCAGTGGCTGCGTCGATTCATCGCTTTTCATAGTCCTAGGCATCCCCGTGACCTGGGTGCGGCAGGCGTCGAGCGATTCTTGACCCATCTGGCGGTTGACCGCAAGGTCAGCGCGGCCACGCAGAACCAGGCACTGCAGGCACTGTTGTTTGTGTACCGGCACGTGCTGGAGATCGACCTCCCCTGGCTGGATGGCGTCACGCGTGCTTCCCAGCCCAAGCGACTGCCGGTCGTACTCACCCGCCAGGAGGTGCGTGCGTTGCTGTCGCAGCTGCAGGGGACGGCGTGGCTGGTTGCGAGCCTTCTCTACGGCGGCGGCCTGCGGCTGATGGAGGGGCTGCGCCTGCGCGTGAAGGACCTTGCGATCGAGCGCGGCGAGATCATCGTGCGCGAGCCCAAGGGCGGCAGGGATCGCGTGACGACGCTGCCCGCATCCCTTGAGGACGCGCTGCGCGCCCATCTCGCAAAGCTGTGGACCTGGTTCGGGGAGGAGCGTCGGGCCGGCAGGCCGGGCGTCTCGCTGCCCTTCGCCCTGGCACGCAAGTACCCCTCGGCATCCACCCAGTGGGGCTGGCAGTACGTGTTCCCTTCCGCGCTCCTGTCCACGGACCGGGTGCTCAAGGTGTCCATGCGTCACCACATGCACGAGAAGAGCATCCAGCGTGCGGTCCAGGCGGCGGTGCGCAGGGCCGGCATCAGCAAGCCCGCCAGTTGCCATACGCTGCGGCACTGCTTTGCCACCCACCTGCTGGAGGATGGCTACCACATCCGCACGGTGCAGGAATTACTCGGCCACAGCGACGTGAAGACCACGATGATCTACACCCACGTCATGAGCAAGGGCGCGAACGGGGTGCGCAGTCCCCTGGACCGGGACGCCGACAGACCGGTCCCGCCGCAGCACCCGCCCCGGCCTGCTGCCGGGGCCAAGTAGCACAGACTGGACGTCCGCTGCTCAGGCGAACTGATTCTGGCGCCACGCCTCGTAGACGGTCACTGCCACCGCGTTGGAGAGGTTCAGGCTGCGGTTCCCGGCGCGCATCGGAATGGTGAGCTGGTCTTCGCGGGGCACGAGGCTCAGCACCTCGGCGGACAGCCCGCGGCTCTCGGAGCCGAACAGCAGCGCGTCCCCGGCCCTGAACTGCGCCTCGCTGTACAGCCGGCTGCCGCTGGTCTCGATGCTCAGCAGGCGCGCCCCGCCCAGCGCCGCGCGGCAGGCGTCGAAGTTGGCGTGCACGTGCACGCGCGCCATCCATTCGTAGTCGAGCCCGGCGCGGCGCACCGCCTTGCCGGAGAGGTCGAATCCCATGGGGTGCACCAGGTGCAGGGCGGAGCCGGTATTGGCGCACAGGCGGATGAGGTTGCCGGTGTTGGGCGGGATCTCGGGCTGCAGGATGACGATATGGAACATGAACCTAGCCAGGGTTGCGGCGCACGTGTGCGATAATGCGCCCCATGGCGAGCCCCGAACCAGCAGTTCCCGCAGCGCCCGGCGGCGGCGCAGAGCGCCTCGGGTTTAAGTTCTGCGGCCTCAGCTTTGCCTCCCCCATCGTGCTGCTGTCCGGTTGCGTCGGCTTCGGCGAGGAGTACACCCGCATCGAGGGCTTCTCCAACCGCGACGCCGGCGCCATCGTGCTCAAGGGCACCACCGGCAAGGCGCGCCTGGGCAACCCGCCGCACCGCGTCTACGAGACCGCCGGCGGGATGCTGAACGCCATCGGCCTGCAGAACCCCGGCGTCGAGCACGTGGTGAAGAACATCCTGCCGCAGCTGGACTTCAGCGAGACGCGCTTCATCGCCAACGTCTCCGGCAGCACCATCGAGGAATATGTCGAGGTGACGCGCGCCTTCGACCAGTCGCCGATCGATGCCATCGAGATCAACATCTCCTGCCCGAACGTCAAGGAGGGGGGCGTCGCCTTCGGCAACTACCCGGACATGTCCGCCCAGGTGGTGGCCGCCTGCCGCAGCGTGACCGGCAAGCCGCTCATCACCAAGCTGTCCCCCAACCAGACCGACATCCGCGAGAACGCGCGCCGCTGCATCGAGGCGGGCACGGACGCGCTGGCGGTGATCAATACGGTCATGGGCATGGCGATCGACGTCACCAGCCGCCGCCCGGTGATCGGCAACATCCAGGGCGGCCTTTCCGGGCCCGCGATCAAGCCGATCGCGCTTCTGAAGGTGCACCAGGTGTACGAGGTCGCACGGCCGCACCGCATCCCGATCATCGGCCAGGGAGGCATCACCAACGCCACCGATGCGCTGGAGTTCATCATCGCCGGCGCCACGGCGGTCGGGATCGGCACCGCGCTGTTCTACCAGCCGATGATCTGCCGCAACATCAACGAGGGCATCAGCGACTACCTGGCCGCGGCCGGGATCGCCAACGTGACCGGGCTGGTCGGCACGCTGCGCACCGCCCGCGATACGCGCGACAGTCCGGTCTCCGGATGAGAGGCACGCGCCCCGCCCTGCTCGGTGCCGCCCTGCTCGCCCTCGTCCTGGGTGCCGCCGGCGTGCCTGCCGCAGCGCCTGCGCCTGCCGCCCCGGAGTCCGGCGGCCCGCGCGTGGTGCGCCTGAAGCTCGATGACAAGGAGTACTCCCTGGGCCGCGCCGATGCGCCGCTGACCATGGTGGAGTTCACCGACTACCAGTGCCCGTACTGCCGCGCGTTCCAGGCCCAGACCTTCGCGCAGCTGAAGAAGAACTACATCGACACCGGCAAGCTGCGCTTCATCGTGCGCGACCTGCCGCTGGAGTTCCACTCCTCCGCCCGCCCGGCCGCCGAGGCTGCGCACTGCGCCGCCGAGCAGGGCAAGTTCTGGGAGATGCACCACGCGCTGCTGACCGGCAGCGAGCCGCTGGCCGACGGCGGCATCGACAAGCGCGCCACCGCGGTCGGTCTGGACCTCAACCGCCTGCACGCCTGCGTGGCGGCGGCGCGCTACGAGAGCGCCATCGCGCGCAACGCGGCGACCGCCGATGGCATCGGCATCCACGGCACCCCTGCGTTCGTGATCGGCCGTGCCGCGCACGGGGTGCTCGAAGGGGCGCTCGCCGAGGGCGCATTCCCCTATGCCGAGTTCGATGGCGCCCTCAAGGACATGCTCGGCAACTAGAGCAGGCTTTTCTGGGTAGCCGGCGGGGTCTGCGGCGGTGCCTGCACGCGCACGGTGGTGGGCGCCTCGGCAGCCAGGATCACCCCCAGCGCGCGCAGCCTTTCCAGGATGCGCAGGTTGATGCTCTGCTGCGCATCCACATACACCTTGTAGTCCGGGTTGGTCACGAAAAATGACACCTCGAAGTCCAGCCCCCTGGCGCCGAAGGTGAGCAGGTGGCAGCGGTCGAAGCGCGTCTCCGGGGTCGCCTCGATGATCTCGCGCACGAGGTGCGGGATGGCGGCGAGCTTCTCCACCGGGGTGTCGTAGTTCACGCCGAGCGTAAACAGCGAGCGCCGCTCGTACAGGCGCCCGAAGTTGCGCAGCCGCGATTTCAACAGGTCGGTGTTGGAGATGATGATCTGCTCGCCGTTCACGCTGCGCAGCCGCGTGCTCTTGATGCCGATGTGCTCGACCGTGCCCTGCAGGTCATCCAGCTTCAGCGAGTCCCCCAGCACGAAGGGCTTGTCGAGCGCGATCGACAGCGAGGCGAGGAAGTCCCCGAGCATGGTCTGGACGGCCAGCGCGAGCGCGATGCCGCCGATCCCCAGGCCCGCCAGCAGCGGCCCGATCTGGATGCCGAGGTTATCCAGCGCGAGCAGGGCCGCGATGCCCCAGACGGCGACGCTGGCGCCGAACATGATGACCGTGATGGAGCTGCTGAGCACCGCATCGGGCGGGCTGCCGCGGCGCCGCGAATGGATCCCGTAGCGCACCGCGGTCACCCCCCACAGCGCCATCTGCATCCAGAACAGCAGCACCAGCGCCACGGTGAGCCAGCGCTCCACGCGCGGGGCGAAGGTGAGGTCGCGCGAGGCGAGCCATATGGCCATGCCCCACAGGAACAGCCGGCTGGTGCGGGCCACCAGCTCCAGCGCCAGATCCAGCATCGGGTGCGGCGACGCCCCGGTGCGCGCGGCGCGCCGCGCGTTGTGCAGCGCCAGCAGGCGCGCGAGCAGCGGCCGGAAGGCGAAGGTGGCGAGGAAGATGCCGAGGGCGACGGCCCAGGTGCCCAGGGTGTTGCCCAGCACCTCCAGGTTCCACAGTTCTCGCCAGCTCAGCATCAAGCGCACTCCGGCACGGGCGGCAGGGTGCGAAACCTTACCGGTTTCCGGGGTTGGCGACTACGCGTGCCCGCCGTCCTCGCCGGCGTTCATGCCCAGCTCCTTCAGCTTGCGGGTGAGGGTGTTGCGCCCCCAGCCCAGCAGGCGCGCCGCATCCTGGCGGTGCCCATGGGTGCGCCTGAGCGCCACCTGGATCAGCACCCGCTCGAACTGCGGCTGGGCAGCATCCAGCAGCGGCGCCTCGCCTGAGTGCGCGTGGCGCTCGGCCCAGCCGGCGAGTGCTTGCGCCCAGTCTGCCTGCATGGTGCCGCCGGTGGCGCTCAGCAGCTGCGGCGGCAGGTCGGCCAGGTGTACCTCGGTGCCCGGGGCGAGCACGGTGAGCCGGCGGCACAGGTTGACCAGCTCGCGCACGTTGCCCGGCCAGTCGTGCGCGCCCAGGCGCGCGAAGGCCTCCGGCGCCAGCGCCTTCGGTTCCACTCCGAGCTCCGCGGCGGCGATGCGCATGTAGTGGCGCAGCAGGTCCGGGATGTCCTCGGCCCGGGCACGCAGCGGCGGCAGCTCGATGCGGATCACGTTCAGGCGGTGGTAGAGATCCTCGCGGAACAGGCCGCTCGCCACGCGGTCCTCCAGCGTCTGGTGGGTGGCGGCGATGACGCGCACGTCGACCCGCACCGCGGTCTGCCCGCCCACCCGGTAGAACTCCCCTTCCGCCAGCACCCGCAGCAGCCGCGTCTGCAGGGGCATCGACATGTCGCCGATCTCATCGAGGAACAGCGTGCCGCCGTCGGCCTGCTCGAAGCGCCCCTGGCGCTGGGTGTTGGCGCCGGTGAAGGCGCCGCGCTCGTGGCCGAACAGCTCCGACTCCAGAAGCTCCGCCGGGATCGCCGCGGTGTTCAGCGCGACGAACGGCTTGCCGCTGCGCGGGCTGTGGTCGTGCAGCGCGCGCGCCACCAGCTCCTTGCCCGTGCCGGACTCCCCGGTGATGAGCACCGTGACGCTGGAGCGCGCCAGGCGGCCGATGGCGCGGAATACCTGCTGCATCGCCGGGGCGCGCCCGAGCAGCTGCGGGATGCGGGGCGTGCCGGAGGCATCGCCGTGGGTGCCGAGCGCGCCGTTGGCGGCGCGCCGCACCGAGGGCCACCGCCTGGTCGATGTCGAAGGGCTTGGGCAGGTACTCGAACGCCCCGCCCTCGTAGGCGGAGACCGCGCTGCCGAGGTCCGAGTGCGCCGTCATGACGATCACCGGCAGCGCCGGGCGCGCCTCGCGGATCAGCCGCAGCAGCTCCAGCCCCGAGGCCCCGGGCATGCGGATGTCGGTGATCAGCACGTCCGGGGACTCGCGGCGCAGCGCATCGAGGGCAGGCTCGGCGGCCTCGAAGGCGCGCGGGCTCATGCCATCGTTGCGCAGCGCGCGCTCGAGCACCCAGCGGATGGAAGCATCGTCATCGACCAGCCAGACGCGCAGCGGGCTTGCGTTCATGGATCCTCTCCCAGGGGCAGCAGCAGCGTGAACACCGTGCGCCCCGTTTCACTCTCGAACTCGATGATGCCGCCGTTGCGGGTGGCCAGTTCCTGCGCCACCGCCAGCCCCAGGCCGGTGCCGTTGGAGCGCCCGGTGACCAGCGGGTAGAAGATCGAGGAGCGCAGGTGCGCCGGGACCCCGGGGCCGTTGTCCTCGATCTGCACGCTCGCGACCAGGCGGTGCGGCACCGAGCCGATGCTCACGTTGCTGCGCGCGCGCGTGCGCAGCACGATGCGCCCCAGGTCCCCCTGCGCCTGCAGCGCGTTGCGCGCGACGTTCAGCAGCGCCTGGATCATCTGGTGGCGGTCGAGCATCGCGTTCGGCAGGCTCGGGTCGTAGTCGCGCTCGATCGTGATGCCGGGCGGGCTCTCCGCGCGCAGCAGGTGGTAGACGTGCTCGCAGATCTCGTGCACGTTAAGCGAGCTCTTGGCCGGGGCGCGCGTGGGACCTGACATCGAGTCGACCAGCGCGGTCAGCCGGTCGGCCTCGCCGATGATCAGCTGCGTGTACTCCTTCAGGCCCGGGGCGGGCAGCTCGCGCTCGAGCAGCTGCGCGGCGCCGCGCAGCCCGCCGAGCGGGTTCTTAATCTCGTGGGCGAGCTGGCGCACCATCAGGCGGCTGCCGTCCAGCCGCGCCAGCAGGTCGTTCTCGCGCGAGATGCGCTGGCGCTGCGTGGTGTCGGCGAGCTCCAGCAGCAGCTGCGGGCCGGTGAAGCCGCTGAAGGGGGTGATGGTGACGTCCAGGGTGCGCAGCTCGCGCGGCGCCCCGGCCGGGCGCACCGCGACCTCGCGGTCGGTGATGCCCTCGCCAGTCTCCAGCGCGCGCCTGAGGATGCGGGTGAGGCCGTTGGTGTCGTGCAGGAAGTCGCCGAACGGGCGCCCGCGCGCCATCTTCAGGCTGAAGGCGAGCAGGTCCTGCGCGGCGACATTGGCGTACACCGGGCACAGCTGCGCATCGAGCATGACGATGCCGGTGGACAGGGCATCGAGCAGGTCCGCGGCGTCGAAGTGCGACAGCGCGGAAGGCAGCGCGCCTTCAGAGGCCATGGCGCCGCCCTGCCGCGCAGGGGGCGCTGCGGCGGATCAGTGGTGAGCAGGCCTTGGGTTCTGCGGATTGGCCGGATTGAGGACCGAGTTCTGGTGCACGTCCACGGTGATGCCCGGGGTCTGGCACATGAGATTGCCGGCGGCATCGCGCACCACCGCCTGCAGGGTGTGCGAGCCGCGGTCCACCGGCGAGATGCTGAACTGCGTGCCGGTCGGGTTGCCGCCGTTGAGCGCCGTGCCATCCATCAGGAGGTAGACCTGGTCGCCGCCGTGCACCGCAGGATCGGTGCGCACGCTGACGTTCAGCGAGTCGACGTTCGCCACCTGCGTGCCGTCCTGCGGGCTGACGATCGCGCAGCCGCGGTAGGCGCGCTCGGCTGCTTCGTTGCCGGCATGGGCGTTGGCCGCAGCGGCCGCCTGCGAAGGGGTGGCCGTGGCCGGATAGGTCTGGGCCGCCTGCACCTCCACCTTCTGCGCATTCGGGTGCGGCTGGTCGGAGTAATGGACGGTGCCATTCTCGTCGACCCACTTGTACACCGTCGCGGCGAGCGCCAGCGAGCAGGCCAGCGACAATAAGGTAAACAGCAGTGTGCGCATCATGGTTCAGCATACGCCCCGCTGCGCCCGGGGACAAAAGCGGGTAACCGCATTCCGTGAACACCGTTACCCGCACCCCTGCCCGCGGCACGCCTGCAGCCCCGCCCCGGCACGGGCCGGGGCTCACAGGGTCGTACCGGGAGATGCCTGGCCTCATCTGATCAGCAGCTGTAGTACAGCTCCATCTCGATCGGGTGGGTGGACATGCGGAAGCGCGTGACCTCCTGCATCTTCAGGCCGATGTACGCATCGATGACATCATTGGTGAACACCCCGCCGCGGGTGAGGAACTCGCGGTCCTTGTCGAGGTGCTCGAGCGCCATGTCGAGCGAGTGGCACACGGTCGGGATGTGCTTGGCCTCCTCGGGCTCCAGGTCGTACAGGTCCTTGTCGGCCGGGTCGCCGGGGTGGATCTTGTTCTGGATGCCATCGAGTCCTGCGAGCATCATCGCCGCGAAGGCGAAGTACGGGTTGGCGCTGGAGTCCGGGAAGCGCACCTCGATGCGGCGCGCCTTCGGGTTCGACACCCAGGGGATGCGGATCGAGGCGGAGCGGTTGCGCGCCGAGTACGCCAGCATCACCGGGGCCTCGAAGCCGGGCACCAGGCGCTTGTAGCTGTTGGTGCCGGCATTGGTGAAGGCATTGAGCGACTTGGCGTGCTTGATGATGCCGCCGATGTAGTAGAGCGCCAGGTCCGACAGGCCGCCGTACTTGTCGCCGGCGAACAGCGCCTTGCCGTCCTTCTGCAGCGACTGGTGCACGTGCATCCCGGAGCCGTTGTCGCCGACCAGCGGCTTGGGCATGAAGGTCGCGGTCTTGCCGTAGCCGTGGGCGACGTTGTGCACCGCGTACTTCAGCAGCTGCACCTGGTCGGCCTTCATGACCAGCGTGCCGGCGCCGATGCCGATCTCCGACTGGCCGCCGGTGGCGACCTCGTGGTGGTGCACCTCGACGACCAGCCCCAGTTCCTCGCACGCCAGGCACATCGCCGAGCGGATGTCCTGGAAGGCATCGACCGGGGGCACCGGGAAGTAGCCGCCCTTCACGCCCGGGCGGTGGCCGCGGTTGCCGTCCTGGTAACTGGTGTCGGAGTTCCACGCGCCCTGCACCGAGTCGATGGCGTAGGAGGCGTTATGCATCTGGTTGGTGTAGCGCACGCTGTCGAAGATGAAGAACTCGTTCTCCGGGCCGAACAGTGCCTTGTCGGCGATGCCGGTGGACTTGAGGTAGGCCTCGGCGCGCTTGGCGAGCGAGCGCGGGTCGCGCTCGTAGCCCTGCATGGTCGCCGGCTCGATCACATCGCAGCGGATGTCGATCGTCGGCTCCTCGAAGAAAGGATCGATCACGGCGGTGGCGGCCTCGGGCATGAGGATCATGTCCGACTCGTTGATGCCCTTCCAGCCACCGATGGAGGAGCCGTCGAACATCTTGCCGTCGCGGAACAGGTCCTCGTCGACGAGCCGTGCCGGGATCGTCACGTGCTGTTCCTTGCCACGCGTATCGGTGAAGCGCAGGTCGGCGAACTTCACTTGTTTTTCTTTGATGAGCTTCAGGACATCGCTGGGTGTCATATCGCCTCCGGGAAAGGGGTAAGAATCGGCATCTCCAAGGACCCACGGCAGCGCCTGCCATGCACGAGCAGCCGAATGCCCGGGTATTGCAGGCGCCGTGCCAGCCCGCAGTACCCGTGAAATCAGCCAGTTAGCGGGGCAGCGGCCAATTGTCTGCACTAAATCGGTGCGAAGAGCCGTGATTGTCGCACCATTTCGGTGCAAAGGAGGGAGGTTTCGCGCGCTCACGAGCCCTGCGGACACGGTCCTGCGCAACCGTGGTGCAACGGGGGTCCCGCGAGGCCGGTGCGCGTCAGCGTGACGCGCGGACGGCAGGCTGCCCGCGCAGCGCGCCAGTGCGCCGGCGTGCGCCGTATACTCGCGCGCTCTTTGGGGTCGAGAAAAGTCCGGGACCAATGAAAATCGGCCGCGCGCCGCGCACCTTCCAGGAGCTGATCTTCAGCCTGCAGCGCTACTGGTCGCAGCACGGCTGCGTGATCCTGCAGCCCTACGACATGGAGGTCGGCGCGGGCACCTTCCACACCGCGACCTTCCTGCGCGCGGTGGGCCCGGAGCCCTGGCGCGCCGCGTACGTGCAGCCCTCGCGCCGCCCGACCGACGGGCGCTACGGCGAGAATCCCTTCCGCCTGCAGCACTACTACCAGTACCAGGTGGTGATCAAACCCTCGCCGCTGCCGATCCTGGACCTCTATCTCGGCAGCCTCGCAGAGCTTGGCCTCGATCCACTGGTGCACGACGTGCGCTTCGTCGAGGACAACTGGGAGTCCCCGACGCTGGGCGCCTGGGGCCTGGGCTGGGAGGTGTGGCTGAACGGCATGGAGGTCACGCAGTTCACCTACTTCCAGCAGGTCGGCGGCCTCGACTGCCGCCCGGTCACCGGCGAGATCACCTACGGCCTGGAGCGCCTGGCGATGTACCTGCAGGGCGTGGAGAGCATCTACGACATCCTGTGGAGCGATGGCCCGGGCGGGCGCGTCACCTACGGCGACGTGTTCCACCAGAACGAGGTCGAGCAGTCGAAGTACAACTTCGAGCACGCGGACGTGCCGAGCCTGCTCCGGCACTTCGAGGACCACGAGCGCATCGCGCAGGAGCTGCTCGCCGCCAAGCTCGCACTGCCGGCCTACGAGCAGGTGCTCAAGGCCTCGCACACCTTCAACCTGCTCGATGCCAGGCGCGCCATCTCCGTGACCGAGCGCCAGCGCTACATCCTGCGCGTGCGCACCCTGGCCAGCGCCGTGGCGCGCGTCTACTACGAGAGCCGCGAGGCGCTCGGCTTCCCGCTGCTGAAGAACGCCGCCGCGCCGGCGCAGGCGGCGGCCCCGTGAAGCTCGAGCACCGCGACTTCCTGCTCGAGATCGGCACCGAGGAGCTGCCGCCGCGCGCGCTGCTCACCCTCAGCCAGGCGCTGGTGGCCGGCATCGCCGCCGGCCTCGACAAGGCGCAGCTCGGCCACGGCGAACTCACCGGCTACGCCACGCCGCGGCGCCTGGCGGTGTGGGTGAAGCGCCTCGCCAGCCGCCAGCCGGAGCAGAACCTCAGGCGCAAGGGCCCGCCGGTGAGCGCAGCTTTCGATGCCGCCGGCGCGCCGACGCGCGCCGCGCTCGCCTTCGCCCAAAGCTGCGGCGTGCACGTCGAGGCGCTGACGCGCCTGGACGAGGGCAAGGGCACGTTCCTGTTCTTCGAGGGCAGCAAGCCGGGCGAGCTGGCCACGGCCATGCTCCCCGCCCTGGTGCAGGCCGCGCTCGATGGCCTGCCCATCCCGCGCCGCATGCACTGGGGCGCAGGCACTGCCTTGTTCGTGCGCCCCGTGCACTGGCTGGTGATGCTGTTCGGGCACGAGGTGGTGCCGGCGACGCTGCTCGACACCGCGGCCGGGCACTTCACCCACGGCCATCGCTTCCATGCGCCCCGGCCGCTGCGCATCGCCAGCCCCGGCTCCTACGAGCGCACCCTGCGCGAGCGCGGCCGCGTGCTCGCCGACTTTGCGCAGCGCCGCGAGAAGATCCGCGCCGAGGTCAGCGCCGCGGCCGCAGGCCTCGGCGGCCGCGCCCTGATCGGCGCGGCGTTGCTGGACGAGGTGACGGCGCTGGTGGAGTGGCCGGTGGCGATCGCCGGGCACTTCGAGGAGCGCTTCCTCGCCCTGCCGCGCGAGGTGCTGATCTCGACGCTGCAGGACCACCAGCGCTACTTCCCGGTCGAGGATGCCGCGCAGCAGCTGCTGCCCGCCTTCATCACCGTCAGCAACATCGAGAGCCGCGACCCGCCCAAGGTGCGCGAGGGCAACGAGCGCGTGGTGCGCCCGCGCCTGGCCGATGCCGCCTTCTTCTGGGAGCAGGACCGCAGGCAGCCGCTGGCCGCCTGGCGCGCGGGGCTGGACGCGGTGACCTTCCAGGCCAGGCTCGGCACGCTCGGCGACAAGACCCGGCGCATCGTGGCGCTGGCCGCGGAAGTTGCCGCAGGCACCGGCGGCTCCCCGGAGGAGGCGCGCCGTGCGGCGGAGCTGGCCAAGTGCGACCTGCTGAGCGCGATGGTCGGGGAGTTCCCGGAGCTGCAGGGCATCATGGGCACCTACTACGCCCGGGGCGACGGGGAACCGGGCGAGGTCGCGCAGGCGATCCGCGAGCACTACCTGCCGCGCGGTGCCGGGGATGAGCTGCCCGCCACCCGCACCGGCATCGCGGTGGCCATCGCCGACAAGCTCGACACGCTCGCCGGCATCTTCGCGATCGGCGAGAAGCCCACCGGCACCAAGGATCCCTTCGGGCTGCGGCGCGCCGCACTCGGCGTGCAGCGCATCGTGATCGAGAAGCACCTCGACCTGGACCTCACGCGGCTGATCGCCACGGCCCTGGTGAACGTGCGCGCCGACATCGAGCGGCTGCGCGCGGCCGCCCCGCCGGCCGCCGGCGCCCGGGCGCTCGCGAGCACCGAGGCGGTCGCGGCCGAGGTGTATGACTTTCTCATGGAGCGCCTGCGCGCCTATTACCTCGAGCGCGCCCCGGCGCCGGGCAGCGTCGCGGTCACCACCGAGATGTTCGACGCGGTGCTGGCCGCGCGCCCGGCGGCGCCTGTGGATTTCGACGCCCGCCTGGCCGCGCTGGCGGCCTTCCTGGAGATGCCCGAGGCCTCGAGCCTCACCGCCGCCCACAAGCGCATCGCCAATATCCTGCGCAAGTCCGGCGCCGCCGTGCCTGCCGAGGTCGACGTGCTGTACCTGAAGGAAGGCGCCGAGGTGCGCCTGTACGATGCGATGCGCGCGCTGCGCGATGCGGTGGCTGCGGCGACCGCGCAGCGCCAGTACACGGCCGCGCTCGGGCGCCTGGCGCAGCTGCGCCCGGCGGTCGATGCCTTCTTCGACGAAGTCATGGTGATGGACGAGAACCCGCAGCTGCGGGCCAACCGCCTGGGGCTGCTCGCGCAGCTTTCGTCCTTGTTCGCAGGGGTCGCGGACCTGTCGCGACTGCCCGGTTGAGCGAGCCGTCGCCACCTGCCGCCGCGAGCTGGCGCGGCCCGGTCGTGCAGTTCGCCGGCTCGCTGTTCTTCAGCGCGTTCGTCTATGCGTGGACGCTCGGCTTTGCGATCCCGTTCGTGATCGTGTGCGCTTTCCTGCCCTTCCCGAGGCGCTACCGGCTGGTGCGCCTGTATGGCGGGGGCATGCTGTGGGTGCTCAAGTGGAGCTGCGGCATCAGCTACCGCGTCGAGGGCGCGGCGATTCCCGAGGGCGCCCACATCGCGCTGTGGAAGCACTCCTCCACCTGGGAAACCATGGCCATGATGGTGGTGTTTCCGCGCCAGGTGTGGGTGCTCAAGCGCGAGCTGCTGTGGGTGCCGGTGGTCGGCATCGGGGTGTGGCAGATGCACTCGATCGCCATCAACCGCAAGTCCGGGCACTCGGCCGTTTCGCAAGTGGTGGAGCAGGGCAAGCAGCGCCTGGCCGAGGGCTCGTGGGTGATGATCTTCCCCGAGGGCACGCGCCTGCCCGTCGGCCAGACGCGCCGCTACGGGGTCAGCGGCACGCTGTTGGCGCGCGAGACCGGCCGGCTGGTCGTCCCGGTGGCGCACAACGCCGGCTACTACTGGCCGCGGCGCGGCCTCTACAAGCGCCCCGGCGTGGTGCGGGTCGTGATCGGCCAGGCCGTGTCCGCGCAGGGACGCGACGTGCGCGAGCTGAACGAGCAGATCCAGGCCTGGGTGGAAAAGACGGTGCGCGAGATCGCACCCGCGGACGCCTGACCCGCAGCGCACCTGTTAGATGACGAGCGGTGCCTTCAGGCGGCCGCGACGCGGGCGCGCACCGGTGCGGTCACCCGGGTCAGCATCAGCAGCACGGCCCCCGCACCGGCGATCGCCGCGCTCACCAGGAAAGTCACCGCGTAGCTGTGCGTCACGTCCAGCAGCCAGCCGGTGATGGCGACCCCGGCGATGCCCGGAATCGTGGCCAGCGTATTGCTGGCGCCGGCCAGCACCGGGGCGTGGCGCGCGGAGACATCGAGCGGCACCGCGATGAAGCCGGCGCACGCCAGGCCGAGCGCGGCGCTGGCGACGCAGGTGATCACCAGCGCCACCTGCGGCTGCATCGCCAGCGGCAGGAGCAGCAGGGCGAGCATGGTGCCGGTGAGGCCGGCCGCGCCGGTAAGCCTGCGCACGTTGAGCGCCCGCGCGCCGCGGGCAATGAGCGCGTCACCGAGCGCGCCGCCGGCCAGCAGCGCGATGAAGTTGGTGACCCAGGGCAGCGCGGAGTACAGGCCGGCCCGCGCCAGCGGCAGTCCCAGGTGCTCGGTGTAGTAGCTCGGCAGCCAGGACACCAGGAGGTAGAGCGCCCAGTTGTGGCAGAAGTGCGCGACGATGAAGGCGCGCACCATGGGGATCGACAGCAGCTGCCGCCAGGGCATCGGCGCGCGCGCCCCGGCCGGCAGCACCGGCAGCAGGGCGCGTTCTGCCGCGCTGACCTTCGGATCGTGCGCAGGATCGTTGTGCACGGCGCGCAGGAAGATGAGCGCCCACAGCACTCCGAGCGCGCCGAACAGGTAGAAGCTCGCCGGCCAGCCGTAGGTTGCGGTGAGGTAGCCGGTGAGTGCGAAGCCGGCGATCTGCCCGAGCGGAATGCCGCACAGGAAGCGGCCCACTGCACGGCCGCGCTCCAGGGCAGGCACCCAGCGGCTGAACAGCTCGTAGCTGGCCGGCACCACGGCGGCCTCGCCGATGCCGAGGGCGATGCGCGCCAGCACCAGCACGGCCACCGAGGTGGTGGCGGCGAGCGGGGTCAGCAGCGCGAACGCGGACCATGACAGCACTGCGATGCCCAGCACGCGCTTGCCGCCGAAGCGCTGCGCCAGGGCGCCGCTGGCGATCTGGAACACCAGGTAGCCGACGAAGAAGGCCGCCAGCACCAGCCCCTTCACCGACTGGCTCCAGTGCAGCTGGCTGCGCATCGCCACGGCGGCCACGGCGAGGTTCACGCGGTCGGTGAAGGCGAGCGTCAGCGCGGCCACCGTGAAGCCGACCACTACGTGCCGCCGCGCGGCTGCCGGCACCGGCGTGTTCAAGGCGTGCGCTCCCCGGGGCAGTGAAGGCGCTGCCGGCGCTGGTCAGCTTCAGACGTCGAGGTTCATGACCGTGAGCGCGTTCTTCTCGATGAACTCGCGCCGCGGCTCGACCTGGTCGCCCATCAGCGTGGTGAAGATGTCATCCGCGGCGACCGCGTCCTCGATCTTCACCTGCAGGATGCGGCGCGCCTCCGGGTTGATGGTGGTGTCCCACAGCTGTTCCGGGTTCATCTCGCCCAGGCCCTTGTAGCGCTGGATCGACTGGCCCTTCTTGGCCTGCTCGAACAGCCAGTTCATGGCCTCCTTGAAGGAGCCGACCTCGCGGCGCTGCTCGTCGCGGGCCACGTAGGCGCCCTCGCCGATCAGCCCGGCGAGCGTCTGCGCCAGTTCCGCGATGCGCTGGTACTCGGCGGACTCGAAGAACTCGCGCGGCAGGTACTTGTCGCTCGGCGTGCCGTGCTCGGTCTTGTGCACGATGATGCGCGCCACGTGGCCGTCGTTGCCGGTGCGCACCTCGATGCGGTAGGTGCGCGTGCCGTCCACGAGCGCATTCAGGCGCTGGTCGAGTTCGCGCGCCCACTCCTGCAGCCACGCCGGGCGGTCGAAATCCGCCGGTGTCACCAGCGGCATGTAGATCAGGGCATCGAGCAGGCGCTCGTCGTAGCGCTGCGACCAGCGCTTGACGATCGCCTGCACCTCCATGTACTTGCGCGCCAGGATCTCCAGGCCCGAGCCGGACAGCGGCGGCGCCTGTGAGTTGACGTGCAGGCCGGCGCCCTCCAGCGCGTTGTTCAGCAGCAGCTGGTTCAGCTCCGCGTCGTCCTTGACGTAGCTCTCCTGCTTGCCGCGCTTGACCTTGTACAACGGCGGCTGCGCGATGTAGACGTGACCGCGCTCGATGAGCATGGGCATCTGGCGGTAGAAGAAGGTCAAGAGCAGCGTGCGGATGTGGCTGCCGTCGACGTCGGCATCGGTCATCAGCAGGATGCGGTGATAGCGCAGCTTGTCGATGTCGAAGTCGTCGCGGCCGATGCCGCAGCCGAGCGCGGTGATGAGCGTGCCGACTTCCGCGGAGGACAGCATCTTGTCGAAGCGCGCGCGCTCGACGTTGAGGATCTTGCCCTTGAGCGGCAGGATCGCCTGCGTGCGCCGGTCGCGGCCCTGCTTGGCCGAGCCGCCGGCGGAATCGCCCTCGACGATGAAGATCTCCGAGAGCGCCGGGTCCTTCTCCTGGCAGTCGGCGAGCTTCCCCGGCAGGCCGGCGATGTCGAGCGCGCCCTTGCGGCGCGTCATCTCGCGCGCCTTGCGCGCCGCCTCGCGGGCGCGCGCCGCCTCCACCATCTTCTGCACGATCGCGCGCGCTTCCTGCGGATGCTCGAGCAGGAACTCCTGCAGCTTGGTGCTCACCGCGGTCTCGACGATGCCCTTGACCTCGGAGGAAACCAACTTGTCCTTGGTCTGCGAGGAGAACTTCGGGTCGGGCAGCTTCACCGAAAGGATCGCGGTGAGTCCCTCGCGCGAGTCATCCCCGGTCATCGGGATGCGGTCCTTCTTGCCGGACAGCTCCTTCTCGACGTAGTCGTTGAGCGTGCGCGTGAGCGCCGAGCGGAAGCCGGCGAGGTGCGTGCCGCCGTCCTTCTGCGGGATGTTGTTGGTGTAGCAGAACATGCTCTCCTGGTAGGAGTCGTTCCACTGCAGCGCCACCTCCACGGATATCGGGCCGTCCTGCGTGCGGAACCAGAACGGCGTGTCGTGCACCGGCGTGCGCGTGCGGTTCAGGTACTGCACGAAGGCCTGCAGGCCGCCGGCGTGCGCGAACAGGTCGGACTTGTTCTCGCGCTCGTCGATCAGCTCGATGCGCACCCCGGAGTTCAGGAACGACAGCTCGCGCAGGCGCTGGGCGAGGATGTCGTAGTGGAACTGGATGTTGGTGAAGATCTTCGAGCTGGGCTTGAAGCGGATGACCGTGCCGCGGTCCTGGGTCGGGCCGACCAGTGCCAGGGGCGCCGCCGGCTCGCCCAGGTGGTATTCCTGGCGATGCAGCTGGCCCTCGCGGGAGATGTTCAGGAGCAGGTAGTCCGAGAGTGCGTTGACCACCGAGACCCCGACCCCGTGCAGGCCGCCGGATACCTTGTAGGAGGTGTCGTCGAACTTACCGCCCGCATGCAGGACGGTCATGATGACCTCGGCCGCCGAGACCCCTTCCTCGGGGTGGATATCCACAGGGATACCGCGGCCGTTGTCCGATACGGTGACCGATTCGTCGGCGTGGATGGTCACCACGATGCGGTCGCAGTAGCCGGCCAGGGACTCGTCTATCGAGTTGTCGACGACCTCGAACACCATGTGGTGCAGGCCTGAGCCGTCATCGGTGTCTCCGATGTACATGCCGGGGCGCTTGCGAACCGCCTCCAGGCCCTTTAACACTTTGATTTTACTGGAATCGTAGACGTCGTCTGAGGACATGAACTCACTCGATTTTGCGACACGACATTATACGTGCTGGACCCTCCCTTGGGCCACGTTAAAGGTGGCGTCAGGTACACCGAAAAGCCTTGATTCTGAAGTCAAAGAAGTCACCACCAGCTGCGAGCGCAGCAGCAGAACCTGCTCGATAAACCGCCGCAGCCGCTCGCCATCGAGTTCCGCCGCCGGGTCATCCAGCAGCAAGGTGGGCGTGGTCCCCGTGAGGTCCTTCAGCAGGCGCAGCTGCGCCACGGTCATGGCCACGGCGACCAGCTTCTGCTGACCGCGCGAGAGCACCTCGCGCGCCGGCCGGCCCTCCATGCGCAGGGCAACGTCCGCCCGGTGCGGACCGCTGTGTGTCAGGTGGCGCGCCTGGTCTCGCACCCGCGAGGCGACCAAGGACTCCAGCAGTGGCGTCTCCGCGTTCCAGCCGCGGGCGTAGTGGAGCTGCACATCCAGTCCGCTCAGTGCGGCGACGGCCTCGCGCCAGTAAGGTTGCAGCTGCTCGACGAACAGGCGCCGCGACTCGGCGATCTGCTCGCCCAGACGGGCCAGCTCGCCATCCCAGGCATGGGCCAGATCCGGCTGGGTCCGCAGTGCAGCATTACGCTGCTTGAGCGCGCGGGTGTAACGCACCCAGGTGTCCACGAACTGTGGTTCCACGTGGAACACGGCCCAGTCCATCCAGCGGCGCCGGCGGTGCCCGCCCTCCTCGACTAACTTGTGCACGCCCGGCTCGATCACTTGCACGGCAAACGCCTGCGACAGTTCAGCCAGGGATTCCGCCGCCCGCCCGGCGATGCGGGCAGTTACACCGGCCCGGGTAACTTCGAAGCCAATCGGGTCGATACGCCCTTGGCCGCGATCAATGCGCCCAATGACTCGTAAATGATCCTGTCCGCGCCTAATAAGGCGCTCACTGTTCCGTGTACGAAACGATCGGCCGCGACCGAGCAGAAATATCGCCTCCAGCAGCGAAGTCTTCCCTGAGCCGTTGTCTCCCCAGAGGAGTGTCAGACCCTTCGGGATCTGAAGTTCGGCGGCCTCGATCGACCGCACATTGGCGACGCTGAGCTCAACGAGACTCACGTCCGTTCACCTGCGGAAGCGTCGACCGGAAGGCGGGTAAGCCGGGTCATGATGCTCGCCTGACGGACGGCATAGCGGAGCCACAGCCCAGCACCACCGCGAAGTTCTCGAGCGCAAGGATACGGCTCGTCCCAGCGGCGATCGAGCGGGGCAGCGGCGGGTACGCAAAGCCAGGTGGCCAGGTCGGTCGGAGGGCGCACGTTCCACGTGGAACATCCGCCGCCGAGATCGCCGTGGCAGACCGGCCGAACTGGTGCGCATCCCAGCCGGTGTGGAGTCTGGATCTACCGGCGACCCCTGAGTCGACCAACTTCTCCGGCCTGCGTGGCATCGAGGAGGCGCGGCCGGAGCTCACGCCCTCGCACCGGGGTCGGGCATCTACCTGTCGATGGCCGGTGATCCCCGGGTGGAAAATGACCCTGCAGGCGGTCCACCGCAGGGCGCAGGACGGGACGCGAAAGCCGGCGGATGCAGCTCGGATCGACAGCGGGACACGGATGGCGCCCGCCCCGGCGGGGCTGGCCTGCCGCACGGTGTCCGGTCGTCCTGGGACGTTCCACGTGGAACATTGCGGCGCTGCCACTGCGGGCCAATGATCGCTCGGGGTCACAGCGATCCATCCCGGCCATCCCCGTGGGACGTTCCACGTGGAACACCGCCGTGCGGGCCGCGAGCTCGGCTTAGGTCCGTGGGTAAGGCGAAGATCGACTGCCCCGATTCGGCGGCGGATCAGAAACCACCCGGCGCGAACGGGCCACGAGGAGTCGAGCGCTGGAACCCGGAAGGGCATACCGGCCAAAACGACAGCCGGCCGGCCGGCACCTGCCCGGGCGATGTCCGGTGCCCGGGGCATGGGCCTGCGGCTACAGCCGCATCGGCATCACGACGTAGCGGGTGTGTGCCGTGCCCGGAGCATGGATGAGGCAGCTGCTGTTGGAGTCGGTGAGGCCGATCTCCACCTTGTCGCCCTCGATGGCGCTCAGGGCGTCGAGCAGGTAATTCACGTTGAAGCCGATCTCGACTTCCTCGCCCTTGTAGCTGACCTCGACCTGGTCCTCCGCTTCCTCCTGCTCGGGGTTATGGGCCTGCAGGGTGAGCAGGTCCGGCCGGGCCGTGAGGCGGATGCCGCGGTATTTCTCGTTGGACAGGATTGCAGTGCGTTGCAGCGCCTGGCGGAGGACCTCGCGGTCGGCTTCGACCATGCGGGGAGGGCTGGCGGGGATCACTCGCCCGTACTCCGGGAAACGACCGTCGATCAGCTTCGAAGTGAAGCGAATGTCGCCGATCTGGGCGCGAACGTGATTAGTTCCCACCGCCAGCTCGATATTTCCGTCGCTTCCCAGGATCCGCTGCAGCTCGAGCACGCCCTTGCGCGGCACGATCACCTGCTGCGTGGCGCCCTTCGTCTTGCCCGCCAGTTCCATTTCGCACAGCGCGAGTCGGTGCCCGTCGGTGGCCACCGCGCGCAATGCCTTGCCATCGGTCTCGAGCAACAGTCCGTTCAGGTAGTAGCGCACGTCCTGCTGCGCCATCGAGAAATGCGTCTTGTCGATGAGACGGCGGAACTCGCCCTGCGCGACCGTGAGTGTTTGTTGCGCGTTGATTTCCTCCACGAGCGGAAATTCCGCGGCCGGCAGACTCGAGAGCGTGAAGCGACTGCGCCCGCCGCGGATGGAAACACGCTCGCCCTCGGTCGACAGCGTAACGCTTGTTTTCTCGGGTAAAGCGCGAAAAATATCCAACAGCTTACGGCCCGGCACGGTGATGTCGCCGCTCTGCGTGACACTCACGCTCGCCGTGGCGACCAGTTCCACTTCGAGATCCGTTCCGGTGATGGAGAGTTTGTTGTCGCGCGCGGCGAGCAGCACGTTGGCGAGCACGGGCATCGTCTGGCGTCGCTCCACAACACCGATGACGCTTTGCAGAGGAGCGAGCAGATCTTCGCGCGGAGCGGTGAGCTTCATGGATTTAACTCTCTTAAAGAATCTTTATTAGTGATAGAGGATCTATTTATTACTAAGACTATAGAGCCTGTTAGTCACGAGGATAAGAAAAATTACCCAAACGAATCAATGTCTTGCAAGCGATTTTCGGACCCCAAAAGCGGCGCATGTCCTGCTGAGCTCATGTGCAGGTCCTGTGGGTAACTTTATCCCCAAGTTCACGCACAAGTAATCCACAGACCTGCGGGCTCATCCGGCCAGGGTTCTCAACAGGTTTGAATAGTCCTCTTTCACGCGCTGCTCGACGTCGCGCAGGCCCTTGATGCGCTTGCAGGCGTGCAGCACGGTGGTGTGGTCGCGGCCGCCGAATGCATCGCCGATCTCCGGCAGGCTGTGACTGGTGAGCTCCTTCGACAACGCCATCGCCACCTGGCGCGGGCGCGCGACCGAGCGGCTGCGGCGCTTGGACAGAAGATCCGCCAGGCGCACCTTGTAGTAGTCGGCGACGGTCTTCTGGATGTTCTCGATCGTCACCAGCTTCGCCTGCAGCGACAACAGGTCCTTCAGCGCCTCCTTGGTGAACTCCAGCGTGATCGCGCGCCCGGTGAAGCGCGAGTTGGCGATCACGCGACGCAGCGCGCCCTCGAGCTCGCGCACGTTGGAGCGGATGCGTTTGCCTATGAAAAAAGCCACTTCCTCGGGTAATTCGACGCCGACCGCGTGCGCCTTGGTCATCAGGATCGCCACGCAGGTCTCCAGCTCCGGCGGCTCGATCGCCACCGTCAGTCCCCAGCCGAAGCGCGACTTCAGGCGCTCCTCCAGACCCTCGACCTCCTTCGGGTAGCGGTCGCAGGTGAGGATCACCTGGTGCTGGCCCTCGAGCAGTTCGTTGAAGGTGTGGAAGAACTCCTCCTGCGAGCGCTCCTTGCCGGCGAAGAACTGGATGTCATCGATGAGCAGCGCATCGAGCGAGCGGTACGCGGTCTTGAACTCGCTCATCGAGTTGTGCTGGAGCGCGCGCACCATGTCGCCGACGAAGCGCTCGGAGTGGATGTAAGCGATGCGCGCCTCCGAGTCGCGCTCCTTGATGAGGTGCGCGATCGCGTGCATCAGGTGCGTCTTGCCCAGCCCGACACCGCCGTAGATGAACAGCGGGTTGTAGGCGCGCCCGGGGTTCTCGGCGACCTGGTTGGCGGCGGCCCGGGCGAGCTGGTTGCTCTTGCCCTCGACGAAGCTGCCGAAGGTGAAGTCGGCATTCAGGCGGGCGCCGACCACCAGCCCCTCGGCGCGGCGCGCGGCGCGCGGCGGGGCTACCGGTGCCGGGGCACCGGGCAGGGCCGGCACGGCCCGGTTGCCGACCTCGACCGTGACAATGGGGGCATCCCCGGTGCTCTCGTCGCGCAGCAGCTCCCCGATCCGGGGCAGCAGGTTCGCGTTGATCCAGTCCACGACGAAGCGGTTGGGGGCCAGGAGCTTCAGGGCGCCATTGCCCTCCATCGCCTGGAGGGGTCGCACCCAGGTATTAAACTGCTGCTCCGGAAGCTCCGTTTCCAAGGCACCCATGCAGCGAGTCCAAAGCGATGCCTCCACTCGCGTGGCCTCCGTCGACGTTTCTTTAGTGACGTGTAAGGGGAAGGGCCGCGGAGTCTATACCGATCCGTGCACGCCCTGAAGGCTTTCCCGCTGCGAAAAGATTGACACCTTGCAGGTCAACGGCTTAGCCTTGCCGCCCTTTTTTGACTGCGACGAATCGTTCCACGGAGCCTTCGGTATGAGCAAGCGGACCTACCAACCGAGCAAAGTGCGCCGCAAGCGCACCCACGGGTTCCGTGCGCGCATGGCCACCAAGACCGGCCGCCGCGTCCTCGCCCGCCGGCGCGCCAAGGGCCGCCACAAGCTGATACCCTAACGGGCGGTTTGCGGGCACGCTCCCTTGAGGGGGCGCTGCCATAAGCACCCACACGACTTCCCCCAAAGGGCCCGCGATGCCACGGCGGCTTACCCTGCCGGCGCGACTTCGCCTGCGGCGCAAGAAGGACTTCGATGCGGCCTACGCGCGCGGGCGACGCCTGGGTGACGGATTCTTCGGCATGACGGCCACGGGAAACGCCGAGGGCGCGCCCCGGCTGGGCCTGGCGGTTGCCGTGCGCGTGGCCGGCGGCGCGGTGGAACGCAACCGCATCCGCCGGGTCATCAAGGAGTCCTTCCGGCTGCACCAGGAACAGATCCCGGCGGTGGACCTGGTGGTCAGTGCGCGCCCCAGGGCACGCGATGCCCCGGGCAAGCTGCTGCACGAGTCCCTCGCCGCACTGTGGAAGAAAGTCGCCGAAGCATGCGCTACCTCGCCGCCGCGCTGATCCGCATCTACCAGTGGACCTTGAGCCCGCTGCTCGGGCCCACGTGCCGTTTCTATCCCTCCTGCTCGCAGTACGCGCTGCAGTCGATGCTGCGTTTTGGTTTCCTCCACGGCAGCTGGCTTACCCTCAGGCGCCTCGGGCGCTGCCATCCGTGGCACCCGGGCGGCTTCGACCCGGTGCCGCCGGCGCGCCCCTCCATCTGTTCGCACCACGCTCATGAATAACATCCTGCCCAACAACCCGCGTATCTACCTGTGGGTCGCCCTGGCGATGCTCGGGCTCCTGAACTACCAGACGTGGATGAAGGACTACGGTCCGCCGCCGGAGTCGCCGGTCGCCAGCGCACCGGTGGCCAGCACCGCAGGCCCGCACCCTGCAGCCGCGCCCGGCACCGACCTGGCCAGCCGCATACCCCAGGCCGCTGCGGGGGCGATGCCCGCAGCACCGGCGGCCACCTCCGCCGCTGCCGCCCCGGCAACGCCGGCGGCCGAGACGGCGCCGGCAGTGGAGAGCGTGCACGTCACGACCGACGTGCTCGACGTGGCGATCAGCACCCGTGGCGGCACGCTCGAGCGGGTCGACCTGTTGGCCTACGCGCTGGTGAAGGGCGAGGCGGCGCGCGTGCGCCTGGAGAACCAGGATTCCGACGCCACGCTCTACCAGCTGCAGTCCGGGCTCACCGGTCCGGGCAAGGCGGACCTGTACCCGACGCACCTCGCCCTCTACAGCAGCCCGCAGACGCAGTACACGCTCAGGGGCGCGGAGCTGCGCGTGCCGCTCACCTGGAGCGCCGATGGCATCACGGTCGTCAAGACCTTCGTGTTCCACCCGGGCCAGTACGCGATCGGCCTCGACTACGAAGTGCACAACGCCAGCGAGGCGCCCTGGGCCGCCAACGCCTACGCGCAGATCCTGCGCAACGATCCGCCCACCAAGCGCTCGATGTTCAACGTCGACAGTTACGCCTTCCACGGACCGGCGCTGCACGACGGCACCAAGTACCGCAAGCTCGACACCGCCGACGCCAAGGACGCGCACCTGGCGATCGACGTGAACAACGGCTGGATCGCAGCGCTGCAGCACCACTTCGTCAGCGCCATCGTGCCGCCGCGCGGCAAGCCCTGGCACTTCTCCCTGAGCGCCCAGGGCCAGCAGTACCTGCTCAGCGCCAGCGGGCCGGAGCAGACCGTGGCCCCGGGCGCCAGCGCGCAGTTCACGCAGACGCTGTTCACCGGACCTAAGCTGCAGGGGCAGCTCGAGGCGGTCGCCCCGGAGCTGGACCGCGTGGCCGACTACAACCGGCTGTGGTTCCTCGCGCACCCGCTGTACAAGCTGCTCAACTGGGTGCACGGGGTCTCGGGCAACTGGGGCATCGCGATCATCGTCGTCACCTTCCTGCTCAAGCTGCTGTTCTACCCGCTGTCCGAGGCGAGCGGCCGCTCGATGGCGAAGATGAAGGCGCTGCAGCCGCGCATCAAGAACCTGCAGGACACCTACAAGGACGACAAGGAGAAGCTCGGCAAGGCGATGATGGAGCTGTACCAGCGCGAGAAGATCAATCCCGTCGCCGGCTGCCTGCCGATCGTCATCCAGATCCCGGTGTTCCTCGCCTTCTACTGGGCGCTGCTGGAGAGCGTGGAGATGCGCCAGGCGCCCTTCATGCTGTGGATCCACGACCTCTCGGCGCGCGACCCGCTGTTCATCCTGCCGGCGATCATGGCGGTGGCGATGTTCGCGCAGTACAAGCTCAACCCGGCCCCTCCGGACCCGGTGCAGGCCAAGGTGTTCATGATCATGCCGTTCGCGATGTCGGTCATGTTCGCGTTCTTCCCGGCAGGGCTGGTGCTCTACTGGGTGACGAACACGATCCTCTCGATCGCGCAGCAGTGGAACATCAACCGGCGCATCGCCGCGGCCGCGGCGGCCAAGCGCAGCAACTAGCGCCGCGCTTCCTTTCCGGGCGCCGGCGGCGGTAGCCTGCGCCTCTGGCCGGTACGGGGAAGCATGAGCCATAACGACACCATCGTGGCCGCCGCCACCCCCGCAGGCCGGGGCGGCATCGGCATCGTGCGGCTCTCCGGGCCGAAGGTCCCGGAACTCGCCGCGGTGCTGCTCGGGGACCTGCCGCGCGCGCGCCATGCCACGTTCGCGCGCTTCCTGGAGGCGGACGGGGAGGCGATCGATGCGGGCATCGCCCTGTTCTTCCCTGCGCCGCACTCCTACACCGGCGAGCACGTGCTCGAGCTGCACGGCCACGGCGGCCCGCAGGTGATGGAGGCGCTGATCACGCGCGCGCTGCAGATCGGGGCGCGGCGCGCGCTGCCCGGGGAGTTCACGCAGCGCGCCTTCCTCAACGACAAGCTCGACCTCGCCCAGGCCGAGGCGGTCGCGGACCTGATCGATGCCGGCTCGCGGGAAGCAGCGCGCGCGGCGATGCGCTCGCTGCAGGGGGAATTCTCCGACATGGTGCACGGGCTGACCGAGGCGGTGATCGAGCTGCGCACCTATGTCGAGGCGGCCATCGACTTCCCGGAGGAGGAGGTCGACTTCCTCGCCGACCGCGAGCTCAGCGAGCGCTTCCAGAAGGTGCGCGACCACTTCGACGGCGTGCTCGACAGCGCGCGCCAGGGCCGGCTGCTGCGCGAGGGCATGACGCTCGTCATCGCCGGCCGGCCCAACGCAGGCAAGTCGAGCCTGATGAACCGCCTGGCCGGCTATGAGGCGGCGATCGTGACGCCGATCCCCGGCACTACGCGCGACGTGGTGCGCGAGCGCATCAGTATCGACGGCATGCCGCTGCACGTGCTCGACACCGCCGGCCTGCGCGAGGGGGGCGACCTGGTCGAGGAGGAGGGCATCCGCCGCGCGCAGGCGGAGATGCAGCGCGCCGACCGCGTGCTGTTCGTCATCGACGCGGTGGCCGATCCCGGCGCGCGCGGTTTCGCCGAGCAGATCGCGCGCCTGCCCGCGGACGTGCCGGTCACGCTGGTGTTCAACAAGTGCGACCTGTCGGCCGGGCTGCCGGTGGCGGATACCCTGAGCGGGCCGCCGCGCATCACGGTCTCCGCGCTCACCGGCACCGGCATCGACGCGCTGCGCGCGCACCTGAAGCAGGCGATGGGCTACCAGAGCGCCGCGGCCGGCACGGTCAGTGCGCGCGCCCGCCACCTGGAGGCGCTGGCGCGCGCGCGGGCGCATGCCGAGGCGGCGGCGCGGCAGCTCACCGAGAGCCGCGCCGGGGAGCTGGTCGCCGAGGAGCTGCGCGCCGCGCAGCAGTGCCTGAGCGAGATCACCGGCGAGTTCACCAGCGACGATCTGCTGGGGCGGATCTTCGCCGGGTTCTGCATCGGCAAGTAGTCAGCCCGCAGGCGCCAGGCTCAGGTCGCGGCTGTAGACCACGTTCATCACGTTGTCGTACCAGCCGCGCACTTCCGGCTTCACCAGGTGCTTGTTGACGTAGAAGTAGATCGGCAGCAGCGGGTGGTCCTTGAGCATCACCCGCTCGGCCTGCTCCAGCAGCGCGCGCCGCCTCGCCGGGTCGGCCTCGTTGGCCGCCTGCGCCAGCAGCGCGTCGTAGGCTGTGCTGCGGTAGTGCGGCAGGTTCACGCCGAAGTCGCTCTTGAGGTACTGCGCGAAGGTGTAGGCGTCGTTGTAGTCCCCCACCCAGCTGGAGCGGAACACCTCCACGTCCCCGCGGTCGATGTCCTGCAGCAGTGACTTGAACTCCGCCTGCGCCAGGTGCACGTCCGCCCCGAGGGCCTCCTTCCACATCGAGGCGATCGCCACGGCGAGCTTGGTGTGCACCTCGCCGGTGTTGTAGCGCAGCTCGAACGACAGCGGCTTGTCCTTGGAGTAGCCGGCCTGCGCGTACAGCTGCCGGGCCTCGCGGATGCGCGCCTCCATCGGCTCCTGCGCATAGTCGAAGGACTGCGAGCTGTAGTTCTCGACCCCCGGCGGCACCCAGCCATAGGCGGGCAGCTCACCCACGCGCAGCACCAGCTGCGCGAGCTTCTCGCGATCGATGACCAGCGAGAGCGCGCGGCGCAGCTGCGGGCTGTCGCGGAACGGCGGGCGCCGCAGGTTGAAGCCGTAGTAGTAAGTGGTCAGCTGCGGGTGCACGTGCAGCTGGCCGGCGAGGTTGGCCTTCACCCAGTCGAACTGGCCACGCGGCACCACGAAGGTGACCTGCAGCTCCCCGCCGCGATAGCGCGCCAGCTCCGCGTTCTCGTCCGGGATCAGCAGATAGCGCACCCCGTCCAGGTGGGTCGCCGCATCATTCCAGTAGTGATGGTTGCGCATGAGCAGCACCGAGGAGCCCTGCACCCACTCGCTCAGCACGAACGCGCCGTTGCTCACCATCACCCCGGGCCTGGCGAAGCCCTGCGGGTTCGCCGCCAGCGTCGGGCGGTGCACGGGGCAGGTGCTCGGGTGCGACAGCAGCGTCGGCAGGTAGGGTGCCGGGGAGCGCAGGCGGATGAGGACCGTGGCGTCGTCGGGGGCGGTGACCCCGAGGGACTGCACCGGCCTGGAGCCGGCGATGATGTCGCCGGAGTTGGCGATGACGTCGGTGTACTGCGCGTAGCCGGAGGCGGTGGCCGGGTCGACCAGGCGCTGCAGGCCGGCGACGAAATCCGCGGCAACCACGGCATCGCCGTTGGACCAGTGCAGCCCCGGGCGCAGGTGGAAGGTGTAGGTGCGCCCGTCGGCGCTGGCTTCCCAGCTCGCCGCGCTCCCCGGGGCGACGCTGGCGTCCTTGCCCAAGGTCGTGAGGCCCTCGCACAGGTCGCGCACGATGCTCTGGGCCTCGAAGCCCCGTGCCTTCTGCGGGTCGAGCGAGTCAGGATCCGGGCCGCCACCGCGCACCAGGATCGCCGCCGCCGCGCTGGGCGCGGCACCTGCGGCAGGCGGGTGCGGCGCCCCGCAGGCGCACAGCAGGCCGAGGAGCAGGGCCGGCAGGGCGCGGACCGCTCTTCTCATCGGGCGGGTGTGCGGTGCTGGTTGATCTGCTCGCGCAGCACAGCCGTGGCCTTGCGGGCGGCGCTGGCGAAATCCTCGCCCTGCGAGGCGTAGAGGATCGCGCGCGAGGAGCTGATCAGCAATCCGGTCCCGGATGCATTCTGGCCGCTCTTCACCGCCTGGGCGACATCGCCGCCCTGGGCGCCGACGCCTGGGACCAGCAGCGGCATGTCCCCGACCAGGGCGCGCACCTCGGCGAGCTCGGCCGGGTTCGTGGCGCCCACCACCAGCAGACAGTTGCCGCGCCCGTTCCAGCGCTGCGCGGCCAGCTTCGCCACCACCTGGTACAGGCGGATGTCCGGGGCCATGAGGTCCTGCAGCTCGCGGCCGCCGGGGTTGGAAGTGCGGCACAGCACGATCACGCCCTTGTCCGCGTAGCGCAGGAACGGCTCGAGCGAGTCGGTGCCCAGGTAGGGATTCACGGTGGCGGCATCGGCGCCGTAGCGCACGAAGGCCTCGGTCGCATAGCGCTCGGCGGTGCTGCCGATGTCCCCGCGCTTGACGTCCAGGATCACCTGCACGCGCGGGTGGTGTTCCTTGACGTACTCGATGGTGCGGGCGAGCTGGTCCTCGGCGCCGCAGGCGGCGTAGTGCGCGAACTGCGGCTTGTAGGCGCATACCAGGTCCGCGGTGGCGTCGATGATCGCGCGGTTGAACTCGAAGATCGGCGCGCTGCGCTGCGCGATGTGGTGGGGGAAGCGCTCCGGCTCCGGGTCCAGGCCCACGCACACCAGCGAGTCGTGCGCGGACCAGACCTGGTTCAGCCGCTCGACGAAGCCGCTCATGCGACCTGGGCGCGCGCCGCGCCGCGCTTCTTCAGGTGCACCACCAGGATCTGCACCGCGGCGGCGGTGATGCCCGGGATGCGGGCCGCCTGGCCGACCGTGCCGGGCCGTGCCGCGGTGAGTTTCTGGCGCACCTCGTGGGAGAGTCCGGCCAGCGCCGCATAGTCCATGTCATCCGGCAGCACCGTCTCCTCGGCGCGCTGTGCGCGCGCGATCTCCGCCTCCTGGCGCTGGATGTAGCCTTCGTACTTGGCGCGCACCTCCACCTGGCCGCGCACCTGGGCGGGCAGGCGCTCATCGGGCACTCCGCCGCAGCTCCACTGTGGCTCGCCGGTCAGCTCCGCCAGCGCCGGATAGCTTACCCCGGGGCGCCGCAGCAGCTCGAAGGCGGAACAGTCGCGCGCCAGCGGCGCACCGAGCACGCGCTGCTGCCACTCCGCCGGCACCTGCGCCGGCCGCACCCGCAGCGCACCCAGGCGCGCGACCTCCGCATCCGTGGCGCTCGCCTTGGCCTCGAACAGCCGCCAGCGCTCCTCGTCCACCAGCCCGAGGCGGCGGCCGGCGGGCGTGAGGCGCAGGTCCGCGTTGTCCTCGCGCAGCAGCAGCCGGTGCTCGGCGCGGCTGGTGAACATGCGGTACGGCTCACGGGTCCCGAGACTCACCAGGTCATCGATGAGGACCCCGAGGTAGGCCTCGCTGCGCCGGGGCACCCAGGGCTCGCGCCCACTCACCCGCAGCGCGGCGTTGATGCCCGCGACCAGGCCCTGGGCGGCGGCCTCCTCGTAGCCGGTCGTGCCGTTGATCTGGCCGGCGAAGAAAAGGCCCCCGAGGACGCGCGTCTCGAGCGAGCTCTTAAGGTCGCGCGGGTCGAAGAAGTCGTACTCGATCGCATAGCCGGGACGGGTGAGGTGCGCGTTCTCGAACCCGCGGATGCTGCGCACCAGTTCGTGCTGCACCTCGTAGGGGAGGCTGGTCGAGATGCCGTTGGGATACACCTCGTGGGTGCCCAGCCCCTCCGGCTCGACGAAGATCTGATGCGAGTCCTTGCCGGCAAAGCGCACCACCTTGTCCTCGATCGAGGGGCAGTACCGGGGACCGATGCCCTCGATGAGGCCGGTGAACATCGGCGACCGGTCGGTCGCCCCGCGGATGATCGCATGCGTGCGCTCATTCGTATGCGTAATGTAACAATTGACCTGCCGTGGGTGCTCATTGACGCGCCCGAGGTACGAAAATACCGGAACAGGCTCATCGCCCGGCTGCGGCGTCATCACCGACCAGTCAAGCGAGCGCCCGTCTATCCGGGGCGGCGTGCCGGTCTTGAGCCGGGCCACCCGCAGCGGCAGCTCCCGCAGCCGCGCGGCGAGGCGGTTCGAGGGGGCATCCCCGGCGCGGCCGCCGGGCATGTTCTCGAGGCCCACGTGGATGCGGCCGCCGAGGAAGGTGCCCACGGTGAGCACCACCGCCCCCGCGCTGAAGGTGATCCCGGAGGCGGTGACCACCCCGTGCACCTGGCCGCCGCTGACGGCGAGGTCGGCGACCTCCTGCTGGAACAGCGTGAGGTTCGGCTGGTTCTCCAGCAGCTGCCGGATCGCCTGCCGGTAGAGCACCCGGTCGGCCTGCGCGCGGGTGGCGCGCACCGCCGGTCCCTTGCTGGCATTCAGGGTGCGGAACTGGATGCCGGCCCGGTCGGTGGCGCGGGCCATCGCCCCGCCCAGGGCGTCGATCTCGCGCACCAGGTGTCCCTTGCCGATGCCCCCGATCGCCGGGTTGCAGCTCATCTGCCCCAGGGTCTCGATGCTCTGGGTGATGAGCAGCGTGCGCGCACCCATGCGTGCCGCCGCCAGCGCGGCCTCGGTGCCGGCGTGGCCGCCGCCGACGACGATGACGTCCGGTGCATGCGCGTGCGGGTGGCTGGGACTCATGGGAGAACCGGTGGGACCTCGAGTTGGCCGCGTATTGTAGGGCGGCCGTCACGCCCGGCAAGGCGCTTTGCGGCGCCCCGACGGGCCTGCGCTAGAATCGCTGCGCCCGGCCGCCTCCAGCGCGGCCGCGACTTTATTAAGTCCAACGCGGGGGAGCAGCGATGAGCACGGGGATGCGGACGGTGGCCATCGCGGCGGCGCTGCTGCTGGGGGCGTGCGCCAAGATCACCGCGCCGAGCATGGATTTCGCCGGCCCCACCCCGAGCTTCGATGCCAGGGCGACCGCGGTCGACGCGCTGTTCAGCCACTTCACCGGCGGGCTCACCGTCACTGCCGTCTCGGTGCAGCACGCAGGCCCGGCCGCGCCCACCACCGCCGCCGGGACCGCCGGCACCAGCGCCGGCGTCACCACCGTCAGGCTGAGTGCGGCGCCGACGTTCTCGGTCGGCGATGTCGTGAGCGTCACGTGGAGCGGCCATGCCAGGACCCTGGTGGGGACCTCCTACGCCATCACGCAAAGCGCCACCTACCGCATCCGCACCGCGGTGCTCGTCGTGCAGACCCCATGGGGTGGCCTGGGGCCGGGGGCCTCCGGCAAGGTGTGCGTCGCGCTGCAGCCGAATGCCCCGGGGGATATGAACGTGATGCTCGACAGCGCGGCGGTGACAGTCGCGCCGGCCACGCTGCACATCGCGGCCGGCCAACCCAAGGCTGCCACCGCAGCGCTCGCCACCATCGGTGGATTTTCCTGCCCGCTGCCCGGCGGCGGCGCTGCGGCAGGCGTGGCGCAGCCGCCGCGCTGCGACCGCAACAACGGCGTGGTGGCCAGCGCGAACCTGGGCGGGGTTTCCATCCATGGCTGCGGCAACACCGGCCCGAGCTGCTGCGGCGTCAACGGCCAGACCTGCGGCGCACCGCCGCCGCCGCCTTCGCTGTGCCCCTGAGCGCAGCCTGCGATCTGCTGCAGGGTCCACATTCTCGCTGCCCGCGCTGCGGCTAGACTGCGCGCCTCATGATGCGGATGCTGACTTGGGTGGTGCTGGGTGCGGGGCTGCTGTGCGCATGCCTGCCCTGGCAGCGCGCCCACGCCGCGCCCACCCTCACCCTGTCGGCCTGCGAGCTTACCCATCCGCTGCGCCTGACAGTGGTGCCGGCCGAGTGCGGCGTGCTCAGCGTCGCGGAGAACCCGGCCGATGCGCATTCGCGGCGCATCGGCCTGCACGTCGCGCGCGTACCGGCGATCAGCCGCCGCAAGCTCGCCGATCCGCTGTTCGTGCTCGCCGGCGGCCCCGGGCAGGCCGCGAGCGCCTTCTACGCCACCGTCGCCGGGGCGTTCGCGCGCATCAACCGCGACCGCGACATCGTGCTCGTCGACCAGCGCGGCACCGGCGGCTCGAACCTGCTCGACTGCCCGGAGCCGGCCGAGACGCTGTACCGCGAATCCGACGCGCAGATTGCCGAGCACACCCGCGCCTGCCTTGCCGCGCTCGCCCCGCGCGCCGCGGTCGCCTACTACACCACCAGCATCGCGGTGCAGGACCTGGAGCAGGTGCGCCGCGCGCTCGGCTACGGGCGCATCGATATCTACGGGGTCTCCTACGGCACGCGTGTCGCGCAGCACTACATCCGCCGCTTCCCGCAGGCGGTGCGCGCGGTGATCCTGGACGGGGTGCTGCCGCCGCAGCTGGCCATCGGTCCGGCCGTGGCGCTGGATGCCGAGAACGCGCTGCGCGCGGTACTGGCGCGCTGCGCCGCCCAGGCGCCGTGCCGGGAGAGCTTCAAGGACCCGCAGGACGACTACCGCGCGCTGCGCGCGACGCTGCAAAGGGGCCCGGTGCACGTGCAGCTGCCGGATCCTGCCAGTGGCGCGCCGCGGCAGCTGGACTTCGGCAGCGACCAGCTGGCGATGGTGCTGCGCCTGGCGAGCTATTCTTCCGACTACTCGGCCCTGCTGCCGCTGCTGCTGCACAGCGCGCGCGAGCGCGCGGACTACACGCAGCTTGCCGCGCAGTTCCTGCTGATCCAGCGCTCCTACGAGGACGTCGCCACCGGCATGCACAACAGCGTGGTGTGCGCCGAGGACGTGCCCTTCTACGACACCCGCGCCATCGACCGCACGCAGCTCGCGGCGACCTTCATGGGCACCAGCCAGATCGACGGCCTGCAGGTGGTGTGCGGCGCGTGGCCGCGCGGGCCGGTGGACGCGGACTTCCACGCGCCGCTGCACTCCGCGGTGCCGGCGCTGCTGCTCTCGGGCAGCGATGACCCGGTGACTCCGCCGGCGTACGCGCAGCAGGCCGCCGCCGGGTTCACGCAGGCGCGGCAGCTGGTGCTGGCGGGCTTCGCGCACGGGCAGCTGACCGCCCCGTGCATGGGCCGGCTGCTGGCGCGCTTTCTCGAGGTGCCCGATCCCGCCGCGCTGGATGTCAGCTGCACGCGCAACGCCCGGCCGCTGCCGTTCTTCGTCACCGTGAACGGGCCGGCGCCGTGATCGAGGCCGCGCACCTGGTCAAGCACTTCGGCGCCATCGCGGCGGTGCGCGACGTGAGCCTGAGTGCCCGGGACGGGCGCATCACCGGGCTGCTCGGCCCGAACGGCGCCGGCAAGTCGACCACGCTGCGCATGCTGTACACGGTGCTCAGGCCCGATGGCGGCGATGCCCTCATCGACGGGCACAGCGCGGTGCGCGCGCCGCTGGAGGCGGCTCGCCGCCTGGGGGTGCTCACCCACAACGCCGGCATCTACCCGAACCTCACGGCGCGCGAGAACATCCTGTACTTCGGCGCGCTGCAGGGCCTGCCGCGCGCGGCCGCGCGCCAGCGCGCCGGCGAACTGCTCGAGCTGCTGGAGATGCAGGAGTTCGCGGACCGGCGCGCCAAGGGCTTCTCGCAGGGCCAGCGCCTGAAGACCGCGCTGGCGCGCGCACTGGTGCACAACCCGCGCAACCTCATCCTCGACGAGCCCACCAACGGCCTGGACGTCATGGCGGTGCGCGCGCTGCGCGCGCTGCTGCGCCGGCTGCGCGACGCGGGGCACTGCGTGCTGTTCTCCAGCCACGTCATGCACGAGGTGAGCGAGCTGTGCGACGAGGTCGTCGTGATCGCCGCCGGCACGGTGATCGCCGCGGGCACCCCGGAGGCGATCCGCGCGCGCACCGGCACCGGGGCGCTCGAGGATGCGTTCGTGCAGCTCATCGGCGGCGGGACCCCGTAGGCATGCACACCATCCTCACCGTGTTCGCCAAGGAGTTCCGCGAGAACCTGCGCGAGCGCCGCACGCTGTTCACGGCGCTCATCCTGGGTCCGCTGCTCGGGCCGCTGCTGTTCGCCGGCGCGCTGTCGCTGCAGATCGAGCGCAGCGCCAGCCACGCCGACCGGGCCGTGAAGCTGGCGCTCGCGCACGGCGAGCGCGCCCCGAACCTGGCCGCCTTCCTCACCGAGTCCGGCATCGCCGTGCAGGCGGTGGACTACGATGCCGCCCAGGCGCGCGCGGCCATCCAGGCTCACCGCCAGGAGCGGGTGCTGGAGGTGACCGCGGAGTTCGCGCCGCACCTCTCCGGCGGCGGCCCGGCGCCGCTGGTGCTGTACGCGGACTCCTCCGATGTCAGCGCCGCGGCCGACACCGACCACGTGCGCGCGGTGCTGGAGCAGTATGGCTCGATCATCGCGCGGCTGCGCGTGGTGGCCCGCGGCGTCGACCCGCTGGTGCTCAGCCCGCTTGCGCTGCAGGACATCGATGTCTCCACCCCGGCGGCGCGCTCGGTGGTGGCGCTGGGGACCTTAAGCTACCTGGTGCTGCTCACCATGCTGATGGGCGGCATGTACCTGGCCATCGATGCGACCGCCGGGGAGCGCGAGCGCGGCTCGCTCGAGCCGCTGCTGACCGTGCCGGCGCGGCGCGCGCACCTGATCTACGGCAAGATCCTCGCCACCTGCGCTTACATGAGCCTGTCGCTGGTGCTCACGGTCAGCGCCTTCTGCATCCTGCTGCGCTTCGTCGGGCTGGAGCGCTTCGGCATGAGCGTGAACTTCGGCCCCTGGGTGGCCTTGCGCCTGGTGCTGTTCTGCCTGCCGCTGGTGCCGCTGGGGGCCGCGCTCATGACCATCGTGGCCGCCTACACCCGCAGCTACCGCGAGGCGCAGACCTATCTGGGCCTGGTGCTCCTGGTGCCGACGCTGCCGCTGGTGTTCGCCGGCGTCACGGGCCTGCGCCCGAGCCTGGCGTTCATGGCGATCCCCTCGCTCAGCCAGCACTTCCTGATCACCAGCCTGCTGCGCGATGAGCCGGTGCCGGGGAACTACTTCGCCGTATCAGTGCTGGCCACGCTCGCCGTGGGCGCGGTGCTGGTGCTCATCGCCGGCCGGCTGTACCGCCGCGAGGCCCTGCTCGGCTGAGGCGGAAAGCAGCGCGTGCAGCGTGGCGACGTGGCGCGCCGCGAAGGCGCGCGCCTCGACCTCGAAGCGGTTGTTCCAGTAGCCGCGCCGCAGGCACTCCAGCAGGTAGCTGCGCAGCGTGAGGCGGCCGGACTGCCACTGCAGCACCACGTGGCAGTACTCGTGCAGCAGCAGGGCGGAGTTGCCGAAGAAGTCCTGCGCGCTGCCGCGCAGGTAGATGCGGTTGCACCGCGTGGTGGCCACCGCGCGCCCGTGCAGGCGCGCCAGCCAGGAGTGCTCGAAGACGCGCACGTGGCCGACCGGGGCGCCCAGTATCCCGGCCAGCGCCGCGCGCACGCTCTGCGGGACTGCGGCCTCGCGTGTCACGCGCGGTGGGTTCAGGCGCGTGCGTGCACCCAGCCCATGGCGGGCCGGAAGCGCAGCGCGCGCGCAGGACCTGCAGCGATGTCCTCGGGCAGCAGGCGCACCCCGCCGTCCTCGAGGTAACGCTTCACGAGGGTGACCATGGTCTCGCACATTGCCGCAGCCTGGGGCAGGTCGGCAAGGTGCACCACGATGCGCGCCTGCAGGTGCCGGGCCGCCGGTGCCGCCTCGCGCAGCGAGGCGAGGCAGCGGTCCAGCAGCAGCATCTCGGTGGCGAGCGTGGAATCGGTGACGTCGATCGGCTTGGCGGTGCGCACGATGCAGCGCAGGTGCAGCAGCGCGCCGGCCTGCTCCTCGGCGTCGTACACGCACACCGCGAGGGCGGACTGCAGCTGGGTGACCAGCAGCACATCCTCCAGGGCCACCTCGAACTTGTCGGCGGTGACGTTGATCTCACGCTGTTCCATCAGCGGTTGTATACCGCCTCGCCGCGCCGGCATGTGCGGACTCCTGTCCAAACTATGAACTGCCGCACGCGCCGGGGGATAGAATATGCGAATGGGTACCTAACGGAGCGGTGGACATGAGGATACTGGCCTGTACCGTGCTGGGCTGCCTGCTCGCCACCCCCGCGCTCGCCGAGCAGGCGCCGGTGTCGTCGATTCGCGTCATGGGCGATGCGCAGGTGACCGCCAAGCCGGATCGCGTGCAAATCGACATCGGCGTCACCACGCACGCCGAGAAGTCGCAGGAGGCGGCCACGCAGAATGCGCGCCAGGTGGATGCGGTGCTCGCCGCGGTGAAGAAGTCCGCAGGTCCGACCGCGGTGCTCAAGACAGTCAACTACTCGCTCAGCCCCGCCTACCGCTACCAGAACGGCCACGAGCCGGTGATCACCGGCTACACCGCCTCGAACCTGGTGCAGGTGATCCTCGATGACCTCACCAAGATCAGCAACGTCATCGATGCGGCCGCGCAGTCCGGGGCCAACCAGGTGCAGGGCATCCAGTTCACGCTGCGCGACACGGACGCGGTGCGTGCCGATGCGCTGCGCAAGGCCGCCGCCAAGGCGCGCGCGGACGCGGAGGTGCTGGCCGCAGCGCTCGGGCTGAAGATCGTGCGCGTGCTCGGCGTCGAGGAAAGCGGCGCGCCGCGGATGCCGATGCTGCGCACCATGAGCATGGCGGCCGCCCCCATGGCCGAGGCGAAGGTCGCGACCCCGGTGGAATCGGGCACGCTCGAGGTCGCCGCCGACATCGTGCTCACCGTGGAGGTCGCGCCGCGCTGAGTGGCTACTTGCGCCAGTAGGCCGGGCGCATCAGCACCACGATGCTGAAGATCTCCAGCCGGCCGACCAGCATGGCCACGGTGCAGATCCAGGTCTGCAGCGGGCTCAGGCCGCGCAGGTTGTGCACCGCGCCGGGCGCGCCGAAGCCATGCGCGGTGTTGTTGATCGAGGCGACCACCGCGGTGAACGCGGTGTCGAAGTCCAGCCCGGTCAGCAGCATCGCAAAGGTGAGCACGGCGATGGCCACGCCGTACAGGAACATGAACGCCAGCACCGCGTGGCCGACCGTATCCGGCACCGGGCGGCCGCCGATGCGCACCGGCGCCATCGCCGCCGGGTGGATCAGCAGCTTCAGCTCGCGCCCGGTCTGGCGCGCCAGCAGCAGCGCGCGGAACATCTTGATGCCGCCGCCGGTGGAGCCGGTGCTGCACACGATGCACGACAGGAACAGCATCCAGTAGGGGGCGAACACCGGCCAGCTCTGGTAGTCCTGGGTGGTCAGCCCGCTGGTGGTGGCCTGCGAGATGACGTTGAAGGCGGCGTTGCGCAGGCACTGCAGCAAGTCCGGGTACACGTCGTGCCAGCTCAGCAGCAGCGCGATGCCCAGCACGCTCACCGCCAGCACCGCGAAGATGGCGCGCGCCTCCGGGTCCTGCTGGTAGGTCTCCAGCGACAGGCGGCGCAGGGCCACGAAGTGGCGCGCGAAGTTCAGCGCCGCGACCACCATCAGCACCATGAGCACGAACTCGATCGCCGCGGAGTTGAAGTAGGCGATGCTGCGGTCGTGGGTGGAGAAGCCGCCGAGGCCGACCGCGGAGAAGGCGTGGCAGATGGCATCGAACCAGTCCATGCCACACAGCCTGAGCGCCACGATGCCCGCCGCCGTGATCAGCACGTACACGTACCACAGCGAGCGCGCCGTGGCGGTGATGCGCGGGGCCAGCCGCTCGTCCTTCACCGAGCCGGGCGCGGCGCCCTTGTGCACCTGCATGCCGCCGATGCCCAGCAGCGGCAGCACCGCGAGCGCCATGACGATGACGCCCAGGCCGCCGAACCACTCCAGCGCATGGCGCCAGAAGTTCAGCGACGGCGGCAGCCGGTCAAGCCCCGCCAGCACGGTCGAGCCGGTGGTGGTCAGGCCCGACATGGCCTCGAAGAAGGCGCCCGTGAAGCTGAGCCCCGGGATGGCCAGCAGCAGCGGCAGCGATGCGGCCGCCGGCAGCAGCACCCAGCCCAAGGTCACCAGCAGGAACCCGTCGCGGGGTCGCAGCTCGCGGTGCGGGCGGTGCGTGATGAGCAGCAGCAGCAGCGCGCAGCCGGTGGCGGCGGCGGCCGTGAGCAGGAACACCCCCCACAGGCCATCGCCCATGAGCAGCGAGCAGGCCAGCGGCGCGAGGCAGGTGACCGCGAAGCTCGCCAGGAGCAGGCCCAGGACGTGGAGGACGGCGAGCACGCGCGGGACTCTGCGGCGCGCCTAGCGCGTGGACCTGAGGAACAGCCGCTCGACCGCCTCCAGGTGGCGCCGGTCGGCCAGGAACAGGATCACGTGGTCATCGGCCAGCACGCGCGTGTCGTGGTGCGCCATGATCACCTCGTCCGCGCGCACGATGGCCCCGATGGAGGCCCCTTCCGGGAGCGGAATCTCGCCCACCGTGCGCCCGACCACCCGCGAGCTGCGCTCGTCGCCGTGCACGATCGCCTCCAGCGCCTCGGCCGCGCCGCGGCGCAGCGCGTGCACGCGCACCACGTCGCCGCGGCGCACGTAGGCGAGCAGCGAGCCGATGGTGATGGTCTGCGGCGAGATGGCGATATCGATGGTGCCGCTCTCGACCAGCTCGGTGTAGGAGGGCTTGTTGATGAGCGCCATGACCTTGTGCGCCCCCAGGCGCTTGGCGAGCATGGCTGCGAGGATATTGGCCTCTTCCGAGTTGGTGACCGCCGCGAACACGTCGGCGCTGTCGATGTTCTCCTCGATCAGCAGCTCCTCGTCGGCCGCATCGCCGTGCAGCACGATGGCCTTCTCCAGCAGCTCGGAGATCTTGCGGGCGCGGCGCGGGTCGCGCTCGATGAGCTTCACCTGGTTGCTCTTCTCCAGGTTGCGCGCCAGGCGGTAGCCGATGTGGCCGCCGCCGGCGATGATCACGCGCCGTGCCGGGTCATCGCCGTGGCGCATCTCGGCCATGGCGCGGCGGATGTCCTCCTGGGCGGCCAGGAAGAACACCTCGTCGCCCTCGACGATGACCGTGTCCCCTTCCGGGGTGATGCTGCGGCCGTCGCGGTAGATGGCCACGATCCGCAGCTGGATGTTCGGCAGGTGCTTGGGCAGCTCGCTCAGGGCGTGTCCGACCAGGAGGCCCCCGGTGCGCACGCGCACGCCCACCAGCTGCACCTTGCCGTCGGCGAAGTCCAGCACCTGCAGCGTGCCGGGGTGGTGGATCAGGCGCTCGACGTACTCGGTGACCAGCTGCTCGGGGCTGATGAACACGTCCACCGAGAGCCCGTCGCTGCCGAACAGGCCGGCGCGGCTGGTGTACTCGGCGGAGCGGATGCGCGCGATCTTGGTGGGCGTGCGGAACAGGGTGAAGGCCACCTCGCAGGCCACCAGGTTCACCTCGTCGCTGGAGGTGAGGGCGATCAGCACCTCCGCCTCGGCGGCGCCGGCGGCCTCGAGCACCGTCGGGAAGGCGGCGTTGCCGGCCACGGTACGCACGTCGAGCCGGTCCTGCAGGTCGCGCAGGATCTCCTCGTTCGAGTCGACCACGGTGACCTCGTTGGCCTCCTCGCGCGAGAGCGCCTGCGCGGCCGTGCGCCCGACCTGACCGGCACCGAGGATGAGGATCTTCATGGCGGTTGGTTCTTGTGCTTAAGCCTACAACGGCTCGAGGTTCGCATACTGCACCATCAGCCACTTGGTGCCCTGGCGCTCGAAGCTGACCTGGACGCGCGCCTGCGCCCCGTTGCCCTCCACCGAGAGGATAACCCCTTCGCCGAACTTGCCGTGGCGCACCCGCGCCCCCAGGCGCACCCCCCCGACCGCCGGCTCCTGCGGGCGGAAGCGGCCCACGGCCACCGGGCGCGAGACCTGCACCCGCGGGCGCACCTCCTCGATGAGCTCCTCGGGGATCTCGCGGATGAAGCGCGAGGCCTGGCCGTAGGAGTCGACCCCGTGCAGGCGGCGCTGCTCGGCGCAGGTGAGGTACAGCTGGCGCATGGCGCGCGTCATGCCGACGTAGCACAGCCGCCGCTCCTCCTCCAGGCCGTCCAGATCGTTGAGCGAGCGCTGGTGCGGGAACAGGCCCTCCTCCATCCCGCACAGGAACACCACCGGGAACTCCAGGCCCTTGGCCGTGTGCAGCGTCATCATCTGCACGCAGTCCTCCCACTCATCCGCCTGGCCTTCCCCGGACTCCAGCGCCGCGTGGGCGAGGAAGGACTCCAGCGGCGGCAGGTCGGTGGCCTCGGGTGCGAAGCCGCGCGCGGCCGAGACCAGCTCGTCCAGGTTCTCCACGCGCGCCTCGCCGCGCTCGGCCTTCTCGCGGCGGTAGTGTTCGATGAGTCCGCTGCCTTTCAGGACCTGGTCGACCTGCTCGTGCAGGGCGAGCGTGCCGGAGTCGGCGGCGATGCGCTCGATGAGACCCATGAACCCGTGCACTGCCATGGCGGCGGCGCTGCCGAGCAACCCGGCGCTGATGGAGGCCGAGGCGGCATCCCACATCGAGGTGCCGTTGGCGCGCGCATAGTCGCGCAGCACGTCGAGGCTCTTGGCGCCCACCTTGCGGGGCGGCAGGTTCACTACGCGCTCGAAGGAGGCATCGTCGCGGCGGTTGGCGACCAGGCGCAGGTAGGCCAGCGCGTCCTTGATCTCCTGGCGTTCGAAGAAGCGCTGGCCGCCGTAGACCCGGTAAGGCACGCGTGCCGAGAGGAACGCCTCCTCGAACACGCGCGACTGCGCGTTGGAGCGGTACAGGATGGCGACTTCGCGCCGCAGTCCGCCCTGGGCGGCGTGTTCGCGGATGCGGTGCGTGACGAACTCCGCCTCGTCGCGCTCGTTGAAGGCGGTGTAGAGGCGGATCGGCTCGCCTTTCTCGCCGTTGGTCCACAGGTTCTTGCCCAGGCGCGAGTTGTTGTGCGCGATGAGGCCGTTGGCGCCAGCGAGAATGTTTGCCGTGGAGCGGTAGTTCTGCTCCAGGCGGAACAACTGCGCGCCACTGTAGTCGCGCCGGAACTCCTGCAGGTTCGCCACGCGTGCGCCACGGAAGCGGTACACCGACTGATCATCATCGCCGACCACGAACGGGTAGCTCGCGTTGCCCTGCGCGTCGGGCGTCCCGGGAGCGACCAGACGCAACCACTCGTACTGGATGCCGTTGGTGTCCTGGAACTCATCCACCAACACGTGTCGGAAGCGCCGCCGGTAGTGCTCCAGCAGCGAGGGGTTGTCGCGCCACAGCTCGTAGGCGCGCAGCAGCAGCTCGGCGAAATCCACCGCTCCGGCGCGCGCGCAGGCTTCCTCGTAGCTCGCGTACAGCCGGATCAGCTGCATGCGTGTCGGGTCGTTGCCGTCCTTGAGGTGCTGCGGACGGCGGCCCTCATCCTTGTTGCCGTTGATGAACCACTGCACTTCGCGCGGGATCCAGCGCGTCTCGTCGAGCTCGGCGGCGCGGATGAGCTTCTTGATCAGGCGCTGCTGGTCCTCGGAGTCGATGATCTGGAAGCCCTGCACCAGGTTCGCCTCGCGCCAGTGGATGCGCAGCAGGCGGTGGGCAAGGCCGTGGAAGGTGCCGATCCACAGCGCGCCGGAGGGCACGCCCAGCAATCGCTCGACGCGGCCGCGCATCTCCGCAGCCGCCTTGTTCGTGAACGTGACCGCGAGGATGTTGTGCGGGGAGGCGCCCTCGGCCTGGATCACCCAGGCGATGCGGTGGGTCAGCACGCGTGTCTTGCCGCTGCCGGCGCCTGCGAGCACCAGCACCGGTCCGAGCGGCGCGGTGACGGCCGCGCGCTGCTCATCGTTCAGGGGATTGAGGATCGGGGACAGATCCATGGGGGGCGCATTGTAGGGGAAAAATTTCCCCTTCAGGCATCCGTTGGCCGGGTCTCCTGCGAGAATCGCGCCAGGAACACGACGAAGCTCACCAGCACCGGCCCCAGCACAAGTCCCAGGATGCCGAAGGCGGCCGCCCCGCCGATGGCGCCGATGAACAGCGCCAGGGTTGACACCTCCGCGTGGCGCGCGGTGAGGATCGGGCGCAGCACGTTCTCCGAGGCCCACAGCAGGCCGATCCAGAAGGCGAGGAAGATCGCCTTGCCCCAGTGGCCGGTGAAGGCGAAGTACAGCACCGCCGGGATCAGCACGATGGATGCGCCCGAGGGCAGGAAGGAGGCGAACATGGCCAGCACGCCGAACACCACCGGCGAGGGCAGGCCGGCGATGGCAAAGCCTGCGCCGACGATGACGCCCTGGACGATGGCGGTGGTCACCGAGCCGAACACCACGGCACGCGTCACCTCGCCCAGGTACTTGAGCGCCTGCGCGCGGCGGCCCGGCTCGGCGGGGATGAGTTCGACCGCGTGCCTGGCGAGCGTGCGGCCGTCGCGCAGGAAGAAGAAGAGGATGAACAGCATCATGAAGAAGCCGATCAGGGTGCCGAAGATCCCCAGCGCCAGGCTGCCGCTCAGCGACGCGGCCGTCTTGAGCGCGCTCTGCAGGCCCTCGCTGGCCCAGCCCTGCAGCTGGTCGGCCGTCACCGAGGAGTTCTCGCGCACCCAGCTCACCGCGCTGCCCACGACCGGGTAGCCGGACAGCCGCTCCAGCAGCTCGCCGTAGGAGGGCGGGCTCTGGGCGCGCAGGTACTCGACCAGTCGTGCGACCTGGCCTGCGAACACCACGCCCAGGATCGACAGCGGCACGAACACCGCCACAGGACCTAAGGCGGTGATGAAGCCGGCCGACAGCGAGCGCCGTCCGCGGAAGATCGAGTGGGTCAGCCGCTCGTGCAGCGGGTAGAACATGAAGGCGAGCAGCGCCGCCCAGCCGAGCATTCCCAGGAAGGGATGCACCACCAGGAACAGCGCATAGCCCAGGCTGACCGCAGCCGTGATCTGGAAGCAGCGGCGGTAGAAGGTGGAATGCATGAGTCTAGCTTATAGGGAAAGTCGCCCCCGGGGCGAAATCCGCCCTTGGAGCGCCCTCATGCCCGCTGCCGGCGGCGCGAACTACTCGGCGTTGGTCTCTTTGCCCCAGCGATAGTTCAGGCGCAGCCCATAGACACGCGGCTCGTTGGTGGTCTGCCGCAGGTCATAGTTGCCCGTGTTGCTGTAGATGATGGCGTTTTTGTCAGCCAGGTTGGTCACGTACAGCTCTGCCAGCCAGTGGCCGCCTTCCGGGTTCAGGCCGAAGCGCACGTTCATGATGGAGTACTCCGGCTGCAGGATGCGCGGGAAGCCGTTGGAGCCTGCCACGTGCAGGTCGTTCCACATGTCGCCCTTGTGGCCGATGTCGAACTGCGCATAGCCGTGCAGCCCGGCCGACATCGGCGTCTGGTAGCGGATATTGGCGCTGTAGTTGAAATACGGGTCGTAGGGCAGGCGCTCGCCGACATTGGGCTGGAAGGTCACGTACGGACTGGATGTTATGTGCGCGTCGTTGTAGCTGATGGCGCCCTGCATCGACCAGTGATCGTTGAGCTTGTAGTCGAAGTTGCTCTCGACACCCCTGATCCGCGCATTGCCGACGTTCACGTAGAAGCTGCTCGGCGCGCAGATATCGACGTCGTAGATGATGGTCTGCAGCTGCTTCCAGTCCATCTGGTAGACGGCGCCGTTCCAGACCAGGTGGCCATTGAGGCTGGTCGTCTTCCAGCCGAACTCGTAGTTGTTCATCGTGTCCGGTGCGTAGCTATTAGGCACTCCGGCCTTGTAGCAGGAAGTCGGGAAGCCGGTGTTGGAACCTCCGTCGCGGAAGCCCTGCGAGAAGACCCCGTACAGCATGGCGTCCTTGTTGAACTTGTAGCTGAATCCAAACCTGCTGTCCCACTTGTGCGAGGAACCCTCGTCCAGGGACGGACTGGTTGCGACATAGGCGAACTGCCCGTACGGGCTGTAGTACTTGAAGTCCGAGTGGAAGTGCACGACGCCCGCTTCGATGTTCAGCTTGTCGGTGATATCGAAGTTGATATTCGCGAACTCAGACTGCTGCAGGTAGTCCGACCGCGTGGGTAGGCATACCACTCGCCCGGCAGGCAGCGAGGTGGAGCCCGGCGCAGTGCCGTTGTAGGCGTTGTAGTACTGGAACGCGGGGCTGTCGTAGCGCAGGTTCGGCATGTAGTAGGTGCTGCCGGAGTTCTTGTCGCGGGTCTTCTCCCAGTACAGACCGCCGAGCCAGTGCAAGCGCCCGCCCGTCTTGGAGGACAGGCGCAGCTCATTCGACCAGCGCTCCGGGTTGGTGTGGTATTCGAAGTATTGCAGGGGCGCCTTGCAATCGGTGTAGGGGCCACCGCCGTAGACCGGGTCGTTGGAGCAGGTGACGCCCTCCAGTGCACCGCCCTGGTAGTTCTCCATGTACTGCGAATACTCGTTCTGCTGGCGCGTGGGGAGAGACCAGTAGGTGCTGGCGAACACCAGGTCACCGATGCCGACGTCGCCGTCGACATGGAAGTCGAGCTGTTTTCGCCTGGAAATCGTGGCTCTCAGGGCCGAAGCGCTGCACGGTGCGCGGGGGCAGGTTCGGGTCCTCGTCCCAGGCGCCGAGCGTGCGACTGGCGCTGGTAGCTGTAGGTGAGGCTCGCAGACCACTTCTCACCCATTACTGCCTTCAGGGCGATGCGTCCGCCCTCCATGTGCGCGCGGTTGTAGTCATCGCGTGCCCACGGCGAGTTGTCCGACACCGCGCCGTTTACCCAGGTACGGGTGACCAGCTGGTTGTTGATGAAGCCACCCTGGGAATCGCTGAACGCCGACATGCGCAGCCCGAGCACCCCCGCCATCAACGGGAAGTTCACGAAGCCCTCGTAGGTCCAATTCTGTCCTCCGCCGTGAATCTGACCGGCGTTCGAAATCCACGCCGGCGCTGAAGGCGTTCACGTCCGGCTTGACGGTGGTGTTGATGATGGCGCCCGACATGGAACTGGCGCCGAACGTGGTGCCCTGCGGTCCATTGAGGACCTGGATGCTCTCCATGTCGTAGAGGTGCAGGTCCGGCTGCACGCCTGACCAGCTCATCGACATGTCATCGAGGATGAAACCGGTCGCGGAAGTATTGGCGTAGTTGGGATTGCTGCCGTCGGAGGCGCCGCGCAGCACGAACAGCTGGGTCCCCGGACCGACGCTGATGAAGGAGATCGACGGCATCTTCTGCGCGTAATCATCGAAACTGGAGATGCCGAGGTTCTGCATGTCCTTCTTGGTGAGGACATCGACGCTGATCGGCACGTCCTGCAGGTTCTCCGAGACCTTGCGTGCCGTGACGATTACTTCCTGCAAGCCGCCCGAGCTGTCGGAGGCCTCTGCTGCGGGGGTGCGATGCGGCAGCGCGGCGCCAGCGATGGCTGCGGCCACCGCGAAACCGATGCGGGATGGGTTGTGGAACCTGCGCAGCCCCGCGGGTTGCGATTCGCCGGCGCGGTTTTTTGCCTGTCTGCCCATCGGATATCCCCTGAAAATTGTGCGTTAACCGCACGCGTGTGCGTGCAGCGTGCCCGGCGGATCATCCGTTGGGCCGCAGCGTTGCGTCAACCACGCCCTGCGGCATCCACGGCACAGCGAACCGGAACTAAGTCGAGGCGTTATTCCCCTGATCGGCAAAGCGCTGGAGTGCATCCCCGAGAGCCAGGCGCAGGGGCTCAAGCTCACGCTCGAAGTTGCGCCAGTAGCCTATGCCAGAGGTGTACAGCGGCTGGCGCACCTGCTCCGCGCTGGCCGTGCGCACCGAGCGCCGGGTCTGGTGGAAGGACAGGCAGGCCGGTTCAAAGGGGAGTCGGCAGTGTTCAAGCAGGCGGCGGATGTTCGCTTCCGGCTCGCGTACCAGCTGCTCGTACTGTACGTGCAGGACCTTGCCGGGCAGTACCTGGTCCCAGTGATCCATCAGCGCCAGATAGTAGCGGTAGTAGCGGCCCAGGTCCGTGAGGTCGTAGCTGAAGGTCTGCCCGTCAGCAAAGTACTGCTTGAAGGTGCTGAAACAGGAGTCCAGCGGCTGGCGGCGCGCATCGATGATGGTGGCATTCGGCAGAATCGACTGGATGAGGCCGATGTGGTTGAAGTTATTCGGCAGCTTGTCCGTGAAATGGGCGCGTCCATGCCGCAGCGGGGCGGTTTCCTTTAGATAGCGCTCACCCAGGGCGCGCAGCACCTCCGGCCCCGCGCTGGCGAGCGCCTCCGGGTAGCCGTCGCGGTCGGCGGAGGTGTCCTCGAACTCGTGCACCATATGGATGATGTTCGGCAGCTCCATGGTGCCCTCCACGCCGCGAATGGCTGGCCAGGATCTGCTCGATGAGCGTCGAGCCGGAACGCGGCAGGCCGACGATGAAGATCGGGGCGGCGTCCGGGTCACCGCCGCCGCTGCGGGCGGCAAAGTAAGCGCGGTCGAAAAAACTGCAGATGCGCGCGGTGCGCTTTTCGAAGCCGTCGATGTCGAACGGCGCGTCCAGGCGGCGGAGGGCATTGCCGCGCGCGTAATAGGCGAAGGCGCGCGGATACTCGGCGCGCTGTTCGAAGGCGCGGCCCGAGCGCGAAGTTCAGCTGCGCCTCGTCGGCGCGGGCGCGCTCGCCGCCCACCAGGGCCTTGCATGTCGGCAATCTCGGCATCGCTGAAGGTGTAGTTCTTCAGGTCCGCCAGCGACCAGTAGGCCTCGCCCATTCCCGGCTGCATCGCCAGGGCCGCCTTGTAGGCGGCCTCGCTGTCCTTGCGACGCCCGAGGGTCTTGTACACGTGGCCGATCGACAGGCGCAAGCCGGACTTCGTTCGGGGTGAGCCGGGCTGCGTGCTCGTAGGCCTCCAGCGCCTCCTCCTGGCGCATCAGGCGTGTGGCAACCCCGCCCAGGGTGATCCAGGTCTGCGGATTCTCCGGCTCGATCTTCAGCAGGCTGCGTGCGGAGTGCTTCGGCATCCTTCAGTCTGCCCAGGGCCACCAGCACCTGGCCCAGCCCGCGCTGGGCCAGCGGCAGGTGGGCGGACTGTCGCAGCGCGTGCCGCAGCAGGCGCTCCGCATCGTGTGGCTTGTCGGCGGCCAGTGAGACCGCCGCAAGGCCGCACAGGGCGGCCACATGGCTCGGGTTCACCTGCAGGATCTGGCGGAAGATGCTCTCAGCACCCTTGCGGTCCTCGGCCACCAGCGCGGCCGTCGCCGCCTCGATGCGCGCGCGCTGCGGATCGGTGAGCCGGGCGCGCTCGTAAGCGGTGACCGCATCGGCATACTGGCCCAGATCCACCAGTGCATCACCGTACGCAAGCCAGGCGAGATGGTGGTGTGGCAGGCGCTGCAGCACCGCCTGCACCTGCGCGCGCGCCTGCTGGGGCTGTCCGTGCGCGCGATAGGCGCGTGCCAGCTCCACCCGGGCGCTGGCGAACTCCGGCGCCTTCGCCACCACCGGCTCCAGCACCCGGATGCTCGCCTCGGTGTGGTCCTGGGCGAGCAGCGCAGCGCCGAGCAGCCACTGGATGTTCGGGTCCTGCGGATACTGTGTCTCGAGTGCGCGCAGCATGCGCTCGGCGGTGGCCGCCTGGCCGGCGAGCAGCGCCGCGTGCGCGCGGCTGCGATTCACTTCCAGGGCAGTCGGGTGCGGCGCGTTCATGTCGTGTTCGCATCCCGCACAAGCGCGTCGGGACGCCGGGCAAGCCTAGCACGCGTTCCCGCACTTGCCGTCCTGATGCAGGCTCAGGCTAAACTCGCGCGCCGACCGCGCGGCGCGCCGGCGACCCAGCCCGATCCGCGTTTCCAGGGAGTCCCTAGTGCAGAAGCCACGCCTGTGTTTTGTTCTTTTGTTGCTGGCCTGCGGGTGCCCGCCGCCCATGCCGGCCGTGCGCTCGAGCCCGCTGACTGGCTGCGCTTCAAGCCGGTCTATGACGTGCACCTCTCGCCCGATGGCGCAACGGTGGCATACCTCGTCAACCGCTACGATCAGAAGGCCGACGAGAGCGTTGCCGATCTATGGTCGGTGAGTTGGTCAGGCCAGTCCGATACGCAGCTTACCCACGGCGAGAGTGTCTCGGATCCGGCCTTCAGTCCCGACGGGCGCTACCTGAGCTACCTCACCGCACATCCGGAAGGCAGCACCACGCAGCTGTGGGTGCGCGAGCTGCGCAGCGGGGCGACGCGGGCCATCACGCACGTGAACCAGGAGATCGCCAGCTACAGCTGGTCGGCCGACGGCACGCACGTGGCGCTGGTGATGCGGGAGTCGGCGGAAGGCACGGCCGAGGGCAAGGACGCGGACAAAAATGGGGACAAGAACGCGGACAAGAACGCGGACAAGAAGCGTCCCAAGCCCATCGTCATCGACGCCTTCCAGTTCAAGGCCGACAAGGAGGGTTACCTCACGGCCGGCTGGCGCACACACCTTTATCTGCTGGACGTGAAGAGCGGCGTCGTCACAGCGCTGCCGGCGGATCCGCAGCGCATCGATGCGCACCCGGCCTTCTCGCCCGACGGCAGGACGCTGGCCTTCGTCGGCCATCGGGTCGGCAGCGCCGCAGACGTCGGGAGCGATCAGGTCTGGATCGTGGGCACCGCGCCGGGGGCCACGCCGCAGCTGCTGCTCACCACCGACTCACCCAACCGCCAGCAGCTGGAGTGGAGTCCGGACGGCAGGCTCATCAGCCTGCTCGTCGGCGCGGAACTGAAATTCAATGCCTACATCACCGACCGCCTGGGCGTGGCCGATGCCAGGACCGGCAAGCTGCGCATGCTCGCGGTGGACCTGGACCGCGCGGTGTCCGCGCCGAAGTTCGCCGCCGGCGGCAAGGCCATCCAGTTCACGGTCGAGGATGACGGGCGGCAATACCCGGCGAGCATCTCCCTGGCCAGTGGCGCGGTCAGCCGGCTGGGCGAACCGATGGTGGCGCATGAACTCGCCGCCGCCGCCGGGCACACCGCGGTGCTGGTCTCCAGCGACAAGGCGCCGCCGGAAGTGTTCGCGCTGGAGAACCAGCACCTGCGCGCGCTCACGCACCACAACGAGGCGCTGTTCGCCGAGCTCACCCTGGGCGCGGTCGAGGACATCGCCTTCAAGGACAAGAGCGGCATCGAGGTGCACGGGCAGATCGTGAAGCCGCCGGGCTACGTCGCCGGCCAGCGCTACCCGACCATCCTGTGGATCCACGGCGGCCCGAATGGCCAGGACGATCATTCGCTGGAGTTGTGGGGCTACGGGCCGCCGCTGGAGCGGCAGTACTTCGCCACCCACGGCTACGTGGTCCTGGCGATCAACTACCGCGGCGGCACCGGCCGCGGCGCCGCCTACGCGCGCGCGATCGTGGCTGACTGGGGCGACAAGGAAGTCGAGGACCTGCTCGCCGGCGTTGACTACGCGATCGACCAGGGCATCGCCGACCCGCAGCGCCTGGGGGTCGGCGGCTGGAGCTACGGCGGCATCCTCACCGACTACGTGATCGCCAGCGACGCGCGCTTCAAGGCCGCGATCTCCGGAGCCGGCAGCGCCAACCAGCTGTCCATGTACGGCGCCGACGAGTACGTCGTCCAGTACAACGCCGAGCTCGGGCCGCCCTGGATCGACCCGCAGCTGTGGATCAAGGTGTCCTATCCGTTCTTCCACGCCGACCGCATCCATACCCCGACGCTGTTCATGGGCGGTGACAAGGATTTCAACGTGCCCCTCGCCGGCGGTGAGCAGATGTACCAGGCGCTGAAGACCTTAGGTGTGCCGGCGCAGCTGGTGGTCTATCCGGGCGAGTTCCACGTGTTCACGCGCCCGAGCTTCCTCATCGACCGCTGCCAGCGCTACCTGGAGTGGATGGACCGCTTCCTCAAGGCGAAGAACTAGGCGCAGCGGCGGGGTCCTCCGCGGGGCGCAGCGACCAGTGCGCATTGCGGAACACCCAGGCGCCGTCGCGGTGCTCGGCCAGGGCGGTGAAATAGCCGCTCACCGGCGTGTCGTGGTCGGCGCTGTCGGTGAGCACCTCGGTGAAGGAGGCGGCGACGATGGCGTAATCGGCCGTCAGCGGGTCGACGCGCAGGTCGTCCCCGAAGCGCAGGTCGATGTGCTTGAGCGTGTGGCTGAGCGCCTCGACGCCCTGGGCGGCCTCGATGCCGCTGGCAAACTGCAGTGTGCCCTGCGAGGCCATGAAGAACTCCGGCGCCGTCGAGAAATGCTTGGCCCACGCGCCAGGTCCGCGCAGGGTGACATCCTGCGCCACCTCGAGCGCGAACACGCGCACGTCGCCTATCACCTCGATGCGTTCCTGCTCGGTGAGCGCGGGCGATGCGAGCGAGTGCGCGCGGGCATGGCAGCCGCACAGCGCCAACGCGCTCAGCAGGACGGGCCAAAAGTGGTCGCGCACGCGGCGGCTACCACTTGTTGCGCAGCTCGCGCAGCTTCATGAATACGGTCTTCGGGGTCGGGCGCTCGCCGATGTCCGGGAACTTCTCGCGCAGCCGCGCGATGACGTCCGGACTCTGCAGCCGCAGGAAGGTGTTGACGCGCTTCTCCTCGGCCAGTGTCGTGACCGGCACGGTGGTCGGCTCGTAGCCGCGAGCCGCGGCGAGGGAGGCGACGGCTGCCTGGTTGGACGGCTCGCGGTCGAGCGTGAACTCGAGGTTCCGCGCCATGTATTCGTGCCCGGGGTACACGCGCGTGCCATCCGGCAGGCGCACCAGCTGCGCGGCGAAGGTCTCGTACAGGGTCCCAGGATCGCCGCCGTTGTGGCAGTTGCCCACGCCGGCGTTGAACAGGGTGTCGCCGCAGAACAGTGCCGGCTCCTCGCTGTGCGAGAGCAGGCACACGTGCGTCATGGTGTGTCCCGGGGTGTCCAGCGACTCGAGCGTGACCGTGCGGCCGACCTTGATCGTGTCGCCCTTGTTCAGGCCGCGATCGACGCCGCCGATGCGGCTGGCCGCCCCGGCAGGGGCCAGCACCCGGGCGCGCGTCGCAGCCTTGAGCGGGACATTGCCGCCGGTATGGTCCTCGTGTTCGTGGGTATTCAAGATCTGGGTGATCTGCCAGCCGCGCGCCTTGGCCGCATCCAGGCACATCTGCCACTCCAGCGGGTCCACGGCGAGCGCCTCGCCGGTCTCGGGGCAGGCGATCAGGTAGTGGAAATTACGCAGGGAATTTCCCGACCAGATGCGTTCGATCAGCATAGCGGCCCTTTTCGTTATGTCGCGCGGGCGGCAACGTACCGCGAAACGCGGGCGCGCGCCATAATAGGCACATGGCAATCGAGCCCGAGCGACATACGTTCCTGTTCGAGCCGGCCGTGTGGAACGGCACCGGCACGCTGTGGCGCGCCGACGGCGAGCCGCTGGCCACCAACTCGCGCACCGAGTTCGTGCACCGCGACGACTGCTGGCTGCTGTCCGGGACCCTGAAGGTGCTCGGTTCCCCGCCCACCGAGTTCCACCAGGCCTACCTCATCGAGCTGCCGCGTGCCCCCGGCGAGAGCCTGCGGTGGAGCTTCGACAGCGCCATGTTCGGCAAGCTGCATGGACGCTTCGTGGTGGTTGGCTCGTCGATCCTGGCCGCCTACGGCTGCGAGTCTTCCGGCTACTACGGTTCCGAGCACCTAGGACAGCTCGACCAGAACAACTACCGCTCGGTCGGCATGCTGATGCTGAAGGACAAGCTGGTGTATTCCTGGCAGACGCTGCACAAGCGCGCGTCCGCGGTGAAGGCGGCAGCTAGCCCTGCGGCGTGAGCAGAAGGTCGAGCTGCGCCTGCGCGTTGCGCAGCTCCGCAAAGCTCACCGGTTGCGGGCGTCCGTTCACGAAGGCGCGGGCAGTGAGGCCGTTCGCCGCGAGCAGCTCTACGAGTGCATCGGCGGGCAGCCCGGCCAGTGCCAGGCTGGCCGGTGAATACTCGAGCAGCAGGTTGTCGCACCGGCGCAGCAGGTCACCTGCGCCCTTGAGCACGAAATACTCGAAGCCTTCGACGTCGACCTTCATGAACGCGATGCGCGCTGCACCCAGCCCCTGGGCTTCCCAGAAGTGCGCCAACGTGTCCAGTGGCACCGTGACCGAGCCTGCGATGTCATCCCCCGGGATCAGGCTGTGGCGGCCGTTGTTGCTGTCCTTGTAGCGCCGCAGTTGCGCGCTGCCCGGTGTTTCCCCGAGCGCGAAGTTGAAGGCGTTCACGCGCATGGCCTGGTTGGCGACGAGGTTGGTGCGCAGCAGCCTGAAGGTCTGCGGGTCCGGCTCGAAGGCGTAGATGCGCGCCCCGCCTGCGCTCAGCCGGTTGAGCAGGACGCTGTACCAGCCGAGGTTGGCCCCGATGTCGAGGGCGACGTCGCCTGAACCCAGGCGCACGTGCTCGAGCAGGTAGCGCGTGATGGCCGGTTCGTGGGCTCCGAGGCGGTAGATGTGCCGCGTGATGACATCCGCAGCCGGTCCAGTGAAGGTGAGGTCAAACGGCGCTGCGCGCGCAGTGACGAAGCCGTCGCGGCTGGTCAGGCGCGCCAGCCCGAACTGCACCGTGCGCAGGAAGCGTTTCGGCCAGGCGTGCTCGACGCGCGTTGGGGCCGGCAGCGGTGCATTCGACTCGGCCATGGACGGGTCTGCAGCCTTGGGCGGATGGCGGGGATTCTACACGCATCGCCCGCGCTCCCCGGTGGCACGCGCCGGTGCACGCTCATACACTGATCGCAGGCGCAGCCTCAGCGCCGCTGCCAGGGAAGAACGCCATGCTGCAGGTGCGCCGCAGTGCCGAGCGCGGATTCGCCGACCACGGGTGGCTGCAGAGCCATCACACCTTTTCCTTTGCCGATTATTCCGACCCCGACTGGGTCCATTACGGGCCGCTGCGCGTCATCAACGATGACTACGTCGCCCCGGGCCAGGGCTTCGGCAAGCACGGCCACCGCGACATGGAGATCCTCACTTACCTCCTGGAGGGCGAGCTCGAGCACAAGGACTCCATGGGCAACGGCTCGGTGATCCGCCCCGGGGACGTGCAGCGCATGAGCGCCGGCACCGGCGTGCTGCACAGCGAGTTCAATCCATCGGCCACCCAGCGGGTGCACCTGCTGCAGGTGTGGATCGTGCCGGACGCCGAGCGCCTGGCGCCCGGCTACGAGCAGAAGCATTTCACCGACGCCGACAAGCGCGGGCGCCTGCGGCTGATCGCCTCGCGGCAAGGCGCGGAGGGTTCGGTGGCCATCAACCAGGACGCGCAGGTCTACGCGGGGCTATTCACTGGCGCCGAATCGCAGGCCTTCGCGGTCGCCGCGGGGCGGCGCGCCTGGCTGCACCTGGCGCGCGGTGCACTCGCGGTGAACGAGCTGCAGCTGTCGGCCGGGGACGCCGCCTACGTGGCAGGGCCCGCGCAGCTCAGCCTGCACGACGGGCACGGCGCGGAGGTGCTGCTGTTCGACCTGCCGTAGCCTCAGGCGCGCAGCGCCGGCAGGTAGTGGTCCACGAGCAGGGCCGCGAACAGCCACATGAGGTAGGTGATCGAGAAGCGGAACACCCGCATGGGCAGCTCGGCGCGCGCGGTGATCTTCAGCGCCAGCGCGTAGTAGAGGAAGCCGGCATTGAGCACCAGTGCGGCCGCCAGGTACAAAAGCCCGCTCATGTGCGTGAGGTAGGGCATGAACGTAACCACCACCAGCAGCACGGTGTACAGCAGCACCTGCAGGCGCGTGTACGCCAGCCCGTGCGTCACCGGCAGCATCGGGATGCCGGCGCGGGCGTACTCGTCGCGGCGCGCAATGGCGAGCGCCCAGAAGTGCGGTGGCGTCCAGATGAAGATGATGAGGAACAGCAGCAGCGCGTTCGGGTCGACGCTGTTGGTCACGGCCGCCCAGCCGAGCACCGGCGGGGCCGCCCCGGCGGCCCCGCCGATGACGATGTTCTGCGAGGTCGCGCGCTTGAGCCACAGGGTGTAGACCACTGCGTAGCCGATGAGGGAGGCGAAGGTGAGCACCGCGGTCAGCAGGTTCACCAGGAACGCGAGGATCGCCATCGAACTCACGCCCAGCGCCGCGGCAAACACCAGCGCGTTGCCCTCGGTGAGATCGCCCGTGGGCAGCGGGCGGCTGCGCGTGCGCGCCATCACCTCGTCGATGCGCCGGTCGAGCACGTGGTTGATCGTGGCCGCACAGGCCGCGGCCAGCGCGATGCCGAGGTTGCCGAAGATCAGGGCATCCAGCGGCGGGAAGCCCGGGCTGGCCAGGAGCGTGCCGACGATCGCGGTAAAGGTGATGAGCGCCACCACCCGCGGCTTGGTCAGCTCGAGGTAGCGGCGCCAGGGCGACCGTGCGCCGGTTGCGATAGGGGATGTCGTCGCCACAGTGCCTAGGCCGCAGGACCGGGAATCAGGGGGATGCGCAGCCTAGCAGATCGGCCCGCCGTGCGGACCGTAAGCCGGCGTCACCGCATCGCCATCATGGCTGCGTAGATTCGAAATCCGCGGCTGGGGGCCGCAGCGAACGCGTGGGCTGTCGGGAAACGAAGGGAATGGGACTGAGGAAATCGGCGCTCGCCGCCGGCATGGCAGTCACGGCCTTGCTGCTGCTGACTGCCGGCGCGCCGATCGATCCGGCGCGCGACCGACTCCGGATGATCGTTCAGCAGCAGTGCCTGCCGCTGTGGCTGAGGGAACACCGGGCAGACCCGTGCGTGAGCGTGAACGTGGGATCAGCCGATGGCTCCGCCATCGACTCCGGTTACGCGATCCTCCACGACCGCAAGGGCGGCGCGCACTTCCTGCTGATCAGCACGCGCAGCATCACGGGCATAGAAAGCCCGGAACTCGAGGAGCCGGAGGCACCGAACTACTTCGACGCCGCCTGGAGGGCGCGTGAGCTGCTCGCGTCCTTCCTCGGGCACGCGGTACCAAGAGCAGCGGTCGGCATGGCGCTCAACTCGATCCGTGCGCGCAGCCAGGACCAGCTGCATATTCATATTGAGTGCCTCGGGCGCGGGATCTTCACGGCGCTGGTGCAGAATGCGCAGCGCATCCGACCGAGCTGGGGGGAAATCGTGCTGGACGGCTGGACGTATCAGGCCCTGCGCATCGACGGTCGGGAGCTGGGCGCGCGCAACCCGGTCCAGCTGCTCGCCACGGGCGTCGCGGCGGATCGCGCAAGGATCGGAGCATTCACCGTGCTCGTGGCCGGCATGCAGTACGCAGACGGCCCGGGGTTCGTGGTGCTGGCAAGCGACTCGGCGCCCGGAGCCGAGCTGCTGCTTGATGCGACCTGCGCGCTCGCTGATCTCGGCGAATGAGCGTCTTGACGTTATAAGCCTTTCCTTTGAGACCTTCGTGAACGGCCTGAAGCGGCGTGGTCGCATTATAGGATCCTTTTGCAGGCCTCGGCAGCGAAGGAAATCGAGGCCCTGACCGCGAAAGACGATCGTCGCCGGATCGTCGAGAAGATTGCGGGATTGGCTTCGAGTCCCCGCGCAGCGAAGACCGAGAAACTCGCCGGATATGACGACCGGTACCGAATTCGTCAAGGCCACTTCCGAATCGTCTACCTGATCGACGATGGGCGGCATGAAGTGACCATTTTCGAAGTTGGACATCGTAAGGATGTTTATCGGCAAGGACCTACCTGACGCCGCCTCGGCACGCGTCGCATCAACCGATCACTAGCGCGCGCTCAAGGAGCGCAGCAGCGCAAGTGTGGCCAGCAATAGCAGCGCCGCGCCCGCCGTGTGCGCGGTGGCCAGCCACAGCGGAAAGCTCTTCAGCACCATCGATATCCCGATGAAAACCTGCAGTCCGAGCGTCGCCAGCACGGCCCAGGCCCGCGGCCGCGCCGCGACCAGGCCTCGCCGGCGCAACACGAAAACTGCCGCCAGCGCGAGCGCCGTGGTTGCCACCAGCGCGCCCAGGCGGTGCGTGAGATGGATCGCCACGCGTGCCGGGTTGGCCAGGACGCCGCCGTCGTAGTTGATCTGGCCGTGCCAGAGCACGAAGGCATGCGCGAAGTCGGCCGGTGGCCACAGCGCGCCCTGGCAGGTCGGGAAGTCCGGGCAGGCCACTGCTGCGTAATTGCTGCTGGTCCAGCCGCCGAGCACGATCTGCACGATCAGCGCGGCAAGCCCCAGGAGTGCCAGGCGGCGCGCGCTGGCCAGCGGCGAGCCGCCGCCGCCGCTGATCGACCGGCCGGCGCTGCCCATCGCGGCGGTGCCCCAGCTGCTGGTCGGCAATGACAGCGTCAGCCACCACAGCAGCGCCAGCGTGGTCATGCCGAACACCAGGTGCGCGGTGACGATGAGCGGGTTCAGCCGCCAGGTGACGGTGAGCATCCCTAGCAGCGCCTGCACGAGCAGCGTCGCCACCAGTGCCAGTGCCAGCGGCACGCTTACCAGGCGCTGCCGGCGGCTGCGAACGGCGAGCACCACGAGCGCTGCGATGATGCAGCTCAGGGTGCCGACGGCGTAGCGGTGGACCATCTCCCGCCACGCCTTGCCGAGCTCGAGCGGGCGGTCCGGGAAAGTCTGCTGCAGATTGTTGCTGTGCGCGGCGCCCACCGGGCTCAGGTGACCGTAGCAGCCGGGCCAGTCCGGGCAGCCCAAGCCTGCGTCGGTGAGGCGCACGTAGGCCCCGAGCACCACGACCGCGAAGCACACCAGCACGCCGGCGATTGCCAGGCGGCGCATCCACAGGGCAACGGGCATGTCGGAGCGCTCCCCCCGCAGTTCAGCCGATGTGCGAAAGGCGCAGCAGCTTCTTAAGGTCCTCGAGCAGGCCGCGCGGATTCGCGCGGGCATCGTAGCTCATCATGAGGTTGCCCAGCGGGTCCACAACGTACAGCGTGTGGTCGCGCTCGGCGGCCGGGAACTGCGCCAGCAGCCCCTGTGCCGCAGGACCGGTCGCGTCGAGGACCACGAGGCCGGCGTGCTCGCTCTCGAGGAAGCCGCGCGCGCAGCAGTCGGTGGTGGCCAGGAAGACGCGTGCCACGCGTGTCATGTCGTTGTTGAGCGCGAGGCGCGTCTGGCGCATCACGTACAGCGCCTGGCGGCAGGCATCCGCGCAGCCGCCGTTGCCGAGGTACACCAGCGACCACTTGTCGCGGAAGACCGTGGCTGGCGCCGCGGCGCGCGCCGGCAGCACCTGCGGCAGTGCGCTGGACGGCAGCGCCCGCGCAGGCACGATCAGCTCGCCGTGATTGACGCGCGCCAGCGGCCGCCAGGAGGTTCCGTAGTAGGTAAAGAACGCCAGCGCCAGCGGCACGACGAACAATGCGGCGAGCAGCGCCAGCGTGCGCAGGTTGCGGGCGCGCAGGCCCGGTGGGCTCGTATTCATCTCTTCACCCCGGAGCGCCGCCGGCGGTACGTGAGGAGCGCCCACAGGAATACGCTGAGCGCCGCAAAACTCCACCACTGGATGGCATAGGAGAAGTGCCGCAGTGGAGCTATTCCCGGGGGCTGCCAGTCGCGCAGGTAGCCGGCTGGCTGGCCCGGATCCAGCAGCAGGATGCGCGGCTCGAGCGGCGCCCCGTAGGCGGCCGACAGCTCGGCCATCTCCGGGAACGAGGTGACCTTGGGCCATGCCCCCGCAGCCGGCGCGGCATGCCCCATGGCAAGGCCGCCGCTGGGCAGCGCGCTCAGGCGACCGGTCAGGCTCAGCGCTCCCAAGTCCGCCACGGCCACATCCGGCAGGCTGCGCCGCGAGCCGCTGAACGGTACCCAGCCACGGTCCACGAGCAGCGCGGCGGCTCCCGCGCGCTTAAGCGGGGTGAGCACCTCGTACCCGGGGCGGCCGCGGTAGGAGCGGTTGTCGAGCAGGAACTGGTGGGCGGAGTCGAGGCTGCCGTTGGCGCGCACGCGCTGGTAGAGGGCGATCTCAGCGGTCGGACCGCGGTCGAGGTCGACCAGCACCTCCGCGCCGCGGGCGAAGCGGGTCCACTGTGCCTCGCGCTCCTGCCCGCGGCTCCACTGCCAGAACCCCAGGCGCACGAATACCAGGCAGGCCAGAGCGGCGAGCGCCAGCGGCGCCCACGTGCCGGCGCGCAAGGGCGCGCGCGCAGGCGGTACACTCTGGTGCATGCGGTCGGTCATCTGGGTCTTGGTTGCGCTGTGCCTTGCGGGGATTCTCGTGAGCCTGGGTTCGGGACTGTTCCACCTCGCGCGCGGCGGCGGCGAGGAGGACTCGGCGAAACTTGCCCGCGCCCTGACCGTGCGCATCAGCCTGTCGATCGCACTGTTCGTGCTGCTGTTCCTCGCCTGGCGCCTGGGGTACCTGCTGCCGCACCAGCTGGCCGTCGGCCAGCCGCCGCATCCCTGAGGGCTGGCGCGGCGCGCCGGCCGCCTGGTCCTACAGCCAGTACACGAAGATGAACAGGCCGAGCCACACCACGTCGACGAAGTGCCAGTACCAGGCGACCGCCTCGAAGGCAAAGTGGCGCTTGGGGGTGAAGTCCCCGTGCAGCACCCGCAGCCAGATCACCGTCAGCATGATCGCGCCGATGGTCACGTGCAGGCCGTGGAAGCCGGTGAGCATGAAGAACGTCGAGCCGTAGATGCCGGTGGACAGGCGCAGTCCCAGGTCCTTGTAGGCCTCGCCATACTCGTGCGCCTGGAAGCCGACGAAGGTGAAGCCCAGGAGGAAGGTCAGCGCCAGGAACAGCTTGAGTTTGCCGCGCTCCCCGGCGCGCAGCGCATGGTGGGCGATGGTGATGGTGAGCCCGCTGGTGAGCAGGATCGCGGTATTGAGCATCGGGATGCCGATCGCCGGGATGGTGCGGAATACCCCGTCGATGCCGCCGACGCGCGCCGGGCCGTTGGTGGGCCAGCCGGCCTCGAAGTGCGGCCACAGGATGAAGTTGGTGAACACCTTCACCCCTTCCCCGCCCAGCCATGGCACCGCCAGTACGCGTGCGTAGAACAGCGCGCCGAAGAAAGCGGCGAAGAACATGACCTCCGAGAAGATGAACCACATCATGCCCATGCGGAACGAGCGGTCGACCTGCATGTTGTAGGTCCCGTGCTCGCTCTCGCCGATGACCACGGCGAACCAGCCGAAGAACATGTAGGCGAGCAGGATCGCCCCCGGGATGAATGCCCAGCCGCCCGCCCAGTCGTTCAGGTAGGAGATGGCCCCCAGCATGACCGCGAACAGCGCGACCGAGCCGCGGATCGGCCACGGGCTGTGGTGCGGGATGTAGTACTGGGTGCCGTCGGGGACTTGTGCGTTGGCCATGTCGGACTTTCCTGCGGACTCTTGGTATCAACCTAGCGCGCGGTCACGCGCGAGGACTCGTCGTAAAAGGTGTAGGCGAGGGTGATCAGCTCGATGTGCTCGGGCAGCGCCGGGTCGATGATGAAGCGCACCGGCATCTGCCGGCCCTCGCCGGCGCTGAACTTCTGGGGCGAGAAGCAGAAGCACTCGGTCTTGTGGAAGTAGGCGGCCACCTCGGAGGGGGCGATGTTCGGCACCGCCTGCGCCACGCTGCTGCGCCCGGTCATGTTTTGGGCGAAGAACTCCGCCGTGAACAGCTGCCCCGGGTGCACCTGCACGGTGCGCACCACCGGGCGGAACTCCCACTCGCCGGCGCTGGCGACGCTGGTGAGGAACTCCACCGTCACCGTGCGCTTCAGGTCCGGGTGCTCGATGGCGGCCACGCGCCTGAGCAGCCTGGTCTGGTCGCCGTAGCCGGTAACCGAGCACAGCACGTTGTACAGCGGCACCAGCGCAAAGCCGAACGCGAAGGCCCCCGCCGCGAAGGCGAGCAGCTTCCAGGTAAGCGTGCGGTTGGCGCGCTGCTGCCCGTTCATCTGGAGCCACGCACTAGCGTGAGCACGATGAAGCCGAGGTAGAAGGCCGCGGCGATGGCGCCCCAGAACAGCGCGCTGCGGAGCACGCGGCGCCGCAGCTCAGGGTCCGGCCGTGCCATCGGCGCATGCCCCGTCAATGCGCCGCGCCGCGCGCGATCTGCGCATCAGTCGGCGGCGTCGTCCATGAGTGGTACGGCGCCGGCGAGGGCAGCTGCCACTCCAGGCCATGCGCACCCTCCCAGGCCGAGTTGCCGATGCGCTCGCCCGAGCGCACCGCGCGCCAGACGATGTACGGGAACAGCAGCTGCGAGAGCCCGAAGCCGAAGCCGCCGATCGAGGACACCATGTTCCAGTCGGTGAACTGCACGGCGTAGTCGGGGATGCGGCGCGGCATGCCGGCCAGTCCCAGGAAGTGCTGCGGGAAGAACAGCACGTTGACGAAGATCGTCGACAGCCAGAAGTGCCAGGTGGCGAGGGTCTGGTTGTACATGTGGCCGGTCCACTTGGGCAGCCAGTAGTACACCCCGGCCATGATGCCGAAGATCGCCCCCGGCACCAGCACGTAGTGGAAGTGCGCGACCACGAAGTAGGTGTCCTGGTACTGGTAGTCGGCCGGCACGATCGCCAGCATCAGCCCCGAGAAGCCGCCGATGGTGAACAGGAACAGGAAGGCGAGCGCGAACAGCATCGGCGGCTCGAAGGACAGCGAGCCCTTCCACATGGTGGCCGTCCAGTTGAACACCTTCACCCCGGTGGGGATGGCGATCAGCATGGTCGAGAGCATGAAGAACAGCTGCGCGGCCAGCGGCATGCCGACCGTGAACATGTGGTGCGCCCAGACGATGAAGGACAGGAAGGCGATCGAGGCCACCGCGTACACCATCGCCTCGTAGCCGAACAGCGGCTTGCGCGAGAACGTCGGGATGATCTCCGAGACGATGCCGAAGGCGGGCAGGATGAGGATGTACACCTCGGGGTGCCCGAAGAACCAGAAGATGTGCTGGAACATGACCGGGTCACCGCCGCCGGCGGCCGTGAAGAAGGTCGTGCCGAAGAAGTGGTCGGTGAGCAGCATGGTGACCGCCCCGGCCAGCACCGGCATCACCGCGATCAGCAGGTAGGCGGTGATCAGCCAGGTCCACACGAACAGCGGCATGCGCAGCAGCGTCATGCCGGGGGCGCGCATGTTCATGATCGTCACGACCACGTTGATGGCGCCGAGGATCGAGGAGGCACCCATCATGTGGATCGAGAAGATCAGCATGGGGAACGAGGCGCCGTTCTGCAGCACCAGGGGCGGGTACATGGTCCAGCCGCCGGCCGGCGCGCCGCCGGGCACGAACAGCGAGGACAGCAGCAGCGTGAAGGCGAAGGGCAGGATCCAGAAGCTGAAGTTGTTCAGGCGCGGCAGCGCCATGTCCGGCGCCCCGACCTGCATCGGGATCATCCAGTTGGCAAGGCCGGTCCACGCCGGCATCACCGCGCCGAAGATCATCACCAGCGCGTGCATCGTCGTCATCGAGTTGAAGAACTGCGGATCGACGAACTGCATGCCCGGCTTGAACAGCTCCAGGCGGATCACCATCGCCATCGCCCCGCCGATGAAGAACATCGTGCAGGCGAAGATCAGGTACATCGTGCCGATGTCCTTGTGGTTGGTCGCGTACACCCAGCGCCGCCAGCCGTGCGGCTTGTGGTCGTGGCTGTCGTGGTCGTGCGTGGCGTCGTGGGCGTGCGGATCGGCCATGGGCGGATTCTCTTTAAATAGGTGCGGTGATGTCAGGGAGCGCTGGGCGCGGCGGCATCGGGGGCGGCGGCCTGCTTCTGCTCGGCGGCCTTGTCCTTCACCCAGGTCTCGTAGTCGGCCTTGGAGCGCACGTCCACGACGATCGGCATGAAGCCGTGGTCGCGGCCGCACAGCTCGGCGCACTGGCCGCGGTACAAGCCCGGCTTGTCGGCATCCACCTTGAACCATGCCTCGTTGACGAAGCCCGGGATGGCGTCCTTCTTGACCCCGAAGGCCGGCACCCACCAGGAGTGGATGACGTCCGCGCCGGTGATCAGCAGCCGCACCTTGGTGCCGACCGGCACCACCAGCGGGTAGTCCACGCTCAGCAGGTAGTTGTCGACGCTGTTGGGGTCGATCTTGGAGCTCAGCTGCCGGGCGGCGTTGCTCGCATGGTCGAGGTGCGAGTAGAAGGCCACCCCGTCATCCAGGTACTCGTACTGCCACCCCCACTGGAAGCCGGTGACCTTGATGGTGAGCTCGGTCTTGCTGGTGTCCTCGATCGCCACCAGCGTCTTGGCGGCCGGTACCGCCATCGCCACCAGGATCACGACCGGCACGGCGGTCCAGATGAGCTCGACCTTGGTGTTGTGCACCATGGTGACGTCGGGGATGGCGCCCTTGGAGCGGCGGAACTTGACCAGCGAGTACACCATGACGCCGAACACCAGCACCGCGATGACCACGCAGACCCAGAAGATCAGCATGTGCAGGCCGTAGATGTTGCGGCTCATCTCCGTGACCCCCGGGGTCATGTTGAGCAGCGCCCAGCCAGAGTCGGCATGCGCGGCCAGGGGGCCGCAGGCAGCCGTGGCCAGCAGGGCGAGGGTGGCGAGTCGTGCGCGGATCATCATTAACGTGCCTCACAGCGTGGCTCCCCGGGACCTCCCGCGGACCACGCAACTTCAAACAGTAAGCAAACCAACGGCCGCTGCCCTTTTCACCAGCCTACGGCCAGGAGGGCGATTCATTGACGTGGCCTATGAGCCGCTGCAACCGCAGCGCCAGTCCACGCCGCTCCTCTTCCGTGAGAAAGCTGCCCAGCTCGCATTGACGGCCGTGCGACTCGATGGTGAGCCGGCTCGGGTGCAAGCGTGCTGCGGGGCGGCGCAGTTTAACCTGCGCCCAATGCCGCGGGAACACGACGTGCGCGCACTGGCCGCGCTGCTCGGTCTCGATGCTGACGTTGGACTCGGTCAGGATGATGCGCTGGGCATGGAAACGCCGCTGCAGTGAGCCGTGCAGCGCCCACCCCAGCAGCGCCAGCTCCGCGCCCGCGAAGGGCAGCACCGGCCAGAAGCCGCGCCAGGTGAGGTAGAGGGCGATGCCCGCCGGGGCGATGCACGCGAGCAGGAAGAAGCGCTGCGCGCCACGCACGCTCAGCGAGCAGTTCGGCCGGATCTCGATGCGTAGCGGGGGGTTGTCCACGTTGCGCTGGATGGTAACGCGCGAGAGCTTTTATTCAAGGCGTATCATGGGCTTAAGGTGTGCGGCGGCCAGCCGCGCCGCGCCTTCGTCCAGGCTGAGCGGGCCGTCCGGCCGGGACAGGTACGGCACGCTTGCCAGCGCCGGTGCCCCGAGCAGCCGCTCCAGGGCCGCGAGGTTCTCCGCCGGGCGCGCGAAGTCCGGGTCGATCGCGTTCGCGACCCAGCCGGCGAAGGTGACGCCGTGGGCCTCCATTCCCACCTGCGTCAGGTGCGCATGGTTCAGGCAGCCGAGCTTCAGCCCAACCACCAGCAGCGCTGGCACCGCGAGTCCCCAGGCGATGTCCGCCATGGTCTGGCGCTCGTTGAGCGGGGCATACCAGCCCCCCGCCCCCTCGACCACCACCCAGTCGGCCCGGGCGGCCAGCGCATCGTAAACATGCCGGATCCTGCTGGTATCTATCTCGATCCCGGCCTCTTTTGCCGCGATGTGCGGGGAAATGGCCGGTTCGAAGCAATAGGGGTTAAGGTCCTCGTAGGGACCCTCGTACCCGGCGCTGTCAGCCAGCGCCAGGGCGTCGGCGTTGCGCAGTCCCTGGGCGGTCGCCGCGGACCCTGAGGCGACCGGCTTCATGACCGCGACCCGCAGGCCCTGGGCACGCAGCCCGCGCACCAGCGCACAGGCCACCACGGTCTTGCCCACCCCGGTGTCGGTGCCGGTGACGAAGATCCCGCGCGCGCTCATGGGCGCCCCGCCCTGCGGATGGAATTCACGTCGATGACCGTCTCCCCGCCATGCGTGCGGCTGCTCGGCGCCGCCCCCCAGGTCGCGCCGTAGATCACTTCGTAGGTCGCCGGCAGCGAACCCTCGCGCCGGTAGGCCTCGTAGGCCTGTTCCATGCGCGCCAGGCGCGTGCGCCCGGTGAGCGCGCGCGGCCGGCCCGCGGTGACATTGTGCGCCCCGATGCATTTCAGATCGCGCATCAGGGCGCGGGCATCCGGGTAGTCGAGCTCGATGCGGTCGACATCCAGCACCGGCTCGGCAAGTCCGGCGCGCATGAGCGCGGCACCGACGTCGTGCATGTCGATGAAGTGGTTCACGTGGTTGTGGCCGTCCGCCTGGGCCCAGGCGCTGCGCAGCTCGCCCAGGGTTGCCGGCCCGAAGGTGCTGAAGGCGAACAGGCCGCCGTCCTTGAGCACGCGGCGCACCTCGGCGAAGGCGGCATCCAGCGGTTGACACCACTGCAGCATCAGGCTCGAGAACACCAGGTCGACGCTCGCGCCGGCCAGCGGCAGCCGCTGCGCATCGCCGCAGACGCGCTCGAAGCGCCGCCACAGCCGCTGGTGGCGGCCGGCCTCGCGCAGCATCCCCGGGGCCAAGTCCAGCGCGATGACCATGGCGCGCGGATAGCGCCGCTTCAGTTCGCGCGTGCTGCGCCCGGTGCCGGCGCCCAGGTCCAGCACCACCGCAGGGGCCAGGCCGAAGGTGTCGAGGCGCCCGAGCAGCTCGCGGGCGACCTGCGCCTGCAGGCCGGCCGCGGACTCGTAGGTGGAGCTGGCGCGGTCGAAGGAGGCGCGCACGCCGGCGCGGTCCAGGCGGAAGTCTTCAGGCTCAGTCACGCACGAACTCCTCCACCAGCTGCGCGAAGCGCTTCGGGTGCGAGAGGAAGGGCACGTGCGCGGCCTGCCTGAACTCCACGTAGCGCCCGTCCAGGAGGGCGGCCAGCGCCCGCGAGGCGCTCGGGTGGATGATGCGGTCGTGGCTGCCGCCGATCACGAGCGTCGGCACGCGCACCTGCGTGAGGGCCGCGCGCAGGTCGCCGTTTTTCAGGCGCTCCAGCCCATTGGCGAGGGCCTCGTAATGCCCGGCCCCGTGGATGCGCTGCACGGTGCGCAGCTTCTTCAGCACGCGCGCTGCGGTGCGCGGCGGCATGCCGCGCACCTGCAGGGCCATGAACTCCTCGATGGCCCGGCCGCGGTCGTGGGCCAGGCGGGCCTCCAGCCGCCGCAGCATCCCCGCGGCCGAGCCGTACGGCCAGCCGGGGGCGGCGAGGAAGCGCGGCGAAGCGTTCACCAGCACCAGGTTCTCGATGGCCCCGGGCATGGCGGCGGCAAGATCCAGCGCCACCTGCCCGCCGAGTGACCAGCCGATGAGGGAGTAGCGCTCGGTGATCGGCGCCAGGGTCTCATGCACCCGCCAGGTCTGCGCCGCCGGGGTGTCGGCGTGCGGGTCCCAGTCGCTCCTGCCATGGCCGGGCAGGTCGAGGCTGATGATGCGGAACTTGTGCGCGAGGGCGCGCGTGAAGTCCTTCCACACCCCGAGATTCGCCGCCCAACCGTGCAGCAGCACCAGGTCGCGCCCGCGCCCCCGGACCTGCACGTGCAGGCCGCTCATGCCTGCGCCCCACGCGCCTGTGCGCAGGCAGGCGCGAGCGCATCCACCAGCGCATCGACCTGCGCCTCGCTGTGCGCGGCCGAGAGCGTGACCCGCAGGCGCGCGCTGCCGGCGGGCACCGTGGGCGGGCGGATGGCGATGACCAGGAACCCGGCCGCCTCAAGGTGCTGCTGCGCGGCCACGGCGGCGGCGGCACTGCCGAGCACGACCGGCTGGATCGGTGTTGCCGAGGGCAGCAGCGGGATGCCGGCGGCCAGCGAGCGCGCGCGGAAGCGCGCCGTGAGCTGGGCCACGCGCTCGCGCCGCCAGCCCTCGCCGCGCACCAGCGCCAGCGCGGCGCGACTCGCGGCCGCCACCGGCTGGGGCAGCGCGGTCGTATAGATATAGGAGCGCGCCTTCTGGATGAGGAATTCCACCAGGGCCTGGTCCCCGGCCACGAAGGCGCCGAAGGAGCCGAAGGCCTTGCCGAGCGTGCCCACCAGCACCGGCGCGGCGCCGGCTCCGAGGCCGAATTGCTCGAGCGTGCCGCCGCCGCGGGCGCCGAGCACGCCCAGCCCGTGTGCGTCGTCCACGACCAGCCAGGCCTGCGCATCCCGCGCCGCCTCCGCCAGCTGCGGCAGGGGGGCGACGTCCCCGTCCATGCTGAACACCCCGTCGGTGGCGAGCAGCGCTGCATCCTCCGCGCCGGCGCCGAGCATGTGCCGCGCGGCCGCCGCGTCCGCGTGCGCATAGCGCTTGAGCGTCGCACCCGAGAGGCGCGCGCCATCGATGAGCGAGGCGTGGCAGAGCCGGTCGAGCACCGCGCGCTCGCCGCGCCCGGCGAGGGTGGTCATGACCGCAAGGTTCGCCGTGTAGCCGCTGGTAAAGAGCAGCGCGCGCTCGCGGCCCGTGAAGTCGGCGAGTTCCTCCTCCAGCTGCTGGTGTTCGCGGCCATGGCCGCTCACCAGGTGCGAGGCGGCGCTGCCGGCGCCGGCGCTGCGGGCGCAGCTGGCCATCGCCTGCGCCAGGGCGGGATGGCGCGCCAGCCCCAGATAGTCGTTGCTGCTGAAGTCGGTGAGCTCGCGGCCGCCGACGGTCAGCTGCACGCGCGTGCCGGGGGCTGCGAAGGACTCCACCGTGAGGCGCCGCCGCCGCAGGCTGGCCGCCTCGAGCTGGGCGACGGCTTGTTCCAGGGAGCGCACGCCGCGCCTGCTGACCGGCGGCTGCAAGCGCTTTAGTGCGCGGCGGCTGTCGCCGGCGCGCCGCGTGCCGCGACCGCCACGGCAGGCTCCGCCGGGGCGGGCTCCTCCCTGGCGGCCTCGGGCGCGAGCCCCAGACGCGCGAACAGCGCCCGGTCGCGCGCCACGTCCGGGTTGCCGGTCGTCAGCAGCCTCTCGCCGTAGAAGATCGAGTTGGCGCCGGCCATGAAGCACAGGGCCTGCAGCTCGTCGCTCATCTCCTCGCGGCCGGCGGACAGGCGCACGTGCGCGGCGGGCATGAGGATGCGCGCGACGGCGACGATGCGCACGAAGTCGAAGGGGTCGACGGCGGCGGCATCGGCGAGCGGGGTGCCGGCGACCTTCACCAGCTGGTTGATGGGCACGCTCTCGGGGTGCTGGGGCAGGTTGGCGAGCGTGCGCAGCAGCTCTGCGCGGTCGGCCGCCGACTCGCCCATGCCGATGATGCCGCCGCAGCACACCTTCAGGCCCGCCGTGCGCACCGCCGCCAGCGTGTCCAGGCGGTCCTCGTAGGTGCGCGTGCTGATGATCGACCCGTAGAACTCCGCGGAGGTGTCGAGGTTGTGGTTGTAGTAGTCCAGGCCCGCGGCCTTCAGTTCCTGCGCCTGCGCCGGGGTCAGCATGCCGAGCGTGGCGCAGCTCTCCAGCCCGAGCGCGCGCACCTCGCCGATCATCTGCGCGATCACCTTCAGCTCGCGCGCCTTGGGCGAGCGGTAGGCCGCTCCCATGCAGAAGCGCGTGGCGCCGGCGGCCTTGGCGCGCTCGGCCGCCGCGCGCACCGCCTCGACCTGCATCAGGGCTTCGGCCTCCACGCCGGTGTCATAACGCACGCTCTGCGGGCAGTAGGCACAGTCCTCGGGGCAGGCCCCGGTCTTGATCGACAGGAGCGTGCTCATCTGCACGGTGTTGGGCTGGTGGTGCGCCCGGTGCACCTGCTGCGCGTTGAGCAGCAGGTCGAGGAACGGCAGCGCGAACAGCGCCTGCACCTCGGCCTGCGTCCAGTCATGGCGGGCGGCGGGGGGGATCTGGCTCATGACGGACACCTTGGATGGGGGAGGCTGCGCCTGTGGCGCGACCATGCCCGAGCCTGCGCAGCCATGTCAACGTAACGGGGTCGCGGAAGTCGACAATTGCCGCAGGCACGCACCGCTGGCGGCCGGCGGCGGGGGCAGCCTCAGTCGGCCCGGTACATGATGCAGTCGATCTCGAGCAGGCGCGGGAAATGCCCCAGGTTATTGGGCACGAGCGCACTCAGCTCGAATCCCTGGCTGCGGTAGTAGTCCAGCGCCTCCTCGTAGCCGGGAGCGTCCTCGTACAGGCGCTTGATGGCCAGTTCGCTCTGCAGGCCAATGAATGAGCGCAGCTGGCTGCCCGCCCCCATCGCCACCCGCACATCGTGTCCCTGGGTGTCCATCTTCAGGAACGGCCGGCTGAAGCCCAGCCGTGCCTGGTACTTGGCCAGTTCCGTCGCCAGGGTGGCTGTACGCACCGGGATGCGCCGCGTGAGCGTGACCTTGTCGCGAAACTGCTGATGAGCAAGCGCGGCCACGTCATGCAGCGAACTGAACGTGTCAGAGGCGAACACATTGATGGAAGCCGAGCCCTCGGACGCATCGAGTGCGACTTCCTCCACCAGCCACCGCGGATCCAAGGCCGCGGCGGCCCGCAGTTTGGCGGCCAGCTCGGGCACCGGTTCGTAGGAGATGATGTCTCCGCGATAGCCAACCTGCGTGCGCAGCATCATGGCGTACTGCCCGACGTTGCCGCCGACGTCGAATACGCAGTCGACCTCGAAGTGCTTGAAGAAGCTGCGCAGGTGTTCCCACTGGAAGACCAGTGCGACTTGCTCCGCGGGGATCAGGTGCGCGTGCAGGGTGCGTTCCACCCAGCGCCGCGCGTGACTGCGTACCGACATCTTTTCCCCGTCCGGGTCGTGTCTTGGGTTACCGGGCTGCCGACTGGCAGTGTAGGCGTTGTCGCTCCGGGTGAGTGTAGTTCACCCTGAAAACCCTTGCAGCCACAGCCGCGGCCGGCCCCGCTGAAGGCCCGGCAGCGGCCCCACCCTTAGCCGGCGATTAGGGCCCCTTGCCTCCCGAAACCGGCGCCGGCAGCCGCCGGCAGGGGGCAACCCCGTCAGGGGCCGTAGGTGTACTGCAGCAGGATGCCGACGAACACCACCAGGCCCACGTACTGGTTATTGAGGAAGGCGCGCAGGCATCCGGCCGGCTCGCGCTTGCGGATCAGCCACTGGTGCCACAGGAACAGCACGCCGGCACCGGCGACGCCGGCGTAGTACCAGTTGCCGAACTGCATGTTGCGGCCCACCAGCACCAGGGCGTACAGCATCATCACCTGCATGACGCCTATCAGGAACTTGTCCATGTCGGCGAACAGGATGGCGCTCGATTTCACGCCGATCTTCAGATCGTCCTCGCGGTCCACCATGGCATAGATGGTGTCGTAGACGGCCGCCCAGATGACCGCGGCGATGTACAGCACCCAGGCCACCCGCGGCAGCACCCCGGTCTGCGCCGCGAATCCCATGAGCACGCTCCAGCCGCCGAAGGAGATGCCCAGGTACAGCTGCGGCATCGGGAAGAAGCGCTTGAGGAACGGGTAGGAGACGGTGAGCGCCGCGCCGACGCAGGCGAGCTTGATGGTCAGCGGGTCCAGCCGCGTCACCAGGAACAGTGCGATCAGGATCAGCACGGCGAACAGCAGCAGCGCCTCGAGCGGGGACACGCGCCGCGCCGCCAGCGGACGGTCGCGCGTGCGGCGGATGTGCGGGTCGATGTTGCGGTCGGCGTAGTCGTTGATGACGCAGCCGGCGGCGCGCATCACGAATACCCCGAGCACGAACACGATCAGCACCTGCGGGTTCGGCCGGCCGGCCCCGGCAATCCACAGCGCCCACAAGGCCGGCCACAGCAGCAGCCAGGTGCCGACCGGGCGGTCCAGGCGCATCAGGCGCGTGTACTCGCTGGCGCGCCGCGCGAGGCGGTGCGCCAGCGGCGCCTCCGCCGGCCTCGGCTTCACGGGAATATCGGGGGTGACTGCAGCCATCGCGCGCCAGCTCGCTCGTAAGGGGCGGACGTTACCACAGCCGGCCGCAGGCCTAGGCGGCCGCGCGCCCGCCGGCGAGTGCGCGGCGCGGACCGCCGCGCAGCGCGTACCAGGCGATGTAGGCGTAGCACAGCACCGGCACGATGAAGGCCGGCTGCACGCCGATGTGGTCGGCGAGCTTGCCCATGAGCACCGGGATGACGGCGCCGCCGAAGATGGCCATCACCAGCAGGCTCGAGGCCTTGCTGGTCTCGGTGCCCAGGCCCTCGATGCCGAAGGTGAACAGCGTCGGGAACATGATCGAGTTGAACAGGCCGATCGCCACCACGCTCCACATCGCCACCGCGCCCGCGGTGGACATGGTGGTGACCAGCAGCGCGATCGCGGTCAGCGCAAACAGGCACAGCAGCGTGTGCGGGGAGATGCGGCGCATCAGCGCCGATCCCAGGAAGCGTCCCACCATCGCCCCGCCCCAGTAGTACGAGACGTACTTGGTGGCCGTGATCGCATCGAGCGCGCCGATGCGCGCATCCTCGAGATAGTTGATGAGGAAGCTCGAGATGCCGACCTCGGCCCCGACGTAGACGAAAATCGCGATCACGCCGAGGCGCAGCTGCGGGTGCCGCAGCACCTGCGCGAGGCTGTGCGCGCTGGGGTCCTCGCGCGCCTCGGTCAGCGGCGGCAGCCGCAGCAGGTAGACGAGCATGGCCAGCACCACAAGACCCACCGCGATCCCCAGGTACGGGCCCTGCACCGCACCGGCCTGGGCGATGCGGTAGGCCTCCGCCTGGGCCGGCTCGAGCTGCGCGATCTGCTGCGCGCCGAGCACTCCCACCGAGAGGATCAGCGGCCCGATCAGCGAGGGCGCCAGCGTGGTGCCCAGGGAGTTGAGCGCCTGGGCGAGGGTGAGGCGGCTGGAGGCGTAGCGCGGGTCGCCGATCAGGCTGATGTAGGGGTTGGCGGCGACCTGCAGCAGCGTGATACCAGTGGCGAGCACGCACAGCGCGAGCAGGAACAGCTCGTACGAGGGCACCTTGGCTGCCGGGTAGAACGCCAGCGCGCCCACCCCGGCCACCAGCAGCCCGATGACGATGCTCGCCTTGTAGCCCACGCGCGCCACCACGCGCCCGGCCGGCAGCGACATGACCAGGTAGGTGCTGAAGAAGGCGAACTGGACCAGCATCGAGCGCGCATAGCCCATCTCGAACACCGCCTTCAGGTGCGGGATCAGCACGTCGTTGAGGCTGGTGAGCGCGCCCCAGGTGAAGAAGATCGTGCTGAGCACCGCGATGGCGGTGCTCGAGGAGAGGTTGCGCTCGGTCATTTCGGCTCCGCGGGCCCGCCGCCGGTGTTGCGGCACAATAGCCGATCTGGCCCCCGACCAAAACCGACCGGAGCAGGCGATGAAACTGAAGTCCGCGATGACCCTGGGCTGCCGGATGCTGCTGGCGGCGGTGTTGTTCGCAGTGGCAGCAGCGGCGCGCGAGCCGCAGGGCGCCGCGGCGCACACGCCGTGGGCGGACGTGGATCCGTTCATCGGCACCGCCGGCGACGGCCATACCTTCCCGGGGGCGGTGGTGCCGTTCGGCATGGTGCAGCTGTCGCCGGACACGCAGATCCGCCCGCGCAGTGAGGCCTACGGCTGGGCGGCGGGCTACCGCTACGAGGACCCCTCGATCGTCGGCTTCTCGCACACGCATTTCTCCGGCACCGGGCACTCGGACCTGGGCGACGTGCTGGTGATGCCGATCGCAGGCGAGGTGCGCTTCGAGCGCGGCGACCCCAAGGTGCCGGGCAGCGGCTACAGCTCGCGCTTCTCCCACCAGGGCGAGATCGCGCAGCCGGGCTACTACGCGGTGACCCTGAGTGACTACGCGATCCGCGCCGAACTCACCGCGACCGCCCGCGTCGGGCTGCACCGCTACCATTTCCCCGGCGACCGGCCGGCACACGTGCTCATCGACCTGCGCACCAGCATGTACGACTACCCGGGCAAGGTGCTGTGGTCACGGCTGCGCCTGCGCAGCGACGGCACGCTGAGCGGCTTCCGCGAGACGCGCGGCTGGGCGCCCGGCAGGCAGCTGTACTTTGCGATGCGCTTCTCGCGCGCGGTGAGCGGGCACGAGTTCCGCGATACCGAGCAGGGCGTGCTCTACAAGGGCTTTGCGCCGCCGGCGGCGAACGATGCGCGCCAGCGCGCGCAGATCGAGGGCCGGCAGCTGGTGGGCGCCCTGGACTTCGACGCCGCGGGCGCTGAGCTGGTGGTGAAGGTGGCCATCTCGCCGGTGAGCGAGGAGAGCGCGATCGCCAACCTCGAGGCGGAGGCACAGGCCCTGGACTTCGATGCGGCGCGCGCCGCGGCGCGCGCCGCGTGGGAGCGCGCGCTGGGGACGGTCGCCGTTGAGGGCAGTGCGGCGCAGCGGCGCAGCTTCTACACCGCGCTCTACCACGCCCTGCAGGCACCGAGCCTGTTCATGGACAGCGACGGGCGCTACCGCGGCCCGGACAACGCGGTGCACCAGGCGGACGGCTTCACCAACTATTCGACCTTCTCGTTGTGGGACACTTACCGGGCACTGCACCCGCTGCTGACGATCCTGCAGCCCGAGCAGCGCACCAACGACATCGTGCGTTCGCTGCTGGCCGCGCAGCACGCCAGTCCCTACCGCATGCTGCCGGTGTGGGCGTTCCAGGGCCAGGAGACCTGGTGCATGATCGGCTACCACGCGGTGGCCGTGATCGCCGATGCGTACGCGAAGGGCATCCGCGGTTACGACACCGATGATGCGCTGCAGGCGATGGTGGCCACCGCCAGCTACGGTCCCTACGGGGGACTGGCGCAGTACATGCAGCTCGGCTACGTGCCGATCGACGAGGAGGGCGAGGCCGCCTCCAAGACCCTCGAGTACGCCTTCGATGACTGGACCATCGCGCGCACCGCGCAGGCGATGGGCCGGCAGCAGCTCGCCGCCGAGTTTGCCCGGCGCGCGGCGAACTGGCGCCACGCCTATGACCCGGACACCGGCTTCATGCGCGCGCGCACGCGGGCCGGGGCGTTCCGCACGCCGTTCGATCCGAGCGCCAGCGGCTACGGCTCCGACTACACCGAGGGCAACGCGTGGCAGTACTCCTGGTACGTGCCGCAGGACGTGGCGGGGCTGGTCGCCGTGCATGGCGGCGCCGCTGCGCTGCTCGCGCAGCTGGACCAGGTGTTTGACGCCAAGATCGACCCGAAGCTGTTCGCGCACATGGAGGACATCACCGGGCTGATCGGCTGGTATGCGCACGGCAACGAGCCGAGCCACCACGTGGCCTACCTGTATGCGGCCGCCGGCCAGCCCTGGCGTACCCAGGCGCGCCTGGCGACCATCATGCGCACGCAGTACGCACCGCGTGCCGACGGGCTGTCCGGCAACGACGACCTCGGGCAGATGTCGGCGTGGTACCTGTTCACCGCGCTGGGCTTCTACCCGGTGACCCCGGCCAGCAACCAGTACATCATCGGCCGGCCCTTCGTGCCGCGCGCGCTGCTTAACCTGCCCAACGGTCGACGCTTCCTGGTGAGCGCCAGCTCGCTCGACGAGGCGCACCCGTACGTGCAGAGCGTGACGCTCAATGGCGCCCCGCTCAGGAGGGTGTTCCTCAAGCATGAGGAGCTCATGGCCGGCGGGGAGCTGCACTTCACGATGGGAGCGCGCGCCAACACTGCCTGGCCGGGCCGGGATGCCGAGCCGCCGTACTCGATGTCGCAGGCGCCCTAGCCGCCCGGCGACTAGTCGATGGTGACGTCGTCGTACTCGAAGTGCACGGTGCCGGAGGCGGTTTCGCCACGCGTGGGGATCGCTAGCCCGTAGCGCACCAGCAACGTGCTGGTGGTATGGCTGTCGATGACGCCATTCTTGTTGGTGCGCTCGCACTTGAGGTCCTGTGCCTCGCCGGCGAACTTGGCGTTGATCTTCTCCGCCGGGTACCGGTCACCATAGCCGCCACACAGGGCCGCGGCCCTCAGGTGGGAGCGCATTTACTCCGTCGGCGTGAACACCACGGGGGCGCGGCCGATCTCGGCGATGTCGCCGATCATCAGGATCGCCTGGTGGGGGATCCACAGGTCCATCGGCGGGGAGCCCTCGCCCAGATCAATGGTCAATTTCGCAAAGACGTTGTGGCTCAGGTCGATGCGCGCACAGGCGAGGATCAGGCGCTCGGCGCGCGGATCCTTGCCCGAGGGCGGGCGCTTGGCAAAGGCGCGCAACTCGCTGGCCTCCTGCGGTGACAGGTCCGGGCGCAGGCGGACGAAGTAGCGGACTTGCAGGGCGGCCATTGGTCATTGTACGCACTTGCGCGCGCGGGAAAGTGGGCAACGTGCTCAGCCGACGCGTCCGTAGCGCTCGTCCGCGCCGATCCAGCGGGCCGCGAGCGCTTCGATGTTCTGCGGGTAGGAGGCCAGCAGCACCTCCGCCGCTTCCTGCACGCGCGGCAGCAGGTCCGCATCGCGCATCAGGTCCGCCACGCGCAGCTGCGCCAGCCCGGTCTGGCGCGTGCCCAGGAGCTCCCCGGGGCCGCGCAGCGCCAGATCACGGCGCGCGATCTCGAAGCCGTCGGTGGTCTCGCGGATCACCCTGAGGCGCTCGCGCGCCAGCGGCGACAGCGGCGCGCGGTACAGCAGCACGCAGGTGCTGGCCTCCGGGCCGCGGCCGACGCGCCCGCGCAGCTGGTGCAGCTGCGCCAGTCCCATGCGCTCGGCGTTCTCGATGACCATCAAGGTGGCATTGGGGACATCCACGCCGACCTCGATCACGGTGGTGGCCACCAGCAGCTGGATCCTGCCCGCCTTGAAGGCCAGCATCGCCGCATCCTTGGCGGCGCTGGGCATGCGACCGTGCACCAGCCCGACCCGCACGCCCGGCAGTGCCGCGCTCAGGGACGCCGCGGTCTCCTCGGCGGCCTGCGCGCGCAGCTCGTCGGACTCATCGATGAGCGGGCAGACCCAGTAGGCCTGCCGGCCGGCCCGGCAGGCCTCGACGATGCGCAGCACGACTTCGGCGCGGCGCTGCTCGGGGATGACGACGGTGTGGATCGGCGTGCGTCCCGGGGGCAGCTCGTCGATCACGGAGATGTCCAGGTCCGCGTACGCGGTCATGGCGAGGGTGCGCGGGATCGGGGTCGCGGTCATGATGAGCTGGTGCGGCAGGCGGCCCTGCTTCTGCCCCTTCTCCTGCAGCTTCATGCGCTGCTGCACCCCGAAGCGGTGCTGCTCGTCGACGATGACCAGTGCCAGGCGCGCGAACTCGATGCCCTCCTGGAACAGCGCGTGCGTGCCGACGGCGATGCGCACCTCGCCGGCGGCGATCGCCGCGAGTGCGCTGCGCCGTGCGCGCGCCGGCTGCGAGCCGGACACCAGGGCCACGGTCTCCCCGAGCGGGTGGAACCAGTCGCGCAGGTTTCTCCAGTGCTGCTCGGCGAGCAGCTCCGTCGGGGCCATGAGCGTGGCCTGGAAGCCGCTGCCGGCCGCGCGCGCCGCCGCCGCGGCGGCCACGACGGTCTTGCCGCAGCCGACATCGCCCTGCACCAGGCGCGCCATCGGCACGCCGGTCACGAGGTCACCCTCGGCATCCGTGAGCGCGCGCCGCTGCGCGCCGGTGAGCTTGAACGGCAGGCCGGCCAGGAAGCGGCGCGCCAGCCCCGCCTCGTCGGTGAGCGCCCAGGCGGGGTCGGTCTTGAGGGCGCGCTTGCGAACCTTGAGGGACAGGTGGTGCGCCAGCAGCTCCTCGAAGGCCAGCCGGCGCTGGGCGGGATGTCGTCCGGCGGCGAGCTCCTCGAGCTGCGCCTCGCGCGGCGGGCGGTGCAGGTAGGTGACCGCGCTGGCGAGCGACGGCAGGCCCTCGGGCAGCCTGGCCTGCGCGGGGATCAGGTCCGGCAGAGCCGTGCGCTCGAGCTCCCGCAGCGCCTCGCCGACCAGTGCGCGCAACCGCCCCTGCGGCACCCCGTCGGTGAGCGGATAGATCGGCGTGAGGGTCTCCTCCAGCGGCGCGGCTTCCGGGCCGAGGCGCCGGTACTCCGGGTGCACCATCTCCAGGCCCAGCGGGCCGCGGCGCGCCTCGCCGAAGCAGCGCAGGCGCGTGCCGCGCGCCAGGTTCGCCTGCTGCGCGCCCGAGAAATAGAAGAAGCGCAGCGTGAGCATGCCGGAGCCGTCGGAGATGCGGCACAGCAGCTGGCGGCGGCCGCGGTAGGCGACCTCCGTGAGCAGCACCTCGCCCTCGACGGCGGCGCGCTGCCCGGTGTTGAGCTTGCCGATCTGGGTGACCTGCGTGCGGTCCTCGTAGCGCAGCGGCAGCACGAACAGCAGGTCCGCGACCCGCGTGACGCCGAGCCGCTCCAGGCGCTCGGCCAGCGCCGCACCGACGCCGCGCAGGGCGGTGACCGGACGTGCGCCGCGGTCCGCGCCCGGCGCGCTGGCGACGGCCTTCACCCCAGGTGCAGGATGCACTCGATCTCGACCTGCGCACCGCGCGGCAGCTGGGCGACGCCGACCGCAGCGCGCGCCGGGTAGGGCTGGGCGCAGTACTGCGCCATGACCTCGTTGACCTTGGCAAAGTTGGCCAGATCCGTGAGGTAGACGTTGACCTTCACCGCCTGGGCGAGCGAGCCGCCGGCGGCTTCCGCGACCGCCTTGAGGTTCTCGAACACGCGGCGGATCTGCGCCTCGATGTCGCCCGCGACCATCTGCATCGTCGCCGGGTCCAGCGGCACCTGGCCGGACAGGTAGACGGTGTCGCCGACGCGCACGGCCTGCGAGTAGGTGCCGATCGCCTGCGGCGCGCGCTCGGTGTGGATGATCTGGCGGGTCATCGGGGTTCTCCTTGGTACGGTCGTTAGCCGCGCGGGTCCGGGTCCGGGTCGCCGTCGTGGTCGGTGCCCGGCTCGCTGCGCGCGTGCGCGGCGATGGTGCGCGTCACGCGGTTCACGTCCGGCATGCGGCGGATGACGCGCACCAGGCGCGCCAGGTGGCGCCGGTCGCGCACGCGCAGCTCGAAGGTGAGCACGGCGGTGTCGCTATCCTGCTCGTCGATCGAAACGTGGTCGATGTTGGTTTCGGTGCTGGCGATGGCCGCCGCCACGGCCGCGAGCACGCCGGTGCGGTTGATGACGTAGACGCGCAGCTCGGAGGGGAACAGCCGGTCCGGGGAGGTCTGCCAGCTCACCGGTAGCCAGTTCTCCGGGTGCTTGCTGTAGTCCTCGACGTTCACGCAGTTCTCGCGGTGGATCACCACCCCGCGCCCCGAGGACAGGAAGGCGAAGATCGCGTCGTAGGGTATCGGGAAGCAGCAGCGCGCGTAGGTGACCAGCAGTCCCTCGGTGCCGGCGATGGCCAGCGGCGCCAGCACGCTCGTGCCGCTGGCGTGCGTGGCCGTGGGCAGCAGGCGCCGCGCGACCAGCGGGGCGAGGCGCTCGCCCAGGCCGATCTTCTCGTGCAGCTCGTCGAGGTCCTTCATGCCGAGCTCACCCAGGGCGGCGCGGCGCACCGGCTCGCTCACGTCCTCGAAGGTCAGGCTGAATTCCCCGAGCGCCTGATCGAGCAGCTTCGCCCCGAGCGCGATGGCCTCGGAGCGGCGCAGGCTTTTCAGGTAGTGGCGGATTGCGCTGCGCGCCTTGGCGGTGACCACGAAGTTGACCCACGAGGGGTTGGGGGTCGCGCCCTTGGCGCTGATGATCTCCACGGTCTGGCCGTTGCGCAGCACGGTGCGCAGCGGGGTGAGGCGGCGGTCCACCTTCGCCGCCACGCAGCGGTTACCGATATCGGTGTGCACCGCGTAGGCGAAGTCGACCACGGTCGCCCCGCTGGGCAGCCGCAGGATCTGCCCCTTGGGCGTGAACACGTAGACCTTGTCAGGGAACAGGTCGACCTTGACGCTCTCCAGGAACTCCTCGGAGGAGCCGGACTCCTGCAGCGAGACCAGGTTCGAGAGCCACTCGCGCGTGCGATCCTGCGCGCCGGCATCGGCGTCCCCGCCGGCCTTGTACTTCCAGTGCGCGGCGATGCCCGCCTCGGCCACGCGGTGCATGTTGGTGGTGCGGATCTGCGCCTCGATGGGCACGCCGTTGGGCCCGAACAGCGTGGTGTGCAGCGACTGGTAGCCGTTCACCCGCGGGATGGCGATGTAGTCCTTGAAGCGCCCGGGCATGGGCTTGAACACCGAGTGCACCGCGCCCAGGGCGCGGTAGCAGGTATCGGGGGTGTCGACGACGATGCGGATGCCGTAGACGTCGACGATGTCATTGAGCGGCGCGCGCTTGCGGCGCATCTTCTGGTAGATGCTGTAGAGATGCTTCTCGCGCGTGACCACGCGCGCCTCGATCTGCGCCTTGATGAGCGCGGTGTTCAGCTGCTGCTCGATCTTCTTGAGGAACTCCTTCTGGTTGCCGCGCGCGCGGCGCTGCGCGCGCTCCAGCACGCGGTAGCGCGCCGGGTAGAGCGCCTTGAAGCCCAGGTCCTCGAGCTCGAGCTTCATGTTGTAGAGGCCGAGGCGCTCGGCGATCGGCGCGTAGATCTCCAGGGTCTCCCGCGCGATCGCGCGGCGGCGCGCCGGCGCCATGGCCTCGATGGTGCGCATGTTGTGCGTGCGGTCGGCGAGCTTCACCAGGATGACGCGCAGGTCCTTGACCATCGCCAGCAGCATCTTGCGGAAGGACTCCGCCTGCGCTTCCTCGCGGCTCTTGAACTTGATCTGGTCGAGCTTGGTGACCCCGTCGACCAGTTCGGCCACGTCGGCGCCAAAGCGCGCCGCGAGCTGGTCCTTCGGCGTGCGCGTGTCCTCGATGACGTCGTGCAGGATCGCCGCGATGATGGTGTCGGCGTCCAGGTGCAGGTCCGCGAGGATCGCGGCGGCGGCGACCGGGTGGGCGATGAAGGGCTCGCCGGAACGGCGCTTCTGGCCGTGGTGGGCCGAGGTGCCGAACTCGGCCGCCTCGCGCACCCGCTCCACCTGCTCGGGCGGCAGGTAGCTTTCTACGGAAGCGAGCAGTTCTCTTAGCCCCGGGGTGCGTCTTCCGCCGGGCAACAGTCCCAGGAGCGAAGACGCGTAGTCCATAGGGCTTGACGCTAGGCCGTCAGTCTCCGAGGCCGAACTGCGGAGCACGGAAGCTGGACTGGTTCTCCGCATCCGGGAGCACCGGCTCCGGCGGCGGCGGTTCCGGCTCGCTGAGCATCTCGGCGGTGACGTTGCCGGCGGCGATCTCGCGCAGCGCGAGCACGGTCGGCTTGTCGTTCTCCAGCGGCAGCGTGGGTTCGGCGCCGTTGGCAAGCCGGCGCGCGCGCTGGGAGGCGAGCAGCACCAGCTGGAACAGGTTCTCGACGTTGGTCAGGCAGTCTTCGACGGTGATTCGGGCCATGGGATCGCTACAGGTTAAGAGCCACCCCAAAAGGGTGCGCACGGCCTTGCACTATAAGCGAAAGGGCCCCTTCCCGGCCACCCTTGGCGGGGCGCAAAAGCCGGGCGAGCAGCCGGAAATGCCGTGGGCCCCTCAGGCGGCGGCGGCCGGGGCGGCGCGCATGCGCCCGGCGAGCGCAAAAATCAGCGGATTCAGGGTAATCGAGAGGATCGCGCCGGCCACGATGTAGCTCTGTCCCTCCGGCGGCAGCAGCTTCATGCTCACGCCCATCACCGCGAGGATGAAGGAGAACTCGCCGATCTGCGCCAGCGCCGCAGCGACCCCCAGCGCGGTGCTCATGGGACGGCCGAGCAGGCGCACGATGGCCAGCGCCGCGAGCGACTTGCCGACGACGATGATGGCCAGCACGGTGAGCACCTGCCACGGGTGCGTCCACAGCACCGACGGCTCGAACAGCATCCCGACCGCCACGAAGAACAGGGCGGCGAACACATCCTGCAGCGGCTGCAGGTAGGTGGCCGCCTTGTGGCTCAGGTCGGAGCCGGAGAGCACCATGCCGGCGAAGAAGGCGCCGAGCGCGACCGAGACATCGAACAGCCGGGCGCACCCGTAGGCCACCCCGAGGGCGAGCGCGATCGCGGCGAGGGTGAACAGCTCGCGCGACTGCGTGTGCACCACCCGCCGCAGGATCCAGGGGAAGACACGCGCGCCGACGATGAGCATCGATGCCACGAACAGTGCGACCTTGCCCAGGGTGATGCCGAGCACCATCCACAGGCTGCCCTGCGGGGTGTCGAAGCCGGGCGGGGGCTCCCCGCCGAGCACGCCGGCGAGCGCCGGCAGGAGCACCAGCGCCAGCACGGTCACCAGGTCCTCCATCAGCAGCCAGCCCACGGCGATGCGCCCGTCGTCCGAATGCAGGCTGCCGCGCTGCTCGAGCGCGCGCAGCAGCACCACGGTGCTGGCAACCGAGAGCGCGAGGCCGAACAGCAGGCCGGCGCCGAGCGGCCAGCCCCACAGGTGCGCGGCGAGTGCCCCGAGCGCGGTCGCGACGCCGATCTGGGCCACCGCGCCCGGGATGGCGATCGCCTTGACCGCCATGAGGTCGCGCAGCGAGAAGTGCGTGCCGACCCCGAACATCAGCAGCATCACGCCAATCTCCGCCAGCTGCGGCGCCAGGTGCGTATCCGCGACCCAGCCGGGGGTATAGGGGCTCAGCGCCACACCGGCGAGCAGGTAGCCGACCAGCAGCGGCATGCGCAGGCGCAGCGCCAGCAGGCCGAAGGCGAAGGCCAGCGCCAGGCTCACTGCGAGCGTGGCGATCAGCGTGTCTTCGTGCATATGCCCTGGTGCCCTACGGCTAGGCCGGGGCGAGCAGCTCGGCGAGCAGGGGCGCAAGGCCGGGCCGGTGGCTCGACAGCTCCGCAGCCTCCCCGGCGACGATGCGGCGCAGGTCCGCGACCGCGTGCGCGAAATCATCGTTCACGACCACGTAGTCGAACTCGCGGTAGTGGGACATGTCGGCGGCCGCATCGCGCAGGCGCCGCGCGATCACCTGCGGCGAATCGGTGCCGCGGCTGGCCAGGCGCTGCGCCAGCGCGGCCCGCGAGGGCGGCAGGATGAACACGCTCACGCACTGCGGCAGCGCGCGGCGTACCTGCTGCGCGCCCTGCCAGTCGATCTCCAGCACCACGTCCTGCCCGGCCGCCAGGCGCTGTTCGACGAACACGCGCGCGGTGCCGTACAGGTTGTCGAACACCTGCGCGTGCTCCAGGAATTCCCCGCCGGCGATGAGCGCGCGGAAGGCCTCTGCGGTGACGAAGTGGTACTCGCGGCCGTCCGCCTCGTTGGGGCGCTGGCTGCGCGTGGTGTGCGAGACCGACAGGTGCAGGGCCGGTTCCTGCTCGAGCAGCTCCCTGACCAGTGAGGTCTTGCCGGCGCCCGAGGGGGCGGCGATGACGAACAGCCGGCCGCGTTTCATGGGGCTGGAATATAGCCCGGCGCCCGCAGCATCGCGATCAGTGCGCGCAGCGCCTGGCCCCGGTGGCTGACGAGGTTCTTGTCGGCCGCGGAAAGTTCGGCGGCGGTGTGCTGCAGGCCCGCGGGCAGGAACACGGGATCATAGCCGAAGCCGCCGCTGCCACGCGGCGCGGTGATGATGCTGCCCTCCCAGCTGCCGCGGCAGATCAGCGGCGCCGGATCGTCCGCCTGGCGGACGAAGACGATGACGCACTGATAGCGCGCGCTGCGCGCCGGCCCGGGGCGGGCGGCGAGCTGCTGCAGCAGGAGCGCCAGGTTGTCGGCATCGCTCGCCCCTTCACCGGCAAAGCGCGCCGAGAACACCCCGGGGCGCCCCCCCAGGGCATCCACTTCCAGGCCCGAGTCATCCGCCAGCGCCGGCAGGCCGGCACCCTGCGCGGCATGACGGGCCTTGAGGAGTGCATTGTCGAGGAAGCTCGTGCCGGTCTCCTGCGGCGCCGGGATGCCGAGCGCGGCCTGCGGCAGCAGCTGCAGGTCCAGCGGGGCGAGTACGGCGGCAAGCTCGCGCAGCTTGCCCGCGTTGCTGCTTGCCAGCACGACCGGCTTCACGGCCCCTGGAGTGCCTGGGCCTGCAGCGCGAACAGCGAGCCGATGCCCTCGGCGGCGAGATTCAGCAGCGCATCCAGCTCGTGGCGGCGGAATGCATGGCCCTCGGCCGTGCCCTGCACCTCGATGAAGCCGCCGCCGTTGTTCATGACGACGTTCATGTCGGTCTCGGCCTGGGAGTCTTCCGCGTAGTCCAGGTCCAGCACCGGCACCCCGCTGCAGATGCCCACCGAGACCGCGGCCACCTGGCCGTGCAGGGGACTGGCGCTGAGCAGGCGGCGCTTCTGCAGGTGCTCGCAGGCGAGCGCCAGCGCCACGTAGCCGCCGGTGATCGCGGCAGTGCGCGTGCCGCCGTCGGCCTGCAGCACGTCGCAGTCGAGGGTGATGGTGCGCTCGCCGAGTCCCTTCAGGTCGGCGATCGCGCGCAGCGAGCGGCCGATCAGGCGCTGGATCTCCTGGGTGCGCCCGGTCTGCTTGCCGCGCGCCGCCTCGCGCGGCGAGCGCGTGTGCGTCGCGCGCGGCAGCATGCCGTACTCAGCGGTGACCCAGCCCTGTCCCTTGCCACGCAGGAACGGCGGCACGGATTCCTCCACGCTCGCCGTGCACAGCACCTGGGTGTCGCCGAACTCGACCAGCACCGAGCCTTCCGCGTGCTTGGTATGGCGCGCCGTGAAGTTCACGCTGCGCAGCTGGTCGGGACTGCGTCCTGAGGGTCTTGCCATCTGGTGTGCTGCCTAGTCGCCCAGCCAGCGCAGCGCCGCGGCCGAGGTGTTGTCGCCGCCGGCGCCGGCGCGCTTGACCGCCTGCTCGCCGAGCTTGAGGAGTTTCTCGCGCAGCGCGCCGGGACTACCGAGTTCGTTGACGATCTCCTCGTCCTTGAGCGCGCCCCACAGGCCGTCGGTGCACACCAGCAGCACGTCGTTGTGCTCGATGGGCCGGCGCCGCGCGATGGTCATCTCCGGCAGGATCGGGTCCCCGCCCAGGCAGCACTCCACGAAGTTGCGCATCGGGTGGTTGTGCGCCTGTTCGGCGCTGATCACGCCCTCGCGCAGCAGCAGCTCGACGTGGCTGTGGTCGCGGCTGCGCGCAACCAGCGCGGCGCGGCGCACGTGGTAGAGGCGGCTGTCGCCCACGTGGGCCCACCAGCTGGCGTGCTGCTGCACCAGGCACACCGCGCAGGTGGCGCGCGGGCGCTGCTCGACGGGCAGGTTCGCGCCGAGCTTGACGACCTCCTCGTGCGCGCGCCCGAGGGTCATGTGCAGGAAGCCCAGCGGGTCGAACAGCGGCTGCGGCGTGTGCCAGAACGATTCCATGACCGCCTGCAGGGCGACCTCGGCCGCCCGGGCGCCGTTGGCGTGCCCGCCCATGCCATCGACGGCCACCAGCAGGGCGCTGTGCTCGGCGACGGCCGCGCCCACGCGGTCCTGGTTCTCCTCGCGCCCCCCCACCAGGCTGATCTCGGTAGTCTCGACCCGCAAGAGCGGCCCCATGCATCTGTTAGACTTCGGCAGGCTTTATATCACCTGCGCGGCGCGTGAGCGTAGGTGCGTGAGCAGCGCCGCGTGGCGCTCGCCCCACGGACCGTTTCTCGCGCACCACCTTTCCAGACGGGCACCACCATGATCGCGAGCATGACCGGCTTCGCGCGCCGCGAGACCACCGGACCCTGGGGCACGCTGGTGTGCGAGCTGCGCAGCGTCAATCATCGCTTCCTCGAGGCCGCCTTCCGCCTCCCGGACGAGCTGCGCGCCGCCGAGGGTGAACTGCGCGCCCGCCTCGGCAAGCTGCTGCGCCGTGGCAAGGTCGACTGCACGGTGAGCTTCCGCCGCGCCCAAGGCGCCGGCGGCACGCTCGAGGTCGACCAGGCCGCGCTGGAGCGCGTGCTGGCGGCGGTCAAGATGGTCTCGCGCTCACAGCTGGCGAGTGACTCGGTGAGCGCGCTCGAGCTGCTGCGCTGGCCGGGCGTGCTGCGCGAGGACAGCAGCAGCAGTGGCGAGGAGCTGCTGGCCGCCGGCCACGCGGTCTTTGGCGCCACGCTGGACGAACTGGTCGCCGCGCGGGCCCGCGAGGGCCTAAGGCTGCGCGAGTTGCTCGAGCAGCGCTGCGAGGGCCTCGAGGCCCTGGTGACCGCCGTGCGTGCCCGCCTGCCGGAAGTGCAGGCGCGCATACGCGCCAAGCTCCGGGAGCGCGTGGCGGAGCTGAGCGCGAGCGTGGATCCGGAGCGTATGGAGCAGGAGCTGGCAATCATCCTGCAGCGGCTGGACATCGACGAGGAACTCGAGCGCCTCACCGGCCACATCGAGGAGGTGCGCCGGGTCATCGGGGGCAGCGAACCGGCAGGACGACGACTGGATTTCCTGATGCAGGAGCTGAACCGCGAGGCCAACACCCTGTCATCCAAGTCGCAGGATCTGGAGACCACCCGCGCAGCGGTGGACATGAAGGTGCTCATCGAGCAGATGCGCGAGCAGGTGCAGAACGCCGAGTAAAGGCGCAGCGGCCCCAAGCGGCCGGACTGGCACGACCACAGCAACGTCTTCGACTTTACCTGTTATGTCGAGTCGCGTTGTGGACTTACTCTGAGGCGAAGCCGGCGCTGATGTGGTTATGGTCACCGCCGACGCCAGCAATGTGCCGGACTGAGTCCAGGTCTTGCGTACACCTGAGTAACGCACTCCAGCGCACCGGACGTCGAATTCCAACACGTGCGCACCCCGGGGTGACTACACTGGGCGCCTCGGTGCGAACGAGCCATGAACGAAGACGACAGCGCCGCTGAGACTCGGTCCGGTTCCAGCGTCCCGCCGGAGCGGGTCGTCGACTTTTCCCATTACTCGCCCGCGCAGCTGCAGGATTTCCTGGGCAGCATCGATCCGGCCTCCCGGCCGGCGACCCACCGGGCACTTCTCGAGGAGCTCGCGCGGCGCGCATCCGCTCCCGCGCAACCCGCGGCAGTCACTCCTGCGACGGTGCGTTTCACCCGCCATGACGGCGTCCTTGGATGGCTGGAGGCAAAGAGTCGCGGCCTGCGCCTGTATGGTGCCGGCTCCGTGCAGCTCGCAGGCGATGACGTGCTCTTGGGCGGATGGGAGCGCACGTGGCTATGGATGCCGGTCGAGGCCGAGCAGCGGGTGCGCATCAGCGAGATCCGCGGCGTCGCCTCCCATGGCAACCAGGTGCAGATCCAGTGCACGCGTGCCGGCCTGAGGTCCAGGCGCTTCCAGATCCACATGGACGATGCCTCGCAGGCGCGCGCGTTCGCGACGCAGATCTCCACCGCGCCCAGCCAGCAGCTGGACCGCAAGTGGGCAGCGCTGAGCGAGTTCAACCTGCGTGTTCAGGCCGGCAACCCTTACACCTGGGCCAGCTATCTGCTGGTCGGCCTCAACGTCGCGATCTACGTTGCGATGGTCGTGGCGGCCCGCGGCGCGCTCGTCTTCGCCCCCGAGCAGCTGATTGCGTGGGGCGCGGATATTGGCTACCAGACCCTGGGGGGCCAGCCGTGGCGGCTGCTGACGGCAACATTCCTGCACGCGAACCTGCTGCACCTGCTCTTGAACATGTGGGTACTGTGGGGCGCCGGGCGCGTCATCGAGCGCTTGTACGGCAGCCGCACCTATCTGGCGCTGTATCTGTACGCGGGCGTGCTGGGCAGCGTGGCGAGCGTCTTCTGGAATCCGCTGGCCGTCGCGGTGGGTGCCTCGGGCGCGATCTTCGGCGTGCTGGGTGGATTCCTGGCACTCTTGCTGCGGCGCCGCGGTGCGATTCCACACACGGTGATCCGCGCACACCTGCTCAGCACCACGCTGTTCGTGCTGGTCAATCTGGTGGCCGGCATGCGCAGTCCGGTCGTTGACAATGCCGCCCACGTGGGCGGATTGGTGAGCGGCTTCTTCCTGGGCTGGTGGCTCGCGCGGCCGCCCGCTCCGAACACCTGGAAGCTCTCGCGCCGTCAGCTCATCGATGCTTCGCTGGCGGCCTTGCTGTGGCTCGCCGCCGGCCTGTGGCTCGCCGGGATGTTTGACCATGAGCTGTCCGCGAGCGAGCGCTACATGAGAGCCCACTCGTGGTATATCCGCGGCGAGGAGCGCAGCCTCGCGGCCGCAACGCGCATCTACGGCCAGTTGAGCGCGGGCACCCTGGCCGAGCCCGCCGCGGCAAAGCAGGTGGAGCAGGAGGTCCTCAAATTCTGGCGCGAGGCGAACGAACGCCTGAGCAAGGAAAAGCCCAGTGCTGATCCGGACCAACGCAAGGTGCAGTCGCTGTTGCTGCAGTACGTCGTCATCCGGCAGCGCTGGGCCGAGGCGTGGGTCCAGGGCATAGAGGAGGCCGACGACGGTGCGCTGAAGAAGGCCGCCGCCGATGTCGAGGAGTCCCAGCGCCTGGTGGCGCGGATGCAGCGCCTGGCGGTGCGTTCCACGCTGGACCATCGGCATCGGCCACTTTCCAACAGCCCTTACGTCAGGAAGCTGGCCGGGCTGTTCACCAATGCCACCTGGAAATGCGTCGGTGCGGGGGCCGCGCTGCTGGAGACAGCGGGCAAGACGCAGCCGGCGCGCGACGGGCCGACCGGACGGGCCATGGCTGGTTGCCAGGCGCAGCGCGCCTTCGTTGCGGGCGACTACCGTGCCCTGGACACCATGGTGGCGCAGCACACGGCCCGCATGGCTGACCTTTTGGACGGCTCGTCCAGCCTGAGTGGCATCTACGGCGGGCTGAGCGAACTGTTCAGCACCGAGGAAAACTGGCCGCAGTACCTGTCGAAGCTCTCGGACTGGCGGCGCGAGCGACCGGACTCGGTGAACGCGGAGCTGGTCGAGGCCCTGCTGTATCGGGACGGGGCCTGGGCCGCGCGCGGACATGGCGCAGCCACCGACGTTGGTCCGGCCCAGTGGGCAGCCTTCGGTGCGCAGTCAGAGATGGCGGCCGCGGGGCTGAGCGATCTCGAGTCCCGCGGCCAGGCAAGCCCGCTGTGGTACTGGCTGTCGATGACGGTCGGCGAGGACCGTGACGCAAGCGGGGGGGAGCTCAACGAGCTGTTCGAGCAGGGTACGCAGCGCTTCCCGGAGTACCTGCCGCTGTATGCCGAAAGGGTACGCGAGCTTATGCCCCGCTGGAGTGGCTCGTACGAAAAGATCGATGCCTTCGTCAGCAAGGCGCACGCGGCGACCGCCAAGCGCCACAACTTCGAGATGTACGCGCGGCTGTATGACCACCTGGCGAGCCTGGAGGACAGCGACTTCGAACTCTTTCAGGAGTCCAACGCGGAGTGGGCCATCATGCAGCACGGTTTCAAGGACCTCATGGCTGCCCACCCGCAGAGCCGCTGGCTCCTGAACCGCTTCGCCTACTTCGCGTGCATCGCCAAGGACGCCGAGCAGTACCGCCCGCTGCGCGCGCAGATTGCTGCCGATGTGTGGACTGACGCCTGGCGGGGAAAGCATTCCGTGCAGCGCTGCGACGAGAAGCTACTGCCGCCCGCTGCCGCGTCGCCGAAACCCCCGTCAGCCGCTGCTACGGCACCCGGGCACTGATCAACCCGCAGCCTCGAATCGAGGCATCCAGGAGATACCATGGCTTCCCACAACGACGTCACTCAGACCCACGACTCAGGCGGCCGCTTCACGGATGCCGACGGGAACCTGAGTCCGCCGAAACTGCTGCGCTTTGTTCTGCCCGCGGCCGTGGTGTTCCTCGCGCTGCTGTGGCTGTGGCCATTCCATTCCGTGCCCACCGGATCGCGCGGCGTGGTCACGCAGTTCGGCAAAATCGTGCAGATCGAGCCGGAAGGCCTGGTCGTGCTGCCGCCCTGGCAGAAACTCGCGCTGTTCAGCATCCGCGCCGAGGCTGCGCAGGTGGATAACGCCGAAGGGGCCACCTCCGACACCCAGCCGGTCCACGTCAGCCTGACGGTGCGCTACAGCATCTTCCCGGATCGGGTGGCCGAGGTGTACGAGAAGTATTCGCACAATGGCGACCTGTCTTCGTACGTGCAGACTTCCACCCAGGAAGTGTTCAAGGCCGTGACCGCCCGTTATACCGCGCCGGACCTGATCGCCAAGCGTTCGGCCGTCTCGGCGAACATCGGCACGGCCCTGGCGGAGAAGCTGGAGAAGTACGGAGCACAGGTCATCAACATCGACATGCGCAGCTTTGCCTTCCAGGACTCGTACATGCGGGCGATCAATTCCAAGGTGGAGCAGGAACAGCTGCGCCTGGCGGCCGAGAACCGGCTGCTCACCGTGGAGGCTGAGCAGAAGCAGAAGGTGGCCGTGGCCGAGGCGGAGGCCAATGCCGTAAAGGCCAAGGCGGACGGAGATTCCTATGCCCTGCTGAAGAACGCGACGGCGCAGGCGGATGCGCTGAAGGTGCAGAACGCGGCCCTGTCACAAAGCAAGGAAGTGCTCGAGCTGCGCCGGATCGAGGTGGAGCAGACCAAGGCGGACCGCTGGAACGGCCAGCTGCCGCAGAACGTCTACGCGGGCACGCCGATCCCGTTCTTCCAGCCTCACTGACGCGCGCCGCCTAGCGCCTCGCCACGGTGAGGTGGGTGGCTTTCTCACCCGGCACGCAGCCGGTGCACCGGTAGCCGAGTGCCGGCAGGTCAAGGCCGGTCCACAGATTCTCGCCGGCACCCAGCAGGGCCGGCGCGAGCGCCAGGTGCATCTCGTCGACGAGCCCGGCGGCCAGGTACTGGCGGATCGTGGCCGCGCCGCCGCCGAGGCGCACGTCCTGGGCGCCGGCGGCCGCGCTCGCCCGGGCGAGCGCCGAATGGATTCCATCGGTCACGAAATGGAACGTGGTGCCGCCGGCCATCTCAAGCGGCGGCCGCGCGTGGTGCGTCAGCACGAATACCTGGCAGTGGTAGGGCGGCTCTTCACCCCACCAGCCGCGCCAGCTGTGATCCGGCCACGGCCCACGCACCGGGCCGAACATGTTGCGCCCCAGGATCCAGGCGCCGATGTTCGCAAATCCGCGGGCCGCAAAATCCTCGTCTGTGCCGGTGCCGCCGCCTGGCTGGCCGGTCATCTTGTGGAACGTGCGCGTGTCGAAGGCCCACTGGTGCAGGGCCATGCCGCCCTGCCCCAGCGGATTCTGCAGATCCTGGTTCGGGCCGGCGCCGAAGCCATCGACCGAGAGCGAGAAAGCGTGGACGCGAAGTTTCGTCATGGGGCGCCTATGTAGCCCACCGTGGGCCCTGGGCGTGCAGAATAAGGCCACGGGGACGCGCGTGCGAAGCGCATTCTCGCGGCGCACGGGATACCGCGGCGCCCCCTCCTGGAAGGATGATCGATTGGCTGAGTGGACACACCGCTACGCGCACATCAACGGACTGCGCATGCACTACGTCGAGCAGGGCACCGGTCCCTTGGTGGTGCTGTGCCACGGCTTTCCGCACCTGTGGTTCTCCTGGCGGCACCAGATCCCGGCGATCGCCGCGGCCGGCTTCCGCGTGGTGGCCCCGGACATGCGTGGCATGGGCCAGACGGATGCCCCGCGCGAGGTCGGGGCCTACGACGTGGAGCACACGGTGGGCGATCTCACCGGCCTGCTGGATCACCTCGGCGAACACTCGGCGGTGTTCATCGGGCTGGATTTCGGGGCATTCGCTATCTACGACCTGGCCTTCCGCGTCCCGGCGCGCGTGCGCGCCATCATCGGCCTGGAGAACCCGGCCACGCCGCACAATCCGCAGCTGCCGCCGCTGGTGGAAGCCGCGCAGTGGGCGCGCCAGCACTTCGTGCACATCCACTACTTCGAGCCCTATGGGCCTGCCGATGCGGCACTCGACGCCCATCCGCGCGAGTTCCTCAGCGGCGTGTTCTATGCCCTGAGCGGTGACTACCACTACCTGGACGTCTGGAAGCACCCGCCGGGCACAAGCTACCTTGACGCGCTGCCGCGGCCGCCGCCGCTGCCCTGGGCATGGCTCACTGAGCTGGAGATGGAGTTCTTCGTCAGCGAGTACGCGCGCACCGGCTTCACTGGTGGTCTCAACTGGTACCGGGCGATGGACCTGCGCTGGGCGCAGCGCCGGCAATTCGAGGGCATGAGGAATCCGGTGCCGTTCTTCTTCATCGGCAGCGAGCGCGACTGCGACCTCGAGGCCTGGCACGGCGATGACCCGCTCGGGCAGCTGCGGCTGCAGTACGCGGACGTACGCGGCGTGGCGATGCTCGCCGAAGCTGGCCACATGATGCAGATGGAAAGGCCGGCGGAAGTGAACGAGTGGCTCGTGAAGTTCCTCGGCCAGCTGAGCTGACGAGCATGTCCACGCTCATCGCCCCGCCGCTGTCGCTGTACGTGCACTTCCCATGGTGCGTGCGCAAGTGCCCGTACTGCGACTTCAATTCCCACGCCCTGAACGGCGAACTTGCCCAGCAGCCCTACCTCGAGCGGCTTGGCCGCGACTTGGCGGCACAGGCGCCCCTGGTCCGGGGACGCACGGTGCACACGGTCTTTCTCGGTGGCGGCACGCCGAGCCTGTTTTCGCCCCGCTCGATCGAGCAGGTGCTGGCGCTGGCGGGGCAGCACCTCGACCTGGCAAGCGATGCCGAGGTCACCCTGGAGGCTAATCCCGGGACCATCGAGCGCGGGGCCTTCGCCGAGTACCGGGCCGCCGGGGTCAATCGGGTGTCGCTCGGTGCGCAGAGCTTCGATGGCGCAACCCTCGGCGCCCTCGGCCGCATCCATTCCCCGCAGGAGACGCGCATCGCTGCGCAGGAGCTGCACGCTGCAGGCCTTGAGAACTTCAACCTCGACCTGATGTACGCGCTGCCTGGACAGGACGTGGCGGCCGCGGTGCGCGACATCGAGGAGGCGCTGGCGCTCAAGCCCGTCCACCTGTCGCACTACCAGCTCACGCTCGAGCCGGGCACCGTGTTCGCGGCGCAGCCCCCTGCGCTGCCCGACGATGACATCGCGGCGCAGATGCTAGGCGCCTGCACCGAGCGCTTAGCGCGGGCCGGGTTCGCGCAGTACGAGGTCTCCGCGTATGCGCAGCCGGGGCGGCGGTGCCGCCACAACCTCAACTACTGGAACTTTGGCGACTACCTCGGCATCGGCGCCGGCGCCCACGGCAAGATCACCCACGCGCCGGACGAGCGGATCGAGCGCACCGTGCAGATGCGCGAACCGCGGCGCTATCTGGCCGCGGCCGATGAGCAGCTGGTCCGCCGCCGCATCCCGCAACCGGACCTGCCCTTCGAATTCATGCTGAATGCCCTGCGCCTACCGGGCGGGTTCACGCGTAGCGCCTTCACGCAGCGCACCGGCCTTCCCTGGAGCTCCATCGCCGTGCCGCTCCAGGCTGCGGTCGAGCGTGGACTGGTCCTTAGCACGGAGTGGGGAGTCCGGCCGACCCCGCTGGGGCTGCGCTTCCTGAACGATACCCTGCTGCTTTTCATGACCGAAAAGGCCGAAATGGCGGGTCAAAGCGCATTGTCAATTGGCGCGTCAGGGGCGCCGGGGGACATGCCGCGGCCTTTATTCACAGGCGCCGAGGGGGCGGACGCAGAATGAGTGGATTACGAGCCAAAGCACGTAAGTTGCTCCATAAGAGCCTCGTAACTCATTGATGAAACAGGGCAAAAACCGGTGCTCATTTTTTGACCAAGGTAACAAATATGCAATCTCGGCCCCAAAAGCAGCGCAGGCGGAAGGCTTCCTCCACAGACTTGTCCACAGCTTCTGTGGATAAGGAATCCCCGCTCCAGGGGGCTGGCTCGCTTGAGGCTTGAGGGCGGACCGCACTGCCGCTAAACTCCCGCGCCCTTTAACTTGAGGCCCTGCCGCCCCATAGAGCGGTAAGTCCTTAATGAACCTGTGAGCTCGCCATGAAAGCCGCGATACACCCCGAATACAAAGAGATCACCGTCAGCTGCACGTGTGGGAACACGTTCAAGACGAGCTCAACCTTGGGCACTGATCTGCAGGTCGAAGTGTGCTCCAACTGCCATCCCTTCTATACGGGCAAGCAGAAGATGGTCGACACCGCTGGCCGCGTGGACAAGTTCCGCAAGAAATACGCCGCGGCTGCCGCCGCCAAGTAATCCGTATCCGGGCGCCGCGGGACCCCGCGGCGCCCAGCCTCGATACATCTATCCTGACCATTTGTGCGACGGCAGTTCGCCGTCGCAGTACGCACGGGCGCGCAGCCCGCGCACCGCGTCCCACCACCGCACATGCCGCGCTGCCGCCCCGGCTAGCCCGCGCCCCGGGTGAAGGTTACCGGCGAGTAGGTCGGCTGCCTTGATTCGGGGCACGGACCATGTAAACCTCGTTCGTTCCGGCACCACGCGCCACGCCGTCGTGCTGTTTCGCCTTCGCCCACCTGGAAAGCGGCTTCGGAAATGACCGAGAAGAAAGCATTTGAGCTCAGCAATGGCAGCGGCGGCAGCACGCAGCTGCCGCTGCGCACCGGCACCATGGGACCCTCGGTGCTCGATATCGCCGGCCTCTACAAGGATCTCGGCGTCTTCACCTACGACCCGGGCTTCGGCACCACCGCCGCCACCGAGAGCCGCATCACCTACATCGACGGCGACGCCGGCGTGCTCCTCTACCGCGGCTATCCGATCGAGCAGCTGGCGCTGAAGAGTTCCTTCATGGAGGTGGCGTACCTGCTGCTGATCGGCGAGTTGCCCTCGCAGAAGCAGCTCGAGGAATTCGGCGGCAACATCCGTTATCACACGATGATCAACGAGTCGTTGCTGCGCTTCTTCAACGCGTTCAACCACAACGCGCACCCGATGGCGATGGTCTCCGGCGTCGTGGCCTCGATGGCCGCCTTCTACCACGACACCATGGATATCAATAATCCGCGCCATCGCGAGATCTTCGCCCACCGCATCATCGCCAAGATCCCGACCATTGCCGCGGCCGCGCACAAGCACTCCCTCGGCCAGCCCTTCATCTATCCGCTCAACAAGCTCGGCTACGCCGAGAACGTGCTCAACATGCTCTTCGCCGTGCCGTGCGAGGAGTACCGCGTCGACCCGATCGCGGCCAAGGCGCTCGATCTGCTGTTCGTGCTGCATGCCGATCACGAGCAGAACGCCAGCACCTCCACCGTGCGTCTCGCCGGCTCGACCGGTGCCAATCCGTATGCGGCGATTTCTGCCGGGGTGTCGGCGCTGTGGGGCCCGGCGCACGGCGGCGCCAACGAGGCGGTGCTGGATATGCTCGAGCAGATCGGCACCGTCGATAACATCCCCAAGTACCTGGCGATGGCCAAGGACAAGAGCAGCCATTTCCGCCTGATGGGCTTCGGGCACCGGGTCTACAAGAACTTCGACCCGCGCGCGACCATCATCCGCGAGATGTGCCACAAGGTGCTTGCGCAGCTCGGGCGCAGCGACAACCCGCTGCTGGAGCTGGCCCTGCGCCTGGAGGAGATCGCGCTCAAGGACGAGTACTTCATTGCGCGCAAGCTGTACCCGAACGTCGACTTCTATTCGGGCGTCATCTACAGCGCAATCGGCATACCGCGCTCGATGTTCACGGTGATGTTCGCCATTGCGCGCACCGTGGGGTGGGTAGCGCACTGGCAGGAGATGATTTCCGATCCCGCCATGCGCATCGGCCGCCCGCGTCAGCTCTACACCGGCGCGACCAAGCGCGAGTACATCGAAGTCGGCAAGCGCCGCTGAGTGCGGCGCCCGTTACTCCAGCAGCGCTTGGATCCGGGGCGGCACCGCGCCGAGCTCCTGTAGTCTCAGAAAGCCGGGCGCATCGACGGGCGGCCAAACCTGCGCCGGCTGGATCGGCGGGTCTGTCTCATCGCGCACCGGCCAATACAGCGCGCGCGGCTGGCCGCGCCAATGCTCGCAGGCGCCTGAGCTGGCCGGGACCGAGTAGGTGTGCGCTTCGGGCCAGGCCAGCCACGGTCCGGCAAAGCGCTCGCCCTTATCCCAGGGCTTGCGCTTCTCGAAGATGATACGCCGACGCTCGATGTGCAGCGTCACGGCGAGCGCATCGAAGTTCTCGACATTGCGTTGCGCCTGCGCCTGCCAGTCAGGCAGCGGGTGCGCCTGCGGTGTCTGCGCCAGCGCCGCCTCCCAGCTCTGCAGTGCCTGCGGATACAGCTGCGCCGCGGTTACGCAGTCGCTGACCTCGGCATCGAGCACGCTTTCTACCGCCCGTGGCTCAGGGAAGCAGTAGTACAGCGTCACCACGGCGAGCAGCGCCGCCAGGCCGCGCAAGACGTTCTTGGTAAAAACCTGCGGTGCGAGGCGCGCCAGCAGGCAGGCAATGACCCCTAACACTGCGCCCGCCGGCCCGCTGAACAGGATGCCGATGATCGGACCGATGTTGGAATCCGGGCTGAGCACCATCGGCCCGAGGAAACCGGCGAGAAAGCCGCTCAGCGCGAACAACGCCACCGTGCGTCCGCAACTTCGAACTGGAGTCTGCGCTGCCATGGGTCTGACTAGAAGATGAACATCAGTGCCGCGCTCAGCAAGGCATAGCAGGCGATCGCGGACCAGTACCCCCAGGTATCGCTGTCGCGCGCGAAGTCACGGCCCCACGGGCCGGAGCGGGCATAGACGTGGCCGCTTGCCAGCGCTAACGCGATGTAAAACGCCAGCGCCACACCGAGAATGCGAAATGGGCCATGCATTGGTTGATTTTAGGCGCCCGCAACCGCGAAACGGTGAGTTGGGGCGCGGAAGATTGAACGGGTTCGCAGTCTTTCAGGACTGCTCAAGCAGCGCTTCGACCTCGAGCGTGTTGGCGCGGCGCATCGGCCGACCATCCACCGGACTCACCGGTGCCTGCCGGATGCCGTCCTGCGGGAATACCACCGCATCGATCGGGTGGTCGTCCACCTCGAAGCGCACGCCGGGAAAGGGCCGCACGCGCTCGGCGTTGAGCTTCACCCGCTTCTCGGTCACCTCGTGGGGAATACCCTCATCGATGAGCTTCAGCGTGACCGACTCGGCGCGCTCGGCGAACAGGTGCAGCTGCACGTCGGAATGCTCGGTGGCGGTGCCGGAGAGCACCGAGCCGACCAGCCGCGGCTCGAACTCCTTCAGGTAGCGCATCGCCGCCAGCGCCGCGCGCCGTTGTGCCTCGAGCGCCTGGACGTGCGAGGCGCCGCCGAACAGGCGCTGGTACCCGGCGAGCGCCTCCTCGATCTCGCTGTTCTTGGGCAGGATCGCGCTCATCTCCGAAAGCCCCAAGCGCTCGGCGGCCTTGCGCTTGGCGATGAGGAAGTCACGGATGCCGTGCTCGGCCATGATGCGCGCGGCTTCCTGCGCCAGGGCTAGGCGCAGATTGTCGCTGCGGCTCTGGTGTCGCTTGGCTCTCATGCTCTAGAAGATCGGCTCTCCATTGGCCTGCCCCTGCTGGCCCTGCGACCCGGGGTTGGCATCCTGGCCGGTGGGCAGGTGGTCGGCGATGAACATCTCCGGGATCCCGTTGGCATTCTCGGCTCCGACGAGCGTGCCGCTCTCCGGCGCGATGCGCAAGGTCACGATGCCATCGGGCATCTGCCGGCGCTGCTCGGCGACGCCGTTGAGTGCTTCGCGCATGAACCCGATCCAGATCGGCAGCGCGGTGCGCGCACCCTCCTCGGCCTCGCCGAGGGGGCGTTCTTGGTCGAACCCGACCCACACGGTGGCCACCAGGTTCGGCGTGAAGCCGTTGAACCAGGTGTCCTTGGCCTCGTTGGTGGTGCCGGTCTTACCGGCGATGTCGGTGCGGTTGAGTGCGAGCGCGCGCCGGCCGGTGCCGCGCTTGATCACGTCCGCCATCATGTCGTCCATGATGTAGGCGTTCTGGGCGGTGATCACCCGCGGGGCGACCTCCGCGGCCGGCAGCGGCGCGGGCTGGCCGTGCGTGCTGTCATCGTGCTGCGGCTCGGCTTCCCCGGCCGCCGCGGGGGCTGCGGTCGGGTCGCACTGCGGGCAGGCGCGGCGTGGCGTGGCGCGCCAGACGACCTGGCCCGAGGCATCCTCGATGCGCTCGATGAAGTAGGGATTCACCCGGTAGCCCCCGTTGGCGAACACCGCGTAGGCGGAGGCCAGGTCGAGGGGCGTCACCTCCATCGTCCCCAGCGCGAGCGTGAGGTCGTGCGGCAGCGCCCTGGCGTCGAAGCCGAAGCGGGTGATGTAGTCGATCGCCGTGGAGATGCCGAGCTCTTTCAGGATGCGGATCGAGACCAGGTTGCGCGAGCGCACCAGCGCCTCGCGCAGGCGCGTCGGGCCGCCGAACTCGCGCGTGGAGTTCTCCGGTCGCCAGTCGTCTTCGCTGCCGTTGCCGCCGAGCACGATCGGCGCATCGAGGATGACGCTGGCGGGGGTGAAGCCGTGCTCGAGCGCCGCCGAGTACAGGAAGGGCTTGAAGCCGGAGCCGGGCAGGCGGCGCGCCTGGGTCACGCGGTTGTACTTGTTGGTGAAATAGTCGAAGCCGCCGACCAGGGCGACCACGCTGCCATCGTTCGGATCGAGCGCCACCAGGGCGCTCTGCGCCTCGGGCAGCTGCGCCAGCTGCGCGTGTCCGGCGTTGTCGGCGACCACGTAGACCACGTCGCCGCGTGCCAGCACTTGGCCGGCATCCTTCGGGGCAGGCCCCACGGTCTCGTTCTTCAGCTCGCGGCGCGCCCACGACAGCCCGTCCCAGTCGATCTGCACCACGCCGATCGAGCGCACGTACGCCTTGGCCGTGCGGTCGGTCACCGACTCGATGATCGCCGGCGACAGGTTGCCGATCGCCGAATACTCATCGACCAGCTCCCCGTAGTTCAGGTCGGCGCGGTTGGCGAGCTCCATGTGCCCGGCCGGCCCGCGCCAGCCGTGGCGCCGGTCGTACTCGATCAGGCCCACGCGTACCGCGCGGTTGGCATCGCCCTGCAGTCGCCCATCGATGGTCGTGTACACCTTGTAGCCGGCGCTCTCGGCGGAGGGCCCGAAGCGCTGGCGCAGCTCCAGCCGCGCCATCTCGGCGACGTACGGGGCCTCCACGTCGTACAGCGGCGCATGGGCGCGCGCCTGCATCGGCTCCTTGTTGGCTGCCTCCGCGGTGGCCGCGTCGATGTAGTTCAGTTCGCGCATGCGCCGCAGCACGTAGGCGCGGCGCGAGGTCGCCAGCTGCGGGTCGACGATGGGGTTGTAGCGCGAGGGCGCCTTGGGCACGCCGGCGATCGTGGCGGCCTCGGCGACGTCGAGCTTGTCGAGGCTCTTGCCGAAGAACGCCTCGGCGGCGGCGGCGACGCCGTAGCTGCGCTGGCCGAAGAAGATGACGTTCAGGTAGAGGCCGAAGATCTCCTGCTTGGTGAACTCATGCTCCATGCGGTAGGTGACGAAGGTCTCCTGCAGCTTGCGGCGCGCGGTCTTGTCGAGGCTGAGGAACATGTTGCGCGCGGCCTGCATGGTGATCGTGCTGGCACCCTGGGTCTTGTCGCCCGAGATGATGTCGACGGCGGCCGCGCGCACCACGCCGAAGTAATCGATGCCGCCGTGCTCGAAGAAACGCTCGTCCTCAGCCGCGAGAAAGGCGTGCTTCACCAGCTCCGGGATCTGGTCGTAGCTCACCGGGATGCGCCGCTGCTCGCCGATCTGCGCGATCAGCGCGCCGCTGCGCGTGTAGACGCGCAGGGGCACCTGCAGCTCCACGTTGCGCATCGATTCGATGGAGGGCAGCGAGGGCACTAGGTACACGTAGCTGCAGGCGAGCGCGTAGCCGCCCAAAAGTGTGAACAGCGTCACAACTGCCGCCAGCACACCCAGAATCCGAATGTAATTCCATTTCACAGAAACCAACTCTCTTCACTTGCGCAGGCTGCGGGCGCTATGCATAGTAGCCGCGGTTTTAAGGGCAAACTCACCGAAAGGTGGGGACGCAAAGCCTCCGGTCTACGGGACGCAAGTACCTATGACAGCGGGGTTGCCGGATCGAACGTTAACGTACTGCGCCGCGGATGGTCACGCGCAGCACGCTGGCCAGGTTCGACCGACCGACCGCACCCCGCCGTACCTGCCGCGTTCGTATGCCGTGAGCGCCACGTCCCCAGGGACGCTTGAGCAGGACAATGCAATTTTGGAAATACGACATTGTTCGCGCTGCCCGTGACGCTGTCGGCAGTCTGCGCCACCCCACCTCGGGTACCGTGCCGTTTCGTGAGAGCCCTCACGTTCAATTTAACTTTGCGCTGATATATAGTGTTCTCCAAATTGATACAGGGCGGTCAATTTCAGGCGTAATGTCCTGAAAAGGAAATAGAATGTTGCTGTTGCAGCGTAAGTACCGCCCCCTCCTGGGACTTGACATAACGACGTCCTCGGTCAAGCTTATCGAGCTTGCGATGGCCGGCGGTCAATACCGGGTCGAGGCCTATGCCGCTGAGCCCACCCCCCAGAACGCGATCAACGAGAAGGCCATCGTGGATGCGGAAGCGGTCGGCGAGGCGATCCGCCGCGCGGTCAAGCGCGCCGGTGCCAAGAGCAGCGAGGTGGCCGTGGCCATCTCAGGCGATGCGGCCATCACCAAGGTGATCCAGATGCCGCGCGCGCTGCGCAGCGGTGACCTGGAAGCCCAGGTCGAAATGCAGGCCGACCAGTACATCCCCTTCCCGATGGACGAAGTCTCCTACGACTTCGAAGTGCTCGGGCCCAGCGAGAAGGATCCGGAGACTAACGACGTGCTGCTGGTGGCGACGCGCACGGAGAACGTCGAGCAGCGCCAGGCCGCGGTCAAGGCCGCCGGACTCACCGCGAAGATCGTCGACGTCGAGGCCTTCGCGCTCGAGAATGCCTGCAAGCTGATGACACACCAGATGCCCGACGGCGGCATCGACCGCACGATCGCCAACGTCGACTTCGGCGCCAGCAGCACCACCTTCAGCGTGCTGCGCAATCTCAAGGTTGTATACACGCGTGACTTCGCCTTCGGCGGGCAGCAGCTCACCGAGGAAATCATGCGCACCTACGGGCTGGCCATGGAAGAGGCCGGGCGCGCCAAGAAAGAAGGCGGCCTGCCGGGCAACTACCAGTCGGAAGTGCTCGACCCGTTCATCGACGACATGACGCAGCAGGTAAGCCGCTCACTGCAGTTCTACCTGGCCTCCGGCTCCGGGCGCGAGCAGCCGGAGAAGATCCTGGTGTGCGGCGGCTGCGCCAACATTCCCGGGGTCGCAGAAGTGATCTCCAGCCGCGTGGGCATCTCCGCCGAGAAGGGCGACCCGCTTGGCCAGATGAAGCTGTCCTCGCGCGCCAAGGCGCAGGCTGTGCAACGCGACGCCACGGCGCTACTTACAGCCTGCGGACTCGCACTGCGGAGTTTCGACTGATATGCCACGCATAAACCTACTTCCCTGGCGCGAAGGCCAACGCAAGGAGCGCAAGGTGGCGTTCCTGGTGGCGCTCGGTGTGGCAGCCATTGCCGCCGGCGTCGCCTCCTTTGCCGCATACCTGCTGTACGGCTCGATGATCGACGGGCAGCAGCACCGCAACGACATGCTGCGCGCCGAGATCAGGACGCTCGACAAGCAAAACGAGGAGATCAACAACCTCGAGACTGCCAAGCAGAAGTACATCGCGCGCATGGAAATCATCGAGAAGCTGCAGCGGTCGCGCCCGGAGATCGTGCACGTGTTCGACGAGATCGTGCGTACGCTCCCCGAGGGGGTCTATCTGACCGCCATCAAGCAGAACGACAAGAAGCTGAAGTTCGAGGGCGTCGCGCAGTCAAGCACGCGCGTGTCCTCCTTCATGCGCAACATCGACGGCTCGCAGTGGCTGCGCAATCCGGAGCTGGAGGTGGTGCAGAGCAGCAAGGGCACCGGCCCGGGTTCGAGTTTCACCATGTCGGCCTACCAGGTGTCCACCGCCGGCGCGGACGATGCCGGCGGGCGCGTTCCTAAGGGCAAGATCCGCAAGGCGAGCGCCGGTGGCATGGGAGCCGCGCAATGAACGTATTAGACGAACTGCGCTCACTGGACTTCCGCGACCCGGGTCGCTGGCCGATGCCGATCCGCGCCGCCGCGGTGGGCCTGGCCTTCATCGTCATCGCGGTTGCCCTGACCTACGTGTTCGTGTGGAACGAGCAGCGCCCGAAGCTGCAGCAGTTCGCCGCCGAAGAGCAGACCCTGCGCCAGGAATTCAAGAACAAGCACGCCAAGGCGGTCAACCTGGAGCTCTACAAGCAGCAGCTCAAGGACATCGAGCGCTCCTTCGGCGCCCTGCTGCGCCAGTTGCCCGGCCGCACCGAGGTGCCGAGCCTGCTGGTGGACATCTCGCAGACCGGACTTGCCGCGGGCCTGGAGGAGAAGCTGTTCCAGCCGCAGCCCGAGCAGCGCAAGGACTTCTACGCGGAGCTGCCCATCAAGATCCGTCTCACCGGCAGCTACCACCAGTTTGGCGAGTTCGTGAGCGGGCTGGCGGCGCTGCCGCGCATCGTCACGCTGCACGACATCGACATCAAGCCGGACAACAAGGATGCCTACGACCAGTTGTCCCTGGAACTGACGGCGAAGACCTACCGCTACCTGGACGAGGATGAGATCGCCGCGGGCGAGGCGGAGAAGAAGGCCGACGTCGCGCATCGCCCGCCGGGCGCGACGAATTGAAGAACGACGGCATGACCCGGTACGCAACTATGCACAAGCATCCAAACCGCAACCGCTTCCGCATCAGCTGCATGGCGCTGGCCTGCGCAGGCTACGTGGCGCTGACGGCCTGCTCGAGCGCCGACGACGAGCTGACCCGCTTCGTGGAGGACACGAAGAAGGAGCCGGGCGGACGCGTCGACCCGCTGCCGGAGATCAAGCCCTACGAGACCTATGTCTACGCGGCCACCGACCTGCGCTCGCCGTTCCTGCCCAGCAGTCCCGGCTCCGGCGCCGGCCTTGCCGGGGTGCGCCCGGACCAGAAGCGCAACCGCGAGTTCCTCGAACAGTACTCGCTCGATACCTTGAAGATGGTCGGCACACTGCGTCTCGGTGGGTCGATCTACGGGCTGGTCCAGACCAAGGACGGCCTGGTGCACCGGGTCAGCGCCGGCAATCACATCGGCCAGGCCGAAGGCAAGATTACCGACATCAGTCCCTCGAAAATCAGTGTTGTTGAAATCGTTCCGGACAGCCTCGGCGGGTATATGGAACGCCCCGCCGCGCTTGCCCTCAACGAGTAAGGTCCAGCAGGGAGTTCTCAAGAATGCAACGCCATCGCCTCATGAACCGTCTCCTCGGCACCGCCACCTGGCTCGTGCTCGCAGGGGTACTTGGCATGCTCCCGGGAGCACCTGCTCGTGCCGCGGATGAACCCGCGCTGCAAGCTATCGATGTGCAGCCGCTGCCCGGACAGCAGCTGCAGTTGACCATGCGCCTCTCGGGGCCAGCCCCGCAGCCGCTGGCCTTCACCATCGACAACCCGGCGCGCATCTCGCTGGACCTGCCGAACACGACGCTGGCGCTGCCCTCGCGGCGCATCGACGTGCACGCCTCGGGCCTGGACACGATCCTCGCCGCCGAGACCAAGGACCGCACCCGCCTGGTGCTGAACCTTGACAAGATGGTGCCCTACGACACGCGCGTCGACGGCAACAACGTCATCGTGATGCTCGGCGCGGCGCCCACCGCCGGGGCCGCGGGCGCGCCCTCGGCGACTTCCGTGTCCTCCGTCGGCGGCGCCAGCGCCGCCGGCTCGCGCGAGCTGCGCTCCATCGACTTCCGCCGCAGCGCCGATGGCGCCGGGCGCGTGGTCGTGAAGCTCTCCGACCCGCATATCCGCATCAACCTGCACCAGGTCGGCAACCAGATCGTCGCCGACTTCGCCGACGCCGGCGTGCCGGCCAACCTGGTGCGCCGCTACGACGCGACCGACTACGGCACCCCCGTCACCAGCTTCGACGTCGCCCGAGCCGGCAATGGCGCGCGCATCGCCATCACCGCCGGCGGTGATTTCGAGCAGCTCGCCTACCAGTCCGACGACCAGTACGTCATCGAGGTGGCCCCGCACCACAAGGCCGCGAACGCCGCCGAGGACAAGCCGGTGTACACCGGTGAGCGCCTCACCCTGAACTTCCAGGACATCGAGACACGCGCGGTGCTGCAGCTGCTGGCCGACGCCAGCGGCCAGAACATCGTGGTCAGCGACTCGGTCAACGGCAATGTCACCCTGCGCCTGCAGAACGTGCCGTGGGACCAGGCCCTGGACATCGTGCTGCGCACCAAGGGCCTCGACAAGCGCCGCCAGGACAACGTCATCATCGTCGCCCCGCAGGCCGAGCTTGCCTCGCGCGAGAAGGCCGAACTGGCCGCCAAGAAGGACGTGCAGGAGCTGGCGCCGCTGCGCTCGGAGTACCTGCAGGTCAACTACGCCAAGGCCGCGGACATTGCCGCGCTCATCAAGGGCGACAAGAACGACCTGCTGTCCCCGCGCGGCAACGTCGCCGTCGATGACCGCACCAACACGCTGCTGCTGCAGGACACTTCCGACCGGCTTGCCGACGTGCGCCGCCTGGTGGCGACCCTCGACATCCCGGTGCGCCAGGTGCTCATCGAGGCCCGCATCGTGATCGTTTCCAACGACTTCCAGCGTGACCTCGGTGCGCGCTTCGGCTTCACCGGCTGGACGACCAGCGGCAACAACGGCCTGGTGAGCACCACCGGTACGGCTGCCGGCAACGACACGCAGACGACCACCTTCATCAACGGCCAGAACGCGATCAACAACGCTATCAACGCCGGCACGACCCCGGTGCCGCTGCCGACCTTCGGCATCCCGGCCGCCGCGAACCGCTACAACGTCAACCTGCCGGTCTCCAACCCGGCCGGCTCGATAGCGCTCGGCATCCTGGGCAACAACTTCATCGTTGACCTGGAGCTGTCGGCTGCGCAGGCGGAGACACAGGCGAACATCATCTCCTCGCCGCGGGTCATCACCGCGAACCAGAAGGAGGCGACGATCGAACAGGGCGTGGAAATCCCCTACCAGGCCTCCGCTTCCAGCGGCGCCACGACCATCCAGTTCAAGAAGGCCGTGCTGTCCCTGAAGGTCAAGCCGCAGATCACCCCGGATAACCGCATCATCATGGATCTCGACGTCAAGGACGACAGTGTCGGCCAGGTGGTCGTGGCCTCCGGCGGCGTCAACGTGCCCTCGATCAACACGCGCGAGATCGCCACCCAGGTGCTGGTGAACGACGGACAGACCATCGTGCTGGGCGGCATCCTCGAGACCACCGAGCGCGAGGACGACAACAAGGTGCCCTACCTGGGCGACATCCCGGTGCTGGGCCACCTGTTCAAGCAGACCTCGCACAAGGACTTCAAGGACGAGCTGATGATCTTCATCACCCCGAAGATCGTGCGCGAGGGCATCACTGCCGCCAACTAGGCTCACGACATTCCTGAGCTGTACCGCGGCCGCCTTCGAGGCGGTCGCGGTGTTTCCGGCCCTGGCTGACGGATTAGGTATCCTGTCGGCCCTCATGCGCGGCAAGACCAACGTGTTCCTGATCGGTCCGATGGGCTCGGGCAAGACTGCCGTGGGCCGCCAGGTCGCGCGTGGCCTGGACCTGCCCTTCTACGACAGCGACGCGGAGATCGAGCGCCGCACCGGCGTCGACATCCCGTTCATCTTCGACAAGGAAGGCGAGGCTGGCTTCCGCGAACGCGAGCGCGAGGCGATCGAGACGCTCACCGCGATGGACGGCGTCGTGCTGGCCACCGGCGGCGGGGCGGTGCTGCTGCCGCAGAACCGGCAGGTGCTCGGGGCCCGCGGGCGAGTGGTGTACCTCGAGACTTCGGTGGCGCAGCAGGCGCACCGCGTGCGCCACGGCCGCCACCGCCCGCTGCTCACCGAGCCCGATCCGGCCGCGCGCCTCGGTCAGCTCATGGACGCGCGCGCGCCCCTGTACGCCGAGATCGCCGACCTCACCGTGCCAACCGACGGGCGGCGCGTGCAGGCGGTCGCCGAGCAAATCTTGCGCGAGCTTGTTGAAATGGGTGCCTGAGGCCGGGCCGGCCGGTCTGCGGTGAGGGCCCTCACGTATACTTTGGCGCCCGTTCTCCACCAAGGCAGCGCGCCGCAGCGACCCGTGCATACCCTGACCGTCGATCTCGGCACCCGCAGCTACCCCATCCTGATCGATGCCGGGCTGCTCGGTCATGCCGAATCGTTCGCCCACCTGGCCGCCCGCGACGTGCTCGTTGTCAGCAACAGCACGGTTGCGCCGCTGTACATGGCGCGGCTGCGGCAGAGCCTGGGTGCGCGGCGCGTCGTCGAGGTCACCCTCCCGGACGGGGAGTCCCACAAGACCCTCGCCAACCTGGCCCGCGTGCTCGACGTCCTGGTCGCCAACCGCTTCGCCCGCGACTGCGCCGTGCTGGCCCTGGGCGGCGGCGTGGTCGGTGACCTGGCCGGCTTCGCCGCGGCCTGCTACCAGCGCGGGGTCGCCTTCGTGCAGGTGCCCACCACGCTCCTGGCGCAGGTGGACTCGGCGGTAGGCGGCAAGACCGGCGTCAACCACGTCGGCGGCAAGAACCTGATCGGGGCCTTCCACCAGCCCGAGCTGGTGGTGTGCGACACCGCCACGCTGGCCACGTTGCCGGCGCGCGAGCTGTGCGCTGGACTTGCCGAGGTCATCAAGTACGGCCTCATCTGCGACCCGGGGCTGATCGGCTGGCTCGAGGAGCACCTGGCACAGCTGCTCGACAAGCGACCCGAGGCGCTGGCGCACGTGATCCTGCGTTCCTGCCAGATCAAGGCGGCGATCGTCGGCCGGGACGAGCGCGAGCACGGCGAGCGGGCGCTGCTTAACCTGGGGCACACCTTCGGCCACGCGATCGAGGCGGCGACCTCCTATAAGGAGTGGCTGCATGGGGAGGCCGTTGGCGCAGGGCTGGCGATGGCGGCCACGATGTCACGCGAATGCGGGCTCCTCACTCCGGCAGACGCCGAGCGCGTGCGCCGCCTGGTCGAGCTGGCCGGCCTGCCAACGCAGATCCCGGCGGTGAGCCCGGCGCAGATGCTCAGCCACATGCGTATCGACAAGAAGGTGCTCGGTGGCCGCGTGCGCCTGGTGCTGCTGCGGCGCCTGGGCGAGGCGTTCCTGACGGCGGACTACCCGCCCGAGGCGCTGCAGCGCACGCTTGCGGAGCATTGCGGGGACGGGGCGCCATGAGCCAGGCAGCGGCCGAGGCCGTGCTCGCCCCCTACGCCGCGCACGACGAGCAGTCGCGTGGCCGCCGCGTGCCGGAGAACAAGCCGGAGTTCCGCGGCGAGTTCCAGCGCGACCGCGACCGCATCATCCACTCCAACGCGTTCCGGCGGCTGGTGTACAAAACCCAGGTATTCGTCAACCACGAGGGCGACCTGTACCGCACGCGGGTGACCCACTCGATCGAGGTGGCGCAGATCGCCCGCTCGGTATCACTCGCACTGCACCTGAACGAGGCGCTGACCGAGGCGATTTCGCTGGCGCATGACCTCGGCCATACGCCCTTCGGCCATGCCGGCCAGGATGCGCTGAACGAGTGCATGCGTGAGTACGGCGGATTCGAGCACAACCTGCAGTCCCTGCGCGTGGTGGATGAGCTGGAGGAGCACTACGCGCAATTCCGCGGGCTCAACCTCACGTTCGAGTGCCGGGAGGGCATCCTCAAGCATGCCTCGGTCCGCAACGCTCGCGAGCTCGGTGAGCTCGGCGAACGCTTCCTCAAGCGCCAGCAGCCGGGGCTTGAGGCGCAGATCGCCAACCTCGCCGACGAGATCGCCTACAACAACCACGACGTCGATGACGGCATCCGTGCACAGCTGATCGATCTGCCGGCGCTGCGCGAGGTGCGCATGTTCCGCCGCCAGTTCGACGCGGTCGCGCAGCAATATCCGGACCTGGGCGAGCGGCGCGTGGTGCATGAGACCATCCGGCGCATGATCAACCACGTCGTGAGCGACTTCATTCACACGACCCAGGCGCAGCTTGAACTGGCGAGGCCGCAGTCGATCGATGAGGTCCGGATGCATTCGAAGCCGCTGGCGATGCTGAGCCCGGCGTGTTTCGAAGAGCACCTGGAGTTGAAATCCTTCCTGCGCGAGCACGTGTACCGGCACTACAAGGTGCTGCGCATGACCTCCAAGGCCCGCCGCGTGCTGCAGCAGATGTTCGACGCGTTCTTCAACGACGTATCCCTGATGCCCACCGAACACCGCGACCAGGCGCTGCGGGCTGAGCACCTATCCGGTGTCGCAGGGCGCGCGCGCGCAGTGGCCGATTACATCGCCGGCATGACTGATCGCTACGCAATCCTTGAGCACCGACGGCTCTTCGAGCCCGGGGAACGCACCTAGACGTTCCCGCCCTACAAGGGCGCTCTTCACACTTCTTATGATTTCCGCCCCTCGTCGGGCGCCCATTTTGGCACCCAGAGGCCTCCTGTCGGCATCGGCTTACACGTTCCCAAGCTATTGGTATTCCTGAGATTTTGGCATTGAACGGCCGTTCAATCATGGCCCTGCCATACATCGTTAATTGACATAAGTGATTGAAGTGCCTAGAGTTATGTAACAACAACAGCGTTCTGACAATGAATAAATCCGCCCGAGAAAAAGAAGCGGTTTTGAACGTGTTCGCATCCCTGGTGCGTCCGCTCACCCGCGTCGCTTTCGAATACGGCATCTCCGCAAGCGAGATCTCGGGTGCTGTCCGCCGCACATACATTCAGTCGCTCGAAGAGCGACTCATGGGTCAGAAGAGGGTCACCACGGATGCGCGGATTGCCGCCGTCGCGGGGCTGACCAAGTCCGACGTGTCTGCATTGCGCGAAGCAACACGCGCCGGAGCCCCTCACAGCCTCCGCGCCACTGTAAGTCTAGACCAGGTGACGAACCTGCTGACCGTGTGGCACACGCTGACGGGTTATTCAGGAGCGTACGGACTCGCGCTCGAGTTAGATCTCCAGCCGACGCCCGGATCTCCGCGCAAGAGCTTCCGCGAACTCGTCGCGGCCGCATGTCCCGGCGCCGACACCGAAGCGCTTTTGGATGAACTCGTTGCTGCCGGGTCGGTAGAAGTCGTGGACAACTCCACGGTGCGGTGCTTGTCGCGAGCCTACTTGCCTCAGGGAGAGGACGTTAAGCGCATCGAGCGCATGGGCCGCTTTCTGTCCAGCGTCACGGCCAGTTTCGTTCATAACCTCCTGCGCCTCGGATCAGATCCACTTTATTTCGAACGAGCCGTCGTTTCAGACGAACCGATGCCCGATTCGGGACGCGACAAATTTTTAAACATTGCTGCGGAACGAGGTCAAGAGCTTCTTACCGAACTGGACACGTTCCTTACGCGTTTGGCGGAGTCCGATCCGGCCAGGACCGGGAAGAAATATGGCGTGGGTATCTATTTCTTTGAGGATCAGGCTCCCGAGGGCCAAGAGGCAAATTTCAACGAACACGAAAACGTGTCCGGGCAGCCCAGCAAGCCTCAGATCGTTGAGATCGATGTTTTAGCGGGATTAAACGGCAAAAAGTAGCCGTAGTTTTTTGGGGAGAGGACGGATGAAGAGTTCAATTGCGGCATTCGTTGCAGCGCTTGTAGCAAGTGCAGCAGCCACTACGGGCTCTGCAGGTATAAGCGGAAGCGGTGCCGAGCTGTTAGTGATCGGTCCGGTCGAAGCGGTTAATTCCGCTGATCGAACTGCCACCGTCCTTGGGCAGCGAGTAATAGTCTCGAAACCGGAAGCGCTAAGCGTCGGCGACGCGGTCGCCGTATACGGGCAGGCTCGCCTTGACGGCAGCATTGTTGCGGCTGCGATTCAACCGCGCGGCCTATACGTTGCTGGAGCGACGCCGATTTTTCTGGCCGGAACGGTGCAGAAGTCGGAGCCTTCGATCGGAAGAGTTGTGGTTAACGGAGTAGCCGTTGACCTGACCTCTGCTATGTCGACGGGCGCTCTATCGCCAATCATCGGCAGCAAGTTGGCTGTGTCAGGCATTCAACCTTCGAACCGCGGGATGATCCTGGTCAATGGGATCAGCGGAAGCGGCGCTCGAGTTAGCGGAATCAGCGGCAGCGGGGCCGGCGTGTTTGGTATCAGTGGCAGCGGCGCTGGAGTTTCCGGTATCAGCGGCAGCGGTGCCGGCGTTTCAGGCATCAGCGGTAGCGGCGCTGGAGTCTCCGGAATCAGCGGTAGCGGTGCTCGCGTATCAGGCATCAGCGGCAGCGGTGCTGGGGTTTCGGGGATCAGCGGCAGCGGGGCGGGTGTTTCAGGCATCAGCGGCAGCGGTGATCGCGTCTCCGGTATCAGCGGCAGTGGTGCCGGGGTCTCGGGGATCAGCGGCAGCGGTGCTGGAGTCTCTGGGATCAGTGGCAGCGGTGATCGCGTCTCCGGTATCAGCGGCAGTGGTGCCGGGGTTTCGGGGATCAGCGGCAGCGGGGCCGGTGTTTCAGGCATCAGCGGCAGCGGCGACTCGGAGTCTCCGGAATCAGCGGCAGTGGTGCCGGCGTCTCGGGGATCAGCGGCAGCGGTGCTGGAGTCTCGGGGATCAGCGGCAGCGGTGCTCGCGTCTCCGGTATCAGCGGCAGTGGTGCCGGGGTCTCGGGGATCAGCGGCAGCGGCGCTGGAGTCTCCGGAATCAGCGGTAGCGGTGCTCGCGTATCAGGCATCAGCGGCAGCGGTGCCGGGGTCTCGGGGATCAGCGGCAGCGGCGCGCGCGTTAGCGGAATCAGCGGTAGCGGGGCTCGCGTATCAGGCATCAGCGGCAGCGGTGCTGGAGTCTCTGGAATCAGCGGCAGCGGTGCTGGAGTCTCTGGAATCAGCGGTAGCGGTGCTCGCGTATCAGGCATCAGCGGCAGTGGTGCCGGGGTCTCGGGGATCAGCGGCAGCGGTGCTGGAGTCTCTGGAATCAGCGGTAGCGGTGCTCACGTATCAGGCATCAGCGGCAGTGGTGCCGGGGTCTCGGGGATCAGTGGCAGCGGGGCCGGTGTTTCAGGCATCAGTGGAAGCGGTGCCGGCGTATCAGGCATCAGTGGAAGCGGTGCCGGGGTCTCGGGGATCAGTGGCAGCGGCGCTGGCGTATCAGGCATCAGTGGAAGCGGTGCCGGGGTCTCGGGGATCAGCGGCAGCGGTGCTGGCGTATCAGGCATCAGTGGCAGCGGTGCCGGGGTCTCGGGCATCAGCGGCAGCGGTGATCGCGTCTCCGGTATCAGCGGTAGCGGCGCGCGCGTTAGCGGAATCAGCGGTAGCGGGGCTCGCGTATCAGGCATCAGCGGCAGCGGTGCTGGGGTCTCGGGGATCAGCGGCAGCGGGGCCGGTGTTTCAGGCATCAGTGGCAGCGGCTGGGGTTTCGGGATCAGCGGCAGCGGGGCCGGTTTCAGGCATCAGTGGCAGCGGCGCGCGCGTTAGCGGAATCAGCGGCAGCGGAGCCGGTCGGATCAGCGGCAGCGGGGCCGGTGTTAGGCATCAGTGGCAGCGGTGCCGGCGTATCAGGCATCAGTGGCAGCGGTGCCGGCGTATCAGGCATCAGTGGAAGCGGTGCCGGCGTATCAGGCATCAGTGGCAGCGGTGCCGGGGTCTCGGGTATCAGCGGCAGTGGTGCCGGGGTCTCGGGCATCAGTGGCAGCGGTGCCGGGGTCTCGGGCATCAGTGGCAGCGGTGCCAAGGTGTCGGGCATCAGCGGCAGCGGCGCACGACTTGCCGGCATCAGCGCCCAGAGGGTGACTGGCTCAAAGCGCTGATTCAATTAGCCCGCGGGCGGCGGCGTACTCAGTACGCCTCATCTAAGGAAAATCGAGCATCCTGGAGGGCCTTTTGGCCCTCCAATGCTTTGTGCCTTGAGCATAACTTCAACAACGCCATTCGAACTGCAATTCCGGGGCTCATTGACTGAGCGATGATTGCGCACGGCTGGGAGGCACAATGAAGCGCGGTCTACGAATTGCCCGGAGCCAAACGATTGCCCGTCGCGCGATCCGACCAACCCAGACCGAACTTAAGCTATTAACTGATGTTGCCGATCTGCTGCTGAGCAACGGGATAACGCCGTCGCAAGTGCACGCACTCATGGATTCGGCATTTGCTCATGCCGCTGCACGTACTGCTCAGCTAAAAAACGGACGGACTAACTATTCGCGTGTCGCAGCGAAAACTGGCCTTCGTCGCGCTGTGGTTAGAGATCTACTGCGGGCGGAAGTAGCAACCCCCGACATCTCCAGTCCGTTGGATCGTCTGGCATGTGGGTGGCGCAGCGATGGGGACTTCTTAGACGGAACTGGAAAGCCTAAGGAACTTGTAATCGGCGGTAGACGCGACCCGTTCACGCGTCTCGCACGAAGATATGCGCCGGATATTCCCACGCGGGCTCTCATCGACGAATTGATTGGCTCAGGTCTGGCGTCGCTTCGCGGAAGGGCATTAGTCCTGCGCAGATCCGGAAATGCCCAGAGCCGTCGCGCGTCGAAGACCTTTCATGTCTCAGTGCGGGCCTTTCTTGCCTGTTGGTACCAATCAAGTCACGTGAAGCGCAGACAAACCTAGGAACTCGTTGATACAGAGGTATTGAGTTCATCGCGGAGTGCCTTCCTTAGTATCTTGCCAACGTTAGTCTTGGGAAGCTCCGCCCTAAAGTAGACATGCTTGGGGACTTTGTAGCCAGAAAGGGACTTTCGGCTGTGGTCTATTACGTCCTGCTCCGTGAGCTTGGGATTCTTGCGCACGACGAAGAGCGCTACTACTTCACCCGAATGTTCGTCGGGCTGCGCCACTGCTGCAGCCTCTAGGATGTCCGGATGAGTTACGGCGACGGACTCGACTTCGTTGGGGTAGACGTTGAATCCTGACACCAGAATCATGTCCTTCTTTCGATCCTCGATGTAAACGAAGCCCTGCGCGTCCATCCGGCCGATGTCGCCAGTGCGCAGCCAGCCACCTGGCAACATGACTTTCGCGGTTTCATCTGGCCGATGCCAATAGCCTTGCATGACTTGAGGGCCACGGACGCAGATTTCGCCGATTTGTCCGATGGGAAGGTCCGCACCCGCGTCATCCTTGATCGACACCTCGGTGGAAGGAATCGGCAGCCCGATCGAACCGTTGAAGTCCATTCCCATCGGATTGATGCAGGCGGCGGGCGAGGTCTCTGTCAGTCCCCAGGCCTGCGTAAGGACGCAGCCCGTCATCTGTTTCCAACGTTCGGCAACTGCTGCCTGTACAGCCATGCCACCGCCGAGCGTGACCCGCAGTGCACTGAAGTCCAGCTCACTGAACCCCGGGGCGTGCATCATGCCGTTGAAAAGCGTATTCACCCCGCTGATGTAGTTGCAGGGATGCTTTTTCAGGTCCCCGATCAGGGACTTCATGTCGCGTGGATTGATGATCAACAGGTTCGTCCAACCTATCCGTGCATACACCATGCAATTCCCGGAGAGGGCGAAGATGTGATAGAGCGGGATTGCCGTTAGCAAGGTCCCCGGGGTCTGGAACATGTCCTTGCCTAGGAAGGCCTCGGCCTGAAGGACGTTCGCACTAATGTTCCCATGCGAGAGCATCGCGCCCTTGGCCACCCCGGTGGTGCCGCCGGTGTATTGCAGGAAGGCAAGATCCTGTGGGCCGACATCGACAGGCTGTGGCGCTGAGCGGCGGCCGGATGCCACGGCCGACTTAAAATCGATGGCGCCGGGGATGTTCCACGGCGGCACCTGCTTGCGCACACGGCGCACCACGAAGTTGACGATGAGCGACTTTGGGAATGGCAGCCAGTCCCCCACGGCAGTCACGAGCACGTGCTTGATCTGCGTACGCGGCAGCACCGCCTGCAGCACGTGCGCGAAGTTCTCGAGCACCAGGATGGCCACGGCGCCGGAGTCAACCAGCTGGTGCTCCAGTTCGGGCGCGGTGTACAGCGGGTTGGTGTTAACTACCACGATCCCGGCACGCAGCGCCCCGAACATCGCGATCGGGTACTGCAGCGTGTTGGGCAGCATGATGGCCATGCGGTCGCCCTTCTTGAGCCCGGTCTGCTGCAGCCAGGCGGCGAACGCGCTGCTGTACTCGTCCAGTTCGCGATAGGTAAGCGTCGCATCCATCTGGAGGAAGGCGACGCGATCCGGGTATTTCTGGCAGCTGGTCTCGATCAGCTCCTTGAGCGTGCGCAGCTGGCTCGGATCGATTTCAGCGGGCATCCCCGGCGGGTACGACTTGAGCCAGATCTTTTCCATGGAGCTTTCCCGGTTCAATGAATCTTGTTCAGGAGGGGTTTCAGGTGCGGCCACACGTTCTCCAGCACCACCGGCTCCCCGGCGGCGTTCGGGTGCAAGCCGTCCTCCTGCATGAGCTTGGGATCCAAGGCCACGTCTTGGAGCAAGAACGGCACAAGCGGCAAGTGATCCCCCTGCGCCAGTGCGGAAAAGACCCCGGCGAACTGCTCGCCATAGTGCTGCCCGTAGTTCGGTGGCAGGCGGATGCCCACTAGGAGCACGCGGGCGCCCGCGGCCTGTGACAGCTGCACCATCTGCGCAAGATTGGCGCGCATGGCGTCCACGGGCAGGCCGCGCAGGCCGTCGTTGGCCCCGAGTTCCAGTACGACAACGGTCGGGCGGTGTAGTTCGAGGGCGCGCGGCAGGCGCTGCAGGCCGCCGCTGGAGGTTTCGCCGCTGACGCTGGCGTTGACGACTTCGTACCCGTAACCTTGTGAGTGAAGCCTTCGCGCGAGCAGTTCCACCCAACCCTGTTCCGGGCGGAGCCCCAGTGCGGCACTCAGGCTGTCGCCGAACACAAGGATGGTCCGGTCGGAGGCCACCGCGTCCTGGAGCGCGATGAACACCAAGCTTATGCCCAGCGCCCAGGCGCCGATGATTCGTAACAGCGTTCTCAAAGCCGAAAACCTCTGCAAGGAGGTTAACAGTCCGGAAGGTTCGCTGACCATTGTCGATGACGTGTCCTTGGACATTGCCGCCGGGGAATCGGTCGCCATCAGCGGTCCTTCCGGGGCGGGCAAGTCGACGCTGCTCGCGCTGCTGGCGGGCCTTGACACTCCGACGCGCGGGCGTGTGCTGCTCGCCGGTCAGGATCTGACGCAGCTGGACGAGGATGGACGCGCACGCCTGCGGGCGCGGCGCGTGGGCTTCGTGTTCCAGTCGTTCCACCTGATCCCCGCGCTCACGGCACTGGAGAATGTGATGCTGCCGCTGGAGCTGGCCGGGCAGGCGGACGCGCGCCGCGTCGCCGCCGAGACGCTGGCGGGCGTCGGGCTCGCCGGGCGCACCGGCCACTATCCGCGGCAGCTCTCCGGCGGGGAGCAACAGCGGGTCGCGATCGCCCGCGCCTTCGTCACCAAGCCTGCCGTACTCTTCGCGGATGAACCGACCGGCAACCTCGACACCGCCACTGGTGGCCGGGTGGGCGAACTGCTGTTTGGGCTGAACACCCACGAGCACACGACCCTCGTGCTGGTCACGCACGACCAGGAACTGGCTGGCCGCTGCGCACGCGTCGTGCGCATGGATAGCGGTCGGGTGCTGTGAACCTGGTGCGCCTGGCGTTGCGCATGCTGGCGCGCGAGTGGCGCTCCGGCGAGCTCGGGGTGCTGCTGTTGGCACTCACCGTCGCAGTCGCCGCCCTGACCGGGGTGGGATTTCTCGTCAGCCGGATCAGTGCGGCCGTGGCGCTGCAGGCAAGCGAAGTGCTCGCCGCGGACCTGCGCCTCGGCTCGCCACAGCCGCTGGAGGAGGGCTACTTCGCGCGCGCCGCCGCGGAGCGCCTGAGCAGCGCCCGCACCACTACCCTCCTGTCGGTGGTCTTCAACGGCGAGGCGAGCCAGCTCACCAGCGTGAGCGCAGTGACGCCGGGCTACCCGCTGCGCGGGCATCTGCTGGTGGCCGCGGAGCCCTTTGCCAGGGGCACGCCCGCCGCCGGCGTGCCCGCCGCCGGCGAGGTTTGGCCTGACTCGCGGCTGCTGGCGGCAATCGGCGCGCATGTGGGTTCGCAGCTTGCCATCGGCGCGGCGAGCTTCCGCGTTTCGCGGGTGCTGATCGCCAAGCCCGACCAGGGCAGCACCTTCGCCGAGCTTGCCCCCAGCCTGATCATGAATGCCACCGACCTGGCCGGCACGCAGCTGATCCAGCCCGGCAGCCGCGTGAGCTATGCCGGGCTGTTCGCGGGCGAGCGCGAGCGCGTGGACACCTTCAAGACGTGGCTGGTGGCCCACAAACGCGCCGGCGAGCGGGTACGCGACATCACGGACGCGAGTCCGCAGGTGCGCAACGCCGTCGACCGCGCCGGCCGCTTCCTCAGCCTGGCGAGTCTGGTGAGCGTGCTCCTGTGTGCCATCGCCGTGGCCATGGCGGCGCGCCGTTACGTCAATCGGCACCTCGATACCGTGGCGCTGCTGAAGACTCTGGGGGCGACCCGCGCGTTTACCCTCGGCGTCACGGTGCTGCAGCTGGCCGCGCTCGCATTGCTGGCCGCGCTGGTCGGGGCCGCGCTCGGCTTCATCGCGCAGGAGTGGCTGCTGCGCACGATTCGCGGGCTGCTTGCCCTGACCGAGCTACCCGGGCCGCGGCTTGCCCCCGTCGGCATCGGCTTCCTGACCGCCCTCGCAGTGCTGGCCGGCTTTGCGTTGCCACCGGTGCTGCAGCTTTCCCGGGTCCCGGCGCTGCGGGTGCTCCGGCGCGATGTCGGTCCGCCCCCACCCCTGATCGTCCTCGCCTTCGGGCCCGCGGTGCTCGTGGTGCTGTTGCTGATCTACTGGACTGTGCCGGAGCCGAAGCTCTTCGCATACTTCACCGTCGGCCTTGCGGCCTTCGTGCTGGCGCTGACCGCGGCCGGGCTGCTGGTCGTCTACCTGGCCGGACGCCTGCGCGGGCGGGTGGGCATCGCCTGGCGCTTCGGCGTCGCCAACCTCAGCAGGCGGCGCGCCGAGAGCGTCGTGCAGCTGGTCGCCTTCGGCACCGGGATCATGGTGCTGCTGCTGCTGGGCATCCTGCGGGTGGACCTGAACGGCGACTGGCAGCGCACGCTGCCACAGAACCTGCCCAACTATTTCTTCGTCAACATCCCGCCGGGGGTGCGCGAGGAGTTCGTGCAGTTTCTGAATGCGCAGGGCGCGCGCACTACCAAGGTCCTGCCGATCATTCGTGGCCGCCTGACCGCCATCAACGGCAAGCCGGTCGAGGATCCCAAGACCGGCCGCGCCGGCGAGGAGGGCTTTGCGACCCGCGAGCAGAACCTCACCTGGTCCGCCGAGCTCGGCGCGGATAACCGCATTATCGCCGGTCGCTGGTGGCAGCCCGCGGACACCGGCAAGCCGCTGGTCTCGCTGGCCAGCGAGTTCCAGGAGTCCCTCGGCGTGCAGGTCGGGGACCAGCTGACCTTCGACATCGCGGGCGAGAGCCTCAAGGTGACCGTGGCCAGCATCCGCAAGGTCAAGTGGGACACCTTCCAGCCGAATTTTTTCATCGTGTTCGTGCCCGGGGTGCTCGAGGGGGCCGCCGGCACCTACATGACGAGTGCCTATTTCACCCCCGGCGGCGGCCACTCGCTGGCACAGCTGGCACACCGCTTCCCCAGCGTGTCGATATTCGACATCGACGAGTTGCTCACCCAGGTGCGGGCCGTGCTGGACAAGGCCGCGCTCGCGGTGCAGAGCGTGTTCCTCTTCACCCTGCTGGCGGGCCTGACGGTGCTGTTGGCAGCCGTGCAGTCATCCCGCGACGAGCGCCGCTACGAGAGCGCCATGCTGCGCACCCTGGGCGCCAGTCGTGCCACGGTGGTGCAGGGAGTGCTCGCGGAGTTCACCACCCTCGGGGCGCTCGCCGGCCTGCTGGCGGCGCTCGGGGCCTCGGTCGGGGCCTACTTCCTCACCACGCGCTGGCTGGAACTGCGCTACACCTTCCAGTGGCTGCCCTGGCTCGAAGGGGTGCTCGGCGGGGCATTACTGGTGGCAGCCGGAGGCTGGCTCGCCACGCGCACGGTCATCAACCAGCCGCCGCTGAAGACGTTGCGCTCTTGAGCGCGCGGCGGCGGCAGCTCAGCGCTGCACGCCGATGGTGATCCAGGAATCCGGCTGCGGGTCGCCGCGCCAGTCGATCCCCTCGATGGTCAGCTGGTAGTTGCCCGGGCCGAGTGCCGAGCTGTTGAGGGCGATGCGCAGGTGTCCGTTGGAGTCCTTCACGAGGTTCGTGATGACACCCACGCGGCCCTGGTCGATGCGGTCGATGGTGACGCGGAAGATGTGATACGGCGAGCGGGACTCGTCGATCTTGAAGTCGGCCATCTGCGCGCCGCCGCCGCCGATGCCGATCGCCGGGGAGTTGGATGCGCCTTCGCGGCTGGGCAGCAGGCGGATCTCGCGCGTGCTGGTAGCCGGGTCGAGCGGCTGCTCGATGAGTTGCTTCTGCAGCTGCTCGATTCGGTGTGCCTTGGAGGCGCCGGCGCCGGCGAGCACCGCGGCGGCAATCCCGCACACCAGCGCCACGGCGGCCAGGCCCAGGGTCACCGGCGGCTTCTGCCACGCCGGGCGTGAGGGTTCCTGCCACGGCTCGGGCTTGCCACTGGCCTCCAGCAGGCGCAGCCCCGCATTCACGCGCTCCGGCAGGCCGATCTCATCCAGCAGTTCCGGATGCTTGCCGCAGTACTGCTCGAACTCGGTTGCGCCCTTGAGTGGCAGGCGGCCGGACAAATAGCGTTCCACGACCTGGTTGCGGGCGATGAAATCCTTGTCCATCGGCGGTGAGGCCGGGACCGTGGTCGCATTCGCAGCGGCCGGTGGCGCAGTGGTGGTCTTTGGGGCGGCTGCGGCCGACGGGCGCTCCGGTGCCGCTGGCTTGGCCGCGCTGGCCGGCCTGGGCGCCGACTTTGGCGCCGGCGCGGCAGGGGGCGGAGCGCCGGCCTTGGGCTTGGAGGAAGTCGGCGTGGTGGACGCGCGGGCGCTGGTCCAGCCGGCCAGGCTGTCTGCCTTGGCGGAAGCTCCGGGGGCAGCCGGGGTGGCCGCGGCGGGCACGGCGCGCGCCGGAGCGGCGGTTGGCCTGGGTGCACTGTGATCGCTCGTGCGCCGGCTGGCGGCTGCCAGTTTGGTGGCCGCGGAGGTCAGCGAGCCGGTGCGGGCAATCGGGACACGCGCCTCGGTGCGCGCGCTATCCGGAGGCACCGGGGCGACGGCTGCCACGGGGGCAGGAGGCGGGGCGCTTTTCACCACCGGTGGCGGCGGCGAGGTCAGCATTTCATCGACGACGGGGTCTTCGAGGGTCAGCTCGCTGTCCGCGGCGGGGCCGACCACCGGGGGCGACGCTGCCACGGCCGCGGAGATCACCGGGAATTCCGCGGTATCCAGTACCAAGGCTGCCGGATCGAGGAAAGTGATCCCGGTCTGTTCAGCCTTGCCCGGGGCCGACCCGCTGGCACTGGCGGCCGCAGACTGGGACGCGGCCGCTTTGGAGGCGGCGGGGGTGTCCAGGGGCGCTTCGACCGGCAGGTCTGGCAGCGGCTCCGGGGAGGGGCGTGAGGCGGCTTCCATAGGTGGACATATCTAATCAACGGCAGGCACAGGCCGCCTCGCGATGGCTCACAGATCACACTGTGCGTGCCGGGGCTTCGTGACGCAGGTCACATTTACTCACGCGCAGGGCTTCGGCGGGCGGGGCGCGGACGTTCGCGGTGGGCGGACTGCGGGGCTAGGTGCGCCGGCCGCGCCATCCGGGCGATGGCGCCCCGCGTCCTGCGCGGAACGCTTACCCCGCGGGCAGGGCGGCCGTACTATGGCCTGCTGCGTCCTCCTCACACCGGGTAGAACAATGAAAAAACTGAAGGCGTCGAATTTTCTCGTGAACATGGCTTGCAGCGCAGCGCTGTTGCTTTGCGCCGGGACCGCCATGGCGGCCGATTCCGGGTTCCTGCCCGACTATGCCAGGCTGCAGCAGGTCAAGGACCTGAACGGTAAGCCGATCCGGCAGTGGACCAGCCCGAAGCTCACCAAGGCCAACTACCAGAAGATCCTGATCGAGAAGGTCACGTTCTATCCGGAGCCGAAGGGCTCGGACCAGGTCTCCGACAAGACCCTGAGCGATATCCAGCAGTACATGGACTCGCAGCTGCGCACCGTCGGCCTGGCACGCATTCCGCAGGTCACCGAAGCCGGCCCGGGCGTGCTGCGCGTCAAGGTGGCCATCACCGCGGTGGATACCAGCGCCACGGGCCTCAAGCCCTGGCAGATCATTCCCGTAGCGCTGGTGATCCAGGGCGCCAAGGCCGCCACCGGCAACCGGCCGGAGAACTCCAACCTCGCGGTCGAGGCCATCGTCACCGACAGCGTGACCAACGAGCCTCTGGGAATGTCGGTGCGTGAGGCGCACGGCGAGACCCTGCCCAACAGCCGGGCGCAGCTGACACTCGATACCGTCAAGCCGCGCATCGATGCGTGGGCGGCCGGCGTCGCCAGTCTCGTGGACAAGCGCATCCAGGACTAACAGCGCCCGAGCCGCTTCAGCTGCGGTTCGCCGAGCCGCTCAGGAAGAACTCGACCTTGTCGCGATAGGTGCGCGAGAGCTTCAGCTCGTGCCCGCCCTGGAGGGTGAGGAAGTACTCGCCGTTCATGTGGGCGCGCAGGCTCTTGACCAGCCGCAGGTTGACGATGGTGGAGCGGTGTACGCGCTGGAAGAGCTTCGGGTCGAGCAGCTCCTCCAGCTCCTTCATCGTGCCGCGCAGGATGTGCGTGTCGCCGCCGGCGTGGATGCACATGTAATCCCCCGCCGCATCGATCCACTGGATCGAACTGACGCTCACGCGCACCGTCTCGCGCCCCTGGCGGATGGGCAGCACCTCCGGCCAGCGGCCCTCGATCGCCTTGCGGCCGTGGGCGAGGATCTCATCGAGCGCCAGCTCCCCGCAGCCGGTGATCTCGGCGATGACCTGCATCAGCCGGTCGCGCTGTTCGGCTGCGTTGCGGGCGCGCATGTGCTCGCGCACGCGCGTCAGGGTGGCCTCGAAGCGCACATCGTCGATGGGCTTGAGCAGGTAGTCGACGGCACGCGCCTCGAAGGCCTGGATGGCGTACTGGTCATAGGCGGTTACGAACACCAGCACCGGCAGCGACTCCTGCGGCAGGTGCGCGAGTACCTCGAACCCGGTCATGCCGGGCATCTGGATGTCCAGGAACACCAGGTCCGGTTTGTACTGCTGCACGGCGGCCACCGCCTCGCGGCCATTGGCGCACTGCGCGACGATCTGGAAGTCGGTGGCCCCGCGCAGGCGCAGCTCCACGCCGCGCCGCGACAGCACCTCGTCATCGACGATGATCGTGCGGATGTTCATGCGGCGCCGCGCGTGATGGTGGGGGGGAATATCGCATTCACCCTGACCGGCTCGATGCCCGGCTCGGCCAGCTCCAGCGGCAGCCGTATGTCCACGCGCAGCCCCGGGTTCGCGTTGCTCACGCTGAACCGGCAGGCATCCCCGTAGAGCACGGCGAGGCGCTCGGAGGTATTGCGCAGGCCGACCCCGCGCCGTTCGCCCGCCACGGTGCCCTCGCGCAGGCCCGGGCCATCATCGCTCACGCACAGTTCCAGCCAGCCCTCGTTGCGGCGTCCCTCGATGCGCACGCGCCCACCCTGCTCGCGCGAGGACACCGCGTACTTCAACGAGTTCTCCAGCAGCGGTTGCAACAGCAGGCTCGGCACCAGGGCCTCCATTGCGGCCTCGTCGATGGCGTGCTCCAGACGCAGCCGCTCGCCGAAGCGCAGCCGCTCGGTGCCCAAGTACAGGTCCAGGGCCTCCAGTTCCTGACGCAGTGTCACCTTCTTCATCGGGTCCTGGTCGAGGGTGTAACGCAGGAATTCAGACAGTCGCGCCACCGCGTGGTTCGCCAGCCGGTTCTGATTGTCGAGGATGAGGGTCGAGATGGCATTGAGGGTGTTGAACAGGAAGTGCGGATTGAGCTGGTAACGCAGCATCTTCAGCTGCGCCTCCTGGGCCAGCGCGACGGCCTTGAGCAGGGCCTCCTCCTGTTTGCGCTGGGATTCGTAGAACTTGATCCCGAAGTACAGCACGCTCCAGCACACCAGCAGGTAGGTGGTGGACAAGGCACCGCCGAACAGCTCGAACAGCCCGCGCGCGTGCCAGTCGGGCTCGACGAATGCCTTGTACGACAGGTTGATGACGATGCGCAGGGCCAGCGCGGTGATGTAACAGGTCGCCAGCACCCCCAGGATCATCGAGCGCGGCGGACGGCCCCACAGCCGCTGGTAGATGTAGCGCATCGGCATCGACAGGACGAACCCGGCGATGGCCGACACGGCGATCACCCGCGCGTAGCTGGCGGGCTTCTCGTACAAGAGCGCGCCGAAGTACTGGGTGATCCCGTAGGCCGCCCAGCCGGCCGCGTGCAGCGTCCAGAACAACAGGCTCCGGTTGGTCCCGAACTGCTCGAGGGTGGGCGTCTTGGTAGCCATCGCCCTTGAAGCTTAGGGCATCCGGGCCACGCGGGGCGGCCCTCTTCGGCGCGCACAGTGCTCGCTTCACCGCAGCGGCCGAGGCGGCCACGGCGCCGGAAGCCCAGCGGGAGAGCAATGATTCTTAAGCTAAATCAGGAGGGCAGCGCCAGGGCCGAGATCCCCGTCGGGTCCGGCGAGCTGGCCAGTGAATCCAGCTCCTGGGCGCGCGCGAGCGCCTGCCCCTGGGCGAAGTCACAGCCGATGGCCGTCAGCCACTGCAGCTGTGCCTGCGAGTCCACCCGCTTGGCGGCGCAGTGGATGCCCAGCACCTTGGAGGCCTGCACGGTGGCGACCACCATCGCCTGGGAGAGCTTGTCCTTGAGCGCCGAGGAGGTGAGCTTGGAGTCGATCTTCACCAGGCGCAGCGCCTTGGAGCGCAGCAGCGTCAACACCTGGGAGTCGAAGGAGAAGTTATCGATGACGACCCACGAGCCGACCTTGCCGCAGGCGGTGATGAAGCGCTCGACCTGGGCGCGGCGCTGCGTGCACAGGGCCTCGGCGATCTCGAAGCCGATGGTCTCGGCGGCAATCCCGTGCGTGTTGAGCGCGGCGGCGATCTTCTGCGCGAAGCGCTCGTCCTCGAGCGTGGCGATCGAGAGGTTCACGGTAAAGCTGGTGGGCTGCGAGTTCCACGAGGCGCGGTGGGCGGCGAGCCAGCCGAGCAGCCGCTGCAGCACGAGGGCATCAAAGGCGGCCGGATCGCGCTGCACGCCGGTGCTGTGCGCGAGCACCTGGAAGCGGCGCGTCTGTCCGCCGGCACGCAGCTTGGCGAAGGGCAGCAGCTCCAGTACCAGGTTCGGATCATTGACCGCCGCCTCGCTCGCTTCGAGCACCGCGCTGCTCAGCACGGCGGGAGCGGGCGGCGGTGACGGCGCGACTTTGGGCGCCGCAGCACGCACCGGGGCCACGACCGGAGCCGGGGCCGGCGGCGGGGCCGGCGGACGCACTGCCGCCACCGGCTGCGGTGCGGGGGCCGCGACGCGGGCGACCGGGGCGAGTGTGGGGACAACCCGCGGCGGTGCAGCCATGGTTGGCGCTGCCGCGGCGGCAGCCGGCGGCGCGGGGCGCGCCGCCGGGCCGGTCGGGGCCTTCGGCTCCTCGAACTCAAGATTGAGCATGTCCAGCGGATCTGACACCGCGGCAGTCGCGGCGCTCGGCTGCTGGCGCTGGTCGGCAAAGGGATGCGCTGCGGCGCGCGCGGCGGCAGCTGGCTGCGCTTCAGGGGCGAGTTCGAATTCGAGAATGTCGTCGATCTCCTCGGCGGAGATGACCGGCGCGGCCGCGAAGGCCACGGGTGTCACCGCCACCGCCGCCGCGGGGGCCGCGCGCACGCTTGGCGCAGCAGGCTCGGCGGGCGCCTCGCTGAGTGCCTCCTCGAAATCCAGCACCGGGATCGGCTGCGTGCCGGAGCCGACGTTCACTGCGCTCGGCTTCAGCAGCACCGCCAGGCGCTGCATGATCGCGCGCACCGGCGCGGCGGTGATGCGCTCGAGCGTGTCATCGCCGACGGACTTGCGATCCGCGAGGATCATCGCGATGCCTACCGGACTGCCGTTGGGCGCGCGTACCGGCAGGAACAGCGCCAGGCGGCCATCCTCCAGGGGAATCTCGTGCGAGGGGAGCGAGGGGTCGGCGGTCAGCAGCACCAGCGCCTCGGTGACCAGGCTGTGCTCGTCGGGGCCGAGTGCCCCTTCGCTCAGCCACAGCACGTTGGCTTCGTGGTCGCACAGCGACACCGACTGCAGGCGCCGCGCCGGCAACACCTCGCGCAGCTGCTGGCCGAGCGTCTCGACGGTCAGCGGCCCATCGGCAACGGGCGGCTCCGCCGCCGCTGGCGCGGGAGTGGGGGGACGCTTGGCCGCAGATTTGAAAAATGGCAAAGGAATTCCCCGTACGGTGGACACGGACGGATCACCGCCCTGCTTCGGATAGAAGAGTGGCAGCGCGGCGCCTGTGGCGCCGTGAATTCCCTCGCGTTTCTGTTCGCCAAAACGCGACAGCCGCAGCTGTCGCGATTTGTCATAAGCCCCTACATCTGCCGGCCACCGCCGATGTAATCGGTCTTGCCGATCTCGACGCCGTTGTGACGCAGGATGTTGTAGGCGGTCGTGACGTGGAAGAACACGTGCGGGATGGCCCAGGTCTGCAAGAAATTCAGCCCCTTGAACTCGAGCGTGCGGTCAGGCCCCGCGGGCACCTTGATCTCGCGGGTCTCGCTGTTTTCAAAGTCCTTCGCCGGCAGTCCCTTCATGAAGGCGACCGTGCGGGCGATGCGCGCGCGCAGCTGCTCGAAGCTGGTCTCGGTGTCCTCGAAGCGCGGCGGCTCCTGGCCGGCCAGTCGGGAAACGGAGTTCTTGGCGATATCGCAGGCGACCTGCACCTGGCGGGCGAGCGGGAACATGTCCGGCGCCAGGCGCGCGGACAACAGCACGCTGGGGTCGATCTTCCTGGCGGTGGCGAAGGACTCGCCTTTCTCCAGCAGCCAGGACAGGTTGCCGAGGATATTGCTGAGCACGTCCACGGACATCGCATGCATCGAGATTTTCATGATTTTCCTAAGTCGGATTCGGGCCGGGGCGCCGATTCTAGTCCGGCAGGGGCTGGCGCGTCTGCCTCTCAGGTGAAACAATGGTCCCCCTCCGAAGGGGTATTGAGGCCGTGATGAATCTGATCTGGACACCGGCACAGCTTGCCATGCTGGCCAAAGTGGTCGACCTCAACGGGTTCTCCGCCGCGGCGCGCGCCCTGGGCGTGCCCAAGGCCGCCGTCAGTCGCGCGGTGGCGGACCTGGAAAAATCACTCGGGGTGCGCGTGCTCGAGCGCACCACCCGCCGCGTCGGCCTCACCGATGCCGGGCGACTGGTCTACCCGCATGCGCGCCGCGTGGCCGAGGAGGCCGATGCCGCCCGCGCCGCCATCGCGCGTCTGCAGTCACCCGACGCGCGGCCGCTGCGCGTGGCCGCCGACCCGACGTACGGACGCGTGCTGCTCTCCCCGCTGGTGCCGCGGTTCCTCGAGAAGTTCGCGCACGTGCCGCTGGAGATCGCCCTGGATGCGCAGCAGCTGGCCACCGGCGCCTGGGACGTGGCGATCCGCACGCATCCGCCGGCCGATGTCAGCTTCACCCAGCGCCTGCTCGGTGCCCCGCCGGCGCTGCTGTGCGCGACCCCTGCCTACCTGCAGCAGCGCGGTACCCCGGAGCGACCCGATGACCTGCGCGGCCACGACCTGCTGACCCCGGATGCCGCCGAGTTGCCGCAGTTCCGGCTGCTGCTGTCCCGCGGCGCGCAGCGCGCCGAGGTGCCCCTGTCGCCCAAGCTTGCCGTGGATGACCCGGCGGTGCTGCACGCGGCGACCGCCGCGGGCCTTGGGATCGGACTGCTGCCCGAGTTCCTGTGCCGACAGGGTCTGGCCACCGGTCGCCTGAAGGCGGTGCTGCCGGACTGGTCGGTGCCGGCAGCCGCCGCGCTCTATGCCCTGTACCCGAGCGTGCTGGAGTCGGACCCGCGTGCGCAGCAGTTCGTGGATTTCCTGGCGGCCAACATCGTCCCTGCCCTGTCACCGGCCGCGCAAGCACCGGACTGAGCAGGCCGAGGCATTTTGTTTACTCACGGGTAGAATTCTGGCCGAGTCGCTACACTGGGCGGCCGGTCGCGCTGCGCTGCACAGGCACGCGTAAGGCCCCAACGAAGGATCATCCGCGATGTACCGTGCGCCCCTGCGCGAGCTGCGTTTCGTGCTCGAGGAACTGCTGGACAGCGGCAGCCTTGCCTCGTCCGCGCAGCTGGCCGATTACTCGGACGAGCTGGCGCGCTCGGTGCTCGAGGAGGCCGGGCGCTTTGCCGAGACGGTGCTTGAGCCCCTCAACCGTCCCGGCGACGTGGCTGGTGCCCGCTGGACGCCCGAGGGGGTGCAGACCGCCCCGGGCTTCCGCGAGGCCTACCGGCAGTTCGCCGCGGGCGGCTGGCCGGCGCTGGGCGGCCCGCCGGAATTCGGCGGCCAGCCGATGCCTCTGGTCATGGTCACGGCGGTAGGGGAAATCTGGGGAGCGGCAAACCTTGCCTTCAAGCTCGGGCCCATGCTCACGCACGGGGCCGTGCACGCGCTAGAGCTCAGCGGCTCTCAGCAGCAGAAGGACCTGTTCCTCGCCAAGATGGTGAGTGGTGAATGGACCGGCACGATGGTGCTCACCGAGCCTCAGGCGGGCTCTGACCTCGGGCAGGTGCGCACCCGCGCGGTCCCCGAGGGCGGCAACTACCGGCTGTTCGGCCAGAAGATCTTCATCACCTGGGGCGATCATGACCTCACGGCGAACACCATCCACATGGTGCTCGGGCGCATCGACGGCGCACCGGCCGGGGTCAAGGGCATCTCGCTGTTCGTCGTGCCGAAGTACCTGGTGAACCCTGACGGTTCCCTCGGGGCGCGCAACGACGTGCGCTGCCTGTCCATCGAGCACAAGCTCGGCATCCACGCCAGCCCGACCTGCGTGCTCGCCTTCGGCGAGAAGGACGGCGCGGTGGCCTATCGCGTCGGCGAGGCCGGTCGCGGACTGGAATACATGTTCATCATGATGAACAGCGCGCGCCTCTCGGTCGGCAGCGAGGGCTACGCGGTCGGCGAGCGCGCGTTCCAGCGCGCGGCCGAGTGGGCGCGCACGCGAGTGCAGGGCAAGCCGCCGGTGCCGCAGCCGGCAGGTCCGGCGCCGATCATCGAGCACCCGGACGTCAAGCGCATGCTGCTGCTGATGAAGTCCCAGACCGAGGCCTCGCGGGCGCTGGCGCTGTATGCCGCGTTACAGCTGGATCTGGCGCAGTACGCGGCCGACGAGACGGCGCGCGGCGCGGCGCTCGGTCGTGGCGAGCTCCTCATCCCGATCGTCAAGGGCTGGTGCACCGAGATCGGCAACGAGGTGGCCGGGCTGGGCGTGCAGGTGCACGGCGGCATGGGTTTCATCGAGGAGACCGGGGCCGCCCAGTACGTGCGCGACGTGCGCATCACCACGATCTACGAGGGCACCACCGGCATCCAGTCGCTGGATCTGATCGGGCGCAAGCTCGGGCGCGATCGCGGAGCCGCCATGCAGGCCCTGCTGACGGACATGGAGCGCGAGCTGCAGGGACTGGCGGGCACGGAGGCCGCCGTCGCTGCCGCCCGCGACGCTGCGCTGGGCGCCGTGGCGCAGCTGCGCTCCGCCACCCAGGCGCTGCTGCAGGTGCTGGCCACGCGGCCGGACGTCGGCATGGGTGTCGCCGTGCCGTATCTCAAGTTGTGCGGCTACGTCATCGGCGGCTGGCTGCTGGCGAAGTCCGCGGCCATCGCCGCGACCCCGCGCGAGGGCGCCGACCGCGCGTTCTATGCCGCCAAGATAAGGACCGCCGCATTCTACGCCGCGCAGGTGCTGCCGATCGCCGCGGCGCTGGCGCAGGTGGTCGCCCTCGGGGGCACGAGCGTCACCGAGACCGACGCCGCGCTGATTTGAACGCTGCCGGCGACGCGGCTGCCGGCCGCGTGCGAGAATCCCGCGCCCTTGCACGAAAGGGCAGAGCGTGAACCGTCGCGAGTTGCTGGCCGGAGGAATGATGATGGCCGCTGCCACCGCCGCCCGCGGCGCAGGCCCTGCGCCGGCTGCCGGCCTGCTGACCCGCGCGATCCCGGCCAGCGGCGAGGCGCTGCCGGTCATCGGCCTGGGCACCTCGGGGCCGTTTGAAGTCGGCGCCGCCCCGGAAGCGCGCGCCCCGCTGACCCAGGTCCTGGAGGGATTCTTCGCCGCCGGCGCGCGCCTGATCGACACCTCGCCGATGTATTCCACCGCCGAGGGCGTCCTGGGAGCGCTCCTGAGCCCCGCGATGCATGCGCGCGCCTTCCTCGCAACCAAGGTATGGACGCGCGGGGAAACCGCTGGGATCCAGCAGATGCAGCGTTCCGCGCAGCTGCTGCACACCGGCAAGCTCGATCTGATCCAGGTGCACAACCTGCTCGACCTCGACGTGCAGCTGCGCACGCTGCGCGAGTGGAAGGAGCAGGGCAAGGTGCGCTACATCGGGATCACGCACTACACCGTGAGCGCCTACCCGGACCTGATTCGCGTGCTCGAGCGCGAGCGCCTCGACTTCGTGCAGTTCAACTATTCCCCGGTGACGCGCGAGGCCGAGAAGCGCCTGCTGCCGCTGGCCGCCGCGCGCGGCACGGCGGTGCTGGTCAACCGGCCGTTCGAGGATGGCGCGCTCTTCGAGCGCGTGCACGGCAAGGCGCTGCCGGCGTGGGCGGCCGATCTGGATGCCGCCAGCTTCGGCCAGCTGGCGCTGAAGTTCATCATCGGCCATCCGGCGGTCACCTGCATCATCCCGGCGACCGGCAAGCTCACGCACCTGGAGGACAACCTCGGCGGCGGCCGCGGGCGGTTGCCCGACGCCAGCCAGCGCGAGGCGATCGCGCGGCTGTTTGCATAAGGGCCCAATGGCCGATGACGCGACCACGCTCAGACGCGCCACCGTCGCGGACGCAGCTGCCCTGGCCGTCCTGGCCGAGCGCACGTTCCGCGACACTTTCGCGGGCGCGAATTCGCCGCAGGACATGGAGACTCACTGCGCGGAGAATTTCAGCATGGATATCCAGAGGAGCGAGCTCGCCGATCCGCAGCGGGTCACCCTCCTGGCGGAGGCTGGCGAGACTGCCGCCGGCTTCGCCCAGCTGGTGTTGGGAAATGCCGCCCGCTGCCTGAGGTGCGCGCTGCCTGCCGAGCTGAACCGGCTCTACGTGCTGGGCGAGTGGCACGGCCGGGGCGTGGCGCAGGAGCTGATGGCGGCGGCGCTGGCCGCGGCCGCCCGGGCCGGGTGCGATCAGCTGTGGCTCGGGGTATGGGAGCGCAATCCCAAGGCGATCGCGTTCTACCGCAAGTTCGGGTTCGAGGTCATCGGCGAACACCGCTTCGTGCTCGGCAGGGACCCACAGCGGGACCTGGTCATGGCCGTCAGGCTCGACGCCGCCGCTGCAGGCTGAGTCAGCGCGGCGGCACCGCACCAGGCTCTGCCGCGCCTGGCTGGGCTATCCTCGCTGGCCGGACGCCGTCGCGGAATCCATAGAAACAACAGGGGGCACACATTGACTGCGACCACATTCCCGCGGCTCGGCCGCTGCGCACTGATCCTGGCGCTGGCCTGCGGGGCCGGCACGGCCTGTGCCCAGAACGCCACCCTGGTCCTGCTCAACGGCAAGATATGGACCGAGAATCCCCGGCAGCCCGAGGCCGAGGCCATCGCCATAGACCACGGACGGGTTGCAGCGCTGGGCAGTTCGGCGGACATGCGCAAGCTCGCCGGCCCGAACTGCCAGGTGATCGACCTCAGGGGCCGCCGCGTGGTGCCGGGATTCAACGATGCACATGTCCATTTCCTCTCCGGCGGCAGTGCGCTGAGTGGTGTGCAACTCGTGGATGCCGCCAGTCCCGCGGAGCTGCGCAGCCGCATCGCACAGTTCGCGAAGCAAGCGGGCAAGGGCGCCTGGATCAGGGACGGGAACTGGGACGAGACCCTGTGGACACCCGCGGCACTGCCGACGCACCAGCTGATCGATGACGTGACCCCGGACAATCCCGTCATGGTGTGGCGCGTCGATGGCCACGCAGTACTGGTGAATGCCGCCGCCATGAAGCTCGCGGGTATCGACCGCAGCACCCGCGACGTCGCCGGCGGGGTGATCGTGCGTGATGAGGCCGGCAACCCCACCGGTGTGCTCCGGGACCAGGCGACCGGACTGGTGGAGCGGATCGTGCCGCCGCTGTCCGCCGCGGAAGTGGATGCGGCGCTGACCGCGGCATTGCACGAGGCTGCCCGGCACGGGGTAACCAGCGTGCAGAACCTGGTCGATACCCCGACCGAGTACGACACCGCGACCAAGCTGCGCGAGTTCCAGAAGTTTGCGCGCGCCGGACTGCTGAGCGTGCGCATCTACGACTCGGGGGCCCTGCGGGACTGGAAGGACTTCGCTGCAGTGGGCATCCAGGCTGGCTTCGGCGATCCGCTGCTGCGGATCGGGAACCTCAAGGCATTTGCGGACGGGTCGCTGGGCTCGGAGACCGCCTGGATGACCGCCCCCTATGCGGATGACCCCCGCAACAAAGGCCTGGCTAGCGGCGACCTGGAGGACCCGGTGGCCATGTACGGCTTCATACGGGGAGCCGACAGGGCCGGTCTGCAGGTCTCCGTCCACGCGATCGGCGACCGCGCCATTCACGAGGTTCTCGACCTGATGGAGCGGGCCGAGAAGGAGAACGGGCCGGCGGACCGACGCTTCCGCATCGAGCACGTGCAGCACCTGGCGCGCGCCGATGTCGCGCGGCTCGCACCGCTCGGTGTCATTGCCTCGATGCAGCCCTACCACGCCATCGACGATGGACGCTTTGCGGAGAAGCGCATCGGCCCCGAGCGCCTGCAGTTGAGTTATGCGTGGCGGAGCCTGCTCGACAGCGGCGCGGTGCTGGCTTTCGGCTCGGACTGGCCGGTGGCGCCCCTTGATCCTGTCTTGGGGATCTATGCCGCCACCACGCGCCGCACACTGGATGGCGCGAATCCCCAAGGCTGGGTGCCCGCGCAGCGCATCACCGTGGCCGAGGCGGTGCACGCCTACACCGTCGGCTCGGCATTCGCCGAGCACCAGGAGGGGGCCAAGGGCAGCCTCGAAGCGGGCAAGTTCGCCGACCTGGCCGTGCTGTCGGGCGACATCTTTGCCATGCCGCCGGAACAGATCGCAAACGTGCGCGTGCAACTCACCGTATTCAACGGCTCCGTCATCTACCGCGCCAGCCAGGAGCGCTGAGGCGGGCTGCTCGCGGGATAACGGCCTAGCGAAGCTCCCGGGACACCGAGCGCAGGAGTTCGCGGATCGCGGGCGAGCCCGGGGTTGCCGGGTCCGCATCCAGGTTGAGGCTCAGCTGGGCCAGCGCATTGAGCGCGGCACGCTCTGCGACGTAGAGCGCCGGATCAAACTCCCCGTCCCACACACGGTGGTGCGCCGCGCGCAGCTCATCGAACCAGCGCGAGAAGTTACCCGCCGCCGCGTCCGCGCGGCGCGCCACGGATGCCAACGTGGCAGCCAGCCGCGCATCCTCGCCCCAGACGAATACCACACCGGCGGTCCGCAGCCGCTTGGCCACGGCGTCCACGATGCGCTGCTGCTGCTCAGGCTGCAGTCTTGGATTGCGCGCCAGGAACTTCAACAGGTCGGCCGCATGCGCGGTTGCGTGTCCCCAGCCCTTGCCGGGCACGTAGCCGCGCAGGTCGCGTTCCTGCGTCAGCGAGTTGACGCCCAGGTCAACCAGTTCCGCGTAATGCTCCTGGCCGAGAAACGGCTTCTGCAGGTCCTCGGCGGCGAGCACGGACAGGGCGAGGATCGAGAAGCTACGCAGGAACAGGCTGTCGTCACCCGCACTGCCCAGTCCCTGGACGGCGTTGCGCGCCAGCTGTTCGCGCAGCTGCTCAAGCTGCGGGGCCGTGAGAAGCTGCTCACCGTAGACCCAGGTGGACAGCGCCTCGTAGGCGATGCCGTCGCGTATCTCCGGGTCGGTGCTGCCGAGCAGCTGCGTTGCCTCACTGGCCAGTTGCGCCGCGGACTGGCCGGCAGCGAGCTTGAACTGTTGCTGCTTGAGGGCGCGCCAGAAGGCTTCCGGGTGCGCCGGCGCCGCCGGCGCCGCGCTGCTCGCGCCCAGCAGCAGCAATACCAGCCAGCATCCGCCGCGTGCGGCGGCAGCGCGGTAGCTTCGTGTCAGCGCCATGGCAGCCCCCGTGGTGACAGCTGTACTCTCAAGCGGCGCGCGCCGCACACACCAGCAGCCAGGCGCAGCATGCCAGTCCGGCCGTCGAGACCGCGGATCGCAATGACGCCCAGCCGCGCAGGTAGGCGATCGGGTGCAACGCGCGGAACGCGACGAACAGCAGGCACGGCAGCACCGTGTTGCCGCGGCTCACGCCCGCCAGCAGCGCGGCCAGCGCTGCGGCGGTGAACAGCGTCGCGGCTTCCCAGGAATTCTGCTGCGCCGCGTAGATGCGCGCACCGTAGGCGTCCAGCCGCGCCGCCTGTGCGCGCGGGTTCGCGTTATCCATCACCCCGAGGGTCCTCTTGCGGTAGTAGCCGCCATAGGTGGCCAGCAGATACGGCAGCAACAGGACAATGGCCAGACAGACGAAGGGTGCTTTCGTCATGCTCCCCGGCAGGTGCTCAGGCATGTGGATCTCCTCGGTAATCGATCGAAGGCTCAGCGGGAGCCGCGCGCGCGCGCCCGGGAAGCGGGCACCCGCAGCTTAAGGTGTGGCGGCTCGTTCAGGTTCTCCAGGAACTGGCGGCGTTCCTCGGGCTCCAGCGCCGCCCAGTCAACCTTGCCAACGTGCGTGCGCCACAGCCGCCGGTCACTCACCTGCGCCTGCGCGCGGCTATGGCTGTTCCAGGTCGCCGGCAGACGGGTGGACCTGCCGTGCACCAGCAAGTCCACGATCGCCGCCGCGACCACCGCATCGCGTGTCAGGTCGCTGTGGGCGACGGCTGCATACAGGCAGTGCACCCCGGCCGGTGCCGCGCTTGCCACCGGGACGGTGCCGTCACCGGCGCGCGTGAGCGTGTAGACGAACTGCCCGCTGCGCCGCGCCAGCGCCGTCACCGTCTCCTGGCCGACGCCGGCAATCAGTGCGTAGCGTTGATCGAGCGCGCCCCACTGTTCGCGGTCACGGCGCGCCGCACGCAGCAGCGCTGCGCGGGGTCGCGGCCCGCCGCGCGGCCAGCTGTCCGAGTACAGCAGGCTGGCGCTGCCGGCACCGGGCAGCATGTCATACAGGCTCGGAAAGCTGCTGAAGACCTCGGAGGCGAGCTTCTCGGCGCTGGAGCGCGCGTCGAGGCGCGCCACCTTGCGCACCACGGCGTAGCTGCCGCGCAGCGCCTGCACGGCCGCGAAGGAGCCCAGGTGCGGTGTTCCCAGGAGCACTGCGCGCTGCACGTGGGCGGTGCCCGGCTGGGCCAGCGCGGCGCGTACCACCAGTCCACCCATGCTGTGCGCGACGAGCGCCAGGCGGGTGCTGCGCCGCGCATACAGCCGCGCGGCGAGCTGCCGCCCGAGCCGGGCGACCGGCAGCCGCCAGTCGTAGTCGAACGCCTCCACCGCAAAGCCGCGCGACTGCAGGTACAGCTTCAGGCGCAGATAGGAAAACATCACGATGCCCAGCGGCACGACCGGCGTGCGGTCCGGCAGGCGCAGCGCGGACAGGCGTCCTGCGTGGATGTCCAGCGGATCCAGCCAGACGATGTCGTGCGGCAGCGGCGGGCTCCGCTCCACTCCCAGCTGCGAGCCCATGATCCCGGGCACCAGCAGCACCCGCGGCAGCCGCGCGTCGATTCCCCGCAGGCGGGCACGCCGTGCCAGTGCACTCAGGGAGCGATGCTCGAGGTCGCCGAAGAAGGCACGCAGCTCCTCGCGGTGCTCTCCCGTGGCGAGCCAGCGCTCGATGCGGGCGTCCTGCCGTGCGAAACGGTCGTAGGGGGTGACGTGGTCCAAGCCGGGCGCTCGCGTCAGCACCAGGGCCGGGCGGGGATGGGCGGCACTATTGCTCGCCCAGCGCGCGCACGCGCGCCATGATCGCCATGCTCGCCCCGCCCTCGAGGAGCAACACCAGCTGCACCTGTGCGCCGGGCGCAAGCGGCTGCCGCAGATCCGTGAGCATGACGTGCATGCCGCCAGGGGCGAGGTGCACGCTCTGCCCCGGGGCCAGCGGCAGCCGCTCGTGGGGGCGCATCGTGGACTGCGTGCCCACCAGGGCAGTCTCGTGGATCATCGCGTGCGCGGCCACGGGTGAGCGGATGCCGGTGATGGTCAGCGGCCGCGTACCGGTGTTGCGTGCCGTGAAGTAGGCGGCGGCGACCGTGCTTCCGGGGACGGCGCGCACCCATGCATCGGTGATGGCGATGTCAGGCGCGTCGGCGCTGGCGGCCGGCAGCGTGGTTGCCAGCAGCAGGCACAGGTACGCGAGGGGTCTCATGCGGGCATCCGTTGCGCACCGGTTCGATTGAGCGTGGCGGGCGCGGCAATTATGCCAGACGCTCTGCACGCGCGAGGCTATGATGCCAGCCCTTCCCATGAACGCCATGTCCCGCAAGCCACGCTCGGAAGCCTCGGCACTCATCGCGCTGTTCACCGGCGCCCTGGCGATCGGCAGCTCCGGGATCTTCGTGCGCCTGTCGGAGACCGGTCCGACCGCGACCGCGTTCTGGCGCGGCGCGATTGCATTGCCGTTCCTGCTCGTCTGGGTCGTGCTGGAACGGCGCCGCCGCGCGCAGGCCGGACAGGTCTGCGCCTCGGTGCGCGATCCGCTGTTCCTGTGGGCCGGGGTGTTCTTCACCGGTGATCTGGCGCTGTGGCACTGGTCGCTACTGCTCACCTCCATCGCCGCCTCCACGCTCGAGGCGAACTGCGCGCCACTGCTGGTCACCGTGTTCGCGTGGCTGCTGTGGGGAGAACGCCCGCGGCTCGGCTTCGTGCTGTCGCTCGCCCTTGCCTTCGCGGGCATGCTGCTGATCCTGGCCCCCAAACTCGGCGGCGGCGGCCACGGCCTGCTGGGCGATGCCTTGGGGCTGGGCACCGCCTGCTTCTATGCCGCGTACATCATGGTGGTCGCGCGCCTGCGAACGCGCCACGACACCGGCATCGTGATGTTTGCCAGCACCCTGGTATTCACCGTCCTGCTGCTGCCGATCGCGCTCACGCAGAAGTTCCTGCCGAGCACGGCGCATGGCTGGTGGTTGCTGATCGGCTGCGCGCTATCGGCGCAGGTCATCGGCCAGAGCCTGATCGCCTACGCACTGGCGCACCTGCCTGCGACCTTCAGCGCGGTGGGACTCTACGCGCAGGTGATCGCCGCGGCCGGCTACGCCTGGTGGATCCTCGACGAACGGCTCTCGCCGATCCAGCTGCTGGGCGGTGCGGTGGTGCTGCTCGCCATCGCCTTCGCCCGCAGCGCCCGCCAGTCCGCGGGCGCCCTAGCCGCAGCGCGCATCGAGCCAGTCAAAGGCAGCGGCCCACAGTAACTCGCGATGGCGCTCGGCGAAGAAGCCGCGGTGCCCGAGCGAGCGCACGCCGGCGTCGGCGGGACGGATCCAGCGCTGCTCGACCTGCGCCGCGCGGTAGGATCTCAGCAGCGCCGTCACCGCCGCCGGGGTGGCGATCGGGTCATCGGTGAACGCCAGCGCCAGCACCGGACCGCGTACCGTGTCGAAGTGACTGCCGCGCAGCTCGGCGTCCAGGTCCGGGAACAGCGCAGCGCTCAGGCACCACTTGCGCCACTGGTGAAACACCCCGTACGGCAGCGGCCGCCCGCTCCATAGTCCGCCCTGCGGGACGTAGCCGAGCAGCCAGAGCATGAGGGGGCCGTAGACCAGCCACAGCGCCAGCGCCAGGTAGCGGAAGGGGACTGACTCACGCCGCCAGTACCCGGTCGAGGCCGCGACCATGAGATGCGCGCGTGCCAGATTGGCGTTGTCCATGCAGCCGATCAGCTGCCCGCCGACACTGTGCCCCAGGGTGAAGCAGGGCAGGTCCGGGTAGCGCTCGAGCAGCCAGTGAAGCGCCGCGGGCATGTCGAGCATGCCCCAGTCGCTCATCCGCGCGCGCTCCGCGCGCAGGGGGCTGGTGGCCGACCGGCCCATGCCGCGGTAGTCGTAGACGAGTGTGTGGTAGCCGCGCTGCGCGGCGTAGGCGGCGAACTTGAGGTAGAACTCACGCCCGACGCCGGTGGCGGCATTGACCACCAGCGCGCCGCGTGGCGCAGCGGCCGTCATCAGCAGTCCGTGGAGCAGGCGGCCGTCGCGTGCCGGCAGGCTCACCGCCGCGGGCGCCGCGGGCGCCGCGGCGCCGCCGTTCACTGCGCCTGTTCCGTGATCAGCCTGCACAACGCATCGATAGCCGCCTCCCGCGCCGTGGTCTTGCGCCACAGCGCGCCGACGTGGCGCACCGGGATGGGCCTGGCGAACGAGCGCAGCACGACGCCGCGCGCGTTGCGGTACGCGCCGCGCCCGGCAAGCTCGGGCAGCAACGTGATCCCGGCGCCGGTGGCGACCATCTGGCGCAGGGTCTCGAGGCTCGTGGCGCGGAAGTCCTGCTGGTCGCGCATGCCGACGCGGCTGCATACCTCGAGCGCCTGGTCACGCAGGCAGTGGCCTTCCTCCAGCAGCAGCAGCTTCTCGGTCTTCAGGTCAGCCACGCGGATCGTCGCGCGCGCCGCCAGCGGATGGTGCTCGGGCAGGGCGACGACGAAGGGCTCGCGGTACAGCTCGCGTGACTGCAGCCCGGCGGAGTCGACCGGCAGGGCGAGGATGCCGAGGTCGAGCTCGCCGGCGCGCAGCTTCTCGAGCATCGGGCCGGTCTGGTATTCGTACAGGCGAAGTTCCAGGCGCGGCAGGTTCTTGCGCACCAGCGGCACCACGGTCGGCAGCAGGTAGGGCCCGATCGTCGGCAGCAGCGCCACGCGCAGCTTGCCGGCCAGCGGGTCGCGCTGGCTGCGGGCCAGTGTCACCACTTCGTCGGCGGCCTCGAGGATCCGGCGCGCCCGCGCGACGATCTCGACACCAGCCTGGGTCAGCGACACGTTGTTTGGCGCGCGCTCTATCAGCTGCACGCCCAGGCCCTGTTCCAGCTTCTGCAGCTGCGCTGACAGGGTCGGTTGGCTCACGTAGCAGCGCGCGGCCGCGCGGCCGAAGTGCCGTTCGTCCGCGACCGCCACCAGGTAGCGCAGGTCCTTGAGTTTGAGCTCCATATAGCGATACATGATATCTATCGAGATCATTAAATCAATCGATTGGAATTCGAGGCGCCCCACCCCGACAATCACTCCCGAAACATCACATCAGGAGTGGCAGGCATGGCAGGCGTCGGTCAGAAATTTCCGCAGTTTTCCCTTACCGGGGTGGTATCGAGCGAGATGAAGCAGGCTTTCCAGCCCTTCACCCACGAGAGCTTTGCGGGCAAGTGGAAGGTGTTCTTCTTCTGGCCCAAGGACTTCACCTTCGTGTGCCCCACCGAGATTGCCGCCTTCGGCAAGCTGGACAAGGAATTCCGCGCGCGCGATGCGCAGCTGTTCGGTGCCAGCATCGACAGCGAGTACGTGCACCTGGCCTGGCGCCGCTCGCAGGAGGAACTGAAGAACCTGCCCTTTCCGATGCTCGCGGACATCAAGCGCGAACTCTCCGGCGCCCTGGGCATCCTCGACCCCGAGGCAGGGGTGGCGCAGCGCGCGACCTTCATCGTCGACCCGCAGGGGGTGATCCGCTTCGTCTACGTCACCGACCTGAGCGTTGGCCGCAATCCCGAGGAGGTCCTACGCGTGCTCGATGCCCTGCAGACCGATGAGCTGTGTCCGTGCAACTGGAAGCAGGGCGATGAAACCCTGAAGGCTGCCTGAAGATGCTGACCACACTGGAGAGCATCCGCGATTCCCTGCCAGGCTATGCGCGCGACCTGGCGCTCAACCTGGGCACCGTGCTCACTCCGGCCGGTGCCCCGCAGCTGAATGAGCGCCAGATCTGGGCCGTGGCGCTGGCCGCGGCGGCGGCCTCGGGCAACGCGGGTTTCGCCCGCGACCTCCAGGCGCTCGCGCTGCGGCACCTGGACGCCGCCCATGTGAATGCGGCGCACTCGGCCGCCGCGATCATGGCAATGAACAACGTGTACTACCGCTTCGTGCATCTGGTCGGGGACGAGGAGTACGCGAAGCTGCCGGCGCGCCTGCGCATGAACGTGCTGGGATCGCACGGAATCGCCAAGGCGGACTTCGAGCTGCTGGCGCTGGCGGTCTCGGCGATCAATGGCTGTGGCACGTGCATCGCCTCGCACGAGCGGCAGCTGCGCCAGCACGGCCTGGAGCGCGAAGCCGTACAAAGCGCGGTGCGCGTGGCGGCCGTCGTGCACGCCGTCGCGCGTGTGCTGTCGAGCATTGCGGGCGAGCAGGCGCAGCCCCAGGCGGCCTGAATCCTGCCGCTGGCGCCGTCGCGGCTCAGCCGACGGCGTACAGCAGCCCGTCCCAGCCTCCGAAGTACAGCGTCTCCCCGGCGACCACGGGCGAGGAGACGACCGAGCCCAGGCTGAAGATGCGCATTGAGCCGCTGACCATGTCGTCGTAGAAGAAATCGCCGTACACGGCCTCGTAGTCCGGGGCTCCCTGCGCATTGGTCAGTGCCGCCGCGTTCTTGCGCGCCGCGTCCGTTGGCAGCGTCCAGGCCACCGTGTGCGCCTTGAGGCTGATGGCAATGAGCTTGCCGGAGTGCGATCCGATGTAGAGGTAGTCTCCGGCCAGGGTGGGCGAGGAGAAGAATGGCCAGTGGTTGAAGCTCAGCTCGTACAGCGGCGCGCCACTGGCGGCATCGACGGCGTGCACCGCGGCGGTGTCGGAAGTGGCGAAGTAGACCACGCCGTCGCGGACCGCCGGCGAGCTGACGACCCAGGAGGTGCCGGTGGCAAAGGCCCAGCGCTGGGCGCCGCTGGCCGCATCCAGCGCATACAGGTGCGAGTCGCGACAGCCGAAGTACACGATGCCGTTGGCGACCGCCGCCGAGGACTGGATGCCGACCTGATTGCCGATCACCGGGTCGTCGCCAGTCTTGAACCGCCAGCGCTGCGCACCAGTCGTGGCATCCAGGGCGTAAAAGTAGCTGTCCCAGCTGCCAACGTACAGCACCCCGTCGGCGAGCGCCGGGGAGGCGTGCACGACGTTGCCGGTCCTGAAGCGCCAGCGCAGCATGCCGCTGTCGGCCGCGACGGCGTACACATGGCCGTCGCCGCTGCCGAAATAGACGACGCCCGCCGCCACCACCGGGGAGGACAGGTACACGTCGAACGGATCGGGCATGACTTCCCCGGCCGGCTCGGCGCCGTGCAGATGCCGGGCGCTGAAGCGCCGCTCGCCCGCGGTGGCGAACTTCCATACCAACTTGCCGCTACCCGCGTCCAGCGCGTACAGGTTGCCGTCGTAGCTACCCACGTAGAGGCGTCCGTCCACGACCGCCGGCGAGGAGCTGACCCGCCCGTGCGTGGCGAACTTCCAGCGCTGCGCGCCGGTGCGCTCGTCCACCGCGTAGACATTGTGGTCACCACTGCCGAAGTACACAGTGCCGTCGGCCACTGCCGGCGTGGACACGATCGGCCCGGCAGTGCGGAAGCGCCACTTGATGCCGTGCTGTGGCACCCCGGCCCCCGGGTAGGTACCGCTGTGCTGCGCGTCGGCACGGAACATGGCCGGTTCGGAGGCCGCGGCGACAGCCAGCACCGCAGGCAGCAGTACGGCAACGATCCATCTCATGGCAGCTCCTCGGGGTCCGGACCGATGAGCATCATAGGAAGGCGCTGCCGCCGCCCGGCTTCGGCTGGCCGCTGAATCGGGGCGGCCGGGCGTAACGGCGCCCGCCGTGCCCCGGGGGAGGCGCTAGAGTTTGGCGGACAGCGCGCGTGTCGACATGCGCAGGGTCTGCAGCAGCAGCGCGCGCGAGGACATGCCACTGAGTTCAGTCAGCCGCGCATTCGTGGAGGCCACCTGGATGACTCCCTGCATGAAGCCCCACTGCGCGGTGGCGGCGACGATGCGATTGCCCAGGTCGGCGCGGATGGAACCGTCCCCGACGCCCTGCTCCAGCACTCCCACGATCATCTCCAACATGGTCTCGCCAATGGTCTGGCAGGCTAACTCGTTGGCGCCGGGGTTCTTGGTGTTGACTTCGCGCAGCCCGCAGCGCGCCAGGATGTCGAAGTAGACCGGGCATTCCTCCGCGAACACGATGTAGGCCTCGCCGATCGCGTGCACCTTGTCGAGGCCGAGCTGCTTGCCCTGCGCCGCCACCCGGAAGCGCTCCTGCAGCGTCACCAGGGAGCGCTCGCAGAGCGCGTACATGAGGTCGACCTTGTCCTTGAAGTACACGTAGAGCAGAGCGCGCGAGAGGCGTGCACGCCGCGCCACCTGGTCCATGGTCAGCTCCTCCCAGCCCGAGCTGCCGGTCACTTGCTCGGCCGCATCCAGGATCTCGGTGCGGCGGCGCTCCTTCTCTTCTTGGCGGCGTTCGGCAATGTAATTCATGATGCACGAGCTTAACGCAGGAATTTGACACGGTGACAACAATTAGATCGGCCCACGCGGCCGGGTGGCTGCTCAGCATTGGGTTTGCGGCGGCCGCATGGGCTGGCGCCCCGGGACGGACGGTCACCGATGACTCGGGGCGGCAGGTCTCCGTGGCCCAGGCGCCACTACGGATCGTAAGCCTGGCGCCCGGGGCCACCGAACTGCTGTTCGCCGCCGGGGCGGGGTCGCAGGTAATTGCCACGGTGGAGTATTCGGACGAGCCGCCGGCGGCGCGCAGCATTGCGCGTATCGGGGACGTGGCCGCCGTGGACATGGAGCGCCTGGTCTCGCTGCACCCGGATGTGGTGGTGGTGTGGGCATCGGGGGGCAACCCCGCACAGCGGCAGAAGATCGCCGGGCTGCACATCCCCCTGTACGAGCAGCAGGTGGCACGGCTGGCTGACATACCCGCCGGTGTCCGCCGCCTGGGAGTGCTCGCAGGTACGCAGGTCACCGCCGACCGCGCAGCGGCCCAGATGGAGGCGCGCCTGGCAAGCCTGACCCGCGAGTACTCCGCGCGCCCCGGCAAGTCTCCGAGCGTGCTGCTGCAGGTCTGGAACCGGCCGATCTATACGGTCGGCGGCAAGCAGCTGATGAGCGATGCACTGTCGATCTGCGGCGCGCACAACGTGTTCGCCGATCTCGCCGAACCAGGTCCGGTGGTGGATATCGAGGCGGTCATTGCGCGCGACCCCGACATCATCATCGTGGCGGCCCCGCAGGGAGAAGGCGCGGTATGGGTCAAGGACTGGCAGCGCTTCGGCAGCCTCTCGGCGGTGCGCAGCAACCGGGTGGTGGTGTTCGAGGACCAGGCGCTCAGCCGGCTCGGGCCAAGCGTTATCGGCGCGACCGAGGGCCTGTGTCGGCTGCTGGCCGGCCTCAGTCGCGGAAGTTATTGAACTGCAGCGCGACTTCGAGTTTGGCGCCGCGCAGCAGGGCCATCGCCGCCTGCAGGTCATCACGTTGCTTGCCGCTGATGCGCACCTTGTCCCCCTGCAGGCTGGCCTGCACTTTCAGCTTCGAGTCCTTGACCAGGCGCGAGATCTTCTTGCCCGTCTCCTGGTCGATTCCCTGGCGCAGCACTACCTCCTGCTGCGCGGTGGCCAGCGTGGTGGTCGGCTCCTTGATCTCCAGGCACACGAGGTCGATGCCGCGCTTGGACAACCGCAGCTTGAGGATTTCCAGCATCTGCTTGAGCTGGAAGTCCACCTGGGCTTTGAGCGTCACGGTGAAATCATTCAGTTCGAACAGGGCCCCGGTGTCCTTGAAGTCAAAGCGCTGCACCAGTTCGCGGTTCGCCTGGTCCAGCGCGTTGGTCACTTCATGCGAGTTCAGTTCGGAGACGGCGTCGAAGGAGGGCATGCGAACCTCGGCTGCGCTCAGCGCGGCTTCCTAGGTTTGGATTGCAGCTTGCGGCGGTGCTTGCGCGTGAGCTCCATGAAGCGCGGGGTCGGACCGATGTCCTCGTATATCGGATCGCCCTGCTCGTCGGCGGAGATCGCCTTGGTTCCCGGGACGTAGGGCATCGCGGCAGCCACTTCCTTCAGGGCTGCACCGAGGAGTTCCGTGATCAGCTGTTCGGGGGTGCGGCCGGGGAACATCTCCGCCAGCGCGCCCAGGCGCGCCGCATCATCGATGGGCAGGCGCACGGCGTAGGATTTTGCGGTGCGTTCACCTGTGGCCCGCTCCCGCCAGCTCTGGAGCAACTCTTTGAACACCTTGTAACCGCCATTCGTGCGCAATCCCCGGGGCACGCATTTTAGCGCAATCCGCGCTGCGACTCCGGATGCCACGAGCAGGTCATGCACCGGGCGCACCGCGCGCCCGGTGCATGGTTGCCTTGCTAGTGCGGCTGGCCTGCGTAGGCGAGTGCGGTCTTGGTTGCCACCGTCGCCAGGTGTATGTGCCCCAAGGCGCGGTCGCGCAGCCCCTGCGTCATCGGGTCGTCTTCCTCGCGCGCCACGTCCGCATGGGCCTTGTGCAGCAGCTCGAGCGCCTTGTGGAGCCGGCCCGGGTTGTCGCCCGGAACATCGGTCGCCGGGTGGTCATGGAGGTCCTTGCCGTCATCGATGGCAGCGTGCTTGATCTCCCCGATCGCCCGGTCGATCTCGCTGATCGCCACGTCTTCCTGGCCGCTGACGGCCGCCCCGCCCGGGCGATGCTCGAGCATCCACCGTGCAGAGCGCAGGTCCGACAGTGCGTGCAGATAGGCCGGGTGCTGGCCCGGCACGTCGGCGTGGGCTGCCAGCGATGCCAGGCACAGGCAGGCGGCCAGCAGTTTGTTCAGGTGATTCATCCAGTCTCCTCGTTGGCAACAGGCCCACTTCGGGCGCATGTAACAGTCAGGGACGGGAACGAATTCGCCGCCGTATGGTTGACAGGGCCGCGCGCGGCTTGACGGGCCTCCCGGGGCACGGTGATACTGAAGACTATGTCGCATTCGCCCGTCAGCTTTTCGCGTCTGTGGTGGTGGCGCCCTTCATAACGGAGTGGGCCCGACGGTTAGCTGTTCTCGCGATCTAGATTTCAACGACACCTGAAAACCCATCTCCGGATACCCGGGATGGGTTTTTTATTGCCTGGACGAAACTGGAGCCGATTTGCACCCTGTATTCGACATAGCCGGTGACCTCGACACGCCCGTGTCGGCGTTCATGAAGCTGGCCTCCTTCTCCCCGCGCTTCCTGCTGGAGAGCGTGGAGGGCGGCGAGCGCCTCGCGCGCTACTCGTTCGTCGGCTTCGGCGATGCCTTCGAAGTGCGCCTGGACGAGTCCGGCCTGTGGAGCGGCGGCCGGCGCGCGGCCGCCCCGAACAGCGGTGGCGAGTTGCTGGATGCCTTGCGTGCCGCACTGGGCCAGGCGCCCCAGCCGCAGCCGGACATCAGTGGCGTGCCGCTGGCCGGCGGACTGGTGGGCTACGCCGCCTACGACATCGTGCGCTACTTCGAGCGGCTGCCGGCGCGCAAGGTGGCCCCCGGCGTGCCGGCGCTGCACTACGTGGCGCCGCGCTCCATCCTGGTGTTCGATCACCTGACACGCGGCATCGCGCTGGTGCATGCCGGGGCGGAGGAGGAGCGCCGCTCGCTGCGTCGCGAGGTGGTGCGGGCGCTGCGCGGCGGGCTGCCGGCCGCGGTGCGGCCCGGGCGCCACTCCGCGCCGCACGCCGAGTACGCGCGCGCGGACTACCTGCAGGGCGTCAGGCGTACGCAGGAGCACATCGCCGCCGGGGACGTCTACCAGCTGGTACTCGCCAGCCGCTTCTCCGGGCGGCACGACCTGGACCCGTTCCAGGCGTACCGCGCGCTGCGGCTGATCAATCCTTCTCCCTATATGTATTACTGCGCACTCGGCGAGGTCGCAGTGGTCGGTTCCTCTCCGGAGGCGCTGGTGAAGTTAAGCGGCCGCGAGGCGCAGCTGCGGCCCATCGCCGGCACGCGCCCGCGCAGCACCGAGGCCGCAGTGGACGTGGCCCGCGCCGCGGACCTGCTGGCCGACCCGAAGGAGAACGCCGAGCACGTGATGCTGGTCGACCTGGCGCGCAACGACCTCGGGCGCGTCGCCCAGGCCGGCAGCGTGCGCGTGGAGCCTTACCGCTCGATCGAGCGCTACAGCCACGTCATGCACATGGTGAGCGGCGTGCGCGGCGAGCTTGCCGCGGGCAAGGACGCATTCGACCTGTTCGCGGCCGCCTTCCCGGCGGGCACCCTGGTAGGGGCCCCCAAGGTGCGCGCCATGCAGATCATCGACGAGCTCGAGCCGGTCAGCCGTGGTCTGTATGGCGGCACGGTGGGCTACTTCGGCGCCCGCGGCGACATGGACCATGCCATCACGATCCGCACGCTGGTGTTCAAGGGCGACGAATACAGCTACCAGGCGGGCGCCGGTATCGTGGCCGACAGCGTCCCGCAGAGCGAGCACGACGAGGTACTGGCCAAGAGCGCGGCCATGGTGCGTGCGCTCGAGCTTGCCGAGGAGGGCCTGTGACGCCGCGCCTGCTGCTGATCGACAACTACGACTCCTTCACCTACAACCTGGTGCAGGCCTTCCTGGTGCTCGGCGCCGAGGTGAGCGTGTATCGCAACGACGCGCTCACCCCGCAGCAGGCGCTGGCGCTTGAGCCGACGCACCTGTGCATCTCGCCCGGACCGGGTACGCCTTACGATGCCGGCGTGTCCATGGACATGATCCGGGCCTTCGCTGGCGTGGTCCCCGTGCTCGGCGTGTGTCTCGGCCACCAGGCGCTGGTCGAGGTATTCGGTGGCAAGGTGGTGCGCGCGCAGCGCCTGATGCACGGCAAGACCTCGCTGGTGCACCACGACGGGCGCACGCTGTTCCAGGGGCTTGCGGAGCCGTGCGAAGTTGGCCGCTACCACTCGCTGATCGCCGCCCCGGAGACGATCCCGGAGCACCTGGAGGTGAGCGCGCGCACCGCGCAGGGCGAGATCATGGCCGTGCGGCACCGCACGCTCGTGGTCGAGGGCGTGCAGTTCCACCCCGAGAGCATCCTCACGCCCGACGGCCCCAACTTGATGGGAAACTTTCTCACCTTTACGGCCGGCGTGCGCGCGCGCGATGCGGCCGCCGGAGGGGTGCATGTCCAGCCCGCGTGAGCTGCTGCAGCAGCTGCTCGAGCGGCGCGACCTGAGCGAGCCGCAGGCACAGGAGCTGCTGGTGCACCTCGCCGACGCCCAGCTGCCGCTGGCGATGAGCGGCGCGATCCTCGCCGCGCTCACCGCCAAAGGCGTGGTTGCCGCTGAAGTGCGCGGCTTCGCCCGCAGCATGCGCCGGCTGGCGCTGCGGCCGGACCTGCCGCCCGGGCTGCGTGCCATCGACATCGTCGGCACCGGCGGGGACGCTTCCGGCAGCCTGAATATCTCGACCGGCACCGCGCTGCTGACGGCAGCCTGCGGGCTGCCGGTGGTGAAGCACGGCAACCGTTCGGTCTCCAGCCGCTGCGGGAGCGCGGACGTGCTGGAGTCGCTGGGCCTGGCGATCCCGCTCGACGCCCGGGCCGCGGCAGCCTGCCTCGCGGCGAGCGGCTTCACCTACCTGTTCGCTCCGCACTACCACCCGGCCACGCGGGCCATCGCGCCCATCCGCGCCGCCTTGGGAGTGCGCACCGTGTTCAACATCCTGGGTCCCCTGGTGAACCCGGCGCAGCCGCCGCTGCACCTGGTGGGCGCCTACAGCCTGGAGATCGCGCGGCTCATCGCCGAGACCCTGCAGGGCCTGCCGCTGGAGCGGGCCTTCGTCATCCACGGCGCCGACGGCTGGGATGAGCCGACCCCGGTCGGGCCGTTCACCGTTTTCGACGTGCGCCCGGGGCAGCTGACGATGCAGGTGCGCGCGCCGGAGGACTACGGGCTGTCTGCCTGCGCGGCGTCCGAGCTGGCCGGCGGGGATGCGCGGCATAACGCACAGGCGATCCGCGCGGTGCTCCATGGCGAGGACCGCGGCGCCCATCGCGACTGCCTGCTGCTCGGCACCGCGCTCGCACTCGAGGTTGCCGGTATCGTGCATGCGCCGCGCGCGGGCATCGAGCGGGCCGCGGCTGCGATCGACAGCGGCGCGGCGCGCAGGGTGCTCCAGGCGCTGGCAGGAGGCGGCGCATGAGCGGCGGCTTTCTCGGGGAGATGGCCGCCGCGAGCCAGGCACGCCTGTCCGGCGCACGCCGGCTGCGCAGCGAGGCGCAGCTGCTGCGCCTGGTGGCCGGCCTGGGGCCGGCGCCACGGCTGCGCCTGGATGCTTCCGGCTTCGACCTCATCGCGGAGCTCAAACTGCGCTCACCGGCCGCAGGTGCGCTGCGCGCGACGGATGAGGACATTCCGCAGCGTGTCAGCGCTTACGCGCGCGGCGGCGCCGCGGCGGTATCGGTGCTCACCGAACCCACCCGCTTCGACGGGCAGCTTGAGCACCTGGACAGCGCGGCCACTGCGTTGCTGCCAACGCAGGTGCCGGCGATGCGCAAGGACTTCCTGGTGGACCCCTATCAGGTGCTCGAGGCGCGGCTCGCAGGTGCCGGCGGCATCCTGCTCATCCTGCGCATGCTCTCGCACGCGCAGCTCGATGCATTGCTCGGCTGCGCGCGCGCGCAGGGCATGTTCGTGCTGCTGGAGGCCTTCGACGCCGACGATATCGAGCAGATGCACGCCGTGGTGCAGGCGTACGGCGCAGGCATGGACCTGCTGGCCGGCGTCAATTGCCGGGACCTGCGCACGCTTGAGGTCGTGCCGCAGCGCCTGCTCGAGCTGCTGCCGCTGCTGCCCCGGGAGGTGCCGCGGGTGGCAGAGAGCGGGGTCGCCGCGCCAGCGGACGCGCGCGGTGTCGCCGCGGCCGGCTACGCGATGGCCCTGGTCGGCAGCGCACTGATGCGCGGCGGCGATCCGCAGGCACTGGTGGCCGCCCTGCTGGCCGCGGGCAGGTCCGCCTAGATGTGGATCAAGATTTGCGGACTGACCACCGAAGAGGCGCTCGGCGCGGCGCTCGAGGTGGGCGCGGACGCGGTGGGCTTCGTGTTCGCCGCCTCGCCGCGCCGGCTGACACCGCAGTTCGCAGCACAGCTGGCCAGGCCGGCGCGCGGCCGGGCGCGATGCGTGGCGGTCGTGCGCCATCCGCGGCAGGAGGAGATCGATGAGATGCTCAGGGTCTTCGCCCCGGACATCCTGCAGGGCGATCTTGCCGAGCTCGCCGGGCTGCGGCTGCCGGCCGGCGTGGTGCAGCTGCCGGTGCTGCGCGCCGTGACCGCAGCCCCTGCCGAGCTGCCCGGACGTATCCTGTTCGAGAGCGCGGTCAGCGGCAGCGGCGCCCGCGCGGACTGGGGCGCCGCCGCCGTGCTGGCGCGGCGCACCGAGCTGGTCCTGGCCGGAGGCCTGGACAGTGCCAACGTCGGCGCCGCGATCGCCGCCGTGCGCCCGTTCGGCGTGGACGTTTCGAGTGGCGTGGAACTGCGGCCGGGCGTGAAGAGCCCCGCGGCGATCACGCAATTCGTTCAGGCCGCGCGGGCCGCCGCTACGCGCGCCAATGAACCGAAGGAGGATCCGCGATGAACGCCGTAGCCCAGCCCCTGGACAACGTCCGCCTGCTGGCGGACCTGATCGCCGGCAGGTACCCCGACGCGCGCGGGCGCTTCGGTCCCTTTGGCGGCCGTTACGTCCCCGAAATACTCATCCCGGCCCTCGAGCGCCTGGAGCGCGGCGTGCGTGCACACCTGCAGGCAGCGGACTTCCAGGCGCAGTTCACCGGCCAGCTGCACAGCTGGGTCGGGCGCCCGACGGCGCTCACCTTCGCCGAGCGGCTCTCGGAGCTGTGGGGCGCGCAGATATGGCTGAAGCGCGAGGACCTCGCGCATACCGGCGCGCACAAGATCACCAACGCCATCGGGCAGGCGCTGCTGGCCAAGCGCCTCGGCGCCAGGCGCGTGGTCGCCGAGACCGGCGCGGGCCAGCATGGCGTGGCCAGCGCCGCCGCGTGCGCGCGCCTGGGCCTGCCGTGCACGGTGTACATGGGCGCGATCGACATCGAGCGCCAGGCGCCGAACGTCGGGCGCATGCGCCTGCTGGGGGCGAGCGTCGTGCCCGTCACCAGCGGCGACCAGACCCTGCGCGCGGCCATCGACGAGGCCATGCGTGCCTGGGTGGCCGATCCCACCGACACGTACTACCTGCTCGGCTCGGCGGTCGGGCCCCACCCGTACCCGTACCTGGTGCGCGAGCTGCAGGCGGTCATCGGCCGCGAGGCGCGTGCGCAGATCCAGGCCGCCACCGGAGCGCTGCCGGATGCGGTGATCGCCTGCGTTGGCGGCGGTTCGAACGCCATCGGTACTTTCCACGCGTTCGTGCCGGATGCCACGGTCGAGATCCTGGGCATCGAGGCGGGGGGGCGCGGCAGCGGCCTGGGAGAGAATGCGGCCACGCTGTCGTACGGCACCCCGGGTGTGCTGCACGGCAGCTACTCGCTGTTGCTGCAGGACGCGGACGGACAGGTCCGGGAGACGGACTCAGTGTCGGCGGGCCTGGATTACCCGGGCGTGGGCCCGGAGCACGCACTGCTGCGCGCCATCGGGCGCGTGACCTACGGCACCGCGAGCGATGCCGAGGCGCTCGCGGCGGTGGCGACGCTGAGCCGGCACGAGGGCATCCTGCCGGCGCTGGAGAGTGCCCACGCGCTGGCCGGCGCGCAGCGCTGGGCACAGGAGAATCCGGGCAAGACCATTCTCGTGTGCCTCTCGGGACGTGGTGACAAGGACATGGCCACGCTGCTGCGGATGCTCGACAAGCCGGAGCCAGCGTGAGCCCGCGCGAGCGCATCAGCCAGGCAATCCGGGCCGCCGCTGCCGCCGGCGAGCCGGCGCTGGTCGCCTACCTCACGGCGGGGTATCCGCAACGCGACAAGTTCCGCGCGCACGTGCGGGCGATCGCCGCGGCCGCGGACGTGGTGGAGGTCGGCGTGCCGTTCACCGACCCGATGGCCGATGGGATGACCATCCAGCGTGCCAGCCTCTCCGCGCTGTCCCAGGGGGTCAGCCTGCGGTGGATCCTCGCGGAACTCGCGGAACTCGCCGACGTGCAGGCGCCGATCCTGCTGATGAGCTACCTGAACCCGCTGCTCGCCTTCGGCGAGCGCGCCCTGGCGCTGGCCGCGCAACAGGCACGCGTGGCCGGCTTCATCGTCCCGGACCTGCCGCTGGACGAGAGCAGCGAACTGCGCGCCGCGCTGGATGAGCAGCAGATTGCACTGGTGCAGATGGTCACCCCGGTCACCGCGCCCGAGCGCCTGCGGCGGCTGTGCGCCGGCAGCGAAGGTTTCGTGTACGCGGTGACCATGACCGGGACCACGGGCAAGAGCGTGGTGGTGCCGGACGAGGTGCTCGGCTACCTCGATGCCGTGCGCGCCGTGGCCACGGTGCCGGTGTGCGCTGGTTTCGGCATCCGCAGCCGCGAGCAGGTGCTCAGGCTGCGCGGCCACGTCGACGGGGTGGTGGTGGGCTCGGCGCTGGTGGAGGTGCTCGAGCGCGGCGAGGACCCGGCGGCGTGGCTGGGACGCCTGCGCGGACGCTAGAGTGGCACTGCAACCCGTGGCCACGGTGCGCGCATGAGGACCCTGGTGATCGCCGCGCGCTTCTGCGGCCCGCCGGCCTCGGCCAACGGCGGCTATTTCGCCGGCATGGTGGCGGCCCTCGCGCCGCGGTCCGTCACCGTGCGCCTGCTGAAGCCGCCGCCGCTGGCCACAGCCTTGCGCGTGGAGGACGGTGCCGACGGGGCGCTGCACGTGCTGGACGGTGCGCAGGCGGTCGCATCAGCGCACCCGGCCGCGCTCGCGCTGCAGCCGGCGCGCCGGCCCGGCTACCTGGAGGCGGTCGAGGCATCGCGCGCCTACGCAGGCTTCCGCTATCACCGCTTCCCGGGTTGCTTTGTGTGCGGCACGCAGCGGGCGCGTGGCGACGGCTTGCGCATCTTCGCCGGCCCCATCGCAAAGCTCGGCGTCGTCGCCGCCCCGTGGGTGCCCGATGCCTCGCTCGACCGCGGCGACGGCAAGGTGCAGCCGCAGTTCATGTCCGCCGCGCTCGACTGTCCGGGCTACTACGCGGTGGCGCTGGCGGACCAGATGATGCTGCTGGCCGAGTTCACCGCGCACCTCGACCGCCTGGTGCACGTCGGCGAGGCGTGCACCGTCATCGGCTGGAGGATCGGCTCCAGCGGCCGCAAGCACGAGGCCGGGACTGCGCTCTTTGATGGCAAGGGCGAGCTGTGCGGCCGGGCGCGCGCACTGTGGATCGAGCCCCGGGAGGCGGTCGGCTAGGCGACCGGGTCGTTGGCACTCATGTGCGCTTCGCGCCAGCGGCCGAACCTGTAGTAAAGGACTGCCAGCAGTGCGGAGACCGCCGAGGAGATCGGGAAGCTCCACCACACCGCGTCGGCGTGGAAGCGGTCGAGGAACAGCTCCGCCAGCGGGAAGCGCACCAGCAGCAGCGACACGGTCAGGATCGCCAGCGGCATCATGACCGCCCCCGTGGCGCGCACCACCCCGAACAGCGCCACCGAGATGCCGAAGAAGATGAACGAGCCGGTGACGATGCGGTTCAGGTGCGAGGAGATGCCGAGCGCCACCGAGCCGGCCGGCAGGAACAACCCGAACACGTGGCGGTCGAGCAGCTCGATGAGCAGCACGATCGAACCGGTCAGCACCACGCTGTAGAGCACGCCGACACCGGCGATGCGGTTCACGCGGTCCCACTTGCGCGCCCCGACGTTCTGCGCGGACATCGCCGACATACCCATGGCGATCGCGAACGCCGGCATCTGGATGTAGTTCCAGATCTGCATCGCCGCGCCGAAGGCTGCCGTGGTATCCACGCCGAAACGGTTGACCAGCGTGATCATGAGCACGGCGCTCAGGGACACCACCAGCATCTGCGCGCTCATCGGGATGCCCTTCTTCACCAGGGTGCCGACGACCGACCAGTCGACCCTGAGGTAGCGCAGCTCGTCCTTGTGCAGGCACAGCACGTGGCCGCGCCGGTACAGGTGGCGGATCAGCGCGGTGAGGCTGATCGCCTGTGCCATGAACGTGGCGAGCGCCGAGCCGGCGATGCCGAAGCGCGGGATCGGCCCGAGGCCGAAGATGAAGACCGGGTTGAGCACGATATCGATGCCGACCGACAGCAGCATGAAATAGAACGGTGTCTTGGAGTCCCCGGCGCCGCGCAGGATCCCCATCACGAACGCGTACATGTACAGGAACGGCAGCGCCAGGAAGATCACCCGCATGTAGGCCACCGCCAGTTCCAGCGAGTCCGGCGGCGTGCTCATCGCCACCAGCAGCGGGCGGCACAGGGTGAGCCCGGCGACGGCCATGATCACGGAGATGCCGGCGAAGAAGGTGGCGCTGGTGCCCACGACCTTCTTGGCATCGGCCACATCCTTGGCGCCGATCCGCTGGGCGATGAGTATGGTCGCGGCGAGGGCAATGCCGAAGGCGGCGCCGATGAGCAGGAACATGACGGTGTTGGCGTTGGAGGTTGCCGTGAGCGCCGCCTCGCCGAGGAAGCGGCCCACCCAGATCGAGTTCACCGAGCCGTTGAGCGACTGCAGGATGTTCGCGAACAGGATCGGCAGGGAGAACTTGAACAGGCCGACGGGTATCGAACCCTCGGTAAGCGAGCGCGGCACCTAGGTCACCGCCACAGCCCGTAGGCCAGCTTCGCAGCGCCCGCGGCGAGCAGCCCCCAGCCGGGCCAGCCATGCTCGTGCGGCAGCGCCAGCCACACGATGCCGCCCATCGCCAGCAGTGCGCCGAGTGTCAGGGCAGCGCTGCGCCGCCCCATGGCGCGCAGCTCCGCGCGCAACTGCGCCACCTGCGCCTCGGCCGCCTCCGGCGGCGGGGCAGCCTCGGCACTGGCCATGCGCCGCAGCAGTGCCGGCAGCTCGCGCGCCGCGCCGAGCAGCTCGGGCGCGTGCGTGCGCAGCCCGCCCAGCAGGGTGCGGATGCTGGTGCGTTCGCGCATCCAATCGCGCAGGATCGGGCTCGCGGTCTGCCAGATGTCCAGCTCCGGGTACAGGTCGCGGCCGAGTCCCTCGACATTGAGCAGCGTCTTCTGCAGCAGCACCAGTTGCGGCTGGATATGCATGTTGAAGCGCCGCGAGATCTCGAACAGCCGCAGCAGGATGCGCCCGAAGGAGATGTCCTTCAGCGGCAGGCCGAAGATCGGCTCGAGCACCGTGCGCACCGCCGACTCCATCTCGTCGATGCGCGTGCCGGCGGGCACCCAGCCGGACTCCAGGTGCAGCTGCGCGACGCGCCGGTAGTCGCGGTCGAAGGCGGCGAGGAAATTCTCGGCGAGGTAGTTCTGGTCGCGCGGGTCGAGCGTGCCGACGATGCCGAAGTCGATGGCCGCGTAGCGTGGCTTCTTCGGGTCGTCGATGAGCACGAAGATGTTCCCGGGGTGCATGTCCGCGTGGAAGAAGTTATGGCGGAAGACCTGGGTGAAGAAGATGCGCACGCCGTTCTCGGCCAGCTGCGCGACGTCGGTGCCGGCGGCCTTCAGGCGCGCCATGTCGCTGATGGGGACGCCATGTATGCGCTCCATCACCATGACATCGGCACGGCAGAAGTCCCAGTACACCTGCGGCACGTACAGCAGCGGTGAGCCGGCGAAGTTGCGCCGCAGCTGCGAGGCGTTGGCCGCCTCGCGCATCAGGTCCAGCTCGTCGATGATCGTTCTGTGGTAGTCGGCCACGACTTCCTGCAGGCGCAGCCGCCGCCCTTCCGGCCAGTAGCGCTGGGCGAGGTCCGCCAGGGCGTGCAGCACCTCGAGATCGCGCTCGATGACCTCACGCATGCCCGGGCGCAGCACCTTGACGACGACTTCCGCGCCGGAGGGCAGGCGCGCGGCGTGCACCTGGGCGATGGAGGCTGCCGCCAGCGGGGTCTCGTCGAACTCGGCGAAGGCCTGGGTGACCGGGCGGCCGTAGGAGGCCTCGATCGCCTGGCGCGCCACCGCGCCGGGGAAGGGCGGCACGCGGTCCTGCAGCTTCGCCAGTTCATCGGCGATGTCCGCGGGCAGCAGGTCGCGCCGGGTGGACACGGCCTGGCCGAACTTGACGAAAATCGGGCCGAGCTCCTGCAGGGCCAGCCGCAGGCGCTCGGCGCGACTGGCCTGGCGGCGGCGCTCGAACCAGATCCACGGGGACAGGAAGAAGACGAAGCGCAGCGGGCGGTACAGGTGCGTGGCACGCACGAAGTCGTCCAGCCCGTGGCGCAGCAGCACCCGCTGGATCTCCAGCAACCGCAGGGCGACGCGCAGCTTCACGGGCTGATCAGGGACATCAGCGCACGCCGCGCTGCTGTGACAGCAGCTCAAGGCGCGCCTGCACCCGGTCGAGGTCCTCGCGCAGCGCATCGACGCCGCGCAGGAACTGCTCGCCTTCTGCGCGCGGCACGAGGTCGGCACGCTCGTGCCCCAGGTACTCGGCGGCATTGGCGAGGCCGGTGGCAGCGGCCTTGCGGCCCCAGTCGGCACCCAGGCGCGCGAGGCGTCCGAGGCGATGGGCGGCGACGTCGCCCACCACCGCCGAGGCCTCTTCCTCGAGGTCGGGGCGCAACAGCTTCAGCAGCTCCTGGAACTTCCCGGCGAGCTCGGCGTCACCGCCGATGGCCACCGCGCCGCTGCGCAGGGAGTCCTGGGCGGCCGGTCCCAGCAGCGAGAGCAGGCCGAAGGGACCGGCGCTCAAGGTGGCATCCGCGGGCGCATCCCCGCGCGTGACGCTGAGCGTGAGCCCGGTGGAGGCGATATGCAGGCGCGTGATGTCGCGCACGTCGACGGCGACGCTCTTGCCGGCAAGTTCCGCGCACAGCGCGCGTGCCCGGGGCGAGCGCGGCAGGCCACGGTTGAGCAGGTTCTCCAGGGTGACGGTGAGCATGGGGCTAGTAGCGGTAGCCGCGGTGCACGGCGACGATGCCGCCGGTGAGGTTGTGGTAGCGGCAGCCCTCCAGGCCGGCCTCCTGCATCATCTTCAGAAGAGTGTCCTGGTCGGGATGCATGCGGATCGACTCGGCGAGGTAGCGGTAGCTGGCCTCGTCGCGGGCCACGAATTTCCCCAGCAGCGGCAGCACCTTGAAGGAATAGGCGTCGTACAGGGGCTTGAGGCCCGGGGCGGTCGGATGCGAGAACTCCAGCACCAGGAGCTGCCCGCCCGGGCGCAGCGCGCGCCGCATCGAGGCCAGGGCCGCCGCCTTGTCGGTCACGTTGCGCAGGCCGAAGCCGATGGTGATGCAGTCGAAGACGCCGTCGGCAAAGGGCAGCCGCTCGGCGTTGGCCTGCACGTAGCGCACGTTGCCGACGATGCCGGCATCGATGAGCCGGTCGCGGCCGCGCGCGAGCATCGCCGCGTTGATGTCGGTCAGGACCACCAGCCCGCGCTCGCCCACCTGGCGCGCCATGCCTGCGGCCAGGTCGCCGCTGCCGCCGGCAACGTCCAGGGCCTGCTGGCCGGGGCGCAGGTTGGCGAGCGAGAGCGTAAAGCGCTTCCACAGCCGGTGCGCGCCTGCGGACATCAGGTCGTTCATCAGGTCGTAGTTGTCGGCCACGGAGTCGAACACCCCGCGTACGCGGCGTGCCTTGTCCGCAAGCGCCACGCGCTCGAAGCCGAAGTCAGTGGAGCGGTCGTCTGCCATGTGGGGAGCGGGTCAATTCAGCGTGGACGCATTCTAGTCGATCACGCCGCGGGGCAAGGCAAGGGATGGTTGCATTTGGCATGGCACGACGCGCAGAATCGGCCGCGATTAGGGGGTCTTGTAAACGACGCGGGCCGGGCAGCAATGTCCGGCCCGTTTCGTTTCTGCACGGCTTGCTATTGCGGGCCCTTCCGCGAGGGCTGCGCGGCCGCGCAGCGCTCCAGATAGCGCGCCCAGCGCGGCGCCTGCTCGCGGCCGAGTTCGTGCAGGTACTTCCAGGTGTACAGCCCGGTGTCGTGGCCGTCGTCGAACACGAGCTTGACCGCGTATTGCCCGACCGGGTCCACCGCCGAGATGCCCACATCCTGCTTGCCCAGGACCAGCACTTCCTGCCCCGGCCCGTGCCCCTTCACCTCGGCGGACGGGGAGTGCACGCGCAGGTACTCGAACGGCAGCTGGAAGTGGCTGCCGTCGGAGAAGGTCACCTCCAGCAGCCGCGAGGTGCGCCGCAGCCTTATCTGGGTCGGGATGGGTTCTGTCATGGTGGTCGAATTATAGGCAATCGGTTGCCGCTGGACGGGCCGAATGCTGCGGTGCAGTATATCTTTGGGGCCGGTGAAAACACCCGGTACACATCTATACTCCACGGCCTACTAATCGCCCATGAGGGCTCGGCCCGGGCCCGAGCAATGAATGGAACCTACCGACACCTCGCACCCCGACTACTACCATAAAGTTGTGGATTGCCAGTGGGCCTGCCCGGCCCACACCGACGTCCCGGAATACATCCGACTGATCGCCCAGGGCCGCTTCACCGACGCCTACATGGTGAACCGGCACTCCAACGTCTTCCCCGGCATCCTCGGGCGCGTCTGCGACCGCCCCTGCGAACCGGCCTGCCGGCGCGGGCGGATCGAGCAGAAGCCGGTCGCCATCTGCCGCCTGAAGCGCGTGGCGGCCGATCACCGGGACGACGTGACGGCACTGCTGCCGAAGATTCCCGCCGTGAAGAACGGCAAGCGCATCGCCCTGGTCGGGGCCGGCTGCGCCTCGCTGACGGTGGCCAATGACCTGATGCCGCTGGGCTACCAGGTCACGATCTTCGAGCAGTTCGGCGAGCCCGGCGGACTGATGCGCACCAACATCCCCTCGTTCCGACTGCCGCATACGGTGCTCAACGAGGAGATCGAGATGATCACCGGCATGGGCGTGGACCTTAAGCTCAACACGCCGGTGAAGAGCATGCGCGGCCTGCTCACCACGGGCGGTTTCGACGCGGTGTTCGTCGGCTCCGGCGCCCCCAAGGGCAAGGAGCTCAACCTGCCGGGGCGGACCGAGGCGGCCGCGAACGTGCACATCGGCATCGCGTGGCTGGAGTCGGTGGCCTTCGGCCACATCGACAAGATCGGCAAGCGCGTGCTCATCATCGGCGTCGGCAACACCGCCATGGACTGCTGCCGCACCAGCCTGCGGCTCGGGGCGGACAGCGTGAAGGTCATGGCGCGCAAGCCGCGCGAGTTCTTCAAGGCCTCCGCCTGGGAGCTCGAGGACGCCGAAGAGGAGAGCGTGGCGATCATCATCAATCGCTCGCCGAAGTCCTTCGTCCTCGAGAACGGCCGTCTCACCGGCATGCTGTTCGACCAGATGGAGTATGAGAAGGATGCGGACGGGCGCATCACCGCCGAGCGCATCGTCGGGGAGGAATTCCTGCCGGCCGACGACGTGATCCTCGCCATCGGCCAGGAGAACGCCTTCCCCTGGGTCGAGCGCGACCTGGGCATCCAGTTCGACAAATGGGACGTGCCGGTGGTCGACAAGGCCACCTTCGAGTCCACCCGCAAGGGCGTGTTCTTCGGCGGTGACGCCGCCTTCGGCCCCAAGAACATCATCTGGGCGGTGGAGCACGGCCACCAGGCGGCCATCTCGATCCATCGGCACTGCCAGGGCGAGCCGGTGAGCGAGCGCATGCCTCCGGGGGTCAACCTGCAGAGCCGCAAGATGGGTATGCACGAGTGGAGCTACTCGAACGACTACACCCCGGTGGAGCGGCGGCTGATGCCGCACGTCTCGCTCAAGGAGCGCTTCAAGAACCTCAACATCGAGGTCGAGCTCGGCTTCACCGCCGAGCAGGTCGAGAAGGAAGTGCAGCGCTGCCTCAACTGCGACGTGCAGACCGTGTTCACCGCAAAGCTGTGCATCGAGTGCGACGCCTGCATCGACATCTGCCCGGTCGACTGCCTGACGATCACGCACAACGGCGACGAGGCGGACCTGCGCCAGCGCCTCAAGGCCCCCGCCAAGAACCTCACGCAGGCACTGTACGTCTCGGCCGGCCTGCCGCAGACCGGGCGCGTGATGGTCAAGGACGAGGACCTGTGCGTGCACTGCGGACTGTGCGCGGAGCGCTGCCCGACGGCCGCCTGGGACATGCAGAAATCCGCGCTGCTGTGGCCGCAGGCGGAAGACGAGACGCCGCTCAGGGCCAAGCAACCCAAGATCGCCTGAACTGCACCAGGCCGGGGGCGCAGCCCCCCGGCAGCCGCCACTAACCGCCAGCAATACCCACATATGCCCGCAGCACCCGCCACGCACGTCAACGATTTCTCCATAAAGATCGCCACGGTCAATGGCACCGGCTCGGCGAGCGCCAACACGCTGCTGATGAAGTCGATCTTCCGCAGCGGCATCCCGGTGATGGGCAAGAACTACTTCCCCTCCAACATCCAGGGGCTGCCCACCTGGTACGAGATCCGCATCACCCGTGACGGCTACGTGGCACGCTCGGGCAAGGTCGACATCATGGTCGCCATGAATGCCGAGACCTACGCGCGCGATGCCAAGGAAGTCGCCCCCGGCGGCTACCTGGTGTACGACTCGACCTGGCCGCGCCCGGCGCTGCTGAAGCGCGAGGACATCACCGTGATCGGCGTGCCGCTGGCGAAGATGTGCAACGAGAACTTCAACGGCGTGCGCACGCGCATCCTGATGAAGAACATCTGCTACGCGGGCGTGCTGGCGGCGCTGCTCGACCTGGACCTGGCGCGCATCCGCGAGCTGCTCGCCGAGACCTACGCCAAGAAGCCGCAGCTGGTCGACAGCAACATGAAGGCGATCCAGCTCGGCTACGACTACGCGCGCGCCAACTTCACCTGCCCGCTGGCGATGCACGTGGCGGCGCTGGACAAGACCGCCGGCCACATCATGATCGACGGCAACACCGCGGCTGCCCTCGGCTGCATATTCGCCGGCGCCACGGTGGGGGCCTGGTACCCGATCACCCCGTCCACCTCGCTGATGGACGCGTTCAAGATGTTCGGCGACCGCATGCGCGTCGACAAGGACAGCGGGCGCAGGAACTTCGCCTTCATCCAGGCCGAGGACGAGCTGTCGGCGATCGGCATGGTGATCGGCGCCATGTGGAACGGCGCGCGCGCCTTCACCGCCACCTCCGGGCCCGGCATCTCGCTCATGAACGAGTTCCTGGGGCTGGCCTACTACGCGGAAGTGCCGGCGGTGATCTTCGACATCCAGCGCGTGGGGCCCTCCACCGGCATGCCGACGCGCACGCAGCAATGCGACCTGATGCTGTGCGCCTACGCCTCGCACGGGGACACGCGGCACGTGTGCCTCTACCCGGCCAACCCGGAGGAGTGCTTCTACATGGCCGTGCAGGCCTTTGACCTGGCCGAGCGCCTGCAGACCCCGGTGATGGTGCTCTCGGATCTGGACATCGGCATGAACGACTGGATGTGCCGGGACCTGAAGTGGGACGACAGCTACCGACCCGACCGCGGCAAGATGCTCAGCAAGGAGGAGATCCTGAAGCTGGAGAAGTTCTACCGCTTCGTGGACAAGGACGGCGACGGCATCACCTACCGGACCCTGCCCGGGGTGCACCCGAAGGCGGCCTACTTCACCCGCGGCTCGGGCCACACCAAGTTCGGCACCTACACCGAGGACTCGGACGACTACCAGGAGGTGCTCGACCGGCTCATGGTCAAGTGGGCGACGGCCAAGAAGCTGGTGCCGCGCGCGGTGATCGATGCGACCGCCGGCAGCAAGGTCGGCCTGGTCTCCGTCGGCAGCTGCGACGGGGCGATCCACGAGGCCATGGACCTGCTGAAGAGCCAGGGGGCGGCCGTGGACTACATGCGCGTGCGCTCGTTCCCCTTCAGCGAGGACGTCGAGCGCTTCCTTGCCGCCCACGAGGTGCTGTTCGTCATCGAGCAGAACCGCGACGCGCAGCTGCGCTCGCTGCTCACGCTGGAGACGCAGGTGGACAAGACGAAGCTGCGCTCGCTGCTGCACTACAACGGGCTGCCGATCTCCTCGGCGTTCATCGTCGAGGGAGTGCTCGCCGAGCTGCGCCCGCAGGCCAAGACCAAGGGTGCCGCCCATGCGTAGCGCCGCGGTGCACCCCCTGCATCCAAGACTTGCGACGAGGCCGACATGACTTTCATCGCCAAGCCCAAGGTGGCGCACCCGTCGCTGCCGAAGAACGCCCTCGGGTTCACCCGCCGCGACTACGAGGGCTCGCTGTCGACGCTGTGCGCCGGCTGCGGCCATGACTCCATCACCGCGGCGATCGTGGAGGCCAGCTGGGGGCTGGATCTTGAGCCGCAGAACATGGTCAAGCTGTCCGGGATCGGCTGCTCGTCCAAGACCACGGCGTACTTCGTCAGTGGCGGCCACGGCTTCAATTCCGTGCACGGCCGCATGCCCTCGATCGCCATGGGCGCCAATGCCGCCAACCGTGTGCTGAGCTACATCGGCGTCTCAGGGGACGGCGACACGCTGTCCATCGGGCTCGGGCAGTTCTGCCACGCGATCCGCCGCAACCTCGACATGCTGTACATCATCGAGAACAACGGGGTGTACGGGCTCACCAAGGGCCAGTTCTCCGCCTCCGCCGACGTCGGCACCAAGGCGAAGAAGGGGGAGACCAACCTGCAGCCGCCGATCGACCCGGTGCTGTTGGCCATGACGCTCGGCGCCTCCTTCGTGGCGCGCAGTTTCTCCGGCGACAAGGAGCAGCTGGTGCCGCTGATCCAGGCCGGGCTCAAGCATCGCGGCTTCGCCCTCATCGACGTGCTGTCCCCGTGCGTGACCTTCAACGATCACGAGGGCTCGACCAAGAGCTACGCCTACACGCGCGAGCACTACGAGCCGGCCGTGCACGCGGACTTCGTGCCGCTGGAGCGCGAGATCGTCGCCAGCTACCAGCAAGGCGAGAGCATGCCGCTGGTCATGCACGACGGCAGCCGCATCGTGCTGCGCAAGCTCGATGCTTCCTACGATCCCACCGACCGGGTGAACGCGGCCGCGCACATCCAGGAGCGCCTGAAGGCGGGCGAGTACCTCACCGGGCTGCTGCACATCGAGCCTTCGCAGAACGAATTCCACGAGGTCAACGGCACGCCCGATGCGCCGCTGAACAGCGTGCCGTACGAGGCGCTGTCACCGGGCGCGAAGGGCCTAGAGAAGGTGTTGGCGCGCTACCGCTAGAGCGCGGAGCCGAGGCTGTAGCGCAGGCTCAGCTGGGCCTGGTTCTGGGTGGAATACGCGGAGGCCCCGAGCAGGTCCTGGCGCGCGTACGAGTCACTGCGCACCTGCACCCACTCCAGCGCAACGCGCCAGTGCGGCGACAGGTCGCAGGCGTAGGCGGCCGTCCACGCATGGCCACTCTGCTCGCCATCGCCATCCGTGCCACGCGCATCGACATTGAAGTGATCGTAGCGGGCGCTGAAGGTGTGCCGGCCGATGCGCCGCGATACCAGCCCGTACACCGAGTTGAACGGCCATTCGAGCGTGGAGCCGCCCGGGACGATGATCGTCTCGCCCTGCAGCCACTGCACGATGCCCGTCCAGCCGCTGGCGCCCTCGGCGCGCAGCCCCGCGCTGGTGAAGCGGGTGTGCCAGGCGATCGTGCCGGCCAGCGTATCCATCACCGTCGGGTCGGCGCGGTTGTCGTAGCGCAGCAGGCGCAGCGTCACGCGGTCCAGGTAGCGCGCCTCGATTCCGGCGTAGGCGCCCACCCGTCCGTCGATCTGCACGAACGGCTGCACGGCATCCAGGGGCGGCACCCCGGGCTGGCCGACCCGCCCGAACAGCGGTGTCTGGCGATCGGTGAGTGCAAAGCCGGTGCCGGCGAGCACCGCGCCCGCCCCCTCGTTCCAGCCGAACGCCGCCGCCGTCACGCCGAGGTCGAACGCGTGACCCAGGCGCGTGCCCAGCCAGTCGAGGTTGGCCTCCAGTCCGATGGTGCGCACCTCGACGGCGAGCCAGCTGTCGATGGCCGAGTACGAGATGGTATAGGGGGAATCCCAGCCGCTGGCGCGGTTCTCCAGCGACACCGGTGCATAGAAGGCCCCTGCCTTGATACGCAGGCGGTAGCCCTCGCGCGGGTACGGCCGGAACAGCAGGTAGGCCTCGCTGACCCCGGCCAGCGCGCCGCCCTTGTCGTCGTACACCGAGGCGTCCAGGCGTGCGCTCCACACCTCGCCGAGGGCCTGCGTTACGGCCAGGCGTGCCCGGCCGAGCTGCAGCGCCGGGTCGTCCCGGTCAAAGCGCACTGGCGCCAGCCCGCCGTCCATGACCGAGCGGTCCGCGTCCGAGCTCACCAGGCGCGTGTCGAGGCTCGCTTCCCAGTCAGTCGCCCGGGCGGCGGCGCTGAGCGCCGCGAGCACCAGCAACACTGCTGCGCGGCTGTGGATCCCGGGCCTCAACTGGTTGGCGGCGCGCATCCGTGAGTCCTCAATAGTCCCAGGAGTGCGGCCGCTCGAGCGGCGCGGGCTGCAGGGGCTTGGCGAGGCGGATGGTGAACTCGGCGCGATCATCGGAGCCCACGGTGAATTCGCGCGCCACGTCCGCACCCTCGGCGTGCAGACGCGGATGCCAGATGGTCACCTGGTAGCGCCCGGGGCCGAGCTCGACCGACCAGCTGCCGGCGCCGTCGGTGCGGCCGAAGTACGGCGCATCGGTGACCACCAGGTAGGCGAGCATCTCGTCGTGGATGTTGCAGCCCAGGGTGATGACGCCCGCCTGATCGAACAGCACCGGCGGGTAGGGCGTGCCGCGGTACAGCGGCAGCTGGAAGCGCTTCGCGCTCGAGAACGAGTAGATCTGGTGGCTGACCGAGTCGCTGTTGGGGAAGGCGACGGTCGAGCCGACCGGCACCACCAGCAGGTCGGGGGTGAAGGCGCGGTTCATCTGGTCCATGACCGCATGCACCGCGGCGGCGCGCTTCGGTGGCCCATCAAGCGGGCGGGCGGTGATGACGGCTCCGGAGAGCGCCTTGCCGTCGCTGGCCTGCACGTGGATCGCCAGGGTCGCGGCCAGCACCGGCGCCGGGCAGCCGAAGGCGGCCGGGAACGCCAGCAGCACCCACAGGCAGCCCCCCGCAAACGGGCTTGGCAGACGTGCCGGAGGTCTCATTCCCGCACTTCGATCCTCGCGATGGACAGGTAAAGGCTCATACGATGCGTGAGGCATTCGAGCGGATTTCATGCGCAGTTTCCGCAAACGACTTCTCGTGCTGATCATCGGGCTGGTCATCGTCACGCAAACTGTGACGCTGGCCGCAGTGCTGGCGAGCACGCGCCGTGCCGTGGAAACGCGCTCCGCCGCCCAGCTGCGCGCCGGTGGCTCGCTCGCCGAGAACCTCATCAGTTTCCGCACCGGTCAGCTGGCCAACGGCGTGGCGGTGCTGGCGGCCGACTTCGGCTTCCGTGAGGCGGTGGCCAGCGGCCATGCGCCCACCATCCTCTCGGCGGCGCGCAACAATGCGCAGCGCATCGGCGCGGACCTGGTGCTGGTGCTGGATACGCGCGGCCAGGTGCTGGCATCGACCGCGCCGCAGTCCGAGGGCGACGACGGCTCGCTCGAGGGGCTGCTGTCCAGCGGGCCGACCACGCGCGAGCAGCCGACCTTCCACATCTTCGGTGCGCGCTCCTACCAGGTGTTCCTGGCCCCGGTGCGCACCCCGGAGACCATCGCCTGGGTGCTGATGGGCTTCGTCGCCGACGAGCAGCTGGCGCAGAAGATCCGCGCGCTGGTGGGCTCCGAGGTGCAGATCGTCACGCACGGCAGCGGCGCGCGCGTGCAGGTCGCCTCGACCGTGCCGGCCGAGGCGGCCACGCCGGTGCGCGTGCCTTTTGATGACGGTGCCCACGTGACGCGCACCGCCGGCAGCGATTACCTGGGGTTCGTGCGCCGCCTGAACAGCCGCGGCGACTCGGTGGACCTGGTGCTGCTGGAGCCGCTGGCCGAGGTGTACGCGCCGTATCGCGAGCTGCGCGACGCCATGCTGCTCATCGACGGCGTCGCCCTGGCGCTGGCCGCGCTCATCGGCGCGGTGCTTGGCCGCAGCGCCACGCGGCCCATCGGCGAGCTGGTGCGCGCCGCGCAGCGCATCGAGAAGGGCCAGTACCAGACTGCGGTGAGCGTGGCCGGCGGCGAGGAATTCCGCGCCCTGGCCAGCACCTTCAACACCATGCAGCACCACATCGCCGCGCGCGAGGCGGACATCACCTACCAGGCGCAGCACGACCCGCTGACGCAGCTGCCCAACCGCGCGTTCGTGCAGCACGAGATCAACGCCCTGGGCGCCGCGCTGGCTGGCCTGCAGGCGGCGGCCGTGATCGTCATCGAGCTGCGCAACCTGCGTGACATCAATGCCTCCCTGGGTCACGCGGTGGGCGACCAGGTGCTGTGCGAGACCGCCCGGCGCCTGCAGCAGAACGTGGCGGCCGGGGAGACGCTCGCCCGCCTCGGCGAGGCGCAGTTGCTGGTGCTGGTGCCGCGCTGCTCGCCGGAGCGGGCGCTGCTGTACGGCGAGCAGCTGGCGGCCACCGTGCGCGGCGGCTTCCACGTCGCCGGCGTCAGCCTCGACCTGCGCCTGGCCTGCGGGGTGTGCATGTGTCCGGCGCACGGCCGCACCGCCGACGAGCTGCTGCAGCGCGCCCAGGTCGCGCTCGGGGAGGCTGACGAGGTGCGCACGCGCGTGGCGCTGTACCGCGACGGCCAGGACAGCGAGCACCGGCGCCGCCTTACCCTCATCACCGACCTGCGCAGCGCGATCGACCACAACGCGCTCACCCTGGTCTACCAGCCCAAGGTCGACATGCTGAACCGCAGCGTGCAGAGCCTGGAGGCACTGGTGCGCTGGACGCACCCGCACCTGGGCCCGGTGTCCCCGGCGGAGTTCGTGCCACTGGCCGAGCGTACCGGCGGCTCGCGCCGCCTCACCAACTGGGTGCTCGCCGCTGCCGTGCGCCAGCTGGGCGAGTGGCGCCGCGAGGGCCTGGAACTGGACCTCGCCGTCAATCTCTCGGCTCCGGACATCCTCGACCATGACCTCGGCGAGGAGCTGCTCAAGCTGCTGCGCCTGCACCGGGTGGAGCCGGTACGGCTGATCCTGGAGATCACCGAGAGCGCGGTGATGGGCGACCCGCAGGCCGCGGTGCGCAACATGCAGCTGCTGCGCCTGGCGGGCATCCGCTTCTCCATCGATGACTTTGGCACCGGGCACTCATCGCTGTCACAGCTGAGCGTGCTGCCGGTGGATGAGCTGAAGATCGACCGCTCGTTCATCTCGAACGCCGATGCCGGCGCGGTGACGATCGTCACCTCGACCATCGAGCTCGGGCACAGCATGGGCCTGAAGGTCGTCGCCGAGGGCGTGGAGGATGCCGCGGCGTGGAACCTGCTGCGCCGCCTGGGCTGCGACTACGCGCAGGGTTACCTGATCAGCAAACCCCTGGCGCCGGAGAAGGTGAGTGCCTTCGTGCGCGAGGCCAATTCCCTGCTGCCGGCCTCGGACTCGACGCTGCTGCAGCTGCGGGCCCTGGAAGTTCTCGGCCGCCGCGGCAGCCGCTGAGGCATCAGGCCCTGGCGCCCGCCGGCGCGGCATCGACCTGGCGCCGCCGTTCCAGCAGCAGCTCGCTGACGAAATCCGCCAGCGCCTGCACCTTGAGCGCCTCGCGCTGCGCTCCGCGGCGCACGATCGACACCGGGACCTGCGCGCCCGACCACTGCGCCATGACCGGCTCCAGTGCACCGCTGGCCAGGGCCTGCGCCACGCACAGATCCAGGACCTGCACGATGCCCGCGCCGCGCACCGCCGCCTCGACCTGCGCGTCGAGCGAATCGAACGCGACGCTGAATGCCGGGGTGAGCCGCCGGCGCTGCGCGGCGCGCTGGAACAGCAGCGCCTGCGGGTTGCCCCGGTCCAGGTAGCCAATGAGCCGGTGGCGCGCCAGTTCGTCCGGCTCGGTGGGCGCGCCGTGCAGGCGCAGGTAGGCTGCCGAGGCACAGGTCACCGCCCGCGCGGTCACCACCTTGCGCACCAGCAGGTGCGACTCGCGCACCGCGCCCAGGCGCACCGCAAGATCCAGCTCCGCCGGCTGCGGCTCGGTGTTCACCTGCAGCTCCAGCTGCAGCCCCGGATACCTCACCCCGAACTCCGGCAGGGCACCGATGAGCCAGGAGCGCCCGAGTGCGGCGGGGACCCCGACGCGCAGTTGGCCGCGCACGGCCGCCGGGGACACCCCCATGGCCTCGTCGGCTGCTTCCAGGTCTGCCAGCAGCCGCTGGCACTGGCCAAGGTAATGGGATCCGTCGACGGTGAGGGCCACGCGCCGCGTGGTGCGCTGCAGGAGCGGGCAGGCGAGGTGCTGCTCGAGCTCTGCGACCTGCGCGCTGACCACGGCCCGGGACAGCTGCAGCGAATCGGCCGCCGCGGTGAAGGAGCCGAGTTCGGCCACCCGCACGAAAGTGCGCATGCAGCGCAGCTGGTCCATCGCTCCATTGTATAGATAAAGACGACAATAGCTGCTGGATTAGTCGTATCTGGACGCTGACAGCGACGCAGCGCATGCGGGCGGCAGTGCGGGCCGGCAGGGCATGGCCTACCCGCGGTCCTGGCGGTGGAGGCGATCCCGGGCCCCTACATTCAGCGACTTGGGGCGGCCGCCGGAGGTCCTAAGGGGCTGCGATGTTGGTGCGCAGCTTATGTCCGGCATGCCCTGCGGGAGCGCTATTTGCAGGCCCGCGCTACGCACGGCGGCTGCTTGTGCGCCGCCGGGAGCTTGCGGTATCGTGCGCGCCGGATCGTGACCTTTCCCTTTCCTGCCGCCTGCCGCCCGCCCGATTGCGAGTTGGCTTCCGAGTCTGAAAAGCCGAATCGTTCCCGACCAGGTGGCAGTGTGTGTGGACCCGATTATTTCTTCGGCATGCACTCCTGCTAGTACGTTTCTATAAGGAGTTGATTGCATGACGAAGATCTATGTTGGCAACCTGCCGTTTTCCGCTACCGACGCCGAAGTGCGTGAGCTGTTCGCAGCCCACGGCACCGTCGAGTCGGTCAGCATCATCACCGACCGTGACACGGGCCGTCCGCGCGGTTTCGGGTTCGTCGAGATGTCGCGCGCCGATGCGTCGCGCGCCATCCAGAACCTCAACGGCAAGGACCTCGGTGGTCGCCCGTTGCGCGTGAATGAGGCGCAGGAGCGCACCGGCGGCGGCGGCGGCGGCGGCGGCGGTGGCAACCGCGGCGGCGGCGCCCCGAAGCGCTGGTAAGCCAGTAGCAGGCAAGGGCCGGTCGTCAGTGCCTCATGGGCATCGACGGCCGGCCCTTTTCTTTGAAGTATTGATTCGTATCGGAGTTGTTCATGGGTAAGGGCGATCCAAGAAGCCGCCGCGGCAAGATCTATCAGGGTTCCTACGGCAAGACGCGCGCCAAGAATCCGGCGAAGAAGAAGCGCCGCGCGGCAAAGGCCGCTAAGCGCTAGCACGCAGGCCGCTTGCGGGCCGTGCCCTAGAGGCCCGCGAACGGCTGCTGCGCCGTGCCCCGCTCGGAAGCGTGGGTCTTGCGGCGCAGGCAATCCTTGATGAGTTCCAGTGCCGAGCGCGTGTTCGGTGCCAGCTCAACGTCGGTGGTCTGCAGCGGGGTGGTGCGGCTGCCCCAGCGCACGATGTGCGCGCAATAGGTCAGCCCCCCGCCGAACCCGGGCAGCATCAGCAGCCCGCCCGGGGGCACCCGGTTCTCCTCGAGCGCCTCGCACAGCGCGATCGCCACCGTCGCCGCCGACATGTTGCCGTAGCGGTGGATGTTCACGAACACCCGTTCCATCGGCACGTGCGCCTTGCGCGCCACTGCCTCGATGATGCGCAGGTTCGCCTGGTGGGGAACCACCAGGTCGACGTCCGCGGGCGTCAGTTGCAGGCGCGCGAGCGAGTCCTCGCAGGCTACGGCCATGCCTGCCACCGCCTTCTTGAATATCTCCTGGCCTTCGAACTGCCAGCGCGTGACGCCGTAGAGCACGCCGTGATTGGCGTAACGCCCGCCCATGCCCTGGACGGTGAGGATGTCGCGTGACTCGCCGAAGCAGCCGAGCTTCTCGGCGAGCAGTCCCTCCTCGCGGTCCGTGGCTTCGAGCACCACCGCCGCGGCGCCGTCGCCGAACAGCACGGCCACGTCGCGGTCGGTCCAGTCCATGAACGGGGAGATCAGTTCCGCGCCGATGACCAGCGCGCGGCGCACGACCCCGGTGCGGATCAGCGCGGTGGCCGCGGACAGCCCGTAGAGGAAGCTCGTGCAGGCGGTATTGATGTCGAACGCGGCCGCCGGCTGCGCGCCGATGCGCGCCTGGATGCCCGAGGCCATGTTCGGCACCTGGTCGTCGTGGCTGCAGGTGCCGAAGACGATCAGGTCGATGCTGCTGCCGGGCAGCCCGGCGGCAGCCAGGGCGCGCGCCGCGGCCACGTAGGCTAAGTCCCCGAGGCCGACGTGCGAGATGCGCCGCTCGCGTATGCCGGTGCGGCTGACCACCCACTCATCGTTGGTGTCGAGGATCGTGGACAGGTCTTGATTGGTGAGGACTGCCGGTGGCAGGCACTTGCCCCAGCCGGTGATCGCCGCGTGGGTCACAGCATGCTCCGTACGTGGAGGGCGTCGTAAGAATAGCAGGCGGAGGCTACAATCGCGGCGTGTCGAACCCCAATGCCTACTCGCGCTGGCGCCCGCATCCGTGGCACGGCTTGGAACCCGGACCCGAGGCCCCGCGCGTGGTGAACGCCTACATCGAGATCACTCCGTTCGACCTGATGAAGTACGAGGTCGACAAGGCGAGCGGCTACCTGCGGGTGGACCGTCCGCAGCGCACTTCCTCGCAGCCGCCCTGCCTGTACGGCTTCGTCCCGCAGACCTACTGCGGGGAACGCGTGCGCCAGCTCGCCCCGGGCTGCGAGCGCGGTGACGGTGACCCGCTGGACATCTGCGTCATCAGCGAGCGGCCCATCAACCACTCCGAGGTGCTGCTGCGCGCGGTCGTGGTCGGCGGGCTCAAGATCATCGATCGCGGCGAGGCGGACGACAAGATCGTCGCGGTGCTCGAGGGCGACTACGTCTGGGGCAACGCCACCGAAGTGGAGGAGCTGCCGCCGGCACTGCTGGAGCGCATCGAGCACTACTTCTCCACCTACAAGCTCGTTCCCGATGAACCGCCGAAGATCTCCATCACCGGCCGCTACGGCTACGCGCAGGCGGCCGCCGTGATCCGCGCCTCCATCGAGGACTACCGCGAGAACTTCACCCAGCAGGGCTAGAGCGCCGGGCGCCGCAGCGAGTCGGGGGCGTAGTCGAAGGAGTCGAAGTACAGCTGCTCCGCGGGCAGCCCGCGATTCGGGAAGCTGGCGCGGATGGCCTCGATCATCGCCGGCGGCCCCGCCGCGTAGACCTGCATGTTCGCAAGAGTGGCATGGTCGGCGAGCACGGCGTCGTGCACGAAGCCGGTGCGCTGGTGCGCCGCCTCCGGCGCGCTGGCCTCCGAGAGCACCGCGCGTGAAGCGCAGCTGCGGGTAGCGGCGTACCCACTCGAGCACGAGCGCCTCCTCGTACAGGTCGCGCACGTGGCGCGCCCCCCAGTACAGGTGAATGTCGCGCCGGATGCCGGTCTCGAGCACGTGCCGCAGCATCGACTTCAGCGGCGCGAAGCCGGTGCCGCCGGCGACCATCAGCACCGGCGTCGTGCCGGCGCGGTAGGTGAACTGGCCGACCGGACCCTCGATCCGCAGCAGCGCGCCGTCGGCGAGCGCCGCGTCGCCGGCCGCCGTGGCGCCGAACAGCTGCCCGGTGAAGCCCCCGCCGCTCACCTGGCGCACGTGCAGCTCCAGCAGCTCGCTGTCGTGCGGCGGACTGGCGATGGAGAAGCTGCGCCGGCGTGCACCTTCCAGCAGCACGTCCAGGTACTGGCCCGGCTGGAAGTGCAGGCGCTCCACGGCCGGCAGCCGCAGCCACACCTGCATCACATCCGGCGCCAGCAGCACCCGGCGGGCAATCCGGCACGGCAGCGTCTTGATCTCCACGTCGTCGACGTTGGCGATCAGCCGCGCCTCGACGGCGACATCCTCCTGCGCGCGCGCCTGGCACAGCAGCAGGTAGCCGCTCTGCTGTTCCTCGTCCGTGATGCCCAGTGGCCGGCCCGCCGGGTAGGACACCGTCCCGGCCAGCAGTCGCGCGCGGCAGGAGCCGCAGTGGCCCGACTTGCAGCTGTGCGGCAGGTTGAGGCCGGCGGCGAGGGCCGCCTCGAGCAGTGCCTGCCCCGGGGCCACCGGCACGGTGCGCCCGTGCGGCTCGATGCGTACCTTGAAATCCTGGCTCAACGTGCGCCTTGGCTGGTAGGGCGGTGCTGCGGAGCGGATAGACTAGACGCCCGCACCGGCGAAGGCCACGCACCCCGGCATGTTCGCTAATCCGCCCCAGGCACAGATCGAGCAGCTGCTGCGCTCGGCCCGGACCATCGCCGTGGTGGGCCTGTCGGCCGATCCGGCGCGCCCCAGCCACCGCGTGGCGCGGGCGCTGCAGGGCTTCGGCTACCGCATCATCCCGGTGGCTCCTGCGCACACGGACATCCTCGGCGCGCGCGCGGTGGCGAGCCTCGGGGAGCTGCCCCGGGTGCTCAAGGCCGGCGAGCGCGTCGATCTCGTCGACGTGTTCCGCAGGCCTGAATTCGTCGCCGGCATCGTCGATGAATGCATCCGCCTGCAGCTGCCGGCACTGTGGCTGCAGGACGGGGTCATCGACGACGAGGCCGCCGCGCGCGCGGTCGCAGCCGGCATCTTCACCGTGATGGACCGCTGCACCTACCGGGACCGCGCCGCGCTGCGCTAGGCCTGGTCCAGCCCGCTGGCCGAGGCCATTCGCGCCAGCGCGCGTTCGCGGCTATGCTTGCCCCCGATGCGCCTCGATTTCACGAAGATGCATGGTGTCGGCAACGACTTCATCGTCTTCGATGCACCCGCCGACCATTCCATCCTTGAGCCCGAGCGCCTGCGCGCGCTCGCCGACCGGCGCAGCGGCATCGGCTTCGACCAGGCGCTGGTGCTCAACGGCCCGCGGCGCGCGGACAGCGCGCTCTTCTACCGCATCTTCAATGCCGACGGCGACGAGGTCGAGCAGTGCGGCAACGGCGCGCGCTGCATCGCCGCCCTGCTGCACCACCGCGGACTCACCCGCAACGGCGCGGTGACCCTGGACAGCCCCGCGGGCCTGGTCCGGGCGCGCATCGGCGCGGACGAGCGGGTGTCCGTGGACATGGGCGTTCCGGACTTCGAGCCGCGCTCGCTGCCGTTCCTGGCCGATGCCGCCGCCGACAGCTATCCGCTGGAGGTTGCCGGGCGCACGCTGCAGATCGGCGCGGTCGCCATCGGCAACCCGCACGCCGTGCTCACCGTGGAGGCGGTCGAGACCGCCCCGGTCGCCAGCCTCGGGCCGCTGATCGAGCATCACCCGCGCTTTCCCAGGCGCGTCAACGTGGGGTTCCTGCAGATCGTGGCGCGCGGCGCGGTGCGCCTGCGGGTTTACGAGCGCGGCGCGGGCGAGACCCTCAGCTGCGGCACCGGTGCGTGCGCAGCGGTAGCCGTGGCGCGCCACCGTGGGCTGCTCGACCCGGAAGTAAGTGTGGGCGTGCGCGGCGGCGAGTTGCAGGTAAACTGGGGTGGAACCGGGGAGCCGATCTGGCTGAGCGGTCCGACTGAGATCTCTTTTGAAGGCCACGTCGAGGTTTAGAACACTATGACGACACGAGAGGCGCGCGGCCTGGCCGCGGTGGACACCGAAGAGGAATCCATTGCTGGCTACCTGCAGCGCAACCCCGAGTTCTTCGAGCGCCACCAGGCGGTGCTGGCCCGGCTGAAGCTGCCGCACTCCCGGGGTGGCTCGACCATCTCCCTGGTCGAGCGCCAGATCGAGGTGCTGCGCGAGAAGCTCGCCGGCCTTGAGAACAAGCTGGCCGAGCTGGTGAAGGTGGCGCGGGCCAACGACGCCTTGGCCGAGCGCCTGCACCGCTTCACGCGCCGCCTGCTCGGGGCGGTGCCGCGCAACGAGGCCATCGCGCGCATCGAAGCGGGCCTGCGCGAGGACTTCGACGCCTTCCACGCCGCGCTGGTGCTGGTGGGCGCGGCGGCAGACCCGAGCCTGCCCTCCTTCGTGCGCACGGTGGCAGCCGAAGACCCGGCGCTGAAATCCTTCGAGTCCCTGTTCGCCAGCGGCAAGCCGCGCTGCGGCCAGGCGCGCGACTCGCAGCGCGAGTTCCTCTTCGGGCCCGAGGGCCTGGAGATGGGTTCGGTCGCCCTGGTGCCGCTGGGAGAGAAGGGCTCGATCGGGCTGCTCGCGCTGGGCAGCGCGGACCGCGACCGCTTCCACCCGGGCATGAGCACCGAGTTCCTGTCGCGCCTGGCGGACCTGATGGCCGACACGCTGCGGCGCGCGCCGGCGGGCTGAACCCAAGGCAAACCCCTGCCATGACCCCAGCGGCGCTTGAGTGGGTGGCGCGCTTCCGGCGACACCTGAACTCCGAGCGGCGCATGTCCGCGCATACCGACGCGGCCTACGCCCGCGACCTGGCGGCCCTGGTGAAGTATTGCGACCGCGGCGGCATCAGCGAGTGGAGCGGCCTGGATACGCAGCACGTGCGGCGCTTCGCCGCACACTCCCACGCCGGCGGCCTCGCCCCGCGCAGCATCCAGCGGCGCCTGTCCGCCGTGCGCAGCTTCTTCAATTACCTGCTGCGCGAGGGGCTGCAGGGCCGCGGCAAGGGTGCGCGGGCCGCCGCGCACAACCCCGGCCACGAGGTGCGCGCGCCCAAGGCGCAGCGCCGCCTGCCACAGACCCTGGATGCGGACCAGATGGGGCGCCTGCTGGAGATCCCCGCCGGCGATGCGCTCACCGCGCGCGACCGGGCAATCATGGAGCTCTTATATTCCTCGGGACTGCGCCTGGCCGAGCTGGTCGGGCTGGATTCGGGCAGCATCGACCTCAAGGACCGCACGGTGCAGGTGCTGGGCAAGGGCAAGAAGAGCCGCATCGTCCCGGTCGGCCGGCCGGCGCTCAAGGCGCTGCAGGGCTGGCTGAAGGAGCGCCCGGCGCTGGCCAAGGCGGACGAGACCGCGCTGTTCGTCGGCCGCAATGGCCGGCGCCTGGGAGCGCGCGCGGTGCAGGCGCGCGTGGGGTACTGGGCGCGGCGCCAGGGCCTTTCCATGCACGTGCATCCGCACCTGTTCCGGCACTCCTTCGCCTCCCATCTTCTTGAATCGAGTGGGGAACTTCGCGGGGTCCAGGAGCTGCTCGGCCACGCCGACATCTCCACCACGCAGATCTATACCCACCTTGATTTCCAGCACCTCGCCCGTATCTACGACGCTACCCACCCGCGCGCGCGCCGCAAGGCCTGAGCGCAGACGGGACAGTCCGGGGCGCCAGGTGGCTGCCGCGACCGGCCCAACAGGCACACCAGGTAACCCATGACCGAAACGACCGGCTTCAATCCCCATGGCACCACCATCCTTGGCGTGCGCCGCAACGGCGCCATCGCCATCGGCGGCGACGGCCAGGTGACCCTCGGCAACAGCGTGATGAAGGGCAACGCACGCAAGGTGCGCCGCCTGGCCAACGACCGGGTAATCGCCGGCTTCGCCGGCGGCACGGCCGATGCCTTCACCCTGTTCGAGCGCTTCGAGGGCAAGCTCGAGAAGTACGGCAACCTCACGCGCGCGGCCATCGAGCTGGCCAAGGACTGGCGCTCGGACCGCTACCTGCGGCGCCTGGAGGCGCTGCTGCTGGTCGGGGACCCGGAGAAGCTCTTCATCGTCTCGGGCAACGGTGACGTGATCGAGCCGGACCATGACGTGGCGGCGATCGGTTCCGGTGGCCAGTACGCGCTGGCGGCGGCCCGTGCGCTGGTCGATGGCTCGAGTCTGGACGCGCGCGCGATCGTCGAGCGCTCGCTCAACATCGCCGCCGACATCTGCATCTACACCAACCGCAACCTGGTCATCGAGGAATTGAAGGCCCAGGGCGCACAGGGCTAACACCGAACATGTCATCGCTCACACCGCGCGAGATCGTCCAGGAACTCGACAAGCACATCGTCGGCCAGCAGGCTGCCAAGCGCGCCGTGGCCATTGCGCTGCGCAACCGCTGGCGCCGCATGCAGGTCGGCGAGCCGCTGCGCCAGGAGATCACCCCGAAGAACATCCTCATGATCGGGCCGACGGGAGTCGGCAAGACCGAGATCGCGCGGCGCCTGGCGAAGCTCGCCAACGCCCCGTTCGTGAAGGTGGAGGCCACCAAGTTCACCGAGGTCGGCTACGTCGGCCGCGACGTCGAGTCGATCGTCAAGGAACTCGCCGACGTGGCCGTGAAGATGACGCGCGAGCAGGCCATGGGCAAGGTGCGCGAGCGCGCCCTGGATGCCGCCGAGGAGCGCGTGCTGGACACGCTGCTGCCCAAGCCGCGCATGATGGGCTTCTCCACCGACGAGCCGGCCACGGCGCGCGACGGCGAGACCCGCCAGAAGTTCCGCAAGATGCTGCGCGAGCACGAGCTGGATGACCGCGAGGTCGAGATCGAGCTGCGTGCCATGCCCAACGGCATCGACATCATGGCGCCCCCGGGCATGGAGGAGATGCAACAGCAGCTGCAGTCGATGTTCCAGAACCTCGGCGGCAACCGTACCCGGACCCGCAAGGTAAAGGTCAGCGAGGCGCTCAAGCTGCTCATCGACGAGGAGGCCGGCAAGCTCATCAACGAGGAGGAGCTCAAGGTGCAGGCGCTCGCCAACGCCGAGCAGAACGGCATCGTCTTCATCGACGAGATCGACAAGGTGACGCGCCGCGGGGAGACCATCGGCGCGGATGTCTCGCGCGAGGGCGTGCAGCGCGACCTCTTGCCGCTGATCGAGGGCTCAACGGTGGCCACCAAGTACGGCACCATGAAAACCGACCACGTGCTGTTCATCGCCTCGGGCGCCTTCAGCCTCTCCAAGCCCTCCGACCTGATCCCGGAGCTGCAGGGGCGGCTGCCGATCCGCGTCGAGCTCGACTCGCTCAAGGTCGGGGATTTCGTGCGCATCCTCACCGAGCCGGATGCCTCGCTCACTGCACAGTACCGCGCGCTGATGGCCACCGAGGGCGTGCAGGTGGAGTTCTCAGCGGACGGGGTGGGGCGCATCGCCGAGATTGCCTTCCACGTCAACGAGCGCACCGAGAACATCGGCGCGCGGCGGCTGCACACCGTGATGGAGCGTCTGCTGGAGACGGTCTCCTACGAGGCCAGCGAGGAGAAGACCAATGGCAGCGGCCAGGTCACGATCGACGCGAAGTACGTCGACGACCACCTGGGCGAGCTGGTCAAGGACGAGGACCTGAGCCGCTACATCCTGTAGCGGTCGCAGTCACCGCCACCCTCAGGCGCGCAGCACGTGCGCCGCGGTGATGTCGGCGATCGCAGGCGTGCCGGCCTGGCGCATGATCGCCGCCAGCTCCGCGTTGTAGATGTCGATCACCCGCTCGACGCCCGGTTGCCCGAAAGCGGCCAGTCCCCAGGCCTGCGGGCGGCCGATCCCGACCGCGGTCGCCCCGAGGGCGAGCGCCTTGAATACATCCGTGCCGCGGCGGATGCCGCCGTCAACGAACACCGGCACCTTCGCCTTCACCGCCGCGACCACCTCGGGCACGCAGTCGATGCTGGCCCGCAGGGTCTCCTCGTTGCGGCCGCCGTGGTTGGACACCACGATGCCATCCACGCCATGCGCGACCGCGATCGCCGCATCCTCTGCCGTGACGATACCCTTCACCATGAGCCGCCCCTTCACCAGCTGCCGCAGCCGGTCGAGGAAGGCGGTCGTGAGCGCCGGCGGGGCAAGGGCAGTGACGTGCGAGGTGTCCAGCGCCCTGGAACATCGCCCGTCCATGCCACATGTCGTGCGAGTTGCCCGCGTGGCAGGCCTCGCAGTTGCGGCTGTCGGCGAGCATCGCGCGCGCGAGCGTCTCGTTGTTGCGGCGCAGGACCGCGGAGTCGACCGTGAGCACGATCGCCGTGACGCCGGCCTGCTCGGCCCGCCGCACGATCGCCTCGGTGACGGCAAAATCATCGGTGGGGTACAGCTGCTGCCACAGCGGCGCGCCGCGGGCATCCGTGACCGCCTCCACGGGGAAGGACCCGCCGGTGGAGAGCATCATCTGCGTGCCGCGCGTCTTTGCGGCACGGGCGACCGCCAGCTCCCCCTCCGGGTGGAATGCACGCTGCGAGGAGACGGCGGAGATATAGAGCGGGCTGGCCCAGCGCGCGCCCAGCACCGTGCGCGAGGTGTCCAGGCGCGAAAGGTCCGCGAAGCGCCGGGCGCGGATCTGGTAGTGCAGGAAGGCGTCCGCATTGCGCGCGACGGTGAGGTCGCCGTCGACTCCCGTGGCGAGGTAGCCGAAGTGCGCCGGCGGGAGCGCCACGCGCGCCAGCGGCTCGAACCCCATGACATCGGGCACCTGGCCCGCCTGCGTGAGCGGGGGCGGCGAGCGCGCGAACAGCTGCGAGGGCGGCAGCTCATCGGCGCGTGCCAGCGGGCCGAGAGCGGAGGCAGCGGCAAGGCCGCCGACGAAGGTGCGGCGCGTGAGTGCCAAGTGCAAGTCTTTCAGCATGATTCCCCCGGCGGATGTTGTAGTTCTTGTGCGGCAGCCGCCGCGTGCTCAGATCCTGAAGCGTTCCTTCAATTCCCCGGCCATGCGCCGGCTCACCGGCAGCGGCGCATCCCCGCCGCGCAGGTGCACGAGGTACTGGCCGTCGGCGCGCCGCTCGATGCGCTCGAGGTGCTTCACCCCGACCAGCGCGTTGCGGTGGATGCGCACGAAATCGGCCGGGAACTCGCTCTCCAGCAGGCGCAGCGAATCCTCGATCAGGTCCTCACCGCGCAGATGGCGGACCGTGGTGTATTTCTGGTCGGCGAGGAAGTACTGTACCTCCTCGATCGGGATCAGCTTCAAGCCCTCACGGTGGCGCGCGGCGATGTGGCTGCGGCGTGCCGCGCCGCTGCTGGCGGCCAGGCTCTGCAGCTGGGCGCGTGTCAGGCGCCCGGCGCGGCTGAGCGAGGCGCCCAGCTGCTCCTTGCGCACCGGCTTGAGCAGGTAGCCGACCGCCTGCGCCTGGAAGGCCTCCACCGCGTACTCATCGAACGCGGTGGTGAAGATCACCGCCGGGGGCTGCTCCAGCACGTTCAGGTGGCGGGCGGCCTCGAGCCCGTCCATCCCGGGCATGCGCACGTCCAGCAGCACCACGTCCGGGGCGAGGTCGTGGGTCAGGTCCAGTGCCTCGTGGCCATTGGCCGCCTCGCCCACCACCTCCACCGCGTCGAGCTCGGCGAGCAGGCTGCGCAGGCGCTCGCGCGCGGGCGCCTCGTCGTCGACGACCAGTACCTTCAGGCGCACGGCCGGGGCGCTCGGGCTCATGCGGCGGGGCGCGCGCTGCGCTCGAGGAGCGGGAAGCGCAGCGTCACGATGTACTCCGCATCGAAGCGGCCGGACTTCATGAGCGCGCGCTCGCCGTACATGAGCCCGAGGCGCTCGCGGATGTTGCCCAGCGCCAGGCGGTTGCCCTCGCGCATGCCCGGGGCCGGGTCGAGCGGATTGCGCACCACGATCGTGATCAGATCACCGCTCACCTCGCCGGTGATGGTGACCGTGCCGCCCTGGGCGCGCGGCTCGATGCCGTGGTAGATCGCGTTCTCCAGCAGCGGCTGGATGATCAGGTGCGGCACCAGGGCGTGCTCGGGCAGCGCGTCCACCTTCCAGTCCACCACCAGGCGCGGCCCCAGGCGCAGCTGCTCCATGCGCTGGTAGGTGCGCGCCACCGCCAGTTCCTCGGCCAGCGTGATGGTGTCGTGCTTGTCGCTCAGGGTGGCGCGGAACAGGTCCGCCAGGTCCTGCACGGCTTCCTCGGCGCGCGGCGGGTTGCTGCGGGTGAGGGCGGCGATGGTATTCATGCTGTTGAACAGGAAGTGCGGGCGGATGCGCGCCTGCAGGGCGTGCACGCGCGCCGCCGCACGCAGCTCGATGCTGCGCCGCCACTGGTGCGAGACGTAGAAGTAGCGCAGCGCCAGGCCGGTGATGATCAGGCCGATCCACACATTGCGCACGCCGAAGCGGTACGGGTCGGCGGGGAACAGCCCGAGCCCGCCGGAGTTACTCACCAGCTGCGAGCGGCCGATGAGGTAGACGCACAGGGAGATCCCCGCCACCACCGTGCCGGTCAGGCCGAGCACCGCCGCCGAGCCGGCCGCGACCGACAGGCGCTTCAGGCGCGCGCGCAGCAGGCACAGCACGCCGGCGCTGGTTAGCCCGATCCACAGCAGGAACAGGGAGGTGCGCACCAGGTCGGTCCAGAAGTCCACGGTCACGCTCTGGCGGGCCAGGGTGAGCACCAGCGCGGTCAGCTCAACGATCAGCACGATGGCCAGCGTGGTGCGCGAGGTGCAGAAGTCCGGCAGGTAGAACGCGTTCTCGCGGCCGGCGGCGGTGTTCATGCGTCGCGGCTGGCCGGTTGACTCATGAGGTTGGTGCGCTCGAAGAGCTCGGACTTGAGGCGATAGGTGGCCGAGATGTCCTCGTCTCCGAAGCCGCGCGCGGTAAGTTCCGCGTACTCCCCGAGCATGCGCTCCACCACCGGCAGCGCCACGCCGAAGCGCGCCGCCATGTCATGGCAGATCCTGAGGTCCTTGGCGTGCAGGCGCACGCGGAAGCCGGCCGGGTAGGCCCCGCGCACCATGTTCGGCGCGCGGTGCACGAAGTACCAGCTCGAGCCTGCGCCCTTGCCGAGGGTATCGATGAGCTTGTCGAGCGGCAGCCCCTGGGCGTGCGCGAAGGCCATCGCCTCGGAGACCGCCTCGATGATGCCCGCGCACATGATCTGGTTGGTGGCCTTGGCCGCCTGGCCACTGCCGGTCGGGCCGAACAGGGTGACGGCCCTGCCCATGGCGCTGAGCACCGGCAGGGCGCGCGCGAAGGCCGCCGGCTCGCCCCCGACCATGATCGCCAGCGTGCCATCGCGCGCCCCCTCGGTGCCGCCGCTGACCGGGCAGTCGAGGAAGGCAACCCCGGCCGGGGCCAGCAGGGCGGCGGCCTGGCGCGCGGTCTCGGAGCCGACGGTCGAGCAGTCCATCACCAGGGCATTGCGCGCCAGGGCGGGCGCCAGGCCCTGGACTACGGCGAGCACGTCCGCATCCGCCGAGACGCAGGAGACGACCGCATCGACACTGGCGGCGAGAGCTGCCAAGTCGGTGCAGGCGCTGACCTTGAGTTCCGTGGCCAGCTCGCGCGCCTTGTCGGGACTGCGATTGTAGAGCGCCGTGAGCAGGCCGGCTCGGTGGAGATTGCGGGCCATGTTCGTGCCCATGGCGCCGAGGCCGACAAAACCTACACGCATGTGAATGCCCCGTGCGGCGCTGGGGTGGCCGCGGGCGTCACTATAGAGCGTTGCCGAGAGGCACGGAAACGGGCCGACCGGGGTATCGCGGGGCTTGGACTAGGAGGTCGTGTCCGGCATCGCCTTGGGCTCGGGGATCGCCTTCGGCTCGGGGATCGGCTTCGCATCGGGCTGCGGTGCGTCCGGGTCGAAGCTCGGCACGCTGCCGCACAGGTTCTGCACGTCCTTGCGTGCCACTTCGCGGTACGCGTCGGCGTCGGCATCCGACATGTACTCGCGCTCGCCGTTCTTGCCTTCCTTGTAGACGCGGCGCGACTCGACGGCCTTCAGGTAGCGGTCCTTGGCGGCCTTGCACTGCGCGTCGCGCGAGCGGGCGACATCCTGGTGGACGGCGCGCGAGTTGGCCTCGTTCGCCAGGGATTCGGGGGTGCGGTTGACCTGCGGCGAACGGGCCTGGCCCAGGGTGTCGGAGCCCGGATGGGCCTTGCTGGTCTTGATGATCTGCGATCCGGGCACCCACTGGTCGCTGTAGTGCGGCTCGCCGTGCTCATCCACCCAGCGATACACGTCCGCCTGGGCCACGCTGACCGTGCCCACCAGAATCAGGCTTACGAAAGATACGAGTCGCAACATAAAAGGGCCTCCCCGATGGCCAGTATCACCGCTCCCGGTGGGGCGGTCCTTTGAACTCCGTCACACACCCGACAGGCCGCCTCTGCCGCGGGTCACGATACAAAGAAACCTGCCCCAATGGCCACCGGAGCCGGGTACTGAGGCGGTGCCTGCCACTTGGGCCGCCCCCGGCAAGCCACGCCGCCCCGGTCACAGGCGCTGGCGGGTAAGCTAGGCCCCTTGCGGCCGGCCCGGCCGGCCCACTCTCGCGCAGGGGAAGGTTGACTGTCATGGACGCATTCCGGATCGATGAAATAGCCCGCCGGCTGCTGGAGAGAGTGCCCCCGGCGGTGCGCAGCGTGCAGCAGGATCTCGAGAGCAACTTCCGCGCCGTGCTGCGCGAGCGCCTGAGCCGGCTTGACCTGGTGAGCCGCGATGAATTCGACGCCCAGACCAAGGTGCTGGAGCGCACCCGCGCCCGTCTCGAGGCACTTGAAGCACGCCTGACTGCCATGGAAGGGGGCGCCGCTGGCGCCGCCCGATCCGCCTCTGCAGGCGGACAGCCGTAGCCGCGCGGGCTACTGGGACATCTGCACCATGTGATCGACGGCCTGCTTGACCAGGTCGTCGGAGGCATCCATGCGGCCACCCTTGGGCGGCATCATCCCGGCCTTGCCCTGGAAGCCCTTGAGGGCGTGCTGGTAAAGGGTGGCCTTGCCTTCGGCAATGCGCGGGGCCCACGCGGCCTTGTCGCCGGCCTTCGGTGCACCTGCGATGCCCTGGCCGTGGCAGGCGCTGCAGGTCTGCTCGAACAGCTGAGTCCCGGTGGTCGGCATGCCCGGGGCTGCGGAACCTGCGGCAGGCCCCTCGACCTTGATCGCCATTGCGCTGTTGTCCTGGCCCGCGACGGCCTCCTGGCTCGGGGTCGCCAGGCGCGCCTGCACATTCCTGCTGTAGTCGGCCTCTTCCATCACCTGGCGGTCCTGGGTGTGGCTGGCGACGATGCGGGCAAAGGCGAAGATACCGATCGCGACGGCCATCAGCAGGCCGATCACGAGGCTGAAAACATTGAAGAAATGGGTATCTTGCTTGCTCACGATGTCATCCGCTGCAGGTGCCGATTCGGCGGCGCAGTATAGCCGCCCGGCGGTCAGGTTCGGAACTGCAGATACCCGTCCGGGCCCCTTTTTCGCGGGGTTTCCCGAACGCGCAAGACGCCAGCGGCGGACAGCGGCGCGCCGGGCGCCGCAGCTGCTCTAGTGATGCACCAGAGGATCGAGCGTCTGCAGGGCCCCCGCGGCACCAGTCTGGCCGGTGGTGCGGATGTCTTCCTGGGTGAAGCTCTGGCCCGGACCGCAGTTGCTCGGCGGGAGTCGCGAGGCGGAAGCCGGTCCGACGCAGTTGGTATTGGCCGAGGCCGTCGACGCCGGCTTCGGGGTGCTCGGGGCACCCGCACAGCCGATGACGAGCAAGCCGCTCGCCGCGCAGGTCAGGAGTTTTCTCAGCATGGCCGTTCTCCGACGTATCTTGGGAAAGCCTGTGAAGCCTGCAAATTAGACGCCCGCGCGGGGCTGCGGTTCCAGTCATATCCGGCCAACAATCGTTCCCAACCGTGGACTCGGCTGGCAGTTGGACGTGTGTCAGCCGTGCCGCGTATCATCGCCCGCCCCAACGCGCCCGTAGCTCAGTTGGATAGAGTGGCAGCCTCCGAAGCTGCAGGTCGCTGGTTCGAATCCAGTCGGGCGCGCCATCAAACAAATCAATGCCTTAAGACCCCCGGGATCGGGCCCGTAAAAAAGCGGCCGGAGGGGTCACCTCCGGCCGATTAGCACGCTATCAGCTGCCCTGGGGCGATCCTCACGCCGCTTCGCGGCGCAGGTGCGTCATCAGCATGCGACGGGCGCGCCGGCGGCGCAGCAGGCCGCTGCCGATCAACGCCTTCACCAGGCGATGGTCCTTGTCGTCGCCTTCGGCGAACTCATCATCACCCTCGTCCTCCTCCTCCGCCTCGCCGCGCTCGTGCAGCAGGTGTGCCATCAGCATGCGACGGGCGCGCCGGCGGCGCAGCAGGCCGCTGCCGATCAGCGCCTTCACCAGGCGATGGTCCTTGTCGCCGCCTTCGGCGAACTCGTCGTCACCCTCCTCCTCCTCCTCCGCTTCGCCGCGCTCGTGCAGCAGGTGTGCCATCAGCATGCGACGGGCGCGCCGGTGGCGCAGCAGGCCGCTGCCGATCAGCGCCTTCACCAGGCGATGGTCCTTGTCGCCGTCTTCGGCGAACTCAGCCTCGCCGGTGTCGTCGTCGTCGCCTTCTTCGGCCTCGCCCCGCTCGCGCAGCAAGTGCGCCATCAGCATCCGCCGCGCGCGCCGCCGCCGCAGCAGGCTGCTGCCGGTCACCGCGTTCGCCAGGCGGTGTTCCTTGTCGCCGCCTTCGGCGAACTCATCCTCCCCGGCGTCATCGTCGTTTTCGGCCTCGCCCCGCTCGCGCAGCAGGTGCGCCATCAGCATGCGACGCGCACGCCGGCGGCGCAGGATGCCACTGCCAATCAGAAGCTTCACGAGCCGGCGTTCCTTGTCGGAGTCCTCCTCGCCCGAGGCCTCCTCACCCTCCTCATCCTCCGCCTCGCCTCGTTCCTGAGCCAGGTGCGCCAGCAGGAGACTGCGGACGCGGCGGCGGCGCAGCATCCGGCTGCCGACCAGCAGCTTTACGAGCCGGTGCTCGCCGTCGGAGTCCTCCTCGCCCGAGGCCTCCTCGCCCTCACCCTCCGCATCTTCTGCCTCGCCCCGTTCGCGCAGCAGGTGCGCGAGCAGCAGATTGCGCAGGCGGCGACGCCGCAACAGGCGACTGCCGATCAGCAGGCGCATGATGCGCCGCCCCTCCGCTTCATCGCCTTCTTCGCCTTCGACGTCCTCGTCCTCCGCGTCGTAGCGGTCACCGATGAGCCGCGCGAGCAGTGCACGATTGAGACGTCGACGCCGCATCGCCCGGCCGCCGACGGCGAGGCGTGCAAGGTCCTCTTTCTCCAGAGTTGTGTCGCTCATAGGTCCTCCTGGCAGTAGTTAGTTCGCACGCGGTAGCGCAGCGCGGTCCGGTTGCAGCTCCGTGGCGGGGCTGCTCACTGCGGCTGCCGGTGCCTGCGTCGCATGTTGGATCAACGTTCCCAGAATGGCCCGGCTCAGCGCTTCGCGCTGTATCAGTCGCCTCGCCGGGCTGTGCTCGATCAGCGGTGTCAGCAGCAGATGACGCAGTTCCGCCTCCTCGCCGGGCTCATCCGCGTTTTCCTCTCGTTCATCGCCGCCCAGTACACAGGCGATTCCCGCCTCGAATGCCTGCTCGACAAATTCCTCGAGGCCGCCGTTGCTGCCTTCGCGCGCCAGGCTCGCCTTTTCATCATCCGAAAGCTCGTGGCGGACGCCGCTGGCATCCAGGGTCTCGAACTTGACTACCTGCGCGGTGCGCGCGTCGATGGTGAACGTGAAGAGCTTCTGCGGAGATTGTGCAATCTCGGTCATCTTCTCCTCCTTCGGCGCAGTTTTCTTTTCAACTGCATCCTTCTCAACGGGGACCTTGTGCTTGATAGGAATGTTGTGACGTTGCCCGGCAGCTGTGCTCATTTGAAAGCTCCTTGTGACTCGGTGCGGGTGTTCTCGATCGGCCTGTCCCTGCATCTCGTGCGGCGCACTGCGGCGCGCAGACACTCATCAAGCATCACGGCTTCTGGAGTGCTCATCTGGATCTCACGCAAGGCGAAGCGCTGCCGGGGGCCCGAGCCGCCGAGTATATCGCCGCCAAATGAACGTGGTCTGACAGTACCGGTGAGCGATTGTGAAGAGCGCCGCGCTTTTTTTTCCGAACACGCCGCGGCGTGCGTTGCTCTTGCGAGACGTGCGCGTTGCGCGCGCTGTCCCGGTTTCGCTGAGGCTGGCTGCGATGTTGCGACGCGCGCGCGGCGTGGACGTGTTCATCGCGATCTTGTGTCGATGCTTGCGAGGCCAGAGACGCACCTAAGCGAGCCGACCGCAAAAATCACGGGCCCGCGAACGACCGCAGTGGAGCGCGCTGCAGTGCACTGCGCTGTCGTCAGCTTCAGCGTTGGGGACGTCGGCTGGCGCTGTGGAAACGTTGCCCTGCCGCCACCCCTGGCACGGAGGCAGCGTGCCCGCGTTTTTTTACAGCCAGCGCTTGCTTCTGAAGTACAGGAACGGCGCCAGCGCCGAGACGACCATCATTGCCAGTGCCGCCCAAACGCCCCAGCGTTCATGCAGCCACGGGATATGCTCGAAGTTCATGCCGTAGAAGGCGCCGATGACCGAGGGCGGCAGCAGCAGCACGGTGACCACCGAGAAGATCTTGAGGATGTTGTTCTGGTCGATGCTGACCAGACCGAGCGTGGCATCGAGCAGGAACTGGGTCTTGCCGACCAGGAAGGTGGCGTGGTCGCTCAGGGCCGCGACGTCGCGTGCGACGGTGTGCGTGCTGACGCGCGCCTCGGGACTGACCTTGCCGTCGCTGCTCTGCTGCAGGAAGCCGACCAGCCGCGTCAGGCTGAGCAGCGTCTCGCGTGCCTTGGAGATCAGCTCACCGCTCTGGCCGATGGTCTGCAGTTCGCCCTGGTAGTCGTGCGTGACGGGGCGGCCGCCGAGTCCGCGCGGGAACACCCGCAGCGAGATCGCATCGATGTCGGCGCCGACACGCTCGAGCAGGTCGGCGATGCGGTTGACGATCGCCTCCAGCAGTCCGGTCAGCAGCAGCGAGGGTGAGCTGCACACCGCCGGATGATTCTGCGCAAAGCCCACGAAGCTCTTGAACGACAGCAGGTCCGCGTAGCGGTTGGTGACCAGCCGCGCGCCGGTGAGGATGAAGGTGACCTGGGTGGTCTCGGGCAGCGCGGTGTCCGCCCTCCACACCACGGTGCTCGTCATGTAGAGCGCGCCGTTTTCCTCGTACAGGCGGTTGGAGGTCTCGATCTCGCGCATCTCCTCGCGCGTGGGCACGTTGATGCCGAGCGCCTGCTCGACCTGACGCTCCTCCTCGAGGGTCGGCTCCAGCAGGTCGAGCCACACCGCAGCCTCGGGAATCGCCACGCCGGGGGGAATGGCGCTGGCCTCGAGGCCCTTAGCTCCAGGGGTGTAGACAGTCAGCACGGCCTCAGTTCCTGTCAGGCCATGAGGCGCGCATCAGTGGTGATGCTCTGCGGCGGTGAGGTCGTTGATGAGTTCGATCAGCTTCGCCTCGCCACCGGCCATGGCGATGTCGGTGGTGTACTTGCCGTTGACGATGATGAAGGGCACGCCCTGCACCTGGTAGCGCTGGGTAATGTCGGTGGCGCGCTGCAGGTTGGAGTTGACCGAGAAGGAGTTGTAGGCCTTGGCGAAGTCATCGGCGCTGACGCCGTTGCCGGTGGCAAAGGCCTGCTGCAGCTTTAAGGTCTCCTCCTCGCTGCCGCCGACCATCAGCTCGTGACGCGAGGCGATGGTCTCGAAGGCCTTGGCGACCAGGTCGTCGCGCCCGAGTGCCTCCAGCGTGTAGTACAGGTGCGCATGACTCTTGTGCACGGCCTGCCACATCACCGGCACGCGCACGAATTCCACGTAGCCCGGCTTGCTCTTCAGCCACGAGCGCAGGAAGGGCTCGAACGCATAGCAGTGCGGGCACGCCAGCCAGAACACCTCCGTGACCTCGACCTTGCCCGGGGCGACGCTCGTGGGCTGCGCGGGCACCAGCAGGTTGTAGTTGACGCCGGCCTGCCACTTGCCCGGCGGCAGCGGCGCGGCGTCCGGGGGCGTGGTGATCTTCTCCAGCGAGGAGTCGCTCACCGGATGCTCGGCCTCGGCGGCGCCGTCGACGGACTCCTGCGAGTGCGTCGCCTGCTCGATCTGGCTCTGCGCGCTGGCCTCCGCTGGCGGAGGCGCCGGCGGGGCCGGGGTCTCCTGCGCAGCCGGCGGCGGCGCGGGCGGGGCGGCGGGCTCCTGGCGCGCGCACGCACACAGAAGAAGCAGGGCCACGAGGGCGAGGAGTCGGCTCATGTGCGGTCCTTGGAAGATCAGCGCATGCCCTGCACGTAGGAGGCCACGTCGCGGATCTGCTCGGGCGTGAGGCGCTTGGCGAGGGTGAACATCATCACGCTGTTGGGGTCCTGCTTCTGCGCCGCGGCGCCGGCGTAGCGCGTGCCGTCGGCGTACGAGTTGAGCTGCTTGACCACGTACACCGACTGCTGCGCGCGCAGCGCCGGGTAGCCGGCGGCGAGGTTGCCGCGCCCGGCCGGGCCGTGGCAGGCGACGCAGGCGGGCACGGCGGTGTCCCGGTCGCCGCGCAGGTAGAGCGCCTCGCCCGCCTTCCAGTACGAGGGATCGGCCTCAAGGCCCTGCGGTGTCTGGCTCTGGAAGTACACCGCCAGGTCATCGATGTCCTGGTCGGTCAGCGAGGCCGCCAGCGGCTGCATCACCGGGTTCACGCGTGTGCCGTCCTTGAACATGTGCAGCTGCGCGGCGATGTAAACCGCGCTCTGGCCGGCCAGGCGCGGCCATTCGGGGTTGGTGCTGTTGCCGCCCGGGCCATGGCAGGCCGCGCACAGCGCCGCCTTGTTCTGCCCGTCGGCCGCCTTGCCGTGATCAAACGGAGTGCCTGGCGCTGCCGGTGCCGCGGCGGCCGCCGTGGCCGGCTCCTGGGCGCACCCGGGCACGGGTGCCAGGCCAAGCGCGGCCAGTGTCAGGGCGGCGGATCCGATCCAAACGACTCTCAGGGTCTGCGGCATGCGTGTATTCCGGCTTGGGCTCGCTGCGGGGGCGCCGAATTGTACACTACGGCCATGTCCTCGCTTTCGGGCTGCTCACTGCGATGAGCCGCTTCAACCAGGTGCAGTTTCTCATCAGCGCGGCCGCCCCCGCGCAGTTTCCGGCTGACTTCGGCAGCGAGGTCGCCTTCGTGGGCCGCTCGAACGCGGGCAAGTCGAGTGCCATCAACGCCATCACGCAGCGCAACGCTCTCGCGCGCACCAGCAAGACCCCCGGGCGTACCCAGCTGCTCAACTTCTTCGAGTTCGGTCCGCAGCGCCGTGTGGTGGACTTGCCCGGATACGGCTACGCCAACGTGCCCGAGAAGCACCGCAGTACCTGGCCGCCGCTGATCGATGCTCTGCGCGAGCGCGCCTCGCTCAAGGGGCTGTTCGTAATCGTGGACGCGCGCCGGGGACTCAAGGACGGGGATGCGGGGTTGCTGGACTGGGCGCAGCCCAGGCACCGGGTGCATGTGCTCTTGTCCAAGGCCGACAAGCTCAATCGCAGCGAGGGGACGGCGGTGCTGCGCAGCGCCGCCGCGGCGCTCGGGGGCAAGGCCAGCGTGCAGCTGTTCTCGGCGCTCAAGGGGACCGGGGTCGAGCAGGCCCAGGACATCCTCGAGTCCTGGCTCGGCTGAAAGGGCCGCCCCGGAAATAAAAAGCCCCGGCGGTTTCGTGAGAAGCCGCCGGGGCAGACTAACCCGGCACAGGTCTTAATGAACCGGGTTGACCCGCTCAGGGAGGGAAGCGGGGAGTGCTAGGCACTCGTATGGTTTGATGGGGTCGCCAGGGACAAGTTCCAGCCGGGTGGGCAAAAAATATCTTTTCAAATCATAAGTTTGCGTGAGCGACTGTATGATTCACGCAACAGGCCGCCTGCCCGGCGGCGCAAGGTGCGCGCGGCCACAGGAAATCCTGCGACGGCGGTGCGCGTTCCGTACCCGAGCCGGTGCGTTGGGAAAACGCACCTGCCCTCTTGGGCGGGTGCCGCGGCACCCGGCAGCGACTAGTGGGCCTCTTCCCAGTTCGCGCCCGCCCCGACGTCCACGCGCAGCGGCACGCTTAAGGTTGCCGCGTTCACCATGCACTCGCGCACGGCCCCGGTCAGCTCTGCGACCGCCCCGGCCGGCACCTCGAACACCAGTTCGTCATGCACCTGCATGATCAGGCGCGCCGGCGACCGGGTGCGCGCAGCCCAGGCGTCGATGGCGATCATCGCCCGCTTGATGATGTCCGCCGCCGTGCCCTGCATAGGGGCGTTGATGGCGCTGCGCTCGGCGTACTGGCGCATCTGGGCGTTGCCCGAGCGGATGTCCGGCAGGTACAGCCGCCGGCCGAATACGGTCTCGACGAAGCCGTTCTCGCGCGCCTGCGCGCGCGTGTTGTCCATGAAGCTCTTCACGCCCGGGTAGCGCTGGAAGTAGCGCTCCACGTACTTCGCGGCCGCGCCGCGCTCGATCCCCAGGTTGCGCGCCAGCCCGAACGCGGACATGCCGTAGATCAGCCCGAAGTTGATCATCTTGGCGGTGCGGCGCTGGTCAGCGCTGACCGCCGCCAGCTCGACGCTGAAGACCTCCGCGGCCGTGGCCTGGTGCACGTCGCGGTCCTCGGCGAAGGCGGCCCGCAGGCTCGCATCTGCGGACAGGTGCGCCATGATGCGCAGCTCGATCTGCGAGTAATCGGCCGCGAGCAGCACGTGGCCGGGGGCGGCGATGAAGCTCTGGCGGATGCGCCGCCCCTCCGGGCGGCGCACCGGGATGTTCTGCAGGTTCGGGTCCACCGACGACAGCCGGCCCGTGGCCGCGACCGCCTGTGCATAGGAGGTGTGGATGCGGCCGGTGCGCTCGTTGACCAGTTCCGGCAGTTTGTCGGTGTAGGTGGATTTGAGCTTGGCCAGCGCGCGGTACTCGAGCACGATGCGGGGCAGCGGATAGTCCTGCGCGAGCTCCTCGAGCACATCCTCGGCGGTGGAGGGCTGGCCGGTGGGCGTGCGGCGCTTGACCGGCAGCTGCAGGCGCTCGAACAGGATCTGCTGCAGCTGGCGCGGCGACTCGATGTTGAACTCGTGGCCGGCCTCGCGGTGGGCCTGCAGCAACAGCTCCTGCAGCGCCTTGGCGAACTCGCGGCTCTGCGCACGCAGCAGCTCGCGGTCGACGAGCACGCCGTGCTGCTCCATGCCCACCAGCACCGGCACCAGCGGCTGCTCGCACTCCTGGTACAACCGCGCGAGGGCGGGCACACCCTGGATCTGCGGCCACAGGCACTGGTGCAGCCGCAGGGTGACGTCCGCCTGCTCGGCGGCGTATTCGCTGGCGCGCTCGATGGACACCTGGTCGAAGCAGATCTGCTTGGCGCCCTTGCCGCACACCTCCGGATAGGTAAGGGTCTTCAGGTTGAGGTAGCGCTGCGCGTCCGCCTCCATGTCGTGGTTCGTCGCGACGCTGTTCCACAGGTACGACTCGAGCATGGTGTCGAAGCGCATGCCGGCGAGGCGGATGCCGGTACTGAGCAGCACATGCGCGGCGTACTTGAGGTTGTGGCCCACCTTGCCGCGCGCGGGGTCTTCCAGGATCGGCTGCAGGGCGGCAAGTACGCGCGCGCGCTCCAGCTGCTCGGGGGCGCCGGGGTACACGTGGCGCAGGGGCACGTAGGCGGCCACGCCGGGCTCCAGGGCAAAGGCGACGCCGACGATCTCGGCCTTCATGTAATCGAGGCTGGTGGTCTCGGTGTCGAGGGCGAACAGCTCCGCAGTGCGCAGCCGCGCCAGCCAGCGCTCCAGGTCCGGCCACTGCAGCACGGTCTCGTAGCGCCGCTCGAGCGCCGGCGCCGCCGCAGCCGGCATGGCAGCAGTGGCAGTGGCCGCGGCCGCCGCGGGCGCGGTGGTGGAAGGGGTGGCGATGACCGGGGTAGCGGCCGCCGTGGCGGGGCCGTCGCCATCGAGCTGTCGCAGCAGCGCGCGCAGCTCAAGACGCGTGTACCACTCGCGCAGCCGGGGGAGGTCCGGAGACCCCGGGGTGAGCTCCTCGATCGACAGCGGCAGCTCCAGGTCGGTGTTGATGGTCGCCAGGCGCTGCGACAGCTCGAGCGTCGCCAGTCCGGCGCGCAGGTTCTCGCCCACCTTGCCCGGGACCTCGTCCAGGCGCGTCAGCATGGTGGCGACACTGCCGAACTGCTGCAGCAGCTTGGCGCCGGTCTTCGGTCCGACCTTCTCGATGCCCGGGATGTTGTCCGAGCTGTCGCCGATGAGGGCGAGGTAGTCGATGATCTGCTCGGGGAAGACGTCGAACTTGGCCTTGACGCCCTCGCGGTCCAACACCGAGTTGTTCATCGTGTTGATGAGTGTCACCGAGCCGTCCACCAGCTGCGCCATGTCCTTGTCACCGGTGGAGATCAGCACCGACTGCCCGGCGCGCGCGGCGCGGCAGGCGAGGGTGCCGATGACATCGTCCGCCTCCACTCCCGGGATGCGCAGCAGCGGCAGTCCCTGCGCCTTGATGATCTCCAGCAGCGGCTCGATCTGCGCGCGCAGGTCATCGGGCATCGAGGGGCGGTGCGCCTTGTACTCGGCGAAGATTTCGTCGCGGAAGGTGCGGCCCGGGGCATCGAACACCACGGCAATGCGTCGCGGCTGGTAGTCCTTGACGAACTTCAGCAGCATGTTGAGCACCCCGAGCACCGCGCCGGTGGGCTCGCCGCGCGAGTTGCTCAGGGGCGGCAGGGCGTGGAACGCCCGGTAAACATAAGAGGAGCCGTCAACGAGAACCAGGTCAGGGGAGGCGGGCATGGAGCGTGTACCTGAGGCGGGCGGCGAGTATAACGCGCAGGGTGTCACGAACCGCCGCAGCGGGGTCAACCCAAGGTACCCGTGGCGCGCTATAGGGTTGTGTGCAGTTTTCGGGTGCGCCTCGCATGCTCGATCCCTCAATACCGGCCATTGCGGCCAATCGCTTCGGTCTCGGCGCCCGGCCGGCAGAGCTGGCCGCCGTCGGCGCCGACGGGCGCGACTGGCTGCGGGCACAGCTCAAGGGCTCGCCGCCGGCACTCCTCGGTGATCAGCTGCGCCCCTCCTCCGAGATCCTCGCCCAGGGACTGAAGCTGCGACACGAGCTGGAGGAGGCCAAGAAGTCCGGCGCCGTGCAGAACCTGGAGCGGCTCGGCCAGTTCCTCAGGCCCATCTACACCACCGAAGTCATCGCGCGCTTCCAGCAGGCCACCACCACCGAGCGCCCGTTCGTCGAGCGGCTCACGCAGTTCTGGGCCAACCACTTTGCCGTCTCGATCGACAAGCAGTTCCTGGCCGGCCTCGCCGGCGGCTTCGAGCGCGAGGCGATCCGGCCGCACGTGCTCGGCAGGTTCTCCGACATGCTGCTCGCGGTGGAGAGCCACCCGGCGATGCTCATGTACCTGGACAACCACCTCTCGGTCGGTCCGCATTCGCAGGCGGCATTGCGCAGTGAGCGCCGCCAGGCGCCGCGCAGGATCGGCATCAACGAGAACCTGGCGCGCGAGATCATGGAGCTGCACACCCTGGGGGTCGGCAGCGGCTATACGCAGGCCGACGTCACCAGCTTTGCCGAGGTCATTACCGGCTGGTCGGTGGGTGATGACCGCGGCCGCTTCGCCGCCGCGACCCCGGGGGAATTCGTGTTCCGCCCCGAGCTGCACGAGCCGGGCGCGAAGGTGGTGCTCAACACGCGCTACCCCGATGCGGGGGTCGACCAGGGCGTAGCGGTGCTGCGCGACCTGGCGCGCCAGCCAGCCACCGCCCGCTTCATCGCCACCAAGCTCGTGCGCCATTTCGTGGCCGACGATCCGCCGGCGGCAGCCGTGGGCCGGGTCGCGGGCGCCTTCACCGCCAGCGAGGGCGACCTGCCCACCGTCTACCGCGCGCTGCTGGATGCCCGCGAGTCGTGGACGCAGCCACTGGCGAAGTTCAAGACGCCCAACGACTTCATCGTCTCGGCCTACCGCGGACTTGCACTGCCGGTGGAGGCGGGCAAGGCGCCGCTCGCCCCGTTCGAGCTGCTCGGTCAGCGCACCTGGTCGCCGGGCTCCCCGGCCGGCTGGCCGGATCGCAGCCCCGACTGGGACGGGGCATCTGCCGTGATCAAGCGCATCGAGTGGGCGGACGCGGTCGGTGCGCGCGTGGGCAGCCACCGCGACGCCGCGGAGCTGGCCCCGCAACTGCTGGGCGCCAACCTCAGCGACGCCACGCGCACCGCCGTGGCCCGCGCGGCGAGCGCCGCGCAGGGGCTGACGTTGCTACTGGCCTCGCCCGAGTTCATGCGCCGCTGAAGCTCCAAGGAGATCACCATGGCAAGAATGCAGCGCCGCGAATTCCTCAGCCTCACCGCCCTGGCGGCCGGCGGCGCGTTCCTCACCACGCGCGTCGCCTTCGCCGGGCCCAGTGAACGGCGGCAGCGCCTCGTGGTGGTGATCATGCGCGGGGCCCTCGATGGCCTGGCCGCCGTACCGCCGTACGCTGACCCGGACTACGCAGGCCTGCGCCGCGAGGTCGCCCTGCGCGCGCCGGGAAACCCGGGGGGTGCGCTGCCGCTGAACGGACTCTTCGGGCTGCATCCCTCGCTGGCGTTCATGCAGCAGTGCTACGCTGCCCGCGAGCTGACCGTGCTGCACGCGGTCGCCAGTCCCTACCGCGACCGCTCGCACTTCGATGGGCAGGACGTGCTGGAAAGCGGCGCGCTGCGTGCGCACGCCAGCCAGAGCGGCTGGCTGAACCGCGCGCTGGCGCAGCTGCCGGGCCACAGCTCCGGCGAGCTCGGCGTGGCGCTCGGACAGAACGTGCCCCTCGTGATGCGCGGACCGGCCGGGGTCACCTCGTGGTCGCCATCGAAGATGCCGGCACTGGATGAGGACACGCTGGCGCGCATCACCGACCTGTACGCAAAAGACCCGCTGCTGTCGGTGCGCCTGGCCGATGCCATGCAGGCGGATGCCATCGCGGCCGAGGATGCCGCGAGTGCGCAGCCGGCCATGATGAGCGCGGCTGCGGGAAACGCGCAGCCCGTGCGTGCCCAGGCCTACAACGCGCGCTACGCGGAGGTGACGCATGCTGCCGCGGGCTTCCTGAAACAGGAAGACGGGCCGAAGGTCGCCGTGTTCGACACCACCGGCTGGGACACCCACGCGAATGAGGGCGGGGCGGAAGGGCAGCTCGCCGGCCGCCTCGCCGCGCTCGACACCGGCCTGGCGACGCTCAAGCAGGAACTGGGGCCCGCCTGGGCCGATACCGCCGTGTTGCTGGTGACCGAGTTCGGGCGCACGGCTGCCGTGAACGGCACGCGTGGCACCGACCACGGCACCGCCGCCGCGGCGTTCCTGATCGGCGGCGCCGTCGCGGGCGGTCGCGTGGTGGCCGACTGGCCGGGACTGTCATCGCGAGCGCTGTACCAGGGGCGCGACCTCGCCCCGACACTGGACCTGCGCTGTGTCTTCAAGGGCGTGCTCGAGGAGCACCTCGGGGTCCCGGCCCGCGCGCTGGAAGAGACCGTGTTCCCCGACAGCGGCGCGGCGAAACCGCTGCGCGGGCTGATCCGCACCTGAAGCTGGCTGCAGCGTGGCCGGTGCGCGTCGGCACCAGGCCTGATCAGGTGCCGGAGGCGGGCCGCGGCGCAGGCGCCACTCTTTCACGGGTGCGCACCGAGCCATGGCGTTGCAAGTCGTGCTGCACGACGAGGATCAGCCTGCGGAGCTGCTGGTCAGCAGGTGTCGGCTCCCCGGCGACCGCCCCGATGAGCGGGTCCGTTGACGCCGGAATGAGGACCGCCTGCCTGCCCTTGCCGTGGGCAGCAAAGAACGCCACCTCGCCGGGCACCGAGACCATGTAGAAGCTGCTGAGTTCAAGGTGTTGCTGCGCGGCGTAGCGTGCGCGCACCTCGACCAGCCGCGCGGTGATCTCAACGTTGGCGTAGCCCTCGCGCTGCCATTGGCCGTCGATGAACAGCATGAGGAATGCATCGACCACCTCGCCCTGCGATTCCACCGGGAACAGGATCGCGGAAGTGCTGCCGGCCAGTAATCCGGTGGGATCGCTCTGTCCGCGCAGCAGCTGCTCCAGGCGCAGACCCACGATAGGAAAGGGAACACCCAGGGAGCGTGGCCCGGTGCCCGACACCTGCAGGTCGATCTGTCGACTCTGGGGCAGCGCTGACCCGAGTGCCTTGGCAAAAGGCAGCTCTGCCAACCTCTTCGGCGGCACCGGCATGCGGAAGTGCAACTCACTTGGCGGAAGCGGTCGTCGATGTGGCGGGGTACCACCGTCGACGGAGAGGACCGGGGGTTGCGGAACTTCAACCTTCGCGAGGTTCCACAGGTCCTGGTCGTGAGCGGCGACCACAGACACCCCCATGTCACTCACCGGCTTGGTGTACTTGCTGAACAGGATCCATTGGCTGTGCCCGGTCACGGGAACTCCCGTCAACGGTCCACAGGCCGGCGCGTTGGACGGCAGGCTTATTGGCACCGGGAGGGGATCCCAGATCTGCAGATACCGGCTTCCACTGGTGTTCCTCTCGTCCGAGTAGCCGGTGGCAACCAGCTGGTGCGCGCCTACCACCGAGCCGCTGTCATCGAAGGTCCACATGAACAGAAACGGCCGGCCGTTGTCGATCTCCTGCTTCGCGCCCTCCCAGGTGAAGCCCAGGCTGTCGGTGCCCGTGGTAGCCGGGGTGCTGGTGGGGAAACCGGTGTTGTGGGTCAGTCCGCGCAGTGGCGGGAAGTCAAAGTCATTGCACTGCACTTTCTGGATGTTGCCCTCACAATCCTGCAACAACTGACTCAGAGGCTCCGGGGTGAAGGTGGCGGTAGCAGCTCCCTGATGTTGGTACGCGTGAATACCCGCACCCACGGCCTGGCTGGTCGGGAAATATGCGGGGGCGGGCGTACCCGGCGGGAGCGGGCAGGCCGGGTAGAAGTTGTTGACGGCGAGCGTGTCGGCCGCCGCCCAGCACAGATGGCTCGCGTACTGCGGTTCGGCGTCCGCTAGCACCAGGGTGTTGCTGGCGGAGCGCGCAGTCGGAGTCATCGCTGTTATTAGTAGCGCAGTGCAGCACGTGGCCGACAGGCGAGCCGGGATTTTCATGCGTTTCTGCAGCGGATGAACCGGTGGCAGTGTGAATCAAGTGCGCGTACAGTCAAGCGCTGCAGGGGGCAGAAAAATGGCCACTAAGAAAGCCCGATCCAAGAAGAGCTCGCGAGCCAAGAAGGGTGCTGTGAAGCGCAGGGTCGGCGCGAAGAAAAAGCAGACCCTGCTGCGGACGTCCTTCATGGCCGATTTCACCAAGGCCTTCATTCGCCAGGGCGACGCGTACCTGTGGCCGGTAGACGGCCAGCAGCGCGCCGACGTCGTCGCCGATTTTCAGACCTTTGTGGCAGTGCTGTCAGCGGTCGGATATGGCCTACCTGCCCCGGTGGTCACCACCCCATTGGGGGTCCGGCTCGTGCAGTTCATCGGTGCGCCCAGGAATTGGCCGACGGTGACGGGGGTTCCGCCACGATTCCAGAAGGAGCTGCCCACGGTGGCGCTGGTCGAGATCGCGGTGATCCTCGATCGCCTGCTGGAGGCCATCAGTGCGTTCAAGTTGGTAAAAGGAAGCCCGGGTGGCGGCTCGGGTCGCGGCTGGCCTCCGCACTAACGCCGAATCCAATCTTTACGATTTCGGCGGCGGCGTTACCATCGCTTCGGGTGCAAGCGTTCTGGCGTTCGCCACATTGTCGGTGCGCACACGCTGCAAAAGCGCACGGAAGTCCGCTCGTGAGCGCAGTGAAGCGAAATATGGCTCGCGTTCTGCTAGCCAAACCTGCCGCCATCCCTGGTCCGCTGCGCGTTGCAGGGCGCGTATCGCCCCGTCGGGGTTCCCGCGCAACGCCGCGACCTGCGCCTGCAGCTCATACACACCGTGGCGGCGCATGCCTGCCGCTGTCAAGCGATCGAGCAATGTCGTAAGCGCGGCCAGGTGTTGGGCCGCCCCGGCCGCATCTCCTGTCGCCTGGTGCGCCGCCGCGGCGATCAGCAGGTACGCGCGTCCCTGGCGAGCGCGCCACGGGCTTGCCAGGTCATCCAGCGCGAGTTCCGATGAGGCAAGTGCCCGGTCCGCGAAACGGCGCGCGGCTCCGGGCTCGCCTGCAAGTAGCTCGACACTCGCGAGGTCGAAGAGAATTCCGGGGTCGCTGACCTCCGCTAACTTCTGCGAAGCGATTCGCCGGTGTAGCGCCTCTGCACCGCCGCTGGCGTACGCTGCCACAAGTCCGAGCCAGGTAAGCGCTGAACTGGCAGTTGGTTCGCCAGTGGCGACGACCGCCGCGTCGTAGCAGTCCCGTGCCCGCTGCGGAAGCCCTAGGCTAAACAGCAACTCACAACGCTGCGCATACACGTCCTGAGCATCGGCCGCGTGCGCGAGAGCGGTGCTATTCCAGCGCAGCGCCTCGACGAGCTGACCACGCGCCTCCTCCAGGTCGCTCGTTACGCTATACGGCCAAGGCGATTGGGGGTTGAGGGTGCGCGAGCGATCGCAGGCCGCGGCCGCGCCGTCGTATTGTCCGAGGTCTGCGAGCGAAGTGCACCGTTGCGCTGCGAGGTTGTAGTCCAGCGGATCGAGGTCCGCAGCGTTGCTGTAATAGCGCAGCGCCTCGCGCGGTTGGCCGTTGACGAGGTAGTAGAAGCCAAGCTCCGAGGCCGCTTCGCGCGAGTTGGGATTGAGTTCCTCAGCGTGATGCAGATCGCGGAGGGCCGCGTCATGCCGCAGCAGCTCGGTTTCGAGCGCACCGCGCACCACATACAAGTCGGCGAGGCGCGGCGCCTGCTGTGCAGCCTGTTCTAGTAGCGGCGCGGCGTCGCGGGCAATGTCCGCGATGGGCCGATCGTTGAAATACCGTTGGTTGAGGTACGCGTAGGCCAGCCCGACCTGCGCTAGCGCGAACTTGGGATCGAGATTGAGCGCTTCCCGGTACAGCTCGATTGCGCGCTCGTTGTCCTGCTTGCTGCGCTGCTGCTGGTGGTAGCGCGCGACGAGATAGGTCGCGTAGGCCTGAGCACTGGAACTGCGCCGCTCGCTCTGGCTGGCGATGGCAGCGCCCGTCAGCCGCAGCTCGAGATTGCTGGCAACGGCCCGTGCCACCTCTTCCTGCACCTGGAATACGTTGGTCGTCGCAGTATCGTAGGAGCCGGACCAGACGTTATAGCCGTCGCGCGTGGCAATCAGCTGCACGTTCACGCGCATTAGGTTCCCGGCGCGCCGCAGCGAGCCTTCCAGCACATGCGTCGTGCCAAGCTGGCGCCCGATTTCGCGCACGTCAGTCTGACGGTCGCGAAAGGCGAACGCCGAGCTCCGCGCCACGACTCGCAGCATCGGGATCTGTGCCAGCCAGTTGGAGATCTCCTCGGTGATCCCGTCGCAGATGGGTTGCTCGGTTTTGCCCTCGCTCAGATCGACAAAGGGCAACACCGCAATGGCCGTCTGCGCGTTCGGGGCCGCCGCCACTACGACCGAGTGCCGTGACACCCACCACCGGTCGAGTAGGTAGGTGAGGCCCACGGCCGCGATCGCCACTGCGATAACCGCACCCACGAGGGCACCCGGGCGTGCCCGGGGGCGGGTATCGGCCGCAAGCTCTGCGAGCAGCGTTTCCACCGTGCCGGTGCGCGCCTCGCGCTCAAAGGCCAGCGCTTTTGCCAGGGCCGCATTCTGCTGCCGCGACAGTTTCTGCAGCGGCGGCAGCCGGGTGTCCGCCGCCCGCGCCTCGAGTGCGGTGAGTTCACCGAAGGGGCGCTCGCCGCAGAGCATCTCGTAGACCACGCAGGCGAAGGAGTAAATGTCATCGCGCCGGTCCGCCTCCTGCCCCTCGAGCAACTCGCAGCTGGCATAGGCGGGGGTGAGCGCGCGCGACCCCGCAGCGGCGCGCAACAACGGACCACGGGACACTCGGGCAATGCCGAAGTCGAGCAGCTTGCTGCGTCCGGAAGTCGTCACGAACACATTGGCGGGCTTCAAGTCGCTGTGGATCACGTTGTGGTCGTGCGCGTAGCCCAGCGCCGCCGCGATATCCTCGATGATCGGCCACGCGTGGCTGAAGGCCATGCCGCGGCCGAATTCCTCGTCGAGCAACGTGTCCAGCGACTTGCCCTCCAAGTGCTCCATCAGCACGTATAGCCACCGGCCGTCTACATTGACCGAATGCACATCGACGATGTTCGGATGGCTGAGCTTGCGTGTCTTGCGCACTTCCTCCCGTAGGAGCGCGAGGGCCGCGGGGTTCAGGTCCTCTTTGAGTACCTTGATAGCGAACTTCTCGCCGGGCACCTGTTCGTCGATGGCGAGGTACACCACCCCCATCCCGCCTTCTGCGAGCTCGCGCTCGATGCGGTAACGGCCGCCGAGCAGCTGACCGATCGCCAAGCGCGCCGTACCGAATGGCGCGCCGGCGCGCCGCCGTGAAGGCCGCGTCCCTGCAAGGTCCTCCGGCGGTGGGTCCTCCTGGGCGCAGGCGGACAGCTGCGGATCAGCTTCAGCCGCAGGAGGTGAGACCTCGGTAGAGGATGGTGCGGGGCGGTCGGTTTCCGCGGTCATAGGCGCTGCAGCGTCCGCCTTACGGTTGCGGGAGCATGCGCCCAGCCGGCCCATAACACCAAATTCGTGCTGCGCGGTGCGCAGCAAGTGACGCGGCTCGGCGCGTCGCGCACACGGCGGCGCACATTTCACTACTTCATAACATCTCCCTAAGGATCTGCGCGGGTGTCTGTCGCTAACGTTGCTTCCAAGGCCTAAGGACTGTTCATGAAGTCGTCAGTCCGAAGGCACGAAGAAGTTCCGCACCAACAGATACAGGAGATCCTCATGAAAACTGATGTCAAAACCGTTAACCGCACCGTCCTTGGGTATGCCGCTGCGCTGTGGCTGGCCTGCGGTCTGGTGGCTTCCAATGCGCATGCCAGTGATTCTCGGTCTGAAACCGTCAAGTTTGGCGACCTGAACCTGGGCTCGGCGGAGGGCGTGGCGGCGCTCTATGGGCGCATCCACTCGGCTGCGAAGCATGTCTGCGCGCAGCCTGCCGGCGAGCTGGGCTCAATGGGGCGCTGCGTGACGAAGGCCGAGGCCGATGCGATTGGCAAGGTGAACGTGCCATCGCTGACCGCGTACTACCAGGCGAAGACCGGCACGCCCTCGAAGACGATCATCGCGACTCGATGAAACCGCTGTAAGGGTCCGGGCAAAGGCCACGCCCGGACCCTTCCTTCGGCGACCGGGAGAGAGAGGGCGCGATGTTCCCTCGAGGGGCGACCTGCTATAACTTGCCACGGGCGAGGCACCTGCTGCGACGCACCGCACAGGCAGTCGAGCTGACAGGCGGGGTCGTTGGAATCGGGGACAATGAGGCTGAAGTTCGGTAACTGCGTGCTCGACCTGGGCGCTCGGCAGCTGCAGCGCGGCGATGATGTCGTCCCCCTTGAGCCCAAGATGTACGAACTGCTCGAAGTGCTGATCAAGCGCCGGCCTGCGGTCGTAACCAACAATGAGCTCGACGAGCTGCTCTGGCCAAATGTTTACGTAGCGCGCACCAGCCTGACGCGTCTGGTCTCGGAACTGCGGGCGGTGTTCGGTGATTCGTCGCGTGATTCGCGCTTTATCCGCACGGCCTACAAGGTTGGATATGCCTTCTGCGCCGACGTCACCGAACTGGCCGCGGTGCGCGCCTCGCCGGCACCGGTTGAAGCGCGCTGGATGAAACGGGTCTTCCCGCTCATCTACGGCGAGCACATCGCCGGACGGGACGCGGAATGCTCGCTGGTAGTCGACGGCACCACGGTTTCGCGGCAACACGCCCGCATCACGGTGGCTCACGAGGCGACGACGATCGAGGATCTCGATAGCACCAACGGTACCTACGTCAACGGAACGCGCATCAGCGCGCCGACGCGGCTCGCCTACGGCGATGAGGTTTCGCTCGGCAGCGAGGTCCTCGAGGTCACGAGGCGCAGAGCGTCAGTGCTCACCGTCAAGATGGAAGACGACGTCAAGGCCGGCAGCAAACTGCGCACCAAATAAGGGCAGCGCAGCCTTGGCTCGTGATGCTGCGCTGGTCGCTACTTCGGCGCCGGGGTCTGGCTCGCGTCCTCGTCGGTCTTCTTCTTCGTGGCAGGCGGGTTTGCCGCCGGGTCTGGGGCGGGAGCCGCCGCCGGCGGCGCCGGTGTCGTGACCACAGCCGGCTTCTGGTCCGGCAGGTACAGCGGGCCCTTCTGCCCGCACCCGGCGAGCAGCAACACCATCCCGCCCAGCAGCGCCGCGCGCCTCATACGTACATCGGGCGCCGGTCGCGCAGCGCAAGCCAGCCACGCACCACGCGGTAGGCGATCCAGATGCTCAGGGCGTAGATGGCGAGGATGAACATCGGGATGCCGATGATCACGAACATCAGCGGTACCGTCACGACGTAGATGACGAGGACCCACAGCAGCGCGTACCAGAAGGTGCGGATCTGCCAGCGGAAGTGCGACTCCAGGAAGGTGCCGACGGTGGCCGAGCGCCGCACGTAGTTCATGATCACCGCGACGATCGACGGCGCGCCGCCGACGAAGCTGCCGATGATGGTGTGTGCGCTGGTGAGGCCGATGATCACCGCGAGCGCATGCAGCGCGTAGATGACATTGGTGTAGGTGATCAGCGTCTCATCGACCCGGGGCGGGTCGGCGCTCAGCGGCGGGATGGGGTCCGTCATGGCGTGCCTCTCGCGGTTCCTAAGTGGGTGGGCGGCGTTCGATGACCGCCATCGTCAGTCGCGAGACGCACACCAGGCGCTCGCTCTCGTCGCGGATCTCGATCTGCCAGACGTGGCTGCGTGCGCCGATGTGGTAGGGGCGGGCCGTCGCGGTCACCGTCCCCGAGGACACCGGGCGCAGGTGGTTGGCGTTGATTTCCTGGCCGAGCACGGTGAACGGCGGCTCCACGCACAGCATGGCGGCCATGCTGCCGACCGTCTCGGCCAGCGCTACGGAGGCCCCGCCGTGCAGCACGCCGAAGGGCTGGTGGGTGTGCGCCGCCACCGGCATGGTGGCGCGCACGTAGTCCGCGCCGATCTCGGTGATGCGGATGCCCAGATGGCCGGGCAGGCTGCGCTGGCCGCGCTCCGTGAGCAGTTCCGGGGTTGCGGTGACACGCCAGATTCCCATGGCCCTAGTCTAGCGGTTTGGGCAGTGGCAATCTGCACCCACGTTTCAGCCATCGGACCGCCGCGATGAACGAATTTGCATTCCCGCCCGCGCCCGCCCCGGGTGTTGCCGTGGCCGGCTCGCAGCTGCGCTTCCCGGTGCACCGCATCTACTGCGTCGGCCGCAACTACGCCGACCACGTGCGCGAGATGGGCGCCGAGCCAGAGCGGGCGCCGCCGGTGTTTTTCATGAAGCCGGCCGATGCGGTGGTGGCCAACGGCGCCGCCGTGCCCTACCCGCCTGCCACGGCCAACCTGCACCACGAGATCGAGCTCGTCGTGGCCATCGGCCACGGCGGCGCGGGCATCGGCGCGCACGCCGCACTCGAGCACGTGTTCGGCTACGCGGCGGGCAATGACCTGACGCGCCGCGACCTGCAGGCGGCCGCCCGCGAGCGCGGCCAGCCCTGGGACACGGCCAAGGGCTTCGATGCCTCGGCGCCCATCGCCGCGATCCGCCCGGTCGCGCAGGGCCACGTCACGCGCGGTCGGATCTGGCTGAAGGTGAACGATGTGCTGCGCCAGGAGTCGGACATCGACCAGATGCTGCTGAGCGTGCCGGACATCATCGCGCAGCTGTCGCGGTTCTACGAGCTGCGCCCCGGGGACCTCATCTTCACCGGCACGCCGGCCGGGGTGGGCTCGCTCAAACCCGGCGACCGCGTCGAGGGGGGCATCGACGGGCTTCAGACTCTGCACCACACCATCGCCGCCCCAGCCGGTGGCGGTCAGTGAAGCTGTACGGCTTCTTCCGCAGCTCGGCGAGCTACCGCGCGCGCATTGCGCTGAACTACAAGGGCCTGGCCTACGAGAGCATCGAGGTCGACCTGCGCGCCGGCACCAGCGCGCAGCGCAGCGCGCCGTTCCTGGCCCTGAACCCGGAAGGCCTGGTGCCGGTGCTCACCGACGGTGCGCACGTCATCAGCCAGTCACTGGCGATCGCGGAGTACCTGGAGGAGACGCATCCGGCGCCGCCGCTGTTGCCGCGTGCGCCTGCCGAGCGCGCCCGCGTGCGCGCCCTGACCCTGGCGATCGCCTGTGACATACACCCGCTGAACAACCTGCGCGTGCTCAACTACCTGCGCGCGGAAGCGCACCAGGACGATGCCGGCGTCGAGCGCTGGTATGCCCACTGGATCGCGCGCGGCTTCGCCGCGCTGGAGCAGCAAGTGCAGGCCGCCAGCGCTGATGGCCGCCACATGTTCGGAACGGGGGTGACGCTGGCCGATGTGTGCATCGTGCCGCAGATGTACAACGCGCGGCGCTTCAAGTGCGACACCGCGCCTTACCCGGCGCTGAACTCGATCTGCGCGCACTTGGAGAGCCTGCCGGCCTTCGCCGCGGCCGCCCCGGACGTGCAGCCGCAGGCGCGTGCCGGCTAGGGCGGCGCGGTCGCGGCGCGCACGAAGCTGACGTAGCCGGCGAGGAACTGCCGCAGCAGTTCCTCCACCGTCGGGTCCTTCAGCGTGCCGGACTCGTCGAACACGTTGCCGGCGCGCGAGACCATCAGCCGGCCGCCGAACCAGGGCTGCGTGCCGAGGGTGCGCAACACCGGCAGCCAGGCGGCCTGACTCATGATCGTCCCGAAGCCGCCGGGGGATGCGCCGATGACCGCGAAGCGCCGCCCGCCGAACACGCGGCGGCTGTCGGCCGCCGGGCGCGACAGCCAGTCGATGGTGTTCTTGAAGACCCCGGGGATGCTGTTGTTGTACTCGGGCGTGACCAGCAGCACCCCGTCGGCGGCGACCACCGCCTCCTTCAGCTGCGAGACCGACGGCGGGATACCCTGCGCCTCGACGTCCCCGTCGTACAGCGGGATGCCGCGGATGCTGGCGATCTCGAGCGTGGCGTCCGCGGGCATTAGCCGGGTCGCCGCCCGCAGCAGCGCGCTGTTGTAGGAGCCGCGGCGCAGGCTTCCCGAGATTCCCAGAATCTTCGTCATGCAAGGGTCCTTTTTTGCGCCGCCAGCCTGCACGGCGGCCGTGCGCGTTGCAACCGGCCGCGGGCCGGAAAGTGAACTAGCGCTTGAGCCGCGCCGCGATGCGCCGGTAGGCCTCGCGGAACGGGATGCCTTCGGCCACCACCAGGCGGTTGGCCTCCTCGGCGGCATGGATGGACTCATCCAGGCGGATACGCTCCGGGTGGAAGGTGAGCGCGGCGACCGCGGCCGGCACGATCGCAAGGGTCTCGAGCGCCAGATCGATGCCGCGGAATAGGGGGAACTTCAGCAGCTGCAGGTCGCGGTGATAGCCGGAGGGCAACTTGGCGCACACCGCCAGTGCCTCCACCAGGCAACCCTGCGCGGTAGCCGTGCGGCCGCGGATCAGCTCGAACACGTCCGGGTTGCGCTTCTGCGGCATGATCGAGGAGCCGGTGGTGAACGCCTCGCTCAACGTGAGGAAGCCGAATTCCGCGGAGGCGAACAACAGTACGTCGGCGGCGAAGCGGCCGAGGTCCTGCAGCAGCAGGGTAATCTCGAACAGCAGCTGGCTCTCGGCCTTGCCGCGCGACAGCTGCACCGCCGTCACCGGGGCCTGCACGCTGGCAAAGCCGAGCGCGGCGCGGGTGGCCTCGCGGTCCACCGGCAGGCCCGGGGTGCCGTAGCCGGCGGCCGAGCCCAGCGGGTTCAGGTCCGTGCGGCGCAGCACCTGGGCGAGCCCGACCGCATCATCGCGCAGCTCGGCGGCGAAGCCGCCGGCCCACAGCGCCACCGAGCTGGGCATCGCCTGCTGCAGGTGCGTGTAGCCGGGCAGCGCCGTGGCGCCGGCGCGCGCCGCGAGCGCCTCGAGCGCCTGCGCGGCCGCGGTGGCGCCGGCGCTGAGTGCCGCGATCGCATCGCGCAGGTACAGCCGGATCGCCGCCAGCACCTGGTCGTTGCGCGAGCGCCCCAGGTGGATGCGCGCCCCGGCCGCGCCGATGCGTTCGCTCAGGTGGCGCTCGAGGGCGGTCTGGCCGTCCTCGTCGGCCAGCTCGATGTGCCAGGCGCCGCGCTCGTGCTCGGCCGCCAGCGCGGTGAGCCCGGCGCGGATGGCCGCCAGGTCGGCCGCCGCCAGCAGCTGCTGCGCGTGCAGCATCTCGGCGTGCGCGATGGAGGCGCGGATGTCGTAGGCGACCAGGCGCTCATCGAGCCGGTAGTCCTCGCCGGCGGTGTAACGCAGCACGCGCTCATCCAGCGGGCCGCCCTTGTCCCACAGCCGGCTCACGTGGCGCTCTGCTGCTCGGCGGGCGTGAGCGCGTTGACGTCGGCGACGATGAGCGTGCCGGTGCCCTCGTTGGTGAACACCTCCCCGAGGATGCCTTCGGTCGAATGGTAGGAGACCACGTGCACGCGCCGAACGCCGCCGCGGATCGCGTCCTCGATGGCGCGCGCCTTGGGCAGCATGCCGTCGGCGATCCTGCCGTCCTCGCGCAGGCGCTTCAGGCCGCTCACGTCGGTGTAGGAGATGAGCGAGCGCGGGTCGTTGACGTCGCCGAGGATCCCCGCCGCGCCGGTGCACAGGATCAGCTTCTCGGCGCCCAGCGCCGCGCCGATCGCTGCGGCCACGGTGTCGGCATTGATGTTCAGCAGCGTGCCGGCAGCATCGGCCGACAGCGGGCTCACCACCGGCATCAGGCCGTTGTCGAGCAGCTTGCGCAGCACGGTCGCATCCACCGCGTCGATGTCGCCGACGAAGCCGTAGTCGACCAGCTCGCCGCTGGCCACCTTGACCGGGGCGCGCCGGTGGGCGCGCACCAGGCCCGCGTCCACCCCGCTCACCCCGACCGCATCGATGTCCAGGTCGCGGCAGATGCCCAGCACGCGCGTGTTGATCAGCCCGTTGAGCACCATCGCAGTGACGTCGATCGACTTCTGATCGGTGACGCGCCGCCCCTCGACCATGCGGGTGTTGAGGCCGAGCTGCCCGGACAGCTCGGTCAGCTGCGGGCCGCCGCCGTGCACCAGCACGACGCGCACGCCGAAGTAGTGCAGGATCGCGATCTGCTCAACCAGCGCGCGCGTGGCGGCGGCATCGGCGAACACCCCGCCGCCGGCCTTCACGACGAAGGTCTTGCCCTTGTACATGCGGATGTAGGGGGCGGCGCTGCGCAGCGCGCGGATGGCAAGGGTCTGGTCGCCTCGGTTCATGATCATGCGCGTGGGTTCCTGGGTGTCAGCTGAGCAATTGGTGCAGGACGGCCATCTGCGCCGGCAGGCGGTTGTAGGCCTCACGCTGCACGACGCTGCGGGCCGAATCGAGGACTTCGTCCGCGATCGCGGTGTTGCGCCGCACCGGCAGGCAGTGCATCACGTGGCAGTCGGGGGCGGAGCCGAACCAGTCGTTGCGCACGCACCAGCCGGTGAGCTGGCGGCGCAGCTGCGCCTCCGCGGCGGCATCGCCGTAGCATTCGGTGGCGCCCCATTCCTTGACGTACAGCACCTGCGCCCCGCGCAGCGCGTCGTCGCGGTCGGCGGTCTCGCGCACCGAGCCGCCCGCGGCGGCGGCGGCATGGCGCGCCCGCTCCATGATCGGTGCGGGCAGCGCGTAGCCTTCGGGCCGCAGCACGATAACTTCCATGCCGCGCATCGCGGCCATGTGCACGGCCGCGGCCGGCACCGCCAGGGGCAGTGCGCGCGGATGGTAGGCCCAGGAGAGCACGAAGCGACCGCCCGCCGGGACCCCCAGCTCGTCCAGCGTCTTCCAGTCCGCCAGTGCCTGGCAGGGATGGTTGATCGCTGACTCGAGGTTGATCAGCGGCTTGTCGATCAGGTCCGCCATGCCATTGAAGGCGCTCTCCGCCAGGTCACTCGCCAGGTCCTTGCCCTCTGCGAAGGCGCGGATGCCGAGCGCGTCGCAGTACGAGGCCAGCACCGGGATGCCCTCGCGTACGTGCTCGGCGGCCGCGCCGTCCATGACCACACCCGTGCGTGTTTCCAGCTGCCAGGTTCCCTGCCCGGGGCTGATGACGAAGGAACTGCCGCCCAGGCGCGCCATTGCGACCTGGAAGGAGGCCAGCGTGCGCAGCGAGGGATTGAAGAACACCAGCCCCAGGATCTTGCCGGCGAGCGCGCGCGGCTCCGGGTGGCTCTCGAGGCGCCGCGCCAGCTTCAGCAGCTCCAGCACCTCCGCGCGGCTGAAGTCGGCAAGATCCAGGAAGCGCTTCACGGCGGCAGCTCCGCCAGCGCATCGGCCAGCATGTCGACGTGTTCTTCCTCCAGGATGTACGGTGGCAACAGCCGCAGCACGCGCGGATCGCTCGCGGTGCCGGTGAGGATGCCGCACTCCAGAAGTTCCGCCTGCACCTCGCGCGCCGGCCGCGCGGTACGCAAGCCCACCAGCAGCCCCGCGCCCTGGTGGCCGGTCACCGGTCCCACCACGCAGCGCTCGCGGATGTAGGCGCCGGTGCGCTGCACGCGCGCCAGCAGCTGCTCGCTCTCGATGGCCTCGAGCACCGCCTCGATGGCCGCGCAGGCCATCGGCCCGCCACCGAAGGTGGTGCCGAGGGACTCGGGCGTGAAGGTCGCGGTGACCGCCGCCGTTGACAGCAACGCGGCGCACGGGAAGCCATTGCCCAGGGCCTTGGCGGTGGTGAGCATGTCGGGCATCACCTGGTACATGTTGGCCGCGAACGGCTGGCCGGTGCGGCCCACCCCGCACTGCACCTCGTCGAAGATCAGCAGCGCCCCGACCTCATCGCAGCGCCGGCGCAGTGCGCCGAGGTACGCGCCACCCAGGTCTACCGCCCCGGCCAGTCCCTGCACCGGCTCGACGATGACGGCCGCGGTCGCTCGCGTGACCCGCGCGGCGATGGCCCCAGGGTCACCGCGCGGGATGAAGTCCACCTCGAACGGGGTGCGCGGGAAGCCGTACCACTTCTCGCGCGCGCCCCAGGTCACCGCGCCGGCAGCGGCGGTACGTCCGTGGAAGGCGCCCTCGATGGCCACCACCTGCGCCCGGCCGCTCGTGCGCAGCGCAATCTTGAGTGCGTTCTCGTTGGCCTCGGCACCGCTGTTGACGAAGAACACGCTGCTGAAGGGCAGGGCGCAGAAGCGCACCAGCCGCTCGGCGGCGCGGCTGCGTACGGCCATCGCCACGGCATTGCTCTGGAAATTGCACTGCTGCGCCTGGCTTGCCAGCGCGGCGGTGAAACCTGCATGCGCGTAGCCCAGGGCGGCCACGGCGTGGCCGCCATACAGGTCGAGGACGCGCTCGCCGCGGCTGTTGGTCAGCCACACGCCGCTGGCGGAGACCACCTCGAGCGGGTACTGGGAAAACACCGGCGCGAGGTAGTCCGCAGGGGCCTGGGTGGTGGCTGGCATCGGCGGCGCCCTTCCTAGGTCCAGCCCGGGGCCGGCGCGGTGAGGCCGGCGCTCTCGGGCAGGTCGAACATGCGGTTCATCCACTGCACCGCCCCGCCGGCGGCACCCTTGTTGAGGTTGTCGATCGCGCACAGCACCGCGACCGTGCCGTCCATGACCACCGCCGACAGGTGCGCGTAGTTGCTGCCCGCCACGTCCTTGATGCGCGGGGCAGCGGCGCTGACGCGCACGAATGGCGAGCCGCCATAGAAGGCCTGCAGCGCGCTGATGACCTGCCGCGTGTCGCTGCCGCGGGCGAGCTGTGCCTGCAGGGTCACGTGGATGCCGCGCGCGAACGGCCCGGAGTGCGGCACGAACGCGAACTTCGCGGCCACTCCCGAGGCCGCCGCGGCGCAGGCGGCGACCTCCGGCACGTGGCGGTGCCCCAGGGCGCTGTAGCTGTACAGGTCCCCATGGCGCAGCGGGTGGTGGGTGCCCGGCACCGGCTTGCGGCCCGAGCCGGTGCTGCCGGTCACGCCGCTGACGAAGAGGGACGGGGTGACCAGGCCGGCGGCCAGCAGCGGCACGCTGGCGAGCAGGATGGCGCTCGCGAAGCAGCCCGGGTGGGCGACGTGCGGGGTCTTCAGCTCAGCCAGATGCTCCGGAAGCGCGCAGCTGAACTGGGCGAGGCGCGCCGGTGCCCCGTGCGGGTGCCCGTACACGGCCGAATAGGCGGCAGCGCTGGCGTAGCGGAAGTCTGCCGAGATGTCCACCACCCGCGGCCGGGTACCGGCCTGCTCGGCCGCCGTCAGCAGTGCGTCGATAAGCGCAGCGGAGACTCCGTGGGGAGCGGCCGAGAACAGCGCCGCCTGCGCAGCCCCGCACAGCACCTGCTGCACTTGCGCCTGGGAGCTGAAGCACAGCTGCGGGTAGGCGCTCGCCAGGTGCGGGAAGGCCGCCGCGACCGGCTCGCCCGGCTGGCTGTCGGACATCACCGCCGCAACGGTGAAGTGCGGGTGGGCGTGCAGCAGGCGCAGCAGCTCGCCGGCCACGTAGCCGGTGCCGCCGAGGATCACCGCGGGGACCGGCGTGCTCATTGCGCCGCCGCGGCCTTCAGGCCGAGCGCCTCGATGACCCGGTCGCCCAGGGCCGCGCCGCTGCTGATGGCGTTGAAGGCCGGCACGCCCATCTGGCTGACGATGATCTCGACGCCGACCTGGTTGTCGGTGGCCGGCCCGGTCACCACGCACGGCTCGATGTGGAAGCGCTCGCGCAGCAGTTTCACGCCGCCCCAGGCGGCCACCGGGTCGTTGGCGGACAGGATCACCGCGCTCAGTGCCGCGCGGATGTCCGGGCACTCGAGGATGGCATCGACGCCGTAGGTGCCGAGGATGCCGTCGCCGAGCTCGAACACCAGCACGTCGGGCTTGTTGGCGGCCAGTTCGGTGAGCATGGTGCGCGTGAGCGCCGGGCCGTTGAGGCGCGTGGTGGTGACGACGCCGAGGTCGGTGAAGATCGCGCACTGCCGTGCGCCGGCGTCCTCCATCGCCAGGATATCGCGCCGCAGCGACACGCCGGTGGCCTTGAAGGCGTCCACGGTGAGCCCGCGGTGGCGCATGCGCGAGATCACCGCGCACGCCGCGGCCGTCTTGCCCGCCTCCATGCAGGTGCCGGCGAGTGCGACCACCGGCACCCCGGCGGTGTCGAGGGCGGCGCCGAGGTCGAGCGCCTTGCGGCCGACGCGCGCCGGCACGCCGATGCGCTCGCCGAGGTAGGGGAAGTTCAGCGCCACCCCGAGCACGCGGCAGTCAAAGGGCTTGCCCTTGTCGGGGTTGATGGAGTCGCAGATGCCCAGCACGCCGCCGATGTTGAGCATCTGGATGATGTCCCCGGGCCTGACGGTCTCGGGCACGTGGCCGGAGTAGCCGAACAGCGCCTTGCGGTGCCCCAGGGCGCCGGCGACGATGTCGCCCTTGCCAACCTTGGCCATGCGGCCGCTGGTGAGTTCGAGGGTGTTGTAGGTCGACTTGTTGGTCAGCACCTCGACCACCACGACCACGCCCTCCGCGGCCGGGATGTCCGCGGCGACGCTCACCTCGTGCGACAGCCCGCAGGCCTGGGTCACCGAGGCCAGCTTGTCGACCAGGATGCGGCGGATCTCGGCCACGGCTAGGACTTCTGGGCCGCGGCCTGCTCGCCGGCGCGCGTGTAGAACACCCCCGGCAGCGCGACGATGCGCGAGAAGCCGAGCGAGTCGCTGGCGGTCCATTCCCCGGCCGCCTCGCCGTACACGCCCCTGGAGGCGGACATGAGCGAGTAGGGTGACTCCACGCCCTCGACGAACAGGTTGCCGCTCGACAGCAGCACGTGCACGTCCCCGGTCACGCGCTGCTGCGAGGACAGCAGCAGCGCCTCCATGTCGCGGCACACCGGATCGAGCAGCTGTCCTTCGTGCACCAGGTCGCCGTAGGACTGGGCGACCAGGTCCTTCATGCGCTGCTGGCGCCCGGTGAGCACGAGTTTCTCCAGCTCGCGATGGGCGGTGAGCAGGACCTCGGCGGCGGGGGCCTCGAAGGCCACGCGCCCCTTGGTGCCGATGATGGTATCGCCCAGGTGGATGCCGCGGCCGATGCCGAACGGCGCGGCGAGCGCCTCGACACTCTCGATGATCTCCACTGCCGCGGCCGCGCGGCCGTCGAGCGCGGCGGGCTTGCCCTGCCGGAAGCTGAGCACGTGGCGCTCGGGCGGCCGTGGCTTGCTGAAGGCATCGCGCGTCAGCAGCCAGGCCTCCTCCGGGATGCTGCCGGCGGAGGTGAGGGTCTCGCGGCCGCCGATGGTCACGCCCCACAGGCCGCGGTTGACCGAGTACTTGGCGCCGGTCGGCGGCATCGGCAGGCCGCGCTCTTTGAGGTAGGCAAGCTCATCCTCGCGCCGGAACGCCTGGTCGCGCACCGGCGCCAGCACGCTCAGGTCCGGGGCGAGGGTGCGCAGCGCGACCTCGAAGCGCACCTGGTCGTTGCCGGCTGCGGTGCAGCCGTGCGCCACCACGTCGGTGCCGAGCCGGCGCGCCATGCGCGCGATGGTCTGCGCCTGCATGGCGCGCTCGGCGCCGACGCACAGCGGGTACAGCTGCCCGCGCCGCACGTTGCCCATGATCAGGAAGCGCAGCACCTGCTCGAAGTAGTCGCTGCGGGCGTCGATCTGGTAGTGCTCGATCGCGCCGAGCGCGCGGGCGCGCTCGGCGAGCGTGCCGGCCGCGGCGGCATCGATGCCGCCGGTGTCCACCGTGACGGTGATCACCGGGCGCTGCTGGTTCTCGGCCAGCCATGGCACCAGGAAGGAGGTGTCCAGGCCGCCGGAATAAGCGAGGACGATGGGCTTGGCGCCCGGACGTGGAGCGGTCGCTGGCATGGTTAGACTCGGAACAGCGCGCGCAGGCGCTCGATGAGGGCCTGCTGGTCGCGCAGCGTGGCGGTGGCGATGAAGATGGTGTCGTCGCCGGAGAGGGTGCCTGCGACTTCGGGCCACTGCACCTTGTCGATGGCCACGGCGACACTCTGCGCAGCCCCGATGGTGGTGCGCAGCACCGTGATCGAGGCACCCGCCGGGCGCAGCTCGCGCACGAACTGGGCCAGCGTGCCGAAGTCACCGTTGGCGCGGCTGACCTCCTCCGGTGGCAGGACGTAGCGGCCGCTCGCCTTGAGCACTCCCAGGTCGCGCAGGTCGCGGCTGATGGAGGACTGGGTGGCCTCGTGGCCCTCCTTCTTCAGCAGGCGCACCAGGTCGGACTGCTTGCGCACCTGGCCCGCGCGCAGGATGCGCAGGATCGCGCCACGGCGCTCCAGCTGGTGGGCGTCGGTGAGCATCAGGTGGCTTTACGCATAAACATGCGCGCATTGTGCATTTTAATGCACGAGAGTCAAGTATGATGAGGCTGGCCGCACCAGCGAGCGCGGCGCAGGCAGGCAGGCTTACTTGTCGATGGAGTAGACCAGATCGAGGCCGGACACCTGACCATTGATCGACTGGCCGACCTCGGTCTTCAGGGTCCAGTGGTCGCCCAGCGTGTAGCGCAGCTTCAGGGTGTTCAACTGCTCGGTCAGACTGATGCCGTAACTGACGTACAGGCGCGGGGACAGGTAGCGGCCCAGCACCAGGGACGTTTCATTCGTCACGTCCGACTCGAGGCTCACGTCCTGGATGCCGACGTGCGAGCCGACCTGGCTGGCGAGCAGCGCAGCGGCCTGGCCCAGCGCGGCATTGCCGGCGCCCTTCTGGGCGGTCTCCAGCGAGCCGCCGGCGAGGATCAGCGAGACGATCTGCGACTGGGTGAGCGGCGGGTCGGAGAAGAAGGACATGCGCGGCTGCAGCAGCGTACCGCGCACGTTGACGCCGGCGGTCACATCGGGGAACACCTTCGCCGCCCGCAAGTCGATGCCCGGGTTGTCGATCGGGCCGCCGGTGAAGATCAGGCGGCCGCGTTGGATGTCCAGTTTGCGCGCGTAGGCGGTATAGCTGCCGCCGGCGACCGACAGCTCGCCGGTGCCGCGCGTGATGGCGTCATAGCCGCTGCGGATGGCAATGCTGCCGGTGAGCCTGCCGGTGAGTCCCATGGTGTCGATCGTGACGCGGTCGCCGAGGGAGAGCGTGATGTCGCTCATGACTTCGAAGCGGTTCGCGGGATCGTCCTCCTCGCGACCGACGATCACCTCGTCGTCCGAGGCGCGCACGGCGTTGGTGATGTCCTTGGGAGCGATCTTGGCGTACGGAACCGCCACCTTGCCGGTCACCTCGATCTTGTGGCCGCTGATATCGAACAGCAGATCCGGGGAGGCATCGATCTGGGCCTCGGGGACGTCTACCACGCGCAGGTTGCTGCCCTGCAGGTGGAACTTGCCGTAGGGCACGAGGTTGCGCCATTCCAAGTGGCCGTCGGCGCTGAGCGTGCCACTGCCGGCCTTGGCGCTGCCCTTGAAGTCGATGCCGGCATCTCCCAGGCGCGCCTCCATGGCCAGCTGGCGCAGCGCCAGGTTCACCACGTACGCATCGAGCTCCCCGTCGGTGACCTTGATCAGGCCCGAGAGGCGCGGCGCGCCCACCGTGCCGGCGACGCCGACGTCGGCGGTGAACTGGCCGGAGGCGCGGTCGATCTGTGGCACGTAGAGCGTCACCAGGCCGCAGTCGGCGCTGTGCGCGTGCAGTTCGCCGCTGACGGGCATGTCCTGCCAGCGCGGCGCGGAGCGCTGGATGTCGAGCTTCGCGGTCATCGTGCCGACCTGGCCATCGCCGAGGTTGAACTGCGCGTTAACCGTGGCCGGCGTCGCGTTGATGTCGACGGTGCCCGAGCCGATGCGGGTGCGCTCGATCTTCCTGCTCGCCAGCCGGTGCGCGATCTCGGCATCCGCCAATTGCGCGCGCAATGTGCCCACCGTCGGCAGCGCTGCGCCCCCGGAGAGCTTTAAGTGCGCGCTGCCGGTTCCCAGGTACTGGACCGAGGGGGTCATGCCGGCGGTGAGGGTCGCCAAGGGCAGCTCGTTCGTCGTCGCCGTCGTCGACCAGGCCGCCGGCGTCCAGTCGCCGTCGGCGCAGATACTCCCCGGCGTGCCCGCCAGGCACAGCCACTCGACCCGCACGTGGTCCGGTGAGACCAGCAGTTCGACCGGGCGTTCCAGCGCCAGGTGCAACGCGTCGTTGCCGCTCAGTGTGAGGGCGGTCAGCTGTCCCCTGAAGCTCTGCGCTGTGTACGCGCCGCGCGCCTGGACACTGGCGGCCAGGCCCGGGGCACTGGCGCTGAGGTGCACGGAGTAGGCGCTGGGCAGCCCCTGCAGCGTGAACGCCGCGGCATCCAGCGTGCGCGTCTTGTAGCTGAGCTTGTGGACGCCGATCTCGACGTGCGATTCACGCTCGGTGGCCGCGGGATCGAAGTCGATGTTCGCCTCGAAGGAGGCGATCTTGAGACCCTGGTAGTCAATGTCGTGGCCGTGGGCGATCGCCACGACGGCAGGATTGGCGAGCGTGCCGGCCACTGTGCCGGATGCCTTCAGCTGCCCGCGGCTGTCGGCGGCGAGCAGGCTCAGGTCCTGGGTGTTGAGCGCGAAGCGCAGGTTCAGCCGCTCGTCCACCTGCCCGTCGAGGGCGAGGCTGGTGCCGCCGAGGTTCACACGCACGTTGCTGAACTCGAGCGTGCTGCGGTTGAGGGCGACCGTGCCGCCGCCGCTGGCGCTGGCGCCGCGCAGCTTGCCGCTAAGTTCGGTGAACGAGGCGGACATGGCGAGCCTGCCCGGCGCGCTGAAGCCGCTCCCGGTGGTGGTGTAGTTGAAGTTGAGGCTGCCGGGCAGATCGGCGCGCACCAGCCCGGGGTTGATGCCGGTGGCGCGACCGCTGACCTGCCAGCTGCCCGCGCCGCTCCACACCACCTCGCCTTGAGCGCTGGTGTGTCCGCCATACAGCTCGAGCTCGGCGCGCTCGAAGGTGAAGCGGTCCTTGCCAAGTGTGCCGTAGACATCCACCGGTACCGGCGCGAGTGCGGCCGCGCGCACGTCGCCGGTGACATGCACCCGGTACGGCAGCACTCCCTGGAGCGTGAAGGTCCCGGCCGCGCTGCGCAGCGGCGGCTCGCGGCCGACCAAGGGCCAGCGGAACTGCTCCCAACGCCCGCTCAGGTCCAGGCGCGGGCCGTTGTCGACGATGGCAATGGTGCCGGCGCCGGTCGCCCGCGCCCCGGACTCCACGTGCCGCGCCTCCATGCGCTTGGCGGTGAGCACGTGGTCGGCGTAGCCGCCGTCGAAGAGCACCTCGAAGATCCCGGCGTGCAGCCCGGACGGGTTGACGGGCCCGTGCCCGGTGAAGCTGTTGAGGTCGCCCGCGGCGGCGATGTGCCCGGTAATCCTGCCGAGCGGGCCGGAGATGCCCCAGGCATCCAGGGCGAAGTCCTGCAGCACCGCATCCCCCGCCCAGTGGAAGTGGTTGGTGAGATCGAGCAGCTGGCCGGTGAGGTCGGCGCGGAACGGGCTCGCCGTGCGCGCGACGATGTTGAGCGCATTCAGGTCACCCAGGGCGTTGCCGTCGGCGGTCCAGGCCGGCTGGCCGGCCGGGTGCCAGTCGAGGTGGTACTGCACCGCCATGCCGAACGGGTCGGTGGCGCGCAGCACCCCGTTCAGCCCCACCCGGGCCCCCTCCAGCTGCCCGGTGAAGCCGAAGATGCGGATGCTGTGGCGGCGCACCACCGCCGCGGTGCTCAGTTCCGTGACCACCAGGCCGAAGCCGTTGTAGACCGCGAGGGTCGCGGTGCCGGCGTGCACCTGGTCGGCATTGATGAGCAGCCAGCGCGGCAGGAACCCCGGCGGTCCAGGCGTCGGTGGATGCACCCGCTTCTTGACCTCGACCCGTACGCTGCCCACGGTGACCGACGGTGAGCGGATCGTCTGCAGCAGCAGCGGCGCGAGCGCCACGTGCGCCGCGACGTCGTCGAACCTGAGGTGCACCAGCTCCTGGTCGATCTCCACGCGCTGGGCGTGCAGCCCGCTGGCGACCGTGCCGGAGAGTCCCTCGATGCTCAGGTCGATGCTGCCAAGATGGTGCGGCAGGTGGCGCGCGACGAACTGCACGCCCCCGGCGGTGAACAGCACCGACCACACCAGCACGAACGGCGCGACGATGAGCGTCACGATCAGGATGCTGGCGAGGATGAGCAGTATGCGGCGGCGCACGAGCTACAGCTTGGGTGAGAAGTTGATGTGCAGTCGCAGGCCGCCGGGCGTGCAGCCCGTGCGCCCCACCTCGATCGGCTGCGCGCACGGCTCGTACAGCGGCTTGGCAATGTCGATGCCCAGTGTCAGCACCGAGAGGCGCACGCGCAAGCCCACCCCGACCGCGTACGCCAGCTTGGTCGCATCGGCCCAGCTGTCGAAGGCGTTGCCGTAATCGAAGAAGGTGGCGACGCCGAGGCTCTTGGGCAGGTCGCGCACGATCTCCACGGTGCCAGTGATCACGTCCTTGCCGCCAACCTTGGTGTAGACGGTCAGGCTCCCCGGGGGCTCGGGGCAGGGTACCGGCTGCGGCAGCAGCGGGTCCTTCGGGCAGTAGGTCGTCGGCTGCGTGGGGGACAGCGCCTCGTAACCGAAGCCGCGCACGCTGTTGTCGCCGCCGGCGAAGAAGCGGTAGATGGTCGGCAGCTGGCTGAATTCCGAGGCGAAGGTCGCGCCCACTTCCCCGCGCACCAGCAGGTGCCACTTGCGGGCGACGCGGAACACGCGCTCGGCCTGGACATGCATCTGCGCGAAGTTGGAGTTCGAGCCCAGCGAGGAGTGCGAGCCGCGGATCTCGATGAACAGCGGCCGCTCGAACAGCGGCTCGCCCAGGTAGCCCTTGGGAACCGAGGCGATGTCCAGCTCCGGCACCAGCAGCCGATCGGTCTGCGAGCCTTCCAGGGTCGCCACGTCGTTGTTGTCCGCGCGCGTCGTGGTGTGCACGGCGTTCACCAGCCACACGTGCTGCCAGCTGCCGGTCACGGCGGTGAAAGCAGGACCCACGGACAGGGTGTTGCTCGTCACATCGCCCCAGTCGCGCTGCTCGATGCTGCCGCGCATCGAGAAGTTCTCCACCGCCGGGTCGCCGACCGGGATGGTGTAGCGCGCCTGCAGGCTGTACTTGGTGACCTGGGCGAACTGTGCCGCGACGCTGAAGGTGTGCCCGCTGGCATTGATGCGGTGGTCGTCGAAGCCGAGCGTGCCGCGCACCCCGGTGTCGGTGGCATACCCGCCACCGATGGAGTAGCGGTGGCGGCGGCTGGCGTCCGCGCTGATGTTCACCGGCACGGTGTGCGCGGTGCGGTCCGGATCGCCGGGCAGCACCTCGAGGTTCGCGAAGTACTGCGCATCATCGAGTGCGAACTGGGTGCGCAGCACCTGCGTGAGGTCGAACGGCTCGCCGTCCTGGTAGCGCAGGTAGCGCCGCACCAGCGACTCGCGCACCACTCTCTGCTTGATGGTGGTCTTGCCGAAGCGGTAGCGCTCGCCGGTGTCCATCTCCAGCGCGATGTTGGCCTTGTGGTTCGGGGGGTCCACGATCAGCTCGTTGCGGATCAGCTTGGCGTCGAAGTAGCCGTAGGTGGCGGCGGTGCGCTGCAGGTCGCCCTTGATGTCCTCGTAGCTCTTGTGATTCAGGCGCTGCCCGGCGCGCAGCGGCAGACGCCTGAGGATGCGCTGGAACAGCGGGTCGCTCTGCCCCGGGCCATCGACCAGCACGTCGATGTGTTCCACCAGCACCGGCGTCCCGGGGTTGATGTCCACGGTCACCTTCCAGGTGCCGTTACCCTCCTGGGTGACGTTCGACTGGACCTGGGGCTCGTAGTAGCCGAAGGGCCGCAGTGCCGCATCCACCTCGCGCTCCACGCGCTCATGCAGCCGGTCGACGATGTCGGGCGTCAGGTCGGCGCCGCCCTTCTTGTAGCGCTCGAAACTCAGGTAGGCGAGCACGTTGTCGCGCAGCTCGTCATCGACGCCACGCACGTCCACATCAACGGCCGTCGCGGCGCGCGCCCAGGCCCCGGCGAGCAGGCACACGAGCAGCGCCGGGGTCAGCGTAAGCCATCGACGTACCCGCGGCGGGGGTTTGCGCTGCGCCATCTCACCGTGTGCCTGGAGAAAGTCCGGGAATTCTAGAGCCTTACGGGCGCAGCCGCTTGGCGCCGTGCTGTTGAGACTGCCGAGCGGCGTGGTCGGTTCCGTGTTCGTCAGGGCCACTCGCCGGCGTTCAGCCTGAGTTCAGTCTCGCCCAGGGTGTTCCCCTGTGCGTCGAAGCGCCGCTCGGCGAGGTAACAGGCACCGTTTCTCTCCAGCATCAGCACCGTTGAGCAGCGCGTGCCGTAGTCAGGGTCCTGCACGAACGGCGAGGAGAGCACCTGCTCCCACTCGCGTGACAGGCCGGTGTGCGGCAGTTCGTCCTCGTTGCTGACGCGGGTGCGGTCGGCAAGCAGCGCGAACAAGCGCGCCGGGTCGGCCTGCGGTGCATCGCGCAGCCAGGCCTCGAAGCCCCGGCGCACGCGCTGCAGCTTGGGCCACGGAGTATCCAGGGATTCGTTGGAGAGCCCATGCACCCCGGCGGCCAGGGCACGCGCGAACGGGGTGGCGCGATTGGAGCCGTACCACAGCGAGTCCGGGTCGGCGAGCAGCAGGTTGAAACCGGAGTATTCGGCCGCCTGCCCGGCAAGCGCGGCGAAGAATTCCTGCGGGCCGCGCGCCGCGCGCAGGTACTGGGGGATCAGCCCGCCGCGCGAGGGCGCGGCGGCGCGCGGGCGCTGCAGCTCGCGGAAGTTGGTGACCACGCCGAAGCGCCGCGCACGGTCCAGCGCGAGCCATGTGCCGTGCGCACGCAGGTCGCGCCCGGCGAGGATGTCATCGGGCGCCGGCCACCTGGCCAGCGCGGCCGCCGGGCGCTCGTGGAACTCGTCGCGGTTGGCGGCGACCACCAGCGGATAGCGCGGGTGAACCCGCCAGGCGAGCACCAGCAGGCACATGCGGCTAGCTCGCGCCCTGCAACCAGGTCTCGATCAGGCGCCAGGAGATCGATTGCGTGGGCGGCGCGAGCGCCTCGCCGGCGGTGATCTGCTCGCGCGTGTACCAGCGCGCGTCCTCCAGTTCCCCGCTCACGCGCACGATGCTGCCCGGGGCGGCGCTGGCGAAGAAGCCGAGCATCAACGAGGAGGGGAAGGGCCAGGGCTGGGAGGAGTCGTAGCGCACGTTATTGACGAGCACGCCGGTCTCCTCGGCCACTTCGCGCACCACCGCATCCTCCAGGCTCTCCCCGGGCTCGACGAAGCCGGCGATCGTCGACACGCGGCGCGGCGGCCAGCTCGCCTGGCGGCCGAGCAGCGCGCGCTCACCGTCGCTGACCAGCACGATGATCGCCGGGTCGATGCGCGGGAAGTACTGCTGGGCGCAGGCAGGATCGGAGCACACCAGGCAGTGGCCGGCGTGCGAGGCCACCGTGGGCGACCCGCAGGCGCCGCAGTAGCGCTGGCGCGCGCGCCAGGTGGCCAGGGCGCGCGCATAGGCGAGCAACCCTGCCTGTTCGGCGTCCATCAGCGGCGCCAGCGGGCGCAGCTCCTCGAAGCGGCTGCCGGGCGGCAGCTCCGGCGAGGCCGCCGACGGCAGGTCGATCAGCACCACCCGCGTACCGCGGAACCAGCCCAGCAGCAGCAGCTCGTGGGGCTGCGCCCCCGCTACCGGCGGCGCGGTGCCATCCAGGAAGGCGATACCCGGAGAGGGCCCGCCGCTGAGCAGCTGCTCGCTGCCCCGCCCAAGCAGGTAGCGCGTGGCCGGATCGGCGCGCGCGGCCTCGAGCCAGTCCTGTTCCTCGCGCAGATCGGCGCGGCGATCCAGGTAAGGACCGGCAAAGAAGTTCGGCCGCTCGTGACTCATGAATCCGTTCCGCCTGCCGCCGCGGGCAATGGCGGCGGATTCTAGCAGCGTGGGGTGCCGCTACAGTGGTGGCAGCGGCTCACGCGCAGCGAAAACGGCTCGGTCACCATCAGTCCGCCGCAGCCGGTGCACCAGCCGATGCGCAGCTGCTCGCCGCTGGAGAGCACGTTCACCAGGAACACCGCGTGCTCGAAGGAGATCTGCGCGGCCGGGTGCGCCAGGCGGTAGGAATCGAAGGCCTCGCACAGCAGTGCGCCGCGCCCCAGGGCGGCCAGCGAGCCGGGAGCCGCCGACGCATCGGTGTTGGCGAGCACCCCGAGCAGCCACAAGGCGGTGGCCAGCGCCAGGGTCTCGTCCTGCAGGCGCGTGGAGCGGGTGAAGTAGGCCACCTGGTGCGGTGACTTGCCGCGGTGGCGCGGCAACTCGCCGCGGGCGTCGTCCAGGTACGAGCGGTACAGCTTGCGGATGCGGTCGTCGCTCAGGCCCGTCCAGGCGCGGATGGTCTGCGTGCGCGCCTCGTGGCGCAGGAAGCGCAGCGCGAGTTCCATGCGCAGCCGTTCGCGGTGGTAGCGGTCGTCGGTAATACGCATGGCGGTGATTTCCGGTTACGGACGCGCCATTTTGTTGGTGCCGCTGGGAATTGCAAGCGGACAAATTTGGTAAAAAATCCCCAAATCCGTGGATGACATTTCCGGGCGCCGCGCTCTAGGATGGCCGCTCCCGCGAGAGAAAGGAGTGCGCCATGCTGCTGCAGTGCGAGATCCATGACGGCCATGCCAGTGCGGTGACGGGCGCCGCCAGCGCGCTGCGCGCCACTACCCTCGAGTCGCTGTTCGAGCTCAACGAGGGCTGCCTGGCGCTCATGGCCGAGCAGGCACGCCTGAGCGGCGACCATGCGCTGCTCGGGCAGTTCGGCGAGCAGTGGCGAGCGCTCGATGCCGCGGGCCGCCGCCGCGCCGCAACCTGCCACTACCTGCTGCTGGATGCCGGGTTCGCCGAGGCGCGTCGCTGGCAGCGGCCCCCGGCCGAGGCCGGTGCGGCCACGGGAGCGGCGTTCTTCAGCGTCGCCGGTACGGCTGCGCTGCTGCAGGCCGTGTGCGTGTTCGGCTGGCACCTCGCGCGCTGCCACAGCAGCGCCGCGCAGCTGCTGCTGGGAATGCCCGCACCGTGCGTGAACCTGCTCGCGCAGCGCACCCTCGGCCAGATCCGCGGCCTCTCTGCGGCGCACCCGGAATGGCTCAGGCCGCGCTGGCTGCGCCACCCGCGCGCGTGGCGTGAATTGCTGGCGGCGGCCCAGATCGAAGATACGGCGGCTCTGTGGCGCGCCCAGCTGCGCGGCCAGACATTGCTGGCAGCCGAAACGCGGGCCTGCACGGAGCCCCTGCGCCTCGCCCCCGCCTTTCCGCGGCGTCGCGGCCCGCTAATGGCACCGCAACCGGCCCCGCGCGGCGTGGCCCGTCCCCCCCAGGGGCTGCAGGTAGTAAAGAGCACCTGACCAGGGGGCCGCCGAGTGGCCACGCAGCGGATCGCGTTCCTCGGACCGGGGGCTTTGGTACGGCGTCCTTTTTTGAGCGGTCGTCGTCCCGAAAGGCCGTAGAAATAGCCTGGGTAACCGGAGAAGATGTAGTCCGAAAATCACTCAAGGACTACGACAATGAAGCAGGCTCTGCTTGTCATCGACGCCCAGGAATCCTTCCGCAGCCGCCCGTACTTCAACGACGCCGAGCTGCCGGGCTTCCTTAAGAATACCCAGTCGCTCATCGACCGCTGCCAGGCCCAGGGCATCCCGGTGGTGCAGGTCTTCCACCGTGAGCCCGGCGAGGATGCCGGCAATCCATTCACGGCCGCCTCCGGCCAGGTGCGCGCGCTGCGCGAGCTGTCGCTGCGCCCCGCGGCGGTATTCCACAAGGCGGTCCACTCGGCCATGTTCGCCGTGGCGGCGGACGGGACGACCCTGGAGCACTGGCTGCGCGGCCGCGGGATCGAGGCCCTGCTGGTGACGGGGATCCGCACCGAGCAGTGCTGCGAGACCACCGCGCGCCATGCCTCGGACCTTGGCTTCAGCGTGCGCTACATCACCGATGCCACGCTCACCTTCCAGATGCAGACGCGCGCCGGGCGCAAGGTGAGCCCCGCGGAGATCCGCGAGCGTACTGAGCTGGTGCTCGACGGGCGCTTTGCGGAGATCGTCTCCAGCGCAGGCGCGCTCGCGTAAGGGCAGGCAGGCACTCATGGATACCCCGCGCGACGTGTTCTTCGTATTGCTGCCCAGCGTGGTGCTGCTCGATGTCGCCGGACCCGCCGATGCGTTCCGCAACGCCGAGGCGCAGCGCCCGGGCAGCTACCGCATGCGATTCGTGGCACCGCAGCCGCGGCTGCAGGCCGCGGTGGGCCTGAACCTGTGCGACCTCGAGCCGCTGCCGCATCAGCCGGCCCCCGGCTCTATCGTGGTGCTCACCGGGATCGCCGGGCCGCGCATCGACCTGAACGATGCGGCCGCGCAGCAGGTGGTGCAGTGGCTGCGCGGCGGCGCGGTGCGCGAGTCCGCTGCTCATGTGCGTGTGTGCCGGGAGCGTGCTGGCCGGGCACGCCGGGCTGCTGGGCGGGCGCGCCTGCACGACCCACCACGAACACCTCGAAGAGCTGCGCCGCGTCGCCCCCGGCGCCCGCGTGCTCGACAACCGCATCTTCGTCGAGGACGGCACGGTGTTCACCAGCGCCGGCGTCACCGCCGGGCTGGACCTCGCGCTGCACGTGATCGGCCAGCAGCTCGGCGCGCAGGTGGCGGCGAATGTGGCGCGCGACCTGGTGGTCTACCTGCGCCGCGCCGGCAGCGACCCGGCCCTCTCGCCGTGGGTCATGCACCGCAATCACCTGCACCCGGCCGTGCACCGCGTGCAGGACGCAGTCGCACGCGACCCGGCCGCGCGCTGGGGAGCGCGCGAGCTGTCGGCGGTCGCCTGCACCAGCGCGCGCAACCTTGCGCGCCTGTTCGCCGAGCATGCCAACTGCTCGCCGCTCGACTACGTGCAGCTGATCCGCTTTGCGCTCGCACGGCAGCTGGTGACGCAGAGCCGCCTGGACCTGGAGCGCGTGGCGATGCGCGCCGGGTTCCGCTCCGCGCAGCACCTGCGCCGGGTGTGGTCGCGCTGGGAGGCGCGGCCGCCGAGCGCACTGCGCGGCCGCGACCTGCAGGCCGCCTAGGGTTCCTGGTAGATCGCCACCTCGCGGCGGCCGCTGGAGTCGCGCGCGCCGCGGAACATGCCGTCGCTGCTGAAGTCCATGACGATCCCGCCGTGGTGATCGACGGCGATCATGCCGCCGTCGCCGCCGAGGCGGCGCAGGATCTGGTGCAGCATCTCGTGCACTGCCTGCGCCAGGGTGATGCCGCGGTGCTCGACGGCGGCGCACACGTGGTGGGCCGCCACGGCGCGGATGAAGTACTCGCCGTGCCCGGTGGCCGAGACCGCACACACGCCATTCTTCGCGTAGGTGCCGGCGCCGATGATCGGCGAGTCGCCGACGCGGCCGGGACGCTTGTTGGTCATGCCGCCGGTGGAGGTTGCCGCGGCCAGGTTGCCGGCGCCGTCGCGCGCCACCGCGCCGACGGTGCCGCGCGGGGCGGACGGCATGATCTCCGAGACGCGCTCGCCGCGCTGCTCGGCCAGCAGCTGCTCCAGGCGCTCGGCGGTGCGGAAGTAGTGGTTGGGCACCAGCGCCATGCCCTCCTCGAGCGCGAATTCCTCGGCGCCGGCGCCAACCAGCAGCACGTGCCGCGACTTCTGCATGATGCGGCGGCGCAAGCTCGATCGGATTCTTCACGTGGCGCACCGAGGCGACCGCGCCGGCGCGCAGCTCCAGTCCCTCCATGATGGCCGCGTCGAGCTCGGCGGCGCCGTCGCGCGTGAGGGCCGCGCCATGGCCGGCGTTGAACATCGGGTCATCCTCGAGGATGCGCACCGCGGTGGTCACCGCGTCCAGGCTCGAGCCGCCGCGCTCCAGGATGGCGTAGCCGGCGTCGAGGGAGGCCTCGAGGCCGGCGCGGTAGCGCCGCTCGCGCTCGGGCGAGAGCGAGGCGCGCGGGGCGGCACCGGCGCCGCCATGGATGGCAATGGCGTGCATGCGTGCGGCTACTTGTCGCGGTACACGGCGATCTCGCGCCGCCCGTAACCGTCGCGGGCCGCGCGGAACATGCCGACGGTGTTGAAGTCCATGACGATGTTGCCGGCCGGGTCGACCGCGATCACCCCGCCCGTGCCGCCGGTGGCACCGAGCTTCTCGTGCACCACCTCGGTGACGGCCTGCTCGAGTGTCATCTTGCGGTAGGCCACCAGTGCGCAGATGTCGTAGGCGACCACCTGGCGCATGAAGTACTCGCCGTCACCGGTCCCCGAGACCGCGCACGACTGGTTGTTGGCGTAGGTGCCGGCGCCAATGAGCGGCGAGTCCCCGACACGCCCGGCGTGCTTGTTGGTGAGGCCCCCGGTCGAGGTGGCCGCGGCCAGGTTGCCGGCACGGTCCAGCGCCACCGCGCCCACCGTGCCCTTGGGGTTCTGGAGGGGAGACTTCGCCTTGTCCTCCTCCGCCTTCTGCTCCTCGGCGAGCTCGGCGATGCGCGCGCGGGTGCGGAAGTAGCTCTTCGGCACCAGCACCACGCCCTGCTCCAGGGCGAACTCCTCGGCGCCGGCTGCGACCAGCAGCACGTGCGGGCTGTGCTCCATCACCAGGCGCGCCAGGTCGACCGGATTCTTCACGTGCCAGACCCCGGCTACCGCCCCGGCGCGCGGCCCGCGGCCATCCATGATGGCCGAGTCCAGTTCCGCGTCGCCGTCGTGGTCCAGCGCCGCGCCCCGCCCGGCGTTGAACTGCGGGTCGTCCTCCATCATGCGCACCGCCGCGGCCACCGCGTCCAGGCTCGAGCCGCCGCGCTCGAGGATCGCGTAGCCGGCATCGACCGCCGCAGCCAGGCCGGCACGGTACGAGGCCTCGCGCTCGGGCGTCATTTTCGCGCGCTCCATGACCCCCGCCCCGCCATGGATGGCAAAGGCGATCGTCGGCTCGGCGGCCGGCGCACTGGTGGAGGCGAGCAGCAGGCACAAGACGGCGGGCAGGTTCAGGCGCGACATGGTTTCCCCCAAAGCGGCTATTATTTTGAGGCGCGTCCACGGCACGGCATGTGCATGCCACCCTGAAGGACTCGCCCCACTTCCGGACGGTAAATACTAAATGAAATCCGAGCCGCCGCAGCGGATCCGCAGCCTGCTGGTCGCCAACCGCGGCGAGATCGCCATCCGCGTCATGCGTGCGGCCAGCGAGCTGGGCCTGCGCACCGTGGCGATCTACTCCCAGGAGGACCGCTTCTCGCTGCACCGGACCAAGGCGGACGAGGCCTACCTGGTGGGGCGCGACCGCGGCCCGGTGGAGGCCTACCTCGACATCGAGGACATCCTGCGCACCGCCCGCGAGGCGCGCGTGGATGCCATCCATCCCGGCTATGGCTTCCTCGCCGAGAACCCTGACTTTGCGCGCGCCTGCGCTGCCAGCGGCATCCTGTTCATCGGCCCGCAGCCGCAGACCATGCAGGTGCTGGGCAACAAGGTCGCCGCGCGCGCGCTCGCCGTTCAGGCCGGCGTGCCGGTGATGCCCGCCACCGCCGCGCTGCCGGCGGAGCTGGACGCATGCGCGGCGCTGGCCGCCAGCATTGGCTACCCGGTGATGCTCAAGGCCAGCTGGGGCGGCGGCGGCCGCGGCATGCGCGTGGTGGCAGGCGAAGCGCAGCTGCGCGAACTGCTGCCGGCCGCGCGCCGCGAGGCGCAGGCCGCCTTCGGCAACGACGAGGTGTACCTGGAGAAGCTGGTGCGCCGCGCGCGCCATGTCGAGGTGCAGATCCTGGGCGACGAGCACGGCAACCTGGTGCACCTGTTCGAGCGCGACTGCACCGCGCAGCGGCGCAACCAGAAGGTGGTCGAGCGCGCCCCGGCGGTGTTCCTGAGCGATGCGCAGCGCGCGCAGCTGTGCGCCGCGGCGCTCCAGATCGGCCGCGCGGCCGCCTACCGCAACGCCGGCACGGTCGAGTTCCTGCAGGACGCCGATAGCGGTGAGTTCTACTTCATCGAGGTCAACCCGCGCATCCAGGTCGAGCACACGGTCACCGAGTGCGCCACCGGGATCGACCTGGTGAAGGCGCAGATCCGCATCGCCGGCGGCGCGCGCATCGGCGAACCGGCCAGTGGCGTGCCCGCGCAGGGGGAGATCCGCATCAGCGCCCACGCCCTGCAGTGCCGCATCACCACCGAGGACCCGGAAAACAACTTCATTCCCGACTACGGCACCATCACCGCCTACCGCAGTCCTGCCGGCTTCGGCGTGCGCCTGGACGCTGGCACCGCCTACACCGGCGCCATCATCTCGCGCTCCTACGATTCGCTCTTGGTGAAGGTGACCGCCTGGGCGCCGACCCCCGAGGAGACCATCGCGCGCATGCACCGCGCGCTGTGGGAGTTCCGCATCCGCGGCGTGGTGAGCAACCTGCGCTTCCTCGACCAGCTCATCACGCACCCGCGCTTCGCCACGGGCGACTACACCACGCGCTTCATCGAGGAGACCCCGGAGCTGTTCCAGTGGCAGCGCAAGCGCGACCGCGCCAGCCGCATCCTCTCGTTCATCGGCACCACGATCGTCAACGGCCACCCGGAGACCCGCAACCGGCCGCGACCGGCGAACTTTGCGCCCGCGAAGCTGCCGCCCGGCCCGCTGCCGCCGCCCGCGCCGGGCAGTAAGCAGAAGCTCGACGAGCTCGGCGCGCAGGGCTTCGCGCAGTGGATGCTCGCCCAGCAGCGCGTGCTCATCACCGACACCAGCATGCGCGATGCGCATCAGTCGCTGCTGGCGACCCGCCTGCGCACGCTCGACATGAGCGCGATCGCGCCGTACTACGCGAGCCTGTTGCCGCAGCTGTTTTCGGTGGAATGCTGGGGCGGGGCCACCTTCGACGTCGCGATGCGCTTTCTGCGCGAGGACCCGTGGCGGCGCCTGGCGCTGCTGCGCGAGCAGATGCCGAACCTGCTGCTGCAGATGCTGCTGCGCTCGGCCAACGCGGTCGGCTACGCCAACTATCCTGACAACGTGGTGCGCTTCTTCGTGGCGCGCGCCGCCGCAGGCGGGGTGGACGTGTTCCGCATCTTCGACTCGCTCAACTGGGTCGAGAACATGCGCGTCGCCATCGATGCGGTGCTGGAGAGCGGCCGGCTGTGTGAGGCGGCGATCTGCTACACCGGCAACCTGAGCAGCCCGCACGAGAAGAAGTACACCCTCGACTACTACCTTAAGATCGCGCGCGCGCTCAAGGCCGCCGGCACGCACGTGCTGGCGATCAAGGACATGGCCGGCCTGTGCCGGCCGCGCGCCGCCTATGCTCTGGTGAAGGCGCTGAAGGACGAGGTCGGCCTGCCGGTGCACTTCCACACTCACGACACCAGCGGCATCGCCGCGGCCAGCGTGCTGGCGGCAGTGGCCGCCGGGGCCGATGCCGTCGACGGGGCGATCGATGCCATGAGCGGGCTCACCTCGCAGCCGAACTTAGGCTCGATCATTGAGGCGCTGCGCTTCGGGGAGCGCGACACCGGCATCGACGCGGCCCACCTGCGCGCGATCTCTGCGTACTGGGAGCAGGTGCGCCGCCAGTACTTCGCCTTCGAGAGCGACATGCGCGCGGGCGCCTCGGAGGTGTACGTGCACGGCATGCCCGGCGGGCAGTACACCAACCTGCGCGAGCAGGCACGCTCGCTGGGGATCGAGGACGCGCGCTGGCCGGAGGTCGCCGCCGCCTACGCTGACGTCAATGACATGTTCGGTGACATCGTCAAGGTGACGCCCACCTCCAAGGTGGTCGGGGACCTGGCGATCCTCATGGTCAGCTCCGGCGTGAGTCGCGAGAAGGTGCTCGACCCGCATATCGAGGTCGCCTTCCCGGAGTCGGTGGTGCAGCTGTTCCGCGGCGACCTCGGCCAGCCGCACGGCGGCTTCCCGCCCGCGCTGCAGGCGAAGGTGCTCAAGGGCGCAGCGCCCAACACCGTGCGCCCCGGCGCGCGGCTGCCGCCGGCGGACCTCCCCGCCGAGCGCGCGCGCATCCAGCAGTACCTGCTGCGCCCGGTGACGGACGAGGACCTGGCCTCGTACCTGATGTATCCCAGGGTGTGGCTCGACTACACGCGCGAGCGCGCGCTGTACGGTGACCCGGCGATCCTGCCGACGCCGGTGTTCTTCTACGGCATGGAGCCGGGACAGGAGATCAGCGTCGACCTCGAGCGCGGCAAGACCCTCATCGTGCGCTACCTTGCCTCCAGCGAGCCGCACGAGGACGGTACGCGCACGGTGTTCTTCGAGCTCAACGGCCAGCCGCGCTCGGTGCGCGTGCCCGACCACGGCCAGGTGGCCAAGCGGCCGCCGGCGCGCAAGGCCGCCGCGGGCAACCCGGGCGAGGTCGGCGCGCCCATGCCCGGCACGGTGGTCGGCATCGCGGCCAAGGTCGGCGCGCGGGTCGCCCGCGGCGACCTGCTGGTGAGCCTGGAGGCGATGAAGATGGAAACCGCGGTGCGCGCGGAGGGCGCCGGGGAAGTAGTCGAGGTGCTGGTGCGCCCGGGGCAGGCGGTGGAGGTGAAGGACCTGCTGGTGGTGTTGCGCTAGAGCGCATCCTTCAGCGCGATCGCCGGGTCGGCAAGCTTCACCGGGTCCGGGCGCGCGTGCGCCGCGATGAGCTTGCGCGCTGCCATCTGGTCCTTCGGCGCATTGATGCTGTCGATCGCCACCAGCTCCCCGGCCCGCAGGTAGCAGGCACTGAAGCTGCGCGCAGCCGGGTCGCCGCGCATCACCACGCTGTCGTAGCCGTGGCCGACACCGACGATGATCAGCTTCAGGTCGAACTGGTCGGACCAGAACCACGGCACCTTGTCGTGCGGCGTCGGTACCCCGAGCAGGTTGAGCGCCACCGTCGTGCCCTGCTCGAAGGCGTTGTCGACCGACTCCAGGCGCAGATGGCGGCCGTACTGGCGGTTCAGGTGGCTGGCACAGTCGCCCGCGGCGAAGATGTGCGGCGCGGAGGTGCGGCAGTGGGCATCGGTGCGCACGCCGTTCTCGCAGTCCAGGCCCGCAGCCTTGGCCAGTTCATCCGCCGGCACCACCCCGACCCCCACGATCACCAGTTCCGCCGGGAACTCGCGCCCATCCTCGGTGAGCACCGCGCGCACGCGCCCGGTGCGGGCGTCGCCGTGCAGCGCGCGCACCTGGGCGTTGCAGTGGATGTGCACGCCGGCGCGCGCGTGTTCCTGCGTGTAGAACGCGGACACCTGCGGGCAGGTGACGCGGTTCATGACGCGGTCGGCCATCTCGAGCACGGTCACCTCCATGCCCAGCTCACGCAGCGTCGCCGCCACCTCGAGCCCGATGTAGCCGCCGCCGATGATGACCGCGCGGCCGCCAGCAGTGCACGCCGAGCGGATGGTGTCGGCGTCGGCGATGCCACGCAGGTAGTGCACCCCCGCCAGGTCCGCGCCGGGGGACAGCAGGCGGCGCGGGCGGCTGCCGGTGGCCAGCACCAGGGCATCGAAGGGCAGCACGGTCGCATCGTCCAGTCGCAGGTGGCCCTGGACCGGGGCGATCTCCGCGACGCGCCTGCCCAGGTGCGTGCTCACCTGGTGGTCGGCGAAGAAGGCGGCGGGCCGGATCAGCAGGCGGTCGCGCTCGAGCGCTCCGGCCAGGTACTTCTTCGACAGCGGCGGGCGCTGGTAGGGGAGGTAGGACTCATCGCCCACCACCGCCAGCTGCCCGGTGAAGCCCTTGCGGCGCAGCGTGTCCACGGTCTGCACCGCGGCCTGGCCTGCCCCGACGATCACGATCTGCCCGTACATGGTGCGCGAAGCATAGCCGATGGCCCGGCGCGCCAAGCGCACCAGATCGGGGCAACCGCGCGCGGCCGCCCCATGCTGGTGCGCCGCGGCGGCCGGCAAACCCTGTAACCTGTGGCGGCGACCTATTTCATCGCGTGGCACGAAAGCTGCAAAATCCCACGCGCCACGACCGGGCAGACGGAGCCTCTCCATGAAACTCGTAACAGCGATCATTAAGCCCTTCAAGCTCGACGACGTGCGCGCCGCACTTTCGGACATCGGCGTCTCGGGCATGACCGTCACCGAGGTGAAGGGCTTCGGCCGCCAGCGCGGGCATACCGAGCTGTACCGCGGCGCCGAGTATGTCGTGGACTTCGTGCCCAAGACGCGCATTGAGGTCGCCGTGCGCGGCGATCTGGTCGACCAGGTCGTCGAGGCGATCATCAAGTCCTCCAAGACCGGCAAGGTCGGCGACGGCAAGATCTTCATCACCCACATCGAGCGGGTGATCCGCATCCGCACCGGCGAGACCGACGACGCGGCCCTCTAGGCGCGCGCCGCGGCGCTTGGGGCGCCGCCCGGCCCGGGCTATGCTCGCGCGGCCATGCCCATTGCCATCCGCATCCATGAACACGGCGGTCCCGAGGTTCTGAAGGCCGAGGAGTTCGAGCCCGGCAAGCCCGCCGCGCACGAGGTGCAGGTGCGCCAGAGCGCGGTCGGCCTGAACTACATCGATGTCTACGACCGCACCGGCCTGTACCCGGTGCCGCTGCCCAGCGGGCTCGGGCGCGAGGCCGCCGGGGTCATCACCGCCTGCGGCCGCAGCGTGCGTGGCCTGCGCAAGGGCGAGCACGTCGCCTACGTATCCTCCCTCCCCGGTGCTTACGCCAGCGTGCGCAACGTCCCCGCGGAGCGCGTGGTGAAGGTGCCGCGCGGGGTCTCCGACGAGCAGGCCGCGGCGCTGATGCTCAAGGGGCTGACCGCACAGTTCCTGTTGCGCCGCACGTACCGCGTGCAGCGCGGCGATGCGATCCTGGTGCACGCCGCCGCCGGCGGCGTAGGCCTGATCCTGTGCCAGTGGGCGAAATCACTGGGCGCAACGGTGATCGGCGTCGTCGGCAGCCAGGCCAAGGCGGAACTTGCCCGCCGGCACGGCGCACGGCACGTGCTGATCAGCGGGCAGGACGAGCTGGTTCCCGCGGTGAAGGCACTCACGCGCGGGGCAGGGGTGGCCGTGGTGTACGACGCGGTCGGCAGGGACACCTTCATGCACTCGCTCGACTGCCTGCGGCGCCTGGGGATGATGGTCAGCTACGGCAACGCCTCCGGGCCGCCGCCGGCGATTGCGCCGGTGGAGCTGGCGCGGCGCGGTTCGCTGTTCCTGACACGGCCGAGCCTCTTCAACTACATCGCCACGCGCGCGGAACTGGTCGCCGGTGCGCGCGAGCTGTTCGCCGCCGTGCGTGCGAAGAAGGTGCGGGTATTGATCGGTCAGCGTTACGCGCTGGCCGAGGCTGCCGCTGCGCACCGCGACCTCGAGGCGCGCCGCACCACCGGCTCGACGGTACTCATCCCCTAGGCCGGAAAAACAAACGGGGGAGCACTGCTCCCCCGTCGGTTGCGGCGCCTGCCCGCACTGCTACTTCTGGTCGTGCTTCTCGTTGTTGCCCGGCTCCGGCGGGTGCTTCGGCTTGTCGGGGTTGCCCTGATGCGGCTTGCCCTGTACCTGCGCCGGCGCGCCCGCGGATCCCTTGCCCGTTGTAGGTTGGGCAGCCGTGTTCATCGCCTGCGCAGAGGCTGCGTGCGGCGCACCGTGCCCGGGCGGTGGGGCGGCGGTGCCGGCCGTCCCCGTCGTGGCGTGCGGCATGGTGCCCTGCTGGGGATAGGCGTGAGGACCGCCGGGTCCGGAGGCGCCCGGCGCGCCCGGATAGCCGTGCGGACCTGCGCTCCCGGATGCGCCGGGGCCGCCCGCGAAGGCGGGAGCGCCGGCGGAGTGCGCGGGCACAACGCCGGGTGCATTGAAGGCGCCCGGATGCGGGGTCGCCGCGACCGGCGGCCGGCCCTGGTTCACGCTCGCCTGCAGGGCGCGGTCCTGAGAGGCCGCCTGGAAGTGCTGCGCCTGCATGGAGGTCGGGGGCACGTGGCGCTCGTGCATGGCAGCGCTCTCAGCCGGCGTCGCCACCGCGTGCACGCCCCCGGCGCCGCCGTTGTAGCTGACGCGGTTGATGGTGGTGTTGTTGATCACCGTCTCGTTGTAAGTGTTGTGAACGATCGTGGTGTTCACGTTGGTCACGGAGGTGTTGTAGGCGAAGTGATTGTTTTCCCAGCGACCGCCGTGATAGCCGTCGCCGAAGTAGCCGTGCCCGTAGTTGACGCCACCGTAGAAGCCCACGTGAGGACCCCAGTAGCCGGCATGGAATACGTACAGGCCGGCTGCGAACCCCCAGTAGCCGGGAGTCCACAGGACGCCCACGGTCGGGGGCATGACCCAGGTGCCGGGCACCCAGAAGTAGCCCGCGGGACCGTAGTGCCAGTAGCCGGGCGTCCAGATGTATCCCGGTTCCGGCAGCGGCGGCTGCTCGTAGACCGGCAGCGGCGGCGGGGGAGCCTGGGCGGTGACCACCGGCGCGGCGTCCGGCGCTTCCTCGGCGACATCCACCTGCGGTGGCGGCTGGGCCGGCTGCGCCGGCTGGACGTAGGTCACGCAGGCGCCCAGTAACGGCACAAACGCTGCCGCAGCCAACAAGGGGCGCATGCGTACGCGACTGGAACCGGCAAAGTACTTGGAAAGCTGGGTCATGTTCCGCATTCCTCGAGGCCGCCGCGGCCAATATGTAAGGAGGCTAGTCAGCCTGTGGGTTAGCTTCCCGCTACAACGTCACAGTTCCGCCCAGGCTGACCCTGGTGAACCATTCTTAATGGGGAGGCCCTGAACGAGGGCTGAAGGGCCTCAGGCGCCGGCGGGTACCGCGCGCGCGCGCAGCGGCCGAGCACTGCGGCCGATGCCCAGCGCCCCGCTGCGCACCACTTCCAGCAGCTCCGCCTGGCGGCCCAGGCTCTCGACGAAGGCGCTCACTTCCGCCTCGCTCGCCGTGAGCTCGACGATGAAGCCCTCGATAGCCGGGTCGAGCACCCGCCCGCCGCTGCGCACCACCTGGCCGCGCACCGTATCGGTTTGCGCCGCCGTGAGGCGCAGCTTCAGCAGCACGAGTTCGCGCTCCAGGTGCTCGCCGCGGGTCATGTCGAGCACGTTGACCACGTCGACCAGCTTGTTCAGCTGGTTGGCGATCTGCTGGATGACCTGGTCGGAGCCGGAGGTCACCAGCGTCAGGCGCGAGACGGTGGGGTCATCGGTCGGGGCCACCGACAGCGACTCGATGTTGTACCCGCGGGTGGAGAACAGCCCTGCGACCCGGGTCAGGGCCCCGGCCTCGTTCTGCAGCAGGATGGCAATGATGTGGCGCATGGAAATAAGGCCGTCGCGAGCGTGGTGGGGCGTCGCAGAATAAAGGATCGGCGCGAGTTTGCACCACGGAAGCAAGCTGCTAGGCTCGCGGATCCCTTCGACTTTCCGTTAAGCGCACCGCATCTGAAGGCCTAGAAGCGCGCCCATGACCGACACCGTTATCCAGCCACGCCCGGCGGGCCACCCGCTTGCCGGGGAGACCATGAGCGGCGCCCGCATGATCATGCAGGTGCTGGCGGATGAGGGCGTCAGCACCATCTTCGGCTACAGCGGCGGGGCGATCCTGCCGACCTTCGACGCGGTCTTCCTCTACAACGAGGAGGCCAAGAAGGCCGGGGTCGCGCAGATCCCGCTGATCGTCCCCGCCAACGAGCAGGGCGCCGGCTTCATGGCCGCAGGCTACGCCCGCGCCAGCGGCAAGGTCGGGGTATGCGTGGTCACTTCAGGGCCCGGCGCCACGAACACTGTTACACCCGTGCGCGACTGCATGGCCGATTCGATACCGATTGTCGTGATTTGTGGCCAAGTGGCTCGCCCGTCCATCGGAACCGATGCCTTCCAGGAGGCCCCGATCCCCTCGGTGATGGGGGCGGTGGCCAAGCACATCTTCCTGGTGACCGACCCGGAGAAGCTCGAGTCCACCGTGCGCACCGCGTTCGAGATCGCGCGCACCGGGCGCCCGGGACCGGTGGTGATCGACATCCCCAAGGACGTCCAGAACTGGGAGGGCACCTTCGCCGGCGCGGGGCTGCTGCCGATTCCCGGCTACCGGCGCCGCATGCGCGAGCTGGAGCAGTCCACCCTGGAGCCCGGCGCGGCGGGCCGCTTCTTCGCGATGCTCGGGGAGGCCCGGCGCCCCCTGATCTACGCCGGCGGGGGGGTGATCAACGGCAATGCCGCGGACTCCCTGGCAGGCTTCGCGCACGCCTTCGGCATCCCGGTGGTGACCACGCTCATGGGCATCGGCGCCTACGACACGACCGATGCGTTGGCGCTGCGCATGCTCGGCATGCACGGGGCGGCGTTTGCCAACTACGCCGTCGATGACTGCGACTTCCTCATCGCCGTCGGGGCGCGCTTCGATGACCGCGTGGCCGGGGTGCCGGATAAGTTCGCGCGCAACGCGGTGCGCATCGCGCACCTGGACGTCGACCGCGCCGAGGTCGGCAAGGTCAAGCACGTGCAGTGGAGCCACGTGGGACTGATCCGCCCGGCACTGGAGGCGCTCGCCGCGCACGGCCGCGCGCACTCCTTCGCGCGCGACCTGAGCGCCTGGGCCGCAGAGCTCGCCGAACTCAAGAGCCGCCACGCGATGAACTACGACCGCGAAAGTCCGCTGATCCAGCCGTACTACGTGATCGAGGAGATCAACCGGCACACGCGCGGAGAGGCGATCATCAGCACCGGCGTCGGCCAGCACCAGATGTGGGCGGCGCAGTACTTCGACTTCCGCTGGCCGCGCCTGTGGCTGACCTCCGGCAGCATGGGGACGATGGGCTTCGGGCTGCCCGCGGCGATCGGGGCGCAGTTCGCGCAGCCGAAGCGCATGGTCATCGACATCGACGGCGACTCGAGCATCCGCATGAACGTCGGCGAGCTGGAGACCGTCACCACCTACGACCTGCCGGTGAAGGTGGTGGTGCTCAATAACTTCGGCGACGGCATGGTCAAGCAGTGGCAGAAGCTGTTCTTCAAGGGACGCCTGTCGGCGAGCGACCGTTCGCTGCACAAGAAGGACTTCGTCAAGGCTGCGCAGGCGGACGGCTTCCGCTACGCGGTGCGCCTGGACAAGAAGGCGGACGTGCCGCGGGTGATCGCCGAGTTCCTGGCCTTCAAGGGCCCGGCATTCCTCGAGGTGATGATCGACCCGGATGCCGGCGTGTACCCGATGGTCGGCCCGGGGCAGGCCTACGACCAGATGATCACCGGAGACTTCATCCCCTCGCGCCACAAGGTGGACATCAAGACCCCCGGGCCGTCGGAGATGTTCTAAGAGGCATGCGATGAAGTACCTGCATACCATGGTGCGCGTCACCGACATCGATGCCTCGGTGCGCTTCTACAGTGCCGCGCTGGGCCTGCGGGAGCTGTCGCGCCAGGACTATCCCAACGGGCGCTACACGCTGGTGTTCCTGGCCGCCCCCGGCGATGAGAGCGCGCAGGTGGAACTCACCCACAACTGGGACCCGCAGGAGTACGCCGCGGGCCGCAACTTCGGGCACCTCGCCTACGAGGTCGAGGATGTCTACGCCACCTGCCAGCGCCTGGCCGAGCACGGGGTGACCATCCTCAGGCCGCCGCGCGATGGCCGCATGGCCTTCGTGCGCTCGCCGGACAACATCTCCATCGAGCTGTTGCAAAAAGGCGCCGCGCAAGCCCCCGCCGAGCCGTGGAAGTCCATGCCGAACACGGGCACCTGGTAGCACGCTGCGCCCATGAAATCGATCCCGAGCCTGCTGATTGCGGCGGTGTTCGCCACCGTGACCTTCGCGGTGTGGGCGTACCTGAACCGGCCGACGCGCGAGCCGCCGTGGCCGGCGCTGATCCAGGGGCTGACCTTCTCCCCGTTCCGTGCCGGCGAGGACCCGACCCACGGCCTGTTTCCCACCGACGACGAGATCGATGCCGATCTTGCGCTGCTGCAGGGCAAGGTCAAGGCGGTGCGCACCTACAGCGTCGAGGCGACCCTCGCCCATATCCCTGACCTGGCCGAAAAGCACGACCTGAACGTCATGCTGGGCGCCTGGATCGATGACCACCGTGACAAGAACGAGCAGCAGCTGACGACCGCGATCGAGCTGGCCACCACGCACATCAACGTCGGCAGGGTCATCGTCGGCAACGAGGTGGTGCTGCGCGGCGACCTGCCGATCGAGGAGCTCGAGGCCTACCTCGACCGCGCGCGCGATGCGCTCGAGCAGCCCGTCAGTACCGCCGAGCCCTGGCACGTGTGGCTGGCGCACCCGGACCTGGCGCAGCACGTTGACTTCATCGCCGTGCACCTGCTGCCTTACTGGGAGGGTGCCTCGGTCGAGGTGGCGGTGGACTATTCACTGGCGCTGTTCAAGCGCCTGCAGAAGGCCTTCCCGGGCAAGCCGATCGTGGTGGCCGAGATCGGCTGGCCGAGCCGCGGCCGCACGCGCGAGTCCGCGGTCGCCTCGGAGGCCAACGAGGCGCTGTTCCTGCGCCGCTTCCTCGACAAGGCGCACAAGCAGCAGATCAACTATTACGTCGTGGAGGCCTTCGACCAGCCGTGGAAGGCCTACCAGGAAGGTGCCGTCGGCTCGTACTGGGGCGTGTACGACGTCGACCGCAAGCCGAAGTTCGAGTTCACCGCCCCGATCGTGCGCATCCCCGAGTGGCACATCCTCGCGGCCATCTCGGTGGCCGTGGCGCTGGTGCTGCTCGGCATCCTCTACCTGAACAGCGACGCGCTGCGCAACCGCGGGCGCAGCTTCCTCGCGCTGGTGGTGTATGCGGCGGCCACTCTGGCGGTGTGGGTCATCTACGACTTCACGCAGCAGTACATGACTGTCTCGAGCGTGGTCTCCGGCGTGCTGCTGCTGCTCGGCATGCTCGGCGTGCTGCTGGTGCTGCTCGCCGAGGCGCACGAGTGGGCCGAGGCGCACTGGGTCACCTACCGGCGGCGCCTCGGCGCGCCGATCCTCAAGGACGACAAGAAGTTCCCCAAGGTCTCCGTGCACGTGCCCGCCTACAACGAGCCGCCGGACATGCTCATCGAGACCCTGGATGCGCTCGCGCGCATGGACTACCCGGACTTCGAAGTGCTGGTGATCGACAACAACACCAAGGACGAGGCGGTGTGGCGCCCGGTGGAGGCGCACTGCGCCACACTCGGGCCGCGGTTCCGCTTCTTCCACGTGGCGCCGCTGGCCGGCTTCAAGGCCGGCGCGCTCAACTATGCCCTCGAGCGCACAGTCGCGGACGCGGAGATCGTCGCCGTGATCGACAGCGACTACATCGTCGAGCCGAACTGGCTGCGCGAGCTGACGCCGGGGTTCCAGGACCAGCGCATCGCCATCGTGCAGGCGCCGCAGGACTACCGCGACGCGGACCAGAGCGCCTTCAAGGCGATGTGCTACGCGGAGTACCGCGGCTTCTTCCACATCGGCATGATCACGCGCAACGAGCGCAACGCGATCATCCAGCACGGCACGATGACCATGGTGCGCCGCACGCAGCTGGATCACTGCCGCTGGGCGGAGTGGAACATCACCGAGGACGCGGAACTCGGCCTGCGCATCTTCGAACGCGGCTTCGACGCCACCTACGTGCCCGCCAGCTACGGGCGCGGGCTGATGCCCGACACCTTCATCGATTTCAAGAAGCAGCGCTTCCGCTGGGCCTACGGGGCAATGCAGATCATCAAGGCGCACGCGCGCGCGCTGTTCCTGGAGGGTGGGCCGCTGTCCCCCGGGCAGCGCTACCACTTCGTGGCCGGCTGGCTGCCGTGGATCGCCGACGGCTGCAACATGCTCTTCAACCTCGCCGCGCTGGGCTGGTCGGCGGCGATGGTGTGGGCGCCGACGCAGATCGACCCGCCGCTGGTGATGTACTCGGTGCTGCCGCTGTCGCTGTTCACCTTCAAGCTCGCCAAGCTGGTGCACCTGTACCGCGTGCGCGTGGGCGCCAACGCGCGCCAGACCGTCGCCGCCGCGATCGCCGGCCTTGCCCTGACGCACACCATCGGTATGGCCGCGATCAAGGGGATGCTCACCAAGAGCGAGCCGTTCTTCCGCACCCCCAAGCAGGGCGGCCGCACCGGGCTGTGGAGCGCACTGAGCGCCGCGCGCGAGGAGACGCTGATGATGATCGGGCTGTTGGTCTCGGCCTGGGCGGTGGCCTACACGACCTCCACCGACCACGCGCGCGGGGCTGCCGCCGGCCCCGACCGCCTGGCCTGGATCATCGTGCTGTGCATCCAGGCGGTGCCGTATGCCTCCTCGCTCATCGTCTCCCTCGCCAGTGCATTCAGGCTGCCGGCCAGCCTGCTGGGGACGAAGTACCGCCCGATGAGCTCTCCTGGCAGGCCCGTGGACGCCAAGCCCGGCAAGCCGGAGGCGGATCCGGTGGGCTGAGGTGCACCAGGGCAGGCTGCGCGCGATCGCCGCGATGCTCACTGCGGTCGTGGCGTTCTCGGGGATGGACACGCTGCTGAAGCTGCTGTCCGCCAGCTATCCGCCGATGCAGGTGACGGTGCTGCGCGGGGCATGCGCGCTGCCGTTCATGCTGGTGCCGGTGCTGGCCACGGGGGGCTGGCGCTCGCTGCGGCCGCGGCGCCTGTCGATGCACCTGTTGCGCGGCTCGCTCAGCGTGGTGGTGCTCGGCGGCTTCATCCTGGCCGTGCGCGAGTTGTCCCTCGCCAACGCCTACGCAGTGTTCCTGTCCGCGCCCCTGATCGTCACCGCGCTGTCGGTGCCGATGCTCAAGGAGCGCACCGCGACCGGCAACTGGGTCGCCATCGCCGTCGGCCTGGCCGGGGTGCTGATCATGCTGCGCCCGAGCGTCTCGGGGCTGGTGACCCTGGGGGCGCTGGCGGCGCTGCTCTCGGCGGTGGCCTATGCGCTGAGCGCGATCACCCTGCGCATGCTCACGCGCACGGAAAGCACCGGCAGCGTGGTGGTCTGGACCATCGGGGTGATGACGGCCATCGCCACGCTCATCGCCGCCCCGCACTGGGTGCGCATCCATCCCGAGCACTACCGCTGGCTCGTGCTGCTGGGGGCGCTGGCGGCCATCGGCTCCTACCTCCTGGCCACGGCGTTCCGCGCCGCGCCTGCCTCGGTCGTGGCACCGCTTGAGTACACCGCGCTGCTGTGGGGGATCCTGATCGACCGCGTGGTCTGGCACGTGCTGCCCTCGGCGCGCGTGTGCTGGGGCGGGGCGGTGGTCATCGGCAGCGGCCTGTACCTGATCTGGCGCGAGCGCAGCCACGTGGCGCGCGAGGTGGCCGCGCAGTCGTGGCAGCCGCTACCCTAGCAGGGCAGAATGGCGCGCCGGTTGGCTGACTGTCGAAGACGTCACTCGCTATCAGAGGAAGACTCCCCATGAGCAATGCTGAAGTCCGCGGACGATTTGTCTGGCATGAACTGCTGACCACCGATACCGCCGCCGCGGCGGCTTTCTACCCGCGCATCGTGCCCTGGCGCACCCAGCCGTCCAACATGCCCGGCTACACCATATTCATGTCGGGCCAGTCCCAGGTCGCGGGACTGATGGCGCTGCCGAGCGAGGCAGGCAGCGCACCCGCGCACTGGCTGATGTACGTCGGCACCCCTGACGTGGATGCCACCTGCGCCCAGGCCCAGTCCCTGGGTGCGCGGGTGTGCAAGGCCGCCGCCGACATCCCGGGCGTCGGGCGCTTCGCGGTGCTGGCCGATCCGCAAGGGGCGACCTTTGCGGTGTTCACGCCCGGCAGCGGGCCGCCGCCCGGGGCACCGGCCTTCGGCGGGTTCTCGTGGCACGAGCTGGCCACCACGGACGTCGCCGCGGCGCTGCGCTTCTATAGCCAGCTGTTCGGCTGGAACAAGGGCGTCGGACATGACATGGGCGCCATGGGCGTCTACCAGTTGTTCGAGCAGGGCGGCACGGCCGTAGGCGGCATGTGCAACACGCAGGGCCCCTCGACGCCGCCATCCTGGCTGAGCTACGTGCACGTGGCCGACTCGAGCCGAGCGGTGGTGGCGGTGAAGGCCGCCGGCGGGCGGCTCCTGCACGGGCCGGTGGAAGTCCCGGGGGGCAGCTGGATCGCGCTGTTCATGGACCCGCAGGGCGGGGCGTTTGCGGTGCACGAGATGCCGCGCGCTGCGAGCGCGCCGGCGCAAGCCAGCGGCACGCCGGCCCGCAAGCCGCCACTGCTGGCCGCCAGGCGCGCACCCGCCCGGAAGAAGGCAGTCGCCAGGAAAAAGGCCGCCGCGAAGAAGAAGGCGCCGGCCCGCCGGGCGAAGAAGACCGTGCGCAAGGCCAAGAAGACCGTGCGCCGGGTAAAGCGCGTGGTGCGTCGGGTAAAGCGCGTGGTGCGTCGGGCCGTGCGCCGCGGGGCGCGCAAGAAGAAGTAGCTCCGCGCGCTGGGCCTCAGGGCCGGGGCGGGGCGGTGACCGCATCGAGCGAGGGACAGGGGTGCATGCTCGTGCGGTTGTCGCACACGACCGCGGCGGCCAGGGCATGCATGGCGGTGTCCACTTCCGCGTCGGACACCTGGCGCCGCCAGGCGTGCTGGACCGAATACAGGGCATCGGCGCCCCGGGTCACGCGGAATGCGGTGGTCTCGGGCTTGCCCGTACCCGGATTGTTGGGACAGCGCAGCAGCAGCATCGACACGACGTAGCCGTTCGCGTGCCCGCTGAAGATCCCCTTCGCCTGCGTTCCGGGACAGGCCTTCATGTAGCGCTCGCCGAGGCCCTGCAGGAAGGTCGCCGGATCGGCGCTGGCGCCATGGAACACCTGCACGGTCAGCATTTGTTCCCAGTCCTCGACGGTTTGCCCGTCGGGGACAAACTCGGTGATCAGCGCGGTGTCGTGACTGGCGCTGTAGCCGACCTTGAAATCCTTCGGCGGGGCGAACAACAGATTCTCGCCGGTCACCGGCGCCTGCCCGGCGGCCGCGGCGGCGGCGGCGGCCAGTACCAGGGCGGCCAGCCGGTTGGCTGTCGGATTCATGCCCGGTACGTGAGCGTCGCGGCTACTCGTTCTGCTTCTCAGCGTCTTGGCGCTGCTCGGCGGCCTGCTGCTGGATGGCATTGACCTGCTGGCGGACCTGTTCCTCGGTCTGCCGCGCCTGTGCGGCCTGCTGCGCTTGCGAGGCGCCGCCGGCCGCCGCCGCGGCTCCGGTTCCGGCGAGGCCACAGCCACTCAAGCTCGCCAGCAACAGAAGCGTCACGATGATCCGGTTCATATGCAGACCTTCCGGTAAAGGGGCGGGATTCAGGAACCGGATCCAATCTACGCCGCTGCGGAGATGGCGCAAGAGTGCCGCTTGCCATGGCACTATTGGGCATGCCCAAGACCGCCAAGGCCCAGGCCCCTGCAGAGCTGGCGCGCGTGCGCCGCGGCTACTTCGAGTGCCGCTTCGGCCAGCTGCACCTGCACAATTCCATGCCACCGGGCGGCGGCTTCGAGGAGGGCACGCCGGTGCTGTGCGTCCAGGACCTCGCCGGCACCGGCCGCGCGTTCACGCCGTTCATGGCGCTCGCCGGCCGCGACCGCTCGGTCTACGCGCCGGATCTTCCCGGCCTCGGTGAATCGGACCCGCCGGGCCCGCAGGCCACGGTGGCCGACTACGCCGCCGCCCTCGGCGACTTCCTCGACACGATGCGCATCCGGCGGTTGCACGTGTTGGGCAACCGCGCCGGCGCACTGATCGGGGCGGAACTGGCGCTGGCGCGGCCCGAGCAGATCGGCGCGCTCGTCATGGTGTCGGTACCGCTGGGCGCTGCCGGCCAGCGGCGCCAATTCCTCTTAGAGCCGCCCGCGGGCGACTCCCAGCGCGTCCTCGCCGAGGCCCTCACGCAGTACCCGGCCCGCGAGCGCCTCGCGCGTCTCACCCACAAAGTACTGGTGCTGCGGCCGAAGGATGACCTGTGGGAGGCCAGCTGGGGTATGCGTGAGGTCCTGCCGTCCGCCCGGGTGGTTGACCTCGAGATCCCGGGCGGGCAACTGTTTGCAGGCCACGCGGCGCGCCTGTTCGAGGCGGTTCGCGACTTCCTGCGCGTTTAGCCACGGATTTTCGGGATTCCTTTCACATATTTACAGGGCGGGGCGGGGGCGCCAGGCATCCCGGGGATACACTTTTTCGCCGGTAGAGAGGGGAGTTGCTGACCTCGATGAGTTCGCGTTCCATGTCGCCGCCACCTGTAACAGAAGACTCCGATCTGGACAGCACCGCAGAGTTGCCGGTGCTGGATCCTGCGGCAGTGCACGCGCACGAGGACGAGCACTCCAGCACCGACACCTGGGCGGCGCTGCCGCAGCTGCGCCCCGAACACGCTCTGCCGCAGGACGCCACCATCGAGGCGGTCTCGGTCGAGCTGCGCGCCGCGCACCAGCGGCTGACCACCCAGTCCGAGCGCCTGGCGCAGCTGGAGAGCGATCGCGAGCAGCTGCGCACCGCGCGCGCCGCCGCCGAGCAGCTCGCCACCACCCTCAGCGGCGAACTCGCCCGCCTCGAGGCTGCGAGCAAGCAGCACAGCGCGCGCGCCGAGGAACTCACCCAGGCACTGCAGGCCGCCGAGCGGCGCGCCGAGAGCGTCACGACTGAACTGACGCAACTGCAGAGCGGCGGCAATGCGGAGACCGCCCGCGAGCTGGTCGCGCAGCGCGCCGCCGCGGAACAGCGCGCCAGCGCCCTGGACGCCGAGCTGCTGCGCCTGCGCGATGCAGCTGTGCAGCACAACTCCCAGTTCGCCGAGATCACCGGCGCGCGCGCGGCCGCGGAAGTGCGCGTCAACCGCCTCGAGGAAGAGCTGCAGTCCCTGCGCGCCGAGCGTGACCGGGCTAGCGCGCACGGCACACAGTTGCAGGAGCGCCTCGGCGAACAGGAAAAGACCCTGGCTGCCGCGCAGGCGCGACAGGTGGAGGACGAGCGCGGCCGCGCCGAGCGCGACCGTCTGCACGCCGCGCATGCCGCCAGCATCATGCTCGACCTGCATGCCGAGCGGGCCCGCGCCATGAACTGCTTCGAGTCGGCGCAGACCCTGGCCGCCGGGCGCGGCATCTTCGAGGCGCTGGTCACCGACCAGCACGAGCAGGCGCAGGTGCGCGAGGCGGACCTGGCGCGCACGGCGCGCGAGCTTACCGCGCGCGAGGCGCGCCTGCGGGAGCAGGACAGCGAGCTTGCCGAGCGTGCGCAGCGTATCGCCGTGCTCGAGCAGCAGGTCACCGCCTTCGGGTCGGCCATCGCCGAGCGCGACACCCAGCTGCGCGATGCGCGGCGCGAGTCACAGGGCCTGCACGCCAGCATCGCGCGCATGCAGTCGCAGCTGGAGGCCAGCGCCGAGCGCGTGCGCGCGCTCACGGCCGTCACCGCGCAGCAGACCTCCTCGGAGTCGCAGCGCAAGAGCGAACTCAGCCGGCTGCTGGCCGAGCGCGTCGACCTCACCACAGCGGTCGAGGCGGCTCGCGCCCAGGCCTCCGCCGCAGCCGCGGCAGCGGTGGAACACGAGGCGGCGCTCACCCAGCGCCGCGCCCGCGATACCGACCTGGAAGCATCCCTGGCCGCCGAGCGCAAGCGCTCGGCCGAACTCGACGCGGAACTGGCCGCGGTGCGCAGCGAGATGGAGGAGTGGGCGAGCGCGGTCAAGGGCGCACACCAGGAGCGCGCGACGCTGCACACCGTGCAGGAGCGCGTCAAGGAGCTCGAGCGGCGCGAATTCGAGCACGCCGGGGAATTGCTCAAGGCGCAGGCGCACGCCGAAGGCTCCCCCTCGCGCATACGCGAGCTGGAGCAGGACCTGGTCGCCGCTGAGGAGGCGGTCACCCGCCTGGAGTCCGAGGCGCGCGCCCGCACTGCCCGCATCGAGGAACTGGAGCGCTCGTCCCAGCAGTTGCGTGCCACGCTCGAGGAGGTCGCGCGCGCCGCGCCGGCCGCGGAGCCTGCCGTCCCCAGCGGCGGCATGGGGCGCGAGGAAGAACCGGAGCGCACCGTGAGCCCGGCGCCGGACGGGGCGACGCGGCTGCTCATCCGCACCGACGAGGGGCGCGAGGTGGTCTACGTGCTCGGCCGCAAGACCAGCGTCGGGCGCACACCGGACAACGACCTGCAGATCGACGCCAAGTTCATCAGCCGCCACCACGCGGTGATCCTCGCCGGTCCCACGCAGACGATCATCGAGGACCTCAACAGCACCAACGGCGTGCAGGTCAACGGCCGCCGGATCAGCCGCCAGACCCTGCAGGACGGCGACGCGGTCGCCATCGGCCGCCAGCAGTACCGCTTCGCGGTGCGCAAGGGCAACGACAAGCGCTGACAGCACGCGCCGCCACCCGCTAAGCTCTGCGGCAGTCCCCGGCAGGCGCGCGCAGGCAACTTCAGTGGCGAATCCCTACATCGAGAAGATCCTCAAGGCGCGCGTCTACGACGTCGCCATCGAGTCGCCGCTGGAGGCGGCGCCGCGCCTGTCGCGCCGCCTCGGCAACCAGGTGCTGCTCAAGCGCGAGGACCTGCAGCCGGTGTTCTCGTTCAAGCTGCGCGGCGCCTACAACCAGATCGCGCATCTGTCCGACGCCATCGCCAGGCGCGGCGTGATCTGCGCCTCGGCCGGCAACCACGCCCAGGGCGTCGCGCTGGCCGCCCGGCGCCGCGGCATCCCCGCCGTGGTCGTGATGCCGCAGACCACCCCGCACATCAAGGTGCAGGCGGTGATGGATCTCGGCGCCGAGTTGGTGCTGCACGGCGATGACTACGACAGTGCCTTCGAGCACGCGCTCACCCTCGCCCGCGAGCGCGGGCTGGTGTTCGTGCATCCGTTCGACGACCCGGACGTCATCGCCGGGCAGGGCACGATCGGGGTGGAGATCGCGCGCCAGGGCGGCGGCCACCTCGATGCCATCTTCGTGCCGGTCGGCGGCGGCGGCCTGATCGCCGGCATCGCGGTCTACGTGAAGTACCTGTATCCGGCGGTGAAGATCATCGGCGTCGAGCCCGAGGATGCCGCCGGCATGCACGACTCGCTCAAGGCCGGCAAGCGCGTCACGCTCGAGCGCGTCGGCATCTTCGCCGACGGCGTGGCGGTCAAGCGGGTCGGCGAGGAAACCTTCACGCTGTGCCGCGCGCACGTGGACGAGATCGTGCTGGTGACGACCGACGAGATCTGCGCCGCGATCCAGGACGTGTTCGAGGACACCCGCTCCATCGTCGAGCCGGCCGGGGCGCTGGCGGTCGCGGGCATGAAGAAGTACCTGGCGCGCGAGGGCTGGCGCGGGCGGCGCGTGGTGGCAATCAACAGCGGCGCCAACATGAACTTCGACCGCCTGCGGCACGTCGCCGAGCGTGCCGACCTGGGCGGTGAGCGCGAGGCGCTGCTGGCGGTGGTGATCCCGGAGCAGCCGGGCAGCTTCCTGCGCTTTTGCGACCTGCTCGGGCAGCGCAGCGTCACCGAGTTCAACTACCGCTACGCCGGCGCCGGCAGCGCGCAGATCTTCGTCGGCCTGGCCCTCACCCAGGGCCGCGCGGAGAAGGACCTCGTGCTGCGCACGCTGCGCGAGGGCCAGTACACGGTCACCGACATGACCGACGACGAGATGGCCAAGCTGCACGTGCGCTACATGGTCGGCGGACATGCCGGCGGGCTCGCCGACGAGGTGCTCTACCGGTTCGAGTTCCCCGAGCGCCCCGGCGCGCTGCTCCGCTTCCTGGAGTCGATCGGCACGCGCTGGAACATCAGCCTGTTCCACTACCGCAACCACGGCTCGGACTACGGCCGCGTGCTGGCCGGCATCCAGGTGCCCGCCGGCGAGCGCGCCGATTTCCTGCAGCACCTGAACGAGCTGCACTACGCCTTCGTCGAGGAGACCCGCAACCCGGCCTACCGGATGTTCCTCGGCGCCTGACCAGGCACTTGCTTCAGCCGGCGGGCTGCCCGCTCTCCAGCAGCCACTCGCGCCAGATCGCCAGCAGGATCGCCAGGATCACCGGTCCGATGAACAGGCCCACGAGTCCGAACGAGGCCAGGCCCCCCAGCACGCCGAACAGCACGATCAGGAAGGGGATGCTGGCACCGCGGCTGATCAGCAGCGGCCGCACGAAGTGGTCGGTGCAGAAGATGACCAGGGCCCCCCACACGCACAGACCCACGCCCGCCACGGTGTGCCCGGTCACCACCAGCCACAGACCCACACCGCCCCACAGCACGGGCACGGCGAAGGGGATGATGCCGAAGATGGTCGTCAGGGCGGCGAGGAAGATCGGCGCACCGAGCCCTGCGATCCAGTAGCCGAGGCCGGCCAGCACGCCCTGCACCAGCGCGGACAGCCCGAGACCGTAGACGACGGCCTTCACCGTCTGGCCGATGGCGGTGAGGTAGTTGTCCACGCGCGGCCCCAGCAACTGGCCGAGCGCGCGCGCGACCTGCTCGGCGAAGCTCTCCCCGCCGCGGTACAGGAAGAACAGCGTTAATACGGCAAAGGCGAGCTTCACGGCGTTGCGGCCGATGTCACCGACCACGTGGGCGATCTGGTCGAAGGAGCGGTCGGTGAGCTTGCGCAGCTCGAAGCCCAGCGCGTGCGGGTCCTGCGCGATGCGCGCGGTGAGGTCACGCACGTGGTCGCCGAGCCAGGGCAGCTTCAGGATCGACGGCGGCACCTGCACCCCGCCGGCGAGCACCTCCTGCATCTGGTGGTAGGCATGCACCAGGTCGATGCGCAGCACCACGGCGAGCCATGCAATCGGCACGATCACCGCCGCGGACACCAGGACGGTCATGATGACCGCCGCCAGCGGCGCGCGGCCCTGCAGCTTCCTCACCAGCCACGCGTAGACTGGCCAGCTCACGTAGGCGAGGATCGATGCCCAGACCACCGGCACGATGAACGGGGCGATGACCCGGAAACCGAGCAGCACGAGCCCGGCCAGCAGCACGACGCTCATCAGGCGGCGCAGCCAGGGGGCGGATACGAAGTCTTCCATCGCTTTCGGCTTCCTTTCTTGGCGCGGCTCAGGACAGCCCGTTGGCGTCCGAGATGATCATCGTCACCGCCAGTAGCACGCAGATCGCCACCGACAGCTGGCGCCGCAGGGCAAGGTATGCGGGCGGCAACTGTGCGCCGAGCACCCGGTGTTCGTACAGCCAGAACACGCCGAAGCCGACCACCAGCAGCGCCAGTCCCCGCTGGCCGCCGAGCGTCACGGCCGCCGCCGCGCACGCCGCCGGCGCCAGTGCCGCGGGCACCGCGGCGCGCGGCAGGCGGCCGGCGAGGGCCAGCCCCCAGTGCACCGCGCCGGTGAAGGCCAGCAGCGCGGCGCCCCAGGCAAGCGTGCCGCGCTGGACCAGCTCGCGCGCGGCGTACTGCGGCAGCAGTCCCACCCCGGCGAGCCCCAGCAGCAGTGGCGCCACGCAGGCGTAGCTGGCCCACTCCAGAGCGGCGGCGAGCGGGGCAGGCGCCTGCACTTCGGGTGTCTTGTCGCGGATCACGGCTGCCGATGATGCCACGCACGCCCTCGCCACCGTGCGCCCGCCCTCAGGTCGCCCCGGGGCGGTGAAATGTTATTCTCGACGTGCCATGACGGATGCAAACACTGCCCCGGTCCCCGGGCTGACGGAGAGCGAGCGCACCTGGGGCATGCTGGCGCACCTCTCCGCGCTGGTGGGCGTCGTGGTGCCCTTGTTCGGCTGCGTGCTGGGACCGCTGCTCGTCTGGCTCGGGCGCCGTGACCAGTCGAGTTTCGTGGAGGGCCAGGCCAAGGAAGCGCTGAACTTCAACATCTCGGTGTTCCTCGCCCTGGTCGTGTGCTCGCTGCTGATGCTGGTGTTCATCGGCTTCATCCTCGGCGCGGCTCTCTTTATTGCCTGGCTCGTGATGACGCTGATCGCGGCCATCAAGGCGAGCGAGGGCATCCCCTACCGCTACCCGCTCTCGCTGCGACTCGTGAAATAGGCCCATTTCTGCCCCTCCGGGGCCCGAAACTGCACTTGATTTCGGCACTGTATAAATACACAGTAGTGCCATGCGGCGCACGCTCATTGGCAGGCAGAAATACAAGGGCAGGGGGGCGCTCTCGAACCCGCCGGGCCGGTTCGACCTGCAGCAGCTCGCGCCGGTCGATGACGGTTGGTACCTCGAGGACCAGGCCGAGAGCATCGCCACCACGCTCGAGCCGGAGAAGGCGCGGGAGATCATCACCACCAATGACTCGCCAGACATCCCCTTCGAGGTTTCGATCAATCCTTACAGGGGCTGCAGTCATGGTTGTGTTTATTGCATGTCGGGTGAAACCCAGATTCTCATGGCGGATGGGTCGACACGCGAGTTAGCCCGGTTACGCGTAGGTGACTCAATTTTTGGGACAGTGCGGAGCGGAAAGCACAGAAAGTACGTCAAGACTCGGGTCCTCGCGCGCTGGTGCAGCATCAAGCCGGCATACCGAGTGACCCTGCAAGATGGCACGGTCCTCACAGTAGGCCCTGATCACAGACTACTGACCGAACGGGGCTGGAAATTCATAACAGGCACTGATTGCGGCAGGTTGCAGCGGCCGCATCTCACCACGCGTAACAACCTCATGGGCATCGGCTCATTCGCTGTTCCTGTGTTCCAGGATGCCAACTACCGGGCCGGCTACTTGTGCGGGCTGATTAGAGGTGACGGAACGACCGGTGAGTACTGTGGCTCGTGGCCGAGTGCGAACGGTGCGAACTACGCCAAGTTCCGTCTGTCCATGTGCGACTCTGAGGCGGTCGAGCGCGCGCGGAGCTGGCTGTCCTATCGCTGTGTCGAAACTCGCCAGTACGCCTATAAGATGGCCTCTGGCGGACCAATGCAGTCAATCGCCACCGCTTCGCGCGACGACGTGAATCGACTTCGCGAAGTCATCCAGTGGCCGGGTACGCCGCAACGCGCCTGGCAAGCGGGTTTCCTCGCGGGGATCTTTGACGCCGAAGGTTGCCATAGCGGCGGGGTCCTCAGCATTTGCAACACGGACTCGGTGATTGTAAGTCGCATAGTCGACGCACTCCGACTCTTCGATTTCGCGTTCGTGGTGACGCGCTTGGAGCGCGAAAACCGCAAGCCCACTCAGATCGTGCGTATCCAGGGTGGACTGCGCGAGAACCTGCGATTTCTTCAAACGATGAATCCCGCGATCTCGCGCAAGCGCGATATCTCAGGGCAGGCCGTTGAGAGCGCCTGCAAGCTGCGGGTCGCAAGCATTGTTCCCCTAGGCCGCGCGATGCGTCTGTACGACATCACCACCGGCACTGAGGACTTCATCGCCAACGGCGTCGTCAGCCACAACTGCTATGCCCGCCCCAGCCATGCATACATGGGGCTTTCGCCGGGCCTCGATTTCGAGACCCGGCTTTTTTACAAGGAAGATGCGGCCGGCCTGCTGGAGAAGCAGCTGTCTCGCAAGAGCTACGTCTGCAAGCCGATCACGCTCGGCGCCAATACCGACCCTTACCAGCCGGTCGAGAAACGCATGCAGGTCACGCGCTCGATCCTCGAGGTGCTGGTGCGCACGCATCACCCGGTGAACATCATCACCAAGGGCTCGCTGGTGCTGCGCGACCTGGACCTGCTGACGCAGCTGGCGCGCGAGGGACTGACCAGCGTCGCGGTGAGCATCACGAGCCTGGACGCGGACCTGAAGCGCACGCTCGAGCCGCGTGCCGCATCGCCGCAGGCGCGCCTGCGCACGGTGGCGGGGCTGAGCGCCGCCGGTGTCCCGTGTGCGGTCATGGTGGCGCCGGTCATTCCGGCGCTCACCGACCACGAGCTCGAGGCGATCCTCGAGGCCGCGGCGGCGGCCGGCGCGACCTGGGCGGGCTACGTGCTGCTGCGGCTGCCGTACGAGATCAAGGACCTGTTTGCCGAGTGGCTGGCCGAGCACTACCCGCAGCGCGCAGCACACGTGATGTCGGTGATCCGGGATATGCGCGGTGGCCGCGACAACGACCCGCGCTTCGGCACGCGCATGCGCGGCACCGGACCATTCGCGGAGCTGCTGCGCGGCCGCTTCCGCATCGCCTGCAGGCGCGTCGGACTGAATCTAACCCGGCGCGCGGAACCGGATACCGCGCTGTTCCGCGCGCCGACGCCGCCGGGCGCCCAGCTCGGCCTCGGGTTCTAAGGGAGCTCTGTCCGGCCCCTGCAACCGGCACCGTGGCGGTGCACCGGCGGGCATATTCGCTCCGCTGTGACCATTGTCGTTGACGCCACAGGTCGCGCGCTTAAACTCACCGGTCCTGTAAGGCGGATGCGGAGTGGCGCGATTGCAGCATGAGGGTGACCCCGGACGGGACAGTGGTGCACTGCCAGACAGCGCGCGCGCACCTGGGGTTGCGGGCGGTACAGTGCGCTCATGAGTGAGGCGGCGAAGAACAGCGGCCAGGCGGTCAAGGGCCGCTACGTGTTGCGCGAGCGCCTCGGCGTCGGCGGCCAGGGCGAGGTGTGGCGCGCGTTCGATCCGCAGACCGGAGTGGACATCGCGCTGAAGATCCTGCAGCCGCCGGCCGGGCGCAGCGCAGCCGCCTGGGTCGCCCTGGTGCACGAGCACGAAAGCTCCGGGCGGCTGGATCACCCGGGCATCCTCCACGTCTATCCGCCCGAGCGCGACGCGGCGACCTTCCTGCTACCAATGGAACTCGCCCCCGGCGGGGACCTGCGCCGGCTGCGCGGCGCAAGCTACCTCACCCTCATCCCGGTGCTGCTCGAGGTGGCCAAGGCACTGGAACACGCGCACGAGCGCGGCATCGTGCACCGCGACCTGAAGCCCGGGAACGTGCTCTTCGACGCCCATGGCCGGGTGAAGCTGGCGGACTTCGGCGTGTCCGGGCGCTCGGCGGACACCGGCTCCATGCGTGGCCTGTCGCCATTCACGGCGAGCCCCGAGCAGCTGCGCGGCGAGGCGCCGATGCCCGGCGACGACATCTACGGCCTCGGCGCCCTGGCCTACGAGCTGCTGTCCGGCAAGCCGCCACACTACCCGCACTTCGACCCCGAGCGCATGCAGCACGAGCCGGTGCCGACGCTGGTGCCCGTGCAGCAGATCCCGCCGCAGCTGGCGGCGCTGGTCACGGCGATGCTCGACAAGGACCCGCGCAAGCGCCCCGCGAACATGCGCGACGTGATCGATGAGCTCGACGCCTCGCTCAACGACACCCTGACCTTCGACTTCGAGACCGCCGAGCCGCCGCGCGATGGCGAGCCGGTCAACATCACCCAGCCGCCCGTCGAGCAGCTGAGCATGCCGGCGGCGGCCGCCTTCATCGAGCCGCAACTGCCGATGGGGCAGCTGACCACCGAGGTGCCGGCCATCCGCGAGGAGGTGCCTGCCGTCCGCGGCGCCGTGGACGGCGAGGCGCTGTGGCAACAGGTCCGGGAGGCGCCGCTGCGGCCACGCGACTACCAGCCGGTGCGCAGCGGCGCGCCCCGCGCCCTGGTGGCGATTGCCATCATGGCGGTGCTCGCGCTGGCCGCATACTTGTGGCTGCCGCGCTTTCTGCCGGGCGCACCCGCGACGGGCACTGCCAGGCCGGCCGTCCCCGTGCTGCCGCCGGCCGACACGCAGGCGCAGGCGAAGTTCATGACCGACCATGCGCTCCTCGAGCAGCGCATCACCACGCTCGAGGCCCGCGGCGCTGCCATCTGGGGAGGCAGCGAATTCGTGACCGCCAAGTCGCGCGCCGCCGAGGCGAGCGGCGCCCAGGCGACCGGCAACGTGGACCTCGCCCGCCAGCACCTCGCGCAGGCCGATCAGCTTCTGGACACGGTCGAGGCCGGCGCACCGGCGGCACTGGCCGCCGAACTGGCCGCCGGCGAGCGGGCGGTGGCGGCCGGGCAGGCGGCGCTGGCCGCGCAGGCCTACGACCTGGCCGTGCGCATTGCCCCGCAGGACGCGCGGGCGCTCGAGGGCCAGGCGCGTGCGCGGCAGCTGGCCGCTGCAGCCCAGCCGAGCCAGGCACAGCCGCCGCCAGCGGCGGCGGCGCCGGCGCGCACCGATGCCGCCTTCGGCGAGGATCGCTATGCGAAAGCGGCGGGCGAGGGTTTCGCGGCGCTGGGTGCCGGACGGCTGGGCGAGGCGCGCGCGGCGTTCGAGCGCGCCCGTACCCTGCGCCCCGACGGCGCCGAGGCCATCGATGGGCTCAAGCGCGTCGACGCCGCCGAGCACTCCCGCGGCTTCGGCTCGCTGCAGACCCGCGCCGAGGATCTGGAGGCCGATGAGCGCTGGGACGAGGCCCTCGCTGCCTACAATTCGGCGCTGCGGCAGAACCCGGCGCTCGAGTTCGCACAGCAGGGCAAGGCGCGTGCCCAGGCGCGGCTGGACCTGAGTGACACCCTGCAGGGCTTCATCGACCGCCCGGATCGGCTGGCATCGCCCGCGGCGCGCATGGAGGCGGAGAGCGCCCTGAAGAGCGCGCAGGCGGTCAGCTCGCCCGGGCCGGCACTGCGCCTGCAGATGGCGCGCGTCTCGGCGCTGCTGCCGGAGCTGGACAAGACCGTGCGCCTGTCACTGGTGTCCGACGGCCTGACGCAGGTGAGCATCCCTGAGGTCGGCAGCTTCGGCGGTTTCTCGCGGCGCGACGTGGAGCTCAAACCCGGTCGCTATACGGTCATCGGCACGCGTGAGGGTTACCGCGAAGTGCGTCGTGAGATCACGGTGACCCCTGGCCAGCAGGGCCAGACCATCAACGTGACCTGCTACGACCCGAGCTGACATCCGCGCGCGCTTGCCGCAGGGCGTGCGCACTCCTAAGCTGTCGCAAACAAACAGCCGCCCCGGGCGGGCGAGGCAGTGATGGGCGAGGCGGACGGGAAGATCGTGCTGCTGGCCGGCGCAAGCGGGCTCACCGGCTCCCGCACCCTCGATGCCCTGCTGGATGCGCCCGATGTCACGCGCGTGCTGGCGGTCTCGCGCCGGCCGCTGGGGCGCGAGCACCCGCGCCTGGCCAACCGCATCGTGCAGTTCGCGCAAATGGAATCGCAGCTCAAGGGAGTCGCAGCGGACGCTGCCCTGTGCTGCCTCGGCACCACCATCCGCCGCGCCGGCTCGCAGCAGTCCTTCCGCGCCGTGGACATCGACAGCGTGCTCACGTTCGCGCGCACCGCCCGCGCCGCCGGCGCCAAGCGCTTCGTGGTGGTCTCCTCCGTCGGGGCGAACCCGGAGTCGAAGAATTTCTACCTGCGCACGAAGGGGGAAATGGAGCAGCAGGTGGAGGCGCTCGGCTTCGAGTCACTGGATATCCTGCAACCCTCGATGCTGCTCGGCTGGCGCACGGAGATGCGCCCCCTGGAACTCGTCGGCGTGACGCTCATGCCACTGGTGAACCCGCTGCTGGGCGGCAGGTACGCCGTCTACCGCGGCATCTCCGCCGGCACCGTCGCCAAGGCGATGCTCGGGGCGACGCGCTCCGGCCGCCGCGGCGTGCAGCGCTACACCTACGCCGGCATCGAGGCGCTCGCGCGCACCCCGTTCGCACGCCCCCGTCCGCCACCGCCGGCCAAGGCAGCCGCGCGCGCGCGCTAGCTTTCCGGATGCGCATGCAGCTGCGCACGCGCACCGCCCTGACCATCGCCGTGTGCACGCTGCTCGGTGCGTGCAGCCTGCTCCCGTCGCAGCCGGCGCCGAATCCGCCCACCGCACCAGCCGCCAGCGGCGCCGCGCCCGTGCCGGCTCCGGTCGCCGCGGCGAGCGAGCCGCCCCCGGAGCAGCTCGCGCAGGGCGAGGCGATCGCCACGGCGGCCACCGCGCTCATCGGCACGCCCTACCACTTTGGCGGCGCCGATGACGCCGGCTTCGACTGCAGCGGACTGGCGCTGTACGTGCACGGGCGCGTCGGCCTTGCCATCCCGCGCACCGCCGCCGAACAGCAGCATGCGGCGCGGCCGGTGCCGCTGGCGCAAATTCTCCCGGGCGACCTGGTGTTTTTTCGCATACGTAAGCGTGGCATTGACCACGTGGGGATTTACACCGGTGGAGGCCAGTTCGTGCATGCGCCGCATGCCGGCGGTGCCGTCTCTGCTGCGGATTTAAGCGCTGGATACTACGCACGACATATCGTCAGCGCCGGGCGCTTCTGGCAGCCGCCGCCATGAAACATAAAGTGGCCGGGACACAATAGTTGCGCATATGTCACAGCACTTGAGAGTCACGACACATTTCGTTGCTTGACTCCAATCCGCGACGCTTTGACACTAAGAACTCAGTGATAAGGGCAAACCCGTCGAAAGACGGGGACGCAAAGCCACCGGTCTAAAGGACGTTTCCTATGACGGCGGGGCTGCCACGATCGCGCAACCGGCGCGTTCGCTCGCACTCCCATCCCCGTCACCAGGAAACGTCGCACCGAGGATCGCGGCCGCGCAAGGTTTCGTTTTCCGGGGAAGTTATGACTGCAAAGCCCAACTTCGCTTCCGACGCTCTCGCAGAGCTCGGCACAGGCGATGCGACCGCACCGGCCGCCAGCACGGGACCATTCGTGCTGAACCTTTGTTCCTCCACCACGCCGATGGCGCTCGCGCAGGCCGACCTGCCCGAGCTCAAGCGCTTCACGTTCTTCGTCAGCCGGCGCTTCGAGGAAGGCCGTGAACGTTTCCGGCTGCACATGGGATATTTCGCCACGCTCGCGGAAGCCGAGGAGTGGCTGAATCTCGTGCGCGAGATTTATCCGGGCGCCTGGGCCGGTGAGGCTCCCGGGCGCAAGCTGCGCGAACGCGCGGCCGCGGCCGCGGCCGCGCAGGCGCAGCACGCCGCAGGTCCGCAGCAGCAGCGCCCGGCCCCTCCCGCTCCGCCGCCGGCGGCCGCGGAGGCCGCCCCACATCCCTTCGCACCCGCGCCGCCTCCCAAGCCGCTGGTGCCCGATCCGATTCCGGTGCTGCTGCCGGTTCTGCAGGCCGCGCCCGCCCCCCGCGCACCGGCTCCCCAGGCACCCGTCGTGCGCAAGCCCGCTAACGCTGCGCCACCGCAAGCGCCCGCCGCACGCAAGCCCGCCGCCGCCGCACCGACGCAGCCGCTGCCCGCGGCACGCAAGCCCGCCGCGCCGCCAGCGCCCGCTGCACCCCCGGCGATGAGCGCCCGCCCGCCCACCGCACCGGCGCCCGCCCCGGCCCGTGTCATCCCGGCGGCGCCTGCATCTGCCGCACCCAATCGCCCGAGCGCGCCGGTCGTGACTGCGCCCGCCGCGCCCGGCACGCTCAGCCTCGCCGCCGAGCCGGCACCGGCCGCCGCGCAGCAGAAGCCATCCGGCGCCACCGGTGTCTTCGGCGACTCGAACGTGCGCGAGGTACTCAAGGCGCTCGGCGATGCCAGCGCCACCGGCGAGACGCGCCTGATGCGCGCGCCGCCGCCGCCGCACACCCCCGCGCCGCCGCCGGCGAAGGCGGCCCTGAGCGATACCCAGGTGCTGAAGCTGCTGGAAGTGCGCCGCCCCGAGGGCGCGGAGGCCCAGGCGCAGGAACCGGCGCACGGCGCCATCCCGCTGCTCAAGCCCGATGACACCGGCACGCGCGAGGCGCTGAAGGAAGCCGTCGTCAGCAACGCGGCCGTGCTGTTTGCCGTGCAGCTGCAGTGGTCGGTGCAGGCGGTGGCGCTGGACAAGGTCCCGCCGCTGGCCATCTTCAGTGCCTACACGCTCTACACCGTCGAGGGTAGCCGTGATGGGCGCAAGTGGTATGGACTGCGGCTGGGATTCTTCAGCGACGCGATCTCGGCCAAGCAGGTGGCCCACTACGTACGCTCGGAGTTCGCAGCCGTCGCGGTGGTCCCGGTCAGCGCCCAGGAAAAGGCGCGCGCCACCGAGCAGGACAAGCAGGCAGCGACCCTGGGCGGCGCGCCGGCCCAGCCGGCCGAGCGCATCGATGAGTTCAAGCTGATCGATGACGCCGCGGCGATCGCCGCCGCGGCGGCCGATGCGCTCAAGCGCATGGCACCGCGTACCCAGCAGCCCGTGGCCGCCAAGCCGTTAAGCGATCCGGCCACCCGCAAGATTCCCGGCCGGCCCGTCCCCAAGGTTGCGGTCGGCCGCAAGGCCGCCGCCCCCGCCGCGCCTGCCGCCAGGCCAGTCCCGACCCCCAAGCCGCGCGCGCGCGGCGCGGGCAAGGTGGGCGCCGGCGAGGCGCGCGGCGCGCAGTCGCTCGAGGAAACGCTCGAGATCCTCGGCGCCGGCCAGCTGGCGATAGACAACGGCAATGGCGAGACGCTCAATGAGAGCGGCGTGCGTCACCTGCGCGTCGAGGTCCAGAAGGGCTCCCCGTTCGCGCGCCTGCTCGAGCGCCTCAGTGAGCGGGTGAAGAAGTCGTAGCCGGCGCGTCGAACTCGGCGAGCATCCAGCGCTTGTAGGCCTCCAGGTTCATGTCGCGGCCCAGGAAGTCGTGCACCAGCTGCGCGGCCGGCTTGGTGGCGCCCGGGGCAAGCACGGTCTGGCGATAGCGCATCCCGGTCGGGCCGCCGAGCAGGTCCTGCGGGTCGAACTGCGCGAAGAAATCCAGCGCGATCACCTTGTCGAGCACGTAGGTGTAGTAGTTGGAGCTGTAGCCGTTCAGGTGCGTGTACGAGGTCCAGAAGTGGTCGCCGGGGAAAAACTCGGCGGTGCTGTAGCGGTCGAAGGCCTTGCGGTACAACGCATCGAAGTCCGCCGTCGCCGGGTCTACGGTATGGAAGTCCAGCGACACCGCGGTGGCCAGCAGCTGGAACTGCTCATCCGCCGCGCGCCCGTAGGCATCCGCCCGCACCATGCGCTCGTACAGCTCCCGCGGCAGTACCTCGCCGCTCTGGTAGTGGCGCGCGAAGGTGGTGATGATCCCGTAGTCGTGGAAGAACTCCTCGAGCATCTGCGAGGGCGCCTCGACGAAGTCACCCTCGACGAAGAAGGCGCCGGCGCCGGCGAAGCGGTTCTGGCTGCCTATCAGGTGGTGCATGAGGTGGCCGAACTCGTGCAGGAAGACCACGACGTCACCGTACTGCATCAGCCCGGGGTCTCCGGCGACGCCGCCCGGGAAGTTGCAGATCAGGGCGCCATCGGGCAGCTGCCGCCCGCGGGCACCGCTGGTGACCGAGGTCGTCGAGAACCACTTGTCCTTGCCCTCGCGCGGATGCATGTCGAGGTAGATGCGCCCGAGCTTGGTGGCGCCGTCGAAGACATCGTAGGTGGTCACGGAGGGATTCCAGGTGTTCACGCCCGCCACCGGGTTGATCTGCACGCGGAACAGCTTGGAGGCCGTGGCGATCACGCCCTTTTCTACCTGGTCGTACGGGAAGTAGGGCCGCACGCTCTGCGAATCAAAGTTGAATTTGGCGCGCCGGTACTGTTCGCGCCAGTAGCTCAGGTCCGCCGCCGAGATCTTCTGCACCGACGGGTCGCGCGACTTCACGAAGGCCAGCAGGGCCGCATCCTCGCGGGCGCCGGGTTCACGCGAGGCCTCGTCGACCTGACGCACGAACTCCGCGAGTTTCGCCGGCGAGCCCATCATCTGATCGGCCATCGCAAAGTCCGCCCAGGTCTGGTAGCCGAGCAGCTGCGCCAGCTCGCGGCGCGCGCTGAGCAGGCTGCGCAGGATCTCGGTGTTGGCCGGCCAGCCGACCTGGCGCGCGGACATGAACACCTGGTGGCGCAGCTGCTGGTTGTTGCCGAACTTCAGCGCCGGGCGCGTGTCCGGGTAGTCGGTGGTGATCTTGACGTGGCCGTCGGCATCGGCCGGGTGCGAGGCGAGGTAGTCCGCCGGCAGCCCGTCCAGCAGCGCCTTGTCGACGACCACGGTGCGCCGGTCATCGTGCACGGTGCGCTCGAAGGCCAGGCCGCGCTCGGTGATCTTGTCCTGCAGCGCCTTGATCTTCGCGCGCGTGGCGTCGTCCCGGTCGACTCCGGCCAGGCGGTACTCGAGCAGGGTGCGCTCGAGGTAGTGGCGCGCGGCCGGATCGGCCGGACTGGGGATCGCCGTGAGCGCCCGGTAGACCGCCTGGTTCAGGCTGAGCGCGGCCAGGGCCGCGGCCACGGTCTGCGTGAGGGCCTGCGCCTTGTCGCGCAGTTCCTTGGTGGAGCCGACGCCGTAGAGCAGCGACGACTGGCTCTGTGCATCGATGAGCGCGCCGAAGGCATCGTCGTAGGGCTGCAGCGTATTGTCGACGGTGCGCGCACCCTTGACGGCGAGCAGGCGCTTGACGGTCGCATCGGAGGCGGACAGGTGCTGGTTTACCCAGGCCTCCAGGGAGGCGGGCGTGCCGCCGGTTTCCCAGGCGTGCACCGGAGCAGGCGGCGTTGCGGCCGCCAGGGCCAGTGCCGGCAGCGCCAGGCAGGACAGCCAGGTCAGGCAGGAGAGGATCCGCGCGCGAGCGGGGCGATGCGTCATGTCGAGCTCCGTTGCGGCCGCCGCTTCGAGGGCTGCGCAGCCTGTCGTGTTATCCACTCATCTTAGCGTGGCCCCGCAACGGTTTGCCGCGCCCGCCGGGACTTTGCGGTATGACGAGGCGCAGCTGCGGCGAGACGAGCGGCCTAGCGCTTGCCGAACAGTTTTTCCAGTTCCGACAGTGACTTATTCACCTCGCCGGTGTTGGGAGGAACGTAGGCGGCGGGGCGCGGCTTGAAGTGGTCGCAGAAGTTGGCGTGCACCTTGTCGCTGACTTCCTCGGCCGTCGGCTCGCGGCAGTGCTTGGCGACCCGCGTGTCGTAGTCGACGCACATGCGGCATACGTGCAGCTCGCTGCGGCACTTGGGGCACTCCTCGAGACGCCGCAGCGGCAGGGTCAGCTCCGCCAGCGATGCGCCGCATTTCCAGCAGACCAGGTCATGGGCCATGCGCGGAAAGGGTACTACCGGGCGGGCGTGGCTGTCGCCGCGGCCTGCGGGCGGCGCAGCTGGTAGGCGGCGAACACCGACCAGTGACCGTCAGGGTGCTGCGACTCGAGCAGGAGGGTGCCGCGCGCCCCGCCCGGCTGCATGACGAAGGTGTCGCGGAAGGCCCCCTCGGGATAGGGGAAGATGAGCACAAGCTGCTGGCCGTCGCGATGGCCGGCGGCCACCACGCGCGCACCGGCGGCGCCGAACTGGTCCAGCCAATGAGCGATGTAGTCGCCGGCCTTGGCATCGAAGCCGAGGTATACGGCGGCCTGGTAGGCCGGCGGCACGCCGTGGTCAACGATGGTGAAGCGTAGCCAGCCGTCGTTGAGCACAAAGCGGCCCTCGCCGCGCTGGCGCACGGGCTTGCCCAAGAGCGTCCCGGTCATCTCCCAGCTGCCCGCCAGCTGCTGCAGGAACGCATCCCGTGCCGGCGCCGGCTGGGCGCTGGCGATGCCCGCCGGCAGCAGGGCGGCCGCGAACAGCAGGGCCAGCGCGCGCCCCCTCACCCGGCCGCCGCCACCGGCAGGGTACGCTCGCGCAGGAAGTCATCGAGCACGCGCCCGGTATGCGAGTGCTTGCGGCGCCGCGCCACCTGCGCCGGGGTGCCCTCGGCGACGATGCGGCCACCGCCGTCGCCGGCCTCCGGTCCCATGTCGATGATCCAGTCCGCCTCAGCCATGACATCGAGGTTGTGCTCCACGACCACCGCCGTGTTGCCGGCGGCCACCAGCCGGTGCAGCACGTGGGTGAGCTTCTCCACATCGGCCATGTGCAGCCCGACCGTCGGTTCGTCCAGCACGTAGAGGGTGTGCTGCGCCTTGTGCCGTGGGCCGCGCGCCACCTCGTCGCGCACCTTCGACAGCTCGGTGACCAGCTTGATGCGCTGCGCCTCACCCCCGGAGAGCGTCGGGCTCGGCTGGCCGAGCGTGAGGTAGCCCAAGCCGACGTCCTGCAGCAGCTTCAGCGCATGGTGCACGCGCGGATGGGCGGCGAAGAAGCCCACAGCGTCATCAACGTCCATCGCCAGCACGTCGCCGATGCTCTTGTCGCGCCACAGCACCGCGAGCGTCTCGGAGTTGAAGCGCCGGCCGTTGCACACGTCGCACAGCACCTTCACATCCGGCAGGAAGCTCATCTCGATGGTCTTCACGCCCTGGCCCTCGCAGCCCTCGCAGCGCCCGCCGGTGGTGTTGAAGGAGAAGCGGCTCGTGGTGTAACCACGGATGCGCGCTTCGGTGGTGCCGGCATAGATGCGGCGGATCTCGTCCCAGAAGCCGATGTAGGTGGCAGCGCAGGAGCGCGGCGTCTTGCCGATCGGCGTCTGGTCCACCTCCAGCACGCGGTCGATGTGCTCCATACCGGAGAGTGCGCCGCAGCCGATGAGCTTGCCGGCGCCGGCGCGCCGGCGCGCCCCGCCGCGCGCGGCGTTCTCGCCCAGCAGACGCCGCAGGTTCGCGTACAGCACGTCGCGGGCGATCGTCGACTTGCCCGAGCCGGACACGCCGGTGATGACCACCAGGCGGCCGAGCGGGATGCTGACCTCGCAGTCCTTGATGTTATGCAGCGCGACGCGCTCCAGCTTCAGGCGCGGGGTGGCGGCGGAAACGCTGCGATGTGGCTGCGCCGGATGCAGCAGCGGCTCACGCAGGAAGCGGCCGGTGACCGAGCGCGGGCTGCGCATCAAGTCCTTCACCGTGCCGGCGCCGACCACCTCGCCGCCGCGCACGCCGGCCTGCGGCCCGAGGTCCAGCACGAAGTCTGCGCGCCGGATGGTGTCCTCGTCGTGCTCGACCACCACCAGGGTATTGCGGTGGCTGGCCAGCTCGCTGAGCGAGTCCAGCAGGATCTCGCTGTCGCGCGGGTGCAGGCCGATCGTCGGCTCGTCCAGAACGTAGCACACCCCCTGCAGGTTGGAGCCGAGCTGCGCGGCCAGGCGGATGCGCTGCGCCTCGCCGCCGGAGAGGGTCGGCGCGGAGCGGTCCAGCTGCAGGTAGCCCAGGCCCACGCGGTCGAGGAACTTCAGCCGCGCGCGGATCTCGGCCAGCAGGTCGCGGGCGATCTCGCGCTCGCGCGGGCCCAGGCGCAGCTTGGCGAAGAACTCCTGGCTCAAGGCAACCGACTGCCCGGCGAGGGCTGCGATCGAGCGCTCGCGGAAGCGCACGTTGAGCGCGGTCGGGTTGAGGCGCTCGCCGGCGCAGGCGCCACACGCCTGCGGCGAGTGCGCGTACCACTCGTTCCACCAGATCTCCTCGCCGCTGTGCTCCTCGCTGAAGCCCGGGATCTCCACTCCGGTGCCGAAACAGGACTCGCACCAGCCGTGCTTGGAGTTGAAGGAGAACAGGCGCGGGTCCAGCTCCGAGAAGCTCCTGCCGCAGGACGGGCAGGCGCGCTTGGTGGAGAACACCGTGACACGCTGCGACTTCGGCCCCAGCACGTGCACCAGGCCCTTGCCGAAGTCCAGCGCGCGCGCCAGCGCGGCGCGCAGGGCCGTCTCGTTCTTGGCGCTGACATCCACCTCGGCGACCGGCAGTTCCAGGGTGTGCTCGCGGAAGCGCGACAGGCGCGGCCACGGCGAGGTGGGCAGCAGCGTCCCGTCCACGCGCAACTGCTTGAAGCCCTTCTTCGCCGCCCACTTGGCCAGGTCGGTGTAGTAGCCCTTGCGGGCAACCACCAGCGGGGCGAGCAGCGCGATGCGCTTGCCCCTGTAGTCACGCAGCAGTCTCGCGGCGATCGAGGCGGGGCTCTGCGGCTCGATGGGCACGTCGCAGTCCGGGCAGTACTGCGTGCCGAGCTTCACGTACAGCAGGCGCAGGAAGTGATAGATCTCGGTGAGTGTTGCGACCGTGCTCTTGCGGCCGCCGCGGCTGGTGCGCTGCTCGATGGCGACCGTGGGCGGGATGCCGTAGATCGCATCCACGTCGGGACGGGCGGCCGGCTGCACGAACTGCCGCGCGTAGGCGTTGAGGGACTCGAGGTAGCGGCGCTGGCCCTCGTTAAAGAGGATGTCGAAGGCGAGCGTGGACTTGCCTGAGCCGGAGACCCCGGTCACCACGGTGAAGCGGTCGCGCGGGATCTCGACGTCGATGCCCTTGAGGTTGTGCTCGCGGGCATTGTGGATCACCACGGCGTTGCGGCCGCGCCGGCTGCCGCCATAGGCGGCCGCCGGCTCCGCGACCGCCAGCGCGGCGACCGCCGCGGCGGGGGAGAGCGCCTGGTCGTAGGCTGCCAGTGCCTGGCCGGTGAACGAGCGCGGCTCGGCGCGCACCTGCGCCGGGGTGCCCGCGCATACGATCTCGCCGCCGCGCTCGCCGCCCTCCGGGCCCATGTCGATGATCCAGTCGGCGGCGCGGATGACGTCGAGGTTGTGCTCGATGACCAGCAGCGAGTGGCCCGCCACCAGCAGCTTGCGGAAGGCGCGCAGCAGCTTCGCCACGTCCTCGAAGTGCAGCCCGGTGGTGGGCTCGTCGAACAGGAACAGCTTGCCGCGATGCGTGGTGCTCGAGAGCACCGAGGCGGCCTCGGCGAGGTGGCCCGCCAGCTTCAGCCGCTGCGCCTCGCCGCCGGAGAGGGTGGGGACCGGCTGCCCGAGCTTGACGTACTCGAGTCCCACGTCCGCCAGCGGCGCGAGCCGCTGGGCGACCTCGGGAGCATCGGCGAAGAACACGCGCGCCTCGCTCACCGTAAGGTCCAGCACGTCGGCGATGCTCAGGCGGCGCCGGTCCGCGCCCTCGCGGCGGATCTCCAGCACCTCGTCGCGGTAGCGCCGGCCGTTGCAGTCCGCGCAGCGCAGGTACACGTCCGAGAGGAACTGCATCTCCACGTGCTCGAAGCCGTTGCCGGTGCAGGTCGGGCAGCGGCCATTGCCAGAGTTGAAGCTGAACGTGCCCGGGGTGTACTTGCGCTCCTGCGCGGCCGGTTCCGCGGCGAACAGCGCGCGGATCGCATCGAAGGCGCCGACATAGCTGGCAGGATTGGAGCGCGTGGTGCGGCCGATGGGGTTCTGGTCCACCATCACGACGTCGTCGATCAGCTCCGCGCCGGAAAGGCCGGCGAACTGCCCCGGCGCCTCGGTGGGCTTGCCGCGGTACTTCAGCAGCGCCGGGTACAGCACGTCCTCCACCAGGCTGGACTTGCCGGACCCCGACACCCCGGTTACGCACACCAGACGCTTGAGCGGGATGCGCACGTCGAGGTTCTTCAGGTTGTGCTCGCAGGCCCCGCGCAACTCGAGCCAGCGGTTGGAGACCGCCTCGGCCACGACCTCGCCGGGGGCGGGCTCGCGCACCCCTTCCGTGCCCTCGCGGGCGGGCGCCAGCGACTTCGCGCCGCTCAGGTACTGGCCGGTGAGGGACGCCTGGTGCGCACGGATCTCCCGGGGAGTGCCGAAGAAGACGACCTCTCCGCCGCGCTCGCCGGCACCGGGCCCGAGATCAAGGATGCGGTCGGCCTCGAGCATGATCTGCGGGTCGTGCTCGACCACCACCAGGGAGTTGCCGGCATCGCGTAGTCGCTTCATGACCCCGATCACGCGCTGCATGTCGCGCGGATGCAGGCCGATCGAGGGCTCGTCCAGCACGAACAGCGTGTTCACAAGGGAAGTGCCGAGCGCGGTCGTGAGGTTGATGCGCTGCACCTCGCCGCCGGAGAGCGTGCGCGACTGGCGGTCAAGCGTGAGGTAGCCCAGGCCGACGTCGCAGAGGTAGCGGAAGCGCCCGCGGATCTCCCCCAGCAGCAGGTCGGTGGCCTCATCCAGCGGCTGCGGCAGGGCGAGGTTGACGAAGAATTCGTGGCAACGCTCCACCGGCAGCAGCATCAGGTCGTGGATGGAGAGGCCCGGCAGCGCCGCGAGCGCAGCCTCACTCCAGTCGACTCCGTGCGGCCGCATGCGTGGCATCGAGCCGAGGGCACTCGCGGCCAGGGCGTGGCTGCCGATGCGCCACAGCAGCGCCTCGCTCTTCAGGCGCGCCCCGTCGCAGGCGGTGCATGGGGTGTAGGCGCGATAGCGTGACAGCAGTACGCGCACGTGCATCTTGTAGGCGCGGGTCTCCAGCCACGCGAAGAAGCGCCGCACTCCATACCAGACCTTCTTCGACCACGCGCCCTCGCCCTCGATCACCCACTTGCGCGCCTCATGGCTGAGCTCGCGCCAGGGTGTGTCCAGCGAGATGCCGCGCAGCTTGGCGAATTTCTCCAGGTCCTCCTGGCATTCCGTGTACGACTTGGTCTGCCAGGGCTTGATTGCCCCGGTGCGCAGCGTCTTGGTCTCATCCGGGATGACGAGCCCGAAGTCGATGCCGATGGTGCGGCCGAAGCCGCGGCAGGTCTCGCACGCGCCCAGCGGGGAATTGAATGAGAAGTGGCTCGGCGCCGGGGCCCGGTAGGCGAGGTCGCATTCCGCGCAGTGCAGTTCGCTCGAGTAGCGCCACGTGGCCGTGCGCTGCGGCGGATCCTGGTCATCAACGAGGTGTATGTTGACGCGGCCGCGCCCGACACGCAGCGCCGCCTCCAGCGATTCCAGCACGCGACCGCGCTCGGCATTGCCGGCGCGCAGGCGGTCCTGGACCACCTCGAGCGTGACACTGGCGGCGGTTGCCTTGGCGCGCTTGCGGCCCTTGCGTGCCGCAGCCGGCGGCGCGGGAGCGGCCGCCGGGGCCGGGAGGTCCAGGAAGCGTGTGTAGCCCTGCCGGGACAGCAGCTCGCGCACTTCCTCGACCGTGAAGTTCTCCGGCACCGGCACCGGGAAGCTCATCACCAGGCGCGGGTCACCGCCGGCCTTGGCACGGGCCAGGATGTCCGCGTAGATGCTCTCGGCGGTGTCGCGGCGCACCGGCGTGCCGCAGCGCCGGCAGAAGAGCGCCGCGGCGCGCGCAAACAGCAGCTTCAGATGGTCATTCAGCTCCGTCATGGTGCCGACGGTGGAGCGCGAGGTGCGCACCGGGTTGGTCTGGTCGATGGCAATTGCCGGCGGGATGCCATGGATGGACTCGACCTGGGGCTTGTCCATGCGGTCGAGGAACTGCCGCGCATAGGGCGAGAAGGTCTCGACGTAACGGCGCTGGCCTTCCGCATACAGGGTGTCGAACACCAGCGACGACTTGCCCGAACCGGAGACCCCGGTGACGACGACCAGCTCGTGCAGCGGAATATCCAGGTCGAGATTCTTCAGGTTGTTCTGGCGCGCGCCACGCAGGGAAATGGCGTCACGAGAGGCGTCGGTCATTCCGTCACCGTGTGTGTGAGGACAGTGGAACTCGCCTGTGCCGGGTCGGCGCAGGCCTGCAAATTATACGTCGGTCCAGCGTGCGGTGCGGCATCCCCGGTGCAGGCCCGGCAACCCACTTATGGGGTTCTTTTTACGGTTCTGCAATCCAGTACCCGTCCCCCCGGTCTACTGTACGGCCGCACTCAAGCGCCCCGGCGGCGTGGGGTTTTGCGTGGGCGCCGAGGCACTTACGTGGCCCGCGCGTCACAGGCACTACTTCACGCACCCGAGGCGTACAATCCGCGGCGTTCCACCATCCCGTATGAGGAGACTGCGAATGAGTTCCAGAATGCTTCCCAGTGTTGCCCTGGCCGCGGCCGCCGCGATGATGTTCTCCACCGCAGCGATCAGCACCGCCAGCGCAGACGAAGCCAAGGTGCACTGCTCGGGCGTGAATTCCTGCAAGGGACAGTCCGCGTGCAAGAGTGCCAACAATGCCTGCAAGGGCCAGAATTCCTGCAAGGGCAAGGGATTCGTGGAGATGAGCAAGGCGGATTGCGACGCCGCCAAAGCCAAGGCGAAGTGATCTGTTGCGGACCGGGCGCCTGCGGCGCCCGGTCCGCCGTTTACTCCTCTTAGATGCTCACCAGCCCCACCCTCGGCTTTGGCCTGGGCCTGAGGGTCGATCATTACGAGGCGATCCTCGCCGACCGTCCGCCCGTCGACTGGTTCGAGGTGCTCACCGAGAACTACCTGGTCCCGGGCGGCAAGCCGCTGTCCTACCTGATGCGCTTCCGCGAGCGCTATCCCCTGGTCATGCACGGGGTGTCGCTGTCCATCGGCAGCACCGCGTCGCTGGATCTTGAATACCTGCGCCAGGTGAAGGCGCTCGCGCAGCGCCTGGAGCCGGCGTGGATTTCGGACCACCTGTGCTGGACCGGCGTGGCCGGGCGCAACATGCACGACCTGCTGCCGCTGCCCTATACGGAAGAGGCGCTCGCGCACGTCGTGGCGCGCATCCGCCAGGTACAGGACGTGCTCGGCCGGCGCATCCTCATGGAGAACGTCTCCAGTTACGTGGGCTTCAGCCAGTCACAGCTGACCGAGTGGGATTTCCTGCGCGAAGTGGCCGTGCGCGCGGACTGCCTGATCCTGCTGGACGTGAACAACATCTACGTAAGCTCCGTCAACCACGAGTTCGACGCGCTCACCTACCTGGCGGCGATGCCCGCCGAGCGGGTGCAGCAGATCCATCTCGCCGGCCACGAGAACCACGGCGACTATTTGATCGACACCCATGACCATCCGGTGCCCGATCCGGTGTGGCAGCTGTACGCAGCCGCTCTGCGCCACTGCGGGCCGGTGGCGACCATGATCGAGCGCGACGACAACATCCCGCCGCTGGCCGAGCTGGTCGCCGAACTTGAGCAGGCGCGCGCGCTCAGCACGCAGGTACTGGCCGTTACGCAGCGCGCCGGCACCGTCAACGTGGGCCGGCCGCACCGCGCAGGGGCGGCGCCGTGACCCGGCTGGCGCAGGTGCAGGGGGATTTTCAGGCCTACCTGCTGCAGGGCGAGCGCGCGATCGAGGCTCACGTGCTCGGCACCACGCGGGTGCCGGTGGCGACGCGGCTGGCGATCTACGGCGGCGGCTATGGCAGCCGCCTCGCCGAGGCCATGGCCAGCAACTTCCCGGCGCTGGCGCAGCTGCTGGGCGAGGCGGACTTCCAGCAGCTGGCCAGTGCCTACGTGCGCGCCTACGACTCGCCGTACTTCTCGATCCGCTACTACGGGGATCACCTGGCCGAGTTCCTCAAGGGCACCGAGCCGTACGCCAGCGCGCCGGTGCTCGCGGAGCTGGCCGGCTGGGAGTGGACCCTCGGCCAGGTCTTCGATGCTGCCGACGCCGAGCCGGTGACGCACGAGGCACTCGCACGCGTGGAACCGCAGCAGTGGGCGCAGCTGCGCTTTGGCTTTCACCCGAGCGTGCAGCGCCTGGCGCTGCACTGGAACGCGCCGCAGATCTGGCAGGCGGTCACCGAGGAGCGTGACCCGCCCGCGGTGAGCTTCACTCAGCAGGCGCAGCCGTGGCTGGCCTGGCGGCAGGAGCTGACGACTTACTTCCGCTCGCTGCCGAAGACTGAGTGCACCGTGCTGGATGCGGCGCGGCGCGGCTGGCCCTTCGGTGAACTGTGCACGCTGCTGTGTGAGGAACTCGGCGAGGCGCAGGCCCCACTGCAGGCAGCGACGCTGCTGCGCGGCTGGGTCGCCTCCGGACTCATCACCCGGGCGGACTGAGTCGACGGCCGCCGCGCCAACATCCGCGGGCACGCCAGCGTACAATTGCGGCCCGACTCTGCGCAAAAAAAGCCGCCCGATGCCGCTCGCCACCTACGCCAATGTCCTGGAGATGATCGGCAACACACCGCTCATGGCGGTGCGGCACCTGGATACCGGCCCCTGCGAACTGTTCCTCAAGCTCGAGAACCAGAACCCGGGTGGCTCGATCAAGGATCGCGTGGGGCTGTACCTGATCGAGGCCGCCGAGCGCTCCGGGAGACTGAAGCCCGGCGGCACGCTGGTGGAGGCGACCGCCGGCAATACCGGCCTGGGCCTGGCCCTGGTGGCCGCGCAGAAGGGCTACCGCCTGCTGCTGGTGATCCCGGACAAGATGAGCCAGGAGAAGATCTTCCACCTCAAGGCGATGGGCGCGGAGGTGATGATGACGCGCTCGGACGTGAGCAAGGGGCACCCGGAGTACTACCGCGATGTCGCCGAGCGCCTGGCGCAGGAGATTCCCGGCGCCTACTTCGTCAACCAGTTCGGCAACCCGGCCAACGCCCAGGCACACGAGGAGACCACCGCGCCGGAGATCTGGGAACAGATGGGGCACCGCCTCGATGCGGTCGTGTGCGGCGCCGGCACCGGCGGCACGCTCGCCGGACTGACGCACTTCTTTGCGCGCACCGCACCTGCGGTGCAGCTGGTGCTGGCCGACCCGGCCGGCTCGGGCCTTGCCACCTATGCGACCACCGGCAAGCTGCCGCAGACGATGACGCCGTGGCTGGTGGAGGGGATCGGCGGGGACTCGGTACCCCCGGTCGGGGACTTCTCGCGGGTGAGCAGCGCCTACACCATTCCCGATGCAGAAGCCTTCCGCACCTGCCGGGAGCTGTTAAGCCGCGAGGGCATCATCGCCGGCACCTCCACCGGCACGCTGCTCGCTGCGGCGCTGCGCTACTGCCGCGCACAGCAGAGCGCCAAGCGAGTCGTCAGCTTCGTGTGCGACAGCGGCAACAAGTACCTCTCCAAGGTCTACAACGACTTCTGGATGCTCGACCAGGGCTTCATCGAGCGCGCGCACTTCGGCGACCTGCGCGACCTGATCGCCCGCCGGCACACCGAGCGCGCCGCGGTGACGGTCAATTCTACCGAAGCGGTGATGGCCGCCTACCGGCGCATGAAGCTTTACGACGTCTCGCAGGTGCCGGTGCTGGAGGATGGCCACATCGTCGGCATCGTCGACGAGGAGGACATCCTCATGGAGGTCGTTGCCAATCCCGCGCACTTCAACGAGCCGGTCACGCGCGCGATGACGAGCCACCTGGTGACCATCGCCGCGGATGCGCCGATCACGCAGCTCATGGATATCTTCAAGCGCGGCATGGTCGCCATCGTCATGCACGGCAACGAGTTCCAGGGACTCATCACGCGCATTGACCTGCTCAACTGGCTGCGTCGCCGGCAATGAGGCGTTTCCCCACCCCAGCAGCACCAGAGGTGCCCTTCGCATGAGTGACGAGACTTCCGGGCAGCGCTTCGGCACGCGCGTCATCCACGGCGGCCAGCGCCCCGACCCGCTCACCGGCGCGATCATGCCGCCGATCTACGCCACCTCGACCTACGTGCAGTCGAGCCCGGGAGTGCACAAGGGCTACGAATACTCGCGCACGCACAACCCGACGCGCGACGCGCTGCAGGCGGCACTGGCGAACCTCGAGGGCGGGGCGGCCGGGTTCGCCTTCGCCTCGGGGATGGCCGCGACCGCCACGCTGATGGAACTGCTGGATGCCGGCTCGCACATCATCGCCATGAACGACCTGTACGGAGGCAGCTACCGGTTGCTGGAGAACGTGCGCAAGCGCTCCGCCGGGCACAGCGTCTCCTTCGTGGACCTCTCGGACGTGGCCGCACTCGAGAAGACGCTGCGTCCCGAGACGCGCCTGCTGTGGGTCGAGACCCCGACCAACCCGCTGCTGAAGCTCGTCGACCTGAGCGCGGTGGCAAAGCTGGCGCGCAGCCGCGGCATCCTGAGCGTCTGTGACAATACCTTCGCTACCCCCTACCTGCAGCGCCCGCTCGAGCACGGCTTCGACGTCGTCATGCACTCGACGACCAAGTACCTGAACGGGCACTCGGATGCGATCGGTGGCGCGGCCGTCGTGCGCGCGGACAAGGAACTCACCGAGCGCCTGGCCTACCTGCAGAACGCGCTCGGCGCGGTGCCCGGACCATTCGACTCCTTCCTCACACTGCGCGGCATCAAGACCCTCGCGCTGCGCATGGAACGGCACTGCGCCAACGGGCTCGCGGTGGCGCAGTTCCTCGAGCAGCACCCGGCCGTCGAACGCGTGCTGTACCCCGGGCTCGCCAGCCACCCGCAGCACGCGCTCGCCCGGCGGCAGATGGCGAACGGCTACGGCGGCATCGTCACCGCGGTGCTGCGCGGCGGGCTCGACGCGGCACGCCGCACGCTGGAGCGCTGCCACCTGTTCTCGCTGGCCGAGAGCCTGGGCGGCGTGGAAAGCCTCATCGAGCACCCGGCGATCATGACCCACGCATCCCTGCCGCCCTCGATGCGCGCCTCGCTCGGCATCAGCGACGGGCTCATCCGGCTCTCGGTCGGCGTGGAGGACATCGCCGACCTGCTCGCCGAACTGAAGGAAGCGCTCGGCTGATCGTCCGAGTCCATGCACGCGCGGATCCGTGGCATGCGGATCTGCGCCCGCGAACCGCGTTGCGGCCCAGACCCACACCCCTGATCCTTGCCGCCGGTTTGTGGCTTGCAATACCGGCCGTGCTTGCGCAAGTGGGGGCAAGTCACGAGGGGGGCAATAGCGCCTACAAGCGCAAGTGCAACAGCGCGGAGCCGAGTACGGCGATTGCCGCGTGCACGCACCTCATCGATGACAAGCGCGAGGCCGCGACCAGTCGGGCAAGCGCGTTGCAGAACCGCGCGTTCTACTATGAATCTGTCGGCGACCGGGATCGCGCCATCCAGGACTACAACGCGGTGCTGAAGCTCCCCGGCGAGCGCGGCGAGAAGGCAAAGATCTATTTAAACTTAGGGGTGATGCATTCGCAGCAGGGCGATCTGGCGGCGGCCGCGGCGAATTTCGACGCGGCCCTGAAGCTCGATCCGAAGCTCGCCTCCGCTTACCTCGACCGCGCGGCGCTGTACATGAAGTCCGGCGACAGCCAGCATGCACTTGCCGACCTCGACCGCGCATTGACACTCAGCCCCGAGGACGCCGACGCGTACCTCAGCCGCGGCACCCTGTACACGCACCTCGGCGACCGCGAGCGCGCGCTCACCGACTTCAGCCGCTCGATCCAGATCAACCCCGGCAACCGACTCGCCTGGCGCGACCGCGGCCTCGCCTACCGGCTCAACGGCGACTACGCCAGGGCCATGGCAGATGCCAGCGAGGCCATTCGCCTGAATCCTGGCATGGCTGATGCGCACCTCGACCTGGGTCTGAGTCTTGTGGCGACCGGCCGCGGCCGGGAAGGGCTTGCCGAGTTTGACCGGGCGCTCGCCGTGGATGCGACTGACGCCCATGCCCTCAAGGCCAGGGGCGATGAATACCTGGCCGAGGCAGAAGCCGAGCGCGCCATTGCGGACTTTACCCAGGCCATAGCAATTGATCCGCAGCTGACCGATGCGTACATGAATCGCGGGGTTGCCTGGCTGCACAGGTCCGACTGGAATCGCGCGACGGCGGACTTCAGCCAGGCCATCGCGCTGGCACCCGACCAGTACGCGGCGTATCTCAACCGTGGCGAGGCGCTGCGGGCCAACGGTTACCCCGAGCGCGCGATCAAGGATTTTGACCAGGCCATCCGCCTGCGGCCGGACGCTGCCGACGCCTACCTGCAGCGGGCGTTCCTGCGCCAGAAGCAGGGCAACAATGCCGGTGCCATCGACGACTACGATCATGCGATCGCGTTGCAACCGGCGAACGGTGAGGCGTTCCGTGGTCGCGGCTACGCCCGTCTCGCGCAGCGGCAGATCGACCTGGCAATCGCCGACCTCAGCACTGCGATCCAGCTAAACCCAAGGGATTCGCTCGCCTTCGTGTTCCGGTCATCCGCCTACACCGACCGCAAGGACTTCGCGCGCGCGAACGCTGACGCCGCGACGGCGCGACAGCTGGATCCGGCGGCCAAGGTGCAACTGCACCCAGACGGGCATCCGTGAGGCGGTCGCTCTTGGTCAGTGCGCGGGCGGGGCACTCTCGCCGGCGGCGCTGGTGAGATATACCGCGAAGGTGCCGAGCCAGTGTCCACCCTCGTAGTGCTCGCCTGTGACCTGCGGTAGGGCGGCCTCCCGGTGGGCGGCGGCGGCGTGCAGCAGTGCCGCGCGCCGTGCGTCCTTCGCCGGCAGCGCGCCGGCGATGCCCTCGAGCATCCAGGCGCGGCTTAGGTTCAGGCCGTCGATGTGCGCAAGCTTCGGATCCGCGCGGTCCGTGACCACCCCGGGGACGAGCCACGCCGCGGCGCCCGCCGGCGCACCGCCCGGGATGCCCGGCAGGAGTGCGGCGAGCCAGCGGGCGAAGTCCGCGGGGGAGAGGACGCGGCGCATGAAGTCCGCTTCCGCCAGGCAGGGTGAGAGGAAGTCCTGCCCGGACGGCTCATAGTTGAGGGGACAGTTGCGGTCGGCCCGGTAGAAGCGCGCCGCGGCATCGCGCAGCACCGTGCGCATCGACTCATCCTGCGCCACCCCCGCCCAGTCCCAGATCAGGCCAAACGAGAAGGCGGTCTGGTCGTGCTCGCCGATGCGGATGGGATAGTGCAGCTTGGGCACCCAGGCCTTGATGCGCAGCGCGGCCTCGTCCTCCAGCGGCTGCAGCGTCGCTGACCAGGCGCGGCCATCCGCGTCGTCCCAGCTGCGCAGCTCCGCGGCCAGCTTCAGCACCCAGGCAAGCCCATAGGGGCGCTCGAAGGAGGCGCGTCCGGCAGTGCGCAGGTAGGCGACCTCGCCGGCGATATTCTGCGCGGTGAAAGTGCGCGCCAGCTGCGCGCGCGCCTGTGCGGCGAAGGGTGCCGCGGGGAACACGCGCAGCAGCCGCACCAGCAGCCAGTGCCCGTGCACGTCGGAATGCCAGTCGAAGCAGCCGTAGAAGGCGGGCGTGAGTTCGCGCGGCGGGCGCGCGTCGGCATCCCCGGCGAGCGTGTGCGAGATGTGGTTGGGATATTCCTGGTGCAGGCACTTCAGAGCCAGTGCGGCAAAGCGGCCCGCGGCCTCTGCGCTCAGCGCGGTTTGTGTGGCGCCTGCCAGTGGCGCCGTGGCACCGGCGAGCACCGGAAACAGCGCGGCCGCGGCGAGTGCGATACGGACTTTCATGCGGCGCATGTTAACCTCGCGCCGTGCCCGAGTCTTTGCCCGTCGTGATGATCCCCGGCCTGCTGCTCTCCGCGCGCCTGTATGCGGAGCAGATCCCCGCCCTGTGGAGCACGGGCCCGGTGATGGTCGCCGACCACACCCGCGATGACAGCATGGCCGGCATCGCCGCACGCCTCCTCGCCAGCGCGCCGCCGCGCTTCGCACTCGTCGGGCTGTCGATGGGCGGCTACATCGCCTTCGAGCTGCTGCGCCAGGCGCCGCAGCGCATCGTGCGGCTGGCGCTGCTGGACACCTCGGCACGCGCGGACACGCCGGAGGCCTCCGCCGCGCGCCGCAGCCAGGTGGAGCTCGCCAACAGCGGGCGCTTCGAGGAAGTCATCGACGCGCTGTATCCGCGCCTGGTGCACGCATCGCGCATCGCCGATGACACGCTGCGCGAACTGAACCGCCAGATGGGACGCGAGGTCGGCGTGGCCGGCTACTGCAACCAGCAGGCGGCCAACATCGCGCGTCCCGATTCGCGGCCGCTGCTAGCCTCGATCCGCTGCCCGACGCTGGTGCTGGTGGGGGAGGCCGACCAGCTCACCCCGCCCGACCGCGCTCAGGAGATGGCCAGCGGCATCGCCGGCGCCAGGCTGGTCACCGTGCCGGCATGCGGGCACCTCTCGAGCCTCGAGGAGCCCGTGGCGGTCAACCAGGCACTGCTGGCCCTGCTGCAGGGCTGAACGGTGGCGATGGCTTCACCCTCTGCGCAGTGGTCAATGCTGGTGGCGCACCCGCGCACCCCCGGGGCGGGCGTATACGGCATCGGCGCCGAGGTGCGCTTCATCAGGCCCGCGGTGCTCTTCTGTGACTACACGCTGCACGCCGACATGGCGCAGGTGCGCATCCCCGCGCGCCACGGCGGCTCCCCGGTCGACGGGCTGTGGCAGCACACCTGCTTCGAGGCCTTCGTCGGCACCCCCGGGGCGGACCCGTACTACGAGTTCAACTTCTCACCGGCTGGTGACTGGGCCGCCTACCGCTTCGGCGCCTACCGCGAGAGCGCGACAGCGGCCGCGATGGTACCCGCGCCGCACCTGCAGGCGTATCGCAACGCCGAGCGCCTGGAGCTCTCGGCCACCGTGCACATCGGTGCGCTGGCGGAGCTTGCCGAGGCGCCGCTGCTGCGCGTGGCGCTCACGGCCGTGGTGGAGGATGCCGCCGGCGACCTGTCTTACTGGTCACTGCGCCACGCCGCCGGCAAGCCGGACTTCCACCATGCCGATGGTTTCGTACTGGAGCTTGCCAGCCCATGAACACTCGGCCTCGACCGGCTGCTGGCTGAACCGGCGCTGCGCACACCCCTGGCCGGGCGGCGTGTGGCGCTGCTCGCGCACCCGGCCTCGGTCACGCGCGATCTCGTTCATTCGCTGGATGCGCTGGCGGCGCTCGGGGACATGACGCTGACGGCGGCGGTCGGACCGCAGCACGGGCTGCGGGGCGACAAGCAGGACAACATGATCGAGTCGCCCGAATTCGTCGACCCGGTGCACGGCATCCCGGTTTTCAGCCTGTACGGCAAGGTGCGCCGGCCGACGCCGGCGATGCTCGAGGCCGCGGACGTGTGGCTGGTCGACCTGCAGGACCTGGGCTGCCGCATCTACACGTTCATCACGAGCCTGCGTTACCTGCTAGAGGAGGCCGCGCGTCACGGCAAGAGTGTCTGGGTGCTCGACCGGCCCAACCCGGTCGGACGCCCGGTAGAGGGGCTGACCCTGCGCGCCGGCTGGGAGAGCTTCGTGGGCGCAGGTCCCCTGCCGATGCGCCACGGGCTGACCATGGGGGAACTGGCGCAGTGGTTCATCAGCACGCTGCGGCTCGATGTGGACTGCCAGGTCGTATCCATGCGCGGCTGGCAGCCGCTGCTCGGCCCCGGCTATGGCTGGCCGCATGCGGAGCGCACCTGGGTGAACCCGAGCCCGAACGCGCCGAACCTGTGGATGGCGCGCTGCTATCCCGGCTCGGTGATGCTCGAGGGCACCACGCTTTCGGAAGGCCGCGGCACGACGCGCCCGCTGGAACTGCTCGGCGCGCCGGACCTGGACGTCCCGGCGCTGCTGGCGCAGATGCACGCGCTGGCTCCGCAGTGGCTCAAGGGCTGCCGCCTGCGCGCCTGCTGGTTCGAGCCCACCTTCCACAAGCACGCCGGCAAGCTGTGCGCCGGATTCCAGGTGCACGTGGAAGACCCGGCGCACTACGACCACGAGGCATTCCGCCCCTGGCGGCTGTTCGCCCTGGCGTTCAAGGCGCTGCGGCGCCTGCGCCCCGACTACCCGCTGTGGCGTGACTTTCCCTACGAGTACGAGGAGGGGCGCCTGGCGATTGACGTGATCAACGGCGGTGCGCTGCTGCGCGAGTGGGTGGATGACCCGGCCGCGATCCCGGCCGACCTCGAGGCCGCGGCCGCCGCGGACGAGGCAGCCTGGCTGGGCGCGCGGCAGGACTCACTTCTGTACTGAGGGCGGCAGGTCGCTGTCGCGGCGGAACTGCTCGAAGCCTGAGTATTCCCACGGTCGCAGCGCGAGCACGAACGCGGCCCCGTTGCGCTCCTGGGGCGCCGAGCGGTCGCGTTCGATCAGCTCCATGCACTCGCGCGCGGTGCTCTGCAGCAGGCGCTTGATCTGCCCGAGGACCGCCCTGGAGGTCGGCGCGCCGTGGAAGATGAATTCCTCGTGCGGCCCCAGGAACCGGGTCGCCATGAACTCGCGCAGCAGGCGTTCGTTGATGTAGCGCTGCACCGGCCCCCCGGGCCGCCAGCTGAAGTGCCGGCTCACCAGCAGGCGCGCGCGGTTGAAGGGCTGCAGCTCGATCACCTTCAGCCGGTCGAGCCTGATGAAGCAGCTGAGCACCGCCGCCTCCGTCAGCCGGTAGTCGCGCGCGATCTGCTCGAAGGGCATGCGGTTGAGCACCAGCCAGGTGACGAACAGTAGCCGCGGATCGGCGACGATCTCGCGCTCCTGGGTGAGGGTGAGCTGGCTTGCGGGGATGGCGTGCTCCTCGGCCCGCTCGAGGATCTCGCGCAGCGAGATCCCGGTCAGCTCGCACACCGCATCCAGGCGGGCGAGCGAGAAGTCGGCCCTCGCGAACAGGCGCTTCACCGTTGGCAGGCTCAGCTTCAGGGCCGCGGCCACGTCCCTGTAGGTCAGCCCGCGCTCCTTTAGCGCTCGCTTCAGCTCCCGGACGATCGCCAGGCGCTCGGCCACGGGTCCCACCTCGCTCGTTGTCCTGTCCAGAATAGTATCATTCAGTGATACCAGATGGATCGACTGAGAAGACCACGGCCATAAAAGTGGCTTGGGGAAAGACCTGACTTCAAAGTGCCCCCGCAGCGCGTAACCCGCACCCCGGAGGCACTTCCATGCGAACACTGGTCCTGGCCGTAGCGCTCATCGTGGCGATGAGCCTGGCGGGTTGCGAAGCGCTGTGCGCCCCCTCCTGCGGGGCTCCGCGCGAGCACTACAGCTCCTCGAGCGTGGTGGATTTCCTCTACCCCTCCGGCGCGCTGCCGCCGGCCGAGAACAGCACCCCGCCGCTGCGCGTGGGGCTGGCGTTCCTGCCTCCGCATGACCCGAGCGCCGTGGGGCCGGACGCGGCCCTCAAGGAACAGCTGCTGGAGCGGGTGCGGCAGCACTTCCTCAACAGGGGCGGGGCGGGGGCCTTCTCGTCAGGCTGGCTGGTCGCGCTCGTGCCGCTGCTCCTGTGGCGGCTGCATCGGCGCGCGGCAGCGGGCCGCAGGCATGCGGACCAGCATGGCGGGGCGGACGCTGGTGCGCCTTCTGCCCGCGCCGAAGCGCGCCGTCCAGCAGCACGATCAGGAATGCGCAGGCCGCGTACAGCACGAAGCGTACGGGCCATTCGGATGCGCGTGCCGCGGCTATCTGTGCGCAACTGAACACCGCCAGCAGCGTCCACGCCCCGAGCCACTGCGTCCTGCGCACCACGAGCAGTGCGGCGCCGGGCGCCTCCGCCATCCCCAGCAGCGCGGCATGCGCGTGTTCCGGGCCCTCGCTCAGCGCCTGCGCGCCGGCGATGACCAGCAGACCGCAGAACAGGTAGCGATAGCCGGCCAGGATCGCCGGCGGGCTCACGCCCGCGGGTCCGGCAGCACGAACGAACGGCTCGCCAGCGGAGAGGAGAGTTGCTCGGGTCGGTACCAGCGCGCCAGCAGCGTGCGCTCGAACAGGTCGGCGTTGCCGGCGGCGAAGTCTGCGAAGCCCACGTGCGCGGCTGACTCCATGCGCTGCGCGATCACCGCCAGGAACGCCACCGTGATCGTCTGGTTGAAGGCCTGCGGCTTGCCGGCCCGCGCCGCCATGTTGCGCAGCGCGCGCGAGTAGTGCAGGAGCGACTCGGCGAAGTCGTGCTGGCGCAGCATCTCGAAGGCCATGCGCACGTGCTCGCGGTGCGGGAAGTCCGCGGCGCAGATCTCGCCGCGCACGAAGCGCTGCAGCGTGATCCGCTCAGCGCTCACCGGGGGCCTCGCGCAGCTGGTGGGAGTCGGCGGCCACCAGGTCCAGGCCGTAGACCGCGCGCAGCGCCTTGATCTTGCGCAGCGTCGCGGCAGAGAACGGCGCCTTGCCCTCGAAGGCGTGCAGCACGATGCCTTCCAGCAGGTCCCCGAGCGAGAGGTCGAGTTCGGTGGCGAGCGCCTTGAGCACCTTGAGGAGTCGGCTCTCCAGGCGCACTCCGGTCTGCGTACGGGTGATGTCTTTCATGGGTTACGATGGTACCAAGGTAACTTGGTAACACGCAAATGGCGCCCCTGGGCGGGGTGATCGCGGCCGGGCGCGGCGGCCTCACCCCCGGTTTCAGGGTATCCAGCGCGCCAGGCCTTAGCCGGCGTGACCCGCGGACGGCAGTTCTGTTCTAATTTGCGGTCCTATGCAGAGCGCGCGCGAAATCTCCGGGTACCGCAAGCACTGGGCCGCGCGCTTCGGCACGGCCCCGTTCCTGCCCATGTCGCGCGCGGAGATGGACCTGCTTGGCTGGGACAGCTGCGACGTCATCATCGTTACCGGCGATGCCTACGTCGATCACCCGAGCTTCGGCATGGCGATCGTCGGCCGCGTGCTCGAGGCGCAGGGCTTCCGCGTCGGCATCATCGCGCAGCCGGACTGGCACAGCGCCGAGGCCTTCGCCGCCCTGGGGCGGCCGAACCTGTTCTTCGGCATCACCGCCGGCAACATGGATTCGATGGTCAACCGCTACACCTCCGAGCGCCGCGTGCGCAGCGACGATGCCTACACGCCCGGCGGCGCCGGCGGCCGCCGCCCCGACCGCTCGGTCATCGTCTACGCGCAGCGCGCCCGCGAGGCATTCCGCGACGTGCCGGTCGTGATCGGCGGCATCGAGGCCTCGCTGCGCCGCATCGCGCACTTCGACTACTGGTCGGAGAAGGTGCGTCGCTCGGTGCTGCTGGATGCCAAGGCGGACCTGCTGATCTTCGGCAACGGCGAGCGGCAGATCTGCGAACTCGCGCACCGCCTGGCATCGGGGGAGGCCATCGGGCAGATCACCGACCTGCGCGGCACGGCTTTCGTGCGCAAGGCCGTGCCGCCCGGCTGGATCGAGATCGACTCGACGCACCTGGACGCCCCGGGGCCGCTCAACCCGCCGCTGGACCCCTATGCAATGGCCGCGCCCCCGGCGGGCGCCGACAGCCAGGCGCCGGCGCCGGCATGCCGCGATGCGCAGCCGGCGGCGGAGAAGGTGGTGCGCTTCGTGCGGCGCGTGAAGGGCGCCGATCGCGAGCACAGCGTGATCCGGCTGCCCGCGCACGAGGCGGTGGCGGCGGACCCGGTCCTGTACGCGCACGCCTCGCGCATCCTGCACCTGGAGTCCAACCCCGGCAACGCCCGCGCCCTGGTGCAACGCCACGGCGACAACGACGTGTGGCTGAACCCGCCGCCCATCCCGCTGACCACGAAGGAGATGGACTGGGTGTACGAGCGCCCCTACCGCCGCGCGCCGCACCCGTTCTACGGCGACGCCAGCATCCCGGCCTACAAGATGATCCGCTTCTCGGTGGCGATACAGCGTGGCTGCTTCGGCGGCTGCACCTTCTGCTCGATCACCGAGCACGAGGGGCGCATCATCCAGAGCCGCTCGGAGGACTCGGTGCTGCGCGAGATCGAGGAGGTGCGCGACAAGGTGCCGGGTTTCACCGGGGTCATCTCCGATCTGGGCGGCCCGACGGCCAACATGTACCGGCTGGCCTGCAAGAGCCCGCAGATCGAGAGCGCCTGCCGCCGACCCTCGTGCGTCTACCCGGCGGTGTGCCCGAACCTCAACACCGACCACGCACCGCTGATCCGCCTGTACCGCCGCGCGCGCGCCCTGCCGGGCATCAAGAAGGTGCTGATCGCCTCCGGGGTGCGCTATGACCTGGCGATCGAGTCGCCCGAGTACGTGAAGGAACTGGCCCAGCACCACACCGGCGGCTATCTAAAGATCGCCCCGGAGGCGCTCGCCGAGGGACCGCTGTCGAAGATGATGAAGCCGGGCGTGGGCGCCTACGACCGCTTCAAGGAACTGTTCGACCGCTACTCGCGCGAGGCGGGCAAGGAGCAGTACCTGATCCCGTACTTCATCGCCGCGCACCCCGGCACCAGCGACCAGGACATGCTGGAGCTGGCACTGTGGCTGAAGAAGAGCGGCTTCCGCGCCGACCAGGTGCAGGCCTTCCTGCCCGGGCCGATGGCGACCGCGACCGCGATGTACCACTCGGGCAAGAATCCGCTGCACCGCGTGACCCGCAGCAGCGAGGAGGTCATCGTCCCGAAGGGCCTCAAGGTGCGCCGCCTGCATAAGGCCTTCCTGCGCTACCACGATCCGAACAACTGGCCGGTGCTGCGCGAGGCGCTGCGCCGCATGGGACGCGCCGACCTGATCGGCAGCGCGCGCCACCAGCTCATCCCCGCCTACCAGCCCGCCGGCACCGGCGGGCGCGCCGCCGGCGCCGCCGGCCAGGGCGCAGCATCGCGGCCGTTCCGCACCCAGCACACCGGTCTGCCGCACGCCCCGCGCGCCCCCGCGGGGCGCCGCCCCAAGGCCCGCTAGCGGCATAGCGACGCGGGCATATACTATACCCCCCACCCTATAGCGGACTCCGCCGTCCCATGACTTCCTTCAGCACGCTGCTGCAGCAGGGCAACTCCTGGCTGTTCGTGCCCAGCGCCATGCTGCTCGGCGCGCTCCATGGCCTGGAGCCGGGGCACTCGAAGACGATGATGGCGGCGTTCATCATCGCCGTGCGCGGCACGCTGGCACAGGCGGTCCTGCTGGGGCTGGCGGCGACCGTCTCGCACACGGCCATCGTGTGGGCGATCGGTCTGTCCGGCCTGTACTTCGGCAGCCGCTTCAACAGCGAGGCCACCGAGCCGTACCTGCAGCTCGCCTCGGCGGTGATCATCGTGGCGGTTGCCGCGTGGATGCTGTGGCGCGCCTCGCGTGCGTCGGCGGCCCGGCATGCCCACGAGGACCATCATCACCACGACGGCACGCGCCGCGTCGACACCGGCCACGGCGTGTTCCTGCTGGCGCTGTCATCCGACGGCGGGGCGGCGCATTTCTGCCTGCACGCCGAGGCCGGCCCGCTGTGCTCGGCCGAGCAGGTGCAGGTGGAGACCGAGCGCGCCGACGGCAGCCGCGAGGTGTTCACGTTCCGGCGCGAGTCCGACCACCTGGTGTCGAGCCAGACGGTCGCCACGCCGCACGAGTTCGTGGCGCGCCTGAAGCTCGGCCACGACCACCACATGCACGACTACGACCTGGAGTTCGTGGAAGGGGCGCACCGCCACGCGATCAAGGACTACGACGCCCTCGATGTCAGCGCGCCCGGCTACCAGGATCCGCACGAGCTGGCGCACGCCAATGATATCCGCCGCCGCTTCACCAACCGCGAGGTCACGACCGGGCAGATCGTGATGTTCGGCCTGACCGGCGGCCTGCTGCCCTGCCCGGCGGCCGTGACCGTGCTGCTCCTGTGCCTGCAGCTGAAGAAGTTCGCCCTCGGGGTGACCCTGGTGCTCGGCTTCAGCCTGGGTCTCGCCGTGACCATGGTGGCCTCCGGGGCGCTGGCGGCGCTCGGGGTGCGGCACCTGGCGAAGCACATGGGCGGCTTCACCGCGCTCGCGCGGCGCGCCCCGTATTTCTCCGGCGTGCTGATCCTGCTGGTCGGGCTGTACCTGGGGTACCAGGGCGTGCGCGCACTGGCCTAGGACCGCCGCCGGGGGCGGGATTGCGGACGCAACTCGGCCAAGAGTAGGGTGATCGCATGAGACTCCCACGGCCATACGCACGGCGCGCCTCGCTGCTCGCGCTGGCGCTTGTCGTGATTGCCGGTGTCGCTGCCGGCCAGGCTCCGCCGCGTCCGGCAGCGGATGCGGTGGCCGAGGGCGTGGCCAGCGTGCTGGAGATCAACGGGCCGATCGGCCCTGCTACTTCGCGCTATGTCGAGCGCGGCATCGCCGCTGCGGCCGCCAGTGGCAGCCGCCTGGTGATTCTGCAGCTGGATACCCCCGGTGGGCTCGACAGCGCGATGCGCGACATCATCCGCGCGATCCTGGCCTCGCCCGTGCCGGTGGCCAGCTACGTCGCCCCCTCCGGGGCGCGCGCGGCCAGCGCCGGCACCTACATCCTCTACGCAAGCCAGATCGCGGCGATGGCGCCGGCTACCAACCTCGGCGCTGCCACCCCGGTCTCGATCGGCGGCGAAGGCGAGTCTGCACCGGCGCCGGTGCCGCTGCCCGGCGGCGCGGCGAAGCCCGGCGCGGCCCCGCCGGGCGCTGAGGCCAAGGAGCCTGCCCCCGGCAGCGCCATGCAGCACAAGGTGGTGAACGATGCCGTCGCCTACATCCGCGGGCTCGCCGAGCTGCGTGGGCGTAACGTCGAGTGGGCCGAGCAGGCGGTGCGCGGGGCCGCGAGCCTGTCCGCCAACGCCGCCCTGCAGCAGAAGGTCATCGACGTGGTCGCGAAGGACATCCCGGAGCTGCTCGCGCGCATCGACGGGCGTGAAGTGCAGGTCGCCGGTAACACGGTGAAGCTTGCCACCCGCGGCCTCACGGTCGTGCGTGCCCGGCCCGACTGGCGCACGCAGCTGCTGGCCGTCATCACCAATCCCACCGTGGCCTACGGGCTGATGCTGATCGGCATCTGGGGGCTGCTGCTGGAGGGCTACAACCCGGGCGCGGTGCTGCCCGGAGTGGTCGGCTCGATCTGCCTGATCATTGCGCTGTTCGCCTTCCAGATCCTGTCGGTCAACTACGCGGGACTGGCGCTGGTGGCGGTCGGCGTCGGCATGATCGTCGCGGAGTTCTTCTTCCCCACCTATGGCTCGCTCGGGATCGGCGGCCTGATCGCCTTCGTGGTCGGCTCGCTCATCCTCTTTGACTCCGACGTGCCGGGCATGGGTGTCGGCCGGCCCCTGATCGCAGCGATCGCCACCTTCGGGGCGCTGGCGATCGCGGGGATCGTGTTCATGGCCACGCGCGCCATGCGCACCCCGGTGACTACCGGCGTGGAGGCCATGATCGGCGCCAGCGCCGAGGTGGTCGGCGAGTTCCCCGGACGCGGGCGGGTACGCTTCGGCGGCGAGCTGTGGAATGCGCGCAGCGCGGGGCCGATGCGCCCGGGCGATGGCGCGCGCATCGTGAGGGTGGAAGGGCTAACATTATGGGTCGAGCCGCAGTGAACCTGCGCTAACCGGAGACGCACCATGCCGTTCGGAATTGCCCTCATCGTGCTTGTGATCGTGCTGCTGTTCAGCTCCCTGAAGGTGCTGAACGAGTACGAGCGCGGCGTCATGTTCACGCTCGGCCGCTTCAAGGGCATCAAGGGACCGGGCATGATCCTCGTCTGGCCGATCGTGCAGCAGATGCGCAAGGTCGACCTGCGCGTCATCGTGCTCAACGTGCCCAAGCAGGACGTGATCACGCGCGACAACGTCTCCGTCAAGGTGAACGCGGTCGTCTACTTCCGCATCGTCGATGCCGGCAAGGCGATCATCCAGGTCGAGAACGCCTTCGATGCGACCAGTCAGGTGGCGCAGACCACCCTGCGCTCGGTGGTCGGCCAGCACGAGATGGACGACCTGCTCTCGCAGCGCGACAAGCTCAACGTCGATCTGCAGCGCATCCTCGACCAGAGCACCGAGACCTGGGGGATCAAGGTCTCCAACGTCGAGATCAAGGACGTCGACCTCGACGAGAGCATGATCCGCGCGATGGCCAAGCAGGCCGAGGCCGAGCGCACCCGCCGCGCCAAGATCATCCACGCCGAGGGCGAAAGCCAGGCGGCGGCGATGCTGGTCGATGCCGCGAAGTCGCTCGAGCAGGCCCCGAGTGCGCTGCAGCTGCGCTACCTGCAGACCCTCGCCGACATCGCGCACGAGCGCACCCAGATCGTGGTCTTCCCGCTGCCGCTGGACCTGATCAAGCCGTTCCTCGGCAAGCACGGTGAATAGCAGCCGGACGCTGGCCCTCGCCGGCGTCCTGCTGGCGCTGGCGACCGTGTGCGGAGCCTTCGGCGCGCACCTGCTCAAGGGGCAGCTGGCGGCGGACCGCCTGCAGCTGTGGGAGACCGCGGTGCGCTACCATTTCTTCCAGGCCCTCGGGCTGATGGGGGTGGGCCTGGCGCTGCGCAGCCTCGATGCGGCGGCGCTGCGCGCCGCCGCGCTGCTGATCACGGCGGGGATCGTGCTGTTCTGCGGCAGCCTGTACGCACTGAGTTTCTCGGCGCCGCGCGCGCTCGGCCTGCTCACGCCGGTCGGCGGGCTGGCCTGGATCGGCGGCTGGCTGCTGTTCGCCTGGGGCGTGTGGCGCCACTGATTTCTTCTGGAGTGCGCATATGTGGAAGCAAGGGATCGCGGCGGCCTGCGCGGCTGGCACACTGATCGTGGCAGGGGCCTGGAGCGCGGCGGCATCCCGGCCGCCAGCTGCGCCCCGCGCAGCGCCGAGCATACCGCCGTGGGGCATCGATCTGGGGTCGCGCGACCTGAGCGTGCGCCCGGGGGATGACTTCTACCGCTACGCGGACGGCCACTGGCTCGACAGCAACCAGATTCCGCCCGACCGCACGCGCTGGGGGTCCTTCGCCGAGCTCGACGAGCGCGCGCAGCAGCAGGTGCTGGCCATCGTGCAGGGCCTGCCGGCGCAGGCCGCCGAGGGCAGCAACGACCAGAAGGTCGGCGACTACTACCGCGCCTTCATGGACAGCGCGGCGATCGAGCAGCGCGGCATCGAGCCGGCGCGGGCCGCCATCGACGCCATCACCCAGGCGCGCAACTACCATGACCTGACGCGGCTCATGGGGCGGCCGGACCTGGCCCTCCTGGCGCCGCTGCGTATCGGCATCTCCATCGACCAGAAGAATCCGGACCGCTACGACGTGATCATCACGCAAAGCGGCCTGGGCATGCCGGACCGCGACTACTACCTGAAGGATGACCCGGTGTACGCCGGGCTGCGCACCAAGTACGTCGCCCACATCACCCACATGCTCACCCTGATCGGCGAGCAGCAGCCGGCCGCCGAGGCGCAGGCGATCCTCGATGTGGAGACGCAGATCGCGAAGCTGCACTGGCCGGCGGCCAAGCGCCGCGAGCGCGACCTCACCTACAACCCGCGCACGCGCGGGCAACTGGAGGCGATGGCGCCGGGGTTCTTCTGGGAGACCCTGCTCGCCACCGAGGGCGTCGATGCGCAGCCGCAGTTCGTCGTACGCGAGACCGACGCGGTGCAGGGCCTGGCGCAGCTGTTCCTGCAGGTGCCGCTGGAGACCTGGCGCGCCTACTTCAAGTACCACTACGCGATAAGCGTGGCCGCGGTGCTGCCGCACGCCTTCGACGCGGAGGCCTTCGACTTCTATGGACACACGCTGCAGGGGCAGCCGGAGCAGCGCGCGCGCGAGAAGCGCGCGGTGCGCGTGCTGGACAATGACCTGGGGGAGGCGGTGGGCGCGCTGTACGTGGAGCGCTACTTCCCGGCGTCCTCCAAGGCGCAGGTGCGCGAGCTGGTCGAGAACCTGCGCGCCACCTACGCCGAGCGCATCAAGAAGCTGCCGTGGATGACGCCGGCCACCAAGAAGGTGGCGCTGGAGAAACTCGCCGCTTTCCACCCCAAGCTCGGCTACCCGGACAAGTGGCGCGACTACTCGCAGCTGTCGGTCGTGGCCGGAGACGCCTTCGGCAACGCCATCCGCGCGCGCGTCTTCGAGTGGAACCGCGAGGTCAAGCGCCTCAACGATCCGACCGACCGCAGCGAGTGGGGCATGACCCCGCAGACGATCAATGCCTACTACAACCCGACCTTCAACGAGGTGGTGTTCCCGGCGGCGATCCTGCAGGCGCCGTTCTTCGACCCCAATGCCGACCCGGCCGTCAACTACGGCGGCATCGGCGTGGTGATCGGCCACGAGATGGGGCACGGCTTCGATGACCAGGGCTCCAAGTCCGATGCGCGCGGCGTGCTGCGCACCTGGTGGGCGCCGGCGGACACCGAGGCGTTCAAGAAGCGCACCGATTCACTCGCTGCGCAGTACGACGAGTTCACCGCGCTGCCGGGACTGAAGGTCAACGGCCGCCTGACGCTCGGCGAGAACATCGGCGACCTGGGCGGCATCTCGGTCGCCTACGACGCCTACCACCGCTCGCTGCGCGGCCATACCCCGCCGGTGCTGGACGGGATCGGCGCCGACCAGCGCTTCTTCCTGTCGTTCGCGCAGGTGTGGCGCGGCCTGGACCGCGACGAGGCGCTGCGCTCGCAGGTGCTCAGCGACCCGCACAGCCCGGGCCGCTTCCGGGTGAACGGGGTGGTGCGCAACGTCGATGCCTGGTATGCCGCCTTCGGCGTCACCGCGGACGACAAGCTCTACCTGGCACCGGACGAGCGCGTCCGCATCTGGTGAGATCCGGGCTGCCGATCGATGAGGCGCTCGGGCCGCTGTGCACGGCCCTGCGCGCCGCCGGGGCGGCCGTGCTGCAGGCGCCCCCGGGGGCGGGCAAGAGCACGGTGGTGCCGCTCGCCCTGCTGGAGGAGGACTGGGTGGCCGGGCGGCGCGTGCTCATGCTCGAGCCGCGGCGGCTGGCGGCGCGCGCGGTTGCCAGCCGCATGGCGCATACCCTCGGCGAGAGCGTGGGCCGCACCGTCGGCTACCGCATGCGGCTGGACACGCGCGTCTCGGGCGCGACGCGCGTGGAGGTCATCACCGAGGGAATCCTGACCCGGCTGCTGCAGGCGGACCCGGCGCTGGAGGATGTCGCCGTGGTCATCTTCGACGAGTTCCACGAGCGCAGCCTGCAGGCGGACCTCGGGCTCGCGCTCACCCTCGACGCCCGCGCGCAGCTGAACCCGGGCCTGCGGGTGCTGGTCATGTCGGCCACGCTCGACACCGCCGCGGTGGCGCGCCTGCTCGGCGACGCCCCGCTGGTCAGCGCGCCCGGCCGCAGCTTTGCGGTCGCGACGCGCTTCCACGGCACCGGAGCGCCGCCGCTGCCGAACGCGGCGGGCCGCGCGCCGGACAGCGCCGAACGGCGCGTGACGCAGATGATCGCTCTCGCCCTGAACGCGGAACACGGCGACATACTGGTGTTCCTGCCGGGTGCCGCCGAGATCCGCCGCGTGCAGGCCCACCTCGCCGGCGCCGCGCTGCCGCCGGGTACGCGGGTGCTGCCGCTGTTCGGTGACCTGTCGGGCGAACAGCAGGACGCCGCACTGCAGCCGGCGGCGCGCGGGGAGCGCAAGGTGGTGCTGGCCACCAACATCGCCGAGACCAGCCTGACGATCCCGGGCGTGCGCGTCGTGGTCGATTGCGGCCTCATGCGCCGCGCACGCTTCGACCCGGTCACCGGCATGAGCCGGCTGGAGACGCAGCGCATCTCGCGGGCCTCGGCCGAACAGCGCCGCGGCCGCGCCGGACGCACGCAGGAAGGGGTCTGCTACCGCGGCTGGAGCGAGGGCGCACAGGCGGGCCTGGCCGCATTCACCGCGCCGGAGATCGCCGAGGCGGACCTTGCGTCCCTGGCGCTGGAACTGGCCAGCTGGGGCACGCGCGATGCGGGGGAGCTGCGCTGGCTAGACCCGCCGCCGCCGGCGATGCTCGGCAGCGCCCGCGACCTGCTGCGCCTGCTGGGCGCGCTCGATGGCGACGGCCGCATCACGGCGCACGGCCGCGAGATGGCCCGCATCGGCGTGCACCCGCGCCTGGCGCACATGCTGCTGCGCGCGCGCGCGCTTGGGCTGCTGCGCCTCGCCGGGCAGCTGGCGGCGCTGTTGTCCGAGCGCGACCTGCTGCGTGGCGGCGGCGCGCGCGACGGGGACATCCGCACCCGGCTGGAGATCCTGCGCGGCGAGGGTGGGCACCTGGCGCCGGATCGCGGCACCCTGCAGCGCGCCCGCCAGGCCGCACGGTCCCTGGAGCAGCAGCTGGCCGGCGGCCCGCCGGCGGCGGCGGAGGAGGCCAGCTCGCCGGGCCTGCTGCTCGCCTTCGCCTACCCCGACCGCATCGGGCGCAAGCGTCCCGGCGGGGAAGGGCGCTACACCCTCGCCAACGGCCGCGGTGCGCACTTCAGCGAACCCCAGGGACTGGCGCGGCAGGAGTTTATCGTCGCGGTCGACCTGGATGACCGCGACCGCGACGCGCGCATCCTCATGGCCGCAGCCCTGGATCCTGCCGACCTGTCGCGCCATTTCGCCGCGCAGCTGCTGCGCGGCGAGTCAGTCGAATGGAGCCCGCGTGAGCGCGCGGTGCTGGCGCGGCGCACGCTGTCCCTGGGCGCCCTGGTGCTCGAGGACAAGCCCATGGCGGAGGTGCCGCCGGAGGCGGCGCAGCGCGCGATGCTGCAGGGCCTGCGCGAGCTGGGGGTGGCGGCGCTGGGCTGGGACCGCGATGCCCGCGACCTGCAGGCGCGCATCGAGTTCGTGCGCGCCGCGCTCGGGCCCGAGGCCGGCGGCGCCTGGCCGCAGGTGAGCGATGCGGCGCTCGGTGCATCCTTCGAGTGGCTGGTCCCCTGGCTGGACGGGGTGACACGGCGCGAGCACCTGGCGAAGGTGCCGGTGGCGGAAGCCCTGCGGGCGCTGCTGAGCCGGGTGCAGAAGGGCGAGCTGGATGAGTGGGCGCCCACGCACCTCACCATGCCCACCGGCTCGCGCATCCGCGTGGACTACCTCGACGACAGTGCGCCGGCGGTGTCGGTGCGGCTGCAGGAGGTATTCGGGCTGTCCGCCTCGCCGCTGCTCGGCCGCGGCCGCGTCGCGGTCACCTTCAAGCTGCTGTCCCCGGCGCAGCGCCCGCTGCAGGTGACGCGCGACCTGGCCAGCTTCTGGCGCGGTGCCTATGCCGAAGTGCGCAAGGACATGCGCGGCCGCTACCCCAGGCACTACTGGCCCGAGAACCCGCTCGAGGCACAGCCGGTGCGCGGCACGCGCCGCAGGTGAAGCCGGGCGCCGAGGCCGCCGGCGGTATCAGGTATATTGAGCACGAGCATGCACAGCGAAAAAGCGAACCCATGATCCCGGCCCGCGAGGCTCTCAAGGCACTGCAGGAAGGCAACCAGCGCTTCGCGGCCGACCGGCCGCGTGATGGCGGCGACACCACCGAGCGGCGCCGCGCGCTGGCGCTCGAGCAGGCCCCGTTCGCGATCATCCTCGGCTGCTCGGACGCCCGGGTGCCGGCGGAGATCGTGTTCGACCAGGGGCTGGGAGATCTGTTCGTGATCCGCGTGGCGGGCAACATCGTCGCCCCCTCGCAGGTGGGCAGCGTGGAGTTCGCCGCCGAGGCCTTCGGCACTCGCCTGGTGGTGGTGCTCGGTCACTCCAGCTGCGGCGCGATCCATGCGACCCTGCAGCAGCTGGCGCGCCCTTGGCAGGAGCAGTCGCGCAACCTGAGCTCGATCGTGGACCGCATCCGGCCGGCGGTGGTCGGCCTGCTCGATGCGCCGTCCACCGACCCCGGCACGCTGGAACACCAGGCGGTGCGCGCCAACATCCGCATGTCCGCCGACCACCTGCGCCACGGCTCGGAGGTGCTCGAGGAACTGATCCGCAAGCAGGGACTGCTGGTGGTCGGTGCCGAGTACTCGCTGGAGACCGGGCTGGTGGACTTCTTCGACGGGATGCCCGCGGGCTGAGCTGCGCCCCCGGTGCAGCGTCCGTCCTGGACGCTGCACCGGTGCGCGCCGCGTTACTTCGCCGCCTTCGCCTTGGCAGCGTCGCAGTCCGCCTTGCTCATCTCCAGGAAGCCCTTGCCCTTGCAGGAGTTCTGGCCCTTGCAGGCGTTGTTGGCGCTCTTGCACGCCGACTGCCCCTTGCAGGAGTTGACGCCCGCGCACTGCACGTTCGTGCCGGTGCCGGCGACGGCAGTGCCGACCATGGCCGTGCTGAACAGCATGGCGGCGGCCGTGGCGGCCGCGAGACCTGAGTTTTTCAATCGCATGGGTGCATTCCTCGTTGTTGGGTATTGCCGGGGTAAGGCCCGGTACTGCAGGAGACCGGCAGCACCGCGCATTTGTTGCGTCCGCCTGGCCTTCAGTGCAGAGCCGTTCCCGGCGCCGCCGGCCGGGTGCGCTGGTACCAGCGCTCGAGGAAGTGATCGACCGACACCGCACCGGCGCCGGCAATGGCGAGCCACAGGAACAGCGCCAGGTACTCGAACTCGTCGAAGCCGAGCAGCGTCTCGAGCGAGTCGACGTCGGCCCACTTGGCCGACTTGATGGCCACGATCATGGTGACCGCGAGGGCCGCGGCGGAGATGCGCGTCAGCAGGCCCAGCAGCAGGAACAGGCCGCCGAAGAACTCCACCCCGGAGACGAAGGGCGCGAGCAGGTGCGGCGCCGGGATGCCCCAGCCGATGAAGTTCTCGGTCACGAGGGGCAGGTTCTGCAGCTTGCCCCAGCCGCTCCACAGGAACACCCAGCCGACGGTGATGCGGGCAAACAGGGGGGCGAGCCAGGCGATATGCCCGGCAACGCGGCGGGGCCATTCGATCAGCCATTGGATTAGCGCACTCACGGTTACTCCTGTCGCGGTGATGTCACAGTTGGGCGAGAAGACCGGTCAGTCTGACGCGATATTGCCGGGACGGCGATCATGGATGCGTATAATCCGCTGCAGCTACAAGCTATGCGCAATTCTCCGCCCGAATCCCCGGTCTTATCTATCAGCGACCGGCTGCCTGGAGCGGCGCCGGGTGAGCCTATCGTCAGGCTGTTCGAATCCATGCGCCCGGACCTGCTGCGGTTCGCCCAGTGGCTGTCGCGTGACCGGGCTATCGCGGAGGACGTGGTGCAGGAATCGCTGCTGCGGGCATGGCGTTCGCGCGAGGCGCTGAAGGATCCCAGCGCCGCCCGTCCCTGGTTGCTGACGATCGTGCGCCGCGAGCACGCCCGCCTGTACGAGCGCAAGCGCCTGGAAATGGTGCCGCTGGAGGAAGTTGCCGAGATCCAGGCCAGCCCGGGGGCCGCGGAACCGGATAGTGAGTTGTTTGCCCTGCGTCACGCGATCATGAAGTTACCCATCGAATACCGAGAGCCGCTGGTCCTGCAGGTGATCGGCGGCTTCACGACCGAGGAGATCGCGCAGGAACTGGCGCTGTCCTCCACGGCCGTGCTCACGCGGCTGTTCCGGGCGCGCAACAAGCTGCGGGTGATCTGCGGCATGAGCGCCGCGCCGGACGTGGCAGACGCAGGGGGGGCGGCGTGAACTGCGAGCACGCACGCCTGCTGATCGGCGCTGACCCGGCGTCCGCACCGGCGGAGCTGCAGGAGCACCTCAGCGAATGCCATGCCTGCGCTACGTTCCGCACCGAGATGCTCAGCCTCGAGGGACGCATCCAGCGCGTGCTGCAGGAGCCCCCGCTCAGCGCCCCGGTCACCACGCTGGTGCCGCGGCCGCGGGCGAAGCCGCTGTGGCGGCAGTGGGCCCTGGCGGCGAGCATCCTGGTGGCGAGCGCGGTGGTGCTGGGCACGTGGGTGCTGCGCCCGAGTGACACCCTGGCTCGCGACCTCGTGAACCACGTCAAGGGCGAGCCGGAGAGCTGGCTGAGCGAGCGCCACGTCGATGCGGCGGAGCTGGCCGCCGCGCTGAACGGGGCCGGCGTCGCTCTCGACCTGTCCTCCGACAAAATCGTGTACGCGCAGAGCTGCTTCTTCCACGGCCACTACGTACCGCACCTGGTGCTGCAGACCTCGCAGGGCCCGGCCACGGTGCTGCTGCTGCGTCACGAGAGCGTGACCGCGCGGCGCACCTTCCACGAGGGCGGCATGAGCGGGATCGTCGTGCCGGCACAGGGTGGCGGCGGCATCGCGGTGCTCGAGCGCACCCGCACCGATGTCGCGCCGCTCGCGCAGGAGATGCAGCAGGACGTGCGCTGGCTGCCGGGCGAGCACTGACTCGCCGTGCGCTGTGCCCGGCGCGCGCCGTGCAGCGCCGCGGGCGCTGGCCCATAATCCTGCGCCAGTCGGCGGCAAACCTGAGGGGCGAGAGCGATGGGCGGCATCAATCGTCGGGATCTGTTCGTGGGCGCGGGCGGGGTGTGCGCGAGCCTGCTGGTGCCTAAGGCCGTGCTCGCGGCAGCACCGGTCCCGGCAGCGCCCGTGGCGCGCGTCGCGGTGGTCAAGGACACCTACTTCGGGGAGACCCTGAGCGATCCGTACCGCTGGATGGAGAATCCCCAGGACCCGGACTGGTTGCCGTTCCTCAAGGGCCAGAATGCGCACACGCGCGCCGTGCTCGACCAGGTGCCCGGGCGGGCGGGGCTCCTGTCGCGCATCCAGCAACTCTCCGGTGACACCGCGGTCACCCGCGCGGTGCAGCGCGCCGGCGGCCGCCTGTTCTTCGAGCAGCGCCCGGCCGGGGCCGACAACTTCAAGCTGTTCGTGCAGGAAGGCGGCATCCACCGCGTGCTCATCGACCCGACCGCCAACAGCGGCGCTGCCACCCACCAGTCGCTGGACTGGTGGCTGGCCTCCCCCGACGGCAAGCGCGTGGTCTACGGCGTCTCCCGCGATGGCAGCGAGGACTCGGTGCTGCACGTGCTCAACGTGGCCGACGGCGCCGAGCTGCCCGAGCGCATCAGCAACGCGGAAGGCGCGCAGCCGAGCTGGCTCGAGGACAGCAGCGGCTTCTTCTACAACCAGCTGACCGCCGCCGTCGCCACCCCGGAGCGCTACCTCGACAGCCAGGCGCGTTTCCATCGCCTGGGCACCGACCCGGCCGCGGACCCGATCCTGATGAAGCGCGGCCTGGACCCCCGGGTCAGCTACGAGCGCATCCAGATGCCGCACATCCGCGCCTTCGAGGGCTCGCGCCACGTGCTGCTGGAGCTCACCGACGTGCGCAGCGAGGCGCGCGTGCTGATCGCGCCCCTGGCCGAGGTTCTTGCAAGCAAGGCCCGCTGGGTACCGGTCGCCGGTTTCGAGGACGAGGTGACCTCGAGCGAGCTCGACGGCGACACGCTCTACCTGTTGGCCAACCACGGCCGGCCCCGGGGCCGCGTGCTCAAGGTGAGCGCGGCTTCTCCGGCGCTCGCGGGCGCCGTGGAGGTCGTGCCGCAGGGCGAGTGGGTCATCGAGGACCTGCACCTGGCGCGCGACGGGCTGTACCTGCGCATGCTCGATGGCGGCATCTCGCGGCTGCGCCGCCTGACACGCGACGGTCACGTCAGCGAGATCACGCTGCCCTTCGAGGGCACGCTCAGCGCAGTGGAGGTCTCAGCGGGCAGCGACGGGGCGATGTTCGGGCTCACCGGCTGGCTGACGCCGCCTGATATCTGGTCCGTCGATGCCAGCGGCCGCCTGACCCAGACCGGGCTTACGCCGCGGCCGGCGATCGATGTCAGCCCCTACCAGAGCACGCACCTGTTCGCCACGGTGCGCGACGGCACGCGGGTGCCGTACGTGCTCATCCATCGCAAGGACCTGAAACTCGACGCCTCGGCGCCGGCCTACGTATGCGCCTATGGCTCCTACGGGCTGCCGGCGTACACGCCGGCTTTTGCCGGCAGGACGCTCGCGCTGGTGGACGCGGGCTTCGTGGTCGGCTACGCCTACGTGCGCGGCGGCGGGGAATACGGGCGCGACTGGCACAAGGCCGGCCAGCTGGCGAACAAGCCCAACACCTGGCGCGACCTGATCGACGTGTGCGAGGACCTGTGCGCCCGCAAGTACACCACGCCGGCGCGCCTGGCCATCGGCGGGCGCTCGGCCGGTGGCATCACGGTCGGGCGCGCAATGACCGAGCGGCCGGAGCTGTTCGCCGCCGTCATCGACGGGGTAGGCTGGTCCAACCCGCTGCGCTACGTGGTCGAGCAGGACGGCTACGGCGAGGAGCCCGAGTGGGGCGTCATCACCGAGGAGTCCGGCTACAAGGCGCTGCGCGCGATCGACAGCTACCACTCGGTCAAGGACGGGATCGCCTACCCGGCGGTGCTGCTGACCACCGGGGTCACCGACCCGCGGGTCGCGCCGTTCCACGTGGGCAAGATGGCCGCCCGGCTGCAGGCGGCCACCCGTTCACACAAGCCGATCCTGCTGCGCGTGGACTTCGACGCCGGCCACGGCATCGGCTCCACGCGCGCACAGCAGGATCGCGAGGCGGCCGACACCTACGCCTTCCTGCTGTGGCAGACCGGGACCAAGGGCTTCCAGCCGGGCTAGCCACGGCGGCCCGGGGCTGCCCGGGCTGCGTACTCGTGCCAGAATCGGCACGGGTTGCCACAGGGGAGACTCCGCATGAAACGCTCGCTGCTCGTGACGATGGCCGTCCTTACCGTAGGCTGTCCGCTGGTGTTCGCGCAGGATGCGACGAGCTTCGGGCTCAAGCACCAGAGCGTGATGGCCGAGGATGCCAGGGTGCGCGTGGTGCGCTACGCGCCCAACGCCGGTGACAAGACGCCGATGCATTCCCACCCGAACTACGTGGTCTACGTCGTCAAGGGCGGGCGCGTGAAGTACACGCTGCCTGACGGCACGACCACGATCAGCGACCTGAAGACCGGCCAGGTGCTGCTGAAGCCGCCGGTCACGCATGCCGACGAAGCGCTCGACGCGGTGGAGACCATCATCGTTGAGCTGAAGCAGTAGGCGCTCGCGTGTGAGGGCCCTTGCGCCCTGCCAATCCTCCCGGCGCCGCGCACAGCGCGCGGCGTCGCGGGAGCTGGTCAACATGGTTTGATTGGTGCGGCAGACCCGCATACCCTCGGTGTGGTGTCTGAACGGGATCCAGGAGAAACGCCCCATGTCTCGCATGCTTAAGCTCACCCTGGCAGGAGCCGCTGCCGCTCTGCTGGCGGCCTGCACCTCCTCCTCGCACGTGCTGGTGGGCACGGCCCGGCCGGCGATTTCGCCCGACCAGGTGAAGATCTATTTCGAGCCGCCGCCGAAGTACGAGCAGATCGCGACGCTCGATGCCTCCAGCGGCTCCATGTCCTTTTCCGATCAGGGCAAGACCGACGAGGCGATCGCGAAGCTCAAGGCCGAGGCGGCCAAGGTTGGCGCGAACGGAATCCTGCTGCAGGGAGTTGAAAAGCACCAGACCGGTTCCATCGGGCTCGGCGTCGGCGGCGGCAGCTACGGCCCCAGTTCCGCATCGGGGGGCAGCGTGGGCGGCAGCGGCGGGCTGTACAACAAGAACGCGAAGGGCCTGGCGATCTACGTCCCGCCGGATGCCGCGGGCGAGTCGCACTGACGATGGACGAGCCCCGCGGACCACGCACCGCTCCTGCTTAGGCCGGCAGCACCCGGGCGGGCGCAATGCAGACGCAGCTGTGCGACATCGCGGTTATCGGCGGCGGCCCGGCGGGCAGCACGGCGGCCGCGCTGCTCGCGCGCCAGGGCTACCAGGTCATCGCGCTGGAGAAGGCGCGCCACCCGCGCTTCCACATCGGCGAGTCGCTGCTGCCGATGAACCTGCCGCTGTTCGAGCGGCTCGGCGTCCTGGAGAAGGTGCGGGCGCTGGGTGTCTACAAGCCCGGCGCGGATTTCGAGGCCGACAACGCGCAGGGCTACAACACCTTCGCGTTCGCGCGCGCGCTCGGCGGCAGCCCGCCGCACGCCTACCAGGTGTGGCGCCAGGACTTCGACCGCATGCTCTTCGAGCATGCGCGTGGCTGCGGCGCCGATGCGCGCGAGGGGCACGAGGTCGTGAGCCTCGAGCAGCGCGGCCCGCGCCAGTCACTGCTCGAGGTGCGCACCGACGCTGGCGCCAGTTACCACCTGCAGGCGCGCTACGTGGTGGACGCCAGCGGCCGCGATACCTTTATCTCGGCCAAGCGCAAACTGCGCCGCCGCAACACCGAGCACCAGAGCGCGGCGATCTTCGGTCACTTCCGCGGTGCGATCGATCGCGCCGGCGCCGATGCCGGCAACATCAGCATCTACCGCTTCGAGCACGGCTGGATGTGGATGATCCCGCTGCCCGCGGGCGTGATGAGCGTCGGGGCGGTCGCGCGGCCGGACTACTTCAAGCAGCGCAAGGGGCGCACGGTGGAGTTCCTGCTGGAGACGCTGCGCCGCAACCCCGCTCTGTGGCAGCGCCTGGCGGCGGCCGAGCTCATCGGCAATGAGGTGCGGGTGACCGGCAACTACTCCTACGATTCGCGCCAGATGGGCGGTCCGGGATGGGTCCTGGTGGGGGACGCCTTCGCCTTCCTCGACCCGGTGTTCTCCTCGGGCGTGTACCTGGCGATGACCGGCGCGGAGCAGGCGGTGGCGGTCGTTGACAGGGCGTTGCGCGAGCCGGCGGCGGAGGCGGGCTTGCTGCGCCGGCTCGAGCGGCGGCAGCGCGCGGGCATGAAGCGCTTCTCGTTCTTCATCTACCGCTTCAACAATCCGGTGATGAGCGGGCTGTTCGCCAGTCCCCGCAATACGCTGCAGCTGGAGCAGGGCGTGATTTCCATGCTGGCCGGGGACCTGTTCGATACGCCCAAGGTGCTGCGGCGCATCGGCCTGTTCAAGGCCCTGTACGGACTGCTGGCGCTGACGCGGTGGCGCAGCTGGCGCGACGAGCAGCGCTACCGCCTCGCGCAGGCGCATGCCGAGTTTTCAGGCGGCAACACTCCGCTCGACAAGTGACAGCCGCGGGGGCGCGCCGCCGGCGTCGCACGCCCCCGCGCACCACCTTACTTCGGCAGCAGCGTCACCGGGACCTCGGTGATGCTGTCCACCGGGATCTTGTTGGCCACGGCGGCCTGGCGCACCGCCGCCTCGTTCGGCGCCTCGTAGACACAGTAGGTCTTGGTCTTGTCGGCGTTGGCAAAGGACATCAGCCAGCGCGCGCCGTACTTGGCGTTGTTCTGGTTGATCTTCTCCTTGCCGGCGGCGTCCAGTCCCTCGAGCGCGCCCTTGGGGAAGGTGCGCTCGATGACGTAGCGGTGCTCGCCTGTGGCCGTCGCGGTGGCCGGGGTCGCGGTCGAGGGGGCATCGGTGGCGAACACGGGAGCGACGAGTAGCAATGAAAGGATCGGGGCGATTGATCTCATTTTAGTGACTCCGATTGGTGCTGAGGATGGGAAAGGTTCGGCGTGCGTCCTACTCCGCGGTCGTGGCGTCGATGGTGCCGGTGACCTGGGAGATCTTGTTGGCCGGAAAGCCGCCCAGTTCCGCGTGGCGGCGCAGCAGGGATTCGTCGGCGGCGTGGTACAGGCAGTACAGCTTGTCGGCGGTGACGTAGCTGTGCAGCCAGCTGATGCTTGGCCCGAGGCTACTGAGCACGCCGACGGATTTCTTCGACGCGCTCTTGAGTTCGGCGGGCGTCATCTTTCCGATCCCGGGGATGTCCCGTTCGATGAGAAACTTCGGCATGACTGGCTCCTGGTTGGTTTGCTGGCTCGCCCCGCTGCGCCCCCGGCACTGTGTAGCGGTGCGACCAGTACGGGAACGCAGTGTTCCCGAGTGCGTGCCCGGGCGTCTTGAAGCGTGTCTGAAAATGTTCTGAAAGCGTCTTGCCGGCGCCGGCGGCCGGAACAGGCCGGCCATGATGCAGAAAACGACGCGGGGCGGTCGCACGGATTGCGCCACCGCCCCGCGCAAGGTTAGTTTGGACGTCCGCCCTTGCGGGACATCACCGCCACGCCGCGCGCCTCGGCGTAAGCGGTCAGCGCCGGCTGGTCCACCGAAGCCACCGCCTCGCCGATGGCCTGTTCGACGCAGTGCTGGTAGTGCGGCACGGAGGAATACTTGTCCTCTGCCGGGTCGCTGCACACGTCCGCCGCGGCGTTATGCAAGCGGCGGTACAGGGTGACGGCACCTTGCTGGTTGTTCAGGTCGAGGTCACCGTAGCGCACCGTTTCAGAGCGCGGCACATCGTTGCCCTCGGCCTGGGTGGCGGCGATGGGGGCGGCGGCAATGGCAGCAAACGCCGCCAGCACAGGCAGTTTAGTCATGTCAGTCTCTCGCTTGGTTGGTTGGAGATCGCCCCGCGGGGCAGTGAACCGCCCCGTGAGTGCATGTGAGCAGGATCTCCCGGCGGGCCTTTTATGTCTTAAAGCCGGGCTGAAACTGTTCTGAATCGTTGCTAGCGCCGCCGCGCGGAGCGGGAGCGTATAGTGTGCCGCCGTTCGCCAGCTGGCGGACGCGGCGGGTTGGAGACCGCAGCATGGATCTGATACGCGTTGGCGCGTTCGACCTCTATCCCTCGGAGCGCCAGCTGCGCGCCGGCGCGAGGCAGTTGGAGCTGGGTGCGCGCGCCTTTGACCTGCTGCTCGTGCTGGTGGAGAACCCAGGGCGCCTGGTTACCAAGGCCACGCTGCTCGAGCGTGTCTGGCCGCGCCTGGTCGTCGATGAGAACAATCTGCCCGCCCAGGTCGCGGCGCTGCGCCGCGTGCTCGGCGCCGAGGCGATCCGCACGGTGCCGGGCTTTGGCTACCGTCTCGAACTGGAGGTCTCCGCCGGCGGCGCGCGCAATGGCGCCGCGGCCGCCGCCGAGCCGCCGCCGCCACTGCCCCGGCGCAGCTGGCCGCAGCGCCTCGCCCCGCTGGTCGGGCGTGATACCGAGCTGCGCGAGCTACACGAGGCACTCGGGCGCAGCTGCCTGGTGAGCATCGTCGGCATCGCCGGGGTCGGCAAGACGCGGCTCGCGCAGGAGGTGCTGGCGCGCGAGGCGGAGCAAGCGGGGCTGGCGGCCGCGTGGGTGTCGCTGCGCACCGTCGAGGTCGCCGAGCACGTGCCCTCGGCGATCGCGGTGGCGCTCGGGCTGTCGCTGCCGGATGACGGCGACGATTTCGCCGCGCTCGGGCACGCGCTGCGCAGCATGCCGCTGCTGCTGGTGCTCGACTGTGTCGAGCACCTCAGCGAGTCCCTGGCCGCGCCGCTGGCGGAGCTGCTGCCCGAGGCGCAGGGCGTGCGCGTGCTGATCACCAGCCAGGCGCCGCTCGGGATCGCCGGCGAGCTCGTCTACCGGCTCGCGGCGCTGCCCGCTCCCGATCCGGACGTGGCGCAGGAGATGGCGGCGCAGTACGCCTCGGTGGCGCTGTTCGCGCAGCGTGCGGCCGCGGCCGACCGCAGCTTCGAGCTCTCGCCGGCCAATACCGCGCTGGTGGCGGAGATCTGCCGCCGGCTGGATGGCATCCCGCTGGCGCTGGAGCTGGCGGCCGCGCGCGTGCCGGCGCTCGGGCTGGCCACGCTGCTCGAGCGGCTGGACGACCGGTTCCGCCTGCTGCGCGCCGCCGGGCGCCCGAGCGATGCTCGCCACGGCGCGCTGCGCACCGCGTTCGACTGGAGTTACGACCTGCTGTCGCCGGAGGAGCAGCGCGTGTTCGACCGCCTCGGCGTCTTCGCCGGCAGCTTCTCGCTCGACAGTGCAGCGCGCTATGCCTGCGATGCCCACACCGGTACCGCCGACGTCATCGACCTCATCGGCCGCCTCGTGGACCGCTCGCTGGTGAGCGTGCTGGCGGTCGACCCGCCGCGCTATACGCTGCTCGAGAGCGCGCGCGACTATGCGCGCGAGAAGCTCGGCGCCCAGGGGGGGCTGCACGCGGCACGCCAGCGCATGGCGAGCACCGTGCTTGAGTTGCTCGACCTGGCGTACCAGGAATACTGGTCGCTCGATGAGGCGCTGTGGCTGCAGCGCTACGAGCACGACCTCGCCAACGTGCGGGTCGCCATCGACTGGACCATGCAGCACGACCCGGACCTGAGCGTGGCGCTTTTTGGCTCGGCGTGGCCGCTGTTCGTGGAGACCGACCTGTACGGCGAGGGGCGCGCGCGCTATTCGCAGGTACTGGCCCTGCTGCACGACGGCCTGCCGCGGGCGCGGGTGGGGCGTTTCTGGGAGTCGATCGCCGCCTACGACTCCGCACGGCAGTGCGACCGCGCCCGCTATGCGGCGGAACTCGCCGCCCGCATGCATGCCTCGACCAGCGACACGCGCTCGCACTACTTCGCCCTGATGCAGCTCGCCGCCAACTGGCGGGTCGACACCGAGGCGGCGCGCGCGGCGTTCGATGCGGCGCGCGCACTCGAGGACCCGGCCTGGCCGGCACGGCTGCTGGCCCACGGGGCCCTCACCGAAGGGACCCTGCTGACCAGCGCCGGCAAGTTCACGGAAGCGCGCGCGGCCTACCAGCGCGCCATGCGTCTGGCGCTCTCGATCAGCGAGCGGCAGGCGCTGTCGGCCACCGTGAGCATCGTGGAGCTGGACATTGCCTGCGGCGATCCGGATGCCGCGCTGCAACTGGGGCGCCCGCTGGCGCTGAGCCTGCGCCACCTGGGGCGGCGCGAGACCCAGTTCGAGCTGCTGGTCATGACGTTCGTGGCGCTCCTGGTCATCGGCGAGCTGGCCGAGGCGCGCGCCACCGGCGCGGAGCTGCTGGAGCTGGCGCTGCGGCTGGATCGCAGCAAGCTGTACACCGTGCTGGATGCCATGGCGTACCTGGCCTGCGCGGAGAGCCGCTACGAGCCGGCCGCGCGGATCTGCTCCTGCGCCGATGATGCGCACGCCGCCCAGGGCCAGCTGCGGCGCCGTCCGGCTCAGGAGCGCATGCGCGGCGCGGTCATGGTGGCCCTGGAAAAGAACCTGGGCCCGAGCTGGCGCGCGCTGGCTGCCGACTCGCGCCTGCGCCTGGACGAACCGACCGCCTGTGCGCTGGCCTTGGGGTTGCGCCAGGAATGACCGCCCCGCAGGGCGGTCATCGGTTACGGCACCTGTACTGACTGCACGAACGCAGCGACGGATATCGCCGGCGGGTCGGCGTAGGACTTCTCGGGGCGCATGACCACGGCGATCGCGACCTTGCTCCCAAATTGCATCACGTACAGGTCGTAGGTCAGTAGTTCCGGGTGGTTGGAGAGCACGCCCGCCGGGACGTGCTGCGTCATGTGTTGGTGTAGGGCCGGGTGCCCGTTGACTGGATCTTCGTCCTTGCCCAGTTCCTCGAGGGGTGCATGGCCGTCGGTCTGAACCATCTCCCGGGCGCCGCGCATGATGTCCGGCGCATCGGCCTCGAAGGCGTCGAGGGTGTCCAGGCCATCCCGCCGCTCGATTACCTGCACACGATAGATGCCCTGGTCATAAGCCGCAGGTCCGAAGACGATTAGCTCCGTGGTCGCGTTGAATTCCTCTTTGATCTGCAGGTAGGTGTATTCGTAAGTCCCCTTTGCAAAGGGCACGGCGACGCTGAGCACCCCGTTCGGCGCGTGATAGACATTGTTCTTGATGTCCCCCTTCAGCAGCTTGGGAGCCGGAATCAGGTTACCTATCGTGCCGCCGGTGGTGGAGCAAGCCACGAGCATCGCGGCCGTCAGGACTGCGGCTGCGACGCGAACTTCAATGATGGGCTGCCTCATGAGGGTCTGGGCTCCGGCGTTGCGCAAGGGGATGGCGGCTATTCGCCGCGTTCCAGTCTTTGAATGACGCCATCAGTGATGGTCACGATCATCGGCAATGAATTGCTGCCGCGATCGTAACGCCATACTTGCATGGTGCCGGTGCCGATCTTCTGCGTGCCGCCACCGCCGACCTTGGCGCGGACATCACGTCTCATCACACACGGCAATGTTCGGCAGCAGTGCGACAAGCGCGCAGATCGTGACCCTACGTTGCATCGCGCTACCTCCATGCGGGCAGGCACTGAGTCTGGGCGCACGCCCGCCGGCTCGCAAGCATCGCAGCGAGCATGCGAAGGGCTATAACTATAACTGTAGTTGACAGAGTGAGGCGGCGGTGTATCATCTACTATAACTATAGTAGGTATGCCCATGGACATTCTGCTCACCGACCGCGAAGCCGACGTCATGCAGGTGTTGTGGGGCCGCGGCCCTTCGGTGGTCGCCGAGGTCCGCGCAAGCCTTAGCGACCAACTCGCCTATACCACCGTGCTGACCATCCTGCGCACGCTCGAAGCAAAGGGCTATGTCAGGCACGAGGAGCAGGGGCGCGGACACCGGTATGCCGCCGTTGCCCAACGCCAGGCAGCCCGCAAGAGCGCGCTGCGGCACCTCACCAGGAAACTGTTCGATGGTTCCTCCGAGCTGCTGCTGGCGCACCTGGTCTCCGACCGCCGACTCAGCGCGGCGCAGCTGCAGCGGCTGCGGACGATTCTCGACAACGAGACCGAAGGGGAGGACGGGTGATGCTGGCGTGGATGCTCTACGTCGTGGTGGTCACCCTGGTGGTGAGTGCGGCGGCGCTCTCGGCCGAGAAGGCAGCCAGGCTCAGAAGCGCGCGCACCCGCTGGATCTGGGTCGCGGCGATGGCCGCCTCCCTGCTCATCCCGGCCATGACGATTGCGCTCGCGCTGCAGGTGCCCAAGGCCGCAAGCCAGGCCTGGGGCGGCCAGACCCTCGTGCGGCGCGCATCGTCCGCGAGCGTCCTGTCCCCGGCCCAGTGGGCCGGCGCTGATCTGACCCGCGCAATCTCCTCCCGGGACCTGGACGCCTGGCTGGTGCGCGGCTGGAGTGCCGCCTCGGCGGGCCTGGCTCTTGCCCTGATCCTCAGCAGCGCAAGGCTCGCGTGGCGCAAGCGCGCTTGGGCCCGGCGCACCATTGCCGGCGTGCCGGTCTACGTGGCACCCGACCTGGGGCCGGCGGTCGTGGGTCTGCTCAGGCCGCAGATCGTCGTGCCGGGATGGCTTGCCGACTTGCCCGGCTCGCAGCAATCGGTGGTCATCGCCCATGAGCTGGCGCACGTGCGCGCTGGCGATCCGCAGGCGCTCGCCGCGGCGCTGTGCGCGCTGCTGTGCGCGCCGTGGAACGTGCCGCTGTGGTGGCAGCTGCGCAGGCTGCGGCGCGCCGCCGAGGTCGACTGCGACGCGGGTGTGCTGCGCGCTGGTGTCGCGCCCCGGGCGTACGCGGAGACCTTGTTGGCCGTGGGCCAGCGCCAGTCGGCACCGATCACGGTGATTGCGATGTCCGAACCCAGATCGTTCCTGGAAGAGAGGATCACGCTCATGTTCAGCAAGCCTGCCAAGTCTTGGGCGCTGGTGGCGGCGGCCTGTAGCTGCCTTTCAGTGACGCTGGTGGCCGTGGCGACCCAGATTGCTGCGCCCGAGGGCACGCCGCTGTCGAGCACGGCGGCAGCGGGCGGGCCCCCCGCCGCCGTCCCGCGCGGCTCCCGGGTGCAGCTGGCGCCCGCGATCCTCGACGGCTATGCCGGTTACTACCAGTACGGCGAGGATGCGGAGTTCACGACCGTAACGCGGCAGGGCGACCACCTGATGGTGGAGTTTCCCGGCGTATCGCCGCTGCCGATGTATGCCAGGACCCCCACCGCCTTCGTCGGCGAAGGTACGGATGTCCAGATCGCCTTCACGCCCGCTGCCGACGGGACGGCCGCCGCCGCGGTGCTCCAGCAGAATGGCGCCAGCACGCCGATGCGCCGCATCGATGCGGCGACGGCGGCGCGGCTGCGTTCCGCGATGGCAGAGAAGATCCGGACGCAAACGCCCAACCCCGCGAGCGAGGCGGCGCTGCGGCAGCTGATCGATGGCATCGCCGCGGGCAATCCGGATCTGGAGCAGATGAATCCGCAGCTGGCGGCGGCCATCCGTCACGACCTGCCGAAACTGCGGGTAAGGCTGGCGAACCTGGGTGCCGTGCAGGCCATTCACCCGGCAGGGGTCAGCGATTCCGGAATGGATCTGTTCGAGGTCCAGCATGCGCACGGGACCTCGCAGTGGAGTCTGGCACTGGATGCCAAGGGCATGGTGGTCGGTGCCATGGTTCCGCTGTGAGCATCCTTGCCGTTAAGCCCACCGGGGCGGTTCCGGTGGCAGCCTCTTTCCTGCCTGCTCGAAGCGCCGCCCGCCACGACATGCGGATCGCGGCGGGCGGCTAACCACGGCCGAACAAAACCCTATAAAACTTGCTTCGGTCGCGGCTACCCGATAACTGTCGCGCCTGGCGCCAGGATCTCACTTGGCTGTCGCCGGCATGCGTTGCCGCAGGACCTGCCCGGTGCCACCTCGAGGTCAAGCTGCGGCGCGCGACCAGGGTCTTAGTGCTGGGATGAAGGGTCCACCGGCGGCGCGGCAGGTGTTGGTGTGGGCCCGGTAGGATTCGAACCTACGACCAAGGGATTCACTTGACCCCGCCGTTTCCGCCGGGAGTGGACTATCTCTTCACCCGTGCACTGGCCGTGCGTGAGGGTGCGGGATGCTCTAGCCTGTCATCAAGGGCGCTTCACGAAGCCCTCAGGTAGTCTCTGCACCTTCCGCCGGTGTACCGGCGGCTCGGCTCAGGATTGCCATGGGGCGCACGCCCCGAAGGTTTCCCTGAATTCATCCCGTCCACTTCGCGCGTTTCCACGCGAAGGCACCTTATCGATGAGTCCCCTGCACTAACCGCTGTGCTACAGGCCCAACCGGCGCGGATTGTAACAGTCGCGTGCGTTCAGTAGCGAAACGGGGAGCGGTCCTCCGTGGAGGGACGCCGCGTGAAGGCCTCCTCGAGCGTGCCCTGGAACCAGTTGATTTCATCTGGCGAAGCGCGCCCCGGGGGGCTGGCCGATGGGGCCGGTTCGGCGTGGGAAGCGGCACCGGGCACGAGTCCGGAGACCGTCGAGGACTTCGGTCCGGGCAATGGCTGTTGCTGGCGGTCGTGGCAGCCACCCAATGCCAGGCCGACCCCAATGACCGCCACGGTGCTCAAAAGCGCCCTCATGGCACGCTATCCTCTTGCCATCGCTGTGGGCAACGTTAGCATGACCATCCCGCCGGGCATATGCCAACCGGTGACAGCCGGCGGGAACCCAAGGAGTTGGACATGAAGCTCTACTACATGCCGTCGGCCTGCTCCCAGGCATCCAACATCGCACTGCGCGAGGCGGGTCTTGCGTTCGAGCTGGTCAAGGTCGACCGCCATACCAAGAAGGCCGCCGACGGGCTGGACTACAACACCGTGAATCCCAAGGGTTATGTGCCGGCGCTGACCCTGGACAACGGCGAGACCCTCACCGAGAACGTCACCGTGCTGCAGTACATCGCCGACCAGAGCCCGGCCGCAAAGCTCGCCCCGCCGGCGGGAACGATGGAGCGCTACCGCCTGATGGAATGGCTGAGCTTCATCAACTCGGAGATCCACAAGAGCTTCACCCCCATGTTCCATAAGGACTCGCCCGAGGCCAGCCGCGAGTTCGCCATGGCGCACCTGACCCGGCGCCTGGAGTACGTGCAGCGCGCGCTCGGCTCCAAGACCTTCCTCATGGGCGAACAGTTCACGGTCGCGGACTGCTACCTTTACACCGTCCTCAGCTGGGCGCCCTTCGTGAAGCTCGACCTCGGCAAGTGGCCCGAGCTTAAGCGTTACGTTGACCGCATCCACGCGCGCCCGCACGTTCAGGAGGCGCTCAGGGCCGAGGGCCTGAAGGCCGCCTGACCTTAGTTTTTGCCCCCCGCCGGTGAACGCCGGCGGCCACTGTTAACATCAGCAGCAGATTTGTAAGTGAGAGGACGCAATGGCTACGAAACTTAGCAAGCAGCTCAAGCGCGAGATCGAAGTGGACGGCAAGCCGTACATGGTCACGCTGTCGCCGGAAGGTTTGAAGCTCACCGAGAAGGGTAAGCGCCTGGGCAAGGAACTGACCTGGAAGGACATCGTCGGCGGGGATGCGCAGCTGGCAAGCGCGCTGAGTGCCTCGGTCGGCAGCTGAAGAGCTGCCGATGGCCGACAACGGTCTGCACGAGCTGCTGGCACGGGTACGTGAGCACCTGGGGTCCGGGCCCGTGGACGGTGATGCGCGGCAGCAGCTGAGTTCGCTGATGCACGACATCGAGTACAAGCTCGGGCAGGGCACCGCGGCCGGGGCCGCCCCTGCGCCGCGCCTGGAGTCCCTGGCGGTGAGGTTCGAGGCGAGCCACCCGGCGCTCGCCGAGACGCTGCGCGAGGTCATCGACGCGCTCGGCAAGGCCGGCCTCTAGCCCCTCAGCCCCCGTCCGCAAAGAAAAAGGCCCGGTGCTGTCGCCAGCACCGGGCCTTTGTCGTTTGCGCAGCCGAAGCGTCAGTCATCCATCAGGAAGCTGCGCAGCTGCTCGCTGCGGCTCGGGTGGCGCAGCTTGCGCAGCGCCTTGGCTTCGATCTGGCGGATGCGCTCGCGCGTGACGTCGAACTGCTTGCCGACCTCCTCCAGGGTGTGGTCGGTGTTCATGTCGATGCCGAAGCGCATGCGCAGCACCTTGGCCTCGCGCGGGGTCAGCTGTGCCAGCACCGAGTGCGTGGTCTCGCGCAGCGATTCCATGGTCGCCTGGTCGATCGGCGAGGCCACGGAGGTGTCCTCGATGAAGTCGCCCAGGTGCGAGTCCTCGTCGTCGCCGATCGGGGTCTCCATGGAGATCGGCTCCTTGGCGATCTTCAGCACCTTGCGCACCTTGTCCTCGGGCATCTCCATGCGCACCGCGAGTTCCTCGGGGGTGGGCTCGCGGCCCATCTCCTGCAGCATCTGCCGCGAGATGCGATTGAGCTTGTTGATGGTCTCGATCATGTGCACCGGGATGCGGATGGTGCGCGCCTGGTCGGCGATCGAGCGCGTGATCGCCTGGCGGATCCACCAGGTCGCATAGGTGCTGAACTTGTAGCCGCGGCGGTATTCGAACTTGTCCACGGCCTTCATGAGGCCGATGTTGCCCTCCTGGATGAGGTCCAGGAACTGCAGGCCGCGGTTGGTGTACTTCTTGGCGATCGAGATCACCAGGCGCAGGTTCGCCTCGACCATCTCCTTCTTGGCGCGGCGCGCCTTGGCCTCGCCGATCGAGACTTCGCGGTTGACGTCCTTGATGTCGTTGATCGTGAGGTGGTACTGCACCTCGAGCGTTTCCAGCTTCTTCTGGCGGCGCTCGATCTCATCCTTGAACTTCGCCAGGGGAGCTGAGTACTTCTTGCCGCCCTTGACGTGCTTGGACAGCCAGCGCGGGTTGGTCTCGTTCTTGGGGAACGAGGCGATGAAGTCCTTGCGCGGCATGCCCGCATCGCGCACCGCGATGACCATGATCTCCTTCTCGAGCTGACGCACCTCGGACACATGGCCGCGCAGGTTCTGGATCAGGGCCTCGAACATGCGCGGCGCCAGGCGCAGCTCCATGAACTCGTCCTGCAGCTTCTTGCGCTGGCGCAGGGTCTTCACGTCCTTGGCACCGAGCTTGGCGATCGAGCCGAGCACTTGGCCGTGCACCTTGGCGATGGAGGCGAAGCGCGTGGCCGCCTCGATCGGATCCGGACCGGTGTCGACTGCCTCCTCTTCGCCGTCGGCAGCCTCCTCGGTCTCCTCCGCGTCGTCATCCTTCTCCGGAGCCGCGACCACTTCCATCTTGGTCGGGTTCTGCGGCTGGGCGATGACGTCCGGGGCGTTCGGATCGATGTAGCCGACGATGACATCCACCAAGCGGCCGCGGCCGGCCTTCACTGGCTCGTAGGCACGCAGCAGGAAGTCATAGGTGGACGGGTACATGGCCAGCGCACGGCGCACCGCATCGAGGCCTTCCTCGATGCGCTTGGCGATGCGGATCTCGCCCTCGCGCGTGAGCAGTTCCACGGTACCCATCTCGCGCATGTACATGCGCACCGGGTCGGTGGTGCGGCCGAGCTCGGCATCAAGTGCTGCGAGCGCGGCGGCGGCTTCCTCGATCGCCTCCTCGTCGGCAGGCTGCGAGGGCTCGGTCTGCAGCAGTGATTCCGCATCCGGTGCCTTCTCGTACACCGGGATGCCCATATCGTTGATCGTGTTGACGATGTCTTCGATCTGCTCCGGATCGACGATCTCGGAGGGCAGGTGGTCGTTCACCTGTGCGTAGGTGAGGTAACCCTGCTCCTTGCCGCGCGCGATCAAAAGCTTCAGCTGCGACTGGCGCTCCTCGGGCATCGCAGGTCCGCGCCGCTCGATGCCCAGCGGACGCTTGTCCGCGGCGGCGAGCTTCGCGTTGGTGGCGCGCGTGGCGTCCACGACTTTCGGCGGCGCGACCGCGGCCTTCACCGCCGGGGCGGGCTTCTTGGCCTGGGGTGCGGCGGCCTTGCCCCGGTCCTTCTCGCGCGCGCCGCTGACGGCCGCAGCGGCCTTCTCGGCAACGGCCGGCTTGGCCGGCTTCGCGGGGTGGACCTGGGCGGTGGGACGCTTCTTGGGGGCCGTCTGAGGCTTTTGCTTACGTGTCATGTACTCGCGGCGCGCTGGTGGATTCCCCTAATGTGCTGCCCGATACGGGCCGGCTCAAGGGGGAGGGGCAAAGAGCCGGCAATTTTATTCAACCAGCCGGGAATCACCAAATCTAACTTAGCCTCCACCCGTGCGGCGGTGACCTAGTTTAACAATAAGTGCCTGAAATTCCTGAAGTTCTGCCTCTTCCAGGCTCCCGGAACGGCTTTTGGCCTCCAGCGCCTCCAGGCGCCGGGCCCCCGCCAGGTCCGCCAGTCGGCCCAGGGCCCCGCGCAGCTCCGCGGCCGCCACCCCCGCGGAGGTGATGACCTCCTCGCGCTCGAGGAGTTTCTTGAGCCACTCCCCGCCCTCGCGGTCGCTCCAGCGCTCCACGACCTGGGCGGCAATGGTTGCCGGGCGCTCGCGCAGGTCATCGATCAGCTCGCGCAGCAGGGCGACCCCGGGCTCGTCGCTGGCATCCAGCCCGGCGCGCTCCGTCGTGCTCACCTCGGCGGCAATCGCCGGGTAGTGCAGCAGGCGCACGATCGCCTGGCGCACCAGGCTGCCGCGGCCGGCGGCGGTGGCGCTGCGCGGGCGCGCGGCGGGCGCGCGCGGCTCCGCGTTGCCCGGCGGCGCGGCGCCGGGCATCCACAGTTCGCGCAGCCGCTGTGGCCCGAGGCCTACGACCTCGGCCAGTCGGTCGAGCAACAGTTCCCGGTAGACCCCCTCGGGCACCTTCAAGAACAGCGGCCGCGCGTGCTCGGCAAAGCGCGCGCGCCCGTCGGCATGCCCGAGCTCGCTCTGCTGCGACAGCTCGCGCACCAGGTACTCCGAGAGCGGCAGCGCATCGTGCAGCCGCGCCTCGAAGGCGTCCTTGCCTTCCTCGCCCACCAGCGTGTCCGGGTCGTGCCCGTCGGGCAGGAACAGGAAGCGGATCTCGCGGCCCTCGCGCACCTCCGGCAGCGCCTGCTGCAGCGCGCGCCAGGCGGCCGCGCGGCCGGCGCGGTCGCCGTCGAAGGCGAACACCACCGAGGGCACCAGGCGGAACAGGCGCCGCAGGTGCTCCGGGGTCGTGGCGGTGCCTAGGGTGGCCACCGCGTAGTCGATCCCGGCCTGATGCAGGCGCACCGTGTCCATGTAGCCTTCGACGATCAGGAGGCGCGAAAGGTTGGTGCGCGCGCGGCGCGTCTCGTACAGGCCGTACAGCTCGCGGCCCTTGTGGAACAGCACGGTCTCGGGGGAATTGAGGTACTTCGGCTCGCCGGCATCGATGATGCGCCCGCCGAAGGCGATCACCCGCCCGCGGGCATCGCGGATCGGGAACATGAGGCGGTCGCGGAAGCGGTCGTAGTGGCGGTCGCCCTCGCGCACCTGGCCGCGTTCGCGCTCGATGATCATGCCCGCCTCGCTCAGGGCCTTGCGGCCGGCCTCGTTGCCGCCGAAGCGGCGCAGCAGCTCGTTCCAGGAGTTCGGCGCGTAGCCGATGCCGAAGCGCTCGCAGGTCTCGGGGCTGAGCCCGCGGCGCACCACGTAGTCGCGGGCGCGCGGCTCCTTCGCCAGGGCTTCCGCGTAGTAGCGGGCGACACTCTTCATCAGCTCGTACAGCGGCTCATCGGCGCGCTTGGGACCGGCCGCGCCGCCCTCGTGCGGCACCTCGAGGCCCAGGCGCGTGGCCAGCTCCTCCACCGCCTCCGGGAAGGCCATGTGGTCGTGCTCCATGAGGAAGCCGAGCGCCGTGCCGTGCGCGCCGCAGCCGAAGCAGTGATAGAACTGCTTGTCGGGGCTCACCCAGAACGAGGGCGTCTTCTCGTTGTGGAACGGGCAGCAGGCGCGGTACTCGCGGCCGGACTTCTTCAGCTGCACGCGCCCGCCGATGATCTCCACGATGTCGGCGCGGGCGATCAGCTCATCGATGAAGTGCTGGGGGATGCGTGCCAAGTGCTGACCGTACGGGTGAGCGAACCTAACTGAAGGCAAGCCTGACAGGGCGCGCACGCCCCGACACCAGGGAAATCAGCTCAGTTTCTGCTTAATCCGCGCGCTGACCGCGCCCATGTCGGTGCGGCCGGCGGCCTTGGGCTTCACCAGGGCCATGACCTTGCCCATGTCCTTGATGGAGGTGGCGCCGCTCTCGGCGATCGCCTGCGCGATCAGGGCATCCACCGCGGCCGCGTCCATCTGCGCGGGCAGGTAGTGCTGCAGCACGGTGATCTCGCTATTTTCCTTGGCGACCAGGTCGGCGCGGCCGCCGCTTTCGAACTGGGTGATGGCCTCGCGGCGCTGCTTGATCATCTTCTCCAGGACCGAGAGGACCTGGCTGTCATCGAGCACGATGCGCTCGTCGACTTCGCGCTGCTTGATCGCGGCCAGCGCGAGGCGGACCGTGCCGAGCCGCTCCTTGTCGCCGGAGCGCATCGCAGTCTTCATATCCTCGGTGATCCGGTCCTTGAGCGTCATACGCCGCTGCGCGGCATCCCTTTAGCGGGGGGCGCGCATGCCGTCGCGCGATACGCGCTTCATGTGGCGCTTGATGGCCGCGGCCTTCTTGCGCTTGCGCTCCTGCGTCGGCTTCTCGTAGAACTCGCGACGTCGCAGCTCCGTGAGGATGCCCGCCTTCTCGCAGGCACGCTTAAAACGCCGCAGGGCGGCATCAAAGTACTCGTTCTCGCGGACACGGACGCTCGGCATCGAAACCTCAAGATTATTGAGCGGTTGGATCTCACCTGACCGGCGAACCGCGCCGTAAAACAGGCGGCCAGTCGGGGGCGGGGGATTCTAAAGGAGCCCCGGGGCAAAGGCAAAAACCACTACAATTTTTGGCTATGCGGATCCTGGCCCTGGAATCCTCCTGTGACGAGAGCGCCGTGGCGGTGCTGGACAGTGCGTCCGGACTGCTGGCGCACGAGCTTTTCAGCCAGGTCGAGCTGCACCGCGCCTACGGCGGGGTAGTGCCGGAGCTCGCCTCCCGGGACCACGTCCGGCGCCTGCTCCCCCTGGTGCACAGCACGCTGGCCGCCGCCGCGACCGCGCCCGGGCAGCTCTCCGGGGTGGCCTATACGGCAGGGCCCGGGCTGATCGGGGCCCTGCTGACCGGTGCGGCTCTCGGCCGCAGTCTCGCCTTCGGCTGGGGCATTCCCTCCATCGGGGTGCACCACCTCGAGGGGCACCTGCTCGCCCCGTTGCTGGAGGCAGAGCCGCCGCCCTTTCCCCATGTCGCGCTGCTGGTCTCCGGCGGGCACACGCTCCTTATAGAAGTATCCCGCATCGGCTCCTACCGCCTGCTCGGTGCCAGCCGCGATGATGCGGCCGGGGAGGCCTTCGACAAGACCGCGAAGCTGCTCGGCCTGCCGTACCCGGGCGGCCCACTGCTGGCGCAGCTCGCCGGCGAAGGCCGCGCCGGGGCGTGCGAGTTCCCGCGGCCGATGCTCGACCGGCCGGGCCTGGAGTTCAGCTTCTCGGGCCTGAAGACCGCGGTGCTGCAGGCGGTGCGCGGCAGGGACCTCAGCGGCGCGCAGCGCGCGGACGTGGCGCGCGGCGTCGAGGATGCCATCGTCGACACCCTGATCGCCAAGTCGTTGCGCGCGCTGGAGGAGACCGACCATCAGGTGCTGGTGGTCTCCGGCGGGGTGAGCGCCAACCGCACGCTGCGCACGCGCCTGGCCGCAGCGGTCGGCGCGCGCGGGGCACGCGTGTACTATCCGCGCATCGAGTTCTCCACCGACAACGCAGCGATGATCGCGGTCGCGGGCCTGGCGCGCCTGGCGGCCGGCCAGCACGACACCCTGGCGATCCAGGCGCGCGCGCAGTGGCCGCTCGAGTCGCTGCCGGCGGTGGCGCAAGACTGACCCTCAACCCCCAAGCTCCCCCACACATGACCAACACCCTCCACAGCGGCGACCGCATCTTCCTGCGCGGGCTGACCAGCGAGTGCATCATCGGCTTCATCGACTGGGAGCGGCGCGTCAAGCAGACCGTGGTGCTCGATCTTGAGCTGCCGGTGGACTGCGCGCGCGCCGCCGCGAGCGACGAGGTGACCGACACGCTCGACTACAAGAAGGTCGCCAAGCGCGTGCTCAGCTTCATCGAGGCTTCCGAGTTCAAGCTCGTAGAGACCCTGGCGCATCGCCTGGCGCTGACCGTCCTCGAGGAGTTCGCGCTGCCCTGGGTGCGCATCTCGGTCAACAAGCCCGGCGCGATCCGCGGCTCGCGCGACGTGGGCGTCACCATCGAGCGGGTGCGCGCAGATCTTGCCGCGGCCGCGCCGCGGAGCTGAGGTGACCGAGGTCTACGTCGCCGCCGGCAGCAACATCGAGCCGCGCAAGAACCTCGCGCGCGCGGTGGCGGCGCTGCAGCGCGCCTTTCCCGACGTGCGCCTCTCGCCCTGGTATCGAGAACCAGGCCGCCGGCTTCAGCGGCGATGACTTCATCAACCTGGTGGCCGGCTTCACCACCGAGCTGCCGCTCACGCAGGTGCTGGCGCAGCTGCACGCCATCGAGACCGAGTGCGGCAGGCCGCGCGGTGCGCCGCGCTGGGCGCCGCGCTCGATGGACCTGGACGTGCTGCTGTTTGGCCAGACGGTGTGCGACGAGGCGAGCGTGAAGCTGCCGCGCCCCGACCTCACCCGGCGCGCCTACATGCTGGGGCCGCTGGCGGCGCTCGCCCCCGAGGTCATGCACCCGACCGCCGGCGTCACCATCGGGGAGCTGTGGCGGCGCTTTGACCAGGCCGCGCATCCGCTCAGGCAGATCAGTCCCTAGCAGGTGCGATGTGTCACCAGCCGATGCTGCGCCCGCCGTCCACCGCGATCACCTGGCCGGTGATGTAGGCGGCCTCGCTGGCGAAGAACAGGCAGGCGCGCGCGACCTCCGCGGCGCTTCCCGGGCGCCTGAGCGCCGTGCGGCTGATGATCTTTTCCTGCAGCGCCGCGTCCAGCCCGTCGGCCGGCCACATCACCGGTCCGGGCGCGACCGCGTTCACGCGCACCTGCGGACCGAGCTCACGGGCGAGGGACTTGGTGAGCATGATCAGCCCCGCCTTGGCGACGCTGTACACCGGATAGCGGCGCAGGGGGCGCATGCCGTGGATGTCGGCGATGTTGATGATCAGCCCGCCGCGCTGCCTGCAGGGCCGGGGCGGCAGCCTGCGACAGGAACAGCGGCGCCTTGAGGTTGGTGCCCAAAAGGTCGTCCCAGTCGATCTCGGTGATATCGCCCACCGGGGTGGGGAAGAACGTCGAGGCATTGTTGATGAGCACGTCGAGGCCGCCGAAGCCATCGACCGCGCGCGCCACCAGGCCCGGCAGCTGCGCCACCTCGAGCAGGTCGCACTCCGCGCACAGCGCCGACCCCGGGCGGGCCTCGTTGAGTTCGCGCTCCAGGGCCGCGGCGTCCTCGGCGGAGCTGCGGTAGTGCAGCACCAGGTTCGCGCCGCTGGCGTGCATGAGGCGCGCGATCTCAGCGCCCACGCGCTTGGCGGCGCCGGTGATCAGGACGGTCTTGCCGGCAAGCACTGCGGCTTCGCCGGGGGGCGTGGGCTCGGTCATGGGAGCCGATTATGACGACATCGGCGCCTCGCTCAATGCTGCCGCCGCTGTCGGCGGAGGAACGCCGCCACAGCGATGCCCTGGCCGAGCTGATCCGCGCGGAGGTGCGCGCAGCCGGGGGCTGGCTGTCCTTCGAGCGCTTCATGGCGCTGGCGCTGTACGCCCCGGGCCTCGGCTACTACAGCGCCGGCGCACGCAAGCTCGGCCCCGGCGGGGACTTCGTCACCGCGCCGCAGATGTCCGGGCTGTTCAGCCGCTGTCTGGCGCGCACCTGCGCGGAGGTGCTCGGCCGCACCGGCGGGCAGATCCTCGAGCTCGGAGCGGGCACCGGGGTGATGGCCGCAGGGCTGCTCACCGAGCTGGCAGCCGGCGGGGTGCTGCCACAGCGCTACGCGATCCTGGAGGTCAGCGCCGATCTTGCCGCGCGCCAGCGCGAGCACCTGGGCCAGCTGCCGCGCGAGCTGCGCGAGCGGGTGGTGTGGCTCGAGCACCTGCCGGAAGCGCCGCTCGACGGCGTGATCCTCGCCAACGAGGTCGCCGACGCGCTGCCGTGCCGGCGCTTCCTGCGTCAGGGCGCCGCGCTTGCCGAGCTCGGTGTCAGCATCGGCAGCGCGGGGGAGTTCCAGGAGAGCGCATCGCAGCCGGACCCGGCGCTGCTGCGTGCTTGGGCGGAAGTGTCCGGCGCGCTGCCGGCGCCGCTGCCGCAGGGCTACGCGTCGGAGTTGTCCCTCACCGTCGGACCGTGGGTCACGAGCCTGGCGCATTGCCTCGGGCACGGCGCACTGCTGCTGCTGGACTACGGGCTCACGCAGCGCCACTACTACCATCCGCAGCGCGTGAGCGGCACGCTGCGCTGCCACTTCCGGCAGCGCGTGCACGATGACCCGTACGTGAACGTAGGCGTGCAGGACATCACCGCCTGGGTCGACTTCACGCGCGTGGCGCAGGCCGGCGTCGATGCCGGCCTTGCGGTCACAGGATTTGCCACCCAGGCGGCATTTCTCCTGGCCTCGGGACTGGAAGAGATGGTGGGCGCGGCGGCGGATGAGCTGGAGCGCGCGCGCCTGGCCGGGGAGGCGCGCCGCCTCATCATGCCCGAGGAGATGGGCGAGGCGTTCAAGGCACTGGCGCTGACGCGCGGGCTGGACGACGCGCTGAGTGGCTTCGCGCTGCAGGACCTGCGCGACCTGCTGTGACCGGCGCACGTTTCCGGGCCGCCGGATCGGTAAGATGGCGCACCGTCGCCGCAACGAGTGTAAGCAAACGTGTCTGACATCCTGAACACCGTCATCCTCGGCATCATCGAGGGCATCACCGAGTTCTTGCCCATCTCCAGCACCGGGCACCTGCTGATCGCCGAGCGCTGGCTCGGTCACCGCTCGGAGCTGTTCAACGTGGCCATCCAGGCCGGGGCGATCCTCGCCATCGTGCTGATCTACTGGCGGCGGATCGTCGCGCTGCTCACGCGTTACGGTGATCCGGCCAACCGCGACTACCTGGCGAAGCTGGTGGTCGCCTTCCTGATCACCAGCACCTTCGGCTTCATTGCCACGAAGGCCGGGTGGAAACTTCCCGAGACCATCCTGCCTGTCGCCCTGGCGCTGCTGATCGGCGGTATCGCGATCCTGGTCATCGAGAGCTACGTCGCCGGCAAGCCAGCCTCCTCGGTCGTGACCTGGAAAGTCGCGATCGTGGTCGGTGCCTGCCAGATCCTGGCGGCGATTTTCCCCGGCACCTCACGCTCGGCGGCGACGATCTTCGCGGCCATGCTGGTGGGGCTGACGTTCCGCCCCGCGGCCACCGAGTTCGCCTTCCTGGTCGGCATCCCGACCATGTTCGCCGCCACCGGCTACGAGCTGCTCAAGGTGCGGCACCAGAGCGCCGGCGAGGACTGGAACGCGCTGCTGGTCGGCTTCGTGGTCTCGGGCGTGGTCGCCTTCATCGCCGTGAAGTGGCTGCTGCGCTACGTGCAGACGCACCGCTTCACGGTCTTCGCCTGGTATCGCATCGCACTCGGCGCGGTGCTGCTGGCCGGGGTGATGAGCGGGGCGCTGCAGTAGGCGCGCCGCGCCTGCTCTATGGCGGCGCGGCCCGCAGCGGTGCGATCGCGGCCAGCCGGCGGCGGCGGATCTCCTCGCCGATGGCAGCACCTGCAAGCCCGGCACGGTCCTGCGCCGAGAGGGTGACCGCGGCGGCCGCCGCGAGCAGCGTACGCAGGTACGCCGCCTGCGGATAGGGTCGGTCCTCCAGCCCGGTGCGCCCGCGGGCATCGGCCTCGCAGGCGAGCAGCAGCTCGGCAAAGCGCTCCGGGCGGCGGAACGCATCGCAGCCCTCGAACAGCTTCAGCACCGTGGCCGGGGTGAGCTCCAGCGCGCGGTGCACCAGGGTGTGGTCGCGCGCGGTGAGGATGGCCAGTTCCCGCTGGGCGTTGGGCACCTTGAGGCGATCGCACAGCGCCTCGATCAGCGGCACACCGAGTGCCTCGTGGCCGTGGTGACTGGGCCAGTGCTCACGCGGCGTGCGCGCCTTGCCCAGGTCGTGGGTGAGCGCTGCGAAGCGCACCGTGGCCGGGGCGTTGTGCGCTGCTGCGTAGCGCAGCGTGAGCATGACGTGCACGCCGGTATCGACCTCCGGATGCCAGCGCGGCGGCTGCGGTACCCCGTAGAGGGCGTCGATCTCGGGGAATATCACCGCGAGCGCGCCGCAGGCGCGCAGCACCTCGAAGTAGACCTGCGGTTGCGACTCATCGAGCGCGCGCTCGGTCTCCTGCCAGACCCGCTCGGGCACGAGCGCCGCCACTTCGCCGGCCTCGGTCATGCGGCGCATGAGCGCAAGCGTCTCGTCGGCGACGCGGAAGCCCAGCTCCGCGTAGCGCGCCGCGAAGCGCGCCACCCGCAGGATGCGCACCGGGTCTTCGGCGAAGGCCTCCGAGACATGCCGCAACCGCCGCGCCGCCAGGTCAGCCTGGCCGCCGTAGGGGTCGATGATCTGTCCGTCCGCGGCCTGCGCCATCGCGTTCACGGTGAGGTCGCGCCGCTTCAGGTCCTCCTCCAGCGTGACGTCCGGGGAGAACTGCGTGGTGAAGCCGCGGTAGCCCGGACCCACCTTGCGCTCCAGGCGCGCCAGCGCGTGCTCCTCGTGCGTCGCGGGATGCAGGAACACCGGGAACTCGCGCCCCACCGGCGTGTAGCCCAGGCGCTCGAGCTCGTCCGGGGTTGCGCCCACGACCACCCAGTCGCGCTCGTGCACGGTGCGCCCGAGCAACCGGTCCCGGACGGCGCCGCCGACTAGGTAGACTTGCATGGTGCGCATGTTAACCGAGGAATTCGCCATGAGCGCGCCGCAGCGCCCCGGGCGTCGCGCGGGGCGCGCGCTGCTCGCCGGGCTCGCATGCGCAGTGCTGGCCGGCTGCGGCACGAGCTACGTGATGCAGGCGGCCAGCGGGCAGCTGCATGTCATGCACGAGCGCGTGCCGCTCGACAAGGCCATCGCCGACCCGCACACAACCGGGGCCGTGCGCGCGCAGCTTGAGCAGGTGCAGGCGGCGCGTGACTTCGCCTCCCGGGAGTTGGGTCTGCCGGATAACAAGAGCTACCGCAGCTACGCGGACATCGGCCAGCCCTATGTCGTGTGGAACGTGGTGGCGACGCCTGAGTTTTCCGTCACCCCCGAGCACTGGTGCTTTCCGGTGGCCGGCTGCGTGGCCTACCGCGGCTACTTCCACGAGCAGGCGGCGCGCAAATTCGCCGCCGAGATGTCCGCCCAGGGGTTCGACGTGTCGGTCGGGGGCGTGCCGGCATACTCCACGCTCGGCAAGTTCGCCGATCCGGTGCTCTCGAGCATGCTGCGCTACGGCAACGACGAGCTCGCGGCGATGATCTTCCACGAGCTCGCGCACCAGCTCCTGTACGTGCGCGATGACTCGGCGTTCAACGAGGCCTTCGCCACCACGGTGGAGGATGTGGGCCTTGAACGCTGGATCGCCCACCAGGGCGGCGGCATGCGCATCCGCGAGTACCGCGACGAGCAGGCCCGCGAGACAGCGGCGGTGAAGCTGCTGAGCGCGACACGCTCCCGCCTGGCGCAGCTGTACGCATCCGGGGTGCCGGTGGCGGTCATGCGCGAGCGCAAGCGTGAGCTCCTGGCGGAGCTGGCCGCGCAGCTGCGCGCCGCCGAGTACCGCGAGAAGGTGACCTTCCCGCTGTACGATGAGTGGATCGCCGAGGGTCTGAACAACGCGCAGCTGGCCTCCATTGCCACGTACTACGACTGCGTGCCGGGATTCAAGCGCCTGCTGGCTGCAGCCGACAACGACCTGCCGCGCTTCTATGCCGCCGCCCGCGAGCTGTCGAAGCTGACGCGTGCGCAGCGCCACGCGCAGCTGTGCACGGCCCCGGGCGCTCAGCCGGAGGCAGCGGAATAAGGCCGGCGCCTTGGCCGCGTCAGTGCTTGTCCGCCTCGGCCGTGTCGGCGATGACCGCCGTGACCCGCAGCGGCTTGCCATCGCGCACCAGCCCGATGTCGATGTGGTCGCCCACCTGGCGCAGGCCGATGATGTTGCGCAGCTCGCTGTTGGACTTCACCGGTGCGCCGTTGACCGAGGTGATCACGTCGCCGGCGCGCAGCCCGGCGGCGGCGGCCGGCGAACCCTCCACCACCTGCGAGATGAGCGCGCCGGTGGCGCTGGGGAGACCGAGCGAATGGGCGACCTCCGGGGTCACGGTATACATGCTCACGCCGAGCTGGCCGCGCCGCACCGCCCCGTACTTGATCAGCTGCTGCATGACGTTGCGCGCCATGTTCACCGGGATCGCGAAGCCGATGCCGATATTGCCGCCGCTGCGCGAGAGGATCGCGGTGTTGATGCCGATCAGCTCGCCGCGCAGGTTCACCAGCGCGCCGCCGGAATTGCCGGGATTGATCGAGGCGTCCGTCTGGATGAAGTCCTCGTAGCCGTTCGGGTTGATTCCCGAGCGCGACAGGGCGCTGACGATCCCGGAGGTGACCGTATGGGCGAGCCCGAAGGGATTGCCGATCGCGACCACGAAGTCACCGACCTCGGCCTTGGAGGAATCCCCGAGCACGATCTGGGTGAGCCCGTCGGGCTTCACCTTGAGGACGGCGATGTCCGACTGCGCATCGCTGCCGAGCACCTCGGCGGTCAGGTCGCGCCCGTCCTGCAGCGTGACGGTGATCTCGGTGGCGTTCTCCACCACGTGCGCGTTGGTGAGGATGTAGCCGGCCCTGGCATCGAAGATCACCCCGGAGCCGGCACTCTGGAAGGAGCGCTCGCGCGGGCCCGGATCCTGCGGTGCCTCGAAGAAGCGCCGGAAGAAAGGGTCATCGAGCAGCGGGTTCTGGGCGCCGCTTTCGTGGATGGTGCCGCGGGTGGCGATGTTGACCACCGCCGGGGAGACCTTCTTGATCATCGGCGCAAGCGTGGGCAGCGGGGTGGCGCCTACGACCGGTGGCAGCGCCGCTTCCAGTCCCGGGGCGGCGAGTGCGATCAGGAGGGCCAGCAGCGGCGCGAAGCGGTTCATGCTGGGCAGGATACTAGCCCAACGGCCGCGCCAAAAAGAAAGGCCGGCCGTGCGCCCGTGGCGTACGGCCGGCCCGCTCCATCGGCCCCTTAGGCGGCCTGGATGGTGATGCGCCGCGGCTGTTCCTGCGGGCGCTTGGGGATGGAGATCTCGAGGACCCCGTTCACGTGCGAGGCCTTGATTGCCTCCGCATCGGCGGTCTCGGGGAGGGTGAAGCGGCGCAGGAACGTGCCGCTGGCACGCTCGACGCGCTCGTAGCCGTCCGCACTCGCCTTCTTCTCTGAGCGCCGCTCGCCGCGCACGGTGAGCACGCCCTTCTCGGCGGTGATCTCGATGTCCTTGCCGTCGACGCCCGGCACGTCGGCTACCACGAGGAAGCGCTCGGCCTCTTCATGGATGTCCACGTTCGGGATCCAGCTGACGCTCGCCGAAGCGGTGCCCTCAGCATCCTTGGCCACGGCACGGTCGAACTGCCGCTGGAAGCGGCTGACGAGCGCCCAGGGCTCGTAACTCACAATCGTCATGTCTAAGTCCTCCATCGGAAGTTGCAGTTGAAAATCGCAGTGCGCAGATGCGCCGTTGGGGACGATGTGCGGACCGGGTTTTTCGGTTTCAAGAGGGCTTCGCGCGAGTGCAAAAAGATTGGTTTTGTGCGGTTGTCTTTGGCCTTGGCGCCCGCATTTAGGCGGATGCAGTGCCGCAGGTAGGGCGCTTGCGCGGGGCCGCCCGGCCCCCTGGCGCGGTTCCGTTCTCTACGGCTCAGCTCAAGCCCTCTGTGGGAACCCTGTGCAAAACCTGTGCTAGGTCTGGGCACAAGATATGGGGGTCGTGGGGGGTGCCCTAAAGCGGCGCGTTCGTATAAAAATTAGCGGGTTAGTTGCGGCCCATAACGTCGTAACTAATTGAAAAATAAAAATAAAAAAGACGTGACATTATCTTGCTGTGAAGCTTGACGACCCCGGGAGCCGTCATTAGGCTTTTGACCCCGACACAAGATCTTGTGTTCGCCACAAGCGATCAAGGGTCACGCGGTCGGGGGGAGGTTTCAGGGACCTGACTGTCGAAACACACGGCAGCAGGTACCGGTAAGGCGCGCGGCTCTCAGGAGTCCCATAGCGTTTCGTCCGGTGGTCCCTGCGATCCGTTCGGATAAGGCGTAAGAACATCGGAGCGCCGCGGATTAATGAACACAGTCGTGAAGATCGATCCCAAAGACATTGATGCCATCCCCTTCCAGGAAGCGTCACTCGACATCTGGGACAAGAAATACCGCCTGACCGCCAAGGACGGTTCGCCCGTCGATAAGTCGATGGACGATACCTATAAACGTGTGGCGCGCGCGCTCGCAGATGTGGAGCGTGAAGAAGCCCGGGAGCACTGGAACGAGCGGTTCCTGTGGGCGCTGCGCCGCGGGGCGATTCCCGCCGGACGTGTGACTTCCAACGCCGGCGCGCTCGAGCACAAGCCGGCTACCTCGACCATCAACTGCACGGTCTCGGGCACGATCCGGGACTCGATGGACGACATCCTCAGCAAGGTCCACGAGGCCGGGCTTACGCTCAAGGCGGGATGCGTTGCCCCCGGGACGTGGGTCTATACGGAACACGGTCTCGTCACCGCCGATCAGGCGGTGAAAGAGCAGCACAAAGAGATTCTGAGTTACGACGTCGAGACGCACCGCTTTGAAAAGCGCGCCATCCTCCGGCACATGACGACTCACGTCCCTGAGTCCGAGCAAATCCGTATCACGTCGCAGGGGGCAGCCCTTACGACATCCACCAGGCACCCGGTGCTGGTCTACCGCGCGAACCAGCTTATTTATGTGCGTGCCGACGAAGTAACGAAGGCTGATGCACTCGTGCATCACCAATTGCCGTGGAGGGGTTCGAGCGAGCGCTGGCTCGAAGCGTGGTTCGCCGGAGCGCACTTAGGCGACGGCAGCGCGTACGAGAAGAAATTTACGTACAAGGTCGGAGCACAGAAGGCCTGGGCTGCACGGGCGCGGGTGCTCGGCCAGCGGCTGGTCTTCAAGATACGTGCCGCAGAACGCGAGGTGGTGGAGCGCTATGCGCAGTTCTTTGCACACACCGCCCAATCGCGCGCCAAGGTAGTGCCTGCGACGACGCGCAATGGGACACCGGTCTGGGACTACGCGGTGGCCCGCTTCGAGGCCAGTCGTGCCGCAGCGCTGATTGATGGGCAAATTGGTAACAAATCGACGACGGTGCGGATGCCGACCTGGATCGCGCAGGCGCCAGAGCAATTTTTCCTGCCATTCCTTGCCGGTCTCCTCGACACCGACGGCACGGTCAGCACTGAATATGGTAGTGCTACCATCGCCACCGCGTCGCACCGACTGGCGGCCGAACTACAGTCGCTTCTTGGGCTATTTGGCGTGCACGGCGCAATCACGCAGCGCAAGCCGCGCGAGCACGTGCTCAACGGCCACGTGGTTCGTGATGGCGGCGGCTTCATGCTCAAGATATGCGATTCGTCGTTTCTTGCGGCGGTCGCTGGCTACATGGCCGACACCGGCAAGCGCGAGCGCATACGTGAACACGCATCGACACCGGGGCAGTACTCCGTTTACCAAATGCCCCCGGAACTTCGCGCGGCGCTGGAGGTGCAGTTAGAGCAGCTTCCGCATCATGAGAAGCAGCGGCTAGGCGCGTATCACGGGTATCACAAGCGTGAACGCATCAGCCGTGTATGGCTAGATCGCTGGGCTCAGCGTTTCCCAGCGCTCGCCGGCTTGATCGGCTTTGCGCTGACCTTGCGGCCGGTCGAGACCATAGAGCGCGACCTGGCCCTGCCCGAGACGTTCTTTGACTTCACAGTCGAGCGTCACAACAACTACGTCGCGGGTAACAATGGCTTGGCGGTCATTCATAACTGTGGCATTGGGTACGAGCACTCGACTCTGCGGCCGCGTGGCGCCTATGTCTCGGGAGCGGGTGCCTACACCTCAGGTCCGCTCTCATTCATGGATATCTTCGACAAGATGTGTTTCACCGTCTCCTCCGCCGGCGGACGCCGCGGTGCGCAGATGGGCACCTTCGATGTCGGCCATCCGGATGTGATGGAGTTCATCCGCGCCAAGCGTGAGAACGGGCGGCTGCGCCAGTTCAACCTGTCGCTGCTGATCACGGATGAATTCATCCAGGCGGTGCGCGAGGACCGCGAGTGGAAGCTCGCCTTCCCGCTGTCGCTGAAGGAGAACGAGGCGGAGAAGCCGGATCTCAAGGATCCTGCCAAATTTGTCTGGCGCGAGTGGCCGGTACACGAGAGCTACGTGACCAATGACGAAGGCCTGGTCGCCTGCAAGGTCTACAAGGTCATGCCGGCGCGGCGCATGTGGGACGTCATCATGACCTCCACCTACGACTTCGCCGAGCCTGGGTTCATTCTCATCGACCGCGTCAACGAGATGAACAACAACTGGTGGTGCGAGAACATCCGCGCTACTAACCCGTGCGGCGAACAACCGCTTCCGCCGTATGGCTCGTGCCTGTTAGGTTCGGTGAACCTGACGCGCTTCGTGAAACATCCATTCGGCGACTTCGCGGAGTTCGACTGGAACGAGTACCGCGAGGTGGTGCGGGTGTTCACGCGCATGCTCGACAATGTCGTCGAGGTCAACGGGCTGCCGCTGGAGCAGCAGCGCGGCGAGATCATGCGCAAGCGCCGCCACGGCATGGGCTTCCTCGGGCTCGGCAGCACCATGGCGCTGCTGCGCATGAAGTACGGCTCGCCGGAGGCGGTGCAGTTCACCGAAGAGGTCTCGCGCGAGATGGCCATCGCCGGCTGGGAAGCCGCGTTGGAACTGGCGCGCGAGAAGGGACCCGCGCCGATCATGAACGAGCAGTTCACGGTCACCAAGGAGATGCTGCGCAAGCGGCCGGAGATGGCGCGCGACGGCTGGAAGCCGGGCTCGAAGATCGCCGGCCGCCTGCTGCACGCGAAATACAGCCGTTACATGCAGCGCATCGCGCAGGTGGCCCCGCAGCTGGTGCACGAGCTGGCCGAGATCGGCGCGCGCTTCACGCACCACAGCTCGATCGCCCCCACCGGGACGATCTCGCTGTCGCTGGCGAACAATGCCTCCAATGGCATCGAGCCGTCGTTCGCGCACCACTATTTCAGGAACGTGATCCGGGAAGGCAAGAAGTCCAAGGAAAAGATCGACGTTTATTCCTTTGAGCTGCTGGCGTATCGCGAACTCGTCAATGCGAACGCCCAACCTGGAGCCACCAACGATGCTGAAAGACTGCCGGATTACTTCATCGCCGCGGACGAAGTCACTCCCAAAGAGCATGTCGAAGTGCAGGCTGCGTCCCAGAAGTGGGTCGATTCATCGATTTCTAAGACGGCGAACGTGCCTACGGATTTCCCCTATTCGCAGTTCAAAGACATCTATCTGTATGCACACGAGCAAGGACTGAAGGGCTGCACCACCTTCCGGTTCAACCCGGAGGCGTTCCAGGGCGTGCTGGTGAAGGAACAAGACCTGAAGAACACGGTCTACAAGTTCACCCTCGAGGACGGCTCGGTAGTCGAGGTGCGCGGGGACGAGGAGATCGACTATGACGGCGAGATTCACACCGCCGCCAACCTGTATGACGCCATGCGCGATGGCTACTACGGGCGCTTCTAGCGAGCGCCCGCGCGCGAAGGAATTGTTATGACCGTCAAGATCGACCGGAAAATCGTCAAGTACGCGGTGCAGAAGCCCGAGGACAAGGCTGCGGCGGAGAAGGCCGCGGAGCTGGCCAAGTCAGCCCAGCCCCAGCCCGAGATGGTCAAGGACCGCCACGGGCGCTCGACCAATGTCATCCAGATGCACGAGAAGCTCGAGCGCCCGGAGATGCTGGTCGGCTCGACCTACAAGATCAAGACGCCGATCTCCGATCACGCGATGTACGTGACGATCAACGACATCGTGCTGAACGAGGGCACCGGCTTCGAGCAGCGCCGCCCGTTCGAGATCTTCATCAACTCCAAGAACCTCGACCACTTCCAGTGGATCGTGGCGCTCACGCGCATCATCTCGGCGGTGTTCCGCAAGGGCGGCGACGTCACCTTCCTGGTGGATGAGCTGAAGGCGGTGTTCGACCCGCGCGGCGGCTACTGGCAGCCGGGCGGCAAGTTCATGCCCTCGATCATCGCCGAGCTCGGCCACGTGATCGAGAAGCACCTGCAGACCATCGGCCTGATCCGCAAGCCGCAGCTGGACGTGCACCAGCAGAAGATGGTGGACGAGAAGCGCGCGGAGTTCGAGGCGCGCACCAAGCAGAGCGATGCCTTTGCCAAGTCCCACTTCCCCGACGGGGCGCAGCTGTGCAACCACTGCAGCACCGCCGCGGTGGTGATGATGGATGGCTGCATGACGTGCCTGAACTGCGGCGATTCGAAGTGTGGGTAACTGAGCGACTTTCCGACCGACGCAAACTGACAGACTCCGTTGATATTTTGGAGGCGGCCCCGCGGCCGCCTCTCTTGTCTGCGCGGTCCGCGGCGGCGGGGCAAAAAAAACCCCGCTTGAGGCGGGGTTGGTCGCTTGCTTGTGTGTGGAGGAGTGTCTTCTCGTTATTGTTGTCTTGGCGACGCGATATCTGCGGATGCCATCCCGGCATCGTTCGACCCGCGCTCTTGTTTCAGTCATCCCGTGGTTCTGGCTTCCTTCCCGACGGATATCCCGTTGGTGGGTAGATACAAAGCAACACCCGTGCCAAGTGCGCCCCGGAACCTGCCGATGGCTCATCTTGTCCGCCGTTGCCCATGAAGTGTGACGCAGCGCACACTTTCGGCCCCTTAAAGGCCCCGCCGGGCGCCTTCCCGGCCCCCGGGCGGCGCCAGCGCGAAACGCCTTTGCAGCCCGATTGTCAAAATCTTCGACGCCCCGGGGGAGGGGTGGACGCGCGTTACGGATCACTTGCCCCGCAAACCATTGAACCTACGCAGGAAGGGAACTCGCGCGCGGTGTGTAAATGAACTCGACAGGACTTTCTGGCGCGCGACGCTCCCCGGCGCGCCGTGCGCTCTGGGCCTTCGCACTCATCAATATGCTGCTCTCGGCCGCACAGGCGGCCGAGAGCCCGGTGCCGCGTCCGCCGGAGCTGGAGCGGGACGTGCAGTTCTGGGTGCGCGTCTATTCGCAGATCGACACCAACTCCGGGTTCCTGCACGACCAGTACAACCTCGGCATCGTCTACGACACGCTGCACTTCCCGCCGAACACCGCCCCCGCCGAGCGCCAGCGCATCGTCGACGACGAGCGCCAGCAGCTGGCGGCCGCGCTCAAGCGCATTGCCGCGGCCGGCAGCGCGCCACTGTCCGCCGAGGACCAGCGCATCAAGGATCTGTGGGGCGCCGAGGGCACCCCGGAGCGGCTGCTGGCGGCGGTCGATGACATCCGTTTCCAGCTGGGCCAGGCGGACCGCTTCCGCGGCGGTCTGGTGCGCTCGGGCGCCTGGGAGACCCACATCGAGGAGACGCTCGCCAACCTCGGGCTGCCGCCAGAGCTGGCGGTGCTGCCGCACGTGGAGTCCTCCTTCAACCCGGCCGCGTACTCCAAGGTCGGGGCGGCGGGACTGTGGCAGTTCATGCGCTCCACCGGCCGGCGCTACATGCGCATTGATTCCGCGGTCGATGACCGCCTGGACCCGTTCCGCTCCACCGAGGCGGCCGCGCAGCTGCTGGCCTACAACTACCGCCTGCTGGGCACCTGGCCGCTGGCGCTCACCGCCTACAACCATGGCAGCGCCGGCATGCTGCGCGCCAAGGAGACCATGGGCACGGACGACATCGTCAAGATCGTGCGCGGCTACACCAGCCGCAGCTTCGGCTTCGCCTCGCGCAACTTCTACGTCTCCTTCCTCGCCGCCCTGGAGATCGACCGCAACCCGGAGAAGTACTTCGGTCCCCTGCAGCGCGAACCGGAGGCGCACTTCCGCGAGATCGAGCTGCCGGCCTACGTCTCGATCAGCGCGCTCATGCGCACCCTGAAGATGAACCCCGACCGGCTGCGCGGGCTCAACCCGGCGCTGCTGCCGCCGGTGTGGTCGGGCGCGCAGCGCGTACCCAAGGCCTACCGCCTGCGCATGCCGCTGGAGGGGGACGCCTGGACGAGCGAACGCCTGGCGCAGCGCCTGCAGCCGGGCGACATGTTCACCGCGCAGCGCGGGCCTGAGCACTACAAGGTGCAGAAGGGCGACACCCTGGTCAGCATCGCCGCCGCCTACGACGTGCCGGTGGACATGCTGGCGCGCGTCAATCACCTGCGCACCAGCGCGCGCGTCTCCCCGGGCAGGGTGCTGGTGCTGCCCGAGCCGAGCGCAGCGGTGGTGGTCGCCGCAGTGCCGCCGGCACCGGCGCCCGCCGCTGCCGCCGGCGCTGCGCAGGCCAGCACGGTGGCGCCGCCCTCAGCCGGCGGCGCGGTGCCGGCGGCGGTGGCCCAGCGCGAGAGCGCCGAGGATGCCGCGGCGGCTGCGGCGGAGGCGGCCAAGGCGAAGCACTTCAGCGTGACCATCGAGGTGGTCTCGGCCGCCCAGGCCGACGCCATCGGCCCCTCGGTCGGTCCCGGCTCGGACGCGGAGCAAAGCGCCGACCCCACCGACTACTCGGTGGGCAAGGACGACACCATCCGCGTCGCCACCGACGAGACGCTCGGGCACTTTGCCGACTGGCTGGGCGGCAACCCGCAGCGTCTGCGCGATCTGAACCACATGAACGCGCGCGCGGCGCTGCGCGTGGGCCAGCGGCTGAAGCTTGATTTCAAGGGCGTGACGCACGAGGTGTTCGAGGCGCGCCGCAAGGACTTCCACCGCGCCGTCCAGGCCAGCTACTTCGCCGCCCACCGCATCGTCGGCACGCAGGTGTACATCGCCCGCTCCGGGGACTCGCTGTGGACCCTCACACAGCGCGGCGGACAGGTGCCGCAGTGGCTGCTGCAGCAGTACAACCCCAGCCTCGACTTCGGCGACCTGCGGGCCGGCACCCAGATCGTGATGCCGCGCGTGGAGGAGGTGGGCAGTGGGGGTGGCTGAAATGCGCCGCGAACTGACACGCGGGTGTGACCTGCATACCTGCCCGCCTGTGCTGACCGTGCCTATAATCTGCCGAGCTAGCGTGTGCCGAAGCGGAGCATGATGCGCCTTGTGACCCTCGCCACCGCCCTGGTGCTGTGCTGCGCCTGGTCGGTGGGACAGACCGACGGACTGACGGAACCCCAGCCGGCCGTGTTCGCGCCGCCGGTGCTGGACAGGCTGCCGACGGTGGACCGCGTGGTGGTGCACAAGGCCGAGCGGCGCCTGGCGCTGATGCACGGCGGCAACGTGGTGCGCACCTACCACATCGCGCTCGGACTGAATCCCCAGGGCCAGAAGGAGCGCGCCGGTGACTTCCGCACCCCCGAGGGCACCTACCGCCTGGACCGGCGCAACCCGCGCAGCGACTTCTTCCTGTCGATCAAGGTGTGCTACCCGAACGAGCAGGACATCCGCCGCGCCCGCACCCGGCACTGGGACACGGGCGGCTCGATCATGATCCACGGCCTGCCGAACGTGCTCAAGCACGACCAGGAGTACTACGAGTCGCACGACTGGACCGACGGCTGCGTCGCGGTCTCCAACGCCGACATGGTGGAGATCTGGATGCTGGTGCCCGACGACGTGCCGATCGACATCCTGCCCTAGGCCGTGAACAGCGAAGTCGCAGAATTCGTTGACGCGCGCGTCGGCCCGCGCGGCAGCCTGGAAAACCTTTCCCAGGGAGAGCTCGACAAGCTCCTGGACTCCGGCCAGGGCGGCCTGTACCCGCTGTTCCGCCGCTGCGCGCTCGCGGTGCTCAACTCCGGGGCCCACACCGACGATGCCAAGGAGATCTTCGACCGCCACAAGGACTTTCAGATCCAGATCGTGCGCCACCCCTGGGGCATGAAGCTGGAGATGCAGCACGCGCCGGCGGCGGCGTTCGTCGACGGGCAGATGATCCGCGGCATCAAGGAGCACCTGTTCGCGGTGCTGCGCGACGTGGTGTTCATCTCCAACGAGATCATCGACTCCGATCGCTTCGACCTCACCGACTCCGCCTCGATCACCAACGCGGTGTTCCACATCCTGCGCAACGCCCGGCTGCTCGACCACAAGGCGCGCCCGAACCTGGTGGTGTGCTGGGGCGGCCACTCGATCGATGCGCGCGAGTACCAGTACACCAAGAACGTCGGCTACGAGCTCGGCCTGCGCGGCCTGGACGTGTGCACCGGCTGCGGCCCGGGCGCCATGAAGGGGCCGATGAAGGGCGCCACCATCGGCCACGCCAAGCAGCGCATCCACCACGGCCGCTACATCGGCGTCACCGAGCCCGGCATCATCGCCGCCGAGCCGCCGAACCCGATCGTCAACCAGCTGGCGATCCTGCCGGACATCGAGAAGCGCCTGGAAGCCTTCGTGCGCCTGGGCCACGGCATCGTGGTGTTCCCCGGCGGCGCCGGCACGGCGGAGGAGATCCTCTACCTCACCGGGATCCTGCTGGATCCGGCCAACCGCGAGCAGCCGTTCCCGGTGGTGCTCACCGGGCCGCGCCAGAGCGCGGCCTATTTCGAGCACATCGTGCGCTTCGTCGAGGGCACCCTGGGGAAGGATGCCACGCGGCGCCTGGCGGTGATCGTCGATGACCCGCCCGAGGTCGCCCGGCGCATGGTGCGCGGCATGGACGCGGTGCGCGAGTTCCGCCGCAAGCAGAGCGACTCGTACAACTTCAACTGGCTGCTGTCGATCCGCCCGCAGTTCCAGCGCCCCTTCGAGGTCACGCACGAGGCCATGCGCGCCCTGGACCTGAAGCGCGACCAGCCCCCGCACGAGCTCGCCGCCAACCTGCGGCGCGCCTTCTCCGGCATCGTCACCGGCAACGTGAAGGAGATCGGCATCCAGGCGATCGAGGCGCGCGGCCCGTACGAGCTCGCCGGCGATCCTTCGATCATGCAGCTGCTGGATGAACTGCTGGCCGCCTTCGTCGCGCAGCAGCGCATGCGCCTGCCCGGCAGCGTCTACAGACCGGTCTACCGGCTGGTCGGCTGAAGCCCCGGTTACATAACGCTCTCATGCGCCGCACACTTTGCGCGGCGCACACAAAAGATGCGTCGCGACGTGCTCGATCCGCGATATGCCTGTGAACCAGTTCCTGCGCGCCCCGGGTGAACGCCGTAGTCTGCGTTCAATATCTTGAGGAGCGTCCGATGAGCTCGAGTGACAGGGGGCGAGACGATCTGCCCGGTGCGCCACGCGAACCGGCCCCCTCCGCTACGGGCCCCGGTGGTGCGGACGCCTACGCGAGCTGGCTGGACCGCATGCAGCGCGCCCGCGCCCGCCAGGCGGCCATCACGCGCAACCTCTATACCTGGTCCAACTACAAGAACTGGGCCGACCAGGTGCGCGATTCCTGGGGACCTGCCGAGGGCACCCCCGCAGCGCCCACCAAGCCCAAGAAGTAACGCTCCGGCGCGGACAGCGCCGGGCTGCCGATTCTCATCCCGCGGCGCCCCTGAGCGCCGGCCCCCAAGAAACTACTGCTCTGCGCGCCGCTTCAGGCGTTGGCAACCGCCGGCACCGGCGGCAGCTCCGCCATGGCCTGCTCGAGCGCGCGCTGGCTGCCCGTGTCGGCGCTCGCCTCGGGCGCTGCCGCGGCCGGGGCCGGGGGCTCGGGCGCGCCGGTGGCGACCGGCGGGGTCACGGCGCCGCCGCGCGGCCGCGCCAGCCACTCGACCAGCGGCTCCCACTGCTCCACGTCATCGTGGGCGACGTAGCTCTTCATCTCATGCACCCCGACCCCGAGCTCCGCGGCGCGCACGTAGTTCTGCGAGTCGCGCAGCGTGGCGACGATCGGTATCCCCAGGGTGTGCAGGAAGCGGATCAGCGACTGGTAGGTGAGGGTGTTGCGGCGCACCCGGTTGGCGATCACCCCGATGCGGTCGTCCTCGCGGCGGATCTTGGCCACGAGCAGCAGGTCGCGGATGCAGCGCGAACAGGTGTGGATGTCGATGTCCGAGGGCAGCACCGGCACGATGATCTTGGCCGCATCCCGCACCATGTCCGGCAGCTGCGGCGCCGAGAGGGCCGCCGGGGTGTCCACGATCACGTGCGTGGTGCCATCGGGGGGGCGCAGGTGGAAGGCGCGCGTGGTGCGGGTGTCCTTCTCGAAGCCGGCGATGACCTGGATCGGCGCCTGGGCGGGCTTGCGCTTGCGCACCCAGCGCACCGAGGAGCCCTGCGGATCGAAGTCGATCAGGACCGGGCGGTGGCCGCACGAGGCGAGGTAGCTAGCCAGGTTGATAGCGATAGTCGTCTTACCAGACCCACCCTTGGGGTTCAGGACGACTATGCGCTGCATGGTGGCCTTATGTTTCGCGTGCCGGTGACGCGCTTACCGCACCAAGCGTACGCACCCCCCCGGAACGGTGCAAGCCACGGCATGAGTGTGAGCGCGGACACGCCACTGTCACGCCCGCGGCCTTAGAGTCGCACCATCATGGAAGAGAAGTTCCTGCACGCCTGGGACGAGCTGGACGACACGCTGTGCCTTTGTCGCCACGTGGCGACGCTGGTGCTGGGCGAGGCGTGGGGCGTCTCGGTGTCCTTCGTCACCGCCGCCTCCGGGGTGCTGCTGGCCGGATCGGCGCTGCTTTTGCTCTCCGTACGCCAGTTTCTGGACCCGGCGGCCTGAAATAGTCCCCCGCGCCGCTCGCGGCGCTTGAAAATCCCGCCGCGATTCCCAAGATCGCACCCGGTGCAGGCACCTCTTAAAGCCTGCGGACGGGTGATCCATGGCATCCACGACCGAAACGGCCGCCGAGAACACCGGCAACCGCGAGACCCACGGCTTCCAGGCGGAGGTTCGTGAGCTGCTCAAGCTCATGATCCACTCCCTGTACAGCCACCGCGAGATCTTCCTGCGCGAGCTGGTCTCCAACGCCTCTGACGCCTGCGACCGCCTGCGCTTCGCGGCCATCGCCACGCCTGCGCTCATGGCCGAGGATGCCGAGCTGGGCATCCGCATCGACGCGGATCCCGAAAAGGGCACCGTCACCATCACCGACAACGGCATCGGCATGAGCCGCGAGGATGCCGTCGCCAACCTGGGCACCATCGCCCGCTCCGGCACCGCCGCGTTCTTCAAGTCACTCTCCGGGGACGAGCAGAAGGCCTCCCAGCTGATCGGCCAGTTCGGCGTCGGCTTCTATTCCGCCTTCATCGTCGCCGACCGGGTCGAGGTGCGCTCGCGCAGGGCCGGCGAGCCGGCCGAGGCCGGCGTGCGCTGGGAGTCCGGCGCGGACGGGGACTTCACGGTCGAGACCGTGACCCAGGCAGCCCGCGGCACCTCCGTCACGCTGCACCTGAAGGAGGATGCCAAGGAGTTCGCCGACCCCTTCCGCCTGCGCGGGCTCATCCGCCGCTATTCGGACCACATCGGCTTCCCGGTGCGCATGCGCAAGGAGGGCGAGGCCTCGCTCGAGTACGAGGTGGTCAACCAGGCCAAGGCGCTGTGGACGCTGCCGCGCACCCAGATCAAGGACGAGGAGTACCGCCAGTTCTACCAGTACGTGGCGCACGACTTCCAGGACCCGGTCGCCTGGAGCCACAACAAGGTCGAGGGCAAGCGCGAGTACACCAGCCTCCTGTACCTGCCGGCCAAGGCCCCGTTCGACCTGTGGCAGCGCGATGCGGCCCGCGGGCTGAAGCTGTACGTGCGGCGCGTGTTCATCATGGACGACGCCGAGCAGTTCCTGCCCCCCTACCTGCGCTTCGTGAAGGGCGTGGTCGACTCCAGCGACCTGCCGCTGAACGTCTCGCGCGAGATCCTGCAGCAGGACCCGGAGGTCGAGGCCATCAAGGGCGGCCTGACCAAGCGCGTGCTCGACCTGCTGGCGCGCCTGGCCAAGGACGAGCCGGACAAGTACGCCGCGTTCTGGAAGGAATTCGGCGCGGTGCTCAAGGAGGGGGTGGTCCAGGACCACGCCAACCAGCCGGCGCTGCTGGCCCTGATGCGCTTTGCCAGCACGCACCTGGAGCACAACAACCCGGACGTGACGCTGGCTGACTACCTCGCGCGCATGAAGCCCGGCCAGGACAAGATCTACTACGTGATCGCCGAGAGCCCGGAAGCGGCGCGCGGCAGCCCGGCCATCGAGCGCCTGCGCGAGCGGGGCCTGGAGGTGCTGCTGCTGTCCGAGCGCATCGACGAGTGGGTGATGGGCCAGCTGAATGACTTCGAGGGCAAGCGCTTCAAGGACGCCACGCGCGGGGCCCTGGAGCTCGGCGGCCTGGCCAACGAGGCCGACCGCAAGGAGCACGACGAGCAGCTCAAGGAGAGCAAGGGCCTGCTCAAGCGCGTCAAGGACGCCCTGGGCGAGCGCGTCACGGAGGTGCGCGTCAGCGAGCGGCTGCGCGAGTCACCCTCCTGCCTGGTGCTCGGCGAGGACGACATGGGCGAGCAGATGCGCCGCATCCTCGCGGCTGCCGGGCAGAAGGCCCCCCAGGCCCACCCGGTGCTGGAGCTGAACGTCACGCACCCCCTGGTGAAGTACCTGGACGGGGTGTCCGATGCGGCGCAGTTCGGCGAGCTCGCGCAGCTGCTGTACGACCAGGCCGCCCTCGCCGAGGGCACGCAGCTGCCCAACCCGCCCGAGTATGTGCAGCGCCTGAACCGCCTGCTCGTGCGCCTCGCCGCATCGCCTGCGGCATAGCAGGCGGTGGCACAGCGCCCGCCACTCGCCGAGCGCCTCAGCATCCCAGGCCCCGCCGGGGCGCTCGAGGCGCTCATCGAGACCCCGCAGGAGGAGTCCGCCTCCCCGGTGGAAGCCTTCGCTGTGGTGTGCCACCCGCATCCGCTCTACGGGGGCACGCTGGACAACAAGGTGGTGTACACCGTGGCGCGTGCGTTCCAGCACTTGCGCGCCCCGGCGATCCGCTTCAACTACCGCGGCGTGGGCGCCAGCGCCGGCAGCTACGACGAGGGCCGCGGCGAGACCGCCGATACCCTGGCGGTGATCGCCTATGGGCGGCAGCGCTGGCCGCAGGCGCAACTGTGGCTGGGCGGGTTCTCCTTCGGCGGCGCCGTCGCCGTGCGCGTCGCGGGGGCCGCCGGCCCGCAGCGCCTGGTGCTGGTCGCCCCGGCGGTCAACCGCATCGACGTCGGCGGGGAGCCCCCGCCGGGGTGCCCGTGGCTGATCGTGCAGGGCGATGCGGACGAGCTGGTGCCCCGCGAGGAGGTGCTGCGCTGGGCCGGCACGCTCAGTCCGGCGCCGGCGGTCACGGTGCTGCCCGGGACCGGCCATTTCTTCCACGGGCGCATCAACGAGCTGCGCGCGGCGATCCTCGAGTTCATGCACCAGGCGCAGCAGCGCTGAAGGCACCCGCTGCGTGCGCTGGTCGGCTGAAACCGCGCGCCCGCGCGCGTAGCGTGGGGTCAAAGCGCCCGGGCGCGCCACGGGTATCGCCATGCCCCCAGGGCCTGCAGGTCAGAGTGCACCGCAACCGCTGAGCCGGCCGGTTGCAGGCGTCGCCGGATTGCTGTGCTTTATCTGCGGCGCCGCGGTCTTTGCGGTGGCCATCGGCGCGCTGCCGGCGCGGCCGGGCACGCTCGAGGCGCCACGCTGGGTCGCCGGCTGCGCGGGCCTCATCTTCATGGCCGGCGCGCTGCTACCGCTGGGCGCCGCCTACCGCTTGCCGAACTGGCTGAACCAACTGGCCGCATGCACCGTCACCCTCGGGCTCGCGATGGTGTTCAACTGGGTGGCTTTCTTCCCCGGCGAGCGCCACTTCTCCACCGCGTTCTCGGTGCCGGGCGTGCAGATCAGCACCGGCGGCGGGGCGCTCATGGGGCGCATCATGTTTGGCCTGGGCGCGCTGCTCGCCGATACCCTCGTGCTGCACGGGCTGTGGCGCTGGCTGCGCGCGCGTGCGCCGGACACGAAAGAAAGCTAAAAACCAGCGATTCCGGGGGCTTGCGCGCCGGCAGGCGGGGCCCTCGCGCGCAAATAACAAGGCCCGGGAGAAGCGTGTTCTCCCGGGCCTTTGACTACCCTGCAGGCAGTAAGCGAGGTCTTAGTTCACCATCGCCTTGAGGCTCTTCAGCGGCAGCACGCGGACCTTCTTGCTGGCCGGCTTCGCCTTGAACGTCATCTTCTCGCCGGTGAAGGGGTTGACGCCTTCGCGCGCCTTCGTCGCCGGCTTCTTCACGACCTTCAGCTTCATCAGACCGGGCACGGTGAACAGTCCGCTGCCGCGCAGGCTCTTCTTGATCACGCCGCCCAGCGAGTCGAACACGCTACCGACCTGCTTGCGTGAGAGTCCCGTGTCCTTGGAGATCTGTGTCAGGACTTCCGACTTCGTCGGTGCGCCACCCTTTTTCGCCATTTTGCCCTACTCCTCGAAAATTTAGTTTGCGATACGCGGCAGCAATTTCGCCGCGCTAAGAGAATCGGCGCGAAAAATAACACATGCGCGCGCTTTGGCAAGCGCTTTCTTCTGTCGAGGTGTTGCGAAAGTGCCTTTTTTCTTAGGCTTTTTTCGCTGCACGTTCCTTGCATGCAGCGCGAGTCACTGATCGCGGTGCGCTTTTTCGCGCTCCGCGGCAGCTGCGACTTCGCGTGCGATGTCGCAGCTAAGCACGTGTTTGTGCGAACAAGAACGCGCGCGGAGGGTGTGCGCGCGGCCCGGAAATTCCAGTGAATTAGCGCTAGCGCAGCAGGATCAGCAGCGCCTGGATCGCGATGCAGGCCCACAGGGGCGACAGGTCCAGTCCGCTGATGCCCGGTATCGTGCGGCGGATCGGGCGCAGCACCGGCTCGCACAGCGAGGTGAGCAGCGACTGCAGCGGCGAATAACCGCCCGGGGCGATCATGCTGAGCAGCGCATAGAGCACGATCGCGTAGAAATAGGTCCACAACAGCATGCGCGCGATCTCCGTCACCACCGCGCGCACCCATACCAGCGCCGGCGGCGGCAGCGGCATGTCGGTGAGCCAGTAGAAGCTGGCGACCTTGATGATGGCCACCAGCAACACCGCCACGACCGAGGCGGTGTCCAGCTTGCCCATCGGCGGCAGCACGCGCCGCAGCGGCAGGATCAGGGGATTGGTGAGCTTGACGATCCCCTGGCACAGGGGATTGCGGAAGTCGGCGCGCGTCCACTGCAGCAGCAGCCGCGCCATCACCACGAACAGCGCCAGGCCGAGCAGGGTGTCGAGGATATAGATGATCGCGCTCATGAGGTTCCTGCCGGATCTGGATCGGGTCTCAATGCGGCCAGCTCGGCACTGCGCGCCACGGCCGCCGCAAGGGCCCGCTCGATGGTACCGCGAAGATCGGCGTTCTCCATGACGCGCAGCGCAGCAGCCGTCGTGCCGCCGGGAGAGGTCACCTGGTCGCGCAGCTGCGCGAGGTTGGTATCGGGGGCGTGCGCCATCTGGCCCGCGCCGTACAGGGTCGCCGCGGCCAGCCGCTGCGCGGCCTGCGGCTCAAGACCCAGCGCAGCGCCGGCCTCGGCCATCAGCTGCGCGAGCAGGAAGAAGTACGCCGGCCCGCTGCCGGAGAGCGCGGTGACCGCATCCAGCGCCTCCTCGGTGTGCACCCACACCACATCGCCCACCGCCTGCATGACCGCCTGTGCAGCCGCGCGCTGCGCTGCACTGATGTTGTGCGGGGCATACAGCCCGGTGACGCCGGCGCCGACCAGGGCGGGGCGGTTGGGCATCGCACGCACCACCGGCACCGCGCCGCCGGTCCACTGCGCAAGCGCCGCCACGCGCGTGCCCGCGCACACCGACACCAGCAGCGGCCGCAGACGACCCATGAGCGGCAGCAGGGGGGCGAGCACGGCGGCGGCATCCTGCGGCTTCACCGCCAGCACCACCAGGCTGGCGCCCGCGAGCGCCTGCGCGTTGTCCGCGGTGGCGGTGATGCCGCACTCGGTCGCCAGCGCGGCGCGCGCCGCGGGATGCGCCTCGCCGACGCTGAGCAGCTCCGCGCGGGTCCCGGAACGCAGCAGGCCGCCGATGAGCGCGCGCCCCATGTTACCGCCGCCCAGCAGCGCGATCCGCCCGTGAGTCATGGCTTCATTGTAGCCCTGGCACCAAACAGGACCGTGCCCAGGCGCACGATGGTGGCTCCCTCGGCGATCGCCGCCTCGAAGTCATCGCTCATTCCCATGGACAGCGTGTCGAGGCCGGCACCGGCGGCGTTGAGGCCATCCCTGAGTTCCCGCAGCTGCGCGAACCAGTGGCGCTGGCGGGCCGGGTCTGACTCGTGCGGCGGCAGGCACATGAGCCCGCGCAGCTTCAGGCGCGGCAGCTGCGCCACCTGCGCGGCCAGCCCCGGCAGCTCCTGCGGCGTTACGCCCGCCTTGCTCGCCTCTGCGGCCAGGTTCACCTGCAGGCACACGTTCAGGGGCGCGGCTGCGGCGGGCCGCTGTGCGGCCAGCCGCTCGGCAACCTTGAGCCGGTCGAGCGCGTGCACCCAGGCGAAGTTCGCGGCGATCTCGCGGGTCTTGTTGGCCTGCACGCGGCCGACGAAGTGCCAGGTCAGGCCTGCATCCTGCAGTGCGGCAATCTTCGCCAGCGCCTCGGCGAGGTAACTTTCACCGATCTCGGTCAGCCCGGCCGCGGCCGCCGCGGCGATCATTTCCGGGGGCTGGGCCTTGGAGACTGCGAGGAGTGTGACCGAGTGCGCATTCCGGCCGCAGGCGGTGGCCGCCCGCGCGATGCGTTCGCGCAGTTCCCGGATGTGCAACGGCAAATTCTGCGGACCCATTAACATATTGGACGTGTAACCCCTCCGCTATACTGGCCACGCGCTTCAGAGGCAGGCCCGCACGTCGCTTTTTCCTGCTCTTTCCGCGCGTCGTTCCAGGGAGCATCCATGGCTGTCGATATCGCGCAACTCCTGGCATTCGCCGTCAAGAACAATGCCTCGGACCTGCACCTGTCCTCGGGCGTGCCACCGATGATTCGTGTCGACGGCGACATGAAGCGCATCAACATGCCGCCGCTGTCGCACAAGGAAGTGCACTCCATGGTGTACGACATCATGAACGACAAGCAGCGCAAGGCCTACGAGGAGTTCTTCGAGACCGACTTCTCCTTCGAGATCCCCAAGCTGGCGCGCTTCCGCGTCAACGCCTTCAACCAGAACCGCGGCGCGGGCGCGGTGTTCCGCAACATCCCCTCCGCCATCCTCTCGCTGGATGACCTCGGCGCGCCGAAGATCTTCCGCGACCTGTGCATGCTGCCACGCGGGCTGGTGCTGGTGACAGGGCCGACCGGCTCGGGCAAGTCGACCACCCTGGCCGGCATGGTCAACCACTGCAACGACAACCGCCCCGACCACATCATCACCATCGAGGACCCGATCGAGTTCGTGCACGAGTCCAAGCGCTGCCTGCTCAACCAGCGCGAGGTGCACCGCGACACCCTCGGCTTCAGCGAGGCGCTGCGCTCGGCGCTGCGCGAGGACCCGGACGTCATCCTGGTCGGCGAGATGCGTGACCTGGAGACCATCCGCCTGGCGCTCACCGCCGCGGAGACCGGCCACCTCGTGTTCGGCACCCTGCACACCAGCTCCGCCGCCAAGACCATCGACCGCATCGTCGACGTGTTCCCCGGCGAGGAGAAGGACATGGTGCGCTCGATGCTCTCCGAGTCGCTGCGCGCGGTCATCTCGCAGACCCTGATGAAGAAGAACGGCGGTGGCCGCGTGGCCGCGCACGAGATCATGATCGGCACCCCGGCGATCCGTAACCTCATCCGCGAGGGTAAGATCGCGCAGATGTACTCCTCGATCCAGACCGGCGGCGCGCAGGGCATGCAGACCCTCGACCAGTGCCTGACCGAGCTGGTCGCCAAGGGTGTGGTGTCGAAGGAAGAGGCGCGCTACAAGGCCTCGAACAAGGACGCCCTGTAATCCCCAAAGGGACTGAAGAACATGGATCGCGACCAAGCCATCAAGCTGATGCAGGACCTGCTGCGCCGGGTCACGGAGAAGAAGGCCTCCGACCTGTTCATCACCGCAGGCTTCCCGCCCGCGATCAAGATCGACGGCGAGATCCGCCCGCAGAGCGAGCGCGCGCTCACCGTCGAGCAGTCGGCCACCCTGGTGCGCGCGATCATGAACGATCGCCAGACCAAGGAGTTCGACGCCACCAAGGAATGTAACTTCGCGATCGCCCCCCCGGGCATCGGCCGCTTCCGCGTCTCGGCCTTCGTGCAGCAGGCCGCCACCGGTGCGGTCATCCGCCTGATCAACGCCAAGATCCCCACCTTCGAGGAGCTCGAGCTGCCGCCCATCATGAAGGAGGTCGTGCTCTCCAAGCGCGGCCTGGTGATCATGGTCGGCGGCACCGGCTCGGGTAAGTCGACCTCGCTGGCCGCCATGGTCGGCTACCGCAACGAGAAGACCCGCGGGCACATCGTCACCATCGAGGACCCGGTCGAGTACGTGCATACCCACAAGGGCTGCGTCATCACCCACCGCGAGGTGGGCGTGGACACCGAGACGTGGCATGCTGCGCTGAAGAACACCCTGCGCCAGGCGCCCGATGTGATCCTGATCGGCGAGATCCGTGACCGCGAGACGATGGAGTACGGCATCCAGTTCTCCGAGACCGGCCACCTGGTGCTGGCGACCCTGCACGCCAACAGCGCCAACCAGGCGCTCGACCGCATCATCAACTTCTTCCCCGACGAGCGGCGCGACCAGCTGCTGATGGACCTGTCGCTCAACATCCGCGCCCTGGTCTCGCAGCGGCTCATCCCGCGCGAATCCGGCGCCGGGCGCATCGCCGCGATGGAGATCATGCTCAACTCGCCGCTGATCCAGGACCTGATCTTCAAGGGCAAGGTCGCCGAGATCAAGGAAGTCATGGCGCGCTCCACGCGTCTGGGCATGAAGACCTTTGACCAGGCGCTGTTCGAGCTGTACGAGACCGGCTTCATCTCCTACGAGGACGCGCTGCGCAACGCCGACTCCAAGAACGAGCTGCGCCTGCGCATCAAGCTGGAGAGCAAGCGCGAACAGAAGGCTCTGGATGACGGTGGCGCGCTGCGCATCGTCGAGGAAGAACAGGGCCGCAGTCTGTGAATCCGGCGAAGGACCTGGCCGCCTCGGACAGCCAGCCGGGGCTGACCTCCGAGGCCGTCGCCGCCGCCGTCACCGGGCGCCACCCGACCCTCAATACCAAGCCGCTGTTCAAGCTGATGGTGGAGAAGAAGGCCTCGGACCTGTTCTTCACTCCCAACGCACCCATCAAGATCAAGATCGAGGGCCAGATCCTGCCGGTCAACAAGCAGGTGCTCACCCCCGAGACCGTGCGCCAGACCTCCTTCGCGCTCATGAGCGCCGAACAGCGCGAGGTCTTCCAGCGCGAGTGGGAGCTGGACTTCGCGGTCTCCGAGCCCGGCCTCGGGCGCTTCCGCGTCAACGTCTTCATGCAGCGCGGCTACCCGGCCATGGTGATGCGCTACATCACCGCCGACATGCCGCGCCTGGACGTGCTCGGGCTGCCGGAGATCGTCACCGAGCTGGTCATGCTCAAACGCGGGCTGGTCCTCATGGTCGGCGCCACCGGCTCGGGCAAGTCGACCACGCTTGCGGCGATGATCAACTACCGCAACGAGAACTCCTCGGATCACATCGTCACCATCGAGGACCCGATCGAGTTCCTGCACACCAACAAGCGCTCCATGGTCAACCAGCGCGAGGTGGGCCTGGACACCAAGAGCTACGCGCGCGCGCTGCGCGGCGTGGTGCGTGCCGCCCCGGACGTGATCCTGATCGGCGAGATCCGCGACAAGGACGGCATGGAGGCGGCCATCAACCTCGCCGGCACCGGCCACCTGGTGCTGGCGACCATGCACGCCAACAACTGCGCCGAGTCGCTCGACCGCATCATCAACATGTTCCCGCGCGAGCAGCACAACCAGATCTTCCTCGACCTGTCGCAGTACCTGCGCGCGATCATGGCGCAGCGCCTGGTGATGGGTAAGGAGAACCGGCGCGTCGCGGCGGTGGAGGTGATGCTCAACACCCCGCACATCGGCACCCTCGTCAAGAAGGGCGACGTGGTGGCCATCAAGGAGGCGATCAACGCCAGCGGCGAGCGCGGCATCCGCAGCTTCGACGTGGCGCTGCACGAGCTGTACAAGCAGGGCCGCGTCGGGCTGGAAGAGGCCCTGGTCAACGCCGACTCGCGCGCCAACCTGGAAGCCAAGATCAACTTCGGCTAGGCCGCCGCCGGCCCCGGCCGGGCCCGCCTGCCCGCCATCCGGCGCGCCATTGTCCAATCCGCAGTATCGCGGCCGCCGCCGCGTGCTAGAGTTTTCTGCCCGTGAATGCCGCCGCGAGGGCTGTCCCCGGCGCGCCTGCCCACGGGGCGATAACAAAAGAACAACATGGCCGATACGCCGGACTCGACGCGCACCTCCGCGCTGCTCGCACAGTGGGCCGGGGGCGACCGCCAGGCACTCGATGAGCTCCTGTCGCACCTGTACCGCGACATCCACGCCATCGCGGTGCGCCACCTGCGCGATGAGCGCCGCCTCACCATCCGCCCGACCGCGCTGGTGCACGAGGTGTACCTGCGCATGGCCGGCATGAACGAGCTGCGCTGGAACGACCGCGCCCACTTCCTGTCGATGGCCGCGCGCATGACCCGCCAGGCGCTGGTCGACGAGGCGCGCCGCTGCCGCGCCGAGAAGAGGAGCGGCGGCGCGCAGGTCACCTTGAGCGACGAGAACCTCGGCGGCACCGATACCGCCTTCGACGCGCTGGACGTGGATGACCTGCTCACCGAGCTGTCCGGGTTCGACGAGATCGCCGCGGAGGTGGTGTCGCTGCGCGTATTCGGCGGGCTGTCCGTGGAGGAGGTCGCCGAGGCGCTGGCGGTCTCGGTGGCCACGGTCAACCGCCGCTGGGCCAGCGGCAAGACCTGGCTCGCCCACGAGCTGCTGCCGGCCCCATGAGCACGGACGCCGCGCGCGGCCGGGCCTACCACATCTTCAGCGCCGCGCTGGACCTGGACCCCGGGGAGCGCGCGGCGTACCTGCAGCGGGAGTGCGGCGCCGATGCGGCCCTGGCCGCCCACGTGCAGCGCCTGCTCGACATCGCCAGCGCCGACGTCGCCGTCACCGGTGCGCTCATGAAGGGCGCGGAGAGCGCGCACGTGGACCGCAGCGGCTGCGAGTATGGCCATTTCCGCCTGCTCCAGTGCCTGGGCACCGGCGGCATGGGCGCGGTCTACAGCGCCGAGCGCACCGACGGGGTGCCGCAGGCGGTGGCCGTGAAGCTGCTGCGCGGCTCGATCAGCGCCGAGGGGCGGGCGCGCTTCCTCGGCGAGGCCAGGTTCCTGGCGCGCCTGGAGCATCCGGCCATCGCCCGGCTCATCGACGTCGGCATCGGTGCTGCCGACGGCGAGGCCTGGATCGCGATGGAGCTGGTGCGCGGGGTGCCGATCACCGAGTACTGCGACGCGCACCAGCTGGACCTGCGCGCGCGCGTGCGCCTGCTCGAGGTGGTGATCGCCGCGGTCGCCGCGGCGCACCGCCAGCTGGTGGTCCACCGCGACATCAAGCCGAGCAACGTGCTGGTCAGCGCCGACGGGCAGCCGAAGCTGATCGACTTCGGCATCGCCGCGGCGGTGAGCGAGGTCGGCGACGGCGACGCCGGTGAGCGCTCGCGCCTGTTCACCCCGCACTACGCCGCCCCCGAGCAGGTGCGCGGCGAGCCGGTGACGGTGGCCACGGACGTATTCGGCCTGGGCGCGCTCGCCTACCGGCTGCTCGCCGGGGTCGAGCCGTACCCCGAGGCGCGCAGCGCGGTGGCCTACATGCTCGCGGTGAGCTCCGGGGAGGCCTGCGCTGCGAGCGCCGCGGCGCTGGCGCGCGGGGCACCGCAGCTTTCGCGCAGCCTGCGCGGCGACCTGGATGCCATCCTCGCGCGCGCGCTGGCGCGCGACCCGGCGCGCCGCTACGCCACCGCGCAGGAGCTGCAGGCGGACTTCGCGCGCTACCTGGCGCAGCGCCCGGTGCGCGCGCGGCCGGCGACCGTGGGCTACCGCCTCGGCCGCTTCGTGCGCCGCCGCGCCCTGCCCGTCGCCATCGCTGCACTGTTCGCGCTCGCCCTCGCCGTCGGCGGGGTGATGTACGCGCGCCAGCAGCACCAGGTCGGGGAGGCACGCGAGGCGGCGGCGCGCCGCGGCGAGTTCCTGGAGAAGCTGCTGACTTCCGCCGACCCGCGCGAGGGCCGCCGTGACATCACGGTCGCCGAGCTTTTGGACTCGGCCGTCGCGGGCCTCGACCAGAGCCTCGGGGGCGAGCCTTTGATCGAGGCCTCCATGCTCGGGCTCATCGCCGAGACCAACGGCAGCCTGGGCCGCTATGCGCAGGGACTCACCGCCAGCGAGCGCCAGCTGGCACTGCTGGAGGCCCAGGGCGCCGGCGCGCTGGAGATCGCCCGCGCGCTCACCGCGCGCGGGGAGCTGCTGCGCGGCTGGGGCCACTACCAGGAGGCGGTCCCGGTGCTGCGCCGCGCCCTGGCGCTCCTGTTGCCGCTGCCGGACGTGGCGGCCGAGCGCGCGAGCGCACTCACCGAGCTCGGCATGGCACTGGCCAACGCCAGCGGCGAGAAGGAAGCGGAGGCCTCGTTCCGCGAGGCGATCGCGCTCGATCGCACCCTCGGCGCCGGGCGGCGCGCCGCCCTGGGCGGGGCGCTCGACAACCTCGCAGTACTGCTCGGCAACGAGGGACGTTACGCCGAGTCGCGCGACACGGCGCGCGAGGCGCTCCAGATCCTGCGTGCCACGCTGCCGCCGACGCACCCTGACCTCATGTCGATGGAGCAGACCTACGCGATGACCCTGCTCAACATGAAGGACCCGAAGGACGCCGAGCCGATCCAGCGCGAGATCATCCGGGCGAGCACCGCGGTGCGCGGGCCCGAGCACCCCGACACCCTGGTCGCGCAGGTGCAGCTCGGGGAGACGCTGACCGACCTTGGGCGCTTCCCCGAGGCGCAGGCGCTGCTGCGTCCCACGGCCGTGACCCTGGAGCGGGTCCAGGGGCCGGAGAATCGCTACACGGTGGGCGCCTGGAGCGACTACGCCATAGCCGCCTGCCAGGGCAGTGCGCCCGAGGACGGCCTGGCGGCGGCGCAGAAGGTGGCGCAGATCCGCGCGCGCATCCTGCCGCCCGGGGACTACCACCAGGCCGCCAGCCAGGTCGTGGTCGGGATGTGTCTGGCGCACCTTGACCGCTACGCCGAGGCAGAACCGGTGCTGCAGAAGGCCACCGCGGCGCTGGTGAGCGCCCGGGGCGAGGGGTTCTACAACACCCAGATGGGCTTCAAGGCCCTGCGCTGGCTGTACGGGCAGACCGGCCGCCCGGCGGATGCCCAGCGCCTGGCCGCGCGCATCAAGGACTGAACTTCCCTGCCAGTGACCGCCCGCTGTGGCCTCCCGTGCAGCGCACTGCGCCGCCCGTCCGGCGCCGCGCAAGCCGCCGCCTGATACGAAACCGCCCCGCATTACGCCTTTCTCCCAGGTAAGGATGTTTTTTCGCGGGCCGCCGCGGCATCCGGCACGGCAATTCATCCATGCACAAGGGAGCGGGCTCGTGGAAGACAAAAATATCTCAAAGGCGTCCAGGTCCGGGGCAGCAGCCCACAGATTCAGGCGCGTACTTGCCGCCATGCTGCTGGCGGGTGGCGCCGCGCACGCCGCGGCAGCCGGCGCCCACACGCCGCCCGTCGCGGTATCGGGGATGCCGCTGAGTTTCGAACAGAACCAGGGCCAGGCCGGGAGCGGGGCGCAGTACCTGGCGCACGGCGCGCAGTACGCCATCGGCCTGGGCGAGCGGGGCGCCGCGCTGGCCTTTGGCGCGGACCTCATTCGGCTTGAGGTTCTGGGTGCCCGCGCGTCCGAGCCGCGCGCGGAGCAGCCGCTGCCCGGGGTGGTGAATTACCTGATCGGCAATGACCCGGCCCAGTGGCGCACGGGAGTCAGGACTTTCGCCCGGGTGCGCTACGCCGGCGTTTATCCCGGCGTCGACCTGGTGTACTACGGCACGCAGGGACGCCTGGAATACGACTTTGCCGTGGCACCCGGCGCGAGCGCCGCGCCGATTCGCCTGGCGTTTGCCGGGGCCGAGGTCGTGCACGTCGATGCCAGGGGCGATCTCGAGGTCTCGGGCAACGCGCACCAGATGGTCTTCGAACGCCCGGTCGCCTATCAGCTGACTGACGGGCGGCGCACCGCGGTGGCGGCGCGCTACCAGTTGAGCGGCGCGACGGTGCGCTTCCGGCTCGGCGCGTACGACCACAGCAAGCCGCTGATCATCGACCCGGTGCTGTCGTACTTCAGCTACCTCGGCGGCAGCGGTTACGATATCGCCGGCATCGCGCCGCCCTCGGGCAGCAGCTCGTACTTCTCCGGGCAGACGGCGGCGACCGACAGCGCCGGCGACCTGTATGTCACCGGCTATACCAACTCCACGGACTTCCCCACGCAGGCCGCGTTCGCGCCCCCGCCCGCCAAGGCAAACCCCAACGGCGGTCAGTCGTGGGCGTTCGTCACCAAGTTCGCGCCCGACGCCAAGACGCTGATCTTCTCCACCTACCTGGGCGGCACCGGCGGCAACGATCGGGCGGCCAGCATTGCCGTGGACTCGCATGGCAATGCCTTCGTGGTCGGTTCCGCAGGATCCCATGACTTCCCGGTCACCTCGGGCGCCTACCAGACCGTGTGCAACCCGGTGTTCAGCGGCCCGAACGTGGAAGTGCCCAACTGCGATGCCGGCGGCAGCGCCGCGTTCGTGAGCAAGCTCGGCCCGACCGGTGCATTGCTCTATTCCACGTTCCTCAGCGGCACCAACACCAACACCTACGCGCTGGCGGTCGCGGTGGACAAGACCGGGCGGGCGTACGTGGCAGGGCAGACCTACCCCGGTTCGGTAGTGCCCGCCGGTACCTCGGGCTTTCCGCAGGCGATCCCCTTCCCGACCACCCCCGGCGCGGCGCTGGTCACGCCGCCCTTCTCGACCGGCGTCGCCGGCTATCAGAACGTGCTGAGCGCGCAGGAGGATGCCTTCATCACGGTGTTCGATCCGACCCTGAGCACCCTGGCCTACTCGTCGCTGTACGGGGAGCCCCAGGTCTCCAACGCCGGCGTTGGCTTCGGGGGTGCCAGTTTCACCTTCGGCGAGGCGGTGACCGTGGATGCCGCCGGCAACTTCTACCTGGCAGGGACCACCGAGGATGGCTCGCTGCCGACCACCACCGGCGCGTATGAGGCGCACGCCTCCAGTTGCGGCACGGTGACGAACAACGTCCTGCTCAACTGCCCCTTCGTGGCCAAGTTCTCGCCCGTGGGCAGCGGCACCCCGAGCCTGATCTATGGCACCTACCTCGGCCACACGGTGGTCAGCGCCTATGGGGACCTCATGACCGGCATCGCCGCCGATGCGGCCGGGGACGCCTATGTCACCGGCTTTACCAACCAGGCCACGTTTCCCACCACGGCCGGGGCCTACCAGATGACGTGCGGCCAGTACGGCGTCGATGGCAATACCAACACCCAGTGCGCTGCCGCCTTCATCGCCAAGCTCAACCCGAGCGGCACCGCGCTGCTGGCGAGCACCTACTTCGGGGGCTACTACGGCGGGGTGAATAACGTTGCCGACGGCATCAGCTCGATGGGTCCGATCGTCCTGGATGCCGCCGGCAACGTGTACGTCAGCGGTGTCGCCGCCGACGGGCTGCCACAGGTCAATCCGCTGGGCACCAGCAATGGCACCGGGGACGTGGGCTCGCCCTTCGTGGCGGAGTTCAACGCCACGCTGACGAAGCTGTCATTCGCGACGCTGTTCAGCACCGGCGGCCAGTCCCAGATCGTCGCCGACGGTCTCGCCCTGGGCACGGGCGGCAGTGTCTACGTGGCCGGCAGCGTCAACTCCCCGCCAGCCTCGGTGGCAAGCCCGGGCGCATTTCAGTCCGCCTACGGCGGCGGCAGCTCCGATGCCTTCGTGGCGAAGCTCACGCAGACACCGGCCCCGAGCGCGACCAGGACCACGCTCACCGTGGCCCCTGCCAGTGCCAGCACCGGCACGGCGGTGACCTTCACGGCCACCGTCACCGAGACCGGCGGCAGCGCGGTGCCCGGCGGCACGGTCAAGTTCATGAACGGCTCGACCGTGCTCGGGTCCGGGACCCTGAATGGCAGCGGGGTCGCGAGCTTCTCCAGCTCGACACTCGCCGCCGGCAGCTACTCGGTCACGGCCGCCTACCAGGGCGACAGCAGCAACGCGGCCTCGAGCTCCAGTGCCACCTCGCTTGCGATCACGACCGCCTCGGCGCCGGCACCGACGGTGACGATCTCGGTGGCACCCACGAGCATCACGGTGGGCGCGAGCGCGACGCTGACCTGGTCCTCCACCAATGCGACCGGCTGCACGGCGAGCAGCGCCTGGAGCGGTTCGCAGGCCGCCAGCGGCACCATGACCGTGACGCCGGCGGCCGCAGGCTCGCTGAGCTATGCACTCAGCTGCACCGGCAGCGGCGGCACCGCCAACGGCGCAGCGGCGCTGACGGTGAATGCCGCCTCCGGCGGTGGTGGCGGCACCCCGCCGCCGGCCAGCGGCGGCGGGGGCGGCGGCGCGGTGGATCCGTTCACGGTGCTGGGACTGATCGGCATCGCCGCCCTCAGCCTCACGCGGCGGACGCGGCGCAGCACCTGAGCTGACCTGCAGGCGATGCGACGGCGGCCCCGCTCCGGGGCCGCCGTTTTCTTTATCGGGGGGCGACGACGGCCTTGAGCTCTGCGAGGTACTGCTGGGCGGCGTGGTCGACGCTCGCACTGCGCACCTGGCGCAGGTAGGCGGCCAGCTGCGCAGCCCCATCGCGGCTGGCGCTGATCTGCGCCCGCCCGGCCGGGGTGCGCGAGAACTCCACGATGTGCCGCAGGTCCTCGTTGGTGAGTTGTGCGGCATAGCCCTGCGCCCACACGTTCATGGCCGTGTTCAGGTCCGGCGCCGCGCGCGCGGCGGTGACGAAGCGGTCCATGGCCGCATCCAGGCGGTTGCGCTGCGCCGGGGTCGCGCGCGCGAGCTCCTCGCCGAACTGGCTGCGCACGGTCTCGATGCTGCGGCGCGCCTCGGCCAGCGCCTCGGTCTGGGAGCGGCTCACCATCCCCTCGATGTCATAGGCCTGCGCGAGCTCGGCAAGGTAGGCGGCGCGCGCCTCCGGGGTGTCCGGGGTGGAGGCACACGCGGCCGCCAGCACCACGCTCGCCACGAGCGCCAGGCGCGCGCGCCCCAGGAACTCAGGCCGGGAAGACACTGTAGGCATCGAATACCGGACCGTCCACGCACACGCGCTTCATGGCAGGGCCTGCGGGGGTGCGCACCAGGACCGTGCAGCCGGCGCAGCCGCCGACCGCGCAGGCCATGAATTCCTCGAGCGATACCTGGCAGGGGACGCCGAAGCGGCGCGCCAGCGCCGCGGTGGCCGCAAGCATCGGCGTCGGCCCGCAGGAGAAGATCTCAACCTGGGCCAGCTCCGCCGGCCCCAGGCTCGAAAGCCACTCGGCGGCCAGCTCGGTCACGAAGCCTGAGTAGCAGCCGGGAAAGTCGGACTTGCTCGCCAGTCGGCTGGGCACGCCCCACTCCTCCAGCAGCGGCATGCAGGCGATCGAGGCCTGCGGCATGCCGGACAGGAGCAGCGTGGAGGGGCGCGTGCGGAACGGGAACGGCACTTCCGAGCCCATGAGCACCAGTGGCTTGTAGCTGCTGTCCTCCTTGAGGCGCTCGGCGAGGAACACCATCGGCGGGATGCCGACGCCGCCGCCCAGCAAAAGGGCGCGCGGCCGGTCCGCGTGCGGCACGAACGGCTGGCCGATCGGGCCCAGCACGCTTAAGACATCGCCGGCCTTGTGCGCGGCGAGGGCCTGCAGGCCAGGACCCAGGACCTTGTAGAGGATCTCGATCCAGCCGGCGGCAGGGTCGGCGCGCATGATCGACAGCGGGCGGCGCATGGGGATGGCCGCATCGCAGGTCAGGTGCGCGAAGCTTCCCGGCTGCGCGCGGGCGGCGCACTTGGGGGCGGCCAGGCGCAGCACGAACTGCTCGGCGTCATAGGCGAGCTGCGAGAGCACCCGTGCCTGCTCCAGGAAGATCGTGCCGCGCGCGGCCTGGCTCATGATGCAGCGTCGCGGCCGCCGAGCACCTGGGCGAGCACCGCCATGCGCACCGCCACCCCGTTGCGCACCTGGTCGCGGATGACCGACTGCGGGCCGTCGGCGACGTCGGCGGCGATCTCGATGCCGCGGTTCATCGGCTGCGGGTGCATGACGATGGCGTCCGGGCGCGCCGCCTTCAGGCGCTCGCGCGTGAGCCCCCAGGCGGCGAAGTACTGCGCCCCCTCGGGCAGGTCCGCGGCGCCCATGCGCTCCTTCTGGATGCGCAGCATCATGACCACGTCCGCCCCCTCCAGGCCGGCGGAGAAGTCGGTGCAGCGCGTGACGCCCGCGAACTCCGCGGCCGCGGGCATCAGCGCCGCGGGGGCCACCAGGCGCAGGTCCGTCACCCCGAGGGTGTGCAGCCCGTGCCAGGCCGAGCGCGCCACGCGCGAGTGGCGGATGTCCCCGACGATCGCCACCGCCAGTCCCGCGAAGCGCTGCTTGCGCTGGTAGATGGTGAGCGCATCCAGGAGCCCCTGCGTCGGGTGCGAGACGTGCGCCTCGCCCGCGGACAGCACGCTCACGTGGCTGCCGACGTGGCTGGCCACCTGGGCCGGCACGCCGGCCTCCGCGTCGCGGATGACGAAGGCGTCCACGTGCAGCGCCTCCAGCGTTGCGACCGTGTCGAGCATGCTCTCGCCCTTGACGCGCGAGGACAGCTGCACCTCCAGGTTCACCACCTGGGCGCCCAGGCGCTTGGCGGCGAGCTCGAAGCTCACGCGCGTGCGCGTGGAGGGCTCCGTGAAGAGGTTGGCGACGGTTGCGCCGGCGAGCGCCTGGCTCATCGCCGCGCGGGCGCCCAGGGGGCGCACCATGCCCTGCGCGCGCTCCAGCAGCTGCTCGAGCTGCAGCCGGTTCAGCCCCTCCAGGGTGAGCAGGTGGCGCAGGGAACCGTCGGGGCGCAGCTGGTCGGTCATTGCTCGAGTGGGCCTTCGTTCATGTGTCGTTCGCCGGCAAACCAGCGCGCCAGGATCACCGCGGCGGCGGCGCTGTCGATGTCCGCGCGCTGCACGCGCCGCCGGCGCGCGCCGCTGGCGCGCCGGTTCTTCAGCGCCTCGGTCGCCTCGAGCGAGGAGAAGCGTTCATCGACCAGGTGGACCGGGAGCGCGAAGCGGCGCGCCAGCTCGGCGGCAAACGCGCGCGCCGCCGCCGTGATCGCCCCCTCCGTGCCGTCGACATTATAAGGGGCGCCGACCACCAGGCGCGCGGGCCCGAGGCTGCGCACCTCGCGGGCGATCGCCTCCCAGTCCGGACCGCCGGCGCCGCTGAGCGCGGCCGGGCGCGGCGCGGCGCTGCGGGTGAGGGAGTCCCCGGAGGCGATGCCAATGCGTTTGAGTCCGAAGTCGAAGGCGAGGACGGTCTCGGGGGCCGTCATGCCCTGGGGATGCGCAGGCGGCTATGCATGGCCGGCCTCCGGGGACAGCTGCTCGACCTCGATGCCCAGCAGCTTCCAGGCCCCGGCCCAGCGCTGCTCGAAGGGCAGCTCGAACACCACGCGCGCATCCACGGCCACCGAGGCCCAGGCGTTGTCGCGCATCTCGCGCTCCAGCTGGCCGGACTCCCAGCCGGCGTAGCCCAGGGCGATGAAGGCGTCCGAGGGCCCGTCACCGCGCGCCATGGCCGCCAGCACGTCGCGCGAGGTGGTGACCTGGATGGTGTCGGAGACCTTGTGCGTGTGGTCCCACTGGCCGCCGGGGCGGTGCAGCACGAAGCCGCGGTCGGTGTGCACCGGACCCCCGCGCAGCACCGGCTGGGCGGCGATGTCCTCGCTCGAGGGCTCGAGCTTCATCTGCGTGAGCACGTCCGAGAGGGTCATCGGCAGGGGCTTGTTGAGCACGATGCCCAGCGCCCCCTTGTCGGTGTGCTCGCAGATCAGCGCCACGGTCTGCGCGAAGTTCGGGTCCGAGAGCTGCGGCATGGCGATGAGCAGGTGGTTGGTCAGCCCGCCGGGGCGGCCTTCCGCAAAAGGGTCCTGCGACCCCGCCTCGCCGCCCGTGGGGTCGTCGCCCGTGGGGTCGTCGCCGCTCGCCGGGGAGTCGTGCTTGCCGCCCATGCCTTCCAGTATGGGCATCGCCGGCGACACTCTCAAGGAACCGATACGGTTCCCGTGCTGGGGCGGCCGCCGGAGAACTGCCACTCGTAGGCAAAGCGCAGCACCTTGTACTTGGCCGCGAGTTCCGGGGGGAACGGGTCGAAGGGACTGGCGAGCTTGAGGATCGCCAGCGCCGCCTGGTCCAGCTCCGGGCTGCCGCTGGAGCGGCGGATGAGCACGCGGTCGAGCTTGCCGTCGGCGGCGATGCCCACCTCCACGACCGGGCTGCTCTGCGCCCCGGCGACGCGCGCCACGGTCGGGTAGTTCAGGGTGCCGATGCGCTCGACCTTGCGGCGCCAGCTGTCCAGGTACGGCGCGAGGGTTGCCGCGCGCGTGTCCGGGGTGATCCACAGCTCCTCGCGCTGCGGCCCACGCAGCTGCGCCGGGCCCTGCTCGTCGGGGCCGGGCTCGGCCGTGGGCGGCTGGTCGATCAGCAGCGGCTGGTCACGCACGGTGCCGGCTTCCCCGGCCTCGGCGAGGTAGCGCACGCTGGTGCTCCAGGCGATCGAGCTCAGGACCTGCTCGTCCTGGGTCTTGCCCGAGGCCTCGGCCGCATCGTTGAGCGAATTGCCCTCGGCGGTGCCGGCGTGCTTGAAGCTCGGGATCGAGGCGGTGCGGTTGCGCGGGGCCACCGCCCTGCGCGTGTTGCCCGAGCCGGTCTGGGTGCGCTGCGCGAGGTAGGTGGCGGTGGGGTTCTTGTCGGCCTCCGGCAGCTCGTCCGAGACCAGCAGCACCTCCAGCCCCGGGGCGCTGTTCTGGCTGCTCGCGGCCGCATTGAAGGTGAGGCCGATGATGATCAGCCCGTGCAGCAGCCCTGCCAGGAAGAGCATGGTGAGCAGCCGGTCCCACACCGGTGCCCGTCCTTCCCGAAGCGTGAGCGCACGGCGCGCCATGGCTGCTACCGGGCGCCGCCGGCGCGCCCCTGCAGACGCCGCTCCACCGCGGCCATCAGCAGGTCACCGATGTCGGTGCCGAACTGCTTGTCCAGCTCGCGTATGCCCGTCGGGCTGGTCACGTTGATCTCGGTGACGAAGCCGCCGATGACGTCCAGGCCGACGAACAGCATGCCGCGCCGGGCGAGCGCGGGCCCGATCTCCCCGGCGAGCCAGCGGTCGCGGTCATTGAGCGGGCGGCCGACGCCCTTGGCCCCGGCGGCGAGGTTGCCGCGGTGGTCGTGCGCGGAGGGCATGCGCGCGAGCGCGTACGGCACCGGCTCGCCATCGACCAGGAGCACGCGGGCGTCCCCGGTCTGGGCGATCTCGGGCAGGTAGCGCTGCGTGATCGCAAAGCGGCGGCCGTAGTCGGTGAGGGTCTCGAACACCACGCGGGCGTTCAGGTCGGCCTTCTCCAGCACGAAGATCGAGCGCCCGCCCATGCCATCCAGCGGCTTCACCACCACCTTGCCGTGCTCGGCGAGGAAGGCGTCCATGTCGGCCATGTCGCGCGTGATCAGGGTCGGGGCGCAGCACTGCGGGAACCAGGCCGTGTAGACCTTCTCGTTCATGTCGCGCAGGCCCTGCGGGCGGTTCACCAGCAGCACCCCGGCATCCTCGGCGCGCTCCAGGATGTAGCTCGTGTAGATGTACTCGGTGTCAAAGGGCGGATCCTTGCGCATCAGCACGCACGAGAGCGCGCTCAGGGGCTCGACCCTGGGGGCGCCGAGGGTGAACCAGTCCTTAGGGTCGGCGCGCACGGTCAGGGGCCGCATGCGCCCCAGGGCGACGCCGTCCTTGAGCGACAGGTCGCGCTGCTCGAGGTAGCAGAGCGCGAAGCCGCGCGCCTGCGCGGCCAGGAGCATCGCCAGCGTCGAATCCTTCGCATAGTTGATGGCGCCGATGGGGTCCATCACCACGCCGAGTCGCTTCGGGGTCGTCATCTGGGGCCTGTGCCGCGGCAGAGGGGAAGGGGGCGATTATGCTCAGTGCGGCACGAATATGTCTGCCCTGGCGCGGCCGCCGGCGGGGCGTGGCGCGCGGGCTTCGAAAAACGTGACGTGCACGGCATAGCGGGGGGTATACCGATATGTTAAAACCGCGCTGCGCTTGCTCTTTTGAGGCAGGGGTCGCCGCGGGACTTCAGGATACCTGTGTGGAGACGGGTCGCTGAGGGCGTGACGCCTTCGGTGTCGCGCCGGGCGGTGGCCAGCCACGCTCACGCGCGGGTCGAGGGCCGTTTTGGCGCCTTTAGGTTTCGCCCCAAGGACATATAAGGAGTCGTCTGACCGTGACCGGCAGCAACACCAAGCTACAGGGTCTGAAGGTGCTCGTCATCGACGACAGCAAGACCATCCGCCGCACCGCCGAGACGCTCCTGGCGAAGGAGGGCTGCGAGGTCTTCACCGCGATCGACGGCTTCGATGCGCTCGCCAAGATCGCCGACCACCAGCCGGACATCGTCTTCGTCGACATCATGATGCCGCGGCTGGACGGCTACCAGACCTGCTCGCTGATCAAGCACAACAAGGTGTTCAAGGCGATCCCGGTGATCATGCTGTCCTCCAAGGACGGCCTGTTCGACCGCGCCCGGGGGCGCATCGTGGGCTCGGAGCACTACCTGACCAAGCCCTTCACCAAGGACGAACTGCTCTCCGCGATCGAGACCCATATCGGGAGATGACGGCATGCCCCTGATCCTGATCGTTGACGACTCCCCGACCGAGCTGCACGTGATGCAGAAGGCGCTCGAGAAGCACGGCTTCCGCACCGCCGCGGCGGTGGACGGGGCCGAGGGGGTGCGCATGGCGCGCGAGATCTGCCCGGACCTGATCTTCATGGACATCGTGATGCCGGGGATGAACGGCTACCAGGCGACGCGGGCGCTCTCGAGCGACCCGCGTACCAGCGCCATCCCGATCGTCATGGTGACCTCCAAGGGCCAGGAGACCGACCGCATCTGGGGACTGCGCCAGGGCGCGGTGGATTACATGGTCAAGCCGGTGTCGCCGGATCAACTGGTCGCCAAGGCCGAGGCGACGCTGGCTGCTTGAGCGGGTCCGTGAACGAAGGACGCGCCGCAAAGGTTCCTGCTGATCAAACATGACCGAACCGCCAATTCCACCTGAAGTCGAGCTGAAGTCCCTGCGGGACCGGCCCTTCGAGCTGCTCGCCGAGCTCGAGCGCCGCGGCCGCGCGGTGTCCGCGCAGCACAGCCAGGAGCCGACCGACGGGCGCGAGTGGGTGGGCGTCGCGCTGCGCATGGCCGGGGACCTGTTCCTGGTGGCGCGCGAGGAGACCCGCGAGGTGCTCGGGATCCCGGCCAGCACCACGCGCGTGCCGGGCGCCAAGCCCTGGATCCGCGGCCTCGCCAACGTGCGCGGCCAGCTGCTGCCGATCATCGACCTGCGGCAGTTCCTGGGCTCAGGGGTCACCCCGATCACCCGCAACACGCGCATCGTGGTGGTCAACCACCGCGAGATCCCCGCCGGGCTGATCGTCGACGAGGTGCTCGGCTTCCGGCGCTTCGCCGAGGCGGAGTTCAACGGCGAGGCGCCGCCGACCGTGGCGCGCTGCGAGCGCTACCTGGCCGGCGCCTTCCGCCGCGGCCAGGAGCAGTGGCCGGTGATCAGCCTGCGCAACATCCTGGAGAGCCCCGCGTTCGCGGAGGCGGCCGCATGAGCGCAGTGGAACCGCTGCCGCGCTCGCGGCTGCCGCTGCTGCTGGGGCTCGCCACGCTGCTGCTCGTGGCCAGCGGCGTGGCCTACTACCTCTCGCTGGCGCGCCCGGCCGAGCACACCGCCGGCGTGCCGCTGGATGCGCTCTATGGCCTGGCGCTGGATGCCGACGGCGCCGTCGCCGGCGACTCGGCCGCGCTCGGACGCTTCCAGGACCGGCAGAAGCAGCTGGAGGAGGCCGCCGCGCGCGACCCGGCCGCAGCCTTTGCCAGCGATGCGCGCTACGCGCGGCTGATGAAGAACGCCACCGCGGTGCTTAGGGCCCGCAGCGCGCTTGCCGACGCCGGCAGCGCCGCCCACGACACCAGCACGCTGGTGCCGAAGCTGCTCTCCGAGGCGGGCGCGCTGGCCGCCAGCCTGCCGCCGGCCAATGCCGCCCAGACCGCAGGGGTCCTCGAGCGCTTCGAGGCGCGCGCGCAGCGCCTGCAGCTGGACGTCGCGGCCCTCACCCAGGGGGAGGCGGACCCGGGCCAGGCGGCCCAGCACATCGCCGAGAGCACCGACTACCTGGGCCAGGTGATCTCCGCCTTCGCCGGCGGGACTTCCGCCATCGCGCTGCCCAAGGTCACCGCGCCGGAGTCCGCCAAGCACCTGAAGGCCCTCGACTCGATCTACGCCGACCTCAACGCCGCGGTGAAGCGCGCCGTGGGGGCCGCGCCTGCCCTGCCGGCCGCGCAGACCGCCGCGCGCGCCATCGTCGCCGATGCCCGCGATCTTGCGGCCGCCTCCGCCGCCCCGGTGAGCGCCCCGGCGGCGGCCGGCACGGCGCGCTACCTGCCGCTGGCGCTGCTCGCCGGCGGCCTCGCATTCCTGCTCGCCGCCCTGGTCGGGGCGCTGCGCATGCACCGCACGGTGCAGCGCCAGCGCGAGTCCGCGGACGTGCAGCGCAAGGAAACCGACCGCAACCAGCAGGCGATCCTGCGCCTGCTCGATGAGCTCTCCAGCCTCGCCGACGGCGACCTCACCGTGCAGGCCACGGTCACCGAGGACATCACCGGGGCGATCGCCGACTCGATCAACTATGCGGTGGATGCGCTGCGCGGCCTGGTCACCACCATCAACGGCTCGGCCATCCAGCTGGACAGCGCCACGCGCCAGACGCAGTCGCTGTCGCAGCACCTGGCCAAGGCCTCGGGCGCGCAGAACAAGCAGATCGCCTCGGCCGGCGAGTCGGCCGCCAGCATGGCCAGCTCCGTCGAGGAGGTCTCCGGCAACGCCGAGCGCGCCTCGGACGTGGCGCGCCACTCGGTGGAGGTGGCGCACAAGGGCGGCGATGCCGTGCGCCGCACGATCGACGGCATGAACACCATCCGCGAGACCATCCAGGAGACCTCCAAGCGCATCAAGCGCCTGGGCGAGAGCTCCCAGGAGATCGGCAACATCGTCGAGCTGATCAACGACATCGCCGAGCAGACCAACATCCTGGCGCTCAACGCCTCGATCCAGTCCTCCATGGCCGGCGAGGCCGGCCGCGGCTTCGCGGTGGTGGCGGATGAGGTGCAGCGCCTGGCCGAGCGCGCCGCCGCGGCCACCAAGCAGATCGAGGTGCTGGTGCGCACCATCCAGACCGACACCAACGAGGCGGTGGTGTCCATGGAGCGCAGCACCACGGACGTGGTCGGCGGGGCACTGCTCGCCGAGAACGCCGGGGCGGCGCTGGAGGAGATCGAGCAGGTCTCCAACCAGATCGCCTCGCTGGTGCAGAACATCTCCGGCAGCGCCCGCCAGCAGACCGGGGCGGCGCAGAACATCGCGCGCAGCATGCAGAGCCTGAAGGAAATCAGCGCCCAGACCACCGAGACCACCAACGCCACCTCCAGCGCCATCGCCAAGCTCGCCGAGCTGTCGGCCGGCCTGCGCCGCTCGGCCGCCGGCTTCCGCCTGCCCGGCAGCGCCGCCGAGCGGGCCGCCGCCCCGGCCCCGCCCGGCAAGGCGCCGCCGCCGCCCGCCGCCCCCGCGGGGGGCAAGCGCGCCGAGGAAGTCCCGTCCAGTCCCAAGGTGCGCCAGGTCTCCGCGCTCGGCGGATCGTGAGCACGCGAAAGCCATTGCATGCCTGAAGTCGTTTCGCAGACGTTCGATCTCGTCGGCCGCGAGGTGAATGCCACGCTGGCCGAGGCCCGTGGCGCGCTGGAAAGCTACGTCGAGCAGCCCGACAACGTCGGCCTGCTGGAGCGCTGCGTCACCGACCTGCACCAGGTGCAGGGGGTGCTGCGCATGCTGGAGATCTACGGCGCTGCCCTGCTCGCCGAGGAGATGGAGCACGTCGCCCAGTACCTGATGGCGACGCACACCGAGCGCAAGAGCCAGGCGGAGAGCCTGGATGCGCTCATGCGCGCCATGGTGCAGCTGCCCGGCTACCTCGAGCGCGTGCTCGCCGGCGGGCGCGACCTGGCGCTGGTGCTGCTGCCGCTGCTGAACGACCTGCGCGCGGTGCGCGGCAGCTCGCTGCTCTCGGAGGGCACGCTGCTGGTGCTCAACCTGCGCTCGGACCAGCAGGCGCAACCGGTGGCCGGCAGCCCGGACGAGCCGGCGATGACCGTGGAGCAGTGGGCGCGGCGCCTGCGCGCGCGCTACCAGGTGGGCCTGATCGGCTGGATCCGCGGCGAGCGCGTGCAGCAGAACCTTGAGACCCTGGCCAACGTCGCCCGCAAGCTCGAGCAGATCGCAACCAGGCAGCCGGTGTTCCAGCTGTGGTGGGTGGTCGGGGCGGTGATCGAGGCGCTGCAGGAGAACGGCCTGGAGGGCGGGCAGTCGATCAAGCGCCTGCTGGGGCTGGGCGACCGCGAGATCCGCCGCCTGTACGAGCAGGGCGAGGCGCGCTACGCGCAGGCCCCGGCCGTGGAGCTGCTGAACAACCTCCTCTATTACGTCGGCCGCGCCGAGTCCTCGGGCGGGCGCGTCAACGCGGTGCGCGCCTCGTTCCGCCTGGCGGAGCTGCTGCCGGTGGACGAGAGCATCGAACAGGAGCGCGAGAACCTCTCCGCGCCCAGCATCAAGCTCATGCAGACCGTGGCCGCGGCGATCCGCGAGGACCTGGCCAAGGTCAAGGACGTCCTGGACATCTTCGTGCGTCGCGGCGCCGGCCAGCCGCAGGAGCTGGCCTCCCAGGTCGACATGCTGCGCAAGATCGGCGACACCCTCGGGGTGCTCGGCCTGGGCGAGCTGCGCGGCAAGGTGCAGGCCGAGACCGAGCGCCTCGCCAGGATCGTCGACGGCAGCGTCAAGGCCGACGAGTCGATGCTGGTGGAGATCGCCGCGATGCTCATCGGCGTCGAGGACCGCCTCGATGACGGGCTGGTCGGGCTGATCCTGCCCAAGGACGCCTCCGCCAGCGCCCCGAACGGCGATGACAGCGAGTTCCAGCAGGTGCAGGCCGCGGTCTTGCGCGAGTGCATCGTGAACCTGGCGCGCATCAAGGAGGCGGTCACCCAGAGTGTCGGCGGCACCCTCGATGCGGCGGGCCTGGACAGCTGGCAGGACCTGATGCGCGGCATGAAGGCCGGGCTGCTGCTGCTCGGCAAGCCGCGCGCGGTGGATGTCATCGAGGGCATCACCCAGCAGCTCAAGCGCGTCATGCAGCCGGGGCTGCACGTGCTGCCGCCGGGGTTCATCGACCGCCTCGCCGATGCGATCGTGAGCGTCGAGTACTACATGGAGACCCTGCAGGCCGGGCGCAGCGACCCGTGGTACATGCTCGACAACGCGCAGTCGTGCGTGCAGGCGCTCGAGCAGCAGGCGACTCCGGCGGTGCCCACGGTGCCGCCGCTGGAGCCGGGCGCCTACGCCAAGACCGTGCAGATCAGCACCACCGCCATGCACGCGGTGCCGGTGCGCCCGGATGCGGCCGCGGTGGATGCCGCCGCGCCGACGCTCGCCGCCTCGCCGGCCGCGAAGCTGCCCGCGCTCGCCGAGCACGCCGACCCGGAGCTGGTGAAGCTGTTCATCGAGGAGGCGCACGAGGAGCTGGCCAAGATCCGCCACAACTTCCCGGTGTGGGACGAGAACCCGCTCGAGCGCGACGCCCTGGTCACCGTGCGCCGCTCGCTGCACACCCTGAAGGGCAGCGGCCGCATGGTCGGCGCGCGCGACCTCGGGGAGTTCGCCTGGTCGATCGAGAACCTGGTCAACCGCGTGCTCGACAACACCCTGGTGCGCTCGCCGGCGATCATCGAGACCCTGCGCGCCGCCGTCGCCGCGCTGCCTGAACTGATCACCCAGCTGGAGAACGGCGCGCCGGTGCGCGCCGACATGGCCGGCATCTCCTCGCGCGCGCACGCGCTGGCGGCCGGCCGGGCGAGCCCGCCGGCGCGCAGCGCCGAGGATGGCGCCGCCACCGGCACCATGCGCGCCGCGCTCCCCGAGATGCCCGCGGCAGGCCCGGCCGCCGCCGCGCCGGCGAAGCCGGCGGTGACCGATGACACGCTGCGCGACATCTACGCGCGCGAGACCGCCACCCACGTGGCCACCGTGCGCGCGTACCTTGCGCGCGAGGCGGCGCTCCCCGAGCCGCACCCGCTGCCCGAGGAGGTCTACCGCGCCTGCCACACGCTCTCGGGCAGCTCCAAGATGGCGCAGGCGCGCCACGGCATCCGCCTCGCCGAGCCGCTCGATCACTGGCTGCGGCGCGCCTTCGGCAGCGGCCTGGGCCTTGCGACCCCGGACCTGGCGCTGCTGGGCGACTGCATGTCGGCGATGGAGTCGGTGGCGACCCACCTGGACGAGTCGACCGGCTACTTCGTGAACCACTGGCAGCTGCTCGAGCGCATCGAGCGCGCCGACAAGAGCCTGGATGCGCGCATCGCCGCCGAGAAGTCGGCCGCCGAGGCGCAGGCCCAGGCGGCCGAGGCGCAGGCCGCCGCGGCGGCCGCGCCCGAGGTTGCCGCCGACGGCGAGGCTGCGGCGGAGGCCGAGGAGAGCGCTGCGATGGACTTCGATCCGGAGGTCGCCGCGATCTTCACCGACGAGGCCACCGAGCTGATCGAGGCCTCCGAGCGCGCGCTCGCCGACTGGCGCGCGCAGCCGAACAGCGCCGAGTGCCGCCTGGGGCTGAAGCGCCCGCTGCACACGCTCAAGGGCGGCGCGCGCATGGCCGGAATCATGGCCATGGGCGATCTCAGCCACGAGCTGGAAACCCTCGTCATGCTGGTCGACAACGGCACGGTCCAGGCCGACGGCCCGCTGCTGGATGCGATCCAGGCGAGCCTGGATGAACTGGCGCGCATGCGCGAGCAGGTCGCCAACGGCCGCCGCGTGGCCCCGGCACGGCAGATGCTCGAGCGCCTGCAGCGCCTTGCCCGGCCCGGCGCCAAGGCGCCCGCCACGCCCGCCGCCCCGGCGGCCAGGCCCGCAGCTCCCGCCGCACCGCCGGCGCCGGCAGCGCCGGTGACTGCGGCAGGCCCGGCCGCACCGCTCACCCTCACCGACTCCGACCAGCACTCCGAGTCGATGCTCGCCAAGTTCAACGCGGAGCTGATGTTCGCCGGCGACGTGGTCGCCGAGGTGGTGGCCAACGAGTCCGCCGCCCGCACCGGCACCGTGCCGCAGAGCGCGGCGCCCGCGGCGCGCGCGCCGGCAGCGCCGCCGCCGGCCCCCGCGGCGCCCGCCGCCGGCGGCACCGCGCGAGAACCCGTTCGCGGCTTCCTCGGCCACCGCGCTGCCCTTCGCGCGCTCGCGCCTGGCGGGCCTGTCCGGCGAGGACGAGGCCGGCGCCGCAGCGCTCCCCCTGGTGCCGCCGGGGCGCGAGCCGGTCGCCAGCGGCGGGGAGCCGAAGGAGATGGCACGCGTCGATGCGGACCTGCTCGACATGCTGCTCAACACCTCCGGCGAGGCCAGCATCGCGCGCGCGCGCCTGGAGCAGCAGCTCGGCTCGTTCGACTTCAACCTGGGCGAGCTGTCGCGCACCGTGACGCGCCTGAAGGAGCAGCTGCGCAGCCTGGAGATCGAGACCGAGGCGCAGATCCTGCACAAGCACGAGGACGAGGGCTCGCACCGCTCCGAGTTCGACCCGCTCGAGCTGGACCGCTATTCCTCCATCCAGCAGTACTCGCGCGCGCTCGCCGAGACCGCCAACGACGTGGCGAGCATCCAGCAGCTGCTGGAGAACCTCGCCAAGGACACCGGCAACCTGCTGCAGCAGCAGGCGCGCACCATCACCGAGCTGCAGAACGGCCTGATGCGCACGCGCATGGTGCCGTTCCAGCGCCACGTGCAGCGCCTGGCGCGCATCGTGCGCCAGGCTGCCTCCGACACCGGCAAGCGCGCCGAGCTCACCGTCGAGGGCGCCTCCGGGGAGCTGGACCGCCAGGTGCTCGAGCGCATGCTGCCGCCGTTCGAGCACATGCTGCGCAACGCGGTGGTGCACGGCATCGAGAAGCCCGACGAGCGCACGCGCCGCGGCAAGCCCGACACCGGGCGCATCCTGCTCGAGCTGCACCGCGAGGGCGCCGAGGTCATGGTGCGCCTCACCGACGACGGCGGCGGCATGAACCTGAACGCCATCCGCGACAAGGCGCAGTCGCTGGGCATCATCGGCGCCGGGCAGACCCTGAGCGACGAGGACGCGATGCAGCTGATCCTCGAGCCCGGCTTCTCCACCGCCGGCGCCATCACCCAGCAGGCCGGCCGCGGCGTGGGCATGGACGTGGTGGCCACCGAGATCAAGCGCCTCGGCGGGGCGCTGCACATGGAGACCAAGCCCGGCGAGGGCACCGTGTTCACCATTCGCCTGCCGCTCACCCTGGCGATCAGCCACGCGCTGGTGGTGCGCACCGACGAGGAGTACTACGCGCTGCCGCTGCCGACGGTGGAGGGCGTGCTGCGCCTGTCCAAGGCCGAGGTGGGCGCGCATCTGGGGCGCGATGCGGCGCTGTTCGAGCACGCCGGCCAGAAGTACCGGTTCCAGCACCTGGCGAGCTTCGTCGGGCTCAGCGCCTCGGAGCTGCCGGGGCAGGACGTCACCATCCCGGTGGTGCTGGTGCGCGCCGGCGAGCACTCCACCGGACTCGTGGCGGATGAGCTGGTCGGCAGCCGCGAGATCGTGGTGAAGTCGGTTGGCCCGCAGATCTCCGGCATCCGCGGCATCTCCGGCGCCACGATCCTCGGCGACGGCCGCATCGTCATCATCCTGGACATCAACGCGCTGGTGCGCGGCGAATGGCGCGCCCGTGCGCAGGCGGCCGCGGTGCCGCGCGAGCGCGGCGACCGGCGCACCTTCGCGATGGTCGTGGACGACTCGATCACCGTGCGCCGCGTGACGCAGCGCCTGCTCGAGCGCAACGGCATGCGCGTGCTCACCGCGCGCGACGGCATGGACGCGGTGGCGCTGCTGCAGGACAACGTCCCGGACGTGATCCTGCTCGACATCGAGATGCCGCGCATGGACGGCTACGAGGTCGCCGCGCACGTGCGCTCCGACCCGCGCCTGAAGGACGTGCCGATCATCATGGTGACCTCGCGCGTGGGCGAGAAGCACCGCGCGCGCGCCATCGAGCTCGGCGTGGACGACTACCTGGGCAAGCCCTACCAGGAGGCGCAGCTGCTGGATGCGATCGCCCCGCTGGTCGAGCGCCGCCGCGCCGCCGGACGGGTCGCCGGCGCCTCCGGGACGTAAGAGGAACACCGCCGTGGCCGAACGCGTCGCCGAGATCTACAGCCTGCTGGTCCCGCTGGTCGACGGGCGGCTCATCATCCCGCGCGCCTGCGTGGCCGAGGTGGTCGGGTTCCAGACCCCCTCGGAGATGACCGGTGCGCCGCCGTGGTACATCGGCACCGTGCCCTGGAACGGCAAGGCGGTGCCGCTGATCTCCTTCGAGGGCGCCTGCGGGCAGATGATCCCGCCGGCCAGCGGCCGCAGCCGCATCGTGGTGCTGCACGCGCTCGGCACCCAGGTCGAGGGCGGCAACTTCGCGCTGGTGAGCCAGGGGTTCCCGCAGCTGGTGCGGGTGAGCTCGGACGTGGTGCGGCCGGACAACTCGCGCGTGTTCGCCGAGCGCGCCCCGGTCATCTGCCAGATCCGCATGGTGAACGAGACTCCGCTGGTGCCGGACCTGCAGCGCCTCGAAGAGATGATCGCCGAAGAGACCAGCATCGGCGCCGCCTGAAGACCCGCTGCGTGCCCGCGCGGCGCGCGATGTTCCGCTGCCCAGGACCCCGCAAGCGGCGGTCCATACTGCGAAAGAGATAGACAGGTTACCTTGACAGTTTACCTGTTAATCACCACGATGGCCGCATGCCGCGCCACCCCCGCGATACCGCCGTCACCGAGTTCGTCCACGCCATAGGCCTGCTGGTGCGCCGCGTGCGCGCCGCCGCCGCCACGCACGAGCTGTCGCTGACTGAGTCGGCAGTGCTCGCGCGCCTGTCCAGGCAAGGCCCCACCACCACCGCGGATCTGGCGCGCGCGGAGAGCATGCGGCCGCAGTCGATGGCCGCCACGGTGGCGGCGCTGGAGGAGGCCGGGCTCGTGGCGCGCAAGCCCCACGCGAGCGACGGCCGCCAGATGAGCGTGGCCCTCACCGCCAGGGGAGTCGCGGTGCGCAACAGCGCGCAGCAGGCCAAGCACGCCTGGCTGGCGCAGGCGATCGCACGGCTGGACGAGCGCGAGCAGGAGACGCTGCTGAAGGCGGGCGAACTGATCCGGCGCCTGGCGGAGAAATAGTGCCGCCGGTCGCACATGCGTGGCGGGCGCTGCGGCACCGCAACTTCCGGCTGTACTTCGCCGGCCAGGGGATCTCCCTCATCGGCACCTGGATGACGCGCATCGCCGCCGGCTGGCTGGTCTACCGGCTCACCAACTCCGCGCTGCTGCTGGGGCTGGTGAGTTTCACCGGCAACATCGTCTCCTTCCTGCTCGGCCCCTTTGCCGGGGTGTGGGTGGAGCGCCTCGACCGCCGCCGGTTGCTGCTGTGGACCCAGGCGGCCCTGGCCGTGCAGGCGCTCAGCATGGCCGCGCTCACCCTCGCAGGCACGGTGACCCTCACCGAGGTCACGGTGCTGATCGCGCTGCAGGGCCTGGTGAATGCCTTCGACATGCCCGCGCGGCAGGCCTTCCTGGTGCAGATGGTCGATGACCGCCGCGACCTCGGCAACGCGATCGCTATCAACTCCTCGATGGTCAACGGCGCCCGCCTGATCGGGCCGGCGGCGGCCGGCATGATCATCGCCGGTTTCGGCGAGGGCTGGTGCTTCCTGATCGACGGCGTGAGCTACTTTGCGGTGATCGCCTCGCTGCTGCTGATGCGGATCGTACCCGCGGCCGCGCGCCGCCACAGCCTGAGCATGCTGGTGCAGGTCCGCGAGGGCTGGGATTACGTGCGTGGCGTCCGGCCGATCCGCGCCCTGCTGCTGCTGTTCGCGCTGGTGTGCCTGATGGGCTGGCCCTACACCGTACTGCTGCCGGTGTTCGCCAGCGACGTGCTGCACGGCGGCGCGCACACGCTCGGCTGGCTGTCGGCCGCCGCCGGCGTCGGCGCACTGGCCTCCGGGCTGTCGCTGGCGCTGCGCCGCTCCGATGCCGGGCTCGCCCGCTCGATCCAGGCAGGAACCGCGATCTTCGGCGCCGGCCTGGTGCTGTTCGGACTGTCGCACGCGCTGTGGCTGTCGCTGCTGCTGATGACGCTGGTGGGGTTCGGGATGATGCAGTGCGCATCGGCCATCAACATGGAGGTCCAGGCACTGGTGCCCGAGGACAAGCGCGCGCGGGTCATGAGCTACTACACCATGGCCTTCTTTGGTGCCGCGCCCTTCGGCAGCCTGCTGGCCGGGGTGCTCGCACACCACATCGGCGCGCCGCATACCGTCATCATCACCGGCGCCTGCATCATCGCCGGCTCGATATGGTTCGCATTCGAGCTGCCGCACATCAGCCAGCCGGCGCTCATCGATCACCATCCGGTGCCACCGCCCGGCGCGGAACTGGCGGGCGCGGTCCAGGAAGCCGCGAACTGAGGTCACCATGCACTATGTAGCCGCCTTCTTTGCCGGCGCGTTCCTGGCGAACGCAGTCCCGCACTTCGTCCACGGCATCAGCGGGGATCGCTTCCCGACGCCCTTCGCCCGTCCACCGGGAAGGGGCCTGTCCTCGCCGACCGTGAATGTCGCCTGGGCGCTGCTTAACATCGTCGTGGGCTGCGTGCTGCTGCCCGGGGGCGCGGTGCTCAGCGGCGGGGCGGGCGCGCTCGGTGCAGCCTTCGCGGGGGTTGCGCTCATCAGCCTGTTCTCGAGCGTGCACTTCGCCTCGAAGCACAAGGCCGCCTAGCGCCGCGGGCGCCGGCCCGCTAGAGGTCGCCGAACTCCCGCTGCAGCAGCGCGAGCGCTACCAGCGCTGCGGTCTCGGTGCGCAGCACCCGCGGGCCCAGCCGCACGCCGACGAAGCCAGCGGCCAGCGCGCGCTCCTGCTCCTGCGGCGTCAGTCCCCCCTCCGGGCCGATCAGGACGGTCACCGAGTGCGTGGGCCTGGGCACATCGACCAGGCGCAGCGAGGCTGCCGGGCTCAGCAGCAGCCGCGTGCCGGTGGTCAGGTCACTGCGCAGGAAGTCCGCCAGCGCCACCGGGCCCACCACCCCGGGCGGGCGGTTGCGGCCGCACTGCTCGCAGGCGGCGATGCTGATCGCCCGCCAGTGCGCGAGCCTGCGCTGCGCCTGGGCGGCATCCAGGCGCACCACGCTGCGCTCGGTGAGCACCGGCACCAGGCGCGTGACGCCGAGCTCGGTCGCCTTCTGCATCACGAGGTCCATGCGCTCGCCGCGCGAGATACCCTGGGCAAGCGTGAGCGGCAGCGGCGACTCGCACTCCACGGCGCGCTCGGCGCCGATCGTGAGCGTGACGCTGCTGCCGGTGAAGGACTCGATGCGCGCCGCGTACTCGCCGCCGGAGCCGTTGAACAGCGTGAGCTCCTCGCCGACGCGCAGCCGCAGCACCCGCGTCACGTGGCCGGCGGCGGTGCCGCCGAGCTGCACGGTCGCGCCGCTGGCCAGCGGCGCCTCGACGAACACGCGGCTCAGGCGCACGCGAGCCCGATGCCCTCGCGGGCGACCTCGACCATGAGGTCGATCTCCGCCGGGGTGACCACGTACGGGGGCATGAAGTAGACGACGTTGCCGATCGGGCGCAGCAGCACCCCGCGCGCCAGCGCATGGCGGTAGAGGCGCAGGCCGCGCCGCTCCTGCCAGGGGAAGGGGGTGCGCGTGGCCTTGTCGCGCACGAACTCCGCGGCCACGATCATGCCGCACTGGCGCACCTCGGCCACGTGCGGGTGCTCGGCGAGCGTGCGGGCGCGTGCGCCCATGTGCGCCGCCAGCGCGCGGTTGGCGCCGAGCACGTCGTGCTCGCGGAACAGGGCGAGGCTGGCGCGTGCGGCGGCGCAGGCGAGCGGGTTGCCCGTGAAGCTGTGCGAGTGCAGGAAGGCGTTGAGCTTCACGTACTCGTCGTAGAAGGCCGCGTACACCTGGTCGGTGGTCAGCACCGCCGACAGCGGCAGGTAGCCGGCGGTGAGCCCCTTGGACAGGCACATGAAGTCCGGGCGTGATGCCGGCCTGCTCGCAGGCGAACAGCGTGCCGGTGCGCCCGAAGCCGACCGCGATCTCGTCGGCGATCAGGTGCACCTGGTAGCGGTCGCAGGCCTCGCGCAGCAAGCGTGAGGTACACCGGGTCGTACATGCGCATGCCGGCCGCGCACTGCACCAGGGGCTCGACGATCACCGCGCAGGCCTCGTGCGCGTGCCGCGCGAGCGCGGCCTCCATGTGCGCGAACTGCGCGCGGCGGTGCTCCGCCCAGCTCGTCCCCGGCGCGCGCTCGTAGCAGTCCGGCGAGGGCACGGTGATGACGTCCATGAGCAGCGGCTGGTAGATCTCCTTGTAGAGCCCGACATTGCCGACGGCGAGCGCCCCCAGGGTCTCCCCGTGGTAGCTGTTGGACAGGGTGATGAAGCGCCGCTTGCCGCTCTGGCCGACGTTGCGCCAGTAGTGGAAGCTCATCTTCACCGCCACTTCGACCGCCGAGGAGCCGTTGTCGGCGTAGAAGCAGCGGGTCAGGCCCGGCGGGGCGAGCGCCACGAGTCCCTCGGAGAGCGCGATCACCGGCTCGTGCGTGAAGCCGGCGAGGATCACCTGCTCGAGCGACTCCAGCTGCGCGCGTACCGCGGCGTTGATCGCCGGATTGGCGTGCCCGAACAGGTTCACCCACCAGGAGCTCACCGCGTCGAGGTAGCGCTTGCCCTCGAAGTCCTCCAGCCACGCGCCACGGCCGCGGCGGATCGGGATCGGCGGCAGCTGCTCGTGGTCCTTCATCTGCGTGCACGGGTGCCACACGTGGGCAAGATCGCGCGCGACTAGTGCGGTGTTGGCGGAATTCATGACGGCAATTGTGTCAGAATCGCGGCCGCACGATAGCCACGCAGGACCGCCGGTGCCAAGCGCCGCTGCCCCCTTGCCCACGATCGACCTCGCCACGGGGCTGCTCACCGGGGTGCGGCAGGTGCTGTCGCCGTTCTGCAGCGCGCGTCCGGCCCGGGTGCTGCCGGAACTGCTGGTGGTGCACGGCATCAGCCTGCCGCCGGGGGAATTCGGCGGCCCGTGGATCGACCGGCTGTTCACCGGCAACCTGCCGGCTGCTGCGCACCCGTCCTTTGCCGAGCGCGCGGGCCTGAAGGTCTCGGCGCACGTGCTCATCCGCCGCGACGGGGAGCTGGTGCAGTACGTGCCCTTCGGCGAGCGCGCCTGGCATGCGGGGGCCTCGCAGTACCGCGGGCGCAGCGACTGCAACGATTTCTCGATCGGGGTGGAGCTGGAGGGCACCGACACCATCCCTTACACCGAGGCGCAGTACGCGGCCCTCGCCGCGCTGGCCGCCGCCCTCATCGGCGCCTACCGCTCGCTGACCCAGGAGCACATCGTCGGACACAGCGATGTTGCGCCGGGGCGCAAGACCGATCCGGGGGAGGTATTCGACTGGGCGCGCCTGCGCGCGGGCCTCGCCGCGCGCCTGTCTGCCTGAAGGGGCGCGTTACTTGGCCGGCTCGGCCGGCCTGACCGCTGCCTGCTCGCGCTCACCGATGTCGATGCCCGTGCGCTGAATCTTGTGCCCCCGGTCTGCGGAGCTGTTGCCGCGGACGGCTACTTGGCGCGCTCGTGGCGCCAGAGCACCTCGGTGCCGTGCGCGTGGCGCGCCAGCACGCGCGCCATGACGAACAGCAGGTCCGACAGGCGATTCAGGTAGTTGGTGACCTCGGGGCCGACGGCCTCGGCGGCGGCCAGCGTCCACACGCGCCGCTCGGCGCGCCGCGCGACGGCGCGCGCCAGGTGGCAGGCGGCCGCGGCGCCGCCGCCGCCGGGCAGGATGAACTCCTTCAGCGGCGGCAGCGTGTCGTTGAAGCCATCGAGGGCATTCTCCAGGCGCGTCACGTGGGCGGCCGTGATCGCGGTGTGCCCGGGGATACACAGCTCCCCGCCCATGTCGAACAGCTCGTGCTGCACCCCGGTGAGGCAGGCGCTGACGTCATCGGGCAGGTCGGGCACCGCGAGCAGCACGCCGATGGCGCTGTTGAGTTCGTCGACCGTGCCGTAGGCCTCCACGCGCAGGCTGTCCTTGCGCACCCGGCTGCCATCGCCGAGGCCGGTGGTGCCGTCATCGCCGGTGCGCGTGTAGATCTTGCTCAGGCGGTTTCCCATGGGTTGTATCCTAAGCGCAATATGCCCTCGAAAGAACTCACCGCCGCCCTCGCGGCCGCCCACTCCGCCGCGCAGCTGATCCGCTCCTTCTACCAGAAGGACATTGCGGTGCGCACCAAGGCGGACGCTTCCCCGGTCACCGCGGCGGACGTGCAGGCGGAGCAGCTGATCCGCGCAGCCCTCGGCCGCGCCTTCCCCGGCTACGGCTTCTACGGCGAGGAGGGCGGGCAGCACGCGATGCAGGCGGCGAACGTGTGGCTGGTCGACCCCATCGACGGCACCAAGTCCTTCGTGCGCGGCACGCCGTTCTTCTCCACGCAGATCGCGCTCATGCGCGAAGGCGAGCTGGTGCTCGGGGTCTCCAGCGCGCCGGCCTACGGGGAGCTGGCCTGGGCCGAGCGCGGCGGCGGCGCCTTCCTCAACGACCAGCCGCTGCAGGTCAGCGCCACCGCGCAGCTGGCCGCGGCGCACGTCTCGACCGGCAACCTCGCAAGCCTCACCCGGGGGGCGCAGTGGCAGGCCTTCGGCGCGCTCATCCGCAGCATCAGCCGCATCCGCGGCTACGGGGACTTCGTGCACTACCACCTGCTCGCGCGCGGCGCGCTGGATGTGGTCATCGAGTCGGACGTGAACATCCTGGACATCGCCGCGCTCAGCGTCATCGTGCGCGAGGCCGGCGGCACCTTCACGGACCTGGCCGGCGGGGCGCTGGGCCTTGCGACCACGAGCGTGCTGGCCAGCAATGGCGCGCTGCACGCGCCGGTGCTTGCGGCCCTTACTGCGTGACGAACACGCGGCGGCCGTTCTCGCCGAGCTCGAGCATCGGGGTGAGGTAGAGCTCGCTCAGGGTCTGCGTGGTGAGCGCGCTGCTCACCGGTCCGAGCGTCCAGCGGCCGTCGCCGTGCAGCAGCAGCACGCGATCGGCGAAGCGCGCGGCGAGCGTCGGGTCGTGCAGGGTGGTGATCACCGTGCTGCCGGCGTCGGCCAGGCGGCGGAACAGCCCGAGCACCGCCAGCTGGTGGTGCGGGTCGAGGTGGTTGGTCGGCTCATCGAGCAGGAACGTCGCCGGCTGCTGCGCCAGCAGCGCCGCCACCGCCACGCGCCGCTGCTCCCCGCCGGAGAGGGTATCGGTGCGCCGGTGCGCGAAGGCGGCCATGTCGACCGCCGCCAGCGCCTCGTGGGCCAGGCGCTCGTCGTGCGCGCTCTCCCACTGCCACAGCGACAGGTGCGGGTGGCGCCCGATCAGCACCGTGGCGAGCGCGCTGGTGACGAAGGCATCCTCCAGGTCCTGCGGCAGCAAGCCCAGGCGCAGCGCCACCGCGCGCCGCGACAGCTCCGGGATCGGCGTGCCATCCAGCAGCACCTCGCCCGCCTCCGGTACGCGCAGGCCCGCCAGCGTGTGCAGCGTGAGGGTCTTGCCCGAGCCGTTGCGGCCGAGGATCGCGACCACCTCGCCGGCGGCGAACTGCACCGTCAGCTCGCGCACCAGCTCGCGCGCGCCGACGCTGATGCCCACCCCCAGCGCCGCCAGGCCCGGTGCCGCGGCCTCGTTCACGGCTTGCTCCAGTGGATCTCGAGCGCGGTCTCCGGGCCAACCACCACCTCGCGCAGGCTGCGCGGGGTGTCCCACTCCTCAGCGGACACGGCGCGGCGGCCGGCCATGATCTCGGTGCGCTGCTGCGGGTACAGCGGCACCTGGTCGCGGTCACCGAGCCCGATGGGGTACAGCGGCACGCCCGTGGCCAGGTCGTACTTGTCGCTGGCGCCGGCGGTGTGCAGCAGCTCGTGCGCGATGACCATGTTGTTTCCCCCGCTCAGGGATCTTGCGGCGAAGGCATGCACCACCCCCACCAGCCCCTTCTGCAGGCCGTGCGAGTCGGGCACGGTGTCCAGCTGCGCCGGGTCATGGTAGAGCACGAAGATGCGCACCCTTGATGGCACGTGTCCGGGGAAGGAGCTGGCACCGGCGGCGTACCAGCGCATCTTCAGGCTCCACCAGATGCGCCCGAGCAGTCCCGCCGCGCGCGGCAGCTCCGGCGGCAGCCGCGAGCCCTGCGGGTACAGCTCGATGTGCACCGGCTGCGGCGCCTTCACCGCGTAGCGGTGCGCCTCGCGCACGAAGAACGCCTCGATGTCGGCGAAGTCCTTCGGGGTCAGGGTCTGGATGTAGTCCGCCGCAGTGCGGCTGCCGTCGGCGTTCAGCGGGAACACCCCGACCCACAGGGTGTCCTGCCAGCCGTGGGTGGCGGCGCGCTCGAGGTACTGCTGCAGCGCCACCACCCCCAGGATCAGGAGCAGGATGCTGATGCGAACGGTCTTCCACACGGCGCGCTGACCCGCTGGCGGAACGCGGGTCAGGGCTGCAGGCGCGTCGCCGACCAGGCGCCGCCCCGGAAGGTCGCGCCCGGCAGCGGCGTCAGCGCGCGCTGCCAGCGGGCGCGATCGTGCATGCGCGCATCCCCCTCGCACCACAGCTCGAGCATATCCGCCCACAGCCGAAAGCCGCCCCAGTGCGGCGGGCGCGGGATGTCGAAGTTGGCGGCGCCCTGCGCCTCCGGGGTGCCCGGGAGCGGGGTGCCGAAGCGTCGCGCGGCGCGGGCGAGGTTCTCCATGAGCTGCGCGCGCGAGGCGACCGGCTCGCTCTGCGCGCTCGCCCAGGCGGCGATGCGCTTCTGCCAGGAGCGCGAGGCGAAGTAGGCATCGCTTTCGGCCGCGGGCGCCACCACGACCACGCCCTCGATGCGCACCTGGCGGTGCAGCGCGTCCCAGTGCATCACCGCCGCGGCGCGCGGGTTGACGGTGAGCTCGCGCCCCTTGGCCGAGTGGTAGTTGGTGAAGAACACCAGGTAACCCGGCTCCGGGACGATGCCCTTGCACAGCACCACGCGCGCGCTCGGGTGTCCGTCCGCGGTGGCGCTCGCCAGCACCATGGCATTGGCGTTGGGCTGGCGGCCGGCGGCCCAGGCCTGCGCCAGCCAGCTCTCGACCAGGCTCAGGGGCTCGGCCGGCAGCGGATCGGGCAGGTGTTCGGTGTGCTCGTCCATGGCCGCGCAATGTTAGAGCCTTTGTGGCGCCCATGTCGCCGGTTGCGCGGCCCGCCCCTTGCGGTACCCCCCTTAACACCGATAGAAAGGAGGCACTTACGGAAAAAGGCGATGGCTTCATGACCGACGACGTGACGCTGGACCAGCTGCGCCAGCGGGTGACCGACATTGACCGGGCGCTGATCTTGCTCGTGGCCGAGCGCAAGGCGGTGAGCGAGGAGGTGGCGCGCGTGAAGCGCGCCACCGGCAAACCGACGCGCGACTACGAGCGCGAGCGCGACGTCATCGTAGGCGTGCGCGCCATGGCCACCGAGCGCGGCGTCTCCCCGGCGCTCGCCGAGCAGCTGCTGCGGTTGCTGATCCGCTCCTCGCTCACCACGCAGGAGCAGCTGAGCGTGGTCGCGCACGGCACCGGCAGCGGGCGGCGCGCGCTGGTCATCGGCGGGGCCGGCAAGATGGGCAGCTGGTTCGTGAGCTTCCTGGGCTCGCAGGGCTTTGCCGTGGAGGTCGCCGACACCGGCAAGGTGCCCGAGGGCGTGCAGCGCGTGGAGGACTGGCGCACCACCGATCTGAAGCACGACTTCATCGTGCTGGCCACCCCGCTCGGGGTGACCGATGCGATCCTGCGCGACCTGGCGCTGCGGCGCCCGACCGGGGTGATCTTCGATGTCGGCTCGCTCAAGTCGCCGCTGCGCGCGGGCCTCATGGCGCTGAAGTCCCACGGCTGCAAGGTCACCTCCGTGCACCCGATGTTCGGGCCGGACACCGAGCTGCTGTCCGGCCGCCACGTGGTGTTCGTCGACTTAGGGCATCCTATGGCGCTGGCGGCCGCGCGCGAGCTGTTCGCGCCCACCATGGTCGAGCAGGTGGTCATGGGACTGGACGACCACGACCGGCTGATCGCCTACGTGCTCGGCCTGTCGCACGCGCTCAACATCGCCTTCTTCACCGCGCTCGCCGAGAGCGGCGAGGCGGCGCCGAAGCTGGCGCGCATGTCGAGCACGACCTTCGATGCGCAGCTGGACGTGGCCAGCCGCGTCGCCCAGGAGAGCCCGGAGCTGTATTATGAAATACAGAGCCTGAATGACTACGGGGCCGAGTCCCTCGAGGCCCTCGCCCAGGCGGTAGAGCGCATCCGCACGGCCGTGCTCACGCAGGACCCGGCAACATTTGTTGCATTGATGCGCCGCGGACGCGACTATCTGGAGGACCGGCGCACCGTCGCGGAGCGACGCGCCTAGGGCCTGCACGAGGGATCTTCGTCTGATGCGCAGACCGCAATCCGGACCGCTGGCGACGGAGCCGCCAGCCCACGAGGGCACCGCGCTCGCCCAAGAGCACAAGGTGCTGCAGGGCCGCCTCACTTCGCTCACCGAATCGGTGGCGCGCAACGAGGCGCTGCTGCGCAAGACCCAGGAGCGTGAGCTCGAGCTTTTGCGTTCGACCTCGCTGACGCAGCTGTTCGACCGCCTGATCGTCGGCCTCGCCAGCTCCTACCAGCTCGATGGCGTGTACCTGATGCTGCACGACCCGCAGCACGAGGTGCGCCACCTGCTCTCCGGGGACGGGCTGGTGGCCGATCAGCTGCAGGGGGTGCGCTTCGTGGATGCGCTGGTGACCATCGCCCCGCAGCTGGCGCACCTGGAGCGCCCCTGGCTCGGGCCCTTCCACAAGGCCGACCACGAGCTTCTGGTGCAGGGTGGCACGCGCCCGGGGAGCCTGGCGCTCATCCCGCTGCGCCGCCACGAGCAGCTCGACGGGGTGCTGGTGTTCGCCAGCACCGACCCGCTGCGCTTCACGAACGACCTGGCGAGTGACTTCCTCGCGCACCTGGGCGTGGTGGCCGCCATCTGCATCGAGAACGCGGTGAACCGCGCGCGGCTGCTGCGCAGCGGGCTCACCGACTTCCTCACCGGCTTCCACAACCGCCGCTACCTGCACGCGCGGCTGCGCGAGGAGCTGGCGCGCGCCCAGCGCGCGCACCAGTCCCTCGCCTGCCTGATGATCGACATCGACCACTTCAAGCGCATCAACGACCAGCACGGCCACCTGGCCGGGGATGCGGTGCTGCGCGAGGTGGCGCACCGCGTGGACGCGGAGATGCGCATCAGCGACACCGGCGCGCGCTTCGGCGGCGACGAGTTCGCGATCGTGCTGTCGCAGGCGACCATGATGGATGCGGAGAAGGTGGCCGCGCGCGTGCTGCAGGCGGTGCGCACCCAGCCGGTCACCATCGGCAAGAGCACCACCGAGAACGTCACGCTCTCGATCGGCGTCGCCGCGGCGACCCCGGGGGAGTCCACGCGCGACTACAAGGTGCTGGCGGAGCGGCTGATCGCCGAGGCCGACGCGGCGCTCTACCGCGCCAAGAGCGCCGGCCGCAACCGCATCGCCACCTCGCCGAATCTGGTGACCTAGACGCGCCGGCGCAGCAGCGCCACGAACAGCGGCGCCCCGACCAGGGCCATGATCGCCCCGACCGGCAGCTGCCGCGGGGCGGCGATGGTGCGCGCCACCACGTCCGCCGCGGCCAGCAGCATGCCGCCGCTCAGGGCTGCCGCGGGGGCGACGATGCGGTGGTCGCTGGTGCGGAAGGCCAGGCGCACCGCGTGCGGGGTGATCAGGCCGACGAACCCGACCGTGCCGGCGCTCACCACCGCGATCGCGGTGAAGGTGGCGCAGGCGATGAACAGCACGCTGCGCCAGGCATCCAGCGCCATGCCGACGGTGCGCGCGCGCAGCTCCCCGGCGGCGAGCACGTTCAGCGGCCGTGCCACCACGAGCGCCGCGCTGACCGCCACCGCCGCGGCGCCGGCGCTCAGCCACGGGTTGACCGCCCACTCCAGGTCCCCGGCCAGCCAGAACACCATGCCGCGCACGCGCGAGGAGTCCGCCAGCGCCAGGAGCACGCTCACCAGCGCGCCGCAGGCGCTCGCCAGCACCACCCCGGTCAGCAGCAGCCTGGGCGTGCCGCCGCTGCGCGCCAGCACGTACACCAGCGCCACCGCCGCCAGGGCGCCGGCGACCGCGCAGGACTGGACGATGACCGCCGCCGCCCCTGCGATCATGGCCAGGAGCCCGCCGACGGCGGCGCCGCCGGAGACCCCCAGCACGTAAGGATCGGCGAGGGGGTTGCGGAACAGGGCCTGCAGCAGCACCCCGGAGAGGGCGAGCAGGCTGCCGACGCCGAAGGCGGCCAGCACCCGCGGCAGGCGCACCGCCAGCAGCACGTTGCGCGTGGCCTCGTCGCCGCCGCCCTGCAGGGCGGCCAGCGCCTGGCGCAGGCCGATGCCGGAGCTGCCGGTGAGCAGCGCGGCGAGGAACACCGCCGCGGCGAGCACGGTCAGCAGGGCCAGGCCGCGCCAGGGCGTGCGCCGCGTCACCGTCGATCCGGGCATTGTTGGTTTACTCTCGACCGTGTCCAGATGAGGGCGCTAGCGTCATCGAATTTGTTACAAAACGCCATCCCTGCACGGTTCGCCGCGCCGGGCCTCACCGTGCGTGCGCCTTGTGGCAGACTGCCCTCCGCCATGACGGATGTCATCGACTCGGACGGTTTTCGCGCCAACGTCGGCATCGTGCTGATGCAGGGGAACCAGGTGTTCCTCGGCCGGCGCACGGGCGCCCGTGGCTGGCAGTTTCCCCAGGGCGGCATGCGCAGCGGCGAGACGCTCGAGCAGGCGCTGTTCCGCGAGCTCGACGAGGAGATCGGCGTCACGCAGGCGCACGTGGCCATCGTCGGCCAGACCGAGCGCTGGCTGCGCTACCGCCTGCCGCCGCGCTACATCCGCCGCCACCAGCAGCCGGTGTGCACCGGCCAGAAGCAGCGCTGGTTCCTGCTGCGCGTGCAGGGCGAGGTGCACTTCGACTTCATGCGCACCGCCGAACCGGAGTTCGACGCCTGGCGCTGGTCGGACTACTGGGAGCCGGTGCGCGAGGTGATCTACTTCAAGCGCCCGGTGTACATCCGCGCGCTCAAGGAGCTGGCGCCGCTGGCCTTCCCGCGCGGCAAGCAGCCGCCGTTCCCCGCCTGGTGGGACGAGGTCACCGAGCGCGACGGGCGCTCCGCGGTCCCCGAGTCGACGGACTGAGGACCTAGCGGCCGTGGGGCCACTGGCGAGCATGCTCGGCAACAAGGACGGCACGCCCCAGGTGGTGCGGGCGCGCGCCCCGGTGTGGCGCACCGTGCTGGCGGTGGGGGCGGTGCTGGTGGGCGTGTTCGCCTGCTACGTCGTCTACGAGCTCGGCCGCTACAACGCCGGCTACGACCGCCAGGCGGTCGCCCAGCAGCGCACCGAGCTCGAGGTGCGCATCGAGCACCTGGAGAAGGACAACCGCGAGATGCGCACCAAGCTGGCGGAGCTGGACACCTTTCGCGTCGGGCGCGCCAACGAGCAGGCGGAAGTGGCGCGCGCCATGGGCGAGCTGCAGGCGCAGGTGGCGCGCGAGGCGCAGGAGCTCGCCTTCTACCGCGGCGTGGTCGCCCAGGGGGCCGCCAGCATCGGGGTGAAGATCGAGAAGCTGCGCATCACCGCCGGCACCCGCCCGGGCGGCTTCATCGTGCACGTGTCGCTGCTGCGCACCGGCAAGGCCGACGCGGAGGCCACCGGCACCCTCGAGTTCACCCTGGACGGCACCCTCGGCGGGGCCGCGCACACGCTGGACTTCGCCGCCCTCACTCCGCAGCACGCGCACGAACTGCGCTACAGCTTTCGCTACTTCGAGAACATCGACCAGGAAGTGCTGATCCCGGCCGGCTTCAAGCCCGAGCAGCTGAGCGTCGCGGTGACCTCGGGCAAGAAGGACATCGCGCCCCTGTCGCAGACCTTCCTGTGGACGGTAGAGTCGGTGCCGTGATCTAAGTTTTTGGAAACGAGGCAGCATGTTCAACCGCGATTCGCGCCCACCCAAGATCGACACCCTGATCGGCAAGGCCGCGCACGTGCACGGGGATGTCGACTTCGAAGGCGGCCTGCACCTGGACGGGCACGTTGCCGGCGCGGTGCGTTCCGGGGAGGCGCGCGACTCGAGCCTCTCGGTGAGCGAGTCCGGCTCCATCGAGGGCGCGGTGCGCGTGCCCAACGTGGTCCTGAACGGGACGGTCAGGGGCGACATCCACGCGCGCGAACGCATCGTGCTGGGGGCCACCGCGCGGGTGGAAGGGGACGTCTACTACGGGGTCATTGAAATGACGCTCGGCGCCCAGATAGTCGGAAAGCTGGTGCGCCTGGGGCCGGAAGGCCAGGCGGGAGCCCCGCAGGAGGCCCCTGGCTGAGCGCGCGGGCCTTTGTGACGGGCTGCTTTGACCTTGTCACATGCCCCTTCTAGACTGCCCGGCAGAGGATGGACTTATGAGCTCGACCGAGACTGTGCAGGATGCCCCCGCCGTGCTGTTCACCGATGCGGCTGCCCGCAAGGTGGGCGACCTGATCCGTGGCGAAGGCAACCCGAAGCTGATGCTGCGGGTGTTCGTGCAGGGCGGCGGCTGCTCCGGCCTGCAGTACGGGTTCGAGTTCGACGAGCAGGTCCAGGACGGGGACACCTGCGTGGAGAACCTCGGGGTGAAGCTCCTGGTGGACCCGATGAGCGTGCAGTACCTCACCGGCGCGGAGATCGACTACCGCGAGGGACTCGAGGGGGCACAGTTCGTGATCCGCAACCCCAACGCGGCCACCACCTGTGGCTGCGGCTCCTCCTTCACCGCGGCCTGACCCCCAAAGGATCATGGCCTCGGCAGCCCCCGCACGATCCACCGACACCCGCCCCGCATCCCGCCCCGCGCCGCGTGCCGTGCCCGACGTCCTGGCGGCGGTCGACCTGGGCTCCAACAGCTTCCACATGGTGGTCGCGCGCTACTCGCACGGCCAGCTGGTCATCATCGACCGCCTGCGCGAGATGGTGCGCCTGGCCGCCGGGGTCGCCGAGAACGGCCGCATCGACAAGGACGTGGCCGCGCGCGCGCTGGGCTGCCTCGAGCGCTTCGGCCAGCGCCTGCGCGACATGCACGCCGACTCGGTGCGCGTGGTGGGCACCAACGCGCTGCGCCTGGCGCACCGCAAGCAGGCCTTCCTCGAGCGCGCGCGCGAGGCCCTCGGCCACCCGATCGAGATCATCGCCGGCATGGAGGAGGCGCGCCTGATCTACCTGGGCGTCGCGCACACCATGCCCAGCAGCGCCGGCAAGCGCCTGGTGGTGGACATCGGCGGCGGCAGCACGGAGCTGATCATCGGCGATGGCCTGACGCCGCTTGAGCTGGAGAGCCTGCAGATGGGCTGCGTTGCCCTGAGCGAGCGCTTCTTCCGCGACGGCAAGATCTCCGCCAAGCGCATGGAGCGGGCGCGCCTGGCCGCACGCCTGGAGCTCGAGCCGGTGCAGGCCGCCTTCCGCCGCCGCGGCTGGGAGCACTCGGCCGGCAGCTCCGGCACGGTGCGCGCCATCGGCGAGGCGATCCGCGCGCTCGACCCGCAGGCGCTCACCATCACCCCGGCGGGCCTGGCGCGGGCGATCGACTACAGCGTCGATGCCGGCCACATCCGCGAGCTGAACCTGGAGCCGATCACCGAGGACCGTCGCCCGGTGTTCCCGGGAGGTCTGGCCATCCTCACCGAAGTATTCAGCATGCTCGACGTGAAGGAGATGCAGATCGCCGACGGGGCGATGCGCGAGGGCCTGCTGTACGACATGATCGGCCGCTACAAGCGCGAGGACGCGCGCGAGCGCACCGTGCGCGCCATGCAGCAGCGCTACCACGTCGACACCGGGCAGGCCGAGCGCGTCGAGGCCACGGTGCGCGACTTCCTCGAGCAGGTGCGCGAGACCTGGAAGCTCGAGGAGCCGCTGGCGCACCTGGCGCTGAAGTGGGGCGCCCGGCTGCACGAGATCGGCCTCGACGTCTCCCACTCCGGCTACCACCGCCACGGCGCCTACCTGCTCGAGAACGCCGACATGCCCGGCTTCCCGCGCGAGGAGCAGCGCCTGCTCGCACGCCTGGTCGGCACCCACCGCCGCAAGCTCACCCTGGACCGCATCGAGGAGCTGGTCCCGCCCTGGGACCACAGCGCGGTGCACCTGATCGTGCTGCTGCGCCTGGCGGTGCTGCTGCACCGCGGCCGCAGCGCCACCGCGCTGCCGGCGATCGAGCTGTCCGCCACCCCGCGCTCGCTCGAGGTGCGCTTCCCGGCGCGCTGGCTGAAGGACCATCCGCTCACCTCCGCGGACCTGCAGCAGGAGGTGGATTACCTGCGCATGTCCGGTTTCCGGCTGCGGGTCTTCAGCGGCGGCCGCGGCTAGGAACGGGTAAGCTTTTCCAGTGCTGCGAGCCCGGCATAACTAGAACGCCTCCGGGGGGATCGCCATGCGACTGAGCCACTGGGCCGCCCTGCTGACTGCCGCCGTGAGCCTGCCGGGCTCCCTGGCCGAAGCCGATGTCACGCAGGTGCCGCCGGGGGTGGTCACGCAGCCGGCCGCCGCGCCGCCGGCCGCGGCCCGGCCGCGCATCGGCCTGGTGCTGGGTGGCGGGGGCGCCAAGGGTGGCGCGCACATCGGCGTCATCAAGGTGCTCGAGGAGATGCACATCCCGGTCGACTGCATCGCCGGCACTTCCATGGGCTCGATCGTGGGCGCCGCCTACGCCACCGGCCAGTCGGCGCAGCAGCTGGAGAAGGTCGTCACCTCGATCAACTGGGGTGAGGTGCTCGCCACCGTGCCGCGCCAGGACACGCCCTACCACCGCAAGAACCTGAACGCCTTCTTCACCAACAACCTGGAGCTGGGGGTGAAGGACGGCGGCATCACCGCCCCCGGCGGGCTGCTGCCGACGCACCAGATCGAGACCCTGTTCCGCCGCATCGTCGCCGACGCCGGGGGCGTCTCGGACTTCAACCAGCTGCCGATCCCGTTCCGGGCCGTCGCCACGGACCTGGAATCCGGCGCGGTGGTGGTCTGGGACCGGGGCGACCTGGCGCAGGCCATGCGTGCCAGCATGGCCGTGCCCGGGGTGTTCGCCCCGGTGGAGGCCAACGGCCACATCTATGCCGATGGCATGCTGGTGCGCAACCTGCCGGTGGATGTCGCCCGCGAGACCTGCGCGGACGTGGTGATCGTGGTGCCGGTGAGCAATCCGGCGCCCCCGCGCAGCAGCCTCACCAAGCTGCTCGGCGTGGCGAGCCAGGCGATGAACATCGCCATCGAGGCCAACGAGCGCGCGCAGCTGGCGACCCTGACGGACAAGGACATCAAGATCAACGTGGTGCTGAAGGACATCGGCTCGGGAGACTTCGACAAGGTCCCCGATGCCATCCCGATCGGGGAGGCGGCCGCGCGCGCGGTCGCCCCGCAGCTGGCCCGCTACAGCCTCTCGCCGCAGGCCTACGCGGCCTGGCGCGCCGGGCTGCCGCGGATCAACGGCATCGGCACGGTGAAGATCGACGAGGTGCGCCTCGCCGGCTTCAGTGTCACCAACCCCGCGGTCATGCGCACCTACCTGCACGTGAAGGCCGGCGATACCTACGACGGGGCCAGCGCGGCGGAGGACACCAACCGCCTGGTGGCGCGCGGGGATTTCGTCTCGGTGGACTACCGGCTGGAAGTGGTCGACGGGCGCAACGTGCTCACCTACACCGCGGTCGAGAAACCGTGGGGGCCGAACTACCTGATGTTCGACCTGAACCTGAGCACCGACTTCCATGCCCAGACTGCCTGGGGGGCGCGCGCGGACTTCGAGATGCGCTGGCTGAACTCCCTCGGCGGGGAGCTGCGCACGATCGCGCAGGTGGGCACGCCCAACCTGCTGAACGTCTCGTTCTACCAGCCGCTGGAGCTGAGCCAGCGCTTCTTCGTGTCCCCGACGGTGCTGTTCCAGCAGGACCTGCCGTACGTCTATGACAACGGTACCGCGCGGGTGCAGCTGGACACGCGCCGCGGCGAGGGCCACCTGGATGCCGGCATGGCGCTGGGCAACTGGGGGGAGCTGCGTGCCGGCCTGATGCGCGGCACGGTCGACGTAGGCACCAAGGTCGGTGATCCGACCATCGCCGCTCTCACCGGCAAGTACGCCACCGGTGGCGTGCAGGCCCGCTTCGTCGTCGACACCCTGGACCGGCGGGTGTTCCCGACCGAGGGCACCTACCTGCTGGTGACGGGTCTGTTCGCCGAGCCGGGCCTGGGGAGCGACTTCAAGTACGACTCCGGCTCGCTCGAGTTCACCCATACCTGGACTCAGCGCGAGCGCAACAACTGGACGATCACCGCCAGCGGCGGCTCGGACTTCGGCACGCACGCCCCCTACTACGACCAGTTCTCCCACGGCGGGCTGTTCGATTTCTCCGGCTACCAGATCAACGAGCTGGTCGGCCGCGAGTTCGCCTTCGGCGCGCTGCAGTTCCGGCGCGCGGTGACGCTCAATGCGCTCTCCGGGGCCGCCACCTTCCTCGGCGCCTCGCTGGAGACCGGCAATGTCTGGGAGCGCCTGGACGCAACTCCGTCACACGGGGTGATCGTCAGCGGCTCGCTGTTCCTGGGGGTGGCCTCGAAGATCGGCCCGGTGTACCTGGCGTACGGGTTGTCGGAGCACGGGGTCTCGGCGCTCTACCTGTACCTGGGTTCCTCGCTCGACCTGCTGCGGCACTGATCAGGAGACCGTGGCAGGGCCCGCCGCGTAGGTCGACAGCAGCTCCGACTGCACGCTGAGCGGGCGCGCCTCGCCGCGGGCGATGCGCTCGTACTGGCCGTCCGGCTTCAGCCGCCACGCCTGGCAGTTGTCCGACAGGCACAGGTCCAGGTCGCGGCGGATGCGCTCGATGTGGTTGCGGCGCAGGATCGGGAAGGCGACCTCGACGCGGCGGAAGAAGTTGCGCTCCATCCAGTCCGCGCTCGCGCAGTACAGCTGCGACTCCCCGCCGTTCTCGAAGTAGAACACGCGCGAGTGCTCGAGGAAGCGCCCGACGATCGAGCGCACGGTGATGTTCTCCGAGACCCCGGGGATGCCGGGGCGCAGCGCACACACCCCGCGCACGACGAGGTCGATCTTCACCCCGGCGCGCGAGGCGCGGTAGAGCGCCTCGATGGCCTGCGCATCCACCAGCGCGTTCATCTTGGCGATCACCCGCCCCGGGCGGCCGGCGCGCGCGTGCTCGGCCTCGCGCGCCACCTTGCCGAGGATCATCTCGTGCATGCCGAAGGGGGACTGGGTGAGGCGCTTGAGCTTCGGCGTCTGGGTGAGGCTGGTCAGCTGCAGGAACAGCTCGTGCACGTCGTGCCCGATCTCGTCGTTGCAGGTGAACAGGCCGTAGTCGGTGTACTGGCGGGCGCTGCGCGGGTGGTAGTTGCCCGTGCCCAGGTGGCAGTAGCGGCGGATGCCCTCGGCCTCGCGGCGCACCACCAGCAACAGCTTCGCGTGGGTCTTGTAGCCGACCACCCCGTACATGACGTGCGCGCCGGCTTCCTGCAGGCGATTGGACAGCTCGATGTTGGCCTCCTCGTCGAAGCGGGCGCGCAGCTCGACGATGACCGTCACGTCCTTGCCGGCCTGGGCGGCGTTGACCAGCGCATCCACCAGCGGGGAGTCGTGGCCGGCGCGGTACAGGGTCTGCTTGATGGCGAGCACCGCCGGGTCGGCGGCGGCCTGGCGCAGGAAGTCCATCACCGGCACGAAGCTCTGGTAGGGGTGGTGGACCAAAAGGTCCTTCTGGCGGATGGCGGCGAACAGGTCGGGGTTGCCGATCAGGCGCTTGGGCATGCCGGGGGTGAAGATCGGGTACTTAAGGTCGGGGCGCTGGATCAGGTCGTACACCGCCGAGAGGCGGTTGAGGTTCACCGGCCCATCGACCGGGTAGGTGTCGAGGAAGGCCGAGGCGAACTGCGCCTGCAGGAACTTCACCATGTCCGCCGGGCAGTCGCTGGAGGTCTCCAGGCGCACCGCGTTGCCGTAGCGGCGGTGCGCCAGCTCGCCCTCGAGCGCGCGGCGCAGGTCATCGATCTCCTCCTCGTCCACGAACAGGTCGCTGTTGCGCGTCAGGCGGAACTGGTAGCAGCCGATCACCGTGATGCCGGTGAACAGCTTGTGGACGAAGGCCTGCACGATGGTCGAGAGCAGCACGCAGCCGCGGCTGCTGCCGGCCCCGGGCAGCGGCACCACGCGCGGCAGCGAGCGCGGCGCCTGCACGATGGCCAGCTCGCTGTCGCGGTCGAAGGCATCCTTGCCCTCCAGGCGCACGATGAAGTTCAGGCTCTTGTTCTGGATGCGCGGGAAGGGGCGCGCGGGGTCCAGGCCCAGGGGACTCAAGACCGGCTCGACCTCGCGCTCGAAGTACTGCTCGAGCCAGGCGTGGTTCTCGGGCGTCCACTCGGGGGGCTCCAGCAGCGGCACCCCCTCGGCGGCCAGCGCCGGCAGTAGCAGCTCGTTAAGGCAGCGGTACTGGTCGGCGACCAACTGCGTGGCGCGGTCGTGGATCGCCGTGAGCTGTTCGGCGACCGACAGCCCGTCGGCAGCCAGCGGGCCGCCACCGCCGAGTTCCTGCAGCTGCTTCAAGCCTGCGACGCGGATCTCGAAGAACTCGTCCAGATTGCTGCAGGAGATGCACAGGAACTTCAGCCGCTCCAGCAACGGCACCGACTCATCGAACGCCTGCTCGAGGACGCGGTGGTTGAACTCCAGGAAGGAGAGCTCGCGATTGATGTAGTGCTGGGGCGCCTTCAGGTCCGGCGAATCCATGGAGCTTGGGCCTCGCCGCGCTGAACACAGACGGCTTGTCTCCCCATGGTAGCAGTGCCGGTGCGACAGAACTGTTAAGGCGGCCCGGCCGGACGCCCGGGCCTTCAGGGCCCGCGGTCGCGGGCAGGCCTCGTTCCCGTGACCAGGGCAGGCTCTGCGGCGCATGTTGACGGGACGGGGGCCGCCGGGCAGTGTCCCGCCGAGGTCATTATTCCTCGTCCGACCCCCGGGGCCTGAAGATGCGCGCATGAGCACCAGCCCCCCGCACGAGGATCAGTCCGATGTCTGAGACTGCCGGTTCCAGGCGCCGTGGCCCCAGCGGCCGCGAAACGCGCAAGGCGCGCTCGGCAAAGCCCCCGCAGGCGCCGGCCTTCATCACCCGCCGCCTGCCGCCGTACGCACTGCTCGACGAGGAGGGGCTGGGCGCGATCGAGCTGCACGCGGACCGCCTGCTCGACGAGATCGGCATGGAAATCCGCGGCGACGAGGTCGCGCTGGAACTATGGCGCCGGGCCGGGGCGGTCATCACCGACGGCTGCCGCGTGCACGTGCCTGCAGGGCTGGCCCGGCAGATCGTGCGCTCGGCCCCGCGGGTTTTCACCCAGCACGCGCGCAATCCGGCCCGCAACGTCCAGATCGGCGGCGAGCACACCGTCTTCGCCCCGGCCTATGGGCCGCCGTTCGTCTCGGACCTGCAGCGCGGGCGGCGCTACGGGACGCTCGAGGACTTCCACAATTTCATCAAGCTGACGTACATGGCGCCCTGGCTGCACCACTCCGGCGGCACGGTCTGCGAGCCGGTGGACGTGCCGGTGAACAAGCGCCATTTCGACATGGTCTACGCGCACATGCGCTACTCGGACAAGGCATTCATGGGGTCGGTGACCACTGCCGCCCGCGCCGCCGACTCGATCGAGATGTGCCGGCGGCTGTTCGGCGCGGAGTTCGTGGCCAGCCACTGCGTGATACTCGGCAACGTCAACGTCAACTCGCCCCTGGTGCTCGATGGCGAGGCGAGCCGGGTGATCCGCACCTATGCGGCTGCCAACCAGGCGCCGGTGTGCGTGCCGTTCATCCTCGGCGGCGCGATGGGGCCGGTGACCACCGCCGGCGCCCTGGCACAGTGCTTCGCGGAGGCGATGTTCTGCGTGGCGCTGGCGCAGCTGGAGAAACCCGGCGCGCCGGCCATTCTCGGCAACTTCCTGTCGTCCATGTCGCTGCGCAGTGGCGCGCCGACCTTCGGCACGCCCGAGCCGGCCCTCGCGTACCTGGCGATCGGCCAGCTCGCGCGGCGCCTCGGGGTACCGCTGCGTTGCGGCGGGACGCTGTGCGCGTCCAAGGTTGCCGACGCCCAGGCCGCTGCCGAGAGCGCCAACTCGCTGTGGCCGGCGTTCCTCGCCGGTGCGAACTTCATGCTGCACGCGGCCGGCTGGCTCGAGTCCGGGCTTACCATGTCGTACGAGAAATTCGTGATGGACGTGGACCAGCTGGGGGCCTTCCACACCCTCGCCAACGGCCTGTCCCTGGACGAGAACGGTTTCGCGCTGGCCGCCTTCCGCGAGATCGGGCCCGGCAAGCACTACCTCGGCTCGCAGCACACGCTCGCCAACTACGAGAACGCCTACTACGACTTCGAGCTCGCCGACAACAACTCCTACGAGCAGTGGAGTGCGGAGGGTTCGCAGGACCAGCTGCAGCGGGCCAACGCCCGCTGGCAGGCGCAGCTGCACAACTACGAGCCGCCGGCGATCGAGGCGGACGCCGACCAGGCGGTGCGCGAGTACGTCGAGCGTCGCAAGGCGGCGATGCCGGACGAGTTTGCCTGAGGGGAAGGAAGCGGAACGGGACTCCCGTCCGGCGCGCCCGCGCGGCTAGCGCGAGACCAGCATCGGGCCGGCCGGGGCCTCGAGGCTCGCCAGGAGCGGGGCGGTCTTGGCGTTGAAGTCATCGCGCCAGCGCGCCTCGATGGGGTTGGCGCCGGGCAGGTTCACGGTCTGGGGGTTCTTGAAGACCCCGTTCACGCGGTACTCGTAGTGCAGGTGGGGACCTGTGGCAAGGCCGGTCATGCCGACATAGGCGATGACCACGCCCTGGGTTACGTGCGCCCCGACGTGGGTGAGCTTGGCGAAGCGCGACAGGTGGCCGTAGACCGTGACCACGCTGGCGGAGTGCTCGATCTCCACCACATTCCCGTAGCCACCCTTGCGGCCGGCGAAGCGCACGCGGCCGTCGCCGGCGGCGCGCACCGGGGTGCCCTCGGGGGCGGCGTAGTCGACGCCCTTGTGGGCGCGGATCAGGTTCAGGATCGGGTGGTAGCGGGCGGAGTTGAAGCGCGAGCTGACCCGGGTGAACTCCACCGGGGTGCGCAGGAAGGCCTTGTGCAGGCTGCGCCCGTCGGGGGTGTAGTAGTGCGCGCTGCCCTCCGGGTCGGTGTAGCGCACCGCCTTGAACTCGCGGCCCTGGTTGACGAACACGGCCGCCTCGATCGGACCGTCCTTCACGTACACCCCGTCGCGGTAGTACTCAGGATAGGTGACGATGAAGGAGTCGCCCTGGCGCACGTCGAGCACGAAGTCGATGTCCCAGCCGAAGATGTCCGCCAGGTTCACCGCGGTCTGGTCGTGGGAGCCGGCGGCCTCGACCGCCTCGAACAGCGAGCTGTCGATCACCCCGCGCACGGTGCGGCTGCGGGTCTCCAGCGGGTTCTGCAGCACGTCGGCCTTGAGGGTAAGGCTGGCGTCGCGCGAGACGCGCAGGGTCTGGGTCTCGTTCAGGCGCCGCTCCAGGCCATAGAGCGCGCCATCCTTGTGCGTGACCCGCAGCGCATCCCCGGGGCGCAGGCTGTCCAGCGCCTCGCGCACCCCGGGCAGGCTGCGCAGGGAGGCCAGGTCCGCAAGATCGAGTTTCAGGCGGCGGAAGATGCGCTCGAGCGT
>CAWCGL010000009.1:0-100000 GCA_963794975.1 uncultured Pseudomonadota bacterium | reverse complement strand
CTGTGGATAGGAGTGAAAGGCTAATCAAGGCTGGCGATAGCTGGTTCTCCCCGAAAGCTATTTAGGTAGTGCCTCGAGTGAACACTCAGGGGGGTAGAGCACTGTTTGGAGAAGGGGGCCATCTCGGCCTACCAACTCCATGCAAACTCCGAATACCCTGAAGTGATACTCGGGAGACACACAGCGGGTGCTAACGTCCGTTGTGAAAAGGGCAACAACCCAGACCATCAGCTAAGGTCCCAAAGTTTCGGCTAAGTGGTAAACGATGTGAGAAGGCATAGACAGCCAGGAGGTTGGCTTAGAAGCAGCCATCCTTTAAAGAAAGCGTAATAGCTCACTGGTCTAGTCGGCTCGCGCGGAAGATTTAACGGGGCTAAGCCGAGCACCGAAGCTATGGATGTGAGTGACCTCCGGGTCGTTCACGTGGTAGGGGAGCGTTCTCTAAGCCTGCGAAGGTGTGCTGCGAGGCATGCTGGAGGTATGAGAAGTGCGAATGCTGACATGAGTAACGTTAATGCGGGTGAAAAACCCGCACGCCGAAAACCCAAGGTTTCCTGGGCCACGTTAATCGGCCGAGGGTGAGTCGGATCCTAAGGCGAGACCGAAAGGTGTAGTCGATGGAAAGCAGGTTAACATTCCTGCACCGGTTCCAACTGCGATGGGGTGACGGAGAAGGCTAGATCAGCGGCAGCAGTGCCGTTCAAGGCCGTAGGTGGATCTTCCTGGCAAATCCGGAGGGTCATTCAACACCGAGAACTGAGTACGAGGAGACTTCGGTCTCCGAAGTGATCGACGCCACGCTTCCGGGAAAAGCCTCTAAGCTTCAGGTTGGAGTTGTCCGTACCGTAAACCGACACTGGTGGGTGAGGAGAAAATCTCCTAAGGCGCTTGAGAGAACTCGGGTTAAGGAACTCTGCAAATTGATACCGTAACTTCGGGAGAAGGTATGCCTCCTGTTGTGATTGGATTTACTCCATGAGCAATGAGAGGTCACAGGTAATCGGGGGCTGCGACTGTTTATCAAAAACACAGGACTCTGCTAACACGTAAGTGGATGTATAGGGTCTGACGCCTGCCCGGTGCCGGAAGGTTAATTGATGGGGTCAGCCGCAAGGCAAAGCTCCTGATCGAAGCCCCGGTAAACGGCGGCCGTAACTATAACGGTCCTAAGGTTGCACACGCTGCCTTAGTCAAATTTGGCTATATGCTGGAATAACTGAGTATCCGGTGGTACCTAACATCTCGGTAACGAGATGCCAGGTGACAACCCATCCGGTGCAGTCAATCAGCAGGAAAGGCTGGTCACTTCCGTGATCAGAATCCTCAGAGACTACACGCCAAACACCGCGCGACTAATTTGCTCGCCTGGTGAAGATATAGTCCGAACTGCATGGCGACATGCAGGAGTCACGTGAAAGGAACGCGTGCCTCGTCTAAGTGATTGATTTCACTCAGAAAACACCTAGAGCGAAATTCCTTGTCGGGTAAGTTCCGACCTGCACGAATGGCGTAACGCTGGCCCTACTGTCTCGACCCGAGACTCAGTGAAGTTGAAATCGCTGTGAAGATGCGGCGTAGCTGCGGAAAGACGGAAAGACCCCGTGAACCTTTACTACAGCTTTACACTGAACTTTGACCTTGTCTGTGTAGGATAGGTGGGAGCCTTTGAAGCAGGGGCGCTAGCTCTTGTGGAGGCAACCTTGAAATACCACCCTGATAATGTCGGAGTTCTAACCTTGGTCCGTAATCCGGATTGGGGACACTGTATGGTGGGTAGTTTGACTGGGGCGGTCTCCTCCTAAAGAGTAACGGAGGAGTGCAAAGGTACGCTCAGCGCGGTCGGTCATCGCGCATAAGAGTGCAATGGCATAAGCGTGCTTGACTGCGAGACTGACAAGTCGAGCAGGTGCGAAAGCAGGTCATAGTGATCCGGTGGTTCTGTATGGAAGGGCCATCGCTCAACGGATAAAAGGTACTCCGGGGATAACAGGCTTATTCCTCCCAAGAGTCCACATCGACGGAGGAGTTTGGCACCTCGATGTCGGCTCATCACATCCCGGGGCTGTAGCAGGTCCCAAGGGTTCGGCTGTTCGCCGATTAAAGTGGTACGCGAGCTGGGTTCAAAACGTCGTGAGACAGTTTGGTCCCTATCTTCCGTAGCCGTTGGAGATTTGAGGGTGAGCTGTCCTTAGTACGAGAGGACCGGGATGGACACACCTCTGGTGTTCCGGTTGTCACGCCAGTGGCACTGCCGGGTAGCTATGTGTGGACGGGATAACCGCTGAAAGCATCTAAGCGGGAAGCCCCCCCCAAGATTAGATCTCCCTGGGAACTCGATTCCCCTAAAGGGCCCACGAAGACTACGTGGTTGATAGGCTGGGTGTGTAAGGCCAGTAATGGCTTCAGCTAACCAGTACTAATTGCCCGTGAGGCTTGACCATATAACCTCAAGTGGTTTGACCGCTTGTCGGTTATTGATATCGATGCAAGATGGTTCGTCCATCATTTGAGTGAATGCGACAAGCGTCGAAGCAGAAACTAACCAGATTGGAGAGGCGTGAAGGCGCCCCGCGAGGGGCGCCTTCATGAATCTCAAAAAGTTTGCCTGGCGGCCATAGCGAGCGGGTACCACCCGATCCCATTCCGAACTCGGAAGTGAAAACGCTCTGCGCCGATGGTAGTGTGCCTTTCAGGCATGCCAGAGTAGGTCACCGCCAGGCTTCAAATAAAAGCCCCCGGAGTCGCAAGATTCCGGGGGCTTTTTCCTTTTGCGGCTCCGGGAAGCTAATGTTCCGGTCACTGCGATGACAACCGCGTGGTCACTGGCAAGGGTCTTCAGCTTTGCGGGGCAGCGCGTCGCCTGGGACGTGCTCGGCGACGGCCCGCCATTGGTGCTGGTGCATGGCACGCCGTTCTCTTCATATGTCTGGCGGGACATCGCGCCGCGGCTGGCCCGCACGCACCGGGTCTTCCTCTTTGATCTTCTCGGATACGGGCAGTCCGAGATGCACGATGGCCAGGATGTTTCCCTGGGTGTGCAGAACCGTGTGCTGGCGGCCCTGCTGGACCACTGGGAGATCAGCCGACCGAGCGTGCTGGCCCACGACTTTGGGGCCGCGACCGCGCTGCGTGCCCATCTTCTCAACGGCTGCGACTACTCGCGGCTGCTCATGTTCGACGCCGTGGCGATCCGGCCCTGGGGATCGCCGTTCGTGCAGCACGTGCGCCAGCACGAGGCCGCGTTCGCAGGCGTGCCGGACTACCTGCAGCGGGCGATACTGGCCGCGTACATCCGCGGCGCCATCGCACGCCCGATGAGCGATGCTGAGCTCGAACCTTACCTCGCCCCCTGGCTGGGTCCCGTGGGTCAGCCGGCCTTCTATCGCCAGATTGCGCAGATGGACCTGAAGTTCACCGATGAGGTGCAGGGCCGGTACGGTGACATTCGATGTCCGGTCACGTTGCTGTGGGGAGTCAAGGACGAGTGGATCCCGGTGGCGCGCGGACGGGAGCTGGCGGTCATGCTGGGCACAGCACTGGCGGAGATTCCGCAAGCGGGACACCTGATGCAGGAGGACGCCCCCGAAGCGATCGTCGCCGCTGCGCTGCACTTCTTCCAATAGTCAGCACTGTCCTGGGCGGGTCTGCCCAGCGGCAAGAGCGAGGCCAATGATGGAATTCTCCGGCAATGCGTAAGAAACCAGGTGCAGTAGCTTTAGCGCGGGGCGCCTATCCTTGTGACTACAGCACCAGGGTGATCTTCCCGACGTGAGACTTCTCCATGAAGCTCTCCTGCGCCGCGACGATCTCCGCGAGGGGATAGGTGGCGCTGATCATGGGGCGGATCTCGCCGCGCTCGATATAGCGGACCAGGTTCGCGAACACCTCCTTACCGGGAATCGTGCATCCCAGCAGGCGCAGGTCCTTCAGGTACAGGGTGCGCAGGTCCAGTTCGACCACCGGACCTGCGATCGCGCCGGCTACCGCGTAGCAGCCGCCGCGGGCCAGGACCTCCAGAAGCTGCAAGAACCCGGGGCCGCCCACGACGTCGATGACGGTGTCGACGGACTCGCGCCCCAGCTGCGCCAACAGATCCGCCTCGCGCGGCAGCACCCGCGAGGCTCCCAGGGTCCCAAGCAGCGCCGCCTTTGTCGCCCCGGCCAGTGCCGTCACGTGCGCGCCGCGCCGACGGGCGAGCTGCACGGCAGCCGAACCCACGCCGCCTGATGCCCCCGTGATCAGGACCCGGTCACCGGCGACGACCGCGGCGCGCGTCAGCATGTTCTCAGCGGCCAGGTAGGCGCATGGAAACGAGGCCAGCTCGATGTCCGTCAGCGTGCTGTCGATGGCGACGGCGTTCCTCGCCGGGACCGCGGTGAATTGCGCGAACGCACCGGGAATATCCGAGCCGAAGTACAGCGGCGCGCCGGAGGCGGGCCTTATGACCGGGTCAATGAGGACGCGCTGCCCGATGCGGGCGGGATCGACATCAGGCCCCACCGCCACGATGCGGCCGCAGGCATCCGCTCCCTGTATCCGCGGAAAGCTCAGGGGATTTCCGGCCCAGCCGGAGTCGGCCGCCGCCGCTGCCGGGGCCCGGGTGTTTTCGGTGGCCGAGGCAATGGCTTTCGAGTACCAGCCCAGCCGGGTATTGATGTCGGTGTTGTTGATGGCTGCGGCGCTGATCGCGACCAGCACCTCGCCCCGTGCCGCAACCGGCACCGGCACGTCGTCGCGCAGTTCGAGCTGCCCGGTTCCTCCATGACCCTTCAGCAGTACGGCTCTCATTCGCGGGGAACCTCACTCTTTGCCGCGGGACCCAAGGCTGGCGGGGTGCGAAGTATACAAAACCACAGGGACGCACGAGATTTGCGCGTTGCCCGCACCGGGGCGGGCAAATAGATTGCGCACACCCGCTCGCGGACTCATCGCCCGATGCCACAATCTCCCGCGCTGGTGGACTGCGAAGCGCTGCCGACCGAGGACTACGAGCGCCTGCTGCGCATCGGCTGGATCACCGGTTTCGTCGACGGCGAGGGCTGTTTTTCAATCAACTTCATCCGCCAGCCTGATCGCCGGGCGCGCAAGGGCTACCGCACCGGATTCCAGGTCGGGCACGAATTCGCCGTCACGCAGGGTGCCAAGAGCGTCAGTAGCCTGCATACGTTTGTCGAGTTCTTCGGCATCGGCGACGTCTACCAGAACACCCGCTACGACAACCACAAGGAGCACCTCTTCAGGTACTGCGTGCGGCGGCGGGCGGAACTCACCGGCATCATCATTCCATTCTTTTCGCGCTATCCGCTGCAGACGTCCAAGCACGGCGACTTCCAGAAGTTCGCCGAGTGCGTGCGCAGGATGGAGACCGGGGTGCACCTGACGATGGCAGGCCTCCGCGAAATCATCGCAATTGCCGAGACCATGAACCACTGCAAGCCGCGAACGGAAATCACCCAGGAACTCGGCGACGCACCCGGCATGCCTGATTTCTTCACTGACTGTGATTGAAGACGGGCTAACCCCCGTCGCCATTACAGGCTGAAGGCCTGCTCTTCGGTCCCATTCGAGCTCAACAAATTCAACGAGTTACAACCAGGCAGCGGAGGAAGCTGTGATCCGTTGTTTTCCCAAGCCCGCAGGACTTCACAGAGGCTCGAAGCGTGGACTCAGCGCCGCATGCCAGAATCACCCCATGAACAAATGGGCCGCGGGGCAAGGCGCTGTCGCGACGTTGGCGCGGATGTGATCGTAGAGTCCCAAGCCGGCTGACTGAGAAGCATCGCCCTGAATTTGGATATGTCAGAGCTCAGCATACTCGGACGAGTGACGCGCGCTGATGTGCGCCACGATCCGTACCCGCACATCGTCATCGAAGACTGTCTGCCAGCGCGGCTCTACGAGGAGCTGGCAAGCACCTACCCTGCAGACGCGACCATCCTCGAGCTCGAGCCTCAAAGCAGTCCACGGCACAGCCCCCCACGGCAGAACTCGCGTCACGATCTTTCTGCACCGGGGATCCTCGCCCGGCCGGAGCGCTTCAGCTCAGCATGGCGGGAGTTCGTCGCATACCACACATCGAACGCGTTCTATCGCGAGTTCGTGCAGTTGCTTGGTCCGGAGATCGTTGCGACCTATCCACAGCTCGAACGCCGGATCGGATGTGCGCTGGCGAAGTTCACCACCGGCGTGCTGGGCGACGTCGGTTCCCGCGACCGCCAGATTTTGCTGGACTGCCACATTGGCATCAACACGCCGTCGATACGCCAAAGCAGCGTCAGGCGCGTTCACACTGATGCACCGGATGAGCTATTCGCGGCCCTGCTGTACTTTCGCAGGGACGAGGACACCGTGGCGGGAGGTAATCTGGAGATCCTGCGCTGGAAGAAAAATCGACACCACCGGTTCGTCGGTTCGGAGATCGATGAGGCTGACGGCGAACTCGTACACACCGTGCCCTACCGGGCCAACACTGCGGTGATTTTCATCAACTCCGATAGATCGCTGCATGCCGTGTCAGAGCGTGCCTCTACGCCGCTGAGCCGGCGACTGGTCAATGTCATGGGGCGCTTTCGCCTGGCGCTCCCCGAAGGATTGTTCACGAAGCACCAGAAGATGACGCCGTGGGCGCTGGGGCGTCGCGCACTGCAGCGCTACCAGAAGTCGCGGCGTTGATGTTAGCGCAGCCGGCGCTCCGCCCCCGAAATTAGCTTGTACACTGAAAATGTGAAACCACTCCTGGGCGATACGGCTGCGCGCGATTATTCCCGCAAGCTTCAGCTCTTCAATGCATTTGCGGAGCCAGAGCTCCGCCAAGCCATTCGGAGTCTATGTGTCCGCCCGGGAATGCATGTCCTGGATGCGGGCTGCGGGAGTGGTGAAGCCCTCGGGTGGTTTGCGGAAGCAGTCGGCCCAGGCGGGAGCCTGGTTGGCGTAGACCTAGCGCGCGCCCACGCCCTCCGTTCGCGTTCGGTCGCGCCAGCGTACGCGACGATTATTCAAGCGGACATCACCAGACCCCCATTACGGGCTGATCAATTCGACCTTATCTGGTGTGTGAACACGCTCAATCATCTGAGTGAGCCAGTGACTGCCGCGCGACGGCTGGCCGCGCTGCTCCGCGCTGGAGGACGGTTGGCAGTAGGGCAGAGTTCCTTTCTTCCGGACATGTATTTCGCGTGGGACGAGCGTCTGGAGCACAGAACAAACGAGGCCGTCCGTGCCTACTATCGTGATCGCTACGGGCTGTCAGAAGATTCCACGACCGGGATCCGAGCACTGGTAGGGACTTTGCTGTCGGCGGGGCTATCGGACGTCTCCGCGTCGACCGTAGCAATAGAGCGGGTGGCGCCACTGGCTCCGTCCGATCGCGACTATCTGTACGAGGCGATATTCCGCGACACATGGGGTGAAAGGCTCAAGAAGCATCTTTCTCCAGCAGACTTCAACGAGATCAAGCAACTCTGCGATCCGCACAGTGCAGGGTTTGCGCTGTCCAGGCCAGACTTCCACTTTTTGCAGACATTTACGCTAGTCGTAGGGTCGGTACGTCCCTAGGGCGGTACGGTCGGGCTCCTATGAGCGGGTCCCGGTCACACGCACGACTAAATCACTGGATATTTAAATTCTGACGGAAGGTCTGTCGCCCACAGCACACGCTTCTGAACGCGGCCCTTATCCCTTTTTGTTGCACGGCGCACCGGGAGCGTCCCGTGCGATCATTGACCGCCAGTGAACTGTTACGAAGGGAGCATTGATGACCGCCGATGACCTGGTCGAGATGGAGCAGATCAAGCGCGTGAAGTACCGCTACCTGCGCGCGATGGATACCGGGGACTTGGCGCTCCTCGGGACACTGTTCACCGAGGACGTGACCGCGCGCTTTGTCGGCGGCAGCTACGATGTCACGGTGGAAGGGCGGGCGAAGCTGCTGGAGTACCTGGCGGTCTCGGCCAACGCCGACGTGGTCATCAACCACAACTGCCACCACCCGGAGATTGACCTCACCGGTCCTGGAAGCGCAGAAGGGCTGTGGTACCTGCAAGACTGGTACTACAACCGGGTGCAGAAGCGCACGGTGCGCGGGGCGGCCTTCTACCGCGACCGCTACGCGAAGCAGTCGGGTGCCTGGAAGATCAGCCACACCGGCTACGAGCGGGTGTGGGAAGTGGTCGAGGATAACGTGCCTCCGATCACCTTCACCGCCAACGTGCTTGGCCAGCGCGGCCGCAGGGTCTAAAGCTAAGGCGCCCCGGGAAGCTCCGCTTCCAGCCAGCGGATGAAGGCGGCGCGGAGCGCCTGCGTGGCGCGGCCGCCGCCCTCCAGCAGCAGGTACTCGCCAAAGGGCACGCGCGTGCGGCCGATCTCCGCCAGCCGGCCGCTTCTGAGTTCGCCCTCGATGAACACCGCGCTCCCCAGGGCCACTCCCTGGCCGCGCTCGCAGGCCGCAAGGGTCAGCGAATAGTCCGTGAAGTGCAGGTGGCGCGCGGCATCGAACCCGGTCAGCCCCGCGGCGCTGAACCAGCTGCGCCACGCCGTGCCGTCATCGTCGTGCAGCAGCCGGTGGCCCAGCACCGCCGTGTCGTGGTGCCATTGCCGCGGCCGCGGCCGCACGCCGGCAATCACCGGCACGCCCTGCATCTGCAGCAGGCTCAGGTAGCGCCCGCGCGGCCGGCCCGCGGCGCTGGCCACGTAGCGGATGGCGATATCCGCCTCCTTGCCCAGGACCCGCAGCTCGTCGGTGGTCTCCAGCTCGAGCTCGATCCGCGGGTGGGCGATGGAGAAGCGGCCCAGGCGCTCGAGCAACCAGCGCGCGGCGAAGGCCGGCTCTGCCGAGACCCGCAGCCGCTGCGGGCGCGCACCGCGCACCGCCTCCACGGCGCGGTGGATGGCAAGGAAGCCCACGCCAAGGTCTGCCGCGAACCTGCGGCCGGCGGGGGTGAGGGTGACGGCGCGGTGCATGCGCACGAACAGCGCCTGGCCCACGTCCTCCTCCAGCGCGCGCACGTGGCGGCTGATGGCCGACTGGGTGACGTTCAGCTCGTGCGCGGCGGCCGTGAAGCTCAGGCGGCGCGCGGTCGCCTCGAAGGCGCGCAGGGACAGAAGCGATGGAAGGCGGCGCGGACGCATGTGAGTCGCATGAGTTTAAGTCATCCGAAGTACACGGACAAATCGTTTGTCGGCGCCGCGGCGGTGCGCTGCAATGTCGCCCTGACCTGCGAGGTGCGCCATGAACTTCTATGCCGAGAGTGTTGTGCTGCTGTGGACCACAGCTATGCGGGCCCCCGGTGCAATGGCGCCTGCGCTGCCGCGCGGCCGCCGCCGGGCGATAGCGCTGCCCACGGGTGCCCGCGACGAACAGGCCGGAGGCTGTGGCGCGGGCGGGCCCGCTCAGCTGGCCGCGCGGCGTGCTACTGGTCGGTGGCCAGCGTGAGCATGAAGCGTCGCCCCTGCTCGGGTAGCACCGACTCCAGGCTCGACACGTGCAGGCCCTGCGCGTCCGTCAGGTTGAAGGCGTCGAAACGCAGGTTCCAGGGCCGCCCGTGCATCACCCAGTGATAGCGCACGCCGGCCGTGAGGGTGCTTAGCGCCGGCAGGTAGTCGGCGTTGTCGGTGGTGGCGGTCCGCGAGGAGAGGCGGTTCCACTGCACTGAGGCGCCCCAGGGCCCCCATTGCGGCGGGGCGTAGTCCAGGTTGATGGTCAGGTTGAGCGGCACGGGCCCGAGCGGCACGTCTCCCGTGGCGCCCGGTTCGGGCAGGGTGCGCTCGACCCGCGGCTGCAGCAGGACGCCGCCGAGCAGCACCGTGAGGCCGTTGTCGTTGTATGACAGTGAGGTCTCCAACCCGCGGTATTGCAGCTGGCCGAGCTGCTGGTAGATGTTGTCGTCGCCGGTGTTGAAGTACGGCTTGTGAATCTCGAAGGCGCCGAGAATCAGCTGCAGTTGGGTTGACGGCGCGTAGCGCACGCCGCCATCGACCTGCCAGGTGCGCGTGGCGGGCGGGGGCTCATTGCGGTTGTCCGCCGACACCGGGGCGACGGCGGAGTCCTCCAGACCCTGCACGTAGCTGCCGTAGACGATGAGGTCGCGCCCGGCGTTGACCGCCAGGCGCATGTTCACCAGCCACGGACTGGTCTGGTCGGTGTCGGTTTCGCCCGTGGGCATGTGCACGGTGCGCCGGTAGTGATCGTTCAGGACGCCGACCGCGAATGACCCGCCCTGCCACAGCTGCTCGAAGGTCACGCCGAAGTCCAGCTGCCGGGTCGAGTCGCGATTCTCGGGCAAGAACGCGAGATCCGGCGGGGGAAACTGCTCCTGGCTGGTGAAGGGGTTGAGCACCACGGAAGGCGAGAGCGCGTCCCCGCCGAACTCACGCTCGACCGAGCGGCCGCGGACGGCGAACTGGAGTTGCTGCTGCTGAGTGCCGTGCGTGAAGGTGCGCGACAGCCGCACCTCCCCGGAGGTCGACTCGTTGACGAAAGCCGGCGCCACATCCATGACGTACTCGGCGCTGCCCGCGGGTTGGGGCAGCAGGGTCATGTACGGGTCGTAGCCGAGCGGGTCGTTCTCGCGCGAATGGAACACGCCGGCCGCGAGAGACCACTGGTTGCCGAGCGCGCTCTTGACGATGATGCCGAGGTTGGTCTGGTTCCATCCCCAGGTCGTGAAATCCTGCACGCCCAGGTCGCGGGTGCGGTATTGCGGCAGGGGGATCGTGCCGTCGGTGTAGACCACCGGGACGATCTGCCGCGCCCCGCCGCCGGTGTAGGAGATGAACGGGATGACCTCGGTGCCCGCGGCCGGGCGCCAGCGCCAGGTCGTCCCCAGCACCGTGGCGCGGGACTCACGGAAGACGTCCTGGGCGAAGTTGCGGCGGTAGCCGGCGCACAGCTCGACGCCCAGGGTGCTGTTCAGGGGCAGCTGCGCCTCGAGGTCCGCTGTCGCCGACTCGAACGGGCCGCGCGCCAGCACGGCGCTCAGGATGGTCTTGTCTCCCGGGGTGCGCAGGGAAAGGTCGGCGACCCCGGTGGGGGCGGGGAAGCTGTAGGACTGGGCCGCGATCCCGACCCGCATGGTGGTCTCGCGCACCATGCAGGCCCCGGACTCCCAGGTCTGCTGGTCGAAGTAGAGGCCCTCGATGCGCATGTTCCCGGCCTGGTGCGGGCTGAAGCCCCGGGCATCCTCCGGGGAGTACAGTCCCACGCTCTGCGAGCCGATCATGGTTCCGAAGGCGTCCTGGGCGGCGATCAGCGCGTTCTCGTCGGCGCGCTGGGCGAGGGCAGTGCCGGGCAGCGCGAGACAGGCCGCAGCCAGCGGCCCGGCGAATGACCTCGCCGTGATCACGTAAACCTGTCCCTTGGCGTGCTGCCCACGGATCACCGCTGCCTGGCCGTGAGCAGGATCTAAGCACGGGCACGCAATGAATGCAGCCATGCCCGTCGCGGCTTGCGCTCGGGGCGCCGCGGAGCGGGGTGTCAGGTTCAGGTCAGAACAGCGCCAGCAGGACCTCCAGCAGCCCCACGAACGATACCGCCCACACCAGCGTGCGCAGGTACGGAATGCCGATGACATACACCGGCAGGTAGACCGCGCGCGCCCAGAAATACAGCATGGCCCCCTGGGCAGTGTGCGCCGAGTTGGCCTTGGTCAGCACCACCGCCAGCACCGCGGCGGCGAAGAAAGCGAAGGTCTCGAGGAAGTTCCAGCTGGCGCGGTGGGAGCGCGCGGCGGCACCGGTCAGCGGCCTGGTCTCGCCATCGCGGTTGCCGACGTTCCAGTTGAGACCGCGCTGCATGGTGCCCAGGCTTGCGGCCACCAGCACGTAGACCAGCCCCAGGGCGGTCGACCAGGCGAGGTACTTGATCTCCGGACTCATTGGACGGACTCCTTGAAGCTGACATCTGCGGGTGGACCGATTGGACACCCGCGGCGTCCGCACAGCAAGGCTCAGGCCGTTCCCGGCCCCCGCGGACGCGCCAGGGTGTTGGTTTGTGCGCCGCACTAAGCCTGCGCGGGCGGCAGGAGAGTTAGAACGAGCCCGGCGCGAGGGAGTCTATTTCTTGAGGACCTTGCGGGTGGGCTTGGTCGACTGGTTGTAAGGGTCGTAGCCGCCGCCGGTGCTCGGGTCAGGCATGATCCGCAGTTCCTCGTCCTTCGGGTCCTCGAACTTCAGCTCCGGCAGCTCGAGCTTGCGCAGCAGCCGCGAGGTGCTCTCGATCGCATGCCGCCCGGTGCTCTTCATCCAGTCCCAGACCGCGTTGCCGCGGTCATCGTGGACTACCTTGCCGGTCGGAAGTTCGCCGGTATCTTCGCGCGGCGCGGGGGTCGACACCGGGCGCGGGGGCTTGTGGGACTTCGGGTCGTTCATCGGTCCGTGCCCGCTTTGAGCGGGGCTGTAATACAGGCAATTCCCTGCTTACCTTATAACGGCACGCGCCGGGATCCGGCTGTAAGGTATTTCCGAAGTGTGCAGGCAGTCACAGTCGCGAGCCATCGCTCCGGCGTAGGGACCGGCCAGCCACCGCCTGTGCGCCGCACAGGACCCATGGGGCCGGCACCGCCTGCGCTCCTGCCCGCCTTCGGGCAGTCCGGTAAGCGGCCCGGGGCACGCCAGCAGGATGCGTGACGGCCTTTAAACGATTCGGGGCTGCGGGTGATCTAAAACCGAAAGAGGTGGCAAAGAATGCGGACGCTGGCGGTGACGCTGCTGTCGATGTTCCTGCTGGGCGCGGTGAGCGCCGCTGAGCCGGAGCGCGCGGAGCTGACGAAATGGCGCGAGGACGTGGCGCTGCTGCGCGAACAGCTGCCGAAAATGCACGCCAATCTGTTCCACACGATGACCCGGGCACAGTTCGACAGCGGGTTCGACGCGCTCGAACGGGCGCTGCCGGGCATGACGGCAGGCCAAGTGAAGCTTGCGATCATGCGGCTGGTGGCGATGGTGAACGATGGCCATACCCGCGTGCGCCTGGAGAGCCTGCACAACCACGTGCTGCCGCTCAGGCTGCACTTCTTCCCCGATGGTCTGTACGTAGTGTCCGCCGCCGCACCGTATGCCGATGTCGTCGGCGGCAAGGTAGTAAGGATCGGGACGATGGCGGCGGACGATGCCTACGCGGCCGTGCGCCCGCTCATCCCTGTCGACGCGGACAACGAGGGCCGCCGCCGGATGCAGGCCCCGAGTCTTCTGGCCATGCCCGAGGTATTGGAGGCCATTGGCGCGACCCGCAGTGCGGAGCTCGTAGAATTCACGGTCAGCAAGGACGGCCGGGAAGTCACGGCCGCGCTGCCAGCACAGCGGCCGGGATCCTGGACCGACCCCGGGTGGCCGATGGATCCTCAGGGCTGGGTCAGTGCGCGCGCCCACGCGAGCAAGCCCACGCCGCTGTGGCTGCAACACCCAGAGAAACCGTACTGGCATGCCTATCTCAGGGATTCCAGGACGCTGTATGTGCAGTACAACCAGGTCCAGGATGACCCGGCCGGCGTGCCGATCGCGGTGTACTTTCCGCGCCTGTTCCAGGATGCAGCGAAGCGTGGAGTCGAGCGCGTCATCATCGACGTGCGCCTGAACGGTGGCGGCAACAACGAGCTGAACCGGCCCATCTGGCACGCACTGATCCGCAACGACCGTCTCAATCAGAAGGGCAGGCTGTGGGTTGTCACCAGCCCGAAGACGTTCTCGGCGGCGATGAACTTCGTGGATGACATGGAGCTGAATACCAACGCCATGTTTGTGGGGGAGCCGACCGGTGAGACCCCGAACATGTGGGGCGATCCGGTCAGCCTGACGCTGCCCAACAGCGGCATCGTCGTCCAGGCCTCTGCGCTGTGGTGGCAGCTGGAGGATCCGCGCGACCACCGGGCGTATCGCGCGCCCGATGTCCCGGCAGAGATGAGCTTTGCGGATTACGCGAAGAATATCGACCCGGCGTTGAACGCCATCACTGCGAGTCGATAGGACTCTCTGTACCGTCGCCCCGCGGTGCCCAGGATTCAGGCCATCTCCCGATGCCCCGGCTGACCCGGCGGGCGGCACCGCCTCATCGATCTCTGGGTTGTGTGCCAAGCATGGCGCAGCGCCTCTGCGAGCGCTGGGGAGCACGCTGAGGCCAGGCGCCTGCGCGCGCTCGCGCCTGTGTGAGGCTACGGTCGTGCCGTCGGGCGCAGCGCCGCAGCCGCCTTGGCGAGTGCCTCGATGTGTGCCCAGTCGCCCCGTGCCAGGGCATCGGCCGGGGTGAGCCAGGACCCGCCGACGCACGACACGTTGGACAGCCGCAGGTAGTCCGGCGCGTTCTGTGCGGTGATGCCACCGGTGGCACAGAAGCGTGCCTGCGGGAAGGGGTCCGCGAGCGCGCGCAGCATCGCGATCCCGCCGGCCGCGGTAGCCGGGAAGAACTTCTGGTCTCGGTAGCCCGCCTCGAGCGCCAGCATTACCTCCGACGGAGTGGCCACCGCAGGCAGGTAGGGCAGGGGCGTGGCTCTGGCCTCCTCGAGCAGTTGCCGGGTGAGTCCCGGTGAGACTGCAAAGCTGGCTCCCGCGGCGGCTGCCGCGCGCAGGTCTGCGCCGCTAAGCACCGTCCCGGCGCCGACCCTTATCTGCGGCACCGTGCGGGCGATCGACTCGATCGCCTTCAGGCCCTGGTCGTTGCGCAGGGTGACCTCGATGACACGCACCCCGCCGCGCAGCAGGGCCTGCGCCAGCGCGACCGCCGTGGCGGCATCGGCGAGGGTGACCACCGGGATGACCGGGGAGAGCATGAGAAAATCGGGCGCAGTGCCTGTCATGGGGGGCTTTCGAGCATCGCGCAGCCATTCTGGCATGGGGTTTGTCGGTGCGGCCAGCCAGTGGACCGCCGGGGGGGCGCGTCCCATGACCTTTTCTAATCCCCCAGCATCACTATCTCTCATTTGGCGCAGATTTCGGGCATTGCTTACTCTTCCTGCAAGAGGGCTAAACCGTATGCGCACGGCGGGGCGGGCAGGTGAAATCCGCGCCTGCCGGATGCTGCGCGTCGTGGTCACGCTTGCGCCCTTCTACGGACGTGGTATCCAGTGGCCATGCATCGAGTCCCAGCATATGGGCCTGCCCGGAAACGTCCCGGCCTTCCGGCTGTGCAGCCGCACGATCTACCTGAACCGGGTGCTGTGATTGCTTTACCGGCACATGAACTACCTTACCGATCGCCACGTCTATGCGGCCGTACCGTGCTACCGGCTCCCCAGGCTGGACCGTCTGATCAAGGTCGACCTGCCACCGGGGCTGGTGGCGGTGTGGCGCGAGATCGCGGCCAGGCAGCGGAGCCGCGGTTGCGCGCGCCGCCTGAGTCATCATGTGACCACGGGTGAGGAATGAGCACATGAACCGGTACCGTCAGGACCCCGATGCGATCCGCGCGCTGGTGCGGCCCGATGCCGTGCACCGCGACGTGTACCTGAGCCAGGAGCTGTTCGATCTCGAGATGGAGCGCCTGTGGCGCGACACCTGGATCTACGTCGGCCACGACAGCCAGGTCCCTGCGGCGGGTGACTACTACACGACCGAGATCGCACGTCAGCCGGTCATCCTGCTGCGCGACGTGGGCGGCGCGGTGCGGGTGCTCATGAACCGCTGCGCCCATAAGGGCGCGCGGCTGGTGAGTGCGACCCATGGTCACTGCGAGCAGAACCTGCTGCGCTGCCCTTACCATGGCTGGACCTACCGCCTGGACGGCTCGATTCGCACCATCCCGCTCAAGAGCGGCTACGAGGGCACCGCGCTTGCCGAAGCCTCCAACGGGCGCGGCGTCGTGGCGCTGCCGGACGTGGTCAACTATCGCGGCTTCGTGTTCGCGCGCCTGAATCCGAAGGGCCCGGCGTTTGCGGATTACTTTGGCGCCTCGCTCAGTTCCATCGACAACCTGGTGGACCGCTCGCCCGAGGGCAGGCTGGAGGTCGCCGGCGGCGTGCTGCGCTACATGCACGACAGCAACTGGAAGATGTTCATCGAGAACCTCAACGACACCATGCACCCCATGGTGGCGCACGAATCGGCCGCGGGCACGGCAAAGAAGCTCTGGGCTGACAAGCCCGAGGGCGCCCCGAAGCCGATGGCCATCGAGCAGTTCCTGCCGTTCGTCAATGGCTACAGCTTCTTCGACAAGATGGGCGTGCACATCTACGACAACGGCCACAGCTACACCGGCGTCAACTTCTCCATCCACTCCAACTACGCCGCCGTCGGGGAGTATGAGACGCAGATGGAGCAGGCCTACGGGGCCGAGCGCGCGCGGGCCATCCTGGGCGAAGTGCGCCATAACACGGTCTACTATCCGAGCCTCACCATCAAGGGCGCGATCCAGGCGATCCGCGTGGTGCGGCCGCTGGCGCCCGACCGCACCCTGATCGAGAGCTGGACCTTCCGCCTGGCCGGCGCGCCGCCGCAGCTGCTGCGGCGCACGCTGATGTACTCGCGCCTGATCAACGCACCGACGTCGGTGGTCGGACACGACGACCAGCACTGCTACCGCGCCATCCAGGAGGGTCTCGCCGCGCAGGGCAACGACTGGGTGAGCCTGCACCGGAACTACGCGGCCAGCGAGGGCGAGCGGCTTGCCGGCGACTATAACGGCACCAGCGAGATCTCCATGCGCGCCCAGTACCGGGCGTGGCAGTGCTTCATGACCAGCGGGGCCACATGAGTGCCGCGGATGCCGCGGCGCTTACCCGGTTCGTGTACGACGAGGCGCGCCTCGTCGACGAGAAGCGCTTCGACGAGTGGTACGAGCTATTCACCGACGATGCCTACTACTGGATGCCGCTCACGCGCGGCCAGCCGGACGGCGAGAACCACACCTCGCTCCTCTACGAGGACAAGCTGCTGCTGCAGGTGCGCATCGAACGGCTGAAGAATCCGCACTCGTTCTCCCAGCACCAGCCGAGCTTCTGCCAGCACGTGCTGCAGGCACCGCAGATCGAGTCCGCAGGTGGCGACGGCGACTCCTGGGTGATGCGCACCCCCTTCACCTACGTCGAGTCGCAGCGCGATGCGCAACTTCTGCTTGCCGGGGTGAGCTGGCTGCACGTGGTCCGGCTCGAGGATCGCCTGCGCATCCGCCTGAAGAAGGTGGAGCTCGTGAATTGCGACGCCGCGCTGCCCTCCATCCAGCTGTTCCCGTGACCCCGGCAGCAACCGAGGCCGGCGCTGTCACGGTCGCCGCGGCGTTCGCCGCGACCGCGGCGCGCTACCCGCAGCATGACTTCCTGGAAGTGCTGCCCACGGTCGCAGCGGCGCTGAATTCGGCGGCGCGGACCTGGAGCTACGCGCAGGCGGCAGCCGAGGTAGAGCGCCTGCGCAGCGCTTACGCGGCTGCCGGCTATGGCCACGGGCATCGCGCCGGCCTGCTGCTCCTCAACCGCCCCGAATTCCTGTTCCACTTCATCGCCCTGAACGCGCTCGGGGTCTCGGTGGTGCCGATCAGCCCGGAGTGGCGCGCCGCCGAGCTCGAATACCTCATCGGGCACAGCGAGATCTGCGTAGCCGCCAGCATCGCAGAGCGGGCCGACCCGCTGCGCGAGGCGGCGGCACGCTGCGGCCGGCCGCTGGCGCTCACCGATGCCAGGGGCAGCCGCATCCCGGGGGCTGTCGCGCCTGCCCCCGATGTGGGTCGCGTGCCGGATGAAGACACCGAGTGCGCGCTGCTCTATACCTCCGGCACCACCGGGCGGCCGAAGGGCTGCGTGCTGCCGAACGAGTACTTCCTGTGCGCCGGACGCTGGTACACCCAGGTCGGAGGGCTGTGCGAGGTGCGCCCCGGCGTGGAGCGCATGCTGACCCCGCTGCCGATGATGCACATGAACGCCATGGCCTACTCCACGATGTGCATGATCCTCTCGGGGGGCTGCCTGGTGCTGCTCGACCGCTTCCACCCGCGCAGCTGGTGGGAGAGCGTGCGCCAATCGCGGGCGACGATCGTGCATTATCTGGGGGTGATGCCTGCCATCCTGCTCGCCGCTGCGCCTGATCCCATGGACCGCCGCCACTACGTGCGCTTCGGCTTCGGGGCGGGGATCAATCGACTCCACCATGCCCCCTTCGAGGAGCGCTTCGGCTTCCCGCTGCTGGAGGCCTGGGCGATGACCGAGACCGGCGCCGGCGCGGTCATCATCGCCAACCGCGATCCGCGCCACGTCGGCAGCGCCAGCATCGGCACGCCCGGCAGTGACATCGAGGTGCGCATCGTTGACGACTCCGGCGCCGAGGTGGCAGCGGGTGCGCCCGGGGAACTATGGGTGCGCCACGGGGGCCCGCGGCCGCGCTACGGGTTCTTCCGGCGCTACCTCAAGGATGAGGCGGCGACGCACGCGGCCTGGCGCGGGGGCTGGTTCCACACCGGGGACCTGGTCACGCGCGATTCGGAAGGTGTCATGCGCTTCGTCGACCGCGCCAAGAACATCATCCGCCGCAGCGGCGAGAACATCTCCGCGGTGGAAGTGGAGGCGGTGCTGGTGCAGCACCCGCAGGTGCGTGCGGTCGCAGTCACGGGCGTCCCCGATGAGCTGCGCGGCGACGAGGTCCTGGCCTGCATCGTGCCGCAGGGCGAGGTGGCAGATCCTGCCCGGCTGGCTGGGGAACTGGCGGAACTGTGCCGCGAGCGCCTCGCCTACTACAAGGCCCCCGGCTACGTGGCCTTCTGCGCCGCGCTGCCGCTGACGCCCACCGAGAAGGTGCAGCGCGGCGAGCTCAAGGCCCTCGGCGCGCAACTGCTCGGATCTCGCGAGTGCATCGACCTGCGGGCCTTGAAGCGACGCGAGGCCCCGTGACCCGGCGCGCGGACTACGAGGGCGTGGCGGTGGCGGTCCCGGTGACCGTGCCGTACGTGCGCTATTCCATCCGCAGCGCCCACTGGTTCATCGCCCGTGCACTCGCCGCGCTGCTCAGGGGCGCGAACCTCGCCAAGCAGGATATCGACGGGCTGTGCGTCTCGGGGTTTCTGCTGTTCCCGGACACCGCGGTGGGCCTCACGCAGCACCTGGGGGTGAGCCCGTGCTGGCTCGACCACATTCCCATGGGCGGGGCGAGCGGGGTGGTGGCGCTGCGGCGCGCGGCGCGCGCGGTGCAGGCCGGGGATGCGGAGATCATCGCCTGCGTGGCCGGCGACACCAACCACGTCGACTCCTTCCGCCACACCATCGCCAGCTTCAGCCAGTTCGCCCGCGACGCGGTGTACCCCTACGGCTCAGGCGGGCCGAACGCAAGCTTCGCCTTCCTCACCGACTACTTCATGCGAAGCACCGGGGCCACGCGCGAGGACTTCGGCAAGCTGTGCGTGGCGCAACGGGCCAATGCGCTGTCCTTCCCGCACGCCCTGTTCAAGAAGCCGCTGTCGCTGCAGGAGTACCTGCACGCCCGTCCCATTGCCGAGCCGCTGCATCTGTTCGACTGCGTCATGCCCTGTGCGGGCGCGGAAGCGTTCCTGGTCATGAGCGAGTCGCGCGCCCGCTCACTCGCCCTGCCGTTCGCCCGGCTGCTGGGGACGATCGAGCGCCACAACGCCTTCCCCGAGGACCCGATCCAGATGCGGGGCGGCTGGGCGCTCGATCGGGACGCGCTCTACACGCAGGCGGGCGTCGGGCCTGCCGAGATGGACCTGGTGGAACTCTACGACGACTACCCGGTGATCACGGCCATGCAGCTGGAGGACTTAGGGTTCTGCGCTCCGGGCGCGGTGGTGCAGCTGATCCGGGAGCGCTCTTTCACCGTCGACGGCTCGCTGCCGCTGAACACCTCCGGCGGCCAGCTCTCGGTCGGTCAGGCGGGGGCGGCCGGGGGCTACCTGGGCCTCACCGAGTGCCTGCGTCAGCTCACCGGCCGTGCGCTCGGGGCGCAGGTGAAGAACGCGCGCCACGGGCTGGTGAGCGGCTTCGGCATGATCAACTACGACCGCGGTCTGTGCAGCGGGGCCGCGGTGCTTCAGGGGCAGGCCGCATGACGCAGCCGCTCATCCGCGCGAAGCGCAAGAACCCGGTGCTGCGCACGCGCGCACCAGTGCTGCCCCCGGGCACACGCAGCCGCGTGGCCCTGGGGCTCACCGCCGCTGCGGCTGAGGGACGCTTCGCGCTGCAGGTGTGCCAGAGCTGTGGCGCGGCGCAGTACCCGCCGCGCGAGGCCTGCCACGTGTGCCTCGGGGATGAGCTGCCGTGGCGCACTCAGTCCGGCGCCGGCGAGCTGATTTCGCAGACGACCTTGCGCACCAGCCACGACATTTTCTTCCGCGAGCGCCTCCCCTGGCGCCTGGGCATGGTGAGGCTGGACAGCGGTCCGACGGTGGTCGTGCACTTGCACGGGGACGTGGCAGCACCGCCGGTCCGCGTACGTGTCGGCGCGCGGCTCGACAAGGCTGGCATGGCCGTTCTCATAGGTTTTCCGGATAGGGACGTACCCCACATGGCAGACGATAGACAGTTGCGGGAGATGACCTGCGACCCCAAGTTCCGCAAGATACTGATCACCGACGGCAAGACCGCGGTTGGCCAGGCGCTGGTGCGCACGCTGGTCGAGGCGGGCGCCGAGCAGGTGTGGGTGGGGCATGCCGAGCCGTGGAAGAAGCTGCCGGGACTGGGAGCGCTGCGCGAGCTGTCGCAGGTAAGCCTGGTGCCGCTGGACGTGACGGATGCCAGCTCGGTGAAGGAGCTCGCCGGCGAGCTCGGCGCGCGGGTCGACATCCTGGTGAACAATGTCGAGGTCCACCGCGCCCACGGCATCGCCTCGCGCTATGGCACCGAGGTGGCGCGCGCGGAGATGGAGGTCAATTACCTGGGACTGCTGCGCCTGGCCCAGGAGTTCGCGCCCGTGATGCGCGCGCGCGGTGCCGACGGGCAGTCGAGCGCGGTGGCATGGGTCAACCTGCTGTCGATCTTTGCGCTCTCGAACTTCCCCGCGCATGGCACCTACTCGGCCTCCAAGGCCGCCGCGTTGTCCCTGGCGCAATGCCTGCGCGCGGAGATGCGGCCCGCGGGCCTGCGCGTGGTGAACGTGTTTCCTGGTCCGGTGGACGATGAATGGAACCAGCTGCTGCCGCCGCCGAAGCTGGGCGCGGAGGCACTGGCGCGGGCCGTCGTCGCGGCGCTGCGCGATGGGGTGGAGGACGTGTACCCGGGGGATGTCGCGCAGGAGTGGGTGGCGCGCTTCCGCGACAGTCCCAAGGTGCTCGAACGCGAACTGGCCGGCGGCTGAAGAGGGCAAGGCCATGGGTGAACGTAGGGCGATTGTCACCGGCGGCAGTACCGGCATAGGGGTTGCGATCTGCCGCGCGTTGCTGGATGAGGGCTACGAGGTGGTCTCGCTCTCGCGCCGCGCCGCCGGCCTCACCGCGCCGCGCCTGCGCTCGGTGCTGGTCGACCTGTCGGACGCCAAGGCGACGCAGCAGGCGGCGGCGGAGGTTGCCGCCGGCGGCCCGGTGACCACGATCGTGCACAACGCCGGGGCGATCCTCGAGAAGCCGTTGGAGGAGGTCAGTCCGGCAGATCTCGATACGCTGGCGCATCTGCACCTCGGCGCCGCCGTGACCCTGGTGCAGGCGAACCTGGCGGCGATGCGCAGCGCAGCCTACGGGCGCATCGTGCTCGTTTCTTCGCGCGCCGTGCTCGGGCTGGCACGGCGTACCGCCTATGCCGCCACCAAGGCGGGGATGATCGGGCTGTGCCGCACCTGGGCGCTTGAGCTCGGCGCCGCTGGCGTCACCGTCAACGTCGTGGCGCCCGGGCCGATCGAGGAAACCGAGATGTTTGATTCCGTGATCGACAAGTCGAGCCCGCGCCGTGCCGCGCTTGCCCAGTCAATACCCGTGCGGCGCCTGGGGCGGCCTGCCGACGTGGCGCGGGCGGTGATGTTCTTCTTAGACCCGGCCGGCGGCTTCGTGACCGGCCAGACGCTGTACGTGTGCGGCGGCGCCTCGGTCGGTAGCCTCGCGCTGTGAGGGGAAAGGGGAGTGGAGGGATGAACACCGGGATACTGCCGGCGCTCGTGACCGGGCTTGCGCAGGGGCGCATCAGGATCATCGATCTCACGCAGACACTATCGCCGCAGTTCCCGCAGATCGTGCTCGCGCCCGAGCTCGGGCAGGCGGCGCCGTTCCGCGTCGAGGAGGTGTCGCGCTACGACGAGCGCGGGCCGGCCTGGTACTGGAACAACTTTACCTGCAGCGAGCACACCGGCACGCACTTCGATGCGCCGATCCACTGGATCTCCGGTCGCGACCTGCCGAACAACGCCGTCGATACGCTGCCGCTGACCGACCTCATCGGGCCGGCCTGCGTCATCGACTGCGCGGCCGAGGCGGCCGCCAACCCGGACTTCCTGCTCACCGCCGAGCGCATCCGGGACTGGGAGCAGCAGCACGGCCGTATCCCGCCACGCGCCTGGGTGCTGATGCGCACCGACTGGTCCAAGCGCCGTGATCCTGTCGCGTACCAGAACTTCGACGAGGAGGGACAGCACACCCCGGGACCGGCCACCGACGCGGTTTGCTTCCTGGTCGAGGAGCGCGACGTGATCGGCTTTGGGTCGGAGTCCATCGGCACCGATGCGGGCCAGGGGCTGCACCTGAAGCCACCGTACCCGTGCCACTATTTCATGCACGGCAACGGCCGGCATGGCCTGCAGTGCCTGACTAACCTTGACCTGCTGCCACCGCAGGGCGCGGTCATCATCTGCCCGCCACTGAAGATCCTGCGGGGCTCGGGCAGCCCCCTGCGGGTGCTCGCGCTAATCGAGCCCGCCTAAAGCGCCGGGCGCCCCGGCGTCCGGTCAGCCGGGGCCGAGCCCTGCGCGGCTCACGTTGACCGTGCGGCCGCGAGCGGCGGCCTGCTCGGCGGCGAGGATCATGGCGAGCGAGCGGATGCCATCGACGCCCGTCGCGGCCGGCGCCCCGTGCCCGCGCACCGCCGCGTGGAACAGCGCGATGCCGTGTTGGTACCGGCTCGCGTCGGACTCCACGGCGATCTCGCTCTCGGTACCCTTGATGCTCAATACGACACGGCCACGATGCACCGGGCCCTTGCCGAGCACGTCGGTGCCGAGCAGCGAGCCGTCCGTGCCGTGCACCTCCAGACGCGAGCGGCCGTGTGGGGCGTTGAAGTCCGCGCACAGCTGCGCGAGCGCGCCACCCTCGAAGCGGTACGTGGCCATAATCATGTCGTAGGCGCCGCCCGGGGGCATCATAGCGCTGGTCGCGCCGAGCGCGCACGCCTCGATCGGCTCTTGCCCGAGCACGAAGCGCACCGCATCGGCGGTGTGCACGAGCACATCCAGGCTCACTCCGGCACCGGAGGTCGCATCGGTGCGCCGCCAGTCGCTGTCGGCGACCCAGGCGGGTTGGCTGGCAAACACGGCGCGTGGGGTGCCGATGGCGCCGTGCGCGATCTGCGCGCGCATGGCACGCAGCGTGACCGCATTGCGCAGGTGATGGTTGGTGGCCAAGATGACGCCCGCCGCGCGGCACGCCTGCACCATCTGCACCCCCTCATCGAGCGTGATTGCCAGCGGCTTCTCGCACAGCACGTGCCGCCCGGCCGCTGCCGCGGCGAGCACCTGGGGCGGATGATGCTGGTTGGTGCTGCTCACGTAGACTGCCCTGACCTGGGGGTCGGACAGCAGCGGCTTGAGCGTGTCGTAGGCTCGCGGGATGCCAAACTCCTGCGCAAAGGCCTGCGCGAGCTTCAGGTCGTGGCTGGCGATCGCAACCAGCTCGCCGTCGCCACTGCCGCGTATGGCGCCCGCGACGCGCTGGCGGGCGATATTGCTCGCTCCGATCAGGCCCCAGCCGATGCGGCTGCTCACGGGCGCCCGGCCTCGGTGACACCGGCGGCGCTGAGCGCGAGCGCGCGGCGCTGCGCGGCGTCCAGCGTGCGCAGCTGCTCGCTGACCGCCCGCGCCTGCTCCCCGCAGGGCACGCGCAGCTGCGGCGCCTGTCGCATGATGGTGTCCACGATCACCCGCGCGGCATCGGCCGGGTCGGCACCGGCGCAAGCGCGCGTCGCACGCTCGCGCCGCAGGCGCTCGAACTCGGGGTAGGCCGAGGGACCCGTGGCAGCCTGCGGAGCATCGCCGAGCGCCGTGGCGTAGGCGCCGGGCTCGATGAGCGCGACCCTGACACCCGCGGGCTCGAGTTCGTACGCCAGGCTTTCGCTCATCCCCTCGAGCGCGAATTTGCTCGCCGCGTACGCGCCGTCGAAAGGCAGCCCGATGAGGCCGGAGAGCGAGGAAACCATGACAATGACCCCGCCGTGGTTACTACGCATGAGCGGCAGGAAGGTGCGTGTCAGCCCGAGCGCGCCAAAGAAGTTGACCTCCATCACCGCGCGCAGGGTACGCTCGGGAAGTTCCTCCACAGGTCCCGCCGCCAGGATCCCCGCATTGTTCACCAGGGCGTCCAGTCGCGCATGCGCGGTGCTGATGACTGCCAGCGCCGCGCGCCGTGCGGGCGCATCGGTGACATCCAGCGCCAGCCAGTGAACACGGCCGTGGCCCGGGCCCTCCGGCGGCGGCGGCGAGCGCCCCTCGGGGCGGTAGCCTGCGTAGACGGTCCAGCCGGCCAGGCTGAGTGCACGCACGGTGGCCCGCCCGATGCCGCTCGCTGCTCCGCTTACCAGTGCCACGGGCGCGGCGTTCCCGGGTGCGTCGTTAGCTGTGGACGTGTGCTGCATGCACGACCCCGGGGTTGGTTGGCGGTGTGCAGGATTATCCCTGATGGCAGTGGTGTCAGCGCGGCGCTGGCCGTGCCCGCGCCATGACCTTTTCTAATCCGGGGAATCACTATCTCTCATTTGGCGGCCCGGGAAGGGGGGCCGTAACCTGCATGGCATCAGGAACCGGCCGTGGCACGCACGCTCCCGGGCCCCTGCCGGAGTATCCTTTCTCATGACGCAAGTGTCAGGCGCGATGGCCCTGCTGCGCGGGCTAATCGCCCAGGGCATCGACACGGTTTTCGGCCTTCCCGGAGGCCAGCTCGATCATTTCTTCGACGCGCTGTACCACGAGCAGTCACGGGTGCGCTTCATCGGCTCGCGCCACGAGCAAGGGGCAGCCTACATGGCCTTCGGCTACGCGCGCTCCACCGGCAGGCCGTCGGTGTACGCGGTGGTGCCGGGGCCGGGCGTACTCAACACCACCGCCGCTCTGTGCACCGCCTATGCCTGCAACGCTCCGGTCCTGTGCCTGACCGGGCAGATCCCTTCCGGTTCCATCGGTCGCGGCTTCGGCGAGCTGCACGAGCTGCCCGACCAGCTGGCGACGCTGCGCACGCTCACCAAGTGGGCCACGCGCATCGAGACCGTGGCGGACGCCCCAGCGCTCGTGGCGCAGGCGTTCCGCGAGCTCACCGAAGGGCGCCCGCGCCCGGTGTCGATTGAGATGGCGATGGACATCATGGCCGAGGAGGCCGACGTCTCCGAGGTCGCGCTCGCCCGCGCGCGCCCGGCAGCGCCCGACCCGGACGTGATCACGGAGGCGGCACGCATGATCGCAGCCGCACGTATGCCCATGATTTACGTGGGCGGCGGGGCCGCGGATGCCCCGGTCGAGATCCGTGCACTCGCCGAACTGCTGCAGGCGCCGGTGGTCTCGTTCCGCTCCGGTCGCGGCATCCTCAGCGACGATCATCCGCTGGGACTGACGCTTCCGGCCGGGCACCGCCTCTGGCCGAAGGTGGATCTGGTCATCGGCATCGGCTCGCGCATGATGGAGCCGCTGCAACACTGGGGCCTGCCGAGGGGGCTCAAGGTAGTGCGCGTCGACATCGACCCGGCCGAGATCACCCGCCATGGCGCCCCGAGCGTGGGCATTACCGCCGATGCGACGCTGGCATTGCGTGCGCTCGTGCCGGCACTGGAGCGGATTCTCCAGCGACGCAATCAGCCGGCGCTGGATGTCGCTGGCGCTAGGCAGGCGGTGACCGCGGCGATCCAGCAGGTGCAGCCGCAGCTGTCCTACCTCTCCGCCATCCGCCAGGTGTTGCCGCGTGATGGCATCTTCTGCGATGAGATCACCCAGTGCGGCTTTGCTTCGTGGTACGGCTTCCCGGTGTATGCCCCGCGCCAGCACATCAACTGCGGCTACCAGGGCACGCTCGGCTACGGCTATGCGACCGCGCTGGGCGTGAAGGTGGCGAACCCGCAGCGCGCAGTGGTGTCGATCGCCGGCGACGGCGGCTTCATGTTCAACGTGCAAGAGATGGCCACGGCGGCGCAGTACGACATCGGCCTGAAGACCATCGTCTTCAACAGCAACAACTTTGGCAACGTGCAGCGCCAGCAACGCGAGTGGTTCGGCAACCGGCTGATCGGCTCGGACCTGCGCAATCCTGACTTCCTGAAGCTCGCGGACGCCTTCGGCGTCGCCGGCTACCGCGCCGGCAGCCCCGCGGAACTGGCGCGCGTGCTCGAGCGCACCTTGGGCGAGCCGGGGCCGGCCCTGATCGAGGTGCCGGTGCAGGACATGGCCTCGCCGTGGAAACACATCATCCTGCCATCCCTCGACGCGGAAGCCGCCGCGTGAGCGCCCCCGTCGTCCGACCCGGAGTTATGATGACCGCGGCCTACATTCCCGGTGAGCGTGCCATCGCAGGCGTGGCTGTCCCCCTGAAACTCTCCTCCAACGAGTCCCCCCACGGGCCCGGCGCGCGCGCCCTGGCGGCCTACACGCGCGCGGCCGCGGAGCTGTTCCGCTACCCGACCGCCTCGCAGGAAGACCTACGGCGCGCGGTGGCCGAGGTCCACGGCCTGGACCCGGCGCGCCTGGTGTTCGGCAACGGCTCGGACGAGGTCATCCAGATGCTCACCCGCGCCTACGTCGGGCCGGCAGATGAGGTGATCCTCTCCGAGCACTGCTTCCTCATGGCGAGGGTCCATGCGCTGGCACAGGGCGCCAGGGTGCAGGTCGCACCTGAGCCGGACTACAACACCTGCGTGGACGAGATCCTGAAGCTTCTGACCCCGCGCACGCGCATGGTAGCCATCGCCTCCCCGAACAATCCCTGCGGCCGGCACCTGTCCGGCGCGGAACTCAAGCGCCTGCACGCGGCGCTCCCCGAGGACGTGATTCTCCTGGTCGACGCGGCATACGCCGAATATGCCACCGCCGAGGACTATGACAACGGCACGACGCTCGCCAGCGAGGCGCCGAACGTCATGATGACGCGCACTTTCTCCAAGCTCTATGGGCTGGCCGGCTTGCGCGTGGGCTGGGGCTACGCCGCGCCCGGCATCATCAGGGCACTCGAGCACCTGCGCTCTCCGTTCAACGTCAATGCCGCAGCCCAGGCCGCGGCGGTCGCGGCGGTCACCGACCGCGAGCACGCCACCTACGTGCGCGCCTACAACGAGCGTGAGCGCACCCGGCTGACCCACGGGGCGCGGGCGCTGGGCATCACAGTCGTGCCGAGCTCGGCAAACTTCGTGCTGCTGGTATTCGGTGCCGCGCCGCACACAGCCGCCGCTGCGCAGGCGCACCTGCTGGCGTGCGGCATCATCCCGCGTCCGGTGGGCGGTTCGCCGGCGAACTCGCTGCGCATCACGCTCGGGATGGAGAGCGACAACGACGCGGTGCTGCGCGCCCTGCGTTCCTTCGTCGCCAGCTAGCACGCATGGGCGCCCTCATCGCCCCCATTGCCGCGACGCGCCGCTTCCTGGACGAGGTGCATGGCCTCTACATCGACGGGCGCCGCCAGCTCCCCCGGGGTAGTGAGACCTGCCAGGTGTACAACCCGGCCGACGGCGAGCAGATCGGCGCTTTCCTGCCGGCCGGGGCTTCGGAGGCGGATGCGGCCGTAGAGGCGGCGCGACGCGCCTTTCGCGAGCGGCGCTGGACGGCACTCACCCCGAGTGCGCGCGGCCAGTTGCTGTGGCGCATCAGTGAACTCATCGCGCGCGATGCCGACGAATACGCACAGCTCGAGACCCTGGACTGCGGCAAGCTGCTGAATGCCGCGCGCCACGGCGACGTGGCGATAGCGGCCGAGGCGTTCCGCTACCACGCCGGCTGGTGCACCAAACTCGAGGGAGCCACGCCGGCGCCGACGCTGGCCGCCTCCGGCGAGTACGCCTGCTACACGCACCACCAGCCGCTCGGCGTGGCCGTGCTCATCGTGCCGTGGAACGGGCCGCTGGCGATGAGCTGCTGGAAGCTCGCCCCGGCGCTGGCTGCCGGCTGCAGCGTGGTCATCAAGCCGCCCGAGCAGGCCTCGCTCTCGGTGCTGCGCTTGGCGCGCACGCTGGAGGAAGCCGGCATTCCGCCCGGGGTGGTGAACATCGTGACCGGTTCCGGGGCCACGGTCGGGGAGGCGCTGTGCCGGCACCCGCAGGTCAACAAGATCTCCTTCACCGGCTCGGGCGCCACGGGGCGGCGCATCCTCGCCGCAGCGCAGGCGGATCTCAAGCGCGTGACCCTGGAGCTTGGCGGCAAGTCCGCGGCCCTGGTGTTCGCGGACGCGGACCTGGATCGTGCCGCCGACGGGGTGAGCTGCGGGATCTTCGGCAATTCGGGCCAGGTATGCGTGGCCAGCTCGAGGGTGTACGTGGAGTCTTCCGTCTTTCACGCGTTCATGGACAAGCTCGTCGCGCGCGCCCGTGCGCTGATTGTCGGGCCGGGCATGGACCCGGACAGCCAGATGGGGCCGGTGATCTCCGCCGAGCACCTGCGCAGCATCGCCGACAAGGTCACGCGCGGGGTGGCCGAAGGGGCGCAGCTGCTCACCGGCGGCCACGCCCTTTCCCGCTGCGGCCACTATTTCGAGCCGACCATCCTCGCGCAGGCGCCGCCGGGTTCCGTGGCCCTGCGCGAGGAGATCTTCGGGCCGGTGCTGGCCGCCCAGGCCTTCAGCTCCGAGGCGGAGGCGGTCGGGCTCGCCAACGACACCCGCTACCCGCTGGCCGGCAGCGTCTGGACGCGCGACCTGGCGCGCGCGCACCGGGTGGCGGCGGCGGTGGATGCGGGCCTGTTCTGGGTGAACGACCACGGGCGGCCGGATGTGGCGATCCCGTTCGGCGGCTTTCGGGAGAGCGGCATCGGCCGCGAGCACGGCCGCACCAGCGTCGAGTCCTACACCGAGCTCAAGTCGGTGATGATCCGGCTTTGAGCTCTGCGTTGTCGAGCGCGTTGAGGTCGGCCTGTGAGCTCGCGCCCTCGCCGATCAACCAGTCGCGGAAGCCCGCGACCACCGGGTCGCGCATCGCGCCGCGCGAGCAGACTACGAAGTAGCTGTAGCGCGATGGGATGCTCAAGCTGAAGGGCCGCACCAGATCGCCGCGGCGCAGCGAATCGACCACGAGCGCGCTGCGCCCGAGCGCGACCCCGGCGCCACTGATGGCCGCCTGGGTGACCAGATGCGAATGATTGAAACCAGGACCACGTTCCGAGTCGATGCCGTTCACCCCGGCCGCCTCCAGCCAGGCGCGCCAGTCGGTGACCATGACATCGTGCAGCAGCGTGTGGTGGCGCAGGTCCTCGGGCGAGCGCAAGGGTGCGGTCACGGTGATCAGCTGCGGGCTGCAGACCGGGAATACCGACTCGGTGAGGAAGCGCACCGACTCGACCTCGGACCAGTCGCCATCGCCGTAGCGGATGTCCAGGTCGACGACGCCCTTGGAGAGGGCATCGTCTTCCAGGTCACTGGAGAGGATGCGTACGTCGACGTTCGGAAAGCGCTGCGAATAGCCGCGCAGGCGCGGCACCAGCCAGTGGTAGCCGAAGGAATCGAGCGTCTTGATCGACAGCACGCGCTTGCGCTCGGTCTCGATCGCCGCGGTGGACTCGCGGATGATGTCAAAGGCGGCACGCACGCGCGGCAGGTAGTGGCGGCCGACCTCGGTGAGCACCAGCCCGTGGCCGCGCCCCAGGCGGTGGAACAGGGCCGCCCCCAGCCACTCCTCCAGCGCCTTGATCTGGTGGCTCACCGCTGCCTGCGTCACGTGCAGCGAGTCGGCCGCGCGCGTGAACGACAGGTGGCGCGCTGCGGTCTCAAAGACCACCAGCGCGTTCAGCGGGGGTAAGCGTCGTCCCATGGGGAAAATCCTGCATTATCGGGGCCGGCGGCCAGGCCGCCGTGCCGCGCCCAGGTCTGCAACCGGAGTGAAGTGCCCGTGAAAATCATCGCCGCCCGCGTCATCGTCACCTGTCCCGGCCGCAATTTCGTGACCCTGAAGATCGAGACGGATTCTGGCCTCTATGGCCTGGGGGACGGCACGCTCAACGGCCGGGAACTGTCCGTCGTCGCCTATCTCAACGAGCACATTATACCGTGCCTGATCGGGCGCGATGCGCACCAGATCGAGGACATCTGGCAGTTCTTCTACCGGGGCGCGTACTGGCGGCGCGGGCCGGTGACCATGTGCGCGATCGCCGCGGTCGATACCGCGCTGTGGGACTTGAAGGCCAAGGCCGCTGGGATGCCCCTGTACCAACTGCTCGGCGGGCGCTCGCGCTCGGAGGTGCTCGTGTACGGGCACGCCAACGGCCGCGACGTCGAGGAGACCTGCGACGAGGTGGCGCGCTACAAGGAGCTGGGCTATCGCGCCATCCGCGCCCAGAGCGGCGTGCCAGGGCTTGCCTCCACCTATGGCGTCTCGGCCGACAAGATGTTCTACGAGCCGGCCGACGGCGCGCTGCCGACGGAGAGCCTGTGGTCGACGCCGAAATACCTGGCGAACACCCCTAAGCTGTTCGAGGCGCTGCGCGTGCGCTTCGGCGCGGACCTCGCTCTGCTGCACGACGTGCACCACCGGCTGACCCCCATCGAGGCTGCGCGGCTCGGCAAGGCGCTCGAGCCCTACGCGCTGTTCTGGATGGAGGATGCGACACCGGCCGAGAACCAGGAGGCGTTCCGCCTCATCCGCAGGCACACGGTCACCCCGCTGGCGGTCGGGGAGGTGTTCAACACCATCTGGGACTGCAAGCAGCTGATCGAGGAGCAGTTGATCGACTACATCCGCACCACGGTCGTGCACGCCGGTGGCATCACCCACCTGAAGCGCATCGCAGACTTCGCTTCCCTGAGCCAGGTGCGCACCGGCTGCCACGGCGCCACCGACCTCTCGCCGGTGTGCATGGGCGCCTCGCTGCACCTGGGGACGGCGATCCCCAACTTCGGCATCCAGGAGTACATGCGCCACACGGAATTGACCGACGAGGTCTTCCCGCACGCGTACAGCTTCAAGAATGGGGCGCTGCACGCGGGAGAGGCCTCAGGCCACGGCGTGGACATCGATGAGAAGCTCGCCGGGAAATACCCGTACCAGCGCGCCTACCTGCCCGTGAACCGTCTGGAAGACGGCACGCTGTGGAACTGGTGAAGCCCTAGCCTAGCGCTGGACGCGCAGCGGCGAGGAGCCCTCGACGACCGCCTCGATCTCCTCGCGACTGACGAGGTTGATGTCCCCGGGCACGGTGTGCTTGAGCGCCTGCGCGGCGAGGCCGAAGTCGAGCCAGCGCTGCACCGGCCAGCCGGACAGCTGCCCAAACAGGCACCCGGCCACCAGGGCATCGCCGGCACCGATGTTCTCCGCCGCCCCGCGCACCGCGATCTCCCGCGCACTGACGGCGTGGGCGCCGCGCCCCTGCGCGGTGGCCAGTAATTCGAAGTCGGTGGCGCTCGTGCCGCGCTTGGCGGCGCTCACCAGCACGGTAAGCTTCGGGTACTGCGCAAACAGGGCAGCCGCCAGGCCGGCCTGAGAGCCCGCCGCCGCCCGCGCGGCGGCCGGCAGGCACACCGGCGCATCCGCCGGGGTGGCGAAAAGCACGTGTGCCTCGGCCAGCAGGGGCGCGAGGGCTGCGTTGGCGTCGCGGCCGGAGGCGGCCCAGAGCGCTGCGCGCATGTTGATGTCGAGCGACACCCGGATATCGGCCGCCCGGGCGGCCCGCGCCGCGGCGACCGCCAGACCTGCGGCCGCGGGGCTCACGGCGGGGGTGATCCCGCTCAGGTGCAGGCAGTCAGCCCCCGCTAGGATCGCCTCCCAATCGAAGGTCCCCTGCCCGGTGCGCGTAAATGCGCTGTCGGCGCGGTCGTAGAGCACCTTGGGGCGGCGGACGCCGCTGCCGGACTCAAGGAAGTAGAGGCCAAGGCGCCCCGGAGCGCGCCTCACGAACGCCGTGCCCACCCCGTGGCCGGCCACGGTGGCGAGCGCGGCGCTGCCCAGGGCGTTCTCCGGCAGGGTCGTCACGTACTGCGTGGCGAACCCCAGGCGGGTGAGCGCGGCCAGGACATTGAACTCGGAGCCGCCGTAGCCCGCCTCGAGTATCGGCCCCTGCATCAGGCGCTGCGCGCCGGGTGACTTCAGGCGCAGCAGCAACTCGCCCAGCGCCACGACCTTTGTCATAGCCAGGGGTTATTCACAGCGTCGTGCCAGGCATCGGAAGCGAGTGGTGCCTGCATCTCGGGCTTCTTGCGGAACGCGGCGGTGAGGACCAGGGCGAGGGCACGCGGATTCTTAAGCAAGGCCTTCAGTCCTGCGACGATGTCACCCGGGTTCACGTAGACGACGGTGGGCAGTCCTGCGCCGCGCTCCTCGTCGCGCACCACGAGGAAGGGCCCCTCGCGCGCGATCGAGTGCACGGTGAAATCCACGTCTGCCAGGGCGCTGGTAACTTTCACTTCCGCTCCATTGTTCCTGAGTCTACTTCAGCTCTTGCGCAGCGTGCCGATGCGCTGCGCCTCTGTAACCCGCCGTTCGTGCTGCTTGGGCATGTCCGCCACCGTCATTCCGTCCGGTGGGGTGAACTGGCCGCGGCCATAGATGTCCGCAAACACCTGCTTCACCGGCCCCATCTTGTCGGCGAGCGTGCGCGGCGGCTTGCCGGAGGGAAACTGATTCGGCGGGTAGATGGGCTGCTCGTAGATCTGCCGGAACCCTTCCGTGCGTACGTCCACCCACGTGTTGTGGTTGCACCGCGAACGGTGCTCGCGCAGTGACTCGATGTCGATCGTCGCCGCGATCACCTGCTCCTGTGGATAGGGCGCCTCGCGCAGCACCATGCCCTGGTAGTCGATGATGATGGAGTTGCCCGGGCAGAAGGCACGCGGGTAGTAGGCATAGTCGACCGAACCCCAGTTGGAGCCGAGCAGGTAGGCCATGTTGTCGTGCGCGCGGGTGCGGCGCGTGAAGCGCCAGAAGTCCCAGGGTGCGCTGACACCCTCGACCTCCTGCAGCGCCACCGGGTGGCAGATCACCTCGCAGCCGTTGTAGCCGAGGGCGCGCGAAACCTCCGGGGTGCAACCGTCGTGGCAGGTCATGGTGCCGAGCTTGCCGATCTCGGTGTCCACCACCGGGAACAGGTCCTTGATGTCGGCGCCGAAGGCGGCGCGGTACTCATCCAGCATGTCGTGGGGACTCGTGCCCAGGCCGATCGAGGCCGGAATGTGCCACTTGTGGTAGCGCAGGATCACCTTGCCGCTGGGGCCGATGATGAAGGCGGTGTTGAACCAGCGGTCGGGGAACTGCGGGACTTTCTCCACCACGCCGCCGCCGGCGATGTAGAGATTGTACTCCCTGGCCTTTTCGCCGAGGCGCTTCAGCTCCGGACCATCGAGCTCGATCGCCTTCTTCATGAAGCTGTCGATGCCGTGCTCTCCCTTGCCCGGGGTCGTCACGCCCTGCAGGAAGTACTCCGGGAGCACCACCAGCCGTGCCGGCAGCTCCCAGAAGTAGCCCACGCCGAAGTCGATGAGATTGCAGACGCGCTCGAGGTTGCCCTTGATGTCATCGCGGTTCTCCGCGACGTTTACGTGCGGCTGAATGACGAGAGCGGTGTACTTGGGAATGCGGCTCACTTGAGACTCCTTGCAGCAGATGCGGGCGCCCTCAGCGGACAGGAATGCCCTGGTCGTTCAGCAGCACGCGCGCGGTGATCGAGCCCGCCCCCGAGATGCCCCCTCCCGGGTGGCAGTGGGGACCGGTCATGTAGAGGTTCTTCACCGGCGAGCGATAGTGGGCGTAGCCGGGGAATGGGCGGAAGTACCCCAGCTGCGCCTGGATGCGCTCGCCGCCGTTGGTGGTGCCATCGACGAAGGAGGGGTTGGCGGCCTCGAGGCTCTCGCGCGCATCCACCCAGCGGCCGAGGATGGTGCGCTCGTTGATGTTGGGGGCGTACTGCTGCAGCTTCGTCAGCAGCACATCGGTGGCGTATTGCTCCTGGATCCGCGCCCAGGTCTGGCCCGTGCTCAACCAGTTGGGCACGAAGGTGTCGCAGATCAGGGTGTGCTTGCCGGCGGGCGCGCGCGTCGGGTCCATCAACGTCCAACAGGCGCTCCACAGGAAGGGATCCGTCGGGGCGATCCCTTCAGCAACCTGCGCGTACTGGCGGATCATCTGGGCGCTGGAGTCCACGATGCGGTGGAAGGCGCAGCGCGACATCTCCTCCCCGTTGTTGAAACGCGGCGGCTCGCTCAAGGCGAGGTGGATGCGGCAGATGCTGATCTTGCCGAAGGAATAGCCGTTCACCAGCTCCAGGAACTCAGGCTGCAGGGTGTCCCGGGGAGTGAGCTTGAGGAAGGACTGCTTGGGATCGAGCGCACTCACCACCGCGCGCCGCGCACGCACGGTGCGGCCGTCTTCCAGCACGACGCCCTTGGCGACGTTGGACTCGATCAGGAATTGCCTGACCGGGGCGGAAGTGAAGATCTTTCCGCCGCGCGCCTCGATGTAGCGCCCCATCGCCAGCGGCAGCTCCTGGCTGCCGCCTTGCGGGATGGCCTGTCCATAGACATGGACCGCCGGGATCATGATGTAGAAGGACTGCCCGGCGCCTTCCTGCTCGGGGAGGATCTGCGGGGCGAGCGCCCAGTTGAGCATCACCGCGCGGATGAAGTCGTTCTCGAAGTTCTGCTCCACCCAGGCGCGGGCACTCAGGGAGAACTCGCGCAGGCGCCGCAGACCCTCGCGCGAGCGTTCCAGTGCACGCGTCATCAGCGAGGGTGGGGACGGCGGGGAGAAGAAGGCCTTGATGAACCCGTCGCGGATGGCCGAGAAGTCGTCGTACACCCGCCGGTAGCGGCGCGCGTCCGCCGGCGAATAGGCGCGGATGCTCTCGACGGTCTTGTCGATGCTGCGGTAGATGACGATGCCGGGGCCGCCGGACTTGTCCGGGTGCCCGGTGATGTGGTCTTCCGACCACAGATACTTCAGGCCATGGGCCTTGAGCTCATCCAGCACGGGCTGCAGCTCGGGGTTCGCATGGATCCACACGTGCGAGGAGCCGTACAGGTCGTGCTTGAATCCCGGGAGGGTGACCTCGCGGGTGATGGCGCCGCCGCCGATCCACGGGTTGCGCTCGATGACGGCGACCTTCAGGCCATGGCGCGCCAGCACGCAGCCGCACGCCAGCGCATTGACGCCGCCACCGGCCAGGACCACGTCGTATTCGGTATCTGCGGCCACCTTCACCTCATCGCGCGCCGGGCAGGCGCGGATGACGGCGCCCAAACGCAGGCCTGCCGCCCTTTTTCCAGGACCGGGCGAACCGCCCAAGCATAGAAGATGGCGGGGCGAGCGGCGTCCAATGCTTTCTAATCGGCCGTTCAAGAAAAAGTAATGCCGCGACTTAAAACCGCTCAATCCGCGCATCGGGCGGTAAGGCTATCGTCCCTGGACGGGCGAGCGGCCCCTCATTCAAGGACACGACAGCACCATGAGCGGCAAGCTTCAGGGCCAGGTGGCCATCGTCACCGGCGGGGCGACCGGGATCGGGCGCGCCTGCGTTGAAAAACTGCTCACCGAGGGGGCGCGCGTGCTGTTCACGGACGTGGCCGCCGAGACGGGTCGTGCGGCCCTCGCCCGGCTGACTGCGCTGCCGGGCACGGTTGCCTTCCTCGCCAGCGACGTCACCGAGCCAGCGCAGTGCGCGGCGGCGGCGGCCGAGGCGCTGCGCCGCTGGGGCCAGATCGACATCCTGGTCGGCAATGCCGGCTTGCAGTCGGCGGGTACGGTGCTGGAAACGGGGGTCCAGGAGTGGAAGACCACCCTGAACGTCAATCTCCTGGGTCTCGCCTGGAGCGTGCAGGCCGTACTGCCGGCCATGCTCGAGCGCGCGCGCGGGGCCATCGTCGCAGTCTCATCCATCAATGCGCTCACCGGGCATCCGGGCCAGGCAGCTTACGATGCCGCCAAGGCCGGGGTGATCGCGCTCGTGCGTCACGTGGCGGTCGAGTACGGCCCCCGCGGTATCCGCGCGAATGCCGTGTGCCCGGGGGCGACCGTCACCGAATTCCACCTGAAGCGCGCCGCCGACAAGGGCATGGATGGCGCCGCTCTGCGCGAGCGTATGCACAGCTACGGGCTCCTCGGGCGCGCCGGGGAGCCGCACGAGATCGCTGACGTCATCGCCTTCCTGGCCGGACCCGAGTCCTCCTTCGTCACCGGGCAGGCGCTCGCCGTGGACGGGGGACTCACTGCCAAGGGCGCGGGGTGAGTGCGCATGTGCACGGTGATACTTTACCGTCCCCGGTGCGCTGGGGCATCTGCGGCACGGGCCGCATGGCGGTCACGATCGCCGAGGAACTGCGCGGGCTGCATGCCGAGGGCGCCGAGCTGCACGCGGTCGGATCGCGCAGCCGTTCCGCAGCGCAGGCCTTCAGCGAGCGCTTCGGGGTGCCGCGCGCTCACGGCAGCTACGCGGATCTGGCGCGGGACGAGCAGGTGGACGTGGTCTACATCGCCACCCCACCGGCGCTGCACGCCGAGAATGCGCTTGCCTGCATCGCCCGTGGCAAGGCGGTCTTGTGCGAGAAGCCGTTTGCGCTGAACGCCCGCGAGGCGATGGACATGGCGCGCGCCGCGCGCGCGCAACGGGTGTTCCTCATGGAGGCCATGTGGACCAGATTCCTGCCGGCCATTGCCGCGGTGCGTGCGCTGGTGGCCGCCGGCACACTGGGCAGGCTGCGCCTGGTCACCGGTGGCGGCGGCTTCATCCCGGCCTTTGATCCGCAGTCGCCGCTATTTGATCCCCGCCTGGGCGGGGGTGTGCTGCTGGATGCCGGGGTGTACCTGGTTTCGCTCGCCTCGATGCTGCTCGGGCCGCCCTGCGTCGTCCTCGCCCAGGGCGAGCTGGGCGCCTCCGGGGTGGATGAGCAGGAGGTGATCCTGATGCGCTGCCCGGAAGGGGCCCTGGCTGCGCTCTACGTATCGCTGCAGGCGCGCCGCTCACCGGACCTCGAGATCCTGGGCTCCGCCGGGAGGCTGCACCTCAGCGCCCCGGTGTTCCGCCCGACGCGCCTCACGCTGACCGTGGGCAGTGAACCTGCCTTGGTGAGCGAGCACCCCATCGTCGGGTCCGGCTACGGGGCGCAGCTACAGGAGGTCATGGGGGCGCTGCGCCAGGGGCGGCTGGAGAGTGCCGTCATGCCACTCGCCGAGACCGTTGCTGTGATGCGGACACTGGACTCGATCCGCGCTTCCCTCGGGCTCAGGTATCCGCAGGAGCCCTAGGCGAGGAAGGTCGCCACCGTGATGCCGATGAAGTTGCCGGCGATGTGGCAGAAGATGCCGGTCATCACCGCCGGGCTGATCATCGCGTGCCAGCCCTTGCCGGCGACCACCGCCACCGTCGCCGCCGGCCCCACGATCGCCGCTCCGAGCCCCGTCACCGCTTCGGCCATGTCGAGCCTGAGCAGGCGCGACAGCACCAGCGTCACCACGATGCCGATCGCCAGGAGCACGGTGACGTAGAAGAACGTACTCACTGCCCCGTTAAGGAAGGCGGTGACGTTGGTCCCCATGCCGATGATCGCGAAGAACATGTACATGAAGATCATACCCAGCTCGAACTCCCCGCGCAGGCTGCGCAGGCGGGCGGGGAAGAGGTTCGCGACGATGATGGTGAGCGTCGTCACGTAGAGGATGTGGTACTGAGCCTGGTCGTGGCCCGTGCCCTGGACTACCAGGGCCTCGACTCCCCGGGCGGCGGCGCAAATGCCGAAAGACAGGGCCAGGGCGCCGGTGATATGGGTGAGGCGGAAGGGGGGCACGGCGCTGGCGGCGGCCAGCTGCGCAGCGCCCTCCTCGGTGCGCTCCTCGGCCGGGAGCCGGAAGTGGCGCTTGACGATGGCGAGGTTCGGCAGCGACACCAGGGCCATCAGCCCGAGCACGCTCGGGATCATGGAGGCGCCCATGGACACGGACAGCTCGCCCGGGCTCATCTGTACCGCATTGGCCACCGCGAGCATGCTGATGGTGCCGCCGACGAAGGCGCCGGCCATCATGCCGGTCACCTTGGCGCCGATGTGCCAGGGGTGCATCAGCAGGTACCCCAGCAGCGCCCCACTCGTGATCCCGACGCAGGCGCAGCCGAAACCGACCATGACGCGGCCGCTCTCCAGGAAGATCTTCTTGAGGTCCGCCTTGATCATGAGCAGCGGGATCGCCGCAGCCACCACGTACTGGCCGACGAAGTCCGACACCCCGGAGGAAAAGGGGGTGAGGTGCAGGTTCGACAGCACCACTCCGGCCAAGAGGATGCAGGCGACCCCGGGGAGGACCTTACCCAGGCGCGAGGCGTCGATGAGGAAGCCGAACCAGGTGAGGGCGGCCAGGACCGCGGTCAGGGTGAGGACGTCGTGCGCATCGATATACGACAAGGCAGGCGCTCCCGCGGTGCATGGGCGGCGCCGGGTCGTAACGCAGCGGGAGCCCGTTGCATCCAGACCCAGCACCCGAGGTATGCAAAATCGCACGGATACGGCTGTGGCACGCAATTACTTTTGTTGATGTGGCGAATTAGAAACTATCAATTCCGGGGGGTGGAAACTTCCTTAGTCTCAGGCGCAAGCCACGGTTCCTGCCGGGAGCCACGTCTTGGACCGGCACATCCCCGGAGCCGGGACGCAGGGCACAAGGGTCGGACACAAATACGGGCTGCATGGGCGCATCGCCGCAGCCTCAGGGGTTTTGCAGATGAAACAGCTGTGCATCGCGGCCGCAACGATCGCCACCATCACACCGGTACTGGCACAGGCGGAGGCGCCCAGCTCCGATGCCCTGCAGGAGATCGTGGTCACCGCGGAGCGTCGCGTGGAATCGATCCAGGACGTGCCCATCAGCATCTCGGCCTTCAGTGCCGAGGAGCTGCAGCGGGCTAACATCACCGAGGCCAAGGACTACCTGGAGCTTACCCCGAACGTCAGCTACGCCCAGGACGGGCAGGTGGGCAACGGCTCGATCCGCATCAGCATCCGCGGCGTGAGTAACGTCTCGCTGGGCGAGCGTGCGGTGCCGAACTCGATCGGCTACTACGTGGATGAGTTCAGCGTCGGCACGATCGCCGCCGGCACCATCAACCCGAACATGGTCGACGTACAGCGCGTCGAGGTGCTGCGCGGCCCGCAGGGCACCTACTTCGGCCGCAACGCCATCGGTGGCGCGCTCAACATCTCGAACAACCTGCCCGACAACAAGTGGTTTGCGGAAATTTCCGGCTACGGCGGCAACTACGACACCAACGGCGGTCACCTCATCGTCAATACCCCGCTCAGCGATACGTTCTTCCTGCGCGGCATGGTCTCGTACGACTCCAGCACCGGCATCGTCAAGAACGTCAACCCGAACGGCACTCCCAACAGCGGCTACGACACCACCAACGCGCGCCTGGCCGCGCGCTGGCTGGTCAGCGACAAGTTCACGGCCGACTTCTCTTTCACCTACGGCCATGACCGCGAGGGCATCGACCCGGACGTCAACACCGGCGTGCTCGAGCTCGACACCATCAGCATCGAGGGGCCGACCTTCCGTCCCATCGACGACGGCCTCGGCTTCTACCCGCAGAACAAGAAGTACGTGAACCACAGCCGCTACGAGTGGAACCGCAACGAGCTGCACGGCGAGAACCTGCGCCTGCAATATGACTTCGGCAACGTGGTGCTCAAGTCGATCACCGGCAACCTCGACACTCATAACAGCCGCAGCTTCGACGAGGACGCGACCAGTCCCGACACGATCTACCGCCGCAACGAGTGGAATGCGCAGTCCTACGGCGAGGAGCTGCGCCTGCAGAACAAGACCGGCACGGCGGTCGACTGGGTAGTCGGGGCGCTGTATGCCCACGACAAGGTGCAGCAGTACAACCTGGTCGCCCTGGGCACCGAGTTCACGTACACCTACCCGGATACTGGCGAGACGGTCGGGCTCGCACCCCCGTTTCCCAACCTGCCGGTGAACGAGAACAATAACCAGTACACCGACAAGAGCACGGCGGCGTACGCGGAGGCGACCTGGCATGCGACGCAGCAGTGGGCCTTCACTCTTGGCGGCCGCTATACTCATGACGCCATCGATGACCAGGTCACGGGACTGGTCGCCTTCGGCACCCCGCAGGACAACCTGTACGGCAACTCGAGCTATAACGACTTCTCGCCCCGCTTCGTCGCCACCTACAAGCTCGCCCCCGACCAGATGCTCTACGGCACGGTCAGCCACGGCTACAAGGCCGGAGGCAACGACCTGAACGCCGCCCTGCCAGAGCAGAACAAGCCCTTCAAGCCGGAGAAGGTCTGGAACTACGAGGTCGGCTACAAGAGCGAGTGGTGGGACCACAAGGCGCTGCTGAACGCCTCGGTGTTCTACCTGGACTGGAAGGACCTTCAGTCCGAGGTGAACTACCTCGCCGTTCCCGGTGACATCAGCTCCGCGGTGCAGGTTACCGAGAACGCCGCGTCCGCTAAGAGCAAGGGTGCGGAGCTTGAGGTCCAGGTGCGCCCGATCCGGCCGCTGACGATGGGTGCTGCGGTCGGTTACCTCGATGCCAAGTTCGGCAGCTTCCCGAATGCGGTGGTTTACGGGGTGCCCGTGGATCTGTCAGGCCGACCCCTGCCGCAATCCCCCAAGTGGACTGGAAGCGCGACTGTCGAGTGGGCCCAGGACATCGGCAGCAGCGGCAATAACTGGTACCTCCGGTGGGATGAGATCTACCGCAGCAGCTCCTACTCGAACCTCGAGGGCGTAGCTGCGCAGCAACTGGGTCTTGGCGAGTATCCGTTCCTCATGCCTGCGTATTGGGTGGCGAACGTGCATGCCGGCTTCAACTTCGGCACGAAAATGACGCTGGATGGCTCGGTCAACAACGTGTTCGACAGGGACTACTACACCGGCACCGGCGATCACTTCGGCTTCGGCGGCGTGCGCATCACGCCGAACCCGATGATGTGGCGCCTGCAGCTGACCTACCGCATGCAGTAAGCGGCAGGTGTTGATCGTTGAGACGCACGGGGGCCCCGGGCGGCGCGGCCGAACGCTTGCGTGACGAGCAGCCGTCGCAGCTGCCCCCGCGGGGTTAGTTCAGATGAAGCAGCTCTGTATCGCGGCGGGCGCGGTGGAGTTACCGAGGATACTTGTGCGCCAGTCTCATCCGCACAGGTCATTCAGGGCAGCCGGTCGCTGCGCCTGCATCGCCGCGCTGCGCCTGGTCGTGGGTGTCCTTCCCGGTACCGCACTCGCGGAACTCCCGGCGTCACCTACACAAACAATTGCTCTTGATCGTTTCGATCACGCTCGGAAGATCGCGCACCTGCCGAATGGCATCGATTTAGGTTACGTGGACCTAGGGCCGCGACAGCGAAGGCCCATCGTGTTTTTGCATGGCTACGTGGACAGCGCCCGGGCCTGGGTGCCGCTGTTGCCGCAGCTGCCCCGGGATCGGCGCCTGATAATTGTCGACCTGCGGGGCAGCGGGATCTCCTCCAAGCCCGACTGCTGCTACAGCCGCTTCGACCTTGCTTATGACGTGCGCCTGCTGCTCGATGCGCTGCACGTCCGCGAGGCCGACATCGTCGGTCACTCGCTCGGCAGCATCGTCGCGCAGACTTTCGCCGAGACCTGGCCGGAGCGCACGCACCGTCTCGTGCTTGTCTCCTCGACCGGCGGCGCCCGCGCGGGTTGCACCGCGTCCACGGCAGCGAGTAAGTCGGTCGTCATGCGCGCAGCAATCGCCCAGCTCCGTGACCCGATCGACCCGGAGTCACCTTTCATCCGCGACTGGTTTGCGTCGCCGGCACCGGTGGACCCGGAGTTTCTGCGGCGCCAGCGCCGGGATGCCGCCGCCACCCCAACGCGCGTCTGGCTCGCGATGATCGACCAGGGGATCGCAAACGTTGACGGGCTGCAGGGGATGCTGCCGCGGATCCAGGCGCCGACCTTGCTCGTGTGGGGCGGGAAGGACCCGATCATGGGCGAGGGCGATCGATGCGCACTGAAGGAGGCGTTGCCCGGCGCGCAGGTACATGTCTTCAGCAACCTGGGTCATAACCCTTTTGAAGAGGACCCGGCCGACTTCGGCGCGGTACTCGATCCGTTCCTGGCCGCGCCCTAGTCATCCGACCCCGCCCTTCCTGAGTGGCGAGCGCCTGAGCTGCACAGCGACGCATCGTGTGCCGGGCGCACCCCGCATCGGCGCGCAGGTCGCGAAACTAAGCCGCTATCGCTAGTCCCAGCGATCCTTGGCTTGTTGACGGGTCTTCAGAAGGCACACGTGACGGGGTACTGGATTCTGCGCCGTTGGCAATTCGAGAGCGCTTTGCGCATTTTGTGCGCACGGTGGGGTTCCGGCCCGTGTAGGTACAGCGACCCGATGCTGAAATCTGCGGCGGACCCCGCCGCTGACTGCGCTGCCTTCAAGATCCCGAGCCTACCAGCCGATGCCGTAGTCCTCGCCGTGGTTGCTGGAGCCGCCCCACAGGGTGCCGTGGGCACGGTCCACCATGATCGCGTTGATGGGGCCGGAGCTTCTCTCCTCGAACTCGAGCTGGTAGCCCATGCGGGTGAGTTCCCCGCGCACCCATTGCGGGGTGGCCGAGTTCACGGTGAGGCGGCCGGGGAAGGACTCGTGCTGCCCGAATGAATCACGCATCTGGTAGCTGGTGATGTTCGCCGCCTCCGTGGCCTCCTGCACCGTCATGCCGAACTCGACCACGTCGAGGAAGAACTGCAGCAGGTTCTGGTCCTGGGTATCGCCGCCCTGCACGGAGAAGATCAGGTACGGCTTGCCGTCCTTCAGCGCCAGGGTCGGGGTAAGGGTGGCGCGCGGGCGCTTGCCCGGCTCGACCACGTTGTAGGGGTTGTCGGCGGCATCCAGCACGAAGCTCTGCATGCGCTGGCTCAAGCCGATTCCAGTGTGCCCGGCGATCACCGCCGGCACCCAGCCGCCGCTGGGGGTTACCGATACGGCCCAGCCCTTCTCATCCGCGGCCTCCACGCTGGTGGTGCCCAAACGGAAGGTGCGGTCGAACTCGGCCATCGCCGTAGGCGTGGTGGCCGGCATCTTGCTGTGCCACTGGCCGAGGATCGAGGTGAAGGGATTGGTGCCGTGCTGGTAGGGGTAGGGGTCCCCCGGACGCACGTCCGGGTCGTTACGGTCGGTACGGATGAGCTTCACGCGCTCGCGGGCGTAGTCCTTGGACAAAAGGCCCGCGATCGGGGACGCGGGCGGAAACGCGGGGTCGCCGTAGTAGAAGTCCCGGTCGGCGTAGGCCAGGTTCATCACCTGGTAGAGGGTATGGATGTAGCGGGCGCTGTTGTAGCCCATGGACTTGAGGTCCATGCCCTCGAGCAGGTTGAGCGCCTGCAGCATCACCGGGCCCTGCACCCAGGTGTTGAGCTTGTACACCTCGATGCCTTTGTAGCTCACATGCACCGGCTCCTCGATCTTCACCTTCCAGTTGGCCATGTCCTCGGCCGTGATCAGGCCGCCGGCCTCGCGCACGGCGCTCGAGAACTCCTTGGCGATGTCGCCCTTGTAGAAGCGGTCATAGGCAGCATAGATCGCCGCCTTGCGGTCCTTGCCGGAGGCGAGCGCCTTCTTCTCCGCCTCCACCAGCTTGCGCAGGGTGGCGGCCAGGTCCGGCTGGTGGAACATCTCCCCGGGCCAGGGCGCCTCGTGCGCCTCGCCGGGGTGGACCAGCAGTACGCGGCGCGAGTCCGGCCACTGCTTGATGCGCTCCTTGCTGCGCTCGATGGTGCCGACCAGTTCGGCCTCCATGGGATAGCCGTCAGCCATCTCGATGGATGGGGCGAGCACCTGCGCAAGGCTCATCGTGCCGTATTCGGCCAGCATGGTCATGAGCCCCCCAGGGGTCCCCGGCGTGACCGCGGCCAGCGGTCCGTACTCAGGTGGCACTTTCATCCCGAGTTTCTTGAAGTACTCGGGGGTGGCGCCGGTGGGCGCCACCCCCAGGCCATTGATGGCAATCACCTTGCCGGTGTTCGGGTTGTAGATGAGCGCCTGGGTCTCCCCGCCCCAGGACAGCGTGTCCCACATGGTCGAGGTGGCGGCGATCATGGCGCAGGCGGCATCGATGGCATTGCCCCCGCGCTCGAAGATCATGGCGCCCGCGGTGGCCGCAAGCGGCTTGCCGGTCACCGCCATCCAGTGCCTGGCGTGGAGGGCGGGCTTCTGCGTGCGGGCCTGCGCCGGCAGGGCTGCGGCAAGGAGCGCGGCGGTGAGTGAGAACGCGGCGAGCAAGCTGAGGCCGCGCCGGATGGTCAGCGGCTCATCGTGTCTTGTCATTTCTTGAGGTCCCCGCACGTTTCCGGAACGGTGAGCATAGGACAGCAGCGCCCGGCGCGCACGCCGACGGGAACGCGGCTCATGCCTGCTCAGCTACCGCGTTCGCTCAGCCGCTCGAGCTCCGCCGCGCAATCCTCCAGATGCCGGACCACGGGGTCATCCTCGAACTGCGCATCCACGGACTGGTGCAGCGAGCGCAGGGCCGCGATCCGCTGCGGCGGTGGCAGGGAGACGTCGTCCTGCAGTTCGCCGAGGGATTCGAGCAATCCGGACAGGAAGCGACGGCGCGCGGGATCCTCGGCCTCACTCCGTTCGTCGGTGACGTAGTCGACCAGCAGGTCGAACATGTCCTCAGGATCAGAGAAGTCGACGAACGCCATGGCTCCCCGCGCTGAAGTCTCACCTGCGGCGCCTGCGTCGGGCGCCCTGGCGGTGATCTTATCAGCCGCATTCTCGACCGGCCGTCCTGCGCCGACGACGCTGGCGACCGCTGATCAGATAAGGGCCGCTGCTACATTCCTGTTGAGAATTGCCGATACCCGAGGCAGGGAGCCCGGATGAGCTGCAGGCCCGCTTAAGATCCCGCACTGCGCCTCACAAGGCGCCGAATCAGTGTAGGACAGGGTCCCGTGACCCCAAACTGTGCGCAGCGCACGCCGTTGTGACGGGCGCTTCCGCCACACTGCGTTTGGACATTTCCAGACCGAAGTGTGACCCAGTTGGCATTCATATTTGGCGCCTTGGCCGGCCTCGTTTGTGCACTTCTAGGCGTCTTCGTCTGGAAGCGCCTGCGTCCTTCCGCGCCCGGCTGGATGGAAAGCTACGACGAGACCCACATCGCCGCTTTCGAGCAGTGGCCGACCACCGCCTTCGTCCTGGACCCGGTGTCGCAGCGCATCCTCGCCGCCAACCCGGCCGCGCTGCGCAACACCGGCTACTCACTCGATGAGCTGCGCGCGCGCACCCTGGGCGAGCTGTTCCGCGCCGAGGGCATCGAGGGCAATGAGCTGATGCGCCGCGTGCGCGAATCCAACTCGCGCGCGCCGATCGAACTGAAGCAATGCTGCCAGGACGGTTCGCAGCGCAACGTGGAAGCCACCTGCTACCCGCTCACCCTCGGCAACAAGTCCGTGCTCGCCGTGGCGGTGCACGATGTCACCGTGCGCCGCAAGGTCGAGACCCACCTGCTCGAGAAGCACCAGGAGCTCGACCGCCTGGCGCACCATGACCAGCTCACCGGCCTGCCGAACCGCCTGTTCCTGCAGGCGCACCTGCCGGTGGCCATCAACGAGGCGCAGCGCAGCAGCAGCGTGCTCGCGGTGCTGTTCCTGGACCTCGATCGCTTCAAGCACGTGAACGACTCGCGCGGCCACGAGACCGGCGACAAGCTGCTCAAGACCGTGGCCGCGCGCATCCGCTCGACCATGCGCGCCGAGGACGTGGTCGTGCGCATGGGCGGCGACGAGTTCGTGGTGATCCTGAAGGGGGTCACCAACACCGAACAGGTCAACGAGGCGGCCGGGCGCATCAACAACGCCCTGTCAGCGCCGATGGTCGTCGACGGGCGCACGCTCGTGACCACCGTCAGCATCGGGGTCGCCCTGTACCCGCACGACGGCGCCGACATGGGCGAGCTGCTGCGGCACTCGGACACGGCCATGTACCAGGCCAAGGATCGCGGCCGCAACAATTTCCAGCTTTTCAGCCCGGGCATGGACAAGCGCCTCAAGGAACGCATCGCGATCGAGTCGAGCCTGCGCACCGCGCTGCAGAGCCGGCAGCTGGACGTGCACTACCAGCCCATCATCGACATCGAGTCCCACAAGATCGTGGCGCTCGAGGCGCTGCTGCGCTGGAAACACCCGAACCACGGCTACGTGCGCCCCGAGCGCTTCGTGACGGTGGCCGAGGAGGCCGGCCTCATCGTGCCGATCGGCGAGTTCGTGATGCAGCGGGCGATCGAGGACACCGTGCGCTGGCGCCAGGCCGGCGCCAAGATCGTGCCGGTCGCCATCAACATCTCGGCGGTGCAGCTGCAGCGCTCCAACGTGCCCGATACCATCGCGCGCCTCACCAAGCAGCACGGGCTCGAGCCCTCGATGCTGCAGGTCGAGCTGACCGAGAGCGCGGTGTTCGAGCGCCGCGAGGCGCGCGCGCGCGAGGCCAGCCAGGATGCGGTCGGCAGGCTGCGCGAGCTGGGCGTACACATCGCCATCGATGACTTCGGCACCGGCTACTCGAGCCTGTCGTACCTGAAGCGCTGGCGGGTGGACACCCTCAAGATCGACCGCAGCTTCGTGCGCGACCTGGTCACTGACATGAGCGACCTTGCCATCGTGAGCGCGATCATCGCCATGGCCCGCCACCTCAACATCAAGGTGGTCGCCGAGGGCATCGAGGGCTGGCCGCAGCTGGAGAAGCTGCGCCAGCTCGGTTGTTCCTACGCGCAGGGCTATCTGTTCGCCCGCCCGGCGCCCGCGGCCGACTGCCTGCGCCTCCTGAGCGGCTCGCCGGTGGATCTCACGCAGCGCCTGCCTTCGCTCGACCTGCTCGAAAACACCGGCAGCGGCGAGCAGCCCCAGGCCATCCGCGCTTAAGCCCCTTTCCCCCGAGGCCTGCGGGCGCACTTGCCGAAGGCTTTTCGGAACGTGCGAGAATGGGCGATGGCTTCCACGCTCGACATCGAGACTGCACCTGCGGCCCAGTGCGCGGGCACGGTGCTGATGGTGCGTCCGCAGGCCTTCGGCTTCAACGCCGAGACTGCCGCCACCAACACCTTCCAGCAGGGCGCTGCGGGCTCGCCCGCGGCTGATGCCGAAGCGGCGCGGCGCGAGTTCGACCAGCTCGCCCGTGCCCTGGCCGGCGAGGGCGTCGAGGTGTGCATCGCCGAGGACAGTGCGGTACCGCCCAAGCCCGATGCGGTGTTCCCCAACAACTGGGTGAGCTTCCACAGCGATGGCACGCTGGTGGTCTACCCGCTGGCGCACGCCAGCCGCCGCCCCGAGCGGCGCCAGGAGGTCATCGACCTTGCCATCAGGCGCAGCGGCTTCAGGGTGCGGCACTTCCTCGACCTGAGCTGGTACGAAGGGCAGGAGCGCTATCTGGAGGGCACGGGGAGTCTCGTGCTCGACCACGTGCAGCGCGTGGCCTACGCCTGTGTCTCGGCGCGCACCGATGCGGAGCTGGTGCGCGAGTGGTCGCGGGAGCTGGAGTACGAGCCGGTCATATTCACCGCCACGAACCGGGCGGGAGCCGCGCTCTATCACACGAACGTGTGCCTGTGGATCGGCACCCGCGTGGCGGTCGTGGGCGCAGAGGCCATCGCAGCGGCCGACCGCGAGCGCGTACTCGGGTCCCTGCGCGCCAGCGGCCGCGAAGTCGTACGCGTGGGACACAGCGAGATCGAGCAGTTTGCCGGCAACATGCTGGAGCTGTCGACCTGGGACGAGGCGCTGGGGGACTCCAACGTGCTGGTCATGTCCGAAAGCGCCCGGCGTGGCCTCTCCCCGGAAACCTACACCCGCATCTCCGGCGCCACCGATACGGTGCTGGCGGTGCCGGTGCCCACCATCGAGAGGCTCGGGGGCGGCAGCGTGCGCTGCATGCTCGCCGAGGTGTTCACGGGCCCGTGAGCGCCCTGCTGGTAAAGGCGTTGCTCGCCTACCTCCTGGGCTCGGTCATCGGGAGCCTCGTCATCGGGCGCCTCCGCGGCGTCGACATCCGCACCATGGGCAGCGGCAACCCGGGGGCGACCAATGCGCTGCGCACCCAGGGGATGAAGGTCGGGATCGCGGTGCTGGTCATAGACATGCTCAAGGGATGGCTCGCCACCGGTGTCCTGGCAGGGTGGCCGCTGTCCCTGGGGCAGCCGCCGGATCCCGCACTTGCAGCCTGGTCGGCTCCGGTGTGCGGGATCGCCGTGATCGTAGGTCACCTCTACCCGGTGTGGTTCGGATTCCGGGGCGGCAAGGGGGTGGCGACCTTCGTCGGTGCGGTGGCGGGCCTGAATGCCGTGCTGCTCCTGGTGTTCGTGCTCACCTGGCTGGCCGCGGTGATCCTGCTCGGGTTCGTCGGTTTCGCCTCCGTACTCGGGGCGGTCGCGGTGGCGATCGCAAGCGCGGTGGGGGATTTTCCGGCGCGCACGCCGCTCTTGGCCTTTGCCGTCACAACGACCGCGCTCATCGTCTATTCCCACCGCGCTAATCTCTCCCGCATGAGGGCCGGCACGGAACCGCGGGCAAAGAGGCTGTGGCTCTTAGGCGCGCGGCGGTCCGGGTGAGCCGCGCGCGGGAGTCAGCCGGCGAGCGGCCGCTGGTGGCGCGGCTGTACGCTCATCTTGCGGACGGGGAGTTCCACTCGGGCGAGGAAATTGCGCGCGAGCTGGGACTCACCCGCAGCGCCATCTGGAAGGCGGCGGCGACGCTGCGCGAACTGGGGACCGGACTTGAGGCCGTGCGTAACAAGGGCTACCGCCTCACCCACCCCGGCGAACTGCTGGATGCCGGCAGGATCCGCGGCCAGCTGCCGCGCGCGGTGCGCGAGCGGCTGAAGGCGCTGGACACCATCTGGTCGATCGCCTCCACCAATACCGCGCTGCTCGGGCGCCCGTATCCGCCGGCGGGTCGCGGGGACGTGCTCTTGGCCGAGTACCAGAGCGCGGGCAAGGGGCGGCGCGGGCGCACCTGGATGGCGCCGCCGGGCGGTGCCATCTGTCTTTCGCTGAGCTGGACCTTCCCGGCGGTGTCGCAGGACCTGGGCGCCCTGGGGCTGGTGATCGGGGTGTGCGCAGTGCGCGCGCTGCAATCCTTGGGGCTCGAAGGCGTCGAGCTGAAATGGCCCAACGACCTTTTACACACCAGTCGCAAGCTCGGCGGCATCCTGATCGAGCTGCGGGCCGAGGCCTCAGGACCTGCCTGCGTGGTGATCGGCCTGGGCCTGAATGTCGCCCTGGGCGGGGCGCTGCTCGAGCAGATCGGGGCGACCGGGATCGCCCCGACCGACCTGCACCATGCGGGGCTGGGTGCCGCGCGCAACGCCGTAGTCGCAGCGCTTCTGACCGCCATGGTGCAGGGGCTGGGGGAATTCGAGCAGGGTGGGCTCAAGCCCTTCCTGGCGGAGTGGCGCGACGCGGATGCCCTGCGCGGCCGCGCCGTGAATGTCATCGCCGGAGCCGGGATGACCAAGGGGCTGGCGCGCGGCATCGACGTGCACGGCGCGCTGCTGGTCGAGACCGCGCAGGGCATGCAACGGTTCATCTCGGGAGACGTCTCGGTGAGGCCGGACTGATGTCGATCGTCGTGGTTGATATCGGCAATACGCGCATCAAGTGGGCGCGAGTGGACGGCGTGCGCCCGGGTGCCGCGCATGCTGCCGTGCACGCGCAGTGGACCGCGGCGAGCTACCGGCGCCGGATCATCACCGCAGGTGTCAGTGGCCTCTTGGTGGCAAGTGTGGCCGGCAAGCGTGCCGACGGGGAGCTGAGGCGCGCGGCGCGGCGTGCCAGGGTTCCGATCCTGTTCGTGACCGTGCCGCGCAGGGCCGCAGGTGTCACGGTGGGCTACCAGGAGCCGTGGCGCTTAGGTGTCGACCGGTTCGCGGCCATGGTGGGGGCACATCACCTGTTCAAGGGCGTGCCGCTGCTCGTGGTGGGAGTGGGCACGGCGTTGACCCTGGACCTGATGGGTGCGCGCGGCAGGCATTTTGGCGGGGCGATCATCCCGGCGCCGCAGCTGATGGTCTCGGCACTGCTGCGGCAGACTTCCGGGATCCGCCGCCGCGCGCAGGGCGGCGGCAGCGCTACCCCGGGCCTGTTCGCCCGCTCGACGCGCGACGGGATCGACCGGGGGGCGCGCTACGCGGCGGCTGCGACCATCGACCGCGCGGTCGATGAGGCGACGAGCCCGGGAGGCACAAGGCCCCTGGTGGTCATGACGGGCGGGCAGGCCGGGCTCGTGCGGGCGCTGGTGAAGAGTCACTGCATCGGGGTTGCAGACCTTACGCTGCGGGGACTGGCGGTGCTCGCGGCCGAACCGTGATCCTGCCGTTGATCTAGAATCCGCCCCGTGCGAACGATCTTCCTCGGATTGGTGCTCCTGAACATCGCCTACTTCGCGTGGGCGCACTGGGTCGATGTGCCCCAGCGCGCCCCGGCCGGCACGACGGCACACCTGCCGCAGCTGCGCCTCGCCGATGAAGTGCCCCCGCCGGGGACCCTGGATCCTGCGGCGCGGGTGAAGGCCGCCCAGACCGAGACCCAGGCGTGCTTCTCGGTCGGGCCGTTCGCCGACGTGGACAACAGCGCCAAGGCTGCGGCCTTGCTGCGTGCCAAGGGGTTCGATCCGCGGCAACGCGCGGAATCGGCGGAAGGCTCGGTTAGCTACGGGGTGTTCGTCGGCAACCTGAAGTCCGACGCAGAAGCCGACCGGGCGCTCGTCACGCTCGAGCACGGCGGCATCAAGGATGCACTGCTGATGCCGGCGACGGCCGATACGCCCAAGCGCCTCTCACTGGGGCTTTTCAGTGAACGTACGCGTGCGGATCGCCGCGCGCAGAGCATCCGCGCCCTGGGCCTGAATGCGGAAGTGGTTGAGCGCAAGCTGCCGGGCACGATCTACTGGGTGGACCTGGCGCCGCTGCCGGGGATGGGCACCGTGCCGATCCAGGACCTGTTCGCCGAGGGGATCAGCTCCAAGATCGCGGTGCAGACCTGCCCGGCCGCGGTGCACCTGCAGGTTGCAGCTGCGGCGGGGGCTGTTCCCGCAAGTGCCACCGGTGCAGCGCCGGCGGGCGCACCCGTGCCCGGCACCGCCGGCCCGGGGCCTGCGCACTGATACAGGGCTGCGATGGCGGATGCGCCGGCTATCTCGGGCTCCCAAGATGCCTCCTGGTTGACCTACATTTCAGCTGTGTAGATCAACCAGGAGCCTGGGCCGGTGCCTGCAAACCAAAACTGCAGGTGAACTTCCATGGACAGTTACACCCCATCCGGTTGGCGCAGTACCGGTCGCTGGTTACTCGTGCTCGTGATGATCGCCATGCTCGTGCTGGTAATGAGGCACGTACTGCTTGTTGTACCAGTCGTCCTTGACGAAGTAGACCGACCGCCCGCAGGCGTTGTACTCGGCGCAATGCTTGTTCCAGTTTTTCTCATGGCCGGGGCGGACATGCAGGTAAACCGGGGCCGCGGAATATTCAGGGCCGCGCTGTACGACGACGGGCTGGGGATACACCAGCTCCGGTGCGGGCACGCCGCCGATATCAATCTGCCCGTAGAAGCCAGGCTGCCCGACGCTAACGGCCACCCCGGCGGCGAATACCGGCGCGCAAGCCAAGCCCAGAACCGCGGCGGATACGAATTTCCTCATGGTCCCACTCCTGTAGTTTGTCTGGGCCCAGCCTGCCCCGAGGTACGGTCACGCGAAGCCGGTGGCATCCGGGAGGGGGTGTAATCCATCTCTGTCGTCGGTGGTTGGCGACGCGTCAGCAGCGCCCGGACCCCTGCAGCGACGCCCAACCGGCGAGCGCTGCGGTCACCTGTCGCTTGAGCTGCTTACAGGCGTTTCAGCACGACTACCGGGATCTGCCGGTCAGTCTTTTGCTGGTAGTGCTCGTAGGGACCATAGATCTCTACCATCATCGGCCACAGGGTAGCCCGTTCCCTTGCGTCGGCAGTGTGAGCACGCGCGGAGAACTTGTCCGCCTTCACCTGGACTTGGACAAGAGGGTTGGCCTCAAGATTCAGGTACCAGGCTGGATGCTCGGGCGCGCCGCCTTTGGATGCCACCACGACGCAGTCCGAGCCGGAGCGACCAAAGATCAAGGGCAGTGTCAGGGCTTGCCCCGACCTGCGACCGGTTGTGGTCAGCAACAGGGTGGGCACGAGCCCCTTGCCACCACCCAGACTTGCATCCCACAGGTAACCATCCTCGCCGTTCGTCGCGAGGTAGCGCGACAGATGGTCTTTGATCCAGGACGGCAGCTCTTTTGACTTCACTGGTTCGGACATGAGGCTTCTCCGTTTCGGTCACTTTGGCGGCCGCCCGACCTCGTCATCTTCCTTCGGCAAGGCGGCCAGCGAGCTTAAGGAGTGTGCGTTTGAAAACGCAATTGCGCTGCCTGTAGCCAAGGCCTGACGATACCAGGGCAGGGCTCGCCTGAGCCGCAAAGCCCCTCCGTAGGGAAACGAAATGGCCGGTAAATGCACCGCAGTCGCAACGCGACTGGTGGGATGCCACGTGCAGCTGATCAACAGCAGGCCTTGTCCGTGGCGAGTGCTTGCTGCAGAGTCCCTCGGAACCCCCGATCGATAAAGGACCGCCGTGCGTTTGAAAAGCCTGCTCCGTGCTGCCCTGGTCACTTGCGTCGGCACCGCGGCGGCGCATTCGCCGCCCCTGCTGGCGCCGAAAGAGGTCGCCGCGCTTGCCAACGAACTGAGCGGCGAGACAGCAAAGAGGAACCTGGAGGGAATTGCACGCTATCACCGACAGCGCGGTTCGCAGGGGTTTCATTCGGCCGCGGAGCTGATCGCCGAGCGGGCGCGCGCGTACGGCCTCGCGGAGGTGCAGATCCTGCAGTTTCCCGCCGATGGTCGAACGTTCTACGGGACGCAGCTGTCCCGTCAGGCATGGGATGCCGAGCAGGGCGACCTGACCGAGGTTGGCAGTGGCGCGGAGCACACACTCGCCAGCTACGCGGCCCAGCCGGTGGCCCTCGCCGAGGACAGCGAATCCGCCGACGTTACGGCGGAGCTGGTGGATGTCGGTGGGGGAACCCAGGACAGCGACTACGCGGGCAAGGACGTAAGCGGAAAACTGGTCCTGGTGAGCGCACAACCCGGCGAGGTACAGGAAGCGGCGATCGGGAAGTTCAAGGCGGCGGGCATCGTCAGCTACGCCCAGAACCAGCGCACTGCCTGGTGGGGCGAGGACGAGAATCTGGTGCGCTGGGGGCACCTCGACTCGTTCTCGGCCAGCCCTACCTTCGCCTTCATGGTCTCCCTCAAGACTGCGCGCGCCCTGCAGGAGCGCCTCAGGCATGGAGACATCGTGAAGCTGCATGCACAGGTCAGGGCCGGCCAGCATCCGGGATTCTACGAGGTCGTTACCGGCGTGATCGAAGGCGCTGACCCGCAGCTCAGGGAACAGGAAATTGCGTTTTCCTGCCACCTCGATCATCAGCGTCCGGGTGCCAATGACAACGCCAGTGGCTGCGTCACCATTCTCGAGGTGGCCCGGACGCTCCAGAAATTGATCGACGAAGGCAAGCTGGCGCGTCCGGCCCGAACGATTCGCTTCATCTGGCCGCCTGAAGTTGAAGGCACTACGACGCTCCTCAACGCCAGGCCGGACCTGGCGCGGCGGATACGGGCGGCCATTCACATGGACATGGTCGGAGGCGGTCCGGTCACGAAGGCCGTCTTCCATGTGACCCGCGGTCCGATGTCCCGGCCCTCGTTCGTACACGATGTTGCCTGGGCGTTTGCCGACTGGATCAACAGCGAATCGTACGAGCTGGCGGCGACCGGGAAGGCCGACTGGCCCCTGGCGGCGCCCGAGGGCGGCAAGGAGCCCCTGCAGGCTGTCTACGCTGCCTACACGATGGGCAGCGATCACGACGTCTACCAGGATTCCTCGTTTGGCATCCCCTCGATCTATCTCAATGACTGGCCCGACCGCTACATCCATACAAACTTCGATACCCCGGCCAACATCGATCCGACCAAGCTGCGCCGGGCCGCGTTCATCGGCGCGGCCAGTGGCTACTTCCTCGCGGGGTTCTCTGCGCACGACGCAGCTCCCGCACGCGAGGCGGTCGCGCGCGGGCGGCTGTCGAGGACCGCTCTGGCCATGAGCCGGCACACCCCGGCGGGCCCGGGGGACGAATACGAGCAGGCGGTTGCCGCCTCAGTCGATACTTTCGGGTCCGCTCTGCCGGCTGCAAGCGGCAGTGGCAAGCGGGCGCGCCGCCCGCCACGCGGCGACGCGACCGCAGTGTTTCGCCGCGTTGCCGAGCCGAGAGGCCCGATGACCGTCTTCGGATACGACTATTTCGTGACTCGCGCCAAGGCCGCAGGCGTTCCTACGCCACGGCTGCTGAGTTATCAGGGCGAGTGGGGAGGCGGCGAGGAATACGCCTACGAGGCGCTGAATTTCGCCGATGGAACACGCACCGCGCAGCAGATTGGCGCGCAGCTATCCGCGGAGTACGGCGCCGTCCCCACCGAGCTGGTGATCGAGTATCTGCAGGCACTCGCGAAAATCGGCGTGGTCCAGTAACGCTCGGGGAAGCCGCGGCGAGGCGAGCGTCATATAATTCCGCGGCGAGCTTTGCAAAGTAGCCAGGTGAGGTATGTGTCGCAACATCAAATTGCTGTTCAATTTTGCGCCGCCCGTTACGCACGACGAGATCCGCGCAGCAGCCTTGCAGTTCATCCGCAAGGTCAGTGGCTTCAACAAGCCCTCGCTGGCCAACGAGGCGGCGTTCAATGAGGCAGTCGAACGGGTTTCCGTTGCGTGTGCCGAACTCATGCACTCCCTGCAGACCAATGCCCCGCCGCGGGACCGGGCTGAGGTCGCGGCCAAGGCGCGCGCGCGTTCGGCGAAGCGCTTCCATTCCTTCAAGGTGCTCGAGTCGTAGCAAGACCTGTCCGGCGCGCTGCCTCCCACTGTGCTGCCTAACTCAGGAACTCGAGCACCGATTGGTTAAACACCGCAGGCTCCTGAAGCATCGCGAAATGGCTGACATCTGGCAGGACAACCAGTCTTGAACCGGGAATCTGCGCGGCGATGTGGCGGGTGTGTTCGGGCTTGATGCATTCGTCGTGGCGCCCGACGGAAACCGTGGTGGGCACCCGAATGCTACGGAGTTGGTCATCCGTAATCGCCGGTAGCGTGCGCCACATCTCCGCGACAGCCGCGCGAACTTGACGCCAGCGAGTGGGAGTCGGAGACATAGCGCGATATTCCTGTTCCTCGAGCGCGGCATGCGCCACCATGCTGGGCATCGCATCCGTATCCGCGATATTTCCTGACGGATGCGTATTGGCCCCGAACGCATAGAGGCGGCGCAGCCGCTGCGGATGATCGATAGCCAGCTGCAAGCCCACGATTCCGCCGTCACTCCAGCCCACCAGGCTTACCTGCCGAATCTGCAGACCGTCCAACAGGGCAACAATGTCCTGCTCCATCGCGTCATACGTAATAGGTGCCTCCAGGTGAGGACTGCGACCCTGCGATCGGCTATCCACGGCGATCACGCTATAGCCCTGAGCAGTCAGTGCCGGAACCAGGTAGCCGAAATAGTTGGAATTCATCAGGCCACCATGCAGCAGTAGCACAGGGTCCCGTTGGGCCGTTCCCGTCCATTTCGCGTGCCAGATGCGCGTGCCGTTCACCGCAGCGTATTGCTCGACGGCTCCTTCTGGCAGGCACGGCGCAGAGGGAATGGAGAGGGGACCAGTAACTGCGACCATCTTGGAATTAGTTCTAAAGCTGCGTGCCAACGCCAAGCTCGGTCGTCGGTTTTTCATATCTATCAGGATCGCAGGCTCGAAGCTACCTGCACCTTTGAAGCGAACGACAAGCCACGGGACTGCATGGGTGCGGCGGCCCAGTTGAGCGGTACAGCCGGGCGGCCGTGGCGGCTGTGAGCCGCGGCTTACGCCCGTACAGTCCGGTCACTTACTGGCCGCGGACACCGATCGGCACAGACTCAGCCTCTTTCATGGATGAAGAGCGGGTGACTCATGGCTGCAGAAGGTACGCAGGAACAGGGCGCGGGCAGGGCAACGCCGATGCCGGCCGACACTTCCCAGGCAACCGGTGGCGCGGTGGCTGGGCACAAGGAGCTGATGCGCCTTGAGGATCGCGATCCAGGCCTGTCGCCGCAAGCGGCGGTGCCGCGGCCCCCCGGGGAGACCGATACACCGCCACCGGGTAAAGGTGCGAAGCCTGCAGGAAAGAGCGAGGTCAAGTCGCCACCCCAGGAGACTCGGCCGAGCCAACCCTCCCGGCCGGCCAGTCAGTCGCCACCCAAGCAGGCAGCGGATGGCCAGCCTGGCGCTGCCAAGTCGGCGCCCCCGCCGCCGCGCCCGGTGTCCGAAGCCAAGGCGAAGATGAAGGATCGACTGCCCTCGTTGGCGGACGATGCTGAGGTGGGTCGCGAGAAGGAGCAGACGGTCGCGCGCGACGGCAAGGCCGACCTGGGGTTCACGGGCACGCTGCTCGGCTCCGCCGCAAGTTCGGCGCCCAAGGGGCAGTGGCAGGAATTGCGGATCTATTCGACCTCCAGCGGCAAGCACGTGTTCTCCCGGGTGACACGCACGATCTATGCCGACGAGAACGACAAGCACGAGGCGGAGGTGTTCGACCCGTCACCGACCTCGGTGCCCTCGCAGCTGATCCGCAGCGCCCGCGAGCTGGCCAAGGCACGACCGATGACCTGGAGGGATGCGGCCGTCTCGTTCTTCGGCTACGACCCGCTCGCCAAGGTCCTGTACCGCAAGCTGAGCGTGGATTTCGAGGAGCGGATCTAGCGGCGCACCGGGCGATCCGGGGCCGCACGCGCTGCCCCCTCTAGCTGCGCGGCCGCAGGTTTTCCGGGTCGAAGAGCGGGGCGCGCCCCACGGTCGCTGCGCGGCGCTCCCCCAGGATGTCCACCGAAAGCTGCGTGCCCACCCGGGTGAATTCACTCCTGACGTACGCGAGCACGACACTCTGATGGAGGGTGTGGCTCCAGGTCCCGGAAGTAGCGAGCCCCACGGATTCGTTGCCCGCGAAGACCCTGCTGCAGTAAGGCGCGTCGGCATCTCCCGGCGCATCGAGGGTGAGGGGCACCAGTCGCTGCCGGACCCCTCGCGCCTGCTCGGCCAGCAGCGCGGCCTTGCCGGCGAAGGCAGGCTTGCTCAGGTCCACGAACCGGTCAAGCGAGGCTTCGAATGGCGAGTAGCCGGTCTCCAGGTCCGACTTCCATCCCGGGTAACACTTGTCGATCCGCATGCTGTCCATGGCGTACATGCCAAAGTGCCGCAGGCCGCAGGCCTGCCCCGCGCCCGAGAGCGCGCGGTAGACGGCAAGCTGGTGATCGAGGGGGACGTGAAGCTCCCAGCCCAGTTCCCCCACGTAGTTCACGCGCATCGCGAGGACCGTGGCGGACGCGATCTCGAGGTATTGGGCCGACAGCCACGGGAAGGCCTCGTTCGACAGGTTCGCCCGCGTAACCTGGCTCAGGACATCACGTGCCCGGGGCCCCGCCAGTACCAGCGTGCCGAGGCCTGCCGAGTGATTCTCGATGCTCACCCCGCGTGGCAGCGCCCCTCTGAGGACATCCTCGTCATGGTGCTCGGCGACCGCGGCTGAGATTGCGTAGAACTTCTGCGGGCCGAGGCGTGTCAGCGTGAATTCGCTCTGGATCCCGCCACTCTGCGTGAGCACGTAGGCGAGGCAGATGCGCTCCTGCTGCGGCAGTCTCGAGCACACCAGGCGATCCAGGTATGCCTCGGCGCCGGGACCGGTGATCATGAACTTCGAGAAGCCGGGCAGGTCCATGAGCCCGACCGCGTTGCGGACGGCGTGCACCTCCGCGGCGACGCTGGACATCCACGCACGGTCGCGGCGGAAGGTGAGGGACGCAGGCGGCGGCGCGCCCTGCCCGTACCACAGTGCGCGCTCCCAGCCGCCCCGGGTGCCAAACTGCGCGCCCAGCCCGGCAAGGTGGGCGTGGAGGGGCGAGGTCCTCAGGGGCCGGCCCGCCGGGCGCTCTTCGTACGGGAAGGCCGGCGCGTATTCCTGCTGGTAGGTCTCGACGGCCTTGGCGATGGAGTAGCTGCGGGTGGCGTATCCGGTGAAGCGGCGCGGATCAATCGACCAGAGGTCCCACTCGGGTCCGCCGTCGATGACCCACTCGGCGAGTGCCTTGCCGGCGCCGCCGGCCTGGGCGATGCCAAAGCTGAACGTGTTGCAGTGGTAGAAGTTCTTCAGTCCGTGGGCCGGGCCCACATAGGGCAGGCCGTCCGGGGAATAGGGGATGGGACCATTGACGACGCGCTTGACGCCGGCGGATGCGAGCAAGGGCACCCGGCGGTACGCCGCCTCGATGTAGGATTCCAGCCGCTCCAGGGCATCGCCCCAGAGCTTGTAGGAAAAGTCATCGGGTATGCCGTCGAGCCACATGGGCGTGGCCTGGTGCTCGTAGGGTCCGAGAATCAGGCCGCCCCGTTCCTGGCGCAGGTAGTACGAGACGTCGGGGTCGCGCAGGAGCGGCACGCGCTGGGTGCGCGCCGCCAGCTCCGGGATGTCCTCGGTGACGAGGTACTGGTGCGACAGGGTCACCGTGGGCAGCGATTGCCCGAGGAGCGCCATGACTTCGCCCGCGCGATAGCCCGCCGCGTTCACCACCACATCGGCCACGTAGTCACCGGTACTGGTGGAGATGTGCCACTCCCCGGTGGGCTGCTGGGTGAGGCCGGTGACCTTGGTGAACCGCTGGACCCGTGCGCCCCTGTGCGCGCGCGCCCGATGCGAGCGCCTGGGTCAGCTGAGCCGGATCGATGTCCCCGTCACGAGGGATCCCACAGCGCACCCTTGAGATCGTCGAGTTCCACGAACGGATGACGCTCGCGCAGCTCCGCGGGCGACAGGATCGCGTAGTCAAGGCCGTTGGCCTGGGCGAGCCCGAGAACGTAAGCATACTCGTCCATCCGTGCGGCGGTGTGCGCCAGGCGGACCGAGCCGGTGACGTGGTAGTTGATGGGGTATTCGACGGCGGCACTCAGCCGGCGATAGAGGGCAGCGGAGTACTGCTGCAGTTTCAGGATGCCCCAGCCGGTCGAGAACGTCGGACAGTTGCCCGCGGCATGCCACGTGGAACCGCGAGGTGAGCTCGCTCTGCTCGAGCAGAATCGCATCCGTCCATCCCAGGAGCGCGAGATGGTAGAGGCAGCTGCAGCCGACGGCGCCTCCGCCGATGACCACCACGCGGGCGCGCTCGACCATGGGCTCCTCCTAGTGACCGCCACTCAGCGAGATTGAACGGGAGGCTGCGCCTGTTCAGCCGTGGTGCTGATCCGTCGGCAGTATATTCATGTTGCCCAGAAATTTGAGTCCGGCATTGAAGCCTACGGTAGAGTCCTGCGGGCATTTTAAGAAGACTCCCGGAGAGACACGTGAGCATGAATGTGCCGAGCGATGCCGACATCGTCATTGTGGGGGGCGGCATCGTTGGGGTGAGCCTCGCCTACCACCTGACCAAGCGCGGCGCGCGCAACGTGGTCCTGCTGGAGAAGGGACAGCTGACCTCAGGCACGACCTGGCATGCCGCCGGCCTGGTCGGGCAGCTGCGGGCGACCTTGAACCTGACCCGCCTGGCCCAGTACACCGCCGGCCTGTACGCCGGCCTCGAGGCCGAGACGGGCCGCGCCACGGGCTTCAAGCAAACAGGATCACTGGCGGTGGCGCAGACGCAGCGAGCGCCTCGAGGAGCTCAAGCGCGGGGCCTCGATGGGTCGCTCCTTCGGCCTCGAGGTGAATGTGCTCACGCCGGCCGAGGCCAAGGCGCTCTGGCCGCTACTGGAGCACCGCGACCTCGCGGGCGCGGTCCACCTGCCCAAGGACGGCCAGACCAATCCCATCGACACCACCCAGTCACTGGCGCGCGGGGCGCGCAACGGCGGCGCCACGATCGTCGAAAACTGCCGCGTGAAGGCCATCAGGTATCCGCAGGTCAGGTGACTGGCGTCGAGCTGCGAGGCGGGCGACATCAACGCCAGGATCGTCGTCAATTGCGGAGGGATGTGGGCGCGCGAGATCGGCGGCTGGGTGGATGCGTGCATCCCGGTGCACGCCGCGGAACACTTCTACATCGTGACCGAGCCGGTGCCGGGGCTGGCACCGGGACTGCCGACGCTGCGGGATGCCGATGGCTGCTCCTACTTCAAGGAAGACACGGGGAAGCTGCTGGTCGGCTGGTTCGAGCCCAAGGCCAAGCCCTGGGGAATGAATGGCATTCCCGAGCACTTCTCCTTTGAGCAGCTCCCCGAGGACCTGGAGCACATCGAGCCGCTGCTGGCGGCCTCCATGCGCCGCGTCCCGGCGCTCGAGTCAGTGGGCGATGCAGGTGTTCTTCAACGGCCCCGAGAGCTTTACGCCCGACGACCGTTACCTCCTGGGCGAGACGCCGGAGGTCCGCGGGCTGTACGTCGCGGCCGGCTTCAATTCCATAGGCATCCAGTCCGCCGGTGGCGCGGGGCGTGTCCTGGCCGACTGGATCGTGGATGGCCACCCGCCCATGGACCTCTGGGACGTCGATATCCGGCGGTGCGTGCCGTTCCAGCGCAACAAGAAATACCTGCATGACCGCACCGTTGAGTCGCTCGGCCTGCTCTATGCGATGCACTGGCCATTCCGGCAGGTGGAGAGCGCCCGGGGCGTGCGCAAGTCTGCGTTGCATGATCGCCTGGCGCAGCGCGGCGCATGCTTCGGGGAGGTTTCCGGATACGAACGCGCGAACTGGTACGCGCCCGCGGGCGTTGAGCCCGAATATCACTACAGCTACGGGCGCCAGAACTGGTTCGACCATTCGGCCAGTGAACACAGGGCGGTCCGCGAACGCGTCGGTCTGTTCGAGCAGTCCTCGTTTGCCAAGTTTGCGGTGGTCGGTAAGGACGCCGAGTCCGTGCTCAACCGCATATGCGCGGGCGATGTTGCGGTACCCGTCGGCAGGATCGTCTACACGCAGTGGCTCAATGAGCGTGGCGGCATCGAGGCAGACGTCACCGTGACCCGCGAGGCCGCCGAGCGCTACCTGGTGGTGACGGCGTGCGCCACCCAGCGGCGCGATCTTCACTGGCTGCAGTCGCACATTCCCAGCTGGCGCGCGCGCTGCGGCAATCGACGTCTCATCCGCCTACGTGGTGCTCGGGGTGATGGGCCCGGGCAGCCGCAGGCTGCTGGCCGCGCTGAGTGGTGCGGATCTTGGCAACGAGGCCTTTCCCTTCGGTTCCTCATGCATCGTGGACCTGGGCTATGCCCGTGTCCGCGCGAGCCGCATCACGTACGTGGGCGAACTCGGCTGGGAGCTCTACATCGAGTCCGAATTTGCGCAGTCCGTCTACGACGAGATCGTGCGGGTCGGCGCCGAGCATGGACTGTCGCACGCCGGTTACCACGCGATGAATTCCCTGCGGATGGAGAAGGCGTACCGGCACTGGGGGCACGACATTGGCGATGAGGACACGCCGCTGGAGGCAGGCCTCGGGTTCGCGGTCGCCTGGAAGAAGCCCGGAGGATTCATGGGAGACGAGGCCCTGCGGCGCCAGAAGGGTGACGGGGTGCGGCGGCGACTGGTGAACTTCAAGCTGTCAGCAGACCGGCCGCTGCTGTACCACAACGAGCCGATCTGGAGGGATGGGCGAATCGTCGGGCGCACCACCTCGGGCATGTTCGGGCACAGTATCGGCAGTCCCCTGGGGCTGGGCTACGTCACCAATGCCGACGCGGTGGCCTCGGTCGAGTGGATCACATCGGGAACCTACGAGCTGGAGATCGCAGCGGAGCGCTTCCCGGCGGAGGCCTCGTTGCAGCCCTTCTACGACCCCTCGGGCGCGCGCATCAGGGGATGAGCGGCGGCTGGCCGACCCCCTATCACTCAGGCCGGGCAGGGACCGGGGGCGAAACGCGGCAGCGTCACCGATGGGCTGCCGTCGCGGCCGCGCCTGAATACCAGGTAGGCCAGAAGCACGACGGCAATCGAGATGGTGCTGGTCCAGAACTCCGCGCGATGTGAGGGCGTGAAGGCCATCGCGATGAGCACCGTCAGCATCCCGGCCGTTCCCAGGTAGCTCAGCCACGGGAAGAACCACATGGGCAGCGTCGGCGGCGGTGCTCCGGCCCTCTCGCGCGCCCGTCGCGTGCTGATCTGGGACACGCCGATCATCAGATAGATGATCGCAATGATCGCGCCGGATGCATTCACCAGGAAGGCAAATACCACGCTCGGCGAGACAATGGCGATGACCACGCCGGCAAAGCCGACGGCGCTGGCAAGCAGCACCGCGCGGGCCGGCACGTGGCGGGGATTGGTCTTTACCAGCCAGTGCGGGGCATCACCGCGGCTGGCCAGCACAAACAGCACGCGGGAGGCAATGTAGAAGGAGGAGTTCAGGCAGGACAGGACCGCCGTCAGGATGACCGCGGCCATGAACTCGCTGGCATAGGGGAAATGCACGGTATCCAGTGCCAGCGTGAACGGGGACTGGCCGGAGACAACCTGCGTCCATGGCACCGTGCTGACGATGACGAATATCGAGCAGACGTAGAAGAGCAGGATGCGGCTGATGATGGAAGACGTCATCCGCGCCACCGCACGGGCCGGCTCGGGGGACTCCGCCGCTGCGATGGTGACGACCTCGGCGCCCATCATCGACCAGATGACCGTGGTTACCGCAGCCAGCACCGCGAACGGTCCGTTGGGCGCAAAGCCCCCGAAGGCGGACAAAGTGGAGAAGGTCGCGCCGGTCGCAGAGCGGTATCCGAAGGCATGCGCTCCGACAACGATGATGAAGGAGATGATCGCGGCGACCTTGATCGAGGAGAACCAGAACTCGAACTCCCCGTAAGCGCGGGCGGACATGAGATTTACCAGGGTCATCAGCACCATGAGCACGGCGCCGATCTCCCACATCGGCAGCGAAATCCACCGCTGGATGATCCCGGCACCGGCGATCGCCTCGACCGGGATCACGACGACCCAGAAGTACCAGTAGAGCCAGCCGACGGAGAACCCCGCCCAGTTGCCCAGGGCGGCGCGCGGGAACTCGGTGAACGAGCGCACCTGCGGCATGTCTACGGCCATCTCCCCCAGCATGCGCATGACCAGGAGCACCAGCAGGCCGGTGATGGCGTAAGTGATGATGATTGCCGGGCCGGCGGCCGCGATGGCGACGCTGCTGCCGACGAAGAGGCCGGCGCCAATTATGCCGCCGATGGTAATCATCGCGACGTGGCGGGGCCGCAGCGATCGACTCAGTGAGCTCTGCTCGGCTTCGCCGGTCAACTGTGTTTCAGGCATCGGTTCAGCATACGCGTGCCCACCAGTTACTTCAAAGCCACAGGTCCGATTGCACAGAGCATCACCACGGGGTTTGCTCATGGCGGTCGGATACAGATGAATGGCCTGCGAGGCGACGGGCTCGAATGAGCCCATCGCCCTTTACGGCGAGTGGGAGTCTTCGCTTAACAGATTATTCACGGCCGAGAACTCCGCGAGACAGGGAGTGAGCTCGATTCAGTCTCGAGACTGAGCTGGCTCCGCGGTGGACTCGGGCTTCGTATCACCAAAGAATTGATCGTGTAGCAGAGAGCAGGACTGTCCGATAAAGACCAGTGTGCTGCCCGCTATCGATAGAGTAATTAACTCCATGACGGTGCTCCTAATTTGATAACCGGGCTGACTCGCTCTATATGGGGCGCCGCAGCCGAATTGCAATGCTAGAGCTGCCGTCGCGGCGGCCGGCAATTCATCTGCCGGGAGGCGCATGGCCGCCGCTTGCAAGCCGCCTGACTATGGGTAATACTGAACAATATGGTTCAGTATTTCCAGGCCGCTTTTGATGCCTCGTTCGGCGCTCTGTCGGACGCCACCCGGCGCGGCGTTCTGGAGCAGCTCGGGCGTGCAGACGCTTCAATTACAGACCTTGCCGGGAGGTTCAACATGACCCTCACGGGCATGAGGAAGCACGTCGGCGTGTTGGAGCAGGCGGGGCTTGTCACCACGAAGAAGGTCGGGCGCGTGCGTACCTGCAAGCTCGGCCTGCGCCGACTGGAGGAAGAGGCGGCATGGATCGAAAGGTACCGCCAGCTCTGGGACGGGCGCTTCGAGGAGCTGGACAAGGTTGTGCGGGAATTGCAACTGAAGGAGAGAGTCCGTGGACGCAAGAAGAAAGGGTGAGATTGCCGCAGCGGGGAACCAGTCGACGGTGACGCGGAAATCCGAGCGCGAGCTCGTCATCACGCGCACCTTCGCCGCCCCGGCGCGCTTCGTGTTCGCCGCGTGGACCAACCCTCAGTTGCTCAAGCGGTGGTGGGTTCCGAAGTCAACAGGCATGACCTTGCTTTCCTGCGAAGCGGACGTTCGTGTCGGGGGCAGGTACCGTCTCGAATTCGGCCACGGGACCTCAAAGCCCATGGCGTTCTTCGGCAAGTACATCGAGGTGATACCCAATTCGCGCCTCGTCTGGACCAATGAAGAAAGTGAAGACGGTGCCGTTACCACGGTGACCTTTGAGGAAAAGGCCGGCAGAACACTGCTGGTCATGCATGAACTGTACCCGTCGAAGGAGGCTCTGGACCTCGCTATCGCCGGGATGGAAGGTGGAATGCCCGAGTCGTTCGGACAACTGGACGAGCTTCTCGCCGCCGCCGAGGCGCGCGCTTAAGCGGCATGAATTCGTCGATCAAGTGATCGGCGCCAAATGAGCAAAGCTTGGCGTCAGCCTCCGGCGCCTGAGCGTACAGCGCGGCGGCCAATCCGATTAGGCGGCGTTCTAAACCCGGATTCTGCAGTGTCCCAGCCACCGATATCCGGGGGGACGTTTGATCTTAAGCACACTCGTGTCCGCCAAAGACATGCACTAGGTCACCTAACTTGTCCGATGTTGATTTTGTCGCTAAATCGAAGGCGTGCAGTTGCAGGGCGGGTGAACGAGTTTAATGCCGACTCGTGGGCGAAGTGGTTGACTTAGATTGAATCCAGCGTGGGAGCGGCCGGCTCGAGATGACAGATTTACGTGGAGAGAGATCGCCGGACGCGTTGGGGGCCATCTAACTCGGCGGGACCGACTTGCCATAAATCCCGGGCCGGGTCCGCAACCGCAAACTGTTGATCTGGGCGCGCCAGCGTGTTGAGATCAACCAACAACAAGCAGCCGGCCAAGAAGCCAGGCGCACCAGGTGGGGCACATGCTGACGCAACTGAAGACCGTCCGTTTCCTCGCGATTGTTGCATTGGCCGGTGTCGCAGCCGGCTGCGGCGGCGGCGGAAGTAGTGGTGGCAGCAGTAACACTGGTGGCGGGGGAACTGGGGCCGAGAGTGGCAGCTTCACTGTTTCGCCGACAAGTATCACGGTCCAGGCAACGACGGTAGATGGTGCGCCAACAGGCTCGGCGACGATTAGCATAGCAGATAACCCAAGCCCCCGGCGGGACCGCCAACGTGTATGCGGTGGGTGATACGACTCATACTGGCGTTGACTCCATAGGTGTCGTCTCTTCGTCCACTAACACCGGGCTTCTGCAAGTACAGTTCAAATCGCCCGCGGCGCTCGGAGCGGGTACCTACACGGATACCATCACGCTGCGCATGTGCTTCGACACGGCGTGCAAAAATCCGCTGTCGGGTGGGCCGGCTACCGTCACCACGCACTACACGGTCACCACGGTTGCCGGGGTGTCGGTCACCTCCACCACGGTGAACGTGTCGGCGACGACCGCGGATGCCTCCGGGCCCGTTGACACGATACCGCTGACCGTTGCCGGGGGGCCGGCGTCCGGCGTGTATGTAACGGCAAGCAGTTCGAACACCGGGATCAGCGTGGTCACGGCGCCCACGGGTGCGACGACGGACGCGCACCCCGCAGTCGGGATCACTTTCAAAGATCCGGCGTCGCTGGGGCGCGGGACCTATACCGACCAAGTCACGATTAATGTCTGCGCCGACGCCAGTTGCGCCACGCCGCTCTACGGTAGCCCGATTTACCTGTCCGTAACCTATACCGTCACGAGCCCGGCGCTGGCTGTGACGAGCCAGATCGGGCTCACTCACGATGTAATTGACGCAAAATACAGCCGAGCGTTGGATGCCATCGTGATGGTATCGAGCTATCCGACCAACGCGCTGTACCTTTACGATGTTGCGACGCACCAGGAATTCTCGCAAGCTCTGCATAAGCCACCGACCGCAGTGACGCTTGGTCCGAGTGGTCTGGATGCTGCGGTAGGGCATGATGCCCTGATCACCTACGTCAACCTTTCGACCTTGAAGCAGGCCAGCCCGCCGGCTCCCGTCGAACTGAATGTGACCGCACCGGTGTTTGACCTGGTGCTCGACGGTCATGGATACGTGCACGTAGTGCCGACGACAGACCAGTGGGTGAACTTTCATTCGATAAATATCGCGACAGGCACGGAAACAGTGGGTTCGACCGGCCCCTTGCGTGCCGGCAGTCACGCAAAGCTGCAGCCCGGGACCAGCTACATTTACAGCGCCGATAACGACTTGTCTCCCAGCAGCGTGAGCAAGTGGGACGTCAGTTCGGGGGTTGCTGTCTACATGTACGAGGTATTCGACGCTTCCGCATGCGGAAACCTCTGGTTCAGTGACGACTCGGTGACGACCTATAGCCCCTGCGGCCGCGTGCTCAGAGCCTCGACGGTTCAAGCTCAGGACATGGCCTATTCGGGGCAGCTGGTGCTCGAGCAAGCGACTTTCAGCAACCAACTGCGCTCGGTGGACGAATCTTCCGCGGTGAAGGAGATACTTGGAATCCAGTGGAGTCCCAACGAATGTGGGGCTTTCGGAACGCCTGCGAGCTGTTCTACGGATGTGACCGCGTACGACAGCGATTACCTCGGGATAAACGGGTTGTATTCACTCCCGGACGTGACTCTGGCTGGGCAGGCCTATCCGCAACGCGGCCTATTCGTCTTCCACAGTGCTGACGGCACGCAACGGTTCCTGGTCAGCATGCTTTACGGTGAGCCGAATCCGGCCACTCAGTACTATGTAAGTACGTTCTAGCTCATGTCCACTCCGCGGATTGCGGCGCCAGTTGGGATGGCCTGGTGACCAAATAAAAGGGGACTGACGTGGGTCATCCCGAAGCGGTGAATGCCGCCGTTAGGCGGCCTGATTATTTGACCGGCGGATAGACAACCGACCGGCAATCCGTTGGACTTCTACGCCCGAGATCGGATCCCTCGCGGACCGCCCCTGGCAGGTCACGCCTCGTGCATTCTCGGTGCAAACTATTGCAGTTCGCGTCCGAGCAGTGCGACGCCGAGGTGCGTATTGCATGACGTATCCCACATAAATGAATCTTGTGGGATACGGATTAGGGTCGGCCGATGCGGCATGGGAATCGCTTAAAGGCGCAAAATAGGCGACCAACCGCAATCCCGTGTCCCGGGCGCCACCACCGGCAGGTTCCATATGCAAGAGTCCGATTCTGACGAGCTAACGGCGCGCGTGGTTATCGAGCGCCTAAAGCTGCAGCCGCATCCCGAAGGAGGCTGGTATATAGAAATTCATCGCGCTGGGCAGTCGGTCCGGGCGGATCAGGGGGTCCGCGCGGCGATCACGGCGGCCTACTACCTATTGGAGCGTGACCAGGTGAGCCGATGGCATGTCGTCGATTCCGATGAGGTTTGGCATTTCCACCAGGGAGCACCGCTTGAGCTACTCGCATATGACCCAAAGCTTCGGCTCTTTAACCGTAATGTCTTGGGTCCTGCGAAAGGGCAGCACTTCGCCGCCGTCGTTCCGCGTGGGGTGTGGCAGGCTGCAAGAAGCCTGGGTCCGTTCTCGCTAGTCGCCTGTGACGTGGGTCCGGGCTTCGATTTCGCGGACTTTCAATTTGTCTCCGCGGTACCAGATCACGAAAAGCACTTTGTGGGGGAACTTATGTCATGGTCTTCTCTGCTATGACGCCATGACCGGCGAGCCAAGATGGGGAGTTCTTCCGATTGCGGTTCTTGAGGACAGACGCTTGGACCGAACTTGGCAGCGACGTTTCCAAGTCGCTAGTACGAATCTAACGGATCGGCAATCCGTTCAACTCCACTGAATAAGCCGAGACCGCGGCCTAATTTACGGATTGAGTGCAGCTTCCGTGCACCGAGCAGGCCAAGAACGCGCATCGATAAAAACGCTCGTTTAGTCCCTGCTGATCTAGTGATGATCGAGGCCTCGGGGAAGCTGCGCTCACGGGGCCGCGCCGAGACTAGGGGTCCGGATCGTAGAAATCCACGACCGCGCCGGCCTTGTCAGCTTCTGCAATGAGCATGGAGCGGACTGGTTCGTCTTCGACCCTCACGGGATGGGTGACCACGGAGAACACTTTGGGGTTTGCCACTTGGTAGAGAATCACGCAGTCCGTATTCAGCTGATGAGACTCATACATCAGCCCGTCAATTGCGGGAATGCGTAGCAAAAGCTCCTGCGCCCACTGACGCGTTGTGCCGTAAGCATGGGGCCAGGCGCGCGAAAGTTCAGGGGCACGCTTGCCGGCAGCTACGAGGTGGGCGTCGTACGGGCGCCGCACGGTCAGAAGCGTGAGGTCGCGATCAAGCGTCAGTTCGACCAACCACCGATCGCGAGTCTCGTGCCGCGGCACACGGCGTCTGCCCTCGTGGCGAACGCCGCGAAGGACCAGCTCCCAGAGGGCCGTTTCCGCCGTGCTACCGGCGTAAGCGGCCGGCGCGATGCGCCCCGAGACCTGCACTGGGGAGAAACGGGCGCCATTCGGAGAGGGGAAGCACGTCTCAGCGTAGGCGTGTGCGTCTGCTTCGGAGGAGGCGCGAAGTGCGCGCCACCAGGTGCTGTCTTTGAGCACTTTATGACTCGTGCGTCCAGCATTCCACGCGGCCTCGGCCGTGTCGAGATCCTCCTCCGTCGGCGGCGAGAGTTGGAACGCGTCAGTCCCGACCATTCCAGTGTTCCGACTGAGCCGCTTTGAGGACTTCCTTCGGATCCTTTACCCACACATCAAGAGGCGTGCGTCCGCCTAGCCGCTCATGTGGCTCGAGGAACCATTGCAGGCGATCCCAGCCCTGCTCATCTGGCGATAGCGCGGTCACAATCTCCCGCATCTCAGGTCTGATGCGGCTTGTCTTATCAAACTGGAAACTGGGATACAGCCATTGCTGTCCAAAACGTATGCCAAAGACGGCTCCGCGAGAGCGTAGATCCGCGGCAAACTGACTGGCGTTGGAGGAGGTTGAGGCGCCGCCCGCGGCGATTTCCTCGCTGGTCAGTATGTCCACGCGTTTGAGTAGCTTCTGGCGCTCACGCAGCAGGGCCTCGCGCTCGTTTGCCGCGCGGGCGCGCGGATTCTTCTCCGTGCCGGCAAGGTCAGTGAAAGTCTCGCGAAAGAGTGACGCGATTGCGTCTTCTTGATCGTCAGCGAGTGGCTTGGCGACCAGTACCAAACAGACATCTTTCGAGTGTGCCTCGAGCTCGAGCTGCACACCTTTCTTCCACAGGCTATCTGCGGGAAAAGTCGTAACCTCGAGTTCTTGTCGGCCCGGGGTATGCTTGTAAAGAGTCCAACACTGTCCCGGCTGCTCTGCACCGGCGAGCGTGGCCGCCGTGAAAGGACCGATGCGCGCCTTCAATGACGCGAAGAGGCGGTTTGGACTAAAGGTCTCTTCTGGACCAACAGCGATGGCCGCGGCATGGCTCTGAATCAGAAGTTCCAGGTTCTTCTGGGACAAGGTGCGGGTGCGCACCTCGAAGTCCGCGTCCGTGGAACCCGGAATCATCGCGCTCACAAGAACAGCATCCTTACTCATCTGTACGCCCTTCAACCGCTCCGATCTGAATATCTTAACATCTGAATATCTGAACTAACTTATACGCTCGTGCGCCGACCCTGTCCAGCGTAGCCGGCCCTCATATCTCATTGATAAATATATTAATGCTGTAATTAAGTTAAATATCAGGCGCCGGCCGTCGGAATCGGTCGGGGAGGGTAAGCGAAAGGGGGGCTGCACCCTCACGCATCTCAGCTTGTGGCGATGCGATGACGGGGAGTGGACCTAAGGGATCGGGCTCCCCGTCTGCTGTTGCCCGAAATCCTGCGGCGCCAGATTCTGCGTTAGGCGAAATACCCCGTCCATGACCTGACGCCGCAACACGATCTCGATCATGACCGTCTGGTTTGGCGCAAAGTATTTCGAGAGGCCGGAGAACGTTCCGCGGTGCTCCCCTACCTTGTAATAGGCGAACCCTTCGGCCGGCCGTGCCGATATCTGAAATCCGAACTTGTCCTGCAATGCTGGCTTCTCGAACCACGGCGCCATGACGTCGTAGTCCAGGTAGTACGTGAGCTTGTCGGGAGACTTGTTGTTTCGCTGTCGGTCAACGAAGAACCCGGGCGGAAGCTGGTTAGCGTCATAGTCGGGTCCAGCAGTAAACAGAATATCGTAATCAGTCAGAAGGTTTCCTCTGTCATCGGTCACCCTGAACACCAGCATGAAGTATCGGCTCGTCCTGAATTTGCGTGTGAAAATGAAGAGTTCTTTTTCGGCAGTGATGCGTTCATGGTTCTGTGTCTTGTGCGTGAGAGCGTCCAGTTCCTTAACGCATGTCCGGTAGCCATTGGCACTGGAGACATTCAGGCACTGCAGCACCGCCTTCACCGTCGGGTGACTGCCGTCGTCTGTGACTTTGACGCTTCGCATGATCCCCATGTCAGCGCCTGAGTGAGACAGTCCTGGCAGTACCCCTAGCGCTGTTACCGGTGACTGTCCCTGCTTGGATAGCTTGAATCCCCTTCGCTGCTGTTCAAGACGCAGTTGGCCGTAATTCAGGTTGGCGGCAGCCACGCGGACGACGCCATCCGAGCCGGCTTCCCCGGTATAGGAATTCAGGTTGTCGTAGAAGCCCCGGTCGATCGACTGTCCCGTAAGCACGAACGCGTAGATGGCGGCATGCGTCAGGGCGTAGTCCATCCAGGCGCTGTTGAGGTGCCAGCTCTGATCGCTGCCAAGTTCCAGCCAATTCAACACACCGATACCTGGTTCCGCGCCGCCTATGAAGAATTTCATCCTGGCCAGCTTGCTTTTCCCCAGCTGAGCCAGGGCTGACCCATGATTGGCTGGTGCCAACATCACCAAATGACTCAAGGGACATTTTTCAGGGGCGCTGCCGTAGAAGAGTGAGATCCAGGCGCGCGCAACAGGCCCGCCTGTTGAGTGAGTGATACACGCGAAGCGCTCTCCTTTTGAGAGCTTGGGAACGACCTCAGCACGAACTGCGGCCTCCATTCCCCGGGCGATGTCGTCCACCATCACTTCATCCGCAAAGCTTACGTATTTTGCGAGGTAAAGATGGTCGACCTGAAGATCGAGGGCCGCCGGTGCGGCTCTGGCCAGCGCCTGCGGCAATCCCCCGTACGTATCCGTGTTAGTCACACTCCAACCGTGAACGAATACGACTCGCACGATCCACTCCTCTTTTGATGGTGGAGGATCTCTCCGTGCGGTTCGCATGCGTACCGCCAGCGGGGGAGCCAGAGTCTACCGCGCGAGGCTTAGAATGGCTTTCTTCTTGAACGATCCCCGTGGGAACCGCCGCCAGAAATATCCGGATTTGCCCATTGACCCATAGCTTTGGTCTGACCTCTGCCCGGAGTGACAATCGATGAGCGCCAAAACTGACGTACTCAAACAGTTCTTTGCCGCGATCAATCGCAATGACGTGCAGGCCATTACGAAGGATTTCGATTCACAGATCGTGCGTGTCGAGCCCGGAGGGTTTCCAATGTCTGGCACGTATCGCGGTATCAAGGAAGTTCAAGAGAACGTGACGAAGGGACGTAATAGCTGGGCAGAAGGAACTTGCGATCCAGAAGCGTTCTTCGAAAACGGAGACAGAGTCGTTGTCTATCTTCACGCATGGGTCTGCCTGAAGGGGTCGACCGAGTGGACTGGCGGAAGATTTGCCGATGGCTTCGTGCTTCGGGCCGGCAAGATCCTCGAATACCTTACTTTTGTCGACAGGAAAGAGGCCCTGAAGTGGGCCGGCATCGAAGACTGACGGCAATTGGGTCCGTAGCCCCTACGGGCCTCGGCAACCGCACCAACCACGCCCGTACCGTGGGTGGGCGTTGCTCGGACTTAGGGACTAACTAGGGAAGGGCTGGACGCCGATCCATCGCACATGCAGCCAGTGTGCAAATGCGACGTAGAAGCCGAGGCCCGCCACAATGGCAATCAGGTCGTTCCATCTTCCTGGTGGGGCAGTGCTGATGGGTCTCGCAGTTCGCCAGCGATAGGAGACACGATCAACCACCGCCCACGCCAGAAACCCGCCAAACAGGAACACGTTTGCGCACGTGCCACTGCCCAGAAGATGCGCGAGCGCCCAAAATATGACTGCCAGGAGCATCGGGTGTCGCACCGCGGCTTTGATGCGGCCCGGAAAGTACGCCGCGAGAAGTAAGGGGAACACCGGCAGCATCAGTACGGCGGTCACGTACCGCATCGATTCGGCAGGCGTGTAGAGGGCCACGGGTTGGCGGCGTGCCAAGCCGTAGCCCCAGATGATGAGTACGAAGCCCGCAATCGATATCAGGGAGTAGAGTCCTCGCCACGCGTTGCCCATCCGGGCAGCGGTGGCGTCACGCCAGCGGGGCGCGACGATCGAGATCGAATGGATTCCGAGAAACAGGATCAGACCCAGCACCAGATAGGCCATATCTTCGAGTCCTCGGCAAGATCTGGACATCAGATATCGCAAGCGCGCTATGAGGTCAACTCACGTCGGTATGTTGGAGCTAAGTCCCGCCTCAGGGCGGCAGTAGGCGTGCGATCATCGCTTCCGAGGCGAGCGGCATATAAACCGTGCAATTGGCCGGGCCAGAGACCGGTCTTCTGCTATATCGCCCGGGAGAATTCCATGCCCAAGCTTCCCTATGCATGCCTGATTGCCGCAGCTCTCGCCTGCCACACGGTTGATGGTGCTGAGAATTCCCGGCCGGCAGTAGTCGAGCTATACACCTCCCAAGGGTGCAGCTCGTGTCCTCCAGCGGATGCATTGCTTGGCGAGCTCGCACGGAAACCCAATGTCCTCGCCCTGGGGTTCCACGTGGACTACTGGAACGATCTGGGATGGACGGACCCCTTTGCACTCCCGGACGCGGTCATCCGACAGAGTGCGTACTCGAAGGCCAGAGGGCAGTCCTCGGTCTACACGCCGCAGGTGGTCGTCGATGGACATGACGAATACCTAGGCTCTGACCGAAGCAAGATCGAACGCGCCGCCGAGGAGGTTCGAACGGGTGTTCCCGTCACGCTGGACGTGGCCGATCAGAATCTGGTCATTGCACTGGGTGGCGCGCAGTGCCTGGCGCCAAGTGACGTCCTTGCGATCACCTTCCTGCGCAAAGCCGTATCGAAAATCGGGCGGGGAGAGAACTCTGGTCGTACGCTCGAGGAGTTCAATATCGTTCGATCCATACGGAAAATCGGCAAGTGGAACGGAGACCCCGTCACCTTCCACGTACCTGTGAGCGGCATACCCCGCGACGCGACCGACTTTGCAGTCCTTGTGCAACTGCCGGGGCAGGCACAGATCATCGGCGCGGCTACGCGGGCGCTGCCCTAAAGACCACGCGCCATTGCGCAGTCGCTTCCGTCGACCGCGGCATCCCGGAGATCACAACGGACTCGCAATCCGGTGGTGCAAGTGCGGCGAGCGGCAAATCGATGCGTCTGCGCATGCGGCCATGCTTCGAGCGTGCAAATTCAGTGCTTGCTCTGACCCGTAGATGGCAGCCCGTCGAATTTCGGGATTTAGTTCCGAGGTGCACGTTCATCGGCAGAGGCTGAAGAGTCGGTGCGCGCCAGCTCGTATTGGCAGATGTTCACCGCAGCGGCGACGTTCAGTGATTCGATCGCTCCGGAACCTGGAATCGTGAACGCCGTGGTGGGCACAGCGGCGTGCACAGCGCGCGGCAAGCCCCGAGCCTCATTGCCATAGAGGTAGCAATCGAAGCCCCGGAATTCCGGCACCGCAATCGGCGGGCCTTGGAGGTCGAGACGAGCAATACGGGCGAAGCGCGCAGGAAGCGACTCGATTGGCACATCGATTTCTATGGGGACATGGAAGAGGGCACCCATCGAGGCGCGCACGGCCTTCCCATTGTGCACGTCAACGCTGTTCGGGCTGAGTAGGCAGCGGAATCCGCCGAACCACGCGAGCGTCCTCAGGATCGTGCCGAGATTGCCAGGGTCCTGGATCTCATACAGGTAGATCGCACGGGTCCGATTGGCCTGCGCAAGTGCAGACAGCAGCGGCACTGCGGCGACAATGCCCTGAGGCGAGCGCGTTTCAGTCAGCTGCGCCATCTCGCGCGCATTGAGCATGTGAACGGGCAGCGGGCTCTGCCAGTGCGCATATTCCGGGGTTACGTAGATCTGGCTGGATTTCAGGCGCTCATCGCGAACCGCTGCTTTTTGGAGCTCCAACACCAGATGCTCGCCTTCGACCAGGAACCAGCCGAACTCCTCACGGAACTTCTTCTGGTGTAATTTCTTGAGGTCTGCGATCTTCACATCAGGTTCCGCGCGACCGCTTCAGCCAGTCGGATTCCGTCGATGCCGGCGGAGAGGATGCCTCCCGCGTAACCTGCGCCTTCACCGCCCGGGTAAAGGCCCCGTACATTCAGACTCTGAAGCGATTGGGCGTCTCGAGTGATGCGGACCGGGGATGACGTACGGGTCTCTACCGCCGTGAGCAAAGCGTCGTCGCGGTCGAAGCCATGGATCTGGTTGCCGAATGCGGGCAGCGCTTCCCGTATGGCGTCGATCGCATAAGCGGGTAGCGACTGCGACAGATCGCCGAGTTTCACCCCCGGTTTATAAGAAGGGAGAACCGCGCCGAGCTGGGTGGAGCTCACGCCGCGAAGGAACTCACCGACGAGTTGCCCAGGCGCGCAGTAATCGCTGCCGCCCAAGTGATAAGCCTGGGATTCCAGCGCCTCTTGCAGCTCGACTCCAGCAAGCGGGCCCCCGGGGAAGTCTGTCTCCGGGCTGATGGCTACCACGATGCCCGCGTTTGCGTTGCGCTCGTTGCGAGAGTACTGACTCATGCCGTTTGTGACCACGCGTTCCGGCTCGGAGGTGGCCGCAACGACAGTGCCCCCAGGGCACATGCAGAAGCTGTAGACCGAGCGGCCATTGCGGGCATGGTGCACGAGTTTGTAATCGGCGGCGCCTAGCTGCGGATGCCCCGCGTATTGGCCAAGCCGTGCTTTATCGATCATTGACTGGGGGTGCTCGATCCGAAAGCCGATGGCAAATGGCTTTGGGTCAAGATGGACTTGGCGCTTCTCCAGCATGCGGAATATATCCCGCGAGCTGTGTCCCGGGGCGAGTATTACGTGACGGCTGTGCATAGTCTCGCCGCTCGCGAGCGTTATACCTTCGATTTGACCCGCTTCGAGGAGAAGGTCAGTGACTTTGCTTTCAAAGCGCACTTCGCCGCCAAGCGAGCGGATCTCCTCGCGCATGGCCGACACGATACCCGTGAGTCGGAATGTTCCGATGTGTGGCTTACTGGCATAGAGGATTTCCGTAGGTGCGCCAGCGCGCACGAATTCATGCATGACTTTGCGGCCAAGGAACTTTGGATCTTTGATCTGGCTGTAGAGTTTGCCGTCCGAGAACAGTCCCGCGCCACCCTCGCCGAACTGTACATTGGACTCAGGTGTGAGCTGGCTCTCCCGCCACAAGGCCCACGTGTCACGCGTTCGGCTCCGAACATCCCGTCCGCGTTCAAGCACAATCGGCCTGAAGCCCATTTGTGCGAGCAGTAACGCTGCGAACAGGCCGCAGGGTCCAAAGCCGACGACCAGCGGTCTATCCTTGGTCGTATCCGGGGCGTGTGCGACGGGGTGATAGCTCATATCCGGCGCGAGATTTACGTGGGGATCGCGCGAAAACCGCCGCAGCAGCGTCGCTTCGTCGCGTACGGTGACGTCGACGATGCAAATGAAGATAATGCCTCTACGCTTGTTGCGAGCGTCGTAGCTGCGCTTGTACAGGGTGCAATCGAGCAGCTCGGCAGCGGGAATGGCGAGGCGTTTCAGCACTGCCTGGCGCAGGGTTTCGGGTTGGTAGTCGAGTGGCAGGTGCAACTCGGTGATTCGGATCACAGGGGTCATCCTGGCCGGTATATCCGGCAGAGGGGTACCAGAATTGTCTAATTCTAGCTAAAGGCGCTTTATAAAGATGGCCCGGACGAAAAGCAGCGCCAACTGGCTGTCGCGACATGTAAACGATCCCTTCGTCAAGCAGGCGCAGCGGGACGGCTACAGGTCTCGTTCAGCCTATAAGCTCATCGAGCTGAACGAAAAGGACAAGTTGATCCGCCCCGGCATGCGGGTCATGGACCTGGGATCCGCTCCTGGCGGCTGGTCGCAGGTGGCGGGGAAGCTCGTAGGCGCGAAGGGGAGGGTGCTGGCAACAGACATCCTGCCTATGGGTGAGCTGAAGAATGTGGACTTCATTCAGGGCGACTTCACCGAAGACGCGATTGTGCAGCAAGTGCTCGATTGGCTGGGCGAGGAAAAGTTTGACCTGATCATTTCCGATATCGCACCCAACATCAGCGGAATTGAGTCGGCTGACCAAGGCCGATCGATATGGTTCTTGGAGCTGGCTCTCGACACGGTTTGCAAGACTTTGAAACCCGGTGCGAATTTCGCGGCCAAGATGTTCCAAGGTTCAGGTTCGGACGAGTACTTGAAGGAGCTGCGAAAGCACTTCGCGAAGGTCGTTATCCGCAAGCCGGAGGCCTCCCGGAAGAAGTCACGTGAAGTGTATTTGGTGGCTAAGGAATTTAAGGGCTGAAGTGCGAATCTCGTGCAGCGCGAGGATTTTGAAATGCTCGGCCATACAAGTGTCCAGGGACACTCTTGTTGATGCCGGCAGATTGATCGGATCGAACTCAGCCTCGCCGTCTATCGACATCCGACCGTCCTGTTCTCAGTACCCCTAGCGCCATCGTTGTTTGGCACCGGTTCGAGACGTCATTCCAGGGCAGGTCTCCCAGCAAATGAACATGGCTCTGCCCGCGGACGCAATCGCCCCCGGGCAGAGCCTCCAGAGGATTTTCAGATTAGTGAGCTAGGTCTTCCCGCGGTGAATCGAGGTCATCGCCAAGCTCGTCGATTGGACGCAGGTAGTGCCTAAAGACCCAATGTGCGACACGGCGGCCCTGCGCCGCGGCGGTGGTGTCCGAGTTGCGGTAGTGAATTCCCACGTACACACGCGCGTCGATGACCTCCTGTTCGGCCTGTGACAGGCGGGTAAACGTGCGGGTCTTCTGCGTTGCCAGCGCATTGGTCGTAGTCATTTGAAAATTCAGCTCATCACGATTGAAGAAGAGCCGCAACGCGTCGGACGCTGCGGCACTGATATCCGCGTGGCCAGAAGGGTATTCGGGGAAATTGGGTGTGTTGATAAGCGGCTGCCAGGTCGGATCGACTGTCGTGGCAGGATTGCCGTCTTGGTCTCCCAGCGGTATCGCCGTGATGGGACGCCAGAAGTTGTAGAAGTACTTGCTGTCCCAGCAGGCGATCTGAGCATCGGCGATGGCAGCCTCGGCCAGCGCATACATGCGAGCCGCCCTGCCAATTTGGGTCACGTAGTTGCGCGAGATGTATCGCAGCGCGTTCTGCCACAGCAGCGGACCGCTGTCGGCCCAGAAGTAGCCAATTTCCGTTTGCGCCGCAGTCCGAGTAGCGCTGTTCAGCGCACCCACTGCTTTAACTTCATTGTAGTTCTTCGCCCACGTGTATGAGCCTAGTTCGGGCGGCGGATCCACGCGGAACTGCGACTCACGGTACATAGTGAATGGCCTGACCGTAGCCACCCAAGGGGTTAGTCCTGGCGCTAACGCTGGCGGCGGCCCCGGCAGCAGCGACGGCGTCGGTCGCCATTGACCGATTGCGTTGCTCCCACGGAAGGGTGGGGGAGTGGGGTTAGCCGGGAAGCGGCCGTCGTTCGAGCGTAGGGCCAGCATGTTCGCCGCCACCTGCGCCCCTACCGCCGTCCCCGGATCAGAAGCGTCAAGACCGTTCGCCGCCAGGAAGGCCAAATAGTCGGCGTCGAGCGCGTCACGTTGCCCTGGAAAAAGCCCGAGCAGGGTGTCATGGCCGGCTTTGGCCGCCGCCGCGCTCGGCGAGCCGGTCGCGCCCGGCACACGGGTGTAATACGCCTCGTAGCGGCGGTCGATTGATTCGACCGCGTCATAGATTGCCAAGTGCACGATGGCGAAATCCAGAGCAGCGACCGGCGGTGGGTGGCCGGCGAGCTTCACTGCTGTCTCGCTAATTGCGTTCCAAGCCGCAATTGTGTCGTCCGCTCTGGCAGTCGTCGCCAAAACGGTCGCGACGACAGCTAGAGCAAGTCCATTTCGAGCGATCTTCTTCATGATAATTCTCCCCTGCGTTGAGCCAAATGGGTCTCGACGCGGCGCACACTGACTGATCCGGGGCGCTGATCAATCATTTGCGAATACTCTTTTGATGGATTCGTTATACCCTGCTAAGACACTGATTTTTAATGCTCGGCGGCATCGGCTAACCTGCCCGCGCGTGCAACACATCAGTCTTGCTTAGCCACCGAGGCTTTCTCACTACCCGTCATGCCCACGCCGAGTTCGCTAATTCGCTTCGGCACGTTTCAGCTCGACCTGAAGGCGCACGAATTGCACAAGGCCGGGGTCAAGGTCAAGTTGCAGGGTCAGCCGTTTCGGGTGCTCGCACTGCTAAGTGAGCATGCCGGCCAAGTGGTGACCAGAGAGGAGTTACGGCAGAAGGTTTGGCCGACCGATGTTTACGTCGACTTTGATCAGGGCCTCAATAACGCGATCAAGAAAGTGCGAGAGGCCCTGGGGGACTCCGCCGAGAGTCCCCAATTCATTGAGACTCTCGCAAGGCAAGGCTATCGCTTTATTGCAGTAGTAAACGCTGTGCCGCCTGCCCCTTTGGAAGTTCAGCCTGATGGCAAGTGGCGCACGGGTTGGCTTGCATTGACTGGCGCGACCGCCGCCGCCCTACTTGCGCTCTTGGCGTATTGGGCGTGGCACCACTCCGCGATGCATCAGGAAAAAGTGATCCTGGCGGTTCTGCCCTTCGACAACCTCAACCACGATCCGGAGCAGGACTTCTTCAGTGATGGCCTAACGGAGGAGATGATTGCGCAACTGGGCAAGCTGAACCCCGCGCGGCTCTCAGTCATCGCCCGTGGCTCAGTTACAAAGTACAAAGGGACCGACCAGTCTCCGAACCAGATCGGCAGAGACCTGTTTGCTGATTACCTTCTCCAAGGCAGCGTTCGACGCGCGGCGGATCGTGTACGAATCACCGTTCAGTTAATTCGAGTCAAAGACCAAACCGATGTCTGGACTGAGAGCTATGATCGCGAACTAAGTGACGTGCTGACACTGCAGGCTTCAGCTGCAAAAACAATCGCTGCCCAAATCCATATTGCATTGACGCCAGAAGAGCAGACACGGCTGGCCAGCGTGACCGACCGGGATCCCGAAGCCTACGAGGCGTATCTCAAGGGTCGTTACTACTGGAACAAGCGCACCGCCGACGGCATGCGAACGGCGCTCACTTACTTTCAGCATGCGATCAACAAGGATCCCACTTACGGCGCGGCGTTCTCCGGCTTGGCCGATTGCAGTAGCGGACTCGCGTGGCACGGCTTTAACTCTCCTGCGGAGGTTCTTCCCCAAGCCCATGCAGCAGCCCTCAAAGCGGTCGCAATCGACCCGCAGTCTGCTGAAGCCCACGCTTCGCTGGCCCTGGTACTTCTCCACACATGGGATTGGCATGGTGCTGAGGCCGAGTTCAAGCGTGCGATGCAGTTGGACCCTCACTACGCCAACGCGCACCATTGGTATGGAGACTATTTATCGGCGCGGGGCCGGCATGACGAAGCACTGCGCGAAGCGAAGCAAGCGTTGGAGCTTGATCCGCTCAACCTGATGATTGGCACGTGGGTGGGACTTCGTTACTACCTAGCCCGCCAATACGAGCGCGCCATCACCCAAGTCCAGAGCACAGTAGAGTTAGACAGAAATTTCGCAGCCGCTCGCTTAGTGCTCGGCGAATCCTACGTACAGTCAGGACAGCGCGAGAAAGGTCTCGCTGAGCTACAAGGCGCAGCCAGCCTCTCCGGAAATAGCCCGCTTTATCTGGCTCAGATCGCAGTCGCTTTAGCTTCGACGGGAAGAAAATCCGAGGCCCTTGCGCTCACCTCTCAGCTAGAGATGATGCTTACCAGCCAGCAGTACGTATCGCCATATGGACTGGCGCAGATTCACGCCGCTTTGGGCGACAGGGAACAGACCTTCAAATGGCTCCAAAGTGCATATGATGATCGTGCCGTGTGGATGACGTATCTGGCCGTCGATCCGGTGTTTGATAACTACCGCTCGGATCCGCGCTTTCAGGATTTGTTACGCAAGATGGGCCTGGCGGCGCAGGCTCGGATCCCATAGTAAGTCTGACGGTGAATTGAAAAGCCCCTCACGTCCCCGGGCTTGTTCGTCCCACTCCTGAAGTCCTGCTCCCAAACCGCGACATGCGCCGACCGGATAAGGGCGGGCGCGACTTAGGAACGCTAAGCGGGCGCGCCATGAAACCGCTGTACGTTCCCGCCCAACCTACTACGGGCGCGGCGTAGCCGTCGCGGCTACTCCGGAACGACATCACAAACAAATCGGGGATATCTATGAAAGTCAGTCATTTAAAAACGCGCGTACTCTATTGTAGCGGCCTGACCTTGAGCCTGGCGTTGCTCTGCGTGTTCCCGGCGGCGGCGGACGAAGACCGCCCCTTCATTCCGCAGCTCGTGAATACGAGCACCATTCCTCCCAACGGAGACCTCAACCCGTACGGGGTGGCGTTCGTGCCTGAGGGGTTTCCGCACGGCGGAACGATCGCGGCCGGCGATGTTCTGGTCAGCAACTTCAATAACGCAGCCAACGCTCAAGGTGCGGGTACCACTATCGTCCAGTTCACTCCGAGGGGCGACATCGCACCTCCGGGTATGGCGACCACGTTCTTCACGAGCGCGCAGCTCGGCCTGAGCACCGCGCTCGGTGTATTGCGTGGCGGCTTCGTGCTCGTGGGCAACGTACCAACCACTGACGGGTCGTTCGCCACCATCGGGCAGGGCTCACTGCAGGTGATCGACCGGCATGGCAAGTTGCTGGCGACCTGGATCGACCGGGTGTTTCTCGATGGCCCATGGGATCTCGCCATCGACGATGACGGCGCCCGCGCGCACATCTTTGTATCCAACGTGCTGAACGGAACGGTCTCACGCCTTGACGTCGCGATCAGCGGCACAGGCGTGTCGGTGCTGAAGAAGACCACGATTGCCTTCGGCTATACGCATGTCCCAAACGCGGCGGCCCTTGTATTGGGCCCCACCGGGCTTGCCTTCGATGAGGCGACCGATACGCTGTACGTCGCCTCGACTGCCGATAATGCGATTTATGCCGTGGCCGGTGCCGGCCGCGCGAGCAGCGCGGTGAACAGGGGCCGCCTGGTGTTCGCAAACGACCATTTGCGCGGGCCGCTTGCCCTGCGCCTGGCTCCGAACGGCAATCTGTTGGCCGCCAACGGCGATGCGGTGAACGACGACATACTTCACCCCAGCGAAATCGTGGAGTTCACCAAGCGTGGTCAGTTCGTTCGGGAGTACAACGTTGACGCGAGCCAAGGCGGAGCTTTCGGCCTAGACACCGTGCGCGACAGCGACGGCGGGTTCAACTACGCGGTAATTGACGACGTCACCAACAGTCTCGCCGTCTCGCGCGAGCAGGCGCACTGACATGGCGTAAGCCGGTTCGAGGCGTGCGGGCGCGCGCCTCTGGCACGGTCAGCTTTGGTGATTTGAAGCGCTCACGAGGGTTTCGCGCCGGACCGTAGAGCGATTTGCGGGGATCGTCAGCCTTGCTTGCTTGGCTGCTTACATCCGCGCTCACTCGAGACTAGGCGCTCACTCAAGCCTGGGCGTAGCGCGGCTGCGCGGCCCAGGCGGTGCTCTGCCTCCGGGGACCCGCACAGTGGGTACCGGTTGAGCCCGGAAACCCGTGAGCCCACCATCGGCGGAGGCGCGCTGGTCCAGGAGCGGACAACAGTGTGCCGCTACAGTCCGGCCGGGGATTGGGATTCCAACAGACTCGCAATCGGCGCTTGCATCCGACGGCACTGCATCCGATTGCCTTGAGCTCGCGTATAGGCATCAGTACCCCCGAGGTTTCGAGGACAAGATTGGCAATACGACAAGGATTCCGAGCTGGGCGGCCGCTCGGGGCAATACGTCTGCGGGCTGCCCGCGGCCCGACCGCCACGATCTGCATCACAGCAGTTACCATAGCCCTGAGCGCCTGTAGCAGCTTCGAGTTCTTCGTGGCCAATGCGCCGGTGCCATTCGGCTCGTTCAGGCGAGCGACGGATCTGGCCTACGGCAGTGGTCCGCGACAGCGCCTGGACGTGTTCTCGCCGCAAAGTGGCGAGCATCCCGTGGTGGTCTTCCTGTACGGCGGGTCGTGGACCGAGGGGAGCAAATCACAGTACGCGTTCGTGGGGGCAGCTTTAGCCGCGCGCGGGTACGTCACGGTGATTCCAGACTACCGGTTGTATCCACAGGTCCGCTTCCCGGAGCTCATGGCAGATCCAGCCAACGCAGTCGCCTGGGTGCGCGCGCACGCACGTGAGTTCGGCGGCGATCCGGACCGGATCTATCTCATGGGGCACTCCGCGGGCGCGTATATGGCGGCCATGCTTGCACTCAACGGCGCCTACCTGCGGGCCGCCGGCGTGCCCCCAAACGCAATCGCGGGATTGGTCGGTCTCTCGGGGCCTTACGTGCTGGTGCCCAACACCGAGTCCCTGGATGACATCTTCGCAAGCCCCTACACAACTGCAGACTGGCAGCCCGAGCGATTTGCGAGCAGTCAGGCGCCACCGACCCTGCTGCTCCACGGCTTGGAAGACAGGGTCGTGTCACCGCAGCAGACGCGGCGCCTCACCGAAACGCTGGCGTCGTATCATGTAGAGGTAGACAGTGAGTGCTACCCGAAGCGCGGCCATGCCGACACAATCGCTTCGTTCGCCCTCGTGGCGCGCTTCCGTACTCCCGCGCTGGAGCAAACTGTTTCCTTCCTGGACGGCGTTAGCGCCACCGGAAGTCGCTGCGGCAGCGCGCTCCGCTGCCCAGACCCGCGGACTCGGCGTGTCGTACCTCGCAGAGTCTGCGTCCGCAATTCAGTTCGAAGATTTCGACGGCAGGGCCTTAGGCAACGAGTGATTGGACTCTGTAAAAGAAACAGAAACGCTGTAACGAGATGTAAGTGCGGTGCCGGTGGCCCGAGGGGAATAGCGAGCTACTCATCCAACTGTGGATTCCGGCACGGATGCGCCTCGCCGGCCGGTGATACAACTCTGGCCGCACATGAGGAGAGGTTCCATGCGATATCCCGCTATTTTTGTTGTGGCGCTATTGAGCGTCACGGGTTCGACAGCTTGCACCGTCCGGGCCACGGCGCCCGCCTTAGTGGTCAGAGGACCGGAGGTTGTCGTCTCAAGGCCACCGCCGCCGGTCAGGATCGAAGAAGTGCCGGCGCCACCTGGGCCTGCTGAGATGTACGTCTGGCAACCCGGCCACTGGCACTGGAATGGAGCTGACTACGTATGGCGTGCCGGACACTACGAACGGCGTCCGTCAGCGACAGCGCATTGGGTGCCGGCTGAATGGGTTGCAAAGCCCAATGGACAGTGGGTGTTCCATCCTGGCCACTGGGTTGCCTGAAGCGAACGGTGCGCGGGGTCGAGCCGCAAGGCTTGCCCTGCGCACCATCCAGATCAGGTTTGCAGCCAACACGTCACCGATGAGAGTTCACCGGCCGTGTCGGCATTCCAGGCGCCGGATCCGTGCGACGCTTCTGCGATCGACGCTAGATAAAACCGAGGTTAACGGGGCTGAAAGCCGCAAGATTTGGCAGAACCGATGCCAGAGCAGCGCTATCTGCCCCAAACCAAGTGGCCAATGTCGCCGCGAACTGATCGACCGCAATGGTTGGAATCCACCGGCCGAGATTGCTGGCATCGTCAGGACCTGAGATCTGCGGCGACGGCATCGTACCGTAGAGCCGACCTCCCTTAACGGCCTCGCCCATGACCAGGGGATGGCCTCCCCAGGCGTGGTCGGTCCCGCCGGTGGTGTTGCCCAGGTAATTCCTGGAAAAGTCGGACAAGGTGAAGGTGGTGACCTGTGCACCGGCACCCATCCCGCTTAACGCGCCCTGGAATGCCGTCAGCGCGGCGTCAAGCTCGATGAACAAGCTCTGTTGCCGGGCTAACTGGTCCGAGTGGGTGTCGAACGAACCCAGCGTCGCGAGGAAGACCTGCCGGGCTGCCCCCAGACTGGCCCTTGCCTCGATTACCTTGGCTATGGTCAGGAGCTGCTTTGCGAAGTTGCTCGTCAGGCCGGCAAACGCGGCCGCCAGCGACGAATCCGTAGTCGACAGGATGGGCTTGAGCGTCGCAGCGCTTGCCAGCGCCTGGGTCATCACGGACTGAGCCGCCTGGGTCAGGCTGTCATTCTGGTCGACCTTGAGCAGCGCATCGAACGCGGCACGACGTGCGGTATCAGCGCTGTCGGCTGAGAAGCCACTTAGCCCAAAGGACCCGCTCACCGGGAGCACCAGCGCCTGGGAGGCAGCGCCGGTAACGAAGAGATTGTTGCCGCCGGTGGAGATCATGGATGGAACACTGGCGTTCGCATTGAGCGAGGCCAGCTGGTCAGATAGGCGCCCGCCCCATCCGCTGTTCGAGGAGGACGTGCTCGAGATCGAAGCCTGCCACTGGTGCTGCTGATCAATATGCGAGAACAGACTCTGGGGCTTCACGGCTGCCGTGGAGAGGTACTGCTCCTTGGTGAGAGGCTGCACCAGAGTACCGACGTTGGCGATTACGGCCATGTGACCGGAGGCCCACAGGGACTGAAGCCCGGGCAAAGCCGGGTGCAAGCCGAATGCGGGCGACCCGCTGCTCGCCACAAGCGGCAGCAACTGGGACTGCGGCAGCGCGAGGTCGCCGCGCGCCTGCGAGTAACTCGCATATTGAGCGCTGTCCAGGGGAACAATCAGGTTGTTCGAGTCGTTTCCCCCGTACAGAAATATGCACACGAGCGCCTTGTAGTCACTCGCACCTGCCGCCTGCGCGGCCAAGCACCCGAGCTGACCCAGCGCCGCCGTGCCAGCGAGCGCGCCGGCGTGTTTCAGAAACGTTCTGCGTTCCATATCAGTGCTCCACCTGGTACTGGGCGGAAGTGAGGATCAGGTAGGTTGCTGACCGGGGCGCCGCCAGTGCATCGCTCGGCACCGCGGCTGCATCGGCGGCGGTCACGATGATGTTGCTCGCAGCGCTCGACAGGCTGCCGTGCATCAGTTTTTGGTTGAGCTGTGTCACCAGTGCGCTATCGTTCGCGGCCCCCGTGAAGGGTGTGAGGTCAACGCTGGTGCCCGTGCTGCCGGACACCGTTGGGTCCGGCGCAGCGCCGCCTTGGATGATCAGGGTATTCACATAATTGGCTGCCGCGAGTGCCGTTGCGGCGTTGTAAATGCCGAATTCGGGTCCGAGCGTCTGGGTGCCCGGAATCTGGTAGCTCGGCGGGTAGAAGCTGAACACGGTCTCCGGCGCGTAGACCGGCTGGCCCATAGCGGAGCTTGCGCTACGCAGCAGAACGCCGTCCGACTGGCCTCCCAGGCTGCGGATGATGCCGCTGACGAAGAGGGCAGGCTCGCGCAGGTGCCCGAGGAGCGGGGTGGCCGGTCCGTCCCCCCGAGCCTCCGGGTCCTCGAGTATGGCGCGCACCACGGCACTCAGGTCGCCGCGGACTCCCTTGCCGTTGTTGGCAAAGACTGCCGCGATGCGTGCGACATACGCAGGGCTCGGGTTACTGGTGACCAGATGCTGGATCAGCCGCAGGCTGATAAATGGGCCGACATTGGGATGGTTGAAGATATTGTCCAGCGCGTTGGCAAGGTCTTCTTCGGGCGTCTGACTGGCGGGGGTGATTTCGCCATTGAGCAGCAGCTTGGTGCCGGTCTGGTGATGATCGGGGAAGGAGATCATCGTGCCATCGAAGTTGATTGCGGTTGGCCAGGAGGGGGCGTGGCCTGGCAGCGGTGGATAGGTCCAGCCGGTGAACACCGATGAAAATCCGTTTATGACGTCGCCATTAAAGGTCGGGATGGGGGCACCGCTGCTATCCACCTGTTGCGTGCCGTCCTGGTTCAGGGCCACAAGACCGACAGAAAACAGCTGCAAAACCTCGCGTGCGTAATTCTGATTGGGGATGCTGCCAGTAGTCGGATCGGTGGCGCTGCTACCGGCCATATCCAGGTAGTGGCCCATAGTAGGGCTGAGGGTCACGTCCTGCAGCAGCGTACGGTAATTACCTAATGCATCGTTCAGAAGAATGTTCTGATAGTCGGCCAGCCCGTATGCCTCGTAGATCTCGACGCTTGAGACGACCATGATCTGCGAGAGGGCGAATGCGACCCGCTGGCGCAGCTGATCGGGGTTTTTCAGCGCGTTTTGATAGAACATACGCTGAACCTGGAATGCAGAGTACTGGTCGCGCGCACATAGAGCTGCAGCGTCGGGCGGGCTGGATCCGTCATTCTTACAGCTTGCAGGGGCGGTATGTGGCGTGTACTTGAACCCCGAGAACTGCGTAGGCGGGTACGCAATCTGCTCGCTGATGTACGCATCGATGCCGATGGCCTGGACATGGGCGATGTCGCTTGCAGTCGCTCCAAACGTCGCCTGATCGAGGAGGCGGGCCGCATCGGCGGCGGTAACCGGCGGGGGCTGAGTGCCGACCGGTGGCTGTGGGCTGTTGTCAGCGCTGCCGCCGCCGCATGAGGCAAGCGTCAGCAGCGCAAGCAGTATTCCCAACGTACCCCGCACCCTTAGTGCACACCCCATAGCGGCGGACTGTGGCTCGAGCATGGCTCACCTCCCTGGAGTGGCACTCGACGTATACAACGCTGCGGGTGTAAACGCGTTGACTACAGGAGAATGACTCGTCTCAGTGTTTGTCGGCGAGTGCCGACAAACCCGATGCCGCAGCAACCGTTGAATTGGGATCTGCGCGGCGCTGTAGCGTGTGTTCTGACTTGATGCTGCCTTGCGATGCCGCGGGCATCGGTCTGGTAATTCGTTGGTGGGTACTTCCCACGTCCCTGAGTCTCCAGAGAAAAACCCCTTACGGAGGTCGCCGTGGGGCAGTTTCCGTGCAAGCGATGACCCACGAGCCGAACGTGGGCTGGCGCTGCTCGAACCGAGGGGCTAACTCGGGAAGGGCTGGACGCCGATCTACCTGCGGCCGGCAAGCGCGCAAGAGTCGCTCGAGACGGCATTTACCGCGTCGCGCGCCCACGCACTGGTACAAGTGCAGCCGTCCGATGATCGTATCGATGGAGGCGGTTTACAATTCGGCCAAATCCGTGCTCTCCTGCGGTGGTCTCCAACTCGCGTTGCAGCCGCAGCGCTGCCTTCGCATCGCTGAGGCGCTGAACCTCCCACGCCGCCAGTTGTGCTTCGAGAGACCAGGCCACCCAATGGCGGTTCTGCGCGACGGCAGCGATCGCCGTGAGCCGCTCGACCGGGCTGGCGTTCTCACCCGAGGGCTGCGGCAGCTGTGCTAGCGCGATGTCCACACCATAGATCTCTTGAAGCGATGTCATCGAGCGGCGCAGGTCGCGCGCGCGTGCTGCCGCCGTGTCCCTCTCCTTTATCTCTCCCAAAGACTGCGCGCACAGCGCCAGCAGCGCCTGCGCGGTGGCCTCTCCCGTCAAGACTTCTGCGGTGGCGAAGCCGCGGGCCGCCTGCCGCAGCAACAGGCTCGCTGCAGCACAGTCACCGGCATCCATGTCCAGCTGCGCGAGTAGCGTGCGGGCGTTGTCTAGGTACATTGGATCGCCACCCGAGGGCTGCGGATGAATTAGCCTCTGCAATTCCGCCCGGGCCGCGGTCGCATCCCCACGATCCATGTCGACGTTGGCGCAGTGGAAGCCGCTATAAACAGCAAACTGCGTATCGCTCAGCGTTGCTGCCTCGGCAAGTGCCTGTGCACACAACGTGTGCGCGTCGGCAAGCTCGCCGCGCAGTCGCTCGACGTCGGCCAGTGACGCCAGCGACCAGGAATGTCCCCCGGCGTCGGAGGTTCGCTGAGTCAATCGCCACGACCTCACGGAGCTTGCTGACTACGTCATCCGTGGCCGCGTCGTCGGCCGCGATCTCCGCCTCAGCGCGCAGCATCCATCCCTGCATGCGTAGATCGCCAGTGTCTTGCGCCAGCAGAAGGCCCTTCCCAGCGGCGGTTAACGCCCCATCGCGGTCGCCCTGCTCCCATAGCGTGCTGCACAGACTGGAGTAAAGCCGGGTCATTCCCGCCTTGTTGCCGATGCTCTGATCAATCGTGAGCGCGCGCTGCATCTCCTCGCGCGCCTGCTGCTGCAGATGTAGATCGCTCAAAGGGCCAGTTGCCAGTTCTGCGCGCGCCGCAGCCTCTCCGCGGGGGTTACGCATCGAGCGATAACCACTGACCGCCTCTTCGAATGCGTGGCGTGCGGCCCCGACATCGCGCAAGCGCTCGCGCGCCCACCCGATCTCGAGTTGAGCATCTGCCACCAGTCCGGGAGCCTCGTGCAGCCGCGCTTGCTGCAGCGCCAGAGTTGCAAGCTCGCCCTCAGCCTTTACGTCGTCGCGAGCCGCCGCGATACGAGCCGCGGTGAGCTGCACGCGCGGATCACTCGTGGTCGCGGTGAGTTGTCGCAGCTGACGCAGACTCTCTTCTGCGGCCGTCGTGTCGGCAGCGGCGAGTTGCGCATGATCGCGCCCAGACGGTACTCCACGTTGGCGGGGCGCAATTTGACCAGCAGGAGCCAGGTCCGCGAGGCCTCTTTCGAGTTGCCGCGCGCGGAATACACCATCGCCTCGGCATGCAAACGCTGCTCTTCGGGTAGCTTCGCCGCCCAATGCGCCGCTTGCTCGGCTGCGATACGCGATTTCTCGGGGTACCCAAGGTCCGACCAGGCCTGCGCAAGTATGGTGTATGCGGGTGCGTAGCCCGGTGCTTCGGCGATCGCTTGCATGACCTCGTCGTGTGCCCGGGCTGGGTCGTAAGCGCGCAGCGCGTCCAGGGCGAAGCCGACGTGTCTGGCGACATCGACAGTGGGGGGCTGCAGGTTCGCTACCTCAGCGAGCCTGTCCGCGGTGAGGCTGGAGTCCCCGAGCTTCGAGCGCAGCATTGCACCGGCCCGCGTGATGAGTGACATCAGCTCGGGGAGCGCGGCCTCGGTGGAGACCGACGCCACCAGTGTCCCGTCACGGGCGTCCTGCAGGGCGATGTCGACCCGGAGCGGTGCGTCCTGGGTGCTGCCGTTGACAAGGTAGCTGCCGCTGATGACGTAGTCGGCGTCCAAGCGCTGACGCAGGCGCTGCAATGTCCCGTTGGCATAACCCCCGGCGCCTGGCGCACTCAGATCAGAACTCGCCGCACGCACCAGTTCGTCTGGCTTGACCACAATGTCCGTCGCAGCACTTAGTTCGACCCCGAGCATTTCCGTGAGGGCGGGGGCGAGCCAGGCGTCCTTGGCGTTTTTCGATAGGTTGCTGAAGCCGACGAATGCCACCGTTCGCCCGGCGTGCTCCCCAGCCGCGAAGCTATGGGACCGAAGTTGCCATGCCAGGCCAAGCGCCAGCAGCAGAGTGACCAATGCAGCCACGATTACGGCTGGACGGCGCCACACCGGGGGCGGGACCGGCGGCCGGCCCACGGCTGGCGCATGTGGCGGCAGCGGGTCGGCAACCTCCAGTAGCGCAGACTCCGGAGCACTTCGCGTCACCGGCGCTGCAAACCGGTATCCGATCTTCGGCACCGTTTCGATCAGGCCCGCATCGCCTTCCGTATCGTTCAGCGCGCGACGGATCATCCAGATGTTCTTCGTAAGGTTCGATTCTTCGACATAGCCGCGCGGCCACAGCCGCTTCATCAGCTCGTCCTTGCTCACGACGTGGCCCGCACGCTCCACGAGGATCACCAGCGTGTCGAACACCTTAGGCGTAAGCGTGACCGGATGGCCCCCGCAGGAGAGTCGCCGTTCAGCAGGGTCGAGTTCAAACCCCCGGAACTGATAGGTCGGATTTTCCAAGCTGAAGACCGATTTGGTGCGCCGGAGGCAGGCATCCATGAGTTTGCCAGAAAAATACCAGCGAAATGCCAGCGACTACCCGGCGCAGCGCGGGGACTCTGCGCGACATGGACCCGATCAGTGATGACTGACATGCAGCGCCGGGACAACTGGCTTCGTGCCCCCCGTCGACCGTGGCTGACCGCGGTGCCGCTGCTGCTCTTCCTCAGCCTAGCCTGCTGGGAGGCCGGCACCGCACAGGCGCCGACGGCAGTACTTGAGATCGATTGGCGCACCAGCCCGCTGGACCTGAACCTTCGCGGCCTGAACGGCGAGCGCTTCAGCTTTCGCTGCCCTCCGGGAAAGGCAGCCCCCAGCACCGTCATCGGCAGCGGGTTGTACACCGATGCCTCGTCCATCTGCGCCGCAGCGGTGCACGCGGGCGTCCTTCACGCAGCAGACGGCGGTCCGGTCGCCATCGAGGTACGCCCCGGCGAGTCGCACTACGCAGGCTCGCTCGAGCACTACATCCGGAGCGAAAGCTACGACGCATTCTGGAGCGGAAGTTTCCTGATCATCGCAGCGGCTGGCCCCGGATTGCCGGGACACGCAGCGGTGGAATTCTCACCATGGACCGGCGGCAGACAAAAGGCCTTCTGAAACAAACCCACTAAAGCACATAGAGGAACGCAGTTATGAATCGCTCATTCTTCGTCGCATCCGTATTGATACTCGCCAGCGGTTACGCCCTTGCCGCCGACAGCCCCTGGGTCGGCACGTGGAAGCTGGACGAGTCCAAGAGCCACCTGACCGGCGACACCTTTACTTACTCGCAGGGTCCCGGGCAGATGCTCCACTTCTCCGACGGCGTCAACGTAAGCTACGACTTCAGCCTGGACGGCAAGGAACACCCGAGCGTCTACGGCCGAACTGTTTCCTGGACGGCGGCCGGCCCGAACGCCTGGAACACGGTCGTGAAGTCGGATGGTCGCGTGCTCGACACGAGTCACCGTCAGCTGTCGGCCGACGGCAAGACCCTGACCATGACTTTCAGCGGCAAGAATCCCGACGGCAGTCCCTACAACGAGGAGGACGTGTACCAGCGTGTCTCCGGGGCCGACGGCCTCGTTGGCACCTGGCGCTCGGTCAAGGTCAAGAATCCCGGCGGCCCACGAGTCTTCGTGATCTCCAATCCGCGGCCGGGTGTGCTGCATTACGCCCTCCCGGAGCTTAAAGCCTCGGTCGAGGGCCAGGCAGACGGAAAGGACTTGCCTATCGCGGGCCCCGACCTGCCCCCGAACATGACCTATGCGTACACGTTCGCGGGTCCACGAACGGTGCACTACACGCTGAAGATTGACGGCAAGGTCGAAAGTCAAGGCGTGCAAACGCTGGCCGCGGACGGTCGCTCCTACACGGACGTCTCCTCGAGCCCAGGTAAAGAAAACGAGAAGCAGACGGCGGTGTGGACCAAGCAGTAACCGCCGAGTTGGACACTTGGCGATGGCACGGAAACACTGCACCCGGAGTGCCAGAGGGGTGCCGCCTCCATATGAATGGCAGGCGGCACCCGTTGCCGGGCCGCAGAGCTTCCAAAGGACGCATTCATGAACACTGAAGCCGCACTACTAGTCTAGAGAAGTGTCCGGTGGCGCGCTCTTGCAAACGGCTGCGGCCGCCGGCACGTCCGTGGCCAATGATCCTGCAAAGGTACGTGCCTGGTCCATTAACGGTTCCGAACAGGAAAATTGCGTATGACCGGAATCCAGTTCGATGAAAACGTCGGCCCAAGTCGGCTCTCGATTCTGCTTTTTGACACGCGCTCAGTGCTGGCCATTGAGCAGTGATGAGAGCCGCGTGCTGAAATTGCCAAGGGGAGCCCGCATGAGAACAGAATGGGTCAATGCTTTCGCAAGCACCTACTGGACGGTCAGGCGGAGCAAAGCCCGGGGCGTGCTCCTTGCAACAGCTCTGTTCGCACTGGCTGCGACGGTGACGGTGGCTGACGCTGACCCTGGTGTCACGCCACCCTCGATCCTGGGTGCGGGTACGGGGCTTAACCACGTCTCGGTCGCGGTACACGATCTGACTGCGGTCGAGGCACTCTTCCGCGACCAACTCGGCTTTAACGTGCAATTCGGAGGGCGCTTTCCTCAGGGCGTGGAAAACGCCGGCATCGATTTTCCCAATCACACCTACCTTGAGTTCCTGGGCATCTATGACCCGGCAAAAGCTGCAGCTACCGATGTGGCCGCCGCCTTGAAGGATCACGAAGGTGCGATCGGCGTAGGCCTGGAGACCGGTTCCGCTGAGCGCGCCCTGAAAGTTCTGCGTATACATGGCATCTCCGCCAAGATCGAGACCACCACCGACGCCGACTATGACGAGCCCGGAGAGAAAGCCTCCGGCATCTGGATCTGGCGAGAGATCGACCTGCCCGCAGCGATACCAGGCGGCCCTTTCCTGATCGAATACAACAGGGCTGATCAGGCGGCGCGCGCCAAAGCCGACCCGGCCGCCGCGCGCAAACGGGAGCTGGAGCGAACTCACCCAAACGGTGCGCTGGCGCTGTCGGCAGTGTGGATTGCGGTACACGATCTGCAGGCCTGCGTTGAGGCCTATCAGAGACTCGGGCTTACCTCTGGCCCACGTGTTGATTTCCCGGAGATCTCGGCGAGCGGCCGGACTATCGTTGCCGGCACAGGCCGTCTGATTTTGCTCACGCCTAAGCCGGGCGCAGGCCCCGTGGCAGATTTCCTGGCGGCCCGTGGCGATGGAATCATGGGTGTGACGATCGAGGTAGCCGATGTCGCGCACATTCGGGACTATCTCCAGACGCACGCACCCGCGGTCCTCGATTCCACCCGGGAGAGCGGAAATCATTTGCTGATTCGTCCCCCAACAACCCCCGGATTCTGGCTGCGACTAGAGCGTGCGCAGAGTGGCCAGCAGGTGGTGGAACCACCTATGCGCTAACGCATCCTGCCGCCCTACGGTTTCCGTGCCGTCCGCCTGCGCTTGGTTGACACTGGGCGAACCTTGGCCTCGGACTGGTGGGCGCTCAAGATTGCGGCGATCAGGCCGGGAAAGCGCTGCTCCAGCTCCTGGCAGCGACTTACATTGCGCATTTCGACACCGTGTCGCTCACTGCGGATCAATCCCGCTTCTCTCAGTAGCTTGAAGTGCTGAGATAACGTTGATTTCGGGATACCCCGGTCGCTGATCCGAAGGAAGTTTGAGCAGGTGGTTGCCGAGGAGGAGGCCGCCAGCCGGGCGTAAATCAGGACCCTCACCGGGTCAGACAGGGCATGAAGGATGCCTGCGACGGTAATGTCATTAATGGAGGGGTGAAGCAGGGGCCTCATACCCTAAAGATACCAGCCCATGATCATTAGTTCTATAGTTCGTTAGTACCGAACTAAAGAAGCGGGGTAGTCTCTCGGCACCACCAATCCGAAGGACAGATCCATGAGTAAACTAAAGGGTAAGGTCGCGCTGGTCACCGGTGCATCCAAGGGAATCGGCGCCGCGATCGCGAAGTCATTGGCGGCGGAAGGCGCTTCCGTGGCAGTTAACTATTCCTCCAGCAAGGCGGGAGCGGACGCGACCGTCGCTGAGATTGTTGCGGCCGGCGGCAAGGCCGTCGCGGTTCAGGGCGATGTCTCTAAGGCGGCTGACGCGCAGGCAATAGTCGACTCGACCGTTAAGCAGCTTGGCCGGCTGGACGTTCTTGTCAACAACTCGGGCGTGTATGAATTCGCGGCCATCGAGGCCGTCACTGAGGAAAGTTTCCATAAGCATTTCAACGTCAATGTGCTCGGTTTGCTACTGACCACCCAAGCGGCGGCAAAGCACCTGGGTGAAGGCTCGAGCATTATCAACATCGGATCCGTCGTGACTCGCCTTACCCCGCCGGGAAGCGCGGTTTACACCGGCACGAAGGGGGCGGTGGACGCAATCACCGGTGTGCTGTCACGCGAGCTCGCCGGCCGCAAGATTCGCGTCAATTCTCTCAATCCCGGAATGGTGGAGACTGAGGGGTCGCACAGCGGCGGGATCATTGGATCCGACTTCGAGAAAGCCACGGTCGCACAGACCCCGCTCGGACGCGTGGGTCAGCCGGAGGATATCGCGTCGATCGCGGTGTTCCTGGCGTCAGACGACTCGCACTGGCTTACCGGGGAGCAGGTGCTTGCTGGCGGTGGTCTGCGCTAAGGGAGTGCCACAGGGATGTATGCAATGGGCTTTCCACGATCAACAACCCGCTCTGGCGCAGATGCTCACCAGGCCGAGAGGCCAACGGCATGGCAATCCGTTGATGGGCGAGTGCAGATCCCGGCAATTGCGGATGCTCGGTGGTTCGCCGATGGCGCGGGTGCAAAATGCGTGCACCGTGCGTGCCTCTGCATCCGCACTTGTATCCCGCCGCCCTAACCTCGGTAGCCAGCGGTCCAGGAGCGGGGGCGGCCTGCATTCGGTGGCGCAGGCCGCCCCTGATTCGATGTCAGCTGGCGCGTGCTGGCCCCTGCAGCGGTTGATGAGCCCGCTGCCGCAGCTGCCGGTTCTGCAGCAGCGCCGTGACGTGCAGCATGAGGAAGATGGGTACCAGGAATCCGGGGATGACCAGCAGGGGAAGCAAGGCCATCGGCGCCACGCTGATCTCCCCGGGCACACCCGTCGCCAGCCTGAAGCTGATTGAAGCGATCGTTACGGCGACGACGAGATCCAGGATCCCGAACAGATTCCAGCGCGCGAACGCGGCGCTTGCGGCGAAGTCCGGTTTGCGCACTAGGCGCAGAACGATGAGCGGGGCCGTAACTCCTACGGCCATGTCGCCCAGTCCGGCGGGGAGGGCGAAGATCGCCGGCAACACGTTGTAGGCGTAGAGGGACAGGAAGCCCAGGCCCGCCCAGCGCCACGCTTGGATTGCTGCGACCAGGCGCAGGTCCAGCGTTAGTACGAAGTCCCGGAACGAGCGGGACAAGCGGAACAGCGCCGCGAATAGCAGTAGCGGTGCCGCCACGCCCACCGCGATCCCGATGGGCGGCCTGCCGGGCGGTCCGGCAAAAGCGCCTGCGGCGCCCAGCGTCATCACAGCCAGGAACCACGCACCGAGAACCAGTATGACCCGAGCACGCATACTGGGAGACTTATCTGGATCTGACCCCGATAGCGGCGGGGCAACGAGGGTCGTCATGACTTTCCTCCGGTAGTGACTTGCATTTTGCAAGTGTATACCGACCGTAGCAGAATGACTTGCAGTATGCAAGTTACTGCCTTAACCAAAGGACCTGAAGTAATGCCGGTCGCGAAGCCCAGAAGACGCTCCCTTTGCGCTGTTGCCAATTCTCTGGATATCGTCGGCGACAAGTGGTCGCTTCTGGTCGTGCGGGACCTGCTGCATGGCAAGACCACCTACGGGGAGCTGTCGCGCTCGCCGGAGCGCATCCCGACTAACATTCTTGCGGAGCGGCTCGAACGCCTAGTCAGCGCCGGTATTGCCGTGCGAACGCCGTACCAAGAGCACCCGGTGCGCTACAGTTATTCGCTAACGCCGAAGGGTCGCGCGCTGGGTCAGGTTCTGCTGGCCTTCGTGCGCTGGGGAAGGGAACACATCCCGGGCACTGTGGCCGTGAATCAGGGGCCCGGGGGCGGCGAGGTCGTCACGAGTGATGCGAAAGGGGATCGCGGGCTTGCGAAGCGCGGACCGTCAGCCGCCAGACGCTGACGCCATGCCTGGTAACACACACCCCGTCAATCCCGGATCTCGAATTGGATCGGCGTGATCGGGCCCATTGGAGGGGATCGCCATCGTCGCTATCGACTACGGGTACGAAAATTCCCAGACGTCGCTGAAGTAGCTGGGAGTCGTAATAGTCCCGAAGCCCCCAAATAGCCACAGACTGCCCGAGGGATCGTTCCACGCAAGCACCGCGTATCGTGCGGCGGGAACGTTGCTGACACTGCGATTTCCCATCGTGCCGTAGTTGCCCCCCGCGTTTACGGTCGTCGACCCGGTAACCCAGATCCAGCTGTTGCTGGTGGCATCAAACTTCCAGAGGTCGTTCAAGCCACCGCTGCTGCCGGTGCCATCCCTGCCGATGCCGCCGAACATCCACGCGGTCCCTGAAGGATCAATCCAACCGGCGGCAAACTCCCGTGAACCGGGCTCGCCCGGGAGTCCTCCGGCGACGTAGTTGCCGAATGCTTGGCTGGTGTTAGAGCCGGCAATCCAGGTCCACTGGGACGATGTTGGATCAAACACCCAAGTATCATTCAGGATGCTGGCCGCCATCAGGTTCGCGGCCGCTGAACTGTCGAAGCCGGAGCCGCCAAAAAGCCAGAGTCGTCCCTGGGCGTCGATCCACGACACGGCGTTGCTGCGAGAGCCGGGCGTATTTTCAGCCGCTGCGGTTCCTCGGCTTCCGTAAACGCCATCCTGATTAGCCAAAGAGGGACCTGCGATCCACGTCCATTGCATCGAGGTGGTGTCAAATTTCCACAGATCGGTCAGAAGTCCGGTAAGACCGGGCATGTACATTCCGTTGCCGCCAAACAGCCACAGAGCGCCGCTCTTGTCTGCCCAGGAACTTGCGCCATCGCGACTGGGTGGCGCATTGGTGAGCGAAGCCACGCCCTTTGTCCCGTAGCTGCCTGCAGAACCATTCGATTTTGATCCCGAAACCCAAGTCCAGAGGCCCGTCGAAGGTGTGAACTTCCACAGGTCAGACAGTTCGCCCGGGATGCCCATGGAGTCGAGTCCATAACCACCAAAGAGCCAGAAATCGCCGGAGGCAGTGGTCCATGCGGCTGCGAACTGTCGCCCCCCGGGTATGTTAGCGGCGTCTGCCACACCCTGAGTCCCGTATACTCCGGCCGCCTCGTCCTGAGTTGACCCGCTGATCCACGTCCAGAGGTGAGTCTTGGGATCAAAACTCCAGAGATCGCTGAGATACCCGTTCATGCCATAGGCGTCATAGCCGTTCCCGCCGAACATCCATAGCACGCCGTTGGAGTCCGTCCACGACGCGCCTGCGGCGCGGGCGCCGGGTACGTTGGAGGCATCCGGTACACCTTTGGTGCCGTAGGTACCCGCGACAGCGGTCTGTGAGCCATAGGTCCACACCCAAACGGCGCACGACACCTTTACATTGGCGACTGCGGAGGAGGCGACGATCCCGCTGCCATTGGTGATCTCACACGACTGTGAAGCCGGCTGGCCACTAGCGACGATTGAGTAAGTCGCACCGCTCGGCAGGGCAGTCGGAAACGTGAAGCTGGTGGCATTTGCCGCCAAGGTCACTTTGTCCTGGCCATTCCCAAGCACAAGTCCGGCGCCCAGCAGGCCCGTAACCGTCCCGCTAAGCGTGTACGCCGGGGCGCATGTGACGGTGACTTGCACCGGCGCCGAGCCGATGGTGCCGGAGCCACTGGCCACGGCACAGATTTCACCGGTCGGCTGCTGGGCTACCGTGACCGAGTAACTGGTCCCCATTTGCAGTGCCGGCTGGAACGTATAGGAGGTCGAGGTAGCGGGGATGTTAGAGCCGGCCCCGTTCAAGGCGAGCGACAGACCGTCCGCGGAAAGACCGGCTATCGATGCGCCAACGGTATAGCTCGGCGGCGGGCCGCCGGAGCCGCCACCGCACGCGGCCAGCAGCATCAGGCTCAACGAGGCCACCGCCCACGTTGGCCGCCGGAGACTTCCTGGCATTCCGAAATACCACATAGATCTGCCCTTCGTCATGCGTGGACTGCCGGTGGTTCCTATACGCGTGGTTTGGGATCCCATTAGCGCGGGCCGCTCGGTGCGGCTCTATTGTTGATTTTCCAGGTCATCCGGCTGTAGAGCGTAGACGCCGTTGATGCCGTCGTTATAACACGCGGGGTCGCTAAGTGAACACGGGGTGCGGGTGGCATCCAGGAGACGCGACCCAGCATTTTTACGGCGCCATCGGACTGGCAATCCGTTGATCGCTATACCCAAGCACCTTGAAAATCTGCGATCGACGGAACGACCAACGTAGCCGCGCGCGAATTCGGTGCAGGGTTCGAGGACCTACTGCTATTGCTTGGTTAGGTACCAGGTCCAGATCTGAGCACAGTAGTAATCCCCCGGCCTTTCCCAGGCATAGCAGGGCGGCGGCGCGGGCTCACCAGCGCCAGTGGGTATTTTCATCGAGGTCGCGCCGAATACTGGGTCCTGATTCGGTGCGCCAGAGAAAGTCGGGAACGCCGCCTCGCTGGTCGTAGCTGGAGTTGTGGTGGTGCCTGTTTGGACGATGGTGGTCATCGGCACTGTGATCTGTGCGCCCACCTCTGTAAAGCTCAACGATCCGTCCGGATTGACCAGTACTTCCAAGCAGCCTCCGGCGCCGGTGGCGCAGCCGCCCGAGAAGCTTGCATTCACGGTCCAGGTTTCGTTGGCAGTCGTCTTGCCGCCCCGACCGGTCGCGGTCCAGACAAAGGGTATCTTAGTGGTGGCCCCGGTCACCTGCTGGGGACCTCCTACGAAGAAAGTGTCCGTTTCAGTGTGGGCGAAGCCGTACTGAAATTCCGACATGGTCACATGCCGGACAATTGTTCCTGCCCAGCCGGGAAAGTCGCACTGATTACACTGCACTGCACACTGTGCCTGGGTGGGTGACCCTTCGATCGCGCTGCGCATGACGTTCCAGCGGGCTTGTTCCGCAGCCACGACCGCACTTAGGGCTTGCTGGACCTTTTGCATCAGCGCGATGTCCGCTACGCCGCTTACGATCCCACAAGCCTCCACGGAATGGCCAGAAGTGAACTGTGTCCGCAGATCCTGCACGAACTGCCCGAGCAGGTCGTTTACCTGGGCCTGCAGGTCCGTCGCTGTGACTAGCGAGCCTGGCGCGTGACGCGCAGCTTCCATCGCGCAGGCGGAAGCAGGCGAGCGGCCGTTCTGCCAGTGCAGCGCCGAGGTACTCACAAGCGCTGACACACGTGCATGAAAATGCGTGGCGATGGCACAGGCGCTAACCACGGAGGGGCTGGTGTGGGTCGTGATATACGGGAGCGCGCTTCCCGGACCGAGCGATTGGATGTACTGCGCGGCGGGCAGCCCGTCGATCATGAGCTGTAAATCGGTGTAGCGGCACGTCCCCGGACCCGCTGGTCCACCGGGGGTAGCCACTCCCGTCTGAACTGCGGCCGTGTACACAGCACAGCTGGCTGGCATCCCCGCGCTGCCCACCTCGGTCGCAGTCGAAGTGTAGGTGGGGGAGTCCGATGCAACGCCCAAGCGCGGCAACCTAGGGGGTGGGGTCCAATGCTGCGCCTGGACGGCGATTACTGACAGCACTGCTACGAGAGCCCAGACGCATGACCCTATTCGAGCCGCAGTGGCGGAACGGAAACGGAGGCGTAAGGGTGTTGCGTGCGCGCGTGATGTTCGCGGATGTGCAGAACCAGCAACGCGACTAGCCTCGTCTTTTGCCCAATTGTATCGCCTCATTCAGGT
>CAWCGL010000008.1:0-23349 GCA_963794975.1 uncultured Pseudomonadota bacterium | reverse complement strand
ATTCCGCGGCCGAGAGCGCCGCCTGGGCGCGCGCCTGCTCGAGTGATGCCGCTAGCCGGTTCACCTGCTGCACCAGCACTGAGTCGTCGATCCGCGCCAGCTGCTGGCTGGTGCTTGACGTGATTGCTGGCTTGAACGAATACGCCGGTGATTCGCCCCGTGTCGCCCTCGTTGGCGATTGGCATGTCGTAGCGCGCGGCGATCGCGCCGGTAAAGGTCACGCTCGAGGTCACCGACTGCAGCGCGGGCACGACGATCGTGATCAGCGGCAGCTCAGCGCGGTCTGCGAGCGTGTTGGCCGGGGGCTTGGAGTGCCCGAAGATCTTCCACGCGAACACCACCGCGATGAGCACCGCGAGCACGACGCTGCCGGTGATGAGCCGGCGACGGGTGTTGCCCGCGGCACCGGCGGGCGGGACTTCCTGCAGGCGTGCTCACCGCGACGCGTTCCGGTGATACGCGATCGCGGCCGATCGATGTCACGGGTTCAGGAGGCCTGTCGTCCGGATCGGGAGATGGTCCAGGTTCGTGCCCACAGCGGAATTCCTTTTAATCGGGTCCGGTATGCATCGCCGGTCAGGTTTGATGGCGCGACGAGCTTATCGCCTCATACGGAATCTCCGTCCAAATGCCCAGTCGATGCCACCGGGCCACGGGCCAAACGCAGGCTTCGGGGATGGCGCCGGTAGCGGCCACCCAGGGCCATCCCCGCCGCATCTCACACGTTTCCGCTTCCGTACTAAGTCATTGTTTAATAAGGACTGTGGCGACCCATCGATTGAGGGGCGTCGTCACTGAATCCCATGGCTGGCCGCGGTAACATCAGGCTAATTGGCTGCAAAGTGCAGCACCATACGCTCAATGCCGGCCTGCCACTGCCTCTGGCCTCTTGGGTACTTGGCAAGCCGCCAAGCATAACAGGCGCTCCAGGCAGCTTCTATGACAGCTGATTTCCCAACACCTCAAAACACCAGAGTCGTTACTGCCAAGGAAGTTCACTCGCTGCGGCACAAGACCACGCCGTGCAAGGTGGGGCGTGGGGGCGCCCTGGTGCTGTACCGATATGCAGCCAAGGAGCGGGGCGCTCCTTTCGGCACCTATTCTGAGGTGTTTCCGGGTGCTGACAGAACTGGTTCACCGCGCCGCGCGCGGCGCAGGCGCGGCTGCGCCGAGAGCAAATGAATTCTCCGCGTCTTTGGGCCACCACCGCTGCCCTGACAAGCGAGCGGGGATTGGCGGCCTCTCTGATCGGGCTGCAACCAACGCACGCACAGCCGAACAAGACCAGAGCCGCATCCAACACGGAAGAGCGGCTGGTCGAGCGCCAAGCAATGGTGCAGTCGGGGGCCGACTATCTGGATACACTTCGGGCAATGAACTGCAGTGCCAAAGTTGCGGGCGCGGGGGCGCGGGGCTGGGGATGATCAAATCGCTGGCCTACAGAGTCGCCTCCTTCGCAGCCGTTCCTCGTCTACTGCAAAATGCATTAGCTCCGGGGGCCGCGACGATACTCATGTATCACGCCGTCACCAAGACGCCCTTGGCGGTTGAGGATTGGAGCTTTGTCTGGCAGGGGCACTTCCGCGAGCAGATGCTCTACCTGAAGAAACACTGCCAGGTAGTACCGCTGCGTGACATCCCGCAACGAGTCCGCGGGGCAGCGCGGCGCCCCTTGGTAGCGCTCACCTTCGATGACGGCTTCCAGAACAACTACGGCGTGGCGCTTCCCATCCTGCAGGAGCTTGATCTGCCGGCCACGATCTTTCTCGCGACCGACTTCATTGGCTCCGATGACACCCCGTGGTTCTGCCGGATCAACGAGGCTCTGACACTAACCTCATTGACGCGACTGGACTGGGACGGGGAAGCCTACGAGCTGTCGAATCGGCTGCACCGCGCTGAGGCGCAGGCACGTTTTCAAGTGCGCCTGAAGAGGTTTCACCATTCCGAGTTGCTCGAGAGGGCCCGGCAACTGATCACGGCACTTGGCGATCGCCCCGGAAAGCCGATACCCATCGGTTCCCCTTACAGGATGCTGGCGCCGGCCGAAGTCGCGGAGATGGCGCGGACGGGGCTCATCGAGTTCGGCGCCCATACCTGTTCGCATGCCATCTTGAGCGGGTTGTCGCCTGCAGAGCGCAGCCGGGAAATTACCGCCTCGCTGGCGGCCGTGGAGGGGCTGACTGGCGCACCGTGTACCCTGTTCGCCTATCCCAACGGTCGTGCCATCGACTATGGCCCCTGCGACGTGGCCACGCTGCAGGACCGTAAGATCGATGTCGCCGTGACGACGATCGCGGGCCCCAACGATCCTGCGGTGCCGGCGCTCGAGATGCGCCGTTACATGATCGGGGCCGGCACACCCCTCGGGCAATTCAAGCTCGTGACTCACCACATCCTGTGGAAATTGCGGAACTAGCATGCGCATTCTGGTCACGGACGCGCACGAGCTGGCCGGGCTGGGGGCGATCCGATCGCTCGGCAGAGCAGGTCATCGGGTCGTGGCGGCGTATCCGGGCAAGGTGCAGCGCCCGGCAAGCACCTATTCGCGCTACTGCGACACGCAGCGGACTTATCCGGATCCATGGCTCTCGCAGCCGGGCTTCTCTGAATGGCTCATCGCGAATGCATCAGAGGTAGATCTGATCCTGCCCATCTCCGAGGCGGCCCTGCTGGCCGCAGTGTCCTGCCGCGCGCAGCTGCCGCCGGGGGCGCTGGTGGCTCCGGCGACCGCGGCACTGGAATACACGCTGAGTAAACGCCGGGCCACCGCCAAGGCGCTGGCGCTCGGAATTCCCTGCCCGCGGACCGCCTTCTCCGCGGAAGGAGTCCCGCAGATGCAGCCTCCGTGGATCGTGCGCACGGATAATCGCCTGGCGGACGACGGCTCATACCGCAAGGGTCGCACCTGGTATCTCGAGGACTCAGGCGAGCTGATGGATCTGTTGCGCGAACTCACCGAAGACGGTGAGCAGTGGATGGTCCAGGAGCACATCGTCGGCAAGGGCGGGGGTGCCTTCGTCCTGATGCGGGGCAGTCAGGCGGTCCTGGAATTTGCGCACCAGCGCATTCACGAAGTGCCTTTTTACGGCGGCGTTTCCTCGTTGCGCCGGAGCGTGCGCGATGGCGCCACGGTGGCGACCGCGGTGCAGTTGTTTGCTTCGATCGGGTACGAGGGCGCCGCCATGTTCGAATTTCGGCGCTCGCACCTGGATCAGGTGCCCTATTTCATCGAGATCAATGGCCGCCTGTGGGGATCATTGGCTCTGGCGCTGCACGCCGGAGCGGATTTTCCTGCGCAATTGGTAGCGGCTCATGCGGGCAGCGCAACGGCGCCGAATGATTACGCGGCTGGGATTTACTGTCGCAATGTCTATCCGGGGGAAACGGACTATCTGCGTTCCGTATTGGCCGTCAGTGGCCCGGTTCGTGGCGTGCAGCCACCAACGAGAGCGCACGCAATGCTGGAGTTCTTCAGGTTATTTCTCACCCCGCGTATGCACTACGACTACTTCTGGCTCAGCGATCCGCTGCCGTGGCTGCGGGAAAGCCTTCGCGCTTGCGGCCATGTCGTCCAGTCGCGCTGGAGCAAGTGGACAAGCAACCTGCACCAGCGGCGTTTGCTGCAGGAACTGGAACGCAGGCGCCGGACCGGTGCGCCTGATTTACGCCGCGTCCTGTTCCTGTGCTACGGGAACATCTGCCGCAGTGCGTTTGCGGGTGTCTACTGGAACCAGAACGGCGCCTTGCCGAGCTCGCGTTCTGCCGGATTCCATGAGCAGCGCAACCGGCGCACGCCGCCACGCATTTCCAGGCTGGCGAAGGAGTTCGGTGTCGACCTGACGGGTCACCGTTCGAGCGTGGTCAATTCCGAGGCGGTCGAACACGCCACGGCGATCTTCGTCATGGATGGACAGAATACCGAGGCCTTGCTCCAGGCGTTCCCCGCGGCGCGCCCGAAGACCTGGTTGCTGGGGTCGTTCGGCGGTGTGCGTGCCATAGAAGATCCGTACTCGCTGCCGGAGATCGAGGCAAGCGCCTCGCTTCGGCAGGTCAAGCAGAGCATCGACGCGCTCGCGGCCGGTTATGGCAGCTCCGCAACCGCGGCGCCATCACGCCTGGCCGTGCATGAGTGACAGGTACAGCGCTGCGTGCGCTTCGCACATCCGCTGCAGGGTGAATTTCTCCTCGACCAGCTGACGCGATCTCTGCCCCATCCTCGCGCGCGCGGCAGGGTCGGAGTAGATGGCGATCAATGCGCGGCGAAAGGCCTGCGCATCACGCGGGGGAATGACTCGCCCATTGTCCCCGTCGATGACGGCTTCGGCATTGCCGCCGACATCGGTGACGATCATCGGCAGGCCGACGGCCATTTTCTCCAGCACGGAGTTGGAAAACCCCTCGTTGCCCGCCGGCAGCAGGCAACCCAGATCCATCGCGTGCAAGTACCCGGCGACATCGGTGACGTCATTGATGATCTGCACCCGCAGCTCTGCGCATTCCCGAACGTAACGGTTGCGAAAGTGTTCGAGCAGCGGGCCGCCGCCCATCGCCAGGATTCTCAGGCGCGGTATTTCACGTGCTGCGGCGAACGCACCCTCAAAGAAGACGTCGTAGCTCTTTTCTGGCCTGAACCTGGCGACCATGCCCACTACGAAGTCATCGCCGGTGAAGCCGAGGCGCTCGCGTGCCTGGGTTCGTTGCTGCGGTGTGGGCGGCGCAAAGGCACTGGTATCGACGCCATTGTAAATGCGCACGATCTTGGACCGGGGCACCTGCTCTCCGGTCACGACTACGTCACCGATCGAATCGGCGACAACGATGACCTTCTCAAACAGGCCACGGAGACGTCGGTTCAAGAAGTAGTGCCTGGGCTTCTTGAGCGCACCGGCATCGCGCTTGCTCGACACGATGTGCCTGACGCCCGACAGCCTTGCGATGACCGCTCCATAGGTGTCGGACTTCTGGTGAAAGGTCTGGACGATGTCAGTCTCGTTGGCGCGGATGATCTTCGACAGTTCCAGCGCGCGCGGCAGCGCTCCCGGCGCGTACTCTCGCGTCACTGGCACGTGGATGACGGGAATGCCCGCGGCCCTGATTGCATCGACCCAGCGGTTTGGAGCCAGATCCAAGACGACGATCCGGCAGCGGAACTGTTCCCGCGGCAGCTGACCAACAAGGTAAGTGAGATGTCTCTCGGTCCCTCCCGTTCCATGAAAGTGATCCATGATGTACAGGATGTTGATAGGTCGAGACACTCTTGGGGTTCCTTCCGCTCCCGCAGCCCCAAAACGCACCCCGCAGCTGCGCTGCGGCAGGCCCTAAACCGCTGAGGTCTCCACCCGGGAGGCCCGGCGGCGCGGTCTTAGGGCGAGGTGGATATGCCGGGAATAGGATTCGAACCTACGACCCACGCATTACGAATGCGTTGCTCTACCAACTGAGCTATCCCGGCTTAGGCCACGGAAAGCCGGGCATTCTACATTCTTTTCAGCAGCGTAGCCGGACCCGCGCAGGGGCCCGGGCGGGGTAACCAGTGGGAGCAGGGCGCGGCCGGGGGCGCCGTAGCCGGCGGAGTCTAGTTCCTGCGGCGCAGTCGGATAACCAGGTCGACGCCGGCGACTTCCATCCCCGGCGGCGGGGTCGGCATGCTGCTGAACTGCACCGAGTCGACGGGCAGGTCGATGAGCGCCCCGCTGGTCAGGTCATGGAAGTGGTAGTGCGCCCCGACGTTGGAGTCGAACCACGCGCGCGAGTTGTCCACCGAGAGTTGGCGGATCAGCCCATGACCTGCGAACAGGTTAAGCGTGTTGTAGACGGTCGCCTTGGAGACGCGGGCACCGGCAGCGCGCAGGCTGGCCAGTATTTGTTCTGCCGAGAGGTGCTGGGGGCCGCTGAGGAGCAGGGAGGCGATACGCACGCGCTGTGCCGTGGGGCGGATACCGCAATCGGTCAGGCGCTGCTCGCAGCCAAGGGCCTCGGCAGTTGCCGTGAGGTTGGTTAGTTGCATAGCGCGCGCATTATACGGACGTGCAGCAGAATTAAAACGGGCGTACAGAAAAAAACATCATGTCAGGGTTTCCCCTGACACATTTTTGTGCGATAGGCGAACAAGTCAGGCTGCCGCCGATCGGAGGCGAAGGGTGTGGCGAATTTTCACCGCCATCGATCAGCGCCGACTCGCCTGAACGCGCCCTGGACCTACGAGGCGGGGGCTCACGGGTGTCCGAGGTTGGCGGCGAGGAAGGCCTCGAGCTTGCGGTACAGCGTGAGGCGCATCTGTGGCCGCAGCAGGCTGTGCTCACCGTCCTTGATGACCACCAGTTCGTACGGCACGCCGTGCTGCTTGAGCGCCTTGGCCATCGCCTCGCTTTGCGAGAGGCGCACGGTGGAGTCATCGTCGCCGTGTACCAGGAGGATCGGTATCTTGATCTGGTCCGCGTGTAGCACCGGGGATTGCGCGGCCAGTTGCGCCTTGTCCGTGCCGGTTGAGTCACGCGCCGCCTCGCGTCCGCCGTAGAATTGATCGTCATCGCGCGCCAGCTGCGACATGTCCGAGACGCCGGCGATGCTCACCGCACAGCGGTACAGCTGCGGTTCCTTCACCGCGGCCGTCAGCGCCGCGTAGCCACCATAGCTCCAACCAACGATGCACATGCGCTGCGGATCGGCTATGCCCTGGCTGACCAGCCAGTGGGCCCCGGCCGTGATGTCATCGTGCATGATCGTACCCCAGGCCTGGTGCCCGGCCTTGCGCCAGTCGTCGCCGTAGCCGGTGGAGCCGCGGAAATTCAGCTGCAGCACCGCGTAGCCGCGGCTGGCCATGACCTGCACCATGCCGTCGTAGCCCCACTCGTCGCGCGCGTAGGGACCGCCGTGCGGGTACACGACCGCCGCGACTGCCTTGCCCGGGTCGGTCCCGACCGGCAGCGTCAGGTAGCCGTGGATGCTGATGCCGCCGGGGCCGGGTACCACCACCGGCTTGGTGGAGGCGAGCGTAGCCTGCGAGAGCGCGCTGCTCACGCGGCCGATCCTGGTGAGCTCGTGCTTGGTCATGTCGAGCGCGTCGTAGACCCCGGGCTCCACGTCCGAGTAGGAGTGGATCAGCATGATGTGGCCATCGCGCGAGACCGAGGTCACCGTGTGGAAGGCCCCCGGGAGGTCCTTGTCGATCGCCCGGTTGATCGCCCCCGCCTCCGGGTCGACGAACTGGATGTGCGGCTTGTCGTCGTTGTAGAGGAAGCCGACGACGTGCTGATCGCTCGGCCAGGTGATGATGCCGTCCACGTCGACGTCCGGGCGCGCAAACATCAGCTGGTAATCACTGTTCTCGTTGAGGTCCATCTGCCAGACCGCCTCGCGCTTTTGCTGCGAGGACAGCACGAACAGCTGGTTGGGCAGCGGCCCGAAGGCCAGCGGCGAGAAGCTGCCGCCCTCGAAGCGCTTGAACTTCTCCAGCGTCCGCCACTCGTCCTTGGCGCTGTTGCGCGCAATATATACAGCCTCGTCGCGCCGGTAGCCGTAGCCGAAGCGCACGACACCGTCGCGGTCGGCGATCCATTCCAGCACCGGTTCGCGACGGCCGACCACGGTGCGCAGCGCACCGCTGCCGACGTTCAGGGTGTAGACGCTCGGAAACACCGAATCCTCGTCCGCCATCTGGAGGAGCACGTGCTCCGGGTCATCCGGCAGCCAGTGGATGATCCGGTCCTGCATCTGCACGTTGGCGACGGTCGAGGCTGCCCAGGCCTGGCTCTGGAACAGGACCTTCATATGGCTGCCGTCGCTGTCGAGCACGACCATGCGCGAGGCCGGGTAGGGCACGCCGTAGTCGTGCTCGACGCCACGGAAGCGGCATAGCAGCCGCGCGTTGGTCTTGAAGTTGCAGGCCACCACCTCGTAACTCCCGCCCGTGCCGTGCAGCACCGGGTGCGGTTGCGAGGTCTTTTGCAGTTCGCGCACGGCGACGTAGCGCTCGCCGGAAACCGTGGTGAGGTAGACAACCTTGGTGCCGTCCGGTGAGAGGCTCGGCGCGGCCATCTCCGGGCCGGCGGCGAATTGCTCCAGCGGGATCAGCGGCGCGGCGCGCGCCAGCCCCGGCAGCACCAACACCCAGGCGCATACGCGCACACCCACATGCGAACGACAGACTCGCATCGGCATACCCCCTGCGGACCACTGCGGGTCCGTGCCACCACAGTCTAGCTCAAGCTGCGGCGGCTGTGGGTAGGGCAGGCGGGTGGCAGATGGATGTTATGTCGCGGCGAGCTTGCTCTGCAGGTGCGCGGCCAGTTCCGCAATGGTGGGGAAGTCGAACAGCTCCGTGAGGTCGATCTTGCCGGGGTACTCGCGGTCGATCTGCTCGTGGATCTCGATCAGCTTCAGCGAGCTTGCCCCGATCTCGAACAGGTTGTCGTTGATGTCGATGCGCTTGCCGGCGAGGGCGGTGTCGCAGATGACCTTGAGCTTCTCCTCGATGACGCTGCGGGTGCCGCTGACCGGTCCGCGCTGGGCAGCCTGCAGGGCCTCCAGCCCCGCCAGCTGCGCGGCGAACTCCCCGTCCACGAACGCCTCCTCCAGGGCATGGCGCTGGATCTTGCCGCTGGTGGTCTTGGGAATGCGCTTGACCGGGACGACCGCCGCAACTTCCAGGCCCGTCTGTTCGTTGATGAGCCGCGCGGCCTGCGCCGCCACCGGTACGAACTCGGCCAGCTCGCCGCGATGCAGTACGAACAGCACCAGCGCCTCGGTCTGCGCGCCGCGCGCGCGCACCCCGGCGGCCACCACCTTCCCCAGCTCCAGGCCTGGCGCCTTCTGCGCGATCGCCTCCAGATCGTGCGGGTAATAGTTCTGCCCGTTGACGAAGATGATCTCCTTGGCGCGCCCAGAGACGAACAGCTGCCCGTCGTGCATCAGGCCCAGGTCCCCGGTGCGCAGCCAGCCGTCGGCGCTGAAGGCGGCGGCATTGGCCGCGGCATCCTCGAAATAGCCGCGCGTGACGTTGTCGCCGCTGATGTGAATGTGGCCGATATGCTCCGGCGGCAGCACGCGGTCCTCGCCATCGGCAATGCGCACCCGGCAGTAGGGGATGGCCGTGCCCTCGGACACCAGCACCACCGCATCCTTGTCGCCGCCGGGCACCGCGACCACCGGCGTGCCGGCGTTCATCCGGTGGCGGTCGAGCGCCAGCGTGCGCAGCGGCGCCCCGACGGCGGGGAAGCTCACCGCCAACGAGGCTTCCGCCAGCCCGTACACCGGGTACATGGCGGTGCGCTTGAGCCCGGATGGGGCGAGGCGCCCCAGGAACTCCTCGCACAGCTCGACCGAGATTGGCTCGGCGCCATTGAAGATCAGGCGCACGGCGGACAGATCGAGGTTCTCCGGGGTGCGCTCGCCCAGCACCTTCAGGTAGTGCCGGTAGCCGAAGTTCGGCGAGCACAGGATGCTCGCGCGCACGCGGGCGGCCACGGCCAGCCACAGCAGCGGGCGGCGCACGAACAGTTCCGTCGGCATCAGGTGCGTGTGCACGCGGTTGGCGATCATGATGACGTGCAGGCCGATGAGCCCCATGTCGTGGGTGAGTGGCATCCACGACAGGCTGACGTCGTTCTCGTTGAAGCCGGCGACTTCGGTCGAGCCGCGCGCATTGGCGAGGATGTTGCCGTGCGTGAGCACCACGCCCTTCGGTTCGCTGGTGGACCCGGAGGAGAACTGGATGAAGGCGGTGTCGTCGGCGGTCACCTTCTGTACGCTGCCGGAGCGCGAGATGTCATCCAGGTCATCGACCAGAAAAGTGCGTCCGCGCAGCTCGCTGAACAGTGCCTGCTCGCCCGCCTGGGCGGCGAAGGTGCCGATGCGCTCGAGCGAGCGCTTTTCGGTGTATAGGAAGGGCTTGCCGAGGCGGCGCGCGATGCGCAGCAGCTTGTGGCGGTGCTCGTCGCTGATCCCCAGCGCCACCGGCACCGGCACGATCCCGCCCAGCACCGCCGCCCAGAACACGTCGATGAACTGCTCGTTGTTGGCGAGAAACAGGATCAGCTTGTCGCCGCGGCGCGCGCCCAGGCGCTGCAGGTGGTAGAGGATGCCGAGCGCGCGCTCGTACAGCTCCGCGAAGGACACGTCGCGCGCATCATTTTCGCCGTCCACGTAGCTGATGCTGCGCGGCACCGCGCGGTTCGCCTCCAGCATCTCGATGAGGGTGTTCACTTTCTGGATCATCGTCGTTCCAATTCCATGTGCAGCGGGTAGCGGGTGCGCAGGTTGATCTGCGCCTCCAGCTCCAGCGGTTTGTCCGGCACGTAGCGCAGGCGGTAGTGGCGCGCGAGCTTGTACAGGTGCATCAGCATCTCGTACACGGCGAGCGTCTCGCCGATGCAGTGCCGCGGCCCGGCGGCGAAGGGCATGTAGGCGAAGCGCGGGCGCGTGCCCTCTTGGTCCGGTGCGAAGCGCTCGGGGCGAAAGGCCTCCGGCTCGCTCCAGAACTGCGGATGGCGGTGCAGCAGGTACAGCGGCAGCAGCACGTTGGCGCCCGCGGGCACCTGGAAGCCGCCGAGCTCGTCCGCCTCGAGCGTGCGGCGCGACAGCAGCCAGCCGGGCGGGTAGAGCCGCAGCGCCTCGTTGATGACCTGTTGCGTGTACGCCAGAGCCTCCATGGCGCCGAGTCCCGGGGCGGGCGCCCCGGCCGCCGCGTCGATTTCGGCGTGCAGCCGGGCCTCGACCTGCGGGTGCTGCGAGATCAGGTACCAGGTCCAGTTGAGCGCGCTCGCCGTGGTCTCGTGGCCGGCGACGATGAGGGTGAGCACCTCGTCGATGAGCTCGCGCTCGGGCATCGGCGCGCCGGTGTCCTTGTCGCGCGCGGCGAGCAGCATGGCGAGAAAATCAAAGTGCTCCTCGCCGGTGGCGCGGCGGCGCGCGATCATTTCCGCGATCAGCTTGGTGAGGGAGCGGAACTTGAAGGCAAACTGCAGGTTGCGTCCCTGCTCCTTGGTCACCACCTCGAAGGGATTCGCGCCCAGCTCGGAGCTCACGCGGTCCAGGTCGCGGCCGACGATCGAGCGCAGCACGATCTCCAGCGTGAGCTCGCTCATCTCGTCGGTCAGGTTGATCGGCTCGCCGCGCTCGCTGATCTGCTCCCAGCGCGTGATGAAGCGGTCATTGACCGCGCCGATGACGGCGCCGAACTCGGTGACGACGCGGCGGTGAAAGAACGGCTGCATCATGTAGCGCTGGCGCTTCCACAGCTCGCCCTCGCTGGTCATCAGCCCCTTGCCCAGCAGGATCTTGACCCGGTCCAGGCCGAGGCCCTTGGTGTAGTTGCGATGGTTGGACACCAGCACCCGCTTGACGTCGTCCGGGTGGTGGATGACATAGGTATAAGATCCGCGTGCCGGCACGAACACGCGATAGGTGTCTCCATGGGTCCTGAACAGCTCGATCATCCGCTCCAGGGAATCATCCGTGGACCCGATGTCGAATTGTGATTCAGCCTCTGGCGGATCGGTGTTCGCTGGGGCGGCGGCTGTCATGCAAGTTATTGAAAGCCAAACCTTAATCTTATATCACACGGACTTAACGGATCAGTGGCCGGAAGAGGGAGGCCAGGCGCTCGCAGCCCAGCTGCCGTACCTGAAGCGCCTGTCGGTGGCCTCCGGAAGCGCGGCCGCGCGCGCCAGCCTCGCCGGCGTGGCGCTCGCCCTGCGCGCGCTGGGCGCGGTGCTGGGTCGTCCGGTGGCGGCGGCGGAATTGGTGTTTGCCGCCGATGCCAAGCCGCGCCTGGACGCGGACGCGGACTTCAGCGTCGCGCATTCCGCAAATCTGGTCGGCTGCGCGGCGCTGCGCGGCGCGCAGGTGGGGTTTGACTTGGAGCAGGGCACGGACAGGCGTCTCGAGAACTGGGTGGCGCGCGAGGCGGTGGTCAAGGCCGCAGGTCTGGGCGTGCGTGCCATGGGCGAAGTGGCCCTGAGCGCGGATGGCGCGCTGTGCCGCGGTGCGCGCTGGCACGGGCGCAGGCTCGAGAGCTTTCCCGGCGCCACCGCCTGCCTCATGACCAGCGTGCAGGTGGCCGCGGTGCAGCTGCGGGCGCTCACGCTGGCGGACCTGTTCTCATGAGCAACGACGAGGACGGCGCGCTCCGCAACACGATCTACAAGACCGCCACGCGCTCGGGACGCAGGATGACCCCGGCGCGGCGCCTGCTGTATCGCCTGGCGGTGCCGGCCATGCTCGGGGTCTTCCGGCTGTGGTGGCGGCTGGCGCGCGTGGTGCGCGTGCTCGGCGCCGAGCACCTCGAGGCGGCCCTGGCGCGCGCGCCTTCGCTGGTGCCGTGCTACTGGCACCAGCACCAGCTGTACTGCGGCAAGTACCTGCTCGAGCAGCGCGGCCGCGGCCTCACGGTCGGCTGGCTGATCAGTCCATCGGTCGACGGCGAGCTCGGCGCCATGCTGGTGCGGCGCCTGGGCGGGGCGGTGATCCGCGGTTCCTCGACGCACACCGGGGCGCGCGCCCTGCGCGATTACTACACCGCGCTGGTGAAGGAGCAGGTCTCCCCGGTGCTCACCCCGGATGGCCCGCGCGGGCCGCGCTTCAAGTTCAAGCCCGGAGCGCTGCTGCTGGCGCAGATGTCCGGACGACCGATCCTGCCGATGGCGTACGCGGCCTCGCGCGCGTGGCTGGTGAAGTGGGACAAGTTCGTCATCCCCAAGCCCTTCGCGCGCATCGTGGTCGCGCTCGGGGAGCCGGTGTACGTGCCGCGCGTGGTCGATGCGGCTGGCTTTGAGGCACTGCAGGCGCAGATGGAAGCGCGCCTGAAAGAGCTGTATGCCGCCGCTCGCTCGGCCCTGCGCGCGCAGGAGTGAGGCCCTCATTCCGGCACCAGCGGGTGCCCGCAGCCGGGATTCTGTTAACTCGATGAAGCTGAGAGTAAACAGGGTCTTAGCTTGTGTTCCTTCTTCGATGTGCGAGAATCGACCGCAAGCGCTTAATAAATAGTGCCGCCGGGCCGTCAACACCGTGACGGGGTGTGACGTCCGGTGTGAATCAATTGGTTACGCTGCGCCATGGGATTGCGGGAGGCGACGGCTAATGACGACTGTGCCGCCGGATAAGCCGGCGGACTTCACGGCCTCGGACATTTTGTCCGCGGATGCCTGGACGGGCCGCGCGCCCAAGCCCGTTCTGGGCATCGACGTGGTGTGCACCAAGATCGCCGTGGACTTCCAGAACATGCGCAAGCAGGACCTGGATGAAACCATCCGGCGCAACCTGGAGCTGCTGCGCACCGCCACCGGTTCCGACTGCGCTTTCCTCGCCCCGCTGACTCCCGACTCGCTGATCTTTACCCAGGTTCGCATGGCGCGCGGTGCCTTCGCCCAGTGCCGGCCGGAGGCGCTGTCCGGGACGAACCTGGAATCCTTCCCCTGGCTCAACGGCCGCCTCGAGCACCTGCGCCTCTCGGAGCTGCGCGACAGCGCGAGCCCGCGCAAGGAGCAGGCCGCGGAAGCGGCGCGCTTCGCGGAGCTGTACATCGGCTCGGCGCTGATGGTGGCGCTGGTCGTGCAGGGCAAGCCCGCCGGCTTCCTGGGGCTGGCGCACACCATGCCACGCGGCCCCTGGGACGTGAACCAGCAACTGCTCATGAAGCTCATCGGCACCAGCCTGGCCACGGGGCTGGAACGCATCCGCATCGAGGCGCGCCTGAGCAAGCTCGAGGAGCGCACCAACCTGTCCCAGGCGGCCGCCAACGATGGCGTGTGGGACTTCGACGTCGAGACCAACGAGGTGTACTTCTCGCCGCGCTGGAAGACGATGCTCGGCTACGGCGACGAGGACATGCAGGGCTCGCCGGACTGGCGCAGCCTGGTGCACCCGGATGACCTGGCGCGTGTGCAGGCGCTCATCCGCGACCATGTCGCCGGCAAGAGCACCATCTTCGAGAGCACGCACCGCATGCGCCACCGCAACGGCGAGTGGCGCTGGGTCATCAGCCGCGCCACCGCGCGCGTGGACGCACACGGGCGGCTGCTGCGCCTGGTCGGCGTCGAGCTCGACATCACCGAGCGCAAGCTGTACGAGGAGGCGCTGTTCCGCGAGAAGGAAAGCGCGCAGATCACCCTGCAGTCCATCGGTGACGGCGTGATCACCACGGACGCGAACTCCACCATCGACTACATCAACCCGGTCGCCGAGGAACTCACCGGCTGGCGCCTCGAGGATGCCATGGGGCGTCCCGTGGAGGAGATCTTCCGCGCCTTCCACGAGGAGACCTGCGAGCCGCTGGAGAACCCGCTGTCGGTGGCTATCCGCCGCATCCGGCCGATCAAGTCCGTGCGCCCGATGCTCCTGATCCGCCGCGATGGCAACGAGCTGTACGTGGAAAGCACCGCGGCCCCGATCCGCGATGGCCACGGCCACGTGGCCGGCGGCGTGCTGGTGTTCCATGATGTCTCCGAGTCGCGCGAGCTGAACCGCCGCCTTTCCTACCACGCCAGCCACGACCTGCTCACGGGCCTGGTGAACCGCCGCGAGTTCGAGAGCCGCATGGAACGGGCCCTCAAGAGCGCCAAGGCGCGCGAGGCCTCCTACGCGCTGTGCTACCTGGACATCGACCAGTTCAAGATCGTCAATGACACCTGCGGCCACAGTGCCGGCGATGCCCTGCTGGGGCAGGTCGGGGCGCTGCTGAAGTCCAAGGTGCGCTGGCGCGACACGCTCTCGCGCCTCGGGGGAGACGAGTTCGGCATCCTGCTGGAGAGCTGCTCGCTGGACGAGGCGATGCGCACCGCCGAGACCCTGCGCGAGGGCGTGCGCAATTTCCGCTTCACCTGGGAGGACCGCGTGTTCCGTCTGGGCGCGAGCATCGGCGTGGTGCCGATCACCGCCGACAACGAGGACGTGGCCTCGATCCTGTCGGCGGCCGATTCCGCCTGCCAGGCGGCCAAGGAGGGCGGCCGCAACCGCGTGCACAGCTTCGCGGAGAATGACATCGAGCTCATGCGCCGCCGGCGCGAGATGCAGTGGGCGGCACGCATCAACGCCGCGCTCGAGGAAGGGCGCTTTGAGCTCTACCGCATGGCCATCCAGCCGTTGCAGCGCGTCGAAGTCGGCGCGCACTACGAGCTGCTGCTGCGCCTGAAGGACGAGACCGGGCGCATCGTCGCTCCGAATGACTTCATCGCCGCCGCCGAGCGCTACGGCATCACCCCGGCGATCGACCGCTGGGTGATCGAGAACGCCTTCCGCTGGCTGGTGTCCGAGGCCGACGAGCGGCAGAACCTGCTGCGCTGCTCGATCAATCTCTCCGGCCAGAGCCTGGGCGATGACAAGTTCCTGCCCTTCGTTATCGACCAGTTCCACAGAAGCGGCCTGGATGCCTCGAAGATCTGCTTCGAGATCACCGAGACCGCCGCCGTGGCGAGCTTCAGCCAGGCCAACCGCTTCATCCAGGCGCTCAAGGAGCTGGGGTGCAAGTTCGCCCTCGATGACTTCGGCACCGGCCTGTCATCGTTCGGTTACCTCAAGCACTTCCCGGTCGATTACCTGAAGATCGACGGCAGCTTCGTGCGCGAGATCCTGCGCGACCCCATCGACCGCGAGATGGTGCGCTCGATCAACGAGATCGGCCACCTCACCGGCAAGCAGACCATCGCAGAATTTGCCGAGAACGCCGAGATCATCCAGATGCTCACCAGCCTCGGGGTCGATTACGCCCAGGGCTACGGCGTCGCCCAGCCGCAACGCGTGCTGAAGTCAGCCGTAGCGTAGCCCCGCGCGGCCACAGCTACTTGCTGTGTGCGGCGCGCACCCTCTCCTCGATATCCGGATGGCTGGCCAGGAATCCGGAGTCACCTCCGTCCTTGCCGCCGAGGCGCTGCAGCAGCTCGCCGAGCTGCTCGGGGGGGATCTTGTGCCGCGCCATCCACGTGAATGCGAAGTCATCCGCCTGGCGCTCGAAGTCGCGAGAATAGGCGGCATTCACCACGATCGCGGGCGCCGCCGCCGTCAGGGGCGCCGCGCCGCTCACATCGCCGAAAACTCCGGCCAGCACCAGGGTGCTGGTTGAACTTTGTACCAGCATGCGCATGGCATGCCGGTGCGCCACGTGGCCGACCTCATGCGCCAGCACCCCGCGCAGTTCGTTGTCGTCCTTGGACAGCGCCACCAGCTCATCCGTCAGCACCACCATTCCGGAAGGCAGGGCAATCGCGTTGGCGTGGATCCGGCCGCCGGCGCGGAACACCAGCTTCGGGGGGGCGCCGGTCCAGGGGAAGTCGTGCGTGATCTCGGCGAATTCCGCGGTGAGCTGCGCCTGACGCGCGGCCGGAAGCCGGGATGGCCCGAAGGTCGTCTTGTCGAGGACACGCAGGGTGTCCTCGCCGATGTAGGTATCCGCGCTCGCCGGGATGAGCGCCACCGCGCGGGTGCTCAGAGCTGGCAGTCCGAACTGCAGGAACAGAACGACTGCGCCGAGGGCACTGAAGCCAAGGAGCAGGGCGTAACGCCAGCGACTCTCGAGGAACCCGATTCCCTGCTCGGCGGTGCGCACGCCGCAGCTGAGCAGCGCCGCATCGAAGGCCGTGTTGTCCAGCACCTCGACCGACGCCCCATGCGGCAGGCCGAGCAGGCGGTTCGTGGCCCCGACCCGTTCTCCGATTTGGATCTCGCGGAGCAACAGTAGCTGTTCGGCGCCAGCGCTGCGCACGTGCAACTGCGCGTGCGCGCCGGCGCCGGTCAGTGCGAGGGTGGCCTCGCGGGCAATCGCGGTGCGACCATCGTATAGCCGTGCCCGGATCGCCGCCGCATCCACATCAGAAGCCGAAGTCTAGGTCGAAAAAGGAGCCGAGCTCCTCCAGCGCCGCCCCCGGGACCGCGTTGCTGGCCGAGGCGGAGAGCTGCTCGAGCGAGCCGTACGCCTCGAGCGCGATGGACTGGCAGCGGTAGCGCGCGACCCGCACGTGTGCCCAGGGAATGTAGATGCCCGCGGTGACGATGATCAGCAGCACGTTGCGCAGGTAGAGCCCGACGAGTGTGCTCGCGCGGAACGTTCCCGAGAGCCGGTGCGGGCCGACGTCCGTATGGTTCAGCACCTCGTTGAGGTTACGTGCATGGGTGAAGCCGAGCAAAATCGGGCCGATGATCGCGTAGTTGAGGAATATCAAGCCGTAGCTGATGGCCTTCGCGGCCCAGTGGGGCAACTGCGCGCTCCCCAAGTGCAGCGCCGGGAGGAGTATTGCAGCGAGGACCCCGAAGGCTGCGATAACCCCGAACGTCATGCCGACCGCTTTCCAGTACGTGCTGTGAAACGTCCCGACGCGGGCGTTGCAGGTGAATTCCTCGTCACCGAATGAAGTGCGCGAGACGAGGAACCGGTAGCGCGCCCAGGTGAGCCGCGGAGCCAGAATGCCAAAGGTGATGACTACCAGCGCGAGGTTGCCGAGTAGCGTTGCATAGGCGCCGCGGTAGTCTTCCTTGAAGTTGAAGCGGATGCCGCGCCACGAGCTGACCCGGCTCGTGAACATGCGTGACTTGACGAATAGCCACGGGGTCACCAACGCAAGCAGGACGATCATCCCAAGGGTCGCCTTGAACGAGGTGCGCACGGCGGCGAAATACATGCCGACGAAGACCAGGGCGATGATGCGTCCCTTCAGGATCTTCAACGGCTCGGCGTGGTAGCCGAAGGCGCTGCCATCCAGAAGCGTGTTGCTATAGAAGTAACGCTGCTTGCGTACCTTGGCCCATGCCGAGTAGATGCCCAGCGTGGCGATCGTCAGTGCGAGGTTGACGATCCAGATCCTGAAGTACTCCTGGCCGTCCCCGGTGAACTTCAGCTGGTACCGGGTAGGCCCTGCGGACGGTGCCGCAGGCTGGCCACTCGCCTGGCCTTCCGCGGTGCGCCGCTGCTCGAGGGCTGCCATCAGGCGGGCATAGTTGAGGGGGAATTGCGCTCTATCGATGCGCGCCAGGGCTTCTTCGAGCTGGGCCCGCGTGAAGGAGCGGTAGTCAATCTCACCGTCGGTCGCCATGGTGTAACCACTGCCTTGACCTCAGCTGTACTGATCTTGCCAGATTGTTTGCGGGGGTGTGCAGATTCCGCGCCGCGCCTGTCCCGGGTCTAAGTCAACACCTGACAGCGCAGGCGGGCGCTGTCTTAAGTTCAGTCGGTGCCGAATTCCAGGCGCATCGACAGATCCACCGCGTGCACGTGTTTGGTGAGCGCGCCGACCGAGATGTAGTCAACGCCGGTCGCGGCGACCCCGCGTACCAGTTCCAGCGAGACGCTGCCGGAGGCCTCGAGCTTCACTCCGCGTGCGCGCTGGTTCCTCATCGCGACCGCGGCGCGCATGTCAGCGTGAGTGAATTCGTCGAGCATGACGATATCGGGGGAGGCGGGCAGCGCAGCCGCCAGCTCCTGCAGCGACTCGACTTCCACCTCCACCGCGATGCCCGGATGCAGGCTGCGCGCCGTGGCGATCGCCCCGGTGATCGAGCCTGCGGCGGCGATGTGGTTTTCCTTGATGAGCACGCGGTCGAACAGCCCCATGCGGTGGTTACCGGCCCCGCCGCACAGCACCGCGTACTTCTGCGCGGTGCGCAGCCCCGGCAGGGTCTTGCGTGTGTCCAGGACCTGGCAGTGGGTGCCGGCCACCGCATCGGCGAAGGTGCGCGCCGACGTCGCCACCCCGGAGAGCAGCTGCAGGAAGTTAAGTGAGGTACGTTCGCCGGTGAGCACTGCGCGCGCCGGACCCTCGATCTCGAACAGCAGCTGGTCGGTAGTGATGGCCGCGCCATCGGCAACGTGCCAGCCGAGCCGCACCGCCGGATCCAGCTGCCGGAAGGTTTCGTTGACCCACGCCACCCCGCACAGCACGGCCGGCTCGCGCGTGATGACCCGGCCGCGCACTTGCTGCGTGGCCGGCACGAGCGCTGCGGTCACGTCACCGCTGCCGATGTCCTCGCGCAGCGCCGCTCCGACCTGATCTGCAAGATCAGCAGGGAGCGCGGGCATGGCTTCCCCTTACTTGATGAACGGCAGCCCGTGGCTCGCCGAACCCATGCACATGAGCATCGGGATCGAGAGCACGAAGTTCACGCGCGAGGCCATGCCGGCGGCTTTACGGGCCTTCGCCTTCTCCTCGTCGGTCGCAGGCTTCAGGCCCAGGATCTTCTTCTGGTTCGGCCAGATGATGCCCCAAACGTTCAGCAGCATGATCGTGCCGAGCCAGGCACCGGTGCCAATGACCACCTGTCCGGGAGCGAACGCCAGGGCGCCTATGCGGCCGGACTCGGCCAGCAGCCAGAAACCGGCGACCCAGGTCGCCAGCGCCGACCAGCGGAACCAGAACAGCGCCCTGGGTGCCACGTACTTGGTGATGCCCGCGCCACCGGGACCACCCTTGTCGGCGGCGGCATCCGCCAGGGCCGGGGTCTGGGCGGCGTTGAAGTAATAGAGGAGGCCGATCCAGAACACGCCGGAGACGATGTGGATCCAGCGCGCCCATCCCAGCCCGAAGGGCTGTACGCCGCCCGCCAGGAAGGCCGCCAGCAGCACGGCCAGCACAATGCCTAGGATGAGGGAGTGGCGATGGTTGTTCAGGGGATTCATGGCGTTAAGTCTCCAAGTTCTTGTTTTCCGCGGGCCTGGGCGATCTCGCGCGTTTGAAGAATAGGCGAGGCACCCCCATAATTCAACGCGCACTCAAATCGACGCTGTTGCGGCTTAAGGGACTGTGAACGCGGCTGATCCGAAGCTTGCGGCGCGCACGGAGCGCCCGCCGTCCCCCTGCATCAACGTCTGTACCCTGGACGCTCGCGGCTGGTGCATCGGCTGCCTGCGTTCCGGGGAGGAAATCGGGCGCTGGATGGCGATGAGTGCGGATGAACAGTGGCGGCTGCTCGAGGAGATCGGGCGGCGCCGGAACCTACAAGGCAGGTAAAGCGATGGACGTGGTGCAGAAGATCAAGTCGGAACTGGATTCCGCCCCGGTGGTGCTGTTCATGAAGGGCACGCCGGACTTCCCGCAGTGTGGGTTCTCCGCGCAGACCGTGGCCGCACTGCGCGCCGTCGGCGCGCAGTTCAAGCACGTGAACATCTTCGAGGAACCGGAGCTGCGCGAGGCACTCAAGCGCTACTCGAACTGGCCTACCTATCCGCAGCTGTACGTGAAGGGCGAGCTGATCGGCGGCTGCGACATTGCGCTGCAGATGTACAAGAACGGCGAGCTGCAGCAGCTGCTCACCGAGGTCGGCGCCGTGGCCAAGGCCGCCAGCTAAGGTCCCGGCTGCGTCGGCTCGGCGGCCAGCTCGTCCAGCTCGGCCGCGCCCCCCACCCAGCCGAGCGCGCGCGCCCGCTCCTCGGCCACCGCGTGACTCTCGCGCAGGCGGTTGCAGACCAGGCAGAAGATGTCGGCACTGCGCTCCGCATCGTAACGGGCGTTGTGCGCGCTCCCCGCATCCCATTCCAGCCCGGCCACCCGCACCGCCTTGGCCAGCACGGTCTGACCCAGGGCGGCCCCGGCGAGCGTGGCAGTGTCGAAGCACGAAAACGGGTGGAACGGGTTGCGCTTGACCTCGGCGCGGGCGACCGCGGCATTGAGGAAGCCCAGGTCGAAGGCGGCGTTGTGGCCCACCAGGATCGCGCGCCGGCAGCTGTAGGCGCGCACCGCGTGACGGATCTCGCGGAATACGCGCTGCAGTGCGTCGCGTTCCGGCAGTGCCGGGCGCAGCGGGTGGTGCGGGTCGATGCCGGTGACCGCCAGCGCCACCGGGTCCAGCCGCCCGCCCTCGAAGGGCTGCACGTGGAAGGTATGCGTGGCGCCGCGCCGCAGCGTCCCGTCAGGGTCCATCTCGATCAGCACCGCGGCGATCTCCAGCAGCGCATCGGTCGCGCAGTAAAAGCCGCCCGTTTCGACGTCGATCGCCACCGGCAGGTAACCCCGGAAGCGGCGCGACATCAGGGCTGCGGCGGCCGCCACGGGCGGCGCCAATGGGGGCAGTTCGGGCGCGCTCAACCGGACGCCTCGCCGGCCAGGCGCCAGCCGATGCCTTCGCCGGCGCGCAGCGGCACCAGCTCGTCCACCCCGAAGGGGAAGCTCGCCGGCACCTGCCAAGGTTCCTTCACCAGGGTGATGGTGCCGGTGTTGCGCGGCAGGCGGTAGAAGTCTGCGCCGTGGAAGGCGGCGAAACCCTCGAGTCTCTCCAGCGCGCCGGCGGACTCGAACGCCTCCGCGTACAGCTCGATGCCGGCATGTGCAGAGAAGATGCCGGCACAGCCGCAGGCGATCTCCTTCGCCCGGCGTCCGTGCGGTGCGCTGTCGGTTCCCAGGAACAGGCGCGGGTTGCCGCTGGCGACACCGGCGAGCAGAGCTACCCGGTGGCGCTCGGCCTTGAGCACCGGCAGGCAAAAGTGGTGCGGGCGGATGCCGCCGGCAAACAGCGCATTGCGGTTCATCAACAGGTGCTGCGGGGTCACGGTAGCGGCCAGGCCGGCGCGGCCGTCGAGCACGAACTGCAGGGCCGCCTCGGTAGTGATGTGCTCCAGGACGATGCGCAGCTGCGGGTGCCGCTGTGCCAGTGGCGCGAGCACCGCGTCGATGAAGCGCGGCTCGCGCTCGAACACGTCCACGGCAGGATCGGTGACTTCCCCGTGCACCTGCAGCACCAGGTCGAGCTCCTCCATGCGCGCGAGCACCGCATCCAGCCTGCGGATGTCCGTCACCCCGGCGTCCGAGTGGGTCGTGGCGCCGGCCGGGTAGATCTTCGCCCCATGCACGAAGCCACTGGCCTTCGCGCGGGTGATCTCCGCCGGGTCCGTGACATCGGTGAGGTAGAGACTCATCAGCGGCTGGAAGCGCGCCCCGGGCGGCAGCGCTGCCAGGATGCGTTCGCGGTACGCCTGGGCTAGGGCGGTCGTGGTGATGGGCGGCCTGAGGTTCGGCATGATGATGGCGCGCGCAAAGCGTGCCACCGTGAACGGCAGCACCGCGGCGAGCGCCGCAGCGTCGCGCACGTGCAGGTGCCAGTCGTCCGGGCGGGTGAGCCTGAGGCTCGTCACTTGGCGTCCAGCGCCTTGAGCACGTTCTGCTTCAGCAGCAGCTGCAGCGCGAAGCGCACGCCGAAGCCGGTCACCTCGGTCGCCACGTGCGCCAGGCCGCCGGTGCGCGTCGAGGAGGACAGGTCGATGTGCGCCCAGGGGATCTCGTGCGGCACGAAGCGCGACAGGAAGCGCGTGGCGAGGATGTGGTCGCCCTTGCCATCGACCGTGCACTGGACGATGTCGGCCACCTTGCTCTCGAGGTCCGCGTCGTAGTCCTCCTCGCTGGGGAAGTTCCAGACGCGCTCGCCGCTGGCCCGCCCGGCCTCGGCGAGCGCCTGCGCGAGCGCGGCGCGGTTGCTGAACGCACCGCTCATGCGCTCGGTGAGCGAGTACACGCACGCCCCGGTGAGGGTCGCAAAATCGATCATGAAGCGTGGCCGCGTGCGCGCTGCCAGCGCGAGGGTGTCGGCGAGCACCATGCGCCCCTCCGCATCCGTGTGGATCACCTGGATCGTGACCCCGTTGGCGGCGCGCACCACCTCCTGCGGCCGGTAGGCATGTGGCCCGATGTTGTTCTCGGAAATCGCCAGCCAGGCATCGGCGGCGAGCGGCGCGCGCAGCTCCGCGAGCGCGATGAGGGTGGCCAGCGCCACGGCGCTGCCGGACATGTCGGTGTGCATGTCCAGCATCGAGCGGTGCGGCTTCAGGTTCACGCCACCGGTGTCAAAGAGGATGCCCTTGCCGATGAGCGCAACGTCCGGCCGCGCGGCGCGGGTGCGCCGCGCCGGCCGGTACTCTAAGTGTGCGATGCCGGCATCGCGGCTGGCGTTGCCCTGCGCCACCGCGAGGAAGGCGCCGGCGCCGGCGCGCCGCAGCGCACGCTCGTCGAGCCAGGTGAGCTTCAGGCGATGCTGCCGCGCGAGGCGCGTGATCGCGGCCCGGTAGCCAGCGGCATCGAGCACGTTGGGCGGCAGCGCGGTCAGCCAGCGCGTGAGGTTGCTGCCGCGCGCCACGGCGGCCGCGTAGCGCGTGTCCACGCCGTGCCCGCCAAGCAACACCAGCCTCTGCACGCGGCGCTCATCGCGCGTCGCTGCCCGGATGCTCGGCAGATCGAAGGCGTGCGCGAGGCTCGCGGCGAGCAGTGCCTCGAGGTCGGCATCCGCGCCGGCGCCCTTGCCGGTGGCGCCCAGGCCGAGCGCCTGCGGATGGCGCGCCGCGGCTTCCTTGAGCATGCGCCCGGCAAGGCTCAAGCGCTCGAACGTGCTGGACTCGCTCTTGATGTATCCCAGCACGGCGAGCGTATCCCGGGCATTGCCGAG
>CAWCGL010000007.1:0-92298 GCA_963794975.1 uncultured Pseudomonadota bacterium | reverse complement strand
GCCCTCGGGCACCACGATGCGGTGCGTCGACTTCACTTCCTCCATGACGAAGTAGGTGTGGGTCTGTCTGCACGCCGCGCACCGAGGCGATGCGGTCGCCGAGGAAGCGGCGATAGCTCTCCATGTCCGTGACGCGCACCTTCAGCAGGTAGTCGAAGCCGCCGGCGACCATGTGGCATTCCATGACCTCGTCGTGCGCCAGCATGACCTGCTTGAAGCGCTCGAAGGCGTCCGGGCGTGGTGCGGTCCAGCGACACCTCCACGTAGGCGAGGAGCCCAAGCCCCAGGCGCCCCGGGTTCAGGCGCGCGAAATACCCCTCGATGTAGCCGGCGGCCTCCAGGCGCCGCACCCGCTCCAGCGTCGGGGTGACAGTCAGATGCACCTCGCGGGCCAGCTGCGAGACCGACGTGCGGCCGTCCTGCTGCAGCCGCGCGAGCAGCCTGCGGTCGATGCGGTCGAGCGCACGGCTGCGCCTGGACTTGCAGCCTCGGTGGAGGGGGTCTTTCGACTCATGGCAGTTGATTCGACTATTAAAGCGCCTAAAACGTGAAAATATTCTCTGCGATTGAGGTTAACATAAGCATTAATTCAACTAGAAACGTGGGCACGACGATGGCAGCAGTGGAATCGGCGGTGAACCCGAGCGGCGCACCTGCGATGGCCGTGCTGCGCGAGGCGGTGCGCGCGGCGACGCTGCGCCCGGAGAGCGCCGCCCGACGCGCAGATCGTGGGCGACCTGGACGCCGTGATGCCGGCGCTGAATGCGGCCAGCGCGCAGGCCGCGCGCTGGGTGGAGGCGGCGCGCGCCGATGAGCGGGCGCGGCCGCTGGTCGAGCAGTGCTCGAGCAGTTCCCGCTCGACAGCGCGCCAGGGCAAGGCGCTGATGAGCCTCGCCGAGGCGCTGCTGCGCACGCCCGATCCCGAAGCGCGCCGACCAGCTCATCGCCGAGCGCCTGGCCACCATGCGCCGGCAGCGCGCGTGCCCGAGGACAGTGGCGGTCTGCTGCTGCGCACCGGCTTCGCGCTGCTGGGAGCGGCCAGGCGGCTGCTGCCGGATGTGACCGCGGAGCTGTCCGGGCGAGTTCACCGCCGCGACCCTCACCGCGCCGCTGGTGGCCCCGGTGGTGCGCGCCGCGCTGCGCGCAGTCGATGCAGGTCATGGCGCACGCCTTCATCGTCGGCGAGACGATCGACAAGGCGCTCGCGCGCGGGCGCAGCGAGCCGAATCTTGCGCTGTGCTCCTTCGACGTGCTGGGCGAGGGCGCGCGCACCGCGAGCGATGCGCAGCGTTACCTCGACTCCTACGCGCACGGCGATCGAGGCGCTGGGCACGCAGGCCGCCGGGGTCGATCGCACGCGCGCTCGGGGATCTCGGTGAAGCTGTCGGCGCTCGAGCCGCGCTACTCGCTGCTGCAGAGCGCGCGGGTCGCCGAGCAGCTCATCCCGCGCATGCTGCACCCTGGCGCGCGCCGCCGCGCGCGCCGGCATCGGCTTCACCATCGATGCCGAGGAGGCCGACCGGCTCGACCTCTCGCTCGATATCCTGGAGGCCCTGGCCCGCGATGCGCGCGACGCGCGACTGGGACGGCCTCGGGCTTGCCGTGCAGGCCTACGGGCGCCGCGCGCCGCGGTGCTCGACTGGGTCGCAGAGCTGGCGCGCGACACGCGGCCGGCGCATGAGCGTGCGCCTGGTCAAGGGCGCCTACTGGGACAGCGAGATCAAGCGCGCGCAGGAGCGCGGCCTGAGCAGCTTCCCGGTCTACACCTCCAAGGCCGCCACCGATGCCAGCTACCTGGAGTGCGTGCGCATCCTGTTCGCAGCGCGCGATGTCATCTATCCGCAGTTCGCCACCCACAACGCGTTCACGGTCGCGGCGGTGCTCGCACTTGCGCCCGCCGGGGCCGCGCTACGAGTTCCAGCGCCTGCACGGCATGGGCGAGGCGCTCTACGAGGCGGTGCGCGCCGAGGTGCCGCAGCTGCCGCCGGTGCGCGTGTACGCGCCCGTCGGCACGCACGAGGACCTGCTGCCGTACCTGGTGCGCCGCCTGCTCGAGAACGGCGCCAACAGTTCCTTCGTCCACCAGTTCCTCAACCCCGATTTGCCAGTGGAGCAGGTCGTGCGCGATCCCATCGCTACCTTGAATGCCGAACAGACGCCGCCGCCGGCGCGCAGATCCGCGAGCCGCGCGCGCTGTTCGGCGCCGAGCGCGCGAACTCGCTACGGCGAGGACTTCGGCGACCCGGCCGCGACTCGCGGCGCTCGAGGCGCAGGTGCGCGCCTCCGCGCGCCGCGCAGTACACGCGGCGGTCCGATCATCGACGGCGGTGGCCGCGCGCGACGGCCGCGTGCCGGTGAACTCCCCGGCCGACACGCGCGATGACCGTGGGACTGACGCGCGATGCCACGCGCCGCGGAGATCGCGCCAGGCGCTCGATGTCCGCCGGCGCGGCGCAGCCGCGCTGGGATGCCACGCCCGCGGGCGAGCGGGCCGCCTGCCTGGAGCGCGCGGCCGATGCTCCTCGAGGCGCGGCGCGGCGAGTTCCTCAGCCTGCTGGTGCGCGAGGCCGGCAAGACGCTGCCGGATGCGGTGGCGGAGCTGCGCGAGGCGGTGGATTTCTGCCGCTACTACGCGGCGCGCGGCGCGCGAGCTGTTCGCCGCGCCCACCGAGCTGGCCGGGCCCGACCGGTGAGCGCAACACGCTCTCGCTGCACGGGCGCGGCGTGTTCGTCTGCATCAGCCCGTGGAACTTCCCGCTGGCGATCTTCACTGGGCCAGATCACCGCGGCCCTGGCGGCGGGCAACTCGGTGGTGGCCAAGCCCGCCCCGGCGACCCCGCTGGTGGCGCATGCGATGACGCGGCTGCTGCACGAGGCGGGCATGCCCGACGCAGGTGCTGCAGCTCACCCCGGCCGACGGCCCGGCGTTCGCGCCGTCGCGTTCGTGCACCCGGCCCTGGCCGGGGTGGCCTTCACCGGCTCGACCGCGACCGCGGCCACCATCAACCGCGCGCTGGCGGCCCGCGACGGGGCCATCCTGCCACTGATCGCCGAGACCGGCGGCGTGAACGCGATGGTGGTGGATGCGACCGCGCTGCCCGAGCAGGTGGTCGACGATGTCATCACCTCCGCATTCACCAGCGCCGGCCAGCGCTGCTCGGCGCTGCGTGTGCTGTACCTGCAGGAGGAGATCGCCGAGCGCACCATCGCCATGCTGATCGGGGCGATGCGCTGCATGGTCATCGGCGATCCGGCCGAGGTGGCCACCGACGTCGGACCGGTGATCGGTGCTGCCGCGCAGCAGCGCCTGCGGGCCCACGCCGAGCGCATGCGCCGCGAGGCCAGGCTGCTGTACGCCTGCGAGGTGCCGGCCGGGCTCGAGAACGGCCACTTCTTCGCGCCGCAGCTGTTCGAGCTGAACAGCCTCGACCAGCTCAAGAGCGAGGAGTTCGGGCCCATCCTGCACGTGGCGCGCTACCGCAGCGGCGAGCTGCCGCAGGTGCTGGCGGCGATCCGCCGCACCGGCTTCGGTCTCACCTTGGGCGTGCACAGCCGCCTGGAGAGCGTGGCGCAGCACGTGTTCCGCGAATTGCCCGTCGGCAACACCTACGTCAACCGCAACATGATCGGCGCGGTCGTGGGCGTGCAGCCCTTCGGGGGCCAGGGCCTCTCCGGCACCGGGCCCAAGGCCGGCGGGCCGCACTACCTGCTGCGCTTTGCGACCGAGCGCACGCTGACCATCAATACCGCCGCCATTGGCGGCAACGTCGAGCTGCTCTCCTAGGGCTCGCGCCGCAGCTCGCCGAGCAGGCCGGCCAGGGTATCCAGCGGCGCAGAGCAGGTGCTGCCGCGGCACACGTAGGCGAGGGTGCTGCCGTCCCGGGCGGGCTTGTCGGCCAGCGCGGCGGGCAGCTGGGTCGCATCCGCCGGGATGCCGAGCACGATGCGCCGCGGCGCGTACACCTGCGCCAGTTCGCGCTGCCAGCTCAGCACCGCCCCGGCCGTGCCGCGGATCAGCACGACCTGCGGCGGATGCAGCAGCTCCTCGAGCGCATTGAGCAGCGTCGCGTGCCCCTGCGGGTGGCGTGACAGCACCGGCCACGCAGCCGCCAGCGTGCGCTCGGCGGCGGCCAGGTAGCGTGGCTCGCCCAGCAGGTGGCCAAAGCGCAGCAGCACACCCGCGGCGATGCCGTTGCCGGAAGGGATGGCATCGTCGCTGAAGGGCTTCATGCGGTGGATGAGCTGCTCGTGGTCATCGGAGGTGAAGTAGAACCCGCCGCCTGCCTGGTCCTCGAAGTGCCTGAGCAGCACCTCGAGCAGTTGCCGGGCAAACTCGAGCTCGTCGGCGCGCACGCGCACCTGCTGCAGCTCGAGGATCGCATCCGCAAGGTAGGCGTAGTCGTCCAGGTAGGCATTCAGGTGCGCCTTGCCGGCCATGTAGGTCGCCACCAGGCGCCCGTCGCGCCACAGGGTGCTGCGGATGAACTTCAGGGAACGCGCCGCCGAGTCGGCGAGCTCCTCCCGCTCCAGCGCGCGCGCGCCAATGGCCATGCCGCGGATCATCAGGGCATTCCAGGAGGTGAGGACCTTCTCATCGCGCGCCGGGGGCACGCGCACCGCGCGCAGGGCCAGGAGCTTGTCGCGCCCGGAGGCGAGCAGCGCCTCGACCTGCGGCGCGGTGCGCGCCGAGTTCTGCGCCAGCTGTTCGACCGGGGCGGCGGTGAACAGATGCCAGCGGCCCTCGAAGTTCGGCGGCGCGGTCAGCCCGTAGTGCGGAGCGAAGACCTCGAACTCCTCCGCGGTGAGTGCGGCGCGCACCTCCTCGCGGTCAAAGACATAGAACTTGCCCTCGTGCCCTTCCGAGTCCGCATCCAGGCTCGAGTAGTAGCCGCCCTCGGCTGACTGCATCGAGCGCACCACCCAGTCAGCCGTCTCCAGAGCGACGCGCGCGTATTCGCCGTCGCCGGTGGCCACGGCCGCCTGGGCATACAGGGCGAGCAGGGCGGCATTGTCGTAGAGCATCTTCTCGAAGTGCGGGATGGTCCAGGTCGCATCCACGGTGTAGCGGCAGAAGCCGCCGTCGAGCTGGTCGTTGAGGCCGCCCTCGGCCATGCGGCGCAACGTCAGGGTGACCATGTAGAGCGCCTGCAGGTCCGGTTGCGCCCCGTCGGCACTGGCGCGCCAGTCGCGCAGCAGGCGCACGAGCATCTGCGGCTGCGGGAACTTCGGTGCGCCGCCGAAGCCGCCGTCGCGCGCGTCGAAGGTGCGTTCCGCCTGCTGGCGGAACAGCGCGAGCGGTGCGGCGGTGAACTCCACGGCACCCGCGGGGGCAGCGTCCAGCTCGCTGAAGGCCTCCATCAGCGCGGCGTTCTGCTTCTGCAACTCCGCGCCGTGGTCGCGGTAGTACTCCGCCACCCGCAGCAGCAGGTCCTTGAATGCCGGCAGCCCGTAGCGGGCCTCCTTCGGAAAGTAGGTGCCGCCGAAGAACGGCCGCTGGTCCTCGTGGGAGAGCATCATGGTCAGCGGCCAGCCGCCGCCGCGCTGCGTGAGCATCTGCTGCGCGATCTGGTAAATGCGGTCGATGTCCGGGCGCTCTTCGCGGTCGACCTTGATGTTGACGAACAGGTCGTTGAGGATCTTCGCGGTCGCCTCGTCCTCGAAGCTCTCTTCCTCTAGGACCGAGCACCAGTGACAGGCGTAATAGCCGACGCTGAGGTGGATTGGTTTCTGCTCGCGGCGCGCCCGTGCGAAGGCCTCCTCGCCCCAGGGATACCAATCGACGGGGTTATGTGCATGTTTCTGCAGGTAGGGGCTAGTCTGCGTAGCGAGATGGTTCGTGTACTTGGGCGAGCCGTCTTCATTGCGGTGAGTGATCTTCATGCGCGAATTGTATACTTCGCGCGCGCCTCCGCCGCGGATCCACACGCTTGAAGTCCACTGCCTCCCACCCAGTACTCCCCGACCTGCCGGTGCTGCGCCTGAAGCGTGGCGAGGAACGACGGCTGGCCTCCGGGCACATGTGGGTGTTCAGCAACGAGATCGACACTCAGGCAACGCCGCTCACGGCGCTCGCCCCGGGTGCACTCGCGCAGTTGCGCTCGCACCGCGATGCGTTCATGGGCTACGTCTACGTGAACCCGCGTGCGCTGATCTGCGGCCGCATCCTCTCGCGCGACCTGGCTCAGCCGGTCAGCGCGGCGCTGCTGGAGCAGCGCCTGAGGAGCGCGCTGTCCTTGCGCGAGCGCCTGGTCGGTGCGCCCTACTACCGCTGGGTGTTCGGCGAGTCGGACCAGTTGCCCGGGCTGGTTCTCGACCGCTACGGTGATGTCATCGTCGGGCAGCTCGCCACCGCCGGCATGGACGCGCTCAAGGAGGAAATCACGGCGGCCGTGCGTCGCGTGCTCAACCCCGCAGTGCTGTTCTGGAAGAATGACTCCGGGTCGCGCGACCTCGAGGGCCTGCCCAAGAGCGCCGAGGCTGCCTTCGGCGAGGTGCCGGAGCGGCTCGAGGTGCGCGAGGGCGGCCTGTCGTTCAGCGTGCCGCTGCTCGCCGGCCAGAAGACCGGGTGGTTCTACGATCAGACCGCCAACCGCGCGCGGTTGGCCCGTTATGTCGTACCCGGTGCGCGCGTGTTAGACGTGTGCAGCTACGCGGGCGGCTGGGCGGTGACCGCCCTCAGGCAGGGAGCCGCCGCCGCGCGCTGCATTGATTCCTCGCAGGCCGCGCTCGAGAGCGCCAGCGCCAACGCGCAGGCCAACGGGGTGAGCATCGAGCCGATGTGCGAGGATGCCTTCGACGCCCTGCGGATGCTGGCCGAGCAGGGCGCGCGCTACGACATCGTGATCCTCGACCCGCCGGCATTCATCAAGCGCAAGAAGGACATCCCGCAGGGGCAGGCTGCTTACCGCAAGCTCAACCAGCTTGCGCTCGGGCTGCTCGGCGCGGAGGGAGTGCTGGTGTCCTGCTCGTGCTCGTACCACCTGGCCGCGCAGGACCTGGAGGCGGCGGTCCAGGCGGCCGCACGCCATAGCGGGCGGTTTGTCCAGATTCTCGAGACCGGCGGCCAGTCCCCGGACCATCCGGTGCATCCGGCCATCCCCGAAACCCGGTACCTGAAGGCCTTCTTCTGCCGCGTGACGCGCGAGGTCGGCTAAACTTCGCGCCTCATGCTTACCTACCCCGGCTTCAATCCCATCGCCTTCGAGCTCGGACCGGTCAAGGTCCACTGGTACGGCATCATGTACCTGCTGGGCTTTGGCGGGGCGTGGTGGCTGGCGCGGCGCCGCGCCGGTAAGCCAGGCTCCACCTGGACGGCCAATGACGTCGATGATCTGATCTTCTTCGACATGCTGGGCGTGATCCTGGGCGGGCGCATTGGCTATGTGCTTTTCTACGGGCTGAAGTTCTGGGCCGGGGACCCGCTGTACCCGCTGAAGATCTGGGAGGGCGGCATGTCCTTCCACGGCGGCATGCTCGGGGTGATCGCCGCCATGTCGCTGTTCGCCTGGCGGCGCCGGCGCAACATGGTGGATGTCTACGACTTCACCGCGCCGCTGCCGGCGCTGGGCCTGTTCTTCGGGCGCCTGGGCAACTTCATCAACAGCGAGCTGTGGGGCAAGGTGACCACCGTGCCCTGGGGCTTCAAGGTGAACGGCGAGGTGCGCCACGCCTCGCAGCTGTACGAGGCCGGGCTCGAGGGCCTGCTGCTGTTTTGCCTGCTGTGGTGGTTCACCATGCGGCCGCGGCCGCGCTGGGCGCCCTCGGGCGTGTTCATGCTGGTGTACGGCCTGTCAAGATTCCTGGTGGAGTTCGTGCGCGTGCCGGACGAGCACATAGGCTACCTGGCCGGCGGCTGGCTCACCGAGGGCCAGGTGCTATCGATCCCGATGATCCTGTTTGGCATCGGCGCGCTGGTGTACGCGTACCGTACACGCATCCCCTCGGGCAACTACGTTCACGCCACATGAAGCAGTACCTGGACCTGTTGCGCCTGGTGCGCACCGAGGGCGTGCGCAAGACCGACCGCACGGGCACCGGTACGGTCTCGGTATTCGCCCCGCAGCTGCGCTTTGATCTGGCGCAAGGCTTCCCGCTGGTCACGACCAAGAAGATCCACCTGCGCTCGGTGTTGTACGAGCTGCTGTGGATGCTGCGCGGGGACACCAACATCGCCTGGCTAAAGGAACACGGCGTGAGCATCTGGGACGAGTGGGCGGATGCGGCCGGTGAACTCGGGCCGGTGTACGGTAAGCAGTGGCGCGCCTGGCCAGCTGCTGATGGCTCGCCCATCGACCAGATCGCGCAGGCGGTCGAGCTGCTGCGCAAGAACCCCGACTCGCGCCGCATCATCGTCAGCGCCTGGAACGTGGCGGAGCTGCAGCGCATGAGCCTCATGCCCTGCCACGCGTTCTTCCAGCTGTACGTGGCCGCCGGCCGCCTCTCATGCCAGCTGTACCAGCGCAGTGCCGACATCTTCCTCGGCGTGCCGTTCAACATCGCCAGCTACGCCTTGCTCACGCACATGTTCGCGCAGCAGTGCGACCTGGAGCCCGGGGAGTTCGTCTGGACCGGCGGCGATACCCACCTCTACGTCAACCATTTCGCGCAGGCGGACCAGCAGCTGACGCGCCAGCCATACCCCTTGCCACAGCTGCGCATCCTGCGCCGGCCGGCCACCATCTTTGACTACAAGTACGAGGATTTCGAGTTCGTGAACTACCAGCATCACGCGGCGATCTCAGCCCCGGTGGCCGTATGATGGGCCCGGTCGAGCGGCGCGGCGGCCCGATCATCGAGGTGCGCAACTCGCCGGTGCACGGCCTGGGAGTGTTCGCGCTGCGACGCATCCGCAAGGGCACCCGTGTCATCGAGTACCTGGGCGAGCGCATCTCGCACAAGGAGGCGGACCGCCGCTACGACCTGAAGGAGGCGAACGACAACCACACCTTCCTGTTTATCGTCGACTCGCGCACCGTGGTCGACGCGGGCGTGGATGGCAACGCGGCGCGCTTCATCAACCATACCTGCGGCCCCAACTGCGAGTCCGTCACGCAGAACCGCCGCGTGTTCATCGAGGCGATCCGCACGATCGAGCCGGGCGAGGAACTCGCCTACGACTACCAGATCGAGTGGGACCCGCAGGACCCGCCTGACATCGACGAGATCTTCGCCTGCCGCTGCGGCAGCCCCAAGTGCCGCGGAACGATGCTGTGGCCCGGGCCGGATGAGCGCGGCAAGAACAAGCCCAGGAAGACAAGGAAGAAGGTAGCGAAGAAGGTAGCGAAGAAGGGTGCAAAGAAGTCGCGTAGGCAGGCCGCGAACGGGCCACCGCCGCGCCGCATTGCCGGCCGCTGACCCTGCGCCCCGACCGAAGTCAATGAACCATTCACGCCAGCTGCGCCTGTCTGCCGTCGTCGCCGCCACGGGCATCGTGTACGGCGACATCGGCACGAGCCCGCTGTACACGCTCGAGACTGCACTGAGCGCGGCGGGGACGTTTAACCGCGAGGCGGTGCTCGGGGTGCTGTCGCTGATCTTCTGGAGCCTGGTCATCTCCGTGACGATCAAGTACATCGTCATCATCATGCAGGCCGACAACGAAGGCGAGGGCGGTATCCTGGCGCTATTCGCCCTGGCGCAGCGCCGGCTGATCAGCGGCAGCCGCTGGGCAAAGATCGCGGTCGGGCTGGCGCTCGCCGGCACGGCGTTCTTCTTCTGCGATGCCCTGATCACCCCCGCCATCACGGTGCTCGGTGCGGTCGAGGGCCTCGAGGTACTGGATGCGGACTTCAAGAGCAAGGTTATCCCGGTGACCATCGGCGTCCTTGCCGTGCTCTTCTTCTATCAGCGGCGCGGCACCGCGAGCATCGCCAAGCTGTTCGGACCGATCATGGTGCTCTGGTTCGCCGTCATCCTGGTGCTTGGGCTGCTTCCGATCATGCGTCACCCGGAGATACTCGAGGCACTCAATCCGCTCGCGGGATTGAGCCTGCTGTTCCGCCGTCCGCCGGTCGCGCTGGCGATCATCGGCGCGGTATTCCTGGCGATCACCGGCGGCGAGGCGCTGTATGCGGACATGGGGCACTTCGGCAAACGCCCGGTGCGCATCGCCTGGTTCGCCATGGTGGCGCCGGCGCTGGTGGTCAACTACTTCGGCCAGGGCGCGCTGCTGCTGGAAGTCGGCAGGCCGGTCGAGCACCCGTTCTTCCACCTGATCTCGCCGCGGCTGCTGCCGTGGCTCGTGGTGCTGGCAACGATGGCAGCAGTCATCGCCTCGCAGGCGGTGATCTCCGGTGCCTTCTCGATGGCACGCCAGGCCGTACACCTCGACCTGCTGCCGCGGTTGCGCGTGCTGCAGACCTCCGCTCAGGAGCAGGGTCAGATCTACGTACCGATCGTCAATTGGCTGGTCTTCCCGGCGGTGGTCCTGTTCGTCGTAGGGTTCGGATCGTCGGATGCGCTTGGCGGAGCCTACGGGGCCGCGGTGGTCGGCACGATGGTGGTGACCACCGTCCTGGGAGCCTTTGTCGCGGCAACGCAGTGGAACTGGCCGACGTGGCGCGTTGCGGTGATCTTCGGCACTCTGCTGGTCACCGACTGCGCCTTCGTCGCGGGCAATCTGACCAAGGTTCCCAACGGCGGCTGGATCCCGCTGAGCCTGGGGGCGGTGCTGTGCCTGATCTTCACCACCTGGCGCAACGGGCGCCTGGAGCTGCGGGCGGCACTGTCCAAGCTGGCCGTGCCGCGTTCGGAGCTGGCCAAGCTCGTGGCCGGCGTGCATCGCGTGCCTGGCACCGGGGTATTCCTGGCGAGCAACGCCAACCTGGTGCCGTCGGCCTTGATCCGCAACATCGAGCACAACTGCGTCGTGCACCAGCGGATCATCATCCTCAACGTGGAAATCGCCGATACGCCGCGCCAGGACCCGGTGCGGCGACTGCGGATCGAGGAGCCGGTGCCGAGCGTGCACTACATCACCGCGCGCTTCGGCTTCATGGAGACGCCGGACGTCGCCGAGGCGCTCAAGGCCTGCCGCGCGCGCGGCCTGCGCGTTTTCACCGAGGACAGCTCGTTCTTCGTCGGCCGCCACGTCGTGCGCGCCCGCCCGCTGCCGGGGCTGCGCGGCATGCAGCGGCGGCTATTCGCGCGCATGCAGCAATACAGCACGCAGGCCGCGGAATTCTTCCGCATGCCCTTCCGTGACGTCGTGATCCTCAACACGGCGGTGGAGATCTGAGCGCCGTGGACCCCCCGCCCCCGGTGGTGTCGCTGATCGTGGCGATGGCGCAGAACGGGGTCATCGGGCGCGACAACGCTCTGCCCTGGCACCTGCGCCAGGACCTCAAGCGCTTCAAGGCGCAGACGCTGGGCAAGCCGATCCTCATGGGGCGCAAGACCTTCGAGTCCATCGGGCACCCGCTCCCGGGGCGCACCAACATCGTGCTCACGCGCGACCCGAACTGGAGCGCCGCCGGAGTAATCGCCGTGCGCTCGGTGGAGGAGGCGCTCGCGCAGGCAGGCGGCGCGAGTGAACTGGTGGCGATCGGCGGCGCGGAGATCTACCGCCTGGTCATGCCGTTCGCGCGCCGCATGTACCTCACCAACGTGCAGGCGGACGTGCCCGGTGACACGTATTTCCCCGAGTTCGACCCGACGCAGTGGGCGGACGTGGACTGCGATGCGCATCCGGCGGACGAGCACAACGACTATCCGGTGACCTTCATGACGCTCGAGCGCCGCACGGCACCGCAGGTGCCGCGCCAGCACTGAACAGTCAGGCCAGCGGCGGCAGCCGCGCGGTGATCAGGGCGGCGGCCTGGGCCGGGTCAAACTCCACCCCCTCGCCGCGGTCAAGCTCCGCGAGGATGCGCGCCTGGATGTCGCCGCGCCGCAGCGCAGTGGCGTAGGGAATCTCCGGGTGGAACATCACCATCGAGTAGCGCGGTATGAAGCGCCCTGGAAAGGCGCGCTCGAGTGCCATGGCGATGCCGCGCCGGCGCACGAAGTGCGCATCGCGCACCGCCTCGCGCATCTCCTGGTAGTTCTCCAGCGCCATCTGGGCGATCGCCTCGGTGTTGCCGCGCCGGGCGGCCTCGAAGCGCGCGAACACCTCATCCCAGTCCGCGCCGCCCTCGAGAAAACCATCGAGCACCGTGCAGTCCTCGAAGGCTGCGTTCATGCCCTGGCCGTGGAAGGGCACGATCGCGTGCGCCGCATCACCCAACAGCAGCACCTGGCCGCCGCGGTGCCAGGGCGCGGCGTGCACCGTGGCGAGCCTGCCCTGCGGGTGGCTTGCGAACTCGGCGGCAAGCTGCGGCATGAACGGCACCACGTCCGGGAATTCGCGCCCGAAGAAGGTGGTAACCGCCGCCGTCCGCGACAGCGTCGCGAAGCTGGCGTCTCCGTGGCGGGCGAGGAACAAGGTGGCGGTGAAGCTGCCGTCGGTGTTGGGCAGCGCGATCAGCATGAACCCGCCGCGGGGCCAGATGTGCAGCGCATGGGGCTCGAGCACCGGCCGGCCGGCGTGCGCCGGGATGGTCAGTTCCTTGTAGTCGTGGTCGAGCCAGTCCTCGCGCGCGGTGAGCACCCCGGCGTGGGCGAGGCCGGTGCGCACCACCGAGCCGGCCCCGTCGGTGGCGATCGTCGGGGCCAGCGCGACGGCGCTGTCCACGCCCGTGAGCGTGTTGTGCAGCAGCAGCCGATTGGCCGCCGGGTCGATCCCGCTGCAGGCGTGGCTGAAGTGCACCGTCACCCCCGCGTGCCGCGCGGCCGCGTCGATCAGCACCCGGTTGAGTTCCGCCCGGCCCACCGACCAGATGACTTCCTCGGCGCGCTGCCCGTACGGCTGCAGCTCCGGGCGCGCACCGGGCTCGTGCACCATGCGCCCGCGCATCGGGATGAGCAGCGGGCGCACCGCCTGCAGGATCCCGGCGCGCTCGAGCGCGTGCATGCCGCGCGCGGCGAGTGCCAGGTTGATCGAGCGGCCCTGTTCGGGGTGCGACTGGCGCGGGTCCGCGCGCCGCTCGTAGAGGCTGACCTGCATGCCGCGGCGCGCGCACAGCAGCGCCAGCAGCGCCCCGGCCAGCCCGGCACCGACGATCGTGACGCTGCGCGCGGCCGCCGTGCTCACTTGCCCAGCAGTTCGCCCAGGGCGCGTGCGAAGTGCCACGCGTCCTCGTAGCCGTTGTACAGCGGCACGGGGGCGACGCGGATGATATCCGGCGCGCGCCAGTCCGCGACGATGCCGCGCGCGCCGAGCCCGGCGAGCACGTCCAGGCCGCGCTGCGCGCTGGCGCCAATGCGCACCGACAGCTGGCAGCCGCGCTGCACCGGCGCCGGCGGTGTGATGACCTGCGCATGCGGCGCCAGTGCGCGCAGCTGCTCCTCGAGGAACCCCGTGAGTGCCACGGACTTGTGCCGCAGCCGCTCGATGCCCGCATCCATGAATACCCCGAGCGAAGCAAGCAGCGGGGCCGCGGCCAGCACGGAAGGGTTGCTCAGCTGCCAGGCGGCCACGCCGGCCGCGGCGCGGAACTGCGGCTCCATGAGAAAACGCGAGCTCTCCTCGTGGCCCCACCAGCCCGCCAGGCGCGCGCCCGGGATCGCGCCGGTGTGCGCGGTGCGCGGCAGCGCCTCGGTGTGGCGCTGGTGCACGAAGCAGCCGCCGATAGCCCCCGGGCCGGCGTTCAGGTACTTGTAGCTGCACCACACGGCGAAGTCCGCCTGGGAGTCGTGCAGGGCGAGCGGCACGTTGCCGATCGCGTGCGCGAGGTCAAGGCCGGCGAGGCAGCCGTGCCGGCGCGCGGCGCGTGCGATGCGCGCGACATCGAAGGCCTGCCCGGTGCGGAACTGCACCGCCGGCCACAGCACCAGGGCGATCTGCGGGCCGTACTCGTCCAGGCACGCCTCGATCGCGCTTTCCGGCACGGCGTCCTCGCCGGCGGCCGGGGCGAGTTCGATCAGCGCCTGCGCCGGGTCGAGCCCGTGCCATGCCAGGTGCGAGGTGACGGCGTGGCGGTCCGAGGAGAAGGCGCCCGCCTCGATGAGGATGCGGCGGCGCTCGCCCCGCGGGCGGTAGAAGCTGGCGAGCATCAGGTGCAGGTTGACCGTGAGCGAATTCATGGCGACCACCTCGCCGGCCCTGGCGCCGGTGAGGGACGCCAGCCCCGCGGTGAGGTTCTCGTGGTAGGGAATCCACGGGCGCTGCGCGTGCTCGTGCCCCTCGACCGCCAGGCGCGCCCAGTCATCCAGCTCCTGGGTGACCGCGGCACGCGCCGCCAGCGGCATCAGCCCCAGCGAGTGCCCGCACAGGTAGACCTTGGGCGTGCCGTCGGCATTGCTGGGCTGCGCGAAGCACGCGCGGAACCGGCGCAGCGGATCGGCGGCATCCAGCGCGCGGGCATCGTGCAGCGTCGCGGCAGCGCTCACCGCGGACTCTCCAGGAGCGCGTACAGCAGCGGGCGGCTCGGCACCGCATCCCCGCTCAGGGCCGGCACCTGCAGCTCCAGCAGGTATGCGCCATCTGCGAGGGCCTCCGGCACGTAGGCCAGCTCGGTGACGGTGGCATGCGCGCGCGTGGCGGCCTGCAGCTGCGTCACTCCGGCGCGGAGGCCGAAGAAGATGTGGTGCGCGGTCAGCTGGCCCTCGTCGTGCTCGCGGTCAATGGAGGGCAGGTCGACCACCAGGTGCTCGATGCCGCGCTCCACCAGCAGCTGCGCGGCCTCGCGCGACAGGTACGCGGCGTTCTGCCCGGTGTAGTCACGCTGCCGCTTGGACTCGGGATTGGGCAGCGTGCGCACCACCAGCGCGCGCGCCGCGAACGGCGCATGCGCAGGCCAGGCGTCCTGCAGTGCGCGGCGGGTCACCAGCAGGTCCTGCGCGTTCGGGGCAGGGACGGTGCCCTCGCGGGTGTCGCCTGCCGCCGCGGGGGTGACCGAGACCAGCAACGCGGGGATGAGCCCGGCCGGGGCCACCCGGTAGGCGTCCAGGGGCTCGCGCGTGAGATGCGCGACGCACTCGGTGTGCGTGCCGTTGCAGTGGGGGATAAGGGTCACGACCTCGCAGTTGCAGCTGGCCCCTTGCGCCACCGCGCCGGTGAAGCCCGCCAGTTCCAGCGGCTGCGCGCTGGCGGCCGGGGCGCCGAAGTGCCGCGGCTGCGCACCGTGCAGGTCCAGCGGGATGGCGAGGTCGACCGCGGCGGCCAGGTCGATGGCCAGTTCGCCCTCGCGGAGCAGGATGCGCGCCCTGAGGCTAGGCACGCTCCATCACCGTGCCGCAGTGCTTGCAGGTGCGCTTGTCCTTGCTCGCGAAGAAGCGCTCGAACACGGCCGGGAACTGCTTCTCGATGTCGGTGAGCACGAAGAACTCCTCGTACAGCCGCTGGCCGCAGTGCTCGCAGTACCACTGGAAGCCATCCTGTTCCCCGGGGCGGCGCGCCCGCTCGATGACCAGGCCGACCGAGCCGGCGGGGCGCTGCGGGGAATGCGGCACGTTCGCGGGCAGCAGCAGGATCTCGCCGGCGCGGATCGGCAGGTCGACCGCGCGCCCGTCCTGCACGGTCTTCAGGACCATGTTGCCCTCGAGCTGGTAGAAGAATTCCTGGCCCGGGTCGACGTGATAATCCTGGCGGGCGTTCGGGCCGCCGACGACCATGATGATGAAGTCGCCATCGCTGAACACGCGCTTGTTGCCCACCGGCGGCTTCAGCTGCGCGCGGTGCGCCTCGATCCATTCCCGGAAGTTGAAAGCGTGCGGGGATTCCATGTCTACTCCATGCCGTTGGCGTATGTTACGCGCTGCGCCTGAAGTGCGAGGAGTGTACTGATGCGGTCAGCGGCAGGAAGACGAGGCTCAACGTGCGCAGCGGCCGTGCTGCTGGTGTTCCTGGCCGGCGGCTGCTCGCACATGCCCTGGCACCACCCGCCGCCGCCGCCGCCGCCGCCCGTCCATGAACTCGAGGTCACCGGGGCGGGTACCTTCCCGCAGCACTGGAAGCGCAACACGCTGTTGGTGGACTTAACTTCCGCCGGCGGTTCGGGGAGTGTGACGCTGAAGCCGGTGGCGGGCACGAGCTGGCCGGTGCGCATCGGCGTGCGGGTCACTCCCGGGACGTTCCCCGTCCTGGAGGTCCGCGGCGACCAGCGCATGCACCTGCCGATCAGCGCCGCAGGTTCCGCGCCGATGGACCTGGAGTTCGACCCCGGGGTGTATACGGCCAAGACGCCGCAGATCGTGGTGTCCTGGGGCGCCGCCGCGAGCGTGCCCGAGCCGGCAAAACCGCCACCGGTCAACCCTACCCCGCAGTGATGCGCTGATACTGCGCGCAGGGGGTCGCGAGCGGCTCGCGCTCGCGGTCCAGGTCGTAGGCGGTGAGCGTGCCGCCCCAGGCGCAGCCGCTGTCCAGGCCGATGACCCCGGGCCGACGCACGAAGCCGAGTGCCGACCAATGCCCGAAGATCACGCGCGCCTCGCGGCTCGCCCGCGCCGGGTGCGCGAACCACGGCTGTTGCGGCGCGGAGGGCGGGGGCGGCGGACCCTTCATGTTCAGGTCGACGCGGCCATCGGCGCTGCATACGCGGATGCGGGTGAGGACGTTGATGGTGAAGCGCAGTCGGTCCATGCCGCGCAGCTGCTCATCCCAGCGGTCCGGCTCGTCGCCGTACATGTTCTCGAATAGGGCGCGCGGCTCGCGCGTCAGCGCGCGGCTCACCTCGGCCGCCAGCTCCAGGGTCTGCGCGACGCTCCACTGCGGCACCACGCCGGCGTGCACCATGAGGTCGTTCCCCTGCGCGTGGGCGAGCGGGCGGCTCATGAGCCATTCGACCAGAGTGTCGCGATCGCTCGCCTCGAGGACCTCGGCGAGGGTGTCGGACTTGCGGTAGCGCGCGCAGCGGTGGGCAAGCGCCAGCAGGTGCAGGTCGTGGTTGCCGAGCACCACGATCGCGTTGTCCTGCAGGGCATGCACGAAGCGCAGCACCGCGAGCGATGCCGGGCCGCGGTTCACCAGGTCGCCGACCAGCCACAGCTGGTCGCGGTCGGCCGAGAAGCCGATCTGCTTCAGCAGTGCGCGCAGCTCCCGGTCGCACCCCTGGATGTCGCCGACGGCATAGCGCGTCACTGCACGATTCCCGGCATGGCAAGCCGGAACGGCTGGATCGGGGCGTCGAAATGCGCGCCGTCATCGGCGAGCATCTGGTAGCTGCCCTGCATCGCTCCCACGGGTGTCTCGATGACCGCGCCACTGGAGTAGCGGAAGCCCTGCCCGGGCTTCAGGTACGGCTGCTCGCCCATCACGCCATCGCCGCGCACTTCCTCGACCTTGCCGTTGGCGTCGGTAATGAGCCAGTGACGCCGCAGCAGGCGCGCCGGCACCTGGCCCTCGTTGCGGATGGTGATCGTGTAGGAGAACACGTAGCGGCCCTCGTTCGGGTCGGACTGTTCATCGAGGTAATTGGTCTCGACGTCTACGCGGATCTTGTGTTCGCTGGCTGCCATGCACCGATTCTAGCGGAGTGCCCGCCTCAGGCACGGCCGGCGCGCATCGCCAGCACGTCGCACGGGGCGGCATGCAGCACCGTGTCGGCCGTCAGGTTCACCAGGATCGACAGTCCATGGCGCTCGCGGCTGGCGAGCACGATCAGGTCGGTGTGCAGCTCGCGCGCCACGCGCACGATCTCCGCCTTGACGCTGCCATTCTCGACCCGGCAGGCGCTCTCCGGCACGCCTAGCTGCGCGGCGAGCGCCGCGAGGCGCCGCTGTGCCTGCTCGAGCAGCTCACTCTCCATCTCCACCACGGGCATGAGCGTTTCGCCCAGGGGGTCGACGGAGACGAACTCGACGACATGCAGCAGGTGCAGCTGCGCGCCCAGGGCGGTGGCCAGCTCGTGCGCCCTGCGGCTGATCGCCAGGCTGTCGTCAGTCAGGTCCACCACCAGCAAGATGTGACGGTACGCCATCGCCAGGTCCCCAACGTTGCCCGCCGTGGATGGAAGACTAGCGTTACGCGCCCGCGCGGTCGAGGGCCTGGGCGAGGGTGTTGAAGGCCAGTGGTGACAGCGTTTCCGGCCGTGCGCCCGGATCGATGCCGCAGGAGCTGATCTGCTCGCGGCTGAGGAACGCGCTCAGCGCGTTGCGCAGCGTCTTGCGGCGCTGCATGAAGGCCGCCGCGACCAGGGCGGCGTAGTGCGGGCTGACAGCGAACAGCGGCTGCGCGCGCACCGTGAGGCGCGCCACCGCCGACCAGACCCGCGGCGGAGGCCGGAAGGCCCCCGGGCCGACATCGAACAGAGACGCCACCTCGACGTAGGGGGCGAGCATGATGGTGAGCCGGCCGTAGTCCTTGCTGCCCGGTGCCGCGGCCATGCGCTCGACCACCTCCCGCTGCAGCATCACGTGCAGGTCGGTGACGGCGCTGGCCTGACCCAGCAGGTGAAACAACAGCGGGGTGGATATGTTGTAGGGCAGGTTGCCGATGACACGCAGCCGGCCGCCGCGCGCCTGCGCGAGAGCGTTGAAGTCGAACTCCAGCACATCCGCCGCGTGCAGCCGGCAGCGCGGGAAGTCGCTGAACAGCGGCGCGAGCAGCTGCACCAGGTCACGGTCGATCTCGATGGCATCCAGCGTGGTGTCACTGCGGGCGATGAGCTGGCGGGTGAGGGCGCCGCGGCCGGGACCGATCTCCACCAGGTGGTCCCCGGCCTGCGGGGCGAGCGCCTCGAGGGTGCGTTCGAGCACGGCAGGGTCGTGCAGGAAGTGCTGCCCGAAGCGCTTGCGCCGCGGCGGCCCGGAACCGGGCGACGGCGGCATCAGAGCCGCTGCGCGGCCAGGCGGCTCGCCAGGCGCACGGCGGCGAGCAGGCTGCGCACGTCGGCCCGGCCGCTGCCGGCCAGGTCAAGCGCCGTGCCGTGATCAGGCGAGGTGCGCACCAGCGGCAGCCCGAGGGTGACGTTCACGGCATGCTCGAAGCCGGCGTGCTTGATCACCGGCAGGCCCTGGTCGTGATACATCGCCAGCACCGCGTCAAAGCGCGCCAGCACCTGCGGCACGAAGGCGGTGTCCGCAGGCAGCGGTCCGCTGGCCCGCACGCCGGCGGCCTGCAGCCGTGCGATCGCAGGCGCGATCACGCGGATCTCCTCGTCGCCGAGGTAGCCGCCCTCGCCGGCGTGCGGGTTCAGCCCGCAGACTGCGATCCGCGGCTCGCTGATGCCAAAGCCGCGCTTGAGCTCGGTGGCGAGCGTCATCGCCGTGGCGTACAGCGAGTCGATGCTCAGCGCCGCGCTCACATCCTTCAGCGGCAGGTGCGTGGTGGCGAGCGCCACTCGCAGCTCGCCGGTGGCCAGCAGCATCACCGCACTTGCCCCGGTGCGCTCGGCCAGGTACTCGGTGTGGCCGGAGAAGGCGATGCCGGCCTCGTTGATAACGCTCTTCTGCACGGGGGCCGTGACCATGGCGGCGAATTCCCCGCTGCGCGCACCGGCGATCGCCCGGTCAACGAGCCTGAGCACGTAGGGGGAGTTGCGCGCATCGAGCTTGCCCGGCGTGCTGGGCACCGCGAGCGCCTCGTGGGCGACGCTCAGCGTGCCAGGCGCTGCCGGCGGCGCGCCCGGTACGTAGGGGATGAAGGTGACGGCAAGGCCGAGGCTGCGCGAGCGTTCCTCGAGCATGCCCAGGTCGGCAAGGCACACCAGCTCGCAGGGCAGCTCGTGGCGCGCCAGCGCGAGGCACAGCTCCGGCCCGATGCCGGCCGGCTCGCCCGAGGTCAGCGCGATGCGGGGGCGCTTAGGACTTGAACTCGACGTAGGCTTCGTCCCGCATGCGGCGCAGCCACAGCTCGGTTTCCTCGTCCGCCTTGCCGGCGCGGATGGCTTCCATCGCCTGGCGGCGCTTGAGCTCGTCGGTGTTGTCGAAGCGGCGGTGCCCGAGCACCTGCACGATGTGCCAGCCGTACTGCGTGTGGAACGGCATGCTGATCTCGTTGTCCTTCAGGCTCTCCAGCACCGCATCGAATTCGGGCACGAAGGTGCCCGGTCCCGCCCAGCCCAGGTCGCCGCCCTCCGAAGCGGAGCCGGGGTCCTCGGAGTTGGTCTGCGCGATGCCGCCGAAGTCCTCGCCCTTGAGGATGCGGTCACGCAGCGCGTTGAGCTTCTGCTGCACCAGGGCATCGTCGGCCAGCTCGTTGGTCTTCATGAGGATGTGGCGCGCGTGGATCTGGTCCTCCACGGCCTGCTGCGTGCCGCCGCGCACTTCGTTGAGCTTGATGATGTGGAAGCCGGTCGGGGTGCGCATCGGCTCGCTCACCTCGCCGGGCTTGAGCCTGCCTACCACGTCGGTGAGGAAGGTGGGCAGCTCGCTGCCCTTGCGCCATCCCAACGCACCGCCGTCGAAGGCGGTCTGGCTGTTGGAGTAGGCCACGGCGAGCTTGGCGAAGTCCTCGCCGCCCTTGGCGCGCTGGTAGACATCGGCGGCGCGCTTCTCGGCGGCCTCCACCTGGGCGGGGCTGGCCTCCTGGCCGACCGCGATCAGGATGTGCGAGACGTTGTACTCGTTGCGCTCCGAAGGAGTCTTCGCCTGCTTGTCGAGGAACTGGTCGATCTCGCGCGGCGTGACGCTGATGTGCTGCAAGACGTCGCGCTGGCGCAGCAGGTTCAGCGTGATCTCGCGACGGATCTCCTCGCGGTAGCTGGCGTAGTCGATGCCCTGCTTGGCGAGCGCCTCGGGCAGCTGGGACAGCGTCATGCCGTTGCGCTTGGCGACGTCCGAGAGCGCCGCGTTCACCTGCTCATCGGAGATCTTGACCCCGGCGTGGGTGGCGCGCTGCACCTGGATCTCCTGCAGCACGAGCCGCTCGAGCACCTGCTGGCGCAGCACGTTCTGCGGCGGCAGCTCGAGCTTCTGCTGGTGAAGCCGCTCGCTCACGGCGGCGACCTGGGCGTCCAGGTCGCTGTTGAGCACGACCCCGTCGTTGACGATCGCGACCACCCGGTCCAGGAGGTCCCCCTGGGTGGCCAGTTCGCGGGTCTGGGCATGGGCCCGGGGGCCCGCTGCGAGCAGGATCAGGACCGCCAAGGCCGTCCCGGTGAGAGTAGAAACCGTCCAAAACCGCCGCATTGCTCGCTAATTCCTTACCAGACGTTCTTTAGGGGTGCCTGAACCCGGGAGTTTGGGGCTTCCGCGGGCATATAGCCGCGGATTTCCTCGGTGAGGAAGGCGTCCGATGCCGATCCGACACCCGCCAGTCCTGCGAGTTCCAGCTGCAGCCAGATCCCGGTGGTCTGGCTGCCATCGTGACTGCTGACGAACCGCCGGGCGCCCAGCCGCACCCGCCAGCAGCACGCACGGTACTCGAACCCGGCGAAACGCTCCAGTTCCGTGCTGTCCCGGAGGGAAACGACCTCCCGGGCGAATACGTTGAAGTGTCCCTTGATGGGCCAGGTCCCGGACAGCTCGACCTGGTCGAAGCCCTCCTCGTAGCCGGGTTGCCCGAACTGGCCGGGGACGAACTGGAAGCGCTCGTAGCGGTAGCCGAGGTTGATCACCTTGTCCGGGGCCGGCTTGTACTGCAGGTTCACCGAGGTGCGCTCGCTGGTCTGGTTGTGCGGGTCCCACTGCGCGGCGACGTCCGCGCTCCAGTCGTCGTAGGCGGTCAGCGAGACCAGCGCCACGATGTCCGAGCTGTCCCCGCTCGGGGGCGCCTCGGTGGGCAGCACCACCCGCGGGGTCTGGAAGTAGTAGGTCTGCCCCAGGGTGACCGAGAGGAACTGCCGGCCGTTGCTGGCATCGAGCAGGCGGCTGGTGACACCGACGCTCACCTGGTTGGCATCACTCACCCGGTCGGCACCCACGTAGCGGTTGAGGCGGAACAGCTGGATGGGATTCAGGTCCGGCAGCGCGGTGTCGAACACCGGCAGCTGGTCCTGGTTGCGGTACGGGACGTACAGGTAGAGCAGGCGCGGCTCGAGGGTGAGCTTGCGCTGGTCGCGTGAGCCGGTGTTCTTCTCGAACACCAGGCCGGTGTCGAAGCTGGCGATCGGCAGTGCGCGCGAAGGCGAGCGATCGGTGAGCCCGGGACCCAGGTTGTCCAGCTCGTACTGCGTCAGGCGCCATGCCAGGCCCGGGCGCACGAAGTAACCCGGGCCGGTCAGATCGAGCATGGCGCGCGGCATCAGGTCCATGCGCCAGCCGTCGCTGTCGGGGGCATCGATCGAGCGGCGGAAGTTGACCACCTCCGAGTCGAAGCCATAGCGGGTGACCAGGTTCTCGCCATAGCTCCAGTCCGAGTCGACCACGATGCGCGGCACGCGCGCGTAGGGGCGCTCGTAGAGCTGCACGTTCTGGATGTCGATGGTCTGGTACTGCTCGGCCTGCGCATCCAGGCGCCAGTGCTCGTCGCGGTAGGAGAAGACCGCGGAGCGCTGCAGGAAGGCGGTGCTGGCCCCCTCGGGGCCCTGCGCGAAGTCCTCGAAGTAGTGCGTGTCGCTCACGTTCTCCGCGTTCACCGTCAGGCGGAAGTCATCCGGCAGCTCGGCGACGTCGAAGAGGCGCACGCGGCTGCGGCTTGCGCCGCAATCCTCGCCCCCGGCGGCGTTGGGCGTGCAGAAGTTGCTGTCGCGCGGCAGGAAGTTCCAGTCGATCTGGCCGTGTTGCGCGGCGGTCATGAAGCGCAGGTCGCCGCCCAGGTCAATGCCGCGGCGCGTGTACTCGGTCGGTTCGAAGGTGAAGTCCAGGTTGGGCGCGATGTTGAAGTAGTAGGGCACCGACAGCTGCAGGCCGCCGCTGGAGGTGTTGCCGATGCTCGGGAAGAGGAAGCCGCTCTTGCGGTCATTGCTCAGCGGGAACGATATCCACGGCAGGTACATCACCGGCACGCCCATGAAGTCGATCTTGGCGCCGCGACCGGTGCCGATCTTGCTCTTGGTATCGAGCGTGATCTCGCTGGCCCGCAGCTCCCAGGAGTTATCCCCGACCGGGCAGTTGGTGAAGGTCACCTTGGTGAGGTCGAGCACCCCCTGCGGCGTGAGGCGCATCTCCTGCGCCGTGCCGCGCGCGCCCCGCTGGCTCAGGTGAAACTCCGCGCCGGTGAAGGCGCCGCCGGTGGCGGCCGAGTAGTCGCCGGAGCTGCCGGTGACGTGCACGAGCGGGTCCTGATAGTCGATGTGGTCCTTGCTCTGGATCGATTCGTGCTCGCGGTCGTACACGATCTCGTTGGCCTGGATGTGCCGGTCACCCTGGCGCACGTCGACATGGCCTGAGAGCGTGCCGCGGCCGTCGGCGCCGATGCTGGCGTGGTCGCCCGACAGGCTGATCGGCTCGTCCTCGGCCTTCTTGGCGGCCGGGCCCGCCGCGGCAGCGGGCTTCGTGGCCGCCGCGGTGCCGGGCACGGCGCCAGACAACAGCTGCGCGGAAGGACACAGCGGCTCGTCGGCCCACGCCTGCGTGCCCATGATGCCGAGCACGGCAGCGATGATCCAGATTGTGCTCGAACGCGGCATGAAGGGCGGCATTATAATGGCGCGCCGCTGTTACGCGGGCCGAAAACCTCTATGAGCACATGTTTGAAAACGACGCGCGACTTGCGCTGATACAGGACTGGGTGTCGCGCGAGCTGCGGCTGCCGCTTCAGCGCATCGAGCCGGCCTCCAGCGACGCGAGCTTTCGTCGCTACTTCCGGGCCTTTTGCGGCACGATGAGCTACATCGTCATGGATGCGCCGGCCGACAAGGAGGACGTGCGGCCGTATCTGAAGGTGACGGCCCTGCTTGAGTCCCTGAGCGTGCACGTGCCGCATGTGTACCACAGCGATGTCGCCCGCGGCCTGCTGCTGCTGGAGGACCTGGGCTCCACGCCGTACCTGCGCGAGCTGCAAGCCGGCGCCGACCCGGACCGCCTGTACGGCGATGCCCTGGCGGCGCTCGCGCTGATCCAGGTGCGCGGCACTGCGGCTGCTGCCGAGCTTGCCCCTTACGGGCGCAGCGAACTCGCACGCGAGCTCGCCCTGATGCCTGAGTGGTTTCTCCGCCGCCATCTCAACCTCGAGCTGACGGCCGCAGAGCGCCAGATGCTCGCGCAGGCCGAGGAGTTCCTGATCGCCGAAGCGCTGGCTCAGCCACAGGTCTTCGTGCACCGCGACTACCACGCGCGCAACCTCATGGTGATGCCGGTGCGCAATCCCGGGGTCATCGATTTCCAGGACGCCCTGCGCGGACCGGTTGGCTACGATGTGGTGTCGCTGCTGAAGGACTGCTACATCGCCTGGCCGCGCGAGCAGGTGGTGCGCTGGGTGTGCGGCTACCGGCAGCGCCTGCAGGAGCTGGGTGGGGAAGCGGGCGCGAGCGATGCGCAGTTCCTGCGCTGGTTTGACCTCATCGGCGTGCAACGGCACCTCAAGGTGCTGGGTATCTTCTGCCGGCTGTGGTATCGCGACGGCAAGGCAGGCTATCTGGCGGACCTGCCGCGCACGCTCGACTACGTGCGCGACGCCGGCGCGCGCTACCCGGAACTGTCCGCGTGCGCAGGCTTCCTCGAGCAGCGCGTGGTGCCGGCGCTCGCCACGGCCGGCGCGCCGGCGGCACACCTGCTGCCGGCCGCTTCGTGAAGGCGATGCTGCTGGCTGCCGGTCGCGGGGAGCGCATGCGGCCGCTCACCGACACGCTGCCCAAGCCGCTGCTGGCGGTGGGCGGGCGGCCGCTCATCGTCTGGCACCTCGCGGCGCTCGCCCGCGCCGGCATCCGCGAGGTGGTGATCAACCTCTCCTGGCTCGGGGACAAGCTGCGCGCCGCGCTCGGCGATGGTGCAGGTTACGGCGTCTCGATCACCTACAGCGAGGAGGGGCCGGTCGCGCTGGAGACCGGCGGCGGCATCCTGCAGGCACTGCCGCTGCTCGGCCCGGACCCGTTCCTGGTAGTCAGCGGCGATGTGTGGACGGATATTGATCTGGCGCGGGTGCACCTGGCGGCAGATGCGCTGGCGCACTTGGTGCTAATCCCGAATCCGGCGCATCACCCGCGCGGGGACTTCGGCCTCGAATCCGGCTGGGTGGTCAACCGCGACAGCGAGCGCCTCACCTACGGCAACGTCGGGATCTACCGTCCGGAATTCTTTGCCGGCTTCGCCGCCGGGCGCTTCCCGCTCATCGAGCCGCTCAGGCGCGGCATCGAGGCGCGCCAGGTCCGAGGTGAGCTCTACCGCGGTCAGTGGTGTGATGTCGGCACGCCGCAGAGGCTAGCCGAACTTGACGCCAGGCTCGCTGGGGTACAATGAGCGGGCATGTCACAGCTGAAGGACATCCCGGTCATCGCCGAGGCAGCAGTTCCGCGCAGCGGCAGTAAATACGTTACACCTCAGGGGTTTACGGCGGTCCGCGACGGTATCAAGTCGCGCGGGCCGGCCCCGGCACGCCCGCCGCTGCGCAAGCCGCCCTGGCTCAAGGCCCGCGCCCCCACCGGGGGCGGCTTCCAGGGCGTGCGCGCCCTGGTCAAGGAGCACCGCCTCGCCACGGTCTGCGAGGAGGCCAAGTGCCCGAACATCGGCGAGTGCTGGAACGCGGGCACCGCGACTTTGATGCTCATGGGCGCGGTGTGCACGCGCGCCTGTCGCTTCTGCTCGGTGGACACCGGCAACCCGCACGGCTGGCTCGATCCCGAGGAACCGGCCAACGCGGCGCGCTCCGTCGGACTGATGAAGCTCAGGTACGTGGTGCTGACCTCGGTCGACCGCGACGACCTGCCCGACGGCGGCGCCGCGCACTACGCCGCCTGTGTGCGCGCCATCCGCAGCGCCTGCCCGGACACGGCGGTGGAGGCGTTGACGCCGGATTTCCTCGGCAACGTGCATGACGTGGCCACCGTGGTTGACTCCGGAATCGCCGTGTTCGCCCAGAACATCGAGACCGTGCGCCGCCTGACGCACCCGGTGCGCGATCCGCGGGCAGGCTACGAGCAGACCCTCAGCGTGCTGCGCGCCGCCAAGGCGCACCGGCCCGCGGTGCTCACCAAGAGCAGCCTCATGCTCGGGCTCGGCGAGAGCGATGCGGAGATCGCGGAGACGCTTGCGGACCTGCGCGCGGCCGGCGTGGACATCGTGACGCTCGGGCAGTACCTGCAGCCGACGCTCAATCACCTGCCGGTGGAGCGCTTCGTGAGCCCGGCGCAGTTCGACGAGTACCGCGCCCAGGCCCTGGCGCTGGGCTTCCTCGAGTGCGTCGCAGGTCCCCTGGTGCGCTCGAGCTACCGCGCCGAGCAGGCGCTTAATCGCAACAACGCCGGCCTCGACAATACGCTGCGATGAACGCCAGCGCGGCCTCGGTGGCGGGTTACGCCGCGGCAGCGGTGCCGGCGCCGCGCATCCGCCAGCTCGGCTGCGTCGACTACGCGCAGACGCTGCAGGCGATGCAGCAGTTCACCGCCGAGCGCACGGCCGCGACGCCTGACGAGATCTGGTTCCTCGAGCACTTCCCGGTGTTCACGCTCGGGATGAATGCGAGCCGCGCCCACCTGCTCGCGCCCGGGGACATCCCGGTGGTCCAGGTCGACCGCGGCGGCCAGGTGACCTACCACGGCCCCGGGCAGCTGGTGGTCTATCCGCTGGTCGACCTGAAGCGCGCGCGTCTGGGCATCCGGGACTTCGTGACCGCGCTCGAGCGCGCCGTCATCTCTGTGGCCGCCGCCAGCGGCATCGATGCGCAGTGCCGCCGCGGCGCCCCCGGCGTCTACGTCGCCGGCCAGAAGCTGGCCAGCGTTGGCGTGCGCGTGCGCCGCACCGGGGCCTATCACGGGCTCGCGCTCAACGTGGACATGGACCTCGCGCCCTTCGCCCGCATCAATCCCTGCGGCTACGAGGGGTTGAGGATGACGCAGCTGTCGGCGCTCGGCGGGCAGCGCACGGTCGCTGCGGCAGCTGCGGCACTGGAGCCGCAGCTGCTGGCCGCACTGGGCCTGCCGCCCGTAACCAACCTGTAACCACCGCCCTACTGATTTCGCACGCGGGCGCGGCTAGCATCCTCTCGATGCCAGCACAAAAAATTACACTGCGCGCGCTCGGCGCCGCCCTCGCCGCCGCCGTCTGCCTCCTCGGTGCCGCCTGTCAGCGCGAGAACGCGACCTCAGCGACCAAGGTAACGCTGCTGAATGTCTCGTACGATCCGACGCGCGAGCTGTACTCGGACTACAACGCAGCCTTCGCCAGCTACTGGAAGCAGAAGACCGGTCAGGACGTGCGCATCGACCAGTCGCACGGCGGCTCGGGCAAGCAGGCGCGCTCGGTGATCGACGGCCTGGCGGCCGATGTGGTCACCCTCGCCCTCGCCGCGGACATCGACGCGATCGCGGCCAAGGGCAAGCTGTTGCCGCTGAACTGGCAGACCCTGCTGCCGGATAACAGCTCGCCCTACACCTCGACGATCGTGCTGCTGGTGCGCAAGGGCAATCCCAAGGGCATCAAGGATTGGGGGGACCTGGTGCGCCCGGGGATCGCGGTGATCACGCCGAACCCGAAGACCTCCGGCGGCGCGCGCTGGAACTACCTGGCCGCCTGGGCCTGGGCGCTGGCGCAGCCGGGCGGCAACGCCGCCAGCGCGCGCGCCTTCGTCGCGCAGCTGTACAAGAACGTGCCGGTGCTGGACACCGGCGCGCGCGGCTCGACCACGACCTTCGTGCAGCGCGGGCTCGGCGATGTGCTGATTGCGTGGGAGAACGAGGCGCGGCTGGCACTGCGCGAGCTCGGCCCCGACAAGTTCGAGATCGTGTACCCCTCGATCAGCGTTCTCGCCGAGCCCCCGGTGGCGGTGGTCGACAAGGTCGCCCTGCAGCGCGGCACCCGCGATGTCGCCGCGGCATACCTCAACTACCTGTATAGCAAGGAGGCGCAGGAGATCATCGCGAAGAACTTCTACCGACCGCGTGATGCGCAGGTTGCCGCGGCGCACGCCGCGGAATTTCCCCAGCTGAAGCTCGTGAGCATCGCCGACTTCGGTGGCTGGCAGAAAGCGCAGGAAGCCCACTTCAACGACGGCGCGATCTTCGATCAGATCACCGCCACAGCCCGCTAGGGGCTCACTCGACCACCAGCTTGTAGCCGGCGGCCGCGGTGCGCAGCAGCACCGGGGCCGCCGGATCCACCTCGATCTTCTGGCGCAGCCGGTGCACGAGCTGCTTGAGCAGCTGCCGGTCCCCGCCGCTGCGGTGGCCCCAGACCTGCACCAGCAGGCGCTCGGAGTTGACGCTGTGCCCGGCATTGGCCAGCAGCATCTGCAGCAGGCGCAGCTCGAGCTTGGTGAGGCGCACCGGGGCGCCGGCACCGATGGTGACGGTGTACTCCTCGAGGTCGAGGCTGATCCGCCCGGCCGCCAGCGGCGCGTTGTTCTCCATGCCGGCGCGCCGCAGCAGCGCCTTGATGCGTGCCAGCAGCGTGCGCGGGCTGAAGGGCTTGTTGAGGTAGTCATCGGCGCCCAGCCCGAGTGCGCGCACCAGATCCTCCTCCTCGCCGCGCACCGTGAGCATCATCACCGGCACGCGCGAGCGGCGGCGGATGGCCTCGCACACCTGGAAGCCGCTCATGCCGGGCATGTTGATGTCCAGCACCACCAGGTCCGGTGATTCGCGCTCGAACAGCTGCACCGCGGCAGGGCCGTCGGCGGCCTTGATCACCAGGTACCCCGCCTGTGCCAGGGTGAAGGAGATCAGGTCGCGCAGGTCCGCGTCGTCATCGGCCACGAGCACTTTCATCTACAGGCTCTCCACCGGCAGCGTGAACGAAAAGCGGGTGCGCTCGCTGGCGGTGCGCTCGAAGCTCACCGCGCCGCCGTGGCGCTCGATGATCGAGCGCACCAGCCACAGCCCCAGGCCGAGGCCGGCCGGTTCCGGCTCCTGCGCGCCGCGCCGGAAGCGGGCGAACAGCGTGTCGCCCTCGTTCGCGGCGGGACCCGGACCTTCGTCCTCGACCCAGGCGCGCACGAACGCGCCCTCGCGACGTGCGCCGATGCGCACGCTGCTGCCCTCGGGGGCGAATTTGTTGGCGTTGGCGAGCAGGTTGACGAACACCTGGGTGAGGCGCGTCTTGTCGCCGGTGATCGGCGGCAGCTCGTCCGCAAGCTCGATGAGCAGGTGCTGGCCGCGCTGTGCCAGCAGCGAGCCCACCAGCACCTGGGCATCCTCGGCGACCTCGGCAAGCGTGACGCTCTGGCTGCGGATCGCCAGCTGGCCTGACTCGATGCGTACGCTCTCCAGCAGGTTGTCGATCAGCTGCGTGAGGCGCAGCGTGCCGCGCTCCAGCGAGGCCACCAGCGCGCGCAGCTGCTGCGGTGTCATGGTGTCCAGGCCCGCGAGCAGCAGCTCGATCGAGGCCAGCTGGGCGGCGAGCGGGGTGCGGAACTCATGCGAGATGTTGGCGAGCACCGAGTCGCGCGCGCGCCGTACCGCCTCAAGCTCGGTCTCGTCGCGGATGACCTGCACCTGCAGTCCGTCCGCCTGGGCGGCGCTGGTGATGACGGTAACCCGTGGCTCGCCACGCGCGCGCAGCACCTCGATGGTCTTGGTGCTGCCCTGCACGCGGGCCTGCAGGATGGGGCAGCGCAGCTCGCAGGGACGGCGGCCGTCCTCCTCCTGCGGCTTGAGCACATCCCCGCAGAAGCGCCCCACGGCATCCGCAGGCGCTACCCCCAGGAGCCTCGCCGCCTGCGGGTTCAGGTAGCGGATGATGCGGTTCTTGTCGACCGCATAGACCCCCTCGACGATCCCGCCGAGCACCGCCTGCGCCTCCGCCTCGCTGCGACGCAGCGTGCTGGTGAGGTCGATCAGACTGCGGCGCATGTCCTCCATGGTGTGCGCCAGCACCCCGACCTCGGCGGCGCCGCCCGGAGGAATCGAGGCGGAGAAGTCCCCGGCGCTCAGGCGCCGGGCCGCCGCGGTGAGCGCGCGCACCGGGCCGGCCACCAGTTCCCCGAGCAGCACGCCGGCGAGCACGGCGAGCGAGCCGAGCACCAGCGCGGCCACCAGCAGCTTGTGCACCAGGTGGCGCGTGGGCGCATCGACGGCGCTCGCCGGCAGGCGCGCCTCGATCAGCGCCATGGCCTCGCCGCTGGAGGCGAACACCGGGGTGCTGGCCGCGTACAGTTCCTGGGAGTCGATGCGCAGCACCGCCGAATGCCCGTCGGCCAGGGCGGCCGAGTACAGCGGCGTGAACGCGGTGACAGCGCCGCCGGTGTAGGCGCGGTAGTCGATGAGATTGATCTGCGCGCCCACCTGCTCGCTCAGAGTGCGGGCGAGCTTGGCATTGAGTAGCCGCACGACGTAGACGGTGAGCCCGCCATCGCTGAGCGTGGCGCGCGCCCCCAGCAGCGGCACGTGCTCGGTGGTCGAGAGCGTCATGAACGTGCCGCCCTGTTCGGCGCTGGCGGTGACGATCTGCTGCCAGTCCAGCGGTGGTCCGGACACCGCCACGACGCTCTTGCCCGAGAGCACCGCGCAGGCGTCCACGTTGCCGACCTCGCACCAGTGGCGCAGGAACGGCGGCAGCGCCTCGTTCTGCCCCTCGGCCAGCAGGCGTTGCAGGGTGGGGCGGTCCGCGAGTGCGCGCGCCGTGGCGTGCGCATCCTCGCCGATGCGGCGCAGGTCCTCGCGGGCGGTCGTCGCCGCCAGCTGCACGCGCGCCTTGCCCTGCTCGTCGGCGAGCTGGTGCAGCATGCCGCTGGCATACCAGGCGATGCCCCCGCCCACCAGCAGCACGATCGCGGTCTGGATCGCGATCAGCCACCAGCCCAGGCCGGTGCGTTCCGGGTCGGGCAGCAGGGAGCGCAGCAGACTTGCGAGGCGCGCGAACATGTCAGCGGCGCCGGTAGCCGGTGCGCTCGACCAGGGTCTTCACGACCAGCGTCAGGGCGGCGAGCAGGGTCAGCAGGGAGGCCACCGCGAAGGCGCCCACGAAGTTATATTCGTTGTAGAGGATCTCGATGTGCAGCGGCATGGTGTTGGTGAGCCCGCGGATGTGCCCGGAGACCACCGACACCGCGCCGAACTCGCCCATGGCCCGCGCGTTGCACAGCACCATGCCGTACACCAGGCCCCAGCGCACCTTGGGCAGCGTGACGCGGAAGAAGGTCATCCAGCCGCCGGCGCCGAGGGTGATGGCGGCTTCCTCCTCGTTGTTGCCCAGCTGCTGCATGAGCGGAATCAGCTCGCGCGCGACATAGGGGAAGGTGACGAACATGGTGGCGAGCATGATGCCCGGCAGGGCGAAGATGATGCGCAGGTTGTGTTCCTGCAGCCACACGCCGAACCAGCCGTGCAGGCCGAACAGCAGCACGAAGATCATGCCGGAGATCACCGGCGAGATGGCCAGCGGCAGGTCGATCAGGGTGATGAGCACGCTCTTGCCGCGGAACTCGAACTTGGCGATCGCCCAGGCGGCCGCCAGGCCGAACACGGTGTTGATCGGTACCACCACGGCGGCGGTGAGGAGCGTCAGGCGGATCGCCGCCAGGGTGTCAGGGTCGGCGAAGCTGTGCAGGTAGGCGTGGATGCCCTTGGAGAGGGCCATCACGAATACCGTCGCCAGCGGGGCGAGCAGCACGGCCGCGATGAACAGCAGCGAGGTGGTGATGAACAGCCAGCGCACGATGGCGTGCGCCCAGGTGCGCTGCCCCGGGCGGCTGGTGTCACCGGCCAGACTGCCGGCTGCGGCGGCAGCGGCCATCAGCGCGCCATACCCACGTGGCGCCGCCGGCCCCAGGCCTGGATCAGGTTGATGGCCAGCAGCATGACGAAGGAGATCACCAGCATGACCAGGCCCAGTGCCGCGGCCCCCTGGTAGTCGAACTGCTCGAGGTGGATGACGATCAGCAGCGGGGTGATCTCGGTCTTCATCGGCAGGTTGCCGGCGATGAAGATCACCGAGCCGTACTCTCCGACCGCGCGGGCAAAGGAGAGCGTAAAGCCGGTGAGGATTGCCGGCAGCACGGTCGGCAGGATGATGCGGCGGAAGGCGTAGAAGCGGCCGGCGCCCAGAGTCTCGGCGGCCTCCTCGAGGTCACGCTGCACCTCCAGCAGCGCCGGCTGCACCGAGCGCACCGTGAAGGGCATGCTGATCAGGGTGAGTGCGAGGGTGACGCCGATCCAGGTATAGGCGACCTTGATGCCGAGCGGCTCGAGGTACTGCCCGATCCAGCCGTTCTGCGCGAACACGGTGGTGAGGGCGATGCCCGAGACCGCGGTCGGCAGCGCGAACGGCATATCGATCAGGGCATCGATGATCTTGCGGCCCGGGAACTCGTAGCGCACCAGCGTCCAGGCGATGATGAAGCCGAATACGAGGTTGATCGAGGCCGCCAGCAGCGAGGCGCCGAAGGACAGCCGGTAGGAGCCAAGGGCACGGGCGCTGAACACCGTGTTCACGAAGTCCGCCCAGTGCATCGAGGCGGCCGACAGCACCAGGGCCGCCAGCGGCAGCAGCACGATGGTGCTCAGGAACACCGTCGTGAAGCCGAAGGTCAGCCCGAACCCGGGCAATATGCTTGGCTGGCGGAAGCTCACGGCGCACCGCGGTGCACGACCAGCACCGGCCAGGCGCCTTCCAGCAGCCCGCTGAAGCGCTGCGTGAAGTTCGCAAGGTCCGTGAGGCCGAGTATGAGCATCTGCCCGGGGGCCTCGGCGAGGCGGCGTGCGAGCTGCTGCTCGCCGTCGCCGAAGTGCAGCTCGGTGCGCATCTCCAGGCCATGCGCGCGCTGCGCCTCCGAGCGCGCATCAAGCAGCTCGCGCATGCCGTGCGGGTGCGCGGGACTGGCGGCATCGCCGGCCACGATGCCGAGGTAAACCGCCTCGGCCGGCACGTGGCGCAATACGCTGGCGGAGATGGCGAGCGTGGCGCTGCGCGCCGCCTCGCCCTCCCAGTGGATCAGCACCCGCTGCGGCGCGCGCGCATTCTGCGGCAGCACCAGCAGGTCGCGTGCGCCACGGCGCAGGAGCCACTCCGCCTCCAGCGCGCCCGCCGGGCCGGAGCCGATCACGGTGGTGCCGACGAAGGTGTCGCTGCCCTGGCAGGGTGCCTCGGCCAGGCCCAGCTGCGGCTCGGTGCGCGTGCCGATGCGCGTCTTCATGCGCGCGGCAAGCTCGCTGAGCAGGGGCTGGCGGCTCAGGGCCTCGGCGCGCACCGCGCTGCTGGCGCACGCCGTGAAACTCGACAGCGGCGTGGGCAGCACGTGCACGCGCCGCACCCCGATCGCGACATTCTGCCCGGGGTGCACCTCGAAGCCGCGCCGCTCGTGCTGGGTGCGCGTTACCTGCAGCGACGGGCTGCTGTCGCCGTCGCCGAAGGCGAGCAGCGGCGCCCGCTCGGCCGGGTCGAGGCGCAGCCGCAGCCGCTCCAGCGCCCCGGTAAAGACCACCTCGTCGACCACGCCGCTGGTGAGGTAGCCGGCCGATAGCGCGGCGCGCGTGGGCGCGACCTCCACCTCCTCGGGACGCACCACCGTGACCACCTCGTTCTCGCGCTCGCCGCTGGCGCGCTCGGCGGCGGCCACCGTGGCGGCGCCGATCTGGATGCCATCGGGCGTGCGACGCGCGAGGATCAGGTTGGCGGCACCGAGGAAGGTGGCGACGAAGCGCGTCGCCGGGCGCGAGTACAGCTCGTGCGGCTCGCCCATCTCCAGCAGTCGCCCGAGGTTCATGATGCCGATGCGGTCGGCCATCGCGAACGCTTCCTCCTGGTCGTGCGTCACCAGCACCGTGGTGATGCCCAGCTCGCGCTGCACCTGGCGGATGGTGCGCCGCAGCTCCTCGCGGATCTTGGCGTCGAGCGCGCCGAAGGGCTCATCCAGCAGCAGCACCTCGGGCTTGTGTGCCAGCGCGCGCGCCACGGCGACGCGCTGCTGCTGGCCGCCGGACAGCTGCCCCGGCAGGCGCTCGTCCATGCCCTCAAGGGCCACCAGGCGCAGCAGCTCCTGGCGGCGCTGGCGCCGGGCGCGGCCGCGCATGCGGCGCACGCGCAGCGCGAATTCGATGTTGTCCGCCACGCTCATGTGCTGGAACAGCGCGTAGTTCTGGAACACCAGGCCCACGCCGCGCTTGCGCGCGGCCACGTGCGTCACGTCGCGGCCGTGCAGGGCGATGCGCCCGTGGTCCACCCCGGACAGGCCGGCGACGGCGCGCAGCAGCGTGCTCTTGCCGCTGCCGCTCGGGCCGAGCAGCACGAAGAACTCCCCGTCACCGATGTCGAGCGAGACGTCGTTGACGACGGGGACGCCGGCGTACAGCTTGGTGACCTGGTCGAGGACGATGGACATGGCACGATGCTACCGGGGTGGCGCGCGCGGCGTTAGTTTGTATGCAGTCCGCCCATGGTCACAAACCGGTTACACGCGCCATTTCCTAGAGCAGCATCATGACGCCGTCGCAGGTCTTGAGCTCCGCGATCAGGGCTTCGACCTGCGCGGCGCTCTCGGCGTGCAGCAGGTAGGAGATCGAGAGGTACTTGCCGTTGGCGCTGGGCCGCGCGGTGACACGTGCGGCATCCAGGGCCGGCGCGTGCCGCAGCACGATGGCGTGCACGCGTGCGCGGAAGTCATCCTCCGGGCGGCCCACCACCTTGACCGGATAGTCGGTGGGGAACTGCAGCGGCGAGGGGGAGTTCACCACGGGGTGCCGGCGAGTTCTTGCTTGTAGCGCTGCAGCTCCGCGTACACCCGCTGCCACAGCCGCCCCGGACGTCCGCTGCCCACGGCATGCCCGTCCAGCAGCGTCACCGCCTGCACTTCGCGCGTCGCGGCCGAGATCCACACTTCCTCGGCGGCACGCAGCTGCGCCTCGCTGATCGCGGCGCTGCGGCAGGGGATCGCCAGGCGGGCGGCCAGCTCCTCCACCACCCCGCGCGTGGTGCCCGGCAGGATCAGGTGCGAGTTCGGCGGCACGAGGATCTCGCCCTCGAGCACCACGTGCACCGCCGAGGAAGAAGCCTCCAGCAGCTCCCCGTCGCGCAGCAGGATCGTCTCGGCGGCGCCGGCATCCACGGCCAGCTGGCGCAGCAGCACGTTCGCCAGCAGCGCGGTGGACTTGATGTCGCAGCGCGCCCAGCGCGTGTCCTGCGCCGTCACGCAGCCGACGCCGTTGGCGAGCGTCGCCGCGGGGGTCACCGGCAGCGGCGCGCAGAAGGCAAATACCGTGCGCGGCAGATCCGGCAGCGGGGCATGGTTGCGCCCAAGGTCCGCGCCGCGCGTCACCTGCCAGTACACGTACTGGTCGCCGCCGCCGTTGCGCTCGACCAGGCCGCCGAGGATGGCGTGCCACTGCGCGGCGCTGTGCGGATCCTCCATGCGGATGCCTGCGAGGCTGCGCGCCAGGCGTCCCTGGTGGGCGGCGAAGCGGAACGGCCGCCCGCCGTACACCGGCATCAGCTCGTAGACGCCGTCGGCATAGAGGAAGCCGCGGTCGAGCGGCGAGATGCGTGCCGCCGACAGCGGCAAATACTCACCGTTGAGATAGCACAGGGGAAGGGGCGCTGCCATCTGCTGACTTTCCGCGGTCGCGCCTAGTGGTGGAACCACAGCCGGATGGTGTCGATCAGTCGCGTCCACCAGCCTCCGAGGGCCACGTCGGCGAACGGCACCAATGGGGCGCGCGCGATCACGGTGCCGGCCGCATCGGTGACGGTGAACTCGCCCACCGGCTTGTTGGCCAGCAGCGGTGCGATCAACGGCTCCTTGGTGAGGCTGGCGGCCGTCTTGAGCGTCGCGGACTGGCCGCGTGCGATGGTCGCGTAGACGTCATAGGGCACGCCGACGGCGGCAAACTCGCTCGCCGACTTGTAGACGCGCGGCTTGAGGACGGTGTCCCTGGCGGCCTTGATCTTGATGGTCTCGAAGAAGGTGTAGCCGTAGTTGAGCAGTGCGGCGCTGGCATCCTCGCGCGCCTTGACGCTCGGGGAACCCATGACCACCGAGATCAGGCGCATGCCGTTGCGGGTCGCGGAAGTGGCCAGGCAGTACCCGGCGCTGTCGGTATGCCCGGTCTTCAGCCCGTCGACGGAGGGGTCCTTGCCCAGCAGCCCGTTGCGGTTGTCCTGGTGGATGTTGTTCCAGATGAACTCGCGCAGGCTGAACAGCGAGTAGTACTGCGGGAAGTCACGGATGAGCGCGGCGGCGAGGATCGCGATGTCGTGCGCGGTCGTGTAGTGGTTGGGCGAGGGCAGGCCGTCGCTGTCCTCGAAGTTGCTGCCCTTCATCCCCAGGCGCCGCGCGTACTCGTTCATCATCTGCGCGAACGCCGCCTCGGTGCCGCCGACGCGCTCGGCGAGGGCGATGGTGGCATCGTTGCCTGACTGCACGATCATCCCCTTGATGAGGATGTCCACCGGGATCTGCGTGCCCACCTGCACGAAGGTACGCGAGCCCTCCGCCCGCCAGGCGTGCTCGCTGATCGTCACCATGTCCGACAGCTTCAGGCGGTTCTCCTGCAGCGCGGTGAACACCACGTAGGCGGTCATGAGCTTGGTGAGGCTGGCCGGTTCGCTGCGCTCGTCGGCATGCGACTCCGCCAGGATCCGGCCGCTGGAGTAGTCCATCAGCAGGTAGGAGCGCGCATCGATCGGCGGCAGCTGCGGGATCAGCGAACCATCCGCGGCCCGCGCCGGGGCCGGCGGCGGTGCTGCCGGGGCCGCAACGGCCTTGGCGGGCCTGGCAGCGTGCTTCTTGGCGGTTTGCTTGTGGGTGTGGGCCGCCGCCGCGGGCACCGAAGTGAGGGCGAATGCCGCGGCGAGGAGGATGCTGAGCAGTGAACGAAGCACGATGGGGGGATTCCTTAAGATGGCGGATCTAAACGACAGATTTTAACTCAAGCGGCCGGCGCCAAGGCGCCCGCCGCCGGCCTCAGTCGGTGGCCAGGCGCGCATCCTGCATCCCCAGGGCGGCCAGGCGCGCGGCCAGCTGGTCGAATTCGGCGACGCTGGCGACCGGCCCCAGCCGCAGCCGGTACAGGCGCGTGCGTCCCGGGACTGGGGGCACGAGGAAGGCGCTGGCCAGCCCGGCGCTGTGCAGTTTGTCGAGCGCGCGCTGCGCGTTCTGCGCGTCCGCGAAGGCCCCGGCCTGCACATACAGCGCCGGCGGCGGCGAGACGGCGCTGCGCGCCAGGTCATCGGGGACCCCGGGGGTCAGTGCCCGCACCTCGACCAGCGTCGTGCCCTCGCGCAGCATGTCGAGCTTCGCGGCCGCGGTGTACGACAGGTCGATGAGGCGGTTGGCGACGAAGGGTCCGCGGTCGTTGATGCGCACCACGATGCTCTTGCCGTTGCGCAGGTTGGTGACGCGCGCATAGGTGGGCAGCGGCAGCGTCTTGTGCGCGGCGGTCATGCCGTACATGTCGTACTGCTCGCCGCTGGAGGTGTTGCCGCCGTGGAAGGTCGGCCCGTACCAGGAGGCGACCCCGCGCTCCAGGTAGCCCGTCGCCGTGGGCAGCACGAAGTAGCGCTGGCCCAGGACATCGTAGAAGGGTGGGTTGCCGTGCGCACTGCGCGGCTCGGCCCTGGGGACCGCGTCCGGGATGGCGTCGGGGTTGGCCGGAGCCGCGGCGGCCGGCGGGTTCGCCAGCGGGGCGGGCGGTGCCGGGGGCGGGGCAGAGCCGGCGCGATGGCCGCCGAGCGAGCAGCCGGTGAGCAGCATCGCGCCGCAGGCAGCCCAGGCGGTGCGCGCACCGCTCACTGCGGGGGCGGCGCGGCGTCGGGCGCGGCAGCCGGGGGCGGCGCGGCCTCCAGGGCCTGCACGACCGCCGCGGCGAGGTCGTGCACGGCCATCGCGTAGCGCGGGCTCGTGTTGTAGCGCGTGATCACGTAAAAGTTGTGGAAGCCGACGCGGTAGGCAGGGCCGTCCTGGCGCTCCGCATCCAGCAGCAGCGCCGGGGTCTCGGCGGGCACGTCGAGCTCGGTCTTGATGCCGCGCGCGGCGAGCGCGCCCACGGTCTCCTTCGGCTCAAGGTTGCGCGCGTCGACCTCGAAGCTGGTGTCCGCGGCCACGATGGCCTCGGCCAGCACCGGCGCGCCGGGCCGCCAGCCGGCCTGGTGCAGGTAGTTGGCCACGCTGGCGATGACATCGTCCCAGTCACCCCACAGGTCGCGCTGGGTGTCGCCGTTGGCATCGACCGCGTAGTGGCGGTAGCTCGAGGGCATGAATTGCGGCGCACCCATGGCGCCGGCGTACGAGCCGGTGAGGGTGAGCGGATCGAGCTTGTTCTCCTTGGCGAGGATCAGGAACTGCTCGAGCTCCTTGGTGAAGTACGCATGCCGCGGCGGGTAGTTGAAGGCCAGCGTCGCCAGCGCATCCAGCACCCGGTAGCGCCCGGTAATGCGCCCGTACTTGGTCTCCACGCCCAGGATCGCCACGATGTACTCCGGCGCCACCTGGTACTCAGCCGCGATGCGCTCGAGCGCTTCCTTGTGCTCGCCCCAGAACTGCACCCCCTGGCCGATGCGCTCGGCGGTGACGAAGTGCTCCCGGTACTGCCACCAGGGCGAGACCTTCTCCGCCGGGCGCTCCATCGCCTCGATGATCTTCGGCTGCGGCTGCGCGGCCTTCAGCAGCCGGCGCACTTCCTTGCGGCTCATGCCGTCGCGCGCGGACACCTCGTCGATGAAGGCCACGATCTCCGGGCGTTTCAGGTCGAAGGTGTCTGCGGTGGCGGCCGATTGCGCGAGGATGGGAGCGCTCAGCAGCGCGGCGAGCAGCAGGCGGGGAACTTTCAACTAGGATCCAATGAGTTTGCGCCGCGAATACAGCGCCATGAGAATACCGAAGCCGGCCAGCAGCGTCACGACGGAACTGCCCCCGTAGCTGACCAGCGGCAGCGGCACGCCGACTACCGGCAGCAAGCCGGTGACCATGCCGGCATTGATGAAGACGTAGACGAAGAAGGTGAGCGCGATGCTGCCGGCCAGCAGGCGTGCGAAGGTCTCCTGGGTCTGGGTCGCCAGGAAGATGGCGCGGCTGACGACGAACACGTAGAGGAAGAGCAGCACCAGCAGGCCCATGAGGCCGAATTCCTCGCCGATGACCGCGAAGATGAAGTCGGTCGAGCGCTCGGGCAGGAACTCCAGCTGCGCCTGGCTGCCGTTCATCCAGCCCTTGCCGAACACGCCCCCGGAGCCGATCGCGATCTGCGACTGGATGATGTGGTAGCCGGCCCCCAGTGGGTCGGTCTGCGGGTCGAGGAAGGTGAGCACGCGCTTGCGCTGGTAGTCGTGCATGAAGCCCCAGCCTGCCCAGGCCCCCAGCGCCCCGAGCACCAGCATGGCTGCCATCACCCGCAGCCGCAGGCCAGCGAGGACAATGACCAGCGCGCCGGCGGCGGCGATGAGGGCGGCGGTGCCCAAGTCAGGCTGCACGGCGGTGAGGCCCACCGGCACCAGGATCAGGCCGGCGAGCACCAGCAGCGATGGCCAGCTCGGCGGCAGCGGCCGCTCGTGCAGGTACCAGGCGCACATCATCGGCACCGCCAGCTTCATCAGCTCCGAGGGCTGGAAGCGGAACAGCTTCAGGTCCAGCCAGCGCTGCGCGCCCATGCCGATGTGGCCGATGGCCGCGACCACCAGCAGCAGGAGCACCCCGACCGCATACAGCCACGGCGTCGAGCGGCGCAGGAAGTTCGGGTTGATCTGGGCGAGCAGCAGCATCGCCACCGTGCCGATCGCCAGGCGCGCAATGGTGCGGTAGATGGTGGGCATGTTCTGGCCCGAGGCGCTGTACAGCACGATCAGCCCGTAGGCGGCGATCAGTGCGAGCCCGATCACCAGCGGGCCGTCGATCTTCAGCGCGAACAGCACCCGTGCCGCGCCGGTGAGGGTGCGGCGGGTGCGCGAGCCGGAGGTGACCTCCTCGTAGATCATGGCGGCGGCTTGACCTTGCCCTCATCATCCAGCAGGTAGGCGTCGAGCACTTTGCGGGCAATCGGCGCCGCGGCGCTGGCGCCCGCGCCGCCGTTCTCCTGCAGGACGGCGACCGCGATGCGCGGCTCATCGGCCGGTGCGAAGGCGATGAACCAGGAGTGGTCGCGCAGGCGCTCGTTGATCGCGCTCGCGTTGTAGCGCTCGTTCTGCGCCACGGTGAATACCTGCGCCGTGCCGGTCTTGCCGGCGAACACGTACGGTGCCTTGGCGCCGATAGCGGCGGCGGTGCCGTGCTGCGTCACCCCGACCATGCCGTGCACCACGCGTGCCCAGTCATCCGCGGACACCCCGGTCACCTCCCCGTCCGACTGCGGGGGCACCTCGTGCAGCTTGCCCTCCGCGTCGCGGTAGGCGGCCACCAGGCGTGGCTTCCAGACCTTGCCGCGCATGGCGATGACGCCGGCGTAATGCGCCAGCTGCAGCGGCGTGACGTTGAGGTAGCCCTGGCCGATGCCGAAGTTCACCGTCTCGCCCGGGAACCAGATCTGGTCGCCGGGCTTGGAGAAGGTCTTCGCCTTCCATTCGCGCGAGGGCAGCAGGCCTGGCTTCTCGCCGCTGATGTCGATGCCGGTGAGCTTGCCGAAGCCGAAGGGGGCGAGGAAGGTGGCGATGCGATCGATGCCGAGGGTGTCGGCGAGGCCGTAGAAGTAGACGTCGCAGGAGCGCGCGATGGCATCGTCGAGGTTTACGTAGCCGTGCTTCTCGTTGTGGTACTCGCGGAACATGTGCGAGCTGCCGGGCAGGTGGAAGGAGCCGGCGCAGAACTTGCGCGCTTCCGGGTCCACCACGTGGTAAGTGAGGCCGGCGAGGGCCATCGCCGGCTTGATGGTCGAGCCGGGCGGGTAGGTGCCGCGCAGCGCGCGGTTGAGCAGCGGCTTGTCGATGTCGTTCTGCAACGCGCCGTACTCGTGCGCGGTGATGCCGCGCCCGAACAGCGTCGGGTCGAACCCCGGCAGGCTCACCAGCGCCAGCACGTCGCCGTTGTTCGGGTTGAGCGCCACCACCGCGCCGCGGTGACCTGCGAGCGCCGCCTCGGCCACGCGCTGGATTTTAAGGTCGATCGACAGCACCAGGTCATCCCCCGGATTCGGCGACTTCACGCGCAGGTCCGGGACGAAAGCGCCCTGGCGTTCCACCGAGCGCCCCTGGGCATTCACCAGCACCTCGCGGAAGCCGTTGGTGCCGTGCAGTTCGCGCTCGTAGGCGCTCTCCACCCCGAGCTTGCCGATGAGGGAGGTGCCCGCGTAGGTCGCCCGGTCGATGTGCTTGAGGTCCTGCTCGCTGATGGCCCCGACGTAGCCGAGCGCGTGCACCGCCAGGCCGCCGTTGGGGTAGAAACGTGTCTGCCGGGTCTTGATGTCCAGACCGGGGAACTCGAAGCGCCGCACCGCAAAGCGCGCGACGTCCTCGTCGGACATGCGCAGGCGGATCGGCACGCTGTCGAAGCGGCGGCTCGACTCGATGGTGCGCTCGAGTTCATCGACGTCCTCGGCGCGGATCAGGCCGATGCCAACCAGGCGCGCCAGCGTCTTGGGGACGTCCGCGACCTCCTCGGGCACCAGTTCGAGCTGGTAGGCGGGCTGGTTGCCGGCGATCACCTCGCCGTGGCGGTCGACGATCAGGCCGCGGGCCGCCGGGATCGGCTCGTTGCGCACGCGGTTGCCCTGGCTGAGCTCGGCGTACTTGTCGTGGTTGGAGACCTGCAGGGAATACAGGCGCACGACGAGCGCGATCGTGGCGAGGCCCATGAGCACGGCGGCCACCAGCGCGCGCTGGTCGAACATGCGCTGCTCGCGCCAGTGATCCTTGATGCGCACGGCCGGCATGGAAGGCTAGCGGCGGGCCCGGCGCAGGCTCATGAGCGACGCCCCGCCCCGTATCCCAGGATCGCGGAGGCCGGCGGCCAGATGATGGCCCCGGTAAGGGTATGGATCCAGCGCACCGGACTGGTGACCGGGTGGCCAGTCCAGCCGTCGATGAGGAACAGAGTGAACTCGTACACCACCAGGACAGCGAACACCATCAGCGCCTGCTGGAAGCCCGGCTTGGAGCGGATGCGCTGGTGCTCGCGCACCGTGACGTAGGTGATGAGGGACAGCGCGAGCGCATGTTCCCCGAGCACCGGGCCCTGGAACACATCGAGCATCAGGCCTGCGAAGAACCCGAAGGCAACCCCGCCGCTGCGTGGCGCATTGATGGACCAGTAGAGCACCGTCAGCACCAGGAAGGCCGGCCGCGCCATGTCGAGCCACGGCGGCAGCGGGAGCGCGGTCAGCGCCAGCGCCACGAGCGCGCTTAAAAGGAGGCGCGTGCGTGACTCGGCGATCATGGCTTGTGCCCCGCGGCGGCGGGGGCGGGAGCGGCAGCGGCCTTGGGCGCCGCTGCAGCCGGTGCGCCGGCGGTCGCGGGCGCCGCGCCATGCACGACGGCCTGTGGCTGGATGGAGGGGTCACCGCTCTTTAGATCAGGGGCCGGCTCGTTAGTTGCGGCCGCGGCGGCAGCGCCCGGCGCGGCAGGGTGGTTGGCACGGAACCAGATCAGCATCACCTCGCTGTCGGACTCCACGCGCGCCAGGGGTTCGGCGCGCACCTGCGCCAGCGGCTGCACCGCGTCGCGGTGCACCTCGATGACGCGCGCCACCGGATACCCCTCCGGGAACACGCCACCCAGACCGGAGGTCACCAGCATATCGCCGGCCTTGATGTCGGCGTTGGCCGGCAGGTAGGGCAGCGCCAGCGAGGCGCTGTCGCCGGCGCCCACCGCGATGGTGCGCAGCCCGGTGCGCCCGACCCGCACCGGCACGGCGTGCTCCGGGTCTGTGATGAGGATCACCTCGGCGCTCCACGGCCCGACGTGGATGGTCTGGCCGATCAGGCCCTTGGCATCCATCACCGCCTGGCCCCCGAAGACCCCGTTGCTGGCGCCGCGGTTGAGGACCATGCGCTGGCGCAGCCCGGTCAGCTGCATGCTGACGATCTCCGCCGGCAGCCAGCGTTCGGCCACCGGGGGCAGCGCCTCGCGCAAGCCCGCGCAGCTCGCCGTTCTCGCGCTCGAGCGCCTCGTAGCGCATGGACCGCAGCTCCAGGTCGCGCTGCTGGGCGCTCAGGCGCGCGTTCTCAGCCTGCAGCGCGTGGCGGTCCTGGAAGCTCGACTTCACCCAGCGCCAGGCCGCCGGCGGCGAACTCACCAGCAGCTGGATGGGGTAGGCGGCCGCCTGCAGCGCGTAGCGCACGTGCTCGAGGTAGTGCTGGCGCTGGTCCAGGTACATCGCGACCACGGACAGCACCGCGTAGATAGTGAATTTGAAGCCGGGCGAGCCGCCCCGCCCGTAGAGCGGTCTGCCGGCTCCTGTCCCGAAGGCGGCCACTCAGTCCTGCGCGCTCCTTGCGCTATTCAAGGCCGAAGTGTCCGGGGCCGAGCTCGTCCATCAGCTCGAGGATGCGCCCGCCGCCGCGCGCCACGCAGGTGAGCGGGTCATCGGCCACTACGACCGGCAGGCCGGTTTCCTCGGTGAGCAGCTTGTCGATGTCACGCAGCAGCGCGCCGCCGCCGGTGAGCACGATGCCGCGCTCGGCCACGTCCGCGCCAAGTTCCGGCGGGGTCTGCTCGAGTGCCTGCTTGACCGCGCTGACGATGCTCTGCAGCGGCTCCTGCAGCGCCTCGAGGATCTCGTTGCTGTTGAGGGTGAAGCTGCGCGGTACGCCCTCGGAGAGGTTGCGGCCCTTGACCGACAGCTCGCGCACCTGCTGCCCGGGGTAGGCCGAGCCGATCTCGATCTTGATGCGCTCCGCGGTGGCTTCACCGATGAGGATGCCGTAGTTGCGGCGCACGTAGTTCATGATCGCCTCGTCGAAGCGGTCACCGCCGATGCGCGCGGAGTTCGCGTACACGACGCCATTCAGCGACAGCACCGCGACCTCGGAGGTGCCGCCACCGATGTCCAGCACCATCGAGCCGCGCGCCTCGTGCACCGGCAGGCCGGCGCCGACCGCTGCGGCCATCGGCTCGCTCACGATCGCCACGTTGCGGGCGCCGGCGCCCTCGGCGGACTCGCGGATCGCGCGCCGCTCCACCTGCGTCGAGCCGAAGGGCACGCACACCAGCACGCGCGGCGAGGGCTTGAGCATGCGATTGCCGTGCACCTTGTTGATGAAGTACTGCAGCATCTTCTCGGTGTAGGTGAAGTCGGCGATCACGCCGTCCTTCATCGGCCGCACCGCGGTGATGTGGCCGGGGGTGCGGCCGAGCATGCTCTTGGCCTCCGTGCCCACGGCCACGATGACCTTGCCACCGCGCGTAGGCTCGTCCTGCACGGCGACCACCGAGGGCTCGTTGAGCACGATGCCCTTGTCACGCACGTAGATGAGCGTATTGGCCGTACCCAGGTCGATCGACAGATCGCTGGAGAAATAGCCGCGCAGGCGTTTGAGCATGAAGCGACCGAAAAAGTGAGCGGCGGGCGACCCCAGAAAGTGGCGCGTAATCTAGCAACCGACAGGACATTCAGCAAGGCAACATGTATGATTTTGCGCTGGTTTTCTCAGTTCACCACGCACACCGCGAACCCCCATGGCCCTCACACGCGAGCAGATCGCGAGCATCGCCGCCTTGGCGCGCCTCGATCTGAGCTCAGCCGAGATCCCGGTCTACCAGAACAGCCTGTCGAGCATCCTCGATTTCGTCGGCGCGCTCGATGCGGCCGACACGGCCGATGTCGCGCCCATGGCGCACCCGCTGCCGGGGCTGTCGCAGCGCCTGCGTGCGGACGTGGTCACCGAAACCGATCACCACGAGCTGTACCAGGCGAACGCGCCGCAGGTCGCCGCCGGCCTGTATCTGGTGCCCAAGGTCATCGAGTGAGGCGCCCGTGAGCGATTTGCACCGAAACACCCTCACCGAGCTGGCGGCGGGGCTGCGGGCACGACGCTTCTCCAGCGTCGAGCTGGTCGCGCGCCTACCTGGAGCGCATCGAGGCCAGCCAGGGCGCGCTCAACGCCTTCATTTCCGTCACGCGCGAGCAGGCCCTGCGGGAGGCCGCAGGCGGCCGATGCGGCCCTGGCCGCCGGCACGTGGCGGCCCGCTGACGGGCGTGCCGATCGCGCACAAGGACCTGTTCTGCACGCAGGGCGTGCGCACCAGCTGCGGCTCGCGCATGCTGGACAACTTCGTCTCGCCCTACGATGCCACGGTGGTCGCCAAGCTGAAGTCCGCCGGGCGCCGTCATGCTCGGCAAGACGAACATGGACGAGTTCGCGATGGGCTCCTCCAACGAGACCAGCTACTACGGGCCGGTGCGCAACCCCTGGAACGTCAGCCTGGTGCCCGGGGGCTCCTCGGGCGGCTCGGCGGCGGCCGTGGCGGCGCGACTGGTCCCGGCAGCCACCGCGACCGACACCGGCGGCTCGATCCGCCAGCCCGCGGCGCTGTGCGGCATCACCGGCGTGAAGCCGACCTACGGGCGCGTGTCCCGCTACGGCATGGTCGCCTTCGCCTCGAGCCTGGACCAGGGCGGCGTGCTCGCCGCCACCGCCGCCGATGCCGCGCTGATGCTGCGCGAGATGGCCGGCTTCGATGCCAACGACTCCACCAGCGTGGACGTGCCGGTGCCGGACTACGTGGCCGCGCTGGAGCAGCCGCTGGCGGGCCTCAAGGTCGGGCTTCTCAAGGAGTTCTTCGACAAGGGCCTAGACGCCGCAGAACGAGCAGCGCGTGCGCGAGGCGCTGCGGGTTTACGAGAGCCTGGGCGCGAAGCTTACCGAGGTGAGCCTGCCGAACCTGCCGCTGTCGGTGCCGGTGTACTACGTGGTGGCCCCGGCCGAGTGCTCCTCGAACCTGGCGCGCTTTGACGGGGTGCGCTTCGGGCACCGCTGCGAGAATCCGCGCGACCTGCAGGACCTGTACCGCCGCTCGCGCGGCGAGGGGTTCGGGGCGGAGGTGAAGCGGCGCATCATGACCGGCACCTACGTGCTCTCGGCCGGCTACTACGACGCCTATTACCTCAAGGCGCAGCGGGTGCGGCAGCTGATCAACGCGGACTTCATCCGCGCCTTCAAGAGCGTTGACGTGCTGATCGGGCCGACGACGCCGACGCCGGCGTTCGCCATCGGCGCCAAGACCGCTGACCCGATCACCATGTACCTGAACGACATCTACACCATTGGTGCCAACCTCGCCGGGCTGCCGGCGGCCTCGATCCCCTGCGGGTTCGTCGATGAGCTGCCCGTCGGCCTGCAGATCGTCGGTCCGCACTTCAGCGAGGCGCGCGTGCTCGCCGCCGCGCACGCGTTCCAGCGGGAGACGGACTGGCACACCCGGGTGCCGCGGGGGTACGCATGAGCGGCTGGGAAACCGTCATCGGGCTGGAAATCCACGCGCAGCTGGCGACGCAGTCGAAGATCTTCTCCGGCTCCGCGACGCACTACGGTGCCCCGCCCAATGCGCAGGCCAACCTGGTCGACCTGGGCTATCCGGGCGTGCTGCCGGTGCTCAACGCGCAGGTGGTGCGCATGGCCGTGAAGCTCGGTCTGGCGCTCAATGCGCGCATCGCCACCCACTCGGTGTTTGCGCGCAAGAACTACTTCTACCCTGATCTTCCCAAGGGCTACCAGATCAGCCAGTACGAGCTGCCGATCGTCGCCGATGGCGCGCTCGACATCGTGCTCGAGGACGGCAGTGCCAAGCGCATCGGCGTCACGCGCGCACACCTGGAAGAGGATGCCGGCAAGTCACTGCACGAGGGGCTGCCGGGGCTCACGGGCATCGACCTGAACCGCGCGGGCACGCCGCTGCTGGAGATCGTCTCCGAGCCGCACATGCGCTCGGCCAAGGAGGCGGTTGCCTACATGAAGAAGGTGCACACGCTGGTGCGCTACCTGGAGATCTGCGACGGCAACATGCAGGAGGGCTCGTTCCGCTGCGATGCGAATGTATCGGTGCGCAAGCTCGGGGCGGACAAGTTCGGCACCCGCGCGGAGATCAAGAACCTCAATTCCTTCCGCTTCGTCGAGCGCGCCATCAACTACGAGGTGGAGCGGCAGATCGAGCTGCTCGAGTCCGGCGGCAAGGTCGTGCAGGAGACGCGCCTGTACGACCCGGACAAGGGCGAGACCCGCTCCATGCGCTCCAAGGAAGAGGCCAACGACTACCGCTATTTCCCGGACCCGGACCTGCTGCCGGTCGAGCTGACGCAGGGGTTCATCGAGGAGGTGCGCAAGAGCCTGCCGGAGCTGCCCGACCAGAAGGCGGCGCGCTTTGCCAGCCAGTACTCCCTGTCTGCGTACGATGCCGGCGTGCTCACCGCCAGCCGCGAGCTGGCCGCCTACTACGAGGATGTCGTGCGCGAAGTGCCGCGCGAACCGAAGCTGGCGGCCAACTGGGTGATGGGCGAGCTCGCCGCGGCCCTCAACAAGGACAACCTGGACGTCGGCGCCGCACGGTTGCCCGCCGCACGCCTCGCCGGGCTCATCGCACGCATCTCCGACCAGACCATCTCCGGCAAGATCGCCAAGGAGGTCTTCGAGTCCATGTGGACCGAGGGCGCCAGTGCCGACCAGGTGATCGAGGCCAAGGGCCTGCGGCAGATCACCGACACGTCCGCCATCGAGAAGGTCATCGACGAGGTGCTGGCCAAGAATCCCGGACAGCTGGCGGACTTCCGCTCCGGTAAGGACAAGCTGTTCGGCTTCTTCGTCGGACAGGTCATGAAGGCGACGGGCGGCAAGGCCAACCCCGCGCAGCTCAACGAGCTGCTGAAGAAGAAGCTGAGCGGCTGAAGTCCGCAGCGTCGGTGCGCGGCGACAAAGGGTTGAAGCCCCGGGCGCGGGCCCCATTCTGCTCGCCATGAAAACTGAAACAGCGCCCGCGGCCGATCAGGTCAGACGGTTCATCTTCGAGGGCGAGCCGGTGCGCGGCCACTGGGCCCATGTGGAAAGCGCCTGGCGCGAATTGCGCCGCCACCGCCAGTACCCTGCCCCAGTCGACGAGCTGCTGGGCCACGCCGTGGCCGCCTGCACGCTGCTCGCTGCGACGCTCAAGTTTCGCGGGACGCTGACCTTCCAGCTCCAAGGCGATGGCATCGTGAGCCTGCTGGTCGCGCAGTGCACCGACGACAACCGCATACGCGCCGTGGCGCGCTACGACGCCCAGTCGCTCGCCGCGGTGGCGACGCACTCCCCGCCCGGGGAAATATTCCGGCAGCTCACCGGCGATGCCGGGCGTATCACGGTGACGGTCGAGGCCGAAGAAAAGAGTGCGCGCTACCAGGGCGTGGTGCCGCTCGCGGGGGACTCGCTGGCGCAGTCGCTCGAGGCTTACTTTGCCACCTCCGAGCAGCTGCCCACGCGCGTGGTCCTGGCGGCCGACGCCCAGCGCGCCGCCGGCATGCTGGTGCAGAAACTCCCGGAGGCTGGTGAAGCCCGCACCCGCGATGCCTGGCAGGAAGCCCAGTGGGGCATGCAGCGGCTTACTCCCGGAATGCTGCTCGGCAAATCGCTGGAGGCGAACCTGGCAGCCCTGTTTCCCGGGCACGATGTGCGGATCTTTGGCGGCGCGCCGGTGGAATTTGAGTGCCGCTGCAACCCGTCGCGCGTGGCGGGAGTCCTGCGGGCACTCGGATCGGAGGAAATCCGGGACGTGCTCAGGGAGCACGGCTCGGTGACGGTCACCTGCGAGTTCTGCCAGCGCCCCTACACGTTCGATTCGATCGACATCGAGGCATTGTTTGCCGACAGTGTGGGCGGTCCCGAGGCCATCCACTAGGATTGTATCTATAAAGATACAGTCTTGGCATTTTCCCGACTTATCAATCGATTTCGTAGTCCAAAGTGAGGTCTCGCTAGGGGCTATTCCAACGGCATGGAGACTATTAAAGGAATGTACAATATTTGAATGAGCCTTTCCCCCTCGATCCTCACCGACTGGCTGCGGGCCGCCGGTGACCCCAGCCGGCTGCGCCTGCTGGCGTTGTGCGCCGAAGGCGCATTGAGTGTTTCGGAACTCGCCAGGGCACTGCAGCAGAGCGAGCCGCGCACGTCGCGACATCTGAAGATCCTCTGCGATGCGGACCTGATCGAACGGATCCGGCAGGGGCAGCGGGTGCACTACCGCATCTCTGGCGCCGCAGCGGCGGCGAGCTTCGTGCGCGGCCTACTGGGCCTTCTCGACCGCGCCGATCCGGTGCTGCAGCAGGACCGCAGCGCAGCGCGCGCGCTGTCGGCTGCCTCCGTCCCCGTCGCGGCCGAATCCCGGCTCGGGCGCTCGCTGGCCGCGCTGCTGCTCGCGGATGTGGCGGCCGAGCCCGCCGGCGGAGTGCTGCTGATCGGGGTGCGGCACCCGGAGCTGCTGGCCGTGGCGGCGCGTGGCGAGGAGGGTTGCACGGTGCTGGCGCCGTCGCGCCGGGCGGCGCAGTGGGCGCGCGCCTGCGCGGAGCGCAGCGCCGCTGCCTGCCGAGTCATCGAGGCGGCCTCCGCGCAGGTTTTCAGTGATGCGGACCTTGATCGTTGTGGCGGCCCGTTTGCACAGATCGTGCTCGATCAGCCCAGCGGCAGCGCCGCGAGCCTGCCGCGGCTGTTGCGCCGGGGGTGCACGGCTCTGCTGCCCGGCGGCCGGCTGTGGCTCTTCGAGCGCTACGACGCGCTCGACACCGCGGGCGACCGCATCGTCGAGCATCCGCTTGCCCGCCTGCGCCGCCTGCTGAGCGATGCCGGGCTGCAGTGCGAGAAGATCACTCCCGTGGAGGCCGACGGCGAGCACGTGCTCGCCGCGCGTGCCGTCGCTGCAGCGGCCAGTGCCGGCCAGCAAGGGACGGGCGCGGCATGAATCGCCCGCCCATTGGAGTCTCGTTCGAATTCTTCCCGCCGGCCGATGCGGCGATGGAGGAAACCCTGTGGGCCTCCATCGAGCGCCTGGCGCCGCTGCAGCCGCGCTTTGTCTCCGTGACCTATGGCGCCGACGGTTCCACGCGCGAGCGCACGCACGATGTTGTCACGCGCATCCAGCGCGACTCCCGGCTCACGGGGGCGCCGCACCTGACCTGCATTGGCGCCAGCCGCGGGGAGATCCTCGACATCGCCCGCGGCTACTGGGACCAGGGCATCCGTCATCTGGTGGCGCTGCGCGGCGACCTGCCGCCGGGACACACGGCGCCGCAGCCAGGGCGCGACGGCTTCACCTGCGCCGCGGAACTCGTCGCTGGCCTGACTGCCGTCGCCCCATTCGACATCTCGGTCGCCGCCTACCCCGAGGTGCACCCCGAGGCGGCTTCCGCGCAGGCGGACCTGGACAACCTCAAGCGCAAGATCGACGCGGGCGCGACGCGGGCGATCACGCAGTTCTTCTATGATACCGGGACCTACCTGCGCTTCCGCGACCGCTGTGCTGCAGCGGGGATTGCCGCGGCCATTGTTCCGGGAATCCTGCCCATCACGCGCTTCCCGCAGGTGCTGCGTTTTGCCGCACGTTGCGGGGCCTCGATCCCGTCGTGGCTGCACGAGCGCATCTCCGGACTGGAGGATGATGCGGAGACGCGCCGGCTCATCGCCGCGAGCGTGGCCATCGAGCAGGTCCACTCACTCGCCGCCCACGGGGTGGGCGAGTTTCATTTCTATACCCTCAACCGCGCCGAACTCACGTTTGCCATCTGTCATGCGCTGGGGCTTCGCCCGCGGCCGACCGTGCGCTGCGCTGCATCCCCGGAACTCCACGCATGACCGCCTGCAATCACCTGCACCCCGCCGCCGGCGCCCCGCGCGCCGATATCGACAAGACCACCGCGCCCGGCCGCGCCACGGCGGCACCGTATGCGATCGCACCCCTCGATGAGAGTGCACGCCGCCGGCGCCTCGAGCGCCTCAGGCGTGCCCTGGACGAGCGCATCGTGGTGCTTGATGGCGCGATGGGCACCATGATCCAGCAGCACAAGCTCGACGAGGCGGGCTTCCGTGGCGAGCGGCTGCGCGCGCACGGGCGCGACCTGCGCGGCAACAACGACATTCTCACCCTTACGCGCCCGGAGATCGTCAGCGACATACACCGCGCGTACCTTGCGGCCGGCGCCGACATCATCGAGACCAACACCTTCAACTCAAACGCGGTCTCGCAGGCCGACTACGGCCTGGAGGCGCTCGTGCCGGAGCTCAACTACCGCGCCGCGCACCTGGCGCGACAGGTGGCTGACGAGTTCGCCGAGCGTACCGGCGTGGCGCGCCTGGTGGCCGGGGCGCTCGGACCGACCAACCGCATGACCTCGCTGTCCCCGGACGTCAATGACCCGGGTTACCGCAGCGTCACCTTCGATGAGCTCGTGGCTGCCTATCTCGAGGCCGCACGCGGCCTGGTGCTCGGCGGCGCGGACTTCCTGCTCATCGAGACGGTGATCGACACGCTGAACGCCAAGGCGGCGATCTATGCCGCGCTCACCCTGTTCGATGAAAGCGGGGTCACGCTGCCGCTGGCGATCTCCGGCACGATCACCGATGCCTCCGGCCGCGTGCTCTCCGGCCAGACTCCGGAGGCGTTCTGGAATTCCATCCGCCACGCGCAGCCGCTATTCATCGGGCTCAACTGCGCACTGGGCGGGCAGCAGCTGCGCCCCTACGTGCAGGAGCTCTCGGCCGTGGCCGACACCTACGTGTGCGCCTATCCCAACGCCGGGCTACCCAACGCCTTTGGCGAGTACGACGAGGGGGCGGCGGAGACCGCCGAGATCCTGCGCGAGTTCGGCGAGTCCGGGCTGGTCAATATCGTGGGCGGTTGCTGCGGCACGACGCCCGAGCACATCCGCCTGATCGCCGAGGGGGTGCGCGGCCGCAAGCCGCGCCAGCGCCCGGCGACGGTTGCCAAGTGTCGCCTGGCGGGGCTCGAGCCCCTGAACATCGACGAGGACAGCCTGTTCGTGAACGTCGGCGAACGCACCAACGTCACCGGCTCCGCCAAGTTCCGCAAGCTGATCGAGGCGGGTGACTACACCGCCGCGCTGGATGTCGCGCGCCAGCAGGTGGCCAGCGGCGCGCAGGTGATCGACGTCAACATGGACGAAGGCATGCTCGATTCGCAGGCGGCAATGGTGCGCTTCCTCAACCTCGTGGCCGCCGAGCCGGATATCGCGCGCGTGCCGGTGATGATCGACTCATCGAAGTGGACCGTGATCGAGGCGGGCCTGAAGTGCGTGCAGGGCAAGGCAATAGTGAACTCGATCAGCCTGAAGGAGGGCGAGGCGGCCTTCATCGAGCATGCCCGCAAGGTGCGCCGCTACGGCGCCGCCGCCGTGATCATGGCATTCGATGAGCAGGGGCAGGCGGATACGGTGGAGCGCAAGGTGCGCATCTGCGCGCGCGCCTACCGCATCCTCACCGAGCAGGTGGGCCTTGCCGCCGAGGACGTCATTTTCGACCCGAACATCTTCGCGATCGGCACGGGCATCGAGGAGCACAATTCCTATGGCGTGGCCTTCATCGAGGCCACCCGCAGGCTGAAGCAGGAGCTGCCGCACGCGCTGGTCAGCGGCGGCGTGAGCAACGTGTCGTTCTCGTTCCGCGGCAACGACGCGGTGCGCGAGGCCATGCACTCGGTGTTCCTCTACCACGCCATCGCCGCCGGCATGGACATGGGGATCGTCAATGCGGGCCAGCTGGCGATCTACGAGCAGATCCAGCCGCAGCTGCGCGAGGCCTGCGAGGACGTGGTCCTGAACCGCAGCCCCGAGGCCACCGAGCGCCTGCTGCAGCTTGCGGCGCGCTTCAAGGGCGAGGGCGGGGTGCGCCGCGCCGAGGACCTGGAGTGGCGCAGCTGGGCGGTGCCGAAGCGCATCGAGCACGCTCTCATCAAGGGGATCGACGACTTCATCATCGAGGACACCGAGGCGGCGCGCTTGGAGTTCGCGCATCCGCTGGAGGTGATCGAGGGGCCGCTGATGGACGGCATGAACGCCGTGGGCGACCTGTTCGGCGCCGGCAAGATGTTCCTGCCGCAGGTGGTCAAGAGCGCACGGGTCATGAAGCGCGCCGTCGCGCACCTGGTGCCGTTCATCGAGGCAAACAAGGATCGCGGCGCGCGGCGCGCCAAGGGTCGCATCGTCATGGCCACCGTAAAGGGGGACGTGCACGACATCGGCAAGAACATCGTCGGCGTGGTCCTGCAGTGCAACAACTTCGAGGTGATCGACCTGGGCGTCATGGTCTCGTGCGAGAAGATCCTGGAGACCGCGCGGCGCGAGCAGGTTGACTTCATCGGCCTGTCGGGACTGATCACCCCGTCTCTCGATGAGATGGTGCACGTCGCCCGGGAGATGAAGCGCTTGGGGTTCGAGATGCCGCTGCTCATTGGCGGCGCGACTACTTCTCCCGCACATACCTCGGTGAAGATCGCCCCGCAGTACGCTTCCGAGGTCGTGTACGTGAAGGATGCCTCGCGCGCGGTGGGGGTGTGCCAGACGCTCAGCCAGCCGGAACAGCGCACCGCCTTCGCGGCCAAGGTGCAGGAGGAGCACCAGCGACGGCGCGCGCAGCATGCCGCCAAGAGCGTGAAAGTGCCGGAGCTGTCGATAGCCGCGGCGCGCGCCAATCACCGCCGACTGGACTGGGCTGCGTACCAGCCGCCGCCTCCTCGGCTACCCGGGGTGCAGAGCTTCGAGGACTACCCGCTGCAGGAACTGCTTGGTTACATCGACTGGATGCCATTCTTCAATGCGTGGGAGTTCTCCGGCAAGTTCCCCGAGATCCTCACCGACCCGGTGGTCGGGGAAGCGGCCAGCAACCTGTATGCCGACGCACGGCGCATGCTCAAGACACTGATCGCCGAGCGCTGGCTGCGCGTGCGCGCGGTGGTGGGGCTGTTCCCGGCCAATGCGGTGGGCGATGACGTCGAGCTTTACACCGACGAGTCGCGCACGCAGGTGCTGGCGACGCTGAATTTCCTGCGCCAGCAGAAGGGCAAGCCGGATGGCCAGCCGCACGAGTGCCTGGCCGACTATGTGGCTCCCAAGGCGAGCCGCGTGCGCGACTACTTCGGCGCCTTCGCCGTCACCGCCGGCATCGGCATCGAGGCGCACGTCGCACGCTTCGAGAAGGCGCACGATGACTACTCGAGCATCATCCTCAAGGCGCTCGCCGACCGGCTCGCCGAGGCGGCGGCGGAGCACTTCCACGAGCGCGTGCGGCGCGAACTGTGGGGCTACGGCGCCGACGAGGCGCTCACCAACGAACAGTTGGTGCGCGAGGAGTACCGCGGGATTCGTCCGGCGCCGGGCTACCCGGCCTGCCCGGACCACACCGAGAAGCGCAAGCTGTGGGAGCTGCTGGACGTGGATCGTAATGCCGGCATTTCGCTCACGGAATCCTTCGCCATGTACCCGACGGCGGCGGTGAGCGGCTGGTACGTCGGCCACCCGCAGTCGCACTACTTTGCCCTGGGCAAGATCGACCGCGACCAGGTGCAGGACTATGCGCGGCGCAAGGGCAGCACGTTGGAGGAGACGCAGCGCTGGCTGGCGCCGAGCCTGGGCTACGAGCCCTAAATGCCGCGCGGCGGCCTAGTGCGTTCCGCGCCGCTCTGATTCCAGCGCCCGCAGGTAGGCCGCGCCCCCGAGCTCGCGCATCTGCGCGAGGATCTGCTCGCGCCGCATCGCGATATACCGCGAGGGCCGATCGGCGTGCATCTGCACCGGGCTGGGCAGCACGGCGGCCAGTAGCGCCGCTTCGGATGACGTCAGCGCGCGGGCGTTGGTGTGCCAGAAGCGCTGCGAGGCGGCCTGCACCCCGTAGATGCCGTCGCCGAACTGCGCGATATTCAGATACATCTCGAGGATGCGCTCCTTCGGCCAGAGCGCCTCGATCAGCACCGTGAAATAGGCTTCCAGGCCCTTGCGCACGAAGGAGTGGCCGGACCACAGGTATAGGTTCTTGGCCACCTGCTGCGAGATGGTGCTCGCGCCGCGCAGGTGCTTGCCCTGCTCGCTGGCGCGCACCGCGGCGCGGATGGAGTTGAAGTCGAAGCCGGCGTGGAAGGGAAACAGCTGATCCTCGGAGGCGACCACGGCTATGGCGGCGTGCGGAGATATCTGCTCCAGGTTCACCCACTGGTAGTCGGTGTGGTAGTCGTGGCGCTGCGCCGCCCACGCCTGCACCCGCGCCTCGACCATCATTGCGCTGGTCAGCGGGTTCAGCCAGCGCAGCATCAGCACGGCGACGACGCTCAGGGCAAGCCAGCCCAGGAGCAGCGCGCCGAGCCACTTGAGGAGCCGGCGCGCGATTCGGCCACGCTGGCGGTGCACGGGCACCCAGCGCGTGCTCCGGTGGCGCGGACCGATGGGCGGCGCCAAGGTGCCTGGCGACCGGGCTATTTCGCCTCGAGGCGGCGTGCCGAGACGATGACCACGTCCTCGAGCGGCACGCCTTGGTGTCCCTTCTTATTGCCGGTGCTCACCTTGGCGATCTTGTCGATGACATCCATTCCCTCTGTGACCTTGCCAAACACCGCGTAGCCGTAGTCCCGCGGCCCGTGGTCGAGGAAGGCGTTGTCGACGAGGTTGACGAAGAACTGCGAGGTGGCGCTGTTGATGTCGCTGGTGCGTGCCATCGACAGGTAGCCACGGCCGTTCTTTAGTCCGTTCTTCGCCTCGTTGGCGATCGGGGCGCGCGTCTTCTTGTTGGCGAGGTCCGCGGTCAGGCCGCCGCCCTGGATGACGAAGCCTGGCATGACGCGGTGGAACACCGTGCCGGCGAAGAAGCCATCGTCGACGTAGCGCAGGAAGTTTTCCACGGTCACCGGGGCTTCCTTGGGGAACAGTTCCACGGTGAAGCCGCCGAGTGAGGTTTCGAATCTGATCATCGTTGTCCTTCCGTCATGCGCTCGTGTCCGGCCAGATCGCGGTGCGAGCGTACGTGACGGAAGCCCGCCAGGACAAGCGCGCTGCGCACCTGCGCGCCCTGGCTTGCGCCGTGCTCGAGCATCAGCCAGCCGCCCAGCGCCAGGTGGGATGCCGCGCCGGCGGCCAGCGTGCGCAGGCTCTCCAGCGCGTCCTCCCCGGGCGTCAGGGCCAGCTGCGGCTCATGCCGCAGCTGCAGCAGCGCCGGGTCGGCGGCTGCTACATACGGTGGATTGCTCACCAGCAGATCGAACAACTCGCCCGCGAGCGCCGCATACCAGTCGCCGTGGCGGAATTCGACCCGTGACAGACCCAGGGCTGTAGCGTTGGCGCGCGCCACGGCGAGGGCCGCCGCGGAAATATCGGTCGCCACGACGTGCCAGTCGGGGCGCTCGCTGGCGAGCGCGAGCGCCACGGCCCCGGAGCCGGTCCCCAAATCCGCCACCCGTGCGGCCGTGGTGGGGCCGCGCGTCAGGGCGCGCTCCACCAGCAGCTCGGTCTCCGGCCGGGGCACCAACACACCAGGATTCACCGCCAGCTCGAGCGACCAGAACTCACGGTGCCCGACGAGGTAGGCCAGCGGCACGCCCGCGGCGCGCCGGCCCAGCAGCTCCTCATACTGCAGCGCCTGCGCCGCACTGCAGGGCGCCTCAGGATGTGAGAGCAGGCGGCCGCGCGTGACACCTAGGACGTGCGCCAGCAGCACCTGGGCGTCCAGCCGGGCGTCGAGGTTGGGATCATGGGTCTGCTGGCCGGGTGCCGCCTGCAGCCGCTGCACCCCCCGCGCCAGTAAATCGCCGCAGGATGGGGTGGTCATATCGGCAGCTTCGTCACCGCGTTAATATATTCCAATGTCCACACCGTTATATCCCCCGCAGCGTCCCCTGTCGGTCGGGGAGACCTTGGATCTGACGTTCCGCATCTACCGCGGCACGGTGGTCAAGTGTCTGCCGCTGGCGGCTCTTGCCATCCTCGGATCGCAGCTGCCCGCCCTGTATCTGCTGGCCAGCGGTCGCGGCCTAAACACCTCGATGCTGGTGACGATGCGCGAACCGGGGTACGAGGCGGTAAATCTCGTGAGCGTGGTGCTCAGCCTGATGCTGAATGCGACGATCCTTCTGCGGCAGTACAGGTTGAGCACGGGCAGCCTGCCTGGCGGCGAGTTGCCGACCATGGCCCGCCGCGTCCTGGTGCTCATCGGGTTCAGCGTGCTTTTAGGTTTCGCAGCCATCGTGTGCTTGGCGCCCGCCGCGCTGCTCTGGGCGGGTTTGCCGGAATGGCTTGTGATCGTGCTGTGCGTGGTGCTCCTGAGCTATGTGCTCGTAGCCTTATCCTGTTCGTATGCGGTACTGATCCTGGAGGGTGCCGGGCCGATGACCAGTCTGCTGCGTAGCTGGAGCCTGACCCGCGGCAGCTTCTGGCGACTGACCGCCGTGTACACCGTCGCGCTCATCATCCTCGCGGTGTTTTACCTCGTGCTGGGCGCCGCGACGGCATTCGTCGTCGCCGTGGCGGCACATGGCGAGCTGGCCGTAGTGACGGCTGCCTATGCTGTCATCGCGGTGGCGCTGGGGGCGTTCGTGGTCCCATTCTACTCGGCGCTTCAGCTGGCGGTGCTCGGTGACCTGACCGTGCGCCGGCAAGGCACGGATCTCGCGCAACGAATCTCTGCCACGGCCTGAGCGGTGCGCCGCTGGCTGGCCGGCATCCTGTTACTGCTCGCCGGCGTCAGCGGCGCGCACGCGCATGAGCTGCTCGATCGCCTCGATGCATGCGCCGCGCGCCTCGATCATGACCTCGACGTGGGCTACGAGCGCATCGCCGCGCGCTGCCCGGACCTGCCGGCGCAGCTGACACACAGCGCCTGGGCAGCCTGGCTGCCGTCGGACTGGGATCAGCCGCGAAACCAGCTCTCGGCGCAAGGACTCACGGAGCTGCACACGTTGCTGTCACGCAGCTTGGCCCCCCGCATCCCGGTGCGTGCGCCACGGGCGCAGACCGCGGCCGCGGTCATCGCGCGAATCTCGCCGGTGGATGAATCCGGCAGCAGTTGGTGGGGGCGCTTCAAGGCGTGGTTGCGCAAGATCACGGCCGCGGGTGAGGCCCATCCGGCACTCGGATCCTGGCTGGGGCGCCTGAATTTCTCCCAAGGTGCGATGACGGTGATCGCGTGGCTGGCGCTCGCGCTGGTCATGGCCATGGCGCTGGCGATCCTCGTCAACGAACTTCGCATCGCCGGGGTGCTGAGGGGACCTCCTGTGGCGCCGCGCGGCCGCGCGGTGCGCGAAGGAGCGGGTCAGGCCGGTGGCGGCCTGGACGAGCTGGAGCGCCGCGACCTGCGCGAGCAGCCGGCGCTGTTGCTGCAGCTGATCGCGGAGCGGCTCACCGAGCAGGGACGCCTGCCGCCGGCCCGCGCGCTCACCGCGCGCGAACTGCTGCGCGATGCGCGCCTCGCCGACGATTCCGAGGAAGCGGCGCTTGCGGAACTCGCCTTGGCCAGCGAACAACTGCGGTTCTCGACACACGACTTCCCCACCACGAGCCTCGCCTCGGCCATCGCCGCGGGTCGCCGCATGCTTGTACGGCTCGGAACCGCGGCCCCGGCGCCGCACGCGGCCACGCATGGGACGTGAGCGGCTGACAACCCTGGGCTGCGCACTTGGCTCGCTGCTGGTGTGTGGGATGCTCTTTGTGCGTACCGGCCCGCCGGGCGAGCGCGACCTGGCAGCGCCCACCACCGCAGAGCGGCGCGCCAACGGGCTGCTGGGCGCGATGTCATGGCTGAAGGAGGAGGGGATCTCCGCGATTTCTCTGCGCGAGCGCTTCAGTACGCTCGCGAAGTCCCCACGCCTCTCGCCTACGGGAAACCTATTGGTCGTGACGCTGCCGGCGGCGACCGCCTTCCGTACCGACGAGGCGGTGGCGCTGGATGGCTGGATACGGCGCGGCAACACGCTCCTTATCCTGGCAGCGCTGTCGGACCGGCCTGCGTGGGCCCGTTCCGACCGCGGGCTGGCAGGAGACCTGCAGTTGTTGAGCGGACTTGAAGTGCAGGCCCAGGAGGAAGTGCCGAAGGCCGGGGCGCCCGTCAAGAGTGTGGCCAGGGATGGGCGTCTGCTGGAGCGCGTAGCGCGCAGCTCGCTCGGGCCCCTGGAACCGATCCGCAGCAAGCTGGTTGCCAACCGCCCGCATCCGTATCTCGAGGCCGTGCAGCGCGCAGTCGGGCTGTCGGACTTCCCGCCCATGCACTGGTCCATCAAGGTACCACGTGACGGATTCATGCTGGCCCTGGCGCACGAGGAAGCTACCAAGGACGGGGCCCTGTGGGTGCGGCCGCTGGGCGCAGGAACGATAATCGTGAGCGGCTTCGCCTCGCTGTTCTCCAACCGGGCGCTCGGCCTGGAGGACAACGCGCGCCTGCTGGCGAATATCGTGGCCTCGACCACGACACCGGCTGGTGCGGTGATCTTCGATGATGAACACCAGGGTCTCTCGGCCGTGTACGACCCCGCGAAGTTCTACAAGGACGGGAGGCTGTACGCGACGCTCGGCATCATCGCGGCGGTCTGGCTGGTCTGGGTGTTGGGTGGGACGCAACTGCCCGCCCCTGCGACGCGCGTCCCCGCACCGCATGAGACACAGCTGGTGCGCGACACCGGGCTGTTCCTCGCGCGCGTATTGCAGCCGGCAGCGGCAGCCAGGCGCCTGTTCGAAAACTTCTTCCTCGGCATCAGGGGCGTCCTCCACGATGGGCGCGACGCCGAGGAGGCTGCACTGTGGGCGTGGCTCGAGCAACATCCGCGACTGGCAACCTCGGACGTCGCACAGCTGAAGTCCTGGTACACACAGGCGTACGCTGGCCGAAAGGTGCCGCTGGTGCGCCTGCGCAACCTCATCGTCCGAACCGAAAGGCTACTCACCGCATGAGCACCTCAATCCAGCAACTCGAGAGCCTGCTGGCGCGGGAACTCGGACGTGTGGTCGTCGGGACGGATGCCTCCCTGAATGCCCTGATCATTGCCCTACTGGCACGCGGCCACGTGCTCGTGCAGGGCATCCCCGGACTCGGCAAGACATTGCTGGCCAAGACCCTGGCCCGGGCACTCGGTGGCGAGTTCAAGCGCATCCAGGGCACGGCCGACCTGATGCCGAGCGACATCACCGGCGTGAGCGTATTCGATGAGATCACCAAGGCCTTCAACTTCCGGCCCGGTCCGCTGTTCGCCGACGTCGTCCTCGTCGATGAGATCAATCGCACCGGACCGAAGACGCAATCAGCGCTGCTCGAAGCCATGGAGGAACGGCAGGTCAGCGTCGATCGCAGTACGTTCGAGCTGCCGCCGGACTTCCTGCTCATCGCGACGCAGAACCCGCGCGAATTCGAGGGCACGTACCCGCTGCCCGAGTCACAGCTTGATCGCTTCATGCTGCGCCTGGACATGCAGTACCCAGCGCGCGCGGCCGAGGCCGAGATCCTTAGTCGCTACGGCGGCATGGGGACGGCCGCGCAGGCTGCGCTGGCATCGGTGACGGCGATCGATCGGGCGCTGCTCGGGGCCGCACGCAGCGACGCCGAGGCGGTACACGTGTCGGATGCGCTCAGCGCGTACGTGCTCGACCTGGCGACTACCTCTCGCGGGCACCCGCGCCTTGCGCTCGGCCTTTCCACCCGCGGGGCACTGGCGCTGCTCAAGGCGGCGCGCATTCTCGCGGCATTGCGCGGTAGTGAATTCGTGACGCCGGATGACGTGAAGCGCGCCGCAGTGTGGGTAATGCCCCATCGGCTGGTGCTGACTCCCGAGGCCGCGCTCGAAGGTCTCACCGATCTGGACACGGTAGAGAATATTCTCGCCCAGACCCCGGTCCCCCGCTGACGGAGCCGGCGGTGCACCTCACTGCCCGCGGTTATCTCCTGGTGGTTCTGAGCGCCGTGCTCGCCATCGTCGGGCTGTGGTCCGACCAAGCCGCGCTGGCACGACTGTGGACCATTCCGGCGGGTTTGCTGCTGCTCGGGCTGGCGCTGGAGAGCGCGCTGGTGCGGCGCCAGCGGATTGCCGTGCGTGTCGCCATGGCGGCGCGCGCCTTCCTCGGCCGGCCGCTGCCGGCGGCCTTCGAGTTCACCAATCCGTCGGCACGGGGGCTCGCGCTCGAGTACGCCCCGGCGCTGCCGGTGGGATTCGAGCCCCTGACCGGGAACCGCCGCGTCAACGTTCCCCCCGGGATGCACACCTCCGATGCCTTCACCGTACTGCCCGTGCGCCTGGGGCCACAACGCTGGCCTGAGCTGTCGGCGCGCCAGCGCGGGCCGTTTGCGCTTGCATGGTGGCCGACCCTGCTGCGCCCGGAGTACCGCGGCGTGGTGGCCCCCGATGCGCTGCGCAGTGGCGTGCGCATGCGCGCTATGGCCGGCGGTGCACGCGCGCGCCGCATCGTCGGCGCCGGCGCGGAGTTGTACCAGCTGCGCGGCTACGTGCGCGGCGATCCGCTTTCGCGCATTGACTGGAAGGCAACTGCGCGCACGCGCGCGCTGATCACCCGCGAGTACAGCGAAGATCAGCACCTGGACCTGCTGGTCGCCATCGACGCCGGGAGGCTCAGCCGGGTGCGTAGCGGCGCGCTCGAGCACTTCGGCCTGTATAGCAATCTCACCGCACGCCTGGCCGAGCTGGCCACGCATCACGACGACCGCATCGGGCTGGTCATGTACGCGGACCGGGTGGTGGGCAGCTGCGCACCGGAGCGCGGCGTGAACGGCGTGATGCGCGTGCGCAGCATGCTCGAGCAAGCCACTCCGCGCCGCGCCGAGTCGGATCCTACCAGCGCGGCGGTGGCCATCCGGCGCCTGCTCAAGCATCGCTCGCTGGTGATCCTGCTGACGGACCTGGACGACGCCAGCATCGCCACACAGCTCGCACGCGCGGTCAGGCTCCTGGCGCCGCCGCACCTGGTCATGGTGGCGGGCGTCCTCAGCGGCGAGATTGCCGCGCTGGCGCAGAGCGAGGCGCAGGCCTGGGAAGACCCATGGATCGCGCTCGCCGCCCAGGAGCACCAAAAACGCGCGCTCAGCCAGCGCGCCGTGCTCGAGCGGCTGGGCGTGCCGGTGGTGGCGGCCGCGGCGGAGCGCCTCGAGCCGGCGCTGTTCAGCCGCTACGAGCAGCTGCGGCGTTCGCGACGGATCTAGGTGCGCGGGCGGCGCAGCAGCTCGCCGACCCTGAACAGTCGCCCTGACAGCACGCTCAGCATCACCAGCCAGTAGCCTATCCCGATGGCAACGCGTGCGCTGACTGGCACGCGTGGATTGGGCGAGATGAAGCCCTCGATGAGCCCGGCCCCGACCAGCAGCACCGCGCAGGCAAGCAGGACGCGTCCTGAGCGCAGGGCTGCCGCGCTGAAGGACCGCAGCCGTCCGCCGCGGCCCGGGCGAATCAGTGCCTCGCCCACCGCCGCTCCGGCCGCCGCCGACAGGCACATGACCGACAGCTCCACGCAACCGTGGGCGACGATGAAGCCCGCGAGGGCGCCGGCGAGCCCATGCGCGCCGACGAACGCGAACACCGCGCCGAGCATGAGGCCGTTCAATCCCAGGATGTAAAGCGTGCCGAGCCCGAAGAACAGCCCGGCGCAGTAGGCAAACAGGCTGACGACGACATTGTTCGCCAGGATCTGCACCGACAGCACCGAGGAGGGCACGATGTTCAGCAGGCCATCGGTCCACAGCTTGCCGCGCTCGACGCTGGCGATCAGGTCCGGGGATGCGAACAGGCCGATGAGCTCCGGATAGCGGTGCACGAGCGCATAGCCGGCGGCGGCGGCCAGTAGAAATATGAGCGTCGTCCACCACAGGTAGGGCCTGAGCCAGACGATGGCAGCGGGCAGCTCCTCGCACACGAACTGCCGCAGCGCACTGCCTGCGCGCCATGCCCCCTGGTGCAGCACGCCGTGTGAGCGGGCGTAGGCGCCCTCGAGGTACGCGCGCGTGCGCGTCGCCGGCAGCAGCTCGCGCGCGCGCGCTAGGTCATGGGCCAGCATCCGGTAGTCGTCCGCCACCCGCGCCGCATCGGCCGCATCATCGCTGCGCGCCCCGGCCAGACGGTCCAGGCGGGCCTGAGCCTCGCGCCACAGCCCGCCACGCTGCAGGAGCGCGGTGCTGAGGGCCTGACGGCGAGGGGTTTGGTCCATGTGCGCTTCAGGCTGGCGTGGTGAGTCTTTCGAGACGGGAGCGCAGGTCGTCCTCACCGGCCGCGTCCACCGCGGCAGCAGCGCTGCCGCTGCGTACCAGCAGCTGGCGCGCGAGGCGCAACCGCGCCTGCGGCTCAAGAGTACTCCAGCGCTGCAGCAGTTCGAAGACCAGTTCAGCGCTTTGTGCGTCGAGGCTGCCTGGACCGGCGGCGGAGGCTGCCAGCGGCACCAAGTCCAGATTGCGTTGGTACACCAGCACGGTCCCTGCGGCCATGTCGCCGCAGCGCAGGTTGTCCCGCGAGAAGGACGCAACCACCAGCCCCACGCCGTAGCAGGCGGGCAGCGAGTCGATGAGTCTGAACACGTTGCGCACCAGCAGTGCGCCCACGCTCGCTGCCGCGCCGGTGCGGCTGACCACACGCACCCCGGCCAGACGTTTGCCCGGCGTGCTGCCGCGCAGGGCGAGCTCGACCACCGGGTGGTAGAGGAAGTAGATCGCCAGCGCCGGCAATGCAATCGCGCCGAACCACAGCGCGTCGGTCTTCGGCGGCGGGGTGAGCGAGAGCCTGCCGTTGTAGAAGGTCGCGCCGGCGACATACCAGCCGAGTGCGAGGATCAGGCGGATGTGCCAGTCGACGATGAAGGCGTACGAGCGCACCCCGGGTCCGGCCACCGGCAGCGAGACATCGATGCCGGTGTTGCTGTCAATGACCAGCCCCGGCGCCGGCTCGCTCACGCTTCCTCCGCCAGCAGCTCCGCCTGGTGCTCCTGCTGCAGCGCCTGCACCAGCTCATCCAGCCGCCCGTCCATCACCTGCTGCAGCTTGTAGAGCGTAAGGTTGATGCGGTGGTCGGTGACGCGACCCTGCGGAAAGTTGTAGGTGCGGATGCGCTCGGAGCGATCGCCCGTGCCCACCTGCAGCCGGCGTGACTGCGCCTGGGCTGACTGCTGCTTCTCCTGCTCCGAGGCAAGCAGGCGCGCCTTGAGCAAGGACATCGCCCGCGAGCGGTTCTTGTGCTGAGAGCGCTCGTCCTGGCACTCGACGACGATGCCGCTCGGAATGTGAGTGATGCGTACGGCGGAGTCGGTCTTGTTGACGTGCTGGCCGCCGGCCCCCGAGGAACGGTAGGTGTCGGTGCGCAGGTCCGCGGGATTGATGTCGATCTCGACCTCCTCGAGCTCCGGCAGGATCGCCACGGTGACCGCGGAGGTGTGGATGCGGCCCTGGGCCTCGGTGGCCGGCACGCGCTGCACCCGATGCGTGCCCGACTCGAACTTCAGGAGCGAGAAGGCGCCCTTGCCGACGACACGGCTGATAATCTCCTTGTAGCCGCCGTGCTCGCCGGGGCTCTCGCTGATCACCTCCACGGCGAAGCCCTTGGATTCCGCGTAGCGCGCATACATGCGGTGCAGGTCCCCGGCGAAGATCGCCGCCTCGTCGCCGCCGGTGCCGGCGCGCACCTCGAGGAATATGTTCTGGTCGTCGCGCGTATCCTTCGGCAGCAACAGCTTGCGCAGCTCGTCGGCCTCCAGGGTCAATGCCTGCTGCAGGCGCGTCACCTCTTCGTCCCCGAGCGCGCGCATGCCCGCATCGCTGTCGCTCTGCAGGTCGCGCGAGGCTGCCAGCTCCCGTTCCAGGCCCCGGTAGCGGGCAAAGCGCTCGGCGAGCGGCTGCAGGCGCGCGTATTCTACCGACAGGTCGCGAAACTGCTGGGAACTGCCCGCGACCTCGGGCGATCCCAGAAGATGCCCCACTTCCTCGAAGCGTTCGGCGAGCTTCTGCAGGCGTTGTTGTATGGATTCCTTCATGATTTGCGGGCGCGCATTCTCCGGGATGTCTGCAGTTTGTGACAAGTTGCGCAATGCGCGCACTTTGGGCAGGGTCTATAGTGTCTACCGTGAATAGTATCAATCGCTTGCGTAACTTATTGATGCCCATCATCGGGGCCACCCTGCTCGCGGGCCTCGCCGCGTGCGCGGCCACACCAGCGGCCTCGCAGAAGCAGGCGGCCGCCCAGGCGGCGGCGCCTCCGGTCGCGGCCGCCGAAGAGGCGCTCAAGCGCGGCGACTGCCGCTCGGCCTCCGAATCGCTGGCCCAGGCTGCCGCCCACGGTGACGTGCAGACTGCGCGGCGCGCCACCCAGGTGGCCGTCGCCTGCGAGCACCTGCCGGCTGCCTGGCAGTCGGCGAGCCGCTGGCGCACGCTTGCCCCCGATGACCGCGAGGCGAACGCGCTGTATGCGGCGGTCGCCCTGAAGCTGTATCGCACCAGCGATGCGCGCGCGGCCATCGGCGACTTCTGGCGGGTCGAGGACCAGAAGAACGCCGCCAGCAATGCATCCCCCGCCGCCCATCCCGGCGCCGCGGCGCCGCCACCGGCCAAGGCGAGCGAGCGCACCGCCCGCAGCATGACCGAGTTGAGCGCGCTGCTGCTCGAGGAGTCGGATGCCTCCGCGGTCCTCATCGCGATGAGCGGCGTGCTGGAACCGAGTGCCAACTCGCCCGAGACCTTTACGCTGCTCGGCGAGCTCGCCCTGTCAGCCTACGACGGTGAACGCGCCGTGGGCTATGCGCAGCGGGCGCTCAACTACGACCCGAAGGATCTCGCCGCGCTGCGCGTGTTGGCGCGCGCCTACGTCATGCGCGGGGACGGTTCCAAGGCACTCGCCACCGCGCGCCTGGCGAAGTCCGATGATCCGCGCCAGGGCGGCTTCGCGCTCGCCGAGATCCTGGCCTCGCTGGATCGCAGTGAGGAGGCCCACCAGGAGCTGGAGCGCCTGCGCGCCAGCGGGGCGCCGCAGGTGGAGATCGACCGGCGACTGGCGCTGCTGGCCTTCAACTCGGGCGACTACAAGGAGGCGCGCCAGCGCTTCACCGACCTGCTCACGATCGGCGACGGCAACGACGGGGTGCAGCTGTACCTTGCCGACATCGCCGCGCGCGACGGGGATCCGGATGCGGCGCTGGCCGGTTACCGGCGCCTGTACGATTCAACCGTGGCGCTGACGGCGCGCTCGCGCGCGGCGGCGATCCTGCTGCCGCGCCACGCGCGCGCCGAGGCACTGGCGCTGCTGGATGACTACGCAGCCGATCACCCGGAGGACGAACTCGACCTCACGCTCGTCAAGGCGCGGCTGCTGGCTGACAACGGCGAGGGCGACAACGGGCTTGCGGTGCTCAGCTCAGCGCTCGAGCGCCATCCGCAGCATCCCTCGATCGAGTACGACCGGGCCGTGATTCTCGAGCAGTCCGGGCATGTGCCCGAGTCGGTGAAGGCCCTCCAGCAAATCCTGGAGAAGCGTCCCGATGATCCGGCGATGCTCAACGCGCTCGGCTACACGATGGCCGATCATTCGCTCGAGCTGCCGCATGCAGAATCCCTGATCCGCCGCGCGCTGACGGTGATGCCGGACAGCCCGGCCGCGCTCGACAGTCTGGGCTGGGTGCGGTTCCGCTCCGGCGACCTGACCGGCGCATCCACAACCCTGGCACGTGCCTACTCCCTGGGCCACGACGGCGAGATCGCCGCCCACTGGGGCGAGGTGCTGTGGGCGAGCGGTAACCAGAGCCAGGCCCGCAAGGTGTGGGCCGCGGCGCTGGCACGCGACCCGGACTCCAAGCCACTCAAGGCCACCATCAAGCGCCTGCTGCCGGATGCCAAGTAGCCGCGCGAGGGTCTGTGCGGCAGGCCTCCTGTTGCTACTGGCCCTGGCTGGCTGTCGTACGCTCCCGGTGGCCACCACGGCCTCGGCGCCGTGGGAGTCGCGCCGGCCCGCGTTGCAGGGGCTGCCGCACTTTCTGGTGAAGGGGCGCGTCGCGGTGGCCACCGGCGCCACCGGCTTCAATGCCAACCTGCGCTGGGCACAGGATGGCGACAACGCGCACCTCACGCTCGACGGTCCGCTCGGTATCGGCGGCGTCCAGGTCAATTCTCAGGGCGAGACACTCGAGGTCGTCAACGCGCACGGCGAGCGCATCGGCAATGACCTTGCGCGCGCCGAGCTGCGCACCCGTCTGGGGTTCGACGTGCCGCTGGCGAGCCTGCGCTACTGGATTCTCGGCGTGCCGCGTCCGGATGCCCCGGCCGAGGAGTCGCTGGACCCCGCACAGCAGCGTCTGGAGGGCCTCACCCAGGACGGCTGGCACGTGGCCTACGGCGCCTACGTCGATGCACACGGGCAGGTGCTGCCGGCGCGCCTCACTCTGGAGCGCGATGCCGTGCGCGTGCGGCTGGTCGTGGACGACTGGCAGCTGTGAACGAACGGCCGGGCCCCGCGCCGGCGCCGGCGGAGACGCACTGGCCGGCGCCGGCAAAACTGAACCTGTTTCTGCACGTGGTCGGCCGCCGGCCGGATGGCTACCACCAGCTGCAGACCCTATTCCAGCTGCTGGATCTAGCGGACACGGTCAGTGTCGCGCTGCGCGAGGACGGCACGATCGAGCGCGCGGCGGCCTCCTACGGGGTCTCCGCCGAGGAGGACCTGGCGGTGCGTGCGGCTCGGGCACTTAAGTCGGCGACCGGGACGCCCAGAGGAGCGAGCCTGCGGGTGACCAAGCGCATCCCCGTGGGCGGGGGCCTGGGCGGGGGCAGCTCGGATGCGGCGACGGTGCTCGTGGCACTTAACAATCTGTGGGGCTGCGGGCTGTCGCTTGACGAACTGGCCGCGCTTGGCCTGCCGCTGGGCGCGGATGTGCCTGTTTTTGTTCAGGGTTCTTCCGCCTGGGCTGAAGGGGTGGGGGAGCAGCTGACCCCCGTCGAGCTGCCCGAGGCCTGGTACGTGATTATCCATCCCGGGGTCGCCGTGGGCACCCGGGAGATCTTCCAGAGCCCTGAATTGACACGAAATTCCCCCCTGCTCACAATACGCGCCTTTTTTGACTCGGGCGGTCGCAACGATTGCGAGCCGGTGGTGCGCGCGAGGTTTCCGGCGGTCGCCGAGGCGCTGGAGTGGCTGGGACGGTTTGCCCCGGCACGCCTCACCGGATCCGGGGCCTGTGTGTTTGCCGCCTGCGCCTCGGCCATCGACGCGGAGCGCCTGGCGGCCCGCGTCCCAGACCGCTGGACGAGCTACGTGGCGCGGGGCCTGAACAGATCCCCGCTGCACGGGCGGCTGGCAGCCGCGCGGCGCGGCTGATGCGGCTGTAAGATGCGCGCCCGCGCGCCCTTTCCGCGCGTGCGGACGGATGCTGGGGTGTCGCCAAGTGGTAAGGCAGCGGGTTTTGATCCCGCCATTCGGAGGTTCGAATCCTTCCACCCCAGCCATTAGTGGGGTCGGCGCCGCAGTGGCGGCGACGGGGCCCCAGGGGGCGGTGGAGGTTGCGCGCATAGATTTATGAGTACGAGCGACACACTGGCCCTGTTTGCCGGCAACGCCAACCCGGCGCTGGCGCACGACATTGCGCGCAACCTGCAGACGCCGCTGGGGCGGGCATCGGTCGGGCGCTTCAGCGACGGGGAGATCAACGTCGAGCTGATGGAGAATGTGCGCGGGCGCGACGTGTTCATCCTGCAGCCAACCTGCCCGCCGGCGAACGACAGCCTGATGGAGCTGCTGGTGATGATCGATGCGTGTCGCCGCGCCTCGGCAGCGCGCATCACGGCGGTGGTGCCGTACTTTGGTTACTCGCGCCAGGACCGGCGACCGCGCGCGACGCGCTCAGCGATCACCTCCAAGCTGGTGGCCAACATGGTCTCCAGCGCGGGCGTGGACCGGCTGCTGACGGTGGACCTGCACTCGGACCAGATCGAGGGGTTCTTCGACATCCCGGTGGACAACGTGTACGCCTCCCCGGTGCTGCTGGGGGACGCCTGGAAGCAGTCGTACCGCGACCTGATCGTGGTGTCCCCGGATGTCGGGGGCGTGGCACGGGCGCGCGCCTTCGCCAAGCGCCTTGACGACACGGAACTGGCGATCATCGACAAGCGCCGTCCGCGGCCGAACGAGTCGAAGGTCATGAACATCATCGGCGAGGTCGAGGGCAAGACCTGCATGCTGGTGGATGACATGGTCGATACCGCCGGCACGCTGTGCCAGGCGGCGCAGGCGCTGCGTGACGAGGGGGCCCTCAAGGTGGTCGCCTACATCACCCATGCGATCCTGTCGGGGGCGGCCCTCGAGCGCATCGCGAAGTCGGAGCTCGATGAGTTGGTCGTGACCGACACGATACCGCTGAGCGCGGCGGCGAAGGCCGTGGGCCGCATCCGGCAGCTGTCGGTCGCGGAGTTGCTGGCCGAGACGATCCGCCGCATCCGCGATGAGGAGTCGGTGAGTTCGCTGTACGTCGACTGAGCAGCGCGCGGGCGCCGGTCGGAAGATTTCTTGAGGTGTGCCGGTTTGGTCGCGATCCGGCACTTGTTGTAACTACTGGAGACTGCAATGCGTATTTCATTCACATTCAGCGCGGACAGCCGTGCGATGCAAGGCAAAGGTGCGAGCCGCCGCCTGCGTCACACTGGCAAGGTCCCCGCGGTCCTGTACGGGGCCCACAAGGAAGCCGAGGCACTGACGCTCGATCAGCAGAACCTGCTGACGATGATCGGTGACGAACGCTTCTATTCCTCCATCGTGCGCCTGAAGGTCGGCGAGACCACGCACGAGGCCATCGTCAAGGACGTGCAGATGCACCCGGCGAAGAACCTCGTCGTGCACGTGGACCTGCAGCGGGTCGTGGAGAGCGAGAAGATCCGCATCCACCTGCCGATCCACTTCAAGGGCGAGAGCATCTCCCCGGGCGTGAAGACCCAGGGCGGGGTGGTCTCGCACATGCGCTCGGACGTGGAAGTCAGCTGTCTGCCCAAGGACCTGCCGGAATTCCTGGAGCTGGATCTCTCGGGCATGAGCCTGAACGAGACCAAGTTCCTGGCGGACATCCCTCTGCCCCCTGGGGTCGCGATCCTCGAGCTCACGCGCCGTAACGCGGCGGTGGTCTCGATCCACGCGCCCCGTGCCGAGGAGCCGGAGCCGGTCGCCGTCGAGGCCGCCGCCGCACCCGCCGAGGGTGCAGCGCCTGCCGCCGCCGGTGCCGCAGCTCCCGGAACCCCGGGCGCCCCGGCCGCCGCGGCCGGCGATGCCAAGAAGGGCGAGGAGAAGAAGGACGCCGCTCCTGCGAAGAAAGAGGGCGGCAAGAAGTAGCCGCCCGCGGTTCGGCCAGAGCGTTCACCGGCCGCTGCGGGAAGCAAGTTCCCCAGCGGCTGGTGGCGTTTTCGGTGTGAGTCAAAGACATGGCAGGCGAGGCACTCAAGCTGATCGTCGGGCTCGGCAACCCGGGCACCGAATACGCGCGCACGCGTCACAACGCGGGCTTCCAGTTCGCGGATGAGCTCGCGCGCCGTTGCGGCGCGAGCTTCCGCAGCGAGCCGCGCCACCGTGCCGAGCTGGCGCGCGCCAAGGTCAGCGCCACGGATGTCTGGCTGCTCAAGCCGATGGGCTACATGAACCACAGCGGCGATGCGGTGCAGAGCGTCGCCACGTTCTACAAGATTCCCGTGCAGTCGATCCTGGTTGGCTACGACGAGCTGGATTTCCCGGCCGGCGTTGTGCGTCTGAAGCAGGGCGGTGGTGCGGGGGGGCACAACGGCATGCGCGATGTGATCGCGCAGATGGGCGACGCGTTCTGGCGGCTGCGCATCGGCATCGGTCACCCTGGAGACCGCTCGCTGGTCCTCGACTACGTGCTCGGTCGCCCGCCGGCTGCCGAGGCACAGCTGATCCAGGACGCACTGCAGGCGGCGGCCGATGCCGTGCCGGTGCTGCTTAACGAAGGGGCGCAGGCGGCGATGATGCGACTGCACACCCGCGATGGCGCGGCGCCCTCCAACTAGAAAGACACAGCTCAATGCCAATCCGCTGCGGAATCGTGGGCCTGCCGAACGTCGGCAAGTCGACCCTGTTCAACGCGCTCACGCGCGCGCAGATCGCCGCCGAGAACTACCCGTTCTGCACCATCGATCCGAACATCGGCGTGGTGCCCGTGCCCGATGCGCGCCTGGGGCAGCTGGCGGCGATCGCGCACTCGGAGAAGATCATCCCGACCACGGTGGAATTCGTGGACATCGCAGGACTGGTGGCCGGCGCCTCGCAGGGCGAGGGCCTGGGTAACCAGTTCCTCGCGCACATCCGCGAGGTCGATGCGATTGCGCACGTGGTGCGCTGCTTCGAGAGCACCGACGTCATCCATGTCGCCGGCCGTGTCGATCCGCTCTCGGACGTAGACGTCATCGATACCGAGCTGGCACTCGCCGACATGGCGACGCTGGAGAAGGGCCTCGATCGCGCCGCCAAGGCGGCCAAGGGCGGCGACAAGGACGCGGTGCGCAAGCGCTCGCTGTTCGAGCGCGTGAAGGTGCAGCTGGATGCGGTGAAGCCGGTGCGGGCGATGAAGCTCACACCCGAGGAGCTGCGCGACGTGCGTGAGCTGCAGCTACTGACCGCCAAGCCGGTCATGTACGTCGCCAACGTGGACGAGAACGGCTTCAAGAACAACCCGCTGCTGAGTGCGCTGGAGAAGCGCGCCGCCGCGGATGGGGCAGTGGTGGTGGCCGTGTGTGCCGCGATCGAGGCGGAAATCGCCCAGCTGGATGAGACCGAGCGCGCCGAATTTCTCGCCGAGCTCGGCCAGAGCGAGCCGGGCCTGAACCGGGTGATCCGCGGCGCCTACCAGCTGCTCGGTCTGCAGACCTATTTCACGGCCGGGCCTAAGGAGACGCGTGCCTGGACGGTACGCCTCGGGGCCACGGCTCCCCAGGCGGCCGGAGCGATTCACACCGACTTCGAGCGCGGCTTCATCCGGGCCGAAGTGATTGCCTTTGGTGACTATCTGGCTGGCAAAGGCGAGGCCGGTGCCAAGGAGTCGGGGAAACTGCGGCTGGAGGGCAAGGAATACATCGTCCACGAAGGCGACGTCATGCACTTCCGCTTCAACGTCTAGAGTCTCTCCCCGTCGATTCCCGGGCCGTTTGCAGCCCCAAGGCGCGGTGTTTGACACCCCTGTGGGGGGTGGGGACAATGCGCGCCCGCTGATGGAAAGGTAGCTCAGCTGGTTAGAGCACGGCACTCATAATGCCGGGGTCGAGGGTTCGAGTCCCTCCCTTTCCACCAAATCATCGACTTACGCCTGCACTCGATGCGCTTGACGCGAATGTGCCAGTTCGTGTGCGGGCCCATCCCTGTCATGCCTGCCTAGGGACGCGAGATTGCCTAGTCAGCGCGTATCTGAACACGCAGAACACAACGCTCGCGGGCACCGCGATTGCTAGGGCGATCGGTAGGTAGATAAGAGCGAACTCTCCAATCTTTCCAGCGGATGCCAAGGTGCTGACCATGTGTCCCCACAGCGCGCCCATCAAATACCCGATGAGAAACCAGGCACCGTAACCCAGGCCCAGCGCTGCAACCACAAAGACAACCTTCTGACGGAGCCGGTACCTGCCGAAGTAGAGCAAAGTCACCGTGAGAATCAATGGGAGCGCGGTGATCAGAAAATCAACGGCAGTCCACCACGGATTCTGCAGAACGGCGAAGCGGTCTAGCTCGGGCTTCTCTCCCTTGCTAATCGCCGCAATCCACCGGCCAATTTGACCGTTGTCCATTTCCCAAAAGCGGTGAACACCTTGCAGATATTCGATCACCGCCTGAGTCTTCCCACGCTTCAACAATGCGTTAGCCAGATCAAGCTCCGGGCCAAATGTATCCAGCTGCGGGGATCCGGTGCTCTTCGCCGCCAGCACCAAGTAAGCTGCAGCCTCGTCAACCTTCCCCGCGCGAAGGCTGGATAGTCCGAGATAGCGATTCGCATCATGAATTGCGTTGCCGTAGTTCCAATTGCAACGGTAAACCGCGGCAAGATCTAGAAATTCCTTGGCATGCTCGGCAAGTTCCCGGTCATTCTTTCGCGCGTAGGCCGCTTGCAGTTCGTCGCCCAATTGATAAAAGCGTGCCAACCGCGGAGTCACGAATTCTTTTCGTGGATTCCACGAATATTCAGATTGCGGTGCATTCTTGTCGCAGGGGACCGCGTCAGCGGCAACACTGATCGTCGGGGCTAGGCACGCCAGAAGCCATAAAATCCCAAGGCGAAAGTTCATGCGTATCACACCTGCTGCACACTGACTTCGCTGACGCATAGTTGACATATCAACTTCATTGGACCCTTGCGAGACTTCCTTTCCAACTCCCGCGGCACTATAGCGGAATCGCTGCCAGCGTCCGCACCCAGGAGCGTCCGATCTGCGTATTGCTTGAGGTGGCCCGGCGAGAGGTGCGCGTATCGTTGCACCATCGAGAACGATGACCAGCCACCGAGCTCCTGAAGGTGCGAGAGAGGCGTTTCCGCCTGTACCTGCCAGCTTGCCCACGTATGACGGAGGTCGTGAAAGCGGAAGCCTGCCATGCCCACCGCCGTGACGCATTCGCGCCATTTCCGAGTCGATACCTGCTTGATAGGGGCCCGTTGCCTGAAGGAAAACACGAAGCGCTCGTGCTTCCCTCGCCATCGTTCCAGGACGGCGAGGGCGTCTGCATTTAGTGGGACAGCAATTGCGCGCCGTCCCTTGGCCTGAGTGGCCGGGATGAAGGCGGTGCACCGTGCAATGTCTACCCGGCTCCACTCCAGTCCCGTGATGTTCGAACGTCGCAGACCGGTGGCACACGCCAGGATCGTCATGTCTCGCGAATGTGGGGGTAACAGCGCGAGCAATGCGTGGACCTGCTCGCGAGTCGCCCAGCGCGGCTCCATGCGCTCCAGCCGAAACAGCGGCACCTTGGGAGCCAAGTCGAGCATGCCCCAATCTGTGACGCAGCGATTCAGAACGAACCGAAGCACGGCTAGTTCTCGATTCACTGTCGATGCCGCAACCTGGCGGCGCCGGATCTCCCGGATCCTGAGGACGTTGTCGCGCGTGATCTCCTTCAAGGGAGCGCCATCGAGTAGTCGAGACAGCCGAGCCAGAGCCCTGGCGGTCCGTTCCCAGGAGCGCTTGTCTCGGTCCTCGGCTTGGCATCGCTCTACCGCGTCGTCCCAGGTGTACTGCTTTTCTCCGAGCTTGACCTGTCGCCAATAGCGACGACGTAGCTCCTCTTCGAGCTGCTCGGCTTGTCCTCGATCGGTTGTGCGAGTTGAGCTTCTAATCTCGCGTCCAGCGAGCTGAAACCGGATTTGCCAATACGGGGAGCCTCTACGGCGACGAACGGGCATGGTTTCACGTTCTCCAGCGATTGCCTTCGGAGCCAATCGCACAAAAGTGACTCATCGAATCGCCAGCACTTCCCGACCTTGGCCGCGGGCAATCGCCCTTCAATAGCAAATCGACGCACCGTGCTTGGTGCGAAGTGCAGCAACTCGGCAGCTCCCTCAATCGTCAGAACCATCGGAGGTCTCGATTTCCTGCAGAACGTCCTCGAGGCCGGCGAGCCGCTTGGGAACCCCTTCCCGGACTAGCAGCCCCAGAACAGCCGCGCCGTCCCCCTGGTGCACGGTGCACATGACGTTGAGACACTTTCCCCCCTGTACACGGAGGTGTCGCACCATCGCCTCGTAGCTGATCTTCGCGACTCGCTGCGTGGTGCGGACTCGCGACTGCTCTTCGGATAGGAATCGCAACGCGGGGTATGCCCCGGCTAAGTATTCGCCTGGTGCTGTAACAAGATCCCACGGCACTACGCGTCCTTTGTTCCGCAGCTCGACTTCCGCCCGGACCCACGGGCTTGCCGGTCGCCCAGCTGCTTCCCCTTCTCGTAGACCCGGAGGTCTTTCCGCTCCCCCTGCGCCCGACATAGAGGGTCCGGCCGTGGTTCGATCCCATGTCGTCAATGAATTGAGAGCGAGGAGGCCGCCCGTTGACGTTGAAGTTGCCGTCCCTGAACCAATCGCGTGCACGGTCCACGTCGATCCCTTGGGCATGCTCGTCGTCATGAGCGACATCCACTCTCGTGATGGACGCGGAGTAAGTCTCGCCCCATGTGCGAACGGAGTTCCAGTCAGTGATCAGCCTGCACGCATGAGCGTTCAGCTCTACGTGCAACGTCCCGTGCTGAGTCTCGCCGCCAAAGGCCATAAGCCCAAAGGCGCCCAGCGTCAGCCGATGCTTGTACCCAAACCATCCCGTTCCACGGTCGACCCAGCCCTCTCGAGGAACGCGAAAGATGCTTCCCAGGCTTCCTCAAGCCAGTTCCGGTTGCAGCCAGACGACGCGCGAACCGTGAAGGCAAGCCAATCAACGAAGGCCGCTCCCGCTGCGGCGTGACTATTGCGTTCATGGGTTTCGCCCCGTGTTACTAACCGGGGCGAGATCTCGCAGAGAGATGCGGTCGCAGCGGACGGCTCCGCCGTCGCGCTTGCGTCCGCATCTGCTTGGAGAGCTTGAGTCGGGTAATGACATAGAGGGAACTGCCAGGTTCCCTCTAGCTTAGCTCTCCGCGTAGAGGGAATTGCAAATTCCCTTAGCGGCTGATGTCTCTGCGCTTCTCTAGCTTGATTGCGCCGCTAACGATCTTCCAGAAATTCCCAACAGCCAGCGACAGCTCAAAGCCCTTGGAGCGATAGCTGCTAGGGCCTTCCGCCTCGAAGAGATCGCGAACCTTTATCCCAAGAATCCCCTCGTACTTACGTACTGTGGCCTTGCTATGAACCAGGTGTACGACCTTCCAACCGAAGTGATGTCCAAGCCTCAGCATGCCGATCGCGGACTCAAGATCGTCGAATGAGCCCTTGAAGCCGAGAATGGCGCGAGCTTCGATCTTCTCTAGTTCTTTGCGCTTCGCGGCAATGAGCCCAACCACGCTCTCGAGTGTATTGCGTTCGCTTTGAGTCACTGTCTGCTCACAATTGAAAGGGCAGGGGAAGGGAACACCATTATCCCTTCTTGGTCAAGAAGTTACCCCCGTGGGTCCACCGCCGCGCGCTTCGCGCGCCCCGATCTTGGCCCGGCGCTACTTGAGAGCCGGGCCGTATCGGGCGCAGGGGCGGTGGACTACGTGGGTAACGCTGCTATCGGTCTCCGTATTTCTGCACCATCTCTCGCACGATACGTCGGTGCTCAATGAGGCCCGCGGCCGCCTCCTGGGCTATCGCCGGGTCTGCTCCTTTCGCCGCCATGCCCTCTAGCATCCGCTGGGTTACGGCCGGGTCATCGAGGGGAGACGGGTGACGTTTTCGATATTCAGCCAGTCTCCGGGCATACACCTCGTACTCGGGGATCACATTCCAGCCAGACAGCACGTTGAGCGCTGGCCTCAGCGCAGACTTATCGATGCGATACCACTGGGTAAGTCCATCGTCTATGTTGGACTCGGCCAGAAACCGAAGGTCTTCCAAACGCCCGCTATCAAGCAAGTGCACTTGGCCAATCGCAATCGCGCCTCTGGGTCCAGCGCCGGCCATGCGCCCAACGGCCAAGCCTCACGAAACCCCAGCCAGAAACCTGCGGCGGCCGAGAAGGCTGCAAGCAAGATCCCAGCGGCGACGAGTAGGCAGCACGTTTCATGGTTTCACGCGTTTGTCCAAACAGCGAAGCTCGCTGTGCCAGTTTCTGTGCGCGCCTATGGTGTTCACGCGCACAACAATCGCGCCGAACCGCCGTGACTTTGAACCAAGGTCTCAGTAGAACGTTGATTTTCAAAGGAGAGCGACAGACCGCCCAACTCATAATGCCGGGGTCGAGGGTTCGAGTCCCTCCCTTTCCACCAAATAATCAACGAGCTGCGAGCGCCCACCCCACGCTTTTTCCTATTCGAGTTAGGTCCGTAGCTCGCAATCCGCAAGTCAGTCTCAAACGAATCCATGCTTGGCACATCAGGACGGAGCCGCGTTTGCGATAAGCAGGTAAACCAAGCGGCTTCAATAATCTCCCAGTCTTCTATGCACCGCTCTTTGCGCTTTGGTTGCAGGTCCCGTTCAAACCGTGCTTCGTCCTTGAACGGATGAAGGCCTCAACTCTACTGTTCATCGGCTCCAGGCTCGGCCGGGCATGCCCCGAGTGAGAGACCTTGGCCGCTCGCGACATAGCAATATATGGATTCGCGACGTAGCGCTGCCGTGAGCGCGGCAAACGTTCTTGTAGGCGAGCAGCGCGTTCTTGCCGTTCGACGCCTTAAGCGCCCCGCGTCGTAGAAGATTGGAAGTATGCTCCTCGTGACCCACCGCAAGAGCGGCCTGCGGACCCAAGCATGAGTGCGATGATAGTCATTAGCTTATTGGTCATTGCGACGGCTGCGGCCGTTTACCTATATCGCGTCTTTGCCGAATACCGCATCAAGCGGCACTGGCAGCAGGTGCTAAGTCCCCCTGAGGCGATAATCGCGCACGAGATGGGGAAAGCGCGTCGCTCAATGCCAGATGTGGAATACAAGCAACTAGAACGCGAGGTGTACGCGAGACTAGGACTGCCGCCGCCGTAAAAGGGCGACGGCGGCCGCCACCAGGGCCGATCAGCTGCTCGCGTTAGGCGGTTGCCCCTTGTTTAGACAGGCCGCCGATCCCGAGGTCAGCTTCCGGTTCTGCAAACCACTCGTGGACTTCGGCGCCGCCCAAGAGGTCTGCCCCAAGGAACGCTGAGTCGTCTGTCAGCGCCAATTCATCCCCAGGCGATCCTCACTTAGGCTCTGGACACATCGGAAAGCGTTCCGTCAGTGCCTCCTGCGCGGCCCAAAACGCCCCAGCAGATCTGTAGTCGTCGCGATGCGCGCTTAGATCTTCCTGATCCAGCCACCACTGCTGCACCGGTCCGACAGTCCAGTGATGATCAATACGTGAGAGGAGCAGGCCTACGCTAGTTCCGGGGTTGTGCGCCACGACCCAAACCTGGTCCGAGCAGGAAGAGCCATCTTCGCACGGACATCCTGATACGACGGTACCGATATTCACGATGGCCCCTGGCCGGATTTGCGCTAGGACCTGTTGTATCTCGCGAACCTCGTCATCCCTGATGTTTTCACTGCGCATGGGGCTCTCCCGACGGGAGGGGACTACCTTCTGTATTCGCCGTCGGATGGTGTATAGCTTGTCCTGCCTTGCTTGATAGGCAGCCCACTGCGAGTCCTCGTGCGATTGCACAGGCGTCACTGCTGCGATGAGCATCGTGACCAAGAGTAATGTGACCTTGTTAGGCATCGGGTTTGGGGACTGGCGTCTGCCCGCGGCCGACGCTCTGCCAGTTTGGGTGCAGCGCGCTTGCGGGTACGCGATTTTCTAGGTCGCCGGCAGGTTTATAGGAACCAGCTGTGCTCAGTGGCCGGACGGCACCAGGCCTGTCGAGCGGTCCTACGGCGCTTTCATCACGCAGTTTTATCGACGCTCCTGTATGTAGACGGCGCGCTCGTGGGAGAACGTCCTGAACCCAAAGACCCCGTGATAGCTGCCCATGCCGCTTTGATTGACGCCGCCGAATGGCAACTGATTCTCCAGGTAGTGCGAGAAGAACCCGTTGACTGTCACGCCGCCCGATGAGGTTCTGCTGAGTAGATTTTCGATGTTCTCTTCGCTGTTGCTGTAGATGTAGAGCGCCAGTGGCTTGGGGCGGCTCGAGATGTATGCGATGACATCGTCGATGTTCCTGTAAGTCAGGACGGGGACGATCGGCCCGAAGATCTCCTCCTGCATGATCAGCATGTCCGGGGTTACGTCGGTGAGCAGCGTCGGATGGATCGTGCGGTCGACTTCCTCCAAGGTGCCGCCCACGGCGATCTTGGCGCCCTTGGCTAGGGCATCATCGAACAGTTTCTTGATGCGGGCGAAGTTCTGGGCGTTGACGATTTGGGCGATACTTTCTTTCTTGATGCTTCCGTCCTCCCGGTAAAGGTTCTGCTTTACCTGGGCTCGAAACTCCTCGACCAGGACGTCCTTCTGCTGTTCGTTCACGAAAACATAGTCTGGGGAGATGCAGGCCTGCCCTCCATTGAATTGCTTCGCTGCCGCCAGATCCGCGCCGACCTTCTTCAAGTCCGCGTCTCTATCGACGATGACGGGAGATTTCCCACCCAGTTCCAGGGTTACAGTGGCCAGGTGCTTCGCGGCTGCAGCCATGACCAGCTTGCCCACGCGCGTGCTCCCGGTAAAAAAGATGTGGTTGAATGGAAGCTCCAGCAGAGCGGTCGCAACGTCGACGCCCCCCTCAAATACAGCAATCTCCTTTGGTTCGAATGCTTCCGCAACGATTTTGGCGGCTACTCGGGCCGTGGCCGGACACAGGTCCGTGAGCTTGACGATGCAGCAGTTTCCGGCGGCGATGGCTGCCGCCAGCGGACCCATGACCAGACCAAGCGGAAAATTCCACGGACCCAGTATCAGGCACACGCCTCGTGCCTCGTAGGTGATCCTTGCTTTGTCATTCTGGTTCTGGGACGGAGCCACCTCGACCGGCTTCATCCAGGTGTCGAGATTGTTGATGTTCCGCTCGATGTTGGCGATCACGTTCAGCAGTTCCGTGACGCGTATTTCGCTCTCCGGCTTTCGGGTGTCCTGCTTTACGGCGGCCACTATCTCATCGCCGTGAGCTGCCACGACCGCCTTCAGCCTTGTCAGTTTCGCCTTCCGCTGTTCTGCGCTCGAGCTCTTCGTGACCCACTGATGGGCTTGCTGCAGAGCAAAAGTTCGCTCCATGTCGGTGATGGAGCCCTGAGAATTCTGCACGGCAGGAGTGGCCACAGTATGTCTCCAATCGATGCGGGTGGATTGCCGGGCGACGCGTCGATTGTAGTCCATTGCGCGCGTTTGGGACGCAGACGGCGAAAGGCCGGACATCCTCATCGGCAGGCAGAGGGTGCAGCCGCGCGATTGGTGAAAGGACTGAACGCAGCTAGCCGTGCGCCAGCTCAGGATTCTGACGCAGGCCAAGGGCTGCGGCGCATACGGCGCCAATGAGGCCGGCTCGATCGCCGAGCTGGCTGGGTGCGATGGCAATCGATCGAGAGAAGAGGGTGGGGAGGATCCTGCGGACCCGTTCATACAGCTCGGGACGCACGCCGATGCTGCCCCCGAATACGATCAGCTCCAGATCGAGGAGCGCCTGCAGCGTCACCACGGCGAGGGCCACCCCGCGCGCCGTCGTGTCCAGGACCGATGCCGCCACTGTGTCTCCTTGCTCCAGCAGCCTGAAAATGTCGCGCACGGTGGCTGCCGCGGTTCCACCCTGGCGGCGGTAGCGATCGACGATGGCGAGTGAGCCCACCTCGAGCTCGAATGCGCCGGTGCTGGATGGAATCTGCGGCGTTGGGTCACGAGCGATTGGCAGGTCTGCGATTTCGCCGGCTGCCCCGTGCGCGCCGCGAAACAGCTTGTTGTCGATGAGCAGGCCGAGACCTGCGCCGGTTCCCAGCGACAGGAACGCGGCGTTGCGGCAGCCGCTGGCGCACCCGAGCGCCTGTTCGCCAAGCATCGCGAGATTCACGTCGTTCTCGATGGCAACATCCGGCCCGAAGCGGCTGCGCAGATGACCGAGGACATCGAAATCCTCCAGTCCCGCGATGTTTGGAATCTGAGAAATTCGGCCCGTGCGCGGATCGACCGCGCCGGGAATTCCCACCATGACATGCCGGGTCCGGCCGACTTCGATCCCGGCGGCGTGCGCCAGCTTGTGGGCGCAGCTGATGATCTGTTCGGCCACGTGCGCTCCGCCACGCCGGTCGGTGGGCTCGGTCAATTCCGCCGCAATCCGACCACTTGCATCCGCCATGGCTGCGGCGAGCTTGGTGCCGCCCAAATCGGCCGCAAAGCAATAGGCAGTTGTCATTAACGTGCCTAGGCCGCGCGGGGTGGGGGAAGCGGCCGCGCCGCGGCAAACTCCGCGACTCCGAAGAATTCGTCATGCAGACGGCGCAGAGCGACGGACAAGGCGCCGACCACCCCTGCTCGCTTGTCGAGCGTGCTGGTGCGAATTTCTACCTGCCGCGGGGCAAGCTCCAGCAGTATGCGCGCGACCTTGTCCGCAAAGTCCGGACGCGAACCGACCGAGCCACCCAGAACCAGCAACTGTGGATCTACCGTTGCGATGACCGTCGCTGCCGCAAGAGCAGTCAGCCGCGCGGTTTCGTCGATCACGCCCGCCGCCAGCGCATCCCCGGCCTGCGCTTGCTCAAAGACCTGTCGGACCGAGTCGACCTCGGAGCCGCCGGCCTCCCGGTATCGACGCAGCACACCCGTGGCGCCAATCTGGTACTCGAGGCAGCCCTGGGCACGGGCCTCCGCTTGCAGCGGATCGCCACCGATCGGCAGATAGCCGATCTCACCCGCGGCGCCGTTCTCGCCGCGAACGAGCTGGCCGTTCACATACAGTCCCAGCCCGACACCGGTACCGAGCGCGAGGAACGCCACATTGGCGACGTTTTGCGCGCAGCCATGCCATATCTCCCCGAGCAATGCGAGGTTGATGTCATTTTCAAACACGACGGGACTGCCGAGTTTCTCACCCAGCAGGCCGACGACATTGAGATGGCCCAGGCCGGCGATGTTGGGAGCCATTTCGATGGCGCCGCTCTTGGGATTTACCACCCCTGGGGTGGCCAGCACGATGGAGCGGATTCGGCTGGGGTGCGTATGGTTGTCACGCGCCAAACGGTCCGAGAGCCTGGCGATCTGATCGAGCACCCAGGCTCCACCGCGGCTATCGGTAGGTTCGTCGGCCTCGGCGACGACCCTGCCTGCAATGTCGGCCAGTGCGACCGTCAATCGTCGGGCTCCCAGGTCGATGCCGAGCACATGGCCACCTTCCGGGCTCAGTTCATACAACACCGCAGTGCGACCGACGTTGCCGCTGGTTCGTCCAACCGAGTGAACCAGTCCCTGCTGCTCATACGCATCGATGACTTCCGAGATGGTCTGTTTCGACAGGCCAGTCACCTTGGCGAGGTCGGCGCGTGAGATGGGGCCGCCGTGCAGAAGCGCTTCGAAAACACTCCGTCGCGATACCTGGCGGGTCAGGCTCGCCATCGGTAGGGAAGGCATAACGTCCTCATTTGATTCGTCAGCTCTCCGAACTATCATAGCTGGATCAGCGGCTAAAACCACTATGCTTGACCTCCAACGCGCTTCAGCGCAGCATTGGTTCGTCAGGCGACCGAATAAATAGATGCGGTAATGCACAGATGAATGGCGCAGTCGGTCATCGGGGTCGACCGGCGCGGGTCACGACGCCGCCATTTATGGCGAGTGTCGCGCATCCGCCCGCGGTCGTCGCCGCGATGTTCTCGCGACCGGGAACGCTGCACAGGTTCGCCGCTGCGTGCGTGTGGCTGGCGACCACGGGAATGGCCATGGCTGCGCCGGCAGCCTCCAACTGGTCGCTCCTGCCCCAGGCCGCCGACGCGCGCCCGGCGAGGTCGGGCCTGGTGAAGATTGCCGATGGGACACAGGTCGCGGTGCGTGGCGAGGACCGCGAGCAGGTTCAGCCCATCGCGGACCGGTTCGTGCAGTTGGTCGCCAGCACGCGCGGGCTGCGGCTGCAACCGGTGACGAGGGCTGACGCGCACCCCGCAATTACGTTCGAGGTTGATCCTCATGCACGCGTGGCTGGGGACAGCGGGTATCGCATCGATATAGACGCCCAAGGAATCCGCGTTATCGCGCGCGCTCCGGCCGGGGCATTCTACGGGGGAGTCACCCTGTGGCAGTTGCTGACGCCGCCGGGCTGGACCCGCGGCACCGCGGCGGAGATTCCCGCCGGTGTCATCGACGATCATCCGCGTTTCGCATGGCGCGCGCTGCTGCTCGATTCAGGACGTCATTTCCAGAGCGTGGCAGACATAGAGGCATTGATCGACTGGATGTCGCTCGACAAGCTCAACGTGCTGCTGTGGCACCTGACTGAGGACCAGGGATGGCGCCTCGAGATCCCCAAGTACCCTGCACTCACGACGATCGGTGCATGCCGCGCGGCGGTGGGCCTGGATGCCGAGCTGACCGGCGCCACTGACAAACCCTATTGCGGCTTCTATAGCGAAGCCGAAGTGCGCGACCTGGTGCGCTACGCCGCCGCCCGCTTCGTCACCGTCGTGCCGGAAATCGACCTTCCCGGACATTCGCAGGCGGCGGTGGCCGCGTATCCCTGGCTTGGGGTCACCGGCAAGCGCCCGCCCGTCTGGACGGACTGGGGCGTCAGTCCCTGGTTGCTCAAGCCCGACAAAAAGAGCCTGCAGTTCGTGGAAGACGTGCTCGACGAGGTTATGCGGCTGTTTCCCTCGCGATATATCTCGATCGGCGGCGACGAAGCTGACAAGCAGCAATGGAACGCAGCCCCGGAACTGCGGGCGCAGATGCAGCGGCTCGGGCTTACGGATATGGATCAGCTACAGGGCTGGTTCACCGGCCGCATCGCCGACTATCTCGTCAAGCACGGGCGCACCCCGGTTGCCTGGGATGACCAGGTGGTTTCGGGTGTCGCACTGCCCGCAGCAGAAGTGGTGATGTCCTGGCACAGCAGCAACGGGGGAGAGGTTGCACGCAAGGCTGCCTCACAAGGCCACGATGTGGTCATGGCTCCCGAGAATTCCTTGTATTTCGATCATTACCAATCGGATCTACCGGACGAGGGGCCCGGCCAACCGCCGACGGTGACGTTGCGGCAGGCCTACGACACCGCCGTCATCCCGAACGGTGCGACCGCTGCCGAAGCGGTTCATGTCATCGGCGTACAGGGCAACCTGTGGACGGAACTCATGCCGAGCTTCGCCGTACTTCAGCACGCGCTGTTTCCGCGCGCCGCGGCGTTGTCGGAGCTTGGCTGGTCCCAGGAGAAGGCCCGGGACTGGAATGGCTTCGTGGAGCGCCTCGGCGCCGAGCTCGCCCGCTATCGCGCCCTGGGCATTGACTACGCAGACTCAGCGTTCGCACCGGCGTTTGAGGTCACCGACGCGGGCAGGGGATTGCTGCGCGTCGCGCTCTCCAACCAGGCAGGCGCGGGGGCGATCCGCTACACGACGGACGAATTCCCACTCACTGCGAACTCGGCGCAGTACCTCCAGCCGCTGCAGTTCGCGACCCAGGGTAGCGTGAGCCTGCGCGCGGCCACCTTCGCCCGCGACGGCTTGGAACTGGCCGCGGCGCGCACGCAGGTGCTGGATGCGGGCACGCTGCTCAGCCGTGCGGGCAACGCGCTGGATTTGTGTTCCGGCGAGCCGGGCATGCGCGTGGCGGGTGCCCGGCAGCCCGACGGCACGACGCCCGTCTACAAGATCGATGCCGGCAACATGTGCTGGATGTGGCACCGCGTGCCCCTGGGGGGCATCGGCCACGTCACGCTCACGGTTGCGCGCGTGACCTGGCGCTTCGGTGACGAGGCGCAGGGGGCGGTGGTGCGCCCGAGGAGCAGCGCGCAGGGAGAGATTGAGATACACGCGGACGCATGCACCGGGCCGGTGCTTGCCCGGCTGCCGCTCCCGGCGACGCAGGGGCAGAACCAGATCAGCGCCACTGTCGCGAGAGCACTGAGCGAGACCCCGGATTTGTGCTTTCTCGCCACCGGTGATCCGCGCGAGGGCCAATGGGCCCTGGCGCGTGTGGCGTTTTCGAGTTGAGGGGCGTGCCCGAGGGCTTATCGCAGGGAATTCGGAATTCGGAAGATAACAAGCTAGAGGTGAAGGTCGTGTCAAACGCACATCGCAAGCATCCCGTATCCATCGCCGTATCGATGGCATTGCTGGCCGCCGCGGCGGCAGCAGCCCAGGCAGCAGAGAGCACGGATGCCACGGCGCCGAACGCCGACACGCCGGTTGCCACGCAGCAGGAGGCATCGACGCCACCGCCGGCACAGGGACCAGACCAGAGCGCCAGCAACGCAGAGCAGCAGAGGCTGCAGACCGTCACGGTCATCGGCGTGCGCCAATCGCAGATAAAGGCGATCGAGGTTAAGCGCCAGGCACCCAGCATCCAGGACAGCATCTCGGCGGAGAGCATCGGCCAATTGCCCGACTCGACCATCACCGATGCCCTGCAGCGCATCACCGGCGTGCAGATCAACCGCGATGCAGGTGTCGGCACCTCGGTGGACGTGCGTGGCCTGCCGCAGGTCGGCACCATGCTCAACGGCGAGGTGTTCATCACGCCGGACCAGATCGACTCGCAGCAACCCGACTTCACCACCTTGCCGGCCACGCTCTTCAACCAGGTCGACGTCATCAAGTCGCCCACCGCCGCGCAGACTGAGACCGGCATCAGCGGGGCGATTGACCTGCATACCTTCCGGCCCTGGGACCTGCCGAGTGGCTTCACCTATAGCTATTCCGCCGACGCCGAGCGGGGCAGCGTCTCCAAGAAGACCGGCCCGGAGGCGAACGGCCTTATCTCGTACAACGCGGACGGACGCTGGGGCCTGCAGGTCTCCGGGGATTATTCCGACACCACGCGCTCGGGCACCTCGGGTGGGGCCAACGCGGGTGGAAACATCAACGAGGGCCTCGACCAGTACGGCGTGATCTTCCATGGCGAAAACGGCTATAGCGCGGCGGCCTACAACGGTTTCCTGGGGGCATGGAACGGAGCGCCGATTCCCTCGCGCATCCACCAGTTCCCGGACGGCAGCGTCGATGTGAACGGCGACGGCAAGTCGAACGGCGTTTTCATGGGCAGCGAGAACATGGTGCTTTACGACAGCTCCATCGAGCGCAAGCGCAAGGCGGCCAATGCTTCGTTCCAGGCGGACTTCAGCCACGGCTTCACGCTGACCAGCGATTTCTTTTACGCGACCCAGAACCAGTACGAGCGCAACGTTGGCCTGCAGTTCAACTCCACCAACTGGCAGGGCGCGACGTATGTGCCCCTGCAATCGCGCAATACCGGCGCCACAACACTCGGCCAGTACAACACACCGCCCACGCAGGACCCGAACTGGGCCGGATCGCAGATCTACACCACCCAGGTGTACCAGAAATGGCCGGGTGACGTGGAGTCGTACACGCAGGTCATCCGCCGGGATTCCACCGCGCGCAACTTCAACGTGCAGCTGGATTTCGACCACGGCGGTCCCTTCACGGCCGGCGTCCGTGCCATCCGCGACACCGCCCAGCAGCAGTTCATCGAGACCGACATCAACATCTCCGATTCAGACGGCTGCCTGTGGGCCGATCCCAACAGCTCCCTGCCCTGCGGTACCTTCGTCTATCCCGCCGAACTGGGCGGTAATCGCGTGTTCAACCCCATTGGCATTCCCCAGAACACGGTACCGGTCACGTTCGATTTCAGAGGCCGGAATGTCGCGATCACCATGCCCGCATCCCTGGCGAGCGCCTTCGCCAACCCGAACACCTGGACCATGAAGACACTGGAGTCCGCCGAGGACTACAACCGCGAGACCGGCCTCACCGCGCTGCGCTTTGATGGTCACTACAAGTTCAACCCTGACTTCAAGCTGGATTTCGGCGTGCGTAACAGTATCCGCAGCGCCGACAACGATGGATTCACCCTGGTCACCCCCGTGTATGGCGGCATCGGTGCCACCAACCCGGACGGCACCCCCAACGCGACCGGCTGCCTGGTGCGCTACGTCGCCTCCGATGTGATTCTGGCCGGCAATGGCGATCCTGCCAACGGTATCCCCAACACCTGGTGTACTGCCGGCAACTCACAGGGCGCATTCCGTGCCGGGCCGCTGTCATCGCAGCAACTCTCGAAGACCCCGCCACCGCTGGCCAACAACTTCCACGAGGTCACCAACCTGCTCGGGACCGGGATCAATTTCTGGGCGATCGATCCTCACGCCCTGGATAATCCGATGGCGTACTGGAAGTCGCTGTATCCCAATACCACGACGCAGGAGTCGCCCGGCACCACCTGGCACGTCGCCATGAACGAGCTGTCGGAATATGTGCAGGCTGCCTTCAAAGGGTCCCTGGCACAGATGTCCTACAGCGGGAACGTGGGCGTGCGCGTGATTCACACCGACCTCAGCATCACCCAGCATCTGACCGGCCTGCCCGGTCCGAACATCACCGAACCTGCGGATGCGGGTACCCAGGTTACCGACCGCAGCTATACCGATGTACTACCGGCGGTCAACCTGGCGTTGAACATGACCGACAAGCTGACGATGCGACTCTCGTACTCCAAGAACATGATGCCGCTGGACCTGAGCACGTGGGGCGGTGGCTTGCAGCTCAACTATTCGCTGCAGGAGACCAAAACCGGCCCGATCTACCAGGTGGCGACCGGTTCCTCGGGCGGCAATCCCGCGCTCAACCCGTGGCGCTCCACGAACTACGGGGCTTCATTCGAGTACTACATGAACCCGACGAGCATGCTCGGGCTTGAGCTGTTCCACATTAATGTGCAGAGCTTCATCAAGAACGGCTCCGTGACCAATTGCGATCTGCCGGACGCTGACGGGGTGGTCCGTGGCCACTGCATCGCGATCTCCGAGCCGCTGCAGGGCTCGGGAAACAGCATCCAGGGTGTCGAGTTCGTGTATCGCCAGGGGTTCACATTCTTGCCCGGCCTGCTTGCCAATACCGGCGCGGAGTTCAACTTCACCTTTGCACCGAGCAAGACGGGAGAGAGGGACCTCGCCGGGAACGAGATCCCGTTCCAGGACAACTCCACCGACTCGGGGAACCTCATCCTGTGGTACCAGGACAAGCGCGTTGAGGTCCGGCTAGCGTACAACTACCGCTCCAAGCGCGCCTTCGCGGAAGATGTGGGCGGTATCTCGGGCCTGGAGGAGTACCAGGCACCGCAGAAGTACCTGGACGCATCTGCTGCCTACAGGTTCAGCAAGTACGCCCAGCTGTTCGTGGAGGGCACCAACCTCACCAACGAATACCAGCGCTTCTACCTGGTATGGCCCGATCAGTTCGCGCACTCTAATTTCTCCGAGCGTATGTATACGGTCGGCCTGCGCGGGCAATGGTGAGCGGGCGCTTCCCCGTGCGCGAACTAACAAATAGGCCAGGGATTCACCCTGTGCGGATGGTGGCGACGCTGGCGGCACTGGCCGGTGCGTCGGCGGTCACGGCCGCGCCGATTTTCGCCCCGACGCCGGTCAACACCGCAGCCGGGACGGACACGGCCATCGCCCACTGGGAGATCCAGTCGAGTGCCAAGGCACAGCAGGCGGGCGCAGAAGTATCGGCGGCCGGATTTTCCACCAAGGAGTGGTACCCGGTGAGCGGCCGGGCAACCGCCATGGCCGGTCTGCTCGAGAACGACACCTATAAGGACATCTTCTACAGCGACAACCTGCGCGCGGCGGAGGAGCCGGACTCCAGCGGCAACGTGTTCGTGATTCCCTGGTGGTACCGGACCGAGTTCACACTCGATGCGGGCGCACCCTCGGCGCGCACCCTGGTGCGCATCAATGGAATCATCGCCAGCGCCGATGTATGGCTGAACGGGAACCTCATCGCGGACCAGGCTGCGATCGCCGGGGCCTACCCGGTGCACGAGATCGATGTGACCCGCTGGGTGCATCTGGGCACCAATACCCTTGCCCTGCGGGTGCGCCCGGCGGATGCGAGGAACAGCCTGTCGATTGGCTGGGTCGACTGGAACCCGACCCCGCCCGACAACAACATGGGTCCATGGCGTGGCGTGGACATCGTGCGCACCGGCCCGGTGCGGATTCTCTACCCGCAGGTCACCTCGGCGCTCTCGCTCCCCGATCTTTCGCACGCGGCGCTCACCGTCCGCGTCGGGGCCCGGAACCTCGATGACTCGGCGCACGATGCAACGCTTACAGCGGTCGTCGCCGGTGTCGCGCTGCGGCGGACGATCCATCTCGGTACCGGGCGAGACACGGACCGTGGAGTTCTCGGCCAAGACCGACCCCGGACTGAATATCCGCCAGCCGAAGATCTGGTGGCCGCGCGATATGGGCGCGCAGCCACTGTACGATCTGCAGGCGACGGCCTCCGTCGATGGTGCGACCTCCGACCGGGCCAGCACGACGTTCGGGATCCGCAGCGTCACTTCACACCTCACGCCCCAGGGCTACCGCCAGTTCGTCATCAACGGCAAGCCGGTCCTGCTCCGCGGCGCGGGCTGGGCATCGGACATGTTCCTGCGCGATGACCCGAAGCGGATGGAGGCCGAGTTCAGCTATGTCGTGAACCTTGGCCTCAACACGCTACGCAGCGAGGGCAAGCTCGAGGACGCGCGCTTCTACGATCTGGCCGACCGCGAGGGCATCATGGTCCTTGCCGGCTGGGAGTGCTGCGACAAGTGGGAGTCGTGGGCCAAGACCGGGGGTGAGCCCTGGACTGCGGCGGACGAGAAAGTCGCCGCCGCCTCGATGGTCACCGAGGCGCAGCTGCTCAGGAACCATCCCTCCGTGATCGGCTTCCTGATCGGCAGCGATAACGCCCCACCGTCCTCGGTGTCGAAGATCTACACCGACGCCCTGCACGAGACCGACTGGCCGCTGCCCATCATCGCGGCGGCCGTCCCCAAGGGGACGCCCGAAACCGGCCTGTCCGGCATGAAAATGGATGGCCCGTACTCGTGGGTGCCGCCGCTGTACTGGTATGCGGACAAGCTGGGAGGCGCCTACGGATTTGACTCCGAAGTCAGTGCCGGGGCCTCCATCCCGCTGATGGATGACCTGAAGCGCATGCTCTCGCCGCTGGAGCAGGAAGTCCTGTGGAAGGATCCCCAGGGGCGGCAGTTCCATGCCTCTGCCGCGTGGTCGACGTTCGCGAACATCGCCCCCTTCTCCATCGCGCTCGCGCATCGCTACGGCGCCCCCAAGGACCTGCCCGATTTCGTCGCCAAGGCGCAGCTGGAGAACTACGACAACGTCAGGGCTCAATTCGAGGCGTTCAATGCGCGCATGGACGCGGCCAGGCCTTCCACGGGCGTCATCTACTGGATGCTGAATAACGCGTGGCCCTCGCTACACTGGCACCTGTACGATTATTTCCTCAATCCGGCCGGCGCCTACTTCGGCGCCAGACAGGCGAACGAGCCGGTGCACATCCAGTACTCCTACGACTCGCGCGCGATCATCCTGGTCAATCACACCCTCAGCGATGAGCGTGGGCTGCAGGCACTCATCCGGGTGCACAACCTCGATGGCACAGTGCGCTACGAACGGCGCCTGCGGGACATCACCCTTGCCGCCAACGCCACGAAGCAGTTGGAGACGCTGCCGGCCGTCACCGGACTGTCGAGCGTCTACTTCGTCGAGTTGCAGCTCACCCATGCCGATGACAAGCCGGTCAGCCGCAATGTGTACTGGCTGTCCACCCGGGAGGACGTGCTCGACTGGGCGCATTCGAACTGGTACCTCACGCCCGTGACGCAATACGCGGACTTCAGCCCATTGCAGTCCCTGCCACCGGCGACGAGCGAGGTCCGGGCCACGATGAGACACGAGGGGCCGGGGGCCATCGTCACGGTCACTCTGACGGGACCCCCGTCCTCCGGGGCGGTGGCGTTGTTCCAGCACGTGTCGATCAGGCGGTCGGCGGGCGGCGAACTGATAGCGCCGATCCTGTGGAGTGACAATGACGTCACGCTGTGGCCCGGCGAGTCGCTGACCCTGACGGCGCATTTCTCGACGCCAGAAGCGGCGACGCCGGTCATCGAAGTGAGCGGCTGGAACGTTGCGACGCATAGTGTCGAGGTTGCTGTCGAGAGGCCGGCGGCCGCTGCGCAGCAGAGTAATCGCTGAAACCCGTGCGGACTTCATGACGACAGCTCCCACCTCGTAGCCCGGACCGGGTTACCATCCGCGGGACACCCCGGTTGGGGCGCATTTACACCGATCCACAGGAGAGGACCAACATGCCTGCGGCACCACCAGGTCGCAAAGTCAGCCCGGAAGTTCCACTTCATTTCCGGACTGCCGCGCTCGGGCAGCACGCTCCTGGCCGCCATCCTCAACCAGAACCCGCGGTTCCGCGCGGGCATGACCAGCCCGCTTGCCGACATCATGGGGGGGGTGATCGCCGAGACGAGCAGCAAGAACGATTTTTCGTTCGACGTCTCCGATGACCAGCGTGTTGCACTGCTGCGCGGCCTGGTCGAGAACTTCTACGCGGGACAAGCGGATGCGGGCGTCGTGTTCGACACCAGCCGGCTGTGGTGCAGCCGGATGCAGCTTGCTGGAGACACTGTTTCCGGCGGCGAAGGTCATCGCGTGCGTGCGCCAGTTGTCCTGGGTGCTGGACAGCATGGAACGGCTGGTGCGCAGGCAACCCGTCGGCGTCAGCAAGGTGTTCCGGTTCGACACCAATACCACGGTGTACTCGCGCGTCGAGGCGCTGACCGATCCGCGCGGCATGGTCGGCTTCGCCTTCCAGGCCACCAAGGATGCGTTCTACGGCCAATATGCCCCCGGCCACTTGTTGCTGCTGACCTACGAAAGCCTGGCGCGCAACCCGTCGGCCGCGATGCGCGCGGTCTACCAGTTCATCGGCGAACCTTGGTTCGAACATGACTTCGACCACATCTCCTACAACGCGGACGAGTTCGACGCCCGCGTCGGCATGCCCGGTCTGCATACCGTGCGGCCCAAGTTGGAGCCGATCGAGCGCACCCCCGTCTTGCCGCGCGAGATCTTCGGCCGCTTCGCGAACGAGTCGTTCTGGATGGACCCGAAGAACAACATCAGTCAAGTGCCTGTCGTTTAGGGCTCCTGGGGAAAAGCATGAGCCGTCGCGCTCTCATCATCTGTTACATCATGTTGGTCTGGTTTGTCATCTCGTTCGTGACCAACATCATTGGCCCGCTGATGCCCACGATCATCGGCGACTTCCACTTAAGCCTCGGGCTGGCCGGTTTCTTGCCGTTCTCTTTCTTTCTTGCCTATGGGCTGATCTCGATCCCGGCCGGTGCGCTGGTCGAGGCGCGCGGGATTCGTACGACCTTGCTGGCCGCCTTCGGCCTGAACCTGCTCGGCTGCCTGGCCATTGCGCTCTATCCGTCGTACGCGGTCGTCATTGGTGGACTGTTCGTGATCGGACTGGGCATGGCGATGCTGCAAGTCGTCATCAATCCGCTGACGCGGGTGACGGGTGGCGAAGGCCATTTCGCCTTCTTCTCAGTCATGGGACAACTCGTGTTCGGCCTTGCTTCGTATGTCAGCCCGTTGGTGTTCTCGATGCTGATGCACCGCCCGGGAGCCGAGCACCAGGCGCTCGTCTGGGTGCAGTTCTACTGGGCGTTTCTGCTCGTCTTCGTGTCTCTCATCGCCTTGACCGCCTGGCTGCCGCTGCCACCAGTGGAACTTGCCGAAAGCGAGCGCGCCGGCGGGCTGGAAGTCTATCGAAAACTCATCGGTGACCGGTCCGTGCGCCTGTTCTTCCTCGGCATCATTGCCTACGTCGGCACCGAACAGAGCCTTGCCAACTGGATGTCCCAGTTTCTGAGCACGTACCACCACTTCGAGCCTACGCAGGAGGGCGCGCACGCTGTCGGTCTATTCTGGGGATTGATGTCCA
>CAWCGL010000006.1:0-110584 GCA_963794975.1 uncultured Pseudomonadota bacterium | reverse complement strand
TGCGTGTCTTCCGCAGGCTTACAGGTATGACGCCGCATCGCTATCTCATCAGCGCCCGGCTGCGGCGCGCTGCCCTTGCGCTGACGTCCTCCCATCGGTCCGTGATCGACGTCGCGCTCGACGCTGGCTTTGGGATCTTTCCACCTTCAACAAAACCTTTCGCGCTGTTTTCGGCGTGACGCCGACGCGATACCGCGCCTCACGGCGCTAAAGCACAATCTTCGGACGTGCGAGGAGCGGCCAGTTATCTGTTCTTCGTTTGCCGCCTGTCGAACAACAACAAGGGTGAATAAAAGCTCGGCTGATGTGTTTCCTGGGCCTCCGGTTCCAATCGGGAGGATCCAATGATGCGCGCATTTGTTCGATGTGATCGTCGAGAAGGCTACGCTCTCGCGTCGGTGCTCCGTTGCGGATTGTTGGCCGCCGGCCTCACGCTAGCCTCGTCCGCCTTGGCGGCCGGCGGCGGCAGTGGCGGAGGCGGAGGCGGCGGTGGCGGTGGTGGTTCAGGCGGCGGCGGCGCGGGAGCTGGCGGTGGTGGTGCGGGAGCTGGCGGTGGTGGTGCAGGCGCTGGCGGTGGTGGTGCAGGCGCTGGCGGCGGCGGTGCAGGCGGCGGAGGCGGCGGCGCCGAGGTCCACAGGTTGAACAACCAGTCCGACCTCACAACCTGCGCGCCGGGCATGGTTTGGGACACTAAGCGTCATAAGTGTCTTATCAGGCATAGCAGCGTGCTGCCCGATTCCGAACTCACGGAATACGCCTATGCGCTCGCCAAGGCGGACCGTTACCAGGAAGCGATCGACGTGCTCGACCTCCTAAACAACCCGGACACCCCGCGCGCGCTCAACTACCGCGGCTACGCGACCCGCAAGCTGGGGCGCACCGAAGAAGGCATCAGCTACTATCTCAAGTCGGTCGCGCTCGATCCGCGCTACCCGCAGGTGCGCGAGTACCTCGGGGAAGCCTATGTCATTGAGGGCAGTTCGATCTTGCCAAAGACCAGTTGGCTACAATCGAAAAACTCTGCGGTTCTGACTGCGAGTACTATGAGGATCTGGCGAACGCGCTGGCGCAAGCGCACGCGCTGTAGTCCGGACGTTTATGGCGCGCGCCGGCTGATTGCGACGCGCGTCGGTTCTGGCGTGACGGAGTGACGATGTCGCAGACGCGATCCACGCGCGAAGACGCTACGCCTTCTGCGGGCGTGCGGACTTTTGACGCCAACCTCAATTTCCTCTCCCGCTGGATCGGCCCGCTTGGGCTGCTTGCCCGCGCGATGCTGGCTTACATTTTCATCGTCGAGGGCGTCGGCAAGATCAGAGGTTACGCCGGCGTCGCAGAGTACATGCAGGCCCATGGCGTCGATGGCGTCCGCTGCCCCTCGTTATTCTGACCGAACTCGGGGGCGGCCTGCTGGTGCTGTTCGGGCTGAAAACGCGCTGGGCGGCAATCGCGCTGTGTGGCTTTTGCTTGCTGACCGCGCTGGTCTTCCACACCGCCGCCGATCAGGTCATCGAGCTGCAAAAGAACATCGCCATGGCCGGCGGCTTCCTTATGCCGGCAATCTTTGGCCCCGGCCCCTGGTCGCTGGACGCCTTGCGCGGTCGCGCCGGCTAGGGTCGCCAGACGCTCTCGCATAGTTTCGTCGACCGCCGCGCGCGTCAGCCATTCGGCAGGACCAATGCGCGGATTTCGCCGCCGGGGGCCGGGTGGGAGATCACGTCGATCGCCTCATCGAGCCCTATCGTGCGGCTGATCAGCGGTCGACAGCGATCGTTCCGGACGCGATCAGTTCGGCGGCGCGTCGGTGCGTGAACGGATTGATGAACGACGTCAGAATCCTGACTTCGTGAAACAGGAGATCGAAGGGCTCGATCTCGACTGTCTCACCTTTTGGCAGGACGCCCAAAATCATGGCTCGCGCCGCCGGGGGCGGCAGACGCGGCGCCTGCTCGACGGTTTCTTTCAACGCCGGCGCATTCGAAGACGACGTCCGCGCCGCCCGGCAGAAGGCCGTTTGCCGCCTTGATACGGCCGATGAGGTCGCCGGGCGAGGGATCGAGCGTGGCCGTCGCGCCAAGGCTTTCGGCGAGTTTGCGTTTGGCCGCGCTGCGGGTGACGAGGATGACTTTGGCCGCGCCCGCGAGCCGCGCCAACTGGACCACGAGCATCCCGATCACGCCCCCGCCGATCACGATCGCCGAGGAGCCGGGCTGGATGTCGGCGAGATCCACGCCATGCAGGCAGCAGGCGAGGGGCTCGCAAAACGCGCCCCATAGAGGGTCGAGCGTCAAGGGCAATGCGACGGCCTGCTTTTCCGGCAGGGCGACATATTGGGCAAATCCGCCATTGCGGTGAATGCCGATCGCGGTCAGGTTCTGACAAAGCTGGACACGGCCACGGTGGCATTCGGGGCAACGGCCGCAGTAAATATTCGGATCGCCCGTGACGCGCATGCCGGGCTTGAAATCCCTGACCTCGCTTCCGACCGCCTCGATGATGCCAGCGAATTCATGGCCGAGCGTAACCGGCGGCTTGCACGGGAATTCGCCTTTGAAGAGATGCCTGTCGGTGCCGCAGATTCCGCACGCCTCGATGCGAACCAGGAGTTCGTCCGGGCGGGGCAGGGGTTTCTCCGCCTCCGACAGAGACAGGTTTCCGATCTTCTGTCAGAAACAAGGCTTTCATTCTTGGGCCTCCCTTTCGCAGCCGCCCGGCGGACGAGCCCGCCATCATCACATGCGGGCGTATGCCAGTGTTCTAGCGGAGGGGCGCGATCGGAGCATGGCGGCGGTAGGGCCCATCGGGCCGCTCCGTTCGAACGCAATCCGGACGAGGTTCGCCTCGCCAAATCGGCCCCCTTTCCCCAGCGTCAGACTGGCGTTAGTCTGCCCCCAGATGGCAACCCCTGCGCGTACTGGCGTTCTGTCGCGGCGGCCGGCTGGACCCGCGCGGCGGCGTGGGCGCCGGATTGGCGTAGCGCGTTCTCGGCGGCGCTGGCGCGCGAGGTCGAGCAGCGGCGTTTCTTCTTGTGGATTCCGGTCGCGGCGATGGGCGGGGTGGCGCTCAACCTGGCCGCCGACCGCGAGCCGGTCCTATGGCTGCCGGGGCTGATGACCGCGCTCTTCGCCGCGCTTGCGTGGTTCTGCCGCGCACGCCCTCTCGCTCTCGGCTTCTCGCTCGCAATCGCTGCGCTGTTCGCTGGTTTCTTGTCGATGTCGCTGCGCACGGCGCGCGTCGCCGCGCCGGTGCTCGACCGCATCCGCATTGTGAGGCTGCAGGGCTTTGTCGAGGAAGTGGACTTGCGAACCGTCGGCGCGCGCATGGTGATCGGCGTCGTCAACGCCGACGGCATGCCGGACGAGAAGGTTCCGCGCCGTGTCAGGGTTACGACCCGCAACACGCCCGACGTCGCGGCCGGCGACTATGTCGAGCTCAAGGCGCGCCTGTTGCCGCCCTCGCGCGCGTCTCTGCCGGGCGGATATGATTTCGCCCGCGATGCGTTTTTCGCTGGCGTCGGCGCGGTCGGCTCGACGCTGGGGCCGATCCAGCGCTTAGCCCCGCCGAGTGACGCCAGTTGGCGCCAGCGCTTCGACGCCGCAATCGACCAGGCGCGCAATCGTCTGGCGCTCAGGGTCAACGCGATCATCGGCGGCGACGAAGGCGCGATCGCGGCGGCGATGGTCACGGGCAAACGCGACTTCCTCTCGAACGACGCGAGAGACCTTATCCGCGAGGCCGGCATCTTCCACATCATCACGATTTCCGGCGTGCAGATGACGCTGGTGGCGGGCATCATCTTTGTCGTCAGCCGGCGGCTGCTGGCGCTCTCGCCCATGCTGGCGCTCAACTATCCGATCAAGAAGTGGGCGGCCGGCGTCGCCATGGCGGGCTCGGTCTTCTACGATATCGTGACCGGCTCGCGGGTCGGCACGGAGCGGGCCCTTTTCATGACGCTGATCGTGCTGAGCGCCGTGATCATGAACCGGCGGGCGCTAACGATGCGCAATCTCGCTTTCGCGGTTCTCGCGGTCGTCGCGATCGAGCCCGAGGCCATTCTCGGCGTCAGCTTCCAGCTCTCGTTCGCCGCTGTCGCCGCGCTGGTCGCGGTCATGGATTCGCGGATGGCGGGTATGGACGTCGATCCCGATCCCTTCGTGCCGAAGCGAGGCGCAGCCGCCAAACCGGCGTTCCTTGGCGCCCATCTCGTCGAGAAGCCGCTCGCGCTTCTTATCGCCACCGCTTTCGCGACTTCGGCCACCGCCTCGTTCATGGCCTATCATTTCCATGATCTCAGCCCCTATGTGCTGATCGGCAATCCGCTGACGCTGACGGTCATCGAGGTCTTCGCTGTGCCCGGCGCGCTGCTTGGCGCGGCGCTTTATCCGCTCGGGCTTGACGGGCCGGTCTGGATCTATGTCGGCGCGGGGATCAAGTTCATCCTGTGGGTCGCGCGCTTCATCGCGCAGGCCCCCGCTTCGACGGTGCATCTGAGGGCGTTCGCGCCTTACGCGCTGCCGTTTCTGGCGCTCGCGGTGATGAGCGCGACGATCTGGCGGACCTGGACCTTCCGGCTCAGCGCCATTCCGTTCGCGCTCATTGGGATCGTCGGCGCGACGCAGGGGCCGCGCTATGACGTCATCGTCGCGCCATCTGGCGATCTGGCGGCGGTTCGGGACGCCGACGGCGCGCTCGAGGTCGTCGGCAAGCGCTTCAACGCCTTCGCCGCCGAGCAATGGCTGGGCGCCGACGGCGATGGGCGCGATCCCGCTCTGCGCGCGCCTTCGACGCGCCCTGCGACCGCCTCGGCTGCGTCGCCGCCCTGCCGGAAGGGGAATCGCTCTCCATCGTCCTCGACAGCCTCGCCTTCGATGAAGATTGCGCGCGGGCCGAGGTCGTGGTGAGCGCGCTCAGCGCGCCCGCCGGCTGCAAGGCGAAATTCCTGTTTGACGAACAGGCGCTCGCGCGGTTGGGCGCGGTCGGGCTGACATGGAGCGATAAGGGCTTCACGCTGGCGAGTGACCGCACCCCGCTTGAGAACCGCCCCTGGTCGCCCGCGCCCGCCGCCTGCGCACGACGACCGGATCGTGCGTCCCGGCCACGGCGGCTCGCACGGCGCCGACCCGGCCGATGTGGATGTGGCTCCAGGAAGAAGGCGTCCCTGAACTTGCTATTCTCGTCGCAACATTGCCCGCTATACCGTCGCGCCGACAGAGAAGCGCCGATGGCGATCAGCGCCATCTATGCGGTACTTGGAACGAAGGTCATGGTCGCTGCGTGTCGCTCCACCGGCCCCCATTGGTGTGACGTTTGGTTTGTGGGCTACGTCATCGGCGCCGTCGTCATCGCCGAGCGTTCTATATCTGGCTTAAACCAAAGGATGTCTGAGATGGATCCGCTGAGCGCAACGTGACAGCTCACCGCGGTAGCTATCGGTTGCCCCTAACCAACGCTTGGAGCGGCCGTGAGAGCTGAATGAGCGCGCCATGCGCGCCGGATCTATTGTGCGCGCATGGCGCGCGATCCAAAGCGGCAGGTGGCCGCTCAAGCTCATCGTTAGATGTCCTCGAATCGCCTCGATATTCCCTCTCGAGCGTGGCTATTGCCGATCGCTGCGCTGCTATTGGGCGCCTTAGTTCGCGCCTCGACAGTCGCAGGAGCCGTTGGGGCTCTTGCATTGCTAAAAATGCTTGTTACCCCAGCCATGATCGCCGTGATTTTTGTTTTCGTGCAACTTACGAACGGCTTTTCTCAAGAGTCCGAAGCGCCCATCGCAGTCTCTATGAGCCGACGCGGGATGTACTTTCTTATTGTTGTTACCGATCTGCTGCTCCTGGGAGTAATTCTCCTAGGCGCTCCGTTCCTTTCGGCGATGAACACAGCTCGATGACATCTAACCAACGCTTGGAGCGGCCGTGATGTTAAGTGGGAGGCGCGCCATGGGCGCGCTGCGCTATGTTGCGCCCATGGCGCGCAACCAGCTTCATCGGCCGGCCGCTCAAGCTGATCGTTAGGAGTCGCGGAGAAACCTCGGTGCCAGATTCTGAAGAGGGCAACCTGCCGGATCCTCCCATGACCTCGGACGAGGAGGCTATTGCTGCGGCGTTGAGTCCGAACACGATTGAACGCATCGACCGGGCGCTGCTTTCTCACGCCATGTCGCGGAGTCGAAAGGTCGCGATACTCGTCGGTCTTGCTATGAGTGACGTTGACGCTGACATTCCGCACCTCCCGGACCTCTTTTACGCTCGGCGCGTTAGGATGTTGGTGGAGGCTGGGCTCTTGGTTGGAGACGGTAATCTGAACTCTATGCGCCGCAGCGAGGTTCGACTCCCGTGATTACCGCCACGACTCCTAACCAGGCGCTCCAGGCGACGCCCCGTCATCGCTTCGCATGCCGGGGTGCCCTCGCTCGCCAAGCCTCGCTCGGCGCGCCTGAGTGCGACCGTTAGACGTCCCGGAGTTCTCTTGATCTGCTAGGTATGACACCGACATTACATGCTAATGTCTTTGGCGATTCGTCGTTGCCTTGTTTTTTTCAGTTCGCTGGATTGCCTTCCGGTTTGTGAAGCCCCAGCGCGACGCGGCAGGCCTGCGCGCAATTACCCCAAGTGGCTTCCTCTTCTACACTTGCTTGGTGCTTGCACTCTTTACCCTACTCACGGTCCGCCAGTTTCATCTAGGTGGCTCTGTCGGCGCTTTTCTGAACCGGCCCATGGGGTATGCCGCCGCACTCTTGCTCATCGTCATCGTTTCGATGGGCGGCGAAGTCCTCCTCCGAAAGCTTGGAGTTCCAACCACGCGTGACGGCTCGCGCCGGTCGGCCGCTCAAGCTCGACGTTAAGTGGCACTGGTGTGACGCTATCTGAGTGGAAGGCGCTTGACGAAGCAACGCGGGGTAGGCTGGCGCTTGGTTGGGTTGGCTACGATGATGGGTATTGGCACGCGCTTGCGCGGAGCGTTGCTGAGGATCTTTGGGCGGAACTGGGACACCCACCTTGGATTCGCGACGTGCAGTCCGGCACCCACCACGGCGGAACCATAGTCATTACTGTTGTGACATCATTTTCTCCAGGCGAGAGACTTCCGGTTCTGCCTTCCTACCACCTTGGAATTCCGGTCATCCCGACGCTATTTGGCAAAGGGAAGTACCCCAGGTATCTATCAGGTGGTCCAGATGCCACCTAACAAACGCTTGGAGCGGCCGTGAGATGCAATGAAGGCGCGCCATGCGCGCCGAGACTATTGTGCGCGCATGGCGCGCGATCCAATGCGCCGCCCGGCCGCTCAAGCTCGACGTTAGACCGCGATGAAGAGACCTTTCCAGGTGGTCGTCGCCTCGGGTCTGGGACTCTTGTGTCTTATGGTGTCTGTGCTGCTGCTCGGCTATGTTGCTGTCGCATCCCCTCTGCCTTTGTACATTTCTGAGATACTTGTGTTTGTGCCGTTTGTGTTGGCGCTGGCGTTTGCCTTCCGCAAGCTATTTGCGACATCGCCAGTTCTTTACGCGTTCCTCTCGATGCTGATTGCTCTAATCGCAAGCTTCGGCGCCGCCTGGACTAACCCATCAGATGTTCTTATGGCTCTTGGCGCCACGCCGCATTTTTGGATCACGTTCATCCTTGGAGTCCCCGCTTGCGTTTATCTTTTCGGTCTGACGCGGCCTAACCAACGCTTGGAGCGGCCGTGAGGATTAGGGAAGCGCGCTATGCGCGCCAGGACTATTGTGCGCGCACAGCGCGCGATCTGAAGCGGCGGACGGCCGATCAAGCTGATCGTTAGGCGGCAGGAAATGAACGCTTCGACAAAACCACACAGCGCTAACGATGCCGCAGTGAGCGGACTCGTGCTCTTCCTAACCCTGTTGTTTCTCTGGCCGCTTCAGGACGTTCTGAGAACGCCCGTGGTGCCGGGCGTACTGCTGCCGTCCCGCATTTGGGTTGCCGCCCTTATCGCTCCCGTGCTCCTTATTACTGCAGCCGCCTACTTACGAGCACCCTCCGTGCTCTGGCACGTGCCGGCTCAAGCGCTTGGACTTGCCTGCCTGTTCGTGGGAGTCAACACCTTGATCATAGGCTGGCGTAGCGTCTCATTCACGTCGGCCGCAATCTGCGCGGGCTATATTGTCACCTCTGTAATCCTGGCTTGGCTGATGCGCAATCAGCAGCGACACTTTCTCAGCCCACACAAGGCTCGCAAGCCGCCTAACCAACGCTTGGAGCGGCCCTGAGATCTAATGAAGCGCGCTAGAACGATTGTGCGCGCATAGCGCGCGACAACGGTCGGATGCCGGCCGCTCAAGCTGATCGTTAGGCGCTGATTCGGGGGTCTTCTTATGGTGATAACGGTGGAGTCTATGGGTCGCCTTCAAATTCAAATTTACAGAGGAACACTGCTTTTGGCGCTGCTCACTGGAACGGTGTCGCCAGTATTTCGTGAGGACACAGTTTCGAAGGTGGCGGGGTAATCTGCGCAGTCGTGCTAACTGGCTTGGCTGCTCCGAGACTTCTCAATATTCGACGGAACGCTTGAATCGGTCTCCTGCATCGCCTAACAATCCTTGGAGGGACGGAATGGCCAATCACCTGCCAGTTTTGTTTGTCGTCCTCTTTGCGTTGCAAGGCATTGGCACGATCGCTTACTTGATCCTGATGGCTCGCTTGTTCACCTATTTGAAGCTCAATCAACCTGACACGTACACCTCCTTAGGGTGTCCCTCCATGGTGCTGAACAACAACATGCGAAACGGTTGGCTCGTGCTCGGGTGGCTCTGGCGAACTGACTTCCTGGACGCCCAGGATCCCGCTCTGACGAGGCGGGCCTCGGCTGCTCGCACGACGCTCGTATCGCTGCTGGCCAATTTCGCTATCCTGATCGCAATATTTCTTGCCTATTGCGCATTTTCTCGTGGCAATCCCGTCTAACCAACGGTTGGAGCGGCCGTGAGAACTGAGCCTGTGGCGCCGCGAGCACGGGACGATTGTGCGCTCGCGCCGCTGGGTGAATTGCGGCGGGCGGCCGCTCAAGCTGATCGTTAGACGGCCGGGAGTTCGAGCCACGATGCGCGTTTTCAGCCTTCCTCGACTTAGTAAGTTCCTTCGCACCGACGGCACCGAGTGGCTCATCGGTGGCGTCGGAGTCGCTGGTCCGTTCGTCTTTCTCGAGGTCCTAACTAATATGGACTCTGGGCATGAGTTCATGTTTAAGGTGCCTGATGGCCCAATCTTGTTTCTAATGGCGTACTGCGGTCTCGCCGGATTTTTCGGCGTCAAGTCCTGGCGCCGCCTTTGGCGCGCAGGTCGAACCCCAGTGGAACGTGTTGTATATGACCGCGGCGTACGAGGATTCGGCGCCTTCATGCTCATGCTTAGCCCCGCCTGCGCAACTTTTGGACTCTGGGGGGCTGATGTTGCGCCTAACTGGAAAGCTGCCTGTTTGGTGTATGGTTTCGGAGTCCTTATTGCATTAGTTGTAGGACTTCCCGTTTGGCTCTGGGCCGGTTATCTCGGGGGGAAGTTCATGGCAGGGATGATTCAATCTGGCGACAGCGCAAGCGAACTCCGTGATCTGCCGCCGGCCGTCTAACCAACGCTTGGAGCGGCCGTGAGAGCTGAGCGGGTTGCGCCGCGAGCGCGAGAAAATTGTGCGCTCGCGCTGCGAATTGAACTGCGGCGCCCGGCCGCTTAAGCTCGACGTTAAACGCCAATGAAACTAGCTCTGATCTCTGGCATTGCACTGTTTCTTATATCCTGCGCCGATTTTCGAGGCTCGGCTCCGCCAAAGTTGGTAGGTCTGTGGATAGCGACGCCCTCGCAGAACCTGGGTCCAAGCTGCAACAACAGATCCCTTGATTTCACGCCGGATGGAAGGCTCACCGTAACGAGTGGTAAGCAGGTGCTCTTGGCAACGGTGGAATTCAATCCGAAAGGAGATGGCTTTGTTGTGCTACTGCACGTGATGCAACACAACAACGAGCCGAACTGCCAAGGGCTCTCCGCGAAGTTCGTCACCGAGCACTTCGCACACGCGATGTTGGTACACATGCAAGCCGGCAGTCTAAGTTACGTCATGCTCGATGCGAATCTTGCGCCATCAGGTCCTTCTTTTGAGTTTCGGCGCAATGGCGTTTAACAATCGCTGGAGCGGCCTTGACACTTAAGCAGGCGTGCTTTGCACGCGGGAACTATTTCGCGCGCACAGCGCTCAGTTGGTTCGGTCTACCGGCCGCTCAGCTTATCCGTTAGACAGCATGCAGAGAGTCACTGCCAAATCTGTCCAGCTCATCTTGGTCTTCGGTACGTGCGCCCTAAGTGTGGGGTGCACGACCAAGAAAGCTCTAACCGTCTGGACTGCGGAGTTGCCATCTCCGGACGGTAAGTGGATCGCTAGTGCGGACACCGTTCAAAATGGCGGCTTCGGCAGCGGATACATTGCTACGTCGGTCTACCTCCGTAGGGCAGGTGATCCTCGCAAGCCAGTGACGATGCTGGAACTCTCGTGCCACGGTCCCATCGCACACGCCTATACCTTGGACAACTCCGCCAACGCCGGTGGCTCTGTCCACCTCTCGATGCGCTGGATTGACGAGTCCCACCTCCGCGTAACCTACGACGGTCATCCTGAAGTGCTTTTCCAGGCTTTGAAGGTCGGAAGCGTCAATTTCAGTGTTGCTGACACTTCTGCAGCTCGGTCCGAGGCTAAATCTTGACAGTGCATGCTGTCTGACCAACGCTTGGAGCGGCCGTGATGTTAAGTGGGAAGCGCGCCATGGGCGCGCTGCGCTATCTTGCGCCCATGGCGCGCAATCAGCACGTTGGTCCGGCCGCCCCAGGGAGAACCTTGATGCGAAATAGATGCCTGCTTGCCATCGGTCTGCTTCTCATGGTTTCGACACTACGAGCAGAGCCACAGGATGCCGAAACCATTGGTGACGTACGATGCGTCGTGGTCGGCATACGCGTTTCCGCGGCGCCCGACGCCGCGCAACACTCCGCCGGCTTGATGCTGTCCCTTTATTACATCGGCCGACTTGACGGCCGTGCCCCCACGCTCAATATCGAAGACCTGATAATTCAGCAGATCACCACCATGACAGCGGCTGACTTCAGCTCCGAGGCGAAGCGCTGTGGTGCAAGCCTGACGGCCAAGGGACAGGAAATTACGCACATAGGTAAAGACATCATCGACCGTGGGAAGCAGACGTCGGACAAGTCAGCTCCGCCAACCGGGTGACCGCATGCCGTCTAACCAACGCCTGGAGCGGCCGTGAACGCAGGGCAGGGTGCGCCGCGAGCGCTGGACAATTGTGCGCTCGCGTCGCGAAGCAAACCGCAGCAGACGGCCGCTCAAGCTGATCGTTAGGTCCATGAGGCTTTCCACCGCCCGCGCATTCTTCGGCTTGGCCCTGATGCTCCTAGTCGGCTTCCTCCTGCTATCCGGCTATTACACCCACATCAGCCCATCTCACCCGAACTCGGCTACGGGCCAGACCTACGAGATCGGTAGTCGCTCCCTTCGTGTCTATGTCCGATCGCGGGAGTTCTGGACTCTTTTTGGACTACTTGGAGGCGTCGCTGTCTCGGTAGCACTTGGAACGCTTTTTCGAGAGCGCAGTGTCTCCGCTTACGACCGCGCTCGAGCGACCTATTCCCACGTCTCGGGGCCCGATGATCGGACCTAACCAGCGCTTGGAGCGGCCGTGACAGCTGAAGTAGCGCGCCATGCGTGCCAAGGCTATGTTGCGCGCATGGCGTGCGATCAAATGCGGCTGGTGGCCGCTCAAGCTCACCGTTAGCGCCCATGGCGCGGTCATCGCTTTTCCTTGGTGTGCTCCTGCTCTGCACCGTCGGCGCCCGCGGTGCTCCCTCCCTCTCGCTCGGTGACGACTGGTACCCGGTTGGGAGTCGCTTTACCGGCCTCATGCCACCTCCAGAGGTGATCGAACTTAAGCACGGGGCGTTGACGTGGAACGGGGTCGCAATTAGCAACGCTGATATTCTGGGTTATGTGCAGCAGATGGCTCGGTTGAAGCCGAGGCCACGTGTGTATCTATACTTTACGAGCAGTGACTACTCCGCGGCGCAGTTACTGGCGACGCAGATTCGAGATGCCGGCGGATGCGACGGGGGAGGCTGCCTGTTTAAGGTGACGGGACCCTGACCTACAGCGAGACATCAATTGAGCTCTAACCATGCACTCCAGGTGACGCCCCGCCATTGCTGCACATGCCGGGGTTCCCTCGCTCGCCAAGCCTCGATCGGCGTACCTGAGTGCGGACGTTAGGTCCTTCGGCGGTCCTAGGCACTATGAACGTCTTACTCCTCGCCCCACTTTCACCCCTGATTGCACTAGCCATCGTCTCGACTGCCGCCGTTGTCTCTTGGAATCATTACCCTCGCAAACCTCCAATCAGTCGCCTCATGCTCCGAGTTCTTCTCTACGCTGTCTTGGGCGCAGCGATTTCGCTTGCTATTACTATTGCCTGGATGGTGTCGGTTGAAAGAAGCACTGGCGTCAGTGCCGGTAACGGACCGTTGGGTTGGATCTTCTTCTTGGGCCCACTGTCCGCTGCGGTGGGAGAGATCGTAGCGCTAGCTCAATGGTGGGTAGAGAGACCACCCGAAGTGCGCGATCAGTCAGAACGGACCTAACAATGCTTGGAGCGGCCGTGAGAGCTGAAGTGGCGCGCCGTGCGCGTCGGATCTATTGTGCGCGGATGGCGCGCGATCAAAAGCGGCGGATGGCCGCTCAAGCTGACCGTTATGAGGCACGAGAACGTGCGGTGCCATGATTAAGAAAATAGGCTCCACGACGATTCGCGAGATGCATCGAGCTGCCTGTCACTGCGGCGCTGTGGTCTTGGAACTTCACCTACCAGACGGCATCGTCGATCTGCATCGATGTGATTGCTCGATGTGTCGAAGGAAAGGGGCGGTCATGGCTGCGCTGCCTCTGTCCGCACTACGAATTGTCAAGGGCCAGGAGGTTCTTAGGCTGTATCAGTTCAACACGATGACCGCAAAGCACTATTTCTGCTCACACTGCGGAATCTATACCCATCATCAGCGCCGCTCTAAACCCGACCAGTATTGCTACAACGTTGGATGCCTCGACGATGTGAATCCGTTCGACATCCCCGATGTGCCGAACCGCGATGGAATCAACCATCCATCAGACCGTCGGCCTCAAAGCCAGCGCTTGGAGCGGCCGTGAGAGCCAACGAGGCGCGCTGCGCGCGCTGGCTTCACTGTGCGCGCGAAGCGCGCGATCCAAAGCGGCGGATGGCCGCTCAAGAATTATTTTCCGCTGCTTGATCTCGCTCGACATCACAAAGACATCAGGAAATACGAATGAACTTTGATAAGAAATACGTCATTTGGGCATTGAGCTACGCTGCCGTAGGCCTAGTGTTGGGCATCTATATGGCAGCGTCCCACAATCATGCGGAGTTAGTAGCCCACGCCCATATCCTCCTGATTGGCTTCGTGGTTTCCTTCATATATGGAATCATCCATAAACTGTGGCTGCAGAGGCCGAACCGTGCCATTGCCAATATCCAGTTCGTATTGCACCAAGCGGCAGCGCTAACGGTTTCATTGGGACTATTCCTGCTGTACGGAAACATGCTTCCGCCTCCCACATTGGATCCAATCCTTGGCATTGGCTCCGTCGGAGTCCTTATCGCGATGTTACTCATGCTTTATATGGTTGTTACGGTCGGTGCAGAAAAGGTAACCGGCTAGCCCCAGTGACCCAACGTCTAACAAACGCGCGAAGCGGCCGTGACAGGTAAACGTGGAGACGGCGGGAAAATGGTCCGCCCGCGTCGCTTCGAGTGCGGCGACGGCCGGCCGCGCAAGCTGACCGGTAGGCCGCACGTGAGCAAACGGCGGTACGCGGTAGCTCTTCCGTTTCTTATGGCGCTGAGCGGCTGCATCGAGGTAACTACGTATGTATCACCCTCGGCGTCGGGCACGGTAGTGGACGCTGTCTCTCAGAAGCCCATTCAGGGAGCTACTATCTCAGTGGACGGTCACCCGGGCCTATTCGCGCAAACGAATTCGGAAGGGCAGTTTGTATTGGCCCCAGATACGCGCAAGAAGCACATTTTTGTCCTCTTTCCCTACGAATCATTGCCGCCCAGCGGCACTGTAGTGATCTCCGCGGAGGGCCACACTCCAAGGGAAATCGTTGTGAACGGCAGTGCTAACTCGCTGCTCGTCTCGTTGCACAGGGTTCCCTGATGCCGCCTAACCAACGCCTGGAGCGGCCGTGAGAGCTGAGGTAGCGCGCCACGAGCGCTCGGATTATCGTGCGCGCGTAGCGCGCGATCGCAGGCGGCAGTTGGCCGTTCAGGCTCACCGTCGGGCGACATTACAAACACGGATTGCTACGCTCTTGAGATAACCATGCCCAACGAACGACCATCCTCCATCGCCCCGGTTTGCCTCGTTGTCGGCGCGCTTCTTGGATTGGTGGGTAGTTTCATCCCTTCGGCCTCACTTCGCGGCCTGGCGTGGGGGATCGATGGCACCGCTCTCACCGTTGGCGCGGCTTTGCTTGCGGTGCATTTCATACGGTGCGCTCAGACCCTAGTTGCTGCAGGATTTTTGGTATTCATCGCCGGCGAAGCGCTGGTCGTCTCAGGTTCAGCCATGTCGCTCGAGGCCAGTGGGCCCTCCTTCGCCGCGGGTGCGGCGCTCTGGGCTGCGGCGTTGGTTCTCATCAGCACTCCCAATGTCATGTCAATGGCAGTGCGCGCGCTCGGATTCGTTGCGGCGTTGCTCTTCGCAGTCACGGCGCTATCGGCATTTGCCGGCCGTGGCCTCACGCCGCTCTCCGAGCCGCTCCCGTTCTTCGCCTACCCGTTTCTGGTATTCACCCTGTGTGGCTGGGCGTGGTGGTGCTACCGAGCTCGCCTATGACCGATAGGTCGCCTGACCAACGGTTCGAGCGATCCGCGGGGGTCCAGGCTTGTGGAATTCACTGATCCCGATGGCAACCAGCTGGCATCGCTCTGTGAAGTGGCCCACGCGGCACCCAACTAACAGTTGGGACGGTCGCCTGCCATGCCCAGAGCGCTCGGGCCAGCCGATGAACGATAAGGCGCCAGCATCCGGCGCCTGCATGCCATGCGTCCAGCTGCGGCGTCAGGGGCTCAAATGCAGCCGGCAGTGATCCTCGAGTCCGTCTTGACCTGCCCCAACTGCGGGGCTACTACCACCGAACTCATGCCGACGGACGCATGCGTCTATTTTCACGAGTGCCTCAGCTGCCATGCGCTTCTTCGTCCCAAGGCGGGTGACTGCTGCGTCTATTGTTCCTACGGCTCGGTGAAGTGCCCGCCGATCCAGCAGGAAAGCCCGTGCTGCAGCTAAAATACTCGCGGACGCCAAAGACCGAGCGCCCCGAGGATATCGATGCGGCGGTGGCAGCGGACACGGCAGCCGGCGGGGCCATCGTGTCCCAGGGAGCCTTCGGTCCCGGGCTCCCGTATGCCTTCGTGCGTGGTCCGGACGGTTATGAAATCGAGATCTGGTACGAATGATCAGCGGCAGGCCCGGCACCTGCAGCGGCCGCGCTGAGGAGTCCACCAGGCACGGTAAATTTTGGCATCGCGGTCAGACACAGGAGCACTCGGATGAATCATGCGCTGACGACAACGGCATTCGCAGTGGATGGGTACAGGGTGACCAGGAGCCTGGGCGTAGTTCGCGGCATCATCGTCCGCTCCCGCAGCGTCATCGGCAACATCGGCGCCGGCTTTCAGACGCTGTTCGGGGGCAACATCTCGCTGTACACGAAGCTCTGCGAGCAGACCCGTTCCGAGGCATTCGACCTCATGCTCAAGCACGCGCAGCAGCTCGGCGCCAATGCCGTGATTGGCATTCGTTACGACGCCACCGAAGTGATGGCCGGGGTCACCGAGGTTCTTTGCTACGGGACCGCGGTGGTCGTGGAGAGCAGCGGGTGAAGATGACAGGCGGTCATCGCCGCAGCCGGGGCTGCAGATTGCCGCCGGTCGCCGCAGCTGCGACTTCGGGGAGTGCATCATGAGGATCACCTTGGAACCGGTCGGATACGTCTCGTGCTCGCGGCTCGTCGCCGCCGACGATGGCTGGGACGCCGAGACCGGCAGCATCCGTCTCGTCCCGGGATTCGGGCCTGAGGCGCTCCAGGGCCTGGCGGATTTCTCGCACGTCGAGGTGCTGTACCATTTCCACGAGGCCGATGCCGCGCGCGTGGTGACCGGTGCGCGGTACCCGCGGGATAACCCGGCGTGGCCGCTGACGGGCATCTTCGCGCAACGCGGCCGCGACCGTCCCAACCTGCTCGGCTCGACCGTGTGCAAGGTGGTGCGGGTGGAGGGTACGACCTTGCATGTCTCCGGACTGGATGCCATCCACGGTACGCCGGTGCTGGATATCAAGCCGGTCATGCAGGAGTTCCTGCCGCGCGGGGTGGTGCGCCAGAGTGCGTGGTCGCACGAGCTGATGAAGGACTACTGGAGCTGCGCGGAGCGGAACTGAACACCGGCAAGCCCGTGCGGGGCGACCTCCGCACTTACACTGACAACACCTGAGGTAAAGCCATGAAACTGCTGTGCGCCCTGTTGATGCTGGCCGTGGCAGCGCCCGCCGCACCGGCCAGCGATACTTCCGCGGCCGCCGCGGAAACGGCCGCCCGCGCGTGGCTTGCGCTGGTGGATGCCGGGAAATACGCCGAAAGCTGGAGCAGCGCCGCGGCCATGTTCCGCCAGAGGATTACCTCTGCCCAGTGGGCGGCGGCCGCTGCCGGAGCGCGCGGGCCGCTGGGCGCCCTGACCTCACGCACCCTGCAGTCGGCCACGCCCAAGAGCAGCCTCCCCGGGGCCCCGGACGGGGAATACGTGGTCATCCAGTTCGCTTCCTCGTTCGAGCACAAGGCCAGCGCGGTCGAGACCGTGACGCCGGTGAAGGACGCGGATGGCGCCTGGCACGTCTCCGGCTACTACGTCCGGTAAGTGAGCCCGGCTGCGGCCCGCGGTGGTTCGGCCGCAGGAGGCTGCCGCTGACCATCCGCGCGGCCTGATTTTCCGGCTGCTGAAATTGCCATGGAGCACGACATGAAGCCGATCCTGAACCTCGATGCGGTCGAATTCGACGACGTGGAGGACAATGGCATCTACACCTCCAGCCGCGGCCAGATCAGCGACCACATCGGCGCGCGCCACCTTGGCTACAACCTCACCGTGCTGCCGCCGGGCAAGGTCCAGTGCCCGTTCCACGTGCACCACGGCGAGGAGGAGATGTTCCTGATCCTGGAGGGCGAGGGGGAGCTGCGCTTCGGCGAGGAGCGCTACCCGATCCGCAGGCACGACGTCATCGCCTGCCCGCCGGGCGGCCCGGAGGTTGCGCACCAGATCATCAACACCGGGAGCGTCACGATGCGCTACCTGGCGCTGTCCACCGTGGTGGCGGTGGAAGCGTGCGAGTACCCCGACTCCAGGAAGGTGCTGGTGGTGGCCGGCAAGCGCGGGGCACGGAACCTCCGCGCCATGTTCCGCGCGGAAGCCCAGGTCGACTACTACGACCGCGAGCAACCCCCGGCCCCCGGCAAGTAACACCCCGGGGCGCACCGCTGAGGGCGGGCCGGGCCTCATCCTCACCCTGCAATCCACCGACCACCATGCCGCTACTTTTCTCCTACGGCACGCTCCAGCAGGCTGAGGTGCAGCGCGCCACCTTCGGCCGCCTCCTTGCCGGCCGGCCGGATGCCCTGGTGGGGTTCGAGCAGGCACGGGTGCTGATCGAGGATCCGCAGGTCATCGCCACCAGCGGCAAGACACACCATCCCATCGTGAGGCCGAGCGCCGATGCGGCCAGCCGCGTGCCGGGCACGGTCTTCGAGGTCACGGACGCTGAGATCTTGAGTGCCGATCAGTACGAGGTGGCCGCGTACCGGCGCATCGCCGTCTGCCTGGCCTCGGGCGCCCAGGCCTGGGTGTACGTGGATGCGAGCCTCCTCCCGCGAAAGGGCTAGGCGGGCGCGCCCGGCGTCCCGTGGCTTTATACTTGCCGGCGGCCCGGCGGGGATTTCCCCGCAGCGGGAGCGCGGAGGTTCCCATGGCGGTGCATACCGGTGGTTGTCATTGCGGGCGGGTGCGGTTCGAGGTCACGGCGCCCGAGCGCCTCGAGGTGGCCGACTGCAACTGCAGCATCTGCGCCAAGAGCGGCTTCCTGCACCTGATCGTGGAGAAGGCGCACTTCCGGCTGCTGTCCGGCGAGGACAGCCTGACCCACTACCAGTTCAACACCGGCACCGCCAGGCACCTGTTCTGCAAGGTCTGCGGCGTGAAGTCCTTCTACGTCCCGCGCTCCTTTCCGCATGGCTACAGCGTCAACGCCCGCTGCCTGGACCCAGGCACGGTCCGCGAGATGGTGACCCAGCCGTTCAACGGCCAGGAGTGGGAGAAGAACATCGAGGGCCTGTCGCAGCCGGCGTGAGCCGTGACACCTGCCTCCACCACATGAATCCCTAGAGGAGTCCCGCATGAAGCACCCGCGCGCCTGGCTGTCCACCGCCCTCGCAGCACTGCTGGCCACGACGGCCTGGGGCGACAGCACGCCGGGGGCCAAGGGCGCAGCTGCCGGCCTCGCCGGCGCCTGGCGCGCGCGCATGCACTTCGACAGCGGCGCCTTCGCCGAGATGAAGGACCTGGAGTTCATGTACGTCTACAACGCCGGCGGCACGCTCACCGAGTCCTCCAACTACGACGCCGCCCCGCCGGTGCCCCCGGCCTACGGCATCTGGCGGCCCGCGGGCGCACACCACTTCCAGAGCAAGTACGTGTTCTACGTCACTAAGGCGCCGGCGAGCTTCCAGGACATCACCAAGGGTGGCGGCTGGTCGCCCGACGGCAGCGGCGTGTTCACCGAGGAGATCACGCTCTCGGCCGACGGCGATGCATACACGGCGAAGGTGACCTACGTGGCCTACGACGTGCACGGCAAGCCGGCCGAGGGTGGCGGCGCGGGCACCGCCACGGGCACGCGGATCACGTTCTAGGGCGCAGGCGGGTGGGCTTATGCCGGGCAGTGTATTCGTCGAGCTGAAATTCTGGCTGCTGGTGCTGTTCTCGCTGGTGGCGCCGGTGGCGATGGTCTGGTCGTGCCTCACCGTGCGCGCGGTCTCGCGCAACACCGTGCTCGGCATCGGCCTGCTCCTGGTCGGCATCGCCGGCTTCGACTTCTACCTGCTGCAGGCGCTGGCCACGGCGGCCCTCAAGACTCCCTCGCTCGCCGACGATGCGCTGTTCGACTCCGAGGTCACCGTCGGACTGTACGTGCTGCCGGCGCTGCTGGCCGGCATCGGCATCAACGTCACTTCCCACGTGCTCATCCAGCACCTGACCGATGCCCAGCGGCGCTTCGCCGACGAGGTGCCGGAGCGTGTGGATGCGGAGCGGGAAGTCGCGCCATGACGCGCAGGTCAGCGGGCCTTCGCCGGTGGCGACCCCGCCCCTCGCCGCCGCCTGGGCGCTGCCGGTGAAGGGCCTGCGCTGATGGCGACGCTGCAGCGCCACTTCCTGATGCTGGCCGACTACAACCGCTGGGCCAACCGGCGCCTCTATGCGGCGGCCGCCGCGCTGGATGACCGGCTGTACCGCAGCGATGCCGGCGTCTACTTCACAAGCCTGCACGGCACGCTCAACCACCTGCTGGTGGCCGACCGCATCTGGATGCACCGGCTGCAGGGGACTGGCGAGCAGCCGCGGGCGCTCGATGTGATCCTGTTCGAGGACCTGGCATCCCTGGCCGCCGCGCGCGCCGCAGAGGATGAGCGCATCGCAGGCTTCGTCGCCGCGCTGGATGAGGCGGCGCTGCAGGCGGCGTGGGAGTACCGTACGCTCAACGGCACGCCCCAGCGCCAGCCGGTCCGGGAGATCCTCGCGCACCTGTTCAACCACCAGACCCATCATCGCGGTCATGCGCACGCGGCGCTGACGCGCCTGGGCGTCGCCGAGCCGCCGCCGCTGGACCTTTTGATCAGGCAGCGCGAAGCGGCGGCGAGCGCCTGAGAGCACAGCACCGCATGGGCCTCCCGCGCACCGCGCTCAAAACCCTGAAGCGCCTGGCCCTGCTGGGGCTGTGCTGCGGCATGTCCACGGCGCAGGCCGACCTGGCGGGGGATTCCTGCCCGGTGCTGCCGGCGGACTCGGGCCTCACCTGGACGTACCAGGGCGGGGATGACTTCGGTGTCTGCTACGCCGCGGCCGCAGGCTCCAACGCCACCGTGATCGGCGTGTACTTCGGCAACGCACCGACCTTCGACCCCGCGCGCGCCACCGCCGTATCCAAGGGCAAGGTCGGCGGCCGCGAGGTGGTGTGGTACCGCCACGACTCGGCCGCCGGCGGTGACGAACTGGGGCTGCAGACCCTGGTGTACGTGAGCCGCCGCTACGTGGCGCACGTGTGGGTGACCGCGGACTCCGAGGCGCAGCTGCAGCAGCGCCTGTCGATCCTCGCGCGCATGGCGTTCAAGCCCTGAAGTCCATGCGCACCCCCGCATGAAGGTCCTCGGCATCTGCGGCAGCCTGCGCGCCGCCTCGCTCAACTCGGCCCTGCTGCGCACCGCCGCGCGCCTCGCCCCGCCCGGCATGCAGGTGAGCCTGCTGCCGGGCTTGGGAGCGCTGCCGCTGTTCAACCCGGACCTCGAGGCGCAGGTGCCCGCGGCGGTCGCTGCCCTGCGGCGCGCGGTCGATGCGGCCGATGCGCTGCTCATCGCCAGCCCCGAGTACGCGCGCGGGGTCTCCGGCACCATCAAGAACGCGCTCGACTGGCTGGTCAGCCACGAGGGCTTCGTCGGCAAGCCGGTGGCGTTGCTCAACGCCTCCCCCCGCGCCCACCACGCCCAGGCGGCCCTGCGCGAGACGCTGCGCACCATGTCCGCCGCCATCATCGAGGAGGCCTCGGTGGCGATCCCGCTGCTGGGCGCAGGCCTCGACGAGGCCGCGATGGCGCACGCCCCCGCCGTGGTGGTCCCGCTCACGCGCGCACTGGAGGCGCTGGCGGCCTCGCACGCGGGCAACGCGGCGCAGGGGCCGGCCTTCCCGCTCCCCTAGCAGCGAAGGCGCGATACCGGTGGAGGGCGGGACTGAGCTCAAGTAGCCTCAGCCTGCGGCCGACACTTCCGGCCCGACACCGGAACAGCCCTTGGAACCCAAACCGCCCGGGCACTACTACTCACCCTGGCAGATCCTCATCGGCACCATCCTCGGGGGTCCCCTGGCCGGCGGCTTCCTCATCGCCAGTGACCACAGCGCCTTCGGCGCCGCCGGCCGCGGGCGCCTCGCGCTCATGGTCAGCTGCCTGGTGATCGTCGGCGCCGTGCTGCTGCAGGGCCCCCTCGGCGAGCGCCTCGACCCGGCCGACGGGTCGATCGTGGCCGGCCTCGTGGCCGGCTTCTACGGGGTGTATGCGCGGGTGGCCCTCACGGCCGAGATCGGCCGCCGCCGCGGCCTGGGGTGGCTGCCGCATCCCTGGTTCCGCGCGGTGGGCATCTCGCTGGGCTTCTTCGTGGCGATGCTGCTGCTGGTGGCACTGGCCGCACCCGCTTTCGGCATGCTGCCCTGAGGCGGCGCGATATATTCCAAACAGCATCAGGGGGCGCATGGGCCGCTATCTGAGTTCGAACTGGTTCCGGGTGGGGCTCGTGCTGGCCGTGATCGGCGCCGGCCCGCTGCTCTTTATCATCGTCGCCGCCGCGATCGGCCTGTGGCCCGATCCCCATCCGAACCCGGTGGGCCCGGGGCTGCTGACGCTGCTGTTCTGGCCGGGGCTGGTGTGCCTGCTCATCGGCGTGTACCGCGTGCGCCGCGCCGGGCAGGGCGGTGCGCCGTGACGGCCGGGCGGCAGGCTCCCGCGCGCGCGCTGCTGCCGGCGCTGGTGGCCTACGCCGCGGCGAGCCTGTTCCACCACGTGCACAACGCCACCTACCTCGCCGCCTACCCGAACCTGCCGGCGTGGCTGTCGCCCGGGGAGGTCTACCTGGCCTGGGCAGTGGTGACCTGCGTCGGCGTGGCGGGCTACTGGGTGCTGCGCCGGGGGCATGCGGCGGCGGGCCTTGCGCTCCTGGGCGGGTACGCACTCCTGGGGCTCACGGGCCTGGATCACTACACGCGCGCGCCGCTGTCCGCGCACTCGCCCATGATGAACCTGAGCATCGGCGGCGAGGTGCTGACCGCGCTGGTGCTCGGGGTGGTGGTCGCGGCGAACCTTGCGGCCCTGCCGCGCCGCCGCGCGGCCGCGCACCCGGGCTGACGGGGCGGTGATGGACGGGACACGCCGACGCGACCTCGGGCAGGTGCTGGTCGCGCTGGGCGTTGCGGGCCTGGCGCTGAACGCGATCCTCCTGTGCCTCGACTGGATCTCCTTCGATGACCGCTCCAACACCGAGTCGGTGCTGCTGGTGCTGTCCGTCCTTTCGGTGTGCCTCGGCGCCTGGGTGCAGGGCAGCGCGCGCGCCGCGGCGGCCGGTGTGGCGTTCGGGGTGTTCGTCGCCGCGCTGTTCCTGTTCGCCGCCGCCTCGTTCGCGTGGCTCAAGAGCGGCTACTTCTTCCCGGCGCGCAGCCGGCTGCTGCTGCGCAGCGCGCTCGCGGCACTCTTGGCCGCGACGGCCGTGCTGGTGCTGCTGCGCCGGGGCCGCGGGCCGCTCAGCCAGCCTCGGCCCTGATCGGGCGGCTCATGAGCGCGCGCACCGCCTCGCGCGCCGGCAGGCCCTGGTAGAGCACGCGGTAAGCCATCTCGCACAGCGGCATCTCCACCTGCGCGCGCGCGGCCACCGCGTGAATGGCGCGCGCGGCCCCGTAGCCCTCGACCGCCTGGCCGATCTGCGCCAGGGCTGCGGGGGCTGCCATGCCGGTGGCGAGCAGCAGCCCGAAGCGGCGGTTGCGCGACTGGTCATCGGTGCAGGTGAGCACCAGGTCACCCAGGCCCGCGAGCCCCATGAAGGTGTCGGCCTGCGCACCCAGGGCCACCCCGAGGCGCGTCATCTCCCTGAGCCCGCGCGTGATCAGGGCGACGCGCGTGTTGGCGCCGAAGCCTAAGCCGTCGGAGAGCCCGGCGGCGACCGCGAGCGCATTTTTGACCGCCCCGCCGAGCTCCACCCCCAGGATGTCCCCGGAGGTGTAGGCGCGGAAGTTCGCCGACGACAGCTCCTGCGCCAGGGCCTGGGCATAGGCGGCATCCGCCGAGGCGATGGTCATGGCCGTCGGCAGGCCCGCGCCGACCTCGCGCGCGAACGTGGGTCCCGAGAGCACCGCGCCGCGGCGCTGCGCCCCGAGCACCTCGCGCGCCACCTGGTGCGGCAGCGCGCCGGTGTCGGCCTCGAAGCCCTTGGTCGCCCACGCGACCTGCATCGCAGGGGTGAGCAGCGGGGCGAGCTGCGTGAGCAGCGCGCGCAGCCCGCTGCTCGGCACCGCCACCAGCACGTCGTGGGCGCCTGCGAGCGCCTCGCGCAGCTGCGAGGCGATCTGCAGGGCGGCGGGAAACTCGGTGCCGGGCAGGTAGCGCTCGTTGCTGCCATCGAGCGCCATCTGCGCCAGCTGCTGCGGGTCGCGGCCCCACAGCCGCACGCTGCGCCCGCTGCGCGCGAACTGCACCGCGAGCGCGGTGCCCCAGGAGCCGGCGCCGAGCACGGCGATCGCGGGAGCGGTGGCGCGCTTGCTCATGCCGGTGCCCTGGATGAAAGCCCTGGGAGGGTGCGGTGTCTTTAGTTGGTGGTCATCGGCGTCTGCGGCGACTGGTTCGCCGCGTACAGCGCATCGAAGTTCACCGGCGGCAGCAGGAACTGCGGGAAGCCGCCCTGGCTGACCAGGCTGGAGATCGCCGCGCGCGCGTACGGGAACAGCACGCCCGGGCAGGTGGTGCTGATCGCCCGCTTGGTGTCCTCCTCGGAGAGGTTGCGCACCACGAACAGGCCAGCCTGCTTGACCTCCACCAGGAACAGCGTGGACTCGCCGAACTTGGCCGACACGGTCACGGTGAGCACCACCTCGCGCAGCTCGGCGCTGAGGGCGGTGGTGCCGGTCTGCAGGTCGAGGTTGATCTGCGGGTTCCAGTTGCCATCCACGCGCGGGCCGGTGGGGGACTCGTAGCTGCAGTCCTTCAGGTAGACGTTCTGCAGGGCCAGGATCGGGCCGGTCTCGGCCGCGGCGGCTTCTGCGCCGGCTGTATCGTTCGCCATGTTGCTTAGGGCTCCGTCATTTTCAGTAGGGAATCGAGGCGACCATCGGCCTCCAGGGCCGCAAGCTCGTCGGCGCCGCCGACGCTGTGCTCGCCAATAAAAATCTGCGGGATCGTGCCGCGGCCGCTGCGCGTGCGCGCCTCCGCGCGCGCCCCGGGGGTAAGGTCGGTGTCGATCTCCTCGAACGCCACGCCCTTGCGTTCCAGCAGCGCGCGCGCCCGCGCGCAGTAGCCGCACCAGTCCGCACCATACATGACCACCTTCGGCGCACCCATCGCGCAGGATTCGCAGCGCTCAGGCGCGCGACAGCGGCAGGTTGTCCGCGCGCCAGGCGCTGAGCCCGCCGCGCAGCGCGAACGCCTTGGTGAAGCCCTGCGCGCTCAGCTGGCGCGCGGCCGCCGCCCCGAGCGCGCCGGTATCGTCGTACACGACGACCGGCTTTTCCTTATGCTTCTTCAAAGTGTCGGCCGCCTTTAAGATCTGCTCGCCGCTCATCTGCCGGGCGCCGGCGAGGTGGCCGGACTGGAACTGCTCCTGGGTGCGCAGGTCCAGCACGAGCGCTCCCTGGTTCATCAGGCGGATCAGGTCCTGCGGCGAGACGCTGACCTGGGTCTCCGAGCGGCTGCGCAGCTCGAAGATCACGACCAGTGCGGCCGCCACGGCGGTGCCCAGGGACAGCCAGGGGTGGTGGGCGAGATATTCGAGGATGCGATCCATGGGGGAGGCAGGTCTGCCGGGGGCGAAAAAGGGCGCGCATTATAGCGCCCCGCTGCCGTTCGGCACCTCGGCGGCGGTCTTAGGCGTGCTGGCGGCCCTCGGGCTGCTCTGGGGCGCCTCGGCTGCCCGCGCGGCCCCCCGCCCGGAGGGGGATGCCCAGAAGACCGAGGAGCGCCTGGCGGCGGTCAAGGCCGAAATCGAGCGCATCACGCGCGAGGTCAGCGCCGAGCAGGTCGAGCGCGACCGGCTGACCGGGGAGCTGCGCAGCGCGGAACTGTCGGTGAGCGATGTGCGCGGGGCGCTGCTGGACGTGCGCCGCGAGCGCACCGAGGGGGCGGCCCGGCGCAGCGCGCTCGCGGCCGAGAAGCACGAGCGCGAGAGCCAGCTCATCGACAACCGCGCCGCGCTCGCCGGGCAGATGCGCGCGGCCTACCTGATCGGGCGCCAGGAGCCGCTGAAGCTCTTGCTCAACCAGCAGGACCCGGCGCTCGCCGGGCGCATGTTCGCCTACTACAGCTACTTCGGCCGCGCCCGCGCCGGGCAGATCAAGCTCATCGAGAATGACGTGCAGCGCATCGCCGAACTGCAGGTGGAGCTGGAAGCCGAGGACGAGAAGCTCGCGGAGCTGGAGAAGCAGCAGCGCGCGCGCCTCACCGATCTGGAGCAGGCGCGCGCCAAGCGCTCGCGGGTGCTGGCGAGCCTCGAGGTCCAGTCGCACACGCGCGCGCAGAACCTGGAGAAGCTGCGCGCCCAGCAGGCGGGGCTCGAGAAGCTGCTGCGCGAGCTGCGCGCCGCGTCCGAGAAGTACCCGGTCACCGGCAACGACGCCTTCACGCGCCTGCGCGGTAAGCTCAACTGGCCGGTGAGCGGGCGCCTGGTGGCGCGCTTCGGCGAGGCGCGCGCCGGCGGGGTGCTGTGGGACGGGGTGCTCGTGGCCACCGAGCGCGGTGCGCCGGTGAAGGCGGTGTGCCAGGGGCGCGTCATCTATGCCGACTGGCTGCCGGGCCTGGGCCTGCTCGCCATCGTCGACCACGGCGACGGCTACCTCAGCCTCTACGGCCACAACGAGCGGCTCTACAAGGCGGTCGGCGAGAGCGTGGCGGCCGGGGACACCATCGCCGCGGCCGGGGACTCAGGCGGCAGCAGCCGCCCGGAGCTGTACTTCGAGATCAGGAAGGCCGGCAAGCCAGTGGACCCGCGCCCCTGGTTCAGGAGCGCCGACCCCTAGCTCACCGCGCCGGGGCGGGCGCCCGTGTGACCGCCGTCACTGTTTTGCGGTCTTTACATACTCTCCCTGCGTGGATTCGCCAACTCGCGCAAGGACCGCGCACCCCCTTCGCGCAATCGTAGCCCTCACCTCTTTATCGGCACATGCGGCGTGCAGACGAAGGCCATGAACCAGGCAGCCTCAGGCGATTACGTACCCGGCCAGCCCGGTCAGCGTTTCGATCCGTACGTGCGCCTGATGCGCTCGCTGTTGCCGCGCACCTCCAGCATCGCCATGTTCGGGCCCTCCGGGGAACTGAGCTGGTCGACCGACCCGATGACCGGCCCGGACCTGATGAACGTCATCGACGATGCCCTGCTCGGGGCCGGCGCCAACCCGGGGCTGGCCGGCCAGCTGCGCCTGATCGAGGGCAACCAGCCGGTCTACCTGTGCTCGCTGCGCGATGACCAGCAGCAGCTGCTGTCGATCCTCGCCGTGCTCACCCGCCCGAGCGATGAGAAGGAGCGCAAGATCCCGGAGTTCTCCTTCGTGTACTCGCTGCTGGCGCCGGCGCTGGAGTGCCTGCGCCGCGACCTGATCGCGCACGCGACCATCGAGGAGCTCACCCAGACCGTCGGCGGGCTCGACAAGGACCTGCACCTGCTGCTCACCCAGGGGGCCGCGCAGAGCGCGCAGCAGAGCGCCGACGGGGCCAACGAGCTGCAGCACCTGCTGCAGCAGACCATCGAGCACCTGCACGCCTGCACCGGGGCGCTGCTGGTGCCGGAGAAGAGCGTGACGCTGGTGCGCTCGGGCGATGCGCTCGCCCCGCCCGACACGCAGTTCCTCATGCGCGCGCACCGCCGCCTGCTCGCCCTGGCGCAGTCGCAGCGCGAGCCGGTGGTCGCCAACGACACCCAGTCGGCGGAGAACCCGGACGGCTTCCACTACCGCGTGATGTGCTGCGCACTGCACTCGCGCGCCGGCCGCCCGATCGGCATGCTGGTGCTGCTGCGCGAGCCGATCGCGGAGGCCTTCACCCAGCGCGACGCCCACATCGCCGAGATCCTGGCGCGCAAGGCCATCGGCGTCATCGAGTCAAGCTACGACCCCTTGAGCGGCCTGTACACGCGCCCGGAGTTCGAGCGCCGCGTGCGCGCGGTGATCGCCGAGCGCAAGCCCAGCCAGGCCTGGAGCGTGCTGTACATCGACGTCGACCAGCTGCACGCCATCAACGAGAAGTCCGGCATGCACGTCGGCGATGCGCTGCTCGGGCAGCTCGGGGAGCTGATGCGCAAGCGCCTGCCGCCCGGGGGCTTCGGCGCGCGCATCTCCGGGGACCGCTTCGTGCTCATGGTCTCGGCGGCCGCCGCTGATGCCGAGCGCTTCGCCGAGGCGCTGCGCGAGGGCGCCGAGCAGCTGGCCATGCTGCAGGCCGACACGCGCATGCCGGTGTCCATCAGCATCGGCGTGGCGCCCATGGAGCCGACCGCCCAGGAGCTGGCGCACGTGCTGGCCGCCGCCGAGACCGCCTGCAAGGCGGCCAAGGACCGCGGCCGCAACCGCGTCGAGCTCTACCAGCCGAGCGATGTCAGCATCGTGCGCCGCTTCGCCGACATCGGCGTCGCCGAGCAGCTGCGCGATGCGATCGAGCACGGCCGCCTGCACCTGTACGCGCAGCTGATCCTGCCGTTCGCCGCCGCCGAGAGCGCGCGCCCGCACTACGAGCTGTTGCTGCGCATGTTCGACGAGAAGGGCGGCACCGTCGGCCCGGACAGCTTCCTCTCCGCCGCCACGCGCTACCAGCTGATGCCGGTGATCGATCGCTGGGTCGTGAACCACGTCATCGAGTCGCTCAGGCCGCGCGCCAGCGTGCTGGAGGGCAAGGCGCTCGGGTTCTGCGTCAACTTCTCCGGCCAGTCCCTCAACGATGACGCCTTCGGCGACATGCTCATCGAGCGCGTCGCCGGCAGCGGTCTGGACCCGGGGCTGCTGTGCTTCGAGCTCACCGAGAACGCCACGGTCGCCAACCTGGAGCACGCGGAAATCCTGATGCACCGCCTGCGCGACCTGGGGTGCGGGGTGGCGCTGGATGACTTCGGCACCGGGCTGTCCTCGCTGTCGTGCCTGCGGCAGCTGCCGGTGACCATGCTCAAGATCGACGGCAGCTTCGTGCGCGACGTACTCAAGGACACGCGCGCCGAGTCGATGGTGCGCGCCATCGCGCAGCTGGCGCGCAGCATGTCGATCACCACCGTCGCCGAGTACATCGAGACCGAGGCGATCAGCCTGCGCATCGCCGAGCTGGGCGTGGACTACGGCCAGGGCTTTGCCATCGGCCGCCCCATCCCGCTCGAGGACGTGCTCACCGAGCTGCCCCTGCCCAGCGATGCCACGGCCGAGCGCCGCGCCGCCGCCGGGGACGACGATGCCTGGTATGCGGCCGGGAGCCGCTGACAGGACCACGGCAGTGAGCCTCACGCCCCGCTCGCGCACCACGCTCGCCCTCACCTGCGGGATGATCCTGGGTGCCTTCGCGGCGCTGACCTCCGGGGCCCTGGCCGACCGCCAGAGCGCGCTCGCCCGGCCGGACGGCGCATTGCTGCCCGGCCAGGCGGGGCGCGCGTTCGCCGAAGTCTACGCACGCATCAAGGACGAGTACGTCGACGAGGTCGACGACCGCGCCCTGATGGAGAAGGCCATCCGCGGCATGGTCGCAGCGCTCGACCCGCACTCGGCGTACCTCGACAGCAACGAGCTGGAGCAGGTGCGCGTCTCCACCATGGGCTCCTATCCCGGGGTGGGCATCGAGGTGGCAGGCGCCGAAGGGGCGGTGCGGATCCTCAAGATCATCGACGGCTCGCCCGCGCAGGCGGCCGGTCTCACCGCCGGGGACCTGCTGGTGAGCATCGACGGCACCGAGGTGGGGGCGGACCTGGCCGGCGCGCTGGCGCGCCTGCGCGGACCCTCCGGCACGCTGGTGCGCCTGAGCATCCGGCGCAGCACCGTCCCGCAGACCCTGGAGTTCGAGCTGCGCCGCGCCCAGGTCGCCGTGCACAGCGTCGCCGCGCAGACCCTGGAGCCGGGCTACGGCTACGTGCGCATCTCGACCTTCAGCGAGACCACGCCGGAGGACCTGAAGAAGGCCGTATTGCGCCTTAAGAGCGACAATCAGGGCACCATCAAGGGCCTGGTGCTTGACCTGAGAAACAATCCCGGCGGCGTCCTGGAATCCGGCGTCGCCGTGGCCGATGCCTTCCTGGACTCCGGCGTCATCGTCACCGCCGACGGCCGCACCCCCGAGGCGCGCTTCGAGATGGACGCGACCCCCGGGGACCTGCTCGACGGCGCCCCCATGGTGGTGCTGGTGAACGCCGGCTCCGCCTCCGCGTCCGAGATCGTCGCCGGGGCGCTCAAGGACCACGGCCGGGCGCTGCTGGTGGGCCGGCGCACCTACGGCAAGGGCTCGGTGCAGACCGTCATGCCGCTCTCCCACGGCGGGGCGGTGAAGCTGACCACCTCGCGCTACTTCACCCCCTCGGGCGCCTCGATACACGGGCGCGGCCTGCTGCCGGATATCACCCTGGAGGGACCGGGGGCCGCGCCCGCGGACCTCGCCGCCGACGGGCCTTCGCTCGCCGCCCGCGATGCGGACGTGCGCCAGGGCCTGGAGGCCCTGCGGCAGCGCAGCCACGCCGCGCCTGCCCTCCTCAGCGCGCGCGCCGTGGTGCCCTGAAAGAACGGCAGCGCACTTTTCGGTGCGCTTCTCTATATTCTCGCCGGCATGTTCAGCTGGCTCATCGACTGGGTCCTGCACCTGGACCGCCACCTGGTCGAGCTCATCACGCGCGTCGACCTGTGGATCTACCCGATCCTCTTCGCGGTGATCTTCTGCGAGACCGGCCTGGTGGTGACCCCGTTCCTGCCCGGGGACTCGCTGCTGTTCGCGCTCGGGGCGCTGAGTGCGATCGACACCTCCGGCACGCTGCGCACGCCGGTGCTCATCGTGCTGCTGGCCGCCGCGGCGGTGCTGGGCAACATGGCCAACTACGGCATCGGCCGCATCATCGGCCCGCCGGCCTTCAGCGGGCGCCATCGCTGGCTCAAGGTGGAGTACCTGCACAGGACCGAGGCGTTCTTCAAGCGCTACGGCGGCTTCGCGGTGCTGCTGTCGCGGTTCCTGCCGTTCTTCCGCACCCTGGTGCCCTTCGTCGCCGGCATCGGCCGCATGCCCTACGCGCGCTTCTTCGGCTACAACCTGATCGGCGGCAGCCTGTGGGTGCTGCTGTTCGTCGGCGGCGGCTACCTGTTCGGCAACATCCCGCTGGTGAAGGAGCACTTCGGCGTGGTGACGCTGCTGATCATCGCCCTCTCGCTGGTGCCGCTGGCGGTGGCCTATTTCAAGAGGCGGCGCACGGGTGCTGCCGCCTGAAGGACCGCCCGCCCGCTCTTCAGGCGTGGCGCACCAGGGCGATGACGACCCCGATGAGCCCCCCGGCCAGCAGGATGAGTGTTGGCGTCGCCGACAGCCCGTATCCCCAGCTGCGCGAGGCGGGATCTTTCACGTAGCTGCGGAAATAGAGCATGCGGCCGATGAGGTAGATCGCACCGATGCCTGCGGCCCAGCACGCGCTCACGTAGTGGCCGAACATGAGGATCGAGGGCACGAACACCACCAGCAGCTCCAGGGTGTTCATCTGCACGCGGAAGTAGCGCTCGAACACCTCGTGGCCGGTGGTGGCGGGGGCTGGGACCTTGTAGGTGCCGCGGGCGCGGCCCACCGCCATGCAGAACACGAAGAACTGCAGCAGCGAAAGACCGACGACCAGATGGACCCAGTTCATGAACGCTCCCCCTGCGGGCGAGAATGGCACAATGCCCTCATGAGCGACAAGGAGCGCGGCTACGCGCACCGCGTAGACATCCTGGCCGAGACAACACTGGTGTGGCAGGCGCTCACGCACGATGCGCACCTGGCGCGCTGGTGCTCGCCGGGGGCGCAGATCCGCGCGCGCCCGGGCGGCAGCTTCCGCGCCAGCGTCGACCGCGTCACCGAGTTCGAGGCGCACATCGACGTGTTCGAGCCGCCGCGGCGGCTGCGGCTGATCTACCTGCCGGCACCGGCGCTGCCCCGGGCGGACTCGGTGATGATCGATGACTTCATCCTCGACAAGGTCGGCGGCGGCACGATCGTGCGGCTGCTCGGCTCGGGTGTGCCGGCCGGCGGGCAGTGGGATACTCAGTACTGGCGGCTGCGCACCAGCTGGCAGGCCGCGATGACTCGCCTGAAGGTCTACGTAGAAAAACAACTCAACCCGGGAGCTGCCTCATGATGGGATTTATTCTGCGCGCGGTGCTCACCGCCGCCGGCCTGTGGATCGCCACGCAGTGGGTGCCGGGCGTGCACGTCGACACGGTGCCGACGCTGCTGCTGGCCGCCTGCCTGCTCGGCATCGTCAATGCGATCGTGCGCCCCGTAGCCTTCATCCTCACCCTGCCGATCACGCTGCTGACGCTCGGCCTGTTCCTGTTCATCCTGAACGCGGCCATGGTGGCGCTGGTGGCCTGGATGCTGCCCGGCTTCCACGTCAACGGCTTCATGGCCGCATTGCTCACCGCGATCATCGTGTGGATCGTCGGCTGGATCGGCTCCTGGTTCATCGGCAAGCGCGGCTTCGAGAAGTACCAGCGCAAGTGAGGCTCCCCCGGCGCGCCCGCGGGCGCGCCGGGGGCTGCATCCTTTGGGTGAGGGCTAGGCGCTGAGCGTGCGCGCCATGCGGCGGTACATGTAGTAGATCACCACCGCGAACACCGCCCCGCCCAGCCACACCGCAGGCCCGGCGGCGAAGCCGTCACTGACGATCGACATCGGGTAGTCGCTGCCGGAGAAGGCCACGAGGGCGGCCACCAGCACCCCGACCAGGCCCTCGCCGACGATCATGCCCGAGGCGAGCAGCACGCCCAGCTGCTTGACCGCCTCCGGGCGCGAGCGGCGCTCGGCGTTCCTGTCGTACAGGTAGCCGGCGACCGCGCCCACCACCACCATGAGCGTGCTCTGGGTCGGCAGGTACATGCCCAGCCCCACCGCCAGCGGCGACAGGTGCGCCCCCGGCTTCACGCGCCGCAGCACCAGGTCCACGAAGATCAGCACCACCCCGATGGCGATCCCGGTCTTGATGAGGCTCCAGTCGACGTTGTTCTGGATCACCCCCTGCGCGAGCGCGGAGATCAGCCCCGCCTGCGGGGCCGGCAGCGGGTGCTCGTGGTGCGGGCCCGGGGCGCCGGCGAAGCCGTAGGCCTTGTTCAGAAGATCGAGGATCGGCGGGATGATCGCAGAGCCTGCCACCACGCCGACCACCAGGGCGACCTGCTGCTTCCACGGCGTCGCATCCACCAGCTGGCCGGTCTTCAGGTCCTGCAGGTTGTTGTTGGCGATCGCCGCGGCCGCGAACACCACCGCGGTCACCAGCAGCGCGAACGCCACCAGCGAGCGCCCCGTCTCGGCCGAGGCCCCGGCGGGCAGGCCGAACACCATGATCAGCGCGAAGCCGATGACCGCGAGGATGCCGATGCCCGAGAGCGGGCTGTTGGAGGAGCCGATCAGGCCGGCCATGTAGCCGCACACCGCGGACACCAGGAAGCTCATGATCGCGATGTACAGCACCGCGCTGGTCACCAGGAACACCACGTGGTCGCCGAGGCCGGTGGTGTTGGCCATGTTGGCGTACACGAAGCCCATGGGCAGCACGCACAGCACCGACACCAGGCCGACGATGCCGATCGGGATGTCCTGCTCGGTGCGCGGCAGCAGCGCCCCCTGGCCGGCCTTGCGCGCCTGCGAGGCGCGCATCGCCGAGGTCAGGCCGGCGACCACCGGCTTCACCAGCTTGGCGAGCGTCCAGATCGCCGACACGCCGATGGTGCCGGCGCCGATGAAGCGCACCTTGTGGCTCCAGGTGTCGTGCGCGAAGGCATCCAGCGAATTGGCGGCGAGCGTGGCCGCATCCGGGGTGAGGGCGGCGAAGTGCGGCACGCCCCACACCCACGAGATCAGCGCCCCCACCAGCATGGCGATGCCGACCCACAGGCCCACCAGGTGGCCGACGCCGAACAGCGCGAACGACAGCAGGAAGTCGTAGCCGGAGACCCCGCGCTCGCCGACGCGGAAGTAGCGGGCGATGTCCGAGGCGAACAGGCGCGTGGCGACGATGAGCGAGAACACCGCCGAGACCACCGAGCCCCACAGCAGCGCGCGCAGCCCCGCGGTGCTCTCCTCGACCCCGCTGCCGTGCTCGCCGCTGCCGACCTTCAGCACCTCGGCGCAGGCGACCCCTTCCGGGTAGGGCAGGTCGGAGTTGGTGACCAGCGCGCGGCGCAGCGGGATCGAGTACATGACCCCCAGCATGCCGCCGAACGCGCAGATGGCGAAGGAGACCCAGTAGGGGAAGCCCTGCCACCAGCCGATCATCACCAGCCCCGGCAGCACGAAGATGATCGAGGAGAGCGTGCCGGCGGCCGAGGCCACCGTCTGCACGATGTTGTTCTCCTGGAGCGTCGAGCCGCGCAGCGCGCGCAGCACCGCCATGGAGATCACCGCCGCGGGAATCGAGGTGGCGAAGGTCAGCCCCGCCTTGAGCCCGAAGTAGACGTTGGCGGCGGTGAACAGCACGGTGATCAGCACCCCGAGGATCAGACTGCGCAGGGTCAGCTCGGCGCGCGCTTCAGTGGTCATGTTCTTGTGTACTCCAGGAGAGCGGATCACTCGGTGCCGTGGGCGCGCGTTCTTGCGGCGCGAGTCCCAAGGCTAGCGCAAATCGCGGCAACCCCGATACGCCTCAGGCGCGCCCCGCCAGCGCCTGCTCCAGCGCGCTGGTCAGCGGCTTGAGGAAGAACGAGTCCTCGGGCATCAGGCGCGCGGCCACTCCGTGGCGCGCCAGCGCCGCGGCGACCACCGGGCCCACGGCGGCGACCAGCGTGCGCGCGAGCACCGCGCGCACCCTCTCCACCGGTGCGGCGCTGAACAGGCGCTCCACCTGCGGGGTGCTGGTGAAGGCGATCGCATCGACCCGGCCGGCGCCGAGCTCGGCGAGCAGTCCCTGCACCGCGGCATCGTCGGCCGCCGGCGCATACACGTACGGGGCCACGGTGCGCACCGTCGCCCCCGCGTGCACCAGGAACTCGCACAGCGGGGTGTTGGGCAGGGTGCCGTACAGCTGCACGGCCACGCGATGGCCGGTCAGGCTCTGCGCCGACAGGGTGGCGATCAGTCCCGCCGTGGTCGGCTGCGCGGCGGTGAGGTCGGCCTTCATCCCGAGCTCGCGCAGCGCGCGCACCGGCTTAGGTCCCCGGGTGATCTTGCGCACGGTTCCTAAGGCTGCGAGGAAGCCCGCGGCGAGCGCCGGCTCGTGGCGCTCGATGCAGCCCAGCAGGCGCCGCAGGCCCTCGCCCGTGGTGAGGATGAGGTCATCGCAGGCGCCGCGCGCGAAATCGTGGGCGAAGGCGAGCACCGGGGCAGGGTCGGGGGCATCCTGGATGCTCACCAGCGGGCAGCGCAGCACGCGCGCCCCGCGCCGCTCGAGCAGGCCGGCGAACACTTCCAGTTCCCGGGTCTCCGGGACCGCGACCGTCCGGCCGGCAAGCGGCTTGGCTTCCATGGGGTCATCTTAGCCGCGCCGCCCGCTGCGCGGTATGCTTCGGCCTGAAGCGCCTGCAGGCCTTGGGCCGGCAGCGCCGCCCAGAAGAACGAAACGCCTCTACCCCGAGGGGGTTGCCGCCATGCTCAAAGTACTCGCCATCATCCTCGCCGTGATCGCCATCGTGTTCGCCGGCGTCACCTGGTTCAGCCTGGCCTACGCCTACTCCGAGGGCGAGCGCGCCGGCTACGTGCAGAAGTTCTCGCACCGCGGCTGGCTGTGCAAGACCTGGGAGGGGGAGATGGCCATGGTGACGCAGCCGGGCACGATGTCGGAGCGCTTCGCGTTCACGGTGCGCGATGACAACGTCGCCAAGGCGCTCAACGCCAACATCGGCAAGCGCGTCGCAGTCCACTACGAGCAGCACAAGTGGATCCCCAACTCCTGCTTCGGCGAAACCGAGTACTTCGTGACCTCGGTATCACCCGCCGAAGTCACCACCCCGCTGCCTTAGGGGGCCTGGCTCACCAGCCGCACTGCGCACCCTGGTTCTGCTCGGCCAGCCACTGCGTGAGCGGCTGGAAGTACTCGATCAGGGGAGCCGCGTCCACCTGGCGGCTGCCGGTGAGCTTCTCCAGCGAGTCCTGCCAGGGCACGGATGCGCCCGCGGCGAGCATCGCCTGCAGGCGCGCGCCGGCCTGCTTGTTGCCGTTCACCGAGCACTCGTACAGCGGCCCCTGGAAGCCTGCGGCCGCGCACAGCGCCTTGTGGAACTGGAACTGCAGGATGTACGAGAGGAAGTAGCGCGTGTACGGGGTGTTGTCGGGGATGTGGTACTTCGCGCCCGGGTCGAAGTCGGCCTCGGTGCGCGCCACCGGCGGCACGATGCCCTGGTACTTGCGGCGCAGCTCCCACCAGCCGCGTTGTAGTTGGCCGGCGTGATCTGCGCCGGAAAACACCTGCCAGCGCCACAGGTCGATGAGGCGCGCGAACGGCAGGAACGCGATCTTCTCCAGCGCCATCTTCATCTGCTGGTTGATGAGCGCGTCGTGCCCGGGGGCCGACCTTGCGGCAGCAGGCCGATGCTCGGCCAGGTACGCGGGCGTCACCGACAGGTTCACCGTGTCGCCGATCGCCTCGTGGAAGCCGTCGTTGGCGCCGTCGCGGAACAGCAGCGGCTGCTTGGCGTAGCTCAGGAAGTAGTACACGTGGCCGAGCTCGTGGTAGATCGTGAACAGGTCTTCCGCCGTCGGCTCGAGGCACGCCTTCACGCGCACGTCCCCGGGCGGCCATGTCCCAGGCGCTCGCGTGGCACACCACCTCGCGGTCGCGCGGGCGCGTGAGCATCGAGCGCTCCCAGAAGGTCTGCGGCAGCGCTGGCAATCCCAGCGAGACGTAGAAGCTCTCGGCCGAGTGCGTCATGCGCACCGCGTCCCACTTCTGCGCCTTGAGCGCCGCATCGGCGCTCGGCACGTGCGCCGCCGGGTAGGGCATGAGCAGGTCGGCGTAGAGGTTGCCCCACTCCTGCGCCCACATGTTGCCCAGCAGCTGCGCCGGGATCGGCTTGCCCGGCGGCACGCGCGCCGCGCCGTAGCGCTGCGCCAGCCGCGTGCGCGCGTAGCAGTGCAGCGCGTCGTACAGCGGCTTCACCTGCTGCCACAGCCGCTCGGTGTCGGCGTCGAAGTCCTCCGGGGCCATGTCGTAGCCGGAGCGCCACATGACGCCGAGGTCCTTGAAGCCCTGCTCGTGCGCGCCCTCGTTCGCCAGCGCCACGAACTCGGTGTAGTCCGCGCGCATCCCGGCGCCGACGTCGTGCCAGCCCTTCCAGGCGTCGGTGAGCTCGTCGTAGTTGCGGCTGTGGGCGAGGATGTCCGCCAGCTGGTCGAGGTTCCTGCAGGAGGCCGGCCCCTGCGGGCAGAACTTGCCCTCGCCGTACTTCGCATCCAGCGCCGCGCCGAGGGTGGTCATGCGCGCGCGCTTGGCCGGATCGTGCGGCGCGGGGGCGGCGACGTTCAGGCGCAGCTTCATGAGCGCGCGCGCGGTGCCCGGGGCGAGCTCCTGGCCGTCGAAGCGGTGCGACTCCTCGACCGCCTGGGTGAGGGCGGCCAGGTAGCGGTCGTTGCCGCGCGCATTGAGCAGCTGCGTGTCCGGGGTGATGTAGGTGAGCTGCGTCCAGGTGGCGGCGGCCTGCTCCAGCTGCAGCGGGGTGAGCGTCGCCTCGACGCGCGTGACGAACTCCTCGGGGCTCTCGTGGCTGGCGGCCAGCGTCGCGGTCACCGTGCCGACGGCGGCAGACTTCGGCTGGCAGCCGGCCAGCAGCAGGCACAACAGGCCGGCGGCGCCGGCGGCGGTCTTGTTCATCGTTCGCATCCCCAAGGCCTTGTTACTTGACGCCCGCCATGAGCCGGCGGATCCACGGCGTGAGGGCGAGCATCACCACGCCGACGATCGCCCCGTACCAGAACACGCGCATGAACAGCACCGGCAGCGACTCGAGGTGGCTCGAGTCATAGGTGCCCGAGAGCTGCCCGGCGATGTTGCTCCCCAGCGCCATCGACAGGAACCACATGCCCATCACCTGGCCGACGAAGCGCTGCGGGGCGAGCTTGCTCATGTAGGACAGCCCGACCGGCGAGAGGCACAGCTCCCCCAGGGAGTGCAGCAGGTAGGTGGCCACGAGCCACCCCGGGCTCACTATCTGCCCGGCCAGCACGTGCAGCGAGGCGAAGTACATCACCAGGAACCCGAAGCCGAGGAAGATCAGGCCGAGGCCGAACTTCACCGGCGCGGGCAGGTCGATGCCGCGCCGGCCGAGGGCGATCCACAGTGCCGCGAGCACCGGCGCCAGGGTGATGACGAAGAACGGGTTCACCGCCTGCAGCACGCCGGAGGGGATGTTGAGCCCGAGGACGTGCAGGTTGGTGTAGCGGTCGGCGAACAGGTTGAACGAGGCGCCCTGCTGCTCGTAGCCGGCGAAGAACATCACCGAGCCGGCAAACAGCGCCACCATCACCCAGGCGCGGCGGCGCTCCACCGCGGACAGGCCGGCGAAGAAGATGAGGTAGACGAAGTAGCCGACCCCGAGCGTCGCGTACGCCCAGGTGGCAGCGTTCGACAGCGCCACCGGGTTGATGCGCACCACGCCTGCGACCGCGCCGGCGACCACGAGGGCGACCAGCCCCAGGATCGCGATCACCGGCAGCCACGAGCCGCGCCGCTCGGCCGGCGGCGGCAGGCCGGCGTTGTTGAGGTAGCCGCGCGTCAGGCGGAACTGGACGATGCCGATGGCCATGCCGACCGCGGGCAGCGCGAAGCCCCAGTGCCAGCCGAACCAGTGCGCGAACCACGGCACCAGCTGCGAGCCGATGAAGGCCCCGAGGTTGATGCCCATGTAGAAGATCGAGAAGCCGGCGTCGCGCCGCGCGCCGCCCTCCGGGTACAGCGAGGCCACCAGCGCCGACACGTTGGGCTTGAGCAGCCCCACGCCCATGGCGATCACCAGCAGGCCCACGAAGAACACCGCGGTGTTGCCCAGGGCGAGCAGCGCGTTGCCCACCATGATGAAGAAGCCCCCGGTGATGACCGCGCGCTGCGAGCCGAGCAGGTGGTCGGCCATCCAGCCGCCGGCCAGGCCCAGCAGATAGGTGCTGCCCAGGTACAGCCCGTAGATCGCGCTGGCGGAGGTGTCGTGGATCCCCAGGCCGCCGCGGGTGACCGCGGCGGCCATGAAGGTGATCAGAAGCGCGCGCATGCCGTAGTAGGTGAAGCGCTCCCACATCTCGGTGAGGAACAGCGTGGCGATGCCGCGCGGCTGGCCGAACACGGTGCGGCCGGGGGCTGCGGCCAGGGGAACGGCGTCGGCGGATGCGTTCATTGCGCTGTCGGGCCTTTGGGTGGCGGCGCCGCGGTGGGCGGTCGCAGTCTGTACCACGCCGCCGCCGGGGCGCAATGAAGGGGAAGCTCGCCGGACTCGGTCCAGGGGCCGCGGGCGCGGCCGCGCGGCCGGGTTACTCCTCGGGCGAGGCGAGCGCGGCCTCCTGCTTCTTGCGCGCCAGAATCCGGGCCATGAGGATGCCGGCCTCGTACAGCCCGTACATCGGGACCGCCAGCGAGCACTGCGAGATGGCATCCGGCGGGGTGAGGAGCGCGGCGAGGATGAAGATGCCGATCAGCACGTAGCCGCGGTTCTTCTTCAGCGCCTCGACCTTAACGATCCCCATGACCACCAGCAGCACCACCGCCACCGGCACCTCGAAGGCGAGCCCGAAGCAGAAGAACATGGTGACCACGAAGTCCAGGTACTGGTTGATGTCGGTCATCATCGCCACGCCCTTGGGCGTGGTGCTGGCGAAGAACTGGAACATCACCGGGAACACGAAGTAGAAGGCGAAGGCGATGCCGACATAGAACAGCAGGATGGAGGAGACCAGCAGCGGGATGGCGAAGCGGCGCTCGTTGCGGTACAGCCCGGGGGCGACGAAGGACCACAGCTGGTAGATCACGTACGGCATCGCGATCAGGATGCCGGCGAAGAAGGACAGCTTGAACGGGGTGGTGAACGGGGTCATGACCCCGGTGGCGATGAGGTTGCCCCCCTGCGGCAGCTTCGACAGCAGGGGCTGCGCAACGAAGCTGAAGATCTCGTTCGAGTAGTACATGCACGGCAGGAAGGCGATGCCGATGGCGATGATGGCGCGCAGCAGCCGGTCGCGCAGCTCCAGCAGGTGCGAGATCAGCGTGCCTTCGGCGAGTTTCTCAGGATTGGTGCTCATCGGCGCTCGGGGTACCGGCCGGCGGTACCGAGGTATCAGCACCGGTGGCATCCGTGGGGTGGGCGTGGGAGAAGGTGTCGGGCTTGGCTTCCGGCTCCGGATCCGGCGGCGGGGACGCTGGTGGCGGTGGCGGTGTCGGCGGCGGCATCGGGTTCTTGCGGGCCTCCTCCAGCTGCACCTCCTCCTCGAGCTGCTCGCGGAACTGGCGCGCCATCGCGCGCGCCCGGCCGAGCCAGCGGCCCATCTCGGACACCACGCGCGGCAGCTTCTCCGGTCCCAGCACCACCAGCGCCAGGACGAAGATGATCAGTATCTCGAAGAACCGACCCTCGAACAGATCAGGCGCTCCGTTCGGGCTTCTTCTCGGGAGCCTTGGCGGCCTCGGCGAAATCGGCGTCCGCACCCTCGGCGCGGATCTGCTTCGGCGGGTTCGTCTGCTCTTCCTCGCCGTCGTTCATGGCCTTCTTGAAGCCGCGCACGGCATGTCCCAGATCCGAGCCCACGGTGCGCAGCTTCTTCGCGCCGAACACGACGAGCACGACCAGGAGGATGACCACCAGCTCGCGCATTCCTAAACCCATAACAAGCCTCCACAAAAGCTGCCGCCGCAATCGCCGGCGTGACTCGCAAGAGCCGATGATAGGTCAAATAGACCCCTGGAACCCCACAAGTTCGTGACTATCCGGGACGCGCGTCACGCTGCGCGCCCCTCAGGTGGAAAGCCAGAAGGTCACCGGCCCGTCGTTCACCAGGGACACCTGCATGTCGGCGCCAAATACGCCTGCGGAAACAGGGGCATAGGCCGCCCGTGCCCGCTCGAGCAGGTAAGCGAACAGTTCCCGCGCGCGCTCAGGTTCCGCGGCCGTGCTGAAGCCTGCGCGCGTGCCCTTGCGGGTGTCGGCGGCGAGGGTGAACTGCGGCACCAGCAGCACGCCGCCGCGCACCTCCTGCACCGAGAGGTTCATCTTCCCGGCCGCATCGGCGAACACCCGGTAGCCAAGCAGCCGCTCGAGCAGCCGGTCGGCATCGTCAGCAGTGTCCTCGCGGGTGACGCCGATGAGCGCGAGCACGCCTGCGGCGATCTCGCCGACGCACACCTGGTGGATGTGCACCTGCGCCCGGGTAACACGCTGGATGAGGGCGATCATGGGTACTGCCTAGTGTGGCATTTGGCCGGGCGAGTCCGTAAGATTCGGGCCGTTTTGAGCATGTGGGGATGGCAGATGACGGAGCGCCGGGGAGTTTTTTTTGCCGCGATCGCAGGCATTGCGTTTGCCGGCACGGCCGCCGCGCAGCAGGCCGGCCCCGGTGATGCCAAGCGCGGCAAGGAGATGTCCTATACGTGCCTGGGCTGCCACGGCATCGATGGCTACAAGAACGCCTACCCCGACTACAGCGTGCCGAAACTGCAGGGCCAGCATGGCGAGTACATCGCCGCCGCCCTGCACGGCTACCGCGACGGGGACCGCGCGCACCTGACCATGCACTCGGAGGCCTCGACGCTGTCCGAGCAGGACATCGCCGACATCGCCGTGTATTTCGCCGGCAAGCCGCTCGAGGCCGGCGGCAAGGCCCCGGCCAACGTGCCCGCCGCCGCCGCACTGTGCAGCGCCTGCCACGGCGCCGACGGGGTGGCCGCCGCGCCGATGTATCCCTCGCTGGCCGGCCAGCACGAGGACTACCTGCGCCGCGCGCTGCAGGAGTACGCCAAGGGCGGGCGCAAGAACCCGGTGATGAAGGGCTTCGCCGCGAACCTCAAGGATGCGGACATCGATGTCATCGTGCGCTACTACAGCCAGCTGCAGCCGGGGCTGAAGACCGAGCCGCGTCCCTACACCTTCCTGGGCGAATAACGGCCTTTACCCGGCGTTTCCGCCGGCCCTGCGGCGCCGGTTTGCACGCCTTAAGGATCCCATAAGGCACCCCTCCTATCGTGCGCATACCGGCCAGATGGCCCTACGCGCGACGGAGCCTGTGCATGAGCCTGCCGAACCTGATCAAGAAACCCGTGGTGGCCGCCATTCTCGGCGCGACCGCCATCGCCGCCCCGGTGGGCGTGCTCTACATGGCCGGCGCCACGCGCGCGGTCGCGACCACGCAGTCCGCCCCGGCGCCCGCGAGCGCCGCGCCGGCGGTTGCCAACCCCGCCGTCGTCGGCCTGCCGGACTTCAGCTCCATGGTGCAGCGCTACGGCGCCGCCGTGGTGAACATCGCCGTGGTCACCCGGGCATCCCCGGCCATGAACGGCCAGGGCGATGACGACGAGGACGACAACGGCGGCGGCAACGTCAACCCGTTCGGGCCGAACAGCCCGTTCGCGCCGTTCTTCCGCGGCATCCCGGCGCCCCAGCAGCAGCCCTCGCGCGGCGAGGGCTCAGGCTTCATCGTGCGCAGCGACGGGGTGATCCTCACCAACGCGCACGTGGTCAACGGGGCGAGCGAGGTCGTGGTGCGCATGACCGACCGGCGCGAGTACACCGCCAAGGTCATCGGCGTGGACGCAAAGTCCGACATCGCCGTCATCAAGATCGACGCCAAGGACCTGCCGGTGGTGAAGATCGGCGACTCGCGCAACCTGAAGGTCGGCGAGTGGGTGCTCGCCATCGGCGCGCCGTTCGGCTTCGAGAACAGCGCCACCGCCGGCATCGTCAGCGCCAAGGGCCGCACGCTCGACTCCGGCGTGGTGCCGTTCATCCAGACCGACGTGCCGATCAACCCGGGCAACTCCGGCGGCCCGCTGTTCAACATGCGCGGCGAGGTCGTGGGCATCAACTCGCAGATCTACAGCCGCAGCGGCGGCTACATGGGCGTCTCGTTCTCGATCCCGATCGATGTGGCGATGGGCGTGAGCCAGCAGCTGCAGGCCACCGGGCACGTCACCCGCGGCAAGGTCGGCGTCACCATCCAGCGCGTCACCCAGGGCCTGGCCGACTCCTTCGGCCTGCCGCAGCCGGAAGGGGCGCTGGTATCGAGCGTCGAGAAGGGCAGCCCGGCGGAGAAGGCCGGCGTCGAGCCCGGCGACGTGATCCTCAAGCTCAACGGTGAGCTCTTGAAGGACTCCTCGGACCTGTCGGTGCAGGTCGCCGCCATCACCCCGGGGACGGTGGTGAATCTTGAGGTATGGCGCAACCACGCGGCGAAGAACATCGCCGTGACCTTGGGGTCGCTCGAGGACAAGCGCACCGCGGCCAATGTCGCCCCGCACGAGCAGGGCGGCAAGCTCGGACTGGCGGTGCGCCCGCTGTCCCCCGAGGAGCAGCGCCAGGCCAACATGAAGGGTGGCGTCGTGGTCGAGCGCGCCTCGGGCCCGGCGGCCGATGCCGGCATCCAGTCGGGCGATGTGGTGCTGGCCGCCAACGGCGCGGCGGTGGCGAGCGCCGACGAACTGCGCGCGGCCGTGGAGAAGTCCAAGGGCCACGTTGCGCTTCTGATCCAGCGCGGCGATGCGCGGCTGTTCGTGCCGGTGAAGGTCGGCTGACCGCAAAGGGGGCGGCCCGCGCCGCCCCCTGATCTTCAGTGTCCCGCATAGAGCGCGCCCACCCGGGCGCGTTTTGCGTGGGGCTTCAGCCGGCCGGGCCGTTAGTGACCAGGGCGGCCATCAGTTCGTTCACCGGCAGCGCATCCAGGGCCTGGGGCCGGGCGAACAGCGCCTTGATGCGCTCGGCCTGCTTGGCGGCGAAGTGCGCATCGACCGAGCTGTGGAACTTGGCCACCAGCACCGGCATGCCCTCGGCGCGGCGCTTGCGGTGGCCGATCGGGAAGTCCACCTGCACCCGCTCGGTGTGCGTGCCGTCCCTGAAGAACACCTGCACCGCGTTGCCGATGTAGCGCTTGTCGGGGGCGTAGTACTCGGCGGTGAAGGTGGGGTTCTCGCGCACCTGCATCTTCGCGCGCAGCGCGTCCACGCGCGGGTCGTTGGCGACCGCATCCTCGTAGTCCTCGCCGCTCAGGCGCCCGAAGATCAGCGGGATCGCCACCATGTACTGGAGGCAGTGGTCGCGGTCGGCCGGGTTGGCCAGCGGGCCCACCTTGTCGATGATGCGCACGCCCGGCTCCTGCGTCTCGATGACGATGCGCTCGATGTCGCCGATGCGCGCGCCCACCTTGGGGTGCAGCGTCATCGCCGCCTCCACCGCGGTCTGCGCGTGGAACTCGGCCGGGAAAGAGATCTTGAACAGCACGTTCTCCATCACGTAGGAGCCGAAGGGCTGCGGCAGGGACAGCGGCTTGCCCCTGAACAGCACGTCGCTGAAGCCCCAGGTCTTGGCCGACAGCGCCGACGGGTAGCCCATCTCCCCGGTGAGGGCGATGAGGCCTAAGCGCACCGCGCGGCTGGTGGCATCGCCTGCCGCCCAGCTCTTGCGCGAGCCGGTGTTGGGGGCGTGGCGGTAGGTGCGCAGCGCGCCGCCGTCGATCCAGGCGTTGGAGACCGCGTTGGTCACCTGCTCGAGCGTGCCGCCGAGCATGCTGGTGACCACCGCCGTGGAGGCCACGCGCACCAAGAGCACGTGGTCCAGGCCGACGCGGTTGAAGCTGTTCTCCAGCGCCAGCACGCCCTGGATCTCGTGCGCCTTGATCATGGCGGTGAGCACCTCGCGCACCGTGGGCGGGGTCTTGCCGGACATCACCGCGCCGCGCGCCTGGTAGTCGGCGACGGCGAGGATGCCCCCGAGGTTGTCCGAGGGGTGGCCCCACTCGGCGGCCAGCCAGGTGTCGTTGAAGTCCAGCCAGCGCACCAGCGCGCCGATGTTGAAGGCCGCCTGCACCGGGTCGAGCTCGAAGGAGGTGCCGGGCACGCGCGCGCCGCCGGACATGACCGCCCCGGGGACCACCGGTCCCAGGAGCTTGCGGCAGGCCGGGTACTTCAGCGCCTGGAAGCCGCAGGCCAGGGTATCCATCAGGCAGTAGCGCGCGGTCTCGTAGGCGACATCGCTGGCGAGGGTGAAGTTGCGCGCGTAGGCGGCGATGGCGGTGAGCGCGGCGTCGGGTTCCGGGCGCTGCGCGGACTTGATGTCGTGGGCGGACATGGCGGGGCGTTACTTTCTTTTCTCGAGGGGCACGAAGGTGAGGTTCTCGGGCCCGACATAGTTGGCCGCGGGGCGGATGATCTTGCCGTCGGCGCGCTGCTCCATGACGTGCGCGGACCAGCCGGTGGTGCGCGCGATCACGAACAGCGGGGTGAACATCGCGGTCGGCACGCCCATGAGGTGGTAGGAGACGGCCGAGAACCAGTCGAGGTTCGCGAACATCTTCTTGGTCTCCAGCATCGTGGCCTCGATGCGCTCAGCGATGTTGAACATGTGCATGTCGCCGGCCTCCTGCGACAGAGCGCGCGCGACCTCCTTGATCACGACGTTGCGCGGGTCGGACACGGTGTACACCGGGTGGCCGAAGCCGATGATGACCTCCTTGGCGGCCACGCGCGCGCGGATGTCCGCATCCGCAGCGTCCGCAGTGTCGTAGCGCTTCTGGATCTCGAAGGCGAACTCGTTGGCGCCGCCGTGCTTCGGGCCGCGCAGCGCGCCGATCGCCCCGGTGATGCAGGAGTAGATGTCGGCGCCGGTGCCGGCGATCACGCGCGCGGCGAAGGTGGAGGCGTTGAACTCGTGCTCGGCGTAGAGGATGAGCGAGGTGTGCATGGCGCGCACCCAGGACGCCGGCGGCGCGCGGCGGTGCAGCAGGTGCAGGAAGTGGCCGCCGACGCTGTCGTCCTCGGTCTCCACCTGGATGCGCACGCCGCTGTGGCTGAAGTGGTACCAGTACACCAGCATCGAGCCGAACGAGGCCACCAGGCGGTCGGCGATGTCGCGGGCGCCCGGGGCGCCGTGGTCCTCCTTCTCCGGCAGCACGCAGCCTGCGGCGGAGGCGCCGGTGCGCAGCACGTCCATCGGGTGGCTGGCGGCGGGCAGGCTCTCCAGCACCGCGCGCACCGGGGCCGGGATGCCGCGCAGCGCTTTGAGCTTGCCCTTGTAGGCGGTGAGTTCCGCGCGGTTGGGGAACCGGCCGTAGATCAGAAGGTAGGCGATCTCCTCGAACTCGCAGGTGTTGGCGATCTCGAGGATGTCGTAGCCGCGGTAGTGCAGGTCGTTGCCGGTGCGCCCGACCGTGCACAGCGCGGTGTTGCCCGCGGTCACCCCCGACAGGGCGACGGATTTCTTCGGCTTGAACCCGGGGGTGTCATTCATGGCTTACTTCCCGAACAGCTCGTCGAGCTTGTTCTCGTAGTCGTGGTAGCCGAGCACGGCGTACAGCTCGGCGCGGGTCTGCATCAAGTCCAGCACCGGCCGCTGCGTGCCCTCGCTGCGGATGGCCGCAAACACCTGCTCGGAGGCGCGCGCGGCGGCGCGGAACGCGGACAGCGGGTACAGCACCAGGCGCACCCCGGCGGCGCGGAGTTCCTGGACCGTGAACAGCGGGGTCTGCCCGAACTCGGTGATGTTGGCGAGCACCGGCACCTTGACCCCGGCGGCGAACTCGCGGTACTCGTCCAGGCTCTTCAGCGCCTCGGCGAAGATCATGTCGGCGCCGGCGGCGACATAGGCCTGGGCGCGCTGCAGCGCTGCGGCCTGGCCCTCGACCGCGTGGGCATCGGTGCGCGCCATGATGACGAAGCTGGCATCGGTGCGCCCGTCGACGGCGGACTTGATGCGATCGACCATCTCCTCGGGGGGCACCAGCGCCTTGCCGGGGCGGTGCCCGCAGCGCTTGGCCGAGACCTGGTCCTCCAGGTGCATGCCGGCCGCCCCGGCGCGGATCAGCTCGCGGGTGGTCCTGGCGATGTTGAACGCCCCGCCCCAGCCGGTGTCGGCATCCACCAGCAGCGGCAGCGCCGTGGCGGCGCTGATGCGGCGCACGTCCTCGCAGACATCGTTCAGCGAGGTCATCCCCAGGTCCGGCAGGCCGAAGGAGGCATTGGCGACCCCGGCGCCGGAGAGGTAGATGGCGCGAAAGCCGGCGCGCTGCGCGAGCAATGCTGCGTAGGCGTTGATGGTGCCGATGACCTGCAGCGGGCGTTCCGCATCCACTGCGGCCCGCAGGCGCGCGCCGGCGGTGGCTGTTTGCGACATAGGGCGACCTCGAGAGGGAGCCGCATTCTATACCGCAGCGGCAGCTGCCGCACGGCCGCAGCCAGCGCAATCCTACCGGCGAGTAGGATCGGTTTAGTCCATTCAGCCTATGCGCACCACGGTGCGCCCGGTGACCGCCCCGTCGAGGTAGGCGGGGAAGGCGGCAGGCAGCGCTTCGAAGTCGATGGTGCGCGTGACGATGCGCTCCAGGTGCCGCGGTCTTAAGTCCGCGGCGATGCGCTGCCACACCCGCAGGCGCCGTGCGTGCGGGGTGGCCGAGGAGTTGATGCCCAGCAGCGAGACGCCGCGCAGGATGAAGGGCATCACGGTGGTCTTGAGCTCCGCGCCCGAGGCGAGGCCGATGCTGGCGATGTTGCCCCAGAAGTCCACCGTGCGCGTGAGCCAGGTGAGCACCTCGCCGCCCAGGTTGTCGATGGCGCCCCCGAAGCGCGCGGTCTCCAGCGCGCGGCTGCCGAGGTCGAGGTCCTTGCGCAGCAGCACCTCGTGCGCGCCGAGCGCGGCGAGGTAGGCCGCCGCCCCGGGCTTGCCGCTGAGGGCGATGACGCGGTAGCCGCGCGCACTCAGCATGTCGATGGCGATGCTGCCGACGCCGCCGGAGGCGCCGGTGACGATGATCGGGCCGCCCTCGGGCTGTTGCCCGTTCTGTTCCATGCGGTCGATGGCGAAGGCCGCCGTGAACCCGGCGGTGCCGATCGCCATGGCCTCGAAGGCGGACAGGCCGGCGGGCAGCGGGATCACCCACTCGGCCCGCACGCGCGCGAACTGCGCGTAGCCGCCGTCGTGGGTCTCCGACAGCGCACAGCCGGTCACCAGCACCGCGTCCCCGGGGAGGAAGCGCGCATCCTGCGAGGACTCGACCACGCCGGCGAGGTCGATGCCGCCCACCAGCGGATAGCGCCGCAGGATCTTGCCCGCGCCGGTGGCCGCGAGGGCGTCCTTGTAGTTGATGCCCGAGTGGCTGACGCGGATCACCACCTCACCGGGTGACAGGTCGGCGAGGGTGATCTGCTCGAAGCGCGCCACGATCTGTCCGCCCTCGGAGTGGATGCGGAATGCCCGGAACGGCTGGTCCATCAGTGCGCCTGCCGCTGGAGCCACACCACCAGCCCCTGGGTGTTGAGCTCCAGGTCCCCGCCGAGCACCTCGCAGATCCGCGCCTCGCTCGCCACGATGCCGTGCGCGCGCGCCAGATCCAGCCACAGCCGCAGCATGTCGGCCCTGATCCCCGGCGCCGGGTCCGCATCGCGCGCGTGCGCCTGCGCGATCTGGGCCAGGGCCGCCACCTGCATCTTCATGGACTCACCCAGGCGCGGCACGTCGGTGACGCGGCTGAAGTGCATGAGGTACAGCGACTCGGGACGGTAGGCGAGCATGCGGTCGACCGAGGCGATCAGCTGCTGCGGGTCAAACTGCGTCGGCGTCGTGGCGGGGGTCACGAAGGCCCCGCGCGCGCTGTCCAGCGCCCGGTAGGACACCCCGAAGGTGTCGCCCGGGAAGATGCTGCCGTGGGCCGCATCGACCACCGCGTAGTGGTGCAGGGCGTGCCCCGGGGTGTGGATGAGCTCCAGCGTGCGCGACCCGAGGGTAACCTGCTCCCCGTCGGCCACCTCGTGCACGCGCGCCGCCGGCAGCGGCACCAGCTCCCCGTACAGGCGCGCGAAGCGCTCCTCGCCGTACACCACCTTGGAGCCGGCGATGAGTTTGCCGGGATCGACCATGTGGGCCGCCCCGCGCGGGTGCACGAACGCGCGCGCGTTGGGCAGGTGTTGCAGCAAGAGGCCCGCGCCGCCGGCGTGGTCCAGGTGCACGTGGGTGAGCAGGATGTAGTCGACCGCGCTGCGCGGGATCGCCAGCTGCTCCAGCGCCGCCAGCAGGTAGGGAACCGAAAAGTTCGTGCCGACATCGACGAACGCCGCGCGGCCGCGGTCCTCGATGATGTGCGCGGCGGCGTGGCCGGGGTGCAGGTACTCGGTGTCCACCGCCGTGATGCCGTGCGGGTGGCGGAACAGCTGCGCAGTGACGGCAGTCTCGGACATCGTCGCGGTGCCCATCGCATTCTTGGCGGATGTACACATCGTAACCCGTACGCTAGCTTAGTCACATGAGTCACCGAAGCATCCCGCGCAGCGCCGCCATGGCCTGCGCCGCCGCCTGCACCCTGGCCATCGCCTGCGCCGCCCTTGCCCAGACCGCGGTGCCGAGCGCGCACCGCGAGCGCGGCGCACTGGTCTTCGAGGGCATCCCGCCGACCGATCCTGCCCTGCTGCAGAGCCTGCAGCCCTACCTGCACTCGCGCTCGGCGACCTTCCTCGACTGGACCGCCGACGGCGCAGTGCTGATCAAGACGCGCTTCGGCGAGACCGAGCAGGTGCACCAGGTGGCCGGCGCCGGCGGCGCGCGCCTGCAGCGCACCTTCAGCGCCGATCCGGTCTTCTGGGCGCGCGCGGCCAAGCAGGGCGGCGGCTTCGTGTTCTCCAAGGACCAGAGCGGGGACGAGAACTACCAGCTGTACTACGGGGCGCCCAACGGCACCGTGCGCCAGCTGACCGAGGGCGCGTTCATCCACGGCAGCGCGGTGTGGGCGCATGACGGCAAGCGCCTGGCCTACTACGGCAACGACCGCGACACCCTGAGCTACGATGTCTACGTGGTCGATGCCACCGGCACGGCGGCCCCGGCGCTGCTGGTCGGCGGCCACCAGGACACCTGGTACCCGCTCGACTGGTCCTTCGACGACACCAAGCTCTTGGTGTGGAAGTTCGTGTCCGCGAACGAAAGCTCGCTGTACGCCGCCGACACCACCACCGGCGCGCTCACGCCCATCGAGGCCGGCAAGTCCAGGGGTGCCGGCATCCGCAGCGCGCGCTTTGCCGCCAACGGCCGCAGTGTCTACGTGCTCACCAACGAGGACGGCGAGGTTGCGCAGCTGAAGCTGTGGGACCCGCTGACGCACGAGGACCGGCGCATCACCCCGGCGAGCCCCTGGGACGTGGAGGACTTCGACGTCAGCGCCGACGGGCGCTACGTGGCCTACATCCTCAACGAGGACGGGCGCAGCCGCCTGTCCATCCTGGACACCCTGGCCCGGACCGAGATCGCCCCGCCGGGGATCCCGGAAGGGCTCATCGGCAACCCGCGCTTCGACAAGGGCGGCACGCGCCTGGCGATGTCCGTGGAGAGCGCCACCGCGCCGCGCGATGCCTACGTGTTCGACATCGAGCACAACAAGCTCGAGCGCTGGACGCACAGCGAGGCCGGGCCGCTCGATGCGAAGACCCTGGTCGCGCCGGAGCTGGCGCGCTTCCCGACCTGGGATCGCGAGGGCGGCCACGCGCGCATGCTCTCCGCCTACGTGTACCGCCCGCAGAAGAGCGCCGGCGTGCCGGTGCTGATCGACATCCACGGCGGCCCGGAGGGCCAGGCGCGCCCGGGGTGGGACCCGTTCATCCAGTTCCTGGTGCACGACCTGGGCTACGCGGTGGTATCCCCCAACGTGCGCGGCTCGAGCGGCTACGGCAAGAGCTTCCTGGCGCTGGACAACGGGGCGCTGCGCGAGGATGCGGTGCGCGACATCGGCTCGCTGCTGGTGTGGATCGGCGCGCAGCCGCAGTTCGACCGCGACAAGGTCGTGGTGATGGGCGCCTCCTACGGCGGCTACATGGCGCTCGCCTCGATGGTCGCCTACGGCGAGCGGCTGCGCGGCGGCATCGATCTGGCCGGCATCAGCAACTTCGTCAACTTCCTGTCCAACACCGCCGGCTACCGGCGCGACCTGCGGCGCGCCGAGTACGGCGACGAGCGCGACACCCACATGCGCGCCTTCCTCGAGCGCATCTCCCCGCTCGACAACGCCGCGCGCATCCGCAAGCCGCTGCTGGTGGCGGCCGGCAAGAACGACCCCAAGGTGCCGGTGTCCGAGTCCGACCAGCTGGTGTGGCGCGTGCGCAGCAACGGTGGCGAGGTGTGGTACCTGCTGGCGAAGGACGAGGGCCACGGGTTTGCGCGCAAGGCCAACCGCGACGCGTATCTTGAGACCGTGGCGAGCTTTCTGCAGAAGATGGCGCGCTGAACCACCCTCGAAGGTGACGGCTGCCTATGGGGCGTCGGCGCGCGGCGGCGGCGCCGCGGGCGGGAAGCTCACCGTGACGCGCAGTCCCGGCCCATGCGGGTTGTCGGCGAGTGCGACCCGCGCGCCGTGCGCGTCGGCGACGGACTTCACGATCGCAAGTCCGAGCCCGCTGCCGGAGGTGGAGTTGCCGCCGCGGCGGTAGAAGCGGTCGAACACGCGCACGCGCTCGTCCGCGGCGATGCCCGGCCCGTCGTCGCTCACCACGAGCGTCGCGCCCGCCTGCGCGGTCCCCGGCTCGAGCGTGACGTCGACGCGGCCGCCCTCGGGTGTGTAGCGCAGGGCGTTGTCGATGAGGTTGCGCAGCAGCGTGTGCAGCGCGTCCGCATCCCCCGCCACCGTCACGGCGGCTGAGCTCACCACGCCCAGGTCGATGCGCCGCGCGTCCGCCAGCGGCACCAGCTCCGCGACGCTTTCGCGCGCCAGCTCGTCCAGGCGCACCGCGCGGTGCGGGGCGGCGCTCGGGCGCGGCTCGGCGCGCGCCATCGACAGCATCTGCTCGACCAGGCGGATGGCGCGCTGCACGCCCGAGGACAGGGTCGCCATTGCCGCTTCGCGCTCGGCCTCCCCGTGGGCGTGCGCGAGCATGTCCATCTGCAGGTGCAGCGCGGTGAGGGGCGTGCGCAGCTCGTGCGCGGCGTCGGCCATGAAGGCGCGCTCGCGCTCGAGCGCGGCGCGCAGGCGAGCGAGCAGCTCGTTGAGCGCCATCACCAGCGGGCGTACCTCATCGGGCAGGCGTCCCTCCGGCAGGGCATCGAGCGCATCGACGCGGCGCGCCTTGACCAGGCCGGTGAGCCGCTCCAGCGGGACGAGCGCGCGCCCGACCGTGAGCCAGATGAACAGCGCCAGCACCGGCAGCAGCAGCGCAAACGGCTTGAGGGTGTCCAGGGCGAGCTGCGCCGCGCGCCCCTCGCGCGCGCTCATCGGCTGGGCGACCTGGATGACGCGCGTCTCGGCCTGCACGCCGAACACCCGCCAGCGACCCTCGCGCGTGTCCACCGTGGCAAAGCCCAGGGTGGTGATCTGCGGCAGCACCGCGTGCGGGCGCGACAGGTAGACGCGCACCCCGTCCAGCGACCACACCTGCACCACGAAGTCGTAGGCGGCATCCTGGGGCGGGAAGCGCGGGGTGAGCTGGTACTCGACCGGCTCGTCGCGCAGGATGAGCGCGGTCTGGCGCAGGTGGTAGTCGAAGAACTCGTCCGCCTCGGCCAGTGCGTTGCGGTACACGATCCAGCCGCCGGCGGCGCCCACCACGACCACGCCGGCCAGCAGCCATGCCAGCAGGCGCGCGCGCAGCGAGCTCACCGCGCCGGCCTCACGCGGTAGCCGACCCCGCGCACGTTCGAAATGAAGTCGGCGCCGAGCTTCTTGCGCAGCCCGTGGATATGCACCTCCACGGCGTTGCTCTCCACCTCCTCGCCCCAGCCGTACAGGCGCTCCTCCAGCTGCGCGCGCGACAGGATGGTGCCGGGGCGCTCCATGAGCAGCTGCAGCAGCGCAAACTCGCGCGGCGACAGGGTGATCTCCGCGCCGTCGCGGCTCACCCGGTGCGCGGCCGGGTCGAGGCTCACCCCCAGGTGCTCGATGCCCGGCACCGGGCGCCCGGAGCGCCGCCGCAGCAGCGCGCGGATGCGCGCGGCCAGCTCCGACAGCTCGAAGGGCTTGATGAGGTAGTCATCGGCACCGGCATCCAGCCCCTGCACCCGGTCGGAGACCGCATCGCGCGCGGTGAGGATCAGCACCGGCAGTGCAGTTCCGCGCGCGCGCTCGGCGCGCAGCAGCGCGAGCCCGTCGCGGCCCGGCAGGCCCAGGTCCAGCAGCACAAGCTCGAAGGGTTCGCTGCGCAGCACGCTCTCGGCGGCGCGCGCATCGTGCACCCAGTCCACGGTGAAGCCCTCGCGCTTCAGGCCCTGGCGGATGGCCTCCCCGATCATGGCGTCGTCTTCGACCAAGAGCAGTCTCACGGTGCGCAAAGTATGATCAATTCCCCGTGCCGGCGTGCAAGGAGCCTTGCGCTGAACCCGATCGACCGCCTGACCCGCGATGCCGCCGTGCTGGGGGTCCCCCTGGGCGAGCCTGACGCCCGGCGCCTGCTGCTGCTGCTCGATGAGCTCGCCCACTGGAACCGCAGCTTCAACCTCACCGCGATCACCGAGCGCGAGGCGATGATCACTCACCACCTGCTCGACAGCCTGAGCATCCACCCTGACCTTGCGGGCCAGGAGATCGCCGATGTCGGCACCGGGGCGGGCTTCCCGGGGCTGCCGCTGGCGGTGGTCAACCCGCAGCGGCGCTTCACACTCATCGATGGCAGCGCCAAGAAGATCCGCTTCGTCACCAACACCGCCGAGCGCATGGGACTGAGCAACGTGACGGCCGTGCATGCGCGCAGCGAGACCTTCACCCCGGGGGCGCCCCTGGACACGCTCATCGCCCGGGCGCTCGCCCCGCTGCCGCGCCTGGTGCAGATGGTGGCGCCGATGTGCGCGCCGGACACGCGGATCCTGGCCATGAAGGGCCGCCGGCCCGATGAGGAAATTGCCGGCCTGAAGCCGCCGTGGAAGCTGCTCGGCGCACGCGAGCTCATCGTGCCGGGGCTGGACGCGGCGCGCTGCCTGCTGGTGCTCGGGCGCTGAGAGCGCCCCGGCGGCTAGGCCGCCGGCAGCCGCAGCGGCAGCGCGGTGGTTTCCTTGATCACCGCCAGGGCGATGGACGAGTTGACCGACTGCACGCCCGGGAAGCGCGACAGGTGGTCGAGGAAGAAGGCCTCGTACGCCTTGATGTCGCGGCAGGCGATGCGCAGCAGGAAGTCGGTCTCGCCCATGAGCGTGTAGCACTCCAGGATCTCCGGGTGCGCCCGCACCGCCTGCTCGAAGCGCAGCAGTGCGTCGCGGCCGTGGCCGGCGACCTTCACGTGGCTGAACACCATGACCGCGAGCCCCAGCTTCTCGCGGTCCAGGAGTGCGACCCGCTTGCGGATGACCCCCAGCTCCGTCAGCCGCGTGACCCGGCGCCAGCAGGTGGAGGTGGTCAGGTCCAGGCGTTCGGCGAGCTGCCCGGCCGAGAGGTCGCCGTGCTCCTGCATGAGTTCGAGGATGCGCAGGTCGGTCCGGTCCAGGCTAGGTTGCATCAGACGTCCCACCATATGGCGTTACAGTGGGATAAATAGTTCACCAGTGGCGCCACGGAAGCAACTTTTGTGACGATTTGTGCACGTTTGCGGGGGTAACCTGTCCGGATCCCCACAGGCGGCCCGGCGGGCCCGAGCGGTACGCACGATGGAAATCTTCGACCTGCACGAGTTCGACGCCCACGAGCAGGTGGTGTTCGGCTACGACGCCGCAACCGGCATGCGGGCGATCATCGCCATCCACTCGACCACCCTGGGGCCGGCCGCCGGCGGCTGCCGCATGTGGCCCTATGCCACCACCGCCGAGGCGGTCGCGGACGTGCTGCGGCTCTCGCGCGGCATGAGCTACAAGAACGCGATGGCGAACCTCAACTTCGGCGGCGGCAAGGCCGTGATCATTGCCGATGCGAAGAAATCCAAGTCCCCCGAACTGTTCGAGGCCTTCGGCCGCTTCGTCGATTCCCTGGGCGGGCGCTACGTCACCGCCGAGGACGTCGGCACGACCACCGCCGACATGGCGAGTGTCTCGCGCAGCACCCGCTACGTGGCGGGCCTGGGTCGCGCCCCCGGTGAGGCCGGTGGCGACCCGGGTCCGAAGACCGCGCTCGGGGTGTACCTGGGGATCAAGGCCGCGGTGAAGTTCCGGCTGGGCCGCGACGATCTGTCGGGCGTGAGCGTCGCGGTGCAGGGCGCGGGCGGGGTGGGCTACCACCTGTGCCGCATGCTCGCCGCCGACGGCGCGCGCCTCTGGGTTGCCGACGTGCATCCGGCCGCCGTGCAGCGCGTGGTGGAGGAGTTCAAGGTCAGCACCCTTGGCGTGGAGGACATCGTCGCGGCGGACGTGGACGTGCTGGCCCCGTGCGCCCTGGGTGCGGTGCTCAACGCCGCCAGCTTCCCGCGTCTGCGCGCGCGGGTGATCGCCGGGGCGGCGAACAACCAGCTGGCGCAGGGCCAGGACGGCACGGCCCTTACCGCGGCCGGCATCCTGTACGCGCCGGACTATGTCATCAACGCCGGCGGCATCGTCTCGGTCGCCCGCGAGTACTACGGCGGGGCCACCGAGGCGCAGGTCATCGCCGATATCCAGGGCATCCCGGTGCGCCTCACCGAGATCTTCGAGCGCGCCCGGCGCGAGAACCGCACCACCAACGCGGTCGCCGACCAGATGGCGCGCGAGCGCCTCGGCCGGCAGGCCGCGCAGCAGCGCGTCGCCTGAGGGCGACGCCCGGGGGCCGGGCCGCATCGTCAAGGGCTGCGCCCGAGCGGCAGTGAAGTACACTGTCGCCATGAAGCGCGTCATCGCCATCGCGAACCAGAAGGGCGGCGTCGGCAAGACCACCACCTCGGTGAACCTGGCCGCATCGCTCGCGGCCACGCGCCGGCGGGTGCTGCTGATCGACCTGGACCCGCAGGGCAACGCCACCATGGGCTGCGGGGTGGACAAGTCGCAGCTCACGGCAAGCGCCTGCGAGGTGATGCTCGGCGAGGCGGAGCTGGGAGCCGCGCTGGTGCAGATCGAGCAGTCCGGGTTCGCGCTGCTGCCGGCCAACCAGGACCTGACCGCCGCCGAGGTGCGCCTGCTCACCCTGCCGATCGCGCGCGAGACCAAGCTGCGCCAGGCGCTGCAGCCGGTGCGCGACAACTACGACGTCATCCTCATCGACTGTCCGCCGGCCCTGAGCATGCTCACGGTGAACGCGCTCGTGGCCGCCGACAGCGTGCTGATCCCGATGCAGTGCGAGTACTACGCCCTCGAGGGGCTTTCCGCCCTGCTGAGTACGGTCGAGCAGATCCGCGTCGCGGCCAATCCGCAGCTGTCGATCGAGGGCATCCTGCGCACCATGTACGACCCCAGGAACAACCTCGCCAACGAGGTGAGCAATCAGCTCATCGCGCACTTCGGCGATTCGGTGTTCCGCACCGTCATCCCGCGCAACATCCGCCTCGCCGAGGCGCCCTCCTTCGGCAAGCCGGCGCTCTTTCACGACCGCGAGTCGCGCGGCGCGCTCGCCTACCTTGCCCTCGCAGGGGAGATGATCCGCCGCGAGGAGGGCACCGCGCAGATCCGCGGCGCCCCGAGTGCGCTGGCGCCCGGCGCCAGCGCCGATCCCGAGGCCGGCGTGGCGCACCCAGCGGTGGTCCCGGGCGCCCCCGCCCCGCCCAGTGTGCCGCCGGGTGAGGAAATCCATTGATCAAGAAACCGACCCTCGGACGGGGCCTTGCGGACCTGCTCGGGCAGTCACGGCCGTCGATCGTCGCCAGTGTCCCGCTGCCCGCGCAGCCTGCGCGGGCGCCCGCGGATGAGCTGGCGAAGCTGCCGCTGGACCTGCTGCAGCGCGGCCGCTACCAGCCGCGGGCCGACATGCGCACCGAGTCGCTGGAGGAACTGGCCGCCTCGATCAAGGCGCAGGGGGTGGTGCAGCCGATCGTGGTGCGACCGCTGGAGGAGCTCAGCGCCGGCGGCTCGCAGCGCTACGAGATCATCGCCGGCGAGCGCCGCTGGCGCGCCGCGCAGCTGGCGGGCCTGAGCGACATCCCGGCGATCATCCGCCACATCCCCGACGAGGCGGCGATCGCGGTCGCCCTGATCGAGAACATCCAGCGCGAGAACCTGAACGCGGTGGAGGAGGCCCGGGCGCTCGAGCGGCTGATCGTGGAGTTCGGGCTCACGCACCAGCAGGCCGCCGATGCCGTCGGGCGCTCGCGCGCCGGGGTGAGCAACCTCCTGCGCCTGCTGGAACTGCCCCCCGAGGTGTGCGAGATGCTCGAGCGGCGCACGCTGGAGATGGGGCATGCGCGCGCCCTGCTGGGACTGACGCAGCGACGCCAGCAGATCGAGGTGGCGACCATGGTCGTGAAGCGGGGCCTGTCGGTGCGCGACACCGAGGGACTCGTGCGCCGGCTGCTGGCGCCCGCCGGCAGCGGCGCGCACGCGGCCGCGGTCGCGGGCGACCCGAATATCGAGAAACTCGAGCAGGAGCTGGCCGAGAAGCTCGGCGCGCGCGTGGCGATCCAGCCGGGCCGCGGGGGCCGCGGCAAGCTCGTGGTCAACTACAACAGCCTCGACGAGCTCGACGGCATTCTCGCGCACATCCAGTAGCGCGCTGGCGCCCGGTGCGCCGGGTCCAGCTCCGGTGCCCACATGATAGAAGCGTCGTGCCACTGCGGAGCGATCACCATCGGCATGCCGCGAACACCGCGGACGCTTACCGAGTGCAACTGTTCCTTGTGCCGGCGCTACGCGGTGCTGTGGGCCTACTACAAGGCGAGTGAGGTCCGGGTGCGTGCCGTGCGCGGCTCGAGGTCCTCGTATCTGTGGGGAAGAAGGACGACGCGCTTTGTCAGGTGCCGGCATTGCGGGTGCGTCACGCACTGGGAAGAAGTGAAAAAGTCGCAGTCGGCCCGCATCGGCGTCAACGCACGCAACCTTGATCCCCAGGTATTGCAGGACATACGCGTCCGCCATCTCGACGGCGCCGCAAGCTGGAAGTACCTCGACTAGGTGAGTGCACTGCCGCGTCCGGCGGCAACGTGCGACTGGTCGCAGGCGCTCACCGGCGAACCCGGATGACCCAGACCCTGCCTTCCCCGCCTTCGGCGCTCTCCTTGGCACCTGCTTGACAAATAGGTAAGTAATAACTTACCGTAAGTAATGGCTTACGGAAATGCCCTGCAATGCCTCAGCGACCCGACCCGGCGGGAGGTCTTCGAGCGGCTGCGCTCGGGACCGAAGTCCGTCGGGGAGCTGGCGCGGGGTCTGCCGGTCAGCCGCCCGGCGGTCTCCCAGCATCTGAAGGCGCTGAAGGAGGCAGGACTGGTGAACGACGAGCCCGACGGTGCGCGCCGCGTCTATCACATCGACCCGCAGGGCCTGGGCGAGTTGCGCCGCTGGCTCGACCAGTTCTGGGACAGCGCGCTGGAAGCCTTCAAACGCGAAGTCGAGAAGCCCGAAGACCCCAAAGGGAGGAAGACACCTTGAACCGCACGATCAGCATCGCCCCGGTCAGAAAGGCCGTGGTCGTGGAGGCCAGCCCGCAGCGCGCCTTCGAAGTATTCACCGCCGGCATCGACAGCTGGTGGCCCAAGACCCACGGCATCGGCGCGGCGCCGCTCGTGAAGTCGGTCATCGAGCCCTTCGTCGGCGGGCGCTGGTACACGCACCACGAGGACGGCAAGGACGTGGTGGTCGGGCACGTGCGTGCCTGGGAGCCGGGCGTGCGCTTCGTGATGGGCTGGGAGATCAACGCCGACTGGAAGCCGGACGCGCGCCTCGAGATGGCCTCGGAAGTGGAGGTGCGCTTCAGCGCCGACGGCCCGGGCCGCACCCGCGTCGAGGTCGAGCATCGTGACTTCGAGCGCATGGGCGAAGGCCCCGGCGAGAAGATGCGCGCCGGGGTGAACGGCGGCTGGACACAGATTCTGGAGTTGTACGCCAAGCAGGTCGCACAGGGAGCAAAATCATGAGCGAATTCATCGTCCACGGCATTCCCGGCAGCCCGTACGGGCGCTCGGTACTCATCGCGCTGGAGGAGAAGGGCGCGCACTACCGCTTCCAGCCGGTGGCCCCCGCCACGCTGCGCACACCCGCGCATCTGGCCCTGCATCCCTTTGGCCGCGTGCCCGTGCTCGAGCACCGGCAGTTCAAGCTGTACGAGACGGCCGCGATCCTGCGCTACCTCGAGCGCGTCCTGCCGTCCCCGCTCTTGATACCGGTCGGCTCGCAGACCGCCGCGCGCGTGGACCAGCTGATGAACATCAACGACTGGTACCTGTTCCAGGGCCCGGGCAACGTCATCGCCTTCCAGCGCATCGTCGGCCCGAAGCTGATGGGGCTCGCGCCCGATGAGCAGGCCATCGCGGCGACCATGCCCAAGGCGCACGCGGTGTTCGAGGAACTCTCGCAGCAGCTCGGGTCCGAGGACTACCTCGCCGGGGATGAGTTCACGCTGGCGGACGTCATGATCGCCCCGCAGATGGACTTCCTGAGTCTGACACCCGAGTGGCAGGCGCTCACGGCGCAGCGCCCCAACCTGCGCGACTGGCTGGCGCGGGTCAGTGCCCGGCCGAGCATGGCCAAAACGACCTGGGAAAGGGTCGCGCAACTGGCCCAGGCGGCCTAGCAGCTGCAAGACCCGCCCCGGGCCGGTGCCCGGGGCGGGCGCATTTCCACCAAAATTCCGACCCCGCCCGGGGCTGGAAAAAATGCTGCAATTGCAATATTTCCCGCACCCGTTCGGGTGGTGTGGACGCACACGGCACCGGTCTCTATAATCGCGCGGCTTTTCGCCGGGACGTCACCTAAGTGACTGAACCGCCGACGTAATGTTAAGCCCCTGTACCGAAGCTCACGGCGCAGGATCCAGGCCGGTTTAGAGCCCCTCGGCGGGACCTATATAAGGTGTTGGCGATCGATCTGCCCCAAGCGCGGCGGCTGGCCTTCGGCGTCGTGCTCGGCCAGGCGCTCGTGAGCGTGAGCGCCGCACTGTGCGCCTGGGGCATCTCCGGCACGCGCGCGGGCTGGTCGGCGCTGGTCGGCGGTGGCATCGCCACCGCGGGAAGTCTGGCGATGGCGGCCCTGGTCTTCGGGACCGTCGCTGCGAACAGGCCCGAGCGGGTGCTGGGTACGTTCTATCTCGGCGAGGCCGTGAAGGTCCTGCTGGTGATCGTGCTGTTCGTGGTGGTGTTGAGGAGCGTGCCTGTGGCGCCGCTGGCGATGTTCGCCGCGTTTGCCGCAACGTTTCTGGTGTATTGGATTGCGCTGTTGCGTGCGCTGCCCCGCGTGAGCGGGCAGCCCGGCAGCCCTTAAGTTCGGCTCAGGTCAACTGGTGACAAGAATGGCAGACGCAGAACACGCGCCGGGCGCAACCGAATACATCCTGCACCACCAGTCCTTCCTCTCGAACAAGGCCTACAAGGGCATCGTCGACTTTTCGGTCGTCAACTACGACACCGTGTTCTTCTCGGTGGTCCTGGCACTGGTGTTCTTTGGCCTGTTCTGGATGGTCGCCCGCAAGGTTACCTCCGGGGTGCCCAGCAAGACGCAGAACTTCGTCGAGATCGCTGGTCGGCTTCGTCGACGAGCAGGTGCGCGACACCTTCCACGGCACCAGCCGCCTCATCGCGCCGCTGGCGCTGACCATCTTCTGCTGGGTCTTCCTGTTCAACTTCATGGACCTGTTGCCGGTCGACCTGCTGCCCGCGATCGCGCGCGGCGGCGGCCTCGAGCATCTGAAGGTCGTGCCGAGCACCGACCTGAACGCGACGTTTGCGCTGTCGCTGACGGTGTTCGTGCTCATCATCTTCTACAGCATCAAGATGAAGGGCTTCGGCGGCTTCATCGGCGAGCTGACGCTGCATCCGCTTCCGAGCCAAGAACTGGTTCGTGCAGGCGCTGCTGGTGCCTGTGAACTTCATCCTGGAATCGGTGACCTTCCTCGCCCGCCCGGTCTCGCTGGCACTGCGGCTCTACGGCAACCTGTACGCCGGCGAGATGATCTTCCTGCTGATCGCGGTACTGACGCTGCGCATGGGGCTTGCTGGCTCGCTCAGCGTCGGCGGTGTGGCTCGGCATATTCGCCCAGTTGGTGCTCGGCTTGGTCTGGACAATGTTCCACATCCTCGTGATCGTGCTTCAGGCCTTCATATTCATGGTGCTGACGATCGTCTATCTGTCGCATGGCCAACGAGCATCATTGATCGGCGCGCGCTCGGCGTCTTAGGTTTTTCACATCGGTTTTATTTCGGGAGAGATTGAATGGAAAGCATTGCACACATCCAAGGCATGACCGTGCTGGCCGTCGGCATCATCTTCGGCATGGGCGCGCTGGGCACCGCCATCGGCTTCGGCATCCTCGGCGGCCGCTTCATCGAAGGCTCCGCCCGCCAGCCGGAACTCCTGCCGGTCCTGCGCGTGCAGATGTTCCTGGTCGCCGGCCTGCTCGATGCGGTCGCCATGATCGGCATCGGCTTTGCGCTGTTCTTCACGTTCGCGAACCCGTTCGTGAGCGCGCTCGAAGCGGCGCTCAAGGCAGCACACTGAATCTTTCAGTGTGCCGGCTCGAGGCAGGAGATAGGACCGTGAATATCAATCTCACGCTCGTCGTGCAGATGTTCGTGTTCGCCACGCTCATCTGGGGCACGATGAAGTGGATCTGGCCGCCGATCCTCGCCGCCATGGACGACCGCCAGCGCAAGATCGCGCAGGGCCTGGCCGCGGGCGAGAAGGGCGAGCAGGCGCTGACCGAGGCGCGCAGCAACGCGGAGGCCATCATCCGCGAGGCGCGCGAGCGCGCCACGCAGATCATCGACCACGCGCAGCATCGCGCCAACGAGATGGTCGACGAGGCCAAGGGCACCGCCACCACCGAAGGCGCCCGCCTGGTCGCCGCCGCGCAGCAGCAGATCGACCTGGACACGACGCGAGCGCGCGAGAGCCTGCGCAAGGAAGTGGCGGGGATCGCCGTGGGCGCGGCCGCGAAGCTGCTCGGCCGCGAGATCGACCCGCGCACGCACGCCGACCTGCTCGACAAGCTCGCCACGCAGATCTAGGGGCAGCGCGCACCATGGCCGACAAGCTGACCATCGCCAGGCCCTACGCCCGCGCCGCCTTCGAGGACGCGAGCAGGGTCAATGCGCTGGAATCCTGGTCCGAGTCGCTCAGGGTCGCCTCCCAGGTGGTCACGGACGAGCGCGTGGCGAACCTGCTCGGCAACCCGCACGTGATGCCGCAGCAGCTCGCGCAGCTGTTCATCGACGTTGGTGGCCAGGGCCTGGGCGAGCACGGCGCCAACTTCGTGCGCACCCTGGCCGAGAACGGCCGCCTCGCGTACCTGCCGGAGATCTCCTCCCTGTTCGAGGGGATGAAGGATGAGGCGCAGGGCGTGGCTGACGTTAAGGTGACCTCCGCCGCGGCGCTCGATGAGCCGACGCAGCAGAAGCTGTCCGCCGCGCTGGAGAAGCGTCTGAAGCGCAAGGTGCGCCTGCACACCGCGGTCGACCCGCAGCTGATCGGCGGCGCCGTGATCCGCGCCGGGGACCTGGTGATCGACGGCTCGCTGCAGCACGCGCCTGGCGCGCATCGCCTACGAACTGACCGCATAACGAATTCGTCTAGAGAGAACGCACATGGCCATCAAGGCAACCGAGATCAGCGATCTGATCAAGCAGCGCATCGAGAACTTCAAGTCCGTTACCGAGGCGCGCAACGTCGGCACGATCGTGTCGGTGACCGACGGCATCTGCCGCATCCACGGCCTGGCCGATGCGCGCTACGGCGAGATGCTCGAGTTCCCGGGCAACACCTTCGGCCTGGCGCTGAACCTGGAGCAGGACTCGGTCGGTTCGGTGGTGCTGGGCGAGTACAAGCACCTCAAGGAAGGCGACACCGTCAAGACCACGGGCCGCATCCTCGAGGTCCCGGTGGGACCGGAGCTGCTCGGCCGCGTGGTCGATGCGCTCGGCAACCCGATCGACGGCAAGGGCGCGATCAACGCCAAGCGCACCGCCCCGATCGAGCGCGTGGCCCCGGGCGTGATCTACCGCAAGTCCGTCAGCCAGCCGGTGCAGACCGGTTACAAGGCGGTCGACTCGATGGTGCCGATCGGCCGCGGCCAGCGCGAGCTGATCATCGGCGACCGCCAGACCGGCAAGACCGCGATGGCCATCGACACCATCATCAACCAGAAGACCAGCGGCATAAAGTGCGTATACGTCGCCATCGGCCAGAAGCAGTCGACGATCGCCAACGTGGTGCGCAAGCTCGAGGAGCACGGCGCCATGGGGCACACCATCGTCGTGGCCGCCTCCGCCTCGACCCCGGCGGCCCTGCAGTACATCTCGGCCTACTCCGGGGTGACCATGGGCGAGTACTTCATGGACAACGGCGAAGATGCGCTGATCATCTATGACGACCTGTCCAAGCAGGCCGTGGCCTACCGCCAGATCTCGCTGCTGCTGCGCCGCCCGCCGGGCCGCGAGGCCTTCCCCGGCGACGTGTTCTATCTGCACAGCCGTCTGCTCGAGCGCAGCGCGCGCGTCAACGAGGAATACGTCGAGATGGTCAGCAAGGGCGCGGTGAAGGGCAAGACCGGCTCGCTGACCGGGTTGCCGATCATCGAGACCCAGGCCGGGGACGTGACCGCGTTCGTGCCGACCAACGTCATCTCCATCACCGACGGGCAGATCTTCCTCGAGACCGACCTGTTCAACGCCGGTATCCGCCCGGCCATGAACGCCGGCATCTCGGTGTCGCGCGTCGGCGGCGCCGCACAGACCGACATCATCAAGAAGCTCGGCGGCGGCATCCGCCTGGCGCTCGCCCAGTATCGCGAGCTGGCCGCGTTCTCGCAGTTCGCATCCGACCTCGACGAGGCGACCCGCAAGCAGCTCGAGCGCGGCCAGCGCACCACCGAGATGATGAAGCAGAAGCAATACGCGCCGATGTCGGTCGCGGAGATGGCGCTGTCGATCTACGCGGTCAACAACGGCTACATGGACAAGGTGGAGCTGAAGAAGATCACCGCCTTCGAGGCCGCCCTGCAGGCCTTCGCGCACACCAACTACAAGTCGGTGATCGACGGCATCAACGCGACGCCGAAGTTCTCCAAGGAGAACGAGGCGCTGCTGAAGAAGTGCATCGAGGACTTCATCGCCACCGGTACCTACTAGGACTCCCCGGCTACCTCAAAGTCATAAAACGATGCCAGGCACCAAGGAAATCCGCACCAAGATCGCGAGTGTGAAGAGCACTCAGAAGATCACCAAGGCCATGCAGATGGTGGCCACCAGCAAGATGCGCCGCGCGCAGGAGCGCATGCGCCTGGCGCGCCCGTACGCGGCGAAGATGCGCAATGTCATCGGCCACCTCACCCAGGCGCAGGTGCGGCACCCGTTCCTCGAGCCGCGCGAGCCCAAGGCGGTCGGCATCATCGTGATCTCGACCGACCGCGGGCTGGCCGGCGGCCTGAACGCCAACGTCTTCAAGCAGACCCTGCTGCTGGTGCGCGAGTGGCAGGGCAAGGGCGCGCAGGTGAGCCTGTGCATCCTCGGCACCAAGGGCCTCAACTTCTTCCGGCGCCTGGACACCCCGATCCTCGCCAACGTGACCGGGCTGGGCGACCGGCCGCACATCAAGGACCTGATCGGCCCGGTGAAGGTGATGCTGGACGCCTACCGCGAGGGCAAGCTCGACCGCCTGCTGCTGGTGAACGCGCAGTTCGTGAACACCATGACGCAGAAGCCGGACGTGCAGCAGCTGCTGCCCGTCCAGCCCATGGACACCGAGGGGCTGCAGCGGCACTGGGACTACATCTACGAGCCGGAGGCCGAGGCGATACTCGATGGCCTCTTGATGCGCTACATCGAGTCGCAGGTATACCGCGGCGCGGTGGAAAACGTCGCCTCGGAGATGGCCGCGCGCATGATCGCGATGGGCGCCGCCTCCGACAATGCCGGCAAGCTGATTGGCGAATTGCAACTGATCTACAACAAGGCCCGCCAGGCCGCGATCACGAAGGAGCTTTCGGAGATCGTGGGTGGTGCGGCGGCGGTTTGAGGAAAGACATCATGGCAACTCCCGCACAGGGACACATCACCCAGATCATCGGCGCCGTCATCGACGTCGAGTTCCCGCGCGAAGCGATTCCGGGGATCTACGAGGCGCTCAAACTCAAGGACGTGGACCTCACGCTCGAGGTGCAGCAGCAGCTCGGCGACGGCGTGGTGCGCACCATCGCCATGGGCCCATCCGAAGGGCTGCGTCGCGGGCTGGCGGTGACTGCCACCGGCGCCCCCATCACCGTTCCGGTCGGCCAGGGCACGCTCGGGCGCATCATGGACGTGCTCGGCGCCCCGCAGGACAACCGCGGCGAGGTCATCACGCGTGACCACCTGCCGATCCACCGCGCACCGCCGGCGTTCGATGAGCAGGCGGGCGGCCAGGACCTGCTGGTCACGGGCATCAAGGTCATCGACCTGCTGGTGCCCTTTGCCAAGGGCGGCAAGGTCGGCCTGTTCGGCGGCGCCGGCGTCGGCAAGACCGTCAACATGCTCGAACTGATCAACAACATCGCCAAGCAGTACTCGGGACTGTCGGTGTTCGCCGGCGTCGGCGAGCGCACCCGTGAGGGCAACGACTTCTACCACGAGATGATCGAGTCGGGCGTCATCGACAAGGACACCCTGTCCAACTCCAAGGTAGCGATGGTGTACGGCCAGATGAACGAGCCGCCGGGCAACCGCCTGCGCGTGGCGCTCACCGGCCTCACCATGGCCGAGTACTTCCGCGACGAGGTGCGTCCGGACTCCGGCGGCAAGGGCCGCGACGTGCTGTTCTTCGTCGACAACATCTACCGCTACACGCTCGCCGGCACGGAAGTCTCGGCGCTGCTCGGGCGCATGCCCAGCGCGGTGGGTTACCAGCCGACGCTCGCCGAGGAGATGGGCGTGCTGCAGGAACGCATCACCTCCACCAAGAAGGGATCGATCACCTCCATCCAGGCGGTGTACGTGCCGGCGGACGACCTGACCGATCCCTCGCCCGCCACGACGTTCGCCCACCTGGACGCCACCGTGGTGCTGTCGCGCCAGATCGCATCCCTGGGCATCTATCCGGCGGTGGACCCGCTGGATTCCACCAGCCGCCAGCTCGATCCGCTGGTGGTCGGCGAGGATCACTACAACGTCGCGCGCGGCGTGCAGGCCGTGCTGCAGCGCTACAAGGAGCTGCAGGACATCATCGCGATCTTAGGGATGGACGAGCTGTCGGAGGAGGACAAGCTGACCGTGTACCGCGCCCGCAAGGTGCAGCGCTTCCTGTCCCAGCCGTTCAACGTCGCCAAGGTGTTCACCGGCCAGGATGGCAAGATCGTCCCGCTCAAGGACACCATCCGCGGCTTCAAGGGCATCATTAGCGGCGAGTTCGACGCACTTCCCGAGCAGGCCTTCTACATGGTCGGCGCGATCGAGGAAGCGGTCGCCAAAGCCAAGACGCTGCAGTAAACGGCACCCATCGAGTCCAACATGGCAGAAGCTGCGACCATCCAGGTTGATATCGTGAGCGCGGAGGGGGAGATCTACTCCGGTGCCGCGATCGAGATCACCGCACCGGCGTCCCAGGGTGAGATCGGCATCCATCCGCGCCATGCGCCCTTGCTGACGCTGCTCAAGGCCGGCGAGGTGCGCGTCACCAGCCCCGACAACCAGAAGCACTACTTCTTTGTCGGCGGCGGCGCGCTCGAGGTGCAGCCCCACAAGGTCACGGTGCTCGCCGACACCGCGCTGCGCGCCAAGGACCTCGACGAGGCGGCTGCCGTGGCGGCCAAGCAGCGCGCGGAGGAAGCCCTCAAGGACACCAGCGGCAAGATCTCCCAGGCCGAGGCGCTCGCGGAACTGGCCCGCCAGGTCGCGCAGCTGAAGATGATCGAGCGGCTGCGCAAGCTGCGGGGCTGAAGTTACGAATCCCGTGACGGAACCATCGCTTCCGTCAGCCGCGGCCGTGCCGCCGCAGGGCCTGTGGGCGGGCCTCAGACGCAACCTGCGCGGCGGCTTCGCGCTGCTCACCCTGAAACGGCGCTGGCCGCCGCAGTTCGTGGTCAGCTTCGACCAGCTGGCGGCGCTTTTCATCGTGAACCTGGCGCTGTGGGCGCTGCTGGATTCGCTGCACTCCCCGCACGATGCGCCGCTGTCGCTCGATGGCCTGTTTGGCTGGGCGTCCTACCTGCTCCTGGGCCTGGGCGCGTGCGCCCTGGTGGCGCGCATGTCCAGCCGCGCGGCCAACACCCGCGCGCTCCTGGTCACCGTCTTGAGCGTCGCCCCGTACGTGCTGGCGATTTTCTGGCTGCTCAGCGACCTGGCCCTCGTGCGCGCCCATCCCCTGACCGCCTCCGCGCTGGCGGTGCTCTACCTGGCGCTGTTGAGCCTGCGGGTGCTGGGTGCGGCCTTCGGCGTCGTGCGCCGCGCGGCAGCACTGCTGGCGCTGCTGCTGGTGGCCGTCTCGCCCTGGATCTTCGGCGTGCTCAACCTGGACACCCGGCTGTGGGTGGCGGACGAGACCCCCGAGACGCAGAGCGAGGATGACTCGGGACAGGCCGAGGCGCTCTTCTACGATCAGCCGGCGCGCATCGCGCAGGCGATGGCGCGTGTGCACCCGGCGCAGCGTGGCAAGACCAACGTCTATTTCCTCGGCTTCGCCGGCGATGGCGATCCGGCCGTGTTCCGCCGCGAGGCCCAGTTCGCCAAGGAGGCCTTCGGCGAGCGCTTCGGCAGCATCGAGCGCTCGGCCCTGCTGATCAACGATGTCGAGGACCGTGACTCCTACCCCCTGGCCAGCGTCTCGGGGCTGGGCCAGGCCCTGAGCATCATGGCGCTGCGGATGGACCCGCAGAACGACGTGCTGGTGCTGTTCCTCACCTCGCACGGCTCGGTGGACGGGCTGGAGGTGCAGAACGGCTCGCTGCCCCTGGCGCAGCTGGCACCGGCAGACCTGCGCGAGGCGCTTGATACGGCAGGGATCCGCTACCGTGTGCTGGTGGTCTCCGCCTGCTACGCCGGGGTCTTCCTCGATGAGCTCAAGACCGACACCACGGTCATCGTCACCGCCGCGGACGCCGAGCACAGCTCCTTCGGCTGCGAGGAGGACCGGGAACTCACCTGGTTCGGCGAAGCCTTTCTGAAGGATGCGCTGCCCGGCAGCGCCACCCTCGAGGACGCCTTTGCCAGGGCGCGCGAGCTGATCATCGAGCGTGAGAACGCCGGCCACGAGACCCACTCGAACCCGCAGCTGTACGTCGGTGCGGGGATGAAGGCGAAACTGGCGGAGATCGAGGCCCGCAAGGTTCCCGCCGATCACCCGGCGGTCACCGTGCGCCGGTGAGTACAATCACTGCCATGCGCGGCAAACGCAGCAAGGCGGCGCCGGCCCTGGCGCCGGTCTCGGTGGTGATCCTCGCCGCCGGCGAGGGCAAGCGCATGAAATCCGCGCTGCCGAAGGTGCTGCAGCCGCTCGCCGGGCAGCCCCTCCTCGCGCACGTGATCCAGGCGGCCCGCCGGCTCACCCCCGCGGCAATCCACATCGTCTATGGCCACGGCGGCGCGAGCGTGCGCGCGGCGCTCGCGCACGAGCAGCTCGGCTGGGTCGAGCAGGCACAGCGCCTGGGCACCGGGCACGCGGTGCTGCAGGCGCTGCCGCACATCGGCGATGAGCAGACCGTGCTGGTGCTGTACGGGGACGTGCCGCTCATCCGCGCGCAGACGCTGGCGCAGTTGCTGGCACTCGCCGGGTCTAAGTCCCTCGCGCTGCTGACCGTGAGACTCGAGGACCCGGCCGGCTACGGGCGCATCGTGCGTGCCCGGGGAAGGGTGCGCGCTATCGTCGAGGAGAAAGATGCGTCGCGCCGCGAGCTTGCCATCCGCGAATGCAACACCGGCGTGCTCGCCTGCAACGCGCGCCTGCTCAAGCGCTGGCTGGCGCGCGTGCAGCCGCATAACGCCCAGGGCGAGTATTACCTGACGGACATCGTCGCCATGGCGGTGAAGGACAAGGTCGCCGTGGTGCCGCTGGTGGCCCAAGAGGTCAGCGAGGTGTTGGGCGTCAACGACAAGGTGCAGCTGGCGCAGCTGGAAGCCGTACTCCGGGCGCAGGGCGCGCGCGAGCTGCTGCTGAATGGCGTGACCCTTGCAGATCCTACGCGGGTGGACGTGCGCGGCGAGCTTAGCTGCGGGCGCGACGTATTCATCGACGTCAACGTGGTGTTCGAGGGCGCAGTGACCCTCGGTGACAACGTGCGCATCGGCCCGGGGTGCGTGGTGCGCAACAGCCGACTCGGCGCCGGCACGCAGGTGTTCGCGCACTGCGTCATCGACAGCGCGGACATCGGCGCGGACTGCAACATCGGGCCGTTCGCCCGTTTCCGGCCGAGCTCCTCGCTGGCCGCTGGTGTGCACATCGGCAACTTTGTGGAGGTGAAGAATTCGACCATGGCCGAAGGGGCCAAGGCCAACCACCTCGCCTACGTCGGGGATGCGCAGGTGGGAGCGCGGGTCAATATCGGCGCCGGTACGATCATCGCCAACTACGACGGCGCCAACAAACACCGCACCGTGATCGGGGACGACGTGCACACCGGCAGCAACAGCGTGCTGGTGGCGCCGATCACCGTCGGGGCGGGGGCCACGATCGCCGCCGGCTCCACGGTGATCGAGTCGGTACCCCCGGGCAAGCTCACGGTCGCGCGCGCCCGGCAGACGACCATCGAGAACTGGCAGCGGCCCCAGAAGCCGCGCAGGTAGCCCGCCCGGCCGGCAGCCAAGGTGCAGCTGAGGGTGCCCGTGCCGTCCCGGGGCCGCAGGCTCCGCAGGCCCCCGACCAAGGGGCCGAAAGCGCGCGCCAGGTCGCGTCTTTCTCAGGCAAATCAGCCTTTTCCGCCGGTTTCAGGCAAACTCCCGGGCCAGCGGCGCCTAGGGTCAGGGCCGGATAATTCGAGGCAAGAAGCCATGTGCGGAATCGTCGGAGCGGTCGCGGAGCGGGACATTGTGCCGGTGCTCATGGAGGGGCTGCGGCGGCTGGAGTACCGCGGCTACGATTCCGCCGGCATCGCGGTCCTGAACGGCTCCAGCCACCTGACGCGCCTGCGCACGGTCGGCAAGGTGCGCATGCTGGACGAGGCGCTCGCCCACAGTCCCACGACCGGGAAGATCGGCATCGCGCATACCCGCTGGGCCACCCACGGGGTGCCGAGCGAGCGCAACGCACATCCCCACATCTCGCGCGACGGCCTGGCCATCGTGCACAACGGCATCATCGAGAACCACGAGGAGCTGCGCGCTGACCTGGAGAAGCGCGGCTACACATTCTCCTCGGAGACCGACACCGAGGTGATCGCGCACCGCATCCACCTGCACCTGCAGACCGTGCAGGACCTGTTCAAGGCCGTGCGCGCCACGGTGGCCGAGCTCGAGGGCGCCTACGCGCTGGTGGTGGTGAGCGAGCACGAGCCCGAGCGGCTCATCCTCGCGCGCGAGGGCTGTCCGGTCGTCATCGGGCTGGGAACGCACGAGAACTTCGTCGCCTCGGATGTCGCCGCGCTGCTGCCGGTCACGCGCCGCTTCATCTTCCTGGAGGAGGGCGATGTCGCCGAGGTGCGCCGCGAGAGCGTGCGCGTCATCGACCGCGACGGCAACACCGCCGAGCGGGCGGTGCGCGAGAGCGAGCTGTCGGCCGAGTCCGCCGAGCGCGGGCAGTACCAGCACTACATGCTCAAGGAGATCCACGAGCAGCCGCGCGCGGTCGCCGACACGCTGCAGGAGCGCGTCGCCAACGGCCGCCTGCTCGAGGCCGCCTTCGGGCCGGCGGCGACGGAGGTGTTCCGGCACACGCAGAACGTGCACATCGTCGCCTGCGGCACCAGCTTCCACGCCGCCAGCGTGGCCCGCTACTTCATCGAGCAGATCTGCAAGGTGCCGTGCGCGGTCGACATCGCCAGCGAGTACCGCTACCGCAATCCCCTGGTGCCTGCGAATTCGCTGTTCGTGACCATCTCGCAGTCGGGCGAGACCGCCGATACCCTGGCGGCGCTGCGCCTGGCCAAGCAGTCCGGCTACCTCTCCTCGCTGTCGATCTGCAACGTGCCGGAGAGCTCGCTGGTGCGCGAGTCAGAGCTCGTCATGCTCACGCGCGCGGGCCCGGAGATCGGCGTGGCCTCCACCAAGGCCTTCACCACGCAGCTGGCGGCCCTGGGGATGCTGGTGGTGGCGCTCGCCAAGCACCACGGCGCGGACGCCGAACGCGAGCGCGGCCTGGTGTCGCGGCTCATCGAGCTGCCCGGCCTGATCGAGAAGACCCTGCAGCTGGACCCGGTCATCCACCGCCTGGCCGAGCGCTTCGCCGACAAGCACCACGCGCTGTTCCTGGGGCGCGGCGCGCTCTACCCGATCGCGATGGAAGGGGCGCTGAAGCTCAAGGAGATCTCCTACATCCACGCCGAGGCCTATCCGGCCGGGGAGCTCAAGCACGGCCCGCTCGCGCTGGTCGATGCACGACATGCCGGTCGTCGCCGTCGCCCCCAACAACGACCTGCTGGAGAAGCTCAAGTCGAACCTGCAGGAAGTGCGCGCCCGCGGCGGGGAGCTGATCGTGTTCGCCGACCCGGAGTCAGGCATCCAGTCGAGCGATGGCGTGACGGTGATCGAGATGCCGCGCCACGTGACCTATTTCCAGGCCCCGGTCGTCTACACCATCCCGCTGCAGCTGCTGGCCTACCACGCGGCGATCCTCAAGGGCACCGACGTCGACCAGCCGCGCAATCTGGCCAAGAGCGTCACGGTCGAGTAGCGGTCGCGCCGCCGGCGCGGGGCCCGCGGGCTACTTCTCGGCCGGTGACTCGGACTTGCCCGGGCGCGTGATCGTCATCCACACGGCAATGTCCCAGGCGTTGCGGATGCCGATGAACAGCAGCGCGAGCGCCGCCGCCGCGATGCCGTAGAGCGCCCCGGCGACGTGGTGCCACACCTGGTATGACATCGCCAGCATCAGCACGTACACCAGACCCGGCAGGATCACATTCCAGATCCAGTCCTCGGCGACCGGCACGTACTCGCTGCCGTGCTTGGGCATGTTCATGATGATGACGACACTCCAGACGAGGCCGGTCGCAGCGATGGCGCCGAAGCCTGCGCTCAGGGCGAGGATGCTCTGGTGCGGCATGCTCAGGAACGCCGCCAGCGCCAGCACCACCCCGAAGTGCACGATGATCGGGGTGACGAAGGCGCGCAGCCCGCTGACGCGCACCCGGTTGGCATCGCCCGCCAGCGCGATCACCACGAAGGTCAGTCCCGTGAGCCCCCCGGCCGAGGAGCCGACGATGACGTAGAAGTTCTCCCAGCCCGCCAGCAGACTGTCCATCGCGTTCCTCCCCAAGTGCGCTCTGGCAGTCTTGCACAGCTGGCGCAGCGCCGCAGCCGCGGCACAGGCAGGTCCGGGGTGTTTGCGTATACGATGCGCCAACAATGAAAACAACGGCATCGCTGGCCGACCTGCTTGCCGGCCTGTCCATCGCCGGGCTGCTGCTGCCGGAGGCGGTGGCCTACTCGGGCATCGCCAGCCTGCCGCCGCAGGCCGGCGTGATCGCCCTGTTCGCAGGCCTGGTGTGCTACGGGCTCATCGGCCGCAGCCGCTTCGCGATCGTCACTGCCACCTCCTCCTCGGCCGCCGTGCTGGCCTCGGCGACGCTGTTCCTGGGCGGCCCGGACCCTGTGGCGCGCGCAGCCTTCGCCGCCATCCTGGTGGTGGGCACGGGCCTCGCATTCCTGCTCGCCGCGAGCCTGCGCCTGGGGGCGATCTCCAGCCTCATCGCCCGCCCGGTGCTGCGCGGCTACGGCTTCGGGCTGGCGCTGGTCATCGCGGTCAAGCAGTGGCCGCACCTGGTCGGCATGCACGCCCACAGCAATGATTTCTTCGCCGTGCTGTTGGAGAGCGCGCGGCGGGTCGCGGACTGGAACACGGCGAGCCTCGCCTGCGGCCTGGCAGCCCTCGCCGGGCTGTTCGCACTCGAGCGCCTGCCGCGCGTGCCGGGCGCCCTGGTGGTGATCATCTTCAGCATCGCAGCCTCCGCGGCACTGGCCGCCCACGGCGTGGCGCTGACCGGTCCGATCCACCTGTCCCTGTCCGTGCCGAGCTTCGCGCTGCCCCCGGGCTATCACTGGCTGCCGCTGGTGGAGTTCTCGCTGGCGCTGATGTTCATCCTGTTTGCCGAATCCTACGGGTCGATCCGCACCTACGCGCTCAAGCACGAGGATCCGGTGCAGCCCAACCGCGACCTGCTGGCGCTGGGGGTCGCCAACCTGGTCTCCGGGCTGCTGCAGGGCACACCGGTGGGTGCGGGCTACTCGGGGACCTCGGCCAACGATGCGGCCGGGGCCCGCTCGCGCTTCTCGGGCCTCGCCGCCGCCGCGGTGGTGGCCGTGCTGGTGCTGCTGTTCCTGCCGTGGATCGAGCGCATCCCCGAGCCGGCGCTGGCCGCGATCGTGATCCACGCGGTGAGCAAGTCGCTGCGCCTGGACGTATTCACCAGCTATTTCCGCTGGCAGCGCGACCGTACGGTCGTGATCGCCGCGGTGCTCGCCGTGATGTTCCTGGGGGTGATGAACGGCCTGCTGGCGGCCATCGTCATCAGCATCGCCATGCTCATCCGCTCCCTGGCCAAGCCCCGGCTGGCGGTGCTGGGCAAGGTCGGCGAGCACGACTACGTGAGCACCGCGCGATTCCCGCATGCGCAGACGCCCGCGGCGCTGCTGGTGCTGCGCCCCGAGGAGCCGCTGTTCTTCGCCAACGCCGAGCCGATCATGACGCAGGTGCGCGCGCTGGCGCTGCGCCAGCCGGCGGCGAAGCTGTTGGTGCTCAGCCTCGAGGAGTCCCCGGACCTGGACAGCACCGCGCTGGAGAACATCGCCGAGTTCTGCAGTTGGTTCAGCGCCCGCGGCGGGGAGGTGCGGGTGGCACGGCTGAAGGAGTCGGCGCGCGAGGCGCTCCTGCGCGCCGGGGTGGCCCAGCTGCACGCCGGCACCCTGGACTATTCAAGCGTGGACGATGCGGTACGCGGCCGCAGCGTGCGCCCGCAGGACTGACATGCGCGCCCGGCCAAAACAATCACTTACACGGCCCGGGACGCCGATGTTGGGTCGGCGGTGGAGGCTTCGTGCTAATCTTCGAACTTCAAACAGCACATGCGGTCCGGTCGCCGCGGCTCCCTGCACCCTATCAAGAACAACAGAGGGTGCACGAACTTCGTACGCCGCCGCGCGCTGTCCCTGAGGCGTACGGAATGCACTTAACGAACCGGAGGACACATGGCTGACGAGAAAACCCCGGCGCAGGACAACCCCTACACGCAGACCCACGTGGTGGCCGCGGGCGAGACCCTGGGGAAGATTGCCCAGAAGTACTACGGCGATGCGTCGCTCTACCAGCAGATCTTCGAGGCCAACCGCGACGTGCTGAAGGATCCGAACAAGATCTTTCCCGGCCAGAAACTGCGAATTCCCTGAGGCTTCGCCTTCTCGATTTACCGCAACAGAGGATCCCGACCATGAAGAAGCAATTGACGTGGCTCATGGCAGCGATGATGGCGATGCTCATCGTCGGCTGCGCGAACCAGAAAGGCCCGGCTGAGCAGGCCATCGCGGGCGCCGAGAGCGGCCTGAACGCCATCCGCGACACGGCGCAGAAGTACGTGCCCGACCAGCTGGCCGCAGTGGACGCCCAACTGGCCTCCCTCAAGGACGCCTTCGGCAAGGGCGACTACAAGGCCGTCATGGCCGGTGCTCCCGGGCTGACGGCCGCCATCGGTTCGCTGAAGGAGGCCGCCGCCGCCAAGGCTTCCGAGGCCGAGGCCGCCATGGCGAAGGCCAAGGACGCCTGGGGTGCGACGAGCACGGAAGTTAACAACATGGTCGCAGCGCTGCAGAGCCGCGTCGACATGCTGTCCAAGTCCCATCACCTGCCCACGGGCGTGACCAAGGACTCCCTGGCCAGCGCGAAGTCCGGGCTGGACTCGATCAAGTCCGCCTGGAATGACGCCAACACCGCGGCCACCTCCGGTGACTTCACGACGGCGATGGCCAAGGCCTCCGCGGTCAAGGACCAGGCCACCGCGCTCATGCACTCCCTGGGCATGAGCTCCGGCTGAAGTCAGCTTGCGGTTGTCACCGCCCGCCGCGCGCCCTTTTTTAGGGCGCGCGGCGGGCGGTGAGATCGTACGCGTCCGCGCCGGTGATCTTCACCTGCGCCCAGTCTCCGGCGCGCAGCGTGCCGCCGTCCTCGATTCTCACCACGCCGTCGATCTGCGGGGCATCCGCCGCGCTGCGCGCGATCGCCATCTCACCCGTCACCTCGTCCACCAGCACCCTGAGGGTGCGGCCGACGCGCGCCGCCTGGCGCTGCGCGCTGATCGCGGCGGCGCGCTCCATGAAGCGCGCATAGCGTTCCTCCTGCACCTCGGGCGCGATGTGATCGCCCAGGTCGTTGGCGGCGGCACCCTCCACGGGTGAGTACTTGAAGCAGCCGACCCGATCCAGCTGCGCCGCGTCCAGCCACGCCAGCAGCTCGGCGAACTCCGCCTCGGTCTCGCCGGGAAAGCCGACGATGAAGGTGCTACGCAGGGTCAGCTCCGGGCACTGCGCCCGCCAGGCCTGGATGCGCGCCAGCGTGTCGACGGAGTGGGCCGGGCGGCGCATGCGCTTCAACACGCTGGCGCTGCCGTGCTGGAAGGGGATGTCCAGATAGGGCAGCACGCGCCCCTCGGCCATGAGCGGGATCACCTTGTCCACGTGCGGATACGGGTACACGTAGTGCATGCGCACCCATACCCCGAGCTCTCCCAGCGCCCGCGCCAGATCGATGAAGCGGCTGGCATAGGTCTGGCCGCGCCACTGGCCGGCGGCGTAGCGCAGGTCGGAACCGTAGGCGCTGGTGTCCTGCGAGATCACCAGCAGCTCCTTGACGCCCGCATTCACCAGGCGCTCCGCCTCGCGCATGACATCTGCGATCGGCCGGCTGACCAGATCGCCGCGCATCGCCGGGATGATGCAGAAGCTGCAGCGGTTGTTGCAGCCTTCCGCGATCTTCAGGTACGCGTAGTGACGCGGCGTGAGACGCACGCCCTGGGGCGGCAGCAGGTCCAGGAACGGCTCGTGCCGCGGCGGCAGGTGCTCGTGCACGGCATTGACCACGTCCTCGTAGGCATGCGGGCCGGTGACCTTCAGCACTCGCGGGTGGCGCTCCAGGATGCGCTCGGGCCTGGCCCCCAGGCAGCCGGTGACGATCACGCGCCCGTTCTGCTCGAGGGCTTCGCCGATGGCGTCGAGGGATTCGTCCACGGCCGCGTCGATGAAGCCGCAGGTGTTGACCACCACGACGTCCGCCGCCGCGTAGGTCGGGGATACCTCGTACCCTTCCGCACGCAGCTGCGTGAGGATGCGCTCGGAGTCGACCAGCGCCTTCGGGCAGCCCAGGCTGACAAAGCCCACCTTGGGCACCCGGCGGCTGCGCGGGGCGGCCTTGGACTTGGGCTTGGCGGATAGGCGGGGCATGGAAGTGCCGGGGGCGGGTGAAAAGGGCGGCCATCCTAGCGGCCGCGATCCCGCCGCGCCACCGGCCGATCCGGGTGACTTATTGCCCTGTCGCAGGGGCCGCCGGGGCGGTCTGCGCTGGCGGCGGGACCACCGGCGGCGCCGGGCGCTCGCGCACCCGCTTGAGCGTGTAGAAGGCCGCCAGCACGACCAGCGGCATGACCAGCCAGGGCCACACCGCCGGGCGCCGCTCGCGCGTGCCGCTACCGGCCATAGACGCCCAGCAGTTCGGCAGACCCCAGCGACTGGGCCCGCACGTTGAAACCGATGAAGGCCGCCGTTGCGTCCTTGGGCAGGTCCAGCTTCGGCACCTTCAGCGCGTACAGCCGGAAGTAGTAGTGGTGGGGCGCCCCCGGCGGCGGGCAGGGACCGCCGTAGCCCACGGTGCCGAAATCGGTGCGTCCCTGGACCGCCCCGGCCGGCAGCAGCGTGCTGTTGGTGTTGCCGGCCCCGGCCGCAATCGAGGTGGTGCCGGCGGGGATGTTGTAGATGACCCAGTGCCACCAGCCGCTGCCGGTCGGCGCGTCCGGGTCGTGGACCATGAGCGCGAAGCTCTGTGTGCCTTGGGGTGCATTGCTCCAGGACAGCGCCGGAGATACGTTGGCGCCCGTGCAGCCGAAGCCGTTGAACACCTGTGCGGCGGGGATCGCGCCGCCGGCCTTGATCTGCGGACTGCTGAGAGTGAACGCGCCCGGTGCTGCCGCCGGCGCACCTGCAGCCAGGGTGCCCATCGCCAGCAGCGCCGCCGCCAATGCAGCGCCCGTCATGCCTACTGCACGCCTCATGGGATCATCCTCGCCTGAAAGAGCCGGCAGCCGCCGGCAGCGCAGTGTGCCGCCCCGCCGCGGTGCGCGCAATTGCCGGCCCGGCCGCGCACATGGGCCGCAGGCGTTGCCTTCAGCGCCTGGCGGCCACCCAGTGCCCCGGGGCCATGTGCCACTCGTTGCCCTTCTGATGCCAGGCGTGCGGTTCCCAGCGGTATCCGGGCCGGGGCGCCTGCCAGTGTCCCGGGTGCCAGTTGTAGCGGTTGCCCTCGAAGAACCAGGCGCCGCCGATCCAGAAGTATCCGGGGGTGGGGGCAACACCTACTGCCTCGTAGCGCACCGCCGGCGGCGCCTCGTAGGCGACGACCTCACCGCCCGGTCCCGCCGCGGAAACCACGCACCCGGTCAGTGATGCGCTCAGCAGCGCCCCCAGCACGAGCTTGCTCAGATACGGTCTCATCCTGCTCTCCTGTTGCTTCGCCATTGCCCGCGAGGACATATTCATAGAACGCGCCACCCCCGCATCGGCGCACAACGGCAAAGGTCGATCTGATGAGCCCCCGGGCGCCGACGATTCAACAGGCGGCGCGGCGCGCGTCCGGTGCTGCCGCAGCGGCCGAGACCGGCGGCCGGCCGGCGGCTGCGCGGGGACCGTTTGATCGCGCCTATTACCGGCGCTTCTACTTTGACCCGCGGACCGCCGTGGCCAACCGCCGCGAGATGCGGGCGCGCGCGCGCCTGATCGCCGCGATGACCGAGCATGCCGGCCTGCCGGTGCGCCGCATCCTCGAGGCCGGCTGCGGCACCGGCATGCTGCGCAGTGCGCTGCGGCGCCTGCTGCCGCGCGCGCAGTACACCGGGCTCGAGACCAGCGACTACCTGTGCGAGCGCTACGGCTGGCAACACGGCCGCATCGAGCAGTACCGCACGCGTGCGCCGTTCGACCTGGTGGTCTGCTACGACGTGCTGCAGTACCTGGACGACCGGGCCGCCGCCAGCGCGCTCGCCAACTTCGGGCGCCTGTGCCGCGGCGTGCTGTACTTCAGTGCGCTCACCAGCTATGACCTGAAGCACAACGCCGACCGGCAGCGCACCGACGCCAACGTGCACCTGCGCAGCGCGCACTGGTACCGCAGGCGCCTGCAGCGCAGCTTCCGCGAGGCGGGCCTGGGATTCTGGCTGCGGCGCGGCGCGCCGCTTACCCTCTGGGAGCTGGAGTCGGACTGACCGCCGCGGCGGCGGCACGGCGCCGGAACAGCGGGTACAGCGGCAGGCCGAGCAGGATCAGCGCGATGGTGGCGATCGCCTCCTTCGGCGTCGTGAGCAGCGCGCTCACCACGATCCACACCATGATCGCCACCATGATCAGCGGCACCCACGGATAGGCGGGCACGCGAAACGGGCGCACCGCCGCGGGCCGCTTGCGGCGCAGCACGATGACCGCGAGCGTCACCGGTATCCAGAACAGCGCGTAGGACATCACCGCCATGTTGGTGAGCTGGTCGAATGTGCCGGAGGCGGCCAGCACCGCCGCCCAGATGCACAGCAGCACCAGCGAGGTCACCGGCACCCGCGTGCGCGGGCTCAAGCGCGCGAAGGGGCTGAAGAACAGCCCGTCGCGCGCTGAGGCATAGGAGACGCGCGCCCGCGTGAGGATGGTGCCGTTGAGCGAGCCGACGGTGGAGATCAGGAATATCAGCGAGGCGACCGGGGCGGCGCGCGTGCCGAGGAAGGTCTGCACGGCGCGCGCAGCGACCGAGGGGGCATCCGGGTAGGCGGTGGAGTTGGACGTTGCCACCTGCCAGAACGGCAGCGCGAACAGGTAGGCGCTGTTCACCAGCAGGTAGATCACCAGCACCAGCAGCGTGCCGCCGAGGATGGCGCGTGGCAGGTTGCGCTGCGGGTCGCGCACCTCGCTGGCGGCCATCGGCAGGTACTGCCAGCCGCTGTAGGCCCACACCGCCGCCAGCAGCGCGGCCCCGAACCCGGAGAAGCCGCCCGTTGCCGTGTGCGGCTCGGCGGCGAGGTTGGCCGCATCGTGCGTGCCGGAGAACAGGAACACCCCGATGACGACGCCGGCGATGGCGACCACCTTGGCGACGGTGAGAATCGTCTGCACGCGCCCGCCCAGCATCACACCGGCGCAGTTGATCGCGGCGAACACGGCGATGACCCCGATGGCCAGCAGCTGCCGCGCGCCGAACTGCCAGGTGAACGCGGTGCCGAACAGGTTGAAGGTGGTGGAGAACCATTCGTGGCCGAACACGTGGATGTCGGAGACGAAGATCGCCACCGCCGCCCCGTAGGCGGCGATGCTGGCGCCGCCGAGCAGGAAGCTGTTGCACGCGTACAGGAAGCCGGGCACCTCGCCGAAGGCGGCGCGCAGGTACACGTACTCGCCGCCGGCATCCGGCAGCATCGCCCCGAGTTCCGAGAAACACAGCGCGCCGATCAGGGCGACGATGCCGGCGACCACCCACGCGCCGAGTACCAGCGCCGGCGTGCCGACCGCCTGCGCCATGGCGGCGGACTTGAGGAACACCCCGGTGCCGATGGTGATGCCCACGACCAGGGAGGTGGCGTGGGTGAGGGTGAGGTCGCGGCGCGGCTCGAGCGGGGTGGTTGTCACCGGGCTATCGTACAATCCCCGGAGCAGCGGCAAGGAGCTAAAACTGATGACAGGACACCGGCAGCACGCGCCAGCCCGCAGCGCCGAGGCGACAGCGCATGTCTGAAGCGCCGGTGCGCTTCGCCGGCACCGTCAGGTGCGCGCGCGGCAGCGGCGCGCTGCGGCTGACACTCAGCGGCGCCGCCGCGGGTGCGCCGGCGCAGCCGCTGACGGTGGCGTTCGCCGCCGCCGCACCCGCCGGGCTGCCGGCGGTGATCGAGGATGTGGTGGTCGAGCAGACCGCGCACGGCTTCCGCATCACCAGCGGCGCGGACGCATGGACCCTCGAGGCGCCGGCGGCGCACGTCCACCGCGACGTCAGCGCGGCGTTCTACCGCGCGCTGCCGCCGCGCCCGGTGCCCTTCGGCAAGCGCGTGTTCTGGCGCCTGGTGCTGCTGCTGGCCGGCAGCAGCGGCGGCATCGCGCTGCTGCGCGCGCTGCGCGGGCGCGCCTGATGCAACAGGGCCTGCTGTACCTTTTGGCCCTGGCCGTGGGCGTCGGGCTGTCCCTGCAGGTGGGCATGAATGTCACCCTGCGCGGGGTGCTGCTGAGCCCGATGGTCGCCGCCCTCATCAGCTTCCTCGTCGGCTCGCTGGCGCTGCTGCTGTTCATCCTCGTGACCGGGGCGCCGTGGCCGGCGCGCGGCCAGGCGGCCCTCGTGCCGCTGTGGGCCTGGTTCGGCGGCGTGCTGGGGGCCTTCTACGTGGCCTCGAGCATCGTCGTGGGCCCGCGGCTGGGAGCGGCCGTGCTGCTGGCGCTCGTGGTGCTGGGGCAGCTGCTGGCGTCCCTGGTCCTCGATCACTTCGGCTGGCTCGGCTTCGCACAGCATCCGCTGAGCGTGGCCCGCGTGCTCGGGGCGGTGCTGCTGTTCGGCGGGGTACTGCTGATCGTGCGCTAGGCCGGCGCACCGCCGGCCAGGGCTAGGGGCTCGGAGAGAGGATCTCGCCTTCTCTCTCGGGCAGCTCCTGGCGCTGCATGCCGAGCAGCGCTGAGTAGGTCGCCATCTGCGTGTGGAAGGCGCGGCTCCAGGTGAACTGCCGCAGCACGCGTGCCCGCGCCGCCGCGCCGACGGCGTCCAGGTCGCGCGTGTAGAGCGCCGCGATGGCCTCCGCCATGCTCGCCGCATCGTAGGGCTCGGCGAGCGCCCCGACGCTCTCGTCGACGAATTCCGGGAAGGCCCCGGCGCGCGCCGCCACCACCGGGCGGCCGCAGGCCATGGCCTCCAGGATCACCAGCCCGAAGGTCTCCTTGGTGCCGGCATGCACCAGCGCATCGGCCGAGGCCAGCCACTGCGCCAGCTCCACGCTGTCGCGGCGGTACGGGATCATCGTGACGTTGCCGGCCGGGCGCGCCTCGCGGTCGCCACCGATCAGCACCAGGTGATAGGGCGCACCCAAGCGCGCGAACGCCTGCAGCAGCACCGGCAGGTTCTTCTCCCCGGAAAAGCGCCCGGCGTAGATCAGCACGCGCGCCGACTGCGGCAGACCCAGGCGCTCGCGCAGGTCCTGCCGGCGGCGCTCGGGACTGAAGACTTCGGCATCCACCCCCAGCGGCTGGTGCACGGCGTGCGGAACGCCGAGGTCCTTCAGGTACGCGCACATGAGACGGCTGGGTGCGAACACCACGTCGAAGCGCTCGTAGACCCAGCGCACGTAGCGGCGCAGGGCCGGGGCCGACAGCGCGCCGCCGACCCGCTTGCTGATGATCTGCGGCAGGTTCGAGTGATAGAAGGCGGCCAGCGCGATGCCGCGCCGGCGCGCCACGCGCGCGGCACACCAGGCCGGATGGAACGCGTCGCCGGCCTCTATAAGGCTGGGCTCAAGCTCATCGAGCAGGCGCACCCAGCGGCGCGGGTTCAGCGGCAGCCGGTAATTGAAGGTGCCCGGCACCGGGTAGCCCTGGATCGTCGAGACCGCGCCGCGCTGCACGTGCCCCTCGCGGCCGGGCACCAGGATCGTGTGTTCCCAGGAGGAGTGCGCCTTGAGCCAGGCGTGCTTGGCGGTCAAATAGCGCTTAACGCCGCCGCTGGTCGGGGAGTAGAACAGGGTCGTATCGACAAGATGCATGGATTTTTCTTTTCCGCTCGCGACCCTACGGCCCACCAGCTCGGGCCGGAATGCATTGCACCTTTATGAAGCAGACGTGTCAAGCGTGGCGGCATCCCCCACGCGCGGCGCTACGCCGGCTTGATGTTGGCGTTCAGGTGAAACAGATTGTTCGGGTCGTAGCGCTTCTTCAGCGCGGCCAGCCGCGGGAAGTTGTCCCCGTACGCGGAGTGCGCGCGGCTCTCGCTCGCATCGCTCGTCATGATGTTGACGTAGTGGCCCTGCGTGAACGGCTCGAGCTGCTTCCATGCGCCACGCACCCAGGCGGCGTTGCGCTCGGCGGCCTCCGGCCCGTCGGCCGGAATGCGCCAGAACCCCAGGCACAACAGGTTATGCGTGGCGCGGCGGTTGAAGTAGGCGGTCGCATCCGGAGCCACGCGGCTGATCGCCCCGCCCATGTGCTCGATGCCCATGTCGAAGCTGGGCGAGGGATTATGATCGATGTAGTCGACCATGGAGTCGATGAGCGCCGGGGTGAGCGCTGACAGCAGGCCGCCCTTGACGTACAGGCCGGAATTGCTGTGGCCGGGCATGTTGGCGCTGCCCTGGAGTTTCAGGTAGCTGGCCGGCCCGAGCTTGTCCTCGGTCGGTTTGCCGAGCTTGCGCAGCGGCGCGACCACCCGCTCGGCGTCGGCCTGCGGTCCGCAGTAACACACGCTGAACTCGACCTCGCGGCCGCCGTTCTCGGTCGCTTGCAGGTCGACATCGACGTCGAGCTCGTCGGGGGCGTGGGCACAGATGTCCATGTAGGCGCGCAACAAGCCGCGGGCATCGTCGAACGGGTAGGTGATGGTGCCGCCGTAGATCACCGGCGCCAGCTCGTGCAGCTGGAACTCGAAGGAGGTCACGACGCCGTAATTGCCGCCGCCGCCGCGCAGCGCCCAGTACAGGTCCTGGTTCTCGGTAGCGCTCGCCCGCTGCCAGCGGCCATCGGCCGTGACGATCTCCAGCGCGGTCACGTTGTCGCAGCTCAAGCCATGCTTGCGCGCGAGCCGCCCGATGCCGCCGCCCAGGGTGAGCCCGGCGACGCCGGTGTCGGCGACGGTACCGGCGGTGGTGGCGAGGCCGAACTCGGCCGCTTCCATGTCCAGCTGCCCGAGCAGCGAGCCGGAGGCGACGCGCGCGCGCTTGGCGAGCGGGTCCACCTCGACCAGGCGCATGGGCGAGACATCGATCACCAGACCCTGGTCGACGCCGGACTGGCCGGAGAGGCTGTGGCCGCCACCGCGCACCGCGGTCAGCAGACCGTGCGCTGCTGCGAAACTGACCGCACGCCTGACGTCACCGGCACCGGCGCAGCGAATGATCAGCGCCGGATGGCGATCGAAGGTGGGGATCCACAGGCGCCGCGCCGCATCGTACTCCGGTGAGCTTGCGGTGATGAGCTCGCCGCGCAGGCCGGCGCGCAGGTCCTGGATGTCCCCCGCGGTGAGTGTCAGCTGGCGGCCATCGCTGCCGAGGATCGGCACCGCTGTGGCGGTCTCGGCGCCGAAGGCGCGGCGGAACGGCAGCACGCAGCCACCCAGCGCGGCAACACCGGCCGCGACGAACTCTCTTCTTTTCACTTAGTTTTCCCCCGCCCGGATTCGGCCTGGCGGTGAGGTTGCGCCGCGGGTGCGGCGGGCGTCAAGCGCGTGCGCCTTGGGCGGCGGGCGTCTGTGGCACACTAGCCCGCTGCGGCGGCGCGCTGCAGCAACATCAACCACGGCATCCAACCGGAGCTGACGCTCGTGAGAGTCATCGCCATCGCCGCCGTCGCGGCCACCCTCGGCCAGGCCCTACCCGCCGCCGGGCTCGATCCCGCCCGCCTCGATGAACTGAATGCCAGGGAACTGCCATGAATCAATTCCTGCGCCGCCTGGTCGTACTTGAGCCGGGCGAGGCCCCGGCGCTGCTGGCCTCCTTTGCGACCCTGTTCTGCACCTTCTCCAGCTACACCATGCTGCGCCCGGTGCGCGATGCGCTCGGGGTTACCGGCGGGCTCGACAAGATCCCCTACCTGTTCTGGGGCGTGTTCGTCGTCATGCTGCTGCTGCAGCCGGTGTACGGCTGGCTCACCTCGCGCTTCCCGCGCTCGGTGTTCCTGCCCTGGGTATACGGGTTCTTCGCGGCGAACCTGGTGCTGTTCTGGCTGTGGTTCCGCCTGCAGGAGGATCACACCTGGATCGCACGGACCTACTTCGTGTGGGTCAGCGTGTTCAACCTCTTCGTGGTCGCGGCCTTCTGGGGCCTGATGGCGGACGTGTTCAACCGCGAGCAGGCGACGCGCATGTTCGGGTTCATCTGGGCCGGGGCGAGCGTCGGTGGGCTGGTGGGGCCCTCGGTCGCGCACTTTCTTGCGGTGCCGATCGGTGCGGTCAATCTGTTGTTGTTGTCGGCGGGCCTGCTGCTGCTGTCGCTGGTCTTCATGGCGCAGATCATCGGCTGGCAGCGCCGCCAGGGCGTGCGCACGGCGCAGCCGGCAACGGCGGCGGCAGCGCCCGCCGAGGCGCAGCGCGGCATCGGCGGCGGCGTGTTCGCCGCGTTCGCCCAGGTGGCGCGCTCGCCGTACCTGCTGGGTATAGCGGTGTTCGTACTGTTCATGACCTGGGTGTCGACGTTCCTCTACCTCGAACAGGCGGCCTTCCTCGCCAAGGTGTTCCACAACACCGATGACCGCACGCGCTTCCTCAGCGGCGTCGACTTCTGGGTGCAGGCGGCGTCCCTGCTGCTGCAGACGCTGCTGTTCAGCCGCCTCTTCAAGTTGTTCGGCATGCGCGCACTGCTGGTCGCAGTGCCGCTGATCATGGTGGCCGGTTATGCGCTGTTTGCGCTGCTGCCGACCTTCGCGGTGCTGATCGGGGTGTATGCCGTGCGGCGCGTTGCCGACTACGGCATCACGCGGCCGTGCCGCGACTCGCTGTTCACCGTGGTCAGCCGCGAGGAGAAGTACCAGGCCAAGAGCCTCATCGACACCTTTGCGTACCGCGGTGGCGATGCCCTCAGCGGCTCGCTCTACAAGGCACTCACCAGCGGCCTGGGGGTCGGTTCCTCAGGGATAGGCTGGCTGGGGGCCGGGGTCGCCGCAGCCTGGGCCGTGCTGGCGCTCGCCCTGGGGCGCGGCTTCCAGCGACGCGCGGCGGCGCGCCCGAACTAGGCGGCGCTGGTCTGCGCCTCGCCGGAGGCGCCCTTGCTCAAGGCAGCCGCGGCGACGATGATCTCGGCCGCGGTCGCAAAGCGCTCGCCGCGGGGCTTGGCCAGCAGCCGGCCGAGGAAGGGCTGGTAGCGCGACAGCTCCGGCGGCAGCTGCGGCACGGGCGCACTGACGTGCTGCTGCAGCACTTCCATGGCGGTGTCCCCGGTGTAGGGCTTGTTGCCGGTGAGCATCTCGTAGCAGATCACGCCGAGGCTGTAGAAGTCCGAGCGCGCATCGAGTGTCTCCCCGAGGGCCTGCTCGGGGCTCATGTAGTAGGGCGACCCGAGCAGCACCCCGGTGTGGGTGCTGGCCGTGTTGCCCTGCAGTGAGCGCGCCAGGCCGAAGTCGATCAGTGCCACGCCGTCGTTCTCGCGCAGCATCACGTTCGGGGGCTTCAGGTCGCGGTGCACGATACCGGCCTCGTGCACCACCTGCAGCGCGGAGGCGATCTGCACCAGGTAGTGCAGCGCGTCCTGCTCGCTCACGCCGCGCTGGATGCGCGCCTTGAGGTCCCCGCGCGGCAGGTACTCCATCGCCAGGTACTCAAGTCCGGCGTGCAGGCCGTAGTCGTAGATCTCCACCACCAGCGGGCTGCGCACGGCCATGATGGCGGTGTACTCGCGCTCCAGGAACTGCCGCCCGGCGGTGGCCTCGCTGAGCGTCTTGCTGACCTTCAGCGCCACGTTGTGGCCGCGATGGCTGCTGGTGGCCAGATAGACGATCGCCTTTTCCGACTCGCCGATCTTCAGGCGCAGCGTGTAGCCGGGGATTACCTGGGCGTTGGCCGCGGCCAGCAGGGCCGCGACCCCGGCCGGCTGCAGCGCTTCGCCCTCGGCCGCAGTGGCCGCGCCCTGCGCCGCAGCGGGCAGCGCGCTGGAATCGGCCGGCGCCTCGCCGAAGGCGGCCGCCACGGCGGCTTCGGCCTGGGCCTTCAGCGCCTGTTCGCGCGAGAGGTTGGCCAGGCTCGCCAGGCGCCGGGCGACGCGGCGCTCCACGCGGCGCAGCGCCACGCGCACCGCCGTGCGCAGCCGCTCGGGCGTGAGCAGTCGCTTGGGCAGGTAGTCCACCGCGCCCAGCTGCAGGGCGCGCACCGCGGTGAGCTCGTTGCCTTGCTCGGCCAGGGCGATCACGGCCGGGGTGGCCGGCTGGTCACGCAGGCGGCGCAGGAGCGTCAGTCCGACGGCCTCCGGGTCCTCGGGGGTCGCGCCGAAGCTGGCGCCGAGCACCAGCAGGTCGCAGTCGCGGCCGGAAAACACCGAGCACCAGCGCTCGAACTCGCTCAGGTTCAGCAGGCTGACGCTGGCCTGCGGGCACACTACGTCCAGGTGGTGGCGCAGCCATTCGCTGTAGCGCACGTCGTCGTCGACCACCAGCACGCGCGCCGGCGGGGCGCTGCGATCGGCGGTCACGGTTTCACCGCGAAACGCACACGGATCCTGGCGCGCTGCTCGCTCGCCTGCCCGTCGCGCATGATCGGCTGGTAGCGCCAGCGGCGCACCGCATCCAGGGCGGACTCCTCGAAGACCCCGACCGGCTCGGCGCCCACCACCGTCACGTCCCCGAGCGAGCCGTCCTTGCGCACCTGGAACTGCAGGTCCACCCAGCCCTCGATGCCGTGGTCGCGCGCCGTCGGCGGGTACTGGGGCTGGGTGTAGCGGGTGCGGTTCAGCTCGCTCGCGCTCACGAAGCCGCTGCCCGCGCCGGTTGCGGCGGCGGGCGGGCGCGTTGCCGGCGCCTCCGCGGTGGCCGGTGAGATCGGGGCAGCAGCAGGCGCGGCCGCCGCGGCGACCGGCGGCGCCGCCGCCCGGGCAACGCCGTCCTGGGCGGCGGCGAGTTCGGCCTCGACGGCGCTGATCACCGCCGGGCTTACGCCGTTGGCGTGGGCGGCGCCGAGCCAGCGGCGCGCGGCCGGGAAGTCTTGCGCGTGCACCGCGGCGCGCGCCTCGTCGGTGAGGCGGGTCTCGAAGGCGCTGCGCGCGCTCAGGGTCGAGCTGCTGGCAGGCTCCGCCTGCGCCAGCTGCTCGAGATAGTAGCGCGCGCTGTCACCGCCCGGCTCGAGCACGCGGCCCTGCGACATGCGCTGGTTGAAGAGCGTTTCCAGGCGCGCGGTGGAATCCGCGCGCACCGCGCCCCGCTGCTGGGCGGAGGCAGTGCGCAGGGTCTCGAGCTCGGTGGCGTCCGCGCCGGCCTCGGCCGCCGCCGCAATCCACGCCTCCGCCGCCTCGGCATTGCCGGCCGTGACGGCCTGGTGCGCCTCGGCTAGCAGGCGCGTCGCCAGTTCCGCGCGCGCCTGCTGCACCTGGGGGTTGTTCGGTGCGAGCGCGCGCGCCGACTCGACGAAGAATCGCGCGTTGGCTTCCGGCGGCTGCAGCACCGCGCCGGCGGCGAGCGCCTCGTGCGCGCGGCCGAGGAAATCGATGACCCGCGCGTCGACCTGCTTCTGCGCCAGCTGCTGGCGCGCCTCGTCGACCAGCGTCGAGCGGTGCTCGCCCCCGCGGCTGGCATCATCGAGCACGGCCAGCGCCGAGGAAACATCGCCGCCGGCGGCGGCGCGCTGCGCCTTGGACAGCACCAGCCGCTCGCGCTGGGCGCCGATCTGCGCCGACAGGAACGCGACGCGCGGATGGTTGGGGCTGATGCTGCGTGCGGCATCGGCCAGCTGCTGCGCCGCCTCCAGGTGGTGCGCCTGCAGCTGTGCGTCCGCATCCGCGAGCAGCCGGTCGATGACCTGCTCCAGGCCGCTCACCGCGCGCGGGTCGCGCGCCGAGAGGCGCAGTGCCTCGCGATACAGGTCCGCGGCGTTCTCGGCCGGCGGCGCCACCAGCGCGCCGGTGGCCAGTGCATGGTCGGCACGCTGCAGCAGTTTCTCGAGCGCGGCGTCATCGGCGGCGGAGGTCGCCGCCGTGCCGTGCGTGCCGGGGACGGGGGAGCGCGTGAGGTACCAGGCCCCGGGCACCGCCAGCAGCAGCGCGGCGACGCCGACGAGCCACCACGGCTTGCCGGCGCGGCCCTGCGGCGGCGGTGCGGCGCGGCGGCCGCTGTCGGCCTCCTGCTGCCGGCGCCAGGCGGACTCGACGAACAGGCGCGCGCGCTGCTCGGAGAGCGGCTTGTGCAGGAAGCGGTGCACCGAGCCGTCGGTGATCTGTGCCGCCAGGGCGGCCTGCTCGGCGGCGCCGCCGGCAACGATCAGCACCAGGTCGGGGAACTGGGCGCACAGGCGCGCGGCGAGCTGTGCCGGTGCGGTGGCGAGGGCTGCGGCATCGAGTACCGCGACGCCTGCATGGTGGGCCATGAGCGCGGCGGACAGGTCGATCTCCGAGCCGACCGCGCGCACCACATGGGCTGGCTCGGAAACCTTGCGCAGCAGGGCGAGGAACTTCTCATCCTGCGCGAGCACGATCAGCGGCGCGGACTGCAGGGCAAACGGCCCGGACACGGTGCCTTGCGGCGCCGCTGCTTTCGAGGCATGCCCTGGAGTACTCGTGGCCACTGTCACCGCTTCCGAAAACCTGCCCGTCGGGCGCTACAGCCCCGCCGACCCCAACGAAGATGACGCAAGCCGCGCAGCCTGTCGCTAGTGGCCCCCGGATTCTGTGAAACTGGTCAAATGTGACGGTGGCACGGGGGCACTCGCCCCTTGCGGAGCGTGACAAATGCCCGGAAAACCACGGGAAAACGGCCCCTGGGGCCGTGGCAGGGTTACTGGCTGGGCAGCAGGAACCGCGACCCGGAATAGGACAGGACCGCCCCTTCCGGCGTGATGCTTTCCACGCGCACGCCCTCGGGGAGCGTGTCCCCTTCGCGCAGCTTTTTCATGTTGATCATCACGAAGCGCTCCTCGGGGCGCGCCGCGTACACATGGAGGTCAAGGCGCAGCGGCGGGATGTGCGTGCCGGGCACCACCGCCGCGTCCTGGTACAGCGGCACGCCCTCGGCGGTGCCGCGCTGCACGTGGCTGCCCAGCAGGTGCGCAGGCTCGGTGGCCGGTGCGAGGTCCTCCGGATTCGTGTCCGTGGTGCCGGTGGCGGCCGGTGCCGGCGGCAGGCCCTGGGCCTGGGCGGCATTGGCCACCGGCGTCGGGACCCCCGGCGGCGCCGCGCTGGTGTTCGGCGCCGCCTGCACTGACGCGGGCTGCACCGGCGCGGGCTGCGGCGCTGCCGTGGCCGGGGCCACCGCTGCCGGCACGGGGGCGGGTGCGGCTGCGGCGCCGGCGCTCTGCGGGTGTGCCGGGTGCCGCAGCAGCATCCACATGACGATGATGAGGTTGATGCCCAGCAGCGCCCCGATCGCCAGCGCCCACAGCGGCAAGCCGACACGGCGCGGTGCGACCTTCACCTCGAACAGCGCCGGGCCGTTCTGGCGCTGGCGGTCGCTCTCGGATTTTTTCAGTGCGTCAAGGATGAATGACATCGCTCACCCACCGTGCGGAGGTTCAATGGCGGACAGGAGGGGCACGCCGGCGCCGGCCACCGCGCTCGCCAGGGCAATCTGCGTCTGTACGCCGGCGATGCCATCGATCGAGAGCTGGTGCTCGCGCTGGAAGTCTCGCACCTGCGCGACCAGCTGTGCATCGAACAGGTCGCTGGCGTGCGCATCGGGGGCTGCGCCGTGCAGGCGCTGCAGGCTTTGCCGCAGCCAGCGCACGTCCGCACCCCGCATGCCGGCCGAGAGCGCCTTGACCGGCGAGTTGGCCGGGTGCCAGAGCATGACGAAGTCCCCGAGCCAGTAGCGCGTGAGCTCGCCGATCGGCACCGTGTGCGTGCCACCGAGCTCAAGGCTCGCCTGGTCGTCGGCGAGCGCGGTGAGCACCACCTGGTGAGTGGCCCCCGCGGCATCGGTGAGCAGCAGGATCGCCGGATGGTTGTACAGGTGCAGCTGCCCGAAGGAGCCGCGCTCGGCGACACACTCCAGTTCCTGCTGCGAGGCCTGGGTGCACGGGTCGGTGCCGCCCGCCTGGTATTTCGCGCCCCACAGCGCAAACAGGCGGCTGAAGGCGGTGTCGGTGTCGGTCTCGGCGCTGTACTGCGTCAGCAGCTGCGCCAGGTGCGGCGCGGCCGGCGCCGCCGCCGCAGGTGCCGTCATGGTGCTGGTCGGGGTCATGGCGGCGACCGCGGCCGGGGCGGAAAGCTGCGTCAGCGGCGCATCGGCGGCGGCGTGGCTGCTCCAGGGCTGGAACCGCCACAAGGCAACCGTGGCGAGGGTGAGGAGCGCGGCGATGCCGGCGGTCACCGCCCAGGGCAGCCATACCGGTGCGAAGCGCCGCCCGAACACCTCGGTGGCCGCGTGGCGCACCAGACCCGAGGTCACGCGGTGGCGGTCGAGGGTGTAGGCGCCCAGCAGCGCACGGTCGCTGACCACGTTGATCACGCGCGGCACGCCCTCGGAGAGGCGGAACGCCTCGCTGAGCGCCGACGGGGCGAAGATGTCGGTGGTGGAACCGGCCACGCGCAGGCGATGGCGTACGTAGGCGGCGGTCTCCTCGCGCGACAGCGGGTTCAGGTGGTAGCGGCCGGTGACGCGCTGGGCCAGCTGGCGCAGTTCGTTGCGGGCGAGCAGCTCGCGCAGTTCCGGCTGGCCGATGAGGATGATCTGCAGCAGCTTCTGCGTGTTGGTCTCGAGGTTGGTGAGCAGGCGCACCTGCTCGAGCACCTCGGGCGAAAGATTCTGCGCCTCGTCCACGACCAGCACCACGCGCCGCCCGGCGGCGTGCGCGCGCAGCAGGTAATGACTGAGGATATCCACCAGGTCCTTCAGGCTGCCGAGCGCGGAGTCGGGCACCCCGATCCCTAACTCCTCGCAGATGGTCAGCAGGAACTCCGCCGGCGTCATCTTCGGGTTGAGGATGAGGGCGATCTCGGCGTTCTTCGGGGTCTGCGCCAGGAGCGAGCGCACGATCGTGGTCTTGCCGGTGCCGACCTCGCCGGTGAGCTGCACGAAGCCGCCGGCCTCGTTGATGCCGTACAGCAGGTGCGCGAGCGCCTCCGCGTGGCGCTCGCTCAGGTACAGGTAGCGCGGGTCCGGTGTGATCGCGAACGGCTTCTCGTTGAGGCCGAAGAACGTCAGGTACATAGGCCGATGCTACTCGATGGCATTGCCGCGGCGCAGCGCCTTGGCGCCAAAGCGCGCCCGCGCCTCGTCGAGCGTCGCATCCAGGCGCCCGAGCGCCTGCGCATCCTCGAACAGGCCCAGCTGCGCGGCCGGGGTCAGTTCAGTGAGGACCACGCCCAGCAGCCGAAGTTTCGCCCCCGGGTTCACCGTGAGCCAGCGGCTGAGCAGTTCGGCGGCCACCGCGCTCACGGTGCGCCCCTCGCAGGTCGGCGGCGCCAGGGCGCGCTGGCGGGTGAAGGTGGTGAAGTCGCCGCGGCGGATCTTCACCCCCACGCAGCCGGTGACCAGCGCGCGGGCGCGCAGCCGCGTGCTGGCAAGGTCCGCCAGCCGCGCCAGCTCGCGCTGCAGCGCCTGCGGTTCGGCGAGGTCGTGCTCGAAGGTGTCCTCGGCGCTCAGGGACTTGTCCTCGGTGTCCGGCTGCACGGGCCGTTCGTCGATGCCGGCGGCGCGCTCGCGCATCCAGGCGCTGTAGCGGCCGAACAGCGGCCACAGCACCGCATCGGGCGCGCTGCGCAGCTGCCCGAGGGTGGCGATGCCCGCGGCCTCCACCTTGGCGCCGGTCTTGCGCCCCAGGCCCGGCATGCGCCGCACCGACAGCGGGTCGAGCACCGCGCGCACGCGCTCGGCGCTCACCACCGTCAGGCCGTCGGGCTTGGCCAGGTCCGAGGCGATCTTGGCGACGAGCTTGTTGGGGGCGACGCCGACCGAGGCGCTCAGGCCGGTGAGCGCGCGGATGCGCTCCTTGACGTGGCGCGCGATCTGCACCGCCTCCCCCAGCAACTGCTGGCTGGCGGTGACATCGAGGAACGCCTCGTCCAGCGACAGGCCCTGCACCAACGGGGTGACCTCGTGGAAGATGCCGAAGACCTGCTTGGAGACTTCCTGGTAGCGCGCCATGCGCGGCCGCACGCACCTGGCCTGCGGGCACAGCCGCAGCGCCTGGTGCATGGGCATCGCCGAGTGCACGCCAAAGCGGCGCACCTCGTAGCTGGCCGCCGCCACCACCCCGCGCGCGCTGTCCCAGCCGACGATGAGCGGCAGGCCCGCCAGAGACGGGTCGTCGTGCTGCTCGACGGATGCGTAGAACGCATCCATGTCGACGTGCAGGACCGCGCGCGGCATGGGGTGCGGGCCGCGCCTTACTCGCTGACCGTGATGGTGATCTTCTTCGAGATCACCGCCGGGTCGTGCGGCACGTGGTCACGGTCGCCGAGCACCAGCTGCAGGGTATGCGTGCCCGGAGGCAGGTTGAGCGTGGTCTCGGTCTGCCCCTTGCCGAAGTGCAGGATCTGCTGCGTGGCGGGTAGCGGCAGCGACAGGTCGCCGGGGACGGCGGTATCCACCAGCAGATGGTGGTGGCCGGTGTTTTCGAACTTCACCCCGGCGGGGGCCACGCCCATGCCCTTGAGGCCAAACAGCACCTGTACCGGGCCGTGGATCTTGGCGCCATCCTTCGGCGCGATGATGTAGACCTCGGCCCCGGGCGGCGAGGGCGTGCGGTCTGCGGCGAGCGCCAGCGGGGCGGCCAGCAACAGGGCGGCGAGTATGAGGTTGCGCATGGGGAGGACTCCTTCAGAGCATGAGGACGCTGTAGACACTGGTGAGGGCAAGCATGAGGACGCCGAACAGCAGGTACGAGCCGGCCAGCACCGCGAACTTGGCGCCGGTGAGCCAGCGGCCCTGGCCGTAGGCGACGCGCATCGAGCGAAAGATGTACCAGACGAGGTACACGAACACGGCGAACTGGATGACGCCGGCGAGCGGGTGCAGCAGCTTGCTGAGTGCCCAGGCGAGCATGGTGGTGAGGAACACGCAGGCGTGGTTGTGCACCAGCAGCAGCAGGTGCTCGACGTAGTAGTGCCGCGGCCGCCAGTACAAGAGCATCATCACCCCGGCGATCAGCGGCAGGAACACGAACATGGCCCGCGGCACGTTGTGCAGGAAGGCAACCTGCAGCTCGCGGCCGTCATCCTCGACCGCCTTGCGGCAGGCGCTGCGCAGCGCCGGCTCCAGCCGCGGGCTCCACGGCCCGCTGTAGCTGGCATCCGCGCACACCCGTTGCGCGCGCTGCGCGGGGCTCTCGCTGGGGTTGCGGGCGTCGCCGCCATCGAGCACCAGCGGGTGCACGGTCTTGCCGTCGTCATCGAACCTGAGCAGCGCGAGCTTCGGCTGCGTGGCGGCGGCGAACAGGAAGAACGCCACCGAGAGCACGAGGTAAAGCCGCACCGGCGGCAGGTAGCGGGCGCGGCGCCCGCCAAGGAACTCCGCGGTGAGAAAGCCCGGGCGGAACAGCAGCGCGCCGAGCGTGCGCCACAGCCGCGAGTCCGCGTGCGTCAGGTCCTCGGTGGCGACCCGGGAGAAGTGCAGCAGCGAGTGCACCGGCGGCTCGGCACGCTGCCCGCAGGCACCGCAGTAGCGCTGCGTCACCTCGTTGCCGCAGTTCTCGCAGCGCTGTGCCGCGACGACCGCACCCGGCGCCGGCAGTGCAGCAGGATCCGGCGACAGCAGCGCGGGCGAGTTCATGCCACGTGGGCGCTGGATCTTGCAGCTGGCTGGCTCTGCGTGCCCAAGGCCTGCGGGTCGAAGTCATCGACGTGGATCAGGTCCATGACCTTGCGGTCGTAGTCGCGCAGCGCCGCCGCCTCGGTCTCCGAGACGATGCCGGCGGCGAGCGCCTGCTGGATGCGCCCCGGCAGGTCGAGCGCGGTGACGCGGCCGGTCTTGACGCCCTCGACGCGGATGCGCTTCTCCAGCGGCTCGAGCGCGACGGCCAGGACCAGCGCCTCCTGCAGCAGGCCGAGCGCATTGCCCGGCTCCAGCCGGCGGTAGGTGTAGGCGCACAGCCGCTCGCGCGCCTCGGTCGGGGCGCTCACCAGCGCGGCCACCTTGCGGCCGAGGCGGTCGTCGGGGGCGGAGTAGATGCGCCCGCGCGGGAAGATCAGCAGGCGCATGACCCCGGCGAGGAAGCGGTTGGGGAAGTTGCGCAGGAAGCCGTGCAGGCGCTCCTGGGCGTCGTAGAGCAGTGCGCGGCAGGCCCACTCGACGATGGGCAGGTCCTCCTCGCGGCGTCCCTGGTTCTCGTGGTGCTTGAGCACCATGGAGGCGAGGTACATGTAGGAGAGCACATCGCCCAGGCGCGCCGACAGGTTCTCCTTCTTCTTCAGGTAGCCCCCCAGGGTGAGCATCGCCACGTCCACCGCGAAGGCGAACGAGGCGCTGAAGCGCACCACGTGCTGGTAGTAGCGCGCGGTCGTGCCCTGCACCGGGGCACGCGTGAAGCGCGCGTGGGTGAGGGCCATGACGAAGGAGCGCACGGCATTGGAGATGGTGAAGCCGATGTGCCCGAACAGCGCGCGGTCGAACTCGTCCACGCCGGCGCGCCGGTCGGGGTTGCGCGCGGCGGTCATCTCGCGCAGCACGAACGGGTGGCAGCGGATCGCCCCCTGCCCGAAGATGATCAGGTTGCGGGTCAGCAGGTTCGCCCCCTCGACCGTGATCGCCACCGGCACGATCTCGTAGCCGCGGCCGAGGTAGTTGTTGGGACCTAAGCAGATGCCCTTGCCGCCGTGGATGTCCATCGCGTCGTTCGCGACCTGCCGGCCCATCTCGGTCACGTGGTACTTGAGCATGGCGGAAGGCACCGAGGGCTTCTCGCCGCCGTCGATCGCCCCGGCGGTGACCGCGCGCGCGGCATCCATGGTGTAGGTGAGGCCGACCATGCGCGCCAGCACCGCCTCGACGCCCTCGAACCTGCCCACCGGGGTGTTGAACTGCGTGCGGATGCGCGCGTAGGCGCCGGTGGCCCACACGCCGGCCTTGGCGCCGCCGGTGGCGCTCGAGGGCAGCGAGATGCAGCGGCCCACGGACAGCTGCTCCACCAGCATCCGCCAGCCGGCGCCGGCCAGCTTCGGGCCGCCGACGATGAACTCCAGCGGCACGAACACGTCCTTGCCCTGGATGGGTCCGTTCTGGAACGGGATGTTCAGCGGGAAGTGGCGCCGGCCGATGGTGACGCCCGCGGTGTTGCGCGGGATGAGGGCCACGGTGATGCCGATGTCGGCCTTCTCGCCGAGCAGCTTGTCCGGGTCGAACATGCGGAAGGCCAGCCCGATCACGGTGGCCACGGGGGCGAGGGTGATGTAGCGCTTGGCGAAGTTCAGCCTGAGGCCCAGCACCTCGCGGCCCTGCCAGTTGCCGCGGCAGACGATGCCGGTGTCCGGGATCGAGCCGGCGTCGGAGCCGGCGCGCGGGCCGGTGAGGGCGAAGCACGGCACCTCCTCCCCGCGCGCCAGGCGCGGCAGGTAGTAGTCCTTCTGCTCCTCGGTGCCGTAGTGGTTCAGAAGCTCCGCCGGACCGAGCGAGTTGGGCACCGCGACCGTGGAGGAGCAGGTGGTGCTGCGGCTGGCCAGCAGCGACAGCACGCACGAGTGCGCGTAGGCGGAGAACTCCAGGCCGCCGTACTTCTTGGGGATGATCATGGCGAAGAAGCCGCGCGTCTTGAGGAACTCCCACACCGCCGGCGGCAGGTCGCCGCGCTCGTGCGTGATGTTCCAGTCATCGAGCATCGCGCACAGCTGCATGCACGGCCCGTCGAGGAAGGCCTGTTCCTCGGCGGTCAGCTGCGGCGGCTTGGCGGCCAGCAGCTTCTGCCAGCGCGGGTCGCCGGTGAACAGCTCCCCGTCCCACCACACCGTGCCGGCCTCGAGGGCTTCCTTCTCGGTCTGCGACATGCGCGGCAGCAGCCGCAGGTAGGCCTTCATGAACGGGCGCGTGATCGCCGCCTTGCGCAGCGGGCGCACGTTCAGCAGCCACAGCCCGGCCAGCAGCAGCCACAGGAAGCCCTTCCACAGGCCGGCCGGGGCGCCGGAGGCCCCCAGCCAGGTGTAGGCGGCCAGCAGCACGGTGAAGGTCACCGTGAACACCAGCAGCGACAGGCGGCGGTAGGCCAGGAACAGCACCGCGGCGATGAACACCAGCGTGATCAGGCCGCCGACCTGCGTGACCGCGAAGGCGGCGGCGGCGAGCAGCACCAGCCAGACGATTGCACCCAACATCGTTACTCCCTCCTGCCGCCGCGCCGGCCTCAGCCGAGCAGGCTCTTCACCCCGTCGCGCTCTTCGAGCAATTCCGCGTGGCTCGCGTCCATGCGCTTGCGGCTGAACTCATCGATGCCAAGACCCGGCACGATCTGGTAGTCGCCGTTGCGCACGGTGACGGGGTACGAGTAGATGACGCCGGCGGGGATGCCGTAGCTGCCGTCGGCGGGCACGGCCATGCTCACCCAGTTGCCCTCCTCGGTGCCATGCACCCAGGTGTGCACGTGGTCGATCGCCGCCGAGGCCGCCGAGGCCGCCGAGGAGGAGCCGCGCGCCTTGATCACCGCCGCGCCGCGCTGCTGCACGACCGGGATGAAGGTCTGCTCGATCCACTCCTGGCTCGACCAGGCTCTTGGCGCTCTTGCCGGTCACCAGCGCATGCGACAGGTCCGGGTACTGCGTGGCCGAGTGGTTGCCCCAGATGCTCATGCGGCGGATGTCGTTCACGTGGCTGCCGGTCTTCTCGGCCAGCTGCGACAGCGCGCGGTTGTGGTCCAGGCGCGTCATCGCGGTGAAGTTGCGCGGGTTCAGGCGCGGCGCATTGGCGCGGGCGATCAGCGCGTTGGTGTTGGCAGGGTTGCCGACCACCAGCACCTTCACGTCGCGCATGCGCGACCGCGTTCAGGGCCTTGCCCTGGGCGGAGAAGATCTGCGCGTTGGCGAGCAACAGGTCCTTGCGCTCCATGCCCGGCCCGCGCGGGCGCGCCCCGACCAGCAGCGCCACCTGGCAGTCCCTGAAGGCCACCTGCGCATCATCGGTCGCGACCACCTTGTTCAGGGTCGGGAAGGCGCAGTCGTTGAGCTCCATCACCACCCCGTTCAGCCCCGGCAGCGCGGCGGAGATCTCCAGCAGGTGCAGGTTCACCGGGGTATCGCGGCCGAGCAGGGCGCCGGCGGCCACACGGAAGGCCAGCGCGTAGCCGATCTGGCCTGCGGCACCGGTAATGGCAACGTTCACGGGGGCTTTCATGGTCTGGGTCTTCTTCCTTGGCGAAAACAGCCAGGAATTCTAGCGTGCGCACGGGCCAAAGCCCCGCGCGGCTCAAACCATTCCCCCGCCAGGCCCCTCCAACCGCCCGTACGACGGTGATCGGGTGTGCTGCCCGCCCACCGCACCGCACGCCAGTACGGCCCCTGAGAGCCCCGGAAGGACCCCTGAAAATATTTGGTGAACTGGCTTGACACTCAAGTGGTGTACTACTAGAGTACAACACCAAGGAGGGGCACTGGCCTGAGCAGGACCCCGGACCGGAAACCGACCTCAAACGACTGCTTCAAGGAGACCTGATCATGAACACCCTCGCCACCCTGTACCGCGACCTGACCTGCGCCGCCGCCGCCGCCGTGATCTCGGTCGTGGTCTCGCTCAGCTTCGTGACCTCCACCGCCGTGCCCCCCGGGACCCATGCCGCGAACGAGCGCGTCGCGGTGGTGCAGCCCGACCACGCCTGGTTCGGCCAGCCTGAACCGGCCGTTTTGGTAGATTAGTTGGCTAGCTTCCTGGCACAGGCACAGCAGTAACGATCATGGACCCGCAGTGGAATGACAGCCTGCCGATCTACCGGCAACTGCGTGACCGCGTGGTGGCCATGATCCTGGAAGGTGTGCTCAAGGAAGGCGACCCGCTGCCCTCGGTGCGCAACGTCGCCGCGGACTTCCGCTTGAACCCGCTGACGGTGCTCAAGGGCTACCAGGCCCTGGTCGACGAGCAGCTGGTGGAGAAGCGCCGCGGACTGGGCATGTTCGTCAGTCCAGGCGCCCGCAAGGCGCTGATGAAGGACGAGCGCCAGCGCTTCCTCGAGGAGGAGTGGCCCAAGGTGTACGCGACTATCCAGCGCCTGGGCCTGAGTGCCGCCGAACTTGAGCGCGCCGGCGCTGCCGCCCCTGCGACCCCGTGGCCGCAGAGTCCGACTGCCCCGGGCGCAACCCCAGGTGAGAAAGATGACAGCAATAATTGAAGCGCGCGGGCTGACCAAGAGCTTCGGCGCCACCCATGCGCTCGATGACGTCAGCTTCAGCATCGAGCACGGGCGGATCGTAGGTCTGATCGGCCCCAACGGCGCCGGCAAGACCACCGCCATCAAGGCGATCCTCGGCCTCACGCCCTTCGAGGGCCAGCTGCAGGTGCTCGGCCTCGACCCGCGCACGCAGCGCGATGAACTGATGCGCGACGTGTGCTTCATCGCCGACGTTGCCGTGCTGCCGCGCTGGCTGCGCGTTTGCCAGGCGCTCGATTACGTCACCGGCGTGCACCCGCGCTTCGAGCGCGCACGCGCCGAGGAGTTCCTGCGCAAGACCGACATCCGCATGGGCAGCCGGGTGCGCGAGCTGTCCAAGGGCATGGTCACGCAGCTGCACCTGGCGCTGATCCTGGCCATCGACGCGCGCCTGCTGGTGCTGGACGAGCCGACGCTCGGCCTCGACCTGCTGTACCGCCGCCAGTTCTACGACACGCTGCTGAACGACTACTTCGACAAGGACCGCACCATCCTGCTCACCACCCACCAGGTGGAGGAGATGGAGAACCTGCTCACCGACGTGATCTTCATCAGCCGCGGCAAGCTGGCCCTGATGAGCCCGGTGGAGGAACTCGGCAGCCGCTACCTGCAGCTCACGGTCAACGCCGAGCAGGCCGCCCGCGCGCGCGCACTCAAGCCCTTCTACGAGCGCGAGGTGTTCGGCCGCGTCGCCATGTTCTTCGAGGGCCGCACGGCCGCCGAGCTCAGCCCGCTCGGGGAGCTGCGCACGCCCTCGATCGCGGACCTGTTCGTGGCCAAGATGCAGGGGACGATGAAGTCATGAACAGCACCACCGCCAACTCCGCCCCGGGGAGCGAACTCACCGTGCAGCAGCCGCTGAAGCCGTCCACCACCCTCGCCACGCTGGTGCGGCGCGAGTTCTGGGAGCACCCCGGGCTGTGGCGCGCGCCGCTGATCATCGCGGCCATCCTGGTCGGCACCTTCATCATCGGCGCCACCATGGGCGGGCGCCACGTCGGCGTCCACGTCGAGGGCTGGGACGGGAACCTGAGCCCGGAGCGCCAGGCGCAGGCCTTCGCCGTGTCGCAGGTGGCACCGATGTTCCCGCTCTACCTCATCATGCTGCTGGTGCTCACCTTCTACCTGCTCGACTGCCTGTATGCCGAGCGCAAGGACCGCAGCATCCTCTTCTGGAAGTCGCTGCCGGTCTCCGACGGGCTCACCGTGCTGTCGAAGTTCCTGGTCGCCGTGGTGGTCGTGCCGCTGGGAGTGCTGGTGCTGGCCGCCGTGTGCCACGTGCTGCTGTTCCTGGTGTGGCAGATAGGGGTGGCCACCGGGCGCCTGCCGGACGTGCTCACCTGGAGCACCGCGCTGTGGTTCAAGGTCGAGGCGGTGATGCTCGGCAGCCTGCTGCTCGGGGCGCTGTGGTATGCCCCGGTGGCCGCGAGCTTCCTGGTGGTGTCCGCCTGGGCGCGCCGCAGTCCGATCATGTGGGTGACCCTGGCACCGATCGTGGCGATGGTCGTGGAGTGGAAGATCGGCACGCACTACGTGGCCAACTTCCTCTACTACCGCACCTTCGGCATCTGGGAAATCCTCGGCATGGGCCACAGCGAGCGGCTCGGGCACGGCATGACGCTCGATGCGACGCTCGGCGACCTCAACTTCGCGGCCGCCTTCGGCAGCGTGAACCTGTGGCTCGGGGTGCTGGCGGCGGCCGCGCTGCTGTACCTCGCGGTGCGCGTGCGCCGCTACCGGGACGACACCGCCGGCTGAGCGGCCGCGGGCGGTGCGGCGCCCTTGAGCTGCGCCGCGAGCCCGAAGGCTGCGAGCAGATAGTGCACGGCCGCCCAGGCATGCACGCCGACCGTCACCATCAGTCCCGTGCGCGTGGCATGCACCAGCGCGGCGTGGCAGGCGCCCGCCAGGCCCGGCGCCGCGCCGGCCGGCGCCACGCCCCCCGGGCATGCCTGTCGGAAATCAGCGCCCGCCAGGGTCTGCGCGAAGTAGCCCTGCGCCAGATGATCGATGAGCATGCCGCAGAACAGCGCGCCCCCGCCCAGGGCGAGCACGTTCAGCGCCAGGAACACCAGCGCGCTGGCCGTCGCCCGCTGGCGCGCCGTGACCACGTTCTGGATCACCCCCAGGCTCGGGGCGAACGAGAGGTACTGGAAGAATCCCGCAACGCTCAGCAGCACGGCGGCGACGCGCCACTGCGGCCGTCCCAGGGCGGCCAGGTACAGCGGCGCGGTGAGCATGAGCCCTGCGGCCGGCACCAGGGCGTAGCCGCGCGCGTGGCGCGTACCCAGGCGGTCGCTCAGGGCGCCGCCGCAGAGGATGCCGAGCGCGACCGGCACGCTGCCGACCAGCCCGAGCACCACGCCGATGACCGCGAAATCCAGGGCGAACGCGCGGTTGAAGTAGGCCGGCAGGAAGGCATAGGTCCCGTAGGAGGCGAACGAGGTCAGGATCAGGCCGATGACGATGTTGGCCGCCGGCCAGCTCATGAACAGCGTCCGCGCCGTGCGCGCCAGCTCGCCCAGTTCCGCGCCCCAGGAGAACGGCGGCAGCGCCGCCGCGCCGGCGCCCGGGGCCTCGCGCGGCGGCTCGGCGATGAGCCACCGGAGCATGAGCGCATAGCCCAGGCCGGGCAGGCCGATCACCAGGAGCGCGGCGCGCCAGCCGTAGTGCAGCGTGGCGTAGCCGCCCAGCACCGAGACGAACAGGTAGCCGAGTGACAGCCCGCAGGAATACACCGACAGCGCGGTGGCGCGCTGCGCGCGGCCGTAGTAGTCGGAGATCAGCGAGTGGGCGCTCGGGGAGCAGCCGGCCTCGGCGACCCCGACGCCCACGCGCATCAGCACCATCTGCAGGTAGGAGCCGGTGAGGGCGCAGGCGGCGGTCAGCGCCGACCACAGGCCGAGCGCCACCGCCAGGATGGTGACGCGGCTGTAGCGCTCGGCGAGGCGCGCGGTGGGAATGCCGCTCAGGGCGTACAGGGCCGCGAAGGCGGTGCCGGCGAGCGCGCCGAGCTGCGTGTCGGTGAGCCGCAGGTCCAGCTTCATGGCCTGGCCGACCACCCCGATGATGTTGCGGTCGGCGGCGTTGAAGGTATAGGCGCCCATCAACAGCAGCACGACGCGGCGCTTGTAGCCGGCCGTGAACGGGGGCCGCGGCAGACTCATGGCAGGAGCGCGGCGCGCTAGCCGCGCGCCGCCTTGCTCTCTTCGGTCCAGTCTTCCTCGACGTAGAACGGGCCCGGGCGCTCGCGCAGCGCCTCGTACTTGCACAGCTGCGGCTCGGCGCCGAGCGGCGTTGACACCCCGCCGCGGAAGGCCCACTCGCCGCGATCGGAGTCGGCGGCGCGCACGTAGCTGTTGATCATGAAGCGCCGGTCGATGCTGCTGGTGTTCGGCTGCGAGCCGTGCACCGTGTACAAGGTCCACAGCAGCAGGTCCCCGGGCTCCATCTCGCAGGTGACCGCCGTGGCCGGGTCCAGCCCGACGCGCACCAGGTCCGCATCCGGGGTCTCCCCGGTCATGATCGCCCCGTCGTCCGAGAGCCCGAGGTAGCCTCCCAGGTGGCTGCGCGGAATGATGCGCAGCGCCCCGTTGGCGCGGGTCTGCGGGTCGATGGCGAGCCCGCAGGTCACGGTGCCCTGCAGCAGGTTGTGCACCGCCTCGGCGTTGCGGAAGCGCGCGTCCTGGTGGTAGCGGTAGTAGGTGTACTTGGCGCCCGGGGGCTTCCAGTGGATCTGGTGCGAGATCTGCTTGATGTCCGCCCCGAGCAGCGGCTCGAGCAGCCGCCAGGTAGCGCGGGTCGCGGCGCATCGCCTCCAGGTACGGGTTGATCCACGACATCCAGTGCGCCTGCAGCACCACGCGCCGCCCGGCCCGGGGGTCGTTGAGCACCTCGAACAGCAGGTTGCGGTCGCGGTAGGTGGCGTGGTGCTTGAGCCCCTCCGCGTAGGTGCGGTCGGTTTCCTCGCTGATGCGGCGCATGTCCTGCGCGCCGAAGAAGCCGCGCACGATGGCGTAGCCTTCGCCGTGGAGCTGGTCGATGTACTGCGGCATGGTCAGGCCTTGAGGTCGCGAAGTCACCCGGGCGGCGGCCGTCGCCGGCGCGCTGCTGCAAAGTACCACCACCGCCTGCGGCCCGGCAGCGCAAAAAGTAAGTCCCCTATCGGATTATTCGCTGAGGTAGACTTTTTGTCGCCACCGGTGCGGGCCAGGCCGTAACACCAACATGACTGCACCGTTGGAGCCCCGTTATCGGCGCGATGCGCACGGGCGATTGGCCGCCGCGCGCTCGCGGATGCTTAAATGCGGGCAGCTATTCAGGAGTCTGTCATGTTCGATACCCGCAACGACCTGCCGCCCGGCGTCCGCACCAAGGCGGTGAAGCTGCTCAACGAACGCGCCGGCATCGAGGCGGCGGCCCGGCTCGGCGACGCCGACACCTCGGACCTGTTCACCGGCCTCTCGCGCGAGGCTGACAAGTACCTGTGGTTCCTGGAAGCCCACCTGCACGGCAGGGGCTGAGCGGCGCGCGCGCGCGGCCATGAGCCTCGAGGTTCAGCAGACCGCAGGCGCCGTGACGCTCCGGCTCTCGGGCGACTGGGGCGCGCGCGAGTTCGGCGCGCTCGAGCAGGACTTCGCGCGCGTGGACCTGCACGGGGCGCACGCGGTGCTCATCGACGCCAGCGGCGTGCAGTCGCTGGATCTGTCCGGGGCCTGGGCGCTGCACGAGTTCCTGCGCCGCACGCGCGCGGCCGGCGTCGAGGTCAGCTTCAAGGGGCAGCCGCCCGATCAGCTGCGCCTGCTCGACGAGACCCTCAAGGAGACCGACGCGGCAGCGCCGCCGTCGCCACCGGCGGCGCCCGTGGCCGCCCGGCCGGGCCCGTGGCGCGGGTGCTGGGGAGCATTGGTCGCGACACGTTCACCCTGCGCGACGCCAGCCTGGACAGTCTCGCGTTCCTGGGACGCACCACCTTAAGCGGGCTGGGCAGCTTCACGCGCCTGAAGCGGCTGCGGCCGATCTCGATCGCGCGCCACGTCTACGACACCGGCGTGACGGCGCTGCCCATCGTCGCCCTCATCGCCTTCCTCATCAGCGTCATCATCGCCTACATGAGCGCGACGCAGCTGCGCGGGCTGGGCGCGGACATCTACGTGGTGGACCTGGTGACCATCGGGGTGCTGCGCGAGCTGGGTGTGCTGCTCACCTCGATCATCGTCGCCGGCCGCTCCGGCAGCGCCTTTGCCGCCGAGCTCGGTTCCATGAAGCTCAACCAGGAGGTCGATGCGCTCGTGGCCACCGGTGTCGATCCTTACGAGGTGCTGGTCGTGCCGCGCGTGGTGGCGCTGGTGATCGCGCTGCCGCTGCTGACCGTGGTCGCGGACCTGGTGGGCATGGGCGGCGGGGCGCTGCTGTGCCGGCTGCTGCTCGACATGCCCTTCAACCAGTACCTTGCCCGGGCCAACGAGGCGATCTCACCGACGACCTTCTGGGTCGGCGTCATCAAGGCGCCGGTGTTCGCGATGCTGATCGCCATCGCCGGCTGCTACCGGGGCATGCAGGTGCGCGACTCCGCCCGCGAACTGGGCCGCCTGGTCACCGTCGCGGTGGTGCAGGCCATCGTCCTGGTGATCCTCGCCGACGCGCTGTTCGCGGTGCTGTTCATGCGGATGGACATCTGATGGCCCCGGTGGTGGAAGTGAAGGGACTGGTGAACCGCTTCGGCTCCCAGGTGGTGCACGACGGGCTCGACATGGAGGTCAACGCCGACGAGGTGTTCGGCATCGTCGGCGGCTCCGGTGCCGGCAAGTCGGTGTTGCTGCGCAGCATCCTCGGCCTGCAGCGGCCGCAGGCGGGCACGGTGCGCATCTTCGGCCGTGACATCACGCAGATGGACGAAGCGCAGCTGCGCGAGGTCAAGGGGCGCTACGGAGTCAGCTTCCAGGCCGGCGCGCTGTACTCCGGCCTCACCGTGCTGCAGAACGTGCAGCTGCCAATGCTCGAGTACCTGCAGCTGAGCGCCATGGCGCTGAACGATCTGGCCATGCTCAAGATCCGCCTGGTCGGGCTGCCGGCCGAGGCCGGCGCGAAGTTTCCAGCGCAGCTGTCCGGCGGCATGATCAAGCGCGCAGCACTGGCCCGGGCGCTGGCGCTGGATCCGAACCTGTTGTTTCTCGACGAGCCCACCTCGGGCCTCGACCCGATCAGCGCGGCGGCCTTCGATGATCTGGTGCTGTACCTGCAGAAGCAGCTGAAGCTGACGATCATCATGATCACGCATGATCTGGACAGCATCTTCCGTACCTGCAATCGTGTCGGGGTGATCGTGGACCGCCGCATGGTATCTGACACCCTCAAGCGCATCGTCGACTACCCGAACCCGTGGATCCAGGAGTACTTCCACGGCGAGCGGGCGCGGGCGCGCCTGGAGGCCCTGCATGGAGCGTGAGGCGAACTACACCGCCGTCGGGGCGTTCGTGCTCGCGATCGCGCTGGCGGCGGCCGGGTTCGTGTACTGGTACTCCGACTCGAGCGAGCACCGCGAGTACCACCGCTACGAGATCTACTTCACCGGCAGCGTCAGCGGACTCGACAAGGGCTCGGCGGTGCGCTACCTCGGCGTCGGCGTCGGCCGCGTGGTCGAACTGCACATCGACCCGCGCGACTCGGGCCGCGTCGAGGTGATCGTGGACATCGGCAGCGACACGCCCATCTCCGAGCACACCGTCGCGCAGCTGCAGCTGCAGGGGGTGACCGGCCTTCTGTACATCGACCTGATGGACGACCGCACCGGCAAGCACGCCGCCCCGGCCATCGCCGGCCTCAAGTACCCGGTGATCCGCTCCTCGCCCTCGCAGTTCGACGTCTTTCTCTCCAGCCTGCCGGAGCTGGTGGCTGATGCGGGCGAGGTCGTGCGGCGTGCCAACCAGCTCTTCAGCGACGCCAACCTGAACGCCATCGCCGGCGCGCTGTCGGGCATCGAGACCGCGGCGCGCGGCCTGCCGCAGACCGCGCGCGACCTGTCCGCGCTGGTGGTCGAGCTGCGCGGCGCCACCACGGAGCTGGCCGCCGCAGCCAAGGGCGCGCACACCCTGATCGGCAACACCAGTCCCGACATCGAGGCGGCCACGCAGCGGCTGCACGTGATCGCCGACCACCTCGCCGATGCCAGCGGCCAGATCGACGGGCTGCTGCACGACAATCGCGCCGACATCCGCGCCTTCGCGCGCGACGGGCTGCCGGAGCTGCAGCGCTTCCTGCGCGAGGGCCGGGCGGCCGCGGAGGACATCCGGGCGCTGGCCAACAGCCTGCGGGAAGATCCCGCGCAGCTTCTGTACGAGCCGCCGCCGCGCGGCATGGAGATACCGCGTTGAAGGCCGTCCGATACCGCGCAGCGGCGCTGCTGGTGCCGCTGCTGCTGCTGAGCGCCGGCTGCTCGGGCCTGCTGCACAGCAGCGCCAAGGCCGAGCAGATCTACTTCCTGCGTGCCAGCCCCGCTGTCGCCGCCGCCGGGGCGCCGCTGCCGGCGGCACTGCGCGTGGCCTCCCCGGGCGCCGCGCCGGGCCTGGACAGCTCGCACATCGTGCTGGTGCAGCCCGACCACCGCATGGGCTTCTACGCCGGCAGCCGCTGGCCGGCGCCTGCCCCGGCGATGGTGGCGGCGCTGGCCGTGCAGACCCTGCGCGCTTCGGGCAGCTGGGCCTCGGTGCAGGAGGCAGGCAGTCCCTTCCCCAGCGACTTCCTGCTGCAGGTGACACTGCGGCGCTTCGAGGCGGACTATTCCGGCGGCGCCGGCGCCCCCGAAGTGCACGTGGTGCTGGATGCCATCCTCGGGCGTCGCGATGCCAGCGACGTGGTCGGCAGCTTCGAGGTGGCCGGCACGGCCAGCGCAGCCGCCAACCGCATGGGCGAGGTCGTCAGCGCCTTCGAGCAGGCCACCAACCAGGCCCTCGCAGCGCTCGCCCAGCAGAGCGTGGCGCTGGTGCGCGCCTCCCAGGACGCGCCGTCTCAGAAGGCGCTGATCCCGGCGCCCTCGAGCAGTCGGTAGAGCCAGTAGTCGGCCTGCCGCGAATCGGCAAAGGCGGCGAAGTCGGCCGTGTACTCGATGCCGAGCGCCGCGCGGTTGCTCCACAGCGTGTCGAAGTAGCCCTGCGCCTGGACCGCGAGCGGGGCCTCGCGCAGCACCTCGACGGCAAGACTGGCTTCGAGGTTGTAGTCATCCAGGCCGCGCCGGGTGAGATTGGCGGAGCCCACCGTCAGCCACACGCTCTGCCTGTTGGAGAACAGCACCAGCGCGCCGTGGAAGCGCTCGCCGTGGGTGCGGTACCAGCGCACGCGCACCGCCCCGGCGCTGCGCGCGACCAGCTCGCTTGCGGCCGGCTGGTTGGGCAGCCCGCTGGGTACTGCGGTGGTGGCATCCTCGCTCGGGTCGAGGATCAGCCGCACCGCCACCCCGCGCCGCGAGGCATCCAACAGTGCCTCGATCACCCCGCGGTCCGCGAAGCCGAACATGGCGATATCGATGGCATCGCCGCGGCCGCTGGCCTGGGCGTGCTCGAGCAGCGCGCTGCGCAGCGTGCCTTCGGTGAGCACCTGCACGCGCGCGCTGTCGGCAGTCAGGGGCGCGGGCACGGCGGCGGCCGGCACCGCGCGCGAGCACTGCTCGGGGGCGTGCGGGTCGGCCGCCCGCAGGTACGGCTCGCTGTCGCCGCTCCAGCCGGAGAAGCGGGCGATCGCCAGCTCGCTGGCCAGCAGCGCGCCCAGGGAATCGCCGGCGACGCGCACGGCCAGGTTCGACCAGCCGCTCTGCGCATCCGCCGGGTTGGCCGAGCCGACCACCGCCACCAGCCCCTCGCCGCCGTCATCGGCGATGACCACCTTGCGGTGGTCGGCCTTGAAGTTCAGCTGCCGCAGCGTGAAACCCAGCGGCCCGCGCGGCCCGTCCCACCAGCGAAGCGTGAGCCGCCACAGGCTCGAGTACAGGAAGTTCGCATCGCGCAGCGCATCCAGGCGCGCCAGCACCACCTCCACCCCGGCCGCCCGCAGCAGCGTGAACTCGGGGGAGCGGGTGGCGCCGTAGCGCTCGTTGACCGGGTCGGCGACCAGCAGCACCTTCAGGTCCGGCTGCGTGCGCCGCGCCTCGAGCAGCGCGTCGGTGAGCTCGGCGGCCAGCCGGCGCTGCGGCTGGGATCCCGCGGCGGCACCGAACAGCGCGTAGTCGAGCACGATGAAGTGCCGCGCCCCGCGCACCACCTTGAGCACCTCGTCGAAGATCCCCTGGCTCACCACCAGGTGCCCGTAGGCATCCGCGGCGCTGATGTCGGCGATGAAGCCCACCTGGCTGGCCGCCGCCGCGCACACCGGTCCGGCCACGTGCGTGCCCTGCGGCAGGGGCTTCACCGTCTGCCAGTACGCCATCACCAGCCACCCGGCGACGAGCGCCACGACGAGCAGACGGCGCAGGCGCCGCTTCACGAGGCGCGTTCCTCGAGTTCGCCGGTCACGGCGAGCCAGCGTTCCTCCAGGCCGGCGATCTGCGCGGCCACCTTGCGGTGGCGCTGCGCGAGCTTGTGCTGATCGGCGACGGCGCGCTTTTCGTAGACCGCAGGATCGGCCAGTTCCGCCTCCAGGTTCACCCGCTCGCGCGTGAGCTCGGCGATCTGCTTCTCCAGGGTCTCCTGCTCGACGCGCAGCGGCGTGCGCCGCCCGCGCGCCTCGGCCTCGCGGCGCCGCTGCTCGCGCCGCGACACCGCCGGGGCCCCGGCGGCCGCCGCACTGGTGCGGTCCGCGCCGAGCCAGGTGGCGTAGTCCTCGAGGTCACCCTCGAAGGGGGTGAGCGCGCCGTTGGCGACCAGCACGAAGCGGTCGCAGGCGCCGCGCAGCAGCGAGCGGTCGTGCGAGACGATGACCACCGCACCCGGGAACTCCTGCAGCGCCATGAGCAGGGTGTGGCGCATCGACAGGTCGAGGTGGTTGGTCGGCTCGTCCAGCAGCAGCAGGTTCGGGCGGCGCGCCACCAGGATCGACAGCGCCAGGCGCGCGCGCTCGCCGCCGGAGAAGTTCCTGGTCGGCTCGAACACGCGCTCGCCGCGAAAGCCGAAGCGCCCGAGATGGTCGCGCTGCTTCTGCTGCCCCCAGGCGGCGATCTCCTCCCCACCGCGGCGCACGAACTCCGCCAGCGCCGAACCGCCGCTGTCGAGCTGCTCCAGCTCCAGCTGCGCGAGGAAGCCGCAGCGCAGGTCCGGGGCCAGCGTGCGCGTGCCGGAGACGGGCGCCAGCTCAGCGGCGAGCACCCTCATCAGCGTCGACTTGCCGGCGCCGTTGCGGCCGAGGATCCCCAGCCGCTCACCGGGGTGCAGGCTCAGGGATATGCCATCGAGGACACGGCGCTCGCCGTAGCCGGCGGCGAGCTTCTCGAGGGTCACCAGCGGGCGCGGCAGCTTCGGCGGCGCGAGGAACTCCCAGTCGAAGTCCGCCTCGGGCTGCACGGTGGCGATGGTCTCGAGCTTGGCGAGCCACTTGATGCGGCTTTGCACCTGGCGCGCCTTGCTGGCCTGCGCGCGGAAGCGCGCCACGAAGCTCTCGATGTGGGCAGCTTCGCGGCGCTGCTTGGCCACCAGCGCCGCGGTGCGCTCGGCGTGCGCGGCGTGCTGCACCTCGAAGTCGCTGTAGTTGCCGGTGTAGGCGGTGAGGCGGCCGTTCTCGAAGTGCAGGATGCGGCCGACGATGCGATCGAGGAACTCGCGGTCGTGCGAGACCAGCAGCAGCGTGCCGCGGTAGGCGCGCAGCCAGCCCTCCAGCCACAGCAGGGCGTCCAGGTCCAGGTGGTTGGTCGGCTCGTCCAGCAGCAGCAGGTCCGAGCGGCGCATGAGCGCCCGTGCCAGGTTGGCGCGCATGCGCAGGCCGCCGGAGAACTCGCGCACCGCGCGCTCCAGGTCGGTGACGGCGAACCCCAGGCCTGCGGCCAGCTGCGCCGCGCGGCTGCGCGCGGTGTAGCCATCCAGGTTCTCGTACTGGGCGTGCAGCGAGGCCTCGCGCGTGCCGTCCCCCTGCGCCTGGGCGAGCGCCAGCTGCGCCTCCAGCGCGCGCAGCTCCAGGTCGCCGTCGAGGATGTACTCCACCAGCGGGCTCGGGGAATCGGGCAGGTCCTGGGCGACCGAGGCGATGGCCAGGTTCGGCGGGGCGCTGTACTCCCCGGCATCCGTGGTGAGCTCGCCGCGGATCAGCGACAGCAGCGTCGACTTGCCGCAGCCGTTGCGGCCGACGACGCCGACCTTCTCGCCGCGGAAGATGGTGAGCGTCGCCTCATCGAGCAGAACCTGAGGGCCGCGCCGGACGCGGGCGTTGGACAGGGTAAGCAAGAAGCGTCAGGCCGAGCGTGGTGCTGCCTCGTCGATGCGACGCAGCAGGTGTGCGAAGGGCGCCGGTCCCGCAGCCTGCTGCGCCAGGAGCGCGAGCAGGTCCTCGGCGGTGCACGGCTCGCCGAACAGGCGCCCCTGGCCGAAGTTGCAGTTGTTGTCGCGCAGGAACTCCAGCTGCGCCTGCGACTCGACGCCTTCGGCGATTACCCCGATGCCCAGGCTGCGCCCCATCTCGATGATGGTGCGCACGATGGTCGCATCGTTGGCGTCCTCGCACGCATCGCGCACGAAGGACTGGTCGATCTTCAGCGTGCCGATCGGGAACTGCTGCAGCGCCGAGAGCGAGGAATAGCCGGTGCCGAAGTCATCGATCGACAGGTGCAGCCCCATGGCGTACAGCTCATCGAGCAGGCGCACCGTGCGCTGCGGGTCCGCCATCAGCGTGGTCTCGGTGATCTCCAGCTCGAAGGCGGTCGGGGAGACGTGGTGGCGGCGGAACACCGAGCGGCAGCGCAGGATGAAGCTCGCCTGGCGCAGCTGCTTGAGCGAGAGGTTCAGCGAAATGCGGCCCGGGTCACCGCCCTGGCCCTGCATCGCCCGGTAGTCCATGCACACCCGGTTCAGCACCCACTCGCCGATGTCCACGATGAGGTTGGTCTCCTCGGCCAGCGGGATGAAGTGCGAGGGCGGGATGTCGCCGTGGCCGGGCAGGCGCCAGCGCAACAGCGCCTCGGCGCCGACGATGCGCCCGCTGCGCAGGTCGACCTTGGGCTGGTAGCGGATCTCCAGCTCGTCGCGCTCCAGCGCGCGGCGCAGCTTGCTCTTGAGCATCAGCCGCTCGACCGCCGCCGCGTTCATCTCCGGGGAATAGAAGGCAAAGGTGTTGCCGCCGTTCTGCTTGGAGTAGTACATCGCCGCGTCCGCGTTGCGCAGCAGGTCGATGACGTTCTCCGCATCGCGCGGGAAGAAGGCGATGCCGATGCTGGCGGTGAGGAACACCTCGTGCTGGCTCAGCTGGAAGGGCTTGCCCACCTCGAGCAGGATCGCCCGCGCCAGCTGCGCGATCGGGCCGCGGTTGTCCGCATCCGCCGGCAGCCCCTCCACGAACAGCGCGAACTCGTCCCCGGCGAGGCGCCCGACCACGGTGTCCTTGGGCACCGAGCGCGTCAGGCGCTCGGCCAGAACCTCCAGCACCCGGTCCCCGGCGCCGTGGCCGAAGGTGTCGTTGACCTCCTTGAAGCGGTCCATGTCCAGGTACAGGGCGGCGACCACCTGGCCATTGCGCATGTTGCGC
>CAWCGL010000005.1:0-339667 GCA_963794975.1 uncultured Pseudomonadota bacterium | reverse complement strand
GCCACCCTGGAGAGACCGCGGTTCATTGCGCGGGATTCGCTGCTGGAAATCACTCTCGATAACGGTGCGTCCATCAAGGCAACACCGGATCACTTGTTCTTGCGGCGCGATGGACGGATGGTGGCCGCAGGCGCGTTGCGGCCAGGTGATTCGCTCATGCCGCTGTATCGTGAAATGGTGGAGGGCCAGGAAGCGGTTTATCAGCCCGCTACCGGAGAGTTCCAGGATCCGCGCCCGCACAGCGGCGGCGCGCCGCTCGAGGCCCCGATGCGCCGTGTCACTACGGGCCACAGCGCAGTGCGCAATCACAAGGTGGCGCGCATCCGGGAGCTGCCCGGAGCCCACGACGTTTACTGCCTGAGCGTCCCGGCGGCGGGAAACTTCGCCCTCGAGGCCGGGGTGTTCGTGAAGAACTGCGGCATCATCGTGAACGTGACCCCGCTGGAGCCGGAGTGGGAGGGGCATGTCACGCTCGAGTTTTCCAACACCACTACGCTGCCGGCGAAGATCTACGCCAACGAGGGCGTGGCGCAAATGCTGTTCTTCGAGTCGGACGAGGTGTGCGCTACCTCTTACAAGGATCGCGGCGGCAAGTACCAGGGCCAGCAGGGCGTGACGCTGCCCAAGACCTGACCCTGTGGATCAATCGCGGGTGAAGCTCTTGATCTCCATGGTCCACTGCACGTCTTCGCCCTTCTTCTGCTCGACGCGCATCGGCACGTAGCCGCGACCCGGGGCGCACCAGAACCGGGTAATGCGCGGTGAGTAGTCCGCCTGGCTGCTGAAGATCACGGTCGGGACATCGCCGAAAGGTGTCTTTACCGTGGCTTCCCCTTCGCGCTTGTAGTGGTACGCGCGCAGCTTGTTGTCACTGAGCAGGCTGAAGTGATCGGGCGTGCGACCGCCGAGCTGCTCGACCATCAACGCCACCTGCACCGAGGCATCATCCTGCACATCGGGAGTCAGCGGCAGGTCGATCTTCCCCTGCTCGGAGACCCCGGTGAGCCTTTTGGCGGCCCAATCGTACTTGAGGTCCATGCCGCGCTTGTCGGCCGCGGTGCCATCGATCGCCTTGTAGCTCTGCGGCTGTACCCCAGCGGAAGTGACCTTGAGCACGCTCACCATGTGCGGGCGCTCCGCGAACATCTTGCCCAGGCCCCGCGGCTCGCTCGAAGAGGTGTAGGTCCAAATGTCCCCTGAGCGCTGCAGCTTAACGGTCGAGACCGCGACCGTCATGCCCCGCCACGACCACTCGTAGGAGGCTTCGAAGGGCTTGAGCTCGTCCGCGGCCACGAGCGCGCTGGCGCCCAGGCCGAGTAGGGCGGCGAGCCACGCCACGCGGGTGCGGCTGCGCAGTGATCCGTCAGTTGATGGGTGCACCGAAGTCCTCCACGAGCGGGTTAACGAGAGGTTTGCCATCCAGCCACGCCGCCCCATCCTGCCACGTCAGGCGACCCTGCGCGAACCACCCCAGGACGCGCGGATAGATGATGTATTCACTCGCCTGAACGCGCGCTGACAGCGTGGCTTCGGTGTCACCGGGCCGCACCGGCACGCGCGACTGCAGCACCACCGGGCCCGCGTCCAGCGCCGGGGTGACGAAGTGCACGCTGGCGCCGTGCCAGCCATCGCCGGCCTCGAGCACGCGCCGGTGCGTATGCAGCCCGCGATAGGCGGGCAGCAGCGAGGGATGGATGTTGAGCATGCGGCCCAGGTAGCGCTCGACGAAGGGCGCGGAGAGGATGCGCATGAAACCTGCCAGCGCAATCACATCCGGTCGCTGCGCATCCAAGGTCGCGGCGAGCTGCTGCTCGAAAAGCGCCGCCGCACTGCCCGTGCCACTCAGCACCGTGGCCGTCTCCAGGCCAAGTTCGTGCGCGCTGGCCAGGCCGGCGGCGCCGGCGCGGTCGGAGATGACCACGCTCACGCGCGCGCCAATTGCCCCTGCCTGGCAGGCGCGCGCAATGGCGATCATGTTGGTGCCGCGGCCCGAGATCAGGATGGCGAGCGTGAGCGGGTTGCGGGCGCTCATTCCTGGATGACGACTCCGCGGCCGCCGGCGCGTACCTGGCCGATGACCTGGGCGCTCTCGCCGCGCGCGCGCAGGAAGTCGACCGCCGCCTCGGCACGCTCGGCCGAGACGATGACGACCATGCCGATGCCGCAGTTGAAGGTGCGGTACATCTCGGCCGAGTCGCTGCGGGCGGTGTGCTGCAGCCAGTCAAACAGCGGGTCGCGTGGCCAGCTGGCGCGCTCGAGCACCGCTTCCATGCCATCCGGGAGCACGCGCGGGATGTTATCGGTGAGTCCGCCGCCGGTGATGTGCGCCAGGCCGTGGACCGGCATGGCGTGCATCAGCGCGAGCAGCGGTTTGACGTAGATGCGCGTCGGGGCGAGCAGCCGGTCAAAGAGGCTGCGGCCATCGAGCATCGTCGCCGGGCTGGCGTCGGCGGTCGCCACCAGCTTGCGGATCAGCGAGTAGCCGTTGGAGTGCGCGCCCGAGGAGGGGAGGCCAATGATCGCATCGCCGGCGGCCACCCGCGTGCCATCGATGATTGCTTCCTTCTCGACTACGCCGACGCAGAAGCCGGCGAGGTCATAGTCCTCCCCGTGGTACATCCCGGGCATCTCGGCGGTCTCCCCGCCGACCAGCGCGGCGCCGGCTTGCACGCAGCCCTCGACGATGCCGCGCACCACCGCCTCCGCCACCGCGACCTGCAGCTTGCCGGTCGCGTAGTAGTCCAGGAAGAACAACGGCTCGGCGCCCTGCACGACCACATCGTTGGCGCACATCGCCACCAGGTCGATGCCGATGGTGTCGTGGCGGCCGGTGTCGATCGCCAGGCGCAGCTTGGTGCCAACACCGTCGGTACCGGCCACGAGCACCGGCCGGCGGTAGCCCTGCGGGATCTCCACCAGGGCGCCGAAGCCACCGATGCCGGCGAGCACCTCGCGGCGCTGCGCGCGGCGCACCAGGGGCTTGATGCGTTCGACGAGCTCATCGCCGGCGTCGATGTCGACGCCCGCATCGCGATAAGTGATGCCGGGGCCTTGTGTCATGTGTTCGCCGCGCAACGGGTGGGCCGGCCGGGGGGCCGGGGCGCGTATGATATCGTACCTGCCGACCCGCGCCCCAAGCGCGTGCTACAAACCATGCCGCGACCGGCCCCCAAAACATCCAGCGCAACCCGGCGCGCGTGCAGTGCTGCATTGACCGTGGCGGCAACCTGGTTGGTGCTGCCCCTGCCGGCGCAGGCGACACGCCTGGTCCCGGTGTACACCGTCGATGTTGCCGAGCGCGGCGGCAGCGCCCTGCAGGATGCGCTGCGCCAGGCGCTGGTGCGCGCCACCGGCCGGCGCGAGGCCGCGGATGATCCGGCGCTTGCCGCGCTGATCGCCGACGCTCCGACCTACGTCAAGGACTGGGCGACCGGCGCGCGCGGCCAGGCCCAGGTGGTGTTCGACGCCGGCGCCATCGAGCGCGCCGTCACGGCCGCCGGTCGCACGCTGTGGGATCCGGCGCGGCCGTTCACGCTCATCGTGCTCGACCCGCCGCGCGCGCGCGCGGCTGCCGATGTGGCGCGCGCGCAGCTGGAGCGGGTCGCCGCCGAGCGCGGCCTGCCGGTGAGCGTTATTCCGCTCACCCTGGTGGATGCTGCCGGGGCGCCGCTCGGCCGGGAAGCACTGCTCCAGGCAGTGCAGCGCTACGGCGCTGACCAGCTGCTGGTGGGCCGCGGCGAGGCCACCGCGGGGGAGCCGCTGCAGTGGACGCTGTACGCGCATGACACCAGCGAGAGCTGGCAGGGTCCGCTGGAGGAGGGCATCGACCATGTGGTCGATGAACTGGTGCCGCAGCCGGCCGGTACTGCCGGGCTGGCCGAGAGCAGCGTGCGCGTGCGCATCGAGGGGGTGAATTCGCTCGGCGACTACGCCGCCGTTACGCGCCTGTTGCAGGCGACCCCGGGTGTGCGCCAGGTCGCAGTGACGCAGGTGACCCGCGCGACCGCGACTTTCCAGGCGAGCGTGCGCGGCGGGGCGGCAGGGCTCGAGCAGCTGCTCGCCAGCCAGGCGCGCCTCGCGCACAGCGGTGCAGGCGCGGTGTACCGCTACCAGCCGCCGGCGCCCTAGCCAAGCCGCCATGCGTCATATCCCGAACATCATCTGCCTGCTGCGCATGGCGCTGATAGTGCCGATCCTGGAGGCGCTGCACGCCGGGCGTTACGTGCTGGCGCTGCTGCTGTGCATCGTCGCCGCCGTCTCCGACAGTCTCGACGGCTACCTCGCCAAGCGCTTCGCCTGGAGTTCCGCGCTCGGGCGCTTCCTGGATCCGGTGGCCGACAAGCTGCTGGTGCTCAGCCTCTACGTGCAGTCGGCGTGGCTGGGCATTGTGCCCTGGTGGCTGACCGCCGCGGTGGTGGCGCGCGATGTCATGATCGGCCTCGGCGCCACGATCTACCGGCTGTGGTTCGGGCCGCTGCACGGGCGGCCGGCCCGCATCAGCAAGTTCAACACCGGTGCGCAGCTTGTGTACGTGATGCTCGTGCTCCTGAACCTCGGTTGCAGCTTCCCGCCCACGGAAGTCCTGGCCGCCTCCGCGCTCGTGGTGCTCGGCAGCACGATCCTCTCCGGCTGGCACTACCTCGCCACGTTCATCCGGCGCGCCTGGCTGGCGCCGGCGAACCCGGCCTGAGTGATGCGCCAGATTCCGCTGGGGCTGCGCCTGCCCGACCGTGCCGTGTTCGCCAGCTTCTATCCCGCGCGCAACGCCGAGGCGGTCGCGCATGCCCGGCAGGTGTCCCAGGGCGCGGGGGCCGGACTCACCTGGCTGTGCGGCCCGGCCGGCGCCGGCAAGACGCACCTGCTGCAGGCGATCTGTGCGGCGGCCAGCGAGCGGGTGCGTTCCGGTTACGTGCCGTTGTCCGAGGTGGCAGCGCTCGGGATCGGCGTGCTCGAGGGATTTCCGCAGCTGGGCTGCCTGTGCCTGGATGACATCGACCGCGTCGCCGGGCAGCTGGACTGGGAGCACGCGATATTCGCGTTGCTGCGCGAGCTCGAGGATGCCGGCGGAAGACTGGTGCTCGCGGCCGTGGCGCCCCCGGCGCTGCTTTCCTGGGCGCTGCCGGACTTGGGCTCGCGCTGCACGGCCGCCGCGGTCTACCAGCTGCGCGTGCTCGATGAGACTGAGCAGCAGGAGGCGCTCATGCTGCGCGCGCGCCTGCGCGGGGTCGAGTTGCCGGAGGAGACTCTGCGCTGGTTGCAGCGGCGCTTTCCGCGCGACATGCGCAGCCTCTACGGCCTGCTCGACACGCTGGACGAGGCGGCCCTGGCTGCACAGCGGCGCCTGACAATTCCCTTCATCCGCGAGGTGCTGCGCTCAGCCCCGGGCGGTGCCGAGTGAGGCGAGTTGCACCGCCAGTGTCGCGACGCGCCTGCCCAGCGCCTGCGCGAGGGACTTCTCCTCGGCGTTGAGCACCGGCGTGGCTGCGGTGCCGGCGACGTGCGAGGCGCCGTAGGGGCTGCCGCCGCGCTGCGTGTCATTGAGCGCCCGCTCGGTGTAGGGCAGGCCCACCAGGTACATGCCGTGATGCAGCAGCGGCAGCATCATCGACAGCAGGGTCGTCTCCTGGCCGCCATGCATGGTCTGCGTGGAGGTGAAGACCCCGGCCGGCTTGCCCGCGAGCGCGCCGGAGAGCCACAGCGTCGCGGTCCCGTCGAGGAAATATTTCAGGGGCGCCGCCATGTTGCCGAAGCGCGTCGGACTGCCGAGCACCAGTGCGGCGGTTTCCTGCAGGTCATCCAGGGTCGCATACGGTGCGCCGCTGGCCGGCACCGGCTTCGCCGGGCCCTCGATGTCTGCTGACACCGCCGGTACCGTGCGCAGCCGTGCGCTCGCGCCGGGCACCGACTCGATGCCGCGGCACACCTGGCGGGCGAGTTCCGCGGTGGCGCCGTTGCGCGAGTAATAGAGGACCAGGATCTCCGCCATCAGCCTTCTCCCTTCGCAGCGACCGCCAAGTCTCGCATGTTCCGGGTTGGCGGCAGGGGCTGCCGGCAGGGATACATTACAAACGTGCAATGATCCGCGCCGCGCGGAGCCGCGCGGTTCTGCAGTATCATGGGCCGCTATCCCTGGGCCGAACATGAATCCGAAGATGCTGTGCAGCAGGTGTCTGGTGAGCGGACGCGTACAGGGTGTGTTCTACCGCGCGAGTGCGCAGCAGCGCGCCCAGGAACTGGCCGTGCGCGGCTACGCGCGCAACCTCGCCGACGGGCGCGTCGAGGTGCTCGCCTGCGGCGAGGCGCAGGCCGTGCAGGCCTTCGTCGGCTGGCTGTGGACTGGTTCCAGCGCCTCCAGGGTGACTGCCGTGGAGGTGGCCGAGGTTGCGGTCGAAGCGCTGGATGGGCAGACGGGTTTCATTACCGCGTGAACTGGATGGCATGCTGAACCGCGATACCGTGTGGACGATCCTCGCCGCCGCGCTGCTGGCGGCCGGACCCGTGCGGCTTTCCGCCGACCCGCCGCCGCCTGCGCCGGAGGCCGCCACCGAACAACCCGCCGCACCGCCGCCGGCGAACCCGCCGGCCGTCGAGCCTATGACCCCGCCGGTCGCCCAGCCTTCGGCGCCTGAGCCTGCCCAGGTGCCGGAGGGCCCCGCCGCGCTGCCGGAGGCGGCGCCACCCGGGGCGGCCGCGCCGCCGCCGTCGCCCTCGGTGTCGGTGTTCCGCCGCTCGGTGCGCCGTTCGCACCAGGCATGGGTCGCGGCGGCCAACCCGATGGCCGTGGATGCCGGAATTGAAATCCTGGGCAAGGGTGGCAAGGCACTCGATGCGGCGGTGGCCGTGCAGGCCATGCTCGGTCTGGTCGAGCCGCAGAGTTCGGGCGTCGGCGGCGGCGGCTTCCTCATCTACTACGACGCCGCGACCGGCAAGGTCAGCAGCATCGATGGCCGCGAGATTGCCCCCGCGGCCGCGAAGCCGGACATGTTCCTCGACGAGCACGGCAAGCCCATGGCATTCGTCGAGGCGGTGCGCAGCGGGCGCTCGACCGGGGTGCCCGGGGTAATCGGCATGCTCGCCCTCGCGCAGGCCAGGCTCGGACACCTGCCCTGGAAGGAACTGTTCACGCCGGCGATCCGCGCGGCCAGCGATGGCTTCCGGGTCTCGGCGCGCCTGGCGATGTTCCTGGGCGAGGGCTCGCCCTTCCCGCCGACCAACGAGGTGCGCACGCTGTTCGCGCGCCCCGATGGCGGCACCCTCGAGGAGGGCGATCAGTTCCGCAACCCCGAGTATGCGCAGACCCTGCAGCGCATCGCCGCCGAGGGCCCGCGCGCCCTTTACCAGGGCCCGATCGCCGCAGGGATCATCAAGGCGATCCAGCGCGAGCCACTGCCCGGTGCGATGACGCTCAAGGACCTGGCCGGCTACCGCACCGGTTTCAGCACGCCGCTGTGCCGCCCGTTCCGCGCCTACACCGTGTGCGTACCGCCGCCACCCTCCAGCGGCGTCTCGCTGCTGGAGATGCTGGCGATTCTGGACCGCACCGACATCGCCAGCCGCACTGCGAATGACCCGCAGGCCTGGTTCCTGTTCGCGCAGGCGAGCCGGCTCATGTACGCCGACCGCGACCGCTACGTCGCCGACCCGCGCTTCGTGTCCGTGCCCGTCGGGCGGCTGCTGGACCCGGCCTACATCAAGCAGCGTGCGCAGCTGATCGGCGTGCGCGCCGGCGCCCCGCCGCCGCCGGGTGAGATTGCCGTGCCGCGGGGCCGCGACACCACCAACGAGTCCGCCGGCACCAGCCATTTCGTGGTGGTCGATGCCGACGGCGATGTTGTTTCGATGACGACCACCGTGGAGTCGGTGTTCGGCTCGGGGCGCACGGTGGGCGGCTTCGTGCTGAACAACCAGCTCACCGACTTTGCCTTTGCGCCCACGGAGAACGGCCGTCCGGTGGCCAACGCGGTGCAGGGCGGCAAGCGCCCGCGCTCCTCCATGGCGCCGGTGATCGTGCTCGACCATGACGGCAACTTCGTGGCGGCGCTGGGCTCGCCCGGCGGCTCGGCGATCCTCGAGTACAACGCCAAGACCCTGGTGGGCCTGCTCGCCTGGAAGCTCAGTCTCGCCCAGGCGGTCGAGCTGCCCAACCTCATCGCCCGCGGCGACACCTACAGCGGCGAGATGGGCCGCTTCTCGCCGGCGCTGCTGGCCGGGCTGCGCGAGCGCGGCATCGAGGTCAAGGCCGGCCACGCGGAGAACTCGGGGCTGCACGCGCTGCTGCGCCACGCGGACGGCACCTACGAGGGCGCGGCGGATTCGCGCCGTGAAGGGGTCGTGCGTATGTTGCAGCCGCCCGCGCCGGCGCAGAAGCGTGCGGCGGGCGCGAAGTAGCCGCTCGCGCAGCGCGCACCGCTGCCAATCCACGACACCACGGGGACGGCAATGAAGAGCTTCCATACGCTCGCGCTCGCGCTGGCCGCGACCGCCTACGGCACCTGCGCCGCCGCCCAGTCATTCCCGGTAACACGCATTCCCGCGCCCGGCGGCGAGGTGGTGTTCGCCAACCCCGCGGAGCGGGGGGTGATGTACGACCAGCTGCACTACGCGGCCGCGCGCCGCGCCGGGGACTTCGTGTACCTGTCCGGGGTCGAGGCGGGGCCGCTCGAAAAGGGCGATGGCACCGATGTGGCCGCATTCAAGGTGCAGCTGCGGCGCGCCTTCACGGCCATCAAGGCGAGCCTGGCCGCCTCGGGAGCTGACTTCTCGCAGGTGGTGCAGATGAGCAGCTTCCACAACTGCCACAACAAGAAGAATTTCCGCGGCGACTTCCAGGCGCAGCTGGAGGCGATGATCGCGGTGAAGAACGAGTTCATGCCGCCGCCGTACTCGACCTGGAACGCCTTCTGCATCGACCGCCACTACAGCGAGCGCACCGTGGTCGAGATCGTGATCACCGCCTACGCGCCCCAGCCGGCGGGGCGCTAGCAGCCCCGCGCCGGCCGCGCGGCTGCGTACCGCCGGTCAGTGCCCGCTACCGGGCCTGGGGTATCCGAGGTCATCGGCGCCATTCCACCGGAGCCAGTCATTGACGACCAGGTCCGGGTAGTCGCGCCGCCCAACGCTGCCGTTGTAGCGCGCCAGCGCCCGGCGCACGTCGTTGTGCTCGTAGCGGATGTAGAAGCGCAGGATGGCGCAACCCATGCGGATGTTGGGGGCGATGTGCACCAGGTCGTAGCGGTGCAAGCCGAGTTTCTCGGGCCAGAACGGCATGACCTGCATCAGTCCGACGGCGCCGGCCGAGGAGACCGCCCAGCGGTTGAAGCGGCTCTCGACGTCGATCACGGCCATGACCAGCCCGGGCTGCAGGCGCGTCTCCCCGGGGCGGCGCGTCTCGCAGTAGACCTGCTTGAGGATCTCGAGCCGCTCGTCCTTGTCCTTGACGATGGTGTGCAGTCGCGGCTCCATCAGCTTGTACCACACCGCCGAGTCGTATTGATCGGTGAAGCACTCCGCCTGCGCGATGGCCTTGCGCAGCACCCCCTCCAGCTCCGGGTCGCGCTGCTGATCGGCGCGCGCGCACGGCGCGAGCAGCGCGGCGATGCCCAGCGCGGTCAGCAGCGGCAGCACGCGCCCGCGTGCCACGATGGCCCCGGGCCTCCTAACCCTTGAGCCGTGCTTGCATGAACGCAAGCGCCTCGGCGAGGGGGAACTCGGTGCTCTCGGCCTCGCGGCGTCCGCGGTACTCGAGCTTGCCGGCCTCGATGCCGCGCTCGCCGATGACCAGGCGGTGCGGGATGCCCAGCAGTTCCGCGTCCGCGAACTTGACTCCGGGGCGCGCATCTCGGTCATCGCACAGCACCTCGATCCCGGCGGCGGTGAACTCCTCATATAGCTGGTCAGTGAGCTCACGGACCCGCTGGGACTTGTGCATGTTGATCGGCACCAGCACCACCTGGAACGGGGCGATCGGGGCCGGCCAGATGATGCCGCGCTCATCATGGTTCTGCTCGATGGCGGCAGCCACGACGCGCGTCACACCGATGCCGTAACAGCCCATGAGCAGCGCGGTCTCCTTGCCCGACTCGTCGAGCACCACCGCCTTCATCGGCTGGCTGTACTTGCGGCCCAGCTGGAAGATATGGCCGACCTCGATGCCGCGGGCGATCCGCAGCGTGCCCTTGCCGCCCGGGCTGGCATCGCCCTCGATCACGTTGCGGATGTCGGCCGCGAGCGCGCCCTGCACGTCGCGCTCCCAGTTGACCCCGGTGAGGTGCATGTCCTTCTCGTTCGCGCCGCACACGAAGTCAGCCAGGTGCAGCGCGCTGTGGTCGGCATAGATGCGGCACTTGAGCCCCACCAGCCCCACGTAGCCGGGCGTGGTGCCGGTGGCGGCGAGCACGCTCTCGGGGCTGGCCATGCGCAGCGGGTTCGCCACCCCCGGCAGCTTCTGCGCCTTCACGCTGTTCAGCTCATGGTCGCCACGGACCACCAGCGCCACGACGCTGCCTGGCTCGGCGCCATCGACGATGAGGGTCTTGACCATGCGCTGCGGCGCCAGCTTCAGGAAGCTGACGACGTCGGCGATGGTGCGCGCACCCGGGGTGGCCACCTTCTGCAGCGCCTGCTGCGCGGCAGGCCGGGCGCCGGCCGGCGGCACCGCGACGGCGGCCTCGAGGTTGGCCGCGTAGTCATCGCCGTCGGAGAAGACGATGGCATCCTCGCCCGAGGCGGCGAGCACGTGGAACTCCTGGCTCACGTCCCCGCCGATCGCGCCGGAGTCGGCGCGCACGGCGCGGAAGGTCAGCCCGGTGCGCGTGAAGATGCGCACGTAGGCATCGAACATCGCCCGGTAGCCCTCGCGCAGCGACGCCTCGTCCATATGGAACGAGTAGGCGTCCTTCATGATGAATTCGCGCGCGCGCATCACCCCGAAGCGCGGCCGGATCTCGTCGCGGAACTTGGTCTGGATCTGGTAGAAGTTGACCGGCAGCTGGCGGTAGCTCTGCAGCTCGCGCCGCGCGATGTCGGTGATCACCTCTTCATGGGTGGGGCCGGCCACGTAGTCACGCTCGTGGCGGTCCTTGAAGCGCAGCAGTTCCGGGCCGTACTCGGTCCAGCGCCCGGACTCCTGCCACAGCTCGGCCGGCTGGAACACCGGCATGACCAGCTCGAAGGCGCCGGCGCGGTTCATCTCCTCGCGCACGATGCGCTCGACCTTCTGCAGCACCCGCAGCCCCATCGGCAACCAGCTGTACAGGCCATTCGCCAGGCGGCGGATCAGCCCCGCCCGCAGCATCAGCTGGTGGCTTAAGACCTCCGCCTCGGCGGGGGTCTCCTTCATGGTGTTAATCGGATACCGGGAAAGCCGCATCGTGGGGCACTTTTCGTGGCGCAATCGCAGGGAGATGGCATCTTAGCAGGAGGCCCCTGATAAGATTGCGGCCGTGACCAGCGAAACCCCCGACCCGCCTCGTCCGCGCCGCAAGGGCATCTACCTGCTGCCCAACCTGCTCACCACCGGATGCCTGTTTTCCGGCTTCTATGCAGTCGTCGCCGCGATCGACAAGAACTTCGATCACGCCGGCCTGGCCATCTTCCTCGCCATGATCTGCGACACCCTGGACGGGCGCATCGCCCGGCTCACCGGTACCGAGAGCGCCTTCGGCAAGGAATACGACAGCCTTGCCGACATGGTCGCCTTCGGGCTGGCCCCGGCAATCGTCACCTACCAGTGGGGCGTGGTGCGCATCGCCGAGTACGGACATCACTGGGGGCGCTTCGGCTGGCTCGCCTGCTTCTTCTATGCAGTCGCCGCGGCCCTGCGCCTGGCGCGCTTCAACGCGCGCTCAGCCGGCGCCGACAAGCGCTACTTCGAGGGCTTGCCGAGCCCGTCGGCGGCGGCCATCGTCGCAGCCTTCGTCTGGTTCTGCAGCGACTGGCGCGAGCCGCGCCTCACCGGTCTCATCGCCGCCTTCGCCGTCACCGCGAGCGCCGGAATCCTCATGGTCTCAAGCTTCGGCTACCCGAGCTTCAAGCAGTTCAACCTCGACCGGCGCATCCGCTTCCTCTACATCGTGCTGGTGCCCGTGGTCTTCGCCTGCATCGCCGCCGACCCGCCGACCATGCTGCTGGCGATGTTCGGCACCTACGCGCTCTCGGCTCCCGTGTTGTGGATCGGCCGCCGCCTGCGGCGACTGGTGCGCGGAGCCCCCGGTCCCGGGACCGCCTGATGCTGTCGGGTGAGCGCCAGCAGTACCTCGACGCGCTCGGCATCGATGTGTGGGTGAGCCGCAGCGCGCAGCCCGCGCCGCTCGCGGCGCACGCGCCAGCCGCGCAGGAGCTGCCGGTCGCGGCGCCGTCGCCGTTGTCAGCGCTTGCAGCGGGTGCGGACGCACCGCTGTGGCAGGCGCTGCGCCAGGAAGTGCTCGCGTGCACCAAGTGTCCGCTGCACCTGACGCGCACCCAGGGCGTGTTCGGCGTCGGCCCGCTGCGCAGCGACTGGCTGGTCGTGGGCGAGGCGCCGGGGGCGGAAGAGGACCGCCGCGGTGAGCCCTTCGTCGGCGCCGCCGGGCAGCTGCTGGACGCGATGCTCAAGGCGATCGGCCTCGACCGCACCCACAATGTCTACATCGCCAACGTTCTCAAGAGCCGCCCGCCGGGCAATCGCGACCCGAAACCGGAGGAGGTGGGCGCCTGCCTGCCCTACCTCAGGCGCCAGGTCGAGCTGCTGCGACCGAAGATCATGCTGGCGGTCGGGCGCATCGCCGCCCAGAGCCTGCTGGGCAGCGATGCGCCGCTCGGCCGGCTGCGCTCGCAGGTGCATCACTTCGGGTCCGTCCCGCTGGTGGTGACTTATCATCCGGCGTACCTGCTGCGCTCCCCGGGCGAGAAGCGCAAGGCGTGGGAGGACCTCAAGTTCGCCCGTGGGATTTACCAGAAGCTCGCGCAGGAAGCCGGCAGCGATGGCCACCGCGCCTGAGCTGTTCGCGGCCGATGCCGCCGCCAGCATCCGCCCCATGCGCGCCGCGGACGTCCCGGCGGTGGTCCAGATCGAGCGCGCGGCCTACCAGTTTCCCTGGAGCGAGGGGATCTTCCGTGACTGCCTGCGCGTGGGTTATGTCTGCCGGGTCGCGGCGGCCGACGAGGAAGTGCTCGGCTACGGGGTCATGAGCGTCGGCGCCGGCGAGGCCCACGTACTGAACCTGTGCATTGCCGAGGGGCTGCGCTGCCGCGGGCTCGGGCGGCAGCTGCTGCGCCGCCTGCTCGAGTGCGCCGCCGCCGCCGGGGCCGCCGAGGCCTTCCTGGAGGTGCGCCCCTCCAACACCACCGCCATCCGCCTCTATCTGGCCCTGGGGTTCGAGCAGGTCGGCATGCGCCGCGGCTACTACCAGGCGGTCAACGGCCGCGAGGATGCGGCGGTCCTGAAGCTCGCACTGAAGGCCTGAGGCGGCCCCTCCGCCGGGGTATGATGCACACTCGGGGGCGGACCGGCGGCAGAACAAGAACAACCGGCGGCCGGCGGGCGCATGATGCGTACGGGTTCAAGGCAGCGGGGACGAGGCCATTCTAGGACAGGTCAGACATTTGGCTGAGCGCTTTGCGCCGCGCGCCCTGTGGCGCCATCGCATCCGCGCCCGGCACATCAGCACCGAGGAGGCCGAGCAGGAGCTGCTGCCCTGGGCGTGCGAGCGTGCGCAGCTGTCGGTGGACGTCGGGGCGGCGAATGGCACGTACCTGGCCTACCTGGTGCTGTATTCCGCGGGCGTGGTCGCCTTCGAGCCGCGCCCGGACGCGGCGGCGCGGCTGCGCGCGCAGTTCGGCGCCACCGCGCGCACCCGTCTGGAGGAGGTGGCGCTGTCGGATGAGGCCGGCACGGCCGAGATCCGCATTCCGCTGCAGCGGCCCATGCGCGGCACGATCGCCGGTTCCAACCGCCTGGAAGGGGCGAGCGAGGTCAGGCTGCACCCGGTGCGCTGCGCACGTCTCGATGACTACCGGCTCGATCCGGTGGGCTTCATCAAGATCGACGTCGAGGGCCACGAGCGCGCGGTGCTCGCCGGCGCCCGCGATACCATCGGCAAGTACCAACCGATCGCGCTGGTGGAGGCCGAGGAGCGCCACTGCGCCGGCTCGGTGGCAGGGGTCGCCCGGTTCTTCGAGGAATTCGGCTACCACGGCTACTTCCTGCTGGAAGGCAGGCTGCGACCTATTGCAGAATTCGAGCCCGCGACGCACCAGGATGGCAGCCATCTGCCCAACGGCAAGCGCGCGGGGATCTACATCAACAATTTTCTGTTCGTGCCCCATACGAAGTTGCAGCGCATCCCCGGGCACTACCTGTCGCCATGATCGACCGGTTGGGGTATCGCAGGATGAGCGGGTGCGGCCTTGAAGGGTCGGTAAAGCGTGTCAGAGGCAGCATTAGCCACGGAAATCAGGCGCAGGCGCACCTTCGCCATCATCTCCCACCCCGACGCCGGCAAGACCACCCTTACTGAAAAGCTGCTGCTGTTCGGCGGCGCCATCCAGCTGGCCGGCACCGTCAAGGGCCGCAAGGCCTCCCGTCACGCCACCTCCGACTGGATGCGGCTCGAGCAGCAGCGCGGCATCTCCGTGACCTCCTCGGTCATGCAGTTCCCGTACCGCGACTGCATCATCAACCTGCTCGACACCCCGGGCCACGAGGACTTCTCCGAGGACACCTACCGCACCCTCACCGCGGTGGATTCGGCGCTCATGGTCATCGACTGCGCCAAGGGCGTGGAGGAGCGCACCATCAAGCTGATGGAGGTATGCCGCCTGCGCGACACGCCCATCATGACCTTCATCAACAAGCTCGACCGCGACGGGCGCCCGCCCATCGAGCTGCTCGATGAGATCGAGAGCGTGCTGCGCATCAGCACCACCCCGCTCACCTGGCCGATCGGCATGGGGCGCGAGCTGCGCGGCATCTACCACCTGGCCGAGGACCGCATCTATGCCTACGCGGCGGGCGAGCGCGGCCGCCGCGGCGAGAACCTGACCGTGGATGGCCTGCACAGCGCGGCCGGGCGCGAGTTCCTCGGCGAGCACGCGGCCGCCTTCGACGAGGAGATCGGTCTGGTGCGCGGCGCCACGCAGCCCTTTGACCCCCAGGCCTACCTCGCGGGGCGCCAGACGCCGGTGTTCTTCGGCTCGGCCGTCAACAACTTCGGCGTCGAGGAGCTGCTGGCCGCCTTCAGCACCTATGCGCCCGGGCCGCTGGCGCGGGTGGCGCGCGAGCGCACCGTAGAGCCGCTCGAGCAGGCCCTGGCCGGCTTCGTGTTCAAGATCCAGGCCAACATGGATCCCTCGCACCGCGACCGGATCGCCTTCCTGCGCGTGTGCGCCGGCAGGTACAACCGCGGCATGCGGCTGTTCCATGCACGCCTGGACAAGGAGGTGCGCGTGGCCGATGCGCTCACCTTCATGGCCGCCGAGCGCGCGCAGGCCGAGGAGGCCTTCGCCGGGGACATCATCGGCCTGCACAATCACGGCACGATCAACATCGGCGATACCTTCACGCAGGGCGAGCGGCTGACCTTCACCGGCGTGCCGAACTTCGCGCCGGAGATCTTCCGCCGCGCGGTGCTCAAGGACCCCTTGAAGATGAAGGCGCTGCAGAAGGGGCTGTCACAGCTGTGCGAGGAGGGGGCGACGCAGCTGTTCAAGCCGCTGCGCAACAACGACCTGATCCTGGGGGCGGTCGGGCAGCTGCAGTTCGAGGTAGTCGCTTTCCGGCTGCAGGATGAGTACAGCGTGCAGTGCGTGTTCGACCCGGTCACGGTGCACACCGCGCGCTGGGTGACGGCAGCGGATCCGCGCAAGCTGGAGGAGTTCCGCGCGCGTGCCTACGAGCAGCTGGCGATCGATCACTCCGGCGCACTGGTGTACCTGGCGCCCTCGCGCGTCAACCTGCAGCTCACGCTCGAGCGCTGGCCGGACATCACCTTCCGCGAGACCCGCGAGTACGCGGCCAGCTGAGCGCGTGCGCCCACCCGGCGGAGGGATGGCGCGCGTAGCGGTTTTGTGCGAAACAGGCGGTCCGCAGCCCCCGGAGGACCCCATGAACGATGTCGCCGCCGCCAGCCCGCTCGTGCAGCGCGAGGTGCTGGTGCACGCGCTCTACGAGGCCGCCGAGCTCGAGCACAACCTCATGTGCACGTACCTGTACGCGGCCTTCAGCCTGCGCACCGGGGAGTCCGAGGGCCTGAGCGCGCAGGAGGCGCAGGCGGTGCGCGGCTGGCGCCAGGTGCTGATCGGGGTGGCGATCGAGGAGATGGGGCACCTGGCGGCGGTGTGGAACATCACCGCGGCCCTCGGCGGCGCGCCGCGCTTCGGCCGCGGCAACTTCCCGCTTGATCCGGGCGTGCTGCCGGCCAGCGTGGTGGTGAAGCTCGCGCCCTTCAACGAGGACACCCTGCAGCACTTCATCTTCCTCGAGCGCCCGCAGGAGTCCACCGAACCCGAGGGCGCCGGTTTCTCCTACGAGCACAGCTACGTGCGCGGCGGCAGCCCCGCGCGGCTGACCCCGATGGGCCTGAATTACGAGACCGTGGGAGCCTTCTACGCGGCACTGGGCGATGGCCTGCGCGCCTTCGTGGGCGGCCACGGCGAGCGCAACACCTTCGACGGCGACCCGGCGCTGCAGCTGTCGCAGGCGGAAGTCGCGCTCGCCGGGGCGCAGCCGGTGCGCTGCCTGAAGACTGCGCTCGCCGCTTTCAGCGCCATCGTGGAGCAGGGTGAGGGGGCGCCGCGGGACTCCCTCGGCTCGCACTACCAGAAGTTCCTCGGCATCCGCGCCGAGCTGCGCGTGCTCAAGGCGGCGAACCCGGATTTCATCCCCGCATTTCCCGCGGCCACCAACCCGGTGCTGCGCCGGCCGCCACGCCCGGAGGGGCGCGTATGGCTGGAGAACCCGGAAGCGGTAGCCACGGTGGACCTGGCCAATGCCTGTTACGGACTGATGCTGCGCCTGCTCGGCTACAGCTACGGACTGGCGGGCCCGGGCCCGGAGAAGTCGCTGACGGTCGACCTGGCGATCGGCCTGATGCAGGCGCTCGCACCGCTGGCCGAGCACGCCGCACGCCTGCCGGCCGGTCCTTCCAACCCGCACTGCAACGCCGGCGTGTCCTTCATCACGCTGCGCGATGCCGGCATGCTGGCACCGGGACGGGCGGCGCGGCGGCTGTTCGTCGAGCGCTTCGCGCAGCTGGCCGAAGCGGCGCTCGATCTGGGCGACGGTGCGCGCGAGCGGCGCGCGGCCGAGCAGCTGGTGGCGCTTAGCCGGCGCGCCGCGCGCGGCTTTGACCTGGCCGCGGTGGCACCGGCGCAGTCCGCGGCGGCCGCGGCTCCGGCCGCAGCGGCTTCTGCCCCCGTGCCCCTGGCAGAAGGGGCGGGCGTGGAACGCATCCCCGGTGAGAAGCTCGACCTGATCTACGAGGGCAAGCGCTGCATCCATTCGCGCTTCTGCGTGACGCTTGCCCCGCAGGTATTCGTCGCCAACGTGCAGGGCCCGTGGATCCACCCGGATGACATGCCGGTGGAGCGCCTGGTCGAGATTGCGCACGCCTGTCCGTCCGGGGCGATCCGCTACCGACGGCGCGACGGCGCGGCGGACGAAGCCGCACCGCCGGTCAACCTGGCCAGCGTGCGCGAGGCAGGCCCCTATGCCTTTCGCGCGGACCTGACCATCGACGGCGCGCCGGCGGGCTATCGCGCGACGCTGTGCCGCTGCGGTGCTTCGAAGAACAAGCCCTACTGCGACGGCTCGCACCACGAGGCCGGCTTCAGTGCCAGCGGCGAGCCGCCGAGTGGCCAGACCACGATGCTGCCGCAGCGTGGCGGCACGCTGGCGATCGAGCCGCAGGTGGACGGTCCGCTCAGGGTGCGCGGCAACCTGGAGGTGATCAGCGGCACCGGGCGCGTGGTCGCGCGCCTGGGCAACGCCGTCTTGTGTCGCTGCGGGGGCAGCGCGAGCAAGCCGTTCTGCGACGGCACGCACGCGCGCATCGGCTTCCGGTCAGGCTGAGGCGGGGCGCCGCAGCGACAGGCGCGCCACCGCGCGGCTGAAGTCCGCAACCTCGCTCGCCTGCGCGGCCCCGGCCGGCCCGTAGCGCAGCCGCGCGTAGCGCTCGAGCAGGCCGCGCACCTGGGCGTCCAGGTCCGGGTGCGTGCGGGCGATGCTGTGCGCGAAATCCACCGGCCCCTGGTGCGGCAGGCGCGCACTGCCGGCGCGCGCGAGCTTGCGGCACAGTCGCAGGTAGGCGCGCGCCAGCGCATCGGCGGGCGGGGCGCGCGCTGTGCGCCCCATGTGCCACCCCACGATGGCCAGCCAGCCGAGCAGGGCGGCCATGAATGCCCAGCCCAGGTAGCGCGCATCCGGGGTACGGATCCCGAGCCGCGCCAGCAGGTCCATCTGGGTGGAGTACTCGAACTTCACCACGTTGTCCGTCCACCAGGAGTTGGTGGCATCCCAGCGCTGCAGCAGCCGCTGCAGCCAGGGGGCGGCGTGGATGAAGCGTTCCCCGGCGCCGAAGGCCTGGGGCATGAAGTCGAACATGCCGCGCCTAAGCCGCTCCGGCGCCACCACCGCGGTCGGGTCGACCCGCGTCCAGCCACGGCCCTCGAGCCACACCTCGGTCCAGGCGTGCGCGTCGGACTGGCGCACCAGCAGGTACTGCCCGACAGGATTCCATTCCCCGCCCAGGTAGCCGGTGACGATGCGCGCGGGCACGCCGGCGGCGCGCATGAGGTCGGCGAAGGCCGAGGCGTAGTGGCCGCAGAACCCCTCACGGGTATTGAATATCAGGTCATCGACCGTGTTGGCCCCGAGCGGCTGCGGCTCGAGGGAATAGACGAAGCCGCCCCTGGCCAGATAGTCGAGCGTGGCGGCGACGAAGTCCGCGTCCGAGCCGGCGGCCGCACGCAGCTGCAGCGCCAGCGCGCGCGCGCGCGGGTTGACATCGGGTGGCAGCGTTGTGTCCTCGCGGCGCGCGCTGGCGCTGAGCGCGCTGGTGGCGCGCGTGCCGGTGTACGAGACCGCCTCGTAACTGACCGCATCGCTCACCGGATCCCGGGCGATCAGCTGGAAGTCGTAGGTGAGGGTGACCTGGCTTGCCGGGGAGCGCTCGGGAAGGTCGAGCGCGAACCAGAAGCGCCGCTGGCTCGGCTGCAATGACACGCGGTAGCGCACCGGATCGCCCAGGAATTCCACCGGCTGGCGCGGGTGCGCGGCCCACTCGCGCCGGCGCCAGGTGCGCCCGTCGAAGTCGTGCAGCACCGGCCCGCGCCAGTAGCGCAGCTGCGGCGGCGGTAGCGCGCCGGCAAACTTCACCCGGAACGCCGGCTCGTAGTTGGCTATCAGCCTGGAGATGCCGCCCGGACTCATCGAGTCGGACAGGCCCGTGAGCGCCTCCTCGCCGCGCGGGATTGCCCAGAACGAGCCCGGCAGGCGCGGGAAGAACACGAACAGCGCGATGGCCAGCGGGGCGGCGATCAGCAGCGCGCGCAGAGCCATGCGCGCACTCGCGCGCGCCGGCAGTGCCGGGGATCCCACCGCGGCGAGCGCCGCGCAGCACAGCCAGGTCTGCAGCGCGTACAGCGGCGTGCGCAGCAGCGACTGGCGGTCCAGGCAGGCGGCCAGCAGCAGGAACAGTCCCGCGCCGATGAGCACCACCTGGTCGCGCGGGCGCTGCGTCTCCAGAAGCTTCAGTGCCGCCATCAGGATCAGCAGCGTCGTGCCGGCGGTAAGGCCGTTGAGGGTATGGAAGCGCGCCAGCACGATGCCGGTGACCAGCAGGGCGAGCAGCGCGCGCAGCCACGCTGGCGGCAGCCACGTGCGCCGGCCGGCCGTCCACAGCCGCCACGCCACCAGCAACAGGGCGGTGGCGCCGGCCCAGGCGGGCATGCGGTCGATGTTCAGCAGCACCCCACCGGCGAAGGCGGCGCATACGAAGGACAGCGCCCGCGCGTCCTGTTGCGCGCTCTCGCTCACGGCGCGTCCTGGTCGGCGATGCCGAAGCGGGCGAGCGCTGCGAGGCAGCGATGGCGCTGCTCCGGGCCGCTGTCGGCGCGGACGTGCAGCCCCGGCAGCTCCAGCGCATAGCGCTCGCCGCGGGCGTCCGCGTCCACCACCCAGCGCGCCAGCTGGCTCAGGCGCGCCTCCGGATCCGGCAGGCGCACGGCGGCGTAGTCGAAGATGCGCAGCTCGGTGCCCGAGGCGTGGTATTCCTTCACCAGCAGCGGTGCCTCGCGCGCATACGCCTTCCAGTCCACCTGGCGCGGCGAGTCCCCGTCGCGGAACGGGCGCAGGCCGGCCCACTCATCGACGCCCGCGCCGCGCCGCGCGTGCAGCCCCGGCTGCGGTGAATAGCCTGAGGGCATCGGCAGCGCGCCCTCGGGCGCCGGGTAGACCAGCATCTGGGCGTCGGTATGCAGCCAGGTCCACGCCCGGAAGATCCCGAACGGGTAGCTCGTGTGGATGCGGATGCGCCGGATGTGCACGATGCCGCGCACCGCGGCGCTCACGGGCAGGCCGAGGACCGCCTGGCCGCCGGCGGCCAGGTCAGCGTGGCCTTCCGCCTGCGCGTCCGCCCGCCCGGCGATGCCCATTCGCGCCAGCGGCCCGGGGTTGCCCAGCGCCAGGCAGGCACTGCCCGGGCGGCGCGCGAACACCGCCGGAGCGTGCAGCGCCTCGACGACCAGACCCTGGAGGTTGCGGTGGCACTGCTGCATGGCCACCAGGCAGAACGCGATCAGCACGAACGTGAAAAACAGCGCCAGGCTGTTGGCGTAGTTGAGGCCGGCGAGCAGCATCAGCACCAGCAGCACGCCCAGGGCAACGCCGGTGCCGGAGGGCAGGATGTAGAGCCGGCGCCGCTGCAGCACCACCGGCAGGGTGTCCACGCCCTGACGGCGCCGCACCCAGGTGGCCAGGCGCTGCGCGGCCGCGCTCCGCAGTGAAGAGAAGGGGTTCCAGCGCCGCGTGCCGGCTGTGGCCCAGGCGGCCACCGTCCTACGCAGGCACCGCGGCTGATTCGATGATCTCGCGCGCCAGCTCTTCCCCGGGGCGGGCAGCGGCATCGCGGCCCTCGAGGCGGTGGGCAATCACCGCCGGCAGCACCGCCTGCACGTCCTCGGGCAGCACCGCGTGGCGTTGCCCGAGGTAGGCCCAGGCCTGCGCGGCGCGCAGCAGCCCCTGGCCGGCGCGCGGGGAGAGGCCAAGTTTCAGGTCCGGCCGCTCGCGCGTGCGGGCGATGAGCAGCTGCGTGTAGTCGAGCAGCGTGTCGGCGATGTGCAGCTCGCGCACCGTGCGCTGCATGCGCAGCATCGCCGCGGCGGAGAGGATCGGGGCGATGCCGCCGAGGATCTCGCGCCGTTCGCCGCCGCGCAGCAGCGCCCGCTCGTGCGCCGCGTCCGGGTAGCCCAGGCGGATGCGCATGAGGAAGCGGTCCAGCTGCGACTCCGGCAGCGCGAAGGTGCCCAGCTGCTCGTGCGGGTTCTGCGTGGCGACCACGAAGAACGGCTCGGGCAGGGCATAGGTGGTGCCATCGGCGCTGATCTGGCGCTCCTCCATCGCCTCCAGCAGCGCGCTCTGCGTGCGCGGGCTGGCGCGGTTCACCTCGTCCGCCAGCAGCAGCTGGGTAAATACCGGGCCCTGCCGGAAGTCAAAGCGCTGGCGGGCGCGGTCAAACACCGACACGCCGATGATGTCCGCGGGCAGCAGGTCGCTGGTGAACTGCACGCGCTGCCAGGCAAGCCCGAGCACGTGGGCGAGGGCGTGGGCGAGCGTCGTCTTGCCCACCCCCGGCACGTCCTCGATCAGCAGGTGCCCGCGCGCCAGCAGGCATGCCAGGCACAGCCGCAGCTGGGCCGGCTTGCCGAGGATGATCGTCTCCAGGACCTCGAACGCGCGGGCGAGGTTGGCCGCGTCGCTGGCCGCGCTGGGGTGGGTGTCGTTCACCGGCCGAGCATCCCGCGGATACGCTCCAGCTGTGCGGCCAGGTCGCGGGCGCTGCGCTCGAAGTCCGCCGCGCGCTCGCGCTCGGTGGCGACCACCGCCGGCGGCGCGCTGCGCACGAAGCTGTCGTTGGCGAGCTTGCCGCGCGCCTTGGCGAGCTCGCCCTGGGTCTTGGCGAGCAGCTTGCTGAGGCGCTCGGCCTCGGCGGCCGCATCGATCAGGCCGGCCATCGGCACCAGCAGCGTGAGCGTGCCGACCAGGGCGATGGCCGATTCCGGCGCGCTTGCCCCGGGGGCGAGCACGGTGATCCCGGCCAGGCCGGCCAGCTTCTCCAGCAGCGCGCGGTGGCGCTGCGCGTAGGACTCATCCAGCGCGCTCGCATCCTTGAGCAGCAGCGCGATGCGCTTGCCGGGAGCAATGTTCATCTCGCCGCGGATCTGGCGCACCCCCAGGATCACCGCCTTCAGCCACGCGGCTTCGGCCTCGGCGGCGGTGTCGGCGGGGAACTCGGCGGCCTGCGGGTAGGGGGCGAGCATCACGGTCGGCCCGCGCACGCCTGCCAGCGGGGCGATGCGCTGCCAGATCTCCTCGGTGATGAAGGGCATGATCGGGTGCAGCGCGCGCTGCAGCGCCTCGAGCACCTCCACCAGCGTGCGCTGCGTGGCCAGGCGCGCCGCGGGCGTGGCAGCGGCCGCCTGCAGCACCGGCTTGGTCAGCTCCAGGTACCAGTCGCAGAAATCGTACCAGGCGAACTCGTACAGCGCGCTGGCGGCAAAATCGAAGCGGTACTCGCGCAGCGCCTCGGCGACGGTGGCGAGCGTGCGCCCCAGGCGCGAGCGGATCCACCGGTCGGCCACGGACAGATCCGCCGCCGGCGCAGCGACGGTGACCGGGGCCTCGCCCACGGCCATGCTGACGAAGCGCGCCGCGTTCCACAGCTTGTTGCAGAAGTTGCGGTAGCCGGCCACGCGCGCCATGTCGAAGCGGATGTCGCGGTTGCTGGAGGCCAGGGCAGCGAAGGTGAAGCGCAGCGCATCGGTGCCGTGGGGTGCGATCCCCTGCGGGTACTGCTTGCGCGTGGCCTTCTCGATCGCCGGCGCCAGCTGCGGCTGCATCAGCCCGGCGGTGCGCTTGGCGACCAGGGCGTCGAGGTCGATGCCATCGACGATGTCGAGCGGGTCGATCACGTTGCCCTTGGACTTGGACATCTTGTCGCCGTGCTCGTCGCGGATCAGCCCGGTGATGTACACGTCGCCGAAGGGCACCTCGCCCATGAACTTCAGCCCCATCATCATCATGCGCGCGACCCAGAAGAAGATGATGTCGAAGCCGGTGACCAGCACACTCCCCGGGTAGAAGCGTCCCAGCTCGGCGGTGCGCTGCGGCCAGCCGAGGGTCGAGAAGGGCCACAGGGCCGAGGAGAACCAGGTGTCGAGCACGTCCGCGTCCTGGCGCAGCGCGCTGCCGGCGGGAAGCTGGTGGCGGGCGCGCACCTCCGCCTCGGTGCGGCCGACGTAGGTGTTGCCCTGCGCGTCATACCAGGCCGGGATGCGGTGGCCCCACCACAGCTGGCGGCTGATGCACCAGTCCTTGATGTTGCGCATCCACTCGAAGTAGGTGCGCGACCAGTTCTCGGGCACGAAGCGCGTGCGCCCCTGCTCGACCGCCGCGATCGCCGGCTGCGCCAGCGGGGCGATCTTCACGTACCACTGGTCGGTGAGGTAGGGCTCGAGCACCGCGCCGCTGCGGTCCCCGCGCGGCACGTGCAGGCGGTGCTTGTCGATCTTCTCGATCAGCCCCGCGGCGTCGAGCTCGGCGACGATGCGCTTGCGCGCCTCGAAACGGTCCAGGCCGCGGAAGCGCTCCGGCACGGTGTCGGCCATGGTCGCGCGCGGGGTGAACACGTTGATCTGCGGCAGCTGGTGGCGCTGGCCGACCTCGTAGTCGTTGAAGTCATGCGCCGGGGTGATCTTGACGCAGCCGGAGCCGAACGCCGGGTCCACGAAGTCATCGGCGATGACCGGGATGTCGCGCTCAGCGAGCGGCAGGCGCAGCTGCCTGCCCACCATTTTCGTGTAGCGCTCGTCCGCGGGGTTCACCGCCACCGCGCTGTCCCCGAGCATTGTCTCCGGCCGCGTGGTGGCGACCACCATGTGGCCGGCGCCATCGGCGAACGGGTAGCGCAGGTGCCACAGCTGGCCTTCCTCCTCCTGCGACTGCACCTCCAGGTCCGAAAGCGCGGTGAGCAGCACCGGGTCCCAGTTCACCAGGCGCTTGCCGCGGTAGATCAGGCCCTCCTCGTGCAGGCGCACGAAGACCTCGGTCACCGCCAGCGACAGCTGCGGGTCGAGGGTGAAGCGGTCGCGGCTCCAGTCGACCGAGTCGCCGAGCCGGCGCATCTGGCCGGCGATGCTGCCGCCGGACTGTGCCTTCCACTGCCAGACGCGCTCGATGAAGTCCTCGCGCGACAACTCGGTGCGCTTGATCCCCTGGGCGTTGAGCTGCCGCTCGACCACCATCTGCGTGGCGATGCCGGCATGGTCGGTGCCCGGCTGCCACAGGGCATCCGCCCCGCGCATGCGCTGGTAGCGGGTGAGGGTGTCCATGAGGGTGTGCTGGAAGGCATGCCCCATGTGCAGCGTCCCGGTGACGTTCGGGGGCGGGATCATGATGCAGTAGGGGGCACCGTGACCGCTCGGGGCGAACCAGCCGCTGGCCTCCCAGCGCTCGTAGATGCGCCGCTCGATGTCCTGCGGCGCGTACACCTTGTCCATTAACAGCCATGACTTTCAAAAGGGAAGGGCCGGGCGATTATAGCGGCTCGCTGCGGCAGGCTCCGCGCGGCAGCGCCGCAGCGGGGGGTGCCGGACTTCTGGCCTGCACCGCGGGGCGGGGGCGTGGCTAGCGGATCCGCAGCAGCCGCGCGGTCAGGCGCACGGCGCGCCGCAGGCGGCAGAAGCGCACGTGGCGGATCTCACGCTCATGGCTTGCGCCGTGGCGTGTCAGCGAGCCGCGCGGTGCAGGAGGAAGTCCGCGAGCAACGGTGTCGGGCGGCCCGAGCTGCCCTTCTGCGCACCGCTCTGGTAGGCGATGCCCGCGACGTCGAGGTGCGCCCATTTGAGTCCTTGGGTGAATTTGGCGAGGAAGGCGGCGGCGGTGATCGCACCGCCGTCGCGGCCACCGACGTTGGCGAAGTCGGCGAAGTTGCTCTTGAGGGACTCGGCGTAGTCCTCGGTGAGCGGCAGCTCCCAGCAGCGGTCGTCGGCGCGCACGCCCGCCTCGAGCAGCTCCTGCACCAGCTTGCCGTCATTGCCCATGACGCCGGCGTGGAAATGCCCGAGCGCCACCACGCAGGCGCCGGTCAGGGTGGCAACGTCGACCACGGCGGCCGGCTTGAAGCGGCGCGCGTAGTGCAGGGCGTCGCACAGGATCAGGCGCCCCTCGGCATCGGTGTTGAGGATCTCGACGGTGAGCCCGGCGGCGCTGGTGGCGATGTCCCCGGGCTTGACGGCACGGCCGCCGGGCATGTTCTCGACCGCGGCCACCAGACCCACCACGTTCAGCTTCAGGTCGAGGGCTGCGGCGAGGCTGAGCGCGGCGATCACCGCCGCGGCGCCGCTCATGTCGAACTTCATCTCGTCCATCCCCGGCGGGTCCTTCAGCGAGATGCCGCCGGAATCGAAGGTCACGCCCTTGCCCACCAGCACCACCGGGGCCTCGCTCTTCTTGCCGCCGTGGTGCTCGAGCACCAGGAAGCGCGGGCGCTGCGCGCTGCCCTGAGCCACCGCCAGCAGGCAGCCCATCTTCTCGCGCCTGATGGCCGCTTCCTCCAGCACGCGCACCGTGAAGCCGTGGCGCTTGCCGAGTGTGCGCGCCTGCTCGGCGAGGTAGCCCGGCGTGCAGACATTCGCGGGCAGGTTGGCGAGGTCACGCTGGATGAGGGCGGCCTGGGCGATCGCGGCGCCCTCGGCCAGGCCGCGCTCGGTCGCCTCGGCCTTGCGCGCCGGGCCCGCCAGCACCTTGCGCAGCGCCGGCGCCGAGGGCTTCTTGCCGCTCTTGAGGTCATTGATGCGGTAGAGCGCCGCCCCGGTGATCTCGGCGACCTGGCGGCCGAGGTAGTAGTCGTCCAGCTCGCGCACCTCCGGGCGGTCGATCGCCACCGCGCAGCTGACGATGCGCGTGCGGGTGATGGCGGTCAGCGCGCTCTGGCAGGCGCGCCGCCAGCTCTTGCGCTGGAACTGCTTTTTGGTGCCCAGCCCGGTGAGCAGCACGCGCGAGGCGCCGATGCCCGGCAGGTCGGTGACCAGCAGCGTGTCGCCCATGCGGCCGGCGAAGTCGCCCCGGTCCAGCAGCTTCTTCAGCCGGTGGCCGCAGGCGGAGTCGACCGCGCGCGCCTCGCCGCTGAGTTCCCCGCCCTCGAACACACCCAGGACGAGGCAGTCCACGCTCAGTGCTGCCAGGCCACGGGTCCAGACGCCAAATTCCATGCGATATCCCCTTCTCGCCGCGGCGCGTTAGACTCAGTTACCTTATTGGGGTGCCGCGGCCGGTTGCTTGCACAGCAGCGCTTGTATGGGCGGTCGTGCAGGCGTGGCGGCAAGTGTAACCCAAGATCTCGTCAGGTTTGCGAAGGAACGGCTGGCAGGAATTGGGGAAAATTCTCGAACGCTACGTATTGCGCGAGGTCGTGACCACCTGGCTGGTCGTGACCGGCGTCCTGTTGATCATCCTGTTGGTCAACCAGGTGGTCGGGGTGCTCGGCCGCGCCGCCAGCGCGCAGTTCCCGCAGAGCGTGGTGCTGCAGCTGATATGGCTCGGCTCGCTGCAGAACCTGTCGATCCTGCTGCCCGTCGGGCTGCTGCTGGGCGTGGTGCTCGCCTTCGGTCGCCTCTATGCCGACAGCGAGATGGCCGCGGCGCTGGCCTGCGGGGCCGGGCCGGTCAATCTCTACCTGCCGGTGGCGCTGCTGGCCGTCGCGGCCGCAGGTCTGCTGGCCTGGCTCACCCTGAGCCTGGCCCCCAGTGCCACCGAGCAGGCCCTGAGCCTGCGCAAGGAAGCGATCCGCGCCGGCCAGTTCGCGCCGATTGCGCCGGGCAAGTTCCGCACCTTCGGCACCAGCAACGCGGTGGTGTACGCACAGAGCGTGAACCCGGACGGCACGCTGCATAACGTGTTCGTGGAGCGCAACGAGGGCCCGCAGGTGCAGGTGGTGCTGGCCGAGCGCGCCAGTCACACGGTGACCGCAGACGGCATGACACACATCCTTACACTCTACGACGGGCAGCGCTTCGAGGGCGTGCCCGGCAGCGCCGAGTTCCGTACCGTGCGCTTCGCCGAGCACGTCATTCCGGTGCAGGTTCCGGTGGGCGACGATGCGGTGCGCGACCTGGAGGCGCGCCCCTCCGCGACGCTGCTGCACGCGACCGATCCCAAGCAGCGCGCGGAGCTGGACTGGCGCGTGGCCATGCCGCTGATGTGCCTGGTGCTGGCGGTGCTCGCCGTGCCCCTGGCGCGCCTGCGGCCGCGGCAGGGGCGCTATGCGCGCATCTGGATCGCGATCCTGATCTTCCTGCTGTACTCGCAGCTGATCTCCGTGGGCAAGGTATGGATCGCCCGCGGCACCGCCCCGGCCTACCTCGGCCTGTGGTGGACGCACGCAGTGGTGATCGCGACCGCGCTGGGCGTGATCCTCGGCCCGCCGTTCATCAATCGCCTGCGTTACCGGGCGCGCGGCCTGTGAATATCCTCGACCGCTACATCATGCGCTCCATCCTCGGCTCGGTGCTGATGGTGGGCGCGGTGCTGCTGGCGCTGGGGGCGCTGTTCGTGTTCATCGACCAGCAGGAGGATATCGGCAGCGGCAACTACACCGCGCTCGGGGCGGTTTGGTACACGCTGCTGAGCCTGCCGCAGCAGGCCTTCGAGCTGCTGCCGATCACCGCCCTCATCGGTTCGCTGCTGGGCCTGGGCTCGCTCGCGCGCGGCAGCGAGATCACCGTCATCCGCGCCACCGGCGTCTCGATCGCGCACCTGGCGGGCATGGCCCTGCTCGCCGGGCTGGTGCTGGTCGGGGTCGCCGTGGTGCTGGGGGAATTCCTCGGCCCGGCGCTGGAGCAGACCGCGCGCGAGCAGAAGGCGTTCAGCCGCCTGAGCAACGTCAGTTTCGGCAGCCACGGCGGGGCCTGGGTGCGCGACGGCGATCTGTTCCTGCACGTCTCCGGGCAGTCCGGCGAGACGCAGTTTGGTGGCGTGCAGATCTTCGAACTGTCGCCGCAGCACGAGCTGGTGGCGATGGGCACGGCGGCGCGCGGCACTGCCGGGGTCAAGGGCAACTGGCTGCTCAGCAACTATGCCGAGTCGCGCTTCAACGGCGACACGGTGACTAAGAGCAACCCGGGCGAGCGCATCCTCAAGTCCAACGTGACGGCAGGGTTCCTGGGACTTGCGTCGCAGAATCCGGGGCAGCTGACCAACCGTTCCCTGTTCCGCCTCATCCGCTATTACCGCGCCAACTCGCTCTCCGACCGCGAATACGTATTCGCCTTCTGGTCACGCATCGCGCGCACGGTCGCCGTGGCCTTCACCGTGCTGCTGGCGATTCCGTTCGTGCTTGGTTCGCTGCGCACCGCCGGCGCTGGCACCCGCATGCTGATGGGGCTGGTGCTCGGCCTGGGCTTCTTCCTGCTGCAGCGCCTGATCGAAAGTGGCACCGTGGTGTTCAATCTCGACCCGACGCTGCTGGCGTGGATGCCCACGGCGCTGCTGGCGCTGGTGGTGTTCGTGCTGCTGGCGCGCGTGCGCTGAGCCCTCAGTCGGGCAATCCGCCTGGATAGCGCGGCAGGCCATCCTCGATCGACACCCATGGCAGCTTGTCCATAACCCACATGTGCACGGTGGGCGCGAGCGCGGCCGGGTCATCCAGGCTCGCCAGTGCCAGGTCGATGTCATGGGCACGCGCCTCAGTCTGATAGGTGAGCGAGCTACCGCAGGCCGCGCAGAAGCCGCGCAGCACGCCGGCGGAGGAGCGGTACTGCGCCAGCGTCCCGCGCGTGAAATGCAGCTCCGAGCGCGCAAAGGTCGCCCACGGCACCAGCGGCGCGCCCGCCGCGCGGCGGCAGCTGGCGCAGTGGCAGAAGCATAGGTAGCGCGGTACGCCGCGCGCCTCGTAGCGCACCGCGCCGCACAGACAGCCGCCCGGATAGACCCAGTCTGGCACACGAGGAACTTACCACTCGTTGCCGCGCCCGGCCATTCGGTCAACAATCGCGCACCTATCAATGCCTTCACGAGGTCTGCCATGAGAGCACTGCGATCCGGGTTGATGCTGGCGCTGGCAATGGAGTGCGCGCTGGCGAATGCTCAGGCCGCAGACCTCACCGTGCGCGTGGACGCCCGCGAGGTGGCGCGCAAGCACGTGCACACCGCGCTGTCGCTGGCCGCCCGGCCGGGGCCGCTGACGCTGGTGTTCCCGGAGTGGATTCCGGGGGAGCACGGCCCGACCGGACCGATCGATACGCTGGTCGGCATGGTCATCCGCGCCAACGGACAAACGCTCACCTGGCAGCGCGACCCGACCGACATATTTGCGGTCAACGTGGTGGTGCCCGTCGGGGCGACCCGCGTGGAGGTGGAGCTCGAGTCGGGACTGCCGGTCGATGAGGGCTCTTTCACGGCCGGGCCGACCAGCAGCGCGCAGCTGGCCGTGATCTCGTGGAACCAGTTCGTACTGCTGCCCAAGGGTGTCGATGCCGACACCATCACTACCGAGGCCTCGGTGCTCGCGCCCCGGGACTGGCAGCTGGCCTGTGCGCTCGACCTGCAGGCGCAGGCAGACGGGTCGACGCGCCTGGAGGGGACGACGCTGGCGCGCCTGATCGACTCGCCGCTGCAGCTGGGGCGCTATGTGAAGCGGGTGGAGCTGAGCGGCTCGGCGCCGCTGCCGCAGCTGCGCCATGTGATCGCCATCGCCGCCGACAGTGAGGCGGCGCTCACCGTCCCGGATGAGTTCGCCAAGGGCTACCAGCGCCTGGTCGCGCAGGCCGGCATGCTGTTCGGCTCGCGCATGTACCGCCACTACACCTGGCTGTTGAGCCTCTCGGACCACGTGGCGCACTTCGGCCTCGAGCATCACGAGTCCAGCGATGATCGCGTGGTCGAGGACTCGCTGTCCGAGCCGGCCTACCGCGAGCGCGTCGCGGAGCTGCTGGCCCACGAGTACGTGCACAGCTGGAACGGCAAGTACCGCCGCCCCGCGGGGTTGCTGAGCCCGGACTACAACAAGGACATGGACGGCTCGCTGCTGTGGGTCTACGAGGGCATGACGCAGTTCTGGGGCGAGGTGCTGCCGGTGCGCTCCGGAATGGTGGCGCCGCAGGCCTATCGCGAAGTGCTGGCATCCAAGGCCGGGGACTTCGACCTCCAGGTCGGCAACCACTGGCGGCCGCTGGCCGACACGGCGGTCGCCGCGCAATTGCTGTACGACGCGCCCGGCGCCTGGGCCAACAGCCGTCGCGGCACGGACTTCTACGAGGCCTCCGAGTTCCTGTGGCTGAACGTGGATGCGGAGCTGCGCGTGCGCTCGGGCGGCAAGGCCTCGCTTGATGACTTCGTGCGACGCTTCTACGCCGGCACCAGCGGCCAGCCCGCGCTCAAGCCCTTCGTCGAGGAGGATGTCTACGCGGCCCTCGCGAGCGTCGCACCGGCGGACTGGCGCGCCATCATCCGCCACCACCTGGACTCCACCGGGCCGCAGGCGCTGCTGGACGGACTGCGCAGCACCGGCTGGCAGCTGACCTACACGGCGCAGAAGAACAGCTATCTGGAGCTGCGGCAGAAGCGCACCAAGAGCACCATGCGCGACTGGTCGATCGGCTTCACGCTCGACAGGAATGCCACCATCGTGGACACCGTGGAGGATCGGGCCGCGGCGCGCGCCGGGGCCGGCCCCGGCATGAGGCTGGTCGCGGTCAACGGCCGCAGCTACACCGCGGAGGTGCTCGATGCGGCCATCGCCGCGGCGCAGGTGACCCACAGGCCGATCGAGCTCATGGTGGAGAATGACGATTTCTTCCGCACGCTGAGCGTGCCGTACTACGAGGGGCCGCGCTGGCCGCACCTCACGCAGATCCCCGCGCGACCCGACCAGCTCGCGGCCGTGCTCAAGGCACGCACGCGCTAGCGGCCGCTAGTGAGCGTGGCCGGGGAACAGCCGGCAGTAGATGCAGTCGGCGCCGGTGGGATTTTCCAGCATGAAGTGCCGCACCCAGTAGCCGTCGGTGCGCGACGCGGCATGCTCGAAGGACTGGTTCGCCAGGTCGTGGCCGAGAACCTCGCGCGCGCCGGCAGATTCCAGCAGCTGCACCGCGCGGTGCGTCTCGATCGCGCCACGCGGATGTACCGCGACCGTAACCGTGCCGCCGGTGTCCACCCGCTGCGCGAGTTCCTCGGCGAAGGCGCGTTCATCGGCCTGGTTGAGCAGCGTGCGGAAGTACTGCACGAACTGCGCGTGCGCGGACTTGCCGGGCTGCACGCCCGCGCGGCCCTTTTCCTGGCTTGCGGTGAGCTCCACGCGGTCGGTGGGGAAGCCATCGTGCACCAGCCGGGTGCGTACGCGCTCTGCGTCTGTGTATTCAGTGAAGACGGCCAGCAATATCGCGCTCATTGCACGTCCCTCCTTCTGAGTCGCTCCACAGCGTGAGTGGCCGCGAGTAAGCAGAAAATTCTACGCCCAGAAGGATTTGCGCCGCATCCTTAAACGGCGGTCGGCTGATGCCTACAGCTTGTACGCGGCAGTCCTGTGCCGCTGCGCCTAAGGTTTAGCTGCTCGGCCGGCCTTCGCCGGTGACGCGGACTTCTTCGCCGGCTGGGGCAGCGGCTTGAGCAACTCATCCAGGGTCACGAAGATCGTGGCGTACTTGTAGTCGGGCACCTGGAACTCCCAGCCCGCAAGGCGCGCGTCCAGCTGCTGCGCATCGGCCGCTCCGGAACCGGCGGGGGACTGCGCCGCCAGGCTCACCAGCGAGCGCGTGCCGTCCTTGCGGCCGCTGACCGTGATCTGCAGGCCGTCGAAGGTGCGCACCACGGCGCGCGCCGTGGCCGCGGCGCCGGCCGGCGCCTTGCCGACATCGTCGAGGTTCAGGGAACTCAATATGGCCGCGAGCGCATCCGCGGCCCCCGGGCTACTCAGCTCGCGTCCCTTGGGCAGGGGGCCGACCGTGAAGTCGTTCTGCTCGGCCTTGGCGCGCGAGGCGGTGAAGGCAGGACCCTGCGCCGGGTGCTCCTCGATCTCGCGCACGCGCTCCGGCGCGATGTCGATGATGCTGCGCGCCAGCCAGGTCTTGGGTTCGGCATCGACGTTCAGCAGCGGCGCGGCGAGCAGGCTCTGCGGCTTGTCGGCCAGGCGCACGTAGCCGGACTTGGCGCTGGAGGGCCGGCCGACGATCAGCGCCCAGCCGGTGCCCGGGGAATGCACCTCGACGCGCGTGCCGCTCGCCTTGGGCGAGCTGACATCCTCCACGCCCAGTTGCGCGTAGTTGGCCGGCAGGCGGGTCTTCTCCTCGACCACGTTCAGTGCGCCGAGGTCGAGCAGCAGCTTGCGCACCTTGCCGCGATCAGCTGGCCAGCCGCGCTCGGTGACCAGCCACTCACCCCCCTGCCTGGCCAGGGTGGTATGGGTCTCGTCGCCGCGGCGCAGGCTCACCTGCGTCACGCTGTTCACGGCGCGCTCCAGACCCGGCAGCACCAGGTCTCCGGCCAGCGTCGCGCGTGCCAGGTGGCGCAGCGATGACAGCCAGATCGCAAAGGCGATCACCACGGCTCCGGCGACGAGCAGCCATGCGACGCGGCGTGCAGTCATGTCAGGCTCTCCTTCATCGGCGCGGCGCGCCGCCGCTGGCGTCGCCAGGCCGCGATCGCCAGCGCGATCAGGGCGAACAGCACCGGCACGCCGACGATGTTGATCAGCTTCAGGCGCGTGCCGAGGTTCTTGATATCGGCGTCGAGCCCGGCGCGCACCGCGCGCAGCTCCTTGCGGATGCGCAGCTTCTCGAGGCGGAAGTGCTCGATTTCCTGCTCCTGCTCAGGGGTCACCAGCAGCGCGGCCGATGATTTGTCGCCCTTGGCCTGCAGCGCCGTGAGCTTCTCCTCGGTGTCGCGCAGCTGCTGCTCCAGTTCCTGCTCCTTGGCGTGGAAGCGCTCGTTGGCGGTGCGCCGCAGCTGCTCCACGCGCTCGAAGGGGCGCGTGAAGGTGGCCCGGCCGCGCACGCTGATCAGGTCGGCGCTGCCGGCGAGATTGCCGAGCGCGTTCTGCACCGCATCGCCGTTGCTGGCGTAGGCCTGCGCCAGCTGCTGGCCGAAGAAGTTCTGCAGCCGCACCCACAGGAAGTCCGAGAGCATGTCCGAGTCGGCGAACACGATGAGGTTGAGCGGGCGGTTGGGGAGCGAGGTCTTCAGGTCCAGCTGCCCCGGCGGCAGCGTGACGCCGGCGGGCGGTCCGTCCGGGAAGGCCGTGCGCACCGGGCCGCTGACGCGCGCGGCGAGCGTGTAGCGGATCCCGGACGGCTTGAAGCCGTCGAGGAGGCTGCCGGGGTCCTGCAGCAGGCGGAAGCGCGCCACCGGCAGCAGTTCCGCGTCCGCGCTCGAGCGCAGTAGCGGCTCGAAGCGCACCTGCGAGCCCGGCAGGGCTGCCAGTGCGCCGGCCATGGCCATGTTGACGTTGGATAGCCCGGCAGTGACGACATCGTCGGAGAAGCCGCTCTGGTCGAGCCCGATGACGCCCGGGTGCATGACCGGTTCCTCGCCCTCGCGCATGGTCACCGAGAGCGCACGGCCGCGGTCGGCCACCACCTTGCCGGGGTCGAACTGCACGCCCCAGGCATTCAGCAGCGCCTCCAGGTGCGAGGACTTGTCCGCGACCATCGCCGCCATCGGGTTCTGCGGGTCGCCGCCGCTGGTATCGTTCTCCGCCAGCGGGTCGACGAACAGCAGGATGTGCCCGCCACGCAGCGCGAACTGGTCGATGGCGAACTGGGCCGGCGGCGAGAGCTCCTTGGGGTGTACCAGCACGAGCACGTTCACGTCCGGATCGATGCGCGTAGCGGTGGGCAGCAGGGTGCGCACGTCGAACAGCTGGCGCGCCTCGCTGAGCACCATCCAGGCATCGCGCGTGCGGCCGGTGTGCGGGTCGGCGCTGCCGTCCATCGGCAGCGTGGACAGCCAGGCGACCACCGGCTTCTTCGGGTTGGCGAGCTGGTAGACGAGCTTGATGACGTCGTACTCGAGGAACTGCTCCTTGGCGGGGTCGAACATCTCGATCGCCGCGTGACCGTCGGTCGAGTTGGTGCCGGCGAGGCCGAAGTAGAACTGGCTGCTCGCCGCGCCGACCGGCACGCCACGGACCCCCAGCTCCGCGGCGCGGTCCTCCTCCTCGGAGAACGGCTGCGGATCGATCACGTGCAGGATGAGCTTGCCGTTGGAGCGCCCGGCGAGCTCCTCCAGGAACTCGCGCACGCGCGTGCCGTAGGTCTTCAGCTGCGGCAGCTGCTGGGCGGCCTTCTCCGAGTAGAAGAAGTAAAGGTTGATCGGCTCCTTGATGCTGGCGAGGATGCGGTCGGTGCCCGCGGCGGTGGTGTACAGGCGGTTCTCGGTCAGGTCCAGGCGCCAGCCGCGCAGCGCATGGTTGAACAGCACCGTCAGGCCGATGAACAGCAGCGCCAGCGCCACCAGGGCCGCGCCGCCGAGTGTTGAACGTTTGGTCATGGGCATCCGCACTCTCTAGTCGGCCTTGCGCAGGTCGAGCGCAATCGTGGTCGCGAGCAGGAAGAACCCGATCAGCATCGCGAAGTACAACAGGTCGCGCACGTCGATGACCCCCTTGGCGATGGACTCGAAATGCGTGAGGAAGGACAGCGAGGCGATCGCATCCACCAGCGCCAGCGGCGCCCAGCTGCGGAACAGGTCGAGCACCATCGGGAAGCCGGCGAGCAGGAAGGCGAAGCAGGCGGCCACCCCGAGGATGAAGGCGATCACCTGGTTGCGCGTCAGCGCCGACATGCACGAGCCGATGGCCAGGAAGCCCCCGGCGAGCAGCGCGCTGCCGAGGTAGGCGGCCAGGATCGCCCCGTTGTCCGGCTTGCCCAGGTAGTTCACCGTCAGCCACAGCGGGAAGGTGAGGGCGAGGGCGAGCGCGGTGAAGGCCCAGGCGGCGAGGAACTTGCCGAGCACTGCATCCCACAGCAGCACCGGCTGGGTCATCAGCAGCTCGATGCTGCCGGACTTGCGCTCCTCGGCCCACAGCCGCATCGACAGCGCCGGGATCAGGAACAGGTACAGCCACGGCTGGAAGCCGAAGAAGGAGTCCATGTCCGCCTGGCCGCGCTCGTAGAAGCCGCCGATGTAGAAGGTGAACAGGCTCGCCAGCACCAGGAAGATCAGTATGAAGACGTACGCCAGCGGCGTGGCGAAATAACTCGCCAGCTCGCGGCGCATGATGATGCCTACGTTGCGCATGCGTCGCTCCTCAGGCGGTGATGCTGCGGAACACCTCATCGAGGCGTCCGGATTCCAGGTGCAGCTCCTGCAGCCTGAAGCCGCGTGCGGCGGCCAGGTCGGCGACCGCGGTGAGAATTGGCGCGCCGGCGCGGGGCAGGGCGGTGAGGCGGGCATCGCGCATGCTCACCTCGACCTCCGCCACGGCGGGCAGGGCGGCCATCGCCGCGCGCGCCGCGTCCAACTGGCCGGCCTCCTCGAGCTTCATGGAAACCGCGTTGTGGTAGCGCGAGCGGGCGGCCAGGCGCGCGGGGGTGTCATCGGCGACGATGCGCCCGCGGGCGATGATGATCGCGCGGCTGCAAACCGCCTCGACCTCCTCGAGGATGTGGGTTGAGATGACGATGATCTTGTCGCGCGCCATGTCATTGATGAGCGCGCGCACTTCGTGCTTCTGGTTCGGGTCGAGTCCGTCGGTGGGCTCATCGAGGATCAAGACCGGCGGGTCGTGCACGATCGCCTGCGCCAGCCCCACGCGGCGGCGGAAGCCCTTGGAGAGCGTCTCGATGCTCTGCCCGAGGACCGAGCGCAGTTGCAACCGCTCGATGACGTGCATGAGGCGCTCGCGGCGCCGTGGCCCCTCGAGGCGGCGCAGGTCGGCGATGAAGTCGAGGAAGGCGCCGACGGTCATCTCGCCATATACCGGGGCGCCCTCGGGCAAGTACCCCAGGGCGGCTTTGGCCGCGAGCGGGTCCTCGATGACATCGTGGCCGCAGATGCTCGCTGTGCCCGCCGTCGGGGTGATGAACCCGGCGAGCATGCGCATGGTGGTGGTCTTGCCGGCGCCGTTGGGCCCGAGGAAGCCGAGCACCTCGCCCGGGCTTACCTCGAAGCTCACATCGTCCACGGCGGTGAGCGCTTCGTAGCGTTTGGTCAGGTGCTGCGTCTTTATCATGTTCGACTCTGGAAGACGGACGGGAGCGCGCGAAGTTCCCTCATGATTTCACGGCGCGCGATTGTGACCGCCCCGTGGCACACAATTCAACTCGGGTGAAATTCTTCTGCAATATCGGACCATTAACGTGCATACCTCAGGTGGATCTGGAGGGCGTGCCGGCGGGCGCGTCATCGGGCTGCCACGGCGGCGTCACGTCCGCGTCAAGTGGCCCCAAGAGACTGCAACACGTCTTACGGGCAACTTCAGGGGCGCACCGATGCAGCTGCTGCAATTTCCCCCACGCCAGCAAACCACCGAGGATGTGCTCAACGCGTACCTGGAAGTCGCGCGCGGCGCGCCCTTCTGCGCCAACCCGCGGTGCGCGCTGCACGTGCGCTTGGCGGATGAGCGCGTCGCCGGCGGCGGCAACTGGGTGGTGCTGCCGGACGGGCGCATCTTCGGGCGCGGGCGCTTCGGCACGGCGCTGCTGTGCGATGCCTGTGGCACGCGCCGCGGTCCGGTGCGGCTCGCGCGCGCGGCGCTCAGGAACTGAAGCGCTGGCGGGCGCGCCAGTAGAGGATGCACAGCGCCCCGCCCAGCATCCCGCCCAGGTGCGCGAAGTGGGCGACATCGGCCTGCTTGCCGGTAAACCCCAGGTACAGCTCGACCAAGGCGTACAGCGTCACGAACAGCCACGCGGGCAGCGGGATCGGGATCGGCAGCAGGATCAGGCGCTGCCGGGGAAAGTACCAGCCGAAGGCGAGCAGCACCCCGAAGATCCCGCCCGAGGCGCCCAGCACCGGTTCGGCCGCCGCGCCGGCCGCCTGCACCGCCAGCTGCGTCAGGGCTGCCGCCAGCACGCAGATCAGGTAGAAGAATACGAAGCGCCGGCCGCCCCAGTAGGTCTCCAGTGCCCGGCCGAACATGTACAGCGCGAACATGTTGAGAAAGATGTGCGCGACGCTGCCGTGCAGGAACGCGTAGGTCAGCAGCTGCCAGACCCGGAACAGTCCGCTGCCCAGGGGCCACAGGGCGAACCAGGTGATGAGCGTCTCGCCGGCCAGCTGCTGCAGCAGGAAGACGGCGACATTGACGAGGATCAGGGCCCGGGTGACGGGCGGGATGGAGCCAAGCATGGCGCCATCTTACGCGTCGCTAGAGGAGGCGCTGCAGGAAAACCAGATCCAGCCAGCGGTCGAACTTGTAACCGACCTCGCGCAGCCGGCCGCTCTGGGTAAATCCCAGGCGCTCGTGAAAGCGGATCGAAGCGGCATTGGCCGCATCGACCCCGGCGATCATCACATGCTTGCCGAGGGCCGCGGCGCGCGGGAACAGCGCCTGCACCAGATACGTGCCGAGGCCGCGGCTGCGGCCGTCGGCGCGCACGTGCACGGTGTGCTCGACCGTGAAGCGGTAGCCCGGCCAGGCACGGAAGTCACCGAAGGTGGCGAAGCCGCAGACCCCGCGTGCATCGCGCGCCACCAGCACCGGATAGCCCTGGCTCACCCGGGCGCGCCACCAGTCGCGGCGGTCGGCCACGGTCACCGGATCGGAGGAATACACCGCCGTGGAGGTGGCGATCACCTCGTTGTAGATCTCCACCAGGCCTGTAAGGTCCGCCTCGGTGGCATCGCCGATGTCAGGCAATCCGCTCATGAGCCAAGACTAAGCCGCCTGCAGCGACTCGCGCAGGAATTCGATCAGCGGCGGCCGGTTGCTGTGGCAGACATTGAAGCGCAGCCACTGGCTCGAGCCCTGCACCGGGGAGAACAGCGAGCCGCGCGCCAGGAGGATCGAGCGCTGGTTGGCGCGGCGCACCAGCTCCTCCACCTGCGTGCCCTCCGGCACCCGCCCCCACAGGAACAGCCCCTCGCCGCGCGCCTCCTCGAAGGCGATGCCGGCGGACTCCAGCGCCGTGCGCGACTCGGTGCGCATGCGCTGCAGCCGCTCGCGCAGCTTCTCGACGTGGCGCTTGTAACGCCCGCCATCGAGCACCAGCGAGACGAAGCCCTCGAGCAGTGAGGAGCCGGAGAGCACCGAGAGCACCTTGCGCTCGGCCAGCTGCGCCACCAGCGCCGGGTCGGCGGCAACGTAGCCGACGCGCAGCGACGGCCCGATCAGCTTGGTGAAGCTGCCGACATAGATCACGTGCCTGAGGCCGTCGATCTGCGCCAGGCGCACCGCCGGCCCCTCATGCAGGTCCCCGTAGACATCGTCCTCCACGATCGCAAAGCCGAACTGCTCGGCGAGGCTGAGGATGCGGTGGCAGTGGGCAGGGTCGGCGCTCATGCCGGTGGGGTTGTGCAGCAGCGTCTGCACGAAGAAGGCGCGTGGCCGGTGGGCGCGGCAGGCGGCCTCCAGCGCCGCGAGGTCCGGTCCGTTGGCGCCGCGCGGCACCGGGATCAGCCGCACGTGGTGGGCGCGCAGCTGCTCGAACAGCACGAAGTAACCCGGGTCCTCCACCAGCACCGCGTCCCCGGGGGCGAACAGGATCCGCGCCAGTAGGTCAAAGGCCTGCGAGGCGCCGTAGGTAGTGACGATGTTGGCGGCGCTGGCGGCGATGCCGCCGTGCACCAGCCGGGCGGCGATGTGCTCGCGCAGCTCGCCCATGCCCTCCGGCGGGCACGGCAGCCACAGCTGCGCGCGGCGGCTCTTGGCCAGGCGCGTGAGCTCGCTGTGCAGAGAGGCCTCGAGCAGCCAGTTCTCGGGCAGGAACCCGGAGCCGGCCGGGATCACGTCCGCGCACTGCGCCAGCGTCAGGCGCGTGAGCCCCATTGCATCGGTGGCCGGATCCGGCAGGGCCTCGACAGCGGTGAGCGGTGCGGACAGGCGCCGCGGGGTCACGAAGAAGCCGCGCCCGGCGCGCGACTCGATCAGGCCGCGGGCGACCAGGCGCTCGTAGGCGTCCACCACGGTGAAGGGGCTGGCGTGGATCTGCTTGGCGAGGCGCCTGATCGAGGGCAGGCGCGTGCCGGCGGACAGCTGGCCGTCGCGCACCAGCTGGCTCATGCGCTCGCAGATCTGCTCGACCAGCGGCACGGCGGAATCGCGGCTCAGCTCGAACATCGCCGGGCACTCAACTTTCGGTCTGCTACACCACCATCGCAATCGCCGTGGCGGCCAGGGCCACCGCCATGACGCCGTTGAATATCATGCGCGGGCGGGGGGTGGCGAGGAAGTTCTTCAGCGAGCTGCCGAACAGCGCCCACACGGCCATGCACGGGATCCCGACCCCCTCCATGACGCTCGCCATGTAGGCGTTGCGCAGGAACACGCCCAGTTCCTGCGGCAGGAACAGCGTCGCGCAGGTGATCGACATGACCCAGGCCTTGGGATTCAGGAACTGGAACAGCGCCGCCTCGTGGAAACGGACCGGACGGCTCTTGCCCTGCGCGCTGGCAGCGCCGCTCCTGAGCATGCGCACCCCGAGGTACACCAGGTAGGCCGCCCCCACCCAGCTCAGCGCGGTCTGCAGCGCCGGCCAGCGGCTGAAGAGGGCCGAGAGCCCCGCGCACACCAGCAGCAGCTGCACCACGAAGCCGAACACCACGCCGAGGATGTGCGGCAGGGTGCGGCGGAACCCGAAGGTGGCCCCGGAGGCGGTCAGCATCACGTTGTTCGGCCCCGGGGTGATCGACATGACGAACGCGTAGGTGATGAAGGGCGCAGGGTTCAGCACGGCTTAGGGACTCCGGTAACAGCACTCGAGGCAGAGCATCGCAGGGATGCGCAGCCGCCGACAGGTACGCGTGCGCATTACGCACGAGCACTGTACCGGCGCCTGCGCCAGTACGGTGTTGCGACTATCATTGCCACATGAACGAGGCCTTCATCTGCGATGCCGTGCGTACCCCGATTGGCCGCTACGGCGGCGTGCTCGCCGGCGTGCGCGCCGATGACCTGGGCGCGATTCCCATCACCGCCCTGCTCAGGCGCAACCCGACGCTCGACCCGGACGCCGTCGAGGAGGTGCTGCTGGGGTGCGCCAACCAGGCCGGCGAGGACAACCGCAATGTTGCGCGCATGGCGGCTCTGCTGGCGGGGCTGCCGGTGTCGGTAGCCGGGGCCACCCTCAACCGCCTGTGTGGCTCCGGGCTCGATGCGCTCGCCAGCGCCGCGCGCCTGGTGCGTTGCGGCGAGGCGCAGGTGGTCATCGCCGGTGGCGTTGAGTCGATGTCGCGCGCGCCCTTCGTCATGCCGAAGGCCGACGCGGCCTTCGCCCGTAACGCCACGGTCTACGACACCACTCTGGGATGGCGCTTCGTGAACCCGCGCATGGAGCTGCTGTACGGGGTGGACTCGATGCCCGAGACCGGCGAGAACGTCGCCGCGCAGTTCAAGGTGAGCCGCGCCGACCAGGACCGGTTCGCGCTGCGCAGCCAGGAGCGCACCGCGGCCGCCTATGCGCGCAACTTCTTCGCCAGCGAACTTGCGGCCGTGGAGATCCCGCAGCGCAAGGGGCAGCCGGTGCTCGTCGAGCGCGACGAGCACCCGCGCGCCACGACGCTGGCGCAGCTGGCGGCGCTGCCCACGCCGTTTCGGGCGCACGGCACGGTGACCGCCGGCAACGCCTCGGGCCTGAACGACGGCGCCTGCGCGCTGCTGGTCGCCTCGGGCGAGGCCGCCAGGCGCCTCGAACTCACCCCGCGCGCCCGCGTCGTCGCCGCAGCGACCGCCGGCGTCGAGCCGCGCATCATGGGCATGGGTCCGGTGCCGGCGGTGCGCAAGGTGCTCGCCATCGCCGGGCTCACCCTGGAGGCGATGCAGGTCATCGAGCTCAACGAGGCCTTCGCCGCCCAGGCGCTCGCGGTGCTGCGTGAGCTCGGCCTGCCCGATGATGCCGCGCACGTCAACCCCAACGGCGGAGCGATCGCACTGGGCCACCCGCTGGGAATGTCAGGTGCGCGCCTGGCGACGACCGCCACCTGGCAACTGGCGGCGGTGCAGGGACGCTACGCGCTGTGCACGATGTGCATCGGCGTCGGCCAGGGGATCGCCGTGGTGCTCGAGCGCGTCTAGGGCGCCTTCAGCCACGGCAGGGTGTCGAGGTCGAGATTCGCGCCCGTGAGCACGATGCCGACGTGCCGCCCCTCGAGCCCGGCGAAGCCGGACTGCACAGCCGCGTAGGGCACTGCCGCGGACGGCTCGACGATGATCTTGAGCACCTCCCACAGGCGGCGCATGCCGGCAATGATCGACGTCTCGCTCACCCGCGTGATCGCGTCCACGTGCGCCTGGATCTCCGCGAAGGTGCTCGGCGCCAACGCCCCGCGCAGCCCGTCGGCGATGGTCCGCGGCTGCGGCGCACTCTGCAGCTGACCGCTCTCGAAGGAGCGCGCGGCATCGTCCGCGCCGGCCGGCTCAGCGCCGATGACGCGGATTGCAGGCTTCAGCGCCTTGGCGGCTACTGCCGTGCCGCTCAGCAATCCGCCACCGCCCACCGGGCAGACGATGGCATCCAGCTGCGGGACCTGCTCCAGCAGTTCCGCGGCGGCGGTCCCCTGGCCGGCCATCACCATGAGGTTGTCGTACGGGTGGATGAAGGCGGCTCCGGTGGCCGCGACCAGGGCCCGCGCGGCCGCCTCGCGCGCCGCGAGCGTGGCTTCACAGTAAGTGATCTCGCCGCCGTAGCGGGCGACCGCGGCGCGCTTGGCCTGCGGGGTGTTGTCCGGCATCACGATGTAGGCCCTGATGCCGCGCAGGCGGGCGGCGCGGGCCAGCGCGGCGGCGTGGTTGCCGGAGGAGTGGGTTGCCACCCCGGGGCGTGCCTGCGCCTCGCTCAGGGCGAACACCGCGTTGGTGGCGCCGCGAGCCTTGAAGGCGCCGCACTTCTGGAAGGTCTCGCACTTGAAGTACAGCCTGGCGCCGGATAGTGCATCGAGGGTTTCGCTCGTAAGCACCGGAGTGAGGCGCACGCGTCCGGCGATGCGCGTCTGCGCCTCCTGGATCAGCTGCCATGTGAGACGGGGCTCGGTCATGCACCCGAGCATGGCCAGGCGCGCGCTTCGCGGTCAAGCCTCAGGGGTTGGTGCGCACCGCGGTGACCTCGCGGCGCTGCGCGGCGTCCAGCCGCGCCAGGGCGGCGTTGACGTCCACCGCAGCGGGCGCTGGCGCGGCGGCGCGCTCGGGCGCCGCGGCCGTCAGGAACGTCACGATCTGCGCCGGCTTCAGGTGCGAGTTGGCGGCCGACATCAGCAGGGCGATCACGCCGGTGAGCTCGGCGGCGGACACCGAGGTGCCGGAGGCGAAGTCGTACTGCCCCTGGGGTCGCAGCGTCATCACGTGCTCCCCGGGAGCGGCGAGCACCCCGGCAGGCAATACCTGCGTGGTACTGCCGGCGGCGATCACCCCGTCGATGGCGGTCGGGAAGCCGGGTTCGTCAGCCGGGAAGGCGCCCACGAAGGTCATCCCCTTGCCCAGACCGTGCTGCACCAGCGCGGTGAGCAGCGCGTCGCGGGGACCTGCGATGCTCAGGTTCACCAGCGGCGCCCCGGAGGCGATCGCCCCGGCGAGCGCCTGCGCGAGCGTGAAGGTGTTGCAGGAGGCGGCATCCGCATCCGGGGCCTGCTGCCAGCAGGCGGCGAACACCTCGATCTGCGCCTGCGGGGCGATGCCGACGATGCCGAGGTGGTTGTTCGCGACCGCCGCGATGATGCCGGCCATCGCGGTGCCATGCCGCAACGAGCCGGCGACGGGGGTTCCCTCGGGCAGGTAGGAATGGCTGCGCACGATGCGCCCCCGCAGGTCCGGGTGGTTCACATCGACCGCCGTGTCGATCAGCGCAACTTTCAGTCCCTGGCCCTGGGTGCGCGCGTGGGCGCGCGCAATCCCCAGTGCGGTGAGGTTGGTCTGCAGGTCATAGAGCGGGTCGTTGTACGGCGCGGCTGCCGGGGCGGCGGCGCCGGTGAGGGTGTGGAACTGCTGCAGCGGCTGCGCGAGCACCACTCCGGAGTCCTTCGACAGCGCCGCCAGCACCTGCGCCACCTCGCGTCCATCCGTGATCTCGTAAATCACGCAGTGCAGCGAGAGCGCCTGGATAGGCCAGCTTGCCAGTGCATGCAGCGCGTAGATGCTTGCCACGCGGTGCGCTTCGCCCTGGGCTCCCTGCGACACGTTGTAACCGGAGCCGGCGTAGTGGCTGCCGGTCGTGCCAGCGGGGGCAGGAGCCGCGTGCGGGTGGTTGGCGAAGGCGACGATGATGCGTGGCGCCGCCGGCTGCGCCTGCGCGACCCCGCCTGCGGCGAGCCACAGGAGCAGCAGCAGCTGGGCGCCGGCGCGGATCACGGCTGTGCGGGCCGCGCCCCGCCCTCGGCCGGATCCTGCGGCAGCGGCTCGACCCAGCGCACCCGCGCGTCTGCCTGCAGCCGCAGCGCCAGGGCGCGCAGCTGCGGGCTCGCCTGCGCCGCGCTGCTGTCGGCAGTGAGCGGTGCCACGCCGAAGATGCCGGTGCCGTCGGGGCCCTCGACGATGTGCGCCCCCGAGGAGCGCAGCAGCTGTGCCACCTCCTCGACGGTGAGCGAGCGCTCGAAGGCGACGTGCAGCACGTCCGCCGGCCGGTGTGCCGTGCTGGTGTAGGTCGAGTAGGCCGGCTGCGACCAGCGGTAGACCGTGGGCGTGAGGATGCCGACGCCCAGGGCGAACACGAAGGTGGCGGCCCACGCCAGGCCCGGCGGGCGCCAGGTTGCCGCGAGCGCCGGGCGCAGCGTGCGCACCCGCGGCACGGTGCGCTCCGGGGCGCGCTCCGCGGCGGCGCCATCGATGCGCTCCATGAGCTTGCGGAAGGCGGGGCCGGGGGCGTGCGTGACGCGCTCCGGCTCGGTGAGGGCGGCGCACAGCAGGTACTGGCGTTCCAGCTCCGCGGCACAGGTGCTGCAGGTGCGCACGTGCTCCTCGGCGCGTGCCCGCTCGTTCAGGGCCAGCCGGCCGTTGGCGAGCCACGGCAGCACCAGCCAGCAGTCCTCGTGTGCGTTGCGGCTTTGCGTGATCATGAGTTGCGGTTCTCGCGTGCAGTGGTGGCCCCCGGGGAGGGAGTGGCGAGCTGCGGTAGCAGCTTCTGCAGTTTCGCCCGCGCGTGGAACAGGCGGGTCTTAACGGTGTTGGCGGGGCAGTCCATGATCGTGCCGATCTCCTCGCACGAGTAGCCGAGCTCATAGCACAGCTCCACGGCCATGCGCTGCTCGACCGGCAGTTGCCCGAGCGCCTGGCCGAGCCAGTCGCGCAGTTCCTCGGTGTTCGCCGGTGCCTCGGTCGTCAGCGCCTCGCTGGCACTGTCCAGGTCCCGCTCCGCCAGGCGCGCCGAAGCGCGGAAGGCGCTGCGCGCCTTGCGGTAGGCGATCCCCAGGATCCAGGTCGAGGGCTGCGAGTCGCCGCGGAAATCACCCGCCTTGCGCCACACGACCCAGAAGGTGTCGTTGATGACTTCCTCGGCGATGTCGTAGCGGCGGGTGAGGCGCGTCAGGAAACGCGCCATGCGGCGGTGATAGAGGTTGTAGAGCTCCTCGAAGGCCTTGCGGTCGCCTTCAGCGATGCGCGCGATGAGTTGGGTCTCATGCGCCACCGCGGCCGCTCCTCGATATGTCTCGGTCATGTGCTGTTCGCTGAGTGTCTTAGGTACCGTACGCCTTCTGAGGCGTAAGTGCCCGCGGCCACGCCCGCGGTTCAACTACCGGTGGTGATTTTTTCCCTGCCCGAGCCCTTTAGAACCGCCAGGACACGGTGCCGGCGAACTTATGCTCGGCGATGGGGTATGGGAAGGAGCGCTGCGCGGCCTCCTGGGTCAGGAAGTAGCCGACGTCGACCCGGAACGGCCCGTGTTCGAAGGCCAGCCCGGCATTGCCGTAAGCGTACCCGGTAGCCCGGTCGATGCCCGAATCCGAGCCCTGGGAGCGGTAGTAGCCGGCCCCGGCGGTGATGAAGACCTGCCGTCCGAGCAGCCATTGGCCGGAGGTGTCGGCGACCCAGGCGGGCGCGCGCGACAGCCGGCGGTACATCCAGTAGCGCACGGCACCGGGGATCGCGGTGATGGAAACGGACCAGCTGTCCAGGTAGGTAAGGCTGGCCGCGATCTCCTGGTAGTCGTCCGAGGGGGCATAGTTGCTGGCGCCCAGATAGTAGTGGGCGCGGCCGCTCAGGGTGGCGCCCCAGGTACTGCTCAGGCTGAAGCGGTGACCCAGGTACAGTTCGAGGACCGCGTTGGCGCCCGGTTCCAGGTCCGCATCGCGACTGGAAGCCCACGCCCCCAGGAACGTACCCCCCGGGGTGGCGACGTGGAGGTCGCCTTGAACGGCCCCGTGCCCGTCGCTCTGCGAGACCCCCCGGTAGATGTAATCGCTGGTGAGGGCGAGTTCGCCCCCCGGGGACAGGCTGCGCACAAACTCGCCGATGCCTGCGTGGGCCGTTCCGGCGAGCATAAGCCCTGCGAACAGCAAAACGAGGCCGCGGCCATTATGGAAAGGTGTGTCGACCACGATCCTAAGCGCCAGACAGTTCCCGGCGAAGTGTAGATTGATCGCGTGCGCAAGGGCATGGCCTGGCCGTTTCTGTGCAGCCGGCGGCCGTATGCAAGCCGCCCAGGCTATACGGACGTATACTTGCTGCCTTATGAAGACCTTAGCTGCGGTCGAATTGACCCTACGAAGCGCGCCCGCCAGTGCCATGCACTCCCGTGCGGCGCAGCACGGCTGCGCCTACCTGCAGACCAGCCGCGCGCGGCGCGGCGCCGGCAGGCGCGGCATCTGTCCAGCCGCTGACTGATACGCGCTGCACCTGATGAAACCTGAGCCGGAGACCGCGCCGACCGCGGTGAGCGCGCAGCTACCCGTGGAGCGCTGGTCGGCAGGAACGCTGTCGCACACGGAGGACGCGGTTGCCGAGGAGATGCCGATCGCGCTGGTCTACCACGACGTGCCGCACGTGGTGATGCTCGCCACGCCGGCGGACCTGGAGGACTACGCGGTCGGGTTTACCCTGAGCGAAGGTCTCGTCGCGAATATGGCGGAGATCCGCGGCGTCACGGTTACCTACGGTGACGGGGCGGCGGATGTGCACGTGAGCGTGGCGTGGGAGCGCTTCACCGCGCTCCTGCAGCGCCGGCGCAACCTGGCCGGGCGCACCGGTTGCGGGCTGTGCGGGGCGGAGACAGCCGCCGATGCCATCCGCGAGGTCGCGGCGGTGCATGCCGGCGTCAGCGTCAGCGCCGCGCAGCTGCACCAGGCGATCGAGGACATCAAGGCGCGCCAGCCGATCAACGCGCGTACCGGCAGCGTGCACGCGGCAGCCTGGGTGCTGCCGGACCAAGGGATTCAGATCGTGCGCGAGGACGTCGGCCGGCACAACGCGCTCGACAAGACCATCGGTGCCCTGGCCCGCAGCGGGGCCGATTTCTCCGCCGGCTACATGCTCATCACCAGCCGCGCCAGCTACGAGATGGTGCAGAAGTGCGCGACCATGGGCATCCCGATGCTGGCAGCCCTGTCGGCCCCGACCGCATTCGCGGTGCGCCTCGCGCAGCGTTCCGGCCTGACCCTGGTGGCCTTCGCGCGCAGCGACCGCCACGTGGTGTACGCGCACCCCCAGCGACTCACATGACTACGCAACAAGACCCCATGAACATCCATTTATCACTCTTGATCGACAGGCAAGGCAACGCGCTCCTACGGGGCGCGACCGTTTCGGCGCACACCCCCGGCGCCGCGACGCCACCGCGGCATGCCGCGCGCGGCAGGCAGCCATGAGCGCCAATCCTCCCGGGCGCGCGCTGATCTGCGGCTCGATGGCCTACGACACGATCATGGTGTTCGGCGATCGCTTCGCCAACCACATCCTGCCGGACAAGATCCACATGCTGAACGTCTCGTTCCTGGTGCCGCAGATGCGCCGGGAATTCGGCGGCTGTGCGGGCAACATCGCCTACAACTTGAAACTGCTGGGCGATGTCGGCCTGCCGATGGCCACCGTGGGGAGCGACTTCGCCGCGTACCGCGAGTGGATGCAGCGCACCGGGGTGCCGGATGACCATATCCGCGTGATCGAGTCGCAGCTGACCGCGCAGGCCTTCATCACCACCGACGTGGATGACAACCAGATCACCGCTTTCCACCCCGGGGCCATGCAGCAAAGCCACGAGAACCGCGTGAGCGATGCGCGCGAGATCACCCTCGGCATCGTCGCCCCGGACGGGCGCGACGGCATGATCCAGCACGCCAAGCAGTTCGCGGACGCCAAGATCCCCTTCATCTTCGACCCGGGGCAGGGGCTGCCGATGTTCTCCGGCGAGGACCTCGAGCACTTCATCTCCCAGGCGAAATGGGTGACGGTGAACGACTACGAGTGGCAGATGGTGCAGCAGAAGACCGGCTGGTCGCAGCGCGATGTCACCGGCCAGGTCGATGCCCTCATCGTCACGCGCGGGGCCGAGGGGTCGACCATCTATACGCACGGCAGCGAGATCCGCATCCCCAGCGCCCCGGTCAAGCAGCTCATCGACCCCACCGGCTGCGGTGACGCCTACCGGGCCGGTATCATCCACGGCCTGCTGCATGGTCTGGACTGGAAGACCACGGGACATATTGCCTCCCTGATGGGGGCCATCAAGATCGAGGCCCGGGGAACGCAGAACCACTGCTTTACCCGGGCCCAGTTCGCCGCCCGGCTGGCTGCGGCGGCCTGACCGGGAAGCAAGGCCCCGGCGGGCTGGGTTACAATTGACGCTTTCGCACCCCACAGGACGCTCCGGAACCCCCATGGCCAATGAGTATCTGTTCACCTCCGAGTCAGTCTCCGAAGGCCACCCGGACAAGATCGCCGACCAGATCTCCGACGGGGTGCTCGATGCGATCCTCAAGGAAGACCCGCGTGGCCGGGTCGCCTGCGAAACGCTGGTGAAGACCGGCGTGGTGGTCGTCGCCGGCGAGATCACCACGCGCGCCTGGGTGGACGTGGAGTCCCTGGTGCGCGGCATCGTGCTCGACATCGGCTACAACTCCTCGGAGATGGGCTTCGACGGGGCCAGCTGCGGGGTGCTCAACATCATCGGCAAGCAGTCCCCGGACATCGCCCAGGGCGTGGACCGCAAGGACGAGCGCAAGCAGGGTGCCGGCGACCAGGGCCTGATGTTCGGCTACGCGACCAATGAGACCGACGTGCTCATGCCCGCCCCGATCACCCTCGCGCACCGGCTCGTCAAGCGCCAGGCGCAGGTACGCAAGGCCGGCAAGCTCAGCTGGCTGCGGCCGGATGCGAAGAGCCAGGTGACGCTGCGCTACGCGGACCACCGCCCGGTGGGCATCGAGGCGGTGGTGCTCTCGACCCAGCACAGCCCGGAGGTTTCCACGCGCGACCTGCGCGAGGCGGTGATGGAGGAGATCATCAAGCCGTCGCTGCCGAAGAAGTGGATCGACAAGCGCACCAAGTACCACATCAACCCGACCGGGCGCTTCGTCGTCGGCGGCCCGGTGGGTGACTGCGGGCTCACGGGGCGCAAGATCATCGTCGACACCTACGGCGGCTATGCGCGCCACGGCGGCGGGGCCTTCTCCGGCAAGGATCCGTCCAAGGTCGACCGCTCGGCGGCCTACGCGGCGCGCTATGTGGCCAAGAACATCGTCGCCGCCGGCCTCGCGGAGCGCTGCGAAGTACAGGTCTCCTACGCCATCGGCGTGGCTGAGCCGACCTCGATCATGGTGGAGACCTTCGGCACCAGCGCCCTGTCGCGCGAGCAGCTCACGCAGCTGGTGCGGCAGCACTTCGACCTCACCCCCTACGGCCTGCGCGAGATGCTGGACCTGGTCCGGCCGATCTACCGCCAGACCGCCGCCTACGGGCACTTCGGGCGCACCGAGCCGGAGTTCACCTGGGAGCGCACCGACCTGGCCGCCCAGCTCGCCGCTGAGGCGAAGCGCAAGCGCGTAGCGTAGAATTACTGCACACCTGCCGCGGTATAAGCGGCAACCACGCTTGCTGAGGAGCGTTGCGACAGGCACCCAAGGCCTGCCAGGCTCAGCACGGTGGTTAACCTCACGGCGCTCACTCTGACTGCGGAGTATCGAGTATGAACGCCACCCTGAAATCCACTGCCAAAGACTGCATCGTCGCTGACCTTGCGCTGGCCGACTGGGGCCGCAAGGAGATCGCCATCGCCGAGACCGAGATGCCCGGCCTCATGGCGATCCGCGAGGAGTACGCGCTCACCCAGCCCCTGAAGGGGGCGCGCATTTCCGGCTCGCTGCACATGACCATCCAGACCGCCGTGCTCATCGAGACGTTGCAGGCGATCGGTGCCGAGGTGCGCTGGGCGTCGTGCAACATCTTCTCCACCCAGGACCACGCCGCTGCGGCCATTGCCGTGCGCGGCACGCCGGTGTTCGCCGTCAAGGGCGAGTCGCTGACGGAGTACTGGGACTACACGCACCGCATCTTCGAGTGGCCCGGCGGGCACTTCAGCAACATGATCCTGGATGACGGCGGGGACGCGACGCTGCTGCTGCACCTGGGTGCGCGCGCCGAGCAGGACTCTGCGGTGATCGCCAAGCCGACGAGCGAGGAGGAGACCGCGCTGTATGCGGCGATCCGCGCCAAGCTCCGCAGCGAGCCGAAGTGGTACTCGACGCGCCTGGCGCAGGTGAAGGGTGTCACCGAGGAGACCACCACCGGGGTGAAGCGCCTCTACCAGATGGCCAAGGAGGGCAAGCTCGCCTTCCCGGCGATCAACGTCAACGACTCAGTCACCAAGAGCAAGTTCGACAACCTGTACGGCTGCCGCGAATCGCTGGTGGACGCGATCAAGCGCGCGACGGACGTCATGGTCGCCGGCAAGGTGGCCGTGGTGTGCGGCTACGGTGATGTCGGCAAGGGCTCGGCGCAGGCGCTGCGCGCACTGTCGGCCCAGGTGTGGGTCACCGAGGTCGATCCGATCTGCGCGCTGCAGGCGGCGATGGAGGGCTACCGCGTGGTCACCCTGGACTACGCGGCCGACAAGGCCGACATCTTCGTCTCGGCAACCGGCAACTACCATGTGATCACCCATGAGCACATGAAGCGCATGAAGCACAATGCCATCGTGTGCAACATCGGGCATTTCGACAACGAGATCGATGTCGCGAGCCTGAAGCAGTACAAGTGGGAGAACATCAAGCCCCAGGTCGATCACATCATCCAGCCCGACGGACGGCGCCTGATCCTGCTGGCAGAGGGGCGCCTGGTGAACCTTGGCTGCGGCACGGGGCACCCGAGCTATGTCATGAGCTCGAGTTTCGCCAACCAGACGATCGCGCAGGTGGAGCTGTTCACGCAGATCGGCAAGTATCCGGTCGGAGTGTACGTGCTGCCCAAACACCTGGACGAGAAGGTCGCGCGGCTGCAGCTGAAGACTCTCAATGCGCAGCTCACCGAGCTGACGGACGTGCAGGCGCGCTACATTGGCGTCGACAAGTCCGGGCCCTACAAGCCCGACAGCTACCGCTACTGATGAACGCCACCACCACTCAGGGGGCCGCCGCCATGGCGGCCCCCACCCGGACCGCGGGCGGCGCGGCGTTGCTCGACGGCAAGGCGGTGGGCGCCAAGGTGCGTACCGAGGTTGCCGCGCGCGTGCGCGAATTTGCGGCGCAATATGGCCGCGCCCCCGGGCTGGCCGTCGTGCAGGTGGGCGCGGACCCGGCCTCCAGCGTCTACGTGCGCAACAAGCGCAAGTCCTCGCAGGAGGCGGGCATCGAGTCCTTTGCCTACGACCTGCCGGCGGACACCGGCGAGGTGCAGATCCTGGCGCTGGTGCATGCGCTCAATGCCGACCCGCGCGTGGACGGGATCCTGGTGCAGCTGCCACTGCCCAAGGCAGTGGATACCAACCGCGTCATGGACGCGGTCGACCCGGCCAAGGACGTGGACGGCTTCCACCCGGCGAACACCGGACTGCTGGCGCAGAAGCGGCCGCGCCTGCGGCCGTGCACGCCCTTCGGGGTCATCCGTCTCGCCCACGAGTACGGCATCGACCTTACCGGCCTGCGCGCAACCGTGGTGGGCGCCTCCAACATCGTCGGCCGCCCCATGGCCCTGGAACTGCTGCTGGCGCGCGCCACCGTGACCGTGTGCCACACCGGCACGCGCGACCTGCGCGCCGAGGTGGAGCGCGCGGACCTCGTAGTGGCCGCCGTTGGCAAGGAGGGCTTCGTTCCCGGGGAATGGATCCGTCCCGGGGCGGCGGTCTTTGATGTGGGCATCAATCGCAGCGCCTCCGGCAAGCTCGTCGGTGACGTGGAATTCGAGCGCGCCTCCGAGCGCGCCGCGTGGATCACCCCCGTTCCCGGCGGCCTGGGGCCCATGACCATCGCGATGCTCCTGTCCAACACCGTCGATGCGGCGGTGCTGCGCGCCGGCGGCGCCCTGTAGCGCACGACGGGCGCCCGCGCTGCGCGGGCACCCGTTCCTTCCTGCGACTCTCCTTTTGTTGTCGTCGATCGCCGACGATGCGGACGGACGTGCTGTTGCCGTAAGGGCACGCCTGTGCGTGCGTGCGCGCGCGTCGCGGGGTGGCGAAAAATCCTTTGCTGCTGAGCCTGCGCCTTCGTGGACCAACAGACTTGAGCGTCGCCGTGCGACAAAATGTAAGTGCGGCGCGCCGTTGGCTTAGCGTGTGCTTTGCAGCGCGTCGCAACACAACCTCGCCGCAGGCGACGCGCCAGGTGCGCGCAAAGCCCTGAATTTCCTGTTCCCCGCGCACGTCGGTATGTTGCAACACCCAACTTCGGGGACGGCGGATGGAACGCACCAACATGTTAGGGAATGTAGCAACGGCGTTCATGCGCGGTGTTGCGCGTGTATGATTCTCAACCGTCCACTGATGATTGTTATGGAGAACGAAGATGGCTAAACGTCCACCCAATGACGGCGCAGGCTGGAGCGCGCGTGAGCTCAACACGCTCAAGGCGCTCGCCAAGGCCGGTACTCCGACCAGCCAGGTTGCGAAGAAGCTCGGCCGCACCGCTGCGGCGATCCAACAGAAGGCGATGCGCTCGGGCATTTCCTTCCGTGCCGCGAAGCGCTCCGGGGCCGCGCGCAAGAAGTAGCCTGCCGCGCAACGCTTGTCCTAACAGTGTTTGCGGTGCGAACACTTCGGGAGTGAACGGATGGCGCTGGGAAACTGCAACATGATGTGCGGCCGCGCACTGCGCGCCCTGCTGGCAGGCGTGCTCGCGCTCGCCGTGGCCGCTCCGGGCGTGGCCGACACCGCGGCCGCACCCGTGCGGATCGGCATCATCGGTGCGGGCCACATCGGCGGCACGCTCGCGAAACTGTGGGTGGCCTCGGGCCACGAGGTGCTGCTGTCCTCGCGTCACCCGGAGGAGCTGAAGGCGTTGGCCGCTTCCCTGGGACCCAAGGCGCGCGTCGGCACGCCGCGCGAGGCGGCGCTGTTCGGCGAAGTGGTGTTGGTATCGGTGCCCTACAAGGCGCTGCCGGATATCGGGCGCGACCTGAAGTCCGAGCTTGCCGGCAAGATCGTGCTCGATACCTGCAATCCCTATCCGGAGCGCGATGGGCCGATGGCCGTGGAGGTGCGCCAGGAGGGCACCGGCGTCGCCTCGCCGCGCTACCTGCCGGGCGTGCGCCTGGTGCGCGCGTTCAATGCCATCGGCTGGCGCGACCTGGAGCGCGAGGCGCATCGCCAGGGCGAGCTGATCGCCATACCGCTGGCGGGCGATGACCCACAGGCGCTGGCCGTGGCGCAGCAACTGGTCAGCGATGCCGGTTTTGCGCCGGTGGTGGTCGGCGGGCTGAACCGCGCGCGCGAGTTCGACGTCGGAACGATGCCCTACACACATCTGCTGACCGCGGCGCAGCTGCGCGCGGCGCTGGCGCCGAAGTAATCAGGCCGCCGGCGGCGGCTGTCCGGCCACTTGCGGGATCCCCGGATCGATGCATGCCCAGCGCGGTGCGCTGGCAGTCCAGATGGCCACGGCCGGGCGCGCTGCGCCCGGGTCATCAAGCGAGCCCACCCGCACGAACACCAGGTGCGGCCGGGCTTCGGCGGCCGAGAACAGCGGGGTGCCGCAGAGCACGCAGAAGCTGCGGCGCATGAGATTGCCGCTGTCGGCGCGCGAGCGGTAGTGCGTGAGCGTGCCCTCCACCTGAACCGCCGCGGAGGGGAAACAGGCGTTGACGGCGCTGCTGCCGGCGCCCAGGTACTGGCATACGCGGCACCAGCACTCGCGGATCACGATCGGCTCGGCGTCGATGCTATAGCGCACTGCCCGGCACAGGCAGCCCCCGGTCACTGGCATGGCATGGCTCCCGCGTGAGGCACTGCGGCAAGGATAGCGCGTCGGAGCGCACCGGAGAGACGGACCCAAATCAGAACGTGCAGCTAAATGTGCCCGCGGAAGAAAGGTGGGCCGTTCGGGGGCCCGTGCTAACCGGTGCGACTGAAGTATCGCGCGCGGCTCCTGAACGATCCGTGAATGGGACGGCGCCGCGCCTCAGGTTTTCACCCGCGCAGCCGGGCGCGCAGCTGGCGCACCTCCGTGTCCGCCAGGCCGATCGTGGCGAGATAGGCCTGCACGCCCCCGGCGCGCTCAAGGTACGCGAGCATGCGGTGGGTGCCTTCCTCGGGGCAGCGCAGGATCTCCAGAATCCGCTCCGGGGAGGTCTCGGCGTAGCGCTTGAGGTAGCCCTCGCGCAGGTGGTGCGCGGAGATTGCGTAGTCGGCGGCGATGGCGGCCGGTTCCACGTCCGCCAGCGCCAGGAGCACCGCGGCCAGCAGCCCGGTGCGGTCCTTGCCGGCCACGCAGTGAAACAGCAGCGGCCCTGTGGGCGCCGCGGCGACCGCCCGCAGCACCCGGGCCAGCTCGGGCCCGAGCTGTTCGAGCACCAGCGACTTCCAGCCCTCCTTGGATACCTGCTTGCTGCGCAGCTGCCATTCTGCCTCGCTGTGCAGCAGCAGCGAGATGCGCTGGAAGCGCACGCGCGGCAACGCCGTCGGCAGCGGACTCGGGTGGCGCGCGGCCTCCTCTGGCCAGCGCAGGTCGATCACCGTCTCCACCCCGAAGGCCTCGAGCTCGCGCAGCCCCTGCGCGGTGAGCTGGGAAAGGTCGTCCGAGCGCAGCAGCGAGCGGGCGCGCGTCAGCGCGCCGTCGGTGGTGGGATGGCCCCCCAGGTCGCGCAGGTTCAGCAGGTTGTCGAAACGCGGGGCCGGGTGCGTCACTTCTTGGCCCGTCGCTGGCTCAGGGCCACGCCGGCCAGGATCAGCGCGCCGGCCAATCCCATGGTCAGGGTGACCGGCTCGCTCAGCAGCAGCCAGGCCCAGATCACCCCGAACAGCGGAATCAGGTAGGTGACCGTCGAGGTGCGCGCCGCGCCGATGCGCGCGATCAGCCGGTAATAGAAGACGAACGCAACGCCGGTACACAGCACCCCCAGCAACACGGCGCTGCCCCACGCCCGGGGGCTGATTGCGTGCTGCGGCCAGGTGGCAAGCGCCAGCGGCGCGAGCAGGATGCTGCCGCACAGCAGGTTGGCGGCGGCGACCGCGCCGGCGGGCAGTCCGGTGAGGTAGCGGCGCACGAAGTTGATGCCGAAGCCGTAGCACAGCGATGCCGCGGCCCCGGCGAGGGCGGCAGGCCAGACCGCCTGTCCGGCAGTCTTGCCGCTGGCGAGGATGGCGACGCCGACGAAGCCGGCTACCAGGCCGATCAGTTGCCGCGCGCTGATGCGCTCCGCGTACAGCATGAAGGCCACCAGGCTGGTGAACATCACGGTCATCGCATTGGTGATGGCGCCGATACCGGCCGGGGCGCGCTCGGCGCCCCAGGCAAACAGCGCAAACGGGATCACCGAGTTCACCAGGGCGATGCCGGCGATGCGCAGCCACAGCGCCGGGGTGAAGTGGGCACGCGCCTGCCACAGGAAGGGCAGCAGGACCAGCGCACCGAGGCCCAGGCGCGCCTCCACCAGGGGCAGCGCGCCGAACTCGCCCGCCGCCACGCGCATGAACAGGAAGGAGCCGCCCCAGATCGCCCCCAGCAGGGTCAGTTCCACGGCAGTGCGGCCAACAGCCCCCTGGGCAGGTGCGGTTGCGAGGGCGGCGGATGTTGATTCGGAAGTGGCCATAATGCTTCAACTCTCCAGCGGTACAGCAGGCGGCATGGTCGCAGGGAACGTGCAGCGCCGACACCCGGACCTTGCGCTGTGGGTCGGCCAGGTGCGCCTCACGTGAGCGCCTGGCCGAGGTCCTCGATTAGCTCCTCGGTGGACTCGATGCCCACGGACAGGCGCAGCAGGGCATCGCTGATGCCCAGGCGCCGGCGATCGGCCTGCGGGACCCCGGCATGGGAGGTGCTGGCGGGCCGGGTGATCAGAGTCTGCACGCCTCCCAGGCTGGGCGCCACAGCCGGGATATGCAGGCGCGAGGTGAACTGTTCCGCGCGGTTGCCCGGCCCCTTGAGCTCGAAGCTCAGCACCCCGCCGCAGCCTGAGAACAGTGCCCGCGCGCGTGCGTGCCGCGGGTGGCTCGCAAGGCCGGGGTAGTTCACGCGCGCGACCGCCGGGTGCGATTCCAGGAACTGCGCGATCTTCAAGGTGCTGTCGTTCTGGAAACGCACGCGCAGGGCCAGGGTCTTCAGCCCGCGCTTGAGCAGGAACGCGGCATGCGGGTCGAGCGAGCCGCCGAGCACGTTGAGCTTGTGGCGGATGCGGGCAATGAGCTCGCGCCCCCCGGAAACCGCGCCGGCGACGATGTCCGCGTGGCCGTTCAGGTACTTGGTGGCGCTGTGGATCGAGAGGTGGAAGCCGTGCGCCAGGGGCCGGAAGTTCACCGGTGACGCGAAGGTGTTGTCGATCACGCACAGCAGCCCGTGCGCGCGGGCGAAGGCGACTACCGCGTTCAGATCGGCCACCTCCAGCAGCGGGTTGGTCATCGCCTCGACATAGATCAGTCGCGTGTTCGGTTTCAGCTGCTGTGCCCAGCTGCCGGGCCGGTCCGCATCGATGGTATCGGCGCTCAGGCCGAGCCGCGGGAACTCGTGGGTGAGCAGCTCGTGCGTGCCGCCATAGACACCGCCCTGTGCCAGCACGTGGTCGCCGGCGGACAGCAGCCCGAGCAGCGTGCCGGAGATGGCGGCCATGCCGCTGGCGGTCACGAGGGCATCCTCGGCGCCCTCGAGCACGGCGAGCTTCGCGTGCAGGGCAAGCTGACTCGGCGTGTTGTTGTTGCGCAGGTAGCGCACTTCGTCGTAGCTGCCCTCGCCGGCGTACTCATAGGTGGCCGACTGGAAGATCGGCATCTCCACCGCTCCGGCGATCCGCGGCGAGGGCTCGCCGGCGTGTACCAGCTGCGTTTCGAGGTGTTTGAAGGAGTGGGGCATGGCGGCTCCGCAGGGTGCGATTCTGGCGCTGATACGCTACCGTGTCCTTACACCTTTATGGAGAGATGCCCGGGCCCTAATGCCCCGGCACTGTGCCGCCCGCACGCCAGTACAGCCGCCTGCCCGCAACCCCATGGTCAACTCCACCGAGCGCTTCTCCAGCCGCGTCGACAATTACGTCCGCTACCGCCCGAGCTACCCGGCCGCGGCCATCGAGCTGCTGCAGCGCTGCTGCGGCCTGAACCGGCGGGCAGTGGTGGCGGACCTGGGTTCCGGTACCGGCATCCTCACCCGGCTGCTGCTGCCGTGTGCCGCGCAGGTGCTGGCTGTCGAACCCAACCAGCCGATGCGCGCTGCCGCCGAGGCTGCACTGGGGGGGGATGCGTCCTTCGTGAGCGTCGCGGGCACGGCGGAGGCCACGACGCTTGCCGCTGGCAGCGTCGATCTGGTGGTTGCCGGCCAGGCGTTCCACTGGTTCAAGGTCGCCCCGGCGCGTGCGGAAGCGCTGCGCATTGCGCGCGGCGCGGCTCACGGCGCACTGCTGTGGAACGAGCACCCGGTCAGTGGCAGTCCCTTCCTCGCCGATTACGAGCGCCTGCTGCGCGAGCATGCCAGCGAATATGACGCGGTGGTCGGCAGCCGCGTTGACGAGGCGGCGATGCGCGCGTACCTGGGGGCTGCCATGCAATGCGCCACCTTTCCCAACCAGCAGAGCTTTGACTACGAGGGGCTGGTGGGGCGGTGCCTGTCCTCCTCCTACGCCCCCGAGCCGGGGCATCCGGCGCACGAACCGTTGCTCGCCGGCCTCGCCCGCATCTTCGTCGCGCACCAGCGCGGCGGGCGTGTCCTGTTCCCCTATGTCACGCTCGTGTACTTCGCGCAGCTGCGAGGCCGCCCCTGACGGGCGCTGCCTCCTACGTCGCGCCGCTGGGACCGGGGAACGCCGCATTCAGGGCCGCGAGGTCCTGGGGCGTGAGGGAGGTCGCAAGGGCGGCGGCGTTTTCCTTGACGTGCTCCGGGGAGCCGGATTCGGGAATCGCGATCACGGCGCCGCTGCGCATCACCCACGCGAGCGCCACCGCGGCAGCGGTGCATCCATGGCTCGCGCCGATCTGCGCCAGTGTGCGGTCCTTGACCACCAGGTGGTTGTCGCCGCCGAGCGGTGAGTAGGCCATGACCGGCAGGTGGTGCTGCTGGCACCACGGCAGGACATCGCGCTCGATGCTGCGGTTGTTGAGACTGTAGGCAACCTGGTTGGTGGCGCAGCGCTGACCCTGCGGAACGCGGAAGAGATCTTCCATCTGGCCGACGTTGAAGTTGGATACGCCCCAGGCGCGAATCTTGCCTGCCGCGCGCAACTGCTCGAACGCCGCCACGATGCCGGGGAACTGCGCGCTGGGCACGGGCCAGTGCAGCAAATAGAGGTCGAGATACGGGGTGCCGAGCCGGCCGAGGCTGGATGCGCAGGCGCGCGCAATCCCGTCGCCGGCTACTTCATTGCCCTCCACCTTGGAAACCAGGAAGACACGGTCGCGCTGGCCCTCGAGCACGTGAGCGATGAACTGCTCGGAGCGGCCGCTGCCGTAGTTTCCCGAGGTGTCGATCAGCGTCATGCCGAGCGCGATGCCCGTGCGCAGCGCCTCTTCCTCGACACCCGGCGGATGCCTCCCCTGGCCCAGGTGCCAGCAACCCTGCCCCAGGGCCGTGACCGCAGTGCCGCCCGGGAGGCTGACGGTTCGCGCTGCGGGCTTCGCTGCGGCCTCGGTACCCACAGCCGCCCGCGCGCGGGTGGTCAGCAGCGCGCTCAAGGCCGGCAGCGACACGCCGAGGGCCGCACAACGGGCCGCAAATTGACGTCGGTTAAGCAGCTGCCTGTTCATTGCGGTGATCTCCTGCGTGCCGGACCGCAAGTGTAATGGGCGCAACGGCCGCGTGCTGCAGAATGCAGCCGATTGCAGCGCTTCGCAGCTTGCCGGTTGCGCGGCCCGGCTTCAGCCTGGACGTGACCTCGGTCCCAGCAACACAGCCAACCACGGAGAGCACGATGTCAGCACCGCAGTATCGGCATGAATACGTCAGCGCGAGCGTATCGATGGGCCCCATCATCACCGGCGCCGTGTGGGACCTTGACCTGTGGGTGACCAACCGGGGCTACACGACGGAATTCTTTCAGGTCCAGCTCATCCGCGGCCAGCCCACCGTCGAAGCCATCCTCAGCAATCCCTATGCGGTCGACTCCCTGCACTCAGTCGGCTACTCACTCGGCGCCGAGGCAGACCCGGGCATCACCTCCTGGCAGATGTGGTGGGCGCGCATCTTCACGACCTCGCTGAACCTGGTGCCCACCCTGCGGTTCCACGTCGAAAACCCGCCCTTCCCGATCCCGCAGTTCTTTTTCGGCCCGGGGGACTTTGCGGTGTTCCCGTACCAGGTCCTGCCCTCAGCGACGGGCACGACGAGCGGCAGCGGCGGCGCAGGCACCGCCTAGTCGGGCGAATACGGGCCCGCCGGCAGCTACCAGATGCGCACGCGCTCCGCCGGTGCCAGGTATAGCTTCTCGCCCGGCTGCACGCTGAAGGCCGCATACCACGGGTCGAGATTGCGCACGGTATCGGCGCGGAACTCGGCCGGGGCGTGGCCGTCGGTAACGATGCGCCGGCGCATGGCAGCCTCGCGCACCTTGGTTTGCCAGCTCTGCGCGAAGCTGATGAAGAACTGCTGCTCCAGGGTGTAGCCGGAATTGACCGGTGCGCTGCCGGGCTGCCGGGACATCCGCCACGCATCGTAGGCAGCGGAAAGCCCCGCCACGTCCGCGATATTCTCGCTCAGGGTCTGCTTGCCATTGACCGAGACGTCCGGATAGGGATGGTAGCCATCGAACTGCGCCACCAGCTGCGCGCCGGCGGCCTTGAAGTGCGCGTAGTCCTGGTCGGTCCACCAGTTACGCAGCCGCCCCTGGGAGTCGAACAGGGCCCCCTGGTCATCGAAGCTGTGGCTGATCTCGTGCCCGAGCGTGCCGCCGGTGCCGCCGTAGTCCATCGCCGGGTCGCGGTGGGGATCGAAGTAGGGCGGCTGCAGGATCGCAGCGGGAATGTTGAGCGCGTTCATCGCCGGCAGGTTCACCGCGTTCACCAGCTGCGGGTTCATCACCCACTCGGAGCGGTCGACGGGCTGGCCGAACTTGGCCAGGTTGCGGTGGTACTCGAACATCTCGGCGCGCTCGGCATTGCCGAAGGCGTCCCCGGGGATCACCTGCAGCCCGGCATAGTTGCGCCAGTGGTCCGGGTAGCCCACGCCGATCTTGAGCACGGCGAGCTTGGCTTGCGCCTCGGCGCGGGTCTGCGGCGCCATCCACTCGAGCTTGTCGATGCGCGCGGCGAAGGCGGCCAGCAGGTTCTTCGCCATCGCCTCGGCGCGGGCCTTCTCGCTGGGCGGGAAGTACTTCTCGACGTACAGCTGGCCGACCGCCTCGCCGAGGGCGGCATTGGTCTCGCCGACGGCGAGCTTCCAGCGCGGCGCCTGCTGCGGCGTGCCGGAGAGGGTGTGCTCGTGGAAGGAGAAGTGCTCGTCCAGAAAGGCCTTGGACAGGTAGGGCGAGACGGCCTCGACGTAATGGAAGCGCAGGAATTCCTTCCAGGTGTCCAGCGGCTCGCTGGCCACCAGGCCGGAGATGGCGGTGACCGCAGCCGGCTGCCAGACCACGAACTCGCGGCGCGCCCCCAGGCCCGCCGCGTTGAAGAAGGCCGGCCAGTTCAGCCCCGGGGCGCGGCTGCCCAGCTCGGCGCTGCTCCAGTGGTTGTTGCCCTTGAGCACGTCCTCGGAGTCCGCGCGGCTGGCATGGGCCGCGGCGATGCGCTGTTCGAGCGCGTACACTCGCTCCGCCTGCGCGTGAGCATCGCTGATCCCCGCCAGCTGCAGCACCCGTTCGATGTGCGCCTGGTAGTGGGTACGGATGTCGGCCATCTTCTGCGAAGGATTGAGGTAGTAATCGCGGTCCGGCATCACCAGGCCACCCTGCAGCAGGAAGGCGGCGTACTTGCTCGGGTCGCTCAGGTCCTGCGCCACCCACAGGCCGAAGAGGTTCTCGGTGTGCAGGTTGGTGTTGTTCAGGACATCGACGTCCGCGCGCAGCGTGGCGCCCAGGGCGGCCGCGAGCTCGGTGCGGTTCTTGATGGCGTCGATGCGCTTTAGGTGCGCGGCGATGGGCGCCGCGCCGCGCCGCTCGATGCTCGCCTCGTCGAGGTAGGCGAAGTAGTAGGCACCGATCCTCGCAGCCGTCGAGCCGGGCTTGGCATCCTGCGCCGCAGTCTTGATCAGATCCGCGGTGCGTTGCTGCGTCAGGTCGTCCACGACCTGGAAGGTGCCGTAGCTGGAGCGGTCAGCCGGTATCTCGGTGTTCCTGATCCAGCTGCCGTTGGCGAAGGCAAAGAAGTTGTCGCCGGGCTTGACCGACTTATCGATGGCGGCCTGGTCGATGCCGGAAACATCCGTCAGCGGCGCGCTGCTGTCGGCCGCGGCGGCAAAGGCCGCCAGGGCGGCGATGGCGATCCAGCCCAGGCGAGCGGTCGAATTGAGCCAAGCTGTGCGAGTCATTTTGGTTTTCCGCGACAGGGGCATCTCGCCCACGGAGGGCGCGAAGTCTACACCACCCCCGCTGCGGCCCAAGGGGAGGTGCGGGCGGTGAGCCTGGTGGTTGCCCAGCTCGCGGCGCCCGTGGATGCCAACAACCTGGTACGCAATCCGCCTACCACTGCGCGGGGCTTGCGTGCAATAGCCGCCCCGGCGGCAGCGGGCCGGTGCAGGGATGCGCGGAACCGGTGCGCGCGGCTGCTGTTGGCCGGCCCGGCGTACAAACTGCGCTGCCAGGCCCTCGTCGCGCACCAGTCCAAGGTCGGTTACAAGTGGGGCCAATCGGCCGCTCCGGGGCACGGTGGCGCACGCCCGAGCGCGTGCTAAATTAGGGGCTCGCCGATGGAGGTTCCCAGCCGTGAATGCCGTTCAACAGAGCCTGTCATCCAGCTCCGGACCGCCGCCCCAGGATCCGGCGCCGCTGCCGCCCGGGGCTCCCGCGGAGGGCCGACCGCTCGATGCCTGGCTGCTCTCCAAGCTCAGCGCCTACCTCGGCGGCGATCCATCGCTCGAGTTCGCCATCAAGGATGGCGCGCGGGTAACCAGCGGCACCCCGGTCGCACGCGTCACCTTCGCCAACCGCGCCACGCTGCTCGCAGTGCTTGCCGACCCGGCGATGCGCTTCGGCGACGCCTACTCCGATGGCACCGTGACGATCCAGGGGGACCTGGTGGGCATGCTGGAGGTGGTCTATCGCGCCGGCGTCACCAACGAGAGGCCCGGCTCGTTCCTGCGCCGCGCCCTGCGCCGCCCGCGCACCAATAGCCTTGCCGGCTCGCGCGACAACATCCATCGCCACTACGACATCGGCAACCAGTTCTACTCGCTGTGGCTGGGCAGCACGATGGCCTACACGTGCGCCTACTACCCGACCCCGTCGGCCAGCCTCGACGAGGCGCAGGTCGCCAAGATGGACCACGTGTGCCGCAAGCTGCGCCTGAAGAGCGGAGAGACCGTGGTCGAGGCCGGCTGCGGCTGGGGGACGCTGGCGCTGCACATGGCGCGGCGCTACGGGGTGCGCGTGCGCGCCTTCAACATCTCCCGCGAGCAGGTCATGTACGCGCGCGAGCACGCGCAGCGCGCTGGCCTCGGCGGCCAGGTCGAGTACGTCGAGGATGACTACCGCAACATCAGCGGCAACTACGACGCGTTCGTTTCCGTCGGCATGCTCGAGCACGTCGGCATCGAGAACTATGCGGAGCTGGGCAACGTGGTCCAGCGCGCCCTGGGCGGCCGCGGACGCGGGCTGATTCATACCATCGGCCGCAACTACCCGGCGCTGCTGCAGCCGTGGATCGAGAAGCGCATCTTCCCCGGCGCCTGCCCGCCGGCGCTGAGCGAGATGATGGGCATCTTCGAGCCGTGGGACCTCTCGGTGCTCGATGTCGAGAACCTGCGCCTGCACTACGCGCTCACGCTGCGACACTGGATGCAGCTGTACGAGGCCGCCAGCGACAAGGTGCGCGAGATGTTCGACGCGCGCTTCGTGCGCATGTGGCGCCTGTACCTCGCCGGCTCCATCGGTGCCTTCACCACCGGCAAGCTGCAGCTGTTCCAGGTGCTGTTCGCGCCGGGACAGAACAACGACATCCCCTGGAACCGCGCCGACGTCTACGCCGGCTGAGACTGCTGCGAAGGCCGCCATGCGCTCATGTGAGGTACTGATTGTCGGCGGTGGCCCGGCAGGAGCGGCGGCCGCCTGGCAGCTGCGGCGTGCGGGGAGGGACGTGCTGGTGCTCGACCGCGAGGCCTTTCCGCGCCTGAAGCTGTGCGCCGGCTGGATCACCCCCGAGGTGGTGCGCGAGCTGGAGATGGACGTGCGCGAGTACCCGCACCGCCTGCTGACCTACCCGCGCCTGCGCATGCACTTCGGTCCCGTGCACCTGCCGGTGCCGTGCGTGCAGCATTCCATCCGTCGCTTCGAATTCGACGCCTGGATGCTGGAGCGCTCCGGCGCGCCGGTCGAGATCCATAACGTGCGGCACATCGTCGCCGAGCGCGACGGCTATCTGGTGGATGACGCCTACCGGGCGCGCTACCTGATCGGCGCCGGCGGCACGCGCTGCCCGGTGTACCGCGAGCTGTTCCGCTCACTCAATCCGCGCGCCAGCGAACTGCAGCTGGTGACGCTCGAGCACGAGCTCGAATACGACTGGCAGGAGAAGGACTGCCACCTGTGGTTCTTCGCCAACGGCCTGCCCGGATACTCCTGGTACGTGCCCAAGGAGCGCGGCTGGCTCAATGTCGGAGTGGGCGGCATCGCCGCCCGCATGAAAGGCGGCGGCCACGATATCCGCGGCCACTGGAATCACCTGACGCAGCTGCTGCACCGCGGTTTTGCCCCCGGGGCCCCGTTCGAGCCGACCGGCTACAGCTACTACCTGCGCGGCAACGTCAGCGTCGTGCGCCGCGACAACGCGTTCATCACCGGCGATGCTGCGGGACTGGCGACGCCGGACCTGGGCGAGGGCATCGGACCTGCGATCCGCAGTGGCCTGCGGGCTGCGCAGGCAATCGTGCAGGGCGCCGCGTATCGCCTGGACGATGTGACCGGCAAGAGCCTGGGCAGCATCCTGCGCAGCATGTTCGACCGCCCCGCCCGTGCCGGTGCCCTGGCCGGGCGGCGCGGGCATGCAAACGCCTAGGGGATATTGATGGCCTACGTTACCGTGATCAACGAGCACCAGCACGTGCAGCAGATCGTCTCCGGCCACCACCACCTCACGGCCGACGAGCCGGTGGCCGCCGGGGGCAGCGATGCCGGGCTGGCGCCGCGCGAGCTGTTGCTGGCGAGTCTGGGTGCCGACACCGCGGTGGCGCTGCGCCGCCACGCCGCCTTGCATGACTGGACGCTGGGCAAGATCACGGTGGGAGTGCGCTGGTCCAAGGATGCCTCCGGGCACGAACACATCGAGCGCAAGCTGTCCTTCGCCAAGCCGCTCAGCGGCGAGCAGAAGCAGGACCTGCTCGGTGTTGCCGCCGCCACCGCCGTCTCCAGGGTGGTCGGTGGCGGCATCGCGATCCAGTCGACGATCGTCGACTAGCGCATCGCAGTTACTTGATCCGCAACGCGCCGACGTCCATCTCGGTGCGGTTGCGCGTGCTCACCTCCACCTCCGTGCGTCCCGAGTTGGTCATGGTCCAGGGCAGCGGCAGGTTGTCGCCTTGCACGGTGATCACGTGGTGGCCGGAGACCACGGCCGGGAAGTCATAGCGGCCGTTGGAGTCGGTGCGCACCGAGAAGCGCCCGTCGAGGATGACCGTGACGTTGGCGACCACGGTCTCCCCGGCATCCAGGCGGCCGTTCTCGTTGGCATCCAGGTACACGATGCCGCTCAGGCGTCCGGAACCGGAGCCCGGGTTTCCGCCCAGCGGCATGAAGTGCGCGCCACGCGAGTCCTGGTAGCGCACCGTCAGGAAGAAGCCGCTCTCACCCATCGAGGCGATCGGTACCGGCGTGGCCGGGTTCAGCGGCGAGGTGACCACCAGTGGTTCCCACGAGCCGATGCGGTTCGCGTAGTAGCTGGCCAGCAGCGACCAGGCGCGGTTGAGCTGCCAGCTCAGGGTGACGTCCGCGGAGGTCGAGGGCGCCGCACGGCCCTGCACCGCCTGCGCCCACTGCACGCTGCCATCCAGTGAAAGTCGCGCGCTGATGTCCCCGCCGCCATATACCGCCAGACGCACCACCGTGGCGTCCTGGGAGCTGCCGGGGACGGTGTTGTTCTGGATGCGGTCTACCGCAGCGGTGGTCGACAGGCGCCTGCCGGCCTGCAGGTTCCAGCCCTGTTGCAGCGTGACGGTCGCCTCCTTCGTCTGGGAGTCGGTGGCGTAGTCCAGCTGCGCGCGCCCGGTGCCGAGGAAGTTCACCCGGTCGAGATAGCCCTCCAGCGACCAGGCGGTATCGCCGGCGCCGTGGCGCAGGTTGGCGACGGCACCGAGGCCGGTGTCGCGCGTGAGCTGGTAGCGCGCATCGCTGTTGATGAAGGTGACCTCGGGGCCGCTGCCCGAGACGGACTTCACCTCATCGATGCCGAAGTCCGCGTTCCAGCGCCGCGACTGGTAATCCGCGCGGTAATAGCCCCCCTGCACGTCACTGGTGATCAGCTGGTTGCCCCAGGCCAGGTTGGGGTCGATGCGGAAGAGCCCGAAGGTGTGGGTGACCGGGCCGCGGGCGAGGGCCGCATCGACCCAGGCCCCGAAGGCGTTGTTGTTGCCATCGACGGTGCCGTCGATCAGGTTGCCCTGCACGCGCAGGTTGCTTCCCTGCCAGGCGGCCGTCAGGTACCCCGTGTCGGTGGAGATGCGCGGCGAGCTGGTGGGGGTGATCGGGAAGAGGTTCGGATCCAGCGGCTGGTAGTACAGGGACACGTCGTGGGCGGCGGCGAACTCCCCGCCGACCGACCAGGCCGGCGCCGGTGACCACTGCGCGCCCAGGGTGGCGGTCGTGCCACCGAGGGTCTGAAACGTCGGTACCTTGATGCCTTCGTACACCCCCGGCTCGCCGGCGCCGGCGACGATCTGGACGCCGGCCGGACCGCGCCACTCGCTCTCCAGGCCCTGCATCGGTCCCTGTGCCAGCAGGAAGCGCGGCTGCACGTGAGCCAGGTTGATCAGCGGGGCGTTCAGGTCGCCGAGGGCATTGTCGGTCTGCCAGCCATCATCGAAGGGCATGGCCCGCTCGTGCACGGCGAAGGCGATGTTGCTCTGGGTCTGGCTGCCGCCGGGGCTGGTGCGCTCATTGCTGCCGCCGATGCGCGCCGCCAGATTCGCCGACCAGGCACCGTAGGCGGCCGTATCCCACTGCGCATCCGTGACGATGCCGTACTCATGCAGGTCGGGTGCGGAGTTCGGGCCGTCCTGGTGCAGCACGCTGCCCACCGCGTCGACGCGGATCGAGCGCGCCAGTCCGGAGGTGTCGCTGGTGCTGTTGTCGCCCGTGGAAATATCGGGGGCCAGGTTGCCGCCGCCGATCAGCCGGTCCTGGTAGGCAGGGGCGGCATCGGCCGCGGCGGCCTCCGGCTGCGCGCTGAGCGGACTGCTCAGCACGGCTGTAGCCACAAGCCCGCACAGGCACGCTGCGAGGTGCAGTGCGCGCCGTGCAGGGAGCTTCATTTGAAAAGCTCGTTCAGTTCGGTGCTCTGGTCACCCCACTCGAGCGTGCCCTTCACGCTCATCGGGAAGCTCACCTGCGGGTGCTCCTGCTCGGTAGTGGAGGGGGTAAGGAACACGATGCGTTCCTCGCCCGGCAGGATCGGCAGGTCCGAGGGGGTGACGTCGTACTTCTTGCCGCTGGCGTCCGTCCCGGTGAGGAACCCGGACATGCGCGCGTGGGCATCGCCGGAGTTGTGGACGCGCAGGGCCGGCACCTGGATGCCGTTGAGCGAGGCGACCTGCGGGCCGAACACCTCGATCTTCGGCGCGCCGTCGCCGACCTTCACGTAGACGATGATGCCGATGCGGCCGACCACCGGCAGCGCGAGTGACTGCGCCTGGGCCACGGAGGCTTCGTCGCCCTCGATGAGAATGCCGAAGCGGCACTCCCCGGGCGGGGCATCCGCGGGCACCGCGACTTCGAAGCGATAGCGGATGGTGCCGCCGCCGGGCAGCGTCACGAGCGGCCGCTCGATGGCGACCCACGGGCGGCAGCTGTCGGCGGTGAGCTCGTCGTGGAAGACGACGCTGTAGTCGGGGCTCAGGGTGAAGTCCGCGGTGTGCACGCGGAACTTCGCCGGCGCCGCCGAGCGGTTGGACAGCTCGAACACCTCGCGCAGCGTGGCCCCGGGCTTGCCCTTGACCTCGAAGCGCGGTGGCGAGACCAGCGCGGCAAAGCCGGCATCGGCCCGCGCCGCCAGCGAGTATCCGGCAGCCGCCACCAAAGTCATCAGTGTCAGGATTGCGCGCACGGTCAGTCCTCGTCCATTTCGAATCTGAAGTTGATGTGGTACAGCTGCTGCATGCGCCGGCCGTCGACGCGGATCGTCAGCTGCACCATGTCCTCGATGAAGGGCGCGGCGATCGGCCCGGAGTACACCAGCGTGCGGCCGCCGCTCTCGACCCGGCCAGCCAGCAGGCGTCCCTGCGTGGTCCAGGTAACGCTCATCGGTCCGGGTGCCTGTGCCGGCAGCGCGAGGTAGATCCTGCCGGTGCGCTTCTGCCAGGGCGCGACGTTCAGCTTCACGCGCAGTCCCAGCGTGCCCACCATGGTGTTGGCGTCCGGCCCACGCGGCGAGACCTGCTGCCAGCGCATGTTGAGCGCGGCGTTATTCGGCAGCGTGCCCGAGTCGTCGATGACGGCCGTCTTGGCGATCGCAGCGGACGCGGCGAGCCAGATTATGATGAATGCCAGGAGCGAGGGCTTGCGCATGACAGCAACCACCGGCCGGCCTTACGGGGCCGTCAGCGTGTACAGCACGCGTCCGGTATAGGTGCCTGCGGCCGGGAAGGTGTTGTTGCGGAAGGAGAAGGTCCAGCAGCTTTCCGCCCAGTGGTTCTGCGCAATCGTGCCCACCGTCTGCACCGCCCCGCCGGTGAAGGTGCCGGCCGTGAAGGGCTCGCCGGTGCTGTCGCCGAGCGGGCCGTTGCCATCGGTGGTCCAGGACACCTGGGAGAAGGGGATGGTGTCACCCGCGGTATCCACCAGCGATGCCGGCACCGTCGCTGTCACCGATACCGTGCCGGTGCCGGCGCCGGTGGTGCGGTAGAAGCCGCCGATGTACAGCTGCTGCGGCACGTTACAGAAGGCGAAGTTGTCGTAGAAGCTGTTCGACTGCGTACTGTTGGTGGTCATCGCCTGGGCGGTGCCGTTACCGAGCACCCCCGCGCCGACCGCCACCGACACCTTGTTCACCGTCGTGTTGTTCAGCGGCGTGCCGCCGCTGTCGTACTGGCCCGTGAAGCTGCCGACGCCGACTTGCAGATAAATGGTCTTGGGCGCCGCGGCATTGATCGCAACGGTGAAGGCGGGCGCCGGGCAGCTGACCGCCGCGAGGAGCGCGAGGTACAGCGTGCGTGTGAGCATATGGCGTGGATTTCGCGAGGTAATGTCCCCCCGGGGCGCTTATGCGTGCCGCCACCGAGGGGACATCTGCTCTGGTGCCTGACCGGCGTCGGGCCTTACGGCATCGTCGCCGTGTAGGTTACGCGACCGTTGTTGACGTTCGCGCCACCATAGACACCCGCGGGCGGGTTGGTCGTGTTGGCATACGTGTACGTCCACTTCGCGTCCTGCACGATGATCTTCGAGGCGGGCGCGGTCAGCAGGATCGTGGCGCTGGCGCCGTTGGCCAGCACCGGGGCCGGCAGGGCGGTCACCGAGGTCAGGGTCGCGGCCGCGGTCTTGATCTCGCTGAAGGCGATGGTGTCGCCGGCGCCGTCGCTGAGCGCGCCAAGGGAACTGGCGCCCAGGGTGACGTTGCCGCTGTTGCTAACCACCGCGGCCGTCTCGACGCCACCGGTGAGGTCGCCGCCGGTGCCCGCGACCGCCACGCTGTTGCCGACCGAGCCGAGAGCCGGTGCGAACTGCACCAGGTCAACGGTGGCGCTGTTGGCCAGCGTCGTCGGGTAGGCCGAACCGGTGCCGACGCGCAGGTACAGGTACTTCGGGATCGTGATCTGGAAATCCACGTGTGCCTGGGCGCCCGGGCTGGCGGTGGCGGCGCCATTGACGACGTTGGACTCGGCGTGGGCCAGCGGCGGCACCGCAACCGCGGTTAAAGCCAGAAGACTCTTGATGACGTTAGAGATCCGCATGATTGATTCCTGAGGCTAGGGTTAGAAAGACGCATCGACATAGGGTTGCCGCGATCTTACGTATCAGGATTTTCCCGACCCGTGCTTATGTCACGATTCGGGGCACCGCCATTCGCGGCCGTGTTGGCACTTGGGCCACATCGCACGGCGACTGCGACGCAGTGCACAGATTGCCGCCGCCGGCTCTGTTGGTCAGGGTCCGGGGCGCCGCTCTCCTTATATATGCGGCGGCGGGGCGCTCCGGGGGCGACTCGTCCTCTCGGGTGATTCCGCAGTGCCTCGGGCGCGCGCATGCTCGGGGCGGCTTGCGGTCCCCTTTCCGGATGCGCACGGAGACATCGATGGCAGATGCCAAGACCTACGGCCCGGCGGCGCTGATCCTGGGCGGTTCCGAGGGGATCGGGAGGCAGTTCGCGAATGAACTGGCCGGCGCCGGCCTCGACCTGGTGCTGGTCGCGCGCGGCAGCGCGGCCCTGGAGCACGCTGCTGCAGAGATCCGCGCCGCCCACGGCGTGAAGGTCGGCACGCGCGCGCACGACCTGGCGGCGCCGGGGCTGGAGGCCTTCGTCGACGGGCTGCTCGCGGCCGATGACATCGGGCTCATCGTCTACAACGCCGGCGCCACCCACGGCGTCGGCAACTTCCTCGATACGCCGCTGGCCAAGGCGACGCACCTCGTGCAGCTCAACTGCACCGGGCCGGTGCTGTTCGCCCACAAGATGCTCGGCGCACGGCGTGCGCGCGGCCGGCCGGCCGGGCTCATCATCGTCTCCTCGATGTCGGGGCTGTGCGGCAGCGGCCTGGTGGCCACGTATGCAGCCGCCAAGGCCTTCGAGATCGCCCTGTGCGAGGGACTGCACTGGGAGCTGGCGCGCGAGGGGATCGATGTGCTGTGCGCAGTCGCGGGCCTGACGGACACGCCGGCCATGCGTCGCTCCGGTCTGTCGTTCACCGCCGCCGCGGCGGCCGGCTACGTGGCGATGGATGCGGCGGAGGTGGCGCGCGGAGCGCTGGCGCACCTCGGCCAGGCGGCGGTGTGGTACGCGGTCGGCCAGGCGACGGCGGATGCGATGCGCATGCTGCCGCGCGCGCAGCTCACCGAGCTGATGAGCGCCGGCTCCGCCGCGCTCTACCCGGCGCCGGGGCGCTAGCTGCGCTGGCGCGCCGGGCCGCGCCGCGCGTCGCTTTCGGATAGGATGCGCGGCAACATCTCACCCGCAGGCCCATCGCATGAATCAGCCATTGCATCGCCCGTATCCGGCCGCGCGCCGCCTCGGCCATTTCGCAGCCGCGCTCGCTTTCTGCCTGTTCGCGGCGGTCGCCGCCGGGCAGGCGGACCCGGGGACGGCACTGTTCGGGTTCACCGCGCAGGGCGCGACGCAGCAGCGCGCACTGGAGCAGCGCTTCGATGCCGCGCTCGATCCGAATGACCTGCGTGACTGGATGAAGACGCTGTCGGCGGAGGCCAACCACGTCGGCTCCCCGCACGACAAGGCCAACGCGGAAATGGTGCGCGACCTGTTCAGACAGTGGGGCTGGGATGCGAAGATCGAGGTGTTCGAGGTGCTCTACCCGACGCTGAAATCCCACACCCTGGAGCTGGTCGGCCCGACCAGGTTCACTGCCAGCCTCGCGGAGGGACCGATCGAGGGCGATGCGACCTCGACGCGCACCGACGGGCTGCCGCCCTACAACGTGTACGGCGCGGACGGGGACGTCACCGCGGAGCTGGTGTACCTCAACTACGGCATGCCGCAGGACTATGAGGACCTGGCGCGCCGCGGGATCGAGGTGAAGGGCAAGATCGTCATCACCCGCTACGGCGGCGGCTGGCGCGGCCTGAAGCCGAAGCTCGCGCAGGAGCACGGCGCGGTCGGCTGCATCATCTACTCCGATCCGCAGGACGATGGCTACGCGGCCGGGGATGTCTACCCGAAGGGCGGCTACCGGCCGGCCACCAGCCTGCAGCGCGGCTCGGTCCTGGACATGGCGCTGTACCCGGGCGACCCGCTCACCCCTGGGGTCGGTGCGACGAAGGGTGCAAAGCGCCTGGCGCTCAAGGATGCCAAGACGATCCTCAAGATTCCCGTGCTGCCGATTTCCTATGGCGACGCCCAGCCGTTTCTCGCCGCCCTCGGCGGTCCGGTCGCCCCCGCGCGCTGGCGCGGCAGCTTGCCGATCACCTACCACATGGGGCCGGGGCCGGCGAAGGTGCACCTCATGATCAGCTCCGACTGGAGCCTGAAGCCGCTGTACGACGTGATCGCACGGATACCCGGCGCGCAGGAACCGGACGAGTGGGTGGTGCGCGGCAACCATCGCGACGGCTGGGTGTTCGGTGCCTGGGATCCGTTGTCCGGCCACGTGGCCATGCTCGCCGAGGCGAAGGCCATTGGCACGCTGCTCAAGAGCGGCTGGAAGCCGCGCCGCACGCTGGTCTACGCCAGCTGGGACGGCGAGGAGCCCGGGCTGCTCGGTTCCACCGAGTGGGCTGAGGAGCATGCGGCGGAACTGAAGACCAAGGCGGTGCTCTACCTGAACTCCGACACCAATGCGCGCGGCTTCCTGCACCCGGAGGGCAGTCACTCGCTGCAGCGCCTGGTGAACGAGGTCGCCGCCGGGGTGACCGATCCTGAGACCGGCGTCAGCGTGCAGGAGCGCCTGCGCGCGCGCATGCAGGTGCAGGGACTGGACAAGGGTGGCGTGGATGGCGACGCAGCGGTGGCGCGCGAGCGCAATGCGCGCCTCGCCGCGGCCGGCGGCGACCTGCCTATCGGCGCCCTGGGATCCGGATCCGACTACTCCGCGTACCTGCAGCACCTGGGGCTCGCCTCGCTGGACATTGAGTACGGCGGCGAGGAGGACCAGGAGGGCGTCTACCACTCCAACTTCGATTCCTTCGATCACTACGTGCGCTTCGGTGACCCGGGCTTCGCCTACGGGGTGGCCGATGCCAAGACCATCGGCCACATCGTGCTGCGCATGGCCGATGCCCCGGTGCTGCCGCTGCAGTTCACCGGTGTTGCCGATACGCTGGGCGACTACGTGAAGCAGCTGCGCACGCTGACCGACGAGCGGCGCGCGAACGCGGCGCAGGTGGCGCGGCTGATCGATGCGCACGCCTTCGCACTGGCTGCGGACCCGACCCGGGTGGTAGGCCCGCCGCAGCGCGAGGCACCGGTGCCGCAGGTCGACCTCGCGCCGCTGGATGCGGCCGTTGCCCGGCTGAAGGTGGCAGCCAGCGCCTACGACGCCGCCTACGCCAGGCTCAACGCCGGCGGCCTGCAGCTCAGCGCCAGCCGGCAGCGGCAGCTGAACGCGCTGCTGCGCGGGCTGGAGCAGAAGCTGACCGCTGAGCGGGGACTGCCCGGCCGCGCCTGGTTCAAGCACTTCGTCTACGCGCCCGGGTTGCTCACCGGCTACGGGGTGAAGACCCTGCCGGCGGTGCGCGAGGCGATTGAGGGCGGTCGCTGGGCGGAGGCGGACGAGTACTCGGCCTTCACCGCAAAGCTGCTCGATGGCTACTGCGATGCGCTCAACGAGGCCACGACGCTGCTGCGCGGCGGCTAGGCGGCGCGCCGTCCGGAGGCCGCGGGCAGGTCAGGTGGCAAACAGCTGACCGAAGTCGGCGAATGCCTTGAACTCCAGCGCGTTGCCGGAAGGGTCGAGGATGAACAGCGTGGACTGCTCCCCCGGCAGGCCCTTGAAGCGCGTGCCCGGTTCGATGACCCATTCGACGCGCGCGACCTGCAAGCGCGCGGCGAGCTCGTCCCACTGCGCCGGTCGCAGGACCACGCCGCAGTGGGGCACGGGGACGCCGTGGCCGTCCACGGGGTTGAAGTGCGCGCCAATGCGACCGCTCGGTCCCAGGGACGGATTGAGATGACACACCAGCTGGTGGCCGTAGAGATTGAAGTCCACCCAGTCCGTGGAACTGCGCCCCTCGGGGCAGCCGAGGATGCGACCATAGAACTCGCGTGCCTCTGCGATGTTGCGAACCTGCAGGGCCACATGGAACGGCGTAATCACCTGCCAAGCCTAGCATGGTGGACTCGGCCGCCGGCGCACCGGAGAATCGGCGCGCATGAGCAGCCCGGCGGCGGTTTCGTGAGCGACACGGCAGTCACAACGCAGAGCCCGGGCCCGTGGATCGTGCACCCCCTGGTGCGCTTCGCCGACCTCGCCGGCACCTTTATCTTCGGCTTCCAGGGAGCGCTCCTGGCGCTCGCCGCGCACCTGGACCTCTTCGGGGTGCTGGTGCTGTCCTTTGCCACCGCCCTGGGGGGCGGCGTCATCCGCGATGTGCTCATGGGGGCACTGCCGCCGTCCGCGCTGCGCGGCTGGAGCTATCCGAGCACCGCATTTGCCGCCGGTGCCATCGCCTTCGCCCTCGAGCCGCACATGCACGTGCCGCTGCAGCTGCTGCAGATCCTCGATGCCGGGGGGCTGGCGCTCTTTGCGGTCGCCGGCACCGAGAAGGCGCTCGATGCGCGCATCCACCCCATGAGCGCGGTTCTGCTGGGCACCATCACCGCAGTCGGCGGCGGCACGATCCGCGACCTGATGCTCACGCACGTGCCCGCGATCCTGCGCGTGGACATCTATGCAACCGCGGCGATGATCGGCGCCACCCTGCTCGTGCTGGGACGCAGGTTCGGGCTGTCCCCGACACTGGGCGCCGCCATCGGCGGCGGCGCCTGCCTGGCGCTGCGCCTGGTGAGCCTGTGGCTGCACTGGCAGCTGCCCGGGGCGGTGGCCACCCCTTAAGTTGCACGGCCTACTCCAGAAGGGGTAGCACGGCCAGCGGTGCCCGGGGGTGGCGGCGGGTTGCGGTATATTCAGCCCGCCGCGCCGCGCCGCGCCGCGGGACGCGGCCAGCGCGGGGGTACCTGTGGATGCGCGCAGGTGGGCGCAGTGTCAGGCGCCGCAATCTCAAGGAGCAGCCATTGCAGGCACAACAAGCGCGCCAGTTCGTGCTGGATTTTTTCGCGGAGCTTGCCGGCGGCGACGCCCGTTGCTGGGACCGGGTCGCCGAGGATGCGACCTGGCGGCTCATGGCGCGCGCCGAGAACTATCCGTACCCCTCCGACTACACCAAGGCGAGCTACCGTGCCCTGTGCGAGGGGTCCGCGGACACCTTCCCGAACGGCCTGCGCTTCACGATCCTGGGCACGACTGCCGAGGAGGATCGGGTTGCCGTCGAAGCGGAATCCTACGGCTTGACCTGCGAGGGCAAGCTCTACAACAACGTCTATCACCTGCTGGTGCTGCTTGAGAACGGCAGGATCAAGACGGCGCGCGAGTACCTCGACTCCGGACACGCGACCGAGGTACTGGAACGTCCGCGGCCCCGAGGCGACTGAAGATGCTCAAGCTCGGCTACAAGGCTTCCTCGGAACAGTTCGGCCCGGCCGAACTGCTCGGCTACGCGCGCCTGGCGGAAGAGTGTGGCTACGACTCGGTGTGGATCAGCGATCACTTCCAGCCCTGGCGCCACACCCACGGCCATGCGCCATTCTCGCTCGCCTGGCTCGGCGCCCTGGGCGCGCACACCCGGCGCATCGTCATGGGTACCAGCGTGCTCACCCCGACCTTCCGCTACCAACCCGCCGTCGTTGCCCAGGCGTTCGCGACCCTCGGGATGCTGTTCCCGGGCCGCGTCGTGCTCGGACTTGGCACCGGCGAATCATTGAACGAGGTGCCGGCCTCTGCGATCCGCTGGCCGGAACAGAAGGAGCGCACCGCGCGCTTCCGAGAGGCGGTCAGGCTGATCCGCGAACTGTGGTCGCGCGAGCGCGTGAGCTTCGACGGACAGTACTACCAGACCCGCCTGGCCACGATCTATGACCGCCCGGAGATCCCGGTGCCGCTGTACATCGCCGGCGCGGGGCCCTTCATGGCCAAGCTCGCCGGCCTGGAGGCCGATGGCTTCATCTGCACCTCGGGCAAGAAATGGGAGCTGTACACCGAGACCCTGCTGCCGAACCTTGCCGCGGGGCTGGAAGCCTCCGGGCGCGCCACCGCCAGCTACGACCGGCTCATCGAGATGAAGGTGTCCTTCGACACCGATGCAGCCCGCGCGCTTGCCGATACCAAGTTCTGGGGGGCCCTGGCGCTGACGCCCCAGGAGAAGACCGACGTCGAGGATCCGCTGCAGATGGAGCGCCTGGCAGACGCGCTGCCGGTGGAGCGCACCGCCTCGCGCTGGATCGTCAGCACCGAGCCTGCTGAGATGGTCGAGAGTATCGGCAAGTACGTGCAGCTGGGCTTCAATCACCTGGTGTTCCACGCGCCCGGCCCCGACCAGGCGCGCTTCATCCGTCTGTTCGCCGAGCGCGTGCTGCCGCTGCTGCGCGCGCGCTTCGGCTGAGCGGCCCATCTCCCGCCCATGAGCGCCGCAGCAGCTTACGACGGCAGCACCATCCACGGGGAAGCCGCGCACCGCGGCATGATCACCATCTCCGTGATGCTGGCGACGATCATCCAGGCGATCGACGGCACCATCGCCAACGTGGCGCTGCCGCACATGCAGGGCAGCCTGTCCGCCTCGCTCGACCAGATCACCTGGGTGCTGACCTCGTACATCGTCGCCGCCGGCATCGCCACGCCGCTGGCCGGCTGGCTGACCGACCGCTTCGGCCTGAAGCAGGTGCTGCTCGTCTCGATCGCAGGCTTCACCATCGCCTCGGTGCTGTGCGGAATTTCCGAGTCGCTCACGCAGATCGTCGTGGCGCGCCTGCTGCAGGGCTTCTTCGGCGCCGCCCTCGTGCCGCTGTCGCAGGCGGTGATGCTCGATATCTACCCGCCCGCCAGGCACGGCTCGGCGATGGCGGTGTGGGGGGTTGGCGTGATGATCGGCCCGATCATGGGCCCGGCGCTGGGCGGCTACCTCACCGAGAACTTCGACTGGCGCTGGGTATTCTTCATCAACGTGCCGATCGGCGCCGTCGCCTTCTACGGCATCGGACGCTACATACGGGCGCGGCCCGGGGCGCGGCGCGTCGTCTTCGATGTCTTCGGCTTCACCACGCTGGCGATCGCGATCGCGGCGCTGCAGCTGTTCCTAGACCGCGGCGAGCAGAACGACTGGTTCTCCTCCGTGGAAACCTGGGCGTACGCGGTGGCCTTCCTGGTCAGCTCCGGCTATTTCCTGCTGCACACGCTGCTCACCCCGGCCGGCAAGTCCTTCTTCGACCGGCGGCTGCTGCGCAACCCGAACTATGTCTCCGGCATCATCATGATCTTCATCATCGGCATGGTGCTGTTCGCCACCCGGGCATTGCTGGCCACCATGCTGCAGAACCTGTTCGGCTACCCGGCGAGCCTTGCCGGGCTGGTCATGGCGCCGAGCGGCGTCGGCACCATGATCGCCATGCTCATCGTCGGCAGGCTCACCGGCAAGGTCGACATCCGCATCCTGCTGACGGTGGGATTTGCGATCACGGCCTTCTCCTGCTGGCAGATGATCCACTACGACCTGACGATGACCCAGAGCTCGATCGTCTGGCCGGGACTGCTGCAGGGCTTCGGCTTGGGGATCGTGTTCGTGCCGCTCACCGCGGCCAGCTTCGCCACCCTGTCCCCGGAGCTGCGCGCAGACGGCACCGCGACCTTCAGCCTCATGCGCAACATCGGCAGTGCGATCGGCATTGCCGCCACCCAGGCACTGCTGGTGCGCAACACGCAGATCGTGCACGCCGGCCTGGTGGAGAACATGAGCCGCGCCCATGGCAACCTGTTCACCAGTCCGCTGGGCGCGCTGCTCGGCCTGCAGAACCTGTCCGGGGTTGCCGCGCTCAACGAGGAGGTGAACCGGCAGGCGGCGATGATCGCCTACCTTGATGACTTCCGGCTGCTGTTCGTCCTCACCTGCATGGTCATCCCGGCGCTGGTGCTGCTGCGACCGGCGAAGCGCAAGGAGCCCGCGACCGCCGGCGATGCGGAGGCGATCGCGCTGGAATAGTCCGCTGCGGACTCAGGCCGCGTGGGTGCTGGTGGAGATGCGGCGCATGGCCAGCCGGTAGAGCAGCACGGCGACCAGGCAGGAGCCCACCAGCAGCAGGACCAGTTCCACCATGCGCCGGTAGGCGCGATCGACCACGCCGTTCAGCTGCGTTGCTGCGCTGTCGGTCAGTCGCGCGACCCCCGGTCCCGAGGCATTGAGCTGCGCCAGCAGCCCCTGCAGCTGCGTCGAGGCGGCCGCCAGCTCGCGGGCGGTGGCCGTGTATTCGGTGATGTCGAAGGGCTTGCCGGGCGGGCGATTCGGGTCCGGCGGCTTGCGGAACCCGGCGATGAAGGCGTCCAGGGAGCGGGTGGTCTGGTTGACCGAATCTGATGCCGCGGTGCCGGCCTGCAGCGTGGCACGCATGTCGGTGAGCAGCTCGCGCATCTGTGCCTGCTGGGACTCGATCGCGTCCACGAACTGCCGGATAGCCGCCTCGCGTTCGCGGGCGATCACCTCCGGCAGCCTGTCGGCGAGCTTGCCGGCGGACTCTGCCGCGTGGCTGGTGCGCTCCAGATCCTCCAGCAGACCTTGCGACTCGGGCATCATGGCCAGCTGGTAGGTTACCCGCTCGACCTGCATGTCCAGCAGCTGCGGCGCGCGCTGCAGAAAGTACATCGCGCGCTCGACCGACTGGCGCGTACGCGCGATCTCCTGCATGGTCGGGTCGAGGGAACTCAGGGGGTCCAGGCCCAGCAGCGACAGCAAGCCGTTGCCGCCGCCCACTTCGCGCGATTTTTCCGCCTCGGGCGAGGACACGAAGTCACGGAAGTGCACGTACGAGACCGAGGTCACGTGCGGGTTCTTGGCACGCCAGTCCTGCAGCGCCGAGCGCACCGCCTTGATCTGCTCCGGGCTCACGGCCCCATCAAGCAGCTCCCAGGATTCGGGCTCGAGGACTGCGTATGCCTCGCGCAGCTCGGAGATGCGCTCGCCCAGTTCCTCATCGAGCGTGCCATCCTCGATGGCCATGTGGCTCATCGTGCTCAGCACCACCATGTCCAGTGCATCGGTGACCGGGTTCTGTCCGGTGGCGATGGTGTAAGCGGTGGTGGTCTGCTGCACCAGCCAGTTCTGGGCGACGAGGCGCTCCTGCGGGGAGGTGGTCCCGCGCTGGAACTTGCGTACCGGGGTGAGGATGCGACCGGCGTACTCGTCGGCGAAGTGCATGACCTTCAGCTGCAGGTCCTGCAGCTGCGTGGCGCGCTTGTCGCCCTCATCCTCCGGCCGCATCTTGTCGACGATCTTGCAGGATGGGGCGAGCAGCGCGGTGGCGATGACCGCAAGGCAGACGCGCAGCGCACGAGGGCTGCGCATCATTGAGCACGCGGCACGCGCCGGAAGCGAGCCATTCCTGAGGTATTGCGGGACGTGTGGAGCACGGACCCGAGCTTAACACCTCGCAGATTCGATCCAAACGACGCTAGGTGTGGGGTAGGGCTGCCGGGGCTTGCCTGGTGCTCAGGCGTCCATGGCGGGCGGGATGACGTGCCCCGCGCGCGGCAGCAGCACCTTGAGGATCGGCCCGGTCATGATCGTGGTTATCACGGCCATGATCACGAGCATGGTGAATACCCGGGGTGGAATGAACCCCAGGTCCAGCCCGATGTTCAGCACGATCAGCTCCATCAGCGCCCGGGTGTTCATGAGGCTCCCGAGTATCAGGCTGTGGGGGCGGTCGAAACCTGTCAGGCGCGCGGCCCAGTAGACCGGGAGGACCTTTCCCAGGATCGCCGCCAACAACACGATCCCGAGCCATTGCAGGTCGCCAGCCGTGTTGAGGCCGAGCACGTTGGTCCGCAGGCCGGTAAACGTGAAGAACACCGGCAGGAAGAACACGAGCACGAAGGCTCCAACCTGGCGGTGCCAAGCCGCCACGAAGGCCGCGTGGCGATGGAACAGGAGCCCGGCCGCAAAGCCGCCGAAGATGGCAAAGATCCCCAGTCGGTAGGTGCAGATCCCGGCGGCGAACATCAGGCAGATGACCCCTGCCATGAGGTTCGGCTTGAGGGCGCCATCGCCTTGCACGCCGCGCGCCACCAGCCGATCGACCAGCGGCCGCGCCACGAACCACAGCACCAGGATGAAGGCGCCGAGGCCCGCCAGCTGCAGCATGACGTGCGCGCCGGAGAAGCGCGCCACCGCGTACGCGGATACTCCGGCCAGCAGTATCCAGCCCACCACATCGTTCAGCGCTGCGGCGGAGATTGCCACGACCCCCACCTCGGTGCGAGTGAGCCCGTACTCGCGCAGGATCCTGCCCAGAATAGGCACCGCCGTGATGGCCAGGCCCACGGCGCAGAAAAGGCTGTACACGGTCGCGTCGATCCCGGGGGCCAGCGCTGCGTGCGAAAGGTGGCCGATGGCAAACCCCAGCAGCAGCGGCACCCCGACCGAGGCCAGCGTCACGGCCAGCACGGCGCGCGAGTTGCGCGGGGTTTTGAGGTGGCCGAACTCAAAGTCCATGCCAATCTGGAACATCAGCAGGATGAGCCCGATCTGGCTGATGATCACGATGGGCGGGGAGGGATGCTCGCCAAACACCGCGCGCGAGGCCTCGGGGAAGAAGTGCCCGAAGAGCGAAGGCCCCAGCACCAGTCCGGCGAGGATTTCCCCTACCACCCCGGGCTGCCCCAGCTTGCGCAGCAGCGTATTGCCCAGGCGTGCGACCCCGATCATGACGATGGTCTGCGCCAGCACCAGAAATAGCAGTTGTTCGGTCTGGTGGACGGAGCTGTTCACCGGTGCAGAAGGCCCGGCCGGCGAGGTACGCGGCGGAAAGCTGTGATCAGTTGCGCCAATGAACGCCCGGTTCGGAATAAAATGGGCCTACAGGTTAACACCGCCCGGTTTTTTGGAAAGGCGTCGGTCCTATCGTCATGTTGAGTCAGTGCCATTGTGCGCAGCGAGGGTGGGCGTGACCGCCCCCGCCGCCATGCGGGAGATACCGCAGGAATTCAGCATCGGGGTTGACACCGGGGGCACCTACACCGACGCGGTTGCCCTGGACGGGCAGCGCCGCGTGGTGGCGAGCGCGAAGTCCCTCACCACCCCATGGGACCTGTCGATCGGGCTCGACGGAGCCATCCGGGCCGTGCTCGCCAAGCTGCCCTCCGGCACCAGGCGCGAGGACATCTCGCTGGTGTCGGTCTCGACCACGCTGGCGACCAATGCGGTCGTGGAAAACCGCTTCAGCTCGATCTGCACCCTGCTCATCGGCTTCGACGAGAAGATGGTGGAGCGCTCGAACCTGCGGCGCGGCGGCGGTGGCGTGGTGGTGCGCGTCGAGGGCGGCCACGATGGCACCGGCGAGGAGGCGCAGCCGCTGGACGAGGCGGCCATCGAGGCCGCGGTGCGCGAGCACGGCGCGCAGGTCGAGGCATTCGCGGTGGCCGCCATGTTCTCGGTGCGCAATCCCGAGCACGAGCGCCGCGCGCGCGAGCGCATCCGCGCCCTGTGCCCGAAGCCGGTCACCTGCAGCCACGAGCTCAGCTCACAGCTGGATGCCCCGAAGCGGGCGCTCACGGCGGCGCTGAATGCACGCCTCACCCCGCAAATCGCGCACCTGCTCGAGGCGTTGCGGCGCGTGCTGCAGCGCGAGTCGATCACAGCTCCCGTGATGATCGTCAAGGGCGACGGCACGCTGATGCGCGCGGAGGTCGCCCTCGAATACCCCGTGGAGACGGTACTGTCCGGGCCCGCCGCGAGCGTGGTGGGTGCGGGCTTCCTGCAGGGATTGCAGGACTTTGTGGTCGCGGACATGGGCGGCACCACCACCGATGTCGCGATCGTGCTGGCCGGCCGGCCGATCGTGCGCGCCGAAGGGGCCGTCATCGGGGGCTGGCGGACGATGATCGAGGCGATCGACGTGCACACCTGCGGCCTGGGCGGTGACAGCGAGGTCGGCTTCGACCGCGAACGCCGGCTCACCGTCGGCCCGCGCAAGACCATGCCGCTGAGCCTGCTGGCCACGCAGTTCCCGCAGGTGCTGGCGGAGCTGACGCAGCTGGCGGCCGAGGAATATCCGCCGCCGCACGCGGCGCAGTTTGCCTACCGCAATCCCGGACGCGACCCAGGCACGACGCTCGACCGGGTCGAGCGCCGCATCTGGGAGAGCCTTGAACCGGTGCCGCGCCCGCTGTCGCGGGTCGCGCGCTCCGGGCCCGCCGCCGAGGCGCTGCGCCGCCTGGTCGACCGCGGACTTGCGACGCTCGCGGGCTTCACTCCCAGCGACGCCATGCACGTGCTCGGGCGCCAGCAGGGCTGGAGCCGGGAGGCGGCGCGTCTCGGGGCGGCGATCCTGGCAACCGAGGAGCGCAACGCCCTTGCCCGCCGGGACAAGGACACCGCGGAGCGGATCTGCGAGCGCACCTACGAGTTCGTGCTGCGCAAGGCGGCGCGGGTGGTGCTCGAGTGCGCGCTGGCGCAGGACCCGGGCATCGAGCCCACAAACGGCCGCTGGGGTGCCCTCGGGGCCCTGCTGGAGCGCACCGCGGCCGGGGAGAAGTTTTCCAGCGTCGTCGCCGGCCGGCTGCACCTGGTGACGCCGCTGGTGGCGATCGGCGCGCCCGCCGCGGCGTACTTCCCTGAAGTCGCACGGCGCCTGGGCGCGCAGCTGTTCGTGCCCGAGCACGCCGCGGTGTGCAACGCGGTCGGCGCGGTCGCCGGGGTGGTCTCGGAGGTCTGCGACGTGCTGGTGAACCAGCCGACCTTCAAGGTGTTCCGCGTGCACGACCCCGCCGGGATCCGCGACTACGCCGAGCCGCAGGCCGCCATCGAGGATGCCAAGCGCGTCTCGCGCGAGCTGGCGCTGGCGGCCGCGCGGCGTGCGGGCGCTGCCGATCCGCACGTCGAAACCCAGGTGATGGAGCGCCGCGCGCTCGCCGGCTCCGTCGATGACTACCTGGCGGAGGCGACCGTGCGCTCGCGCGCGACCGGCCGTCCAGCCACCGGCGTGCACAACTGACCGCGGCAACGCGGGAAACGAACGAGGTACAACATGCGCTCCATCCTCTTAGGCCTGGCCGGCTGCGCCCTGGCGCAGCTGTGCTGCGCGCAGACGCCCACGCCGGTGCCGCCGGCAATCCCGGCGGTGCTGGTGCTGCGGGCCGCCGTACTCATTGACGGCACCGGGGCGCCGCCGCGGCGCAGCCAGGAGATCGTCATCCGCGGCAACCGCATCACGGAGGTCTATCCCGCCGGCACCCACGCGCTGCCGGCCGGCGCGCAACTGATCGATCTCGGCGGCGCGACACTGCTGCCTGGGCTGATCGACTGCCACACGCACATCTTCCTGCAGGGCGAAGTGCCCGCCGCCGGCGGCTACGACGTGCAACTGCTGAAGTACCCGGCCGCCTACCGCGCCGCGCGCGCGGTGGTCGCCGCCCGCCGCGCGCTCGAGCAGGGCTTCACCACCATCCGCGACGTGGAGACCGAGGGTGCCGGCTACGGCGACATCGGCATCCGGCAGGCAATCGAGGAGGGCTACATCCCGGGGCCGCGGATGCTGGTCGCGACGCGCGCAATCTCATCGACCGGCGGCTACCCGCTGGAGGGCTATGCGCCGGAGATCACGGTGCCCAAGGGTGTGCAGCTGATCGATGGCCCGGTGGAGGCGCGCAAGGCGGCGCGCGAGCAGCTGGACCACGGCGCCGACTGGATCAAGGTGTACATGACCCATCGCTCCTGGGTCGATGACCAGGGGGAACTGGTCTCGCAGCCCACTCTGACCGTCGAGGAGCTGCGCGCCATCGTCGACGAGGCCCACGGCTGGCGGCGCCGGGTCGCCTGCCACGCCTACAACGGCCTCGGTCTGCAGCGCGCGCTCGATGGCGGCTGCGACTCGATCGAACACGGTCTGGAACTCACCGACGCGCAGGTCGCGCAGATGCTGAAGCAGGGCACCTGGTACGTGCCGACGCTGGCGGTCTATTACTACGACTGGGACCCGGCGGACACCCCCAGCGGCCAGCGCGACCGCAAGCGCGTGGCCGTGCACGGGGTGTCGTTCCGCAAGGCGCTGCACGCCGGGGTCAAGATCGCCTTCGGCACCGACGTGGGGGGCTTCGTGTGGAGCGATCCCATCGCCCAGGAATTTGCGCGCGAGGTCGAGTTCGGCATGACCCCCATGCAGGCGATCCAGTCGGCAACCGGGCGCGCCGCCGAACTGCTGCAGGTGCGCGGCATCGGTGTCATCGCCCCGGGCGCGTACGCGGACGTGATCGCGGTCCAGGGTGACCCGCTGGCCGACGTCAACGCGCTCAAGGAGGTCGGCTTCGTCATGAGGGAGGGGCGGGTCTTCAAGTCCGAGCTGGGAGCGGCGCATCCGCCGTGAGGGCGCGCCGCTGGCCTGACACCGCTGGGCAACCGGGAGGCTGCGCGCGTCCGGCGTGCTGAGCCGCCCGGAGCGCAGCCTCGAAGGTGTCCACCGCGATGCACTATCTGCAGGTGCAGGTTACCGGCGCCTCGCTCGCGCGCGCGGGCCGGCGCGTGCTGTCCGAGATCCACTGGCAGATCCGTCCCGGGCAGCGCTGGATCGTGCTGGGCGCCAACGGCAGCGGCAAGACGCAGCTGCTGAAGCTCATTGCCGGTATCGTGCGGCCCAGTCCGGCCGCGCACGCGCAGTTGCGCTGGCGGCTGCACGGCGCATGGCACGAGGTTCCCGTCGGGGTGAAGCAGCACATTGCCTACCTGGGCCCGGAGCGGCAGGACAAGTATGAACGCTATGGCTGGAACATGGCGGCGCAGGCAGTGGTTGGTACGGGTCTCTACGCGACCGACATCCCACTCGATGCGCTGACCGCCGCTGACCGGCGCCAGGTGCACGCCCTGCTCAAGCGGCTCGGTATCGGCATGCTCGCGCGGCGGCGCTTCCTTGAGCTGTCCTACGGGCAGCGGCGCATGGTGCTGCTGGCGCGCGCGCTCATCACGCGTCCCGCACTGCTCGTGCTCGATGAAGTGTTCACCGGCCTCGACCCGCGGAACCATGCCCTGCTGGCGCGCTGGCTGGCGCGCCTGCGCGGCCCCCTGCCGGTGGTGATCGCCACGCATGAGCCGGCCGACATCCCGCCCACGGCGACGCACGCACTCGTGCTGCGCGAGGGGTCCGTCACCCATCGCGGGCGCATCGGCCCGGCCGCGCAGCTGTACTGGGGAGCGCGGCCGCGCCAAGGTGGCCTCGCCGGGCGCACGCGCGGCCAGCCCTCCAGGCGCGCGGGACGCCGCGCGCCGCTGGTGCGTCTGCAGCGGGCGCACGTATATCTGGAGGGCCTGGCTGCCCTGCACGAGGTGAGCTTCAGCGTGCACGCCGGGGAGTTCTGGGTGATCCACGGCCCGAACGGCTCGGGCAAGACGACGCTGTTGCGTACGCTGTACGGCGACCACGGTGTCGCCGCGGGCGGCAGCATCGAGCGTGCCGGGATCCTGCCGGGCGTGGCACTCGAACACTTCCGTGCGCGCACCGGCATCTCCGCGCCGTATATCCACGCCAGCTATCCGCGCAACTACACCGTCGCCGAAGTGGTGCTTTCGGGCCGGCACGCGAGCATCGGCCTGCAGCGCAGCTTCACGCGGGCCGACCGCGCGGCGGCGGCGCGCGTGCTGCGCAGCCTTGGCCTGGTGCGGTGGTCACGGCGCAGGCTGGGTGAGCTGTCCTACGGCCAGACCCGGCTGGTGCTGTTTGCGCGGGCGCTGGTGCGCGGCCCGCGCCTGTTGTTGCTCGATGAGCCCCTCGACAGCGTGGACGCGGGCATCCGCGCGCTGCTGGCGCGGCAGTTGCGCGCACTCGCCTTGCGCGGCACGGCAATCGTGGTCACGGCGCATGCACGCCAAGACTGGCTCGGGTGCGCCACGCACGAGCTGGAGCTCTTAGGCGGCCGGGTGCGCTACGCCGGAGCGCTGCGCCCCGGGGGCTGATGGGACCGTAGGGGTGCGCCCGCTCCATCCGGCCCGCCGGCGCGACCCAACCTTGAATTGCCGCCCGGCGCTCCCCAAGCAGCGGTAATGGCCGAATCACTCCATGTCGTGTGTGCCCACTGCCAGCAGGTGAACCGCATCCCGGCGTCCCGTCTGGCGGACTCGCCCCGTTGTGGGCACTGCCACCAGGGCCTGTTCACCGGCGCCGTGGTCGAGCTCAGCCAGGCCTCATTTCGCGTACATGTGGGGCGCAGTGACATTCCGGTGGTGGTGGACTTCTGGGCGCCGTGGTGCGGGCCGTGCCAGGTGATGGCGCCGCACTACGCCGCGGCCGCCGCTGAACTGGAACCGCTGGTGCGCCTGGCCAAGCTCAATACCGAGGCGGAACCGGCGCTGGCAGGGGAATTCGGGATCCGCAGCATCCCCACCCTGGTGCTGTTCAAGGGCGGCCGGGAACTTGCCCGGCAGTCCGGCGCGATGGGCAAGGCGGACCTGCTGCGCTGGGTGCGCGCCCACGCCTAGCCGATGCGGGCGATGCGCGGCGCCCGGCGGGTGCCTGCCCTATGGCAGAATCGCAGCCCTCGGGCCGAGTGTCGCGGCCCCTTGACGAAGGCTGCTTCCTTGAGCGAACGCGTGGCACTGGTGACAGGGGGCGGCCGGGGCATCGGCCGCGAGGCGGCGCTGCTCTTGGCTGCAGCCGGGGTGCGCGTAATGATTGCAGCCCGCAGCGCGTCGGAGCTGGCCGCCGTCGGGCTCGACTATGTTGCCGCTGACCTGGGAACCGCCGAAGGATGTGCGCTCGCCGTTGACGAGGCGCAGCGGCGCCTCGGACCCATCGACCTGCTGGTGGTGAACCATGGCATCGGCTCGGCCCACGAGCGGCTCGTGTGGGAGCAGGACCCGCAGGTGTGGCGCGAGACCATGCGCGTGAACCTCGACGGGCCCTTCGAGCTCACGCGGCTCACCGTCGGCGGCATGTGCCAACGCGGCTTCGGGCGGCTGGTCTATACCAGCTCCACCGCAGGGGAGAAGGCGGAGCGCTCCGGCAGTGCCTATACCGCATCCAAGCATGGTGTCATCGGACTGGCACGCGCGGTGGCCCAGGATGCCGGCCCGTTCGGGGTCACCTCCAACGCCGTGTTGCCCGGCTGGGTACGCACCGCGATGGCCGAGCGCTCCGCGCAGACCGAGTCGGCGCGACGCGGCATCAGCGTCGAGCAGGTGTGGCGCGAGCGCGCGGCGATCTACCCGCAGAACCGGGTGCTGGAGCCGCGCGAAGTGGCGCAGGTGATCGCGTTCCTGTGCAGTGATGCTGCCGGCGGCGTCAACGGCGAGGCGATCACCGTGGCGCTCGGCGGCATCTGGTAACCCGCCAGGTCCGCGCCGCTACTGCCTTACAGCACCTGCACCGCCACCGAGAGCGTGTGAGTGATCGGTGCGGCATCGTTCCCGCAGCTGCCGGTCACTGAGAGCGCGTAGTTGCCCGGGGGCGTGCCGCCGCTGACCGGGTGCGAGCCGCTGCAGCCGATGACCAGCAGCGTCAGAGCGCACAGCGCGGCCCCGAGCACCGCTGCCCGGCGGCGCCGGCGCCAGGGAATGCACAGGCAGGAAACTGTCGCCACGGCGACCTGCAGGCCGGTCGCGGCCGGGCCGAGTGCGGCCGCTGCGCGGGTGGTGATGTGCAGGGTGACCGAGCCTGTGCTGCCGAGCGAGGAGGGGCTGACGGTGCAGGTGGTCCCCGGCAGGCTCGCCGGCACGCCGCAGCTGAAACCCACGACGCTCGCGAAACCGCTCGAGGCGGTCATCTGCACCGGCACGCTCGCGGACTGCCCCTGCTTGATGGCCACGCTCGGGGCGCTGAGCGTGAAGTCCTCGACCGCCACGGGAACCGCTGCCGACAGCGACTGGTTGCGCGTGTCGTCCCCTGAGTAGGCCGCCGATAGCGCGTGGCTGCCGTACGAGGCCAGCTGCGTGGACAGGGAGGCCTGTCCGCCGGCGACCGGGACCGGATCCCCGAGCGGCGTGTCGCCGTCGAAGAACTGCACCGTGCCCGAGAGCGCGCTGCCCGCGCTCGCCGCGAGCACGCGGGCCACGAGGCTCAGCGGCGCGCCCGACAGCGTCTCGGAGGCGGAGGCGGTGAGGGTGCTGGTCGTGGCCACGCCCGCGGGCAGCACCTGGATCGCCGCCATCATCCCCAGGTCCTCGTGGGCGAGGATGTGGCAGTGGTAGACAAAGGTGCCCACGATGTTCGCGGAGCGGAAATCGATGCGCAGCTTCATGCTCGGGTAAGGCCCGCTGCCGCTCCAGTGGGGCACGTTGATGGTGTCGCGCAGGGCCGGGTCGCTGACCGCGGTGCCGTTGATCGCCAGGGTCTGAAACCTTGTCTGGTGGATGTGGAAGACGTGGTCCTGCAGCGTGCGATTCTCCACCGTCCAGTCCTCGGTGGTGCCCTGGTGCAGGACAATCGCCGGCGCCGCGCCCATCTGGTAAGCCATCGGCGTCTGGCCCTGCACGGTGATGAAGTAAGCGGCGGCCTGTCCCGGGGCGCTCTCGGAGAAATACAACGTGCGGCGCCCGTCGGGCGCGTTCGCGGCGACCTGCGCAAAACGCGTCACCCGCACGGTGGTGCGCACCTGTCCGAGCCGGGCGGTGCTGGCGCTGTTGGCCTGGGCAAGCACGCTGGCCAGTGGCCGCATCGGGTGCGGGGCGCCCGCAGGCCCGGTGTCGACCGCCTGGGTGATCAGCTGTCCCGCCTGGCCTGCCTTGGGTGTCACCACGATGAACTCGGCACGCGCCCCCGGCGCCAGCGCGATGCTGGTCTGCGTCTCAGACTGGATGGTGCCGGTGCCCTGGCCGATCGGCACTCCGTCCAGCGCTACCAGCTGCACCGGCTGCGGGACGCCATCGACCAGGTACTGCAGCTGCAGCAGCGTGTCGGCGGAGGCATTCAGTGCCCGCCACAGTTCGGTGGTCGCGACCGGTGTCTGTATCACCGCCGGGATGTAGCCGGGAGCCGTCACCGGCACAAAGTTGACCGACACGTCGTGTGCCGGTCCGTGCGGGTCGAAGGTGCCGGCGAGCATCTGGTCGCGGAACACCAGAACGCGCTGGGGGAGGCCGGCCACGGCGGGCACGACGTTCTCGATGCCATCGACGATGATCGCACCAGTGGCGCCGCCCAGGGCCTGCAGGTTGCTGAAGCCGTGCGGGTGCGGGTGGTACCAGTAAAGTCCCGTCGGCTCATCGGCCGGCACCTGCACCGAGTAGTCGAAGTTCTCCGCCGGCTGCACCAGGGTATTGATGACCTCATCCTGGTGACAGGTGGGAGGGACGTTCAGACCGTGGAAGTGCAGGTTGGTCACGTCCGGCCCCATCGCTCCGGCCGCGCAGTCACTGTTGGGACTGGCGAGCGCTGCCGCCGCCCGGTGCAGCTTCGGCACGGACTGCGTACCGGCCGGCGCAACCGGCAGGGTGTTCTGCAGGTGGATGATGAGCTGGTCGCCCGGGGAGACGTGCAGGGTGGGAGCTTCCAGCCCCGCATCACTCACAAAGCAGTAGCGCGTGAGTCCCTGCAGATCGACAGTCGTCTTGAACTGGAGGGTGACCTCCAGCACGCCGTTCTGGCTGTGCAGGCTGGGCGGGTCCTGCAGCAGCGCGCCTGCCGGGGAGCGCGGGCAGACCTGGTCGGCCGGGTCGGCCGACTGGGCGTGCGCCCCCGCGCACAGGCCCACGCCCGCCGCCAGGCACACCATCCAGGCTACCCGTCTCAGGGCGAAGCGAAACACCGAGACGCTGTTGCTGTGGGCGCTACCGGTCCGGGCGCGCAAGGGAAGCCTGTGCAAAGTCCATTTATTCTTCTTGTCCGTGAGTCCAGCGCGGGTGCGTCATCGCGGGAAGGATTTTACAACACCGGCGCACGTCAGTGGGACCGGCGTCGGCCGTTATGTCAGGTTGGATGTCCTACAGGGCATGAATCCGCCCACGAGTGAGGGGCTTGACCCTACTTATTGAACCGTGCGGTCAATCACGGCCATCTCGGAACTGGCTTCGACACGGTCGAAGACGATCTCCGAGCGCGCCGCCGACACATCGAAATCCCGCACGTCCTCGTCAGCGGGCAGCTGTGCCAGGAGTTGCTTGGCGCCGCTGGCAAGATCGAGAAGCCAGAAGTTCTTGTGGCCGATCTCACCGTCCAGGATGACCAGTGACTGGGAGCCCGGATAGAAGGCCACCCGGCGGGCGCCGCGCGTCAGCATGACCCCGGCGATCGGATGGGGCCGCCCGTCGGCCGCCGCGGCCCGCAGCGGAAAGGTGGTGCCGATGTCCGCGCCGGAATACACCACGAAGCGATGGTCCGGGGACCACACCGGGTCGATGGAGTACTCCGCCACGAACGGCGCCGGCGGCTCGCCATCCAGGTAGATCCGGGTCAGCCTGGGTTCGCCGTCCCGCACGACCGCCGAGAGCACCGACAGGCCGTCCGCAAACCACGTGGCGCTTCCGCGCAACAGCAGCTCGTCGGTGATGCGCCGGAAGTGCGCGCCGTCGAGGTCCACTACGTTGAGCGCGGTCTTGCCGTCTTCGGCGGTGGTGAAGGCGATGCGCGCGCCATCGTCCGAGATCGCCGGCGCGCTGAGCAGGTGAGAGCGCCGGCTGCGCCAGATCTCGTGCGCACTGTCGCCGCGCTTGACCCAGATCCCCTCGGTATCGGCACTCGCCGAGGTGTACACCAGCGTGGTGCCAGACAGCCGCGGCGTGGCCGCATTCGTCATCAGCTTCACCGGTAGCTCGCGGATTGCGACGGACGGATCGCGGGCGGTCGGCAGGCGCCACAGGCTATCGCGCGGAGTGGATATGGTGGCCACCAGCTTGCGGCCGTCGGCGCTGGCGGCGAGCGAGGTGAAGTTCTCGAGGCCCGAGTTGACGCGATGCGCGGGGCCCTGGTCGGGGTCAAGCACGTACATCCAGGGACCGGAGCCGTCGGCATCCGTCGCAAGGTAGGCAACCGTATGCCTGTCCAGCACCACCGGATATGACAGCCGGGAATGCTGGTGCGTCAGCCGCTCGGGCTGCGTGCCGGTCGGGCGGATGCGCCACAGGTCCCAGTCATCCGGCGGCACCCCGCGGATGAAGTAGATGTAGTCATCGCCCGCGGACCACACGGGGAAATGGCAGTGCACGCCGGCCGGCCCGCTGTAGATCCGGCGGTCGGCGCCAGCGGCGCCCGCGCCGCGCACGAACAGCGGGTCCCCGGGTGCGGTCGTGTGGTAGACCAGCGAACCTCCCTGGTGCGACCAGTCGAATTCGGCGATGCCGCTCAGGTAGGGCGCCGTCCTGCCGCCGCCGGGGGGCACCGCAATGATGTTGACGTCGCCCGGTTTCGAGCCGTCCGATCCCCGCGTCCAGATCGAAACCAGCGACGAGTCGGGGGTGAATCCAAGCGTGCGGATCGAGGGGTTCACCAGTTCGAGCGCCTGGTCACGGGTCAGGTTGCGGTACACACCGCTGCCCAGCTCGCTCACCCAGGCGTCCGTGCGACCGTCACGCTCCCCCAGAAAAGCGACCCACCGTCCATCGCGCGATACTGCGGCCGCCTGCATGAACCCCGGAAAGTCAGCCAGGCGGGTGAAGCGGGCCTCCTCCAGCGGGCTGCGCCAGCGGGCCTCACGGTGCAGGCCGAGCCAGGCGAGCGCCCCCGCGATGCCCGCCGCCACCAATCCCCATAGCAGCCAACCGGCCACCCGGCGCGGTGCCGCCGCGGCGGCGGATGGCTCGGCGACCGGGGTGGCCGGCGCGGCTTCCGCCAGACCGCTGCGGCGGCTCTGCCACCAGGTATCCAGTTCGCTGCGGAAGGCAAAGACCGAGCCCTGCTTGTCGTGCAGGTGGCGGTGGACGGGCAGCCCCTCGCGACGCTCCCAGCGCTGCACGGTGCTGACATCGCGCTTCAGGTAGGAGGCAATCTTCTTCCAGGAATCGAGGCGGTCTTCGCGGGGGTTGCGGCTGGGGTCCCCGGGGGCAATGCGCTGAGTTTCGTCCACGCGCCTTCCGATCCGGCAGGTGAGGGTGCGCTAAGGATGATACGCCTGCGAGCAACCGCCCTGTCGCAACCGCGGCGTCCGGCCGCCTTCAGACCTTGAGCACGGCAGCCGGCCGCGTGGGGCGGGGCGTCACCTTCGGTACCGGGGGCTGCGTGGCACCGCATAACGCGGCATTTGCCCGCAGCCGGCCCGATGCCGTGCTTTGCCGTTTGCGCATGCCCCGCGGCGCGCCGATGTTGGAACAGCCCACCGGGAGTCAGGCATCCGGGCCTGACCCGGAAACCAACAGCGACACCGGCGGCGGGGGCGCGCCGCCTCAACACACTGACCTGGAGGCGTTCCGATGAAAATTTCAGCACTGAAGTGGTTCCTGCTCGGGGGGGCGGTCGTGGTATCCGCGGCCGCCGCCGGCGGCCCCGTGGAGGAGAGGGAGGTCTACCTGCAGTCCGCGGCCCTGCAGCCTGCGGTGCATTACGTGGGCCTCATCAACGACTACACCCCCTCCGCGGCCGTCACCAAGGGCGGCCCCTACGAGATGCGCGGCAAGTGGTCTCTGGACGTCGATGAGAGGCACGGCACGGCCCGATTTTCCGCGGCGATGAACATGGAAACCTCGGATTTCGGGATCACCCAGGGGACGGTCAACAAGGATGACCCCACCACCCGGGGGGCCCACACGCACCACATCGTCGTGAGCGACGGGGTGGTGAGCTCAGACTGGATGACGAGCTGTCCGAAGTTCAGCCCGGCCATCACCGAGGGGTTCGTCGTCACCGGGACCGCAACGATTACCGGAAATGGCAGTCCTGCGCCCTTCGGCAATCCATCAGCGGTGACAATCTGCGTGCTTGGAGGGGGGGATGTGAAGTATTCGAACGTCACGCTGGCGTTCGGGGTGCCGGCAAGCAGTCATTTCGGCACCCAGGCAATCCACGGCGTGGTGGTGCATTGCTCCGGACCCTGGGGACGTGAATCGAAGGATTGCACGCTGCAGGACTAGCCCTAAGTTGCGGTAGGTGTCACCGAGGGGTGACAGCGGGCGAGCCCCGCACCCGGGAACGGGTGCGGGGCGTTCGATCAGGGCTTCGGGTCCGACGCGGCCTTGGCCTGTTTTGCCTGTGCTTCGGCGGCCTTGTACGCAGCGTCGGCTTGGTCCTTGCACGACTTCTGCGCATCGCCATTCAGGCGTTCGCACTGCGCCAATGCCACCTTGTGGTCGCCTTCGGCCTTGGCATCGGCAACCTTCTCCGACTCCACAGCCTCAGTGTGCGCGGCATCCTTGCGCTCGGAATTGACGTCCGCCTGCGCGCTGGCCGTCTTTTCCTCGGCCTTCTCTTCGGCCCTCGCCGTGGCGGCGCCCGCCTTCTGCTCTGCGGTGGCGGTATCCTTGGCCACCTCGTTGGGACTCTTGGCCTGGTTGCAGGCCGCCAGCGCGAAGGCTGATGCCAGCGCTAGTGCCACGACCAGTTGCGACTTAACGTTTCTCATGTGATCTCCCTTGAAGTTAGATGCGGTCGGCGGCTTCAGACCCGCGGGGCGCGCCCTACGAAGAACGTGATGATGGCGATCACCAGAAACACAAAGAACAGAATCTTGGCGATGCCGGCCGCGCCGGCCGCGATGCCGCCAAATCCGAGTACTGCGGCAATCAGGGCGATAACCAGGAAAACCACGGCGTAATGCAGCATGACACTCCCCTGCGATGTTTGTTGTCGGGTTGACGGCTCTTGCGTTCAAGCTAAACAATAGGTTGGCGGCAACGTGGACGCGATGGGCCTGCCCCGTCATCTGTTGTAAGTGGCGGCCTACGCCGTCAACACCGTCGCGGGCATGTTGGCTTGCGCGAGCGGGTCAGGCCTGGGTGGGCCTGCGGCGGGCTGCCAAGCGAGTCAGCGCGAGGACAAAGACGCCGAAGTACCCGGCCGCGAACGCGAGGGCGAGGAACAGCCGGGGGAAGTCGGCGCCTTGTTGGATGTACGGGATGGTGAAGACCGTCAGAATAAGCATCGCGGGCGTATTCATCACCCAGGGCAGCCAGCCCATCACCAGGCACACGATCGAGAAACCGACGGTGGCCATGAACAGCGCCATCAGCAGCGCAACCTGGGGTGAATGCAGCGCGAACTGCAGCAGCCACGCGCACGCCAGGCCAAAACTCGCGCCGGCAAGAATGGCGGGCAGGCGCCGGGGCTTTCCGTGCTCCAGGCTCAGCCAGTAGAAGACAAACACGAAGCCGATATATGCCTCGCGGACGCCCAGCGCGGTGCTCAGTGCGATGTAGCCGCCGATCCCGATCACCACCGCAGCCAGCACCAGTAGCGCCTGCGGCAGCGTCGGCCGCGCCGGGGTGGCGGCCGCGCCTGGTTCGCTCCCGGAGCTGTCAGCTCCCACGGGCGAAGAGGTCGAAATGATGCGGAACGTCCGGCACCGGCATGCCGGCAAGCACGACCACTGTGCCGACACGGAGAGCGGACTGGACTATGACGCGTATGAGTTGCACCTGCGCGCTGCTCACTTCTTGGCGGACTTCTTCAGCTGCTGCTTCAGGTTCTCGATCTTCTTGAGTTGCAGATCAATCGCGACCTTCATGCCGCTGCCGCTGGGTACCGGAGGCCCGTAGGTTCCCGGCCGCCGCTTACCGGAGCGCAGCATGGCGAGCTGCTCCTCGGCCATCTCCAGTTCGCCCTGCAATTGTGTCGATTTCATTGCGATCTCCGACGGGGATGCCGCGGCATCGGCATTCCTTTGCCCGCAGAGTACCAGCTTGCCACGGCGCGAGCGCCGGTGCGGCGCTGCCGGGTGAGGAACGCAAACCACCCGATCCGGGAGCCCGGCTGTGCGTGCTACGGTGCCATATCTGAGCCCAGGCGCTAAACTGACAGCGTGGTCGACAACAAGAACGTGAAGCCCCGCGCCTTCCGTGACGGTGCCGGTGCTCGACAGACTGCGCGCAGTGCCGAGTTCGACGGTTGCTTAGACATTGAGTAAATCGCACGCGCCAGCGCCGACCGCGCCACGCCCGTCGCTGGCGCGGCGGTGCATGCTCGGCATCCTGCGGCTGTGCGGCTGGCGCAGCGTCTTGGTGCCGCTACCGTCGCCGAAGGGAATCATCGTCGTGTACCCGCACACGTCGAACTGGGATTTCTTCATCGGCGTGGTCTACAAGATCGGCACGGCGTTGCCGGTACGCTGGGTGGGAAAGCACACTATCTTCCGCTGGCCCGTACGCGGGCTGCTGGCAAGTCTTGGCGGTATTCCGATCCGCCGCGACCAGCGCTCCGGGCTGGTGGAGGCGATGTTGGCGGAGTTTGCCCGGCACGAGCGCATGTGGCTGGCGGTGACCCCCGAGGGCACCCGCTCGCGCACCGAGTACTGGAAATCCGGGTTTTACCGCATCGCGCTGGCGGGCAATTTACCCGTGGCGCTGGGCTACATCGACTATGCGACGCGCACCGTCGGTATCGATACGTACCTCACCCTCACCGGGGATGTTGCGGCTGACTTCGCGCGCATCCGCGCGTTCTACCGGGACAAGCGCGGCCGTCGCCCCGAAAACGAGGGCGAGATCCGGCTGCGGGAGTGACTGCTGCGGGGTGACCTCACTCACCCCCGCGGCAGCGTGGCTTCAGCCGCCGCCGGCGACCGAGGCATGCAATGTGCATCGCGCTCCCTTCAGGATTCGGAATTGAAAGCACAGCCCGCAGCTCCGGACCCCCCGTCGCTGATGCACCTGGACTTCAGTCTCCAAAGGTGTAGCCGATGTCTAACGTCAGACCATAGTCGCTCTTTTGCGCTGTCGGGTCGGGCGGATGACTGTCAGCGGTCCAGTAGCCCGTCACGCCCAGGGTGAAGTCCCCCGCAATCTTGTGCGTCAGGCTCAGATGGGCATTCCCGCGGTAACGCTCGCTCTCGGTGAGGCTCGGGTACAGCGCGACTCCCAGTGTCATGGAGGTTTCCGGATCGGAGAACTTGTAGACTCGCCACTCGAGGCCCAGCAAGCCCTCCGCGCTGGTTTGTTGCTGGGGATTTGAGGTGATCGACTCCTGCGCTCCCACGATGCCTACGTAACCGGTGACCTGCATGTAGGACATCTGCACAAAGCGCCGCCCGAGTGCGGCGCCGGCGACCAGGCGGGCATTGATGCCCAGCTCCTGGTCCCTTTCCAGCGAGCCGACCAGGCCCCAGAAATTGCGACTCTGCTGCACGAAGATGACGGTCGAGGACAGGATGGCTCGATAGGTGTCATTGCCCTCCGCGGTCTTGGTGGTGTTTGAACTGAAGCTCAGCGTGGCATCGACCGCCGTGGATGAGTAGTAGGAGTTCAGGTTGACGCTACCGACGGTGGTGTCGCTGGCCTTGGTGTAGGTGAAGCCCACCGCCAGGTTGCCGTTGATACGGTTCCAGAAGGTCTGCGAGTAGCGCGACAGGCGCTCGACCTCCGCTACCGGGATATTTCCTACATCATCGCCATCCGTCACCAGCAGGGCGGTACCGTCCGGGCTAGTGGTGAGCGTGCCATAGAATTTCGCTCCCCCGGTCCGCTCGACTGCAAAGGCGTACTTGCTCGACACCGAGCGCACCGCCGGCCACTCGATGCGGATCTTCCCCATCTGGTCGGTGCTTAGCGTCAGCGTGCCGTATTCCATCGAGACGATGTCGCCGCTGAGGGTGTTCCCATTGCGCAGGATCACCACGTCACTCTTGTCACGATCGTAGGCGTACGCGGGTGCGCATAGCAGCGCGCACGCCAGCAGCGCCGCCAAGGCATGGCCAAGGTGGAAGTGGCACGGCAGAGATGAGGGCGGCCAATCGATTGTCATGATACCGGTCATGCCATCAGAAGCAGTTGGGCCGATCCACGCGTTTCCACGATGCAGCAAGCGGGGACTGGCACGCGCACCGGGCCGGCCACGGGCTTGCGTCGCGATGCAGCCGTGGCTCCATGCCGGAGTGACCTACATAGGCGTTACGTTGGCTTTTTCCCACGCGCGTACCCTGCGTCGCGCGGCATCGAAGATGCGCTCGTAGTTTCCCTTGCGGATCTTAAGGCTCGCCTCAGGCGTCAGTTGTGCCCAGATCGGATCCCATAAGTGATACACCCGCAGCTGGGCAGCCTGATCGGCTGGTGCGACGTTGTCGGTGCCGAACACGAAGCGCTCAGGATACCGGTTGAATACGTCCGCCACGCGCCGCTCGATCTCTGGGCTGGCAATCGCCCACTTCGCCACTTCGTCCCAGGAGATGTCGAAGTACACATGCCGTAGCGTCTGATCCGCCAGCATCTGCTCCACTATCGCCTGGTACGCGGGGCTGCGTTCGTCCGTGTCCCCTGTTGCCTGCCCCTGCGTCGGGTGCACGATCCGACCGAGTCCGATGTGTGCCCAGATAATGGTGGTATTGGAGTGGCGACGCAGTACGTCTTTTGTCTGTTGCAGGTAGATCGGTTCGGTCCCCTCCTTGGCGAAGGGCATATCGATGTCGTTGTGCAGTATGACCGCGAGTCCCACCGTGCCGGCAAAATCGAGGATCCGGTCGAGGGCCGGATTGGTCAGGCTTGCGGTTTCGCCCGCGATCTTTGCGGACACAAACTCCTTGTGAATCGAGAATTCGCCGATACCGCTGAACACGCCCGGAAAGAGTTCCAGCACGCGGCGGATGTGATCGACCGCATACATGTCTGTCGGGTTGAACCCGGTGATCATCGGGTCCAGCCGAGCCTGCTCGGCCTTGTTCAATGACTGATAGGCACGTGCAATGTATGCGTCGGTAAATGAGTAGTAGTAGAGCGGGGCATCCGACTGCAGGTAGTAAGTCGGTGCGAAGTCGCCCGAGTTCGCGTACGACCACTGCTGTTGCAGCGGGATGCCGAACAAGGTCGAGCGGCCCACCTTGTCGCCCATGATCTCCAGATAGCGATGGATATTCGTGCCTTTTTGCACGTAATTGGTGAGATGGAAATGCGAATCGTCGAACAGGTAGTCCGGAGCACTCGGGCGCGCCGACTCCGCCGCGATATTCACGCCACACAGGATGGCAACGGCTCCGAGCAGCACCAGCGGGGGCAGGCGCGGCGAGCGGTCGCGAGGTGTTCGGCTCATGGGGCGGCTCCCGGCGCTGGAGCCCGGCCGGCACGCCGCGCTGGGCTCACAACGCCATCTCGAAGTCAGTGTTAAAGATCCAGCCGTTACTGCCGACGTTGTAGGTCAGTGAGTTGTAACCGACCGGTGATTTGTAGAGGTAAATTGCCTGCGTATTCCAGCGCAGCACGCGATTCCTGAAGGGGAAGACGTTGATCCCCAACCGCGTATCCCACGGAGCGCCGTACACTCCGCCCAGGACTTTCGATCCCGCGAGGTACAGCTGCAGGCGTCTGTCGATCGCCATCATCGAAGCCTGCGCTTGAAATCCCTGGTTGTACTGGTTTGGCACGCCCGCGGTGTTTAAGCCCTCGAAGTGATCGAGCTTGCGCCAGTAGAACTCCCCCTCCAAGGCCATGCCGTGATACTTAATTCCCGTATCGAGGGAGACCATCTGGTAACGCAGGTCGGTGACCGTAATTCCCGGGCCGAAAACGTTGGGCGAAAAGACGACGTTGCCGTCGGCCAGGCGGATCTGCGTGTTTTCGAACCCATCCGAGTTTGGTTGGCTTTGCTTGTTTTCGGTGCTGTGCGTGTAGTGTGCGCCCACCCGCGTAGCGATCTCCTGGTGATTCTCGAAATCGCCAAACCCCGCGCCAAACTCCTTCGTCGTGGGCATCCAGGCAATTTGCGCTGCCACCGTGTTGAGCTTGGGATCGAGTTGGCCTGAGCTCACTCCCAGAGTGCTCAGGTTGTTTCCCGCCATGACCATATAGTTCAATCCCGCTGCGATGGTGCCCCTCACCCAGACGCCGCTGGTGTATGAGGGGCGCATGAACTCATCCGCCAGCATGCGATTGTCCACGTTCAGCCAGTTTGGGAAGTTGCCCTCGGTACTGCGTACCCCGGGAAGCGCGGTAATGCCGCCGCCCAATATCAAGGAGTCCTTGAAGACGTAGCTCAGGTTACCGGCGAGCACAACCTGGGCCCCCTGGCCTTGGGTTGCATTGGAACTCCAGGCGTACAGGAAGTAGCGAAACCTGGGATCGAACACCCAACCGAGAAACTTGATCTGTACCTTCAACAGCTGAATTTCCTGACGACGATCGATATCTATTGTCTGTCCGGTTGACTTGTAGGTATAGGTGGCGTCACTGGCCAGCTGATTCAGGTATCGAACGTAGGAGTAGAGCGAGAGAGTCGCGTCGCCCATGTCCGAGTTGTAGATCTTGAAGCCCTGATTGGGGAGCCTCGCAGCTTCCTCGGCCACCGCAACGACAGCTGGCGCCGCAGGCTGAGGCGAGCCAGCCACTGCAGCGGCGGCCGGCGGCGCCGCTGCTGGCACAACCGGCTGCGGGGGAGCTGCCGGCTGTGCACCAGCGCCCTGCTGCGCCTTAGCCTGTTGCTTCTTAAGCTCCTGGATCTCGGCGTCCTTTTGCTGCAGTTCGCGCTCGAGTTCCTGCTGGTGCTGCTCCAGGCGCTGCAGTCGCTGCTCCGTGGAGGCAGCGGTAGTCGGCGGGAGTGGCCTGGGCGGCCGCCACGACCGGCAGTGCCATGCCCGCCAGGCTCACCAGCGCGCAGATTCCGTGACCGCGAAGCGTCGTCGATTTGGCGCGACCCACGGCCCTACTTGAGTCCCACTGAGGCGGGCGAGTAGAGGTTGTAGTCGAGTCTCGTGGCGACATATTCGATCACTTCCTGTGCTTTGACGCTGTTGCCGGCTTCGTCGAGCGGGGGTGCGAATACCGCGATCGCGCCCTTGCCGGGTACGACAGCGACGATGCCGCCCCCCACGCCGCTCTTTGCGGGCAGTCCCACTTTCCAGGCCCAACCACCCGAGCCGTCGTAGAGTCCTGCCATCATCATCACGCTGAGGATCTCCGGCACGTTCTCGCGCTTGATCACCTGCTGGCCGGTGGCAGGATTGATGCCGTTATTCGCAAGCGTGGCGCCCATGCGCGCCAGCTGGATTGCGTTGACCCCTACGGAATATTCCTTGGTGTACACATCCACTGACTCGAAAGGGTCGGCGTAGATGCGCTCGTACTTGGCGAGCAGGTAGGAGAGGGCCTTGTTGCCGGTGTTGGTCGCAGCCTCGGACTTGTAGACCGCATCGATCAGCGTCAGCTTCTCGCCGGCGACGCGGCTATAGAAGTTCAGGATCTTGTTCCATTTTTCCGTCAGGCGTGTTACCTGAGATCAGGCTGACCGTGGCGATCGCCCCGGCGTTGACCAGCGGGTTGCCGGTGTGCGTCGGCATATCGACGACCGCGTTGGGCGAGTTGAATGCCCGTCCTGTCGGCTCCGAGCCGATCTTTTCGAACACCTTCGCGCCTCCCTGCTCTTCCATGGCAAGCGCGAGGGAGAACACCTTGGCGATCGATTGAATCGAGAACGCCGTCTTGGTATCACCCACGGTGATAAACTGGTTGTCGGTAGTTACCACCGCGATACCGAACAGCTTGGAATCGACTCTGCCGAGCTCGGGAATGTAATCGGCGTTCTTGCCCCGCGTGTCGCCCTTGAACTTGTTGTAAGCCTCCTGGACTATGGCCTGCACCTGCTCTTTGCGTGGTGCGACCGGACTGGTCTTAGCACGCTCGGCGTCGCACTTGTCTTGCCGCTCGCTGCGGGCGCTGCCTGTGCGAGCGCCAGCGGGCACGCGACCAAGGCGCCAAGCGCGCGTCAGGACAACGACTGGCATGCGCATACGGCTCTTCCTCATGTTGGTTACTCCCCTTATTGAATCTTGGTGCCGAAGTCGTATTTGACGGAGAACTGGAAGCGCACGTCATCACCCGTAACGCCGTCGTTGTCGGTTCGCTTTCCCCACATTACCTCTCCGCCGAGCATCACCTTGCTGGCCGGATACCACAGCAGGTTGACCGACGCGTACTGGCCCTTGTGGTATGCGCCTCCCTCCTGGAAGTTCGTGTTGCTCACCTCGGTCTGGCTGTAGCCGATGGTGGTGGACCACTGCGTACTCCAGTAGTGGTCGTAGTAGGCGAGGATCCCGGTGAGCGGTACGGCCTCCGCGGACAAGGCCGGCAGGGGTGTCGGGCTGACCGCGGCATTCGGCGCCAGATCCATGCCGCCGTCGTTCATGTAGGAGGCAATCCCGTTGCCGTGCACGACGGACAGCAGGATTTGGTCCTTTTCGAACAACTTGATGGCGCCGCTGACGTCTACGCCCCACCCGGTCTGGCTGCCCTTGGTGTAGGGCAGGTCCGCCGCGGTCTGATATTCGTAACCGACCTTGCGCAGGATGCCGGCCACCTGGAAGTGACCCCAGCCACCGTTCATCCGGTATTGGGCAGTGAAGTCAGGCACAGTCTGGTCACCGCGGACGGTTGAGTTCTGGTACTCGTCGATCAGCCGGATGTTTCCCGGGTCCACGTCGTTGCCGGGCTTCTCAATGGCGATGGAAAACTGATTCGTGTCCGTTCGATACGGGGTCCAGCGGATCGTGGGCAGCCGAAAGAAGACCATGCCGGTGGGACCCCAGTAATCGATGACATTGGGAAATACGTCACCGTCCATGAAGAGGGTGTTCGTCTGGCCGGCTAGAAAGCCGTTCCATTCCCCGTAGGCATGCCGCAGGCGGATGGTCGTCTGTCCCGCGTCGACTCCGACTCCGAAGAAGTCGAACTCGAGCTTGAAGGTGATCGGCGCGGTGTTGTCGCCCGTCGGCATCAGTCCCTTAACTCCGAGTCGGCTCTGCTTGACGCTGATGCTCGACTGGCCATTACTCCCAAACTCACCCTCCGGCGATGCGATCTTCGAGGGGCGAAGCGCGTCATCCAGTTGGGGTCGATGCGCAATTGGTATCCTGGATGGCGTCGACCATGGCAAAACCATAGATCTCGAAGGAACGCTCATTGTCTGCGGCCAGGGCCGTCGGAGGCAGGCACCAGGGTGCGGCCGCTGCAAGTAACCCGAGTGACCACTTCTTCTTGTCGGCTGATTTCATAGTGACTCCGCTGCACTTCCCTGACTGCTCCGCTCGGGGGGCAAGCTAGCAGCCGCTCCTGTGACCGGTAACTGCCCTTTGGGGAAGCGTTGTTTTTATGCGAATGAGCCGTCCCTACCGCGGCGTTAACAGCAATGACGCCCAAGCCCCGCGCGCACTGCTCAGGCTTTTTGCTGCAGATGCGTCATGGAAAATCACCCCCTGAAAATCGTGGAAATCCACGCTGACCAGCGGCGCGTCATCGCACGCGCCAACTGTCGGATCGCGAGGCATGCCGTATGCCGCCTTCCTTGCGGGGCTCAAGGGGCGGGCGAAACGTGTTGCCGGAACGTTACCTTCTTTATTTGCCCTTAAGGGCAGTGTTGGCGCTCATGGGGCCCTTGCTAGCATGAGCGTTGCAACGACGTGAATGCGGTGCGTTGTCGCGACACAGTCACCAAGCACCTCTTGCTTGTCACGGCGGAGACAGCCCACATGATGAACCGAGTCGCAACCCCAAGCGTGGTTGCTCTACTGACGATGTGTGCATGTGGCGCGGCATACGCCCAGCAGACCAAGGCCGCCCCTGCGGGGCAGGTGCGCATGGAGAAGGACCTGCTGGGTCCGAAGTCGGTGCCAGCGGATGCCTATTACGGCGTACAGACGGCGCGGGCGCTCGAGAACTTCCAGATCTCGAGCGTGCCCATCAGCTACTATCCGGAGTTCATCCAGGCTACGCGATCGTGAAGCTCGCGGCGGCGCGCGCGAACACGAAGTCGGCGCGATGAAGCCGGAGCGGCTGGCGGCGATCGAGAAGGCCTATGAAGCGGTCATGGCGGGCAAGTACCACGACCAGTTTTCAGGTGGACTGGTATCAGGGCGGCGCCGGCACCTCCGCCAACATGAACGCCAACGAGGTGATGGCCAACATCGGCCTCGAGCTGACGGGCCACAAGAAGGGCGAGTACCAGTTCCTCGAGCCGCACGACGATCTCAACATGTCGCAGTCGACCAACGACTCGTATCCCACGGCGATCAAGGTCGCGCTGATCCTGCGCAACGGAAGCTGATCGCCGAGCTGGAGCAGCTGTCGAAATCACTTCATGCCAAGGGCAACGAGTATCTGGAGGTTGTGAAGATGGGCCGCACCGAGCTGCAGGACGCGGTGCCGATGACCGTCGGACAGGAGTTCCACGCGTTCGGTGCCGCGCTGGACGGCGAGATCCAGCTGCTCAAGGACGCGGAGAAGTACCTGTACGCCGCAAAACATGGGCGCCACGGCGATCGGCACCGGCATCAATGTGCCCAAGGGCTACGAGAGGCGGTTGCCGAGGAGCTCGCGGAGCTGACCGGCAAGCCGATCGTTGCCGCGCCAGCGACATGTTCGCCGCGACCTGGGAGCAGCAGGGATTCGTGGTGTATTCCGCGGCGCTGAAGAGCATGGCGATCAAGCTGTCGAAGATTGCGAGCGACCTGATCCTGCTGACCTCGGGCCCGCGCGCGGGTCTCAAGGAGATCGATCTGCCGGCGATGCAGCCGGGTCTCGATCATGCCCGGCAAGGTCAATCCGGTGATGCCGGAGCTTGTGAACGTCATCGCGTTCCGCGTGATCGGTAACGACGCCGTGCATCGGCTTCGCGGCGCATTCCGGTCAGCTGCAGCTCAACGCGTATGAGCCGCTCGAGGGCCTGTCGATGATGGAGTCCCAGCAGCTGCTGCTCAACGGTTCGATGGCGTTTCGCACCAAGTGCATCGACGGCATCACGGTCAACGAGAAGGTGCTGGCCAACTACATGGAAACAACAGTGGGCATCGTGACCGCGCTGAACCCGGTGCTCGGCTACGAGAAGGCGACCGAGCTCGCCAACGAAGCCTACAAGAGCGGCAAGGGGGTGCTGGAGATGATCCGCGAGAAGAAGCTGCTCACTGAAGCACAGATCAAGGACCTGCTCGATCCGGCGAAGCTCACCAATCTCGACAAGAGTAAATACCGATAGTAGCGGCATCTTGCGAAGCGCGGCGAAGCGGCTAGGAGAGATTGTCATGATCAATTTCGCGTGTTCTTGATCGCTGCTGTGCAGCTTCGTGGCGCTCGCAGCCGCCGACGGTGCGCTGGCGCAGCAGGCGCAGGCAAAGCGGCAACGTCGTCATTCTGGCCACGGGCGGCACCATCGCCGGTGCGGCGGCTACCGGGACGCAATCCGGTTATACCTCCGGAGCGGTCACCATCGATGCGATGCTCGCGGCGGTGCCCGGAATCGACAAGCTGGCCGACAGTAAGGGCGAGCAGATGGCCAATGTCGGCTCGCAGGACATGTCGTTCGACATCCTGCTGAAGCTGGTCAAGCGTATCAACGAGCTCACGGCCAAGGCCGATGTCGACGGCATCGTCGTCACGCATGGCACCGACACCATGGAGGAGACCGCCTACTTCCTCAATCTGACGGCGAAGACCGACAAGCCCGTAGTGCTGGTCGGCTCCATGCGGCCTTCAACGGCCGTCAGTGCCGACGGCCCGCTGAACCTGTACAACGCGGTGGCGGTGGCCGCCGATCCGAACGCCAAAGGCCGCGGAGTGCTGGTCGTGATGAATGACGAGATCCACGGCGCGCACTCGCTCACCAAGACGAGCACCACGGCGGTCGAGACTTTCATGTCGCCGAAGCGCGGCATCGTGGGCATCGTCCACTACGGCAAGATGGACTACTACAACAATCCCCCGTGGAAGCACACCAACAAGAGCGAATTCGACGTCTCGAAGACGCACCAAGCTGCCGCGCGTGGACGTGATCTTCGCCTGCCTGGACATGTCGCCCGACCTCATTGACCGCCGCTGCTGCGAGCGGCGCCAAGGGGATCGTCATCGCCGGCGTGGGCAACGGCAATATGAACAAGGTCTCGGTGGATGCCGCCGCGAGTGTCGTCAAGAAGGGCGTGGTCGTGGTTCGCAGCAGCCGCGTGCCCACCGGGGTGGTGGGTCGCAACGTGGAAGTCGATGACGACAAGCTGGGGTTCATAGCCTCGGATGAGCTCAATCCGCAGAAGTCGCGCATCCTCCTTTCGCTGGCGCTTGCACAGCAGCGCTCGGCGGCCGATATCCAGAAGCTCTACAGCACGTATTGACTGACGGACCCAAGCCGATGGAATGGCGAGGCTGGCACTTGCTCCGGCGTCCATTGACGGACGCCGGAGCAAGCGCCTTCTATGGCGTCTGCACGACGGGCCTGCTCTGGGCAGCGCTCCTTACGGCGCCCGCTCCCCAGGCACGCGGTGAGGAAAGCACTGCCTCACAGTCGAGCGCGCCGGTGCTCGATGACCAGCTGGACGCGGCCGAGGCCGACGGCATCGAGCCGCGGCGCAAGCTCGTCGCCTGGAATCACTACGAAGGCCCATACGTCACGGCGCGGCTGGGTGCCGGGTTTCTCTACGATTACTCGGCGTATGCGCAGGACACTGACAGCAAGCAGCAGATGACTCTCAGCCCCCAAGGCGCGGTGCGGGATTTTCGCCTGCTGCTTAAGGGTCGTTTCCCCACCCTTCCGCGCCTGAGTTACACCTTCGGCTACATGTACGACGGTGCTGCAAAGTCCTGGCGCTTCCGTCAGACAGGCCTTCTGGTCGACGTGCCGGAGCTGTTGGGAGGGCTATTCATCGGGCGCACCAAGGAAGGCTTCTCCACGAACAAGATCATGGTTGGCTATCAGGGTTTTACCAACGAGCGCGCGACGATGAACGATGCGTTGATTCCCATTCTGGGAGACGGCTTCAAGTGGACCGGCCGGACACCGAGCGGGAAATTCGTCTACAACGTCGGGTATTTCTGGGATGAGTTATCCCAGTCGGAATCCTTCAACAGGAATGACAGTCAGTTCGTCAGTCGTGTGGTCTGGTTGCCCAACCTGGGCACGGAGAAGGCGCTCGTGCACCTGGCGCTGGAAGGGCGATGGGCGCAGGCCAACGACGGGCAGCTGCAGTATCGTTCAAAGCCCGAGTCCTACCAGGCGCAATCTTATGCGATCGACACCGGCAAATTTGCGGCAAGCCACGCCAACGCCCTGGGGGTCGAGGCGTACTACCAACCTGGACCGCTCACCGTGGGTATGGAGTACTTCTTCAATCAGGTGAGCTCGACCAGCACGGACAATCCACTGTTCCACGGCGGCGAGATATTCGCAGCGTACCTGTTTACGGGCGAGCGTCACCCGTACAACACCAAGGGCGCCTTCTTCGAAGCCGTCTCGCCTGCGCGCCCGGTCTTCGAGGGTGGCCCGGGTGCCTTGGAAGCAGTGCTGCGCTACTCCTATTCCGACCTCGATTCGGGGACGATCCAGGGCGGCAAATTCTGGCGCATCACGCCGATGATGAACTGGTACCTGTCGGACAACATCCGGCTCGAGTTTGTCTACGGTTTCGGTGAACTCGACCGCTTCGGCCTGAAGGGCTATACGCAGTTCTTCCAGACCCGGTTTCAATTTCAACTCTAGGAATACCCTGGGATTCCCCTGCAGGGACCATGCAGGCATCGCATCAGCGGGAACCCTGCCAGGATCTCCTGGCAGTCGCATTTGCAATGTTCGTCAGTAGACGCCGCACCCAGCGCTCTACAAGCTTCGATATATACTCTGTGCGCAGCGAGGTGGCATTGGTCCACCCAGTCGCAAATGGGGTATGCGGATGACGTGGTGGGGCTGGGTCATAGTGGGCGCGATACTCTTCGGAGCGGAGCTCAGCTTCGTGAGTGCGCAGTTTTATCTGGTGTTCATAGGCGCCGCGGCGCTGATGGTTGGCGCTCTTACTGCAATCGTCGCGCCTGCTCCCTGGGCACAATGGGCGCTCTTTGCCGCGCTCGCCATTGTCTCCATGCTCGCCTTTCGCAGCCGCGTCTATCAGAGATTCCGCGGCTCGCTGCCCGCCGTGAAATCCGGGCCTGCTGGCGGAGTGCTCACGCTGGGGGTGCCGCTTGCGGTCGGGGCAAGCTGTCAGACCGAGTATGGGGGGACGTTCTGGACCGTACAGAACGACAGTGATCTGCCGATCCCCGCCGGCAGCCGTGTGCGCATCACGGCCGTCCACAATCTGACCCTGCTGGTACGCCCCGAAGCCTAGCTCCACTGCGAAATCACTATGTATACCTCCTACGTGTTCATTGCCCTGGCGTTGATCGTCGTGATACTGATCTGGCGCACGGCCACGGTAGTGCCACAACAGAGTGCCTACGTTGTGGAGAATCTGGGCAAGTACAGCCGCACGCTGCAGGCGGGCTTTCACATCCTGATTCCCTTCGTTGAGCGCGTGGCCTACAAGCAGACGTTGAAGGAGCAGGCGCTGGAGGTTCCCGAACAGATCTGCATTACCCGCGACAACGTCCAGGTCGGCGTGGACGCCATCCTCTACCTGCAGGTCATGGATCCCCATCTGGCCTCGTACGGGATCACCAACTACGGCTTTGCCATCGCGCAGCTTGCGCAGACCAACCTGCGCAGTGAGATTGGCAAGATTGAGCTCGATCGCACCTTCGAGGCGCGGGCAACGATCAACGCCAACATCGTCACGGAGCTGGACAAGGCCTCCAGCGCCTGGGGTGTCAAGGTCATGCGCTACGAGATCAAGAACATTTCCCCTCCCAAGGACGTGCTATCCGCAATGGAAAAGCAAATGCGCGCCGAGCGGGAAAAGCGCGCCGTGGTGCTCACTTCCGAGGGCGAACGCGACGCGAAGATCAATCAGGCCGAAGGTGACAAGCAGCGCGTCATCAAGGCGTCCGAGGCCAGCAAGCAACAGCAGATCAATGAAGCGGACGGCCAGGCCGCGGCCATCCTGTCGGTCGCCACAGCCACCGCCGAGGGCCTGCGGCGGGTGGGCGGGGCGCTCAGCGAGAAGGGCGGGATTGAAGCCATGCAGCTGCGCATCGGCGAGGAGTACGTGCGTCAGTTCGGCAAGATGGCAAAGGAGAGTACGACGCTGGTTGTGCCGGCCCAACTGACGGATCTCGCCGCGGTCGTCTCCATGGCCACGAGTATCGTGCGCAAGGCGCCTCCCACGGGCAGTCCGGGCGCGGGTAACGCGCCGGTCCCGGCTACCGGGTCCCGCTCATGATCACCTTCGAAGCTCCGGCGATCCGATGAGGCGAGCTCAACATCGCGCCCACGCGCTCTATGAAGAGGACCCAAGGCGCGCTGCGCAGAGCGCCGAGCCAGCAGGACGGTCGGACTGCGGATGCCTTCGATGCAACGACGGGCCGAACCACAATTCGAAGGCGATTGCCAGCCACGGCGGCGTCGCAAACAGCAGCCATGGCAAATTTTGCTGGGTGAATCCAGGTACAAGGTGAACTAGCAGTCCGATTAATGTGGCGCCGACCTGCAGTGCTACCAGCCCCAGCACGAGCCGGCTACTGCGCTTCCCGGACCGAGACCGCCATGCAGATCCAGCGAGCCCGAATGCCAGGGGATTGAATATCAGTAGGTTCGCGTTCCCCCACGCAGCGTGGTGCGTTGTCAGTGTCCATAGCCCAATCAGTACCGTCCCGATGATTCCTGCGGCAACCAGAAAGGCAACGGACAAAGACGCACACGCGACCGGCAGCCGCCGTCGTGTCGCAAGGATGCCGACGGCCAGAACCAGGCCGGCAACGCTGAGCGGCACAGCAAGCTTCGGCGGTGACGCAGCCGGTGGTGTCAATAGGTTGGGCGAAATTTCCTGCTCGTCCGTCACTAGTGACTGCTGGCCTCCGTGACCGTCCGGCACGTTCATGCTGCGCATCTCACGCGCGAGAACCATGGGTATGAAGCTTTCTTGCCATTCGTTCAATGGACGGTCAGCAGATGGGCCGAGCCCAAGATCCATCAGGAGCATCAGCCATGGCTGCGCGCTCATCAAACGATCAATCTGCTGCCGGTACGTCATGGGCGCGCTTCGTGCCGACAAGATCGGCTGCAGCGCACCGTCAAGCACTGTATTCAGCGCATCGCGGATACGCGTCGAACAGTTGCTGGTGAGATAGTCGTAGTCGTAGCTTTGATTTTCAGGACGCAGGTTCCAAAGCAGATAAGCGCGTAGTGCTTCCGCCTGCGCAGGGGACAACGCGAGGCGCTGCACGAGGACCGAGCGGCCCGAATCAATGTAATCCTGCTGGTTGATGTCGCTGGAGCCGATGTCGATCATGTAGCGCATTTGGCCCCGCGCGAACTTCCACAGGAACGCACGGTCGCTAAAATCGAATACGCCGTAGTTGATATCCCCTGACTCCCCGGAGACGCGGTCGCGTATCCGGATTGCGTCGTGCCCAAAGCGCTCCCAGTAGATCGCGCCGGGCCCGTACGTAACCAGCGATACCTCTAGATCCTCGGCGGGGGCCTTGAGGATGCCAGCGCTCACAGGCATGGCGATACAAAGGCCGGCCAAGGCGGCGCACAGAAGAATTCTGGCGCTACGCATCAGTCCCTTTCCATAGCCGGTGCACAACTGTGCTCGGAGGCAACGTTGCGCTAGGGGGTTCGCCAAGGGCTCCGCAATGGGTCGCGGCTTCACAAGTCGGTGCGGTCAGCCAAACACATAGGAACTCGAGGTACGCTAATGCGGATCAGTTCGTACGGGCCGAGCCAGCCATGGCCGTGTCATGAGCAAGGATGACTGTGCTGCCACAACCGCTGAAGTCCCCAGCTCACGAGTGCCAACCCGAACGCGAAACTGCCGACGGTCTTCGAAGGCGCCTTGTTGATGATCAGCAGTAGGTTGTATAGCGCAGGCAAAACCACAAGCAAGAATAGAAACGGTGCGACGCCAACCAGGAACCACCAGCCGAGTATTACCGGGGCGGCCGGATCGTGCATGTAGGACGCGTAGCAGAACCACACGAGCAAGACAGACGAAGCCAGGCTGAGAACGCCGGAGACAGCATTGCTGAAGGCGATCTTCTCATTCCCTTTGGCGTGGAGCCAAAAGAAGTAGCCTCTCCGCCGCTTGTCGATCCAGGTCTGAATCTTTGGAGAGATCCCCAGGAAATCCAGAGCCAGCAATCAGGAGTCCGAGGAGCTCCAGGACCTCAAGAACTAACTTCACGGCGTGGCGCTCCCTTCCCGAAGCAGGAGTTGTACGTGTCTTGGAAGAAGGCGAGGGACCCTGCTCTGAGTGCTTCGTGAACTCCATTGGCCTTGGTCACGAGCCCCCGCGACGGAGCAAGGCGTTGGCTCAAGTTACCTGCATATTACCTAAGTTGCCGCCGATGCGAGCGAGGGAACTGGCTAACTGGTTGTTTTTATGATGCTCCCAGGAAATTCGAAGCGATTACACGCTTGAGGATCTCGCAGATGTTCGCCATGCCGGCTTGTGCCGTGCCAGAACCCTCTCGCGCAGCGGCCCGTGAGCGCTTCGCACCGTCACGCGCCATACTTCCACCACGTCCGCAGCGGCGGGATTCACGGATACAGGTTTGCGGGGAATCATAGTGCGCAGTGGTGTCTGGACCGTGGTGATGTGTTGGTACGCATTCCAAGCACATGCGGCCGGCGAGAGTTCGTTCGCACTGGTGAATGCAAGAATTCATACCGGAAATGAGCGTGCGCCGGTCGCCTCGGCGCTGGTCGTGCAAGCCGACCGGATCGTCTATGTGGGTGACCGTGACACCCCGGAGTGGCTGCACGCCGTTCAACCCGGAACGAGGGTTTACGATCTCAAGCGCCATATTGTCATTCCGGGCTTCATCGATGGACATACACATCCTGCCCTTACTGCGATCTTCGGCTCCGGCGATCCGGCGGCCGATGAGCGCGACAACATGCCCGGACCCAATCGAGCTGAGACACTGCGGTGGCTACGACGATATGCCAAGGCACACCCCCAGCAGCACATGGTGGTGCTGGGGTATTGGGATGTCGCCAGCTTCCTGCCAGGGGGGCCGAATAAGCGCGATTTAGACGCAATATGGCCCAAAACTCCCGTCGTTGTGTTCGACAACTCCGGCCACAGTGCCTGGGTCAACAGCACGATGTTGCGCACGCTCGGGGTTGATGCGCACACACCCGACGTGAGCGCGAATATTTCGATTTATGTTCGCGATGCGAGTGGGAACCCGACCGGCTGGATCAAGGAATGGGGGACACTGGCAAAGGTGGTGCCACTCATAGTGCCGCCTCCGGAGGAGTTTCGCTCCCGCCTCGTTCGACAGCTGAACTATCTCGCCAGCCACGGCGTAACCACCCTGTTCGACGGCGGAAATATGGGTCTTGAGGACGCCGTATACGCCGAGCTCGCCAAGTTAGATCGAGCCGGCCGGCTTCCGCTGCGCTACTTTGGCTCGTATCAGATTGTCGACCCGTTGCAGGTCGAGAAGGCGGTGCCCGAGATTCGCAGGTTGCAGGCCACGTACGGCGGTCCCAACCTCCAATTCAACACCATCAAGCTGATGTATGACGGTGTATTTGAGGTCATGACGGCCGCGATGTTAGAACCTTACGAGTCTGATCCGGCCAAGCGCGGAGGCATAATCATCGATCACCACCGCCTGGCACAGTTTATTCAGCAGCTCGATCGTGAGCACTTGAATCTGCACGTGCATGTGGTGGGAGATCGGGCAACCCGCGAAGCGCTCGATGCAGTCGAGGAGGCGACCCAGGCGCTCGGTCGCCCACTGGGAATACAGGTGACTCTCGCCCACCTGCAGATTGTCGATCCGGCCGACATTGCACGACTCGGCCGCTTAGGCATCAATGCCAACATGACCCCGCACTGGTTTGGCGGCACGCAATTCGGTCGCGCGGGCTTGGTTACGTTAGGAGTTGAGCGCGCGCACCGGGATGAGCCCACGGGCTCCATATGGAGATCCGGCGCAAACCTCTCTTTCTCCAGCGACGTCACCTCCAGCGACGAGATTCCGCGGACCAACCCCTTCGTGGGCCTGGAAATGGCAGTCACTCGCCGCGATTATGCGGGTGCGTTGGACCTATATGAGCGGCCACCGATGCCCGCTGAATGCCTGTCTCTCGAGCAGGCCCTTGCCGCCTACACTTTGAATGGGGCTCGCCAGCTGGGCATCGCCCACGAGACCGGTTCACTCGAGTCCGGGAAGAAGGCGGACTTCGTGGTCGTAACAAGTGATCTTTTCTCCACGCCGCCGACCCGGATTCATTCGGCCAAGGTTGCCGCCGTAGTCTTCAATGGCCGAGTTACCGCGGGCGCCCTCGAGTGAGCGCGCCTACTAGGCCGCCTGAGAGAGGTCATTAGCTCCTACGGCTGCCAGCCACGCAGGAAGCGGCGGTCGCCCGCGGAGCGCCGGGTCCCGGTGTTGTGTTCCTAAGCTATTGATTTTATGGCGCTCCCTACGAGATTCGAACTCGTGTTACAGCCTTGAGAGGGCTATGTCCTGGGCCTCTAGACGAAGGGAGCGGGCTTCGGGGCCGTCGAGCAGAGCGCGGTATTATAGAGAGCTGTCCTGATTGCTCAAGCCGAAAGCCAAACTCATTGAATTCTCCCGCCGCGTCCATTGCGACGCCTGCCGCCACCGCCCGGATCATCACCCGATCCGAGCACAACGTTTCCCGCGCCCACATCTCGCCCAATGCGCTGCGGGTGCTCTACCGCCTGCGCGACGGGGGCTTCCAGGCCTTCCTGGTCGGCGGCTGCGTGCGCGACCTGCTGCTCGGGCATCGAGCCGAAGGACTTCGACGTCGCCACCGATGCGCTGCCGGAGCAGGTCAAGCGCCTGTTCCGCAACTGCCGCCTGGTCGGCCGGCGCTTCCGCCTGGCGCACGTGTTCTTCGGCCGCGAGATCATCGAGGTGGCGACGTTCCGCGCTGCCACCGCGCCTTCGCCGGGCGAGGAGCCGATCCCGGTCGCCGACCTCGACGACGAGCAGGTGCCGGGGCTGGAGGAGGGCGAGCTGGAGAGCCGACGACGCCGCGCCCGATCCGCGCGCCGTCCTTGCGAGGAGGATTCCGACGAGCGCGCCTTCGACGCCTCCGGGCGCATCCTGCGCGACAACGTGTACGGCACGATCGATGAGGACGTGTGGCGGCGCGACTTCACCTGCAACTCGCTCTACTACAACATCGCCGACTTCTCGCATCTGGGACTACGTGAACGGCGCGGCCGACGTGGCCGCGCGCACGCTGCGCATGATCGGCGACCCGGAGACGCGCTTTCGCGAGGACCCGGTGCGCATGCTGCGCGCGGCGCGCTTCGAGGCGAAGCTCGGCTTCAGCATCGATCCGGCCACGGCGGCCCCGATCGGCGAGCTGCGGGAGCTGCTGGCCGGGGTGCCGCAGGCGCGCCTGTTCGATGAGACCCTGAAGTTGTTCCTGGGCGGCCACGGCGCGCGCAGCTTCCGGGTGCTGCGCGCGCGCGGCCTGCTCGCCGCGATCCTGCCGAGCGTGGATGCCTACCTCGCCAGCCACCCGGGCAGCCTGGTGGAGAAGCTGCTGGTGCAGGGGCTCGAGAACACCGATGCGCGCGTGCAGGCGGACAAGCCGGTCACCCCGACGTTCCTGTTCGCGCTCCTCTTATACGGGCCGATCGCCGGCATCATCGAGGCGCACGCCGCCGGAGCGCTGGCACGAGCTCGCCACGATCCTGGATGCCTGCGACCAGGCGGTGCGCGAGGCGCAGGGACGGATCTCGATCCCCAAGCGCTTCTCGCTCGGCGTGCGCGAGATGTTCGCGCTGCAGCCGCGCCTGGAGCACCCGCGCGGCCGCCGCGCGCTGCGCTCGCTGGAGCACCCGCGCTTCCGCGCCGCCTACGACCTGCTGCTGCTGCGCGCGCAGCTGGGCATGGCCTCGCGCGAGACCGCCGAGTGGTGGACGCGGCTGCAGGAGGTGTCGCCGGAGGAGCGCGGCAGGATGGCCGACGCGCTGGCGGGTGAGTCCGCGCGCGCGCCCGGCGCGGCCGCCGCGGCGGCGCCGGCCGCCGCCGGCGTCGCCGTCCCGGCCCGCGGCCGGCCTGAAGGCGCCATGGAGCGCTGGCAGCCCGCCTACGTCGGCCTGGGCAGCAACCTGTCGGACCCGGAGCACCAGGTGCTGGTCGCCGCCGAGCACCTGGCGCGGCTGCCGCGCACCTGCTGCGTGCGCCTCTCGCCGGTGTATGTTTCCCGGCCGCTCGGGCCCGATCGCGCAGCCGGACTTCGTCAACGCAGCGGCGGGCCTGCTCACCCAGCTGTCGCGCGCGCGAACTGCTGGACCAGTTGCGCGGCATCGAGGCGCCGTTCGGCCGCCCGGCGCAGCGCGAGCGCTGGGGGCCGCGGATCCTGGACCTCGACCTGCTTTCCTATGGCCGCGAGCGCTCGGCGGATGCGACGCTCACCCTGCCGCATCCCGGGATAGTGGAGCGCAACTTCGTTCTGTATCCTCTGGCTGACATCGCCCCGGATCTCGAGCTGCCCGGGCTCGGTCGCGTGACCGAGCTCAAGGCGCGCCTTACCCGAGCCGGGCTCACCGTCGCTCTAGGACCATGGCCAGCGAACCCGTCCATAAGTACATCGTGGTGGAAGGCCCGATCGGCGTCGGCAAGACCAGTCTTGCCAAGCGCCTGTGCGCCAGCCTGTCCGCGCAGGGCGTGCTCGAGCAGGCCACGCGAGAATCCCTTCCTCGAGCGCTTCTACAAGAACCCGCGCGCCGGCGCGCTGCCGACGCAGCTGTACTTCCTGCTGCAGCGCGCGCAGCAGCTGGCGGCGCTGAAGCAGGCGGACCTGTTCGCGCCGGTGCGCGTGGCGGACTATCTGCTGGAGAAGGACCGGCTGTTCGCCCGCGTCACGCTCGATGATGCGGAGTACGCCCTGTACGAACAGCTGTACTCCAAGCTCGACATCCAGGCGCCCAAGCCGGACCTGGTGGTGTACCTGCAGGCGCCCGTCGACGTGCTGCTGGAGCGCATCGCCAAGCGCGGCGTCGACTACGAGCAGTACATCGACCGGCAGTACCTGGAGCGCCTGAACGAGGCGTACGCGAAGTTCTTCCACGAGTTCGAGGCCGCGCCGCTGCTGATCGTTAATGCCGCCTCCATCGATCCCGTGAGCAACCAGCGCGACTACGATGAGCTGCTGGCGGCGATCAGGCGCATGACGCGCGGCCGCCTTTACTACAACCCGTTGCGCAGTCGCGCGATCTAGCTACACTCGCACGCTATGTACACGCACCTGCAGCGGGACGTGGGCCGGCCGCCGGTCACGCTCGCGACCCTGGCGCGCATGAAGGCGGACGGCGAGAAGATCGCCAGCCTCACCTGCTACGACGCAAGCTTCGCGGTCCTGCTCGATGCGGCCGACGTGGACGTCGTGCTGGTCGGGGACTCGCTCGGCATGGTGATCCAGGGGCACGACACCACCGTGCCGGTCACCATGGACCAGATCGTGTACCACAGCGCAACCGTGGCGCGCGGCCTGCACCGGCCGTTCCAGATCACCGACCTGCCGTTCATGAGCTACCCGTCCAAGGAGCGTGGCGCTCGCCAACTCCGTGCGCCTGATGCAGGAGGGCGGCGCGCAGATGGTCAAGCTGGAAAGCGGCGGCAGGCAGACCGAGATCGTCGAGTTCCTCACCGGCCACGACATCGCCGTGTGCGCGCACGTGGGACTCAAGCCCCAGTCGGTGCACAAGACCGGCGGCTTTCGCGTGCAGGGGCGCGAGCAGGACGTGGCGCAGCGCCTGCTGACCGAGGCCAGGGAGCTGGAGGCCGCCGGCGCCGACATCGTGCTGCTCGAGTGCATCCCGGCGGCGCTGGGGAAGCTGATCACCGCAGGCGCTGCACGTGCCGGTGATCGGCATCGGCGCCGGCCCCGACACCGACGGGCAGATCCTGGTCACCTACGACATCCTGGACATCACCACCGGGCGCAAGCCGCGCTTCGTGCGCAACTTCATGGACGGCACGGCGCGCAACAACCTGGAGGCCGTGCAGGCGTACGTGCGCGCGGTGAAGCAGGGCGAGTATCCCGCCCCCGAGCACTGCTTCTAGCAAGGATGGAAACCCTCACCACGATCGCCGCCGTGCGCGCGCGGGTGCGCGGCTGGCACCGGGAAGGTCACCGCGTCGCCTTCGTGCCCACCATGGGCAACCTGCACGCCGGCCACCTCAGCCTGATCGAGGCGGCGCGGCGCCACGGCGACCGTTTCGTCGCCAGCATCTTCGTGAACCCGATGCAGTTCGGGCCCAACGAGGACTTCGCCCACTACCCGCGCACCCCGACCGAGGACGAGCGCATGCTGGCTGCGGCCGGCTGCGACCTCATGTTCATGCCGGCGGTGCCGGAGATCTACCCGAACGGCGCCGAGCGCGCCACGCGCGTGGAGGTCCCCGGACTGTCGCGCATCCTGGACGGCGAGGTGCGCCCGGGGCACTTCGAAGGAGTGGCCACGATCGTCGCCAAGCTGTTCCACATCGTGGAGCCGGACATCGCGGTGTTTGGCGAGAAGGACTTCCAGCAGCTCACCGTCATCCGCCGCATGGTGGCCGACCTGTGCCTGCCGGTGCAGATCATCGCCGCCCCCACGGTGCGCGAGGCGGACGGCTTCGCCAAGAGCTCGCGCAACCAGTACCTGAACCAGCGCCGAGCGGGCGCGCGCCCCGGCGCATCTACGCGACCCTGCAGGCGGCCGCCCAGCGCATCCGCGCCGCGGACACCGACTACGCGAGCATCGAGCGTGCGGGCTTCAAGGCGCTCGAGGCAGCCGGCTTCCGCGTCGACTATTTCTCGGTGCGCCAGGCGCTGGACTTGAGTTCGCCCCGCGGCCAGCGGCGACCTGGTCGTGCTCACGGCCGTGCGCCTGGGCAACGCGCGCCTCATCGACAACGTGCGCATCGAGCGCGCCTAGGCCCGCGCGGCGGCCTGGCGGGCGAGCGCCCAGTGCACGTGCTCGCGCACCAGGGCCGAGGCGTCCTCGCGGCGCGCGTGCAGCGCGCTCATGACCTCCGCCGAATGCGGCGCGTTGCCCAGTGCGACCGCGATGTTGCGCGACCAGCGCTCGTAGCCGATGCCGGTAGATCGCCGAGCCGCTGCATGCGCTGCTCGAACTGCGCCCCGCTCCAGCGGAACAGCGCCGGCAAGCGAGGCGGCATCCAGGCCGTGACGGACCTTGAAGTCCGGATGGCTGGCCGCGCGCGCAAACTTGTTCCACGGGCACACCAGCTGGCAGTCGTCGCAGCCGTAGATGCGGTTGCCGATCGCGGCGCGCAGCTCCACCGGGATGGCACTGTGGTGCTCGATCGTCAGATAGGAGATGCAGCGCCGCGCATCCAGCCGGTAGGGCGCCACGATCGCGCCCGTCGGGCAGGCCGGAATGCAGGCGCTGCAGGTGCCGCAGTGCGCGCTGGCCGGGGCATCCAGCGGCAGCGGCAGGTCGGTCAGGATCTCGCCCGAGGAAGAACCACGAGCCGGCATCGCGCGCGATGAGGTTGGTGTGCTTGCCGATCCAGCCCAGGCCCGCATCGCGCGCCAGCGCCGTCTCCAGCACCGGCGCGCTGAATCCACGCACACGCGGTAGCCGAACGGTCCCCAGCGCTGCGCCAGCTGCGTCGCCAGCTCCGCCAGTGCGCGCCGCATGCACCTTGTGGTAGTCGCGCCCCAGCGCGTAGCGCGACACGTAGCCGAGCGCGGGGTCATCGAGCACCGCCTGGGCGGCGCGCGCCTCGGCGGGCCAGTAGTCCATGCGCACGCTCACCACCCGCACGGTGCCCGGCACCAGCTCCTGCGGGCGGCTGCGCCTGAGGCCATGGCGCTGCATGTAGTGCATCTCGCCGTGGTAACCGGCGTCGAGCCAGCTGATGCAGGTGACGCTCGTCCTCCGGGATCTGCACGCTGGCCACTCCGAGGGCGCCGAACCCGCGCCGGGCGGCGTGTTCCCGCAGTTCCTGCTTGAGCGCGGCCAGGTCGGAGGAGGGTGGTGTCATGGCGGTCCCGCGCCCGGCAGTATACTGACCCTATGCCCCTGCCCGTTGCCCTCTACTCCACCGCCCAGGTGCGTGAGCTGGATGCCCATGCGATCCAGTTCATGGGGGTCACCGGCTACACGCTGATGAAGCGGGCCGGGGAGGCGGCGCTGCGCTACCTGCGCACGCGCTGGCCCATGGCGCACCGCATCGTCATCGTCTGCGGCGGCGGCAACAACGGCGGCGACGGCTACGTGCTGGCGCGCTTCGCGCAGGCTGCGGGACTTGCGGTCACGGTGCTGGCCGCAAGTCCCCCGGAACTGCTGCGCGGGGATGCCCGCACCGCCTACACGGACTTCATCGCCAGCGGCGCCAGCGTGCGCCCGTTCGACCGCGGCGCACCTGGCGCCTGGGCGATGTCATCGTCGATGCGCTGCTGGGCACCGGTCTGGCGGGCCCGGTGCGCCCCGGGCTGATCTCGGTCATCCGCGCCATCAACGCAGAGCGGCAAGCCGGTGTTCGCCCTGGATGTCCCGTCCGGCCTGGATGGCGATGCGGGCACGGTGCCGCGGCGAGGAAGCCGTGCGCGCCGAGGCCACCGTGACCTTCGTCGGACTCAAGACCGGGCTGTTCGTCGGCGACGGGCCCGAGTTTGCCGGCACGGTGTTCTGCGACGATCTGGAGGTCTCCCCGCCACCCTCCGCGCAGTCCGGTGCCGCGGCTCACGCGCATCGTCGAGTCCGAGATCCACGAGGCGCTGCCGCGGCGCCCGCGCGCCTCCAACAAGGGCGACTTCGGCCGCGTGCTCATCGTCGGCGGCGGCCCTGGCATGCCCGGGGCCGCGCGCCTGGCCGGGGAGGCGTGCCTGCGCGCCGGCGCGGGCCTGACCACCGTGGCGGTCGTGCCCGAGAACGTCGTGGCGATCGCCGGCGGCCGCCCGGAGCTGATCTGTGTCGGGTTCAACGAGGTCGCGGGGCTGCGCGAGGCGATGGGGCGCGCGGACGTGATCGCGGTCGGCCCTGGACTCGGGCGCAGCCGCCTGGGCAAGTGCGGCACTGGCGGCCGGTGCTCGACAGCGGCAAGCCGCTCGTCGTGGACGCCGATGCCCTGAATCTCATGGCGGAGCAGGGCACCGTGGCGGCCCGCGAGGACTGGATCCTCACGCCGCACCCCGGGGAGGCCGGGCGCCTGCTGGGCCTGAGCGCGCAGCAGATCCAGCAGGACCGGCTCGCCGCCCTGGACCGCCTCGTCGAGCGCTTCCACGGCACGATCGTGCTCAAGGGCGCCGGCACCCTGGTCGGTGCGCCGCGGCCGCACGCCCGGGCTATGCGAGCGCGGCAATCCCGGCATGGCCACCGCCGGCACCGGCGACGTGCTCACCGGCGCCATCGCCGGCATCCTCGCGCAGTGCCATGACCCCTGGGCCGCCGCCCGCGTCGGGGTGCTGGTGCACGCCATGGCCGGGGATGCGGCGGCGCGCGCCGGCGAGCGCGGCGTGCTCGCCAGCGACCTGACACGCGAACTGCACGTGTGCGTCAACCTGTAGCCGGCCATGCGCATCTACGCCCGCACTGCCCAGGACACCGAGAACTTCGGGGCCGCGCTGGCGCGCGCGCAGCCGGAAGGGGACGACCTGGCGGTGGTGTACCTCGGCGGTGACCTCGGTGCCGGCAAGACGACCCTGGCGCGCGGGTTTCTGGCCGCGCGCGGCATCCGGGCCGACGTGCGCAGCCCGACCTACACCCTGACCGAGGTGTATCCGCTGGCCAAATCCACGCTCGTGCACGCGGACCTGTACCGCCTGCAGGACCCGGAGGAACTGGAGTCCCTCGGGCTGCGCGACTATGCGCAGGCCGGCCACGTATGGCTCGTCGAGTGGCCCGAGCGCGCCGCGGGGCGCCTGCCGGCGGCGGACCTGGACCTCTCGCTCATCGTGCGGGACGTCGGCCATGTCATCGCTCTGGAGGCACGCTCGGCGCTCGGCGAGGCGTGGCTGTCGCGCCTGGCGGTGCCCTAGCAAGGCCCGTTCGGGTGCATTGCAGCAAGCCGAGTTGAAAAACGCCCGGCAAGCTCGTAGATTGCAGCCAAGGAAGTGCTGCGAACTTGATGATTGGGAAGGTTTTTTATCAACGATTCGCGGCGGTGCTGCTGGCAGCCGGGCTGTCCTCGCCCCTTGCTGCCGCCGAACTGCGCGGCCTGCACCTGTCTGCGGATGAGGATTCCGCGCAGATCGCGCTCGATCTGAGCGACAAGGCGCCGCAGAAGCTCTTCCGCCTCTCCCACCCCGACCGGGTCGTCATCGACCTGCGCAACACCCGTCGCATGAGCGGCCTGCGGGCGCCGGCAGGGGCCGGCGCGGTCAGCGCGGTGCGCTTCGGCTCCCAGCCCGGGGGCACGCTGCGCATCGTGCTGGAGCTGAAGGCGCCGCTTAACCCCAGGAGCAGCTGGGCCGGGCGGCAGCTGCTGGTGAACCTGGGATCGGTCCCGGCGGCGGCCGCCGCAGCCACGGCAGGCGCGGCGCGCGAGGCCGCGCCGCAGACCATCACCGCGGCGCACGCCCCGGGGGATGGCGGCCGCGACGTGGTGATCGCGGTCGATGCCGGTCATGGTGGGCAGGATCCCGGTGCCATCGGCCCGAACGGCACGCGCGAGAAGGATGTGACGCTGGCGATCGCGCAGGCGCTCGCCGAGCGCATCAACGCAGAGCCGGGCATGCGCGCGGTGCTCACGCGCGACCGGGACGAGTTCCTCGAGCTGCGCGACCGCATCCACCGCGCGCGCGTGGCGCGCGCCGACATGTTCGTCTCTGTGCATGCCGACTCGATCGCCGACCGCAGCATCACCGGGGCCTCGGTGTACGTGCTGTCGGTGCATGGAGCCTCGAGCGAGGCGGCCCGCTGGCTGGCCGAGCGCGAGAACGCGGCCGACCTCATGGGCGGGGTGCGCCTGGACGACAAGGGGGCGCTCGCCCCGGTGCTGCTCGATGCCACACAGTCGGAGATCATCGGCGTGAGCGCCAGTGCCGCCGAGCGAGTGGTCGGGGCACTGGAGAACGTCGGCGAGGTGCGCAAGGCGCAGGTCCAGCACGCCGGCTTCGTGGTGCTCAAGTCCCCGGACATCCCCTCCATGCTGGTCGAGACCGCCTACATCTCCAACCCGGCCGAGGAGCGCCGCCTGCGCACCGCGAGCCAGCAGGCGCGCCTGGCCGAGGCGATTGCCAGTGGCGTGCGCAGCTTCTTCGTGCTCAATCCCCCGGATGGCACGCGCTTCAAGCAGGAGCGCCGCAACACCCTCGCCAGCGCCGCCGAGGAATCCGCCGCCGGCACCCGCTGAGCGCGGCCCGCCGCGCCGCTCCGAGGCTGTGCTGTGTAAACTCCCGCACAGCATGACCATCCGCGTACTTGCCGGCGAACTCGTCGACCAGATCGCCGCCGGCGAGGTCATCGAGCGTCCCGCCTCGGTGGTGAAGGAGCTGCTCGAGAACGCCCTGGACAGCGGCGCGCAGCCGCATCGAGATCGACATCGAGCGCGGCGGGGTGGGGCTGATCCGCATCCGCGACGACGGGCACGGCATGGCCGCCGGGGAGCTGCCGCTGGCGCTGCACGCGTCACGCGACCAGCAAGATCACATCGCTCGAGGACCTGGAGGCAGTGACCACGCTCGGTTTCCGCGGCGAGGCGCTGCCCTCGATCGGCTCGGTGGCGCGCGTGCGCGTGGTCTCGTGCGCACAGGCGGCGGAGCAGGGCGCGGAGATCAGCTGCGACGGCGGTGCCTTAAGCGCGGTGCGCCCCGCCGCCCATCCGCGCGGCACCACGGTCGAGGTGCGCGATCTTTTCTACAACGTGCCGGCACGGCGCAAGTTCGTGCGCAGCGATGCCACGGAACTGGCCCACATCGCCCGCCTCGTCGAGCGTGTGGCGCTGTCGCGCTTTGACGTGCGCTTCCGGCTGCGGCACGGCAGCGCGCGTGCTGCTGGATGCGCCGGCGATCGCCGCAGCCGCAGATGAAGCTGCCCGGCTCGGCCAGGTGCTCGGGCAGCGACTTTCCGCCCAACGCGCTCGCCGTGCGTCACGCGGCAGGTCCGGTGATGCTCTCCGGGTGGGTGGGCCTGCCGACCCGCTCGCGTGCCACCGCCGACCAGCAGTACTGGTTCGTCAACGGGCGCAGCGTGCGCGACCGCCTGCTGATGAATGCGGTACGCGTCGCCTACCGCGACGTGCTGTACGGCGGGCGCCACGCCGCCTACGTGCTGTACCTCACCCTCGACCCGAAGCTGGTGGACGTGAACGCGCACCCGCAGAAGCTCGAGGTACGCTTCCGCGACAGCCGCCAGATCCACGAGTTCGTGTTCCGCGCCATCGAGCGCGTGCTCGCCGCGACGCGCCCTGAGGCCAGCGCGCCGGCGGCCGCGATGCTCGCCTCACTGCAGGGCGCGCCGGGCGGATTTCCCGCGCGTCCCTGGCCTGGTGCGACGCACATCGGGCGGGCTGGCGCTGTACGCCGCCGCCAAGGACCCGTGGGCCATGGCAGCCGCGGTCAACGAGGCGACCTTCGCCGCTGCCCCGGCGCAGGCGCTGCCGGCCGGTGACCAGCCGCTCGGCACGCGCCCTCGCCCAGCTGCACGGGGCCTACATCCTTGCCCAGAACACCGAGGGCCTGGTGCTGGTGGACATGCATGCCGCGCACGAGCGCGTGCTGTACGAGAAGTTCAAGGCCGAGCGTGCGACCGCCGGCGTGGCCTCGCAGCACCTGCTCGAGCCGATGGTGGTCGAGGTCAAGCCGCACGAGCTGGCGGCGATCCTCGAGGACCGCGCGGCGTGGGCGGGGGCGGGGTTCGAGGTCGACGCGCTCGGACCGGCGCCGCCTTGCATTGCGCCGGGTGCCAGCGGTGCTCAACCCGCGCGAGATCCGCGCGGTCGTAGCCGCGCTGATCAGCGACCTTGTCCCTGGACGCGCAGACGCACCATCTGGAGGCGGCAGCCGACAAGTTCCTGGGCACGCTCGCCTGCCGCAGCGCCATCCATGCCAACCGGCGGCTGAGCCTGCCGGAGATGGAGGCGCTGCTGCGGCAGATGGAGGCGACCGAGCGCGCCAACCAGTGCAATCACGGGCGCCCGACCTGGACCCGACTGTCGCTGCAGCAGCTCGACCAGTTGTTCCTGCGGGGACGCTGAGTGCCGCCCAGCGGGAACGCCGGCTCGACAGGGTGGCCGTTGCTCATCCTGACCGGGCCCACCGGCACGGGGAAGTCCGACTGGGCGGTCGCCCTCGCCGAGGCCGCACCGGTGGAGATCATCAGCGTCGATTCTGCCCAGGTGTACCGCGGCCTCGATATCGGTACCGCCAAGCCCGAGCGCAGCCTGCGCGCAGCGCATACCCCACCACCTGGTCGATATCTGCGACCCGGCGGAGCGCTACTCGGCCGGACGTTTCGCTCAGCGACGCCCTAGCCCAGATGCGCGGCGGTACGCGCGCGCGGGCGGGTGCCGCTGCTGGTCGGCGGCACCATGCTCTACCTGCGCGCGCTGCTGCACGGTCTTGCCCCCCTGCCGCAGGCCAGCGCCGAGCTGCGCGCACAGCTGGACGCGCGCGCGGCACGCGAGGGCTGGCCGGCGCTGCATGCGGAGCTTGCCCGGATCGACCCCCATGCGGCCGCGCGCATCCAGCCCGCCGACAGCCAGCGCATCCAGCGCGCGCTGGAGGTCGTCCCACACCGCCGGGCGGCCGATCTCGCAGCTGCAGCGCGCCACGGTCAGCCCGCTGAGCGGCTGGGCGGTGCGCTGCTGGATGCTCCACCCGGCCGACCGCCCCGCACTGCATCAACGGCTGGCGAACGCGCTTCGCGGCCATGATGGCGGCCGGGTTTCTCGATGAGGTGAGGCAACTGCGCGACCGCGGGGACCTGACACCCGAGCTGCCGGCCATGCGCGCGGTAGGCTACCGCCAGCTGTGGTCGCACCTGGCCGGGGAGGTCTCGCTGGCACAGGCGACGCGAGCAGGCGGTCAGCGCCACACGTCAGCTGGCCAAGCGCCAGCTGACGTGGATGCGCAGCGAGCCGGCCGGCACCTGGGTCGACCCGCAGGGCAGGTCCGGTGTCGTGGATCAAAGACATACGCGCGCAGCTCGGGGCGCTTGGGCTTTGACGGAAGCCCCATGTTAAGATCGTTGGCGTCGCTGCCTTTGGGCACCTTTTGTCAGGCGGAATTTCTTGCTGGAGCGCGGGGACACGGATCGTTCCACTGCGCTCCCATGGGTCCTGCCGAACAACTCGAATGCGAAAAATAAGGAGAACATGATGGCCAAAGGCCAATCCCTGCAAGACCCGTTTCTGAATGCCCTGCGCAAGGAACGGGTGCCGGTGTCGATCTACCTCGTCAACGGCATCAAGTTGCAGGGTCAGATCGATTCCTTTGACCAGTTCGTCGTGCTGCTGAAGAACAGCGTCAGCCAGATGGTCTACAAGCACGCCATCTCCACGGTCGTGCCGGCGCGCAACGTGCGCCTGGCGGGCGAGGAGGGTGGCGATGCGACCACGGATCCGGCGTCGCCCGCTGAATAAATGCGTCCCCGCGCGGAAGGCCTGAGTGTTCGAACGCCCCAGGAGTGGTGAGCGCGCAGTCCTCGTGCGCCTGGGATTCGGCGCACCCGTAGATCCGGAGGACCTGCAGGAGTTCGGCAGCTGGCGCGTCTCCGCCGGCGCGATTCCCGTCGGCACGGTCACCGGCCGCCGCGAGCGCCCCGACCCGCGCTACTTCATGGGCAGCGGCAAGGCCGAGGAGCTCAAGGAGGCGGCCCACGCCAGTGCCGCGGACGTGGTGCTCGTGGATCACGCGCTCTCGCCCTCCCAGGAGCGCAACCTCGAGAAGCTCATCGAGCGGCGCGTGCTCGATCGCAACGGCCTGATCCTCGACATCTTCGCCCAGCGTGCCCGCAGCTCCGAGGGCAAGCTCGAGGTGGAACTGGCGCAGCTGAAGCACATCGCCAGCCGCCTGGTGCGCGGCTGGACCCACCTGGAGCGCCAGAAGGGCGGCATCGGCCTGCGCGGCCCGGGCGAGACGCAGCTGGAGAGCGACCGGCGCATCATCGGCCAGCGCGTGCGCGTGCTCACCAAGCGCCTGGAGAAGATCCGCCAGCAGCGCGAGACCGGCCGGCAGGCGCGCGCCGAGATCCCCGTGCCCTCGTTCGCGCTGGTCGGCTACACCAACGCGGGCAAGTCGACGCTGTTCCGCGCGCTCACCGGTGCCGATGCCTACATCGCCGACCAGCTGTTCGCGACGCTCGACCCGACGGTGCGGCGCCTGACGCTGCCCGGCGGCACCGCGGTGGTGGTCGCCGACACCGTCGGCTTCATCCGCGAGCTGCCGCACGAGCTGGTGGCGGCCTTCCAGTCGACCCTCACCGAGGCGCGCGCGGCGACACTGCTGCTGCACGTGGTCGATGCCAGCAACCCGCGGCGCGACGAGCAGATCGCGCAGGTCGATACGGTGCTCGCCAGAGATCGGCGCGCAGCGAGATCCCGCAGCTGCTGGTCTACAACAAGATCGACCGCCTGGAGCGAGCCGGCGCGCGTCGACCGCGACGCGCACGGCCGCGCCACCGCGGTGTGGATATCGGCCGAGCAGGGGCTTGGACTCGATCTGCTCAGGAGTGCGGTCGCCGAGCGCCTCGCCCGCTTCGCGCGCCAGGCGCGACTGCGCATGCCGGCCAGCGCCGGGGCGCTGCGCTCGAAGCTGTACGCCGCCCAGGCGGTGCGCGGCGAGCGCACCGCGGATGACGGCTCCATGGAGCTGGCCGTGGAGCTTCCGGACCTGGAACTGCTCGCGCTGGCGCGCACCGCGGGCGTGCAGATCCTGGAGGTGAGCCGGCAGCGGGCGCGCCTTGTGCCCCCGGAGAGCTCTACCTACAATCGTCCGCCCTTTCGAGCGCGACCAAGTAGCGCGCAGCCGCGTCCTCGGCAGAACATCCCTTATGGCCTGGAACCAACCCAATGGCGGCAAGAACGAGAACCCGTGGGGCCGCCGCCCGGGCCAGGGCGGCTCTGACCTGGACGCAGCGCCTGAAGAACTGGCAGCGCAAGCTCGAATCGCTGTTCCGCCCCGGCGGCGCCGCGGTGGAGCCTGGCCCGGGCGCGCCCTCCGGCTCGCTCGCTGCCGCTCATCGCTGCTGATCGTGGTGCTGCTGTTCTGGCTGGCGAGCGGGGTCTACCAGGTCGGCCAGGCCGAGCGTGGCGTGGTGCAGCGCTTCGGCGCGCTCACCGCGGTGAAGACCGGCGGCCTGCACTGGCACCTGCCCTGGCCGATCGAGACGGTCACCAAGGTCAACGTCGAGGCCTCCAACTCGAGCGACTTCAAGTCGCGCGTGCTCACCTCGGACGTGAACCTCGTCGACCTGCACTTCGCGGTGCAGTACCAGTTCACCGACCCGGTGAAGAAGCTGTTCCAGGTGCGCGAGCCGGAGCAGACGCTGAGCGATGTCAGCGAGAGCGCGATCCGCGAGATCGTCGGCCGCAGCACGCTCGATGACGTGCAGGTCGGCACCACGCGCCCGGAGATCACGCGGCGCGCCAAGGAGCTGATCCAGAAGACCCTCGACTCCTACAACTCCGGCATCACCATCACGGCGGTGAACCTCGAGGACGTGTCGGTGCCCGAGGCGGTCATCCCCTCGCGCAGCGATGCGAACAAGGCGCAGGCGGACAAGGAGCGCTTCATCCTCGAGTCCGAGGCCTACGCCAACGGCATCCTGCCGGTGGCGCAGGGCACCGCGGCGCGCATGCAGCAGGACGCCCAGGCCTACAAGGCGCAGGTGGTGGCGATCGCCCAGGGCCAGGCCGCGCGCTTCAGCCAGCTCGAGGGCGCCTACGCGCAGGCCCCGGAAGTCACGCGCCGGCGCATGTACATGGACACGATCGAGAACGTGCTGCAGCGCGCGCACAAGGTGCTGATCGACGGCAAGAGCTGGCGGCAACATGATTTACCTGCCGATCGACAAGCTGCTGGAGAAGAGCAACGCCCAGGGCGGCGAGCGCCCGGTCGGGCACCGAACCGGCCGTGAGCGGGGCGCCCAAGGAGCCCCAGGAGCAGGTCACCGTCGAAGCCCGCGGCCGGGGGGAGCGCTGATGAGCACGCGCTGGATTGCCGGCATCATCGGTGCGGTGGTGGCCGTCTGGCTTGCGCGGGCCTGTGCATGTTCACGGTGAACGCGACCGACTATGCGATCGTCGGCGAGTTCGGCAAGATCATCGGCTCCGGCTACAAGCCGGGCCTGCACTTCAAGCTGCCCTGGGACAAGGTCACGACCTTCGACAACCGCCTGCTGTCGCAGTCGTACACCGGCGAGACCTTCCTCACCAATGACGGCCGCGGACTGATCGTGGACTTCTACGTGAAGTGGCGCGTCAAGGACCCGATCCGCTTCTACACTGCCTTCTCGCAGTCACCGACCGGGCCGATCGACCACGGCCGGCCAGCGCCTGGCCTCCGACGGTCAAGGACGGCATCAAGACGGTGGTCGCGCAGCGCGCGCTGCAGCAGGTCGTCTCCGCGGAGCGCGCCGCGGTCACCAGCGAGATGCTCGGCCAGGCGAGCGTCAAGGCGTCCGGCCCTGGGCGTCGACCTGGTGGACGTGCGCGTGCAGCGCATCGACCTGCCGGACGAGGTCGCCGCGCGCGTCTTCGAGAGCATGAAGCAGAACTACGCCAAGACCGCGATGCGGCTGCGCGCGGAAGGGCAGCAGGCCAGCGCCAGCATCCGCTCCACCGCCGAGCGCCAGCGCACCGAGATCATCGCCAACGCCGAGCGCGATGCGCTGCAGCTGCGCGGCGAGGGCGATGCCACCGCCTCGCAGACCTACGCGCGCGCCTTCGGCAGGGACCCGGAGTTCTACGCGTTCTGGCGCAGCATGCAGGCCTACGAGCGCTCGCTCGGCAAGGACGGCGACCTGCTGGTGATCACTCCCGACGGCGAGTTCTTCAGGTACCTGAAGGATTCGGGCAAGTCGGCCGCGCCGCATCGCTGAGCCGCAACGCAGGCGCAAGCGCGTGCCGCTCAATCTTGCGGACCTCATGGCCGCGCTCGGCCTGTTCCTGGTGTTGGAAGGCATCGCGCCGTTTCTCAATCCCGCGCGGCATGAAGCGCGCCCTGGCGCGCCTTGCCGAGGTGGGCGACCGCGAGTTGCGCATTGCCGGGCTGGGCAGCATGCTGGTGGGAATCGCCATTATTTTCTGGGTGCGTTAGGGGTCCTCCACCGTGGGTAAGTTCGTCGTCATCATCGGCACCCAGTGGGGCGATGAAGGCAAGGGCAAGGTCGTCGACCTGCTCACCGAGCACGCTGCTGCCGTGGCCCGCTTCCAGGGCGGCCACAACGCCGGCCACACGCTGGTCATCGGCGGCAAGAAGACCATCCTCTCGCTGATTCCCTCCGGGATCCTGCGCGAGCAGGTGCGCTGCTTCATCGGCAACGGCGTGGTGCTCTCGCTCGAGGCGCTGCTCACCGAGAGCGGCATGCTGATGGAGCAGGGCGTGCCGGTGTTCGAGCGGCTGCGCATCTCCCCCTACTGCCCGCTGATCCTGCCCTCGCACATCCAGCTCGACCAGGCGCGCGAGCGCGCGCGCGGCCTGAATGCCATCGGCACCACCGGCCGCGGCATCGGGCCGGCCTACGAGGACAAGGTCGCGCGCCGCGCGGTGCGCGTGGCCGACCTGTTCCAGCGCGACCAGTTCGCCGCCAAGCTCGGCGAGGTGCTGGACTTCCATAACTTCATCCTGCAGCACTACTACCAGCTGCCGCCGGTGGACTTCCAGAAGACCCTCGACACGCAGCTCGCCATGGGCGAAAGGATCGCGCCGCTGGTCACGGACGTGACGCTCGCGCTGAGCACCTTGCGCGGCACGGATGCGAACGTGCTGTTCGAGGGCGCGCAGGGGGCGATGCTGGACGTCGACCACGGCACCTATCCCTTCGTCACCTCCTCGAACACCACGGCCGGCTTTGCCGGCACCGGCACGGGCCTGGGGCCGCGTGCCTTCGATGGCGTGCTCGGCATCGTCAAGGCCTACACCACGCGCGTCGGCGCCGGACCCTTCCCCACCGAGCTGTTCGATGAGTATGGCGAGCACCTGTCCCGCGTCGGCCACGAGTTCGGCTCGGTCACCGGCCGCCGCCGCCGCTGCGGCTGGTTCGACTCCGTGGCGCTGCGGCGCGCGATCGTCAATTCGAGCGTCTCGGGGCTGTGCATCACCAAGCTCGATGTGCTGGATGGGCTGGACACGATCCGCATCTGCGTCGGCTATCGCATCGACGGCAAGGTCACTCCGGAGCCGCCCATGAGCATCGAGGGCTATGCTGAGATCGAGCCGGTGTACGAGGAACTGCCCGGCTGGAGCGAGTCCACGGTCGGCATCACCGACCACGGCGCGCTCCCGGCGGCGGCGCGCCGCTACCTCGAGCGCCTCGCGCAGCACGTGAGCGTGCCCATCGACATGATCTCCACCGGCCCTGACCGCGAGCAGACCATCGTGCTGCGGCATCCCTTCGGAGCCTAGCCTTGGTCCTCGGGCCGGGCACGCGCTCCGCACGCGCGGCGCGGCTGGCGCTAGTGTGCGTCATCGTGCTGGCCTGCCTGGCCGCGGCCGGCAGCTGGCGCATCTACTCGGCAACCTGGGACGAGCCTGAACACCTGGCCGCGGGCATCCAGCTGTTTGACCTGGGGCTGTACGAGTACGACACCGAGCACCCGCCGCTGGGCCGGCTGTTCCTGGCGGCAGGTCCGTATCTTGCCGGCGCGCGCTCCTACGGCACCCCGCCCCCGGATGGCACGCAGGAGGGCAAGGACATCCTCTACGGCGGCGATCACTACGAGCTGTACCTCATGCTCGCCCGCGTCGGCACGATGCCGTTCCTGGTGCTGCTGCTGTATGCCACCTGGCTGTGGGCACGGCGCCTGCTGCCATCGCAGGCGGCCGCGGTTGTGGCGGTGGCAATCCTCGCGACCGTGCCGCCGATCTTGGGTCACGCGGCGCTGGCGACGCTGGATGTGGCCGCCGCCGCCACCTTGCTGGTGGCGCTCTACGCCATGCAGCTGTGGATGACCCGCGCGCGTGACCGCGATGCGCTGCTGGCCGGGGTGGCTGCGGGCGTGGCGATTGCGACCAAGTTCTCCGCCGTGCCGTTCCTCGGGCTGGCGCTGCCGGCATTGGCGCTGCTGCAGTGGCTGAATGGCCGGCGGGCCAGGGCCGCCGGGGCCGGGCCGCTGCCCCCGGCGCGCACGCGCTGGGGCGGCTTCGTGCTCGCCACCCTGGCGGCACTGGCCGTCGTGCTCCTCGTCTACACGCCGCGCGCGCCGGATGTATCGGGCATCGAGGTGCGCTGGGACTGGGCGGTGGACTACCTGCTCTCGCGCCACGGCTTTGACCACGCGCTGGGCGTGTGCCTGTCGCACGTGTGGTTGCCGCGCGAGTTCAAGGACCTGTTCAACGGCGTCATCGCGGTCAAGGCGCACAACGACGCCGGCCACCGCTCCTACCTGCTCGGCCGCATGAGCCTTAATGGCTGGTGGTATTTCTACCTGGTGGCGCTGGCGGTGAAGACGCCATTGCCGCTCTTGTGCGGCGGGCCCGTCGGGCTGTGCCTGCTGGCGCGCGATGGCTGGCGCAATCGCGATAGCTGGGCGCAGGCCCCGCTGCTGCTGCTGGTGACGATCCTGATATTCGCCAGCGCCTTCAGCCGCATCAATATCGGCATACGCCACGTGCTGATCCTCTACCCGCTGCTGGCGCTCGGCGCAGCGTACGCGGCATGGCGGGCGTGGCGCGCCATCCAGACACTCAGCGATCGCAGGTACGCCTTTGCGCTGACGACGCTCCTGGCCGCCGCGTTGCTATGGCAGCTGAGCACGCTGGCCCGGGCCTACCCGGATTACCTGCCGTATTTCAACGAGACCGTGGGGCGCCACCCGGAACGGGTGCTGGTGGACTCGGACCTGGACTGGGGGCAGGACCTGGACCGCCTGGAGGACCGCGCCGCGCAACTGAAGATCGCGCGCTTGAATCTTGCCTACCTCGGCACCGTGGACCTGGCGCGCGAAGCACTGCCCCCGTACACGGTGCTGCAGCGCTTCCAGCCCGCGCACGGCTGGGTGGCCATTTCCGCGCTGGCGCGGGCGAGCAACCCGCCGGCCTACGCGTGGCTGGATGCCTACCGGCCGCTGGAGCGCGTGGGCAAGACCATCGACCTTTACTACATTCCCTAGACGGGCGCCGTGCCCCGGACTGATCCATGCGCTGGCTAACATTCATCGGCATCGTCATCGTGAACCTGGTCGGCATCTACTTTGCGCTGGCACCGGACCTGGTGACCTTTGCGCAGGTGGCGCCGCCGGATATTCAGTGTGCCGCCTGCGCAAGCCCGGACGTGCAGCAAGCACTCATGCGGGCCGCGGCCTTCGGCCGCTCGCAGGCCGCGGGCCTCATCCGCCCGCAGATGATCACGGCCGTTGCCGCCGTGAACATAGCGGCGGTCGCCTGCATCCTGTGGCGGCTGCGTGCCGCGCCATCGGCGCAACGCCGCTAGCGCGGCTCCTTCAGAGCGTGCGCAGCAGCTCCCCGGCGGCGCGCAGTCCGCTGTGCAGCGCGCCGGTGACGGTGCCGGATTCATTGTCGGTATCGGTGGCCTCGCCGGCGAAGAACAGCGTGTCTGCGAGCGGCTCGGCCAGTGCCGCGCGCGCGCTGCTCCCACCCACCCGCACGTAGCTGTACGCGCCGCGCGAGTACGGATCGTGCTCCCAATCATGGTAGTAAGATCCCAGCAGTTCGGCGCCCACATCAATGCCATGGCCGAAAATGCCCTGCAGGCTGGCGAGCGCGGCCCGCAGCATTGCGGCCTGGGAGCCGCGTGCGAGCCTGCGGGCGCGCGGCCCGCCCACCCAGGCCACCAGCAGGGGCGCGCTCGCCGGCCCGCTCGTCCAGAATGTCGGGACGGGCGCCCCCGGCGCGTGGAAGAAGCCCGCGCCCCGGTAACGACCGTGGTCGAGCTGTTCCCAGAAGGGAGCACGGAAGCGCAGCATCAGTTTCACGATCGAGCCGGAGGCCAGCAGGCGCAGTGCCGCTGACTTTGAGCGCAGCGCCGGGCTGAAGCGCACCGTGCCGGGGTCCCCGGCCCGCCGCTGCAGCACCCCCAGCGGCAGGGTGACAATGGCGCGGGCCGCGCGTGCCCCGAAGCGCAGGCCGCCGCGGCCACCCGCCACCTGCACCGCCCCGGGTGACCAACTGATAGTGTCCACCGCGGCGCTGCTCTTCAGCATGAGGCGCGGAGACTGCAGCTGCGCCATGAGGGCGGTGACGACGGCGCTGTAGCCGCCGGCCGGACGCGCCTGGGGCGCATCGCCCACGATGTCCCCGGTCCACTCGGCGACGATGGCGCGCGCGCTCGCGCGGGTGACGTCGACGGCATCGAACCCCTCGGCCATCGTGCGCGCGAACGCGCGCGCCGCGCGCGGCAGCTTCACATGGCTGTCCAGGTAGTGCGCGAACGACAGGTCCTTCCTTGCCAAGACCGTCGTGCGGCGCACCGCCGCGATCACCTGGGGGAACAGGCCATCGCGCCGCTCGAGGCGCCCGCCGGTCGCGCTCCAGTGCGAGTCGCCCGCGCGCACCACCGCGCTGCCCACCGCTGCCAGCAGGGAGTGGGTGAGCGGGGCCTCGCCGTGGATGAATTCCGCACCGAGCTCTATCGGTACCGCAAGCTCCGGTTCGTGGCGCGTCCACATGCGTCCGCCTATCCGGTCGCGCGCCTCGAGCAGCAGTACCGAGCGCCCGGCACGCAGCAGTTCCGCGGCTGCGCTCAGGCCGGCTGCCCCGGCACCGACCACGATCACCTCCGCCGCCAGGGGCTCGCTCAAGGGGCCTTCCCGCCTGCCTAGTTCGCCGCTGCGGCACCCGCGCGCAGCCGCGAGATGCGTGCCATCGGCGGCGGGTGCGAATAGTAGAACGCGGCGTACACCGGATCCGGGGTGAGCGTGCTCGCGTTGTCGCGATGCAGTTTCACCAGCGCGGTGGCGAGTTCGCCGGCACTCGCGTTCTGCGTGGCGAAGTCATCCGCCTCGAACTCGTGCCGGCGTGACCACAGGGAGCTCAAGGGCGTGATGAAGAAGGTGAACGCGGGCACCACGAGCATGAACAGCAGCAGTGCGGCGTGCGTCGAGGGAGTGGGTACGCCCAGGGCGGTGTAGAACCCGCTCTGGCGCGTCAGCCAGCCGAGCAACGCCAGGCCCGCGAGGCTCAGTGCGATGGACAGCAGCAGCCGCTTGCGCACGTGCTTCAGGCGGAAGTGCCCGAGTTCGTGTGCCAGTACCGCCTCGACCTCCGGGTGAGCCAGGCGCTCGAGCAGCGTGTCGAAGAACACGATGCGTTTGTGCCGGCCGATGCCGGTGAAGTACGCGTTGCCGTGGCTCGAGCGGCGCGAGTTGTCGACCACGAAGACACCCTTGGAGGCAAACCCGCAACGCTGCAGCAGTGCCTCGATGCGCTGCTGCAGCTGCGCATCCTGCAGGGGCGAGAACTTGTTGAACAAGGGCGCGATGAAGGCCGGCCACGCCCAGGCCATGAAAAACATGACCGCGAGCCACAGCCCCCAGGCCCACGCCCACCACCAGTGCCCGGCCCGCTGCATGAGCAGCAGCATCGCCAGCAGCAGCGGCCCGCCCAGGAGCACCGCCAGGGCGAGCCCCTTGAGCAGGTCGGCCAGGTACAGCGCCGGCGTAGTGCGATTGAAACCGAAGCGGGCCTCCAGGCGGAAGGTGCGCCACAGCGACAGCGGCAGGTTCACCAGCTGGATGATGAGGGCGATGCTGGCGATGGTCAGCAGGCCCAGCCAAGGCTCGGCGAGGCGCGTATGGCGCCAGAGCGCGTCGACCGCGGCGATGCCACCCCCCAGGGTGAGCAGCAGCGTCAGCCCCGTGTCGATGATGGTACCGAGCCGGCCTACGCGCAGCTTGGCGATGGTGTAGTCGGCTGCCTTGGTGTGTTCGGGCAGGGTGATCGCCGCGGCAAACGGGCCCGGGCACCTGCGCCCGGTGGCGTTCGACTTCGGCCATCTGGCGCCGGGCGAGCCACAGGTCCACGGCCGTGGCGGTGAGCAGGGCAGCGATGAAGACGGGCGTGAGCCATTGCATGGCGGCAAGTCTACGCCAGTGCGCCTATCGACAGGCGGTGCCCGGCCGGCCTCCGCGCGCTCAGGTCCCCGCGGCGGGGACGGCCTTGCGCCAGCCGCTGACCCACAGGGCCAGCATGCACGCGAAGGCGATGAAGCTCAGGATGCCGAAGAACCACAGCATCGGTGCATAACCGCCAGGATTGCTGGCGCTCGCCCCGTTCACATCATTGATGTAGCCGGCGGCCAGGTTGGCCGCAAACAGACCCGCGTTCTGCAGCGTCGTCATCAGCCCATAGGCCGTGCCTAGGTTCGCCGGCGTGGTGTATTTCGGTACCGTCGGCCACAGCACCGCGGGCAGCAGCGAGAAGCTCAGACCCAGCAGCGCGGTGGAAATGCCGGCGCCGGCCGGCACCAAGCCCAGCACGATGAAGCTGGCCGGCAGCAGCAGGGAGCCCACCACGAGCAGCAGGTTGTTGCGGCCGGTGCGATCCAGCAGCAACCCGAAGATGGGTGTCACGTAGGCGGCGGCGAGAAATACGTAACTGTTCAGCGTGCTGGCCTGCTCCAGCGACAGCCCCTGCGCTTCCTGCAGGTACTTGATGGCGAAGGTGCTGCGGAACGGGAAAATCACCGAGTAGAAGGCAACGCACGTGATGACCAGCAGCCAGTAGCCCCCCGCGAACCTGGTGACCTGGCTCCAGTCGATCCGATCCGGTGGCGGCGGCAGTGTGAGCGTGCCGCGCGGTGCTTCGCGCCGGTCGACATAGAAGTAGAGGAGTGCCCCGGCTAGGGAGAGGGCGGCAAAGCCCACGCCCAGCCACATGGGCGGCTGCCAGCCGCCAGCGTAGAGCTCGCGTGCGAAGCTCGGCGAGCGGTCGGCAAGATACGACCCCAGGCGGGCCAGGCTCAGGTTCAGCGCCAGCAGCAGCGCGAACCAATGACCGCCGGTGAACCACTGGGCAAGCGCCACCATGACCGCGACGACGAGGGTTTCTGCGCCGATGCCGAACAGCAGCCGGCCGGCGGCCATGATCACGAACTGATCGCCGCAGGCGGTGAGGACGGCGCCGGCGAGGCAGATGATCGTCGTGATCAGCACCATGACGCGCGCGGTGAAGCGGTCCACCAGAATGCCGCCCACCACAACCAGGAAGATGTTGGGCAGGCTGTAGATCGCGTTCAGGGTGCCGATCTGGGTGTCGGTGTAGTGCAGCTGGCTCGAGAGCAGCTCGGCGATCGGCCCGATGTCATCGTAGACGTAGTAGTTGCCGAACATCACCAGCGCGACGCCGATGAACATAAACACCTGCACCGCAAGCGCGGGCGGCTTGCGCGGGGACGAGGCGCCAGCGGTCAAGCGGCGGTCCGCGGGGCGGCGGCATGCCCAGGCCTGCCATGGTGCGCGGCGCATTCCGGCAATGCCCAGCTCGCTGGGTGTTCTGATGAACGGCATCGGGCCCCCTTGGTAGGTCCGCCAGTCGGCAGGGGCGTGCCCGTGCGTCTGACTCGTCTTAGGCGCGGATTGTACAAAAGAAAGCCCTCGGCCCGCGAACATTCGTCTTGCCGGCGGCCGGAGGAGCACCTACCGTCCGCAGAGCTATCGCACCGGAGCGACAGTTTGGTTGAGCCGCAGCGACTTCTCGAATTGAACGATGCGCCGGAGCGCAGCGGCGACTATGTCCTCTACTGGATGCAGCAGTCGCAGCGCGAAGCCTTCAACCCCGCGCTGGAAGTGGCGATCGCCGCCGCCAACCGCCTGTCGCTGCCGCTGCTGGTGGGCTTTGGCCTCGTGGCAGACTTCCCTGAGGCCAATGCCAGACACTACGCCTTCATGCTGGAGGGCCTGCGCGAGACCGCCCGCAGTCTGCGGGCGCGCGGGATTGCGTTTGTCATGCGGCGCGGCGCGCCCGACGAAGTGGCGCTCGACCTGGCGCGGCGCGCCGCACTCGTAGTGTGCGACCACGGCTATCTGCGCATCCAAAAGCAATGGCGTGCGCACGTGGCGCAGGCCGCGGGCCGGCGGGTGCTGCGCGTCGAGGGCGACGTGGTGGTGCCAGTCGGCGTTGCCGCCAGCGGCGCGCAGGTCGGCGCGCGCACGCTGCGGCCCAGGATCGCGGCGCACCGCGAGCGGTTCCTGGCGCCCCTGCGGCGCCTGCGGCCGCGCGTGGCGGCGGCTGCACTGACCCTCGCCGGAGATGTCAGCCTCGATGACGTCCCCGCGCTGCTCGCGCGGCTGCGTCTGGACCACAGCGTGGCGCCGGTGTCCGAGCTGCGCGGCGGCTACCGCGAGGCGCGCCGGCGCCTGCAGGCCTTCGTCGCCGGCAGCCTGCGCGGCTATGTGGCTGCGCGTGCCCGTCCCGGGGATCCGCAGGTATCCATGCTGTCCCCGTTTCTGCATTTCGGGCAGATTTCCCCGGTGGAGATCGCGCTGGCCGCGCAGGGCGCGGCGGCCCCGCCGGGCGACCGGCACAGCTACCTCGAGGAACTCATCGTGCGACGCGAACTGGCCGCAAACTTCGTCGACAACACGCCCGACTACGATCGCTACGAGTGCCTGCCGAGCTGGGCGCAGCGCACCCTGGCGCTGCACGCGCGTGACCCGCGCCCGGTCACCTACGGTTACGAGGCGCTGGTGGGTGCCCGCACGCACGATCCGTACTGGAACGCGGCAATGCGCGAGCTGCTCGTGACCGGGTACATGCAGAACCACATGCGCATGTACTGGGGCAAGAAGGTGCTCGAGTGGTCCGCGACCCCGCAGCAGGGCTACGCGCAGCTGCTGCGAATCAACAACACCTACTTCCTCGACGGCCGTGACGCCAGCTCCTTCGCCAACGTCGGCTGGGTATTCGGCCTGCATGACCGGCCGTGGCCGGAGCGCGCCGTGTTCGGCAACGTGCGTTACATGAACGCAGCGGGCCTGAAGCGCAAGACCGACATCGACCTGTATGTGCAGCGCTGGGCGCCGCCAACCGGCCAAGACTAGGCGGTCGTTACCGTCACTGGCAGCACCATGACCGGCAGTGGCCCCTCAGGCATGCCGCCGATGCTCACCGCGGTGCGCGAGGTGAAGTTGAAGGTCATCAGCGCCACCAGCAGCGCTGCGATCTGAGCGGGGCTGAACTCGGCGGCCAGCTGCGCGGCCAGCTCCGGCTTTACTCCCGCCGGGAAGCCCAGGTAGCAGTCGGCGAGTGCAATCGCCAGCTTCTCGCGCCGGCTCAGGCTGCTGTCCTGATAGTGGGCATCGATCAGCTGGGCACGCTCCTCGGTCAGCCCGTCGTTGCGCGCTACCTCGTAGCGCACCGCCTTGCAGAAGACGCAATTGACCGCGCGGGCATTGCGCAAGCGGACCATCTCCAGCAGTGTCGGAGACACCAGGCTGGTCTGCCAGACCTCGCCGTTCAGCGTGATGATCTCCTCAACGGTCTCGGGAACCTGCCCGAGCGCGCTGTCGCGGATCACGTTGCCGGTGCGCGTTGCCGGGGCGCTGGCGCGGGCCTTAGTGGGCATGCCGGGCGCCCCCGTTGGCGGGCGCACAGGCGGCCATGTCGCGCAGGCAACGCGCGGCGCGGATGCGCGCATCGAGGCAGCCCAGGGCCTCGATGAGGAATACCAGGCCCGGCTCCCCCAGGTGATCCTTGGCCTTCTGCGCGACCTCCTCGGCGATGGTCTGTGCATCCAGCGCGTAGCACTCGGTGAACAGCAATACCTCCTTCTCCGCCGGCGTGAAGGCCGCGCTCTTATAGATGGTACCGGCGAGCACGGCCGCGCGGCGCTGCGGCCCCGGCTGGCCGCCGGGCAGGCGCGTGTTGACCGCGGCAATCTCGATCTCGTCCCGGTGCAGCCGCGCCAGCGTCAGCCGGCACAGCTCGAGCAGCTCCGCGCTCACGTAAGGCTGCTGCCAGAGGCTCGCCGATAGCCGCGCAAAGCTTGCGGCGGGCCCGCCGGCAAGGGCGAGCTGCAGGTCAAGGTCCAGGCTGGTCGGTGAAGCGGGGGCCGGCACCGCGCAAGTCTAGCACTGGGGATTGTCGGCGGCAGCGGCGGCGTGCACGCTCTCGGTAATGCCTCGCCGGGGGCGGCAAACCAAGGAAGTGTTCATGAGCAAGCCGAACGTGGAAGTGAAGGTAGTCGTCACCCGCAATGGCCCGTACCTGGTCAGCGGCGGCGCACCGCTCAGCGAGCAGACGATATTCACCGGCAGCAACGGCGACTCGGAGGCCTGGCGGGAGGGTGAGCGCTTCCCGCAGCAGGACAGCTACGCGCTGTGCCGCTGCGGGCACTCGAAGAAGAAGCCCTACTGCGACGGGTCGCACACGCAGGCGAAGTTCGATGGCACGGAAACGGCCAGCCGCAAGCCCTACGTCGAGCAGGCGCAGGTGATGCAGGGGCCGGTGCATGCATTGAGCGATGCAGAGACCTTGTGTGCATTCGCGCGCTTCTGCGACCCCAACGGCCAGGTGTGGGAACAGGTCGAGCAGACCGACGACCCGCAGGTGGCAAAGAACTTCCTGCGCCAGGTCAATGCCTGCCCCTCGGGTCGCCTGGTTGCTTGGGACCGCGCCACCGGCGAGGCCCTGGAGGCGGCGCTGCCGGTTTCCATCGGCGTGGTGCAGGATCCGGCGCAGGATGTCAGCGGGCCGCTGTGGCTGCGCGGACGCATCCCGGTCATCGCCGCTGACGGTTTTGCCTACGAGGTCCGCAACCGCGTAACCCTGTGCCGCTGCGGTGCCTCCAAGAACAAGCCCTTCTGCGACGGCTCGCACGCGAGCGTGAAGTTCCGCGACTGGACCTGACTGCCCGCGCCGGCGCGCGCGGGTGACCGGTGCGCGTGTGTTACAAGTAGACGATGCCGCCGCCCGAGCCGAGCTCAGCTGATCTGGTCCGCGTGATCGGCCGCTGGAGTCTCGTGGCCCTGGCGGTGAACAGCATCCTCGGCAGCGGGATCTTTGGCCTGCCCGCGACCGTGGCCGGCCTGCTGGGCAATGCCAGTCCGCTGGCCGTGCTGCTGGCCGGCTGCGGCATGGCGGTGATCATCGCCTGCTACGCCGAGCTCGCCTCGCAGTTCACGCAGACGGGCGGCACTTACCTGTACCTGCAGCACGCGTTCGGGCGCCTGGTGGGTGTGCAGGTGGGCTGGTTGACGCTGCTCGGGCGGCTCACCGCGTGCGCGGCGAGCGTCAACCTGCTGGTGGTGTACGTGGGCGAGTTCTGGGGGGGTGCGACACAGCCATTGGGTCGCGTGCTCATCATCAGCCTGTTCATCGCCCTGCTCGCCGCCATCAATTACCGCGGCGTGGCCGGGGGCACGCGGGTGAGCAACGTCTCGGTGGTCGCCAAGCTGGCGGCGCTCGGTACCGTCTGCGTGGCCGGGGCGATCTATCTCGCTACGCATGCGCGCGCGGCCCCGGTGCCCGTGCACGCCGCTGCCGGCGACTGGCTGAACGCGATGCTCCTGCTGCTGTTCGCCTATGGGGGCTACGAGGCGGCACTGAACCCGATGGCGGAGGCGCGCAACCCGCGCTCCGATGCCGCCTTCGCGCTCTTCGTGACCCTGATTATCATCACCGGCGTGTACTCGCTCCTGCAGCTCATCGTCGTGGGCGTTCTCAAGGACCCGGCGCACAGCGTGCGGCCGCTGTCCGATGCCGCGCGCACCATCCTCGGACCGGCCGGTGGCCTGCTGGTCGCCATCGGCGCGCTGGTCTCGATCTACGGCTACCTGAGCGCCAACCTGCTGACCGGGCCGCGGGGGATGTTTGCCCTGGCCGAGCGCGGTGACTTGCCGCGCGTGTTCGCCGCCGTACACCCGCGCTTCCACACCCCTTACCTGTCAATCGTGGTGTTCGCGCTGCTGCTGTGGGGCTTCTCGCAGTTCGCCAGCTTCTCGTGGAACGTGACGCTCTCGGCCGTAGCGCGCCTGTTTTACTACGGCGGCGTGTGCGCGGCCGTTCCGGTGCTGCGGCGGCGGCAACCCGGCGAGGCGCGCTTTCGCGTGCCCGGCGGGGTGCTCCTGCCGGTGCTGGGTGTGCTCATTTGTGCGGTGCTCATGACGCGCGTGGACTTCAGCAAGTCATTGGTGCTGCTGGCGACTATCGCGCTGGCGCTGCTCAATTGGGCCGCGGTGCGCAGCCGTGGCCCGGTCAGTGCCTCACACCACCGCGTGCGGTGAACGGCCGGGGAAGTGGCGCAGTGCCCTGCGTGTCAGGTAGATGATCAGCACCAGCAGCACCAGCTGCGCGGCCACGAACGGCGGCTCCTTGGTCTGCGTGGGCGCGAGCGCATGCAGGGCCGGGATCTTCTGGAAGGCCTGGATCACCCCGACCAGGCAGTTCAGGTACAGCGCAATCGCAGCCATCACCACGTAGCTCCCGCGCCAGGAGCCGGTCAGGCGCTGGCCATACAAGGCGTACAGGGCGATGGCGAGGATGACCAGCGACACCAGGCCGATCACGTGCGGGGGCCCGAAGCTGGCCGAATGGAAGAAGAATCCGGTCACGCTGGTGAGGACCGTGGTGAGCAGGAATGTGGCGGTCAGGCCCTGCAGGTAACGGCCACCGCCCATGGCAAAGAGCACCAGCAGCCCGCTCGCGATGCCAATGAGGCTGATGATCACGTGCAGGGTCGTGAAGGCGGCTGTGGACATCCCCAGGATCATATTGTTCTCCTTGTTATTGATATTCGGCCGCGGGCGCCTGCGTGGCGGGTATCTTCCGCGCCGCCTACGCGTAACTCAACAGCCGTGCTGAGTGGCGGCAGTGGCTTCCTCAGTGCAGGCGCCACCAGGTGCTGACGGCCGCCGCCGCCGGGAGCGCGAACACCACCAGTAGTACCGGAAGCTCCTCGGCCGCGCTATAGCCTGCGCTCTTGATACCAATGGCCATGTTGGCGCCCGCTGCGAGCAGCCACACTGCCAGGAAGTACAGGGCGAACCGCGCCGCCCCGGTCATGCCGCCGAGCGCGTGCCCCAGCGACAGCGACAGCCCGAGGACGATGAAGCCGACGCCGATGACGATTGCGGTGTGCATGCCCGGTCACCGACTTCCGTGCGGTCAGTCCTGGAAATCCACGCGGCCACCACTCAAGTGGTACATGGAGCCGGCGATCTTGATCTTGCCGGCGTTCTCGAGTTTGGCGAGCACCTCGCTCTGCGCGCGGATCGCCTCCACGGTGAGGCGCACGTTGGTCTGGGCCACCGCATCCACGAATTCCGCATTCTTGCTGGTGCGCGCGCCCGCGTAGCTCGTGGCGGCGACCGCGGGCTTGATCTTCGCCAGCAGTCCGGTCAGATGGCCGAGCTGCACGTCGTCGATCGCCCCCTTGATCGCACCACAGCTGGTGTGTCCCATCACCAGGACCACCTTCGCGCCGGCCGCCGCGCAGGCAAACTCCAGACTGCCGAGCAGGTCGTCATTGGCAATGTTGCCGGCAACGCGGGCATTGAAGGTATCGCCGAGGCCGACGTCGAAGATGATCTCCGCCGGGGCGCGCGAGTCGATGCAGCTCAGCAGTGCCACGGCCGGATGCTGGCCGCCAACGGTGGCGCGCTTCTGCGCGAGGAAGTCGTGCGGGTGCATCGTGCCGGTGCGGAAGCGCTCGTTGCCGCGTTTGAGCAGGTCCAGGATCTGCTCCGGGGTCAGCTTGTCGCGCTGCTCCTGCGTCAGGGCCGCCGCGGCGGCCAGCGGCGCGAAGCTCAGCGACACCCCGCCCAGGGCCCCCAGGGCGGCCAGACCGACTGTGGACTTGAGCAGCTCACGCCGCGTGGTGGCGCTAGCCGGTGGACAGCAATCTAACTCGGTGCTCATGGGAAATCCTGTGCTTTGAGGGTGCTGGAATGGTGCAATGGCCAGGCTGTAGACCAAATCCTACATCGCATTCGGTGCCAAGCCCAATGCTCCCGCGCCGGCAGCGGGGTGAGACTTAACCCACGGATGGCACGTGCCCTCTGGTACTAAAACAGTCGACACCAAGCGAGGGTCCCATGCTTCATTACGCAATAGTTTTCTTCGTGATCGCGATTATCGCGGCGATCCTGGGTTTCGGTGGTATTGCCGCCGGCGCCGCGGGCATCGCCAAGATCCTGTTCTTCGTATTTCTGATCGCCGCCGTCATCGCCCTGCTGACAGGACGACGCAGCGTCTGACAGCGCTGATTCGCGTTCGCAGCGACTGGAGAACCGGCCCCGTGGCCGGTTTTCTCCTTTTTGAACGGCTGCGTCGCGCTGCTTGACCGACCCGGCAGCAGCGGCACCGCCAACGAATCGCGTATCCTTGCGCGGCTTTTTGCCGATCGCGGGAGCCCGAAGCGGTGCACATGACCATCGAAAGCTGGCTCGCGCGCGAGCAGCAGGAGTTCGTGGAGCGGCATCCGCTCTCGCGGGCGCACGCGGCAGCCGGCACCGCGCACTACCTGTACGGGGTGCCTTCGCACTGGATGCGGCGCTGGGCCGGGGGCTTCCCGCTGTATGCCGAGCGTGCCCGGGGCGCCAGCGTCTGGTGCGTCGATGGCCATGAGTACGTGGACTTCTGCCTCGGTGACACCGGGGGCATGTGCGGCCATGCCGCACCCGCGGTCACTGCCGCGGTCGCCGCGCAGATGGACCGCGGCGCGACGACGCTGCTGCCCACGGCGGAGGCAGCCTGGGTGGGCGAGGAACTGGCACGCCGCTTCCGCGTCCCCTACTGGGGCTTCACCACCTCGGCCACGGACGCCAATCGCGCCGCCATCCGCATTGCGCGCATGGTCACAGGACGCGAGGTGGTGCTGGTGTTCAACGGCTGCTACCACGGCTCGGTGGAGGAGGCGCACGTGGCGCTCGCGGGCGGCCAGATGGTGATGCGCTCCGGGGTGCACCCCAACGCCGTCGACCACGCGCGCGTCTCGCGCGTAGTCGAGTTCAACGACCTCGCCGCACTCGAGGCCGCTCTGGCGCCGGGCGATGTCGCCGTGGTGCTCGCCGAGCCGTGCATGACCAACTACGGGATGATCGAGGCGCAGCCGGGGTTTCTGGCCGCGCTGCGCGCGCTCACCGCCCGCAACGGCACGCTGCTGGTGATCGACGAGACCCATACCTGGTCGGCGGGCCCGGGTGGTTACACGGGGCGTGACGGGCTCGATCCGGACCTGTTCGTGCTGGGCAAGGCCGCCGGCGGCGGCGTGCCGGTGGGGCTGTACGGGCTGAGCGCGGCGCTGGCCGCGCGCCTGTGGGATCTGGCGCCGCGCGAGGGCGCCCGCCCAGGCGCGCGCTCGAGCTCGCACATGGGATTCGGAGGCACGCTGGCGGGCAGCGCGCTGCAGGTAGCCGCCGTGCGCGCGGTGCTCGCCGAGGTGCTCACTGCCGAGAACTTCGCGCGCATGATAGCGCTCGCCACGCACCTTGGCCGAGCGCTCGCGTGCGACCGTGGCGGCGTGCGGCCTGCCCTGGTTCATCGCCCAGAGCGGGGCGCGTATCGAAGTGATGCTCGCGCCCGATCCCCCACGCAACGCCTCCGAGGTGGCGCGCGGGCGCAACGCCACCCTGGAGAGCCTGTTCCATCTCCACATGCTCAACCAGGGGGTGCTGATAACCCCCTTCCACAGCATGCTGCTGGTGTGCCCGGCAACAACGGTCGCGCAGGTGGAGCGCTACCTGGCCGTATTCGCAGCCTTCTGCCGGCATCTTACCGGGCTGCGGGCGCCGGCATAGCAGCGCTGCGAGTCAGGCTCGCGCCAGTTCGCTCCTCACCCAGTCCTGGAACTGCTGGATCACGTATTCCTCGGGCATCAGGACGCCGCGATCGTGCGCCAGCGCATGCAGCCCGCGCTGGTTGACCTCGCAGATCTGCGCATCCTCGCCCATGACGATCTGGGTGAATTCCACGGCGCTGGAGATGTCGCGCTGCGGAGCGGCGAGGGTTTCGGGCAGGAACAGAAACTCGATGCTCATCTCGGTGCGTTCCGGTCCCAGCGGCAGGATCCGCACGATGCGCACGTAGTCGATGTGCGCGACCAGGAAGATCGATGGCAGCCCGGTCAGGTAGACGTGCCCGGTGCTGCGGTCCGTGTCGGTCAGGTTCGGGAAGGGCACGCCGACCGGGTTGCCGTCCATAGTCCACGAGCTCGCTCCGGGGCGCAGCCCGCCGGCGTAACGCGGGTCCTTGTCAGCCGCGTGGTCCTGCCATCGCGGATCGTCCTTCGGCTCCAGCAGCGCCCGGCCGAACAGCGGCACCAGCTGCGCAAGCTTCGGGTGCACGCCCGGGCAGTGCAGGCACTCGTTGTAGTTCTCCCAGAACACCTTCCAGTTGCACTCGATGACCTTGCGCGACCGGTGGCCGACGACGAGCTCGTCCATCCGCCATGCATCCAGGCGGTCGACCGGCAGGTCGAAGCTCTTCTCGAACGGCGGGGGCTTTGGGGTGAGGGCGATGAAGATACAGCCGTTCCATTCGGTCACCGGCAGCGCGTACAGGCTGAAATCGCGCAATTCGAAATCATCGGCGGGCTGCCGCGAGGTGGTCTGCAACAACTCGCCGCGCAGGTTGTAACGCCAGGCGTGGTACGGGCACACGATGCCGGCCGCCGGCAGGCGGCCGTGCGCTTCCTGGCACAGTGCCGCGCCGCGGTGGCGGCAGGTGTTATGGAAGGCCCGCAGCACCTGGTCCTCCGCGCGCACCACCAGCACCGACTGGTCGCCGATGGAGAAGGTGCGGAAGCTGCGCACTTCGGGCAGCTCGCTTGCGCGACCGACGTACAGCCAGTTCCGGTACCAGATCTGGGTCAGCTCGCGCTGGTAGTGCAACGCGTCAAAATAATCCGTCGCCGGCAGTGCCGCGACCCGGCGGGTGAGGCCCAGGTAGCCAGGATCGCGCCTGACTGCTGATCGGTTGCTGGTCACGTCTGATTCTCCAAGAATGCGCACGGGGCTGGGCGCCACTGTAATCCAGGATCAAATCCGGCTCAAAATCCGCAGCTTACGCCGCCCGAGGCGACGCGGCCGCCCGTCGACGGCTGCCTGCACCACACGGCGGTATCGCCAGATGTCAGGTTGGTTACGCAGGCGTCTTCCTACAGCCTGTCTGTACCTTGGGCGGCACTACGGCGAACGGTGCTGTGGCACACTGCGGGCAACGGGGTGTATTCCCCCTTCAATCCATGTCTGGGAGATCGCTATGAGTCGGATGCTGGGAATCGCCTTCGCCGCTGCCTTGATGCTGGTTACCGCCGCCGTTCAGGCGGATGAGTACAGCGACACGTTGACGCTGTTCAAGAATGCCCACGAAAGCGGGGCGATGCTCAAGACCGCCTACGGTTACGCGGTGTTTCCGACCATCGGCAAGGGTGGCCTCGTCGTCGGTGGCGCCTACGGCAAGGGCCGAGTCTACGAGAAGGGCGTGTACATCGGTGATACCAGCATGACGCAGGTGAGTGTCGGCTTCCAGGCCGGCGGTCAGGGATACAGCCAGCTGGTGCTGTTCGAAGACAAGCGGGCGCTCGATGAATTCACCAACGGCAACTTCGAGTTCTCCGCAGACGCTAGCGCGGTAGCGATCACCGCGGCTGCCGGCGCCAGCGCCGGGACCACAGGGGCCAACTCCAACGCGAGCGGCGGCATGAAGGATGCCACCACTGCCGGTCACTACCACAAGGGCATGGCCGTGTACACGATTGTCAAGGGCGGAGCCATGTATGAGGCAACGGTCGCCGGACAGAAGTTCAAGTACACCCCCAAGGGCTGATGCGAGCGGCAGCGATGCCCGCGGGCGTCGCTGCCCGGTCCCTTAACGCAGGAGTAGATTATGGCCATACGGAAGAAGTCGGCTAAGAAGTCCACCCGCAGCGCGCGCCGCACGGTGCGCACGGCCAAGCGCACAGTGCGCACGGCCAAGCGCAGGGTGCGAAGGGCCGTGCGCAAGGACTCCCGCGCCGTAAGACGGGCAGTACGCAAGGATTCCCGCGCCGTAAGACGGGCGGTGCGCAAGGATTCCCGTACGGTAAGAAGGACTGCCAAGCGGGCAGGCAGGACCGTGAGGGCGGCAGTGAAGTCCGCCAAGCGCACTGTCAGGCGCGGCGCTCGGGGCTCGGCCCGCAGCGCCCGCCGGCCTGCGCGCACCGTAGGGGCCGCAGCCAAGCGGGTGGTCGTCAGCGCAGGGCGCACTGCTGCTGCACTGGCGAAGGCGGGGGCTTACCAGGCCGCCAATGCCGGACGCCGCGTCCTGGCGCGCGGCACGATGTCGGTGGCGGAAACCGTGCAGAGCACGAGCCATTCGGTCGGCGATGCCACCGCGTCGGCGCTGGAATCGGTGGCCGGACAGATCAGCCCGGATCCGGCGAAGTAACATGGCGAAGATCGTCTACGAGGTCGTCAAGCACGACGGTGGCTGGGCTTACCGTGCCAATGGCACCTACTCGGAAGCATTTCCGAGTCATGATGCCGCCCGCAAGGCCGCCGAGCGTGTGGCACGGGAACAGATGGCGCCGGGTGAGTCGGCGCTGATCTCGTACGAGGACGCCGAGGGGCACTGGCACAAGGAAGTCTCTGCCGGGAACGACCGCCCGGCGGTGCGCGTGAAGGGCTAGCGGCCCCAACCGCAGCCGCGCCGGGACCCTTCAGGTCTTGAGCTTGTAGCCGGTGTGGAACATCCACGCCACGAGCCCCATACACGCAGCGAGGAATCCCAGGGTTGCCAGCGTGCTGAGCAGCACGTTCACGTCGGCTACCCCGTAGAAGGCCCAGCGAAAGCCGCTGATCAGGTAGACGACCGGGTTGAACAGCGCGATCTTCTGCCAGATCGGCGGCAGCATGCTGATCGAGTAGAAAGCCCCGCCCAGAAATGTCAGCGGCGTCACCACCATGAGCGGCACGACCTGCAGCTTCTGGAAGTCATCCGCCCACACCCCGATGATGAAGCCGAACAGGCTGAAGGTGACCGAGGTCAGCAGCAGGTAGCCGACCATCCACAGCGGGTGGGCGATCTCATAAGGCACGAAGACGCGGGCGGTCGCCAGGATCAGCACCCCGAGCAGCACCGACTTGGTGGTGGCCGCGCCTACGTAGCCCAGCAGTACCTCCCCATAGCCAACCGGCGCCGACAACAGCTCGAAGATCGTCCCCGACCACTTCGGCAGGTAGATGCCGAAGGAGGCATTCGAGATCGACTCGTTCAGCAGTGCCAGCATGACCAGGCCGGGGATGATGAAAGCCCCATAGCTCACGCCGCCCACGGTACCCATGCGGCTGCCGATCGCCGAGCCAAAGACGACGAAGTAGAGCGAGGTGGACAGCACCGGGGAGGCGATGCTCTGCGTGATGGTGCGGAAGGTGCGCGCCATCTCGAAACGGTAGATGGCGTGAATGGCCGGCAGGTTCAAGGCGCGCCCCTCACGAGGCTGACGAAGATCTCCTCCAGGGAGCTTTCGCTGGAGTGCAGGTCCTTGAAGTCGATGCCGAGCTCTCCCAGCCGCTTGAGCAGCGGGGCGATGCCGGTGTTGCTCTGGGCATCGAAGGTAAACACCAGTGACTGGCCGTCGGCGCTGAGCTCCAGCGGATAGCCGCCGAGCTCATCCGGGATGCGGCTGAGCCGGGTCTGCAGTTGCAGCGTGAGCTGCTTCTTGCCGAGCTTGCGCATCAGCACCGCCTTGTCCTCGACCACGATCAGCTCGCCCTTGCTGATGACGCCGATGCGGTCGGCCATCTCCTCCGCTTCCTCGATGTAGTGAGTGGTGAGGATGATGGTGACCCCGCTGTCGCGCAGCCCACGCACCATCTGCCACATGTCGCGGCGCAGCTCGACGTCCACGCCCGCGGTTGGCTCGTCGAGGAACAGGATCCGCGGCTCGTGCGAGAGTGCCTTGGCGATCATGACGCGGCGCTTCATGCCGCCGGACAGCGTCATGATCTTCGCGTCGCGCTTGTCCCACAGCGACAGCTCGCGCAGCACCTTCTCGATGTGGGCCGCATCCGGGGCCCTGCCGAACAGGCCGCGGCTGAACTTCAGCGTCGCGGCGACGCTCTCGAATGCGTCGGTATGCAGTTCCTGGGGCACGAGCCCGATCTTGGCGCGTGCTGCGCGATAGTCGCGGACGATGTCGTGGCCGTCGGCCACCACCGTGCCGGTGCTCGCGCGCACGATCCCGCAGATGATACTGATGAGGGTGGTCTTGCCGGCGCCATTGGGCCCGAGCAGGGCAAAGATCTCCCCGCGCCGGATGGACAGGTCCACGTGCTTGAGTGCGGTCAGGCCGCCTTTGTAGGTCTTGCTGATTCCCGAGACGGTCAGAATGTCGGGGGACGGGGGCGCGTCGCCGTGGGTGCGGGCTGTGGCTGCTTGCATGGATTCTTGTCTGCGGGGGTGCGCCAAGTCTAATGGGTCGTGGGCGCCAGGGGCGTCCCCATTTGAGCAGGGTGCGCGCTCCTCAGAAGGGGAGGAAGCGCAGGGCGGCTCACGGACAGCGGCTTGTGTAATATAGGTGCGAGCCACGCGGCGGCCCGGTGCCAGGCCAGCCGGAGCGCAGCATCGAACGAGGTACCTGTGACTGACACCGCCGCTCGCTTCGATTCAGCGCCCAGCGCCTCCAACCACTTTGCCTGGATGCGCACGCGGCTTGCCATCGAGCGCACGCTGATGGCCTGGGTGCGCACCTGCACCGCCTTGATTGGCTTTGGCTTCACGATCGTACAGTTCTTCCAGCGCCTCGCCACCACCCCGGGCGTTTCGGAGGCGCTGCGCCCGCAGGCACCGCGCTATCTCGGCCTGGCGCTCATCGGGGCTGGCATTGCCGGGCTGCTGATCTCAATCGTCCAGTACCGCAAGCTGATCGCGTACCTGGATACCGGATTCCCAGGGATCGCCGCCATGCCGGATGCGGTGGCGAGCAAGACGCCGCTGCAGGCGGTCGCACTCAGCCTGGTGGTCATCGGGATCTTCGCGTTTGGCGCCATTCTCTTTCGCATGACGTGAGTCAGGCGGGCGGCTTGGCGAACTGCCGACGTTGGTTGGACTCCCGCGTGTGCATGGAACACACCGCCCGCTCGCTGGCGGCCTGTCCGCGGTGAACGTGGTGCGGCCGTCCGTGCGTGTGAACGCGGCGGCCGCTAGCTCTTGGGCGGCTTCGCCGCGTCGGCCTTCCAGCTACCGTCGCTGCCCTTGCAGACGGTCATGGTGGAGGCGTTTTCCATGCTCTTGGCGTGGGTCTCCACGCGCACTTGGCTGCACGGGCGCCCGTCGGGCGCGCTGAACTGCGTCAGCAGGGTGACCGCACCGCCGTTACCGGTTGCAGGGTTGTCCCAGTCCTTGCGGGTGCCGTCCCTGGCGATCTTCAGCACCTCGGCTGCCGCCGCTCGCATCAGCTTGACGTCGTCGGCCCTGAAGTAGGCCATCGGCGTGTCCTTGAGGAACCCGAGGTTTCCCTGGGCGATGGCTGCGGTAGCCGCCACCGTAAGCGCCGTCGCGACGCACAGGAGCGATGCATTGCGCCGCGTGCAGCGGCGGCCGGTGGACTCTGGCATGGTTGGTTCCGCTCTCATGGGCCGTCGCAGGAAGCATCGAAGCGGCGCCCCCGAGGCCGGATGCACCCAGGTAAGGATGCCTCCGGCGTCGGGGGAAGGGCAGCGCGCCCTAGGTGGCTGGCTCCACGTCGATCGCGAGCGACTCGGTATAGGTTACTTCGACCGCATCGCCCGGCTTGAGTGTCTTGATGAAGTCCTGCATCTTCGGGTTCTTCACCTCGATGACGTGCACCGAGCCGTCCGAGCGCTTGAACGAGACGGTGTTGGTCGCAAGATCGACCGCCTGGATGATCACGGTGGTCGTGACCGAGACGCCGCCCATCCCGCCCGGGCTGTTCTGGTTGGCGCCGCCGAATGCCGCGCCGGTCGGCGCGGCCGCCTTGGCCGCATCACCGTGCTTCATCTGCGCGGCCAGGCCCTGGTAGTAGCTCACCACGACCTTGTCGCCCACCTTCAGCTGACTGAAGCGCTTGGCCTGCTTGCCGACCTGCACCGTGACCAGCCCGTTCGGGCCGTCGAGCGTGACGGTGCGCGAGGGCGTATCGATGGCCCTGATGGTCGCCGTAACCTTCTGCAGGTTGGTGCTGACCACCGGACCGTTCGGGTCGAGCGCCATGGCGCCCGCGGAAAACAGCACGGCGGCGAGGGTGGGCAGCGCCCACTTGATCATGTTCCAGTTTTTCATCCGAGACTCCGATGCATTGAGGGTGAAGCGGTGCGAGGGGCGTTAGTTTACAGTTCGCTCCAGTCGCGGTCACGGGGACCGCTGCGGGCCCGGCGCTCCCTTGCGTGGCGCCGCGGCCTGTCTGGATGCGAGGGGAGGCGATTCTAGACCATGGATGCTCTGGCCGAGGGTAATTCGCGCGCGGGCGGGGGATTCTGATGCCGCACCACGCACCGGTTTCGTTTGTGACAGTCGCGCTCATCGCGTTCATTGCCTGGCGACTGTACTGGAGGTTCCGGCGCAGCATCGGGCGGCAGCGCTTCGTGGCCGCCCGCTCATGGCTGAGCGTCACGCTCTTCCCGCTGCTGTTGGTGCTGGTGGGCATTGGCCTGCGTTTCCAGCCGCCGGTCATGGGCTGGTCCCTTGCCGGCGGCCTGGTGCTGGGTATCGCGATTGGGCTTGTCGGCCTGCGCCTGACGCGGTTTGAGGTCACAGCTGAGGGGCTCTACTACGTGCCGAGCGCGCACCTGGGTATTGCGCTATCGACGCTGCTGGTGGCGCGCATTGCGTACCGCTACCTCTCCGCAGGCACTTTGCCGGGCAATCCCGGAGCGCCGGCGGCCATGCACCTTACCCCGCTCACGCTTGCGCTCGTGGGCATGCTCGGCGGCTACTACGTCACCTATGCGGTGGGCCTGCTGCGCTGGTCGCGAGGGCACCGTCGCGCGCCGGCGACCGGACTGCCCACCTGAGCTTCAGGGAGACCTCATGAAGAGCGCGCTGGTAACGGGGGCCGCCCAGGGCCTGGGACTGGCCACCGCCGAGGCGCTTGCCCGCCGCGGTTACGAGGTGACACTCGTTGACCTGAAGCCACTGGATGTCGCAGTGCAGCGGCTCGGGCAGCAGGGCGACGTGCGTGTGCACGCGATCTGCGGGGACGTGGCTTCGGAGGCGTTCGCGTTCTCACTGGCTGATCAGATCGGTCGCCGCCACGGCGCTGTGGATGTGCTCATCAACAACGCCGGCGTCAGCCTGATCTGCGCGGCCGAGCACACCACCGCCGCGCAATGGCAGCGCGTGATGGACATCAACCTGCTCGGGCCATTTCTGCTGTGCAGGGCACTCGGCGCGCAGATGCTCGCGCGGCGGGCGGGAAGCATCGTCAACGTGGCCTCCATCGCCGGCCTCGCCGGGGTCAGCCAGCGCAGTGCCTACAACGCCTCCAAGCACGGTCTGGTGGGACTTACGCGCACCCTGGCAGCGGAGTGGGGCGGCCGTGGTGTGCGCGTGAACGCGGTGTGCCCGGGATGGATCAAGACCGAGATGGACGAGGCTGACCAGAAGCGCGGCGCGTACTCGGATGCGGACATCACCGATCGCGTGCCGATGGCACGGTTTGCACAGGCGCAGGACGTGGCCTCGGCGATCCTCTACCTGGCAGACCCTGCGCTCAGTGGCTTCGTGAACGGCGTATGCCTGCCGGTGGACGGGGGCTGGACGGCTGATGCGAGCTGGGACTCGCTGCGCGTGGGCTCGCGGGGTCCGTGAGCGCCGCGGCTGCACCTCAGCGCGGTGCACGCTGATACACCCTGCAGTTCGGCGGGACCAGCGCCCACTCCGGCCGCCCCTGGGTGAAGATCGCAACCGTCGGTAGAAAGTCGGCCGGCTCATCCAGTGAGCCGGCATAGACGGTGTACGAGTCCGAGATGCCGCGCTCACCGCCGAACACCAGCCCGCCGCAGGAGGGACAGAAGTTGCGCGTCGCCGGCCCGCCGTTGGCGGCCGGGGAAGCGAAGGCTTTGGAGGCGCCGGAGAGGGTCAGCGCACTGGCGGCGAAGCCGAGGAAGGGGACGAAGCCGGAGCCGGAGGCCTTGCGGCAGTCGGCACAGTAGCAATGCCCGGCAAACAGCGGTGCACCGTGGGCTTCATACCGCAGCGCCCCGCACAGGCAGCCGCCGCGGTAGCGTCTCCGGTCAGCCATGGAAAATAACTGCCACCAGGGTCATCCGGCCGGCTCTGGCACCGCCCCGCCGGGTACCTAGGGGACCCGCCGCCAGTTGGTATCCGGGTCGAAGCTGCGCAGTGACTTCGCGGCGGTCGCCGTGTCCGAGCCCAGATCGCTCTCGTACAGCCGGCCACGCTTGTCGGCCATGAAGGTCATGACGCCGCTGCGGCCGTATTCGGCTGGCCAGGCAAGGATCGCAAAGCCAGCCGTCATGCGCCCGTCGACCACGTAGTCCTTGGCGCCCCCCGGGGCCTTCTCGCCCTGCTTGCGCAGCACGCGGTAGTAGTAGCCGTGGAAGGGCGTCGGCTTGCCCGTGGGCAGGGCCTCGCCTTCGCCCGCGGCTTCGCTGGTTGCCTCCGCCACCAGGCCGCCTGCGGGACTGGGAGCCTCGTCCTCCTTCACCTCCCAATAGAGTCCGTTCTGAGTGCCCGGCTTGCTGCGGATGCGCTGCGCGTACGCTCCGGCGGGCTGCCCGTCGTGAGCACTCGTCGTGTAGGCCTTCTGTGCATCGATGAGGGCACGCAGCACCTTCATCGCGTCGAGCTCGTTGTGACCGATTCGACGGTAGGCCAGCTCCTGGGCACCAGCCTGAGCATCGAAGAACCATACCCCGTTTGCCCGCACGATCGGGAATGGCAGTGGCCAGGCCTTGGTACCCACCGTCAGCGTGGCACGGTCCTTGGTCTCATAGGTGATCGCGTGCGCGGTGTCGTAGTTCTTGATGAAGTTCACGCGTGAGCGTTCGTCGTGTTCCGGGTCCCCGGAGGAGAGCAGGTCGGAGGCCTTATCGCCCAGAATGGCCTTCAGCTGCTGGGAGTCGTTGGCCTTCACCGCGGTGATGAACGCGCTCGCCGCCGCCTTGCACGAGGGATAGGTCGCGACCCCGGCCGGAGCAGCCGTGGCGCTCGCGGCATCCTGCGCAAGGGCGCAGGCACCGTGGATACTCGCAAGGATCCCCAGTAGTGCCGCACTCAGCCAGGTTCGGTTGTGCCTTCTCATCGACGTTGTCCTCCGCTTCGATTGCCGCCGCCGGCGCTGGAGTGCCCGCGATTGCTGGCAGCGCGCTCACTCCGGCCGCCGTCGCTGTTGCCCGTGAAGCCACCCGGCCGTGCGCCGGTGGTCTGCGGCGTGGGGGCCGGCCGCGTCGAAGGACGGCTGCCGCCAGACGGGAAGCCTGCATACGGGTTGCTGATGGCAGGCCGGGTCGCAGGCATCGGAGCGGGGCGGGTCGTGGGCGTCGGAGCGGGCCGGGTGGTTGGAAATCCCGGATTCGGCCGTCCGCCGCTGCCGCCGCCGATGTTGCCCGGTGGATTGCCGCCACCGCCGGGGGGCCGCCCGTTGCCGCCACCGTTGTTGCCTCCATTACCAGGCGGCCGGCCATCACCGCCGTTGTTGCCTCCGTTACCAGGGGGTCGGCCATTGCCGCCGCCATTGTTGCCCCCGTTACCAGGGGGCCGGCCGCCATTGCCGCCGCCGATGTTGCCCGGGGGATAGCCGCCGCCGGGCGGGCGCCCGTTGCCGCTGCCCGGGGGCGGGCCTCCGCCGGGAGGTCTCTCACCCGGAGGCGGACGGTAGCCCGGCGGCCGGTTCGGACCTGGCGGACGGTAACCCGGTGGAGGCGGGCGGTAGCCCGGACGGTTGTTCCAGTTCGGGGGCGGGCGCGGATACACCGGCCGCCCGTAATACGGCGGACGCGGCCGGTAAGGTGGATAGGGGCTGCGGTAGTGGTAATGCCATCCCCACGGGCTGCCGTGGTAGTAGACCCCGCCGCCACCCCAGCCCCAGCCCCAGGAGCTCCAGCCCCACGGTTGGTTGTTGCTGACGATCGCGCCGATGGCGATGCCCACGGTGAAGGACACCAGCGAGGCCGCGATGACATCATCGGTGCTGGGTCCGCTCTGGTACACCTGCGCCGGCTCGTACTGCGGCACGTAGACGACCTGGGGATTCGCCGGCTGGACGATGACCACGGTCGAGCCGTTCTGCTGCTGGACCGAGACCTTCTGGTATTCGTTACTGTCGAGTGCGCCGGAGGCGTAAGCCTGTTGCCGCAGTGTTTGGATGGCCGCGGTCACCGCCGCCTGGTTGGCCTTGAATGCCGCGCCGATCGCCGCGTAGTCATCGATATTCTGCGCCATCTGGTCGAGGACGCTCGGGAAGGTCACCAGGGCGATGAACGCGGGGTCGAAGCCGGCCTGCTGTGCGGCATCGTTAATGGCGGCGCCTTTGAGGTTGCTGTTCTGTTTCACCCAGTTATTCACGTCGATGACCTGCTGCGGGTCACCGGCAGCGGTGCATATCTGGGCGAGCAGGGTATCCGGGTACAGAGCGATCGGCGCCAGCAGCGTGGTGAGCTGCTCGTTGGTCGGGATCGGCGCTTCTGACTGCCCGTAGGCCATCGAGGTGAAGCCTGCGATCCATGCCACCAGTGCGGCTGCCAAGGTCACCCGCATCTTCCGCTGGAACATCAACCTTCTCCTGGTCCGGGTGCGTGAGGGCGCGGCACTGCAGCCCTCCGCCATCGTGACTGGAATCAAGCGTCAGGGCTGCAGGAATCTTCCTACTTCCCGGCGCCCAAGGGCAATCTCGTGCGCAGTGCGCATGTTAATGCGCTGCCTGCCGGCGCGCGAGATCCACAGGCGAGGACCCTTCACGGAAAGCTGATGCGAATCACCGCATCCGGTGCGCGCTCGGCTTGTGCCAGCGGAGCCTGCAGGCAGCGGCCGAAGTCCCACGCGGCCCCGGCCGGGGCAGTCTGCACCGCCAGATACATGAGGTACATGGAGATGCGGCTGCCATAGTCAAAACCGGGCGTCTGCAGCAGCGTCTTGATGACTTCGGACATGACCTGCGCTGCTTCCCGCAGCGACCACGCTTCGTAGCCGGCTAATTTGCAGGCGTGCACGTGGAAGAGCCAGTCGTGAATGACGAACGCTGGCCCGTAGCCCCAGGGCGAATAATTGCGGAACAACCACAGCGGGCGTGGAATCGAGCCGCCGTCGGTGTACATCCTCTCCGGTACGATTCTCCGCCCGCTGCCGCGGGTGAAGGTGAGCGGACTGAGCGCATCCGGGGTGTAGACAAACAGGTCCGGTCGATACCAGCTGATCGTGAGCGTGCCGCTGAGCACCCCGGCGCGGGTGCGGCGGAAGTGCCGTGCGGCGCACAGCGACAGCGGCCACAACATCAGGCCGACGAACGCGCGTGCCAGTGCGCTGCGCGCGCCGCTCATCGCTCCGGCCTCAGTCCGCCCAGGCAGGCGGTGAATTCTGCGCCGAACAGGAAGATCTGCGCCGAGTAGTACAGCCACAGCAGCAGCGCGGCGAAGGAGGCCGCCGCGCCAAAGGCCGAAGGCATCGTGGTATGCGCCAGGTACACCGCGATCGCCCAGCGGCCGGCGTCGAACAGCACCGCGGTGAGCACCCCGCCGGCAAGCACGGTGGTCCAGCGCAACCGGTGCGCGGGCACGTAGCGGTAGATGAGCGCGAACAGCAGCGCCACGGTCAGCAGCGAGGCGACGAAGTCCATCGCGCCGACCGCCCCGGCCCACGCGGCGTAGTGCCGCGCCAGGTGCATGCGCATGCTGGCCAGTCCGGTGGAAACGGTGAGCGATACCAGCAGCAGGAATCCAAGCGCGAGGATGAAGGCCAGAGACAGAACGCGGGTCTTGAGCCAGTCGTGGTAGCCCAGGCGTCTGGGGGCCTCGCCATTCCAGATCCGCTCCAGCGCCGCTTCGAGCGCGGCCAGCACCGTGGTGGATCCTATGAACAGTGTCACCGCGCTGATGACCATCGCCGACACCCCCTCGGCATGCTGCGCGCTGGTGATCGCATCCAGGAGCACCTTCGCAGTGCCGGCGCCGAACAACGCGGTCAGCTGACCGCCGATCTCGCTATAAGCCCGGTCCGTGCCTAGGACCGTGGCGGCCAGGCTCAGCAGGATGACCAGCAGCGGTGCCAGAGAGAACGCACAGTAGAACGCCAGTGCGGCGCCGGTGTTGGAAGCGTTGTCGGCGTGCCAGTTGCGTGCCGTGCAACGCAGCAATGCCACCAGTCTGCGTGCGCGTTCGGGCATTTGAGTCCTCTGGCCAGCAGGCCGGGGCGAGGGTCAGGGTGCGCGCGCCTCGGCGCGCGGCTCGCTACGGCCCGCGGCAATGCCGAAGTGCGCCGCCATGCGCGCCCGCAGGGTGAGCCCGGCGCTGAGCTGGGTGCAGTTGATGACCGCCAGGCGAAAGCCCCCGGGGGGCATCGCGTGCGCCTCCGGCGCCAGGTGCTGGAAGAAAGTGATCTGCACGCTCGAGATCCCCGACATTGCACGGTACTCCTTCAGCAGCCGCCCGGGCGGATGCGAGTATCGCAGGCCATGGGGGCCAAACAACACGACGCTGTAGCCCTCGCGCCGCTCGCTGTCATTGAACTGCCACAGGCCGCCGCCGTAGAGATTCACCACCGCCTCGGTCCAGCGTGCCCCATACAGATCCGGCCACTGGTCGGCAAAGCGCAGGTGCACCTCGATGATCCGTCCGCCGATGGTCTCGAGGTTCACCATGCCCGTATAGCCGTGCAGGTGGGTGCGGATCCAGCGCCGGCAGTAATACTCCATCGGCTCGCGGCGGTCGGCCTCGATGATCCAGTAGTTGAACGTGCCGCCGTGGGCGGGAATGCCGCGCGCATGGCGGCACCACACCGCCTCGCCCTGCACTACCGCCCAATCGGTGCTCACGTGCCAGCCCGTCAGGTAGGCGGTCCAGAAGTGGTCCTCGGCGCGCAGCTCGTGGAACTCGGCCAGGCTGCGCAGCACGCGACTGCCCAGCCCCATTCCGCGCAGGTTGGTGATCGGCTTGCTGAACACCGGAAAGTGCAGCGGCGTCAACGCATGGGTGCCACAGGCCAGCCCCTGGGACCTTGCCACCAGCAGCTTGTTGTATACCCAGCGGTGTCGCGGGTTCAGCTCATAGGCGAGCGGATCGTCTGTCGGGATGTGCACCTGCGCCGGGCACGGCACATCGCTGAAGTACTGCGTGCGCCAGGGATCTGCTTCGTGGATCGGCATGGGGCTACGCGCAGTGCTGCAACTTAGGTGGGGAGGGGCCGCCGTCTGGAGATTGCCCGCGTGCCGAACATTGCGACAGGGCGGCGAATAACCACCCGCTGTAGGCCGCCGCTGATGCCTGCGGGCTTGCGCGTACCTGTCAGGCAAGTCCCACGCGTGGACCCCTGCCGCGGCCAATGACCGGAGGCGCGCTTTGCGCGTACGGTCCCTCATCCACCCTTACCTAGACACCGGAGACCCGTATGAAGGAGCGCGACACACAGGCCACCCCGGCCGCGGCACGGCCGAAGGATGCGAAGCCGGCTGGAGAGGACAAGGTCCAGGGCGAGGGCGACTATGCCGCCGACCGCCGCTACCGGGATCGCACCGGCCACTTTCTTGAAAGCGCTGACGTAGAGAAGGTCGCGCGCGCGGCGGCCCCCCACACCGAAGCGGAGGCGCGGGAAATGCAGGAGGCGGAAAAGGAGGGCCGGTCGCACGCCCATGTCCCGCCCAAGAAAACAGCCGCACCCAAGGCGCCCGGCGCCAGGAAGAGCCGGTAGGCAGTGCCGGCGTAGGAATTTGTAGGACAACCCCTACACTGAGTGGCTGCAGCAGGCACTGGCCATCCGCAGGGCGCGGGAGGATGCTAGCGCTGGGCACCGGCTCTGGCCGGGCCCGGGGCGCAGCGCCTCGGCAGGGGACCGATCAGATCATATAAATAGAAAGAGAGAACAAGCATGGAATTCATCTGGTTCATATTGGTCGGGCTGATTGCTGGCTTCCTGGCCGGCCAGTTGATGAAGGGCGGCGGCTACGGAGTCGTGGGCGATATCATCGTGGGCATCGTCGGCGCACTGCTCGGAGGCTTCCTGTTCCGCACGCTGGGGGTTTCAACAGGCGGCGGGCTGGTCGGGGCTATCGTGGTGGCCACCATCGGCGCGGTCGTACTGATCTTCCTGTTGCGGGTCATCAAGCGCGCGTAAGTGAACCCATCCCCGCGCGGAGGGCCGTCGCCGCGCGGGTGCGCTGACCGCGGCCGCTAGCGTGAAGCGGCGAGGCTGGTCACCACGGTTTCGTCCACGGGCAGGAACGCGTTGCCGCCGAGCGGCAGCGCTACCAACATCGGGCCACCGGTGACCGGGATGACCAACCGCGGTGCTGTCAGGAGTCGCGGATTACTTGCCCCCGGCGCCGCGGCGGCGCGGGCGGGTGCGATGTCGCCCGAGAGGGACGCTTGGGTCGCGCAGCCTGCCAGGCCGAGTAGACACAGAACGCGGGGAACCAGGTGCATGCGGGTCTCCTTCAGGGCCCATGATCCGTTGGCCGGATGGTCGGGACAACGCCCGCTGCCTGCAGAAATGACCGACAAGTGTAAGGCGCTGTAGCCGAGCGGCGCCTGCCTCAGTCAATCGGCCAGGGCATGGTCTCGGGCAGGGTGGTGATCGCGGTGGGCTCGATGATGGCGCGCGGATTGTCCACCAGCCGCCACCAGGGAATGACCTCCCTGCCATCGGCAGGCTCGACCGGCTCACCGAGCCGCGGCATGAGCAGCCGCGCGGCGAACTGCGGTGCAAGGCTCAGCAGTGTCTCCGCCGGCTGGTCCCAGGTGTGCATGGCGAGACTGAACGTTCCCCAGTGCACGGGCAGGAATACGCCACCGCCCAGTAGCGTGTACGCCCGCAGGGCATTTTCCGGCCCGAGATGCATGTCCCCCCACGAGGGGTGATACGCGCCCACCTCCAGCATGACCAGGTCGAACGGACCCAGTCGCTCGCGGATCACCTGGTATTCGGTGGTAAGACCGGTATCGCCGCTGAAGAAGACCGCGTGGCGTGCGGTGCGCAGCACCATCGAGGACCACAAGGTCGTGTTACGGCTCTTGGGCGTGCGGCCGGAAAAATGCTGTGAAGGCGCTGCGGTGACCTCAAGGTCGGTGGCTGGCAGACGATGCGACTGCCACCAGTCCAGCTCGGTGATGCGCTCGGGCGCAACGCCCCAGGCTTCCAGATGTGCGCCCACCCCGAGGGAGGTGACGAACGGGCACTTTCATCCGCGCCAGGGCACGGATGGTCGCGTAGTCGAGGTGGTCGTAGTGATCGTGCGAGATCACCACCAAGTCCAGGGGCGGCAGCGCGGCCAGTGGCAGCGGCACGGGCTGGAAGCGCTTCGGCCCGGCCAGCTGCGAGGGCGAGCAGCGCTTGCTCCAGACCGGATCGGTGAGCACACGCAGACCATCGATCTCGAGCAGCATCGTCGAGTGGCCGAGCCAGGTGACGCGCAAGCCGCTTTCGGGTGCCCGTGACCAGGTGTCCAGCGGATTGAGCGCCGGCAACGGGCGCTGCGGGGCGCGGCGCTCGCCGCCGCAGATGAACTCCTTGAGACTGGGCATGGGCACGCCGGGGTCGCGCAGTCCCGGCAGGATGGGCTGCACGTTCATGAACTGCCCGCCTGCCCACTGCGCGGAGCTGCGCATGCGCTCAAGCCGGGCGCCGGCAGCCTGCGTGCCGAAGGACTTCATCGCTGCAATCCATCGCGCGCCGCTGCGGCGCTCAAACCGATCAGACCGGATGCCATCGAGTCCCTTCCAGGCCGCCGGCTGCAGTTGCGCGGCTGCGAGTGACTCTCGGGGCAGCCCGGGACGATTTCAAGCCGTGGCGCGGGCTTTTCAGTCCTCGCCCGGGGGCACCTTGTCGCGCAGGATCATCGCCGCGGTCAGGGCATCGGGTACGGGCACGCCGTGCTCGATCGCGACCTCGGTGGCGGCGAGCGCACGCTGCACGGTGTGGGTCTTGAGTTCGAGCACGCTGTCGGGACCCAGGCGCACGATCCTGACCCCCTTGATCGACAGCGGCTGGCCAGGCGTGAGCACGGCTGCCGGCTGGGTGGGCAGCACGAGCCAGGCGCTGCCGGCGGACCCGGCTGCCAGTTGCGCATGCCCGGTGCCATCGACCAGCAGCGCGGTCTTCTCGTCGATCCCGAGGCCGAAGATGCCGGGCTGCGCCTGGCCCTGGTTCAGGCGCGCTACAAAGACAATGGAGCGGCCGAGGCGGCTGCGCGCCGAGAAGTGCGAGTCGGTAATCACCGGCTCGAGCCCGCGGAAGTGCATGAAGTCACTCTCCAGCATCACGCTGGAATTGAACGGGTCGGCCAGTGCGACCTTGGACTCCAGGCTGATGCCATCGAGACACGGGTAACTGTAGTGGCCGAGGATCGCCAGGCCGGCGCTGCTGCCGCCGATGGGACGGTCCGCGCGCACGTGCGCATTCAGAGCTTCCTGTACCGGTGTCCCCTTCCAGTAGCGGACGTAGTTTCCCTGGTCGCCGCCGGCGATGAAGATGCCATCGGCGCCGTGCAGCGCAGCGAGCACGCGCGGGTCATACGCGGCCTGCCGGTCGTGAAAGGTGATCGTCTCGGCCGAGGCGACCGGCCCCCATTTGGTTGCGAACGAAGTCCCGTAGTCCCCGTCTTCCGGGTCGAAGCTGTCGTCGGCCACGGCGCGCAGGATGACGATGTGGCCGCCGCCGGCGTGCGCGGCAATCGCCCTGAACGCTGCGTCGACGCTGCCGCCACCGCCCATGAGCGCGAGCATGAACTGGGTGTGCGCGGCGCGTGCCAATCCGGGGTCTCCGGTCACGAAGTAGTCAAAGTGCGGGTCTCGGTAATTGTGCGGCTTTTGCGCAACGGTTGCAGTCACCTCTGCCCAAGCTGGCGCTTCGCTGAGCAGGCAGGCAAGTGCGACCAATGCCAGTAAGGCCGGCAGGTCCTTGATTGTCTTTAGCCATTTGACTGTGCGCATCGCGAACATTCCCCTCATAGATGGGGCGCGGGAGGCGGGTTGCCGCGCCGTTCCCGACATGTTACACATTGTTTATAAGCCACTCGCTAAGTATCCGCCAATGCCGTCACGGACGGCGCGCGAATCTTCGGCGCGGCGAAGAACGATACGACTTGAAGGGACCACATGAGAATCGCATCCATCATCGCCGCCGCGGTTGCGGCCTCACTTTCCGGCTATGCACTGGCTGACATGGCTGCCGCCGACGGTCCGCCGTCGGGTGCCTCCGAGGAAGCGCTGCAGACGGTGGTCGTGACCGGTTCGCGCATTCCCAGAATCGAGGCCGAGGGCCCCTCTCCGGTGGTGACGATCACTGCCGCTGACATCCTCAACAACGGCTTCGCCACTACGGCCGACATCATGAGTTCGCTCACCCAGAACCTGGGGGCGCTGGATAACAACCAATACGCCGATGGATTCTCCCCGGGAGCGCAGGCGGTCGACCTGCGCGGGCTCGGGCCGAACCACACCCTGGTGCTCGTGAACGGCCGGCGCATCGCTGACTATCCGCAGGCCTACGGCGGCAACAGCAACTTCACCGACATTTCCAACATCCCGACCTCGATGATCGACCGCATCGAGATTCTCAGCGGCAGCGATTCGGCGATCTACGGCTCGGATGCGGTCTCCGGCGTCATCAACTTCATCATGAAGCAGAAGGCCGACGGCACCACCGTCGACTTCCGCGGCGGGGCGACAGAGCACGGCGGGGGCTCTTCGCAGCGCCTGAGCATCACCAGTGGCTGGTCCAACGACCGTTTCGACGGGATCTTCTCGGTAGACCTGCTCAACCAGCAGCCACTGTGGGCGTTTCAGCGCAACTTTACCGACTCGCGCCTCGACAGCCCGGCGGACCCGTCCGACATCGTTGCCAGCCAGGTATTCAATCGGATCGACGAAAACGGCAACTACCTCGATCCCGGCCAGGCAACCTGCAACTCGCTCTCGCATCTGGACAACGGTACGGTCTTCCGCGCTTCGCGCGCCGGCTATGGACCGGACAACAGCGGCAATCTCCCCGGCTACTACTGCGGCAGTTATGCCGACGTGGGTTACGGCACGCTGGAGAACGGTCGCAGGGCAGCGAACTTGTGGGGCTCGATGAGCTATCGCCTGAACGACCGTGCCAGCCTGTTCCTGGATGTGCAGGCGGGAATCTCCAAGCAGGTCAGCTACAACACCCCGCTGCAGTGGGAGAACAGTTTCGCCCAGGATGGCACCTCGGTGCCGGTGCCTTTCTTCAACCAGGCCACCGGCCAGGTCGAGCAGTGGCAGCGCAGGTACTTCACGATCGAGGAGAACGGCGGCTTCGATGCCGGCGAGATCCACAACGACAACGTGACCTTCTCCATCAACACCGGGGTCAAGGGGGCGTTCAACGCTGACTGGAGCTACGAGGCACTCCTGGGCTACTCGCAGAACAAGCTCACGGAGAAGTGGCCGGTGCTGATCTCCGCCAAGGCCCAGGAACTGTACCTCGGCCCCTCGCTCGGCACTGACCCGGGCAGCGGCTACCAGATCTACAACGCGCCCATCAGCCGGTTGTACACGCCCCTCACCGTCGACCAGTTCCGCTCCATCACCACTGATTCGCTCGATGAGGATCTTTCGCGCACAGAGAACGTGAGTTTCAGTGTCAACAGCGGCCACCTCTGGACCATGCCGGCAGGTCCGGTCGGGTTTGCGGCGGTCGCCGAGTATGGCCACGACTCGCTCAAGCAGGAGGTCGATCCGGGCTCGCTCGACGGCACCTATTACCAGTACCACAACACCGCCGCCAACGGTTCGCGCAACCGTTTCGGGGCGGGCGTTGAGTTCAGGATCCCGCTGCTCTCGTCGGTGACCCTGAACGCCGCCACGCGCTACGACGAGTACCGCTACAGCGGCAATGCTTCCGGCAAGGCCACGTACAACGGCGGCCTCGAGTGGCGTCCACTGCGCACGCTGCTCGTGCGCGGCTCGATCGGCACCGGCTTCCGCGCTCCCGACCTGTCTTATCTGTATGCCGGGGAGAGCGGCTCCAGCTCCGGCGGCTCCGACTACTGGTGGTGTAGAGCAAACGAGCCCAACACCGATCCCACGGACGACTGCGACCGCAGCGACGTGAGTTTCAACGGTGCCAGCCACGGCAGCACCGCGCTCAAGGATGAGACCAGCGTCTCCTTCACCTACGGATTCGTGTTCTCGCCGGTCAAGAACATCTCCTTCAACGCCGACTACTACAACATCGCGCTGACCAACGAGGTGCTCTACCAGTCCAGCGACACAATCCTCAGGCAGGAGGCCGACTGCAGGCTCGGCGTGCTCGAAACCAACTCGCCGTTCTGTCAGCAGGTCATCAGCCAGGTCTCCCGCTTCCCACACAGCGATCTGAGCTACCCTGATGGGATCATCGCGGTCCACGTGCTGCCGATCAACGCAGCCTCCGAGCGCACCTCGGGCCTGGACCTCGGCGCCCACTGGGCCATCGAGGCCGGGCGCGCGGGCACCTTCGACCTGAGTGGCGCCTACACGCACGTGATCAAGCACACCATCCAGCTTTCAGCCGACCAGCCGGTTGACGATGAGCTCACCGACCTTTACTACTACGTGATCCCCAAGGACAAGGCGACCTATGCGGCCGGCTGGACCTTGAGCAAGTTCACCGCGACCATCCACGGCAACTGGCTCGGTGGCCTGCCGAATTACGATGGTACCAAGCGCCTGAGCCCGACCCAGGTGTACAACGCCTCGATGGTCTACCGCTTCACGGAGCGCGGCATGTTCACGTTCTTCGTGGACAACCTGTTCGACGAGAAGCCGCAGCGTGATCCGACCTGGACGAGCTACCCGTACTACTCCAGGAACTGGTTCAGTCCGGTCGGGCGCGCGTACTTCGTCGAGGCCAGTTACCGCTTCGGCGGCTCGCCCGCCAAGTAGCCGGACACGTACAGGTGGGTCCGGGCCTCCGGATCCACCTGTCGATGGCTGCGGTGCCTAGTCCGGCGAGCGGCCGCGCTTACCCGAGACGAAGTCCTCCCACAGACCGTAGGTCTTCATCTCCTTGGCAAGGCCCGAGCCCTCCACGAGCTGCTCGACCTCGGCGCGGCTTTGCCGGGGTCCGGGCGCGGCGGCAGCGTTCGCCAGCCCCCAGACAAACACGGCCGCGATCGCCGTGTTGTCCTTCAACTCGCGCACGTCCACCTTGTCGAAGGTGTCGGACGCGGCGTGGTAGTTGGGTACGTACGGGGCGTCGTCCTGGATCGCCACGTAGTTGGGAACGCCCTCCACCAGGAAGTCGTAGTTGTCAGTGCCGAGGAAGGCCTCGGTCGTGTGCGTGAACGGGCCCAAGGACTGCACGGGGGCCAGCGCCGCAGCCAGGGCGTCCATGACATCCGTGCGGCCGCCGGTGGAGAAGCCCGTGGTGCGCCCGGTGCCCAGGTCGAAGGTGACCATGGCCACCGTGCGGTCAAGCTCCGCGCGGTGCAGGCGCACGTGCGCGAAGGAACCGAGGAAGCCGGCTTCCTCGCCCGTGAACAGCACGAAGCGCAGCGTGCGCCGCGGCGGCTGGGTCCTGGCAACTGCAGTGATCTGCCGCGCCACATCAATCACCAGTGCCACGTTGCAGCCATTGTCCAGCGCCCCTTGGCCCAGATCCCAGCTGTCCAGATGAGCCCCCAGGACTACCACCTGTTCAGGGTTCGCGCTGCCGCGGATCTCGCCGACGACATTCGCCGTCGTCGGTTCCTTGAGGATGTGCGGAGTGGTCATGACCCGCAGGCGCACGCTCTTGCCGCGCGCGAGCAGCCGGGAGATGCGCAGGGCCTCCTCGCGCTCGAGCATCGCCCCGGGCAGGGGATCGACAACGGCGTTGAGTCCGACCGGCTGCCGGTACAGAAGGCGGCCCGGATGCCCGGACGCCCAGATCACGCCCACGGCGCCGGCCCGGCGCGCGGCAGGGAAGACCCGCATCATGATGTCGAACTCGGCATCGGTGTCGGCGGTGGTGCGCACCGGCGAGTGGATCACCAGCGCCCAACGACCGCGCACCCTGTCGCCCGCGGCCTCGAAGTCGGCCGTGTTGGCCTCGCCCACGTCCACCACCTCGGCGCTGATGCCTGCCGCGCCGGTGCCGGCGGTGAAGGGCAGCGCGGCCACGCGCAGCGCCCGCGGCTGCGGCGCCAGGATCTCGCCGGACTCCCCGCCCTGGTACCACAGCGCCGGTGCGGTGTAGGACTCGGCGCGCACGTTCACCAGGCCCACGTCGCGGAACTTCTGCGTCCCCCAGCGAATGGCCTCATCGAGGGCCGGCGAACCGGTCGGGCGGCCGCCGATGTCGTCGGTGAGTTGCTCAAGATCGGCGAGGATCGGCGTGGGCGCCAGGGCGCGCGCGATCAACTCCCGCGCGGCATCCTGTGCGGTGGCCGCGGAAGCGAGCGGCAGTAACAACAGCCAACAGGCCCGGGGCATGCGCATCGGCCACTCCTTCGTCACCCTGACACGGGGCACGCGGAGCATAGCGCGCAGCGCACGCCGGTTGGAGTCCTCAGGCGGCCAGGGCCCCGCGCCACAGCAGCCCGGCCAGGACGAAGTACCACACGGCGATGAGGGCGATGCTGCCCAGGAGTATGTGGGCGGCGATGCCGGCAGGCGCCGCGGCCAGCGCTGCCAGGATGAGTATTCCGCAGCCGGCCCCGAAGATCCCCGCACCGCGGCGCCGCGGCGGACCGGCGATCAGCAGTCCACCCAGGCTGAGCATCGAGATCGACTGGAAGGCGATGCCCAGCGGCATGAGGAACGTGATCAGCGTGCCGGCAAAGACGAACAGCGCCTTGGCGCCGGCCAGCTTCTCCGGTGCGTCGACGTTCACGTAGCGGGCGGCGACCGCGGGGATCACCAGTCCGTCCACCAGCATCGAGGCCATCAATGCCGCGCAGCCGATGCCGAACGTCACCAGCATCACGACCACCGGCACCCGGCCGGACCCGAGCCGGCGGGCCAGCAGCACGAAGCAGATGAGCAGGGCGGCCAGCACGAAGATGAAGCCGCCGTGCACCACCCCGTCCAGCACCTGATTGCCGGCTTCCTCGCGCAGCACGCCGGCGAAGTCGTGTGCCGCACTGGCCGGATGGTTGGCGAGCAGTACCAAGGAGGCCAGGCCGCACACGGCGAAGGCGCCAGCGAGCTTACGGTCGATGGGGTCTAGGGGAGTGTTCATGGATGTCCTCGGGTTGCCACTGCATCGTTTTAGCGCATTCCGGTCGCAGGTTGCTGGAACTGCGCGCGGCGGTGTTCGATAGTGGACACCGGCGGGCAGATGTCTGGAAAATGCCGGGTGCCGGCGGGGTCCTTGGATGAGAAGCAACAGCAGCGACCGGCGTGCGCAACGCACGCGCCGCGACCTCATGGCGGCGTTCATCGAGCTGATGCTCACACGCGGCTACCTGGCCACCACGCCGGCGGAGATCAGCCGCCGGGCCAATATCGGGCGCTCTACGTTCTACCTGCACTACTCGGGCAAGCAGCAGCTGCTCGAGGAGAGCCTGAAGCATCCCTCCGCCGGCCTGGCTGCCTGCGTGGGCGGGGAGCTGGGCGCGCGCCAACTGTTGCCGCTGCTGGAGCACTTCCGCAGCCAGCGCGCCGTGAACCGGGTGTTCTTCGAATTCCCGGTGCGCCAACTGTGGGTGGCTAGTCTGGCGGCGCTGATCGAGCCGCGGCTACCACGCCTGCGCACATCCGCGCTGCAGGAACGTATCCCGCGGCCGCTCGCCGCCCTCGTGGTGGCGGAGATGCAGATCGCCTTGGTGACGCATTGGCTGACCGGCTATCCCGGGATCAAAGCCGAGGTAGTGGCCGAGCAGCTCGTCGGCGGCACGCGCGCCCTGCTGACAGCGCTCGCCGCGGCCTAGGCACCGCACCGGCCCAGCCGTGCCGCTGGCCAAGCTGCACTTGATCGCCCAGAATGACCCCCCGCCGCGGCAGCACGCCTGCCAGGCCACGCCCCCGCTCGTTCACACGGAGTCACAACATGGCAGGTTTCTCGGGCAAGTGGGACATGGTCACCAAGTCGCCCATGGGCGCGCAGAGTTCGACGCTGGACCTGCACGAGGCCGCCGGCGCGCTCACCGGGGCCACGACCGCGAGCATGATCGGCACGCTGCCGCTGGAGAACGGCAAGGTCAGCGGCAAGAGCGCCACCTGGACGATCAAGATGACCGTGCCGATGCCGCTGTCACTGGATGCGGAAGTCACCCTGGACAGCGACGACACCTTTGTCGGCAGCGTCAAGGCGGGCGCCTTCGGCACCTGGCCGGTGACCGGCAAGCGCAGCGGTTGACCGCCTGCAGCTGGCGCAGCCGGCGTTCCGATGACGCGTAACTCCGAGCGTTTCGATCACTGGGTGCGCGGCACCTTCGTGCAGCTGAATACCCAGCTCGAGGAGCTGTACTTTGCCCAGCCGGACCGCGCCGCCGTGGCCGGGGTCGCGCCGGCCCTCAAGCGCCAGCTGGTCGAGCAAGGGCGCGGCTTCATCGTCGATCTACTCGCGGAGGGCAACACCGACGAGGGCTTCGAGTCAGCCTTCGACGTGCTCGCCAACGTCGGGCTGTTCATGGCGGCCTGCCGGCGCCACGAGATCGCCGGGGCCGAGGCGGATGCCGGCGCCTCGTCGCTGCGCGAGGCCTCGGCGCTCGCCCTGCACCTGGGTGCCTCGATGGGGGTGACGCCGCGGTTTTCCACCAGTCACCTCACCACCCACAACCCGGCCATCGGCGGCGCCTACAAGTGCTTCACCGCGCTGCCCGACGAGCGGGTGTTCCTGGACTACAACACCCGCGGCATCTTCGCCTACAAGCGCGCCGCCGATGCATTGGTGCGCATCCTGCCGCTGGGCATCTCCCACCCGGTCGCCTTCGATCTGCTGGGGGACGCGCGCGATGCGCTCCAGGACGTGGCGCGCTGGAACCGGATGCTGTTCGATACCCTGGACACGCAGCGCTTCTTCTACTGCGTGCGGCCGTACTACAAGCCCTACAAGGTCGGGCTGCACGAGTACCGCGGGGCGAACGCGGGGGATTTCTCCGGGATCAACGAGGTGGACCTGCTGCTCGGCCTGTGCAATGCCAACAACATCTCTTACTCGCAGCTGCTGGTGGACAAGTTCCTGTTCATGATGCCCGAGGACCAGGCGCGCCTGCGTGACTGCATGCGCCGCCAGAGCCTCATGGACGCACTGCTGGCGCAGCTGCCCGGTGCGGCCTCCCAGGACTGGTTCCAGCGCAACGCGCGCCTGTTCCTGGAGGTCTGCAGCGCGCACGGCGCCGCTGCCGCGCAGCACCATGACCAGCTGGTGCGCAAATTCATCGAGGTGCCTTCCGCCGCGCTGCCCGAGCACCGCCTCACGCACATCACCGCCAGCGGGCCGCCGCTGCCAGTGTTGCTCGGCTCGCTGGAGAGGCTGCGCGACCTGCGCATGGCAGCGCCGCGGGATGACATCCCCAGCCGTTACCGGGACATCCTGACGCTGCAGCGCAGCCTCGGTCAGTAGCTTTCCAACCGGTCCGGCGCCCCCGCCGGTCCCGTAGACTATGGCCGCGCGTGGGGGTCGCTTAAAATGCGTCCCCGCCGCCGGCACGGCCAGCGCCCCGAATAACTCGCCCACAGGAAGTCCCGCTCTTGAGCAAGCCCGCGATTCCCTCCCACGCCCGCGTCGTTGTCTGCGGCGGCGGTGTCATTGGTACCTCGGTGGCATATCACCTCGCGCTGCTTGGCTGGAAGGACATCGTGCTGCTGGAGCGCGACCGGCTGACCTCCGGCACCACCTGGCATGCGGCCGGATTGATGGTCACCTTTGGCTCGACGTCGGAGACCTCGACCGAGATGCGCAAGTACACCCGTGACCTGTACAGCCGGCTGGAGGCCGAGACCGGCCAGGCTACCGGCTTTGCCCCCATCGGCTTTATCGAAGTCGCCGCCGATCGCGACCGCCTCGAGGAATACCGCCGGGTCTCGGCGTTCAACCGCTATTGCGGCGTCGACGTGCACGAGATCTCCCCGCGCGAGATCAAGGAGATGTTCCCGCTGGCCCGCGTCGATGACATCGAGGCGGGCTTCTACGTCAAGGAGGACGGCCGGGTGAACCCGGTGGACGTGACCATGGCGCTGGGCAAGGGCGCGCGCATGCGTGGCGTACAGATATTCGAGGGGGTCGCTGCCACCGGCGTCACGCAAAGCCGCGGGCGGGTCAGCGGCGTGCGCACTGCCCACGGGGACATCAAGGCTGACTACGTCGTCAACTGCACCGGCATGTGGGCGCGGCAGTTCGGCGCGCTCGCCGGGGTCAACATCCCCAATCAGGCCGCCGAGCACTACTACCTGATCACCGAGCCGATCAAGAACCTGCCGCCGAACATGCCGGTGCTGGAGGATCCGGGCGCCTACGGTTACTACCGCGAGGAGGGTGGCGGGCTGATGGTGGGACTGTTCGAGCCAACCTGCGCGCCGTGGAAGATCGAGGGCATCCCGCCCGACGTTTCCTTCCTCGAGCTCGCGCCGGACTGGGACCGCATGGCGCCGTTCCTGGAGCGCGCGATGTCGCGCGTGCCGATTACCGCCGAGGTCGGCATGAAGAAATTCTTCTGCGGCCCGGAGAGCTTCACCCCCGACCTGCGCCCGATCGTCGGCGAGGCCCCGGAGCTGAAGAACTATTTCGTGGCCGCCGGCCTCAACTCGGTGGGCGTGCTCACCGGGGGCGGCCTGGGCAGGGTGCTGGCGCACTGGATCATCGAGGGCGTGCCCGATGTCGATGTCACCGGCTTCAACATCGACCGCACCCACGGCTACCAGTCCAACCCCGAGTACCGGCGCGAGCGCACCGTCGAGTCCCTGGGGATGGTGTACAAGACCCACTACCCGAACAAGTCGCTCACCACGGCGCGCGGAGTGCGCAAGTCCCCCTTTCACGAGCGCCTCGCGGCGCAGGGCGCCTATTTCAAGGAGGTCAGCGGCTGGGAGAGTCCGGACTGGTATGCCGGTGTCGGCGCCAAGGCCGATCCGGGGCCGCTGTCGTGGGGGCGCGAGAGCTGGTTTCCCCGCTGGCAGGCCGAGCACCGGGCCGCTCGCGAGAACGTCATTGTCATGGACATGTCGTTCATGGGGAAATTCCTGGTGCAGGGCCGCGATGCCGGCCACTGGCTCAACCAGATCTCCGCCAACCAGGTGGACGGTGAGGCCGGGGTCATTACCTACACGCAGTGGCTGAACGCCAAGGGGCTGCTGGAGGCGGACCTCACGGTCACCAAGCTCGCCGCCGAGAAGTACTTCGTGGTCGTCACCGACACGATGGTGCGCCACGCCGAGACCTGGATGAAGCGCAACATCCCCGACGATGCGCATGCCTTCGTCACCGATGTCACCTCCGGCTACGGGCAGCTGAACGTGCAGGGTCCGCGCTCGCGCGAGTTGCTGCAGAAGTTGACCAGCGTCGATCTGTCCGATGGCGCGTACCCGTTCCGTGCTGCGCGCGAGATCGATATCGGTTTCGCCCGCGTGCTGTGCGTGCGCATCACCTACCTCGGCGAGCTCGGCTATGAGCTGTACATTCCCGCCGAGCAGGCCGTGCACGTTTACGATCGCGTGGTCGCTGCCGGGGAGGAGTTCGGCCTGGTGCATGCCGGCCTCAAGGCGCTCGGCAGCCTGCGCATGGAAAAGGGCTATCGCGACTACGGTCACGATATCGACAACACCGACGAGCCCTACGAGGTCGGGCTGGGCTTTGCCGTCGATCTGGGCAAGCCCGGCGGCTTCATCGGCAAGGAGGCATTGCTCGCGCGCAAGGCCCGGGGGCCGCTCCAGCGCCGCCTGGTGCAGGTGCTGCTCAAGGATCCCGCGCCGCTGATGTTCCACGCCGAGGTCGTGCGCCGCGACGGCATCCCGGTGGGCTACGTGCGGGCCGCATCGTACGGCCACACGCTGGGCGGGGCGGTCGGCCTGGCGATGATCGAGCCGAAGGCAGTGGTCGATCCGGCCTTCCTGCAGGGCGGCAAGTGGGAGGTCGAGGTCGCCGGCAAGGTGTATCCGGCGCAGGTATCACTGCGGCCGCTCTACGATCCGACCATGGCGCGCATCAAGGCGTAGCGCGTTCAGCGCAGCTGGCTGTCCTTGCTGCCGCGCCGGTTGTACAGGCTGACCTGCGCTACATCGCGGTCGCGTTCGGCCTGGCAGGCCAGGCACAGGCGCACGCCCGGGACGGCGGCGCGGCGCGCCTCGGGGATCGCGCTGCCGCAATCGGCGCAGTGGGTAAGTCCCGGACCCTGCGGCAGGCGGCTCTTGGCCCGGTCGACGCCGTCCTTCACGGTCGCATCGATCTGGTCCTGCACCGCCCCGTCACCTGCCCATCCGGTCGCCATTGCCTGAGCCTCCGCAATTCCAGGGGGCATTTTACCAGCCTTGGAGACGACCGGAGCGCAGCGAAATCAAGCGCTTCCCTGAGCCACTCAAGGCCCTGAAACGGGCCTCAGGAGGGCCGTGACGAGCGCGCCTAGGAGCGCGCGGTCCTGCGCTGCCGCGCCAGGTATTGCGCCGTAACCTGGGGCAGCAGCGTCAGGGGGACGTTCCCGCTGCCGACGATCGCGTCGTCGAACGAGCTGAGGTCGAAGCGCGTCCCGAGCTGCTGCTGCGCCTGGTCCCGCAGGCGGTTGATCTGCGTATGGCCGACCTTGTAGCCGCACGCCTGGCCGGGCCACACGCAGTAGCGGTCGACTTCCGCCGCGACTTCCATGACCGTTGAGCCGTTGGTAGTGGCGAACCACTCGATCGCCTGCTGCCGGGACCAGCGCTTGGAATGGATGCCCGTGTCCACCACCAGACGGCAGGCGCGAAAGGCCAGGGACTGCAGATAGCCGAGCTTGCCCAGCGGGTCGCCGTCGTAAACGCCGAGCTCGTCTGCGAGCTGCTCGGCGTAGAGCGCCCAGCCTTCCGAGTACGCGTTGAATTCCAGCAGCGAGCGGATCAGCGGCAGCTTGTAGGTGTATTCCCCCTGCCAGACGTGGCCGGGAATGCCCTCGTGGTAGCTCAGGGTGGGCAGGGCGTAGCGCGGCCAGATCGAGGTGTCGCGCAGGTTGATATAGTAGAGGCCCGGCTGCGAGCCATCGATGGTGCCGGGCCCGGCGTAGCCATCCGGCGCACCGTTCTCGATCGCTGGCGGGACGCGCTTGACCAGCAGGTTGCCCGGGGCGAGGGTGGCGAAGGCCCGCGGCAGGCGAGTGCGGATGTCCGCAAGGCGGCCGTTGACGTAGGCAAGGATTTCGTCACGGCCGGCGTCGGTGTTGGGAAACAGGTTGCGTGCGTCCTTGCCAAGTGCGGTCATGCGCTCCCCCGCGGTGCCCTCTGTCAGGCCCTGCGCGCGCAGCAGCGGCTCCATGCGTGCCTGCAGCGCGGCCAGCTGCTCGAGCCCCAGCTGATGCACCTGCACCGGGTCGAGGTCCGAGGTCGTACCCGCGCGCAGTGCCCAGGCGTAGTACGCATCTCCCTGGGGCAAACGCCACACCCCGGCGTCGGTGCTCGCCAGCGGCCGCTGGCGCTGCAGTTCTGCCAGCTGCCGGTCCAGTGCGGGCGCGACCTGCTCGGTCGCGATGTTCAGCGCCAGAGCGGCGAAGTCCCTGGGGAAGCCTGCCGTGCGGCGGGCGAGGCTGGTGACGATGCCCCACTGCGCCAACGGGATCGCGCGGGCGCTGCCGAGCTGTTGGATCGTTTTGTCGAGGATGAAGGAGGGCGCCATGACGCCTGCGGCACTGTCGTGCCGCAGACGCGCGGTCTCCCCGTCCAGCGCACGCGCGTAGGCCTGCAGGCGTTCCAGGTAAGACTCCGCATCGGCGGGCGCGGAGATCTTGTGCTGGCTGTCGAGGAACTCCGGTACCTCAACGAAGGCCCCCATGTTCTGCGTGACCACGTAGGGGCCGTTACGGTAGGAGACCTCATGGTCGAGGATCGCCACGTCGCCAAAGGGAAAGGCGTAGCCCTCGGCGGCCAGCTGGTATGCCGTATCGGCGACCGCCAGGTCGAGGCTGGTCGCCGCGGAGAGTCCGCCGTGCTTTAGCGCCGCGAGGCGCTTGCGGCGCGCGCCGGCCGTGGCGGCTGCGCGGCTCACACCCTCGGGGGAGCGATCCGTCAGTCGTGACTTGAGGCCGACGCGCCGGTCCTTGTCGAGCCCGAGCGTGGTGGCACTCTCCGGGTACTCGGTGAGCAACTCCTCCGCGGTGTCGGCCAGCAGTGACTCGGCGGCCGCGTCGGCGGCGGACGGCGCGGCGGCGCGGGCGGCCGCCGTGACCAGAGGAGGCAGGGCCCCCAGCGCGGCCAGCGCTCCGCTGCCCAGAAGAACATCGCGTCGCTTCACCTTCATTGTTCACTTCCTGCCCCTGGCTGCCGCATGCTAGCCCGAAATGCCGGTGTTAAGAAGGCGGGCGCACCGCGGGTGCGACTGCGGCGCCGTGCTCCTTGAGCAGCTCGCGCAGCACCGACCGGTGACAGGACTTCTCATCGAGGCAATAGCAACCTACCGAGAAATTCGTGTGGTGCGACAGCGCCGCGAGCAATTCCAGAGACTGCCGCGGATCGGGCCGCGACATCTCGGCACGGTACCTGCGCACGAATGCGCGCCACTGCGCGGGCGTGGCGGCCCCCTGCGCAAGGCTGACGGTGGCCGCTGACGGTGCGAGCGCGGGCAACCAAACGTCATACCAGTCGAGGGCGGCGAACTTGCTTCGGGGAACCCCCCGCGGCGGGCGCCTGACGGTGCCAACGCGGACGCCTTCGTTTGCGGTGCGCGGGCTGCCGAGCCTGACAATGCGGATGGACACGGCTAGCTCCTGACGTGGACACTCGCACGGTGTACGTAGCCTACACCGCGCCCGGGCACTGAAGATCCAACCAAGGCAACCATGTCTACCTCGCTCATCACCCTTGCGATCACATTGCTGCACACGGCACTCGCCCTGGCCGTGACCGGGCACGCACTGCGGACCAAGCGCGATCCAGGCTCCGCGGTGGCCTGGATAGGCCTTGCATGGCTGTCACCGGTGGTCGGCAGCGTGATTTACGCGCTGCTCGGGGTCAACCGGGTACAACGGCGGGCCAAGGCGGCAGCCGCGCGCCGGGCGCAACAGCAGCGTACGCACTGCGAGCCGCCGCCCTGCCGGGTCGGACATCTGGACGCGCTGGAGGCGGCAGCCTTCCGGCTCAGCGGCCGGCAGCTGGAGGCGGGCAACCAGATCGTCGTGCTGGAGAACGGCGACGCGGCGTACCCGCAGATGATCGCGGCGATCGAGGCCGCCACACGCACCGTCGCGCTCTCCAGCTATATTTTCCGCGCTGACCAGGCCGGAATCCCCTTCATCGAGGCCCTGGTGCGCGCCCGCGCGCGCGGCGTGGAGGTGCGCGTGCTGATCGATGGCGTGGGCGGAGGATATCTGAGCTCCGGGGCATTCCGTCGGCTGCGCAAGGCAGGGGTGCCCTGCGCCCGCTTCATGCATTCGGCGCTCCCCTGGCGCATGCCCTTCCTCAATCTGCGCACCCACCGCAAGCTGCTGATTGCCGACGGCGGCGTCGCCTTCATGGGCGGCCTGAACATCGGCGCGGAAAACCTCCTGGCCACCAGGCCGGCCCACCCGGTGCTGGACGTGCACTTCCGCGTCACCGGCCCGGTGCTCGAGCAGTTGTGCGAGGCCTTTGCCGAGCAGTGGCATTTCGCCACCGCCGAGGTGCTCGGACGGCCCCGCTGGATCCACAAGCCGGAGGGTGGCGGCGAGGGCTGCGCGCGGGTCATTACCTCCGGACCGGACCAGGATCTTGAGAAGATCCAGCTGCTGGTACTGGAGGCGATCGGCTGCGCCCGCACGTCGATCAAGGTGATGACGCCTTACTTTCTGCCCGATGAGCGCATCATCACGGCGCTGGCGCTGGCTGCCATGCGCGGTGTTGGCGTGGATATCGTGCTGCCGGCGCGCACCAACCACCCGACCATAGACTGGGCGATGCGCGCGCACATCGATCCCCTGCTCAGTGCCGGCTGCCGCGTATGGGCGCACGCCCCGCCGTTCAACCACAGCAAGCTCATGGCGGTAGACGGACTCTGGTGCCTCGTCGGCAGCGCTAACTGGGACACGCGCAGCTTCCGCCTGAACTTCGAGCTGTGCCTGGAGGCCTATCACGAGCCCACCGTGGCGCTGGTGAACGCCAGGATCGCAGCGCATCAGACCACACTGCTCACGGCGGCACAGCTGGCCGCACGGTCGTGGGCCGCGTGCACCCGTGACCGGCTGTCGCGCCTGCTCATGCCCTATCTGTAGGCACCTGTCGCAGCGCTGCGTGGAAGGTTGGCACCAGCGTCACATCCGGGTTCTCGCGCCACAGCTTGCTGAGCAGCAGCCGCGGCTGCTCGCGCAGCTCGCATAGGATCACCCGGGTGCCGCTGCTGCGCGCGCGGCTGGCGAATGATTGCAGCGCGCTGGCGCCGCTGGAATCGACGTAGGGCACCGATTCCATGCGCAGGATCAGCACGCGCGGGGTGCGGCCCGAGCGGCGCAGCGCGTCCATCATCTCCCCGGCGACGCCGAAGAACATCGGCCCGGAAAAGCGGAACACCTCGACTCCCCGAGGCAGCGCTGCGCGCTGCTGCGGGTCATCGACGCTCAGCTCTTCGGGTACGACTCCGGCGGTCTCGCTCATCCGTGACATGAACAACAGCGAGGCCAATGTAACCCCGACGCCGATGGCGACGCTCAGGTCCACCAGCACGGTGAGGGTGAAGGTCAGCAGCAACAGGGCGCGCTCGCCCAGCTCCATCTGCAGCAGGCCTCTGAAGCGGTCGACTTCACTCATACCCCAGGCGACCACCAGCAGGATCGCCGCCAGCGCCGCCATCGGCACGCGTGCGATGTAGGGGCCGGCGAGCAGCAGGAACACCAACAGGAACAAGGCGTGGAAGATGCCGGCGAGGGGAGTGCGCCCGCCGGCGCGGATGTTGGTCGCCGTGCGCGCAATGGCGCCGGTGGCCGGCAGGCCGCCAAACAGTGCGGATGCGACGTTGGCCACGCCCTGACCCACCAGCTCCTGCCCCGAGCGATGGCTGAATCCGGTCATGCCGTCCGCTACCACCGCAGACAGGAGCGCCTCCAGTCCACCCAGGAAGGCGATGGTGAAGGCCGAGGGCAGCATCTGCCGCAGCATTGCGAGCGAGAAGCCCGGCAGGTGCGGCGGCGGGATGCCCGGTTGCATCCCGGGAAAGCGGTCGCCGACGGTGGCCACGGGGAGGTGCAGGGCGCTTACGAGCAGTGTCGCGCCAGCCACCGCGATCAGGAACCCGGGAAGCTGCGGGGCAAGCCTGCGCAACACCAGGATCGTGCCGAGCGTGCCGGCGCCGATGGTCACAGTCGCCAGGCTGGTCGTGCCGAGCGCGCCGAGGTAGGCGGCCCACTTGGCGAGGAAGGCTGCGGGGACGTTGCCGGCAGACAGGCCCAGGAATTCACCCACCTGGCTCGAGGCGATGATGACCGCGATGCCGGCCGTAAAGCCGGTGACAACCGGGGTCGGCACGAAGCGGATCAGCCGGCCGAGCCCGCAGTAGCCGGCTACCACGAGGATGAGCCCTGCCATGAGCGTTGCCAGCACCAGCCCCGCGTAGCCGTGGGCTGCGATGACCCCGGCGACGATCACCACAAATGCCCCGGTGGGTCCGCCGATCTGCACGCGTGAGCCACCGAGGAGGGAGATCAGGAATCCGGCGATCACGGCGGTCAGCAGCCCCTGATTGGGCGTGGCGCCGCTGGCGATGCCCAGCGCCATGGCCAGGGGGAGGGCGACGATGGCGACGGTGAGCCCGGCTACCGCATCGGTGCGCCAGTTGCGGCGGATTTCGCCTTCGCGCCAAAGAGTAATGAGCTTGGGAGTGAAGCTGTGCGCCCCCCGGCCGAAAGGTTGCGTCATGGCGGTGCGGTCACCGCACCGGCCGCGAGGCCGTGCGCTGATATTCCTGCATCAGCGCGCTGAAGCCCTGCGGGGCCGGGAAGCGTGCGAAGCCGTGGATCGCTCCGGTGCTGGCCCAAGGCAGCTTCTCGCTCAGGTAGGTCTCGATGAACGGAGTGAACCAGGAGGGGTCTTCCAGCATGGTGGCGCGCATGTTCACGAGCCAGTCAGCCCCTTCGGGCCGGGTGAACACCCAGCTGAGACAGTGCGCGCAAAAGTAGTGGCGGGTGGCTGCGTGCAGTCCGCCGATCACGGTCTCGCCCCGCGACACCCGGAAGCCCTCGCTGGGAATGGCGAGGCTCAGCGAGTAGGCGCTGGCAGACATCCGCTGGCAGCCTGTGCAGTGGCAGGCCATGCTCAGAAGCGGTGCCGCACTAATCTGCAGCCGCACCTGGCCGCAGCGGCAACGCGCTTCCCAGGGTAGCTTCCAGTCGTCCATGGGGACCTTAAGCGGCAAGAGGTGCCGATGAGTCTACGACGCCCGCCCTCGGGTTGGAACGCGCAAGGCGCCGCGCATCCCGGCCGCGCCCGTCTTGGGGTAGTCTTTCGCACTGCGCGCAGGCGCGCGCACTAACAATCAGGGTCAGCCATGAGAACAACGACGCTAGCCGCCATCCTCGTGCCGTGTGCGCTCGCGCTGCTGGGCGCATCCGCCGGCCGCGCCGGCCCGCGCGACGCAGGCCCGTCTGCGGCAAGGGCCCCGCGCGGCAGTTCCTTCGCCGTGAGCGTTCCGGCGGCGCATGGCGTCGCGCCCCTGGACGGCCGCATCATCCTGCTCGTGAGCCGGGATCTGACGCGCGAGCCGCGCTCACACGTAAGTCCCGACGAGCCGCTCGACAGTCCCTACATCTTTGGCCGCAACGTCGAGGCCATGGCCGCCGGGCGCGCGGTGGTGATCGACGACGGTGCCTTTGGCTGGCCGGCGCGCAAGCTGTCGCAGCTGCCCGCGGGAGACTATCTGGTCCAGGCAGTGCTGAACCGCTACGAAACCTTTCATATGGGTGATGGGCGCATCCTCAAGCTGGCGCCCGACAAGGGCGAAGGGCAGCAGTGGTCACTCAAGCCCGGCAACCTGTACTCCACGCCGCTGCGCGTGCACCTCGATCCAGCCCACCCGCTGCGCACCGCAATCGCACTCAACAATGAGATCGGCACGATCGGTGCCAAGAGCGACTCGGAATTCATCCGGCATATCCGCATCCGCAGCGAGCTGCTGTCGAAGTTCTGGGGCCGCGACGTGTATCTGGGCGCGCACGTGCTGCTGCCGAAGGACTTCGACAAACATCCCGAGGCGCGCTACCCGCTCATGGTCTTCCACGGCCACTATCCGGAGGATATCTCCGAGTTCCGCACCACGCCGCCGGATCCGGACCTCAAGCCAGACTACTCCGAGCGCTTCCATCTGGCCGGTTACAACAGGATCCAGCAGCAGCAGGCATACGCGTCGTACCAGAAGTGGATTTCCGCGGACTTTCCGCGCTTCCTGGTGATCGAGATCGAGCACGCCAACCCGTACTACGACGACAGCTACGCGGTGAACTCGGCCAACCTCGGTCCCTATGGCGATGCCATCAACAAGGAGCTGATCCCGGAAATCGAGAAGCGCTTCCGCGGCATCGGCGCCGGCTGGGCACGCTTCACCTACGGCGGGTCCACGGGTGGCTGGGAGGCGCTGGCCACGCAGGTGTTCTACCCGGACATGTACAACGGCGCGTTCGCCGCCTGCCCCGACCCGATCGACTTCCGTGCCTACACGCTGATCAACATCTACGCGGACAAGAACGCCTATACGCTCCAGGGCGAGGCGGCGAGCATCGAGCGCCCGGCCATCCGCAACTACCTCGGGGAGATCTTCGCCACGCAGCGCGATTCCAACTACATGGAGCTCGCGCAGGGCGACCGCGGCCGCTCCGGCGGCCAGTACGACATCTGGACCGCGGTCTTCTCGCCCGTGGGCAAGGACGGCTACCCGGCACCGCTGTTCGACAAGCTCACCGGCATTATCGACCCGCAGGTGGCCGCCTACTGGCGCGAGAATTTCGATCTTTCGCACATCATCGCGCGCGACTGGGCGACGCTCGCGCCCAAGCTACAGGGGAAGATACATATCTATGTCGGCAGTGCGGATACCTACTACCTGACCGACGCTGTGTATTTCGCGCAGGAGCGCCTGGAGCAGCTGCAGCCGCCGTACCAGGGCACGATCACCTACGGCGAGCGCGCCGAGCACTGCTGGAACGGAGATCCGAAGCTTGCCAACGCCTACTCGCGCCTGCACTACAACTTCCAGTACCTACCGGTGATACTCAAGCGCATAGCCGACAGTGCCCCGGCCGGCGCGGACCTCAAGAGCTGGCGTTACTGAGGCAAGATGGCGCGCCGGGCGCGCGCACGGCAAGGCCCAACGATGGTGGAGACTGCGACGGTCACCTGGACAGAGGAAGGTCAGAGCCGCCAGGCGCGCTGGCTCAGCGACAGCGGCGCGCCAGCGCCGCGCCAGCTGCTCATGGTGGATGACCGCACCAAGGCGGATGAGGCCTACGGCCTGGCGGGGCAGGGGACCGGGCTTATGTGGCGCGGGGACTTCCACAACGCGCGCCAGCTGCTGACAGCGCTCGCCAGCCGTATCGAGCGCCAGGCGCGCAGGTCGGCGCGCCGCGCCGCCGCACCGGCGGCGGCCGCGGAAAGCTTCCACCGCCATCGCCAGGCGCAGGCGCAGCGCGCGCGCACGCTGGGTGCCCTGCTGATCCTGCTCGAGACGGACTACACCATTCCGTTGCGCCGCGCCCCGGATGCCCGCCAGGCGTGTCTGGAGGTCTTCGGCCCGGGCGAGGGTCAGGCGCTCGTGTCGTTGCGCGCATTGCTCGGGGTGATCGGCGCGCACCAGTGGCGCGTTAAGGGCATCGATTTGCCTGCGGCGGGCGGGCGGATCCATCCGCACTACGGGGTGTTCGCGCCCATCCGCGCGGAGTACGTCGAGCTGGTCGCCAGCGCGCCACTGCCCGCACAGGGCACGGCCTTTGACATTGGCACCGGCACCGGCGTACTCGCCGCGGTGCTTGCGCGACGCGGGATCGGGCAGGTGGTCGCCACTGACCTGGACCCGCGGGCGCTCGCCTGCGCGCGCGAGAACTTCGCGCGCCTCGGCATCGCCGCAGCAGTCGAGCTGGTGCAGGCGGACCTCTTCCCGCCCGGCCGCGCGCAACTGATCGTCTGCAACCCGCCGTGGCTGCCCGCGCGGCCGAGCTCGCCGCTGGAGCGTGGTATCTACGACCCGGACAGTCAGATGCTGAGCGGCTTCCTGGAGGGCCTCGCCGCACACCTCGCCCCGGGCGGGGAGGGCTGGCTGGTGCTTTCGGACCTGGCCGAGCGGCTCGGGCTGCGCACGCGTGCGCAGCTGCTGGGCATGATTGCCGGCGCAGGACTTGAAGTCATCGAGAGGAGCGAGGCCAGGCCGTCGCACCGTAAGAGCGCCGATGTGCACGACCCGCTGCATCGCGCGCGTGCCGCCGAGGTGACCTCGCTTTGGCGGTTGCGCGCCGCCGGCACGGCGAGCGCCCAGTGAAGGCGCTGCGCAGCGTTGCGTTGCTCGGCGTACCGCTGGATCACAACAGTTCATTCCTGCGTGGACCGGCAGCCGGACCCGCCGCGATCCGCGCCGCGCTGCATTGCGGGGCGGCCAACCTGGCTGCCGAGTCCGGCGTCGACTTCGCAAGCGGCGGGCTGCTGGTGGATGCCGGTGATGTTGCTATCACCGAGGGCGCGGATTGCTTCGCCATCATCCGTGCGGCCGCCGCGGCCGAGCTGGCCCGCGGACGCCGGCTGTTAAGCCTCGGCGGCGATCATTCCATCACCTCCGCGCTGCTCGCCGCGCACGAGGACGTCTTTGCGCAGCTGAGCATCCTGCACTTCGACGCGCACCCGGACCTGTACGAGGAGTTCGAGGGTAACCGCGCCTCACACGCCAGTCCGTTCGCGCGCATCATGGAGCGCGGGCGCGTGCGGCAGCTGGTGCAGGTCGGGATCCGCACGCTCAATGCCCACCAGCACTCTCAGGCGCAGCGCTTTGGCGTCGTGGTGCACGGCATGGACGATTTCGACCCGCGAGCCCTCGCGCTGCCGCGCGGTCCGGTGTACGTGAGCTTTGACCTCGATGCGCTGGACCCGGCCTACGCGCCGGGTGTCTCGCACCATGAGCCCGGCGGCCTGTCGGTCCGCGATGCGCTCAACGTCATTCGCCGCGTCGAAGGGCCGATCGTAGGTGCGGACATCGTCGAGCTGAACCCGCGGCGCGATGTGAACGGCGTGACCGCGATGGTGGCCGCCAAGCTGGTCAAGGAGATCGGCGCTCGGCTGGCGGCCGATTCCTGAGCCGTCGCGCCCCTTTCCAGCGACCGGGGGCAGCCGACATACTGCGCGGCGGCAGCTTGCCGCAAGTCTGCAGGGGGATCGTATGAATCGTGCCCGAGGCGTGCGCGCCGGCCTCACCCTTGTGACTGGCGCACTCCTGGCAAATCTCGCCCACGCGGCGAGCATCCAACTGTCCGGCATGCAGGCATATCCCGAGAGTCTCTCGGCCGCGGCCGACGGCAGCCTGTACGTCGGCAGCGCCGGGGCCGGTGGCGTGCTCAAGGTGGCCGCCGGCTCGCTCAAGGCCGAACAGTGGGTCGCGCCTGCTGCCTTCGGCAGCCGCTCGATCCTGGGAGTGTTCGTCGATGAGCGGCGCGGCCTGCTGTGGGTGTGCTCCGATGACCTCACGTCCTCGAAGATCGCCTCGCCCGGAAGCGGTCCCACGGCCCTGAAGGGCTTCGACCTGCAACGCGCCACGGGCAGGGTCAGCGTTGCGCTGCCCGGGAATGACCCGTTCTGCAACGACATCGCGATCGCCGCAGACGGGGCGGTGTACGTCTCGGAGAGCACCAACGGCCGCGTCCTGAAGCTCAGTCCCGACATGAAGGCCTTCACGGTGTGGGTCGCCGACAAGCAGCTGCTGGACATCGACGGCATCGCCTTCGGCGCCGACGGCAACCTCTACGCCAACACCTACGCCGGCAATGGGCTGTTCCGCATCGCGGTGCAGCACGGCAGTGCCGGGGCGATCTTCAAACTGGCCACGCCGCGGGCACTGTTCCACCCCGACGGCATGCGCACTCTCAACGGCAACACATTTCTGATGGTCGAGGGTGCGGGAAAACTCGACCGCATCAGTGTCAAGGGTGACCAGGTGCAGCTGCAGACCCTGAGCGACTCGCTGCTGGAGCCGGCGGGGGTCGCGCGCAGCGGCGCGACAGTGTGGGTCGCGGAGACGCAGATCAGCGTGCTGTTTGATGACAAGCACACGATGGCGCCGAAGCTGCCATTTCGCATCGTCGGCATAGAGCTGCCGCCCCGCTAGCGCAGCTACGGTCTCTGGGCAGGCGCCGCGGCGGTCTGGGCCGCCTGGTAGGCCGCGCGTGCCTCGCTGACCAGATAAGCGTGGACGGCGGACGCATCGGCCTCGCTCAGCACGTCGTCAAAGCGTCCCATCCCCAGCGGCGCAAGCGCCCCGTGCAGTACGATGTTCTCGAACTCCTTCAGATCCGTCGGCGCGGCAATCCGCAGGTCCGGCAGCACGCTCACCCCGAGGGCGTGGCAGCGCCCGCATTGCGCGGTGAACACGCGGGCGCCGCGTGCGATCTCCGCCGCGGACCCCTCTTGCGCAGGCGGTGTCGGCAGCGGCACGTGCTTGCGCGCGGGCGGCAGGGGTACCGTCCCGCCGCCGAGCTTGAACGCAACGATGCGACCCTCGTTGAGGTACCGGGACCCGGCGGCAAAGTCCGGGTAGGTGGTGGCGATGGCGCCGCCGCCGTAGCCGGCCATGACCGCCACGTACTGTACCCCGGCCACCTCGTAGGTCATGGGCGCCGCCATGATGCCGACCCCAGTGTCGATCTTGTGCAGCAGCTTGCCGGTGTCGGCGGCAAAAGCGTACAGGCTGCCGTCCGCACGGCCCTGGAACACGAGGTTGCCGCCCGTGGAGATGACGCCGCCATCGTTGACGAAGAAGCCGTGCGAAGTCTCCTGTTCCCATACCGCCTTCTGCGCTACCGGATCCCAGGCGCGCAGCACGTTGCGGATCACGCGCCGCGGATGCGCGGCGTCGTAATGCGGCAGCGGCCCGTACAGGCTCGCCATTCCCGGCGGGTCGTAGGAAGCATCCGGATAGAGCACTCCGACCCCGAAGGAGCCCTCGACGTGCGGCACCGGCTTGTGCTCCAAGTCGACCCACACCATCGGGATGTCGTTGACCGGGATGTACACCAGGTGCGTCTGGGCGCTGAAGGACATCGGCGCCCAGGAGTGCCCGCCACTGGTTGAGGGGTAGATCAGCTGCGGCTTCCTGCTGTAGTCGGCCACCGCGGTGACGAGCGGGCGGCCCTTCGGATCCAGTCCCGAGGCCCAGTTGATGTAGGTGAACGGCTTGCCGGAGATCAGCTCGCCGGACCTGCGGTCGAAGACGTAGAAGAAGCCGTTCTTGGAGGCCTGCAGCAGCGTGTGGCGCAGGCGGCCGCCGATCTCGAGGTCGGCCTGCACCAGCGTCGCGTCCGCATCCTGGTCCCAGTCATCTCCGGGCGTCGTCTGGAAGTGCCACGCCGGCTCGCCGCTGCGGGCATCGAGGGCGACGATGGATGAGCAGTACAGGTCATCGTGCCTGCCGCCGCCGGGATTGCGCACGCGGTCCTGATAGGGAGCGGCGTTGCCGGTGCCGATGTACACCAGGTTGAGCTCCGGGTCGTAGGCGGTGCCCGCCCAGACTGCCCCGCCGCGCGGCTCGCTGCCGGGGTCCCAGGTCTTGAGCGCCGCCTGCATGGCGGCGGAGGGGTGCGGATCAGCGCGCGCGGGCACCACGAAGAAGCGCCACACGAGCTTGCCGCTGCCAAGGTCGTAGGCGCTGACATACCCGCGCACGCCCACCTCGCCCATGTCGGCACCGCTGTTGCCGATGAGCACCAGAGTGCCGGCGAGCTGCGGAGCCCCGGTGCTGGTGTAGGGCTGGCCGTGGTCGACCACCGTGTCGGCGGACCAGGCGATCGTGCCGCTCTTCGCATCCAGTGCGTACAGCTGGCCATCGAGGGCGGCGACGTACACCTTGCCCTCGGCCACCACGACCCCGCGATTGACTACGTCGCAGCACACGTTGCGGCCGAGCTGGCGGTCCATCTTCGGAGTGAATGCCCACAGGGACTTGCCGGTCGCCGCGTCCAGGGCGTAGACCGCGCCCCAGTTGCCCGAGGTATACATCACCCCGTCGACCACCAGCGGTGTGGCCTCAAGTCCCCGGGAAGTGCCGGTGCGGGCGGTCCAGGCGTGACCGAGCGTGGCGACGTTGTGCTCGTTGATCGACTGCAGCGGCGAGTAGTAACTGCCCTGGGCGTCACGCCCGGTGTGGCGCCATTCGCTGGCCTCGCGGTCGCCCGCCGGCGCTGCATCCTGCGCGTGCGCGAGGCACCACAGTACGGAACTCGCCCCGGCCAGGAGCCAGGCTGAACGGATTAACAAGATCGTCCCCCGGTGCGCAAAAGAGCTGAGTCAGCGCACGCCATCATAGCGATTCCCGGATCGTCGGGGACGGCTAGGCTCCCTCGATGATTCGGTAGACGCGCGCGAAGCGGGCGCGCTCGACGATGCCGTGATCCCCGGGGCCGTACTGCAGCAGCCAGTCGCCCGCTGATCCGCTCAGGACATCGCCGCCGGCCTCGCGCGCGACGCTGAAGGGCTGGTGCATCTGCCTGGCCAGCACCGTGACGGGACGGTTGCGGTAGGAGCCGGCGCCGCCGGGCTGCGTCGGCGGCACCGCCAGGTACTTCGCGTCGAAGCGCTCGCGGGCGACGCACCAGCGGTCGCCGGTGGATCCGGTAATGAGGGCGTCGCCGGCACGGTAGTGGTTGGGACCGACCGCGCTGGCGAGGCTGCCGCCGTGGGTGGCGAACTGCACCTGCACCGTCTCGTCCTTGGCAGCCCGGCGCGCGGCCGGATCGCGGCTAAGGTCCGGGTTGTCCAGATGCAGCGACATCAGGCGGGCATTGTGCCACCCGCCGCAGGCAGGATGGGAGTCGCTCGCCCTCGACCGCTGGCTCCGCTGGCCGGGCGGCCAGCGGGAGCCAGGGGAAGCGACTACTCGATGCTCTCGCCGTGCAGCGAGATATCCAGGCCTTCGCGCTCCTGGTCCTCGGAGACACGCAGGCCGATCGTGAGGTCAATGAGCTTCAGGATGAGGAAGCTCATGACGAAGCCGTAGATCAGCGTCGTGCCGACACCCCACAGCTGGGTAAGGACGGAGCCCTCGACGCCGGCGATCTCCTTGCTGGCGAAGACCCCGGTGAGCAGTGCGCCGACGATGCCGCCGATGCAGTGCACGCCGAAGGCGTCGAGCGAATCGTCGTATCCCATGGCACGCTTGAGCGTGGTGGCGGCGAAGAAGCACACCACGCCGGCGGCGATGCCGATGACCACCGAGGCCGAGGGTCCCACGAACCCGGAGGCCGGGGTAATTGCGACCAGTCCGGCGACGGCCCCGGAGGCGATGCCGAGCACGCTCGGCTTTCCCTTGGCGAACCACTCGACGAACATCCACGACATGGCCGCGGCGGCGGTGGCGATCTGCGTCGCCGCCATGGCCATGCCGGCGCGGCCATCGGCCGCGCCCGCCGAGCCGGCGTTGAACCCGAACCAGCCCACCCACAGCAGCGAGGCCCCGATCATGGTGTAGGTCAGGTTGTGCGGCGGCATCGGGTCCTTGCCGTAGCCCAGGCGCTTGCCGAGCACCAGGCAGCTGGCAAGACCGGCGATGCCGGCATTGATGTGCACCACCGTGCCACCCGCGTAGTCGAGCACGCCCTTGACCGCGAGCCACCCGGAGGGCTCCCAGACCCAGTGGGCGATGGGGGCGTACACCACCAGCGACCACAGCGTCATGAAGAGGAGCATTGCCGAGAACTTCATGCGGTCGGCAAACGCCCCGGCGATCAGCGCCGGGGTGATGATGGCGAAGGTGAGCTGGAACATCGCGTACACGGTCTCACGGAATCCCGGCAGCGTCAAAGCGGTCTGGCGTAAGGGACTCGTCGAATTGATGACGGCAGAGGGAAAGATTGTCCCCGAGGACCTGATGGAACCGAAACCGCAAGGGAGGTAGCGATGGAGTGGACCACAATGTATCTTTTCTGGCCCGTGACGTTCGTGCTCGCTACCGCAGTGCCACATCACCGGTGCCATGATCGAGACGCGGCCAGCCAGTTGGCGGCAACTGGCCCTGGAATGTTTGTCGGTCGGCCTGGCGATGCTCACCATGTGGTTCATCGTGATGCTGAGCCTGGAACATGCCATGCGGAGGCCGTCGTGAAAGGGTCGTTTTTGCGCTTTTTTCTACCTTTTGCGCAGGATTCGATCCGGCCGCCGCTCTAACCCTTCTTCGAACTGTGCGGCAGCTCCTCGGCCCGCTTGGCAGAGACCTTCCCTTTGTTGTGCTTGCTCTCCAGCACCTTGACCCTGGCCAAAAGCCATTCCTCGATCAAACCCGTGATCGTCAGGCCGCGGCCAACATGCCAGCAAGCGTTCTTGGCCCGTTCGAGCAGATCCTCGTCAACGCGTATGGTCATCGACTTTTTCATTTTTTTCCTTTCGCGGCTAAATTTCTTGGGAAAACGCGTCATAGCTATTTGAGAACACTTTTTCCCGAGGACACCATGGCGAACCTAAAAACCGTAATGCTGGGCCTGGCGGCCCGCGACTATCAGAGGCGAAACCCCCAGGCGACCGAGGCGGCCGCCTGGGCGTTCGCGCGGCGACACTTTGAAAGCTATCGCCAGCAAGCTGTGACCTTCTTGACTCTGATTGAGCTGGACCGGCAAACAACCTCGGCCGCCCGCCAGCAAAGAAATTAAGGGCATCCGTGCCCGGTTTGGTTACTCCCTTGTCATCCGTTCGATTTCCCTTCGCACCTGGCTCACACGTGCGGGGCTAACTCCCATCAGCCTGGCCATCTCCAGGTTGCTCATGTCGAGATGGCACCTGTCCAGCAAAATCCGTTGCTTGTGATTGAGCCGCTTGACCATCGCTTCCCATTCGTCCTTGTCTTGAGCGATTTTGTCAGGGCCAGGGCTTTTGTCCTGCACCAGGCCCATGCCTGCACCCTGCCAGGCCCGATCAAGCGCGTCTCGTTCCTTCAGACCCGTTCCGGGCAATCCTCTGCCCGACCATGTTTGCTTGACCGCGAACTGCGCGAACGAGGTGGCCGTCACCTCCAGCCGCTTTTCGGCTTGCTGATATCGATACCAGCAAAGGCCGATGGCATCCTGCCTCTTTTGTTCATCCTTAAAGCAACGGTTGGCCAACTTCGTGATGACCGGCAACACCCGCGTTTCGAAATCGTTCATGCGAACCTCCAGAAAGATAAGGGTTTGAACCGTTTCACCTTCTGCCCGCGGGACTCCTCTATGGCTCACCCGGATGCTCACCTGATTGTCAAAGATCAACTTACCCTCTCATTATACGCTGGCGTGTATTGACAGTCAATACATGAAAGAAAGAAAAAGCAAAATAAGTGCTATCGTTTCGTATGCCATTTAAACCCAAGACCCATCAGCCATTACAGTCTGCCCCCACACGCGAGTCATCGGGCCGGCGCGGCTACGACTGGCGGTCGCAAATGCAGCAAGGCCTTCCTCGCCCTGAATTATCTGTGCGCGGAATGCGACCGGGCCGGCCGCCTGACCCAAGCGGAAGTGGTTGACCATATCGATCCCCATCGCGGGGATAAGGAAAAGTTCTGGGACCAAGCCAATTGGCAATCGCTATGCAAGAATTGTCATAACTCCAAGACTGGCAAGGGCCGATGAGACTTGGGGGGGTAGGGGGTCGAAATCCTAGGGAGCTGGCGGCCATCGACCGCTTGCAGTCATTCCGGTTTTTTTCACGGGTTTTGGGGGAGGGGGGTCTAACATGGCCAGGGGGCCGGCACCGACGCCGACAAAACTGCTGAAGGTCCGCGGTTCGTGGCGGGCCAAGACTAGGGAAAACGAACCCGAGTTGCCCGTCAAGGCGCCGCCGGCGCCGGCGTTTTTGAACGCGGAGGCCGAGCGGGAGTGGGCACGGCAGGTTAAACATTTGCAAACGATGGGCGTGATCGCGGAGGCCGATCGCGCGCTCCTCGCTTTTTATTGTCAGGCTTGGGCCGAGTTCCTGGAGGTTAATGCCGACTTGAAGAAAGAGGGGCTAACCTTCAGCACGGAGACCGGCTACATTTTGCCGCATCCGCTGGTCGCCATTCGGAACGGCGCCTTCGAGCGGCGCAAAAATCGCCGCGCAGTTTGGTTTCTCGCCGGCGGCCCGGGCGCGACTGAAGGGCGGCACCGCGAAAGAGGACAAGCCCGATGGCAAAGCGCGTTTCTTCGAAGCCGGCTAAGCTCCCAAAAAAATGGCGTGATCTCCTCCTGCTCATCCCCGGCTTCGATCCGTTCGCCACGGCCGGCGATTCGTGGTTCGACATCGAGGCCGCGCAAAAGGTTCTCGACTTTTTTCCCCAGTGCTTGAAACACGTCGAAGGCGAACTCGCCGGCAAACCCTTCGAGCTGACGCCCTGGGAACAAAGCTTCATCGGCAATCTTTTTGGCTGGAAGCGCAAGGACCGGGACGGCCGAATTATCCGCCGCTTCCGCGAAGCACTCTTGTACATTCCGCCAAGAACGGCAAGACGCCGCTCTCGGCGGGCATCTGCCTCTACTGTCTTTTTTGCGATGGGGAAGCCGGCCCCCAGGTGTACGGCGCGGCGGCCGACAAGGATCAGGCAAGCCTGCTTTACCGACAGGCCAAGGGGATGATCGAGCAAGAGCCCGAGCTTGAGAAGCGAGCGCAGATCTACAAAGCTTTAAAATCGATCGTCCGGCGCGATGACGAGGCCAGCTGCTATAAGGTGCTCAGCGCCGACGCCAATACAAAGCACGGTGGCAACTCCCATGCAGTATTGATCGACGAACTTCACGCGCAGCCCAACCGCGATCTGGTGGATGTGCTCCAGACCTCGATGGCCGGCCAGGGCCGCAAACAACCCTTGCTCATTTTGATCACCACGGCCGACTTCATGCGGCCATCGATCTGCAACGAAAAGTACGAATACGCCTGCAAGGTCCGCGACCAAATAATTTTGGACCCCAGCTTCCTGCCGGCGATCTGGGAGTGCAAGCCGGGGGATGATTGGACTTCACCGGCGACCTGGAAGAAAGCTAATCCCAACCTGGGGGTAAGTGTCAGCCTCGAATACCTGGAGCGCGAATGCAAGCGGGCTCAGGAAACGCCGACCTACGAAAACACCTTCAAACGTTTGCACCTGAACTTGCGGACCGAGCAGGACGTCCGCGCGGTGGACATGGTGAAATGGAAACTGTGCGGCCACGGCGCCGAGCCGGTGGCCTGGCGCCAGCGCATGCTGGAACAGCTCAAGGGCCGGCCATGTTTCGCGGGCCTCGACCTTGGCAGCACGAGCGATCTCACCGCCCTGGTGCTTTATTTCCCCAACGAGCGGCCCTATCCTTTCCTGCCCTACTTTTGGGTACCGGCGGCGACCACGGAGAAGCGCAGCCGGCGGGACCGTGTCCCTTACGACCAATGGGTGCGGCAGGGCTTCATCGAAGAAACGCCCGGCGACATAACGGATTACGACAAGGTCCGCGCCGATATCAACGGCCTCGCCGCGACCTTTTCGATCATGGAGCTGGCGGTCGATAGGGTTTTCCAAGGCGCCCAGCTCTGCACGCAGCTCGGCGGCGACGGCTTCAACGTGCTAGCCTTTGGGCAGGGCTTTTTGAGCATGGCGGCCCCCGTGAAGCGCGTCATGGAATTGATCGCCGCCGGCGAGCTCGACCATGGCAACAATCCGGTGATGACCTGGATGGCCTCTAACGCGTCCACCGAAGAGGACGCCGCGGGCAATCACAAATGGTCGAAGAAGAAGAGTACCGAGAAAATCGACGGCCTGGTAGCGCTGACCATGGGCGTCGGCCGGGCCATGGTCACCGAGAACTTCGAACCGTCCATTACTTTCGGGTAGAGGTCCCATGAAACGCGTTCTACGTTTCCTCCGCACCTTCTCCTGGGACCTGGCAGCCGGCCTGGGACTCGCGATTACCTGCCTGGGGCTCTGGTGGATTTATCCGCCAGCGGCGCTCATCGCCGGCGGCGTGGCGCTGACCGCGTTCGCCATCTGGGGGGCCAAGCGATGGGTATCCTAACGGCCATCTTCGGCAGCGCCGGCTTCCGCGCAGCCTCTCCCGAAAATCCCCGCTTCAGTCTTAATGACCCGGCGGCCTGGGATGCCTTCGGTGTTACGCCCTCGGCGTCGGGCCAGCCCATGAACCGGGAGATCGCCCTCACCTTCTCGCCCTGGTGGCGTGGTATCAACCTTATCAGCCACGCAGTGGCCAAGCTTTCCTTGCACGTCTACGAGCGCACGGGCCAGGATGATCCCAACGGCGTGGGCCTGGGCAAGGTGCGCGCGTTCAAGCACCCCGCCTATCTGATGCTCCGCCGGCAGCCGAACGAACGCATGACCAGCTACCAGTGGAAACGGCTGATGGTGTCCCACGCGATGAGCGCTGGCAATGGCTACTCGGCCATCCAGCGCAGCGGCGACGGCACGCCCGTGGCCTTGCTGCCCCTGGATCCGGAGCGCACGGCGCCCGTGCTGGAAAATGGCAAGCTCTGGTATGTGACCGACGTGCAGGGCGTGCAGAAGAAGATCCTGCCCGAAAACATGTTCCACCTCCAGGGCCTCGGCTTCGATGGCCTCCAGGGATATGCCGTGTGGCAAAAGGCCAAGGACGATTTGGGCCTTGGCAAAGGTGCGAAAAGATTCGCGACGATCACGCTCAAGAACTTCGGCCGGCCGGCCACGATCCTGATGCACCCGCTCAAATTGCAGGAGCCCACCAAGACTGCCCTGCTGACCGGCTGGGAGCGTATGCACAGCGGTATCGATAATGCGGCCAGGACCGCAATTCTCGACGGTGGAGTCACGGCCAAGGAGATGTCTTTCAACCCCGAGGATCTGGCCCTAATCGAGACGATGAAATTGTCCATTGTCGACGTGGCCAACTTCCTGGGCGTGGCGCCCCACAAGCTGGGCGACAATTCACGCACTTCGTTCAACTCCCTGGAGCAAGAGAATCAATCCTTTCTCGACGAGGGCCTCGACCCCTGGCTCGTGAACATGGAGGACGAGTGCCATGCCAAGCTCTTGACCGAGGACGAGAAACAAGATGATTCGATCGTGGTGGAGTTCCTGCGCCGCGAGCTTGTGCGCCGACTCGGCCGGCCGGGCCAACTATTTCCGCATCGCTCTGGGCGGCCAGCCGTGGATGTACGAAAATGAGGTTCGCACCATTGAAGGACTTAATCCCAATGCCGGCGGCGACGAAATGCGTCGGCCGCTGAATGTGACCGGCACCAAGGACGAACCGGCAACCCCGCCCAAACAGGCGCTGCCGGCGAAGGAAGATCCGACCGCGGCCATGCGCATTGCTTGCGGCCTGGCGATTGACGACGTGGTCGTTAGGATGGTCCGCCGGGCCGGCGCTCACGCGGAGCGGGCCGCGGCCAAGGGACCCAAGGAGTTTTGCAATTTCGCCGATTCCTTCGAAGCCGCTCACGCCGAGGTGATCGCCGAGGCCTGCCGATCGGTGCAGGCCATGGCGCAGGCCCTGAGCCAATGGAAACGATACCACCTGCACAATTTACTGATCGACGAAATGTCGCGCCGCTGGAAGATGGCGGCGGAGAGTCACACGGCCAGTAAACTCGAAGAGGGCATCCGTCAGGAGATCGAACGGATGGCCGTCGAGTTGCCGGCCTCGGCCCGTGAATCGCTTTTAGCGGAGAAATCCCATGCTCTATGAAAACATCGTGCGCGCGTTCAACAGCCACATCTGGGCTCTCACCCCGGAGAAGCTTGAGCAACTGCGGGCCTTCCTGCACAACAAGGTCCGCGACTCCGCGCTCCTGGCCGAGGAGAAAGAGATCCTCGCCGGCAGCCGGAAGCGCGACGTGCAGATGTACGGCCGCGTGGCCGTGGTGCCCGTCCAGGGCGTGCTGGCTCAGCGCATGAGCATGCTCGAACAATCCAGCGGCGGCGCCTCGGCCGAGTCGATCGGCGCCACCCTCGACGAGCTGGCCAACGACAAGACGGTCAAGGCGATCGTGATGGCGATCGATTCGCCCGGCGGCTCGGTGTTCGGGATCCAAGAGCTGGGCAACAAGATCTACGGTTACCGCGGCACGAAAAAGATTGTCGGCGTTGCCGACTCGATGGCCGCCTCCGGAGCTTACTGGCTGCTGGCTCAATGCCAGGAAACAAATGTCACCCTCGGCGGCCTGGTCGGCTCGATCGGTGTCTACACGGCCCACGTGGACTACAGCGGCATGGAAGAAGCCATGGGTGTGAAGACGACGTTTGTCAGCGCCGGCAAATACAAGACGGACGGCATGGGACCGCTCACCGATGAGCACCGCACTCACCTGCAAGGCCAGGTGGAAAGCTATTACGGCGCCTTTGTGTCGGCCGTCGCCAAGGGCCGCGGCGTCAGTGAAGCGAAGGTCAAGTCGGACTTCGGCGAGGGCCGCACGGTCACCGCCCAGGCCGCCGTCGCCGCCGGCATGGTCGATAAGGTGGCCACGCTGGAACAAGTACTGCGCCGCCTGGGGGCCGAGGCCGGCTCGTCGGGCAGCTCCGCACTCGCCGCGGCCGACGCCAAGCTGCGCGAAATGCAGATGCGCGAGAGGGGACTGATCTAATGCGAGCGCAGGTGACTTGTCGCGGATGCGGCAAACCATTGTTGGCCGAGAATTACGATAAGCTTGCCGACGGCTGCCCGTGCAACAATCCGCGTGGGATAAATCATGGCATCGTCCCCGTGCACACCTGCACGTGCGACGAATGCGACCCGCAGCAGACCGGCGCCGTGAGGAAGCCGCCGCTTCCACGAGGCGGCTGGTTTTGATGGCCTGATTTAGCGACGAAGGGAAGGCATGGATATGGATAAGATCGCGCTGCTGGGTCTCCTGCTCTTTGGCGATTCAACCATCGCGGTCCCGCGTGGCCAAATCACTGCACGACGGCGCTCGCCGTTTCGCGTCGTCAAAGGCCGCGTATGCTGCGGTTGTAGCCGCCACATCGACGATCCAGCGCAGCCGTGCAAGAACAGGAAATGCGCGCAATTCTTGAAACCCTTGGGTGACGGCTAACTCCGGAACTCCTCCAGCGCCGCCGCCTCGATCTGACGCACCCGTTCCCGGCAAAGCCCCAGACGCTTGCCGATCTCCTTGAGTGTTTTGGGACGTTCCCCATCCAGACCGAAACGTAGGCGCAGAACGAGCGCCTGGCGCTTATCCATTTGGGCGAGCACCTTGGCAAAGCGCGTCCAATCTTCCTGGTCGATCAGGGCCAGGTCCGGCGCTTTCACCCGCGCATCCGCTATGGCCTCGTCGACCGGCAAACCGGCTTCCTCCTGGTCGCCCGTGGTCGGGCGCAGATCCGCAGGGCCAATTCCACCATCGCCATCTGTTTCTCGGACACGTTGAGGGCCGCGGCGATCTCCTGCTCGCTGGGCGGCCGGGCAAACTCGTCGTGTAGCTGCGCCTCGGTCCGCCGCCACTTGGCGAGCAGCTCGACCATGTACGCGGGGATGCGAATGGTTTTGGCCGTGTTGATGAGCGCCCGCTTGATGCACTGTTTGATCCAGTAGCTGGCATAGGTGCTGAAGCGCGTGTTCCGCTCCGCGTCGAAGCCCTCGACGGCGCAAGAGACCGAGGTTGCCCTCGGCGATCAGGTCTTGCAAGCCCAACCCCAGGCCCGAGTGACTGCGGGCGATGTTCACCACCAGGCGCAAGTTGGCACGGACCAGATGGTCGCGGGCCGAAGTGTCGCCGGCTTGGATCCGCGCGAGAGTTCTTTTTCCTCGGCCGCGGTCAGCAGGGGAGTCTCGTTGATTTCCCGGAGGTAGATCTCCAGCGGCGAGAGCACGGAGGAATCGCGTGAACGTCTGGGCCTGGCCATAATTTTTCTCCCTGACATTTGACTTTCGGAGTTTATGCCCTTTACTCCTTGAGCAGTCAATCATTCCTTCCCGCTGGCGGCCGCGTACCGCGAAAACCAGCCAGGGAAGCGACGCAAGAGAAGCCAACGTACCGGCGGCAACTCCTGCTGGCGATAGCACCACCTATCGCCGGGAGAGTTCCCGCCGTTTTCCATTCGGTGAGGCGAGCCACTTCCGGCGAGCATTGCCGAGGGAAAACGTGAACAGCAAAGCACTTCGAGAAAAACGGGCCGCCGTCGCGGCCGCGATCCAGGAGATCCGCAACAAGCTCAAGGCCGAAAACCGCGAGGATTTCAGCGCCGAAGAGCAAGGGTCCTGGGACAAGATGGTCGCCGACTACGACGCCCAAACCAAGCGCATCGCCATCGCCGAAAAATCCGAATCGATCGACGCCGAGCAAAAGGAGTTCGTGCTCGACCCGACAATCGGTAGCGAACAAATCACCGGCCGGCTGCCCAAGGGCGGCGACGGCGCCTCCGTCGAGGTCAGCGACGAAACGCGTGCCCTGGCCTTCCAGGCCTGGGCCAATGGCGGCAAGCGCAGTACCGGTCCCAAACACTTTGCGGCCTGTCGGCAACTGGGCATCGACCCCTTCCAAGAGGAGCTGGACGTCCCGCTATACAATTCGCGAGACCTCCAGAGCCTGCAATCCATCATCCGGCACAACCACCCGGCCACGGCCGCCCGGCAGATCGCCGACTTCAAGGCGACCCTGTCCAACGTCGGCGGCGCCGGCGGCGGTTTCCTCATCCCGCCGGAGACGTTGCTCAAGCAACTCGAAGTAAACATGCTTTGGTTCGGAGGCATGCGGCAGGTGGCGGACACGATCCGTACCGCGAGTGGCGAGCGCATAAGCTGGCCGACCGCGGACGACACTGCCAATAAGGCAGTTTTGCTTGGGCCAAATACCTCGATCGGCAATTCGGTCGATCCGGTGTTCGCTAAGGTCTACTGGGACGCTTACAAATTTTCCTCCCAGCCGATCCTCGTGCCCTATGAGCTGCTCCAGGACAGTGCGGTCAATTTGATTGAGATCATCGGCCAGATGCTCGGCGAGCGCCTGGGCCGCGGCACGAATACCTATTTCACGACCGGCACGGGCGCCGCGCAGCCCAAGGGTATCGTGACGGCCGCGACCACTGGGGTGACCACGGCCGCGAACAACGCCATTACCTCGGACAATGTGATTGACCTGTATCACTCGGTCGACAAGGCCTACCGCCAGGACTTTGGCTGGATGATGGCCGATAGCATCCTCCAGGCCGTGCGCAAGCTGAAGGACGCCAACAACCAGTACCTCTGGGTGCCGAGCGTTGTGCAGGGCCTCCAGCCCGGCACTCCCGATCTCCTCTTTGGCGCCCTACACGATCAACAACGACATGTCCGCTATCGCGGCCAGTGCCGACGTCATGCTGGGCGGCAAACTGAGTTCTTACAAGATTCGGACGGCCGGTCCCGCCCGCTTCTACCGCCTCCAGGAACGCTATCGGGACTCGGATCAGGACGGGTTTATCGCCATGATCCGCGAAGACGGCAATCTTTTGACGTCCGGCACGCCGCGGGTGAAAAAGCTCACCATGCACTCCTAAAACCGGTTTCGCTCGGGGCGATGCGCGGCAGCGCCCCCTTCCGAACCGCAAACCTTTCGCGAGTAAACATGAAGGTCAAACTGATCGGTGGACGCGTCGGAGCCAACTTCAACCAGGAGCCCGGGCAGATCGTGGATGTTCCCGATGCCGAGGCCAAGATCCTGATTGAGCGCGGTGAAGCGGAGGCCTTCCGGGCGCCGGGCGAACCGAAGCCGAAAGCGAAGTAGCAGGCGTCGGTGGCCGCAGATCCAAAACCAAAAGCCAAACCCAAGAGGTAAGCCATGTTCGATTGCTTTTTGAACGAAGTCGTCAAATCGACCCGGCCGATCAACTCGACCGCCGCCGGTACCAGCGCCGTCAATGGCTCCGTGATCGACATGACCGGCTTTAACGCCGTGCGTTTCACGGCGCTGCTCGGCACGCTGACGGCCACCCAGGTCACCGCTCTCAAGGCCCAGCAGGGCAACGCGGCCAACGGCAGCGACATGGCCGACATCGCCGGCGCCGTCACACCGGCGGCCGCCGATGCCGACAGCAACAAGTTGCTGATGCTCGACGTGAACGTGAGCAAGATCACCAAACGCTACGTGCGGCCGGTGGTCACGCGCGGCACCGCCAACGCGGTCATCGACGGCGTGATCGCCGATCTGTATCGTGCCGGCACGCTGCCACAAACGCAGTCGGACACCACGGTCAGCCAGGCCACGCAATCGCAGTAAGGGCTCGTTTCGACGTTCGGCGCGGACGGGGGGGGGTAAACCGTGGACAGCTTCGGCTTGCAACTGCTTTCGACGGGCACTCCGGAGCCGATCTCTCTGGACATGGCCCAAAAGCATTTGCGCGTCGACGGCAGCTACGAAGATGACGAGATCAGCTTGCTCATCACCGCCGTTCGCAAGTTCTTTGAAAAATCGTGCGGCCAGGTATTCATCCCACAAAACTGGCTGCTGACGCTCGACCACTTCCCCAACTGGGAGGGAGTGGCCATCAGCGACTACCAGAAACTGTGGGACCTGATCGGCATCCGCCTGCCGCGACAGCCCGATGCCGGCACGGGCGACCACGCAGGTCAACGCGATCCAGTACATCGATCCCGCCGGCAACCTGCAAACGGTCGATCCGTCCATCTACCTGGTGGACGCCTCGACGGTGCCCGTGCGCATCGCCCCGGCCTTCGGCCAAATCTGGCCGATCGCTCGCTACCAAATGGCGAGTGTGACGGTGAGCTACACCATCACACCCGTGGTCGAAGAAGACATTCGTGTGGGCATGTTGTTGCTACTGGGCCACTGGTTTCAGAACCGCGAAGCCGTGCTGGCCGGCAGCTATAACGAGGTCCCGCTGGGCGTGCAGTCGATCATCGCCCTCAACTGGGATGGTTCTTACGGAGGCAGGCACAACTGATGGCGGATCGCCAAGAGGAACGCGTTGCCCACCTGGAGAGCCACCTGGCCTCGATCCGGGACATCCTCGCCAAATACGGCGACGAGGATCCGCCGCGGGCCATTCGGGTGATTGCCCAGCGCGTCGACTTTGCTCTGGGCGACAAAAAGCCGGGCCTGGCCATCCTGGAAGAACTGGAAAGCGCCGAGCCGGCCGCCCCGGTGGGCTTCGAGCTGCATTTGCGGGTCGATCAGCCCTCCTGGATCCGCCTGCACATTGACCCCTTGGGCCAGGTGCAAGCGCCTGCACTGGAGACGTGATGCCGCTCGCCATTGGCAAATACAGCAAGCGGCTGACCCTGTTGGCGCCGCCGCCGCCGGAGAGCAACGCCAAGGACAGCTTTGGGCAGCCGGTCATTACCTACCCCGAAAACGGCAAGATCTGGGGCGAGGTCATGGCCCTGGGCGGCCGGGAATACTGGCAAGCTCAGCAGACGCAGGCCCTCTTCACGCATCGCGTGCGTGTCCGCTTTAGCACGCGGGCCATGCTCATCGCCAAGGACTGGAAAATCGTTTACGAAGGGCACGCACTGAATGTCGAGATTCCGCCGCGCGACGTCGAGGGGACCCGCCGCGAGCTGGAGATCCTGTGCAAGGAAGTGGCGCCATGAGCAACCCCTGGAAGATCAGCACCAAGCTGGACGGCATCGGCCAGGTGGTGCTGAACCTCCAGAGCGTGGACAAGAACGTCCGCAAGAAGCTCCTGCGCAAGGCAATCACCAAGGCCACCCAACCGGTGGCCAAGGCGGCCAAGCGCGGGGCTCGCGACGTGGTCAACCAGGTCGCCGCCAATGACGAAGTCGGCCAGGCCATGAAAAGCTCCGGCCTCATGGCCAAGAGCATCGGCTCGAAGGTGAAGACGTATCCCAGCGGCGTGGTGGTCGGCCTCGTCGGGCCACGCTCGGGGTTCAACCGCCAGGTCGGCGTCCGCAAGCGCGGGGCGAAGATCGGGCAGCCGATCAACGTGGATCCGATTTTTTATGCGCACCTGGTGGAATACGGCACGCGCAGAAGCCGGGCCAAGCCGTTCATGCGGCCGGCCTGGGACCAAACCAAGGATCAGGCTCAGGCCGCGATTGTCAGCGTCCTCACGGACGGCATCGCGGCCGCGGTGAAATAAAAGGAGTTCGTCATGCCAGCGCCAACGATTCCGACCGGCACGCATTCGCACAACGCCACCCTGTCCAACTGGGTCACAGCGGCCTACGTGGCCTTCGGCAAGATCAAAAACATCAAGCGCGGGCCAACCAAGATCAAAGAGAGCGACGCCACCAGCCTGGGTAGCGCCGCGGCCACGAAGGAATTCCTGCCCGGCCTGGTCGACGAGGGAGGCTTCAACGCGACGCTCGTGTTCCTCAAGGCGGACTACGCTACCCTGCGCAGCTGGATCCGCGTCATGCAAGGGTTTCAGATTCAAGCGCCGGACGGCTCGTCGGGAAGCTCGGGCAGCACCTGGCAGTTTTCTGGGTTCCTCACCGAGCTTGGGGAGGAGTTCCCCGAGGATGATCTCATCAGCGTCGACGTAACCTTCAAGATCAGCGGTCCGGTGACGTTCGCCGCCGGCACGTAAGCCGCGGCAGACGGGTAACCAAGGAGTTTTCACATGTCCCTGGCAGACGATATATTTGGCAAGATCGACAAGGACGGCCTGCGCCGCAAGCCCTTCAAGGCCTGGGGCAAGGAAGTCTGGATCTGGGAGCTGACCGCCGGGCAATCCGACGAGTTCGAGGCCGGCCGCTTCAAACAGGTCGGCAAGAAGTCGATCTTCGACGCCCGCGGCAGCCGCGCCAAGCTCGTGGTGCTTTGCCTGCGCAACTCGGGGGCCGAGGACGCCGAGGCGATCTTCACCGAGGACCATATCCGCCGGCTCCAGAAAGCCGGCCGCAAGGAATTGGACCGCATCTACGAGGAATGCGCGATCTTCAACGGCATCGCCGCCGGCCTCGACGATGAGGACGAGGAGACTGACGCCGCAAAAAACTCCGCCGCCCCAGCCGCCGGCTCCTCTTCCGTTTAGCCACCGTGCTGCATTGGCCCTCCGTGGCCTGGGGCGCCGCCCATTTGAGCAAGCGCGAATTCGACGAGTGGGCGGAGTTTTACAAGCTGGAGCCCTTTGGGCCCGCGCGCGAGGACCGCCGGGCCGGCGTGATCGCCTCCATGCTGTCGAGCAACGCCAAGCCCGAGACCTTTTTCCGCAATCTGGCCGAAGACGCCCGGGAGCGCGACGACCAAAGCTGGGAAGAAGACCGCGAACAACTGATGGCACTGGCGCAAATCTACACTCCCGCCAACCTGGGCCGCAAACATGGCTGACATGGGCAAACTGGCGCTGCAGATGAGCCTGAACCCAGGCACGTTCGAGCAGGATATCAAACGCTCGATCGCCCAGGTTCAGAGCCTGGGCGCAACCGTCGCGCATCTGGGTAGCGGCAGCTTTTCCATTTCCGGGGCCCTGAGTCAACTCCCTGGCGTGGTCGGCATGTCCGTCACCGCGATCGCGGGCCTGGGCACCGCCTTCGTCGCCGCAGGCGCAAGGGCATCGCCTTCATGAGCCAGGTCTCCGGCCTGTCGCGCCGCTTCCAACTCGACGTGGGCGCTGCCAACGATCTGGCCGTGGCGGCGCAGCGAGTAGGCCTGGAGACGGAATCGGTCGGCGCCGCCGTCGGCCGCATGAACCTAACCCTGGGCAAAGCGGCCGAGGGATCGGGCGAAGCGATTGGTGCTTTCGCGCGGCTGGGACTGAATTTTCGCGACCTGAGCACCATGGGTGTCGATGAGGCTCTGGCCAAGATCGGCGACAAGCTCAACGCCATGGGCAGCCAGGCGGAACGCACGGCAGCGGCCCAGGCGATTTTCGGCAAGGGCTGGGCCGAGATCGACCCACTGCTGCGTGGGGGCAGCCGGGCCCTCGAGCAAGCGCACGTAGCGGCAGCTCGTTTCGGGCTGACCGTCTCGCAAATGGACCTGACCAACCTGAAGAGCATGAAGCAAAGCGGACGCGACGTCGGCATGGCCTTCGAGGGGCTGAGCCTGACCATTGCGCCGCACTGACGCCGATTATCACCACGCTCAACACCATGCTGGCGGAATTCCTGGTCACTTTGCGGCCGGTGTTTGAAGCCATTGGCCAGGTGATAACCGTTGTTGGCAGTTTGCTCGGCTGGCTGATGAACCTGAACGGCACCATGGGCGGCGTCATCAAGACCGTGCTGGCGATGGCCGCCGGAGCGATGGCCGGCTACCTGGCCTATATGACCCTCAGCACGGGCGTGGCCGCGGTGCGCATTGCGATTAACTTGCTGACCGTCTCGACCGTGAGCCTGAAGGCCGCCCTCGTGTCCACCGGCATCGGCGCCTCGTGGTCGCCGTCGGCAGCCTGGCGGCGGCGTTTATGTCGACGAAAGACGCCGCGGCCCAGGCGGCCCAGGAAATCAGGCGCGTGATGGACGTCGCGGAACACGCCAGCGGCCCGCAAGCATCGCAGGTCCGCGAGGTCGGCATCCAGCTTGCTCTCGCCAAAGAAGAATTGAAACGCGCCCAAGAACTCGAATCAATGTGGGATGCGGCGAGCACGGCGGCGAGGTTGCGGGCCGAATCACGCGTCAATGCCCTGCAATCTCAATTCGACCGCGTCCAGAACGTCAACGAGATCAGCGCCCGCCTTCTCGCGGAAAACCAGGCCGCGCAGGCTTTGGCCAACGTCGATCCCGACGCGGCGCACGCGGCAGCTTTGGACGCGAACGAAGCCGGCGCGTCGCGGCGCTAAACGGCAAGGCGGAGGAATACAACTCCAGCCTGTTGACGCAGGTGGCCACGTTCGGCATGAGCGCCCGCGCGGCCCATATTTATGAGGCAGCGCTCGCCGGCGTGGGCGCCGAGCAACTCAACGCCATGCAGGCAGCCGACGAGCAGCTTACCGCTCTCGAGAAACAAAAGAAGCTCCAAGACGACATTGCCTCGGCGTGGCCAGGCCGCGCCGCAGCTCAAGGGCGCCGCCGGCGTCGAGCAAGGATCCTCGGCGGCGGTCGCGGCCGTGAATGCCGCCATTCTGAACGCGCAGGGAAGCGGCGCCGACCCGCAAAAGCGAATTGAAGAGGTCCTGAAACAGATCAAGGAAAAAAACGTCCGCCAGGAGCAGTTGCTCCGCGACATCCGCGAAGCCGTGGCCCGCGACGGCGGCGTGCAAATCGTTTGATGCAAGGAAGCAGGCCATGGGCATCGTCAGCGTCAAGGAAGCTCCCGATCGCCGGACCGCCGGTATGGACCAGAAGGGCGTGCGCAAATATGCGCCATGTTCCGTGTGGTCACGGATAGCCCGCTTGTCGACGGCCTGAACGCCCGCGATGCGCCCGGCGTGCCGCTGGTGTTCGACGTCTACTCGACCGACACCGGCTATGACAGCGATGCCCTGGTGCAGAGCAAAGAAGCGCGCGAAATGCCCGATAACCCCTTCCTCTGGGAAGTGGACGTGCATTATTCAAGCGACACCACGGATCCGACCCAGGGCGAGGAAGAGCCGACCGATCGGCCGGCCCTCTACAAATGGACCAATGAAATCGTCCGCGTGCCGGCCGGCGCCTTCACCGAGGGCGAGGACATTAACGGTCTCAAGATCCAAAACTCCGCCGGCGCCCGTTCGACCCGCCGGCGGAAATGGAGATCGCCCACCGCGTGCTGACCATCACACGCAACGAAGAGGATTTCGACCCGACCGCCGAGGACGTCTACGCGTTCACGCTGAACCAGGACGAGATTTTTGGCTACGACCCGGGCCAGGGGCGCCTCGAGCCGATCGAGGCCGAGGAAGCTTACGAGGGCGCGAAACGGTTTTGGAAGAAAACCTACGTGATAAAGTTTCGCACGCGGCCTTTCGACTGGCATTACCGGCCGCTGGATCAATCCCTGGTCGAGCCGGACGGCTCCGGCGGACTGCGCCCCATATTAAAGGACGGCATGGCCATCAGCACGCCGCTCCTTTTCGACGGCAACGGCAACAAGATCGACCCGCTGACCGAGGATCCCTTTTATTTCGATTTCCAGCTCTACCAGGAGAAAGACTGGTCGGCCCTGGACCTCGAAGGCCCCTAACGGAGAAAAACCATGGCTTTGGATACCCTCAACCACGACCTCTACGTGAACGGCGCCTTTAGCTGCAAAGCTTTCACTCCGCCGGCGGCCTGCATCCCCGATGTGGCCATTCCTGCGAACGCCGGCATCCAGGCCAGCAAGCTCCAGCAGCAGCCGGAGAAGAGCTATTCGAACGGCAATTCGACCGCCGTGCCGGCGGCCGACCAAAAGGTCATCCACACCGGCTACGGGGCGGCGGGCTCGATTTTGAAGTTTTCCGCCGGCGTGATTCAGGCTCTCACCGGCAACGCGACAATCTCGGTCGATCTGCTCAAAAATGGGGTCAGCGTCCTCACCTCGCCGATCGCTCTGACCAATGCCGGCGCGGCCCGCGCCCTCGTGGACGCCGTCGTCTCGCAAACAACCTATTCCGCCGGCGACGTGTTCGAAGTGAAGGTCCTCGTGAACGCCGGCACCGGCGGCCTCGGCCAGGGGCTATTCGGCCGGCTCATCTTCAACGAATCGCCGCAGTAAGCGGTTTCTTACGCTTTTAACCTAAAAGCATAAAAAGGCATTCCGCGAGGTCACCATGCCCGCCCGCCCAGGCTTCGACGAGCAGAGCAACAAGCGCATTGCGCGAGCGGTGCGCCGTCGAACGCATGAGCGTCGACGGGGACGGGCCGGACGAGATCGGCGCCCAATCGTCGAACCAGGCGCAGATCAATTTCGTGCAGATCGTCGACGGCAGCCAGCAAGCCGGCACGAATTACTACAAGGGCTACCTGGAAAGCTTCGATTCGTCGGACGAATCCATTTCCACCAGCCCGGCGCCGCCCCACTACATTCTGCTGGAATTCCCCGCCGGCTTTGTCCCGGTCGCAGGCGCCTCCTACGCCGTCGCATGCAGGATTACTACGAAAATCTCGCCGTGTATCGGGTCTTTCCCAGCGGCGGCGCGTCGAGCCTGACCGTGTCCGCGTTCACGGTGGGCACGCAGACGACTCCCACCTTCGTGGGCATCAGCGTGCTGGGCATCGACCAAACTCCGGACGAAAGCTGCCTGTTCTTTCTTCGCGACGACGGTGACGACCCCGGCACCGCGGTGCTCTACGTCTTGCGCGTGGACTTTCATCAGTGGGGCATCCTCAGCGACACGGACGATTACATCCTCGGCGAAGCACTTCGGCTGGGACGATGCCCATCCGGGCTACGCCATCACGATCAATAGCGTGCCTGGCCAGATCGCGTTCACCGGCCCCGCATTTTATTCAGGCTCGATCGAGCTGACGGAAGTCTACGATGACTTCGGCGACTTGGTGAATTGTTTGCAGCTTGGGGTCAGCGGCCTGGGCGTGGGGCTGACCCTCGGACCGTTCGGCCGGGCCGTGGTCGATAGCAACGTCCCCTTTTCGTGCCAAAACTTGCCCGGCTTAAGCACCAGCTCTCACGGGCTCACCTTCACCGGCGGCATCCTCACCGGCCAAAATCTTGGACCCGGCGTGGCAATCGAGCCGGGCGTTGAATACTATAAGGTCATCCCCATGCTCCAAGGAAGGTGACCTCATGGAACCCAAGGCGACCATCGTCAAGATCGACAGCGCGGACGTTACCTCGGTCACGCCGCAGGACGATGACAAGACGCTCACCTACCACGTCGAGATCGAGGTGCCCGATGCCGACGGCACCGTCAAAAAGTACCTCCGCAACTTCAGTTGGCGCGTGCATCAGAAGTACACGCACCATTTCACCGGGCCGCTCACTCCCGAGGAGATCGAGCACCGTATCCACCAGGAGGTCGAAGCCCTCAAGTCACTTCATGAAGCCAAGGCCAAACACCAGGGGCTCGTGGGCGTCGACCTGGTCAAGAGACTCCAGGAGGCGACCGCGTGAATTGCTTCCTCGTGTTGGGCACTCCCCGCTCGGGGAGTTCCCTCGTGGCCGGGATCCTGCACCGTCTGGGGTCGCACCACTTTGGCGAGTTTCTTCCGGCCGACGTCGCCAATCCCACCGGTTTTTACGAAGATCTGGACCTGGTCAATCTGTTGGGCCATGTCAATTTTCCGCGGCCCGCGCGGTTGCACGATTTGCATGTCTGGCACCACCGCCGCAACGCCGATTTGCCCCGAGCCTTGCAAGCCCGCTGTGCCGCCGGCGTCGACTGGGGCGTCAAGTCGCTGGATGTGACAATCGCTTTCGAGCTGTTCGCCCGGCATTGCCCCTGCCCGATCAAGATCGTGCGCATGCAGTGCGCCCTCGAAAAGAGCCGGGCCAGTGCCCGCCGGGTCTGGGGCAACCACAAGCTCGTTGACATACTCGCGGCCAGGCTCGAACAGATCAGCCCTTGCCTGGCGGCGCTGCCGACCCTGGAGGTCGATTACGATGCCCTGCTGGCTTATCCGCTCGATGCCGTCGTTAGCGTGGCAACCTTCACCGGGCACGCCGAGCCAGCGGCCATGAAGGAGGCCCTCGCGTTCGTGCAACCCTCTCTGAGGAACATTCCGTGACGGTGCAAACTTTCACTACGTCCGGAACCTGGACGGCCGTGGCAACGACCGTTCAATCAGAGGAATGGGGCGGCGGCGGCAGCGGCAACGGTTTCAACACGTCCAACCAACGCGGCGGCCAGGGGGGCGGCGGCGGCGCGTATTCCAAGTCGAACGCGTTGACGGTCACGAACGGCTCGAATTACACCGTCAACGTCGGCACCGGCGGCGCCGGCGTGGCCAACAACACGACCGGCGCCAAGGGCAATGACAGTTGGTTCAACACCACCGGCACGGCCATTGCAAAAGGCGCCTTCGCCGGCGGTTCGGGCGGCCAATCGGTTTCGGGCATTGGCAATGTCACGCATTCCGGCGGCACCGGCGGTGCCGCCACCGCCAAATGCCACGGCGGCGCCGGCGGCGCCTCCAGTGCGGGCACCGTGTCCGACGGCAACAACGGAGGGATCGGCGGCACCGGCACCGGCGGCGCCGGCGGCTCAGCGCCAAGCGGAGGTTTTGCCGGCGGCGCCGGCACCCCGGTGGGCAGCCCCGGCAGTCCCGTAAATAGCGGCCAGGGTGCCGATGCGGCCGGCGGCGGTGGCCAGGCCCAGACGAATACCGTCAACTCCGGCTCGGGCACCGACGGCCAGGTTGTGCTGACCTATACCGCCGTCGCCGGCAGCCAGGCTCCGTGGCCGGCGATCTGCCCCACGCCCGATGACCTATCCTTGATCGAAGATTTTTAGTTTGCCCTGGCAAAAATAAAGGAGAGATCATGAAAACGGCAGAGCTTGAACGCTTCTTCGACCGCTTCCCGACCGACGAGGAAGTCGTCGAGCAGATCCTCGGCGTGCCCGACCATTACTCGATGGTCGCCTTCGGCGTCTCCGGCAAAACCATCGCCGCCACCAGCACGCTGGCCACGTTGCTCGGGCTCCAGTGCCCTAGCAATCAGGCGGTCACCGTCGACGAGTTGGACGTCGGTTTCGACGGCACCAACTCCGCCAACGGCCCCGGCATCATCGACATGGCCCAGTGTACCTTCGCCACGAATGCCCCCGGCACCAACTCGACCTCGGTGACTCCCTGCCTGAGCGACAAGGGCCGGCCGGAAACCATTCAGTCGGTGGCCGGCAAAAACTGGACCTCTCAGCCCACCGTCATCACCATCTGGAAGTCTTTCCTGGTCCCGACCTATATGGGCAGCTCGCTTGCCCCACTGCCCTTGTTGAAACCGATGATTCTGAAGGGCGGCGGCGGCCTGTCCGTCGCTGCGACCCTGCCCGCCTCGGTGACCGCCAACTTGACCGGCACCGTGCTGGCCACCGAATAACGCCCGCGGCGGATGTGGTGTCACAGCCGCCGCCCTTTTTTTCCCCAAGGAGACGAAACATGGATTTCTCGACCTGGCTCAAGGGCCGCGGCATCGATGAGCGGACTTTCAATATGCCGCCCGGAACCCCCGAAGTCGACGTCAAGGCGCGCCAGAATCAGCTCATGGGCTTTTTCCGCGACGAGCAAAACAGCCCGGGCCGATTCCGGCGTCGACGCCGCCGGCAACGCGCTCAAGATCGGCGACACGGTGACGATCACGCTGAAGGTGACCGGCTTCCACGCCATGCCCGATGACCTGGAGAATGGGCTCAAGGGGCTGACCTCGGTCAACCTGTCGCGGCCGCTCGGAAAAAGCGGCGTCGATCAGCACTTCATTTCCGTGCCCAGTCGATTGGTGACCAAGAAGGGCTAATCATGGGCAAACTCATTCAGCGGCCGCCGCCGGTGCCGTTGCCGGCGGTCCGCTGCTCTCAGCCTGGCTGCGAGGACCCGGCCGTCTGCCGGCCGGCGCCATCGGTGCGCTCGCGGCAAGCTCCCGACCGGCAGCACAATCCCGAGGGCGCCTTCCACCTGGCGGTCCCCGGCAAGGAAAACTACATCGTCCAGTACGGCATCCAGCTTCAGCTCTGTCACCACCACCGCGACACCTTCCGCCTGAAGCATGTGCTCAACGAGGCGACCTGGTCGGCCATCGAGAACCAACTCCGGCAGAGCGGCTTCGTGCCGCCGGACAAGGACACCTACGAGCTTGAGTGGGAAGACGCCACCGACGTCACCGGCAAGACGATCATCGAGGCCTAAGCCATGCTGACCACTTCGCGGGCTCGGTATCCGCAAATGATGGGGCCGCCACGCGCCCCGGTGCCTCCGCAGCTCGTGCAGGTTTGCGCCACTCCCAACGACGATATTCTCCTCCTGGAGCAAAGCGTGCCGCGGCCGACCGTCACGCGCGGCAATTTCCTGGCCCAAAAGTTCTGGGCTCCGAATGCCAGGGTCACCCCGCAGCTCGATGAGGCGACCGTGGTCGAGGAGACCTGGCCGCGCGCGACCGTCACCGGCGGCAACCATACTTCGATAAGGCCAAATCAACAGATACACGTTGCGCCGGTTCTCGATGAGGCGGCCGTGGCGCTCGAACAATCCTGGCCGCGGCCGGCCGTGCGCGGCGCGGGCGTGGTCGCGAAGCATGTCTGGGCCCCGAATGCCGTGGTCACTCCGGTGCTGGATGAGGCGACCGTGGTCGAAGCAACCTGGCCCAGGGCCAAGCTGAGTGCAGGCGCCTTTAATTCCGTCAAGCACAAGTCCAGCCCGCAGCCGCTCGTTGTTCCCCAACTCGACGGCCCCCTGGCGATCGAGCAATCCTGGCCCAAGCCGCAAACCATTGTCGGCGCCACCTGGATTGGCGCGCCGCGGCTGATCTGGACGCTCAACCATAACGGCCAGGTATTCACCTTCCGCGTGCCCGTGCATAACTTCCTGGCGACGCGCGCGCCCACGGCGACCGACGATCGTACGGCCGGCTACACCCCCGGCAGCATGTGGTGCGGACGGACCATCGGCGGCTGGATGCTGCTGGACAATACCCAGGGTGCGGCGGCCTGGGGCCAATTCCTTTCGGGGGCCACCTAATGATCGGCGAGGGAGTCTTTGCCTTTCTGGCCACCCAAAGCGCGGTCAACCAACTGACCGGGACGCGCATCGTGCCGGACATGTCGCCGAAAAATATGGATTACCCGCGCCTGGTCTACACGCGCATTTCGACCACGCGGCCGAAAGTGCTGCAAGGCCTCGTGGGCGTGGCGACGGCACGCTACCAGATCGACGCCTGGGGACTCACGCCGCGCAGCGCGTCGGCCCTGGCCGATGCCGTCCGCCAGGCGGTGCAAACCTGGCAGAACAATCCAGCGCCGCCGCCCTGGGGCAGCATGTACATCGAGAACGTCACCATTGAGGATGAGGGCGACGATTACCAAGCCGGCCAGGATTCCAGCGACCAGGGCGCTTACCGCTCCCGTCTCGACCTGGAAATCTGGTACCAGGAAGCGCCGCTGGGGCCCACTGGGCCAGGCGGCTCGGGCTCGGGCAGCTCGGGCTACGCGCCGCCGCCGCGGCAGCAGATGGTTCGCAGCTTCAACGAGGACCTGTTGATCGCCGCGAGTTGGCCCTGGCCGCAGATCGCCGGCGGCCGCCTTCATTCCACGGCCGCCAGCTCGGGCGATGCCGGCTCAGGCGCGGCGCTTTGGGAGACGCCGGCTCCGGAGACGCCGGCTCCGGAGACGCCGGCACCTAAAGAAAAGGAAAACGCATGGCCTTTCGCTTTCACGTCGTCGGCTTACCGCACACCTGGACCAGCAAGTGCCATTGCGCCTGTGCCTACACCCAGAAGGTACTAAACTTCTGCAAGATGATGCATGACCGCGGGCATTGGGTCGCTCACTATGGGGCCGAGGGGAGCGATCCGCCGTGCACCGAAAACGTGGCCATCCTCACGCGCGGGGAGCAGGAAGCGATGTTCGGCGTCTGGGATCGGCAGAAAATCTATCACGTGCCCTGGGAGACGGACCAGATCCACTGGCAAATGTCGAACACCCGCGCCGCCGAGGCCATCCGCCGGCGGAAACGGCCGGGCGATTTCTTGTGTGTGATCACCGCCAGCCAGGAGGGCATCGCCCAGGCCCTCGGGCCGAACATCATGCCCGTGGAGTATGGCATCGGCTATCACCGCACCTTCAGCCGGTTCCGCTGCTTCGAGAGCTATAGCCACTGGAACAAGCTGCTGGGCAACGTCACCCTCAATGGCAACCTCTCTCCTTACGACGCGGTGATTCCCAACTATTACGATCCGGTCGACTTCCCGGATCCCGGCCCGATCGTCCCGGAAGATTACTTCCTCTTCATCGGCCGGCTGGTGGCGCAAAGGGATCTCGGTCGCCGTCGAGACGACGCGACAGCTCGGGGCCCGGCTCGTGATCGCCGGCCAGGGGGCCAAGGGCTGGCAACCCGGGGAGCTGATCGGCAAGGAAGAAACCTACCGCGGCGCTCATCTCGATTATGTCGGCCACGTTTTTCCAGAACAGCGCTTCCGCCTCATGAGCCAGGCCCGCGCCGTTTTCGTGCCGACGATCTTCGTGGAACCCTTCGGCGGCGTTTCGGTGGAAGCCCAGCTCTGCGGCACGCCGGTCATTTCCACGGATGGCGGCGCCTTCCCGGAAACGGTCGAACATGGCCGCACCGGCTTCCGCTGCCACACCCTCGACCACTTCGTTTGGGCCGCCAAAAACGTGCACACCCTCGATCGCGCCTACATTCGCCGGCGGGCCCTGTCCCTCTACTCCCTCGACCGCGTGGGCGCGATGTTCGAGGAGTATTTCCAGATGTGTACCGACCTCTGGGAGCGTGGCTGGGACACGCTGCGGCCCGAGCGCACCCGTCTTGACTGGCTTAACCCGTTGGCGTGCTAGATTTCTCCAGCGAGAAAACTGAGCGCGTCAAAATGGGTAGATCATGGACGATATCCTCCTCTTCGTGAAAAACGTCGGCTTGCCCGGCTCGCTGCTGGTGGGCCTGGTCATCGGCCTTTACAAGCTGGGGACCCTGGCCATCCGCGAGATCGGCGTGCCGGTGGCCATGAAGCACTGCCGGTACCTGGACAAGTCGCTCGCCATCATGGACAAAATTTCCGAGAAAATGGAGGCGGGCATCTGCCGCGCCCGCCCGGTGCAAGCGCTTGCACTGAGGAAGATCGACAGCGCCTCAAGAAGGTGTTGTCTGCGCTGAATGCGGGGGCCGACGAGCCGGAGCACAACAATGCGCTCGTGGTGCGGAGCCCCTGAAGCTTGCAGCCGCTGGGTTAGTTGGGGCGGACGGGGGCGGCCTCTGCCTGTAGGGCAGCGAATGCCGCTGCTCTTTATGCCCCGCTAATTCACGGTGATCGCGACCCGTGTCTCCTGGCGGCTGCATTTTGAAGCGAGGATCCTCATGAACGCGGACGAAACCGAAAAGAACATCAAGACGCTGCTTGGACTGGCCACGAGCCACGAGACCACGCTCGCCCTGCACGAAAAGCGCTTGCTCCAGGTCGAAGCCGACGAGTCGATCGAGCCGGTGAGTCTGGTCAAGCGCGCTGGCTCGAAGATCTCCTTCCTCATTGCCCCGGGCGCCAAGGTGCTGAGCTGGATCCACACGGCGCTGCCCTGGGTCATGGCGCTCGCGCTCGCCTGGCAAGGCTGCCACGCAACGCCGCAGCCACTTCCTCCCGATCCCGTCCCACCAATTCCCGCGCCAACTCCCCCCATGCCGCCGGCCCCCGTCGATCCATTACTTGCGGCGCCTTGCGCGGCGTTCGCCAAGGAACCCGCGGCCGACCAGGCCCAGCTCAAGAACCTGGCGGCCCTTTACCGCCAATCCGCAGCACTCGCCAACGATCCGACCCTGACCACGGTCAAAGCGCTGCACGACCAGATGAAATCCGGAAGGCAGATCCTGATCGGCGAGAGCCTGCCGGCGACCCGCGCCGCCATCACCGCGGAACTGAATGCCAAGCTGCCGACGTCCACCACCGCCGCGCTTGACGGGCCGACGCGTGCGCTCTGCGCAGCAATTCACCCGCATCGCCGCCCTTTTGGAGCAATTGCCATGAATCCGCTGCTCGGTTATATAACGCCCAGCCAGCGCACGCAGGCGCAGCATGACGCCCACTGGGCCGCCATCGGCAAGATGCTCAAACTGGCCCTGCCGGTGCCCAATCTGCGGACCGGGCAGAAAGCCTGTCTCTACGACTTCTGGAAGGATCCGCGCGTCGTGGCCGACGTCGGCTTTGTTTTTCCGCGCTTCCACCAGCTCACCGGCTCTTGCGTCGGTGCCGGCGGCGGCCAGGCTCTCTTCAGTTTGATCGCCACGCAGCGCTGCAACGCGACCAATCCCACCAAAGCCTTCATTCCGTTCTGGCCGTTCGATTATGGCATGTGCCGCGCCAACGAGGGCGATCGCGGCCAGGGCGAGGGGGCCATGGGCTCCAGCTTCGCTGACACCGTGGTCAAAGACGGAGTCATTGATGCCAGCTCGCAAGGGCTGCCGGCGTTCACCAACAACGATGGCCTGGTCCTGACCAACAAGCTCGAAATGCAATGGTCGGATGGCGGCTCCAGCCTGGTCAACGGCTGGGTTCCCCAGGGCAAAGTTCACCCGGTCGGCTCCGCGGCTGCCTGCCAGTCGGTTGCCGATATCAAGGCGGCGATTCTCAACGGCTACCCCGTGACGTTTGCCTGCGACAATTACATCGGCAACGCCTCGATCCAGGGATCCGGGGCCGATGCCGCCGTCGTCGGTTACTGGAACGGCCGCGGCGGTCACCAGCAAAGCATTCACGGCTATTGGGAGAATCCCACCATCGGCCCGCTCTACTGGGCGCAGAATAATTGGCCGGGGAGCACTTACCCCGCGGATCCCGCCGGCGGCCCGGTCTGCGGCTGCTGGGTTAAGGAAACTGACGTTACGCGCGCTTTCCGGCTCAACGCGGAAGTTTTCGCCTTCAGCCACCTGGCCTGGTTTCCGGCGCAGCCGGACATCTTCACGTGGGATTGAGACGAAACCCCGTTTTTGTGAATCGAAACCCCTCCTGGAGGAATGGAAATGGCCCTTTTGGTTATAATTTCGCTCGTTTTTGGAATAATCCCCGCCGGCGACGTGGCCGGCTCGCCGCGCCGCCAAGCCATCTTTGCGTCTGCGGCCACAATTGCCGGTGCGATATTCTGTGCACTTGCCACGAGATCGCACTAGTAGATGATCCCGACGCCGATGCCGCGGCCGCCCTGGCGATCGCCAAGGCCAAGAAGCCGAAAACCGCCCCGCTCGCCGCCGGCGAAAAATATGCCCGCGCCTGCCAGCAAGCGCGCACGGCCGGGCAGCCGGTGATCGTCTGGGTCGGTTGCCCAGCGCGGGCCGTCGACGGCGCCGTCTCCATGGAACTCGACCAGGCCGAATGGTCGGCCCTCGCCGGCGAATCGGTGCGGGCGCTGGCAATCGTGGGGATGCCCGGCACGCCCCAGCGCGAGGATCTGCACCCGTTGGCCAGCGACACGGCCCTGCTCGACGCCGTCCGCAGATCCAAGGAACCAAGGACCATGACCAGATACGTGTCGGATCCGTGGCTGGACGCCCCTTTGCAGGCCGGCTACCGCATGCAATGCGCCAACGGCCAATGTTCGATGGTGCGCGTTCGCCGCTGACCGACCGAAAGGGAAACCATGAACTTCGAAACCTTCCTCCGCCGCGGCATCGAAGCCGACGAGGCCAGCCGCCAGCGCTGTCAGCGCGTGCTGCTCTTTCTGGCCCGCAAGGGCAGCCCACGGCGCGGGCTCATCCTGCACATCCTGGAGCTGCGCTGCGCCATGCCCTGGGGATGCCGCACACCTTTGACGCGATCGACTGGTCGGCGGCCGACTGGGTCGCGGTCGGCGAGCTGGTGATCCAGATCGTGCTAAAATTTCTGCCCCTGCTGCTGGCTTTATAAATTAGCCAGGTGTCCAAGCCATTTTGCTAAAGGAGTTTCTTATGCCCGACGTGAAATGTCCGCACACGTGCAAGGCGATTGCCGACAATCCCAGGCTCGGCCCCGCCGTCACCAGCAAAATCGACCAGGCCGTCGCGGCCGGCGTGAGCTGGTCCGCTATCATCACGGCCATCGTCACCACGCTCACGACGGTTGGCCCCCAGATCTCAGCCATCATGGCCGCCATCGACGCCCTCATCGCCGCCGTGAAACCCAACCCGGTTCCGGCCGGCAGTTAAACTTCGGATCCCCACGATCCGCAGGTGCCCCGGCCGGGGGAGAGTCGGCCGGGGTCTTTTTTTCTCAAGGAGGTTTTCCCATGGCTAATCCGGTGCAACCGTCCGCCAGCACTCAGCAACTCCTGGCCGCTGCGGGAGTCGCCGCCGCAGCCGACGCGGCTGCCGCCGCCCAGGTGTCCAGCGACCAGCAATCTATTCAGCAGCTCAATGCCCAGCTCGCCCAGGCCCAGACCACGACCGCGGCCGACCAAACCACCGCGCAGCAAGCCGACGCCATGAACAACGCGGCCTACATCGCCGCCTGCCAGTCGCTCGCGGCCGACTTCGCCGTCCCCCTCCCGCAAACCATTCCCACGCCGCCGGCCACCCCGGCGAAATAACTCTTTGAGCCTTTCACTGGCAAGGTCCACGGGTTACAATTCACCAGCTTTCGCGAAATGCCCGTGAGGGATAGGCAGGACGCCTTTCCCTCCGGCCTTTCTCTTCGTTGAGGGCTTCATGGGACGAAAGGACTCGCCCGCGGCCGCAGGCGCTGCGCGCTCCGGTGTTCAGCGCCGCCATCTCACCGGCGGCTTCTGCCAAACCTCCATTGGTTCCCACTATCAGCCCGATGAGCTAGAGTTTCTGCGCGCCGTCGATCACTACAAACGCACCAAGCACCGCCCCTTTCCCACCTGGGTGGAAATCTTCCATCTCTTCAGGGAACTGGGCTATGCCAAAATGGGCTATGCCAAGGAGGTTTCGCATGAACCCAAGGGCCGCAAAGCTTCTGGACGCGGCAAAGAAGCCGGATCCGCCGGAACGTGAGCCGCTTCTGTGCGTCGATGCCGCCGGCATCAAGCAGGCCGGCCAATTCATCGACACCGCCGCCAGGAAGGAAGTCCTGGATATGGCCCTGGCCGCGCTGAAGGACGCGTTACTTGAGGTCGCCGTCCCCTTCCAGCTCGAAAGCTGCAGAAAGCTCGAAGAGTACCGCCCGACCGTGCATTTCCAGGCGACCCAGGGGACCGTGGCCGTCACCTTCCTCGACAAATATTTCAAGATTCGCACCAAGGCCGAGGAGCTGCTCCAGGCGATCCTGGGCAAGAAGGACTACCCGCGCTACTTTGAAAAGGCGTTCGGCATCAAGATCAAGAAGGCGATCAGCGACGATCACAAGAAGCTGGCCAAGGCGATCAACACCCTCGGCCGGGCCCTGGGCCGCAAGAAGTTCGAAGAGCTGTTCGAAGTCCATCACTCGCTTGAGCCGACCACCGCCTTCACCGAGGCCCGGCCGGGGATGGCCAAGGAGATGCTCGAAAAGCTCGCGGCCGCGGGCGTGCGCCAAAGCGTAACGGTCGCGATTGTCTAGAGGAGGCCGCATGGACGCCCTCACCGACCAAGTCCAGTTGCGCTGCATGATCCGCCGCGACATGGACCAGGTCATCGAGATCGACCGGCAATGCTTCGCCGATCCCTGGGGACTGGTGGAATTCTGCGAGCGGCTGCGCCAGCGCAACGTCATGGGCCTCGTCGCCGAATCCGGCGAGAGGATCTGCGGCTACTTTCTTTACGAACTTCGCAAGAACCGCTTCGATATCTTCCGCCTGGCCGTCGATCCGGAACTCTGGCGGGAGGGCGTCGGTTCGAAGTTCCTGCAGCGCCTGCAAAACAAACTCCACCCCGAGCGCCGGCACACGATCACGGCCCTGGTCGCTGAGACGAATCTCTTCGGGCAGCTTTTCCTGCGCAGCCAGCGCTTTCGGGCGGTGCATACGTTTTCCGGTTGCTTCGATGGCCGCGATGGGTATATGTTCGAGTACCGGCTGCCGGGCGTTGAGGAGGATCCGTTCGATTGAAAGGAATGTCGCATGTGGATAAAGACCGATTTTGATTTCTGCTACCCATTCGCGGTACTGACGGCGGACCTGCACGATGCCCCGGCTTGCGAACTCCGAGACATCGCGGCGGAGAACCAGGAGGATGTGGCAGCCCTGGAAACACGGCTGCTTTCCTTCGTGCGATTTTATCGCCCAGAACTGGTCGGCGGCTTCATCATCCATCTGACTTTGAACCTGACGGCAGGCCAGTGGGAAATTGGCTATTTTCACCCGTCCTTTGAGCGGGTCCCACGGCAAAACACGCCGCCGCGTCAGCCCCTCGTCCAGGTGCACGGCGGACAAATGAAGATTGAAGACGACCCGGTCGCCGCGTTTTTCACCGGAAAAGCGCAATAAAAACTGGAGGGGCGATTTTCGATGGATACCGATCCTAACTTGGGCACGCAGCGCTGCGAACTGAAGCCGGGAGAAAAGGCGATAATCGAACTCGATTTCACTCCCAGCCCGGAGCAGATCGAACGCATCCGGTTTCAATTGGAGCAACTCTGGAAGGGGCCTCGCGTCGTACTTCTGCCAAGGGGCATGACATTTAAAAAGGCGCCCCCGGATCTTCCCTGCCCGGACGTCGTCATCGCGGAGGGCGAATCGCATGACTAACTTCACCGAGATCATCCCCGGCCTCTGGATGGGCGGCAGCTTTTCGCCGGTCATGCCCAGCGGCTTCGACGCCGTGGTGTGCTGCCGAGAAGTCACGGATTGGACCTTGATCGGCGTGCCGTTCTTACACCTGCCAATGGTGGACGGACCGGCATGTCCCGACGCGTGGCTCTTAAAAAGTGGTGAGGCGTTCTTGGATGCGAGCGTCGAAAGGTCTTTGAGAAAGGTCCTTGTGCATTGTGCCGAGGGTCACAACCGGAGCGGCCTGGTAGTCGCTTACTATCTCAGCATGCACGGTTATACGCCGCGAGGGCCGCAAGGCGCGATCGACATCATTCGCCAGAAGCGGCCTGGTGCCTTGACGAACCAGGTTTTTGTGGATTACTTGTTGTCGTTGTAACAGGAGTTCGCCGATGCCACTTGACCAGCATCCATTCGATGGCGCTGATCGGCCAGCCTTTTTTATGCCAGGGCAGTTCGTGCGATTACGTTCCGGCGGTCCCGAGATGACGGTTGAAGAGTTCGACGCGGACACGAACCAAGTGCAGTGCTGGTGGCCCAACACGTACGGCTACCGCGAGGACGCCTACTTCCCGCCGGAATGCCTCGATCTCCTTTGAAGGAGCTGCGAAATGATCTTTGATCCGGAAATCAACCCGGCAATTCCCAGGACCGCCGTCGGCTACGGAAGCCTGTGCCCGACGTGCGGCTGGGCGGCCGTCAGCGTGTGCCGATGCCAACGAGCGGATACGCATTGCAAATATGGCCATTACTGGCACCGCTGCACCGTGCATAACCGACTCGTGGTCGGCCAGTCGGACCATGCGAAAAAGGGCTGCACGTGCAAATCCGCGACAAAGGAGCTACCGAATGGAATTCCATGATTTGCCCAAAAAACCGGGCCACGCCGCTTTGAAAATCCTCCAGGCTCTGGGCATCCAGATGAAGGGAGTGTCCGATTTCAAACTATCGATCGGCCTCGACCTCGTCCCGCACTGACCGTGGTGCGCGTCCTGAACGACCAAGAGGCGGAGTATTTGGCCTGCGTCCTGGAAGACGTCAAGCCGGACGTGCTCATCGATGAGCGTGGGGTTAAGGAAGATCCGCCGGGGACGTTTCACCGCGTGGAGCTCGAAGCGCAGCCGCTGGAATTCAAGGGAAACCTTCCACCGAACTTTTTCAATTAAAACAAAACGTGCGCATACCGGCAGTGCGGGCAGACAATCGCGATGCTGTACACTCCGCCCGGATCACAATCGATATCCAAATCTGCGTCGTGAGCTGCCCCGTCGTGAAACGCGACCTGAAAGTGTTTGCGGCATTCGGTGCAGACGCATTCGATTGCTTCCATGCGACCACCTCATTTATGCAGTAAGCCCACCAGCGTGCCGATCAGAACGGAGAAGGCTGAAAGAAAAATGCCGTTGCTTCGGTCGGTCAGGCTTTTAATGTTGACCACCTTGCCGGAGGCCCCGTAGCCGAATGAGAGTGTTTCGGACGAAGGGTCCATTACCCAAAAGCACAAGATGCCGAGGATGCCACAAAAAATCAGCAGGAACGCAAGGATTCTGGCCCCGTCACCGCGCGCGGTGGATTGCGAATAGAGCGCTGACGCCCTGGTATCCGGAGGCGGCTTGCCGGCGGGGATTTCCATGGGCTGGAGCGGCGTCGCCACGGGTAACGTGGCCTCCTCGACCGGCTCGCCTTCAACGATGTCTGGAATTTCGATGAGATAAGTGCATTTTGGGCATTTGAGTTTTTTGCCGCCCGCGCTATCCGGAGCCTTCATGCGCAAAGCGCAGCCAGGGCAACTAAGCGAGATTGGCATCGGGCAACCCTCATGCGCTTTGGAGTTCGCGGACCTTGCCTTGTTGGAGATCTTCCTCCAAGCGGTCCAGGACCTCCTCGACGGGGCCAATGGGGTTCCCCTTGCCTTGTTCCCAGTGACGAAGAGAATGCACGGAAACGCGCAGCCGGCGGCAGAAGACGTCCTGGTCTTCGCCATACCGCTTGCGCAGGTCCTTAATTCTTCGACTATCCCATGGCATTTGCGATCCCCTCCTAGACATTGTAATGCCCCCTCCGCGTTTTTGGTAATGAAATTCGCGAATTATCTACTTGACGCCAGTCGCGAGATTTATTAGTCTAACTTCCGCTTCGCCATCGGCCGGCAACAAACCTGGGAACAATAACAGGCCTTCCCAGCCACGAGGGCCGCCGACCGTGGATGCAGCACCGATCTTTGACAACTAAGCGACTCATCATTCCGGCGGCTCTGGTCGGCCATAGCGGGCGATCGGATTCGAACCGACGACGTCCAGCTTGGGAATCCCAGGCTCACCTATATTGCCTATTGTGAGACTGTAGCACGTAAATCTAAATGCTTGTTCCCTAGCTGCCTGAGCTAGGGAACATCCTCCTGGCAAAACCAACGCACCTTTTGTTTCGGCTTTTTCGGACGCCCACTCCAGTCGGTCCGGCTTTGCGCCATTCGCTTGCCATTGGCCGAGGCGCTGGGTGAGTCGCTTATTATGCGGACCGCTAAAACGCGGTCCTGGTTGATTTATCAGGCGGCCCACGTCCAACGGGAGCCTGGGCGGGATAAGGCGTCGGCATTCTGTACGGATGGTGCCTACGCTGAACGGTCGCATCCTCCGACCTTCCCGCCTGGTTTTTTACCTGGAGATAATCATGCGATGCGAAAGATGTGGATGCACCCTTTTTAGCTGTCAATGCCCAAGCGGGCCGACGAACCGGATTCTTGACGCGGCGTTCGTCGAAGTTGAGCCGATGCCAGCCAACTGCCTGCCTTTCGACGGCGATGACGGCAAAATCCGGGAATTTCTGCGCGGCCCCAAGCTCGGGGCCGACGGGAAAATCCAAAGTGCTGGTCCGTGGAATGGCCTGACGCCGGAGCAAGTCCTCGCTGATCGAGACGCGTACAACCGAGCGTGCGGAGAATAACCAATGAGGGAAAACATGAGCGTTGCCAACGACTATTTGCCGATCCCATCATCGCACGCCAAGGTGATCGCCGAGGCTTACAAGAAATCGATGGTCCTGATCCTCGCTTATGACCGCCTGCACGAAAAGACGCATTGCACCACTTACGGCGTCACGGCGATTGACAAGGAGAATGCCGCCCTCGCTGGCGAACGCGTCGTCAAAGAACTGGGCGGCGACCTGGTCGCGAAAACCTCTTATGAGGATTTCCATGCGAAATTGGAGCCGGCGTTTTTTCGCGAGGCTCTGGAAATGCTCGGAAGTATCGCTGACAGGCGTGGCTGCACATTGGAGCGTGTCCAGGATTTCATGCGCCGAGCTCGTGAGGCCGAGCTGGTTTAATCCAGCCCATCGAACAGCGGCATGGGGGGATCGATCTTCGGCGGTTCGGTTTTGGGCTTGCGGGGTTTTCTGGCCTTGCGGCGGGCGTCTTCGCTTTCTTGGGCCAGCTCGCGGAGGTGGTCGGGATCCTCATCGGCGTGGCCATAGACGGATTCGACCATGGCCGCGCCCTCGTGGCCCATGAGCTTGCCTATGGTTTGGTTCGGCACCCTGCCCTTTTGCGACTCAGTGGCGAACGCGTGCCGGAAGCAATAGGGGGAGACGTTGCTCTTGCCGTCCGTGTCCAGGCCGATGCGCTGGGCGGTGCGGCGCATGTGGAGGCCGAGCGAGCGGCGCGTCCAGGGCCGGCCATCGGTGTTGAGGAAAACGTGTTCGCCGGCGGCGTGGCCGCATTCCTTGCAGACGTCCGTGCAGTTTTCGGCCTGGAGGGAGAGTCGATGAAGTCTCTGGAAAAAACGCAGTTGCCAGCCGGTCAGCGGGATGCGACGCGGCTTGCCGGTTATGGCCACGGTCTTATGATCGGCAAGGACGATCAGGCCATTTTCCCAATCGAAGTGGCTCCAGAGCAATTCCCGCTGCTCGCACGTGCGAATGCCCTGCACGTGATAGCTGGCCCAAAGCCAGCGCCGCAAAACGCCCGAGCCCTTGCGCATCAGCTTGACGTATTCCAGGCGCGAGCAGCGCGGCGGCGCGGCTTGAGAAACCTCGGCAGGCGGCGGCGCTTGAAGGGGGCCTTGATGCCCCGCTCGTCGGCCCACCAACTGAAACAATCGCAGATGGCCATCAGGTTTTGCGCCTGCGTGTGGCCACTCTTCCATTGCGGATTGGCGATCTGCCAGCGGTCCAGATCCGCGGCCTCGCAATCCTCCAGGCGGCGTTGTCCGTTACGGACAACCACGGGAGCTTCGCTTGGCAGCGCGATGCCGAGGATTTTCGCGAGCGCGCTGCGCCTGGTGAACCGCCTCGGCCTCGGTATCGGCCCCGAAGGTCAACGGCACGCGCCGATCCTCATCGGCCGGGACGAGGAAGTGTGGGCCGCCGACCCAGGACCAACTCACGGCCCAGGCATCGCGAAAGCGGCGCAGGGCACGCGTTTGATTGGTGCGATGATCTTCGGAGATTTCGCCCGTGTGGCAACGCAGCGCTTGACGCTCGATGTAAGCGTTGATGCCATGAGCCAGGATCTCTGGGTCGGGCTTGAATAGACGAACGGTTTCAGACATTGGGCTCCCCTTTCCAAGTAATCCACCAAATGGGGAGGAGCCCCGCCCAGCGCACGGAAGCGCTGGGACTTTTTTCAAGATAGGGGCTCTCGCCATAAAAGGAAAGGCGCGGCTCCAGGAAAGGCCTGAGAATGCCCTTCGAAGTCGTGGTGACCGTGTTGGCCTTGATGGCCGTTGGCCCGGCGTGCTGGCTTGTGCGCCTGCTCGCCATGACCTTCAGGCCGCGCCCGAGGGACAAGCAAACCTTAGCACCCGCGGAGGTGACAGGCGCGGCAAAGCGCGAGACGGTTACCATAATTTGCTTACCGATTGTGAAGACTTACGGGATAGTCAGAGGTTCGCGACAGGACCAATGCGGGCGGTGTTTTCGACAAGTTTACCTTGGTCCCCAGGCCAGGAAATTACTCACGGAGAAAACCGGCGAGTTGCTGTGCACTCATTGGCGCGCGAGATCGATCCGGAGATTCCTGGCCTGCCGGCGATGATCCGTGACCTTGAACGCAGCTACGCGGAAAGGAACTAACGATGAAACTGCCACTCAGATACAAATGCAACCTATGCAGCCTCGACTACGAGGCCGGGAAAATCTGCGGCGTCAAGCCGGGCGAAAGCGGTTACGTGGGCACAAAGCCGGCGGATTCTGAAACGCACTTATGCTCCGTCTGCATCAGGGCAATTGCCAAAAGCGGCGACGCCTTGCTTCGAGCCGCGCAAGGATAACCACATTCCTTTTGTTCACGGAGGGCAAAACCATGTTTCGTCAAACCGAAGAAGAACTGGTCGCCGATCACGAGCGCGTCCGGCAGCTCTACGAGCTTCAGGTCAAGATGAACTTCCTCTGGCACGAGATCGACGTGCTGGAGCGGTCCGACGAGGCGCATGAGGGTGACGGGCCGGCGCTGGCGCTCACCCGCAGACAACGCGCCGACCTCAGCAAATTAAAGGTGCGCTACGAAGCCCTGGAAGTGCAGGAACGGGCACTCTTGCGTCCGGGGCGCTTGACCGATCATCCCGTTATCGAAAGGAGGTGCGCGTAGGTTTTTAAAGAGCCGCCGGCTCCCTCCTTCAATGCTTGCGGAGGGGGCCGGCTTTTAAGTCTAGGATATTCCCCCAACCCAAGGAGATACGATGCTTGTTATTAATCTCGGCCAGAAAGAAGATGACGGAGTGACCATCAGCATTCCTCCGTGCGCCAAGGCTCAGCAGATCCGCATTTGCCTGACGACCTCCGACCACAATCCGCATAAGGTTCGCGTCGGTTTCACGGCGCCGGCCAATATCCGCATCGACCGCAACAGCGTGCATGTCAAAAGGCTGGCGTCGTGAAATGCTGCCATTGTCGCCGTGCGCCGGTCAACCGGCCACGCGGCCTGTGCTGGAGCTGTTATTACACGCCTGGTGTTCGCGACGGCTACGCGTGCGATGTCAAATTTGGCCGCCGCGGCGTCGGCCTGGGCGATGGCCCGGCGCCACCGCCGGCGGCGTCGACCGCCGCGGTGGCAGGCTCGCCCGCAAAGATCGCGGTTTTGGCAAGCCGCGCCGCTCAACGAACGCAATTATTTCATCCGGAGGATGGACATCGTGACTAGGATGGATTCGTCTGCCGCCCCCGTCTTCAGGGAGTTGACCCAGGTCATCCGGACGGTGCGGCGCTGGCGTGGCCTCAAGGCCGAACCCAAGCTGGCCTTTTTGTATCTTCTCGAAGTGGCCGGCGGCGTCGGTTTGAGTTGCGTGGCCAATCCCGCCTCGCTGGGCCTGGAGATGGGCACCAGCGACCGAGCCGGCCGCAGATATCTGGAGACGCTGGCCCTGGCCGGGCTCATCAGTATCCCCGATCGTCAACGGACCTCGGGCGACGTTATCATTTACCTTCACGATCCCCGGGTTGTCGCACGCGCCAGGCTCATCCCTGGCGGTCAGAGCGGCCAAGGGGAGCTGCCTTTCCAGCCGGATGCGGAACAGGATGCCGACACCGAGCTGGAGACCAGGGATGCCTCGGCCGCGGCGGATGTGACACCATGCGTGACACCACGCGTGACACCACAGCCGCCGGCTGAGGGGCAGCCTTCCGCAGTCGCGGCGGATATGGTGTCACATCCGCCGGGCGGCGCAACTCCTGAATTGCCAACGACGGAAAGGGGGTCGGCGGATGCGGTGTCACATCCGCCGGGGCAACTCCCATATGGATCGCGCGAAGCTTTAAGCTTAAGCTTTAATTCTTCTTTAGAAGAATTAGTGCGCGCTCGTAGCTTGTCGCTTAAAAGCTTAAGCTTGCCGGCGGATGTGACACCACAACCGCCGCCGCCAATTCCGACCCAAAAAAACACCCCGCAAACTCCCGGTCCGAGAATCCACCGAGCCGAGGGCGAGATCCCGCTCCTGGGTGACGGCTTCGGGCAAATCATCAAACGCCTGCCGACCGACCAGGAGCGCGAAAAGAACGCCCGCGAGCGGGCGCACTGGCTGCGCCTGCGCGTGGCGGATCCACTGCTCCAGGAAGGGCCCTGCCTGCGCGTTGGCTGGGCCCTGGTCAGCGGCGAGCTGGAGCCAAACGACGTCGAGGAGGTCATGCGGCGGCTGGATTGTCTGCGTAATGGCAAGAAGCTGCACGTGGCGGCCTGGAGTTATTTCGTGGGGGCGATGCGGCGGAAGTTCAACGACAAGGGCGTGCCCTGGGCGACGGTGAAGAAGCCGCCCTAGCCGCGTGATCGATCGAGAACCGAGAGAGGCGAGTGTTTCTTTTCTTTTTTCACGGAGGTTTTGTGATGCGAATTTTACGGATTGTTTGTGCGGTCGCTTTGCTGGCGGTCTGGGCCGCCGAGGCTGAGGCGGGGATCTTGCAGCGCTTCCGCGAGCGGCGGCAAAACGGCGGCGGCTTATTCCACCGCGGCGGGGGCGGGGGTGGCTGCGGTTGCGGCGGCTAAGTCACGAGCAGGCGTGGGGCCGCTGGGTTGGCTTTGAAGTCAGCGGCTCCTACGCGGGCCGGGATGCCGCCACGCGTCCCGGCCTTTCTTCACGAGGACCCAACATGCTCTGGTTTAAAATCTCCGCCCTGGGCTGGCCGGTCGCGTTTTTTTTGGCCACGCTCTGCGCCTTCATGGCCGCGAAATATGAGGAGCGCCTGCTGCGCTGGCTGGGCGAGTTCCTCTGGAATCTATCCGCGGGCCTGGCCGGCCTGATGATCTGGCTGATCGTCACCATGACCGTGGCCGTGGTCCTTTTGTGGCTCGGAGGCGCGTGATGAATCTCGATATGCAAGCATACCGGGGCTGGCTCAGGCCGCTGCCGGAAATGAACTGGCGGCTGGTTTGCTCCTCACATTGCGAGTGGACTTGCCGCGAGCTTTTGGAGATGGAGGCACTGCGGTTCGCCCGCTGACTCCTTCGACCATCGTTTTGCCCAAGGGCCAGATACCAGCGGGCAACGCGGTGTTTTTTCTGAAGGGCGGTGAATGATGGCCAGAAAAATCGAGAGCCGGGTCATCGCCGACCAGGTTGTCAAAAAACTCAAGAGCGTCATTCACGATGTCGAGCTGCTTGGCGACGTCTGGAGCTACAACCGGGAGCACGTGGCGATTATGGAGCTCTACGACGTGCTGGAGCTTGTGCGAAAGATCGACCCCGACTGGAAGAAGAAGAAGGAAGAAAAGGACCGTGAAAGGGCCGGCAGGAATGGCCGCGCAGCTATTGGCCACCAGCTCTTGGCCCTGGAATACAAGGAGGCGGAATGAAAACCAACCACGAAGCCATCTTTGCGTCCTTGGCCGAGGATCTGGCGAAAAAGCACGGCTGGTTCGTCTGGAATGTCGACTTCGAGACCCTCATCTCGATCGTTGGCCAGGTCCAGCTTGCCCTGCGCCATCCCGCCAACATCGGCCCCAGCGCCACGCAAAGCCGCCGGGCCGTCGAGAAAGTCATCGCCATGCTGGAAACTGCGTCCCCCGGCATCGCCAAATATTTGAACATGGGCTTCGATCCCGCCCACGATGTGCCGGTCGGGCCGGCGGAAAAATCGAAGTCTATCACGAAATGACCGACTAGAAAGCAGCGATCATGGAATCTTTACCTGGAGGCCCACGTGGGCCATTGTCGAACTGATGGGCTACTGCAAACTGGCGGGTAGGCTCTCCGAAGAGGAGAAGTTCGGCTCCAAGATCGGCCGCGTCGACGTGCCGACCGGGCCCAACGAGTTTCGCATTCACTACTTCACCGCGGCCAGCATCTACCGGATCACCATCGTCACCGAGGAAATGGTCCGGCGGGAAATCGCCGTGCCGAAGCAACTCGAATTCGATTACGTCGAGGACCTCGACGAATACGGCGCCGGCCTGCGAGCCAAAGGCCAGGATAAGAACGTGGACGAACCGCCCTACTTCAGCCGGTGAGGTTGACATCGAAGACCTGATCGAGGACCTGGAAACCATTTTGGCCGAGGGCGAGTGGGCCCTGGCCGCCGACTGGACCCGTGAAAACCTCCAGGAACGCATCCGCGCGATGAACGCGGCTCTGCGGTATTCCCTCGATATGGCTAAGGATCTGGCACTTGAAAGGCTGGTGTGACTTGGAAACGCTCGAAGGCCTGCTGGTCGGTGAGGCGGAGTTGGTGCTTTATATGCGCGAGCAAATGGACCATGCGCTAAAAATACTCGAAATGCCGCCGGCGAGCGACAGCCTGATGCCGGGTCTTTTGGTCGTCACGAAAGTCAGGCCCTCGGCCAAGGTCGAGCGTGGCTTATTCTTGCTAGCCACGTCCTTCAATTCCCACGAGGAAAAGCACGCCATCATGCGAAACCTGGGCTTTCCCAATATGACGCAAGGAAGTTTCCGGTCGCCGTCATCCTCACGTCCGAAGCGTGGCTGGCCCCGCAGGTGAAGGGCGAAATGCCAAAGGACCATCCTCGGAAAAGGGAAGTTATCGTGGCAATGGGCATGACGATTGGCGACAAGCACAGCGCTCTGGCCCATCTGCCGATTGAGCGTGACGGGGCAGACAAAATCAAGGTCGCCGGTCCCTGGGAATTTCGGGAGGGTAAATCCCAATTGAATCTGCTCCAGAGTTTTTTCGCCGGCTTCTTCCAAAGGTTTTTGAAAAAGGCGACACCGTGAGGAACCAACCATGCTCCGCATCAGTTGTTTGACCGCCGACTGTAAAAGGATCGGCATTCGCCGGGGCTTGTGCATGCAGCATTACAACCAATTGGCGACCGCCGTTGCCGCCGGTGAGATCACTTGGGCGAAGGCCGAAGCGGCCGGCTCCTGCCACGCACGCGGGGACAAAAAGGGCTGGGCCGTGCCATTCAAAAGGAAAGCCAATGTCGAGAAGAACTAACAAATATCGGAGGCCCGGCAGCTCGCAAACTGCCTGGAGATCATCACGAGGCGATATATCGACAGAGGCCGTCGCCTCGCCGATGCCCAAGCCCGCATTGCCGTCCTCGAAAAAGGAAAAAGAATCTGGCTGGCAAAAGGACGGCTCTATCACCGTCCACTTTGGCCCAGACAAACAATCGTATCGCGGCAGCGACATTTACGCCCTCATTGTGCGCTTCGACATGAGCGTGCTTTACCGTGTCTTCGTCACGCGCCCTCGGAAGACTTGCGTGCCTCACGGGGTTCGCGAACCTTTAGGGCGATTCGATCGGCTACAAGGGCGAAAGCCATCATCGATTACATTGCAAAAAAGGAGTGACACCGATGGAACGTGAAACCATACTTATCTCTCTGATCGATCCCAGCCCGCTCAACCCGCCAAGACCTTCGACAAGGCCAAGCTCCAGGAGCTGGCCGAGACCGCCAAGTCGCACGGCATCTTGCAACCCGTTCTCTTGCGGCCGCGCCGGCACACAATCAACCGCGGGCCGAAGAAAGGCCAGTACGAGCGTTCGAACTCGTGGACGGCGAACGCCGCTGGCACCGCCCAGCTCGCCGGCCTGGCCGAGATCCCGGCCATCGTGCGTGACTTGTCGGATAAAGAGGTCCTTGAAATCGCCCTGGTCACCGCGAGCAACGCGCCGACTTGCCCGAACTGGAAAAAGCCCGCGGTTACAAAAGCTCATCGATGAGCACGGCTATACCGCCGACACCCTGGCCGCCAAGATCGGCCGCTCGCCGGCAACGGTTTACGGGCTGCTCAAGCTCCTGCAACTGCCCACGGCCGCCGCCAAGGCCCTGGAGGCCGGCGAATTGCCGGCCAACACCGCACTATTGTTTGCCCGCATTCCTAAGGAGAAGCTGCGGGCCCAGGCCTCAAGGGATCTGCACGGTCCGCGAAATGCCGTCGCTGCGGGAGGCAAAGGAAAAGATCCAGGCGAGATTCATGGTCGAGTTGAAACAGGCCCTTTCCCCCCCAAGGACCGCCACGTTGCTGCCCAGTGCAGGAGCTTGCACCGACTGCCCCAAACTGACCGGCAACAACCGCGAGGAGTTCCCCGAGGGACGCGAGGACGTTTGCACCGACCCCGCTTGCTATCGGTCCAAGACGGTGGCCTGGGGGGAAGTCATGCTCGAACGGGCCAAGGCCGAGGGCAAGAAGATCCAGACGGCCCAGGAGAGCAAATCGCTGTGGAATGAATACTCGCCAGGCTCGCTGAAGCACAACGCTTGTATGGTCGACCTGGACGCTGGCGACTACATTGCAGGGTCTCATCGAACCTGGCGGAAGGGGCGCTTGGCAAGGAGGCTCAGGACAAGATTGTCGTTGCGGTCGATCCCAGCGGCAAGGCCCATGAGCTCGTGCCCAAACCATGGGCCAAGCGGCGCCCCGAGGCCAGCAAAACGGCACGGCCCCAAAGGAGCCGTGGCGCGAGACGGCTGCGCGATGAGCGCGAAAACAAAACGAAAAAAGCGGCCGGCCGCCAGCCGCCCGCACCGCCGGTGGAGACGCTCGATCGCTGCTTCAAAGGGCAATGATGCCGTTTTCTTCATCTGCTCGCTTGCAGGCTTTCCGCATTCTCATGCCGCGCTGGTCATCGAGAGCACGTGGGCCGACGCCGTCGCCCACGCTGAATAAACGCCGCGGCCGCGAGTGCGGCGGCCTTGGCCCAGCGACGATGCGATGCCAAGGAGTCGCTTGTCCTGTGGGTCGAGCTTCGTCGCGTCCGGCAAGACGACTCGAGTTTCTCCGGCGGCGCGGCCGTCGACAAAAAGGAAAAGGAGTGGTCTCGCTAAATCTCGAGATCGCCGACATGGCGAGGTTCATCAGCGCAGGTTGAAGAGTAGCTCGGCGCCTGCGCAGCCGCCGTCGATGACGACACCTGCAACTGTTCGACGCCACCACGACTCCCTGCAAGTCGCTCAGGCCTCAAGGCGAGCGGACCCCGCCGAGGTACCCGAAGCCCTTCACGAACGGGTACGTCTTTACAGCTGTTCCACGTGGACCGGGACAAGCGGACCCTCGAAGAAGTTCGTTTGAATGGCCACATGTGGGGCAATCTCAGCCGACCGCTCGCCGCCCTGGCGGATGTCGGCATCGTCACCGTCGATGACGCGATCAAGCTGCAAGATACGACGGGCGAATCGCTCGCCGATGCTCTGGCCACGATCAAGCGAGTCGGCAAGCCGGCGTCCGAGGCGATCGCCGAGGGCATCGATCGTCATCTCAGGAAAGAAGGAGCCGCCAAGTGAAAAATCTCGAAGACATGAACGAGCCGGAACTCAGGGAGTTCTTCAGCGACTTGGCCCGCAAGCTCGAAGCCGACCTGCCCGCCGGCCCGAGCAAAAAAGGCAAATGCCTTTTCTTTCTCATCGTCACCGACAGGATCGAGGCAGGCGTGGGTCAATATGTCTCCAACGTGCGGCGGTCTGACGCAATCAAGATGCTCCGTGAAACGGCTGATCGGCTCGAAAAGAAGGAAGACGTTACTCGATAAAGGAAACCCCATGAAACCACTGAAATCATCCGCCAAGCCGATCGTCACCAAGCTCGGCAAGGTGCAGACCGTCAACACGCAAACAGGCGAGGTCACCAGCGAACAGCAGAACGCCATGACGCTCTTGCCGCCGCCGGCGGACGTCTGCCAAGCCTGCGCGGTCGACCATCCGCACGATCAGCCCCACAACCAACTGTCGCTGCACTGGCAATACTGGTTCTACGCGCGGCACAACCGTTGGCCCACGTGGACCGACGCCATGGCCCATTGCACGGAGGAAGTCAGCGCCAGGTGCGAGACGGTGAGCTTGCCGTCGTCCTTCATGAAGGTCATGCCGTGCATGAGCAGGCGCGACATGCCGCCGAGGTAGGGACTGCTCCCCGGGGTGAAGGCCCAGGAGTAGCCGACCACCCACCACAGCAGCGTTACCAGGCAGGTGATCGCGAAGCTCTGCATCACGGTGGCCAGGATGTTCTTCTTGCGCACCATGCCGGCGTAGAACAGCGCCAGGCCCGGGATGGTCATCATCAGCACCAGCGCCGTGGAGGTCAGCATCCACGCCGTGTCTCCGGCGCTGATCTTGTCCGTGGCGACCAGCTGCGGCGCGGTGGGCGCCGGCGGGGCAGCCGCCGCGGCATCCGCATGAGCCCCGGCTGCCGCGTTGTCGGTGGCAGCCGCAGGGGCGCCCGGAGCCGCGGCGCTGCTAGCGGCCGGGGCCGCGGCGGCGGTGTCGGCCTGCGCCCACGCATCCTGCGCGCAGGCGCCGAGCGCGCACAGAGCCAGCAGGGGAACGAGTTTGGTAGTCAATGAAGTCTCCTCAGTGCGTGTGCTGCTGTTCTAGATCGCGCTTGCGTCTTTTTCGCCGGTGCGGATGCGCACCACCGTGACGAGCTCGGTCACGAAGATCTTGCCGTCGCCGACCTTGCCGGTGCGCCCGGTGTGCATGACCGCATCGATCACCTGGTCCAGGAGCGAATCGGCGATGGCGACCTCGATGCGCGTCTTGGGGACGAACTCCACCGTGTACTCCGCGCCGCGGTACACCTCGGTGTGGCCGCGCTGGCGGCCAAATCCCCTGACCTCGGTGACGGTCATGCCGCTCACACCGAGTTCGCTCAAGCCCTGACGTACGTCATCGAGCTTGAAAGGCTTGATGATTGCGGTAACCAATTTCATCGATACCCACTCCTCCCGTTAACGTTCTTGTCGTCCCCTGAGCGCCGCGCCGCACTTCAGCTAAGCAAGCGGTGTGCCATCCACTTCCGCCTGTGCAAACAGCGAGTTAGCTACACAGGGTGGGGGGTTTGCACCAGCACGGTGCAGCCCGGGCGAGCCCTTGGTGCATGCTTCCCCGCGGCGGCGGTCAGAACTTGTACAGCGCCTGGATCGCGAGCTCGGTCTGGTTGTCGGCGTAACCCAGGTCCTCACCGCCGCCCTGAATGGACTTCAGGAATCTCACCTGGTCGGAGCTGTCGTAGCGCGCCTCCAGGCGCAGCTCGAAGTTCTTCAGCGGCGCATAGCCGAAGGTGAGCGTGCCTTCCTTCAGCTTCTGCGGCGTGCCGGTGACGAAGCCGTTCTGGTCATCGAGGTATTCCCCGCGCAGCGACACGCGCCACTGGCCGTTGATAGCGTAGTTCACGTAGGCGGCGACGCCGTCCCACTTCAGGTCAGCCGCGGCAACCTGCGCCTGCCTGCCCCAGTCGTAGCTCAAAGCGACGGTGAGGGCATCGGTGATGCTGTAGGAACCGACCAAGTCGAGGAACGAGCGCTGCGCGTCGTAGGCTGGCTCCTTGCCGAAGTAGCCGTTGAGATTAAGCGACAGCGCCTTGCTCGGCGTGAACGCCACGGCCGCCTCGATGGTCTTGGAGCCGTAAGACGTCGAGGTCGTGTTCCAGCCGTTGTTGGCGCCGAGGGTCAGGCTGAGGGTGTCGGTCGCCGCCCAGATAGCCCGCACGCCGGTGTGCGTCAGCGGTTCGGCGAAGTAGAGGAAGGAGCGGGAGAAGTTGGTGTTATTGACCGGGTTGCTGTACTCGTAGCCGGCCAGGGTCGAGAACTTGCCGGCGATGAGGGTCAGCGAGGAGGACGCGTACTGCACGTAGGCCTGGCGCATGTTGAAGGTGCTGTTGGTGCCGTTCTCCGCCGCGTTGAGGATGCGGCCGTCCTCGCCGGCCAGGAGGTCGGCGAACGCGCCGAAGCCTTCCTTGGGCTGGTAGCCGACCTGCAGGCCGGCTTGGTCCAGCTGGAAGGTGTCGTGCTCGACGTCGAACTCGTGGAACGAGTTGTAGCCGGTGGAATGGTAGTAGGAGGCGGCGACGTACCCGGTCATCGTGACGCCGGAGGAGCCCAGGACGTCCGTCAGCGAAGGCACGGCGGATTTGGCCGCCGCGGCGGTATCGTCAGCGAATGCACACGGCGCCGCGACGGCCGTCGCGAGCAATGCGCTGGCCACACAGACCCCCGAGAGTTGGAATTGGCGCATCTGTGATTTCCTCGATGAATGACGACGAAGTGCCGCCGTCGTTTTTCCGAAATGCAGCTACCGTGCCAGCTGTTAAAAACTGTGCGCCCGGCGTCCCGGACACTCTGGTTTGCGGGGAAACAGGCGGTCTGCACCGAAAGCGCGCGCTGCTGCGGAACCCGGGCTTCTGCCCGGTGCGCGGCCACGCCCAATGCAGAGGCACGATGCCCTGCGGCGATGCAGCCGCCTCGGAGTTGATTTCCGCCGCTGCGCGTGGGCGGCAAGGCACTGCGATGCCTCACGCGCGAGCCGGAAACGGCAGGCCGGTCAGACGGTTGGGCGTGAGCGTGGCCCCGGCAACGGCGGCGCTTGCCGGGAGGCCCGCGGCTGGCGCTTGTGGCGGCCCCGCCGCGCGGCCAACAATGCGTCCGGGGCTCTGGCAAGCACTGACAGAAGACGTTCGCACCATGAAGATACATCCGCGTGATTTCCGGGTACCTCCGCGTAAGAAAGTGAACCTCGGCAAATGGCCCACCCGCGTGAAGCGGGTCTACGGTTCCAAGGATGAGTACGAGCGGATGCTGGCCAGCCACATCGCGCAGCTGAGTGCGTGCCAGGAGCTGCTGTATGCGTCCAACCGCTATGCGGTGCTGCTGATCTTTCAGGCCATGGATGCTGCGGGCAAGGACGGCGCCATCAAGCATGTGATGTCAGGCATCAACCCACAGGGGTGCCAGGTATTTAGCTTCAAGCACCCAAGTGCCACGGAGTTGCAGCACGACTTCCTGTGGCGCACGACCCGTGATCTTCCGGAGCGGGGCCGCATAGGCATCTTCAACCGCTCATACTACGAGGAGGTGCTGATCGTGCGAGTGCACCCGGAGATCCTGGCCGCGGAGGGAATCACCGATGTCGACCCTGACGCGGTCTGGCCCGAGCGCTACCGTTCGATCACCGGCCTTGAGCGGCACCTGTACCTGAACGGGACACGCATCATCAAGTTCTTCCTGCACCTGTCAAAAGACGAGCAGCGGCGGCGCTTCGTCGAGCGCATCGACCGGCCTTCCAAGAACTGGAAGTTCAGCGAGGCGGACGTCGAGGAGCGCAAGTACTGGAAGCAGTACATGAAGGCGTACGAGAAGTGCCTGGGCGCCACCAGCACCAAGGAAGCGCCATGGTACGTAGTGCCCGCCGATGACAAGGAGAATGCGCGCCTGATCGTCTCGCAGATCGTGGTGCAGACTCTTTCAGACCTGAAGATGAGCTTCCCGAAAACTACTGACCAGCGCGCGCGTGCACTGCAGGCGATCCGCAGGGAACTGTCACGTTAGCGGTGCGGCGTTAGCTCGCGGCCGCCCTCCAGCCCAAGCTTCACCTTGTGCGGACCAGTTCCGCGGGTTTCGTGTTGGATTGCGCGCATGGCGTGGCGTTGCTTGGCCACGGCAACGATGTTAGTTACAACTGAAATCGTCACGCTGGTGCCTGCGTTTGCGCCAAGCTTGCCGTGAGCCGATGCAACACGCGTAAGATGCTGACCAGGATTGCGTGTCTTCGCATGTCTGTCAGGGGAAACTCATGAGCGACGGGGAGATCAGTCGACGCAAGCTGCTGTTGGGCGGCGCCATGGTCGGTGCCGCGTATGCCAGCGGGGCGGCGCTCCACGATGGCGAGCTCGGCGCGCCGTCGCAAACCGTCAAGGGCGCCATGCCCTGGCGCGAAGGTGCGGCGGATGTTCCGCCGCTGGCCAGTGGCACCGAGTATCGCTTCTTTACCGCCGCCGAGCAGGGGTTCATCGAGCCGGCGATCGACCGGCTCATCCCGCCCGATGACACCGGTCCGGGCGCCACCCAGTGCAACGTGCACGTATTTCTGGATCGCCAGCTGTCCGGTCCGTACGGCCGCGGCGACCACTACTACCTCGGCGGCCCGTGGCCCAAGGGCACGCCTGAGCAGGGCTATCAGAGCCGCCTGTCCCCGGCGCAGCTGTACCGCGCGGCGATTCCAGCCATCGAGAACTACGTGAAGGGCGCGCACGGGGGCAAGTCGTTCAAGGAGCTCGCCGCGGCGGATCAGGACGCGGTGCTCAAGGGGCTCGAGAGCGGCGACGCACAGCTTGAGGGCGCCGACGGCAAGGGCTTCTTCGCCATGCTGCTGCAGAACACCCTGGAGGGATATTTCTCCGACCCGATCTACGGGGGCAACAAGGACATGGCGGCGTGGAAGATGATCGGCTTTCCGGGGGCGCACTACGACTACCGCGAGTGGGTAGGACGGCATGGCGAGCGGGTGCCGTACCCGCCGGTGAGCATCAAGGGCCGGCCGGGCTGGTCGGAGTCCTGAAGCGCCATGGCAACCCAGCTTCCCCCGGTCGATGCGGTCATGGTCGGCTTCGGCTGGACGGGTGCGATCCTGGCGCAGCAGCTGTGCGATGCCGGCCTGAACGTGCTGGCGCTGGAGCGCGGACTATGGCGCGACACGCCGACCGACTTCGCACCGACCTTCGCCCAGGACGAGCTGCGCTACATGTGGCGCCACCACCTGTTCCAGAATCTCGCCTACGACACCCTCACCATCAGGAACAACACCAATCAGGAAGCCCTGCCCATGCGGCGCCTGGGTTCGTTCCTGCTCGGCACGGGCGTGGGCGGCGCCGGGGTGCACTGGAACGCGCAGATCTGGCGCTTCCTCGAGAGTGACCTGAAGGCCTACAGCCACAACCTGCACCGCTACGGCAAGGCGGCCGTGAGCGCCTACGACATGACGGTACAGGACTACCCGTTCAGCTGGAACGAGATCGAGCCGCATTACGACGCCTTCGACAAGCTGTGCGGCACCTCCGGCAAGGCCGGGAACCTCAATGGCCGTCTTCAGGAGGGCGGCAACCCGTTTGAGGGGCCGCGCTCGGCGGAGTATCCGAATCCACCGCTGGCGATGCCCTACGGGCCGACGCTCTTCGCCAAGGCGGCGATCGAGAAGGGCTACAAGGCCTTCCCGCACCCGACCGGCAACGTCTCGCGCCCGTATGTGAATACCCTGGGCGCGCAGCTCGGGCAATGCACCTACTGCGGCTTCTGCGAGAAGTTCGGCTGCGGCAACTACTCCAAGGCGACCGCGCAGACCACGATCCTGCCGTATCTGCTGATGAAGCCGAACTTCACGCTGCGCACCGAGTCCGAGGTTCTCAGGGTGGAGACCACCGCTGACGGCAAGCACGCCACCGGGGTCACCTACGTGAACAGCGCGGGCGAGGAGTTCTTCCAGCCGGCCGAGATCGTGGTGCTTTCCGCGTACGTGCTGCAGAACGTGCGCCTCATGCTGCTGTCGAAGATCGGCCAGCCGTACGATCCGAAGACCGGCACCGGTGTGGTGGGCAAGAACTACGCCTACCAGACCATGGGATCGGTGAACGTCTTCTTCGAAGAGAAGATCATGAACCCCTTCATCGGTGCCGGGGCGCTGGCAACCGTGGTCGATGAGTTCAATGGCGACAACTTCGACCACAGTGGTCTAGGTTTCATCGGCGGCGGCTACATCGCCCAGATGCATACCGGCGGCCGGCCGATCGAGATGATTTATACGCCCCCAGGCACCCCGAAGTGGGGCGCGGAGTGGAAGAAGGCGGCCGCGAAGAACTACCTGCGGGCCGTCAATTTGAGCTGCCATGGCTCGGTGATGGCGCATCGCGGCAATTACCTGGACCTGGATCCCACCTACCGCGACAGCTTCGGGCGCCCGATGCTGCGCATGACATTCGACTTCACCGACAACGAGCTGAAGATGTCGCGCTACCTCGTCGACAAGGCGGCGGAGATTGGCCTTGCGATGGAGGGGGTGAGCACGGTCAAGAAGAATTACCGCACTGGCTCCTGGAGCGTGGTGCCGTACCAGACCACGCACAATACCGGCGGCACCATGATGGGGGACAATCCCACCAACAGCGTGGTGAACAAGTACTCCCAGAGCTGGGACGTGCCCAACCTGTTCGTCACCGGCGCCGGGGCCTTCCCGCAGAATGCCGGCTACAACCCAACCGGCACGGTGGCGGCGCTGAGCTACCTCGCCGCCGCCGGCATCAAGGACCAGTACCTGAAGAAGGCCGGTCCGCTGGTCGGTGCCTGAAGGAGCGCGAGGCATGGCCGGCAAAACCCGGGGCGTGGTGGCGGTGGCAGTGATCGCGGTGCTCCTGGCGCTGCTGGCGATGCTGCTCGTCGGACGGCCGTCGGCCGCCGCCTATTCCCCCATGACCGCGACGACGCTATCCACGCGGCTGCTCACGCAGCCAGTGCCCGAGAGCGTGCCGAATGCCGAGCAGGTGCGGCTTGGGCAGTACCTGGTGCGCGTGGGCGACTGTGCGTCCTGCCATACGCGCGAGGGCGGGGGATTTCTTGCCGGCGGCTTCGGGCTCAACACCCCCTTTGGCACCATCTACAGCACCAACCTCACGTCTGATCCCAATGCCGGCATCGGGGTCTGGACGGCCGACCAGTTCTACGCCGCCATGCACGCGGGCACCTCCCCGGGAGGCGGTGCCATTTACCCAGCGATGCCGTATCCCTACACCACCCGTGTTACGCGTGCTGACTCGGATGCGATCCTCGCCTTCCTGAAGACGGTGCCGGCGGTGAACGAGCACCAGCCGGCTAACAGCCTGTCCTTCCCATTCAGCGTCCGTCCCCTGATCCATGGCTGGAACCTGTTGTTCTTCCACAAGGGCGAGTTCGTGCCTGCAGCGGAGAAGTCCGCCCAGTGGAACCGCGGCGCGTATCTTGTAACTGGTCTGGGGCACTGTGGCGCCTGCCACACTCCCAAGAACTCGCTGTCGGCCGACCGCACGGACCGGGCGCTGCAGGGTGGCACCCTCGACAACTGGGTGGCGCCGGATCTGACCCAGAACAACCGCACCGGCATCGGCAGCTGGAGCGTCGATGAGATCGTCGAGTACCTCAAGACCGGCCGCAACGCCCACGCCAACGCGGGCGGCTCCATGGCCGAGGTGGTGTCGTATTCGACCTCGATCCTCACTGACGCCGACTTGCAGGGGATCGCGACCTACCTTAAGGACCAGGGGCCCAGTGCCGCAGCGGCCTTGCAGGAGGCGGATGCGGCGAGCATGAAGCGGGGCGCGGCGGTGTTTTCCGATGCCTGCACCTCGTGTCACATGGAGGAGGGCGCCGGTCAGCCGCGCTTCTTCCCGCCGCTGCGCGCCAATTCCGTGGCCCAGCAGACCGACCCAACCGGCGTGCTCCATATCATCCTCGCGGGTGACCGCACCGCGGCCACCGCTACGCGGCCGAGCCCACTGTCGATGCCGGCGTTCGCCTGGAAGCTCGATGACCAGCAGGTCGCAGACGTCGCGACCTACGTCCGCAACAGCTGGGACAACCGTGCCCCGCCGGTTACGGCGGCCCAGGCGGCGACGATGCGCAAGAGCCTGGGTCTCGAGGGCGAGCGGCTCACCGAGGGGTCGACCGACCGCTGACCGCAGGCCGGTCCTGGAAGCGCCGCGCGCCGGAAGGCCGGGACCGGGCGGTCCGCCGCGTTGCGCGCCGTGGGCCGCTTCCCGCATGATGCGCGGCACAGTGACCTGCCCAGAATAAGGTTGTGTCGATACCCGACCGCGCCCCGGGCGGCTCACGCTCAGTTGTGATCCCAAGTCCATGACCGACCTGCATAAGGCCGTCTTCCTCAGTTACGCCTCAGAAGCGTTTGCATGGCGCGGCCGCGTCGTGGACACCCACGACGGGGGCCTCACCAATTGCACCCATGACCCGATCCTCGCGCCCCTGTACGGCGATCCAAGTTTCAGCGAGTTGAAAACCAAGCTCGGGCGGCCCCACTAGGGAATCGATGCAACCGCGGCCGTTACTGCTCGACGGCGGAACGGGGCGTGAACTGCTGCGCCTGGGCGCGCCGTTTCGCCAGCCCGAATGGTCGGCGCTGGCCCTGATCGAGGGACCCGAATACGTTGCCCGCGTGCACCAGCGCTACATCGAAGCGGGTGCTGACGTCATTACCACCAACAGCTACGCGGTCGTGCCGTTCCACATCGGCGAGGCACGCTTCCGGCAAGACGGCTTCGCGCTCGCGGCCTTGAGTGGCAAGCTCGCGCGCTCCACTGCCGATGCGGCTGGCCGTGCGGTGCTGGTGGCAGGATCGCTGCCGCCAGTGTGTGGATCCTACCGGCCAGACCTCTTTGATGTCGGGGTAGCGCGCCCGGTGTTGCAGGAACTCGTGCGTGCGCTCGCCCCCTACGTCGACCTGTGGCTTGCGGAGACGGTGAGCTCAGAGGCTGAGATGGCGCTGATGAGCGAGGTCGTGCCAGCAAGCCGGCAGCCCTGGTGGGTGTCGTACACGCTCAGCGACGATCCGCCCCAGCGTGGCGCACCGACGCTGCGCTCTGGCGAGTCGGTCTCATCCGCGGCGACGCACGCGGCGCGGCTCGGCGCTCAGGCGGTCCTGTTCAACTGCAGTCAGCCAGAGGCGATTGCTGAGGCGGTGGCAGTCGCGCGGCGAACGCTCGATGCGCTCGATGCGGAGCGCGCGCCGGGCGCGCGTGCGCGCGTGCGCGTGGGTGCCTATGCGAATGCGTTTCCCCCACAGCCTGCCACGGCGAGTGCAAACGCGGAGTTGAGCGCGCTGCGGGCCGACCTCGGACCGCAGCAGTACCTGTCCTGGGTCAGGCGCTGGCTGGCCGATGGCGCGGAGATCGTCGGCGGGTGCTGCGGCGTCGGGCCAGAGCACATCGCCTTGATCCGCGCTGCCATCGATTGAGGCCCGGCGGCACCTCTGGCCTGATCGCCAGCGCTCTTCCGGGCGGACATAGATGCCACACCCGTTCGGACGCTTCGCGGGGGCCTCCCCGGGTGTAGCCTGCAGCGTCCGTCCGGACGTGTCGGAGGCGCGATGTTCGATTTTCATGCCAAGACGATGCTGGTGACCGGGGGCGGCGCAGGCATTGGCCGCGCGATCGCCGAGGCCTTTGGCGCTGCGGGAGCGCGGGTGGCCGTGGCCGAGATCGATCCGCTGCGGGCCACGCAGGTGCGCGAGGCGTTGCAGGGCGCAGGCGTCGATGCCCTGGTCGTGGCCGCGGACGTGCGCTCCACGGAATCGGTGGCAGCGCTCATGGCCGCGGTCGACGAGCGCTTCGGCGGCCTCGACGTGCTGGTGAACAACGTCGGGGACTTCCTCAGGATCGTCAAGCCCTTCGAGCAATGCAGCGACGCGGACATCGAGGCAATCTACGGTATCAATCTGCGGTCGGTGTTCGTGGTGACCCGTGCGGCCATTCCGCTGCTGCGGAAGCGTGCGCCGGGCAGCAGCATCATTTCGCTGTCATCGATCGAGGCCTTCCGGGGCATCCCGATGGTGAGTGTCTACTCGGCGATGAAGCACGCGATCACCGGGTTCACGCGCAGCCTGGCGCTTGAACTGGCGTCCGATGGCATCCGGGTGAACGCCATCGCGCCGGAGACCACCGAGACACCCCAGGTTCCCGTGGCCGGCCTGATCGCCCCGGAACATCGCGAGCACACCAGGCGCTGGATCCCGCTCGGGCGCTTCGGCACGCCGCAGGATGCGGCCGGTTCTGCGCTGTTCCTGGCCTCCGACCTGGCCTCGTGGATTACGGGCACCACCATCAACCTCGATGGTGGTGCGCTTGCCGCGGGCGGCTGGTACCGGGATCCGAAGGGCCTGTGGACCAACTTGCCGGTGATCACTGGCAACGGGTTCAACTTCTGAAGCAATCGCATGAGGGCGCGGGTAGCGCAGCCCCGGTTATGCATCAGCCGATGATGATGAGGGGAATCTCCCGGCTCGTCGCCTGCTGATAACCCGCGTAGGTGGGCGCCCGCCGGACCAGCTGCGGCCACAGCGTGGCGCGCTCTGCCGGGTCGGCGAAGCGGGTGGTAACGCTGCTTGCCCTCCGGCCCATATAAATGAGTGCGTCCGGGGCAAGACGCAGGTTGCGCACCCAGTCCGGATCCTCGGGCGCGCCACCCTTGGAGCCGACCACGAAGGTATAGCCGTCGAAGGTGAAGTAGGGGAGCACGACCGAGCGCCGGCGGCCGCTCTTGCGGCCCCGGGTAGTGAGCACGAGGGCTGGCGCCTTCTTGCTGTCGAAGTCCGGGTCGCGCACCAGGCCGGTGCGCCGTGCAAAGATCCACATGAAGAACGAGGCGCCGGTCAGGCGCACCGACCAGACGTCGAGCTTCATCACCAGGCGCGTCGCAAGGGGAAGTCTGGCCATGCGCTTCTTGCTGAGAATGTCGGGAGCGGACCCGCCGGGTCAGGCGCCGCGCAGCACCCAGAAGTCGGGCCCCAGCTCCGCCTCGAGCTTGCCGAGCTGCTCACGATGGATCTCGCGGACCCGAGCCGGCGTGATCGCTTCCGAACGCGGCACCTCCTCGATGCGCAGGCTGGTCTTGTCTTCGTACAGGTGCTCACCGGCCAGGCGCGCACGTTGGTCGTACGGCCAGATGAACGCCTGGCGGCTCGCGACGTGGTATAGCCGGTCCGCATGCTCGACCTGGTAGCCGATCGCCCGCAGATCCGCGCCGCTGGCGAGCTGATGAAACGTGATTTCGTCACACACGCCCCAGTCGGCAACCGCCAGCCGGTCATCCGAGTGCCAGAGCACGGCTTCACCTACGCTCTTGTAGAAGCCGAGCACGCCGGCCTTGCCTTCGATCACCGCGGGGTTGGCGCCCCAGGTGACGCGGTATACGGGGTTATCGGCGATCATGTCCGGGCTCAGGATCTTGTCGTACTCTCCTGCGCCCTCCAGGTGCACATGCCGCCAGAAGTTGAGGAGGATGGCGCGGTGCAGCGGCTTGGTAGTCTGCGCCAGCAGCCTGGCCGTGGGATTCATGCAGTCATAGACTGCTTGCTCGAATCGGTTCATCTCAACCTCCTCGGCCGCGGATGGGACTTATGGCTGCCCGCCCGCTAGCGATGGATTGTGCACCGGATGGCACGCTTCAGCAGCGAGCTAGTACAAGCACCGGCCGCCACCGCAGGATCCATCGTTAGGTGCGCGGCCGGGTCGCCGCAGGTGCAGGGCGCGTGGCTGCCGTTCACCTCTTGGGATAGTTGGTGAACACGTAGTCCCGATTCTTGACAACCGTGTGGCACGCGAACCCGCACTTGGCATCGTTCGCCTGCGGCGGCTGGTCGGTCGTCGTGCCCGGCCGGAAGGTATCCGCCGCGGCATCGTATTCGAATTCTGCGTAGCCCCAGCCGCCGCTGTCTGCAAAGCGCTTGCCGTCCTTCACCATGAAGTCAACGTCATGCAGCGTCGTGGGCATGAGCGGCTGCCCGGGGACTGCATCGGCCTTCTGCGCGACCCAATGGATCTTTGCCATCCTGGCGCCGTCGGGAAACGGCTTGCCATTAGCCGGGGTGCCATCCTTGTACGCCGCGATCATCGCAGGGTTGCCCACGATCACGGCGAGCAGCCCGCCGTTGCTGACGGCGATGACCTGCCAAGTCTCGTAGCCCTTGAACTCGGAGAACGCCAGTCCGTTCGGAACCTTGAGGGTGTATCTGTCCTGCGCCGACATCGCAGCCTCGGTACATACAGCGACCAGCCCCGTCGCAACTACTGTGCCCACCAGCAGGCTCTTTTTCTTCATGCTCGCAACTCCCTTATCGCCGGGTGAACGTGTGCCAAACGACGGATCATGAGCTTGGGTCGTGCGAATTGTAAGATTGTTTGTTGTCGTGTTGCCGAGTGCGCCGGCGACTTCGCTGCGCAACCACGCTTCGCAGCTAAGCCCAAGCTTGAAGGAGGCGGCGCGTATGCGGGAAACCACGCCCCTCCGGCGTGCCGCGATTGAGTGCCAGCGGCGCTGGTGGGAGTGCGCTGACTGCGCGGTTGCGGACGGACGCGCGAACCGCGGCGCCGCCGTTGTGCGGCCAGATTTATGGCCGGGCGGGCAGACTACCCATGGAGACCTGAGCGGAGCTTACGCCGGCTCCCGCCGAACTGCTGCAGACGCGGTTGCGACCCGTACGTTTGGCTTCATAGAGGGCGCCGTCGGCGCGCTGGAAGATGACTTCCAGAGATTCGCCAACCACGGCGATGGTGAGTCCGGCCGAAATCGTGACAGCGCCAATATGCTCCCCGGCCGTGGTGCTGCGCACCTTTCCCTGTGCGATAGAGAGGCGGATCTGCTCGGCGAGGGCCAGCGCACCGGCGGAAGTCGCCTGTAGCAGCAGCACCGCAAACTCCTCGCCCCCGACGCGGGCAACAATATCCCGGCCTTTCACGTTCGACTGCAGAACGTGCGCCACCGCGCGCAGCACCTTGTCGCCCAGTAAATGTCCGTAGGTGTCGTTCACCTGCTTGAAGTGATCGATATCCAGAAGCAGCAGCGCCGCGCCGCGCAAGCCGTCCGGGGATTCCTGCGATATTTCGCGCACCGCGGCTTCGAAGGCACGGCGATTCTTAAGGCCAGTAAGCGGATCCTGCAGGGCTTCGGCCTGGGCCTTCTCCAGAGCCTGCCTGAGATCGCCAACCTCCTGCGCGCGCAGGTCCAGTTTCTCAACGAGGGCATGCGTGAGCGCCTGCATGTTCCGGCTTTCGGAAAGCAGCGTCGCCACCACGTCGCGGGCGCCCTCCAGCGTGTCGGCAGCCTCCAGGCGCGTCTGGTTGTCGGTGAGGGACCGCTCGAACTGTCCGGTCTGGTCGCCGGCCTGGGCTGTGATCTCCACGGCTTGCTCAAGGAGCGTGCGCAGACGCTGCTGCAGGTCCTCGAGTGTCTGTACGTCGCGGGCGACGATGTGGCGCGCATAGAGTTGGTAAACCTCGTCGTCGCTGATCGGCTGTTTGGCGTCGATCCGGGCGTTGAGGTAGCTACTGAGTTCCGGGTTTACTCCTGCCACGTGTTCGTACCAGAGCGTGAAGCTGGCCGGGTGAAACCCTGCCTGTTGTTGGGCCATGAGAGGCAATACCAGCCGCAGGATCTCCGCGCTTTGCTCTCTGGATTGCCCGTAACGCATGAATTTACTCCCCCTTCGCACCGACAGCGCGTGCGCTTCCGTTCATCGCTGCTGTGCCCTTTATCCTATTAAGCCATATCCCGCGCAATCCATGCTGCACGTGTTAGCGCTGCGCACTGCGAGGGCCGGCTTCTCAGGGCATGCTCGCTGGGCCCATACCGGACCAAGAGGTGGACCACGAACCGGCCAGAACGCGTTTGCAGTCCCTATCGGCTGCAGCCTCGGGGAGGGGTTCCGCACGCATGAGAGCGTTGAAGGTTTGCGGTGCGGGACTGCAGATCGGCGACACACCAGTCGATGGGGCGAAGATCCGCAATCTGTTTGATGAGGTCGGCCGAGAAGCCGCTGTCGTACGCGGCCGCACTGATCGGCATGAGCCCAGGCTAGGTTCGGTCACTTCAGTTGTATCCGTCTGGAAGGCTTCGGCGATCGCAAAAAGCCACCCAACCTGCGGGGATACTTCGTCAGCCTCTCCGTAGCAATCTTTCGTTTCCATTTGCCGACGACCCCGGGAGTGATCGCGCGCGCCGTCCATGTTAAGTTTCGCGGTCATGCCGGTCACCGGCATCTGCCCTTAGTCAGTTATTCACCGAGGCTGATGATGGACCTCGACCTTCGCGGACGCGCTGTTCTGGTCACCGGCGGGTCGCAGGGCATCGGCTTGGCCACGGCTCGTGCCTTTGCCGGCGAGGGATGCCACTTGCACCTTGCGGCGCGTAGTGAACACCGGCTTCGCGAGGCCCAGCGCGAGATTGCCGGAACCTTCGGCGGCAACCCGCAGATCCACCCTGTAGATCTGAGCATCGGTGACAATGTCCGGGCCCTCGCCCGAGCATGTGGCAACGTTGACATTCTCGTGAACAACGCCGGTGCCGTTCCCGGCGGCAGCCTCGAGGAGATCGACGAGGCGCGCTGGCGCAACGCGTGGGATTTGAAAGTGCTGGGCTACATCAATCTGACCCGTGAGATCTACAAGCAGATGTCCGGGCGCGGCCGCGGCGTCATCGTCAATATCATTGGCACCGCCGGAAACATCGTCCCCGCAAGCTACGTTGTGGGCGTCAGTGGCAGCGCCTCGCTGGTGGCGTTCACACAAGCCGTGGGCGGCATGAGTCTCGACCTGGGCGTGCGCGTCGTTGGTGTCAGCCCCGGTGACGTGCTCAATGAGCGCGGCATCGCCTTCCTCAGGCAACAGGCCGCCGAGACCTTAGGCGATCCCGAACGCTGGCGCGAACGGCTCGCAGCACAACCCGGGCACCGCGCAGCAACCGAGGAGGACATTGCCAACGCCGTTGTCTTCCTCGCTTCCGATCGCGCTGGCTACATCAGCGGCGAGGTGCTGGCGGTGGATGGCGGACTTCGCTGGCGCCAGCGTGTGTTGTAGCCGGGGGCACGCGCGCGCTTCCGAGGCGCCGTTCGTGTGTTTCGACGCGGGTGGCGCCTTCGGTGCGCAGGGGAACTGTCGCGTGGGCGAGAGGTCCTGGTACAAGCCGTCCGACGAGATTCATAAGAGTGGGTAGAATCCCACCGGAAGCCGGTTCGGTAGCCTCGCGTCCGTTTCCCCTCAAGCCGGCCTGCTCCCGACGCGGACCAAATCATCCCAGAAAGAGAATCCAGATAAACGCTAACTCATTGTTTTTATTGGTGCCCGGGAGAGGACTCGAACCTCCACGGTGTTACCCGCTAGCACCTGAAGCTAGTGCGTCTACCAATTTCGCCACCCGGGCGGGTGAGGAAGGCCGCGCAATCTACGCAGGCAACCGGGGGCTGTCAATTGAACGCGCGTAGGGGGAAATTCGGCCGCCGCTCGGCGCCCAAGTCCAAGCACGCCGGATCTGGCGGCTCTGCCAGGAAGCACGGCGCTCAGTCCGGTTCGGGTCACCGCAGCCCCGACAAGGGCGCCGTACGCCGCGCTGCTCAGCAAGCCGCAACCGGCTCGGCCGTCAGCCATGGAGCCACCGTGGAAGGCACCGTCAGCGCCAACCGCGCCGGCTATGGCTTCCTGAAGGTCGAGGGCTTCAAGGACAGCATTTTCCTGCCGCCGCCGGAGATGCGCGGCGTCATGCACGGGGATCGTCTGCGCGTGAAGGTCGCGCGCGACGCCACCGACCGCTGGTCGGGGACGCTCGTGCAGGTGCTGGAGCGCGGCGTGACCGCGTTCCTCGGCACCGTGGAGGTCCAGGGCCGCAGCGCCTGGGTCAATGCCGCCGACCGGCGCCTGCAGCTGCGCTGCGCGGTGGCCCCGAGTGACCTGCACGGCGCGCGCGCCGGTGACTGGGTGATCGCCAAGATCACGCGCCACGCAGGCTCCGCCTCGCCCGCCGAGGCGGTCATCGAGAAGCTTCTGGATCCGAACCGGCCGGTGGAGCTGGCCACCGAGTCCGCGCTGGCGAAGTTCTCGCTGCCCAGTGAGTTCTCGGCGCAGGCGCTGCGCGAGGCGCACGCCTTCGGCGAGCACGTCGATCCGAGCAAGGCGGAGGCGCGCGTCGACCTGCGGGCCCTGCCGCTGGTCACCATCGACGGAGCGGATGCGCGCGACTTCGACGACGCGCTGTACGCGGAGCCGCACCGCGAGGGCTACCGGCTCATCGTCGCGATCGCAGACGTCAGTCACTACGTGCGGCCGGGGACCGCGATCGACACCGAGGCGAAGTCGCGCGGCACATCGGTGTATTTCCCCACCCGCGTGGTGCCGATGCTGCCCACCGCACTCTCCGACCACCTGTGTTCGCTCGCCCCGCATGTCGATCGGCTGTGCTTCGCTGCCGACATGGTGGTGAGCAAGAACGGCGCGCTCAAGAGCGCCACCTTCTACCCTGCGGTCATGCGCTCGGCCGCCCGGCTCACCTACACCATCGCCCACGAGGCGCTGTTCGAGGGCCGCCCGGCCGCGCGCCTGCACGTCGGTCCGCTGCTGGACAGGCTGATGGTGCTGGTGGAGGTCTACCGCGCGCTGCACAAGGCCCGCGCGCGCCGCGGCGCGCTGGATTTCGATGCGCCCGAGGCGCAGTTCGTCATCGACAGCGCCGAAACCGTGACCGCCATCGAGCTGCGTGCCCGCAACGATGCGCACCGGCTGGTGGAGGAGTGCATGATCCTCGCCAACGTGGCCGTGGCGCAGGAGCTGACCAAGGCGCACGTGCCCAGCCTGTACCGCGTGCACGGCCAGCCGGATGAGACCAAGCTCGAGCGCCTGGCGAGCACGCTGCGCTCGCTCGGGATCGATGCCCAGATCCCGCAGAGCGTCACCACGCGCGACCTGCAGGCGATCGCCAAGCGGGTCGGGGACGCGCCCGAGCGTGCCTTCGTCGAGTCCCTGGTGATACGCGCCATGCCCCAGGCGGTGTACCAGCCGGCCAACATCGGGCACTTCGGGCTGGCGCTGACCCACTACGCGCACTTCACCTCGCCGATCCGGCGCTACCCGGACCTGGTCGTCCACCGCACCCTCAAGGCACTCATCGGCGCCAAGGGCGGGGCGGCGGTGCGCTACGAGACTCCCGAGCTCGCTGTGCTCGGGGAGAGCACCTCGCAGCTGGAGAAACGGGCGGACGAGGCGGACCGCTACGTCTCCAACTACCTCAAGTGCGCCTACCTGCGCGAGCGCATCGGCCAGACCTTCCGCGGGCTCATCACGACGGTGGTGGAGTTCGGCTGCTTCGTGCAGATCATCGACGTCGGCGTCGACGGGCTGCTGCACCTGGACAACCTGCATGACGATGAGTACCAGATGGAGGACGGCGGCCACGCGTGGCGCGGCCGCCGCAGCGGGCGGCGCCTGAGCACCGGTGCGCACATCAACGTGGTGGTGACCTCGGTAAACCCGATCGAGGGACTCATCGATCTGAACCTGGCGGAGGCAGGGCCTGCTCCCGGGAAGCGCAGCCACCGCTGAACGGCGACGATGAAGGGCACACAGACCATCTACGGCATGCATGCGGTCCGGGCGCTGCTCGAGCGTCAGCCGGACCGGGTGCTCAACGTGCTGCTCGCCGAGCGGCGCGAGGATCCGCGCGCGCGCGCCATCGAGGAACTCGCGCAGCGTCAGCGCCGGCCGCTGCGGCGCCTCAACGCCGAGGCCCTCAGGCACTTGGTCGGGGACGTCTCGCACCAGGGCGTGGCAGCGGAGATCACCCCGCTGGCGCCGTGGAGCGAGGACGACCTGCTGGGCGCACTCACCAGCGCCTCGGCGCCGATCATCCTGGCGCTGGATGGCGTGCAGGACCCGCACAACCTCGGCGCGTGCCTGCGCACCGCCGATGCCTGCGGCGCACTGGCGGTGGTGGTGCCCAAGGACCGCGCCGTGCAGATGAACCCGACCGTGCGCAAGGTGGCCACCGGGGCGGCCGAGACCACCCCGGTGGTCGCGGTCACCAACCTCGTGCGCACGCTCAAGCTGCTCAAGGAGGCGGGGCTATGGGTGGTGGGCGCTGACGCGGCGGCTGCCATGCAGGCGCGCGAAGTCGACCTCACTTCCGGCATCGTGCTGGTGCTCGGTGCGGAGGGCACTGGCCTGCGGCACCTGACGCAGCAGAACTGTGACCACATGGTGCGTCTGCCACAGCGCGGCAGTGTCGAGAGCCTGAACGTGTCAGTCGCCGCCGGGATGCTTCTGTACGAGGCCGTGCGCCAGAGGGACGCCAGGTGAAAGCCGTACTGGCGCGCGCATTCGCGCCGCTCGATCAGCTCGCCCTTGCCGAGGTGCCTGCGCCCACGCCCGGCCCCGGGGAGGTGCTGATCGCGGTGCAGGCCGCCGGCGTCAATTTCATGGACGGACTGATCGCCCAAGGCAAGTACCAGACCCGCCCGCCGCTGCCGTTTTCTCCGGGCGCCGAAGTGGCCGGCACGGTCAAGCAGGTTGGCGCCGCGGTGAGCGGCATCACCCCCGGCATGCGCGTGCTGGCGGCCACCGGCTATGGCGGCTTTGCCGAGGAGGCGATTGCGCCGGCGGCCGCCGTGATGGCGCTGCCGGAGCGCATGGACTTCGCCACCGCGGCCGGCTTCCCGATCGTCTACGGGACCTCGCACCATGCGCTGAAGGAGCGCGGGCAGCTGCGCGCCGGGGAGACGCTGCTGGTGCTCGGCGCCGCCGGCGGGGTGGGACTGACCGCGGTGGAGATCGGCAAGGTCATGGGCGCACGCGTCATTGCCTGCGCCTCCAGCGATGAGAAGCTCGCCCTGTGCAGGCAGTACGGGGCGGATGCCCTGATCAACTATTCGGGCACGGACCTGCGCGAGCAGATCAGGGAGCTCACCGGCGGCAAGGGCGTGGACGTGGTCTACGATCCCGTCGGCGGTGCCTACGCGGAGCCGTGCGTGCGCAGTCTCGCTTTCATGGGGCGCTACCTGGTCGTCGGCTTCGCCAGCGGGGAGATCCCGCGCATCCCCCTCAACCTGCTGCTGCTCAAGACCGCCTCCCTGGTCGGGGTGTTCTGGGGCGCCTACGCCAGGACCTGTCCGCAGCAGAACGCCGCCAATTTCGCGGAGCTGTTTGCCTGGTACGCGCAGGGGCTGCTCAAGCCGCACGTCTCGGAGAGCTTCCCGCTCACAGACTATGCGCAGGCGCTGGATGCGGTCATGAACCGCCGCGCCAAGGGTAAAGTCGTGCTGCGGGTCAGTTAAGTCCCGTCGCGAAAGAACGCACCGCCGTGACGCAAGCAGTCTCGTTCCTGGCGCATGGCCGCATCGCCATCGCCGCAATCGACAACCCGCCGGTCAATGCGCTCTCGCATGCCGTGCGCGCCGGGCTTACCGAGGCGCTCGCGCGCACGCAGGCCGATCCTACCCTCGCAGCGCTGGTGATCGTGTGCCGCGGCCGCACCTTCTGCGCCGGTGCGGACGTGCGCGAGTTCGGCAAGCCCTTTGCCGACCCGCAGCTCGGCGAGGTGGTGGCGCGCACCGAGGCCAGTGAAAAGCCGGTGATCGCCGCGCTGCACGGCACTGCACTGGGCGGCGGGCTCGAGCTTGCCCTGTCGTGCCACTGGCGGGTGGCGTTGCGCGAGACGCGCCTGGGACTTCCGGAGGTCAAGCTCGGCATCATCCCGGGAGCGGCGGGCACGCAGCGGCTGCCGCGCCTGGTCCCGGCGCGCGCGGCGCTCACCATGATCGCCGAGGGCAAGGACCTGAGCGCCCCGGAGGCGCTCAGGCTCGGCCTGCTCGATGAAATCATCGACGGCGACCTGCAGGCCGGTGCGGTGGCCTTCGCCGAGCGGGTGCTGGCCGAGGGGCGCGCCGTGCGGCGCACCGGGGACCTGCGGGCGGTGCTGGATGAGCCCGGGGTCTTCGAGGAATTCACCCGCACGCTTGCCAGGAAGCAGCGCGGATTCCTGGCGCCCATCGAGGCGGTGAAGGCCGTAGCGATGGCCTACGAGCTGCCCTTTGCAGAGGGCGTCCTGCGCGAGAACCAGCTCTGCATGGCACTGCTCAACGGGGCACAGTCCAAGGCGCAGCGGCACGCCTTTGCGATCGAGCGCGAGGTCGCACGCGTGCCGGGCCTGCCGGCGGACACTGCGGTGCGCGAGATCGCCCGCGCCGCCGTGGTCGGCGCGGGCGTCATGGGGCGCGGCATTGCCGTGTGTCTTGCCAATGCCGGGATTCCGGTCAAGCTCCTGGCGCGCAGTCCCGGGAGCCTCGCCGCCACCACCGCCGCCATCGCCAGGATCTACACCGGCATGATCTCGCGCGGTCAGCTCGCGCAGGACGAGGCCGATCGGCGCACCGCGCTCATCACTTGCACGCTCGAGTATCAGGACCTGGAGTCCGCAGACCTCGTGGTCGAGGCGATCGCCGAGGACCTGGCGGCCAAGGAGGCAGTCTTCGCACGCCTCGGTGCGGTATGCAAGGCCGGCGCAATCCTCGCCAGCAACACCTCCTTCCTCGACCTGGGCGCACTTTCGCGCGCCGCGGGCCGGCCGGCGGATGTTGCCGGCATGCACTTCTTCAACCCCGCCCAGGCCATGCGCCTGCTGGAGCTGGTGCGCACCCCGGCCACCGCGCCGGAGGTGGCAGCCACCCTGCTCAAGCTGGGCAAACGCCTGGGCAAGGTCGCGGTCATGGTGAGCGCGGGCGAGGGGTTCGTCGCCAACCGCATGCTCGCGCGGCGCTCGCGTGAGGCGCTGTTCATGCTGGAGGAGGGCGCGGAACCTGCTCAGGTCGACCGCGTGCTCACCGATTTCGGCTTCCCGCTCGGGCCGTTCGCGGTGCAGGACCTGGGCGGCCTGGATGTCGTGCTCGCCACCCGGCGCGCGCGCCGGGCGCAGCTGACGACGCGCGAGCTGCACGCCGACCTGCTGGAGCAGCTGACGGCCACCGGGCGCCTCGGGCAGAAAAGCGGCGCGGGCTGGTACCGCTACGACGCCGAGCGGCGTGCGGCGCCGGATCCGGCGGTGGGCGAACTCATCGCGCGCCACGCAGCGGCGCGCGGCATCACGCGCCGCACGGTAAGGGACGAGGAGATTCTCGAGCGCTGCCTTTATGCCATGATCAACGAGGGTGCCCGGCTCATCGAGTCCGGCACCGTCACGCGTCCGCACGAGATCGACGTGATCTGGCTGCACGGCTTCGGCTTTCCCGCCTACCTCGGCGGGCCGATGTACCACGCCGACCGGGTGGGCCTGGCGGCGGTCCACGAGCGGCTGCTCAGGTACGCAGACCAGGTCGGCGCTGAGTACTTCACGCCGGCGCCGCTGCTGGCGCGGCTGGCGCATGCGGGCCGCGGATTCTACGAGCCCGGGTGAGGTCGCCGCGCGCGGCCAGGAGTTGACGTGGATTTTCAGATCAGTCAGAAGACGCAAGGATACCTCGGGCGCCTGGGCGCGTTCATGGACCAGCACGTCTACCCGAACGAGGAGCGCTTCCACGCGCAGCTGAAGGAGGGTAACCGCTGGGAGGACCCGCCGCTGCTGGAGGAGCTGAAGGGCAAGGCGCGCGCTTGCGGCCTGTGGAACCTGTTCCTGCCCGACTCGGCGCACGGGGCGGGATTGAGCAACCTCGAGTACGCCCCCTTAAGCGAGATGATGGGGCGCGTGCGCTGGGCGCCGGAGGTGTTCAACTGCTCCGCGCCCGACACGGGCAACATGGAGACCCTGGAGCGCTACGGCACGCCGGCGCAGAAGCAGCAGTGGCTCGAGCCGCTGCTGGCGGGGACCATCCGCTCGGCGTTCGCGATGACCGAGCCGCGCGTCGCCTCCAGCGATGCCACCAACATCGAGAGCGCCATCGTGCGCGATGGCGACAGCTACCTCATCAATGGCCGCAAGTGGTGGACCTCCGGGGCCGGCAGCCCGCGCTGCCGCCTATACATCTTCATGGGCAAGACGGATCCGGCGGCCGAGCGGCACCGCCAGCAGTCCATGATCCTCGTGCCGCGCGACACCCCCGGCATCACGGTGCTGCGGCACCTGCCGGTGTTCGGGTACGACGACGCCCCGCACGGGCACATGGAGATCGACTTCAAGGACGTGCGCGTACCGGTGGCGAACATTCTCCTGGGCGAGGGCCGCGGTTTCGAGATTGCCCAGGGGCGCCTGGGGCCGGGCCGCATCCACCACGCCATGCGCATGATCGGCGTCGCCGAGCGGGCGCTGGAGAAGATGTGCCGCCGCGTGAAGCAGCGCACCACCTTTGGGCGCAAGCTCTCCGAGCAGACCGTGACGCTGGAGCGCATCGCCGAGTCGCGCCTGCGCATCGACCAGGCGCGCCTGCTGGTCTACCAGGCGGCCTGGCTCATGGACACGGTGGGCAACAAGGCCGCGCGCGGGCAGATCGCCGCCATCAAGATCGCCGCGGCCGACATGGCCTGCCAGGTGCTGGACTGGGCCATCCAGGCGCACGGCGCCGGCGGCCTGAGCGATGACTTCCACCTCGCCAACTCCTATGCGCAGGCCCGCGCGCTGCGCCTGGCGGACGGCCCCGACGAGGTGCATCGCAACCAGATCGGGCGCCTGGAACTGGAGAAGTACGACTAGTGGGCGCGGAAGAGTTCGCAGGCACGATGCAGGTCGAGGCCGCGCAGCGCTTCGACGAGGCGGCGCTGGAGCGCTACCTGCTGGCCCACGCGCCCGGGTTCACCGGTCCCCTGGCGTCCGTGCAGCAGTTCCGCGGCGGCCAGTCCAACCCGACCTTTCTCCTCAGTGCCGGGGACGGGCAGCAGTACGTGCTGCGCCGCAAGCCTCCGGGGCCGCTGCTGCCCTCGGCGCATGCGGTCGACCGCGAGTTCCGCGTCATCGGTGCGCTGCACCCGAGCGGCTTCCCGGTCGCCCGCCCGGTGTGCCTGTGCGAGGACACGGGCGTCATCGGCTCGATGTTCTACCTGATGAGCTACGTGGCGGGGCGCAACTTCTGGGACCCGTCGCTGCCGGGGATGACGCCGCTGCAGCGCGCCGCCATCTACGACGAGATGAACCGGGTGCTGGTGCAGCTGCACACGCTGGACTTCGCCGCCGCGGGCCTGGCCGACTACGGCAAGCCGGGCAACTACTTCGCCCGCCAGATCGGCCGCTGGAGCAAGCAGTACCGCGCTTCCGAGACCGACCGCATCGAGTCGATGGAGAAGCTGCTCGCCTGGCTGCCGGCCAACATCCCGCCCGGGGACGAGACCACCCTGGTGCATGGCGACTACCGCATCGACAACATGATCTTCCACAGCCACCAGGCCCGCCTGGCCGCGGTGGTCGACTGGGAGCTATCAACACTCGGCCATCCGCTGGCGGACCTGTCGTACCACGTCATGCTCTGGCGCGTGGAGGCGGGGGAGATCCGCGGGCTGCGCGGCCTGGACCTGCCCGCGCTCGGGATCCCCACCGAGCAGGAGTACGTGGCCGCGTACTGCCGCCGCACCGCTCGCCCCGGCATCGAGTCGCGCGTGTGGGAGTTCTGCATGGCCTACAACATGTTCCGCATCGCCTGCATCCGCCAGGGAATCCTGCGGCGCGTGGTCGACGGCACCGCCGCCAGCCGCTATGCACGCGAAGCCGGCGGGCGGGCGCGCGCGACCGCCGACCTTGCCTGGCAGCAGATCCAGGAGCAGCTGGGCGGCTAGGGTTCGCCGGGCTTGCGCAGCTCGCCGCTGCGCGCGGCGAAGCGCCAGCCGGCGCTGGTGCGCACCACCACGTCGCGGTAGGTGACGCTGCCGACCCGGCCGTTGGCGCCGACCCCCAGGCCCTTGGACAGCACGCGCACCGTGCCGTCGCGGTCCTGGCTGACGAGGATGTTGGTCGCATGGTGCGCCAGCGGGTGCATCGCCTCGGGAGCCGCCCACAGGGCGGCCACGGCGCGAGCGCCGTGCACGATGCCGAGGCCGAACTCACGCATGTCGTAGGTGCAGTCGGCCGTGAACAGCTCCTCCACGCGGTGCCACTCGCGCGCATCGATGATGTGCCCGTACAGGCCCAGCAGCTCGTGGATGGCCAGCGTGTCGGCGGTGTCAGGCATCCGGGATGACCACGGCACGCCCCGTGAGGCGCCCGTGCTCAAGGAGCTCGTAGGCCTCGGGGACCTGGCTGAAGCTGAAGCGCTCGGTATCGTTGCGCAGCAGCCCCTGCTCGGCCAGCTTCACTACCGCCTCAAGGTCCGCGATGCTGCTGCCGGTGAAGCAGAACACCTCGCCATCGCGCGGCAGCAGGTGGAACCAGGGATGGGGCAGGGTGCCCATGCCGGCGCCGATCAGCCCGAATGCCCCGGTGCGCCGCACGCCGGCCAGCCCGGCGGCGATCGTCGCATCGGTGCCCACGAAATCCAGCACCGCCTCGGCGCCGCGGCCGCCGGTCAGGGCCTTGAGGTCGGCCACGGTGCCGGCATTCACGCCGCTCAGCACTTCGTGGGCGCCGAGGGACTTCGCGTAGTCCAGGCGCGCGGGGTTGATGTCCACGGCGATCACGCGCGCCGGGGTGAGCGCGCGCACGAACTGCACGGCGAAGCTGCCGAGCCCGCCGGCGCCGATGATCACCGCGCTTGTGCCGGGCCCCAGGCGCGGCAGTACGCGTCGCACGGCGTGCATCGAGGTGGCCCCGGCATCGGCGAGCGGGCCGGCGGTCACAGGGTCGAGGGAGTGCAGCCGGATCAGGGGCCGCGCGTTGCGGATGAGCATGTAGGGGGCCAGGCCGCCGTCGCGGCCGTAGCCGCGGCCCGCGCCGCTCGCGTCGCAGTTGTTGTCCATGCCCGCCTGGCAGAACGCACACGTGCCATCGGACTCGGTCGCGACCAGGATCACCGGCTCCCCGTGGGAATGGCCGGATACGCCTGGCCCGGTGCTCTCGACCCAGCCGGCCACCTCGTGGCCGAGCGTGAACGGCAGCTGCCAGCCCGGGAAGGGTGGCGCCGCGAAGCGCGGATCCATGAGCCCGACGTCCGAGTGGCACAGCCCGTTGCCACCGACCTTGATGAGGACCTCGCCCGCGCCCGGGGTCGGTATCGGCACCTCCTGCAGCTGCGGTCCCTTGCCGAAGGCCGTCAGGCGCCATGCCATCATCGTGCCGCGTGCTGCCATGGCGCTAGTATGCCGTGTCGCAGCAGGCAGCCACTACGCTCCTCCGTATGAGGGAGCGTCGGCCATGAAATCCACGGAGGCGAGTGATGGGGCGTTGGCAGCATCGACCGGCGGGATCCAACTGGGGCGAGTTCGGCGCCGATGACCAGCGCGGGCGCATGAACCTGCTCACGCCCGCGCGCCGCCTGGCCGCCGTGCGCGAGGTGGTCACCGGCGAGGTGTTCTCGCTCAGCCTGCCGCTGGACTACCCGGGGGGTCCCGGGCTGTGGGAGACGCGTGCGCCGCCCAGGCTCACCGCGACGCGCTTCGCCAACGGCCACGCCGCCTATCCCTACCACATGTCGCAGTTTGCCAAGCGCGCCACGGACGTGGTGTGCGATGACCAGGTGACGCTGTGCCTGCAGTACTCCACGCAGTGGGACGCGCTGGCGCACTGCGGCTCGGAGTTCGACGCCGATGGCGACGGGGTGCGCGAGGCGGTCTTCTACAACGGCTTCCGCGCCGGCGCGGACATTGCCGGGCCCGATGACCCCGGCGGCACCGGCGCGCGCGCGCTGGGCATCGAGAACCTGGCGCGCGCCGGCGTGCAGGGCCGCGGCGTGCTCATCGACCTTAACCGCGAGTACGGTAGGCAGCCGGCCAGCGTCGGCTACGATGACCTCATGCGCCTGATGGAGGCGCAGCAGGTCACGGTGGAGGCAGGAGACTTCGTGTGCCTGTACACCGGCTTCGCGGACCTGGTGCTGGAGATGCAGAAAAAGCCCGACCACCGCGTCCTGCGCAGCAGCTGCGCGGGTCTGGCCGGCGCCGATGCGCGCCTGCAGCGCTGGATCGATGACTGCGGGCTGGTCGCGCTGTGCGCGGACAACGCCGCGGTCGAGTCCACGGCGATGATCGACAGCGGCGCCGAGCGCGAGCCACTGCTACCGTTGCACGAGTTGTGCCTGTTCAAGCTCGGCATCCACCTGGCAGAGCTATGGTACCTGCGCGATCTGGCCCGCTGGCTCGCGGCGCACAACCGCAACCGCTTCCTGCTCACGGCGCCGCCGCTGGACCTGCCGGGCGCGGTGGGCTCCCCGGTGACCCCGCTCGCGACCGTCTGACGCATGCTGGCTCAGCCGGCCGCGTGTCGTCCGGCGATGTAGCCGAAGGTCATGCCCGGCCCGAGGGTGGCCCCCGCGGCCGGGTACGAGTGGCCCATGACCGTCGCCGCCATGTTGCCGGCGGCATAGAGCCCGGGGATCGACGCGCCGGCCTCATCCAGCACCTGCGCGTTCTCGTTCGTCGCCAGGCCGCCGTTGGTGCCGATGTCGCCCGGGTAGACGCGGATGGCGTAGTAGGGCGGGGTCTCGAGTGCGCGCAGCGTCGGGTTCGGCCCGACCTTCGGGTCGCCGTAGTAGCGGTCGTAGGCACTCTCGCCGCGCCTGAAGTCAGGATCGGTGCCCTGGCGCGCGTGGGCGTTGAAGCGCGCGACCGTGGCCTTGAGGCGCTCGGGCGGCAGCTGCGTGCGCTGCGCGAGCTCCTCCAGCGTGGCCGCGCGCGTGAGCGCCGCCTCGATGCTGGCCGGCTGCACCCAGTCCGGGAAGTCCGGGATCACCGGTCCCACCGGGTAGCTGGCGCGGTATTTCGCGTCGAACACCATCCAGGAGGGGATGGTGCGCGCGCTGTCGGAGTCGCAGGCGATCATCTGCTGGCCGGCGATGTGGTACGAGGCGGCCTCGTTCATGTAGCGCTCGCCGTTGGCGTTGACGATGATCGCCCCGGGCAGGGCGCGCTCGAAGGCCATGAGACGGGCGCGCTCCTCGCCCGGCAGGCTCATGGAGGTCCCCCACCAGGCCGAGTCCATGTTCAGCGTCGCCGCCCCCACGCGCATCGCCGCGCGGATGGCATCGCCGGTATTGTTCGGCTGCGAGCCGCTCCAGCGCGGCTCGTGCGAGCGCGGCAGGTACTGGCGGCGCATCTCCGCATTGCGCTCGAAGCCGCCCGCGGCCAGCACCACGCCGCGCCTGGCATGGATGCGCATGCGTCGCCCCTCGCGCTCGACGAGCGCGCCGCTGACGCGGCCGTCCTCGCGGATGAGTTCGACGAGTGGGCAGTTCAGCCACAGCTGCGCACCGTAGCGGTTGGCCGAGAGCTTCAGCCGCCCGAGCAGCGCATTGCCCAGGGTCAGGCGCCGGTCACGCCGCGAGTGCAGGCGCTGCGGGAAGTCGAGGAAGTAGTTGCCGAAGACCCGCAGCGCCACCTGCCACCAGCCGGGGATGCGGAACAGCAGCGCTCCGGTCTCCTCCAGCGTCCAGCTCACGCGGCCGAGGAACTGCACCGCCGGGTGCGGGGGACGCAGCCTGTTGAAGTCATCCCCGAGATCGCTCGAGTGCAGCGGGATCGCCTCCAGCGAGCGCCAGCCGGGCTTGCCGCCCGGCATCTCCGGGTGATAGTCGGCGTAGGGGTGGGCGCGCATCTTCACGAAGGTGTTGGCCTCGAGCCAGGCCACCATCTCGCGGCCGGTGCGCACGAAGGCCCAGATGCGTGCATCCGGGATGTTGGCATCGGTGAGCGCGCGGATGTACTGGAAGGCCTCTTCCGGGGAGTCCGCATGCCCGGCGCTCAGGGCCTGCTGGGTGGCCGGGATCCAGATGACCCCCCCGGAGGTCGCCGAGGTGCCGCCGAACAGCTCGCTCTTCTCGATCACCACGGTGTGCGCACCCTGTGCCGCGGCCACCACGGCCGCGGTGAGCGCGGCAGCCCCCGAGCCGACCACCAGCACGTCGGTCTCGGCGTCCCATGCAAGCGCCTCTGGCACGTGTCTGCCTATCCGGTGCTCAGAGCTTGGCGGCGCCAAGCGCCAACGCCGGGCGGCGCGGCACACCGCCCGCGCCCACGCGCCGGTACAAGGTGGTGCGCTGGTAGGCGGGGCGGCCGATCTGGGCGGCGAGGGCCTCGATGCGCTGCGCATCGAACTCCTGGCCGTTGACGCCGCCGGCGGCGCGCGTGATCGACTCGTTCATGAGGGTGCCGCCGAGGTCGTTGGCGCCAGTGCGCAGCGCGAGCGCGGCGCCTTCGGCGCCCATCTTCACCCAGGAGGTCTGGATGTTGGTGATGTGCGGGTTGAGCACCAGGCGCGCGACCGCGTGCATGAGCAGCGACTCGCGCAGCGTCGGCCCGCTGCGCGCCAGGCCCTTGCGCCACAGCGGCGCCTCCATGTGCACGAAAGACAGCGGCACGAACTCGGTGAAGCCGCCGGTCTCCTTCTGCAGCGCGCGCACCGCGAGCAGGTGGCGTGCCCAGTGCACCGGCTGGTCGACGTGGCCGAACATGATGGTGGCGGTGCTGCGCAGCCCGACCGCGTGTGCGGCGCGCATGACGCCCAGCCACGCGGCGCTGTTCAGCTTGTCCGGACAGATGATCGCGCGTATCTCATCGTCCAGGATCTCCGCCGCGGTCCCGGGCAGGGTGGAGAGGCCCGCATCGCGCAGCTCCCCCAGGAAGCGCTGCACGGACAGCCCGAGGGTGTGCGCGCCGTGGCTGATCTCCAGCGGCGAGAAGGCATGCACGTGGATCTGCGCGGCGGCCGCCTTCACGGCCGCGACGATGTCCAGGTAGGTCTGCCCGGTGAAGCTCGGGTGGATGCCGCCCTGCAGGCATACCTCGGTGGCCCCGGCTGCCCAGGCCTCGCGCGTGCGCTGCGCGATCTCGGCCAGATCGAGGGTATAGGCCGGCCCGCGCAGGCTCTGCGCGCTGCGTCCCTTGGAGAAGGCGCAGAAGCCGCAGTGGTACAGGCAGATGTTGGTGTAGTTGATGTTGCGGTTGACGACGTAGGAGACCTCATCGCCGCAGTGCTCGCGGCGCAGTGCATCCGCGGTGGCCAGCACCGCGGCAAGTTCCGCGCCGTGCACGCCGAACAGGCCCGCGACCTCCGCCTCGCCAAGGTCCGCGCCGCGGCGCGCGGCGCGCAGCGTGGCCTTAAGGTGCGCGGATACCGCGCCGCGGCCGGCCCGCCGGGGCTTGAGCATGGTGGCCGCCGCCGGCGGCAGCGGCGTGCCCGCGCCGGCAAACCAGCCGTCGGTGCGCGCGCGCCCCAGGGCATCCACGCGCTGGCGCACGGCGGCGCGCAGTCCCGCATCCACCCAGGTGTCCGGCTCGCGGGCGAACGCCGGCGCGATCGCCAGCCGCTCGATCAGCGTGCGCCCGGTGGCGGCGGTCTGCTGCGCGAGACTGGCCAGGTGCGGCCACGGCGCCTCCGGGTTGACGTGGTCCGGTGTCACCGGCGACACCCCGCCCCAGTCATTGACGCCCGCGCGCACCAGGGCGGCGAGCGCGGCGGGCTGCAGGTTGGGGGGCGCCTGCACCGACATGTGCGCGCCGAACAGCAAGCGCGTTACCGCCACGCTCCACAGGTGCTCCTCGAGCGGCGGCTCGGGGGCCTGGGCCATGCGCGTGCCGGGCTTGGCGCGGAAGTTCTGGATGATGATTTCCTGCAGGTGCCCGTGCGAGCGGTGCAGCTCGCGCAGCGCCAGCAGCGCCTCGATGCGCTCGCGGCGCGTCTCGCCGATGCCGATGAGCAGGCCGGTGGTGAAGGGCACGGCGGCCGCGCCGGCGGCAGCCAGGGTGGCCAGCCGCGCGGCCGGCAGCTTGTCCGGGGAGCCGAAGTGCGGACCGCCGCGCGCGGCGAGCCGCTCGCTGGCGCTCTCGAGCATGATCCCCATCGACACCGACACGCGGCGCAGCCGCGCGAGCTCCTCGGCATCCATGAGCCCGGGGTTCAGGTGCGGCAGCAGGCCGGTCTGCCGGTACACCTCGGCGGCGGCATGCTCCAGGTACGCAAGCGTGCTCGCGAAACCCATCGACGCCAGTGCCGTGCGCGCCGCGGCGTAGCGCAGCTCCGGCTTGTCGCCGAGGGTGAAGAGGGCCTCCTTGCACCCGGCTGCGGCCCCGGCGCGGGCCACGGCCAAAACCTCCTCGAGGCTCATGTAGGGTGCGCTGAGCGCGCGCGGGGCCTTGGCGAAGGTGCAGTAGTGGCACACGTCGCGGCACAGCTGCGTGAGCGGGATGAAGACCTTGCGTGAATAGGTGACGATGCGGCCATGGCCGGCCAGCGTGAGCTGCTCGCTCGCCTCGAGCAGCTGCGCGGACGACGCATGCTCGAGCGCCACGGCGGCCGCTGCCTCCGGGGCGTGGCCCTGGGCGGCAGCGTCGATGATCTGCGGCAGTCCGGGCGCGGCGTGCGTCTTCGCCATCGGGTCTCCTGGGACGTTCTGTGGCTATGATACGCGTGCAGGCGGCCGATGGGCCGCCCCGGCCGTGGCGGGAATGAGTAGTCCGAATGGATGGAGAAGAAGATGAAGCCAGAAGTAGTCCGCGGCGTGCTCGAGTCCTATGCCCGTGCCTGGGCGACCAACGACAAGGCGCTGCTGCTGTCGGTGTTTGCCGAGGACTGTGAGTGGGCGGACCCGGTCGGCACGCCGCCGTTCAAGGGCCACGCCGGGGTCGCTAAGTTCTGGGACTTTGCCCACCAGGATGCGACGCGCCTGATGAAGCCGGTCGTACACCGCATCGTCGCCTGCGCGAACGAGGGCATCCTCATGTTCACGATGCAGGTGCGCATCCCGAGCCAGAACCAGGGGCTCGACCTTGCGATCATCGACCGCTTCGTGCTCAACGACGAGGGCAAGATCAAGCTCGCGCAGGCCTACTGGGACCCCGGTTCCATCTCTGTTCCGGCGGGCATGCAGATGTTCGCCCCCAATATCGAGGAAGCCTACGAGAAGCAATAGGCCGCACCCGTGGAGCACGCGCTGCCCCAGATCGACTTCGGCCGCGATGAGGTGCCGGACCTGGATGCGCTGGTGGCCGGATTGCAGGATGCCGGCGAGCGCGTGGTGCCGGTGCGCTACCTGGGCGGCACCGCCTGGCTGATCCTGCGCCACGAGGATGTCGGCCGCGCCTTCCGCGATAACACCCGCTTCCCGGCCTCGGCGGCCAACCGGCGCTATTCGCTGCCGGTTCAGGGCAGGACGCTGCTGTGCATGGACGGGGAGGAGCACCGCATCCACCGCGCGCTGGTGGCGGAGGCCTTCCAGCCCAAGGCGGTGCAGGCGCACGCAGGCTCGCTGCTGCGGCCGCTGGCCAACCAGCTCATCGATGCCTTCGGGGCGCGGCGCGAGCTGGACCTGGTCGCCGCCTACTGCCACCGCTACCCGCTGCAGGTGATCACGCGCCTGCTCGGGATCCCGGCGGCGGACGAGGAGCAGCTGTTCGTCTGGGTGCGCGGGCTATTCGACTACCCGTTCAACCCCGCCGCCGCGCTCAAGGCGCGCGACGAGGTGAACGCTTTCCTGCTGCCCCTGATCCATGCGCGCCGGGCCCGCCCCCGGGAGGACCTGATCTCGAGGCTGGCGGCAGCACAGGTCGAGGGCCATCGCCTGAGCGATGAGGACATCCTCAGCTTCGTGAAGCTGCTGTTCCCGGCGGGTGCGGACACGACCTACCTCACGATGGGCAGCATGATGAACGCGGTGCTGGCGGATGCGGCGCTGCAGGCGCGCCTGCTGGCCGAGCCGGCGCTGATTGGCGCGGCGGTGGAGGAGAGCGTGCGCCTGTATGGGGCGGTGTGCTTCCTGCCGCGCTACACCGAGACCGGCGCGGAGATCGGTGGGGTGCGGATCCCGAAGGACTCCTGGGTGCTGTTCGGCGTGCGGCCCGCCGGCCGTGACCCGGCGCAGTACTCCGACCCGGATCGTTTCGAGCTGACCCGCCATGCGCAGCGCCTGGTCACTTTTGGCGGCATGCCGCACTTCTGCCTCGGCGTGCACCTGGCGCGGGCCGAGCTGGCCACCTCGCTGGAGCTGCTGCTTGCGCGCCTGCCGGGCCTGCGCCTGGCGCGCGGGCCGATGCCCTCAGGATCCGCCGTGCTGCGCGGCGTGCGCGAGCTGCCCGTGGCCTTCGATGCGCTGCTGCCGGCGCGCTAGCCCAGGAAGCCGTAGCGCTCCAGACGCCGCCCCCGCAGCGCGGCCAGGTCCGCCGCCTCGTCGACATCGAAGCCCAGACCCGGCCGGGCGACCGTGACGCAGGCGATGCCGTGGCGCGCTGCCTCGGCCTGGTGCAGTGCGAAGCTTCCCGGGCCGAAGTGACAGCGCAACGCCGTGGGCAGGTTCACGCACAGCGCATTGGTGCCCGTGCCGCGCGCATCCGGGGCGAGCGCGGCCCCGGCGGTGCGCGCGGCCTGGACCAGGTCCGCCACGTCGGCGGGAGCCAGCAGCGGCAGGTCCGCGGCGATGAGCGCCACGCAGGTCGCGCCACGCTGCACAAGGCCGGCGAGCGCCAGATCCAGCGCCGCGTTCATGCCGGGCGCCGGGTCGTGCAGCAGCGGCGTCGAGGGGGGCAGGGCGTCGCGCTCCGGGCTCATCACCAGCGTGCCGTCGATCGCTGCGCAGGCGCCGAGGCTGGCAAGCACGTCATCGAGCATGCGGCGCACCAGCTGCGCGCGCCGCGCGTCCCCAAGCGCCGCGGCGAGGCGCTGCTTGCCGCTGTGACGCGCCTTCACCGGGACCAGCGCCCAGGTGCTCACCGGCGGCCGCCGAGCGCGGCGGCGAAGGCGAGCACCTCGCGCGCCAGGGACTCGCGGTCGGCGAGGCTGTGCATGAGGGTATCCGTCACGCTCACGTGGCAGTCGATCTCGCCGGCCGCGGTGGCGTCGCGGCGATCGATGACCAGGCCGTCGATGAGTCCTGCGTAGTGGCGCGCGATCGCCGCCGGGCTCAGCGGCACGCCGAGCTCGCGCATGATCTTGGCGGTGGGTCCCTTGACCGCATCCCCGCCCACCAGCGGCGAGACCGCGATCACCGGCGCGCCCGCAGCGCGCAACAGCGCGCGCATGCCCGGCACCGCCAGGATCGGGTCGATGCTCAGGTAAGGATTGGACGGGCACACGATGATCGCCTCCGGGGGCGCTGCCAGGGCGGTGAGCGCCGCGGCGGCGGGCCGCGCCGCGGCCGCGCCTGCGTAGGTGAGCGCGCTGACCTGCGGCGCGCAGCGCAGGCGCACGAAGTAATCCTGGAAGGCGAGCTCGCCCTCGCTCGTATGCACGCGCGTGCGCACCGGCTCGTCGCTCATCGGGACGATGTCGGCTTGGATGCCCAGCTGGCGCGCCGCCGCGGCGGTGAAGGCGCTCAGGGTCTGGCCGCCGGCCAGCTGCCCGGTGCGCTGCACGTGCAGCGCGAGGTCGCGGTCGCCCAGCCGGAACCAGACCGGGCCGCCCAGTGCGCCCAGGGTGTCCATGAACGACCAGGTTTCATCGCGACGCCCCCAGCCGAGCTCCGGGTTGGCCAGCCCCGCGAGCGTGTAGAGCGTGGTGTCGAGGTCAGGGCAGATCCGCAGCCCCAGGTGGTCGAAGTCATCGCCGCAGTTGACGATGACGCTCAGGGACTGCGGCGGCAGCACCCGGTACAGGCCGAGTGCCAGCTTCGCCCCGCCGATGCCGCCGCTGATCGCAACCACCCGGGGCATCAGCGGAACAGGTCCTGTTCCAGCGGCCGGATGAGCGCCTGCGCCGGCCGCGCGCCGGCGGCGAAGGTGCAGCCGCGGATGAGCACGGCGGGCACGCCCTCGGCAGCCTCGCCCATGACCAGCCCCGCCGCTCCCGCGAGTGCGTCCCCGAGCGCCACCTCAGTGACCTCCAGCGGCCGTCCGGAGCGATCGGCCTCGCCGCGGCGGTCGAGCAGGGCGGGAATGCCGGCGGCGCCGAGGGCGATGTTCACCACGCCCCGCCGCCACGGCCTGCCGAAGCTGTCGCTGATGATCACCCCGGGGGCAGCCCCGGCGCGCGCGCCCAGCCCTGCGCGCAGGGCCGCCGCCGAGCCGTCCGGGTCCACCGGCAGCAGCAGCACTTCGCCGGCTGCGTTGCCGGGCGCGAGGTTGGAGCGGTCGATGCCGGCGTTGGCCATCACGAACCCGAGGCGATGGCGCACGATGAGCACATCCGGCGCCGCGCGCACCACCGCGCTGGACTCGCTGAGGATGAGTTCGACCAGGCGCGGGTCCTTGCCGGTCAGCGCGGCCAGCTCCAGCGCGCGGGCACCGGGAACCACGGATGACAGCGCCACGAGGCGCCCCTCGGCCTTGGAGACGATCTTCTGCGCCACCACCAGCACGTCGTCCGCGCGCACTGTCAGGGCGGCGGCGCCGAGCGCGCCTGCCAGCAGCTGCGCAAGGTCGGCGCCGGCGCGCACCTCCGGGAGGCCGCGCAGGGGGATGAGGGTCAGCGAGTCGCCCATGTCTGCCGTGCATGAAAAAAGGTGCGTGAGTCTAGCAAGGCCGCCTCGAAACGGACGACGAGGCGCCGTGCGCGGGCGTGGCACACTGCCGGCACGTTGGATGGCAGGGCGCAGGACCATGACACAGGTGGCAATCGGGCTGTACGGACTGCAGGGCTGGTTCGGCGGGGACTTCGCGCCGGTCACCGAGGTGGTGCGGGTGGCGGACCAGGCGGGCATCGACCTGGTCAGCATCACCGACCACGTGGTGATGGGCGAGAACACGCACGAGTATCCCTACGGCCCCTTCCCCGCGCCGCTGGACTTCCCGTGGTTCGAGCCGCTGACGGTGCTCGCGGCGCTGGCCGGCGTCACGCAGCGCATCCGCCTGTCCACCAGCGTGGTCATCGCCCCGTTGCGCCCGGCGGTGCTGCTCGCCAAGCAGCTGGCGACCCTCGATGTCATGTCGCGTGGTCGTGTGTCGGTGGGTCTGGGCGTCGGCTGGCAGAAGGAGGAGTACCTCGCCGCCGGTGTCCCCTGGGAGGGCCGCTACACGCGCTTCATCGAGCAGCTGCAGGTCTGCCGGCTCCTGTGGAGCCAGGCCCCGGCGACCTTCCACGGCACCACGGTGGATTTCGAGAAGATCCACGCCTTCCCGCGCCCCGTGCAAAGGGACGGCATCCCGGTCTGGCTGGGACTTGCCCCCAGCGACCGCAACATCGAGCGCATGGCCGAGTTCGGCGACGGCTGGATCCCGATGGAACAGAACCCGGCGAAGCTCGCCCCGCTGATCGCGCGCATCCGCGCCGCGGTCGCCGCCCGCGGCCGCGACCCGGCTGCGTTCCTGGTGCGGGTGGTGCCCCGGTTCGTGTTCGGTGCCGGCGGCGCTCCGGATCTGGAGGCTACCCTCGCCGCGGTGCCGGCGCTGGTGGCCGCCGGTGCCAACATGGTGGAGCTGTTCCCGGCGGCCTTCTGCCGCGGCCCGGATGACTTCCCGGCCTTCTGTGCGCGGCTGCTGAAGCTCAAAGCCCCCTGAGGAACTCAAGCAGCGCCGCGTTCACCGCCTGCGGCTCCTCCTGCTGCACGAAATGCCCGGCGCCGGGGACGATCACCACGTCCTTAAGTTGCGGGCAGCGCGAGCGCATGCTGTCGATGGCGTGCGGCGGGATCATCTTCAGCACCACGTCCTCCTCGCCGGCGATGAACAGCGCCGGCTGGGTGATGGGGTTTTCGGCATAGGCAGCGCCGAGCTCCCAGTTGCGGTCGGCGCAGCGGTACGAGTTCAGCCCGCCGATGAAGCTGGTCGCGGGCGTGTCGCCCGTGTAGGCCTGGACCATGTAGTCAAACTCCGCAACGCTCAGCCAGCTCCACGGCAGCGGCGGCGCCGGCGCCAGCACGTCGAGGTAGCCGGTGCCGGTGGAGGGGAACTTGGACCAGTCGAGCAGGTGCCCCTGGGCGCTCAGGGCGTACAGCAGGCGCTGCAGGAACTCGCGCGGCTGCGCGCCCAGCTCACGCTCGGGCGGACCGATGCTCTGGAAGTAGTGCATGTGGAAGAAATGCGCGCGCGCGAGCGCCGCGAAGGCCTGTGTCGGGCGCGTGCCGGGGACGGCGAAGGCGCCCATGCGCTCAGCCTCGGTGGGCACCTGGCGCTTGCCCGCGCCACCGCGGCCGGCGAGGTCAAAGTCATACGGGCAGCTCATGATGACCACCGCCGCGACGCGCGCGGGGTGGCGCACGGCGAGGTTGCATACCTGCTGCGCGCCGAAGTCGTGGCCCACGAACACGGCGCGTTCCGCCCCAAGTGCATCGAGCACTCCCAGCATGTCGCACATCACCTGGTCGGCATCGTAGAGGCGCGGATCGGTGGGCCGGTCGCTCTCCCCGTAACCGCGCTGGTCCGGCGCGATGGCATGGAAGCCGGCGGCGGAGAGCGCCGGCAGCTGGTGGCGGAAGCTGAACCACAGGCCCGGGAAGCCGTGGCAGAGGACCACCGGCGGCCCGCTGCCGGCCTCGGCCACGTGCAGCGTGATGCCGTTGCTGGCGATGCGGCGGTGCGTGGTGGTGCTCATGTACTCTAATGATGCGCAACCTGCCCCGGAGCCGCCATGCCGAAGAGCGAATCACCCGTCATTGCCCTGTGCTGGGGGACCCTGATCGGAAACCCGCTCGAGACCCTCATGGCCGCAGCGGCGCGCCAGCAGCTCGGGGCCATCACGCTCACCTCGACGATGTACGAGGCCGCCCGTCGCGGCGGGCGCACGGTCGATGGGCTGCGCCGGCGCCTTAAGGACCTGGGTCTCACGGTGCATGCGATCGATCCGCTGATCGGGGCGCTGCCGGGCACCCCGAGGCCTGCGGAGGTGCCGCCGGAGAACCGCGCCTACTTCGAGATCACCGAGGATGACTGCTACCGGGCCGCCGAGGACCTGCAGGCGCAGACCATCAATCTTGCGCACTTCGGCGGCGGCGCCGTGGCCGAGGGTGAGTTCATCGACTGCCTGGGACCGCTGGCGGCCCGGGCGCAGGCCCATGGGGTGGACCTGACCCTGGAATTCCTGCCCGAGAGCTCGATCCCGGACCTGGCGACCGCGACCCGCATCGTCAGCGCCGTCGGTGCGCCGAATCTCGGGCTGATGTTAGACACCTGGCACTTCGCTCGCACCGGCGGCACGCTCGAGCAGCTCGCGGCGCTGCCCAAGGGGCTGATCACCGCCGTGCAGCTCAGCGACCGCGTGCCCCCGGCCCCCGGGGCCAGCTACACCCCCATGTTCGGACGCCTGCTGCCAGGGGAGGGTGTGCTCCCCCTGGTCGAGTGGCTGGAGGTGATCCTGATCCGGGATGCGTTGCCCACCATCGGGGTGGAGGTTTTCAGCGAGGAACTGGTGGCCCTGAAGCCGGAGGACGCGGCCGCCCGGGTGGCCAAGACCACCCGGGCAGTGCTGGCGCAGGTGGGACCGACCGCCGCACACCCAAGCCATTGATCGTAAAGCCCGCGGCCCAAACCGGGGCGTTGCAGTGGCGGTGCGGTTTCAGTATGCTGCGCGCCCCTTTTTGAGCAAAGGGGGCACGGGCCGCACTCGCGCGGTTCGCGCATTACTCCTTGCCACACCGGGACAGCCTTCAATCCGGGTGGCGCAACCCCATAGGGAGCACTCATGAGGCATTACGAAATCGTTTTCCTTGTACATCCTGATCAGAGCGAGCAGGTGCCCGCCATGATCGAGCGCTACAAAGGCATGATCAGTGCCGGTGGCGGCCAGGTGCATCGCCTGGAGGACTGGGGCCGGCGCCAGCTCGCCTACCCGCTGTCCAAGGTTCACAAGGCACACTACGTGCTGATGAACGTCGAGACCGACCAGAAGACCCTCGCCGAGCTGACCGGCGCGTTCCGCTTCAGCGATGCGGTGCTGCGTCACCTGGTGGTCAACATGGATGAGGCCGTGACCGATCCTTCGCCGATGGCCAAGGCCGCGGAAGAGGAAGGTGACGGTGCCCCGCGCCGGCGCGAGCGGTCGCGCGATGACTCGGCCCCGGCCGCCGATGACGACGACAACTCAGCTGGTGAGAGCGCCTAAGGCGCTCCCCAAGGAAGCAACATCATGGCAATGAGAGAATCACGTGGCGGCAGCGGTGGTGGCAGTGGCGGCGGCAGCCGCTTCTCGCGCCGCAAGAAGTTCTGTCGTTTCACCGCCGAGGGCGTGAAGCAGATCGACTACAAGGACCTGGGGATCCTCAAGGGCTACGTCACCGAGACGGGCAAGATCGTGCCCAGCCGCATCACCGGCACCAAGTCCTTCTACCAGCGTCAGCTCGCGGTGGCGATCAAGCGTGCGCGTTTCCTCGCGCTGCTGCCGTACACCGACCAGCATTAAGGGTTATCGAGATGGAAGTCATTCTCCTGCAGAAGGTTGCCAACCTCGGCAACATCGGCGATCGCGTGAAGGTGAAGTCCGGCTACGGCCGCAACTTCCTGCTGCCCGGCGGCAAGGCCACCCTCGCCACCCCGGACAACGTGGCTCGCTTTGAGGCCCGTCGGGCCGAGCTTGAGCGCGTTGCCAATGAGCACTTCGCCAGCGCCGAATCGCGCGCCGCGGCGCTGAAGGAATTCAAGCTCACGATCCACGCCAAGGCCGGCACCGAGGGCAAGCTGTTCGGCTCCATCGGCACCAGCGACATCGCCGAGGCCGCCACGCGCGATGGCCAGAAGATCGAGCGCAGCGAAGTGCGCCTGCCGGATGGCCCGCTGCGCACGGTGGGCGAGCACGTGGTCAGCGTGCACCTGCACGCCGACGTCAACGTGCCGCTGCACGTGAACATCGTCGCCGAAGAATAAGGGCGCGCAAGCCGGTGGCGGGTACCTCCAAGACGCGCGGCAGCTCAGGTCCGGTCGCGCTCTTGGACGCCCCGGTGCCGCCGCATTCGGTCGAGGCCGAGCAGGCAGTCCTGGGCGGCCTGCTCATCGATCCGGGCGCCTACGACAACGTCGCTGACCAGCTCATTGCCCAGGACTTCTATCGCCACGACCACGAGCTGATCTATACCGCGATCGCGGTGCTCGCCGGGGATGCCAAGCCGTGCGACGTGGTGACCGTCTCCCAGCACCTCGAGCGCATCGGCAAGCTGGACGCCGCCGGCGGTCTTGCGTACCTGAGTTCCATCGCACGCGATACGCCGACCGCGGCCAACGTCCGCTCCTACGCGGACATCGTGCGCGAGCGCTCGCTGCTGCGGCAGCTGATCCGCGCGGGCACCGACATCGCCTCTGCCGTGTACGTCAACGACGGGCAGACGGCCCGCGAGCTGGTCGACCAGGCCGAGCAGAAGGTGTTCGAGATCGCCGAGGGGAGCTTCCGCAAGCGTGACGGTGCGGTTGCGGTGCGAACGCTGCTGCCGGCGGTCATCGACCAGATCGACGAGTGGCACAACAACCCGGACAAGCTGCGCGGCCTGCCGACCGGCTTCACCGATTTCGACAGGCTCACCGGCGGCCTGCGCCCCGGGGACCTGGTGATCATCGCAGGGCGCCCGTCGATGGGTAAGACCACGCTTGCGGTCAACATGGCCGAGTACGCGGCGGTGAATCCCGGCTCGCGGGCATCCGTCGCGATCTTCAGCATGGAAATGCCCTCCGAGCAGGTCATCACCCGCATGCTCGCCTCCATCGGTGGTGTGCCGCTGAACAGCCTGCGCACCGGCAAGATCACCGACGATGACTGGGTGCGCATCACCGGCGCCACCAGCCAGCTGTCGGAAGCCAAGATCTACGTCGACGAGACTCCGGCTCTCAACCCCACGGAAATCCGCGCCCGCGCACGCCGAGTAAAGCGCGAGCATGGCCTCGATCTGGTCGTTGTGGACTACCTGCAGCTGATGCAAGTGCCCGGCACGAACGAAAACCGCGCCACGGAGATCGCCGAGATCTCGCGCGGCCTGAAGGCATTGGCGAAGGAATTGCAGGTCCCGGTGATCGCGCTGTCGCAGCTGAACCGCGGCGTAGAGCAGCGCGAGCACAAAAGACCTGTGATGTCTGACCTTCGTGAGTCCGGCGCCCTGGAGCAGGACGCAGATATGATCCTGCTGATCTACCGCGAAGAGGTCTACGACAAAAACACTACAAAAAAAGGCATTGCGGAGATCGATCTCGTCAAGCACCGCAACGGCGAGACCGGCGTGTTCTACCTCACCTTCCAGGGCCAGTACACGCGCTTTGCCAACTACGCCCCCGACAGTTATGCGGAAGGCGTCCTGCGGTGAGCCGCCTGATCCGGGCGGTCATCGACACTTCCGCTCTCCGACACAACCTCAATGTCATCCGCGCCCGCGCCGGGCGCTCCCGGGTGCTCGCGGTCGTCAAGGCCAACGCCTATGGCCATGGCCTGGTGAGCGCCGCCCTTGCCATCCAGGACGCCGGCGCCTATGCCGTGGCGCGACTGGAAGAGGGCATGACGCTGCGCGCCGCGGGCATCACCTCGCGCGTGCTGCTGCTGGAGGGCGTGTTCAGCCGCTCGCAGCTGGAGGACGCCGCGCACGACCAGCTGGACCTGGTGGTCCACGACGCACGGCAGATCGAGCTGCTCGAACAGACCGGTGGCGCGAGCCGCTTCGCGCTGTGGATCAAGATCGACACCGGCATGAACCGCCTGGGGTTCTCCCCGAAGGACTTCGTGGCCGCCTTCAAGCGCATCCGCATGCTGGAGACCGCCCCGCGGGAGATCCGCCTGATGACGCACCTCGCCTGCGCGGACGAGCGCGGCGGCGAGGAGACCCGCGCACAGCTGATCCGCTTCGCCGAGGCGACCCAGGGGCTGAAGTTCGAAACGAGCATCGTCAATTCCGCGGGCCTGCTCGGCGGCGCCGCCGCCGGCAGCAACTGGGTCAGGCCGGGACTGGCCCTCTACGGGGCGTCCCCGTTCGAGGACTCCACTGCGGCGGACTTCGGCCTGCGCCCGGTGATGACCCTCATCAGCACCGTGCTCACCGTGCGCGAGGTGGCAGCCGGGGAGCGCGTCGGCTACGGCGGGGCCTGGACCGCCTCGCGGCCTTCGCGCGTTGCGATCATCGCCGCCGGCTACGGTGATGGGGTGCACCGCAGCTTCAGGACCGGGACGCCGGTCCTGGTGAAGAAACAGCGCGCGCCGCTGGTCGGGCGCGTGTCGATGGACATGATCGCCGTGGATGTCACCGGCATCCCCGGGGTCGACGTGGGGACCCCGGCGACTCTATGGGGCGAGGGGCTGCCGGTGGAGGAAGTCGCCCGGCATGCCGGCACGATTCCGTATGAACTGCTGTGCAGCGTGAGCCAGCGCGTCCCGCTCGAGCCGCGCTAGGAATCCAAGCAAGGTTGGGAAACGGGCGCAGCCTTGCAGCTGCGCCCGTTTATTCCTAGTTGACGAAGAACCCCATCTTCACGCCGGCCAGCTGGATGACGTCGTTGTCGTTCAGCCTGGTCGCCTGCGCGCCGATCGGGGTGCCGTTGAGCAGCGGGAAGTCATCGGGCTTGCCGCTGTCGACGTGCACGATGTAGTACGCGTCGGTGCGGCGCGTGATGGCCGCCACCTGGATGCCAGGGCGGCCGAGCGTGGTCAGGGCCTTGCTCAGCTCGACCTCGCGTCCGGCGAAGGCGCCCGAGAGCACCTGCAGCTTGGCCTTCTTGACCGGCGTGCCGTCGCCCATCGGCGAGGGCGCGCGGACCTGCCGGTCGCGGTATTGGTGCTGGCCACCTCGGCGGCCGCGCGCAGCTTCTCCACCGGGCGGGCGGAGGGCTGGATGACCATGGTCTTCTCGAATTCGTCCTGCTGCTCGTCGTCCTCGACGAAGCGCAGCTGGTGGTGCCCCACGGTGATGACGTCGCCGTGCTGCAGGGCATGCTTCTTGATGAGCTTGCCGTTGACGTAGGTGCCGTTGGTGCTGTTCAGGTCCTCAAGGAACGAGTCGTTGAGGATGTTGATGATCAGCGAGTGGTGGCCGCTGACCGCGGCATTGTCGATGCGGATGTCATTGTCAGGGAGGCGCCCGATCGTGTAGCGCTCCTTGTTCATGTTGTATTCCGCCATGACCTGGCCATCCAGGCTTAAGACCAACCTTGCCATGTGCTTCTGCCTTTATCGCGTGTCAGCCGAACCAACCCAGGATCTTGTCGAAAATCTTAGTGCGAGCCGGAAAAGCATCCATGATGTGCGCCATGACCACCGAGACGTTGTCCCGGCCTCCATTGTCATTGGCCAGTTGAATCAACTGCTTGGCGACCGTATCCAGATTAGCACTAAAGGTGTTTATGGTTAAATGAATATCTTCGTCCTCGACCATGTCCGAGAGCCCGTCCGAGCACAGAACGTACACTTCGCCCTTGGTGGCCGGGACCTCCTGGATCTCAACGTCGACATTCGGCTCGACGCCCGAGCGCTCGTGTGACGTAGTTCTTGTTTGCGGCCCGCTGCGCTTCCTCCGGGGAGTAGAAACCCCGATCGACCAGTTCCTGCAGCAGTGAGTGGTCCATGGTGACCTGCTCGAGCTTGTCGCCGCGCTGGCGGTACAGGCGCGAGTCGCCGACGTGGGCGATGGTGACCTTGTTGTCGAAGAACAGGGCGGCCACCACGGTGGTGCCCATGCCCTCGCACTGCGGCTGGGTGCGCGCGGTCTGGTAGATGATCTTGTTGGCGCGGCTGATGGCATCGCGCAGGATGATGTTCGGGCGCGACAGCCCGGACTCGCGGTCGGCGATCGCGAGGTCCTCGCGCTGCACGTGCTCGCGCACCAGGTTGACGATGGTCTTGACGGCGATGCCGCTGGCGACCTCGCCGGCGTTGTAGCCGCCCATGCCGTCGGCCAGCACCAGCAGGCCGATGTCCGCATCGAGCGCGATCGTGTCCTCGTTGTGCTCGCGGACCTTGCCGGTGTCGGACAGGCCGACGAAGCGCAGCTTGTTTCGCAAGCTCATGCGCTGCCCGAAGCCGCCCATAGTGTGCCGAATGTGATGCGCGTCACTTTCCCGTCCCCGATTAAGCCGGCATACGCTAGCATCGCCTGCCGAGGGTCCGGGCGGCTTTGGTCACAAAAGAAGCCTCTCGACCCTTCACGGCGCGAATCCTAGCCGAAAGTCACCCAAAGGCGCACGAATGGCCCGCCTGAATCCGGTGTTTGTCTGCGGCTCCTGCGGGGGGGAAACCCTCAAATGGCAGGGCCAGTGCCCGTTGTGCGGTGAGTGGAATTCGCTCGAGCAACGCGCCGCGCCCCGGGCGGCCGCGCGCCGCGCGGCCACCGCGGCGGTGGGCGCGGGGCTGAAGAGCGCCGCCCAGGCGCCGGCCACGGGCGAGCGCCTGGCATCCGGCCACGGCGAGCTCGACCGGGTGCTCGGTGGCGGGATCGTGCCCGGCTCGGTGATCCTGCTGGGCGGGGAGCCGGGCATCGGCAAGTCGACGCTGTTCCTGCAGGTCGCCGCCCACGTGGGCGCCAGCCGCGCGGTGCGTCTATGCGAGCGGCGAGGAGTCCGTGGCCCAGGTGCAGCTGCGCGCGCAGCGCCTAAGCCTGTCGGCCGATGCCGCTGAGCCTGGTGTGCGAGACCGACCTGCCCGCGATCCTGGCGCTGGCCAGCGCGAAGTCAGCCGCGGTGCTGGTCATCGACTCGATCCAGACCGCGCAGTCCGGTGCCGCCGGGGCCGGCGCCGGGGCGGTCACGCAGCTGCGCGAGTGCACCGCGGAACTGGTGCGCTACGCGAAGGCCACCGGCTGCGCGGTGGTCATCGTCGGCCACGTCACCAAGGAGGGCGCGATCGCAGGTCCGCGCCTGCTCGAGCACCTGGTCGACACCGTGCTGTACTTCCAGAGCGAGGCGGGCAGCCGCTACCGCATCGTGCGCGCCACCAAGAACCGCTTCGGCGCGGTGAACGAGCTCGGCTTCTTCGCCATGACGCGGCACGGGCCTGAAGGAAGTGAAGAATCCGGCGGCGATCTTCCTGGCGCGCGCGCCCGAGCCTGCCGCCGGCAGCATCGTCACGGTGACGCGCGAGGGCGGCCGGCCGCTGCTGATCGAGCTGCAGGCGCTGGTGGACCGCATGCGCTTCGGGGCGCCGCGGCGCATCGCCCAGGGACTGGACGCCAACCGCCTGGCGATGCTGCTCGCCGCGGCCAACCGCCACGCGGGCGTCTCGCTGCAGGAGCACGACGTGTTCGTCAACGTCGTGGGCGGCATCGAGATCGGCGAGACCGCCTGGGACATGCCGGTGCTGATCGCGCTCGCCTCGAGCCTCGCCGACCGCGTGGTGCCGGCATCGCTGGTGGCCTTCGGGGAGATCGGCCTCACCGGGGAGGTGCGCCCGGTGGCCTACGGCGACGAGCGGCTGCGCGAGGCGCATGCGCAGGGGTTCAAGGTGGCAATCGTGCCGCGCGAGAATGCTCCGCGCCGCGCGCCGGAGGGGCTGCGGTCGTGCCGGTCGGGCGCATCAGCGAGGCGCTCGAAGCGGCGCTCGGCAGCCGCCAGGGCAACAGCCCTAAGGCGGCTTGGCCGCCTGCGGTGCACGCACGCGCACCGTGCGCACCGCGTTGTCCGCGGTCTGCAGCACCTCGAACTCGTAGTCCCCGACGCGCACCATCGTGCCGGCGCTGGGGATGGTCTCCAGGTGCTCGAGCAGCAGGCCGTTGACCGTCTTCGGGCCGTCCGTGGGCAGCGCCCAGCCGAGCGCGCGGTTCAGCGCGCGGATCGTGGCGCTGGCATTGACGATGAACACCCCGGGGCGCTCGGCGTGCACGTCCTTGTGGGTGATGGTCGCAGGATCGGTGGTGAACTCCCCGACGATCTCCTCGAGGATGTCCTCCAGCGTCACCAGCCCCTCGATGTCCCCGTACTCGTTGACGACGAAGGCGAAGCGGCGGCGGTTGCGCTGGAAGTGCGTCAGCTGCAGGTTCAGAGCGGTGCCCTCGGGCACGAAGTAGGCCTCGCGGCCGCGCGCGATCTCGATCAGGCGCTCGCGTGTGAGGTTGCCGCGCACCAGCTCGTGCGCCACGCGTTTCATGTGCAGAAGGCCGATCAGGTTGTCGAGCTCGCCCTCGTACACCGGCAGGCGCGTGTGCGGGGTCTGGCGCAGCTGGTTGAGGATGTCCTCCCAGTCCTCGCTGACATCGATCCCGGAGATCTCCTGGCGCGGCACCATGATGTCGTTCACGGTGATGGTCCCCAGGTCCAGGATCGACAGCAGCATCTGCCGGTGGCGCGCCGGGATCACCGGTGCTGCCTCCGTCACCACGGTACGCAGCTCCTCGGCATTCAGGGTCTGCAGTGTGCCGCTCGCGCGGCGCACGCCGAACAGCCGCAGGAACGCCATAGGCGAGGGCGTTGGTCAGCCACAGCGCCGGGCGCGTCAGCGCCACCAGCACCCGGTAGATGCCGGCCGCGTGCAGCGCGACCCTCTCGGGGTTGGAGGCGGCATAGATCTTCGGGGCGAGCTCGCAGAAGACGATCACGATGATCGTCAGGGCGGCCGCGGCGACCGGCACCGCATACAGGTGGCCGGTGCGCTGCGGCGAGCACGGTGGCGATCGCCGAGGCTGCACACGCTGGCGCCGGCGAGGATCACCAGGTTCGCCCCCAGCCAGTCATCCGGCTTCTGCAGCAGGCGCTCCAGCGAGCGCGCCTGGGCGTTGCCGCCCTGCGCGCGGTGGCGGATGCGGTAGCGGTTCACCGAGAGCATCGCCACCTCGGTGCCCGAGGAGAAGGCGACGATCAGCAGCAGCACCAGGAGTGCCCCGAGCAGCACTGATGTAGTCGGGTTAGCAAGAAGTTCAAAGCGGTGTCCCTCGTGTGCCTCGCCCGTGCGCGTCCCCCGGCGGCGCGGGGCCTGGGCGTGCGGGCGCAGCAAATGCCCCCGGCGCCCTTATAATTACCCGTCACCCCGCCAAGTCTACCCATACCCCATGTTCGATAATCTGACCGCCCGCCTTTCGCGCACCATCGAGGGCCTGCGAGGCAAGGGCCGCATCACCGAGGAGAACATCGGGGAGACCCTGCGCGAGGCGCGCATGGCCCTGCTGGAGGCCGACGTCGCCCTGCCGGTGGTCAAGGGTTTCATCGAGGCGGTGAAGGTCAAGGCGCTGGGCACCGAGGTGCTCGGCAGCCTCACCCCGGGACAGGCCTTCATCGGCATCCTGCACGGGGAGCTCATCGAACTGATGGGCGGGCAGGCCACCGCACTGAAGCTGCGCGCCGCCCCGCCGGTGGTGGTGCTGCTGGCCGGCCTGCAGGGCGCGGGCAAGACCACCACGGCCGCGAAACTGGCCCGCCACCTCATCGAGAACGAGCGCAAGAAGGTGCTGCTGGTCAGCACCGACGTGCGCCGCCCGGCGGCGATGCTGCAGCTGGAGCGCCTGGCCGCCCAGGTCGGGGCCGAGTACTTCCCGGCCAGCGCCGCGCAGGAGCCCTCCGCGATCGCCGCGCAGGCGCTCGAGGCCGCGCGCAGCCAGGTGGCGGACGTGCTCATCGTGGACACCGCCGGCCGGCTGCATGTCGATGAGGGCCTGATGGCCGAGGTGCGGGACATTGACGCGGCGGTGAACCCGGCCGAGCGGCTGTTCGTGGTGGATGCCATGGCCGGCCAGGATGCGATCAATGCGGCGCGCGCCTTCGGGGCGGCGCTGGACCTGACCGGCATCATCCTCACCAAGGCCGACGGCGATGCGCGCGGCGGGGCGGCGCTGTCGGTGCGGCAGGTCACGGGCAAGCCGATCGTCTTCCTGGGCGTCGGCGAGAAGACCGAGGCGCTGGAGCCGTTCGACCCGGCGCGCATGGCCTCCCGCATCCTCGGCATGGGCGATGTGGTGTCCCTGGTCGAGCAGGTGCACCGCCAGGTCGACACCGAGGAGGCCCAGCGCCTGGCCCACAAGGTGGCCACCGGGAAGAACTTCAACATGACCGACCTGCGCGGCCAGCTCGAGCAGCTGCAGAAGATGGGGGGGCTGGGGGCAGTCATGGACAAGCTGCCCGGGGCGATGGTGAAGAAGGGGGGCATCTCCGCCGACCAGGGCGACAAGGAGCTGCGCCGCCAGATCGCGATCATCAATTCCATGACCCCGCGGGAGCGCCGCAACCCGGGCATCATCGACGGTTCGCGGCGCCGCCGCATCGCCGGCGGCTCCGGGGTGCAGGTCCAGGACGTCAACCGGCTGCTCAAGCAGTTCATGGAGATGCAGCGGGTCATGAAGAGCATGAAGGGCGGGGGCCTGCGGCGGCTGATGGGGGCCTTCAAGGGCGGCATGCCGCCGGGGTTCCCGGGGCGCTGAGGCGGGCCTGCGGCAGGGTGGGGACCCCGGGGGCGGGCACCCCTCCGGCGGGGGCCCTGCGGCCGGATGCCCGGGCGGAGAAAAACTGGCGCAGGATTCGAAGCTTGCGTAGAATCCGCGCTCTTTTTTGGGCGGCCCTTTCGTGGCCCCCGTCATTGAACGAGAGCGATACGAATCATGGTAACCATTCGCCTGACGCGGCGCGGGGCTCGCAACCAGCCCTTCTACCACGTCGTCGTGACCGACAGCCGCAAGCGCCAGGGCGGCCCGAGCCTTGAGCACGTGGGGTTCTTCAATCCCGTCGCCGGCGCCAACGAGCAGAAGCTGCGCCTGGACCTGCCGCGCATCGACTACTGGGTCGGCCAGGGGGCGCAGCCCTCCGAGCGCGTCGCGCACCTGGTGTCTGACTACCGCAAGCAGGCCACGGCCTAAGTCCTTGCGGCATCTCCCCGGGGCCGCGCGTTGGGCGCACCGCGGGGACGGGATGGGAGACATGGCTGTGGAGTGGGTCGAACTCGGACGCCTGGGCGCCCCGTACGGCATCAAGGGCTGGCTCCACATCGAATCACACACCGATCCGAAGCAGGCGCTGCTGACGTATCGGGACTGGACGCTGAAGTTCGCGAGCGGCGAGCGCTCGCCGCGCCGCCTGGCCGAGGGGCGCATCCACGGCGAGGGGCTGGTGGCGCGCATCGAGGGCATCGCGGACCGCAACGCCGCGGCGCTGTTGACCGGGGCGCGCATCGAGGTGCAGCGCGCGCGCCTGCCGGCACCGAAGAAGAACGAGTACTACCAGACGGACCTGGTGGGGATGAAGGTCGGCAACCTCGAGGGCGTGTTCCTTCGGCACGGTCAGCCACTTCGTCGACTCCGCGGCCGGGTCACTGATGGTGATCGCCGGCGCGGGCAGCGGAGTACTGGGTGCCGGCGCGGCCGCAGCACCTGAAGAAGGTCGACCTCGAGGCGCGCACGATCGTGGTGGACTGGCCGGCGCACCGGACGTGAGCAGGCGGTGAAGATCGAGGTGGTCACGCTGTTCCCGGCGATGATCGCCGGGGCGCTGGAGTTCGGGATTCGTGGGACGCGCGGTGAGCCGCGGGCTGCTGAGTGTCGGCACCGAGGACCCGCGCGCGCACACGCGCGATGTGCACCGCACGGTCGATGACCGCCCCTACGGGGGCGGTCCGGGGATGGTGATGAAGCCCGAGCCGGTGCTGGCTGCGATCCGCGCCGCACAGGCGCGGCTGCCGGCCGGGAGCCTGCGGGTGCTGATGTCCGCGCAGGGCGAGCCCTTCAGCCAGCCGCTGGCGCACGAGTTGGCGCAGGTGCCGGGGCTGGTGCTGGTGGCCGGCCGCTACGAGGGCGTGGATGAGCGGGTGGTGGGCCTGGGGATCGACCGGGAGGTCTCGGTCGGGGACTACGTGCTCTCCGGCGGCGAGCTGCCGGCGCTCACGGTGATCGATGCGCTGACGCGGCTGCTGCCCGGGGCACTCGGGGACGAGCGCTCGAGCGCCGAGGATTCGTTTGCACAAGGGCTGCTCGACTGGCCGCACTACACGCGGCCGGAAGTGTTCGAGGGCTCAGGCGTGCCGCCGGTGCTATTGTCCGGCGACCACGCAGATATCCGCCGCTGGCGGCTCGAGCAGGCCTTCACCCGCACGGTGGAGCGCCGGCCGGAGCTGCTGGCGAAGGCAAGACTCGCGCCCGAGACGCGGCGCGCATTGGACGAGTTCCTGGCCGCACGTGCGGCCGGGACAAAGATCGAGGTGACTCCAGATGAGCAAGATAATCGAAGAGATCGACAAGACCCGCATGACGCGCAAGCTGCCGGACTTCAAGCCCGGCGACACCGTGGTGGTGCAGGTGAAGGTGGTCGAGGGCGACCGCGAGCGCGTGCAGGCCTACGAGGGCGTCGTGATCGCGCGCAGCAACCGCGGACTGAACTCCTCCTTCACCGTGCGCAAGATCAGCCACGGCGAGGGCGTCGAGCGCGTCTTCCAGGTGCACAGCCCCTCCATCAGCGACGTCTCGGTGAAGCGCCGCGGCAGCGTGCGCCGCGCCAAGCTGTACTACCTGCGTGACCTGTCCGGCAAGGCGGCGCGCATCGAGGAGAAGCTCTGAGACCGCTGCCCGGCCATTGTCGGCGCGGGCGCTCGGTGTCCAGCCAGGAAGTCTGTGACATGAGAGCCCGTTCGTTCTTCTCCGGCCTGTGGCGCGGCCTGGACGGGCTGCGCAAGGTGCTGCACCTGATCGTGCTGCTGGTGATCTTCGGGATCATCATCGGCATCCTGCGCGGCAGCGTGCCGCTGGTGCCCTCCAAGGCGGCGCTGGTGATCGCCCCCGAGGGCCCGCTGGTCGAGCAGCTGCCGGCAACCCGCGCCAGCGCGCGCTGGATGAGGCCACTCGGCGAGCGCCGCGATCAGACCCTGCTGTGGGACCTCACCGACGCCATCCGCGCGGCCGCCAGCGACAAGCGCATCCAGGTGCTGGCGCTGGACCTGGACAAGCTCGAGGAGCGCCACGCAGCCGAGCCTGGCGGAGCTGGCCGCCGCGATCCGCGAGTTCCGCGCCAGCGGCAAGAAGGTCATCGCCTACGGCGCCGAGCTCACCCAGGAGCGCTACTACCTCGCCGCGCAGGCGGACGAGATCTACCTCGACCCGATGGGCTTCGTGCTGGTGGAGGGCTACGACCGCTACCGCACTCTACCTCAAGGAGGCCCTCGACAAGCTCGGCGTCGACATCAACGTGTTCCGCGTCGGCGCCTTCAAGAGCGCGGTGGAGACCTACACGCGCACCAACATGTCGCCCGAGGACCGCGAGGAGAGCCGCGTCTACCTGACCGCGCTGTGGACCACCTACCAGGACGAGGTCACGCGCGCGCGCAAGCTCCCCCCGGACGCGCTGTCCAAGTACGTCGACACCTTCATGCAGACCGTCCCGGCCGCCAAGGGCGATGCCGCCAAGGTGGCCCTGGCGCAGAACCTGGTCACCGGCCTCAAGAGCAGCCTCGAGGTCGAGAAGCGCCTGACGCGAGCTGGTCGGCGCGGACGACGAGGAGCACTCCTTCAGCCAGGTTTCCGCCGATGACTACCTGCGCGTGGTGCATGCCGACAAGAAGCTCAACCTCGGCAAGCAGAAGATCGGGGTGATCGTCGCCTCGGGCGAGATTCTCGACGGCGACCAGCCCCCCGGCACCATCGGCGGCGAGTCGACCGCGCGCCTGATCCGCGATGCGCGCGAGGACAAGGACGTGAAGGCAGTGGTGCTGCGCGTCGACAGCCCTGGCGGCAGCGTATTCGCCTCCGAGCAGATCTACCGCGAGCTCGTGGCGCTCAAGGCCGCCGGCAAGCCGCTGGTGGTCTCGATGTCAGGCTACGCCGCCTCCGGCGGCTACTACATCTCCGCCCCGGCCGATGAGATCTGGGCCAACCCGGCCACCATCACCGGCTCGATCGGCATCTTCGCGATCATCCCGACGTTCGATAAGACCATGGCAAGATCGGCGTGAGCGGCGACGGCGTGGGCACCACCGCACTGTCCGGCCAGGATCGGCCTCGATCACCCGCTGAGCGAGGGCGCCAAGGCGGTGATCCAGGCGGTCACCAACCGCGGCTACGACGAGTTCCTGCAGCGCGTCTCGGCCGGGCGCAGCAAGAGCACCGAGGAAGTGAACACCATTGCCCAGGGGCGCGTGTGGGCCGGCACCGATGCCAAGCGCGTCGGCCTGGTCGACCAGCTCGGCCTGTTCAACGATGCGGTCAAGTCCGCGGCACGGCGCGCCAAGCTGACCGACTACACCACCAAGTTCATCGAGCCGAAGCTCACCTGGGCGCAGTCACTGGCGCTGAACGTCAAGACCAGCCTGGTGCGCATGTTCTTCCGGGCGAGTCCCGATCAGGCTGGCGCTCGCGCAGCTCGCGCAGCGCCTGGACCCGGTCACCCGCCAGGCGCAGCTGCTCGCCCGCTTCAGCCAGCCGAACCGCCTGTACGCGTACTGCTTCTGCGAGGTGCGCTAGGGCGGGGCGCTGCGAGCGCGGCCGCTCAGGGCGTCAGCACCACGCGAAAGCGCGCCTTGCCGCTGAGCATGCGCGCATAGGCCTCGGCCGCCTCGGTCAGCGGGAAGGTCTCGATCATCGGCCGCACATTCGGCCAGCAGGCTGAACTTCAGGGTGTCCTCCGAATCCGGGGCGGTGCCGGAGGGCCAGCCGGCAAGTCCGCGGCGCCCGACGATCAGGGCAAACGGCGGTGCCTCGATCGGCTCGGGCTTGCCCCGAGCACCACGAGCCTGCCGTCGGTCCCCAGGCCGCCGATCGCCGCGCTCATGGACTTGGCATCCGTGACCGTGGCGAGGATCACCTTCGCCCCGCCCATCCGCGTGAGCTCCTCGGCCGCGTTCTGCACGGTGCTGTCGATGTAGGTGTGGGCGCCGAGCTTCTTCGCCAGCGGCCCCTTGTCCGCGCCGCGCGCGATGGCCACGGTGCGAAAGCCCATCTTCGCTGCGAACTGCACCCCGAGGTGGCCCAGGCCGCCGACGCCGAGAACCGCGACCAGGTCCCCGGCGCGGGCATGGGTGTGGCGCAGCGAGTTGAAGGTGGTGATCCCGGCGCACAACAGCGGCGCGGCATCCTGCGAGGACAGCTCCTCGGGCACCGCGGCGAGCGCCTCGAACGGGGCGATCATGTACTCGGCATAGCCGCCGTCGTAGGAGATCCCGGGAATCTGGCCGCGGATGCAGCGGATGAAGTCCCCGCGCCGGCACGGCTCGCAGTGGCCGCAGTGACCCCCGTGCCAGCCCACCCCGACGCGCATCCCCACCTGCCAGTCCGGCACGTCCGCGCCGAGGGCATCGATGAGGCCGACGACCTCGTGGCCGGGTACGCGCGGGTAGGCGATGCCCGGCAGCGCGCCGGTGACGGTGAGCATGTCGCTGTGACAGATGCCGCAGGCCTGCACCTTGATGCGCACCTGGCGCGCAGCCGGCGCAGGGATGTCGCGCTCGAGAAGCTCGAGCGGGCCGTTGGGCCTGCTGACCTGGACGACTTTCATGCGTGGCATAGAAGACCCTTGAGCTTGGCGGTGGCAGGGGCGCGGTTCACCAGCGCGCGGATCAGCCACGGTAGCGCACCGGCGGCGGCGCGCCATGACCCGGAAGGGGCAGCAGGCGCTGCCCTGCGGCGGCCACCGCGGAAGCTAGAGCGTCGACCAGTCGAGGATGACCTTGCCCGACTTCCCGGAGCCCATGGTCTCGAAGCCTGCCAGGTAGTCCTGCACCGGGAAGTGGTGCGTGATGATCGGCTCGAGCTTCAGCCCGCTCTGCAGCAGGCTCGACATCTTGTACCAGGTCTCGAACATCTCGCGCCCGTAGATGCCCTTGAGCGTGAGGCCCTTGAAGATCACCTGGTTCCAGTCGATCGCGGTCTCATCCGGGGGGATGCCGAGGATGGCGACCGAGCCGCCGTGGTGCATGGTGCGCAGCAGCTCGCGGAAGGCCTGCGCGTTGCCGGACATCTCCAGGCCGACGTCAAAGCCCTCCTGCATTCCCAGCTCCTTCATCGTCTCGTCGAGCGAGTCGCGCGTGACGTTGATGGCGCGCGTGGCGCCCATCTTGCGCGCCAGTCCCAGGCGGTAGTCGTTCACGTCGGTGATCACCACGTGGCGCGCCCCGACGAAGCGGGCGATCGCCACGGCCATGATGCCGATGGGGCCGGCGCCGGTGATCAGCACGTCCTCGCCGACCATGTTGAAGGCGAGCGCGGTGTGGGTGGCATTGCCGAAGGGGTCCAGGATCGAGGCGATGTCATCGCCGATGGCGTCGGGAAGCTTGAAGGTGTTGTCACCGGGGATGGCGAGGTACTCGGCGAAGGCGCCGGGGCGGTTCACGCCGACGCCGATGGTGTTGCGGCACAGGTGGCGCCGCCCGGCGCGGCAGTTGCGGCAGTAACCGCAGGTGATGTGGCCCTCGCCGGAGACACGGTCGCCCACGCTCAGGCCCTTGACCTCCGAGCCGAGCTCGACGATGCGCCCGTAGTACTCGTGGCCCACCGCCATCGGCACCGGGATGGTCTTCTGCGCCCAGGCGTCCCACTTGTAGATGTGCATGTCGGTGCCGCAGATCGCGGTCTTGGCGATCTTGATCAGCACATCGTTCGGCCCCACGCGCGGCTCCTCGATGTCCTTCAGCCAGATGCCCGGGACCGGCTTGTCCTTGACCAGTGCTTTCATGGGGTGCCTGTTTCTTTCGTGGTGCGCGCTTTAGCCGATGATGCCCAGCTCGCGGCCGACCTGGGTGAAGGCGGCCAGGGCGCGGGTGAGCTCCGCGCGGGTGAGGGCGGCGGACATCTGCGTGCGGATGCGTGCCTGCCCCTTGGGCACCACCGGGAAGGAGAAGCCGATGACGTACACGCCGTGGTCGAGCAGCGCCTCGGCCATGCGCGCGGCGAGGGCCGCATCGCCGAGCATCACCGGGATGATCGGGTGCTCGCCGGGCTTGAGCTCAAAGCCGGCCTTGCTGAGGCCGTCGCGGAAGAAGCGCGCGTTCTCGAACAGCTGCGCGCGCAGCCCCGGGGTGGACTCCAGCAGCTCCAGCACCGCGATGCTGGCGGCCGCCACCACCGGGGGGATGCTGTTGGAGAACAGGTACGGGCGCGAGCGCTGCCGCAGCCACTCCACCACCTCTGCCCGGGCGGCGATGTAGCCGCCGCTGCCGCCGCCCAAGGCCTTGCCGAGCGTGCCGGTGAGGATGTCGATGCGCTCGGCGACCCCGCAGTGCTCCGGGGTGCCGCGACCCGTGGCGCCCATGAAGCCGGTGGCGTGCGAGTCATCCACCATGACGAGCGCGTCGTAGCGCTCGGCGAGGTCGCAGATCTCCCCGAGCCTGGCGATGAAGCCGTCCATGGAGAACACCCCGTCGGTGGCGATCAGGCGGGTGCGCGCGCCCTTGCTGTCCTTCAGGCACTGCTCGAGCTCGGCCATGTTGGAGTTGGCGTAGCGCAGGCGCTGCGCCTTGCACAGGCGGATGCCGTCGATGATGGAGGCGTGGTTGAGCGCATCGGAGATCACCGCGTCGCGCTCGTCCAGCAGCGTCTCGAACAGCCCGCCGTTGGCATCGAAGCAGGAGGAGTAGAGGATGACGTCCGCGGTGCCGAGGAAGCGCGCCAGGCGCTGCTCGAGGCTCTTGTGCAGCTCGTCGGTGCCGCAGATGAAACGCACCGAGGCCATGCCGTAGCCGTAGCGGTCGAGGGCCTCCTTGGCGGCGGCGCGCACGGCCGGGTGGTTGGCGAGCCCCAGGTAGTTGTTGGCGCACAGGTTGATGACCTCGCGGCCCCCGGCGCGCACCAGCCCGCCCTGTGGCCCCTCGAGCACCCGCTCGCCCTTGTACAGCCCCTGCTCGCGCAGGGCCGCAAGGTCGCTGCGCAGGCGGGTGGTGAGAGTGTCGTTCATCGAGGAATTATACTGGAGGGCGATGTCAGAACCTTCAAGCACGCACGCCGGGGCCGCCCGCATCGACCGCTGGCTGTTCGCCGTGCGCCTGGCGCCCTCGCGCACCCTGGCGGCCGCGGCCGTCAGCGGCGGCCGGGTGCACATCAACGGCGAGCGTTCCAGGGCGGCCCACCCGGTGCGCCCCGGGGATCTGGTCACCTTCAAGCGCGCCGGAGTGGACTTCGAGTGCACCGTGGTGCGTGTGCCGGCGCGGCGCGGGCCGGCCAGGGATGCGGTGCTGTGCTACGCGGAGACCGCGGCGAGTACGGCGCGCCGCGAGCAATTCGCGCGCAACATGCAGCTTGCCGGGGCCCTGGCGCCGCGGCCGCAGCGCCGCCCCGAGAAGCACGAGCGCGCCCGGCTGCGCCGCCTGCGGGGTCGCATTTGAGTCCCCGGGCGTCGCCGCAATGCATGTCCGGCGGGGCCCCAGGCCGCAGACTCAAGCCTCGCGGGGTCCCCGGCGGGGCCCTCCTGAGGTTGCATCCATGACGCTGAGCGTTTTTGACATCTTCAAGGTCGGCATCGGTCCTTCCAGCTCCCACACCATGGGGCCGATGCGCGCGGCGCGCGAGTTCGTGCTGGGCTTGAAGCGCGACGGGCTGCTGGAGCGGACCGGCGAGATCGCCGTGCGCCTCTACGGCTCGCTGGCCCTGACCGGCAAGGGGCACGGCACCGACCGGGCGATCCTGGCGGGCCTGGAGGGCGCGCAGCCGGAGAGCGTCGAACCGGACAGCATCGACCCGACGGTGGCGCGCATCCGCGCCAGTGGCCGCATCCGCCTGCTGGGCGAGCACGAGGTGAGCTTCGACGAGCCGATGCAGCTGCTGTTCATGATGCACGAGCGCCTGCCGCGCCATTCCAACGGCATGCGCTTCACCGCCCTGGGCGCGGACCGGGGGGTGCTGCGCGAGGAGGACTACTACTCCGTCGGCGGCGGCTTCGTGGTGCGCGGCGACGAGGAGGAGGCGCGCGAGGTGCGCACGCACGCCGCGCCCCCGTACCCGTTCACCTCCGGGGAGGACCTGCTCACGCTGTGCCGCGAGCACGGCCTGGAGCTGTACGAGCTGATGCTCGCCAACGAGTACACCTGGGCGAGCCCGGCGGAGGTGCGCGCGAAGCTGCTGCACGTGTGGCAGGTGATGCAGGCGTGCGTGGAGCGCGGCTTCCGCCAGACCGGGCTCCTGCCCGGGGTGCTCAAGGTGCGCCGCCGCGCGCCGCGCCTGTACCGCATGCTCACCGAGAGCGGCACGGTGAAGCCGCTGGAGGTGATGGACTGGGTGAACGCCTACGCGCTGGCGGTGAACGAGGAGAACGCCGCCGGCGGGCGCGTGGTGACCGCCCCGACCAACGGGGCCGCGGGCATCGTGCCGGCGGTGCTGCACTACTACCGCCGCTTCGAGGACGGGGCAAACGAGGAGGGCATCCTGCGCTTCCTGCTGGTGGCCGCGGCGATGGGCATGCTCTACAAGCGCAATGCCTCGATCTCCGGGGCCGAGATGGGCTGCCAGGGCGAGGTCGGCGTCGCCTGCTCGATGGCCGCCGCGGGCCTGGTGGCCGCCCTGCAGGGCACGACCGAGCAGATCGAGAACGCCGCGGAGATCGGCATGGAGCACAACCTGGGCCTCACCTGCGATCCGGTGGCCGGCCTGGTGCAGATCCCGTGCATCGAGCGCAACGCCATGGGCTCGGTGAAGGCCATCAACGCGGCGCGCCTGGCCATGCGCGGGGACGGCTCGCACAAGGTCTCCCTCGACCAGGTGATCAACACCATGCGCCAGACCGGCATCGACATGTCGACCATCTACAAGGAGACCTCCCAGGGCGGTCTGGCGGTCAACGTCCCGGAGTGCTGAGGCCTTCAGGGGTTGAACAGCCCGAACAGCCGCGATGCGGGCGCCTCGCGCCGCACCTCCGTCACCTGGCCGGGCCCGATCTCGCCCCACGCACTGCAGCCAAAGCCGATCGAGCACAGGCCGGCCGCGGGCAGCTCCGCCGGCGGCTCGTGCGGCAGGAGCACGTCCACCAGCTCCGAGATCCCCGGGTTGTGGGCGACGATCAGCAGGTGCGTGATGCGCGGCCCGGTGCACTGCGCCATCTTCAGCAGCTCCGCCGCCGCGGCCAGGTAGAGCGCCTCCTCGCGCACCACGCGCGGCGCGGCCGCGGCGAACTCGCGCGCCACGATCTCCGCGGTCTGCTGGGTGCGGCGCGCGGGGCTTGCCAGGATCAGCTCCGGCACCAGCCCGCGCTCGGCGAGCCGCCGCGCCATGGCCTCCGCCTCGCTGGTGCCGCGCCGGTTAAGCGGACGCTCCAGGTCCGAGACGCCGGAATCCTTCCAGCGGGCGTCGGCGTGGCGCATGAGCGTCAGGCGCTTCATGCGCGCCGCCTCACGCAGGAAGCTCCACCAGCACGCGCCCGTTGTCCAGGCGCGCCGGGTACGTGCGCAGCGGCTCGTACGCCGGCGGGGTGAGCGCGGCGCCGGTCTTGAGGCAGAAGTGCGCCCCGTGGCGCGGGCAGATGACCTGGCAGTCCTCGACCTGGGCCTCCCCGAGGGTCTCCCCGTCGTGGGTGCACATGTTGTCCACCGCGTACAGCGCCTCGCCACAGCGCACCACGATCAGTGCCACGCCGTTGACGAACACTGCCAGCGGCTGGCTGTCGCTCACCTCATCCGCGCCACCCACATCTGCCCACTGCGAACTCATTCCGTTCCTTTCAAAACATGCCGGTCTGAAGACGCGCCGCCTCGGTCATCATGCTCTGGTCCCAGGGCGGGTCGAAAGTCAGCTCCACCTTCACCTCGCTCACGGTGGGAATGCGCCCGATCTTGTCGCGCACGTCATCCACCAGGATGTCACCCATGCCGCAGCCCGGAGCGGTGAGCGTGATCTTGACTTCGACGGTGCGCGTGCCGTCGGCGTTGGCCTTGACCTCGCACTCGTACACCAGGCCGAGGTCGACGATGTTGATCGGGATCTCCGGGTCGTAGCAGGTGCGCATCTGCTCCCAGGCGAGCTTCTTGATGTCCTCCTCGCCGGCGTTGGGCGGCAGCTCCGGGGGCTTGACCGCCTCCTGGCCGATAGCGTCCGCATCCTCGCCCGAGAGGCGGAACAGGTTGCCATCGATGTACAGGGTGAAGCTGCCGCCGAGGGCCTGGGTGATGTAGCCGGCCTGGCCGGGCTTGAGGTTCACTTCCTGGCCGGCAGGCACGATCACCGCCTTCACCTCGCGGTTGACTACGAACGGCTCGTTCTCGGTTCTGCGCATCAGCGGATCACTCGGTGGAGACCGTCGCGGCACCCTCGGTGAGGGCCGCATTGAGGGTGTGCCAGCACAGGCTCGCGCACTTCACGCGCGCCGGGAACTCGCGCACGCCGGAGAGCGCGGCGAGCTTGCCGAGCGCGGCATCCGCCGGGGCGTCCTGCTGCGTGAGCAGCGCGTGCACCTTGGTCGTACAGGGCCTCGATCGCGGCGCGCGTCCTTGCCCTTGACCGCCTCGGTCATGAGCGAGGCGGAGGCGGTGGAGATGGCGCAGCCCTGGCCCTCGAAGCGGATGTCCGCCACGCGCTCCCCGTCCAGGCGCACGAACACCGTGAGCGCGGTCGCCGCACAGCGGGTTGTGGCCCTGGGCGTGGCGTGCCGGCTCGTCCAGGCGCCCGAAGTTGCGCGGCTGCCGGTTGTGATCGAGGATCAGGTCGCGGTAGAGCTCCTTCAGTTCCATCAGCCGAACACCTCGCGCACCTTGTGCAGCGCCTGCACCAGCGCGGCGACATCCGCCGCGTCGTTGTAGCAGCCGAAGGAGGCGCGCGCGGTGGCCGGCACCCCGAAGAAGGTCATGACCGGCATCGCGCAGTGGTGCCCGGTGCGCACCGCCACCCCCTGCGAGTCGAGGATCGTGCCCAGGTCGTGCGGGTGCACGCCCTGCATCGTGAAGGACAGCACCGAGGCCTTGTGCGCGCGCCGTGCCGATCAGGGTGATCCCGGGGATGCGCTGCAGTTCCTCGGTGGCATGGCGCAGCAGCCGCTCCTCGTGGGCGGCGATCGCGGCGATCCCCAGCGACTCGACGTAGTCCATCGCCGCCGCCAGGCCCACCGCGCCGGAGATGTTGGGCGTGCCGGCCTCGATGCGGTAAGGCAGCTCGTTGTAGGTGGTCTTCTCGAAGGAGACGGTGAGGATCATGTCGCCGCCGCCCTGCCACGGCGGCATGGCGGCGAGCAGCTCCTCGCGCGCAGTACAGCACGCCGATGCCGGTGGGGCCGTACAGCTTGTGGCCGGAGAAGGCATAGAAGTCCGCGCCCAGGGCGCGCACGTCGACCGGGATGTGCGGCACCGCCTGGGCGCCATCGACCAGCACCACCGCGCCGGCGGCGTGCGCGGCCTGGACGATGCGCTTGACGGGCAGCACCGTGCCCAGGGCATTGGAGACGTGCGCGATGCGCCACCAGGCGGGTGCGCGGGGACAGCAGCTTCTGGTACTCGTCGAACTCCAGCTCGCCGCGGCGGTTGATGGGCGCCACCTTCAGGGTCGCGCCGGTCTGCTCGCACACCATCTGCCAGGGCACGATGTTGGCGTGGTGCTCGAGCGCGGTGATCAGGATCTCGTCGCCCGGGCCGGAAGCGCGGGCGCCCATAGGACTGCGCGACGAGGTTGATGGCCTCGGTGGTGCCGCGCACGAACACCACCTCGCGCACCGAGCGCGGCGTTGACGAAGCGGCGCACGCGCTCGCGCGCGCCCTCGAAGGCGGCCGTGGCCGCCTGGCTCAGGGCGTGCACGCCGCGGTGCACGTTGGCGTGCGAGTGCGTCTCGTAGTGCTCGATGGCGCGCAGCACCGCGCGCGGGCGCTGCGAGGAGGCGGCGCTGTCCAGGTACACCAGCGGATGGCCGTGCACGGTGGTGCCGAGGATCGGGAAGTCGGCGCGCACGCGCGCGACGTCGTAGGCGGGGATCGGCGTGTTCTCGGGGTTGGCGGCCACTACAGCAGCTCCTTCAGGGTTTCATCGCCGAGCGCGCCGGCGAGGGCGAGCTCGATCTGGCGGCGCAGCTCCGGCACCTCGATGCTGGTGATGGCATCCTCGAGGAAGGCCCACTTGAGCAGGCGCTGCGCGGTGTCGCGGTCCAGGCCGCGCGACAGCAGGTAGAACAGCATCTGCTCATCGAGCTTGCCGGTCGTGGCGCCGTGGCTGCAGCGCACCTCGTCGGTGTAGATCTCCAGCTGCGGGCGCACGTCGATCTCCGCCTCGGCGCCGGCCAGCAGTCCGCGCAGCGACTGCTGCGAGTCCGCGCCCGTGGCGCCGCGCTCGACCACCACCTTGCCGTTGCAGGCCACGCGCGCGCGCGCCGCGGCGATGCCGCGGAACAGCTGCTCGCTGCGCGTGTGCGCGGCGGCGTGCTCGAACAGCGCGAACAGGTCCTGCACCTGCTGGCGCGCGCCCAGGGCGACCGCCGCGAGCGCCACCGACGCGCCCGTCCCGCCGAGGCGCACCGCGAGCGTGACGCGCGCGGCCGCGCTGCCCAGGCTGATCTGGTGCATCCGGTAGCTGGCATCCTGCGCCAGCGTCGCGCTCAGGGTGTCGAAGGCGGTGCTGGCCGCCGACAGCTCCTGCAGGCGGTAGTGCCGGCAGTGCGCGCCGCGCGCCAGCTCCACCTGCGCGGCGCTGTTCACGAAGCTGCCGAGCGCGGCGGCGCTGACGTGGCGCTCGATCAGCTCGAGGCTGGCGTGCTCCTCGACCTGCAGCTGCACGCGCGGGTAGGAGCCGCCGCTGGCGGCCGCGGCGCTGGCGAGGAAGACCAGCTCCACCCGCGCCGGGGCGGCGCTGGGGCTGATGCGCAGGCGCGCCCCGTCGGTGGCGAAGGCCTCGTTGAGCAGGGCGAAGCGCTGGTCCGCGCCCCGCGGCAGAGCCGGCGGCACGCTGTCCTGGGACAGCGGCGTGAAGCCGGCGGCCGGCGGCGCCGACAGCGCGGCCGCGAAGCGCCCGTCGACGAACACGTAGCGGGTGAAGCCTGCGACCGGGGCGGGCAGGGCGGTGTCGGGGGTCACCGTGGCGTCCGCGGGCGCGGGCAGGAAGCGCAGGCGCTCAAGGCCGCGCAGGCTGGCGTACCTCCAGTTCTCCTCGCGCGTGCCCGGCAGGCCCGCGGCCTCGAGCAGCTTGCAGCGCGCTGCGCCGGCGCGCCTGGGCCGGGCCCTCGGCGGCGCCGCTGGCGGCGGCGGCGAAGTCCTGCGCGATGCGGGTGGCGAGGGCGCTCATCGCTCAGGCGGCCTCGCCGGTCACCCAGTCGTAGCCGCGGCGCTCGAGCTCCAGCGCGAGCGCCTTGTCGCCGCTGCGCGCGATGCGCCCGCGCACCAGCACGTGCACGAAGTCGGGCACGATGTAGTCCAGCAGCCGCTGGTAGTGCGTGACCAGCACGCAGGCGCGCTGCGGGGAGCGCAGGCTGTTGACGCCCGGCGGCGACGACCTTCAGCGCATCGATGTCCAGGCCCGAGTCGGTCTCGTCGAGGATGGCCAGCGTCGGCTCGAGCACCAGCATCTGCAGGATCTCGTTGCGCTTCTTCTCGCCGCCCGAGAAGCCCTCGTTCACGCCGCGCGACAGGAAGCTCTCGTCCATGCTGCATCAGCTTCATCTTCTCGCGCACCAGCGTGAGGAAGTCGAAGGCATCGACCTCGGCAAGGCCGCGCTGCCTTGCGCGCCGCGTTCAGGGCGGCCTTGAGCAGGTAGACGTTGTTCACGCCGGGGATCTCCACCGGGTACTGGAAGCCGAGGAACACGCCCGGCGCGCGCGCGCTCCTCGGGGGCCAGCGCTGAGCAGGTCCGTGCCCTCGAAGGTGACGCTGCCGGCGGTGACCTCGTAGCCCGGGCGGCCCGGCCAGCACGTGGGCCAGGGTGCTCTTGCCCGAGCCGTTCGGGCCCATGATGGCGTGCACCTCGCCGGCGGCGACGCTCGAGGCTCAGGCCGTTCAGGATCTTCTTGCCCTCGACGCTGCACGTGCAGGTCCGTGACCTCGAGCAGGATTTTGCGGCGTGTGCTCATAGCGGCTAGCCCACCGCCCCTTCGAGGCTCACGGCCAGCAGGTTCTGCGCTTCGACGGCGAATTCCATCGGCAGCTCCTTGAATACGGACTTGCAGAAGCCGCTGACGATCATGTTGACGGCGTCCTCGGCGGCGATGCCGCGCTGCAGGCAGTAGAACAGCTGGTCCTCGCTGATCTTGGAGGTGCTCGCCTCGTGCTCGACCGTGGCGGTCGGGTTCTTCACCTCCACGTACGGGAAGGTGTGCGCGCCGCACGTCGCCGCCCATCAGCAGCGAGTCGCACTGCGTGAAGTTGCGCGCGCCGTGGGCGCTCGGCAGGATCTTCACCAGGCCGCGGTAGGTGTTCTGGCCGTGGCCGGCGGAGATGCCCTTGGAGACGATGGTGCTGCGCGTGTTGCGCGCCGATGTGGATCATCTTGGTGCCGGTGTCGGCCTGCTGGTAGTTGTTGACCGTCGCCACCGAGTAGAACTCGCCGATCGAGCCCTCGCCGCGCAGCACGCAGCTCGGGTACTTCCAGGTGATCGCCGAGCCGGTCTCCACCTGCGTCCAGGAGATGTGCGAGTTGCGCGCCGCGGCACTCGCCGCGCTTGGTGACGAAGTTGTAGATGCCGCCCACGCCGTTCTCATCGCCGGGGTACCAGTTCTGCACGGTCGAGTACTTGATGTAGGCGTTGTCGAGCGCGACCAGCTCCACCACCGCGGCGTGCAGCTGGTTCTCGTCGCGCATGCGGCGCCGTGCAGCCCTCGAGGTAGCTCACGTGGCTGCCCTCGTCGGCGATGATCAGCGTGCGCTCGAACTGCCCGGTATTGGCGGCATTGATGCGGAAGTAGGTGGACAGCTCCATCGGGCAGCGCACGCCCTTGGGGATGTACACGAACGAGCCGTCGGTGAACACCGCGGAGTTCAGCGCCGCGAAGAAGTTGTCGGTGTACGGGCACGACGCTGCCCAGGTACTGCTCGATCAGCTGCGGGATGCTTGCGCACCGCTTCGGAGAACGGAGCAGAAGATCACGCCGGCCGCCGCAGGCGCTCCTTGAAGGTGGTGGCCACCGAGACGCTGTCGAACACCGCATCGACCGCCACGCCGGCCAGGCGCGCGCGCTCGTGCAGCGGCACGCCGAGCTTCTCGTAGGTCGCGAGCAGCTTCGGGTCGACCTCGTCGAGGCTCTTCGGGCCGTCCTTCTTCGACTTCGGCGCGGAGTAGTAGGAGATGGCCTGGTAGTCGATGGGCGCGATAGTGCAGCGTGCGCCCAGTGCGGCTCGCGCATGGTGCGCCAGTGCCGAAGCGCCGCAGGCGCCAGTCGGTGCAGGAACTGCGGCTCGCTGCTTCTTGCGCGAGATCAGGCGCACCACGTCCTCGTCCAGCCCCGGCGGCACGGTGTCCGACTCGATGTCGGTGACGAAGCCGTGGCGGTAGCCGCCGGCCGAGCAGGCTCTCCAGCTGCCGGGTGCTCTCGTTGACCGGTTCGCTCATGGGCGCACCGGGTGGCGGCTCGTGGCCGCCTTCATCTCGCGCTCGAGCGCCGGGAAGCGCGCCGGCGCCGCATCGAGGCCGGCCAGCTGCGCGAGCGTCACCTCGTGCAGCGAGCGGCGGATGGCGAGGTTCAGGCGCTGCCACACGCGCCCGACCCGGCAGGTGTGCTCGATGCCGCACTGGCCCTGCGCCGGCGGCGCAGTCGGTGAGGGCCACCGGGCCCTCCAGCGCATCCAGGATCGCCGCGGCGCTGATCTGCGCCGGCGGCGCGGGCGAGCTGGTAGCCGCCGTGCAGTGCCGCGGGTCGAGACCACGAGGCCGGCGCGCTGCAGCTGCTTCAGGAGCTTGCTCACCGTGGGGGCGGCGATGTGGGTGTGCTCGGCCAGCGCGGTGGCCGTCTGCAGCCGCGCGGGCTCCCCGGCGAGGGCCGCGAGCAGCACGGTCGCGTAGTCGGTCAGCTTGCTGATGCGCAGCATCTGGGTGTCCTCTGCAAAACTAGGACCATTTTAGTGCTATTTGCGACCGGAACCAAGCCGGATCGGCCCAAGCGGCCGGGCGGCGGGCCGATTTGCTATCCTTGGCGACCCCAAATTCGGGGCCTGTTCCACGACGCCCGGGTCCCACGCGCAGTGTTGCGCGTATCGGCGCCCGCCCGTCACAGCCGGAGGACGACGACGATGAACCTCGAGCGAGCTGGAGCGCATTGCCAACGCCATGGTGGCCAAGGGCAAGGGCTGCTGGCCGCGGACGAAAGCACGGCACCATCAAGAAGCGCTTCGACGGCATCAAGCTCGAGTCCACCGAGGAGAACCGCCGCACCTACCGCGACTGCTGTTCACGGCGCCCCGGCGCACCGAGTCCATCAGCGGCGTCATCCTGTACGACGAGACCATCCGCCAGAAAACCAAGGACGGCACGCCGTTCCCGAGTACCTGGCGCAGAACGGCATGATCCCGGGCATCAAGGTGGACATGGGCGCGAAGCCGCTGGCCGGCTTCCCGGGCGAGACCATCACCGAGGGGCTCGACGGCCTGCGCGAGCGCCTGATCGAGTACCACAAGCTCGGGCGCGCGCTTCGCCAAGTGGCGCGCGGTGATCGACATCGGCGAGGGCATCCCGAGCTGGTCTGCCATCGATGCCAACGCGCAGGCGCTGGCCCGCTACGCGGCGCTCTGCCAGGAAAACGACATCGTGCCGATCGTCGAGCCGGAAGTGCTGATGGACGGCGCGCACTCCATCGAGCGCTGCGAGGAGGTGACCGCGCTGGTGCTGGAGACCGTGTTCGACCAGCTGTTCAGCGCGCGCGTGCTGCTCGAGGGCATGGTGCTGAAGCCCAACATGGTGATCTCGGGCAAGAAGGCCGCCAACCGCGCCATCCCGCAGCAGTGGCCGAGGCGACGCTGCGCTGCTGCAAGCGCCACGTGCCGCCGGCGGTGCCCGGCATCGCCTTCCTCTCCGGCGGCCAGTCCTCCGCCGAGGCGACGCTGCACCTGGCGCTGATGAACAAGATCGGCGCCGCTGCCCTGGGCGCTCACCTTCAGCTACGGCCGCGCGCTGCAGGACACCGCGCTCAAGGCCTGGGGCGGGACGCCGGCCAGCTTCGCCGCCGGCCAGAAGGAATTCGCCAAGCGCGCCAAGCTCAACGGCCTGGCCAGCACCGGCGGCTACGCGGCCGACATGGAAAGCCAGGCCGCCTGAGGAGGCAGCCCCGCGCGCGCGTGACAAATCCCAGCCACCTACCCGCCGGGGGCGCCAGCCGGCGCCGCTGATGCCGTGTTCGACGTCCGCGACGTGCATTACGCCGTCGGCGGCCGGCCGATCTTTGCCGGGCTGTCGCCTGAGCGCCCGCCGCGGGCGCATCACCGCGATCATGGGGCCGAGCGGCACGGGCAAGACCACGCTGCTGCGCCTGCATCACCGGCGCAGATCAGCGCCGACCGCGGCCAGGTGCTCGTCTTCGGGCAGGACCTCGCGCAGCCCTCGGCAGCGCGCGAGATCTACGCGCTGCGCCAGCGCATGGGCATGCTGTTCCAGAACGGCGCGCTGCTCACCGACCTGACGTGTTCGAGAACGTCGCCTTCCCGCTGCGCGAGCACACCGACCTGCCCGAGCGCGCTGATGCGCAAGCTGGTGCTGACCAAGCTGCAGGCCGTGGGCCTGCGCGGCGCCGCGCGAGCTGATGCCCGCGGAGCTCTCCGGCGGCATGGCGCGCCGCGTGGCGCTGGCGCGCGCCATCGTCATGGACCCGGAGATGCTGATCTACGACGAGCCCTTCGTCGGCCTCGATCCGATCTCGCTCGGCGTGATCCTGCGGCTGATCCAGCAGATGAACGAGGCGCTGGGCATCACCAGCATCGTGGTCTCGCACGACGTGCAGGAGCTCTCCACCATCGCCGATGACAGCTACCTGCTCTCCGGCGGCAAGGTGGTCGCCGCCGGGCACGCCGGCGGAGCTGCGCGACAGCAGCGCTCGCCGGCGGTGCGCCAGTTCATGACCGGCAGCGCCGACGGCCCGGTGCCGTTCCACTACCCGGCGCCCGACTACGCTCACGCAGCTGCTCGCGGCGGAGGAGCCATGAGCACGGCGCGCGGACTGCCTGTCACTGAGCGGCGTGCGCAAGCTCGGCGCGGTGACGCTGTTCTTCGTGCCGCCTGCTGCGCGCAGTGCGTGCCGGCGCTCGCGCGCCCGCGCCTGATCGTCGCACCAGATCTACAACGCCGGCGCGCGCTCGCTGGTCATCATCATGCTCTCGGGCCTGTTCGTCGGCATGGTGCTGGGCCTGCAGGGCTTCGAGCTGCTGCAGCGCTTCGGCTCCGAGGAGGCGCTCGGGCACCGCCGCGGCCCTCGGCGCTGCTCAAGGAGCTCGGCCCGGTGATCACGGCGCTGCTGTTCGCCGGCCGCGCCGGCACCGCGCTCACCTCCGAGATCGGCCTGATGCGCGCCACCGACCAGCTGACGGCGATGGAGATGATGGCGGTGGATCCGCTGCGCTACGTGGCCGCGCCGCGCTTCCTCGGCGGCGTGATCGCGATGCCGCTGCTGGCGGCGATCTTCAGCGTGATCGGCCTGTACGGCGCGCAGCTGATCGGCGTGCAGCTGATGGGCGTCGACCGCGGGCGCGTTCTGGTCGCAGATGCAGGCCGCCGTCGGCCTGCGCGACGTCACCGAGGGCATCGTCAAGAGCCTGGTGTTCGGCGTCGCCTGCAGCCTGATCGCCGTCTACGAGGGCTATAACGCCGAGCCCACCGCCGAGGGCGTCGGCCTTGCCACCACGCGCACCGTCGTCGCCTCCTCCGTGCTCATGCTGTTGCTGGACTACGTGCTGACCGCGGCGTTCCTGTAAGGAAACTATCGCTATGCGCCCGAATCGAACACTCGAGATCGGCACCGGACTGTTCGTGCTGCTGGGCTTCGCGGCGCTGTTGTTCCTGACCACGCAGCTGCCGGCCAGCGGCCTGCAGCTCGGCAAGCCCAAGCGGCTACGCGGTCACGCGCGAAGTTCGACAACATCGGCGATCTGAAGGTGGGCTCGCCGGTGACGATGGCCGGGCGTGAACGTCGGCGTGGTCACCAAGATCACGCTTCGACTCCAAGGACTACAAGGCGGTGGTGACGCTGCGCATCGAACCGACAGTACAACCAGATCCCGGACGACAGCGACGCGAGCATCCAGACGCAGGGGCTGCTGGGCGGCAAGTACATCGGCTTCGAGCCCCGGCGGCTCGGACACCTACCTCAAGCAAGGCAGCGTGATCGACCTGACCCAGTCGGCGATCGTGCTCGAGAGCCTGATCAACAAGTTCTTCGCCAACTTCGCCAGCAAGCCAAGGGCGAGCGTGCGGCGGCAAGCAGCACGGACGGCAAGACCAACGCGGAGTCGAAGCAATGAGATACACGAGATTGTTGTGGTGGCGATGCTGCTCGCCTGCTCGCTGGGCTGCAGCGCCCAGGCCCCGGCCGCCGCGCCGCCGCACCGGCGGCCGGCCGCGAGCCGACGAGCCCCTCGGACGTGATCCAGACGGCCGCCGCAGGGCATGCTCAGCGAGCTCGACAAGAACCGCGCCGCCTACAAGAAGGATCCGGCCAAGGTCGAATGCGCTGGTCGAGCAAGTACCTGCTGCCGCACTTCGACAGCGAGTTCGCCGCGCAGCTGGTGCTCGGCCAGTACTGGCGCACGGCGACCCCCGAGCAGCGCAAGCGCTTCGTCGACGCCTTCTACAAGTCGCTGCTGCACAACTACGGCGCGGCGCTGTCGACTTCACCGCCGACCGGCTGAAGATCTACCCGACCAAGGTCGATGCCAACGCCCCGCGCGCCACGGTGCGCACCGAGGTCAAGCGCTCCAGCGGCGACCGCGTGCCGGTGAACTACTACATGCGCAAGACCGCGGAGGGCTGGAAGGCCTGGGACGTGGTGATCGATGGCATCAGCTACGTGAACAGCTACCGCGAGGACTTCGGCCGCAGATCGAGTAGCAGGGGCTGGATGCGGTGATCAAGCGCCTGGAGCCGGCGAGACGCCGAGCGCGATCGGCAAGCAGCCCAAGTGAGCGCGGCGCGCCGACGGCGTGCTGCGGCGTTCGTGCTCGAGGCGGGCGCCGGCGGGGCGCTGCGCGCGCGCGGGCCGCTGACCTTCGCCACGGCGCGCGCGGCGCGCCTGGCGGGTCTCGCGCTGATGGCCGCAGCCCCCGCGCAGCCGGCGCTGGTGATGGACTGCGCGGGCATCGACGCAGCCGACAGCGCCGGCCTGGCGGTGCTGCTGGACTGGCTGGCCACCGCCAAGGCCTCCGGCCACGCGCTGCGCTACGTCGGGCTGCCGCAGGGCTTCGCGGCGCTGGCGCGCATCAGCGAGGTCGAGGCACTGCTCGACCACGGGGTCTAGCCCCGGCAACTACTTCGGCGGCGGCGTGCCTGGCGGCGGCCCGGGAGGGGCCACCGGGGCAGTGGCCGCGGCGTTGTCCTTCTCCGCCTGGTCCGCCTCCTCCAGCAGCTGCTGCTCCTGCTGGTTCTCATCCTGCGGAGGCTGGCCGCCGCTGACCTTGAAGTCGCGGTGCTGCAGGTAGGCGTTGCGCACGAAGGCGTACGGGTCGTAGGCCCCCTGCAGCGATCGTCGTCCGCGTACAGCAGGCGGCTGCGGTTGTCGATGCCGCGCACTCCCCACATGCCCCAGTGCCACCCAGCTGTTGCGACGTAGTGGCGCGGGTTCGCGAAGTCATCCGCCGCCGCGGCCGACGGCATCGCGCACGTCCGACGGCCCGAGCACCGGCAGCACCACGTACGGCCCGCTCTTGACGCCCCACACCCCGAGGGTCTGGCCGAAGTCGCGGTCGTTCTTGTCCAGGCCGGCGCGCGTGGCCGGGTCCAACAGGCCGCCGATGCCGAGGGTGCGTGTTGAGCACCAGGCGCGCGCTGTCGTTGAAGAACGCCTTGAGCTGCCACTGCAGCAGGTCGTTCACCATGGTGATCGGGGTCTCGAGGTTGTCGAAGAAGTTGGTGACCCCGGTGCGCACCGGTTGCGGGGTCACCTTCACGTAGCCCTTGGCGACGGGCTTGACGATCGCCCGGTCGAGGGCGTCGTTGAACTTGTAGGTGGTGCGGTTCATCCGCTCCCACGGGTCGCGCGGGCTGCGCTGGGAGTCCTTGGGCAGCGCTCGCGCAGGCCGCCGAGCAGGCCCAGGCAAGCCGTCAGCAGTGCGGTCCGGATGGGGGTCGCGCGCATGGAGTGTCCGCCGGGAAAGTGGCGGGCATTGTAGCAGCCGGGCAGCCGGCACCGGTCAGTGCCCGCCGTGGCCGCCCTGCTGGCCCTGGCCGCCTGGCCGTCGCCGTTGTCGGCGATCTGGCGCTTGCGCATGCTCATCAGGTAGTCGCGCACCTCGTCCAGGCGCGCCTGGTAGCGCTGGCGCTGGATCTGGCTGATGTGCGGGGAGGCGAGCGCGAGCTGCAGCTGCTGGGCGGCCAGGTTCAGGTCGCCGCCGGCGATCTGGTACTCGCCCATGTAGTAAGTAGGCATCCCCGGCGTCGCCGGCGGCGCTGGCGGCGAGCGCCGTGAGGCGGATCTGGTCCGGGGTCGGCGGCACGTTGTTGAACAGGTCGAGCAGCATGTTGTGCGCCTCCATCGGCGTGGCCGGCCTGCCATGAGCGCCTCGGCGTAGCGCACCGTGACCGGCATGTTGCGCGGGAACAGCTTCTCAGCCTGCGCGAAGGTGGCCATGCCCTCCTTGACGTGGCCGGCCTTGATCTGCGCCTGGCCGAGGGCGATGTGCAGCATGATCATCCCCTCGTGCTGCCTTGGTGAGCTCGGTGAGGATCTTCACCGCCTCGTCGGCCTGGTTGTGCTGCATGAGCGCGAGCGCCGAGCGCGTAGCGGTCGGCGAGCGTCGGCCTCGCCGCGCTCGATCTTCTTGCGGTAGTAGGCGGCGCAGGTCGACGTCCGCGGTCGTGGTGAGCACCCGCACGCGCTCGCGGATCATCTCGTAGCTCTGCGAGTCGTGGCCCTTGCGCGGGGCGAACTGGCTGGCGCGGGCGCGCGCCTCGGCGATGCGGTCGGTGGTGACCGGGTGGTTGATGAGCATGGCCGGGATGTAGGTGGCCGCCAGGCCCTCGTGGCGGGCCATGGTCTCGAACATGTCGCCCATCGCGTTGGGGTCGAAGCCGGCGCCGGCGAGGTAGCCCATGCCGACGCGGTCGGCCTCCATCTCGTTGTCGCGCGTGAAGTTGATCTGCTGCTGCGCGGCGATGCCCTGCGCGGCCGCGATGCCGCCCTCCACGGCCTGGCCGCCGCCGGCGGCGCCGAGCAGGATCGCCGCCAGCAGCATCGCCGCGGAGGCCATCGCCTGCTGGCTCTGCGCGCGGATCTGGCGCGCGATGTGGTGCTGCGTGACGTGCGCGATTTCGTGCGCCATCACGCCGGCGAGCTCCGACTCGCTGCGAGGTCGCCAGCACCAGGCCCTAGTTGATGAAGATGAAGCCGCCCGGCACGGCGAAGGCGTTGATCGTCGGGTCCTTGATCACGAAGAACTGGAAGTTGGCGCCGCCGGTCGGCGCTCTGCGCGGCGAGCCGGTCGCCGAGGTCGTTCAGGTACTCGCTGACCTCCGGGTCCTCGAGCAGCGCGTTCTGCTCGCGCAGCTCGTGCGCGACCATCGCGCCCGAGGCTGGTACTCGTCCGACTGCGAGAGCATCGCGGCGGCCGGGCTGCCCATGTCGGGCAGGTCGGAGCCGGCCGCCGGCGTGCCCGAGCAGGATCGGCTTGTTCGCGTGCGGACGCGATCCGCGAAGGCGACTGCCGTGGTCAGCAGCAGCGCGGTCAGCAGGATGAGGCAAAGGCGGCGCATGGTCGTGGTTAGACCGCGCGGCAGCGGTCCTGAGTTTCCCTACGTTTACAGACGCTTACAAGCGCCCCGCGGCATCCGGCGCCGTTAAGCGTACACCTACAGGATGTCGGAGGCGAAGTCGGCCAGCCGCGAGCGCTCGCCGCGCACCAGGGTGATGTGCCCGGAATGCGCCCAGCCGCGGAAGCGGTTGACCGCGTAGGTGAGGCCGGAGGTCGTCTCGGTCAGGTAGGGCGTGTCGATCTGGGCGATGTTGCCGAGGCAGGCCATCTTGGTGCCGGGGCCGGCGCGGGTGACCAGCGCCTTCATCTGCTTCGGGCGTCAGGTTCTGCGCCTCGTCGAGGATGATGAAGCGGTTCAGGAAGGTGCGCCCGCGCATGAAGTTCAGCGAGCGGATCTTGATGCGGTTGCGCAGCAGGTCGTTGGTGGCGCGCGCGGCCCCAGTTGCCGCCCTCCTGGCTCTGGGTGAGCACCTCGAGGTTGTCCATGAGCGCGCCCATCCACGGCTCCATCTTTTCCTCCTCGGTGCCGGGCAGGAAGCCGATGTCCTCGCCGAGCGGGATGGTCACGCGCGTCATGATGATCTCGACGAAGCGGTTGGTCTCCAGCGTCTGCATGAGGCCGGCGGCCAGCGCCAGCAGCGTCTTGCCGGTGCCGGCGGGCCCGAGCATGCGTGACGAAGTCGATCTCCGGATCCATCAGCAGGTTCAGCGCGAAGTTCTGCTCGCGGTTGCGCGCGGTGACGCCCCAGACGTTGTGGCGCTCGCTGCGGTAGTCGCGCGTCAGCTCGAGGGTCGCGCGTGTCGCCGTCGATCTTGCGCACGATGCCCTCGATGCCCTGCGCGGCGTGTCCTCGTAGACGCCCTGGTTGGTCTGCCACTCGCGCACCGCGGGGCCGGTGACCTCGTAGAAGGTGCGGTCGGCTTCCTTCCAGGAGCGCATGTCCTTGCCGTGCTTCTCCCAGAAATTCGCCGGCAGCGCGGCCATGCCGCGTGTACAGCACGTCGGCGTCCTCGATGCGTCTTGTCGCTGTAGTAGTCCTCGGCGTGCACGCCGAGCACGGCGGCCTTGATGCGCAGGTTGATGTCCTTGGACACCAGCGTGACGCGCGCGTCGTGGTAGCTCGCTGCTGCAGCGCCAGCGTCTGCGCGAGGATCGGCGTTGTCGGCGCCGTGGCCGGGCAGGCTCTCCGGCAGCGCCGTCGAACAGCTGGCGCGTCTGGAAGAACAGCCGCCCGCGTGGAGGGCTTCTTGCCGTGATTGCCGGAGTAGCCGTACGGCAGCGGCAGGCCGCGGTCGATCTGCTCCTTGGTGGCATCGCGCATCATCTCGTCGAGGAAGCGGCTCACCTGGCGCACGTTGCGCGAGGCTTCGGACAGGCCCTTCTTGTTGGCGTCGAGCTCCTCGAGCACCACCATCGGCAGGTAGATGTCGTGCTCCTCGAAGCGGAAGATCGCCGTCGGGTCGTGCATCAGCACGTTCGTGTCGAGCACGAACAGGCGGCGCTCCGAGCGCGCGGCGTCCCTTCAGCGTCGCGCGTCTCGCCGGAGGCTGCGCTGGGACCGGGTTCACAGACGCTTCGCCGCTTCAAGACTTCCTCCGCGTGACCGTTCACTTTCACCTTGCGCCACTCGCTGCCGCAGCACGGCCGCTGGCGTCGATCAGGAACGTGCTGCGCTCGATGCCCATGTACTTTCTGCCGTACAGGCTTTTCTCCTGGATGACATCGAACAGCTTGCAGACCTTCTCGTCCGTCGTCGGCGAGCAGCGCGAAGGGCAGCTTCTCCTTGGCCGCGAACTTCTCGTGCGAGGCCACGCTGATCGCGCGAGATGCCGACGATCCGCGGTGCCGGCCTTGGCGAACTGCGCCGTGCAGGTCGCGGAAGTCCTGGCCTTCGTGCGTGCAGCCCGGAGGTCATGTCCTTCGGGTAGAAATAGATCACGAGCTTCTTGCCCGCGGCGTCCTTCAGGCTCCACGTGCCGCCGCCCGTCATGGGCAGGGAGAAGTCGGGAACTTTGGCTCCAGTCTTGATCGTGGGCATCTCGCTTCTAGGATTTCACCGGTTCGAGGATGGCATCGAGGTTCAGCGAGTCGCAGAACTCCATGAACTCCTCGCGCAGGTGCGCCGACGTGGATGCGGCTCGGCACGTTGACGATCATCTGCACCGAGAACATCGGCGCGCCGGTGTGCGCGGCCGGATAGCTGCGCGTGGAGACCTCGGCGATGTCGATGCCGCGGCGTGGAGAAGAAGCCCGACAGGCCCGAGACGATGCCGGTCTGGTCCAGGCACACCACGTCGATCGAGTAGGGCAGCATGTCGGTGCGCGCCGTGCGCGGCTCGGTGCGCCGCAGGTGGATGCTCAGGCCGCTGGTCTCGGCGAGGCGCTTGAGCTCGGTTTCGAGCTTGGCGAGCGCGTGCCAGTTGCCCGAGACCAGCAGCAGCATGGCGAACTCGGTGCCGAGGCTCGCCATGCGGCTTTCGCTGATGTTGCCGCCGCACTCGCTGATGACGCGGGTCAGCTCGTGGACCATCCCGGTGCGGTCGCTGCCGATCGCCGAAACGGCCAGGTGCTGCTTCATCTGTGGGTGGTGGCTTCGGTCAGCTGTGCGGTTTGCCGGCCGGCAGTGTAGCGCGTCGCGCGGCCGGGGTGCGACCGGACGTGGCCCGCGCACTCCGCCCTTGCTTCAGCGCAAGCTCCGCTCGTACCATCCGCGGCTCCCCCCGCGCACGCTTCGGAACCCCTATGTTTTCAGGCAGCCTGGTCGCCATCGTCACGCCCATGCGCCCCGACGGCGCATCGACTTCGCCGCCTGGGAGGAGCTGATCGACTTGCATGCTGCACAACGGCACGCAGCGGCATCGTCGTCGGCGGCACCACCGGTGAGTCGCCGACGCTCACCGATGCGGAGCTGCGCGAGCTCACCGCGCGCGCCTGCGCGCAGGCGCGCGGGCGCATGCCGGTCATCGCCGGCGCCGGCACCAGCAGCACCGCCGCCACGGTGGCGCGGTGCGCGCTGGCTCGTCGCAGCTGCCGATCGATGGGCTGCTGCTCGTCACGCCCGCCTACAACCGGCCCACGCAGGAAGGGCTGTACCGGCACTTCGTCGCCGCGGCAGCGGCGCGCCGCGCATGCCGGTGTGCTCTACAACGTGCCGGCGCGCACCGCGGTCGACATGCTGCCGGCGACCGTGGCGCGCCTGTCGCAACTGCCCGCGCATCGTCGCGGTCAAAGAGGCGGTGCCGCGAGGCTGGCGCGCGTGCGCGAGCTGCTGGCGCCTGTGCGCGCCGGGCTTCGTGGTGCTGAGCGGCGATGATGCGACGGCGCGCGAGAGCCATGCTGGCCGGCGCGCGCGGGGTGATCTCGGTGACGGCGAACGTTGCGCCGCGGCGGATGTCAGAGATGGTGGCCGCGGCCGCTGGCGGGGCGATCGCGCAGGCGCCGCGCAGCTGGACGCGCGCGCTGGCGGCGCTGCACCGGGACCTGTTCGTCGAGGCGAACCCGATCCCGGTCAAGTGGGCTGCTGGCGCAGATGGGGCTGATCGGCTGCTGGGGTGCGATTGCCGCTGACGACCCTGGCGGAGGGGTACCAGGCGAGCGTCCGCGAGGCGGCCCAGGCCGCGCAGGTGCTGCCCTAGCGCACCGTGCGGGAATGCGCTGTTTGACGTTACCGAGGTATCTTGATGATGAATTGCCGGGCTGCCGTGGTGTGCCTGGCGGTGATGCCGCTGCTGCTGGGGGGCTGCAAGGCCCTGCGCGGGCGGCAATTCCTGCAACAAGCACGCAGTCCTACCAGAACGCCACCAGCGTGCCGCCGCTGACGCATCCCGGCGGGCTTCGAGCGCGCTCGATACCGAGTGCGGCGCTGAAGCTGCCGCCGCTGAACGAGCCGGCGCCGCCGGCGCGCACCACCAAGGACCCGTGCCTGGATTCCCCGCCGCCCTACAAGGTGGCCAAGCCGCCCCCGCCGCCGCAGGCCTGACAGTACCCCGGGGAGTGGCCGCTTTGCGCCGTGCGGCCCGCGGTCGCATGCTTTATCATTCGCCGCCGTTTTTCGCGCAGGACCGCGCGGGCCGGGCAGGCGTTCCGCGAGGTCTTTGTAAGTTGTTGATTGGAGAGGTGGCCGAGCGGTCGAAGGCGCTGGACTGGAATTCCAGTAACATCCTCACGGGTGTTCGTGGGTTCGAATCCCACCCTCTCCGCCACTGACGCTGTTTGCGAAGGACCATGGTGGCCCGCATCGGCTTCTCCGCGACGACTAGTCGTGAATCCCGTCAGGCCCGGAAGGGAGCAGCGGCAGCGGCGATGTCGGGTGCCGAAGCTCAAGCTGGTGCGGGCCGCCTCCACTGGCGGGGCTACAGGACCGTTCATGAGCTATACCGCACTGGCGCGCAAATGGCGCCCGAAGAACTTCGCCGAGCTGGTCGGGCAGGAGCACGTGCTGCGGCGCTGGTCAATGCGCTCGACAGCGGCCGCGTGCACCACGCCTTCCTGTTCACCGGCACGCGCGGGGTCGGCAAGACCACCATCGCGCGCATCCTCGCCAAGTGCCTCAACTGCGAGACGCGGCGTGAGCGCCGAGCCCGTGCGGCGATGTGCGCCGCCTGCCGCGAGATCGACGCGGGGCGCTTCGTCGACCTGATCGAGGTCGACGCCGCCTCGCGCACCAAGGTCGACGACACGCGCGAGCTGCTCGACAACGTGCAGTACGCGCCGACCCGCGGCCGCTACAAGGTGTACCTCATCGACGAGGTGCACATGCTCTCGACGCACTCCTTCAACGCGCTGCTGAAGACGCTCGAGGAGCCGCCGCCGCACGTGAAGTTCCTGCTCGCGACCACCGACCCGCAGAAGCTGCCGGTCACCGTGCTGTCGCGCTGCCTGCAGTTCAACCTGAAGCGCCTGCCGGTCGACGCTGATCGCCGAGCGCACTGCAGCACATCCTGGAGGCCGAGGGCGTGCGCGTTCGAGCCCGCCGGCGTGCAGCTCGCTGGCGCAGGCCGCCGACGGCAGCATGCGCGACGGGCTGTCGCTGCTCGACCAGCTGATCGCCTTCGGCGGCGGCAAGGCCGGCGAGGCCGAGGCGCGCGCCATGCTCGGCACCATCGCCCGCGACCACGTGGTGCGCATCGCGCGAGCTGCTCGCCGCCGCGGACGCCGCCGGCGCTGCTGGCGCTGCGCGCAGTCGCTCGAGGAGTTCGCGCCCGACTACGCGCAGGTGCTCGATGAGCTCGCCGGCGCTGCTGGTGCGCGTCGGCGCTGCAAGCAGGCGGTGCAGGACTACGAGGGCGATGAGCTCTACGAGCCGCGAGCTGCTCGAGCGCCTGGCGCAGGCGCTCTCGCCCGAGGACGTGCAGCTGTACTACCAGACCGCGATCATCGGCCGGCGCGACCTGCGCTCGCGCCCGATCCGCGCACCGGCTTCGAGATGACGCTGCTGCGCATGCTGGCATTCCGGCCCGCCGCGCTGCCGGCCGGGGCGGGCGGCCCGGGCACCGAGGCGCGCGCGGCGGCCGCGCGCGCCGCCGCCACGGCGCCCGTGCGCGCGCCGCCGGCTGCCGCGACGGCAGCGCCGCCGCGGCTCCCGCCGCGGCCGGCGACGCCGGCCGCCTGGACGGCGATCCTCGGCGCAGCTCGAGCTCACCGGCGCGGCGCGGCAGCTCGCCAGCCAACTGCGCGCTGCCTCGGGCGCGACGGGCAGCGTCGTGCGCCTGGCGCTGGACCCGCAGCACCAGTCGGTGCGCACGCCGGCGCAGTCGAGGACAAGCTCGCGCAGGCGCTGTCGCGGCATTTCGGCGACGCGGTGCGGCTGGAGTTCGAGGCGGCCGGCGGGGCCGAGACGCCCGCGCAGGCGCAGCGAGCGCGCGGCCGAGCAGGAACTCGCCCAGGCGCGCGCGCGCCTTCGAGGCCGATCCGGCGGTGCAGGGCACTGCGCGAGCGCTTCGGCGCGACCGTGCTGCCCGAGACCGTGCGCCCGGTCAAATGAGCCATGTCAGCGTGACGCGATCACGCGAGGTGACCCGATGAAAGGCAATATCGGACAACCTGATGAAGCAGGCGCAGGCCATGCAGGAGAACATGCAGAAGGCGCAGGCCGAGATCGCCGAACATCGAGGTGATCGGCGAGTCCGGCGGCGGCATGGTCAAGGTCACGCATGAACGGCCGCCACGAGGTGAAGCGCGTGCAGATCGAGCCGGCGGTCGCGGCCGAGGACCGCGAGATGCTCGAGGACCTGATCGCCGCCGCCGTCAACGATGCGGTGCACAAGGTCGAGGCGCGCACGCAGGAGAAGATGGCGCGCGTCATGGCCGGCATGCAGCTGCCGCCGGGCATGAAGCTGCCGTTCTAGGGCCGCGCGATGAAGCACTCCCCGCACCTCGCGCGCTCATCGATGCGCTGCGCGCCCTGCCGGGCGTCGGCCCGAAGTCCGCGCAGCGCATGGCGTTCCATCTGCTGCAGGACGGCCGCGCCGGCGGCGCGCGCGCTGGCCGAGGCGCTCGACGGCGGCGCTCGACGTCGGTCGGCCGCTGCAAGCGCTGCCGCATGCTCACCGAGGAGCCGCTGTGCTCGATCTGCGCGGCCACCGCAGCGCGATGCGGCGCTGCTGTGCGTGGTCGAGTCGCCCGCCGACGTGGTCGCGATCGAGCATCGGGCAGCTATCGCGGCCGCTACTTCGTGCTCATGGGCCATCTGTCGCCGCTCGATGGCGTCGGGCCGGAGCAGCTCGGGCGTGCGCGAGTTCGAGGCGCTGCTCGCCGAGGGCGAGGTGCGCGAGGTGATCCTCGCCACCAACTCCGACCGTGGAAGGCGAGGCGACCGCGCACTTCCTCGGCGAGCTCGCGCTGCGCGCGCGGCATCGCGCGCCAGCCGCATCGCCCACGGCGTGCCGGTGGGCGGCGAGCTCGAGTACGTCGACGGCGGCACGCTGGCGCACGCCCTCGCCGGACGCCAGTCGCTCTAGGGCCTAGCGGCCTTCTTCGGGCCGCGCGCGGCGCTCAGCTCCTCGTACAGGCGCCGCAGCCGCCGGTAGCTCTCGTAGCGGCGCGCGTGATCTGCGCCGCCGATGCACCGCCGCTGCGCACCGCGCAGCCCGGTTCCTGCATGTGCCGGCAATCCTCGAAACGGCAGCCGGGCGCGCAGGCGCTCGACCTCCACGAAGCCCAGCGAGCGCGCATCGAGCGACTCGCAGCGCGGGCGCGAAGTCGCGCACGCCCGGGGAGTCGATCAGCGCCGCGCCGTGGCGGCAGCTCGTAGCAGCCGCGCGGCGGTGGTGGTGTGCCGGCCTTCCTCCTCGCGCATCAGCTCGCCGATCTGCGCATCTGCAGCTCCGGCACCAGGCAGCGCACCAGCGAGGACTTGCCCACGCCGGACTGGCCGACCAGGGCGGCCACGCTCGCCGGCGCAGCGCCGCGCGCAGCGCGTCCATGCCCAGCGTCCGTCTCGGCCGAGCACGCGCAGCGTGGCGTAGCCGCAGGCGCGATAGACGGCGAGCTCTGCGGCGACCGCCGCGTCCAGCGCCGAGGTCGGCCTTGTTGAGCGATGAGCGTGGCGCGCGATGCCGGCGGAGGTGGCCGCGGCCAGGTAGCGGTCGACGACGAAGCAGTCCGGCACGCGGCAGCGGCGCGAGCACCACCAGCAGCGCGGTCGAGGTTGGCGACGACCGGCTCGGCCGCCCCGCGCAGGTTGGAGCGGTACAGAGCGTTGCGGCGCGGTCGATGCACCTCGACGCACGTGCAGCTCCTCGTGGTGCGCATCGACCCGGCAGCGCACCTGATCGCCGCACACCACGCGTGAGCGCGCGGCCGAAGGGGCGCGCGCGGCGTCAGCGCCGCCGTCCGTGCGCACCAGCATGTGGCGGCCGAAGGCGGCGATCACCGGCCTGTGACTGTCGCTGGCATGCGTCGGTAGCCGGTAGGCCTCTGCTACACTCGGGCGATCGCGCGCTCACCACGCTACCACCACTGGGATGACATGCCGAGCGACGACAATCTCATCTGGATCGACCTGGAGATGACCGGGCTCAAGCCCGACTCCGACTCGATCATCGAGATCGCCACCGTCGTCACCGACAAGGATCTCAACGTCCTCGCCGAGGGCCCGGTGCATCGCCATGCATCAGAGCGAGGCGGTGCTCGCGCGCATGGACGACTGGAACCAGCAGCCAGCACGGCGCGCTCGGGCCTGGTCGCGCGCGTGCGCGCGAGCCGCATCGACGCTGGCCGAGGCGCGAGCGCGCGCACGCTGGAGTTCCTCGACGCGCTGGGTGCGACGCCGGGCGCCTCGCCGATGTGCGGCAACAGCATCTGCCAGGACCGGCGCTTCCTGGCGCGCCACATGCCGACGCTCGAGCGCTTCTTTCACTACCGCAATCTCGATGTCAGCACGCTCAAGGAGCTGGCGCGGCGCTGGGCGCCGGAGGTCGCCGACGGCTTTCGCCAAGCAGGGCGCGCACCTGGCGCTGGCGGACATCCACGAGTCGATCCGCGAGCTGCAGCACTACCGCGCCACGCTGTTCGCCCCGGCCTACAGCGGCGCGCTCTAGGGGCGCGGGCCTAGCTCAGTTGCGGGCCGCTCGCCGGCTGCGCGAGGAACATCCAGGTCTCCACCACCGTGTCCGGATTCAGCGACATGCTGTCGATGCCCTGCTCGACCAGCCAGCGCGCGAGGTCCGGGTGATCCGAGGGCCCCTGGCCGCAGATGCCGACGTACTTGCCCTGTGCTTGTGGCAGGCGTTGATCGCCATCGCCAGCAGCGCCTTCGACCGCCGGATCGCGCTCGTCGAAGAGCTTGGCGACGATCGCCGAGTCGCGGTCCAGGCCGAGCGTGAGCTGCGTCATGTCGTTCGAGCCGATCGACATGCCGTCGAAGTACTCGAGGTACTCTTCCGCGAGCAGCGCGTTGGTCGGCAGCTCGCACATCATGATGAGCTTCAGCCCGTCGTCGCCGCGCTTCAGGCCGTTCTGCGCCAGCAGCTGCGTCACCTGCGCGCGCCTCGCTCGACGCGTGCGCACGAACGGCACCATGACCTGCACGTTGGTCAGGCCCATGCTCTCGCGCACGCGCTTCAGCGCGCGGCACTCGAGCTCGAAGCACGGCCGGAAGCTCTCGTCGATGTAGCGCGAGGCGCCGCGGAAGCCGAGCATCGGATTCTCTTCGTGCGGCTCGTAGTCCTTGCCGCCGATGAGGTTGGCGTATTCGTTCGACTTGAAGTCCGACAGGCGCACGATCACCGGCTCGGGCGCGAAGGCGGCGGCGATCTGCGCGATGCCTTCGGCCAGCTTCTCGACGTAGAAGCTCACCGGGTCGGCGTAGCCGGCGATCTGCTTGCGGATCTGGTCCTTCAGCTCGCCGTCGAGGCGGTCGAATTCCAGCAGCGCGCGCGGGTGCACGCCGATCATGCGGTTGATGATGAACTCCAGGCGCGCCAGGCCCACGCCGTGGTGCGGGATGCCGGCGAAGTCGAAGGCGCGGTCCGGGATTGCCGACGTTCATCATGATCTTGACCGGGATCTTCGGCAGCGAGTCGAGCTCGATCTGCTTGCGCTCGAATTCGAGCAGGCCCTCGTAGACGTAGCCGGTGTCGCCCTCGGCGCAGGAGACCGTGACCTCCTGGCCCTCGCGGATGCGCTGCGTGGCATCGCCGCAGCCGACCACCGCCGGGATGCCGAGCTCGCGCGCGATGATGGCCGCGTGGCAGGTGCGGCCGCCGCGGTTGGTGACGATGGCCGCGGCGCGCTTCATGACCGGCTCCCAGTCCGGATCGGTCATGTCGGCGACCAGCACGTCGCCGGCGCTGCACGCGCGCCATCTCCTCGACGTCGCTTGATGATGCGCGCGCGCGCCGGCGCCGATGCGCTGGCCGATGCTGCGGCCGGTGGCGAGCACCTTGCGAGCGGCGCCTTGAGCGTGAAGCGCTGGATGGTGCGGCCGGCGCGGCTCTGCACCGTCTCCGGGCGCGCCTGCAGGATGTAGATCTTGCCGGTGGCGCCGTCCTTGCCCCACTCGATGTCCATCGGCGGGCCGTAGTGCTCCTCGATGATCAGCGCCTGGCTCGCGAGCACCACGATGTCCGCATCGCTCAGGCAGAAGCGCTGGCGCTCGGCCGCCGGCACTTCCACGGTGCGCACGCGCTCCGCCGAGCCCTCCGGCGCGTAGACCATCTTGATCGCCTTGCCGCCGAGGTTCTGGCGCAGGATCGCGTGGCGGCCGGCGCGCAGCGCCGGCTTGTAGACGTAGAACTCGTCCGGATTGACCGCGCCCTGCACGACCGTCTCGCCCAGGCCGTAGGAGGCGGTGATGAACACCACGTCGCGGAAGCCGGAGTCGGTGTCGAGGGTGAACATGACGCCGGCGGCGCCCAGGTCGCTGCGCACCATGTGCTGCACGCCGGCCGAGAGCGCCACGGCGCTGTGGTCGAAGTTCTGGTGCACGCGGTAGGAGATGGCGCGGTCGTTGAACAGCGAGGCGAACACCTCGTGCATCGCGCGCAGCACGGCCGCCTCGCCGCGCACGTTGAGGAAGGTCTCCTGCTGGCCGGCGAAGGAGGCCTCGGGCAGGTCCTCGGCGGTGGCCGAGGAGCGCACCGCGACGGCGATCTCCGCGCCGCCGCTCATCTGCGCGCAGCTGCGCGCAGCACCGCCTGCTCGAAGGCCGGCGGGAAGGGCGTCGCCAGGATCCAGCCGCGGATCTGCGCGCCGGTCGCGGCGAGCTTGGTCGACGTCCTCGACGTCGAGCGCTGGCGAGCTCGGCGCGGATGCGCTCGTCCAGCGCCGCCCTGCGCCAGGAACTCGCGGTAGGCATGCGCGGTGGTGGCGAAGCCGCCCGGCACCTGCACGCCCAGGCGGGCGAGCGCGCCGATCATCTCGCCGAGGGAGGCGTTCTTGCCGCCCACCGTCTCGACGTCGTGCATGCCCAGCTGCTCGAACGGGATGACGTAGTGCGTTCAAGGCTGCTCCTGATAACTCTAGTGGGACCTGCGCTTGCGGGCGTGTGCGCGCGGTGAAACACTGCGAACTACGCGCCCGCGAACGCCAGAGTATGCCAAGCCGTGAGCAACCGAACCGTGTTTTTTGTCTCTGACCAGACCGGCGTTACCGCCGAGACGCTGGGCCACAGCCTGATGACGCAGTTCGAGGGCCTGGAATTTCGGGCGGTGACTTTGCCATTTGTCCTCAGCGTTGACAAGGCGCACGAGGCGGTGCGCCGGATCAACCGCGCCGGCGACGAGGAGGGTGTGCGGCCCGATCATCTTCAGCACCCTGGTGCAGGATGAGCTGCGCGACATCGTGGTCGCAGGCGCAACGGCCTGTTCCTGGATTTCTTCGCCGCCTTCGTCGGCCCGCTCGAGCGTGAACTCAACATGCGCTCCACGCACCGCGCCGGGCCGCGCGCACGGCATGGCCGACCTTGCCGCCTACACCACGCGCATCAACGCCACCAACTTCGCGCTGGCCAACGACGACGGCACCGGCGGCGGACTACGCGCACGCCGACGTGATCCTGGTCGGGGTGTCGCGCTCGGGCAAGACGCCGACCTGCCTGTACATGGCGCTGCAGTACGGGGTGTTCGCCGCCAACTATCCGCTCACCGAAGACGATCTGGAGAGCGGCCGGCTGCCGGCGCGCGCTCGAGTCGTTTCGCAAGCAAGCTGTTCGGGCTCACCATCACGCCGGAGCGCCTGCAGCAGATCCGCAACGAGCGCCGCCCCGACAGCCGCTACGCCTCGCGCCAGCAGGTGACCTACGAGCTGCGCGCCGCCGAGGCGCTGTTCGCGCGCTACGCGATTCCGTTGCTGGACACCACCGAGTGCTCGATCGAGGAAATTGCCAGCCGCATTCTGAACACGACCGGCATCGAGCGCCGGCTGCGCCCGTAGCGCGCCGCGAGGTGCGCGCGAGATCACTATTGTGACACGTCGCGCGCACGCGTGACGGCCTTGCACAGCGCACGAATTTTGCAAGCGGACATGCGTCGCGTTTGCGGCAAGAAATTCACGCCCTGATCGGCTTGCACGGCGAGGTTCGTGCGTTATAGTCGGGGCGTGCTGCAGACAGATACACAGACCGTTGTCTCCTGGCGCGCGCGCCCGCGCAGCTTCGTCGCGCTCATGGGGCTGTACGAGAGCAACTTCATCCGCCTGGGCTGGCTGGCGCGGCGATCTGGGCGCCCTGCAGGGCGAGTATCGCTCGTGCGTGGCCGCAGACTGTGACCTCGTTCTCACCGTCACCGAGCGCTCCCCGTACACCAGCACGCTTAGCCTCACCTATCTGCTGCCCGAGGAGGACGGGGCGCTGAAGTATCCCGGACATGCGGGTGCGCGTCTATCACGATGCCCGGCTGGTGGAGGCGCAGCAGTGGGCCGACGCGCACGCCGCAGCCGGTGCTGCAGGCGCTGCGCAGCCGCGCGGAGCGTGAACTGGATCAGCGCTGGGCGCGTAACATGATGTTAAATAAGTGGCTGGAATACTGCGTGGAGCGGGGTCATCGCTTCTCATCCGGCTCGGAGTCCAGTCCCGGCAGCGTGAGATGGCGGCGGTCGCCGCCGCCTTTCTCATGAAAGCCTTGCGACAACTCGGATTTCTCAAGCTCAGCCTGCGCCCGGAGACCTCGATCGCCCGATGAGGATCACCGGGTGCTGGAGCTGTTCCGCAATCGCGCGGAGCTGAAGAAGGCCTATGGCGGGCTGCAGGACGAGATCTTCCGCCTCAAGGACCGCATCAAGCAGCAGGAAGGCGCGACGCAGCGCGTGCAGGAGATGCTGAACGCGCTCGAAGGACGCCTGGGCGCCACCGAGACCGCCTACGCGCGCTGGTGTTCTACCAGCTGCGCCGCCTGTGGCAGTCGGGCCGCGAGCTCATCGACGCAGTTCGCCGGCGATCTGGCGCGCCAGCAGGAGGAGCGCGAGCGCCGCGCGCACCTGGCCGCAGCACAACCGCCGGCAGTTCGCCAAGCAGCAGGCCGCCGAGAAGCAGCTGCGCCGCAGCCCAGACCAGTCCGCGACGAGGCGCAGTGCGCAGCTGGCCGCGCCTGGAGACCGCAGCGCGCCGCGCTGACCCGCTTCTGGCACTACTTCAAGCGCCGCGCGCTGGCGCGCCAGCGTCGATGCCGCGCGCACGCGCGCGTCGGCACCGCCGAGCGGCGCGCTCGCGCAGGCCCGGCAGGTCGTCGAGGAGATCGAGCACGAGGCCGACCCCGGAGTTCCCCGGGCTCTCGCTGGAGGCGCGCCGCGCCATCAACCTTGCCGCGATCGCCTATGCCGAAGTGCTGTGCCTGCGCGTGGCGACGCTCAAGACCCCGCTGGTGAGCTGGCGCGCGAGGCGACCGGCGCAGCGCGAGGCGAGCGATGACTTACGGCACGCCGCAGGAGTGCGATGCTGCTGATGGGGCAGATCAACCGCGCGCAGACGCTGATCGCCGAGCGCGCCGGACTGGCCGAGGAGATCCGCGTGCGCAGCGAGCGGCTGAAGCGCGTGGCGCGCTACCGCACCGACAACGACGGCTCGCCGGTGACCGACTCGACTGGCGCTCTCGGAAGGGGACGTGCTGGCAGACCGCCGCGCTCGGGGCGGACGCGAGCCGCCTGCCCAACGTGCTCGCCGAGGACACCTGGGACCTGTTCCGGATCCTGCTGCGCTGACGCTAGCGCGCGGCCGTGCCGGCCGCGCACGCCTGCAGGCTTACTGCGTCGCCGCGCGCCGCGGTCTTCTGCCCGGGCCCGGCGCGCACGCCGGTCACCATGTCCGCCATGATCTGCGCCGCCTGGTCGAGCATCGACGTCGGCGGTGTCCTTGGCCTTGTCCAGCTCCTCGACGTTCTTGAACACCGGCTGGTTCTTGGCCACGCGGCGGCTGTTCTCGCGCTCGAGGCGCTCCTTGTCGATGCGCGTGCGCTCCTCGCGGCGCGCCTTGAGGTTCAGCGACACGCTCTTCTGCTCGCGCACCGTATCGAGGGCGGCGATGTCGGACACCAGCCAGCGGTAGTCCGGGTCGTGCTGGGCACGCACGCCTTCCTCGCTGGCGAGGCTGGCCAGCGGCGGCGCGGCAGCCGCCGCGGCGCTGGTCTTGAAGGGCACGCCGGCGATGCGATCCCAGGGCAGCGCCGATTCGAGCGCGCTCTCGCCGACTTCCTTGGTATCGAGCGGCGAGGGAGCGGCACGTCCGGCTCGACGCCGCGGTGCTGGGTGCTCTCGCCGGTGACGCGGTAGAACTTGCCGATGGTCACGGTGAGCTGGCCGTTGACCGGGTCGCGGCGACCAGCGATCCAGGCGGCACCAGGTTCTGCACCGTGCCCTTGCCGAAGGTGCGCTGGCCGAGGATCAGGCCGCGGTGATAGTCCTGGATCGCGCCGGCGAAGATCTCCGAAGCCGAGGCGCTGAAGCGGTCGACCAGCACGGCCAGCGGGCCGTCGTAGGCGACGCCGGTCTCCGGATCGTCCAGCACCTCGAGCCGCCCGGTGGTGTCGCGCAGCTGCACGACCGGGCCGTGGTCGATGAACAGGCCGGTGAGCGCGGTGGCCTCGGGCAGGTAGCCGCCGCCGTCGTCGCGCAGGTCGAGCACGATGCCGTCGACGTTCTCGCTCTTGAGCTCGTTGAGCAGCTGGCGACGTCGCGCGTGGTGCTGCGGTAGTTCTGATCGTCCGGGTTCTCCGCGTCGTTGTCCTGGTAGAAGCCCGGCACGGTGATGACGCCGATCTTGAGCGTGCGGCCGTTGCGCACGACGCTCTTGACCTCCTTGTGCGCCGCCTGCGCCTCCAGGGTGACCTTGTTGCGCGTGAACTCGATGCACCTTCTCCGGCGGAGCCGGGCGCCGCGCCGGCCGGCAGGACCTGCAGGCGCACCTCGGTGCCCGCCTTGCCGCGGATCAGCTGCACCACGTCGTCCAGGCGCCAGCCGATCACGTCCGTGAACCCGCCGCTCTTGCCCTGGCCGACGCCGGTGATGCGATCGTTGACGTTCAGCGTGCCGGCGACGGCGGCCGGTCCGCCGTCGATGATGTTCATGATGGTGACGTAGTCGTCGGTCAGCTGCAGCGAGGCACCGATGCCGTCGTAGTTGAGGCTCATCTGGATGCGGTATTCCTCGGAGGAGCGCGGCGAGAAGTAGCTCGAGTGCGGATCGAAGGCGCGCGCGTAGGCGTTCATCAGGTTCTCGAACACGTCCTCGTTGCTGACCTGGTCGACGCGCTTGAGCACGCGCTCGTAGCGCTTGCGCAGGATGTCGGCGGCCTCCGGCCAGCTCTTGCCGGTGAGCAGCAGCGACAGCGCGTCGTTCTTGACGCGCTTGCGCCACAGCTCGTCCATGCCCGCCTCGTCGGCGATCCAGTTCGCCTTGCTGCGGTCGAACTCGAAGGTCTCCTCGAGCGTCCAGTTCGGCTCGGTGTTCAGCAGCGCGATCGCATGGTTGATGCGCTCGCGGTTGCGCTGCTGGAAGCGCGCGAAGATCACGTAGGCCGGGTCGACGTCGCCGGTGCGGATCATGTCGTCGAACTGGAAGCGGTAGGCGCTGAACTCGTCGATGTCGCTTTGCAGGAAGTAGCTGCGCTGGCTGTCGAGGAACTCCAGGTAGCGCTCGTAGACCACCTCGGACATCTTGTCGTCGAGGCTGGCACGGCTGTAGTGCTGCTCCTCGAGGATGCGGCCGACCTTGCGGGCGGTGGCGCGCTGCTGGTCGGTCGGGGCGATGGCCCCGGGGGGCAGGACGGTGGTGTTCGCCGGGACTTGCGCAGAACCTGCCAGCACCAGGGCAAGTGCGGCCAGGATCACGGCGGTAAACCACCCGGGGGAACGGCGCAGGACTAAGGTCATCTGGGAAGCTCGCTGGTTCGGTAGACTCTTAGAGCAAGGCTAGAGCCTGCAGTTCGTTTTTAGCAAGTAAAGTCCTCACATCATGCAGCCGCTGACCGCACTTTTGGCCATCGTGGCAGGCTCGGCAGTGGCCCTGGCCATAGGCCTGGTACTGACCTGGGTCGTAATCCTGTTCCTGCCGGCCCAGGAGGCGCGCTTTGCCCCGGAACAGGGGGCCCTGCTCAAGGCGATCGCCGTGTTTACATTGTTCGCCGTGGCCTGCGCGGCCAGCTTCTACGGGGAGTTGCGCCTGCGCTCCTGGCGCCTGGTGGCGCACGCGGCGATGCTCGCGATGCTCGCGGTCGCGGTGTGGCTCTACTGGCCTCAGTAGGGCGAGAGGTCCTTCGAGGAGCCTGAGCGCAGCAGGTGCACGAAGGCCCGCAGCAGTGTCACGAGAATCGCCGGCCCCAGTGCCACCAGCCAGAACACCGACGAGCCGTTGCCAAGACCGGACGAGGAAGTCAGCCAGCAGGGCCCCCGGTCCTGCGTGCGGATTCGGGCCGTGCGTGTAGCCGCCGAGCACGCGGTTGCCGACCACCCAGATCAGCAGGGGCACGATGAACACCCCGCACAGCAGTTCGGCCGCGAAGATGATGAGCTCGCGCTGCAGGCGCGACAGCCCGCGCCAGCCGTGCGGCTCCTCGACCATGTAGTCGCTATCTTCGGGAGGCGGAGTCGACATAGTCGTCCCTGACACACAACTCTTCGGGCAGGGGAGCCCGGGCGGGCATAATAGCCTCCTCATGCAAAAAATCAGAGTTGCCGTCATCGGGGTCGGGTACCTGGGGCGCTTCCACGCGCAGAAGTACGCACAGGCCGCAGGGTGCGAGCTGGTGGCCGTGGTGGATGCGCGCGCCGAGGCCCGCGAGGCGGTGGCGCAGGAGCTTGCCACCCGGGGGCTTGCTGACTACCGCGAGCTGCTGGGCAAGGTGGATGCGGTCAGCGTGGTCACCCCGACGCCGGGGCATTTCGGCATCGCCCGCGACTTCCTGGCCAGCGGCGCGCACGTGCTGGTCGAGAAGCCGATCACCGAGACCGCCGCCGAGGCGCGCGAACTGATCGCACTGGCCGCACGCGGCCGGGCTCGTCCTGCAGGTCGGACACCTGGAGCGCTTCAACTCCGCGATCCTCGCCGCCGAGCCGTACCTGCGCGCGCCGCGCTTCGTCGAGTGTCATCGCCTGGCCCCCTATCGCGAGCGCGGCACGGACGTGAACGTGGTGCTCGACCTGATGATCCATGACATCGACATCGTGCAGACCATCGTCGGCGCGCCGATCGTGAGCATCGATGCGGTGGGCACGCCGGTGTTCTCCGCCGAGATCGACATCGCCAACGCGCGCATCCGCTTCGCCAATGGCTGCGTCGCCAACGCCACCGCCTCGCGCGTGAGCCTGAAGACCGAGCGCAAGATGCGCATCTTCGAGGACGACGCCTACATCTCCCTCGACCTGCAGCAGAAGATCCTGACCCTGATCAGGAAGCGCACCGAGGCCGATGGCGCCGGGCCCGCTGCCGGTGGCGATCGAGGAGCAGAGCCTGGAGCCCGGGGATGCCCTGAAGGCGGAAATCGAGTCGTTCCTGGACTGCATCCGCAACAAGCGCGCGCCCGGTGGTCACCGGCGAGGCCGGGCTGCATGGCGCTGGAGACCGCCACCCGGATCACCGAGCAGGTCGAGAAGGCATTGGCCGAGCGCCGCGTCGCGGCCTCCTGAACACTGGAATCGGCAGCGCCGCGCACCCAAGTAGCGTGAGGATCGAATGAGCAAGCAACCCGGACACCTCGAGCGCCCCGGCCGCCCCGTCACCGTGGCGGCCATCCAGATGAGCTGCGGCTGGGATGCGGGCGCGAACATCGCGCGCGGCGAGGCGCTGGTGCGCGAGGCCGCCACGCGCGGCGCGCAGATCATCCTGCTGCCGGAGCTGTTCGAGACGCCGTACTTCTGCATCGAGCAGGACTCGCGCCACCTGAATCTTGCGCACCGAGCTCGCCGACAACCGCGCGGTACGGCACTTCGCCCCGATCGCCAAGGAACTCGGCGTCGTGCTGCCCATCAGCTTCTTCGAGCGCGCCGGGCGTGCCTACTTCAACACCATCGCGATCCTCGATGCCGACGGGGCGAACCTCGGCATCTACCGCAAGTCCCACATCCCCAACGGCCCGGGCTACCAGGAGAAGACCTATTTCTCCCCGGGCGACACCGGCTTCAAGGTGTGGAACACGCGCTTCGCGCGCATCGGCGTGGGCATCTGCTGGGACCAGTGGTTCCCGGAGACCGCGCGCGTGATGGCGCTCATGGGGGCGGAGCTGTTCTTCTTCCCGACCGCCATCGGCAGCGAGCCGCCGCCGGCCCCGCCGGTGAATTCGCGCGAGCACTGGCAGCGCACCCAGCAGGGCCATGCGGCCGCGAACCTCACGCCGCTGGTGGCATCGAACCGCTATGGCCTGGAGCGCTCGCTGCAGGATCCGGACAAGCTCTACATCCGCTTCTACGGCTCCTCGTTCATCGCCGACGGGATGGGCGCGAAGGTTGCCGAGGCGAAGGAGGAGGGCGATGCGGTGCTGGTGCACACCTTCGACCTGGAGGCGGCCGCGCAGCTGCGCGACAACTGGTTCGTGTTCCGCGACCGGCGGCCCGAGCTGTACGGGGCGCTCGGCTCGCTGGATGGCGCGCGCGGGGAATGAACGTCGCGCGCACACATGCGCGCGGTGACACAAGAAATTCTGAGCAGGTGCCGGTTCCCGGCCCTTTCGGGCCGGGAACCGCATTTGGTGGAGGCGGGGGGACAGCACTTCCGTGGCTTTCGCCGCGGGCTGGACTATGCCTTCATCCGCGTGCCTCGAAAGCACGTGGATGCGGAGCGTGTTATCCGGCCCTCAGCAATCTGAGCCGGATCCTAGTGCCCGCCCCGGAAGCGTTGAGCCCCTTCGGCGAGTCTATGAGTCTCTACAGGGCAGGCCTGAAGTTGGCCCTCTTCCTACCCCTCGGCGTTGCCATGCCGCCTCGTGGCGGCGTCAGGTTTCACCGATGTGAGCTCCGTTGTCTGCCAGGCCTCTCGGCCTGGTGCGACCCATTGATCGAACCCCCGTCCGCAAGCCCTAGACGTCAGGATCTACGTACGTAGCTGGTCTTTGTTTCTCACGTTGCGCTACCCGATCAGCAGGGAAGACGCACCGCCAGCAAACAGTAACTCTTAACGCAACTGGCCTGTCGCACGCCAGAGCGCGATCCTGTGAACGCGTCCCCTGATTCAGTCGCACAGGCACGAGCTGGTCAGAGGTCAACTGCGATTAAGCAGCTAGAGCGTAGTTGTCGTCGTTGGCAACTAAGTTTTGCAGAGTGATTAACGAGGGCTCTACACCTCGGCACGCCCCTGAAGGTTTGGTACCCACGTCGAAACCGGTCGCCCCCTCAGGATCAACATCAACAATCGTCCCCGACAGGATACCTGATTGGGGCGGGTATGCCCGCACGCAAGTCCGTCACGCTTAAGGCTGGTATGTCGCGGCTGCGCAACGATTTCCATCCCGCGGCGGGCTTCTGTAAGGTACGCGCCCCCAACTACTTAGGCAGGGTCTAATGATGCGGCAGGGAGCGGTTTTTGGATTGCTGGCGGCGATGGCGTTTTCGAGTGCAGCGTATGCAGAAGACCCGCCGTACGAAGGCGACCCCAACTGGTCGATGCGTGCTCTGCTGGGGTATTCCAAGACCGGCGGCAATACCGACAACAGTGCGGGCAATGCGCTGTTTCACGTGGCGCACGTGCTGGGCAATTGGAAATTCCTGTTCGGCACCGAGGCGCTGTACGGTTCCACGCATGGGGAGACCACCTCGCAGGCCTGGACTATCCACGGCCAGGCCAACTACAACTTCACGCCGAAGTTCTACGGCTACGTCGGGGCCGGCTACAGCGATGACCGCTTCTCGGGCTTTGCCTACCAGGATGCACTGACCAGCGGTATCGGCTACCAGATCTTCAACGACGACAACACCAAGCTCTCCGTGCAGGGCGGTGTGGGTTACCTGTGGCTGCGCAAGGAATACCTGGTCAAGGATGCGGTCGGCGGGGTGACCGAGCGGCTCGACTATGACCCGGTCACCGGGATTCCGTACGACTCCGAGCACAGTGTCGCCTTCAACGGTGCGGTCACCTTCGAGCACAACTTCAACGCCGCCACCAAGATTCTCGCGGGCGTGAACGTGCTCTCGAGCAGCGACAACACGCGCACCGCAGGCACCGTCGCACTGCAGGTGAAGATGTCCAACCGCCTGGCGCTCGCGGCCGGCTACCAGATCACCAACAACAGCAAGCCGCCGGCCAATTCCGGGAAGAACGACTCGCTGATGACGTTGAGCCTGGTGTACGACATGAAGAACCCGAAGCTCGCGCCGGAGTGAGTCCCGGCGCTGCGCCGCGGCTCCTAGCCGCGGCGCAGCGCCCGTGCCTTGTCGCGCTGCCAGTCGCGGTCCTTCTCGACCGCACGCTTGTCGTGCTGCTTCTTGCCCTTGGCCAGGCCGATGGCGAGCTTGGCGCGGCCGTTCTTCCAGTACAGCTCCAGCGGCACGAGCGTGTAGCCGCGCCGCTCGACCGCCCCGATCAGCCCCTGCAGCTCGGAGTAGTTGAGCAGCAGCTTGCGGGTGCGGTCCGGCTCGGGCAGGACATGGGTGGAGGCCGAGCGCAGCGGGTTCAGGTGGGCACCGAACAGGAACGCCTCGCCGTTGCGCAGGTACACGTAGGCCTCGGTGAGCTGCGCGCGCCCCGGCGCGCATGGCCTTCACTTCCCAGCCTTGCAGGGAGATGCCCGCCTCGTAGCGCTCCTCGATGAAGTACTCGTAGCGCGCCTTGCGGTTCTCGGCGATCAGGCGGGGCGTGGCGGCGGCGGCTTTGGTCATGGGGCGGGCTGATGGGACAATGGGTGCATGCGAGAGGTTAAGCGTACAGCCCTGGTGAGCCAACCGCCGACGGTTTTGTTTTCACTGATCAACGACATCGAGGCTATCCGCAGTTCCTGCCCTGGTGTACGCACGCCGCGGTGCTCGAGCGCACCGACACCCAGATCATCGCCACCATCGGCGTGCGGCAGGGGGCCCTGTCCGGTGAGTTCACCACCCGCAACACGCTCGAGCCCGAGCGCGCCATCACCATGCACCTGGTGAAGGGGCCCTTCACCGCGCTCGAGGGGCGCTGGTTGCTCACCCCCATCGAGCCCAACGGCTGCCGCGTCGACTTCACGGTGCGCTTCGCCTTCAAGAACCGCCTCACCGCCATGCTCCTCGAGCCCCTGTTCGCGCAGACCATTGGCTCGCTCGTGGATGCCTTCGTGCAGCGGGCGCGCACCCTGCCGTGAGCAATCCCAGCGCCACCAAGGGCTGCACGGTCGCCTGGGCCGAGGCGCAGCAGCAATACCTGTGGAACCTCACCCTGGCCGGTGAGCCTGCATCGCCGATGCGCTGCACGCGGCGCGCGCTGCAGCAGGCAGCAGCGCCGTCGCCGCGCAGATCCCCTGGGACGCTGCGCCGGTGGGCATCTTCGGCGAATTGCGGCAGCGCACCGACAGCTTCGCGGACGGGGACCGCATCGAGCTGTACCGGCCGCTCGCGCGCGACCCGCGCGAGCGGCGCCGCGAACAGGTGGCACGCGCGCGCCGCGCGGCGCGCAAGGGCGGCTAGATCCGCGGGAACTTGGAGATGTCGGGATGGACTTCGGGGTCGATGGGCGGACCGTGCCCATATTGACCGTGTCGAACTTGGCGACCTTGTCGTCCTTGAAGTACACGATGACCTGGCGCTGGGTGTAGGGGTGGCGCCCGTGACGGAAGTAGAACAGGTAGTCCCAGCGATCCTTGTCGAACACGTCCGGCACCATCGGAGTGCCCGAGCAGGTAACGCACCTGGGTGCGCGTCATCCCGACCTGGAGCTGGTCCACGGTCTTTCTCTCCAGGTAATTGCCCTGCTGGATGTCCGGGCGGTAGACGCAGCCTGAGGCGAGGGTGAGCAGGGCGAGGGCGCCCAGGCGGGTGAAGGGTAAGCGCATGCGGTTCCGATGGGGGATAATAAGGCTCAAATCATACCTGATCACGGGACGGCTCAGCCCAGGCATCTGCCGCCCCGTACGGAGGACTCTTTGGAAGGCAAGGACCTGCGCAAGGCCGGACTGAAGGTCACGCTGCCGCGCCTGAAGATCCTCGAGATCCTGGAGGGCAGCAAGACCCGCCATCTGTCGGCCGAGGACATCTACCGCACGCTGCTCGAGTCCAACGAGGACATCGGGCTCGCCACCGTGTACCGCGTGCTCACCCAGTTCGAGGCGGCCGGTCTGGTCACGCGCCATCACTTCGAGGACGGCATGGCGGTGTTCGAGCTCAACCAGGGCACGCACCACGATCACATCGTGTGTCTTGACTGCGGCCGGGTCGAAGAGTTCATGGATGCGGGCATCGAGGAGCGCCAGAACGCGGTGGCGCAGCAAGCTCGGCTTCGAGATCAGCGACCACTCGCTGATCCTCTACGGGCACTGCAAGCGCCCGAACTGCCCGCACAAGGCGCGCCGCAACAGCTAGCGCTTCGGGCGTACCCGCACGCGCACGGTATCGGCGGCGTCCGCCGGCGCCTCGCTGGCCTTGCCGCCGTCGCTGGCCGGCGGCGCGCTGCAGCATCTCCTTCGCGTGCGCGCGCGCCTTGGTGGTGATCTCGATGCCGCCGAGCATGCGCGCGAGTTCCTCGACGCGCTCGCCAGCGGACAGCTCGTTGAGCGTGGTGCGCGTGGTGCGCCCGTCGGTGAGCTTGGTGACGCGCAGGTGGTGGTGGGCCTGGGACGCCACCTGCGGCAGGTGGGTCACGCACAGCACCTGGCCGCGGGCCCCGAGGGCGCGCAGCTCGCGGCCGACGATCTCCGCGACCGCGCCGCCGATGCCGGAGTCCACCTCATCGAACACCATGCAGCGCGCGTCCTCGGCGCGCAGGCCACCTGCACCGCCAGCGACAGGCGCGACAGCTCGCCGCCCGAGGCGACCTTGGCGAGCGCGCGCGGCGGCTGAGCCCGGGTTGGCGCTGACGCGAAACTCGATCTGGTCGATGCCGTGCTGCGGCAGGCTCGGCATTGCCATCCTGGCGTGACATCGACCTCGAAGCGCCCGCCGGTCATGCCCAGGGTCTGCATGCGCGCGCTGATGTCGCTGCGCGAGGGCGCGCGCGGCGGCCTGCGCTTGCGCCGACAGCTCCAGCGCCTGCTCGCGGTAGGCGGCGAGCGCGGCGGCGAGCTCCTTGCGCAGCACCGCCAGGTCCAGATCCGCGCGCTCGAGCGCGCTCGAGCTCCGCGGCGAGCGCCGAGGCGTGCGCTCGGGCAGCTCGACGGGGTCACGCGGTGCTTGCGGGCCAGGTCCTCGATCGCCGCCAGGCGGCGCTCGACCTCGTCCTGCGCGGCCGGATCGATGTCGAGCGTGTCGAGGTAGTGCTGCAGCTCGCGTGCCGCCCTCGCGGACCTGGATCGCGGCCTCCTCGAGCATCGGCAGCACCGCGGCGAGCTTCGGCATCGAGGCTCGCCAGTGCGCGCAGCGCCGCGAGCGCGCGGGCAATGCTCGGCGTGGGCGCTGCCAGCCTCGTTCTCGTACAGCTCGCCGAGCGCCGCCTGCGCACGCCGCGGCGAGCCGGCCGCGGTTGGCGAGCCGCGCGTGCTCGTCGGCCAGCGTCTGCGATCTCCCCGGGCTTCGAGGCCAGGGCCGCGAGCTCCTGCGCCTGGTAGCGCAGCAGTTCGAGCTGCGCGTCGCGGTCGCGCGCCTTGCCCTCCAGCTCGAGCGTGCGGTTGAGCAGCTCGAGCCACACGCGGTGCGCGATCCCGACCTGGCTGGCGAGGTTCGAGGCTTGCCGTAGCCGTCGAGCAGCTCGCGCTGCGCGGCGGCGCGCGTCAGCGACTGGAATTCGTGCTGGCCGTGGATGTCGATGAGGATGTTGCCGGCCTCGCGCAGCAGCTGCACCGGCACCGACTGGCCGTTGAGGTAGGCGCGCGAGCGGCCGTCGGCGCCGACCACGCGGCGCACCACCAGCTCGGTGCTCGGCGCTCGATCGACTGCTCCTCGAGCCAGGGCTTCAGCTCCCGCGGGCGCGCGTGCCAGGTCGAACGTGCCGCTGACCTCGGCGCGCTCGGCGCCGTGGCGCACCACTTCGCACCGGCGCGGCCGCCGGCCAGCAGCTGCAGCGCATCGACCACGATCGACTTGCCGGCGCCGGTCTCGCCGGTGAGCACGGTCAGGCCCGGGCGCAGCTCGAGCTCCACCGCATCGATGATGGCGAAGTCGCGGATCTGCAGGTGCGTGAGCATGGGCGTTCCTAGCGCTCCAGGTCGCCGCGGCCCCAGTGGAGCTTGGAGCGCAGCAGCCGGAAGTAATCGTGCCCGGGCGGATGCAGCAGCGTGACGCGCTCCGGCGGCGGTGCGCACCTCGAGGCGGTCGCTCGGGGCTGAACTCCCCGAGCACCACGCCGTCGCAGGTCACCTGCGCGCTGCGTGTCGGTGCGCTCCAGCAGGCGCACCTCGATGATCGCGCGCCGAGGAGACCACGATCGGCCGGTCGGACAGGGTGTGCGGGCAGATCGGCGCGATGCACCAGCACCGTCGCAGGTGCGGCTCGACGATCGGGCCGCCGCAGGACAGCGCGTAGGCGGTCGAGCCGGTGGCGCTGGCGACCACGATGCCGTCGCCGCCGTGGGAGTTGACGAAGCGCCCGTCGATCGCGGGTCTCGAAGTCCAGCGTGCGGCCGGTGTCGTGCTTCTGCATGACCACATCGTTGAGCGCCAGCGCCTCGGCGACTCGCGCCGCGCGCGCTGCGCAGGCGTGCCGCGAGCAGCGGGCGCTCGTCCGCGGTCAGCTGCGCCGGCGAGCGCCGCATCGACCGAGGGCAGCATGTCCTGGGGCAGCACGTCGGTGAGAAAGCCGAGGCGGCCGCGGTTGACCCCGAGCAGCGGCACCCCGTGGCGGGCCACCAGGCGCGCCGCGTAGAGCAGCGTGCCGTCGCCGCCGACGGCGATCACCAGGTCGGCGCGGGCGCCGAACTGCGCTCCGGGCACGCGCGTGGCGCGTCAGGCCGCGCCGGCAGCGCCGCATCCTCGGCCACCAGCACCGCGACGCCGCGGCGCTGCAGGTGCGGCAGCAGCGCGCCGACGGTCTCGGCGATCCGCGGATCGGCGAATCTGCCCACTAACGCGCATGTGCGCACCGGAAAAGCCATGCGGACCCTTGACTTAACCCCGCCCACATTGCGAGGCGCGCCTTTGTAACACGCGCCCTGCGCTTGGGCCAATGGCGTAAGTCACATCTTTGCCGGCATGGCCCGGCGCCGGGCCTGCGGCGGGTGCGCCGCTTGACGCGTGGCGCCACTGATGCATGATCGATAGCCTCCACGCGCACGCGAAGGATCTATGGGGCAAGAAGCTCGGGAAGAGCCCTTGAGTGAGCGGGCGCAGCACCTGCTGCGGATCCTCATCGAGAGCTATATCCGCGACGGCCAGCCGGTCGGCTCGCGCGCGCTGTCGCGCGAGTCCGGGCTGCAGCTGTCCTCGGCCACCATCCGCAACGTCATGGCGGACCTGGAGGACTCGGGCTTCGTCGCCTCCCCGCACACCTCCGCCGGGCGCATCCCCACCGACAAGGGCTACCGCTTCTTCGTCGACACGCTGCTGCAGGTGCGCCCGCTGGACGAGGCCGCCAGCTCGCCGAGATCCGCCGCCAGCTCGAGGCCGGCCGCGACAGCTCCACGGACGCTGGTCGCCACCGCCTCGCAGCTGCTCTCGAGCGTCACGCAGCTGGCCGGCGTCGTGACGCTGCCGCGCACGCGCAGGCGCGCCGATCACGCAGATCGAGTTCGTGCCGCTGTCGGAGAACCGCGTGCTGGTGGTGCTGGTGTTCAACGACCGCGAGGTGCAGAACCGCATCATCCAGCTCGAGCAAGCACTACTCGACGCGATGAGCTGCAAGCGCGCCTCGAACTTCCTCAACGAGCAGTTCCGCGGCCGCTCGCTGCCGCGAGGTGCGCCAGGAGATCCTGCGCCAGCTGCACGAGACGCACGCGCACATGAACCAGATCATGCTGGATGCCATCTCGGTGGCGCAGCAGGTGTTCGAGGCCGGCGCCGACGGCAAGCTCGAGTACGTGATCGCGGGCGAGACCAACCTCATGGGGGTGGCCGAGCTCACCAGCGTCGAGAAGCTGCGGCGCCTGTTCGAGGCCTTCAACGAGAAGCGCGACTTCCTGCACCTGCTCGATCACAGCCTGCAAGGCCGAGGGCGTGCAGATCTTCATCGGCCAGGAGTCCGGCTACCAGATCCTGGATGACTGCAGCGTGGTCACGGCCCCGTACGCGGACGGGGACTCGGTGGTCGGGGTGCTGGGGGTCATCGGGCCGACCCGCATGGCCTACGAGCGGGTCATCCCGATCGTCGACCTGACGGCTAAACTGCTCGGTGCCGCCTTGAATTCGCGCCGCTGACCCCCACCCGAGGGCCTAAGACGGCCGCCTGATCAAGGACCACCCCGGGCGAGGGTGGATAACAGGGGGCCGACGGGTTAAAGAGCATGCGGAGGCCAGACAGAATGACTGCCAACGAGCGCGACCGGCACGATGCGGGCGCCGAACAGACGACGGTGCTGCCGGAGACGGCGGCCGACCTGGTGCAGCTGGAGAAGCTGCAGCAGGCCCTCGCCGAGTCCGAGGAGCGCGCCAAGAGCCACTGGGAGCAGTACCTGCGGGCGGTGGCCGAGCTCGACAACGTGCGCAAGCGCGCCCAGCGCGACATCGAGTCCGCCAACCGCTACGGGCTGGAGAAGTTCGCCGCCGAGCTGCTGCCGGTGCAGGACAGCCTGGCCCTGGCCGTGCAGTCGCGCCGGCAAGGCGGATGCGGCGAGCCTCGGTCGCGGGCCAGGCGGCGACCCTGCAGCTGCTGCCAAGGCGCTCGACAAGTTCGGGGTCGACCGAGATCGACCCGCTCGGGCGAGCCCTTCGATCCGGCACGGCACGAGGCGATGCTGGCCCAGGAGTCGGCCACGGCCGAGCCGAACTCGGTCCTGCAGGTGGTCCAGCCCGGCTACGAGCTCAACGGGCGGCTGCTGCGCCCGGCGCGGGTCATCGTCGCCAAGGAGCCATCCCGGCCTTGAAAGACTTACGGGCCACCCCTAAGAAGTGGCTCTAGATCGTCCCCTTTTGAAAGAGATCCGCTTCGGAGTGCACTCATGGCAAAGGTAATCGGCATCGACCTCGGCACGACCAATTCGTGCGTGGCCATCATGGAGGGCGGCAAGCCCCGGGTGATCGAGAACAGCGAGGGTGATCGCACCACCCCCTCGATCGTCGCCTTCACCAAGGACGACGAGGTCCTGGTCGGCCAGTCGGCCAAGCGCCAGGCGGTCACCAATCCGCAGAACACCCTGTTCGCGGTCAAGCGCCTCATCGGCCGCAAGTTCGACGACGAGGTGGTGCAGCGCGACATCAAGATGGTGCCCTACAAGATCGTCAAGGCCGACAACGGCGATGCCTGGGTCGAAGCGCAGGGCAAGAAGATGGCGCCGCCGGAGATCTCCGCGCGCGTGCTCATGAAGATGAAGAAGACCGCCGAGGACTACCTCGGCGAGCCGGTCACCGAGGCGGTGATCACCGTGCCGGCCTATTTCAACGATTCGCAGCGCCAGGCGACCAAGGACGCCGGCCGCATCGCCGGCCTCGACCGTCAAGCGCATCATCAACGAGCCGACCGCGGCCGCGCTGGCCTATGGCCTGGACAAGGCCGGCGGCGATCGCAAGATCGCCGTCTATGACCTGGGCGGCGGCACCTTCGACGTCTCGATCATCGAGATCGCCGAGGTCGACGGCGAGCGCCAGTTCGAGGTGCTCTCCACCAACGGCGACACCTTCCTCGGCGGCGAGGACTTCGACCTGCGCATCATCAATTTCCTGGCCGAGGAGTTCCAGAAGGAGTCCGGCGTCGACGTGCGCAAGGATCCGCTCGCCATGCAGCGCCTGAAGGAGGCGGCCGAGAAGGCGAAGATCGAGCTGTCCTCGAGCCAGCAGACCGACATCAACCTGCCGTACATCACGGCCGATGCCTCGGGGCCGAAGCACCTGAACATCAAGCTCACCCGCGCGAAGCTCGAGTCGCTGGTCGAGGACCTGGTGCAGAAGACCATCGAGCCCGTGCCGCATCGCGCTCAAGGATGCCGGGCGTCGAGCGCCGCGGACATCGCCGAAGTCATCCTGGTCGGCGGCCAGACGCGCATGCCGCTGGTGCAGAAGATACGTGAAGGACTTCTTCGGCAAGGAGCCGCGCAAGGACGTCAACCCCGATGAGGCGGTGGCCGTGGGCGCCGCGATCCAGGGCGGCGTGCTGGCCGGCGAGGTCAAGGACGTGCTGCTGCTCGATGTGACGCCGCTGTCGCTGGGCATCGAGACCCTCGGCGGCATCATGACCAAGCTGATCGAGAAGAACACCACCATCCCGACCAAGGCGTCGCAACACCTTCTCCACCGCCGACGACAACCAGACGGCGCGTGACCATCCACGTGCTGCAGGGCGAGCGCGACCGCGCCCAGGACAACAAGTCCCTGGGCAAGTTCGACCTCACCGACATCCCGCCGGCGCCGCGCGGCATGCCGCAGATCGAAGTGTCCTTCGACATCGACGCCAACGGCATCCTCAACGTGTCGGCCAAGGACAAGGCCACCGGCAAGGAGCAGAAGATCGTCATCAAGGCCTCGAGCGGCCTGAACGAGGATGAGATCAAGCGCATGGTGCGCGATGCCGAGGCGCATGCCGAGGAGGACAAGCAGTTCCGCGAGCTGGTCGAGGCGCGCAACAAGGCCGATGGCGCTGGTGCACAAGCGTCGAGAAGGCGCTGAAGGACCTGGGCGACAAGGTCGACGGCGACGAGCGCGCCAAGAGTCGAGTCGCGCGCTGTCCGATCTGCGCACGGCGCTGCAAGGCGCGATGACAAGGATGACAAGCGCATCGAGAGCGAGGACGTGCGCAACAGGCCGACGGCGCTGATCGCACCGTGGAGAAGACCCTGCAGGGCCTGGGCGACAAGGTCGACGGCGCCGAGCGCGCCCGGGTGGAGAGCGCGGTCTCGGACCTGCGCACCGCTCTGAAGGGCGAGGACGGGGCCAGATCGAGAAGAAGGCCGAGGCGCTGGCGCAGGCCTCCTCGGGGATCGCGCAGCGTGCCGCGCAGGCGGACGGCGGCGCCGGGGCGGGCGCAGGCCCGACGGCGGGTGCAGCGGGCGCCGGGCCCGGTCCGGGCGGCGCAACGTGGTGGATGCGGAGTTCGAAGAGGTGAAGGACACGGGTCGCAAGGCCTCGTAAGTCCTGCATGGCGAAGCGCGACTACTACAAGGTACTCGACGTACCGAGGACCGCCACCGAAGCTGAGATCAAGAAGGCCTATCGCCGCCTGGCGATGAAGTTTCACCCGGACCGCAATCCGGACGACCAGGAGGCGCAGGAGCATTTCAAGGAGGCCAAGGAGGCCTACGAGGTGCTCGCGGACGCGCAGAAGCGCGCCGTCTACGACCAGTACGGGCATGCCGGCCTCGAGGCGCAGCAGCGCGGCGGCGGCCGCAGCGGCGCGGATGCCTTCAGCGACATCTTCGGCGATGTGTTCGGCGACATCTTCGGCGGCGCCCGCCGCGGCGGCGGCGCGCCAGGTGTTCCGCGGCGCGGACCTGCGCTACGAGCTGGAGCTCGATCTGGAGCAGGCGGTGTTCGGCCACCAGGTCGAGATCGAGGTGCCGCGCCTGTCCGAGTGCGAGACCTGCCACGGCACCGGCGCGGCCAAGGGCTCCGCGCCCACCACCTGCGAGACCTGCGGCGGCCAGGGCCAGGTGCGCGTCAGCCAGGGCTTCTTCCAGCTGCAGCAGACCTGCCCGCGCTGCCGCGGCACCGGCACGCATCGTGCGCAATCCCTGCGACACCTGCCTGGGCCAGGGCCGCGTGCGGCGCACGCAAGCACCCTGTCGGTGAAGATCCCGCCCGGCGTCGACACCGGCGACCGCATCCGCCTGTCCGGCGAGGGCGAGGCGGGGCGCAACGGCGGCCCGCCCGGGGACCTGTACGTCGAGGTGCAGGTGCGCGAGCACGCGATCTTCGAGCGCGACGGCGAGCACCTGAGCTGCGAGGTGCCGGTGAGCTTTGCGACCGCGGCGCTGGGCGGCAGCGTCGAGGTGCCGACGCTCGAGGGCGACGTGGCGCTGAAGATCCCGGCCGAGACCCAGTCCGGGCGCGTGTTCCGCCTGCGCGAGAAGGGCGTGAAGCCGGTGCGCGGCGGCGCGCGCGGGGACCTGTTCTGCCGGGTGGTGGTCGAGACCCCGGTGCACCTGTCCGCCGAGCAGCGCGAGCTGATCAAGCAGCTCGAGGAGTCGCTCAAGACCCACGCCGGGCGGCATGCGCCGCGCGAGAAGGGCTTCCTCGAGGGCGTGCGACGCTTCTTCGCAGGCAGCGACGAGGGCACCAAGCAGTCCCGATGAGCCCGCAGCCAGTGCCCACGCCGCGGCGCGCCGTGCTCATCGGCGCCGGCGGGCGCATGGGACAGGCGCTGCTGCAGGCGGGCGCCGCCTGCCCCGCGCTCGCCTTCACCGCGGCCATTGTCTCCGAGGGCAGCCCGCTGGTGGGCAGCCCGGCGCCAGGTGGTGCACTGCACTACCGCGCCGACCTCGCCGCCGCCCTCGCTGGGGCGCAGGTCGCCATCGACTTCAGCAGCGCCGCGGCCACGCTGCACAACCTGCACGCCTGCCGCCGCGCCGGCACGCCGCTGCTGCTCGGCACCACCGGCTTTGCCGCCGGCGCTGGAGGCCGAGTTCGCCGCCGCCGCGCGCGAGATCGCGCTGCTGGTCGCCGCCAACACCAGCCTCGGGGTGACGGTGCTCGCCGAGCTGCTGCGCTTCGCGGCGGCCGCGCTGCCGGGGGAGTTCGACAGTGAGCATCACCGAGACTCACCACGCGGGTAAGCGCGATGCGCCCTCGGGCACCGCGCTCGCCCTGGCCGCCGCGGTGCGCAGGGCGCGCGGTCCTCGGCGGCCGGCTGCGGATTGACATCGAATCGATACGCGCAGGCGATATCGTGGGCGAGCATGCCGTGCGCTTCGCGAGCGCCGGGGAGGAGCTGACTTTGACGCATAAAGCAAGTGATCGGGGCCTGTTTGCCCAGGGGCGCTGGCGGCCGCGCTCTGGCTTTCGGCCCAGCCGCCGGGGCGCTACGGCATGCGCGACGTTGTTGCCATTAAAACAGTGACTTAGGAGCTACTTCGCGACTGCGTGTGAGGTCGGAAAAAAGGCGTGTCCGGGGGAATTTTCCATGGACACACCAGCCGGAAAGCCCGTAAAATTTCTGCCTAATCCGTGAACGGGTTAGTCCAAGCAAAGCGGGAGGATGTTCGACGAGAACTCCTCCCGCTTTGTGTATCTGGGGTGAGGAGAAGTGATCACGTGAGGGTTCCTGCGGTGCTCGCGCTGGCTGATGGAACGATCTTCCATGGCCAGTCGATCGGAGCCAAAGGCAACACCACCGGCGAAGTCGTTTTCAACACCGCACTCACCGGGCTATCAGGAAATTCTCACCGATCCGTCGCTACGCCCGCCAGATCGTCACGCTCACCGTCCCCGCACATCGGCAACACCGGCACCACCCCCGAGGACCTGGAGTCCGCGCAGATCTACTGCGCCGGGCTGATCATCCGCGACCTGCCGCTGCTGGCCACAAGCTGGCGCGCCAACGAGTCGCTGCCGCAGTTCCTCGAGCGCGGCCGCCTCGTCGCGATCGCCGGCATCGACACCCGCAAGCTCACGCGCCTGCTGCGCGAGAAGGGCGCGCAGTCCGGCTGCATCATGACCGGCGAGAAGGTCGACGAGGCCGCCGCCGTCAAGGCGGCGCGCAAGTTCCCGGGCCTGAAGGGCATGGACCTGGCCAAGGTGGTCTCCACCAAGAAGCGCCTACCAGTGGAACGAGGGCAGCCTGTGGCCGGAGACCGGCCGCGTGCCGATCCGCTCCAGCCAGCGCCTGCACGTGGTGGCCTACGACTTCGGCATCAAGCGCAACATCCTGCGGCTGCTCGCCGACGGCGGCTGCCGCATGACCGTGGTGCCGGCGCAGACCTCCGCCGAAGAAGTGCTCGCGCTCGAGCCCGACGGCGTGTTCCTCTCCAACGGTCCCGGGGATCCCGAGCCGTGCGACTACGCGATCGCCGCCACGCAGAAGCTGCTGGCCACCGACATGCCGGTGTTCGGCATCTGCCTGGGACACCAGATCCTCGGGCTTGCCGTGGGCGCGCGCACCTTGAAAATGAAGTTCGGCCATCACGGCGCCAACCATCCGGTGCAGGACCTGGAGACCGGGCGCGTGTTCATCACCAGCCAGAACCACGGCTTCGCGGTCGATGAGGCCACCCTGCCCAAGGGCGTGAGGGCCACGCACCGCTCGCTGTTCGACGGCTCGCTGCAGGGGCTCGCCCTCACCGACCGCGCCGGCCTTCAGCTTCCAGGGCCACCCGGAGGCGAGCCCCGGGCCGCATGACCTGCAGGCCGCTGTTCGAGCGCTTCAACCACCTCGATGCTGCGCCGCCTGCAGAGCCAGCTGAAGCTCGCCGAGGAAACCCTGCGCCAGCGCGCGGGCGGTCGCTGAGGACCCATGCCCAAGCGCACCGACATCCACAGCATCCTGATCATCGGCGCCGGCCCGATCGTCATCGGCCAGGCGTGCGAGTTCGACTATTCCGGCGCCCAGGCCTGCAAGGCGCTGCGCGAGGAGGGCTACCGGGTGATCCTGGTGAACTCCAATCCGGCCACCATCATGACCGACCCGGAGATGGCCGATGCCATCTACATCGAGCCGGTCAACTGCGCAAGGCCGTGGCGCGCATCATCGAGAAGGAGCGCCCGGATGCGCTGCTGCCGACCATGGGCGGGCAGACCGCGCTCAACACCGCGCTCGACCTGGTGCGCGAGGGCGTGCTCGAGAAGTACGGCGTCGAGCTGATCGCCGCCTCGCGCGCAGGCGATCGACATGGCCGAGGACCGCGAGCAGTTCCGCAACGCGATGCGCGAGATCGGGCTCGAGACCGCGCAGTCGCAGATCGCGCGCAGCCTGGACGAGGCGCTGGCGATCGCCGGCGAGCTCGGCTACCCGGTGGTGATCCGCCCGTCCTTCACCATGGGCGGCAGCGGCGGCGGCATCGCCTACAACCGCGAGGAGTTCGAGACCATCGTCGCGCGCGGCCTGGACGCCTCGCCCACCGGCGAGGTGCTGCTGGAGGAGTCGGTGATCGGCTGGAAAGAGTTCGAGATGGAGGTGGTGCGCGACCGCAAGGACAACTGCATCATCGTCTGCTCCATCGAGAACCTCGATCCGATGGGCGTGCACACCGGCGACTCGATCACCGTCGCCCCGGCGCAGACCCTGACCGACAAGGAATACCAGCGCATGCGCGATGCCTCGATCGCGGTGCTGCGCAAGATCGGCGTCGACACCGGCGGCTCGAACGTGCAGTTCGCCGTCAACCCGAAGGACGGGCGCCTGCTGGTCATCGAGATGAACCCGCGCGTGTCGCGCTCCTCGGCGCTCGCCTCCAAGGCCACCGGCTTCCCGATCGCCAAGATCGCCGCCAAGCTCGCCGTCGGCTACACGCTCGATGAGCTGAAGAACGACATCACCGGCGGGGCGACGCCGGCCTCGTTCGAGCCCTCGATCGACTACGTGGTGACGAAGATCCCGCGCTTCACCTTCGAGAAGTTCCCGATGCGCCAACGACCGCCTCACCACGCAGATGAAGTCGGTGGGCGAGGTCATGGCCATCGGGCGCACCTTCCAGGAGTCGCTGCAGAAGGCGCTGCGCGGCCTGGAGACCGGGCTCGACGGCCTGAGCCCGCATCATGAGCCTGCCGCTGACCGATGAGGGCGAGACCAAGGTCGCCTACGAGCTGCGCTCGCCGGGCCCGACCGGCTGCTGTACGTGGCCGATGCCTTCCGCGCCGGCTGGTCGCCGAGCGCATCCACGAGCTGACGCACATCGATCCGTGGTTCCTCGCGCAGATCGAGGACCTGGTCGCCGAGGAAGGCGCGTGGTGCGCGAGGCCGGCCTGGGCGCGCTCGACCGCCGAGCGGCTGCGGGCGCTCAAGCGCAAGGGCTTCTCCGACAGCCGCCTCGCCAGGCTGCTCGACATGCCCGAGAAGGCCGTGCGCGACAAGCGGCACGAGCTGAGCGTCGCCCCGGTGTACAAGCGCGTCGACACCTGCGCGGCGGAGTTCGCCACCTCGACCGCCTACCTGTACTCGACCTACGAGGAGGAGTGCGAGGCGGAGCCCACCGACAGGCGCAAGATCATGATCCTCGGCGGCGGCCCGAACCGCATCGGCCAGGGCATCGAGTTCGACTACTGCTGCGTGCACGCCGCGCTGCAGCTGCGCGAGGACGGCTTCGAGACCATCATGGTCAACTGCAACCCCGAGACCGTCTCGACCGACTACGACACCTCCGACCGGCTGTACTTCGAGCCGCTGACGCTCGAGGACGTGCTCGAGATCATCGCCAAGGAGAAGCCCGAAGGCGTGATCGTGCAGTTCGGCGGCCAGACGCCGCTGAAGCTGTCGCGCGCGCTGGAGGCGGCCGGCGCGCCCATCATCGGCACCTCGCCCGACTCGATCGACGTCGCCGAGGACCGCGAGCGCTTCCAGGCGCTGGTGAAGAAGCTCGGCCTGAAGCAGCCGGCCAACGCCACCGCGCGCACCGAGGAGCAGGCGGTGCGGCTGGCGCGCGAGGTGGGCTTCCCGCTGGTGGTGCGGCCCTCCTATGTGCTCGGCGGCCGCGCCATGGAAGTCGTGTTCAACGAAGAGGACCTGCGCACCTACATGACCCATGCGGTGCAAGGTCTCGAACGACAGCCCGGTGCTGCTCGACCGCTTCCTCGATGTCGCCATCGAGGTGGACGTCGATGCGGTCTGCGACGGCGAGGACGTGCTGATCGGCGGCATCATGGAGCACGTCGAGCAGGCCGGCGTGCACTCGGGCGATTCGGGCTGCTCGCTGCCGCCCAACAGCCTCGTCGCGCGAGACTGCAGGAGGAGCTGCGCGAGCAGACCCGCAAGCTGGCGCGGGCGCTGAACGTCGTCGGCCTGATGAACATCCAGTTCGCCATCCAGAACGGCGTCATCTACGTGCTCGAGGTCAATCCGCGCGCCTCGCGCACCGTGCCGTTCGTCTCCAAGGCCACCGGGCTGCCGCTCGCCAAGATCGCCGCGCGCGTCATGACCGGCCGCAAGCTCAAGCAGCTGGTGGGCGCCGATCGAGCGCGTGCCGCGCTACTTCTCGGTGAAGGAGGCGGTGTTCCCGTTCGTCAAGTTCCCCGAGGCCGATCCGATCCTCGGCCCGGAGATGAAGTCCACCGGCGAGGTCATGGGCACCGGGCGCACCTTCGGCGAGGCCTACGCCAAGGCGCAGGCCGCCTCGGGCGTGACCCTGCCGCGCCACGGCGTGTGCCTTCATCAGCGTGCGCGACCGCGACAAGCCCGCGGCGGTGGCGCTGGCGCGCAGGCTCATCGAGCGCGGCTTCGAGATCGTCGCCACCGACGGCACGGCGCAGGCGCTCAGCGAGGCCGGCATCGCCTGCCGCCGCGTCAACAAGGTGCGCGAGGGCCGCCCGCACATCGTCGACATGATCAAGAACGACGAGATCGATCTGATCGTCAACACCACCGAGGGCAAGCAGGCCATCCGCGAATCCAATTCGATCCGCCGCGAAGCGGTGCATCGCCGCGTCACCTACTACACGACGCTCGCCGCGGGGCTCGCCACCTGCGAGGCGCTCGATCATCTCGACGAGGTCGAGGTGAACCGCCTGCAGGACCTGCACCAGGAGGCGCGCGCATGAGCATGAAACGCACTCCCATGACGCTGCGCGGCGCCGAGGCGCTGCGCGCCGAGCTGAAGCGCTGAAGTCCGAAGCGCGGCCGAACGTCATCAAGGCGATCGCCGAGGCGCGCGGCCACGGCGACCTGTCGGAGAACGCCGAGTACCACGCCGCGCGCGAGCAGCAGGGCTTCATCGAGGGCCGCATCAAGGAGATCGAGGCCAAGCTCTCGACCGCCGAGATCATCGATCCGAGCAAGCTGCCCAACACGGGCAAGGTGGTGTTCGGCGCGATGGTGGAGCTCGAGGACCAGGACGACGGCGCACGCGGTGACCTACCAGATCGTCGGCGAGGACGAGGCGGACATCCGCGCCGGGCGCATCTCGATCACCTCGCCGATCGCGCGCGCGCTGGTCGGCAAGTCCGAGGGCGACGTCGTGGACGTCGCCGCCCCGGGCGGCACCCGCTCCTACGAGATCGTCGCGGTCCGCGTCGAGTAGCGCGGCGCGGCGCCCTCAGGGTCCGGAATGAGGATCCGCGGCAGTTCGGACGCGGCCGGTACAGCACCGCGACATTGCCGATGCGCTGCACGAGCGCGCTGCCGGTCTGCGCGGCGAGAGCTGGCGAACAGCGCATCGCGCGCCTCGCGGTCCCCGCCCGGGGCCTTCACCTTGATGAGCTCGTGATCGTGCAGGGCGCGGGCGGTCTCGGTGGCGACCGCCTCGGTGAGCCCGTTCTTGCCCATGCTGGATGACGGGCTTCAGGGCGTGGGCGAGGCCGCGCAGATAGCGGCGCTGGCGTTCGCTCAGCTCCGGCGCCCCGGCGGGCGCGACTTGCGGGGGTCTCTTTGGCCATGGCGGCATTGTAGTGGAGGCCCGCGAGGAACTTATGTCCGGCGCGCGGGCACCATCCGTCTATGGCCCGGCGATCCGGCAGTGCCGCATGGCCGTCGGGGCGCAGCGATCGCCCCGCCGCCAGGGTCGATGCAGGCCGGATGGCTCGCGCTGCGGCGCCGTGTTCAGGCTCGAGGAGATCGAGCTGGTCGTGGCGCGATGCCTTGAAACCGGGTGGCACCGCCCTGATCAAGGTCTCCAGGGCGCCGGCTTCGAGGAGCTGTGTCCGTGCCGCCCGGCGCGCTTTGGCAAGGTGAAGCTCTGAAACCGGAGGCTTCGCGATCGCGCAGCCCGAGATGTATTTGCTGGCGATGCAGTTTCGGTTGGTGTAGGTTCATTTGGATACCCCTAGACAGTGCCCGAACAAGGACGGAAGCCGTTGAACGATCTGACGAAAAATATCCTGCTCTGGGTCGTCATCGTCCTCGTGCTGCTGCTGGTGTTCAGCCGCTACATGCCCACCGTGGCCAGCCGCAGGAGATCGCCTACTCCACCTTCCTCGACGATGTGAAGGCGAGCAAGGTCGAGTCGGTCGTGCTGCAGGGCGAGATGATCTACGGCGCGCGCAAGGACAAGACGCAGTTCAAGACCTTCAACCCCGAGACCGACTACACCGCGCTGATCGGCACGCTGCACAAGGCCAACGTCGACATCGAGGGGCGCCCGCCCAAGCAGCCGAATTTCTCGGCGCAGCTGCTGCTGCAGCTGGCCCCGGCGCTGCTGCTGATCCTGGTGTTCGTCTACATGCTGCGGCAGATGCAGGGCGCCTCCGGCGGCCGCGGGGCCATGTCCTTCGGCAAGAGCCGCGCGCGCCTGCTGGGCGAGGACCAGGTCAACGTCACCTTCGCCGATGTCGCGGGCGTCGATGAGGCCAAGCAGGAAGTCGCCGAGATCGTCGACTTCCTCAAGGACCCGGGCAAGTTCCAGAAGCTCGGCGGCAAGATCCCCAAGGGCGTGCTCATGGTCGGCTCGCCCGGCACCGGCAAGACGCTGCTGGCGCGCGCCATCGCCGGCGAAGCCAAGGTGCCGTTCTTCACCATCTCCGGTTCGGACTTCGTCGAGATGTTCGTCGGCGTCGGCGCCTCGCGCGTGCGCGACATGTTCGAGCAGGCCAAGAAGCACGCGCCCGTGCATCATCTTCATCGACGAGATCGATGCGGTCGGCCGCCATCGCGGCGCGGGCCTGGGCGGCGGTCACGACGAGCGCGAGCAGACCCTGAACCAGCTGCTGGTGGAGATGGACGGCTTCGAGGGCAACGAGGGCATCATCGTCATCGCCGCCACCAACCGCCCGGACGTGCTCGATCCGGCGCTGCTGCGCCCGGGCCGCTTCGACCGCCAGGTGGTGGTGCCGCTGCCGGATGTGCGCGGCCGCGAGCAGATCCTGCGCGTGCACATGCGCCGCGTGCCGCTGGCCGATGACGTGAAGCCGGCGCTGATCGCGCGCGGCACGCCCGGGTTCTCCGGCGCGGACCTCGCCAACCTCGTCAACGAGGCGGCGCTGTTCGCGGCGCGCGCCAACAAGCGCATCGTGGCATGGAGGAGTTCGAGCGCGCCAAGGACAAGATCATGATGGGCGCCGAGCGGCGCTCCATGGTCATGAGCGAAGCACGAGAAGCGCATGACCGCCTATCACGAGGCCGGCCATGCCATCGTCGGCATGATCGTTCCCGGAGCACGACCCGGTCTACAAGGTGACCATCATTCCGCGCGGCCGCGCGCTGGGCGTCACGCTAGTTCCTGCCCGAAGCAGGATCGCTACAGCTACTCGCAAGCGGCGCTCGAGAGCGCATCGCCACGCTGTTCGGCGGCCGCATCGCCGAGGAGCTGATCTTCGGCCCCGAGGCGGTCACCACCGGGCGCCTCCAACGACATCGAGCGCGCCACCGAGCTGGCGCGCAACATGGTCACCAAGTGGGGCCTGTCGGACAAGCTCGGGCCCGCTCACCTACACCGAGGAGACCGGCGAGGTGTTCCTCGGCCGCAGCGTCACCCAGCACAAGCAGGTTTCGGACGGCACCGCGCACGCCATCGACGAGGAAGTGCGCCGCGTCATCGAGAGCAACTACCAGCGCGCCAAGAGATCCTGACGAGCAACCTGGACAAGCTGCACGCCATGGCCGAGGCGCTCATCAAGTACGAGACCATCGACGAGGAGCAGCTCAAGGACATCATGGCGGGCAAGCGCCGAAGCCGCCCGGGCTGGGACGACACGCTGTCCGACCAAGCCGCCCAAGGCCGCCGCCCGCGGAAGGCCCGGCGGCCGGCGGGCCCGCCGATCCCGGCGGGCCAGCACTAGAGCATCCGTCACGGCGGCGCGCGGGGCCTGCCCGCGCGCCCGGTTGCTCGCGCATGCCGGCCGCTCGCCTTGCATCCTGCGTTGCGCGCGGCCAGTCGCCTCGACCTGAGCCGCCCGCATGGTCATGGGCGTGCTCAACGTCACCCCCGACTCCTTCTCCGACGGCGGCCGCTATCCTCGACTCGCTGCAGCGCGTCGCGCACGGCGTGCGCATGGTCGAGGAGGGCGCCGCCATCATCGATGTCGGCGGCGAGTCGACCCGGCCGGGCGCGCAGCCGGTGCGCGTGGAGGAGGAACTCGCGCCGCGTGCTGCCGGTCATCGAGCGCTTGCGCGCGGCGACCTCCGCCGTCATCTCGGTCGACACCAGCAAGCCCGAAGTCATGCGCGCGGCGGCCGCGGCCGGCGCGGGCCTCATCAACGACGTGCGCGCGCTGCGCGAGCCGGGGGCGCTCGCGGCCGCCGCCGGCAGCGGCTGCGCGGTGTGCCTGATGCACATGCAGGGCGAGCCGCGCACCATGCAGCAGGCGCCGCACTACACGCGATGTCGTGGGCGAGGTGAGGGCCTTCCTCGCCGCGCGGCTGCGCGCCTGCGCGCGCCGCCGGCATCGCCGCCGAGCGCATCGTGATCGATCCGGGCTTCGGTTTCGGCAAGACCCTGGCGCACAATCTCGACGCTGCTGCGCCACCTGCGCGAGCTCGCCGCGCTCGGTGCGCCGCTGCTGGTCGGCTTGTCGCGCAAGTCGCTGGTCGGCACACTCACCGGCCGGCGCGCCGCGGAGCGCGTCGACGGCAGCCTCGCGCTGGCGGTGCTGGCCGTTGCCGAGCGGCGCGCGCATCGTGCGCGCGCACGATGTGGCGGCGACGGTGGATGCGCTGAAGGTCGACCGCCGCGGTGCATCGGGGGAGAATAGACTTGGCTCGTCGATATTTCGGCACCGATGGGGTGCGCGGCCGCGTCGGCGAGCACCCGATGACGGTGGATTTCGCGCTGAACCTGGCCAGCGCCGCGGCGCGCGTGCTCGCGCCCGAGGGCGGCACGGTGCTCATCGGCAAGGACACGCGCCTGTCGGGCTACATGTTCGAATCGGCGCTCGAGGCCGGCTTCGTCGCCGCCGGCGTCGATGTGATGCTGATCGGCCCGCTGCCGACGCCCGGCATCGCCTACATGACGCGCCGCTTCAACTGCAACTTCGGCGTCGTCATCAGCGCCTCGCACAACCTCTACGACGACAACGGCATCAAGTTCTTCGACGCCACCGGCGGCAAGCTCTCCGACGAGCTCGAGGAGCGCATCGAGGCGGAGCTCGGCGCAGCCGCCCACCACGCGCGCCTCGCGCAACCTCGGCCGCGCCACGCGCGTCGATCGCTCGCGCACGCTTTACCAGGAGTTCTGCGCCTCGACGCTCCCGCCGGGCATCGACCTCGCCGGGCTCAAGATCGTCATCGACTGCGCCAACGGCGCCGCCTACAAGGTGGCCCGCGCATGCTCGCCGATCTCGGCGCGGAGATCGTGCCGATCGGCTGCTCGCCCAACGGCCGCAACATCAACGACGGCTGCGGCTCGACCGCGCCGGAGCTGCTGCAGCTGACCGTGCCGGGCGTGCGCGCCCACGTCGGCCTCGCGCTCGATGGCGACGGCGATCGCCTGGTGATGGTCGATCACCTCGGCCGCATCGTCGACGGCGACCAGCTGCTGTACGTCATCGCGCGCGCGCGCAGCGAGGCCGGCACGCTGCAGGGGCCCGGTGGTCGGCACGGTGATGAGCAACTTCGGGCTGGAGCTCGCGCTGCGCGGCGCGGGCATCGACTTCCGGCGCGCCGCGGTCGGCGACCGCTACGTGCTGGCAATGCTGCGCGAGACCGGCGGCATGCTCGGCGGCGAGACCTCCGGTCACATTCTGTGCCTGGACAAGACCACCACCGGCGATGGCCTGGTCAGCGCGCTGCAGGTGCTGGCGGTCATGAAGCAGACCGGGCGGTCGCTCGCGGAGCTGGCCGCCGGGATGCGCAAGTTCCCGCAGGTGCTGCTGAACGTGAAGGTCGCCAAGCGCTTCGATCCGACCACCGTGCCGCAGGTGCAGGCGGCCGTGCAGCGCATCGAGGAGCGCATGGGCGGGGAGGGCCGCGTGGTGCTGCGGGCCTCGGGCACCGAGCCGGTCATCCGGGTCATGGTCGAGGGCCGGGACGAGGAGGCGACCCGGGCCGCGGCCGACGAGCTCGCCGAGGTCGTCGAGGCCGCGGCCGCCTAGGCCGTTGCGTAGCGGCCTCGCGACCACGGGCCGGCCGTCGCAAGACCGGTTCCAGCCCCCGCGGGCAGCGTTGCCTCGGCCCGCCCGCGTCGCTATCATCGCGCGCCCTTTGAACCTGACGGCGGCTTACCGCCCGACAAGGCCGTGCATGCGCCGCCCGATCGTCGCCGGAAACTGGAAAATGCACGGCTCGCGCGCCGAGAACGCGCGCCTGATCGAGGAGCTGCTGGCCGGGTGTCCGCCGCACCCGGCGGCGCCGTGCGTGGTCTGCCCGCCGTTCGTGTATCTGCAGGAGGCGGCGCGCCTGCTGCGCGACTCGGCACTGCAGCCTGGGCGCCCAGGACGTCTGCGCCGAGGCGCAGGGCGCCTTCACCGGCGAGGTGTCCGCCGCGATGCTGAAGGATGTCGGCTGCGAGTACGTGATCGTCGGTCACTCCGAGCGGCGCCTGCTGTACCGCGAAAGCGACCAGCTGGTGGCGCGCAAGTTCGGCGCCGCGCACGCCAGGGGCTGATGCCGATCCTGTGCGTGGGCGAGCAGCTCGCCGAGCGCGAGGCCGAGCGCACCAAGGAGGTGGTCGCGCGCCAGCTCGATGCGGTGCTGGAGCTGTGCGGCGCCGGGGCCCTCGAGCAGGCGGTTGTTGCCTATGAGCCGGTCTGGGCGATCGGCACCGGGCGCACCGCGACCCCCGAGCAGGCCCAGGAGGTGCACGCCTTCATCCGCGCCCGGATGGCGGCCCGGGATGCTAAAATTGCGGCCGACGCGCATCCTTTACGGCGGCAGCGTCAAGGCCGGGAATGCGGCGGAGCTGTTCGCGATGCCCGATGTCGACGGTGGGCTGATCGGCGGCGCCTCGCTTAAGGCCGAGAGTTTCTGCGATCCTGGCGGCCGCCGGCCCGGGATGAGTGAGATTTTCCGATGAATTGGTTGCACATGATTTTGACGTTCGTGCAGCTGTTCGCCGCCTTCGCGATCATCGGCCTGGTGCTGCTTCAGCGCGGCAAGGGCGCGGATGCGGGCGCGGGCTTCGGCGCGGGCGCCTCGGCACGGTGTTCGGCGCGCGCGGCGCGACGCACGGCGCTGTCGCGGGCGACCGCGATTTTCGCGGCGGTGTTCATGCTGAACAGCCTGGCGCTCGCCTACCTCGGCTCGCACAGGCCGCCGTGCCGCAGCGAAGCGTTCTCGATGAGGCGCTCGAGGCGAAGCCGAGGCGCTGCCGTGCGCGACCCGCCGGCCGCCGCCCCTGCGCAGACGGCCCCGCCGCCGGCGAGCCGGCGCCGCAGCCGGCGAAGTAGTCGCCGGCCGCGGCTCGTTCAATTGCCGACGTGGTGGAATTGGTAGACACACTAGCTTGAGGGGCTAGCGCCGCAAGG
>CAWCGL010000004.1:0-699600 GCA_963794975.1 uncultured Pseudomonadota bacterium | reverse complement strand
TGGCAATGTCAATCTTTCGCATCGGCATCATCGCTGCGAACGCACGCTTGGCCGCTGCGGCATCACGGTCAGAAAGAGCGGCGATCAGCGCGCGTGGGGTGATTTGCCAGGACACGCCCCATCTGTCCTTGCACCAGCCGCACTGGCTCTCCTGACCCCCGTTGTGCACCACTGCGTTCCACAGGCGGTCAGTCTCGGCCTGATCGTCGGTCGCAACCTGAAATGAGAACGACTCGTTGTGCTTGAAGTGTGGGCCGCCGTTCAGCCCGATGCAGGGCAGGCCCATTACTGTGAACTCTACCGTCAGGACATCGCCCTGCTTGCCGTTGGGGTAGTCTCCCGGTGCTCGGTGCACGGTGCCTACGGTGGTGTCAGGGAAGGTCTGCGCGTAGAAGCGCGCCGCGTCAAGGGCACCACCGTCATACCACAGGCAGATCGTGTTCTTGCTTGTCATCGCCGTACTCCTAGATTGACTGTTTGTGCTTCCTCGCATGAGTGCGGTATACACGACCCGCGGGCCAGTTTCAGCCTCATCGGTGAAACTCTAATGCAATATAGCCAAGTGCCCGCTCGTGGACCACGGTTCGACCGTTGCTCGTCGTGGTCCTGGGCGCGCTCGCTGGCATTTTTCGTGATATGAGACGACTGAGCACCTGATCCCGGCAGCGATCGAGACAAGCTTGCAATGAGCATTCGCACACTACGGCAGGTCCGCTCATGACTGCGCGCCTCGCACGCAGCCGTCTGTTGAATGCCATTGCTGCCGTCAGTTTCACCGGTTGGCTGACGGCCGCCCACGCACAGCTGCTCGAGATGCCTGCCACGTGGGGCGGCGATCTCGCCTCCCGACCGCGCCTGAGCGGAGACTGGGGCGGCACACGCGACCAACTGGCTAAGGCAGGCATTGAGGTCGATGTGGATCTGCTGGCCACGCCGCAGGGCGTCCTCAGCGGTGGACGCGATACCGGGGGCGATATCTGGAGCAACCTCGACTACACACTGCAGGTTGATACCGGCAAGGCCGGCCTTTGGCCGGGGGGTCTACTGAAAGTCTCGGGCGACACGGGGCTCGGCCGCAACGTCTATGACAACTCGGGGGCGATCGTGCCGGTGAACACGGCCGCCATGTTCCCGGCGTCCAACGAGCACACGACGGCGTTGACTAATGCGACCGTCATGCAGTTCTTCAGCGAGCGGTTCGGAATCGTGATCGGCAAGATCAACACCATGGACACCGGCGGATATGAGTTCTACGGGGACTACAAGACGCAGTTCCTGAACGCGGCGTTCGTGTTCCCCATGACTCTCGAGCAAGTGCCGCTGTCGGCGTTCGGGGGCGGCCTCATCCTGTTGCCGCAGCCCGGCGTCAGCGCCTCGATCATCGCGCTCGACCCGAACGGCACTCCCACGAGCAACGACATCGGCAACGCCTTCGGACACGGCACGATCGTCATCGGCAGCGGCCAGGTGACGATAAAGCCCTTTGGCCGCCTCGGCCACCAAAGCTTCGGGTTTTCCTGGAGCAACAAGGAGCGCTATTCACTGGAGCAGGATCCGTCGAACATCGCCACGCTGCTCCTGCAGCAGCGCTTTCCGCGGCTGGGAGACCCCGGGCCGGTTCTGGAAGCGATCCTGGCCCGGTACTTTCCCGACCTGCTGGTGCCGGCGGGGCCTGCCGCGCGCAAGAGCAGCAGCTGGTCCGTCAATTACGGCTTCGACCAGTATTTGTGGCAGCCGGCGCAGGATGAGAAGCACGGCATCGGCGTTTTCCTCTCGCTGGGCGCCTCGGACGGCAACCCGAACCCGATCAAGTACGCCTTCCTCCTGGGGGTCGGCGGCAAGGGCGCGGGAGCTCGGCGGCCCGACGACAGCTTCGGCGTGGGTATCGCGCGCACGCAGTTCAGCAGCGCATTCGTGCCACTGCTGCGATCGACCCTGGATCTGGGCCTGGAGCACGAGGACGCGCTGGAGATGTACTACAACTGTGCCGTGGCCGGCTGGCTCACCGCCACGGCCGATCTGCAGGTGATTGATCTGGGACTGAAGAAGACGCTCAGTCCGACGAGCCTCGTCCTCACCAACATGAATGCCGCGGTAGTCGCGGGGATTCGTCTACAGATCAGATTCTGACCACGCCGGCCGAGGCCCACGGGGGATGCCTCGGCTCGTGTGCCGCGTTCAGTTCCTAAAGACCGCCGCAAAACGCACACCAAGAGGAGCGCGGGCGTTCGTCCCGCCCGCGCATCTCTTCATCCGGCTTTCGGCAATGAGCTTCTCGACCACCTGGTCGATGCTGAAGCTCGTCGCGCGCGCCCGGGGTGGGAACTCCTTGAAGGTCTCCAGCCACTTGGCCAGCATCGGCGGCACGGCGTACATGAGGAAGTTCTGTTCGAGAAACCACTGGTCGTACTTGAAGCTCTCCTCACCGCGTTCGAACGGATCGGAACGCAGGTCGAAGAACTTCGGAATACGCATCGGGGACAGCGGCTCGCGCCAGACCGCAAGGCCGGTGGCGCGCTGTTCGGCAAAAACGACCTTGTAGTGCCCGGTCCGCACAGCCATGCAGTCCCCGTCATCGCTCCAGTAGATGAAGCCATCGCGTGGTGATTTCTGCTCCTTGCCGGCCAGGAACGGCAACAGGTTGTAGCCGTCCAAGTGCACCTTGTAGGTGGTGTCCCCGATCTTGTAGCCCTTGCGTACCTTGGTCGCGAGGTCGGGCTCGCCGTTCGCTGCCGCGAATGTCGGGATGAAGTCCTGCAGGGAGCAGATATCGTTGATCAGGCGCCCCGGCTCGATGACCCCGGGCCAGCGCATGACGCATGGCACGCGCCAGCCGCCTTCCCAGTTGGTGTCCTTCTCGCCGCGGAACGGCGTCGAGCCGCCATCCGGCCAGGTCATGACTTCCGCACCGTTGTCCGTGGTGAACACTACGAAGGTGTTGTCCGCCACTCCGAGTTCCTCGAGCTTCTTGAGTAACTGGCCCACGTAACCGTCCAGTTCGACCATGCCATCCGGATACAGTCCCCAGACCGGTCTTGCCCTTCGAGGATTCCTTCAGGTGCGTGAACACGTGCATGCGGGTCGGGTTGAAGTAGCAGAACCACGGCGTGCCTTCCTTGGTCTTGCGATCCATGAAATCGAGCGCGGCGTCGAGGAATTCCTCATCCACCGTCTCCATGCGCTTACGGTTGAGCGGGCCGGTGTTTTCAATGGACTGCTTGCCGACCCTGCCGAACTGCGCATCGACCGTCGCATCATCCTTGTCGGTCGCCTTGCACTTGAGCACGCCGCGGGGACCGTAGCGCTTGCGGAACTCCGGGTCCTTCGGGTAGTTCTCGTACTCCGGCTCTTCCTCCGCGTTGAGGTGGTAGAGGTTGCCGAAGAACTCATCGAAGCCGTGCACCGTCGGCAGGTGCTCGTTGCGGTCCCCCAGATGGTTCTTGCCGAACTGGCCGGTCGCGTAGCCGAATCCCTTCATGAACTGCCCGACGGAGGGATCCTCGAAACTCAGCCCCAGAGTCGCCCCCGGCATGCCGACCTTGGTAAGCCCGGTGCGGATGGGCGATTGCCCGGTAATGAAGGCAGCGCGACCGGCGGTGCAGCTCTGCTGCCCGTAGAAGTCCGTGAACAGCGCCCCCTCCCTGGCGATGCGGTCGATGTTGGGCGTGCGGTAGCCCATCACCCCGAGGTTGTATGCACTGACGTTAAACCAGCCGATGTCATCGGCCATGATGAAGAGAATATTTGGCTTCTTGCTGCTCGCCATTGTCGTTTCCCCGTGACCGGACCGCCCGGCGAAACGAAAGATAGTAGTCCTAAGTCTGTGGCAAGCCCATGTCAGCAAATCGCGGCCAATCCAGCTCCGGGAGGGCGCTCCTCGGTCAACTGTGATGGCCGTTCAGGGGGCGCCCGCTGAAATGTGATGCGGCGCGTGTCTTGGGCTGTGCACAAGCGGCAGCATCTTGAGCGGTGCAATTACTCTTACCGGGGTCAACGCCGTGAGCGACAGGACAGTGGTGCCCTTCAGGGGCCGTCCGCCCTCGGAGGCGGAGCTGGAGATCTACAAGCTGATGACGCGCACCTGGCATCCGGACGTGCGCCGGCGGATATTTCCTGAGCATTTCCGCAAGGTTGAGCAGCAGAGCGAAGCCCACACCGGGCCGGCCAAGAACTAGCCGGGCTGTGCAGGTTCGCGGCTGCGATGCGCCCACGGCGCAGGCGTCGCCATCATTTCTGTCTATCGCCGCGATCGAAACCATCGTCAGCGCGACCGGAACCGGCTGACTATCATCTCCGGCAGTTGCAGTCAGCCGGAGAGTCCCCGTGAGCGCCAAGCCAGAGACCCAGTGTCCGTTCCATCACGAGCCCGGTGGCGGCACCTCCATCAGGGACTGGTGGCCGAAGCAACCTGCCCCTTGACTTACTGCACCAGCACTCGGTGAAGTCCAACCCGATGGGCGCGGACTTCGACTACGCGCGGGCGTTCAAGAGCCTCGACCTCGCGGCGCTCAAGAAGGACCTCACCGCACTGATGACGGACTCACAGCCCTGGTGGCCCGCGGACTTCGGCCACTACGGGCCGCTGTTCATCCGCATGGCGTGGCACAGCGCCGGGACCTACCGCACCGGCGACGGCCGCGGCGGCGGCGGCCGCGGCCAGCAGCGCTTTGCGCCGCTGAACAGCTGGCCGGACAATACCTACCTCGACAAGGCGCGCCGCCTGCTGTGGCCGATCAAGCAGAAGTACGGCCGCAGCATCTCCTGGGCCGACCTGATGATCCTCGCCGGCAACGTCGCCCTGGAGAGCGATGGGCTTCAAGACCTTCGGCTTCGCCGGCGGCCGCGAGGACGTCTGGGAGCCCGATCACGACGTCTACTGGGGAACCGAGAAGGCGTGGCTCGGCCGGACAAGCGCTACTTCGGTGAGCGCGAGCTGGCCAATCCCCTGGCCGCAGTGCAGATGGGCCTGATCTACGTGAACCCCGAAGGCCCCGATGGCAAGCCCGATCCGCTCGCCGCCGCGCGTGACATCCGCGAGACCTTCGCGCGCATGGCGATGAATGATGAGGAGACCGTGGCACTGATTGCCGGCGGCCACACCTTCGGCAAGACCCACGGCGCGGGGCCGGCCTCGCACGTCGGCGCTGACCCTGAGGCGAGCGAGCTGGAGGCGCAGGGCTTCGGCTGGACCAATGGCTTCGGCACCGGGTACGCCGGGGATGCCATTACCAGCGGCCTGGAGGTGACCTGGACCAGTACGCCGACCCGCTGGAACAACGACTTCTTCACGAACCTCTTCGGCTACGACTGGGAGCTGACCAAGAGCCCTGCCGGCGCGCATCAGTGGCAGCCCAAGGGCGGCGCCGGTACCGGGACCGTGCCGCACGCCCACGACCCCGCCGAGGCGCGTAGCTCCTGCCATGCTGACCACGGACCTGGCGCTGCGGCTGGATCCGGCGTACGAAAAAATCTCGCGGCGCTTCCTGGCTCACCCGGAGCAGTTCGCGGACGCCTTCGCGCGCGCCTGGTTCAAGTTGACCCACCGCGACATGGGGCCGCGCGCCCGCTATCTCGGACCCGAGGTGCCCGGCGAAGAGCTGGTGTGGCAGGACCCCATCCCTGCCCTGAACCATCCCCTTATCGATGCCGCGGACATCGCGGCACTCAAGGCCAGGATTCTGGCCTCCAGCCTGAGCGTGTCGCAGCTGGTGGCCACCGCGTGGGCCGCGGCGTCCACGTTCCGCGGCTCAGACAAGCGCGGTGGTGCCAACGGCGCCCGCATTCGCCTCGCGCCGCAAAAGGATTGGCCGGTCAACGAACCGCAGCAGCTCGGCCGCGTGCTGAAGACCCTGGAGGACATCCAGGCGCAGTTCAACCGCGCCCAGGCCGGCGGCAAGCGGGTCTCGCTGGCTGACCTGATCGTGCTCGGCGGTGGTGGGGCCATCGAGCAGGCGGCCCAGGCGGCCGGTCAGTCCGTCACCGTGCCCTTCGCGCCGGGGCGGATGGACGCCACACAGGAGCAGACCGATACCCCGTCGTTCAACGTGCTGGAGCCGGTGGCCGACGGCTTCCGCAACTATCAGAAGACCCGCTTCGCGGTTCCTGCCGAGGCTTTGCTGCTGGATCGCGCACAGCTGCTGACGCTGACGGCGCCGGAAATGACCGTGCTCATCGGCGGGCTGCGGGTGCTGAACATCAACACCGGTGGCAGCCGGCACGGTGTCCTTACCCAGCGCCCCGGCGTGCTGAGCAACGACTACTTCAGGAACTTGCTCGACATGGGGACGCAGTGGAAGTCGGTCTCCGACACCCAGGAGAGCTTCGAGGGACACGACCGCAAGACTGGCGCCCGGAAGTGGACTGCGACCCGGGTCGATCTGGTGTTCGGCTCGAACTCGCAGCTGCGTGCGCTGGCAGAGGTCTACGGCAGCGCCGATGCGCAGGAGAGCTTCGTACGCGATTTCGTGGCGGCGTGGACCAAGGTGATGAACCTGGATCGATTCGATCTGAAGGGGTCACGCCAATAGCTCAGCCCCTGGGGCACGGAGTTACTTCTGGGGCGCACCGCGTGCGGGGGGCGGCAGCGGACCGAAGATCTTTTCCACCTGGAACTGCTCCTGGCCGATCCACAGGTCCTTCCAGGCCGGCTCGCGGGTGCTCAACTGTCCTTGCGCCAGGTGCGCCTCGATCACGGCCGCATCGACGTGGGCCGTCCGGTCGTTGGCGTGCGCTACCAGCTGCCAGATGCCGTCGATCCGCTGGTACACCCGGGCGGCGCAGAAGTTGAAGAGGACGAACTCGTCGACGCCATCCCCGTTGAGGTCGATCAATACTCCCGTCAGCTGCGTCCCCTCGGTCACGACACAGTAAGTATTGTTTCCCTGCGTCGTGAGGTCGGAGCGCAGGCGCTCGGCTAGCCCGGCCTCCAGCAAGCTGCCCTGCGGATAGAGCTTCAAGGCGGCGACCAGGTCCGCATAACTGCGCGGTGCGAGCCGTTGCCAGGGGCTGTTCTGCTTGAGCGCCGCGGCGGCACGCTCGCGTATCCCCACCGCATCCGCATGGTTCTGCAGCTGTGCCAGCTGCTCCAGGCGGCGTCTGCCGTACGCCCCGGCGGCAAACCTCAGATAGTGGAACGCCGACTCGTCCGGGGCGGGCCCTGACTCCTCACCCAGCTTGCCGGCGAGGATCCGCCGGTACTGGCTGGAGGCTGCCAGGCGGTACGGCGAGAGCACGGGCGTGAGTAGCAGCCCCAGCACCACGATCAGCCCGAGCGCGACCAGTACATTCACGCGCGCGACGCCGCCGAACCAGGCGCGCCGGTTGAGAGCCGCGAGCGCATAGCCGACCGAGTAGCACAATGCGGCCGCGGCCACGATGAAGCCGAACACGCGCTCGACGGTGAGCCCGTAGCGCTGTGCCCGCACGCGCAACGCGTACAGCGCGGTGAGCGAGATCACCACGCTCAAGGGCACCACCAAACGCAGGGCGAGCGCGATCCACGCCGGGTACGCGCGTCCCTGGGCACCGTCCCGGTAGGCCGCGTTCAGGAACAGCACCACGACGGCCACCAGCCACAGCAGCCACACCGCGCTGATCGCCTTGTGGCCGGTGAACACCAGGTTGGGCAGCTGCAGCGTCAGGGCAAGGGTGAACAGTGCGAGCAAGGCGCCCGTCAGGGTCCCCAGCCACTTGAAGACACTCAGTATCTGCTCCAGCACGGCCGACACGAAGCGGTCGATCGAGCCGATCAGGTGCAGCGCGCAGCCGAACACCAGGGCGGTCACCGGGTAGACGAACACCGGCTCCGCGAACAGCTCGTGGAAAAAGACCATCCCCAACATGGTGAACAGCGACTGCCACAGTCCGAGCAACAGCCAGAAGACCCCCGTGAACACGGCGGCCTCGAACAGGGAGACGGCATTGCGCCAGGCGTAGGCGAACAGGTAGTGGTAGTTGGCGCTCCAGGCCCTTACCTCCAGGCGCGCCTGGATGAAGGGCATCGCCAGAATCCAGAGGACGAAGAGTATTAAGCCCAGTGAGAAGCTCTCGCCGGCACGGGCGAGGTCCTTGCCGGGCAGCGCCACCACCGCAGCTCCGTGATGCCAGCCGAAACAGAAGAGCGCCACGGTCAAAACCCCGACGAGCACCCAGGTGGCGCGTTCGCGCGCGCGCGCGGCCAGCAGTTCCACTGTGACCGGCACCAGCACCGCCACCGCGTAGAGTGCAAACAGCCATCCGGGTTCGTTGGCTGGCCAGAGCTGCTCGGCCAGCGCGTGGTGCAGGCCGAATAGCGCCCAGCCCTGCAAGACCGCGGCTGCGAGTATCAGCGCCAGGTGCTCGCGGGCTGCTGTTTCCGGTATGGCCTTTTGCACAGATGCCCCTATGGCCGCGGGTCCGCTGCCGGCTGGGTATGAATCCGATTCTATGGCAAAGCTATCAGTCGCCGTGACCGCAGTTACAGGCCGAGGTAACGCGCCAGGGCGCTGTAGCGCTGCGGGTCGGTCACGGCCACGAACGCCAGTCCGGTCAGTGCGCCGGCAATATGCGCATCGTGGTTGATGCGGCCGGGGGAGTTGCGCGCGGAGTAGTAGCTGTACGCCAGGTACGCGACCGCAAACAGGGGCGCCGGAATCGGTATGGGGATCAGCATGATGAACAGCTTGCTGCCCGGGAAATACACGATGTAAGCAAACAGGACCGCGGAGATCGCCCCCGATGCCCCCAGGGATGCATAGTCCGGCTCGTCACGATGCTGGATGCAGGTGCCGATGTTGCTGGCCAGCAGGCCGCACAGGTACAGCACCACCAACCAGCCGCTGCCGGTCACCCGCTCGAGCACGAAGGCAAAAGAATAGAAGGTGATGAGGTTGAACAGCAGGTGCGTGAAGTCGGCGTGGATGAAGGCACTGGTGAGAATCCGCCAGTAGCCGCTGCCGCGCGCAATCTGGTACGGGCGCAATACCGCAAGCTCGCGCAGGCGCGGCGAGAGCATCGCCGCGATGCTGGCGATGACGGTCAGTACGAGAATGACGAGCGATGCCAGGTGCGGTCCTTGCCGGGCCTTCAGCTGCGGGCCAGCGCCCGCAGGCGCTCCAGCAGCGTCATGGCATTGTCATGAGGCAGGATGCAGACCAGAAGCTCGTGCGGCCGGGACTCCGCGCGGCACACGTGCCCGAGGGCACCGGGCGGCAGCTGGTCACACCACAGGCGGCCGTGGAGAAAGCCGCGCGGCAACGCACCGCACACGCCGCCCGGCGCGTTGCGCACGTGCAGGTCCCGCAGCACCTCGGGGGGCACCGCGGCGCTGCCAGCGGCATCCCAGCGCTGCCGCACGACCACCTGTTCCGGAGCGCCCGTCGCCTCCCCGGCCGCCGTCTCGGTCATCCGCACCCCCGCGCGCTTGCTCTGGCTTCTCGTCCCACGTAACCTCAAAACAACACTGCCACCGAATAACAATACTACGCCGGCTCGGCTCCCAAGGAGACCGCCGTTTCCCTCGTCAACGCTACCTTCCTGCGCATCGCGGTCCTCGTCGCGGCACTCGCCATCACCGCCGTGGTCCTGGTATGGACGCTGATTGCCGCCTTCAAGCCGCTCCCGGGACGCGATGTCACCATCGCCACGGGCCCACCGGGTAGCGCCTACGTCCACTTCGCCGAGCGCTATCGCCAGATCATGGCGCGCGACGGCGTGCGGCTGCACCTGGTGCCCACCAACGGCGCGGTGGCGAACCTCGAGCTCCTGCGCGATCCCAAGGCCGGCGTGAGCGCCGGATTCGTGCAGAGCGGCACGACCAGCGAGCAGGAGTCCCCGGACCTGGTGTCCCTGGGCACCGTGTTCTACGAGCCGATGTGGGTCTTCTGCCGGTGCGCGTCGCTGCCCGAGCTGCTGCGCGGCGCGGCGCGTCCCCGCGTGTCCACCGGACCTCTCGGCAGCGCGACGCGGCCCCTGGCCCTGAAGGTCCTCGCCCTCAATGGACTAAAGCAGGAGAATCTGGAGCTGTCGGGGAATACCCCGGAGCAGTCAGCCCGCCGGCTGCTGGCCGGGGAGATCGACGTCGCGCTGATGCTTTCCGCCTGGGACGCTCCCGTGCTGCAGAAGCTACTGGCGGCGCCGGGCATCACCCTTATCAGCTGGCGGCGCGCCGACGCCTACATCGCTCTCGACCCCAAGCTCAGCAAGCTGGTGCTCCCCGAGGGCGTCATCGATCTGGCTGCCGATCGCCCGCCGGGGGATATCCAGCTCATCGCCGCCAAGGCAAGCCTGGCGGTGCGCCAGGACCTGCACCCCGCCCTGCAGTACCTGTTGCTGCGCGCCGCGATGGAGGTCCACTCGCGTGCCGATATCTTCCAGCGTGCCGGGGAGTTCCCGGCGCCGGAAGTCATTGACCTGCCGATCAGCGATTACGCCGCGCGCATCTACAAATCCGGGCCGTCGATCCTGCAGCGCTCGCTGCCATTCTGGCTCGCCGAACTGGTGCAGCGCCTGCTGATCCTCGTGCTGCCGGTGGCCGGTATCATCTATCCGCTGTGGTCGCTGCTGATGAAGGCGTACCGCTGGCAGATGCAGCGCCGCATCATCCGGCTCTACGGTGAGCTGCGGCTGATGGAGCGCGTCCTGCGCACCAGCACTGATCCTGCGGTGCGCGCACAGCTGGCACCGCGGATTCAGGAGCTCGAGGCGCGTGCGCTGGAGCTCAAACTCCCGAAGTCCTTCTCCGAGATGGGCTTCAACCTGCGCTCGCACATTCGTGCGCTGAGGCAAAGAGTCGAAAGCAACGCGGGCTGACGGGCGCTCTCGCGGCGCAGGCCTGCGGGCGAACTCTTGGCCTTTCCGGCTGCGCCCTAGGGGCGCATGTGGCGCGCGCGCCCGACGAGGTAGCCGGCCACAAACGGCAGGCTGATCACCAGAACCGAAAGAACGATCAGCAACAGGAGCACCTCGCGCGCCAGCCGGCGCGCCTGCTCACCGGTGGACAGGACCAGCTCCTTGCCGATACGCGCGGCGTCCATAGCAACCGCCCTGCGCTGCGCGTCCACTGCGGCCAGTGTCGCAGCGCGCTCGGCTGTCAGGTCGGCGACCAGTGCCACGCGCTCGATGCCCACCCGGGTAATGGTGGCCGCAGCGGCGGAGTCCATCCGCGCGATCACCTCCAGCAGGGTCCCCCTTAAGTCTGCCACGGCGTCCTGTACGTGTTCCGGCGCGGCATTAGCCACCGCGGTCATGGCGGCGAGGCGGGCATCCAGCTCCTTAAGCAAGCTCTGCACGTCGTTGCTGGAATAGCCGGATTGGCGCAGCGCCAGCTGGGTCTTCCACACGACCTGCGAGGGCAGCGTGTCACCGTAGATCTGCAGCCGGTCGGCGACATCCGTCAGCGCCTCCGGAATGGTGCCCACCGCATCGATCAGTTTCAGCTCCGCGCCCTGCTGGCGACTCCACTGCTCCACCACCGAGACGCGCGCGAAGCGCAGATCCTCCAACGGGTGCTCGCGCGCGTAAGTCTCCACAAATTCCTTGTGCGCGCTGAATTCACGGGCCGGCAGCAGCCGTTGCGCCAGCTCGGCGGAGCTGCTGGCGTAGCCCCGCGACACCCTGCGGACACACTCCTGGTCTGCCCCGAACAGCGTCCCGCCCGGTGCGCCCGCCTCTGTGAACGCCGCCATCTGGACCGATAGTGCCCAGGAATCGAGCAGACCCATCAGCGGGGCGGTCTGCATTACCGCGCGGCGGCTGCCGGTGACCGCAGCAATTTCCCAGCGCAGCGTGTTTTCCAGCACCGCAGGGTCCTTCTCATTGAGGGCGACGTCGTCTGCACACAGCTCAACGGCAGACACGAACTGGGTGGACAACTCGCGTGTCAGCAGGCGGGTATTCAGGTCGCGGGTCGACAGCGGGCGTTCCGGGGACTTGATGGTGAGCAGTGAACAGCCGTCGAGTCCGCTGAGCAGGCCCGCACACGCAAGGGCCGACGCCCACGCCCTCAAGCGGCGCGCGGTTGCTATAGTGAAGCTCGGCAGGTAACTGTTGAGTTCTATTTGCATTTGCCCTGGCTCCCGGGGCACATACCTCGCCACGAAAACAATGGGCGCCCGGGGAGCATTCTCGTTCTTCTGGAACCTGAGCGCGGAGGCTCCCAGCAAGTATGCGCAGGTCGGCGGATTTTTCAAAGCGAGGGTGGGTCCAGCTGCCAGGCCTCGCGGCAGGGCTGGCGCTCGGATGCTCTCTGCTGGCCGGCCCGGCATGCGCCCAGAGCCTTGCGCTGAGCTTTGACGATGGGTTCAACCCGCATGACTCTACGCAGGCCGCCGCGTGGAACGCGGAGATTCTGCGGGCGCTCGCCGACGGGCACGTGCAAGCCATCCTCTACCCCGCAGGCCGCAATGTCGACAGCCCTGAGGGGCTGGCGCTGGTGAAAGACTGGGGGCTGGCCGGCCATGCCATTGGCAACCATACCTACAATCACCGCAGTCTCGGTGCCCGCGAGATGACCCTGCCGCTGTTCATCGCGGACGTGGAGCGCAACCAAGCGCTGCTCGCCGCGCTGCCCGGCTGGACTTCGCGCCTGCGCTTCCCGTATCTAAAGGAAGGCGACACCGCGGCGAAGCGCGATGGCATGCGTGCCTGGCTGGCGGCGCACGCCTATGGCAGCGGAGCGGTGAGCATCGACGCCAGCGACTGGTACTACGATGAGCGCTACGGACAATGGCTGGGGCGGCATCCCGGTGCCGACCCACGGCCGTTCCGTGCGGCCTACCTCGCCCACTTGTGGGGCCGGGCGCGGTTCTACGACAGCTTGTCGCAGCGCCTGCTGGGACGCAGCGCGAAGCACGTGCTGCTGCTGCACACGCGGCGCATCAACGCGGAGTTCCTGCCGGACATCATCGCCATGTTCCGCGCCCGCGGCTGGAAAATCATCTCGCCCGCGGAAGCCTACGCGGATCCACTGTACGCTCGGCAGCCGACCGCACTGCCGGCCGGCGAGAGCATCCTCTGGGCACTTGCCCGGGAGGCGGGGTTCAGCACTCTGCGCTACCCGGCAGAAGACGACCTCTACGAGAAGCCCATCCTCGATGCGCTCGGGTTCTAGCAGGTTGCCGTCACGCCGGCCGCCGGGCCAGTGACAGCCACACCCCGGCGCCCAGGAGCGTGATGCCGGAAGCGCGGCCGAGCAGGAGCGCGCGTCCGGGCCTGGCGAACCAGTTGCGGCCGAGGCCGGCAGCTACAGCCCAACAGGAATCGCTCACCGCCGCCAGCAGTGCGGACACCGCACACATGACGATAATCTGCAGGCCGGCCGGGCGGGCGGGGTCGACGAATTGCGGAAGAAAGGCGGTGAAGAAGGCAATGGTCTTCGGATTGGACAGGGCCACCGTGAAGCCGCGCCAGAAATGCACCCGGTTGCCCTGCACGACCTCGCGCTCCCGGCCGGCGTTGCGCCAGGCCTGGATGCCAAGCCATATCAGGTAAACCGCGCCGATCCAGCGCAGCAACTCGAACAGGTGCAGGGCGTGCTTAAGAACCCACCCGAGCCCGAGTGCGATCACCGCCAGAAGGACGGCATTGCCGGCCGAGGTGCCCGCCACCGTGACCAGCGCCGCGCGGACCCCGCGCGTGGCTCCGGTGGAAACCACCAGCATTACGATCGGCCCCGGCGTCAGCAGTAGCAGGACAGTGATAGCGAGGAACCCGAGAAACAGCTGCCAGTTCATGGCGGCAAGCTTGCCTGAATCGTTGCCAACTGTTAAGTCAGCGATATAGGTGCCGTCCTACGGTGGCATCGGCGGATGGACTATTCCGGGGATAGGGCCCAACCCCGAGGATGCGCGCGACGGAACGGAATACGTGGACATGGAGGTCCACACGCTATGCATATCAAATATCTCGCCGCCACTGTAGCGCTTGCATCAACGGCCTGGGCCGGAGCGGCCTTCGCCCAGTCCGGCAGCACGACTACGACCACCGACTGGATTTCACCGGGTAACGGCAGCGGTCCTTACGTGGGAGTCGGCTGGGGCCGGTTCAATCTCAAGGTCGACGACCTCAGCGACGTCGAGTCCGGAGTGAGCGACATCACGCACGGCCACGGCGATGCCTGGAAAATCAACGCCGGCTATCGATTCATGCCCTACTTCGCGCTCGAGGCCGATTACATCGACTTCGGCCATCCGGGCGGCTCATTCTCCGGATCCGGCTCTGATGGTAATTACAAGCTGCACGTCAGTGGCTTTGCGCCCTTCGCCGTCGGCACGATCCCGCTGGGACCGGTCGAGTTATTCGGCAAGGCCGGGTGGCTTTGGTCCAACAACAAGCTGGAGCTGAATCTGAATTCGCCGGGCCAGCAAGTCATCCAGTCGAGCCACTCGACCAGCAACTTCATCTATGGCGCCGGGCTGGGTATTACCTTCTTCCAGCACCTGAACGCGAACCTCGAGTGGGACCGCGTAAAGGTCGAGAATGCTAATAACTCCGATGCGCTTTGGCTCGCGGCGCAGTGGCGCTTCTGAAGACCCGCGGCGGCCCCTTGGTGGGGCCGCCGCATCCCTCCACATCTGACTTACTAGCCCGTGGGCAGGAACGCGCGCTGCACCAGCCAGACCAGGGCGAGTGAGGCGATCATCGCGGACCCCCAGGGCAGCAACGCGCGGCGGTAGAACAGGCTGGCGCGCATCAGGTATGCGAGCGGCATGAGGGCGATCACCACCGCCAGCTGCCCGGTCTCGATGCCCAGGTTGAAAGCCAGCAGCGAGACCAGGCGTGCCCCCTGTGGCAAGCCCATGTCTGCCAGCACCGAGGCAAAGCCAAACCCATGCAGCAATCCGAACGCAAACGCGATTCGGGTTCTGGCGCCGGTGAAGCGCGGGAAGACGTTGTTGAGAGCTGCGACGATGATCGAGCCGGCGATCACCGATTCGGTCAGGCGGGTCGGCAGGCGCACGACGTCCAGTGCGGCCAGCGTGAGCGTAATCGAGTGCGCCAACGTAAACGCGGTGACCACCTTCAAGATTCCCAGCAGCGCCGGGCGCGCCTGCGGCACCGGTTCCCAACGGCCGCCACGACGCAGCAGCACCGCCGGCAGCAGCAGGGACAGCAGGAACAGCAGGTGATCGATGCCGCTCCAGATATGCCACACACCCGCATGTAGGTATTGCAGGAACGCCCGCCACGGCGCGGGTGCGTAGACGGCGAAGGCCCCCTCCCCGGCGCCCCCCCCGAGGACGGCCGTCTGCACGATCCGCCCGGCGGTGAGGGTCAGCAGGCCGCGGTGAGACGGATCGACGCCGGCCAGCACGCGGTAGCCAATGCTGAGGCGCTCTACGGCGACCGGACAGCTCGCTACGAACGGCAGCCACGCGTAGACCCCGTCCACGCGGTCGTTCAGTTGCATACGCTGCCAGCTCACCGGGCAGCGCTGTCCCTGCGCACTGAGCACCAGATGCTGCGTAAGATATGCATCGAGAGGCTGCTCAGCCCCGCGCAACTGCCCCCAGGTCACCTTGCCATCCCGGCCGGGGTTGGTGCCCACGGCGAGTTCCACGTCGCGCACCGCGATCTCGATGGAGCCGCGGATGGTGTCCGACTCCACCCGCGCCACGAGGAAGCCGTTGCTGGCCACGTGGGCGTTGGCCGCGGCGCAGAACAGCCCAAGCAACAGCCACCGGCGCTTCACGGCCCGGCCTGCGCCAGAAGATCCAGCCGGGCGTCCTCGGTGCGTTGCTGCTGCAGGAAGCGGCGCGCCGGCTCGCCGGCCTGCGCCTGACCGGCCGCGCGGGCGGCGCGCAGCAGGATCAGAACGTCATCCGGCTCGCGCTGCACCAGCCAGTTCTCCTGCGCCGCGGCCAGGGCCTGGGCGGGCTGGCGCTCCACGTCAAGCAGGAAGCGCGCCTGCTCGCGCCGGTGTACGGACTCGCCGCGCTGCTGCTCAACCGCAAAGGCACTGGCCAAAAGTTCTGCGGCGCTCGCGCCCAGGCCATCACCCTGCAGGCTATGGGCAATCGCGATGCGCAGCAGCAGCGGCTCCATTGACTCGTAGCCCTGCAGCAGTTGCAGAGTCTCCAGCGCCCGACCCTGGCGCAGCAAGGCGTCCGCGCAGGCCGCGCGCAGGTAGAAGTCATCGGGGGCCAGCGCCAGACCGGCACGCAGCCAGCGCTCGGCGGCCGCATCGTCCCCGAGGCGCGCGGCCATCTCGCCGAGCTCGGAGTAACGCCACGCTTGCGCCTCGGGCGGCAGTGCTTGCGGGGACAGCGCCATGACCACCGCGTAGGCGCTGTGCAGGTGGCCGCTCAGGCTGGCAATACTCTCCACGCACAAATCGGTGATCGCAGGCTCCGCCGCCGCACCCACATGCCTGCACGCGCTGAGCGCCTCCTCATAACGACCGAGCACGCGCAGGACCGTGGCGCGCGTGAGCCATGCCTGCGCATTGGCCGGATCCACCGCCAGCGCGCGATCCAGTTCCGCGAGTGCCGGCAGGAAGTCGTGCCGGCTTTGCAGCAAGGTCGCGTACAGCACCCGTACCGGCACAGACACCGGCTCCCGCTCCCGCCAGGGCGCGAGAATCGCCTCGGCGTAACCGAGAAAGCGCAGATCGCCGGTCGCGCGCGCGCGGGAAAGATAGAACTGCGCCATCGGCAGCGCGATATCCAGGCGCGAGCGCGCCAGGTCGCGCGTGGCGGCATTGCTGTGCCGGGCGCCCGCGGGCAGCTGTGCGACCACCTGGCTGTCGCTGGCCGGGACGTACGGGGCTGCCGTCGCCCAGCCGCAGCTCAGGGCCAGCAGCCCCGCCAGCAGCAGCGGTCCGCGGATTCCCCGGGGACCGCTGCCGGAGCCTCGCGCGCTCCGCTGACTCACATCGCATCCACGCTGATCGGGTCGGTGCTCTCGCTGGTGTCGGTGAGCACCACCGCCCCGTCATCCACCGTCATCGGCTCGGCGGTCTCCGAGCTCACCATCGCCAGCGCCAGCACGGCGGCCGTGTCCAGCGACTGCCCTGACGGCGGTGGCGGCGGCGGCGAGGTCATGGTAGTGCCTTCATCGTGGCCACCGCATGCGGTGACCAGAGTGGCCGCTACCCCCATGGCCAAGAGGACTGCTCGCTGGGTTCGCATCACGGACTCCTTAATCGTTGGCACTGGTGGGCGAACCGGCCAGGGCCGTGTTCAGGTAAGGAAATGCCGGCAGGTAGTTCGCCGGGTTCGGCTCTGCCCCGTCGGTGTAGTGCAGCTGACGCGAGGCATCCGAGGCCGGATCCGGGTCGGTCGAACTGCCGTCGAACGGCGCCAGCAGTACGCCCATGGCCACGCGCAGTTCGATGTCGACCACGTCGTCGATCGGGCGCCGGCCGTTGGGAAACCCGGCGCTATCGCCGGCCAGCACGCCGAGGTCCTTCTGCGCGGCGAAGGGCACCACTGGCGTGCTCGTGTTCAGCCGCAGCTCCTCGGCCGGCGTGACGCTCCCGGGCTGGTTCAGTCCCTTGACGCCGGTCAGGAAGGCCGCCACCAGGTCCGAGCGCGGGTAGACATTCGGGGCCACCACGCCTGCGGAACCGAACAGCGCCTGCAGCAGCACCGGCAGCGAGGGATTGGTGACGTAGTCGATGAACTGGCCGTCGTTCTTCGGCGCGGAGGCGTTCCAGCGGTCCTTGTCGGGCAGGCCGACGATCAGTTCATTCACCAGCGGCATGCCGAGGCGCGAGACCTGCGACCACGCGCCGCCCTCGATCGAGGCCCCGGTGGGATTGCTCGCGGGAGTGACGCTCGCCACGCTCTTGTCGCTCTGCGGAACCGGGTTCAGGACCGCGGACTGGCGCAGGCTGGCGGTAGTCCAGGCGCCGATCACCGGCTCACTGCCGGCGGTCAGGCAGGAGGCCGGCACCTCCAGCGCAATGGCGGTGACGTTGTAGCCGGCGAGCGAATTCGGCGCGAGATTGCGGGCGTTCTGGCCGGACGGCCCGAGTTCCTCGACCGGGTACTTGATGTTCACCAGGTCGAAGGTCTCGCCGAGGTTGACCACGAACGGGTCCTGGCGCTGGCCGACGAACACGCGCCCCGGCTTGCTGCACCCCGGGATCGTGATGTTGTGGATGAAGCCGGCCGAATAGGCCGCGTAGTCAGGAATGGACTTCGTGCCCACGTTGTCGAATGGCTTGGTGAAGGTGCTGCTGCCGCTGCCCGCGTCGACCACCGGGGCACTGGTGCCGGTGCGACGGTCACCCTTCACGAGGGTCACCGTGTAGGTCTCCGCCACGTTCTGCGCGGCCGATCCCGGGCTGATCACGCCGATGTTGCTCAGCGGAACCGGGATGCTCTTGGTGCCTGCCATGACGGTGAGGCCCGCCTCGGTGGTCTTGAAGCGGAACTGAAAGGTCAGGGCCTCCTTGCCGCTGCCGGTATTGTCGATGTGAATCTCGTACAAAGCGCGCGGATCCATCGCGTAGTAGTTCGGCCCGCCCTGCGGATTCTCGAAGGGCTGGTAGTTGGCGATCAGCGTGACGTAGCCGGCCCGCCCGGGCTCATAGCTGTTGAAGAGGTAAAGGTCGGTGGCGTCGACCTTGGGGCGGGAGGTGATGAACGGGGCTTCCCGGTGGCTGGAGGCCACGGTCACCAGCGGGAGCGCGGCGGCGCCGATCAGCGCCGTCACTGCCAAGCGTATTGGGTTCATGGACGTATTCCCCTGCAGAGTGTGTAGACGCTCGGTATACGGACACGAGCGCGTTGCGGATGCGGCGCGCGCGCAGATGGCGTTCCCCGATCGCCACCGCGGCAGCTGCATGCCTGAGGCTGCATCCGTCTGGCGGGTGCGCCCGTACACCGCTACGGCAACGGGGCGGGGCAGTTGAGGGAGATCAGGAGTCTTGTGGGTTCCGGGTTCGAGCAAGCGGCGCGGCGCGCGCCGGACCGTCCGTTACGCGCTGGGCACGGCGCTCGCCCTGCTGCCATCCATCCAGGGGGCGCGCGCGGACACCGCTGCGGATGCCGGCGGCGCCGGCCCGGCCACGCTTCCGACCGTGACGATCGTCGCCTCGGGGGTGAGCAACATGGACGCCGCCTCCGCCGGCGATGTCACGCAGGCGCAGCTGGCAAGCCAGCCACTGCTGCGCCCCGGGGCACTGCTCGAGAACGTGCCCGGCCTCATCGTTACCCAGCATTCCGGGGAGGGAAAGGCCAACCAGTACTTCCTGCGCGCCTTTAACCTCGATCACGGCACGGACCTTGCGACCGAGGTCGACAACATGCCGGTGAACCTGCCCACCCACGCCCACGGACAGGGGTACACGGACCTCAACTTCCTCATCCCGGAGCTGGTCAGCGATCTGCACTACAAGAAGGGTCCCTACTATGCCGACGAGGGCGATTTCGCCACCGCCGGTGCGGTGCGCATGGACCTGCTCGACGCGGTGGCGCCCTCGGCCACGCTCGGATTCGGCGCGGACGGCTACCGCCGCGGTCTGCTCATGGGTTCCACCGCTCTCGGGGCCGGCACGCTCCTTGGCGGGGCGGACCTGTACCACAACGATGGGCCCTTCCAATACCCGGACGATTACCGGCGACTGAACGGCGTACTGCGCTACCACCAGGGGACGGTCGCGGATTTCTTCACGGTCACCGCAATGGCCTACTCTGGCCACTGGAACTCCACGGACCAGGTCCCTGAGCATGCGGTGACCGAGGGGATCATCGGCCGCTTCGGCAGCCTCGGCCCGAGCGACGGCGGCGAGACACGCCGCGCGAGCCTGTCCTTCAACCGCGTCGTGCGCACCGACGCCGACCAGGTGCAGTTCTCCGCCTACCTCATCCGCTACCAGCTTGACCTGTGGTCGACGTTTACCTACTACCTCAAGGACCCGGCCAACGGCGACCAAATGCTGCAGCACGACGATCGTGTGGTGTATGGCTTCAACGGCTCCAAGACCTGGTTCATGCAGGCCTGGGGCAGGCCCACGTCGATCCTGCTGGGTGCGCAGGGCCGGCTGGATGACATCCGCGATGTGGCGATCGATGCCACCGTTGCGCGGCAGTATCTGTCGAGCCAGCAGGACGCGGGTGTGCGCGAGTCGAACGCGGCGCTCTATGCGGAGGCGAGCACGATCTGGTCGCCCAAGCTGCGCACCATCCTCGGCCTGCGCGATGACCAGTTCTGGTTCAACGTCAGGGACAAGATGCGCAACCCCGATGGCAGCTGCGATAGCCACAGCGACCCTCTGGGATGCAACACCGGCGCGGCCAGTGCCAACATCGCGAGCCCGAAGCTCGGGATCGTCCTGGGCCCCTGGCGCGGCACGTCCTACTTCGTCACCGTGGCCGAGGGCTACCACAGCAACGATGCCCGCGGCATCACCCGCAGCGGCGCCAGTGCGGATGCGCCGCCGGTCACGCCGCTCACCCGGGCGGTGAGCGGCGAGCTGGGCCTGAGCGCCACGCCAGTGTCGCGCTGGCAGACCACCCTCGATGCCTTCGCGCTGCGCCTGGGCAGTGAGCTCGTGTTCGACGGCGACGCCGGGGTGACCACCCCGAGCGGCGCGACCACGCGCATCGGCGTCGAGTCCGGTAATACCTTCCGCCTGAGCAGCTGGCTGCACGCGGACCTGAACGCCGCCTTCTCGCGGGCGCGCTTCGACCATAACACCGCGCCGGATGACCTGGGGTGCGACGACGCGGCGCCCAGCCACCCGTGCACCCAGCCGATCGCGATCACCGGGCACTATGTCCCCAACAGCCCGACCAACGTCATCGACGCGGGCCTTACGGCCCAGCACCCCTCCGGCTGGTTTGGCGCGCTGAAGGCGCGGCACTTCGGCGCCGCCCCGCTCACGGAGGACAACAGCGCCAAGTCATCCGCCTACACCACGGTCGACCTGCAGCTGGGCTACCAGAGTTACGGCAAGTGGCAGGTGGCGGCCGACGTATTCAACCTGTTCGACGCCCGCTGGAACGACATCGAGTACTACTACGTCTCCAGGCTGCAGCACGAAGCCGCGCCATCCCCCGACTTCGTGGTCCACCCGGGAGTACCGCGAACCGTGCGCATTCACCTCCAGTACTTCCTGTGAAGCAGGGCGTTGCTCGACTGCTATAGTCCACGCCTGCGTTGTGCCGGAGCCGACGGACGTGTCGCAATCCCCTCTGTGCGCTCCTTCCCCAATGAGGCAACGCCCCACAGGTGCTGCGCCGACACTGCGCGCGTGGGCGCTGGCACTGCTCCTGGCGCACCCCGCCCGGCCCGCGTTTGCCGAACCGGCGTGCAAGATCGGCCGCCTGGCCGAGCTTCCCGTGACGATGTCAGGCACCACGCCCATCGTGCATGCGCTGATCAACGGCCAGGACGCCGCCTTCGTTGCCGACAGTGGCGCATTCTCCAACATGCTCACGCCCGCCGCGGCGAGCAAATACCAGCTGAAGCTGAAGATGGCGCCATTCGGCATGTACGTGTCAGGGGTCGGCGGACAAGCCTCACCGGACATGACGACCGTCAAGGAATTCACGATCTTTGGTGTGAAGATTCCGAACGTGCCGTTCGTCGTGGTCGGCAACGACCTCGGCCCTGCCGTGGGACTTCTGGGCCAGAACGTGTTCCGGATCGCCGATACCGAATATGACCTCGCCAACGGGGTGATACGCATCATGCGGCCGGGGCCGGAATGCAAGTCCATCGGCCTTGCCTACTGGGCCGCGGGGTCGCCGTTCTCGCAGATTGATCTGGAGCGCGGCAGCCCGGAGCGGCCGCACATCCTCGGTTACGCCTACGTGAATGGCATCAAGATCAAGGTCATGTTCGACACCGGCGCCGACACCTCGGTGCTGTCGCTCGCGGGGGCCAAGCGCGCCGGCATCACGCCGGGCAGCGCAGGGGTGGTGCCCGCCGGAGTTGGCGAGGGCCTCGGGCAACACTACGTGCAAAGCTGGATCGCGCCGCTCCGCAGCTTCAAGATCGGCGACGAGGAGATCCGCGACACCAGGGTGCACATCGGGGACATCGGCACCAGCCCCCTGGGCGAGGAAATGCTGCTGGGCGCGGACTTCTTTCTATCGCACCGCATCTATGACGCCAACAGCCGCGACAAGCTCTACTTCACCTACAACGGCGGCCCGGTATTCAACGTCGGCGTCGGCGAGGCCGCCCAGTCCAAGAACGAGTCGATTGTGGTGGCCTCCGGGCAGAGTATCGCCAGTTCAGTAGAGCCGACCGACGCCGAGGCATTCAGCCGGCGCGCCACCGCCTCCGCTGCGCGCCAGAACTACTCGAGCGCCGTGGCCGACCTCAACCGCGCCGTTGAGCGCGCCCCGACCGAAGCACGCTACCGGTATCAGCGCGGGATGGCCCTGTGGGAGAACGGGCAATCGGAGCTTGCGCTCGCCGACTTCAACGAGGCCCTCAGGCTCAAGCCGGACTACGTGCCTGCGCTGCTGGCGCGCGCGCACTTTCGCGCTGACTCGGACGCTGCGGCCGCCACGGCTGATCTGCAGGCAGCCGACCGCACGCTGCCGAAGGAGGACCCCGGGCACCTGGAGATCGGCAACGCCTACGAGGAGGCCGACCTGCTGCCGGCCGCCCTCATCCAGTATTCGAAGTGGATCGACAGCCACGAGCGCACCGACGTGCGCATGCCCGAAGCGCTCAACTCACGCTGCTGGACGCGGGCGCTGCTGAACCAGGAACTGGAGGCCGCGCTCGCCGACTGCAACGCCGCCGTGAAGCTGCAGCCCAAATCGGCGGCCTACCTCGATAGCCGCGCCCTCGTGTTCCTGCGCCAGGGTAAGTACGACAAGGCGATCGCCGATTACGATGCGGCCCTGGCCATCAGTCCCAAGACCTCCTCCGCACGCTACTGCCGCGGCATTGCCCGCTCGCGCCAGGGGCATGCCACGGAGGGCCAGGCCGACATCGCCGAGGCTACGGCGCAATCCCCCAAGGTCGCGGAGTTCTACACCCACCACGGCATCATCCCGTAGGCAGATCCCGCTCAAGGCGGGCGGGCCTGGGCGGGTGTCATCCTGTTCAGGGCAGACAGCAGCGCCTGCGGGGAGACCGGACGGCCCAGGAACTGGCGCAGCAGCTGCGCCGTTTCCAGCTCCTCGCCGCCACTGAGCAGGTGCTGCGAGAGCCAGGCGTACCAGCGTGGGTCACCGGCCGCAAAGGGGCCCAGCCCGGCTGCAATGCGCTCGCGGATATCGGCCGTGATCACCGCGCCAAGCCCGTAGTTGACCATGTACCCGGGCTTGTCGACCAGTTGCACGCGCATCGCCCACCAGGCGAGCTCCGGGTGCGGCTTCACGTGCAGGTAGCGCTCGGTGATAGCAGTCCAGACGGCGTTGGGATCCGCCTGCGGGTGCTCCAGCATGCGCAGGTCAAACAGCGCCCAGGCCACATCGAGCATGACCGCGCCAAACAGCGCGCGCAGCGAGTCTGACTCCGCGGCGCTGCGACCGAGGTAATGCTGCTGCCAGGCGGGCTCGTACACGTTCCAGGCGGGCACGTCCGCGAACGCCTCGTAGAAGATCGCATCGCCCAGATCCATGAACGCGGGGCGCGTGCGCAGTGCCAGCATGTGCACGGCATGGCCGTTCTCGTGCACCAGTTCGTTCAGGGGCCCGAGCCCGCCGCGGCCATAGCTCGCCGAGACGCGCACCAGGGTCGGCAGCCACTGGCCCTGTTCCATGCGGCCGCGGCGCACGTAATCGGTGTAGGCCAGCGGCGCCTTGCCCTTGCGCGGCTCGAGGTCATACAGCACCTGGGCGGCGGCAAGATCCAGCCCCAGGTCCTGGTAGTAGCGCTGGTTCAGCCGCTGCAGGTCCTCGCGCGGCACCGCTTCCGCCAGCGCGCGCTCGGCCGCCCCGCACGCGAAGCGGTAGTCCCACGGCTCCATTTCGGCCGCCCCGCTCACCTGCCGCCAGGTGTCGAGGATGCGCACCAGCCAGCGCTCGGCCTTGGCCTGCGAAATGCCGATGGTGCGCGCCGCGGCCGCCACCGGCGACGCCTTTTTCTGCGCCTCCGCGCCGGCCATGCGAATCATGCGGCGGTAGGGACTGGACGGGCCATCGTCCGCGTTCAGTGCTTGCCACAGCGGCACGAACGCCATGAACAGCGCCTTGCGGCGCGGCTCCTCCGCCAAGTGCGTGAGCATCTCGAAGGCAGCCACGCGCGTCACACTGGCGTCCTCGAACTTCAGGTCATTGGCCAGCTCCGCGAAGCAGGCGTAGAGGGCCTCCTGGAGGACCGCCAGCGCCAGGTCGCGGCGCTGGGCATCGCTGCAGTGCCCGGCGGGCGCGAGCGACTCGGGCGTCGCGGCGGAATCGGCGACCGCAGCTTCCATGACCTTCACCGCGCGTACATCCTGCGCACTCAGCCCCGCCGGCACGATCCGCGGCAGCCCGGCGGTCAGCAGCGCGCGGCGCGTGACGTACGCCTCGCTCCACTGGGCGCGGGTCCTGCCCGCGTAGCTTTGCTGCGGGAAGCGCGCCGGATCCGAGTCGATCAGGGACACTGCCCCCTGGGCGTCGTTGAAGTCCGCGTAGGCGTCCTCCAGGGCGGCAAGTCCGCCAGGCGTTGCCGCCGCCGCGGTGCCGAGGCTGGCACAGGCGAGCAGCAGGACTGCCTTCAATCGCATGCCCACGGTACTTTAGGCCGGGAGCACCGCTTCGATGGCCCCTGCCAGGCTCTCGGGCTTGCCAGTGGGCGCATAGCGCGCCACCACGTTGCCCTGCGGGTCCACCAGGAACTTGGTGAAGTTCCACTTGATGCGCTCGGTTCCCAAGATCCCCGGCGCGGCCTTCTTCAGCGCCCGGTAGAGCGGATGCGCGTTGGGCCCGTTGACCTCGATCTTGGCAAACATGGGGAAGGTCACATCGTAGGTGCTGGAGCAGAAGCTGCTGATCTGGGCCTCATCGCCTGGTTCCTGGTGGGCGAACTGGTCGCAGGGGAAGCCGAGCACCTCGAAGCCGCGGTCCTTGTAACGGCGGAACAGCGCCTCGAGGCCGGTGTACTGCGGGGTGAGGCCACACTTGCTGGCGACGTTGACGATGAGCAGCGCCTTGCCGGCATAGGCGCCCAGCGAGGTGCTCGCCCCGGTGATGGTCTTGACCGTGACATCCTGCAATGCGCTCATCGCTCGCTCCCCGGGTGTGTGTTCTTGTCGTTCGCTGCGCCGGCGACCGGCCGTGCTGCGGCAGGATAGCGCATTGCAGCGCGGCTGCCTGCGGCGCGGGGGCTGCGCCATGAGCCGGGAACGCCCAGCGCGCGAGGCGCTAGCCCGTCAGTTCCGGAATGCCCTCGCGGATGGCGGCCGAGAAGCCCGCGCGGTCACCGGCGCGCTGCGCGCGGGCGGTGATGCGTCCCAGCTCGCGCAGCTCCGCCAGCGTGTAGCGCCCGTCCAGGCCGCCGAGGGCGTAGACGTACTCGGGCAGGTAGCCGGAGAGCAGCACGCGGTAACTCAGCGGCAGCGCCCCCACGATGTGCTTGAGCATGCCGTAGACGAGCGTGGTGCAGTTGACGGTGACCGTGTTGTAGAAGCGCGGGACGCTCACCAGCCGGTTGGTCTGCTCCAGGTAGGCCAGGAACAGCGAGCGGATGTCCGCGGGCGGCAGGCGCAGCCGGTACAGGTAGTCATCCTCGCCGCGCACGTTGGTGCGCACCGCGATGATGTCGCGCTCGTCGGCCGCGATCACCGAGAGCTCGAACTCCTTGAAGAACCCGCCGATCTCGTTGTACACCTCACCGCGTTCGCGCCGGATCTCGACCGAGAACACCACCTGCTGGCCATCCGCGAAGCCGAAGGAGAACAGCAGGTGGGCGATCGCCCGGCTGCTCCAATAGGAGGTGATCATGTCGACCGAGCGCAGCTGGCGCAGGTCGTAGCGGCGCGTCTCCCAGCGCTGCTCGTAGTCGGTGTTGCTGCGCCAGCGAAAGTTGCGCACGTTGTGCAGCGTCACCTCATCGCCGCGCACCTCACCGTGGCTGGTGTGCGCGACATCATCGGCCCACTGGCGCTCGTTGGAGGGCTTGAGCGAACGCCACCACCACAGCACTCCCGCATACGCCAGTGCAAAGCCGCCGAGCGCCGCCCGCGGGTGCCCGCACCACAGGCCGGCCACCGCGAGCAGGCTGACCAGCAGCCACAGCCCGACAGCCAGCTGGCGCCCGCGCGCTCCGCCCGGGGCCTGGAACCACAGCGCCGTCGCGCACCAGCCGGCGACCCCCGCCAGCACCACGGTGGCCGCCAGCAGCGCGGCGGTCATCATTTGCCGGCTTCCGTCTGCGGGTTGGGCGGCGCGCTGCGGTGCCAGAGGCGGATGGCGTCATCCTGGATCAGGGTCTTGCGCACGTAGAGGAAGCGCACGTCGTCGTACTCGAACACCGAGCCGGTGCCGTAGTAGCGGAAGTCCGTGTTGGCGCGCGTGTCGATCATGGCCACCGGCGTGACGACCCAGCCGATCGTGCCCTGGTAGACCGGCGGGAAGTTGATGGCCCAGGCGGTGCCGAAGTCGGCCAGGAACCCGAACCCGTCGCGCAGGGTATAGGGCCCCAGCAGCGGCAGCACCAGGTACGGCCCGGGGTGCACGCCCCAGCGCGCCAGCGTGGCACCGAAGCCGGTGCGCGCCGGGGCGATGTTCATGTGGCTCGCCACGTCGAACAGGCCGCCGATGCCCAGCGTGCTGTTGATCACGAAGCGGCCCAGGCTGCGTACGCCCGGCGCGGGGCGCAGCTGCGCGGCATAGTTAAGAGTGCTGATCACCTCGGTGAGGTTGAATATGAAATTGTGCACCCCCGAGCGCACCGGGGCCGGCAGGCGCTGGTAACCGTTGGCCACCGGCAGGAATATCGCCTCGTCGAAGCGCGTGTTGAAGCGGTATGTGAACCGGTTCAGCCGCTCCCAGGGGTCGTACGTGTGCATCGAGGGGGCATCGGCGGCCGTGAGCGGCGGCCCGAGCTTGGACTCGTCCAGCGTCACCGCGGGGGTGTCCACCTGCGCGGCCTGCAGTTGCTCCAGCTCCTGCATGCGCTTGACGGCGGCGGCATTGTCGGCCGCCGGGGTCTGCGGCGGATCGTTGCGCACGTAGTAGCCGCCCGAGGCGCAGCCGGAGGCCATGAGCAGCGCCCCGAGCAGCACGGGGAGCCCCAGGCGCACCAGACTCACGGGGTCGCACCGTGCCAGGTGCCGGCGAGCATCTGCAGCAGGTCGGCGGCCTGCTGGCGCTCGCCGAGATTGCCCAGGTGTCCGCCGTGCGGGTAGACCACGATCCGGTCCCCGAAGGTGGCGCGCAGCCAGGCGAGTTCGTCGGCATCCAGAATCAGGTCGTCGGCGTTGGTCAGGGCGTAGTAGTCCGGGTTGCTCTTGAGGGTCGACTCGATGATCTCGAGGCGGTTTTCGGCGATCAGCGAGTCCCGCGTCTCACCGGGCCGGTGGGCCATGTAGTACGGCACGAACACCCGGTCGAAGTACTCGGCGAAGGTGCGCGTGCGCAGCTCGCGGCCGATCGCATCGGTCGAGTCACCGGGGGCGGGCAGGTGCATGGGATCGAGGATCACGCCGGTGCCCGCGTACAGGTCGCCCTCGTAGAACATGTTCATCAGGTCCAGGCGGAAGGTGAGCGCGATGGCCGCCGAGAAGTCCGCATCGGTGCGCAGCACCGCGCCGATGGCGGAGAACATGTCCGCGGTCTCCACGTGCATCTGCTCGCTGGCGCGGTAAAAGTTGGCCAGCCGTGCATACAGCCGCCGGTACAGCTGCTCCACGCCGCTCTCCCCCGGTCCGATGCTCTGGGCGAACAGCAGGTCGAGCCGCTGCATGGACGAGAACAGGCTCACCGGCGGGTTGATCATCACCGCGCGATGGATGTTCAGGTGGTGCTCGGCGGCATCCAGGGACTTGACCATCGCGGCATTCGCGCCGCCGAGGGAGTAGCCGATGATGTGCACGTCGGTGATGTGAGCCTTGCGCGGCAGGTGCGCCAGGATCGCCTGCGCGGCGGCGTACAGGTCGCGGCCGTCCTGCTGCAGGTCGCCGGAGACCCCGGTGCTGGAGGCGGCGGCGATGAAGCGCGGGAAGGTCGGCGAGGGCATGGTGAGCACGTGGTAGCCGGCCCCGTACAGGATGGCGCGCAGGCGCTCCTGCGAGGCCGAGTTGCCATCGCTGCCGGTGCCGGCGATGACGATGACCAGGGGGGCGGCCTTATTCTGCAGCGACAGCCACACCCGCAGCCGCTTGTCGAACCACAGCACCGCGGGCAGCGGCCGGGCCCAGGGCAGCGCGATGTTGATCTCCTGGAGCGGCACGCTGTGCGGCAGCGGCGCGATCTCCTGCGGCGGCGGCCCGAACACCGTGGCGCGCAGCGCGGCCGGGCCGGCAAGGCCGGTGGCCTGCGCGTGCGCGCCCCGGACGATCCAGGGACAGGCGCACAGGGCGAGGATACACAACAGGCGCGGCATCATCCGTGAGCTTTTTTCCGAATAGCGGGCGGTCAGGCCCGGGCTAGCGCGAGGGTGTACGGAAAGGCGCCCGCACCGCAACTGCAAAATTGACGAGCCTGCCCAGGCCCCGCGCGCCACCCGCCTGCCGCACTAGGCAAGTGCCTTGGCGACGATGGCCTGTGCCTCGGCGAGGGTGCGCCGCAACTGCTCTGGGCCGCGGAAGCTCTCCGCGTAGATCTTGTAGATGTCCTCGGTCCCGGACGGCCGTGCGGCGAACCAGCCGTTCTCGCCGATGACCTTCAGGCCGCCGATGGCGGCGCCGTTGGCCGGCGCCGTGGTCAGGATCTGCACTATCTTCTCGCCCGCCAGCTCGGTAGAGGTCACCTCGCGCGCCGACAGCGCGGCGAGCTTCTTCTTCTGTGCCGGCGTGGCCGGGGCCTCGACCCGGTCCGCCACCGGCTCACCCAGCTGCGCGCACAGCTCGCGGTAGATCGCCGCCGGATCGCGCCCCAGGCGCGCCGTGATCTCCGCCGACAGCAGGGCCGGTACGATGCCGTCCTTGTCGGTGGTCCACACGCGCCCGTTCAGGCGCGGGAATGAGGCGCCCGCACTCTCCTCCCCCCCAAAGCACAGCGAGCCGTCCATGAGCCCTGCCACGAACCACTTGAAGCCCACCGGCACCTCGTACAGTTGGTGCCCCAGCTTTGCCGCGATCCGGTCGATCAGCTGCGTCGTCACCACCGTCTTGCCCACGGCCGCCTGCGCACGCCACTGCGGACGGTGCTGCAGCAGGTAGTACACCGCGACGCTCAGGTAGTGATTCGGCGGCATGAGGCCTGCGTGCGTCGCGATACCGTGGCGGTCGTGGTCGGTGTCGCAGGCGAAGGCGATGTCGAAGCGGTCCTTGAGCGCGAGCAGCGACTGCATCGCATCCGGCGAGGACGGGTCCATGCGGATGCGCCCGTCCCAGTCGCGGGTCATGAAGCGGAACGTGGGATCGACGGCATCGTTGGTGACGGTGAGGTCGAGGCGGTAGCGCTCAGCGATGCGCGGCCAGTAGTGCACCCCGGCTCCGCCCAGCGGGTCCACGCCCATGCGCAGCCCCGCCGCGCGGATGGCCTCTAGATCGAGCACCGCGCCCAGGTCGGCCACGTAGGTGCCAAGAAAGTCATGGCGGTGGGTGGTCGAGGCGGCGAGGGCCTGCCTGAGGGGCACCCGGCGCACGCCGGCCAGTCCTTGCGTCATGAGTTCGTTGGCGCGCGCCTCCACCGCCTGCGTGATGTCGGTGTCCGCAGGGCCGCCATTGGTCGGGTTGTACTTGAAGCCACCATCCTCAGGTGGGTTGTGCGATGGGGTGATGACGATGCCGTCCGCCAGTCCCCGCTCGCGTCCGGAGTTGTAGGTGAGGATCGCGTGCGAGACCGCCGGTGTCGGGGTGTACTCGTCGCCCTGCGCCAGCATGACCTCGACGCCGTTGGCGGCCAGCACCTCCAGCGCGCTCGCCCGTGCCGGCTCGGACAGCGCGTGCGTGTCGATGCCGAGGAACAGCGGCCCGTCGACCGCAGCCCGCTGGCGCTGCTCGCAGATGGCCTGCGTGATGGCCAGCACGTGCGCCTCGTTGAAGGTGCAGGCGAGCGCCGACCCGCGGTGGCCGGAGGTGCCGAAGGCGACCCGCTGCTCCGGGACCGCCGCATCGGGAACTTCACTGAAGTACGCGGTGACCAGGCGCGGTACATCGACCAGCGGGCCTGCCAGCGCCGGTTTGCCCGCGAGGGGATTCTTTGTCATGTTTTATCCGTCCTGCGCCACTTTTGCGTGCGTGCGCTTGCCCGTCCGGCCCGGACCTGGGGCTGTCGCACGCTCCGCCACGGCTGCGCCAACGATAGCGTACCGCTGTGTACCATGAATGTAGGGCCGCCCCTACGCAGCGGCGGGCGCACCGGGCCGATACCAGGACAACACGGGCTGCGGGATGCGGTGCGCCACCTCCAGTCCCAGTGCGCCGCAGGCGTCCAGCAGGTTGCGCAGCTGGATTTCAAGTGATGTGGCGGCCTCACCGTAGGTACGCGCGGTCTCGATGGCGCGCAGCAGGTGGGTGCTGGCTTCGTACAGGGTGTCGGCGTGGCGGTTCAGCCGCGCCCGCAGCCATCCGGCGGCGGGCATGTGCAACGTGTAGCCCTCCGCTGCGGCCTTCTGCACTGCCGCCTCGCACAGCAAGGGGTAAGCGCCCCGGAACCATTCCGTGTGGCCGCCGGCTGCCGCAGCCACCGCGAGCGGCCCGGGGGCCCGGTGCAGCGCGGCGAGCGCGAACAGTTCGCTCTCCAGCCGCCGGGCATCCCCGACGTTCTCGGTGCCCACCAGCACCGCGCGGTCCAGGTCGAAGAACTCGAAGTAACGTGGGTGCAGCGTCTGCGTGCGCGCCAGCGGATCTCGGGAGAAGCCCACCTTGAGGATGTCCTCGTCACGGCAGGGCAGCACGTAAACAAATGCAGCCGTCGCTGCGCACATCCGCACGTGGTGCTCCGGATCGCGTGCGGCGAGTGTGTGTTTGCGGGCGCCCTTCATCCGCCAGCCACATTACCCACTGGCGGTGCGCGCAGCCAGCGCGCCGCGCGCGGCATACAGCGCGGTAGGACATTGCCTACTGTACGAGTGCACCGATGACGCTACTGAGGCGCCCAGGCTGGCCCTATAAATAGGGGCATCGCCCCATCAGGAAGACGACCATGAAACTTGTGATCCTTGCCGCGCTGTCCGCCTTGCCGATGACAGCCTTGGCAGCCAGTTCGCCAGACATGTCGTTCTACAAATCTCTGGCCGAGGGAGGCATCGCCGAGGTGCGCGATGGCAAGCTCGCACAGCAGAAGTCGGCGGACCCGAAGATCAAGGACTTTGCCGCGATGATGGTCAAGGACCACACGGCGGCGAATCAGGAGCTGATGGCCCTGGCGCAGTCCAAGGGCATCAAGCTGCCCGGCGGCCCCGGTATGGGCGCCGATACCAAGAAGGCGGAGCTGGATGTCCTCACGGGGGCAACCTTCGACAAGTCCTACGTGAAGAGCCAGGTCAAGGGCCACCGCGACACGGTGGACTTGCTGCAGAAGGAAATCTCCAGCGGCCAGGACGCGCAGGCCAAGGCCTTCGCCCAGAAGGTGCTGCCGACGGTGCAGTCGCACCTGCAGGCCATCGAGGGCATCGCCACCAGCATGGGTATCAGCTAGCAACGCATACCGGGACGCGCACGCGCGCGTCCCGGTGTACTGCTTAGCCTAACTTTGCCGCGAGGGCCGTGACGGCCCCGACTGCCGCAGTGCCCAGCCCAGGGCCTGGCCGTGCTCGACCAGGGCCCCTGCCAGGACGCCGACCGCTGCGGCCACGGCGCCGTACTGGCTGACGCCGAGCAGGGTAACCAGCACCGCCACGGCGACGCTGACCAACAGCACCCTGCGAATGCGCGCCAGGTTCCACTCGGCCGCCAGATTGCGGATCGCCGGTCGCGCCCCCCCGAGGATCCATTGCGTGGCATACAGCAGGAGGAACAGCGCCGCAGCCTGCGTGTAGGGGGGGCCGTAGATGGCGGTGAGCCAGGGTGTGATGACCGCCACAGCGATCACCCAGGCAGTGGTCGTGGAGAAGGACACGGCCAGATCCACGGCGAGCTTGCCGCGCAAGGTGCTCATGGCCTCGCACAATTGCGACTGGAAGCGCACGGCCTGGGGAATCAGGATCACCGCCGGCACCAGGAAATCGATGATTTGCGCAGTGCGGTACACGACCGCGTACTGCGCAATTCCCAGGTCGGTGCCAAAGACGGCGAGCACGCAGGCCGGCCCCCACTGCAGGCCCGCCAGGGCAATGCCGGTCAGCCCGTTGCTGGCGGTGGAGGCATAGACCTCCCGCCACGGGTGCGGCTGCGCACGGGCCCCTGCGGCGTTGGCCGTGTCCGTGAACACGCGACGCGTGATGAGCACACCGGTGAGCGCCATGAGCACGCTGCCGGCAAAGAAGGCCCACGAGAGCACCAGCAGCGCATTCTCCGGGGCGGCGAGATACGCCCCGGCGATGATCGCGACATTCATGCTGTAGCTGGCAACCAGGACGCTGCCGAGCGTGCGGTTCACCGCGCGCAGGGTCGCCGAGAGCAGCAGCGCGAGGGTGGCGAAGGGTACGGCGAGCACGAATGGCAGGTAAGTCTCAAGATAGGGCCGCAGGTGCGTCTGGATCACGTCAAGGTCCGCGGTGAAGACCAGCAGGAGCGCACAGGCAATCGCGCTGCGGACCAGCACGCGGATGCCGAGCGCGCGCACCAGCTGCCGCCCGGGAATACCGAACTGCACCTCGGGTGAACTGCCGACGAAGACGTGCGCGGCGAACAACTCATACTTGCCGCGCAGCAGCGCGGCCAGCCCGTAGGCGATCACGAAGCCCTTGAAGTAGATGCCGGCAGTGTCCGGCTCCAGTGAGCGCACGATCGCCACGGTGGCCATGATCTGCAGCACGGCGGCGAAGACGCGCAGCATCCCCTCACGCAACGGCGAGAGTGCCGGCCGCAGGGCCCTGCCAGCGCCCTCGCCCACCGTCAGCGTCACCATGGCACGGGCCGCTCCCCTGTTCTGGGTGCGGCGGTCACCTGTAGGTCAGTGCGCACCGGAGACCTCGTACTCGCCGCCGCCGAGAGCCTTGTAGAGCGTCGCCAGGTTCTGCAGCCGCAGCAACTCCACGGTCACCAGGCTTTGCTGGGCACCGTAGAGCACGCGCTGCGCATCGAGCGCCGGCAGGAAGCTGTCCACGCCGCTGCGAAAGCGCATGTCCGCCAGGCGGTACGAATCGGCAGCATCCCCCAGCAGCGCGCGCTGCGCCTGCAGTTGTTGATCCAGCGTCGCCCGCGCGGCCAGGGCGTCGTCGACTTCCTTGAACGCGCTCTGCAGTGTTTTCTCGTACTGTGCGACCGCGACGTTCTTCTGCACCTTCGCCAGGTCAAGCCCCGCGCGGTTCGCACCACCGGTGAAGATCGGCAGACTGATCTGCGGGGCGAATGTCCAGGCCTCGGAGCCGGACTTGAACAACCCGGACAGTTCGCTGCTGGCGGTGCCGTAGGTGCCGGTCAGGGTGATGCTCGGAAAGAAGGCGGCGCGCGCCGCACCGATGTTCGCGTTGGCGGCGACCAAGGCATGCTCGGCGGCCAGCACGTCCGGCCGGGTCGTGAGCACACGCGAGGGCACACCCGCCGGCAGGTCGGATGCCAGGGTGTGCAGTTCCAGGTCCGCGGCCACCTGGAAACTATCCGGCAGCGCAGCGCCGACCAGCAGCATCAGCGTGTTGCGGTCCTGCGCCGCCTGACGGGTGTACGCGGCCACGTTCGCCTGCGCCGTATCGACGGTGGTGGCGGCCTGGGCGGCTGCCAGTGCCGTCGTGGCGCCGGCGTCCAGGCTCTGCTTGATCAGCCGGTAGGAGGCGCCCTGGCTGTCGAGGGTCTGGCGGGTCACCTGCAGGATGGTCTCATCGGCGATGAGGGTGAAGTAGGCGCTGGCGACCTCGGCGACGAGGGTGATCTGAGTGCTGCGCCGCGACTCCTCGGTGCCCAGGTACTCCTCGAGCGCCTGGTGCTTGAGGCTGCGGATGCGGCCGAACAGGTCGAGTTCGTATGCGGTGAAACCGACACCGACCTCGTAGGCGCGTACCACGGCTCCCTGTCCGGGGGTGCCGCCGGCGATCAGTCCCGCCGGATACCGCTGGCTCTGCTCCTGCGCGGTCGCCGCGATGCTCGGGAACAGGTCCGCACGACGGATGCGGTACTGCGCCTGCGCGGCCTCGACGTTGAGCGCGGCGATGCGCAGGTCGCGGTTGTTGGCCAGCGCCTGGGCGATCAGCTGCTGCAGCTGCGGGTCGGGAAAGAATTCCCGCCAGCCGATATCGACGGCGCTCGCTGCCTCGGCGGACGGCACCGCCCCGCCGGTCCATGCCGCCGGCACAGGCGCCGCAGGCTGCTCGTAGTGTGGCTCCAGGGTGCACCCGCCCACGATGCACGACAGCACCACAGCGGCCGTACGCCCTGCCCTCATGGCGGTTCTTCCGGCGAGGGCACCAGGGTCCCCGGGGGATGACCGCCCCCTGGCGCCGGCGGTGCCTCGTTCCTGAGCTTGCCGCGCGTGCGCACCCACACGAAGAAGACTGGCACGAAGAAGACCGCCAGCACGGTCGCGCTGAGCATGCCGCCGGCGACTCCAGTGCCGATCGCGGTGCGGCCGCCAGCGCCGGCGCCAGTGGCGACCGCCAGCGGCAGCACGCCGAAGACAAAGGCGAGCGAGGTCATGAGGATCGGACGCAGGCGCTGGCGTGCGGCGGCGACGGTGGCCTCGATCAAGGGCATGCCATGGTCAGAGTTCTCCTTGGCGAATTCAACGATGAGAATGGCGTTCTTGGCCGCAAGTCCCACGGTGGTCAGCAGTCCGACTTGGAAGAACACATCGTTGCCCAGGCCACGCAGCAGCGTCGCGAGCACCGTGCCAATGATCCCCAGAGGCACGACCAGCATGACGGCCACCGGGATTGACCAGCTCTCGTACAGGGCCGCCAGACACAGGAACACGATCATCAGCGACACCGCGTACAGGGCCGGTGCCTGCGAGCCGGAGCGCCGCTCCTCGTAGGAAAGGCCGGTCCACTGATAGCCGATCCCCTTGGGCAGGGAGGCGGCGGCCGCCTCCATCGCCTTCATGGCATCACCGCTGCTCTTGCCCGGTGCCGGTGAGCCCAGGAACTCGAGCGACGCGCTGCCGTTGTAGCGCTCGAGCTTTGGCGAGCCATAGGTCCAGTGCCCCGTGGCAAAGGTCGAGAACGGGGTCATGAGGTTGGCGCTGTTGCGTACGTACCAGCGATCCAGGTCCTGCGGCAGCATGCGCGACTGCTCATCGCCCTGGATGAACACCTTCTTCACACGGCCGCGGTCGATGAACTGGTCCACGTAGCTGGAGCCCCAGCCGGCGGCGAGGGTGCTGCTGATGTCCGCGATCGACAGTCCGAGCGCGCTCGCCTTCTCCCAATCCAGCTCCAGCTGGTATTGCGGCTCGTCGTCCAGCCCGTTGGGCCGCAGCATGCCGATCGCCGGGTTCTTCTTGGCCGCCTGCAGCAGCAGGCCGCGCGCCTGCATCAGCGCCTCGTGTCCCAGGCTCGAGCGGTCGATCAGCTCGAAGTCAAACCCGGTTGCGTTGCCCAGTTCCAGCACCGCCGGCGGCGCAAAGGCGACCACCACCGCGGCCCGGATCGTGGAAAAGTAGCGATTGGCGCGCGCGGTAATCGCCGCGACGCCGTTGTCGCCCGGACCGCGCGCGCGCCCCCAGCCCTTGAGGCTGATGAAGGCGAGGCCCGAGCCCTGGCCGCGGCCGCCGAAGCTGAAGCCGCTGACGGTGTACACCGATTGCACCGCGCTTTTCTCGTCCTTGAGGAAGTGGTCGCGCACCTGGTCGAGCACCCCCTCGGTGACCTCCGTAGGGGTGCCCGGCGGGGCCACGACCTGCACGAACAGCACCCCTTGGTCCTCATCGGGCAGGAAGGATTTTGGGATGATGACGAACAGCGCGCCCATGAGCAGCACGATCGCCCCGTACAGCAACAGGTAACGCCCGGTGCGCCGCGTGACGTGCTCGACGCTGCGCGTGTAGCCGTGGTTCATGCGCTCGAAGTTGCGGTTGAACCAGCCGAAGAAGCCACCGTGGTGCTTCAGTTCCCCGTCCGCGGGTGGACGCAGCAGCGTGGCGCACAGTGCCGGGGTGAGCACCAGGGCCACGGTCACCGAGAGGGCCATCGCCGAGACGATGGTGATGGAGAACTGGCGGTAGATCACCCCCGTGGAGCCGCTGAAGAAGGCCATCGGCAGGAACACCGCTGAGAGCACCAGGGCGATGCCCACCAGGGCCCCGGTGATCTGGCCCATGGATTTGCGCGCCGCCTCCTTCGGCGAGAGCTTGTCCTCGACGATCACGCGTTCGACGTTCTCCACCACGACGATGGCATCGTCAACCAGCAGGCCGATGGCGAGCACCATGCCGAACATGGTCAGGGTGTTGATGGAGAAACCGGCCGCGGCGAGGATGCCGAAGGTGCCCAGCAGCACCACCGGTACCGCGATGGTGGGTATCAGCGTCGCGCGGAAGTTCTGCAGGAACACGTACATGACGATGAACACGAGCACGATCGCCTCGAACAGCGTCTTGACCACCTCCTCGATTGAGACCCTGACGAACGGGGTCGTATCGTAGGGAAAATAGGCCTTCAGCCCCGCCGGATAGAACGGCTCGAGCGTGGCGAGCGTCCCGCGGATCTCCTTGGCGGTATCGAGGGCATTGGCCCCGGGGGCGAGCTTGATCGCCAGGCCCGCCGCCGGCAGGCCGTTGAACTTGCTGCTGACGGCATAGTTCTCGGAGCCCAGGCCTATGCGGGCGACGTCGCTGAGCAATACCCGCGAGCCATTGGTGTTCACCCGCAGCAGCACCCGGCCGAACTGCTCGGGGCTCTGCAGGCGCTGTGGGCCGACGATGGTGGCGTTCAGGCGCTGGCCCTTGACCGACGGCAGGCCGCCGAGTTCGCCGGAAGCCACCTGGACGTTCTGGGCGAGCAGCGCCGCGGCCACGTCCGCGGGCGTCATGCCGAAGTTGTTCAGCTTCGCAGGGTCAAGCCAGATGCGCATCGCGTACTGGGACCCGAACAGCTGGAAGTCCCCTACGCCCTTGGTGCGGCTGATCGGGTCCTGGACGTGGGAAGCGATGTAGTCGCCGATGTCCGAGGCATTCATGCTGCCGTCGGTGGAGACAAAGCCGACGACGACCAGGAAGTTGCGCGTCGCCTTGGCCACGCGCAGACCCTGCTGCTGCACCTCCAGCGGCAACAGCGGCGTCGCCAGCTGCAGCTTGTTCTGCACTTGTACCTGCGAGATGTCCGGATCGGTCCCCTGCTCGAAGTACAGGGTGATCGTCATGCTGCCGTCCTTGTCGCTCTCGGACGAGAAGTACAGCAGGTGATCGATGCCGCTCATCTGCTGCTCGATGACCTGCGTCACCGTGGCCTGCACGGTCTCGGCCGAGGCGCCCGGATAGACCACCTGGATGGAGATCGCAGGCGGAGCGATGCTTGGGTACTGCGCGACGGGCAGCGAGCGCACCGACAGCGCGCCGCCCAGCATGATCACGATCGCGATCACCCAGGCAAAAATAGGCCTGTCAATGAAGAAATTGACCACCGCTGCCTCAGTGCGACGCCGCCGGGGCGGCCGCCGCCGGGTCAGCAGCGCCGCCGGATCGCAGCTCTTCCGGGTGCACGACGGAGCCGGGCCTGGCGAACTGCAGCCCCTCGACGACCACCCGCTCCCCGGCCTTGAGGCCGGAAGCGACCAGCCACATGTCGCCGATCGCACGATCGGTGACGATGGGCCGCAGCTCCACCTTGTCGTCGGCGGCGACCACCAGCGCGGTGGGTTCGCCCTTCTGGTTGTGGGTCACGGCCAGCTGCGGGACCAGCAGCGCCTCGTTGCGCCGGCCCTCGATGATCTGCTCGCGCACGAACATCCCCGGCAGCAGCACCCTGTCCGGGTTGGGGAACAGCGCCCGCAGCGTCACCGAACCGGTCGTCTCATCGACCGAGACCTCGGCGAACTGCATGCGGCCGGGGAGCTTGTAGCTGGTGCCATCCTCGAGAACCAGGTGCACCTGCGCCTGGTTGTCGCCGGCCTGCTCCAGTTCGCCGGCCGCCAGTTCGCGCTGCAGGCGCAGCAGGACGGTGCTCGGCTGGGTGACATCGACGTAGATCGGGTCAAGCTGCTGCACCGTCGCCAGCGACTGGGCCTGATCGCTGGTCACGAGCGCGCCCTCGGTGACCGCCGAGCGGCCGATGCGCCCGGCGATCGGCGACAGCAAGCGCGTATAGACCAGGTTGATGCGCGCGGTGTCGGCGGCGGCACGCGTCTGCGCCGCCTGCGCCACGGCATTGTCGTAATCCTGCTTGCTTACCGCGTTGACCTCGGCGAGGGGCTTGAAGCGCTCTGCCTGCGCCTGCGCAGACTCGGCAGTGGCCGAGGCACTTGCATAGGCGGCGTGGTACAGGGCCGGATCGATCTGGTAGAGCTGCTGTCCCATGCGCACGTCGGCGCCCTCGGTAAACATGCGCTTGAGGATCACCCCGCTGACCTGCGGCCTGATCTCTGCCACTTTGAAAGCTACCGTGCGGCCGGGGAGCTCGGTGGTCAGGCTTACCGGTTGTGTCTTGAGCGTGACAACCTTGACCTGCGGCGGAGCAGGCGGGGGTGGCGCAGCCTTGTGTCCGCAGCCGGCCAGGTACAACAGGGTGGGTGCCATGGCCGCCGCCGCGGCACGCACGCACCTGACATGGCCCGGCATGCCGCCAACGCTGGCCAACGTGTACTGCTTCATGCCGGTCCTGCCTGTCCTGATGGGAGCCGCTGCGGGCGACCCCTCTTGCTTGTTGTAAACGGGGCCGTGCCGGGAGGTTCTCCGGAGTCAACTCCAGTTCCGGCTGTCCGCTGCGGTTCCCGTGTGCCGCGATCCTCGCACCATTTGCGCCGGCGGCAAAGCATCGCGCTCGGCTCAGCTGGGCGTGCGGATGCGGCGCTCGGAGAAGTAACGCTGCAATACATCAGGCTCGCCCGAGCCGTCGGCCAATGCGACATAGGTATCGGGGCGCATGAGGTAGAGCGCATCGCGCGCCAGACCGGCCTCTGCGTGCCCTTGGGTCCAGGCATAGACGTGCAGGGGCACCCCGCGGGCCGTGCACCACTCCCCCAGGCTGCCGCGCGCGGTGCCGTAGACGTGAACCTGCCACGACGGGGTGCTGAGTGAGGCGTGATTGTCCGCCGGCGTGCCCGCCACCCAGGGCAGACGGTCCCCGCCGTGGACCTCCCCGGCCTTGCCCACGCTCAGCGGCCGGTCGCGGTAATTGACCATGATCTGGGAAACGGTGCGGAACATGAACTCGCGCACCGCCTCCACACGGAAGGCCGTCGACAACACCAGCGGGGCGATGCGCGTGCGCACCACATCCGCCAGCGGCCCGTCCGAGTTAACGAACGCGAAGGCGCGGTCGGTCGTCGCCACCAGGCGCTGCGCGAAGGGCATGCGCTCCTGCTCGTAGGTTTCCAGCAGCGCCGGCTCGGCCTTCCCCTGGATCACCGCGGCAAGCTTCCAGGCCAGGTTCACGGCATCACCGATCCCGGTGTTCATGCCCTGGCCGCCGGCGGGGCTGTGGATGTGCGCCGCATCGCCGAGGATGAATGCCCGTCCCTTCCAGAAATGGTCGGCGACCCGGTGATGCACGTGATAGGTGGAGAACCAGTTGACCTTGCTTACCTTCAGCTGGAGGTTTTCGATGGCGCGTCCACTGACGTCCTCGAACCGCAGCGTCTCGGGGTGGTCGGCGCGCTCATCGCGTACCGTGCCGATCAGGCGCGCGCGCCCCTCGCCGGCCATGGGGAAGACCGCCAGGAAGTCTGCCTCGTCCAGGTCCACGTTGAGATTGCCGTTGATCGGCGGACCGGCGCCCTCGATGTCGGCCACATAGAAGACCTGGCGGTAGGTGCCGCCGGGAAAGCCGCTGCCGATGCCCTGGCGCACCGCCGAGCGCGCGCCATCGCAACCGGCGAGATAGGCTGCCTCGCAGACCTGCTCCGCCCCGTCGCTGCTGCGCAGGCGCGCGCGGATACGATCGCCGTGATCGGTGAAGCTGACCAGTTCGGTCCGCCGGTCGACCGCTACCCCGAGTGAAGTGAGCTTCTCGATCAACAGCTTCTCGTGCTCGTCCTGTGGAAAGATCTGCAGGAACGGAAACGGCGTGATCCGCTCGCCGATGGCATCAAATGCCACGCGCGCGGCCGGCGCGCCGCGCGCCCACAGATTGGCGGCCGGAACCTTGTGACCGCTGGCGACCACGCTCTGCGCAAGGTCAAGCTGGCGATACAGTTCCAGCGTACGCGCCTGCACAGCGAGCGCGCGCGAGGTGGTGCCAGGCTCGGCCGTGGTGTCCACGATGCGTACGCCTACGCCCTGCCGGGTCAGCCACAGCGCCAGCACGAGCCCGGTGGGGCCGGCTCCCACGATCAGAACGTCGCAACGCGCCATGGATGCTCCCTCACGTCTTTGGGCCGGGTCCATATTATCGCCGTGCCGCACCCCTTGTCCTACGCGCGCCCGCGACGGCTGCCTACGGCCACAGCCAGTCGCGGCGCGCATGCTCAGCGCTCCTTCCCCTGTCAACGGAGAGACGACCATGACCACGGCCAGCGGCCATACCTCTGCGATCCGCGCCAAGAAAGTGATCGGCACGGATGTGAATGATCAGTCCGGAAAGAAGATCGGCAAGATCGAGGACGTGGTCCTCGACAAGGAATCCAGCAACATCATGTTCGCCGTGGTGGGCTTCGGTGGCTTTCTCGGCATGGCGGAGAAGTACCACCCGATCCCCTGGCAGACGCTGGACTACGACGAGGGCGAGAGCGCCTACGTCGTGACGTTCACGCGCGAGCAGCTGGAGTCTGCCCCTGCAGGCTCGATCGAGGAGCTCACCGGCGATGATGGCCGGCGCTTCCGCGACCGCAGCTTCGATTACTACAAGACGCCCCGCTACTGGGACAGCCACTGACACTGAGTGGAAGGCCACCTGCGCACCGGCGCAGGTGGCCACTCAGCCGGGTTTGTCCCTCAGCAGCCTGACCTCGCGCTGCGGGAACGGGATCACGATACCGCGGGCGCGAAATGCCTCGAGCAGCGCCGCGTTCACTTCGCCGGTCGCCGCCCCCTGATCAGCCGCGGCCACCCACGGCTTCACGGCGATGCAAACCGCCGAGTCCGCCAGCTGCACGGCCTGCACCACGGGCGGCGGATCCCTCAGCACGCGGGCATTGGCTTCCAGCACCTCGCGGATCGCCTGCAGCGGCACCTTGAGGTCGGTGTCGTAGGCGACGCCAACATTCACGTCCAGCTGCCGGATGCGGCCGTAATTGTGCAGGATCTCCCCGACGATCTTGCGATTGGGCACCACCACGTGCGAGCGGTCGACGTGCGCAAGCGTGGTGCTGAAGAGCGTAATGGTCTCGACGGTGCCCTCCACGCCGGCGATGGCGATGTACTCCCCCACGCGGAAGGGCTTGGTGAAGATGATCGACAGGCCCGCGACGACGTTGCCGAGCACGCCCTGCGTGGCCAGCGCAATGCCGGCACCGACCACCCCAAGGCCTGCGATCAGCGGCAGCAGCTCCACCCCCAGGTTCTGCAGCGCCATGATGAGGAACACGCCGAAGCACAGTGCCCACACGACGCGTGCGAGCAGCTGCCGCACGGGCGCCTCGAGTTCCAGGCGGTGCAGTACCCGCAGCAGCCAGCGACTCGCCCAGCGACTGACAAAGGCGCCGGCAATGAGAATGAGGATGGCCGTGAGCAGGCGCGGTCCGTAGCGCACCGCCAGCTGCAGGAAGGTGTCGCGGAAATGGCTGATCGAGGCGACCTGGTCGTTCATGGTGACGGCATCTCCGGCGGCTGGAGCGCAAGTCTACGACCTCCTCGGCGGCCCTGTCCGGCCCGGCTACTGGCAGTAGTCGCGGATCTTCTGTACCTGCCGCGCCGGCGCGCTCCAGTCGAAGCTGGCGAGCTCGCCGTCATCGGAAAAGTTGTAGTAAACGATCCCATTCGGAAACAGAACCACGGAGATCCCGCCGAAGCCTGACATGAACGGCACCCAGGTAGGCTGCGTGCAACCGAGCAGCCCCTGCACGTTGCGCGCCCAGAAACCGTACTTGTAGCGGAAGTTGCTCAGGGTCGCCGCGGGCAGGCCGCGGTCAGCGGGGTTGCGCTGCAGCGCCGTGGCGAGCATCTGCGGGTCCAGCACCACCGCTGCGCCGATGCGCCCGTCGCCCACATTGAGGAAGCTCGCCAGGCGCGCGATGTCATCGGCGTGGAAGGTGAGACCCCAACCGGTGAACGGCTCGTGCACCGGATCATAGGTGCGGCGCGTGGTGCTGGTCACCGGGCTCAGGCCCAGCGGCCGGAACACCTCAGCGACCACGACGTCGTCGAATATATCCGCGCCTGCCCGCCCGGGCAGGCTCTTGAGGTAGTCATTCAGCGCCGTCCCCAGCAGGTACGTATCCGAAGTGTGGTACACCCACACGGTCCCCGGGGGCGCACGGCGCGGGTAAGCCCCGCAGGCGAAGGCGATCTTGCCCACGTGCTCGAGCGGCAGAAACAGCCCGCGGGTCTTGGCATCGTTCTCGTCCTCCTCGTAACGCGCGGAATCGTAGTTGCCGGTGGCCATGTCGAGCACGGCCTCGAAGGTAACCCCGTCCCAGGCCGGGGCCTGGCAGGCGCGGGCGGCCACCCACTTTCTGACGCTCTGGGAGCGCGCATCCTGGGTGAGGGCCTGCAGGCGCATCAGCGCCACCGCAGCAAAGGCGGACTTGGCGGTCGAGTACGAAGGCAGGTCGAGTACTTCGCAGTAAGGGTAGGCGCCGCTGCGCGTGGCGCAGGCGGAGACGTAGTTCACGCCGTTGACGACCAGGCCGTACACGGTGCGCGCGCGTGCCGCACCGATGGCCAAGGCTTCCACGTTCACGGCCGGATAGTCCCTGGCCAGCTGCGCCAGCGGGCGCACCGGCAGGCGCTGGGCAACCTCGGCGCGATGCACGGCGAGGGTTGCGGCGTGCGCGGCCACGGCACCCGGGGCATAGCGGGCGCTCAGCGCGGCCCACATGTCGAACTTCAGGTAGCTGCAGGTCTCGCCGCTGATCTGCAGCCCCGCATGCGAGACCGTGCCGTCGTTTTTGAACAGGAACGTGAGCACACCGTTGTGCAGGCAGTTGGCGTTCTTCTCCTGCAGCGCGAATGGAATCGCCGCCCGCGAGAAGCCGTGGTCGGCGGGCTCGTCCCATACCCGGCCCGGCTCGAGCACGAACTCCCAGCCGCGATGGGTGCTGGGCTGCGGCCCGCGCCGCACCGGGATGATCTCCCCGCCCTCCTGGATGAACTCGAACGCGAAGTCCTGCGGCAGCGTGCGCGCCAGTGCGAGGTCACGGGCGTCCACGAACGCCGGATCGGTGTGGATGGTGCGCGTGACCGGGCTGCCGGACAGGCGCAACACACCCTCGAAACTGTGAGTTGCAGGCTGCGCCGATGAATCGGGCATGAAGGCCGACAGGTCGACCGTGCGCGGAAAGCTGCCGCGCATCAGCGCCTCATAGGTCAGAAGTTCGCGCGCGGCGCCCGCTGTGCTGACCAGCCACAATGCCAGCACCAGCGCGACGGCCCGCCCCGGTGGCACGCTAGCGCGCTCGGTCCAGCTGCACGGCCGGCAGCAGCGCGCAGCCCAAGCTCGCCAGCAGCGCCGCAGTGGCCAGCGTCACGAGGACCGGCCAGTGGCCGTCGCGGACGAAGGCGCTCGCCACCAGCGGCCCGCTCGCCAGACCGAGCTTGGAGAACACGCTCGCAAAGGTGGCCGCGCGTCCGCTGCGGTCGAAGGAGGCACACATGCCCAGCAGGTACGGGATGCCGAACGCCCAGGCGATCGCGGTGACGATGTTGGCGGCCGCGAATACCGCAACCGACGCACTGTAGTGGAAGGCGAGCATGCCGACGCTGCACAGGGCGACCCCAGCCACGATCGGGCGCACCCGCCCGGCCTTGAGCTTCAGCAGGATCACCAGCACCGCCCCCAGGGCACCGAGCCAGCCGGCCACCCCGAGAATGGTGCTGATGCCGTTCAGCGCCAGCCCGTAGGCGCGCCCCAGCTCGATGACGTACGCGGACAGCGCCATGTTGCCGCACTGGAAGAAGAACACCGCGAACAGCGCCAGTATCAGCAGCGCACCCCGGCGCCGCGCCGCCGCCTCGCTGGCGGCCGGGACGCCCGTAGGGGCCGGGCGGCGCGGATACGCGGCCAGGAATGGCAGCATCGCCAGGGTGACCGCACTGAAGGCGGCGAGCACCAGGAACAGCAGCTGTGAGCCGAACACCGGTATGAGCGTAGGCAGCAACAGCAGCGCGACGCCCCCTAAGCCGTACTGCACGATCAGCAGCATGCCGAAGGTGCGCTCCGGAACGCTGGTGCGCGCGATGACCGCAAACGCCGTGCCCACCAGCGTGCCGCCGACCACCCCGTGCGCGAAGCGTGTGCCGATCAGGGGCCAGGGAGTCACCACCGCCACCGACAGCAGGTCGATGCTAATCAGCGCGCACAGGGCGATGACCGCCAGGCGCCGCCAGGGCAGGCGCTGGCTGAGGAAGATCGCCAGCATCGCACCAACCACCGCCCCATAGACGTTCGCCGCACCGACCCAGCCGGCCTCGCGCGCCCCGAAGTGCAGCCCGTCCACCAGGCCCGAGACGATCGCCGGCATGATGTTTACGTAGAAGAACCCGGCCGTTGCCAGAAACGACAGCAGCACCGCGGCCATCAGGCCGTCGGGGGCGGCATGCGGCAGCCGCGAGGGCTGCGCGGCGAGGGTGTCCGTCACGTTCATGTGCGCCGCCTCCTTCAGGTCTGATCCGGCTCGAGACCGCCGGCGCGCAGCACGTCTGCCAGCGGCTGCAGCTGCTCGCGGTAACGGCGCCACAGCCCTACCGAGGAACTGTAGATGGGGCGGCGCACCTGCGCGGCACTGGCGGTCAGGCAGGGGCGCTCGTTGCGCTCGAAGGCCAGGCACGCCGCCTGCCACTCCAGACCGCAATACTCGAGCAGGCGCCGCGTCGCGCGCTCCTGGTTGGCCACCAGATCTTCGTAGTCGACCTCGAAAAACTCCCCCGGGAGCATCGCGCGCCAGTGTGCCATTAGCCGCTCGTACGCGAGATAGTACTGACCGAGGTCCTGCAGGTCGTACGAAAACGGGTATGCCATGCGAAACAGCGTCTTGTAGATCGCGTACCCCAGGTCCATGGGGTTGCGCCGCACGTGGATGATGCGCGCCTGCGGCAGAGCGCGGGCGATCAGGCCGAGATAGAGGAAGTTGATGGGCGTCTTGTCGATCGAGCGCGCCCCGCCCTCGGCGGCCAGGCGCGCGCAGTAGCGCGCGCCCACGGCCCGAAAGTCGGCATGCGCCGAGCGCTTGATCAGCTGCGCCTTGCCGCCCGCGTCACCGACTTCGGCCAGCAGCGCCTTGGCAAAGTCGCTCGTCTCGCCGCGGCTGGTGACGCCCGAATGCGAGCTTAGGATGCGGTCGACCAGGGTCGTGCCGCTGCGCGGCATGCCGACGATGAACACCGGCCGGGCATCGGGGCAGCCGGCGATGGGACGGGCGAAAAAATCGGCCGCGAAGTTCTCGGCGATCTGCGCCATGGTGGCCACGTCATCGGCCACCTGGTAGCTGAGCAGGCGCCGCCTGAGGTCGGCGCCGCGCCTGAGCGCTGCGAACGAGGCGGCATTTTGGCCGAGGTCCTCCAGTTCCTTGGCCAGCGCGTAGTTAAGCGTCACCGGGCCGGCGGGCTGGCGCATCGGCAGTTGCAGCGCGGACTCGATCTGCGCCACATGGTTGCGCTCGGCCGTCTGCCGGCGCAGCGTCGCGCGGTTGTAGTAGGCGTCGTAGTCGTGGGGATTCATGGCCAGCACCCGCGTCAGTGCCTGCTCGGCCTCATCCAGGCGGCCCAAGGCGATCAGCGAGGTCGCCCAGTTGTACAGCTGCGGCGGGCTCTGGGGCTGCAGCTCAAGCGCCTGCCGGTAACAGCGCTCAGCCTCGCCGTGCAGGTTCAGGTACGTGAAAAGCTGCCCCATCTGGCTCAGGGAGCGGATGTCGCGCGGACCGGCGGCGGCGAGCGCCTTGAGCTCCCCTATCCCTTCGGCAACCTGTCCTTTCTCAAGCAGCGCTTCGATCTGCTGCAGCTGCACGTTCTAAAATCCATAGCTCAGGGTGAGGCCTATGGTGCGCGGCAGGGCGATGAGCGCCTTGGAGCCGTTGCCGAAGTAGTTCTGCTGCGGCGAGGTGCCCATGTAGGCGGGGGTGTAGACACCGGTCACGCCGGCCTCGTTGGTCACATTCTTCATCCACACGGTTGCATCCCACTTCCCGGCCGCCAGCGTTGCGGCCAGATTCCAGATGGTGAACCCGGACATTGGATAGTAGAACTTCGGCTGCCCGAGGTACGGATTTGGCGGCGGTACGGTATTCAGCGACACGTCCTTGGAGAAGATAGTGTCTTCGGTGCTGGATTGGTAGTACGCGTCGGTGTGCAGGGTAAGCCGCGCCCGCTGCAGCGGAATGTCGAAGTCGGCTGACACGTTTACCTGGTTCTGCGGGGCCCCCGGCAGCCGCGCGCCGGAATGCGCGATGACGTACACCCCATCGGCGGACACCGCATCCGCGGTCAGGTGCGCGTCGGTGTAGGTGTAACCGAGCCCGTAGCGGAACTGCGTTCCCAGCCGCCCGTTGATCTGCAGCTCGACGCCCTGCGTGCTCGCCTTCTTGGCGTTCTGCACCGCGAAGAAACCCCAGTTGGTGGTCGCGGTGTTGATCTGCGGGTCGTTCCAGTCGATGTAGAAGACGTCAGCGTTGTAAGTGATGTCGTGAATCACGCCCTTGAAGCCGACCTCGTAGTCGACGTCGGTATCGGACTTGTAGGTGAGCCAGGCCGGATCCTCGGCAAAGTTGCCGGTGGTCGGGGTGCCGTTGGCACCGCCGCGGCGGTAGCCCTGGGCGATGGTGGCGTACAGCATCTGGCGCGGCGCGAACTTCCACGACATGTTGCCCTTAAAGATCGCCTTGTTCTGCTTGTCGGTGCCGTTGGAGACCGAGCTGTCGAAAATCGAGGTGTACAGGCCGGTGTTCTGGCGCACGTTCACGTCCGAATAGTCACTAAACACGCGCGCGCCGCCGGTGAACTGCAGCGCATCGGTCAGGTGATAGGTGAGTTCCCCGTACAGGGCCACGTCGGTGAAGTGCTCGTCCTGGTGGTAGAGGTAGTCGTTGTCGCTGATGACGGCCGAGGCGAATGCCGGGTAGGCCGCGTCCCACCACTGCTTGAAGCCGCGCAGCTCGCTGTCCTGGGAGCTGAAGGTGCTTTGATTCTGGTAGTAGGCGCCCACCACGTAGTCGAAGGCCTTGCCCTCCTTGGACACCAGGCGCAGCTCCTCGATGGTGGCCTTGTCGCCATACTGGCGCAGCGCCGAGGCCATCGGCCGCGGGTAGTTATAGTAGAAGGCGGCCAGCCAGTTGTTCTGGGCGTAGAAGCCGGTGTTCTCGCTGGTGATCTCACCGTGGTGGTTGTAGTTGGAGGTGCTGGAGGTGAGCGTGGCGAACCCCAGGTCGACGTTCATCTCCAGGCTCGCCAGGTACACGTTGCGCGCGGCCGGCTCGAGCTGCACGGAACCGACCTGCGAGTCCTGGTACGGGACACCAGCGCCGTTGGTCCCCAGGGTGGTGGCGCGGCGGCCGCCGAAATTGTCCGACTGGCCGAGGAAGCTCAGGGTGGCGTCGAATTTGTCAGTGGGCTTCCACAGCAGCGCCACGCGCCCGTAGGACTGGTGGGCGAAGTCCGCATCCTTGCGCGCGGTGTAGGCGGCCGTGGGTGACAGCACGCCATCCGGGGCCAGCGGGATGCCCTTGGAGTCGAGCTGGTACAGGTTGACGTAGTCGGTGACCCCCGGATAGTCGTTACCCGTAGCCGTCAGCCGCAGGGCGAAGGTATCGCCCAGCGGAAAGTTCAGGGTGAGCGTGCCGGAGTAGCCGACGCTGTCCGAGCCCTTAACCTGCGAGAACGACAGGCTCGCCGAGCCGTCGAAGCTGTTCAGCTGCGGCGCATTGAGGATGTAGCGCACCGTGCCGCCCAGGGCGCCGGAGCCGTAGAGCGTGCCTTGCGGGCCGCGCAGGACCTCCACGCGGCTGATGTCCGTCAGCAGGAGGTTCGCAAACAGCGGCGTATCGTTCACATAGGTCGAAACCGTCGCCGCCGCCGATACCGCATAGTCTCCGAGCGCGGACGAGTCGACGTTCAGGCCGCGGATGCGGATGCCGCTGACCACACTGGAATTGCGATCGCCGCGGTCCACCACCGAGATGCCCGGCACCGAACGCATTAGCTCCGCCGTGTCCAGTACGTGGTTGCTGAGAATCGTCTGCCCGGATACGGCGCTGATGTTGTAGGGCACATCGAGGATGTCCTCGCTGCGCCGCTGCGCGGTCACGACGATCTCCTGGATGGCCTCGCTGGATGCCGGAGCGGCAGCCACGGCCGACTGCGCCAGCGCCACCGAGACCGCCCTGGCGATCAGGGTGCCCGAGCCTAGGACCAGCAGGGCGCGCTTGCGGGTGGTGCCGGCACGGGTGTTGGGGCTCATGGTTCGCTTCTCCGCAAAAAGGGCTTTAAGTTCTTATCGTCGACTGCGCCAGGGCGACGGGGCCTAGGGCATCAAGGGCTGCCGAGCGGGCACCGGGCTGGTAAGGAGGAAAGGCGACCGTGCAATCACGGAAGCTCTTCAACGGCTGGCCGAGGCCGTGCCAGCCGCGCGTGCGCACGCGCCGCAGGTAATCGAGGTCGAGTTCGCAGGCGATCACCTCGCGCCCCGCGCCGGCCTGGTGGATCACTTCGCCCCCGGGCCCGCAGACCACCGAGTGGCCGCACGCCAGGCGGCCGGCACCGTTGATATTAGCGAAATACACCTGGTTCACCGCCGCATTGGCCCGCACCACGGCTACTTCCGCTTCGCGGTCGATGGTGTTGGTCAGGCTTGGGCAGAGGATGATTTCCGCGCCCATCCAGGCGAGCGTGCGCGTGATCTCCGGGAACCACACGTCGTAGCAGATCGAGATGCCGATCCGCGCCACCCCCGGCAGTTCGAAGACGCAGAAGCCGTCCCCCGCGGTGATGCCGCATTCGTACGGGCAGAACGGGAACATCTTGCTGTAGCGTGCGATGACACTGCCGCTGGGATCGATCACGGGGCAGACATTGTAGGTGTGGCTGCCGCGCTGCTGGAACACCGATCCGGGCACGAGCCACACGCCGGCCTCGCGTGCCATGCGGCTGAAGTCGCGCTCCGCACTGCCGCCCTCCGGTTCCGCGTGGCGCGGATCGGCGCCGTACGCGGACAATTCCGACAGCACGATCACGTCCACCCAGGGGAGGCGCTTCTTGGCGGCGGCGACCTCATCGGCGAGGCGGGCGAGGTTGTTGCCCTTCTCCAGATCGAGCTGCAGACCTGCAATGCCCAGCGTGCCCAAGACCGACCTCGCTTCGAACCCTTAAGCTCAGTCTCGACATTGACAGGGGGCACTTCCCGCAATAGGTCCAGTTTCGTACACAGCATGGGTCCAGTTACACTCAAGTCCCGCTCCCGCCAGTTGCCAAAGAAGTACCGCGATCGCGACGTCCCGCCGCCCCGTGAAGAGCCCGCGTCCGGTGCTGGAACTCACTCTGGATGCGGACAGCTCGCTCAGCCTGCAGCACCAGGTGCGGCAGAACCTCGTCGACGCGATGAGCCGCGGGCTGCTGCGCCCGGGGCGGCGGCTGCCCTCCTCGCGTGCACTGGCGCGCCAGGCCGGCATCTCCCGTAACACCGTGACCCTGGCCTACGACGCGCTGCTGGCTGCCGGCCACCTGGTGAGCCGACCGCGCAGCGGCATCTTCGTCGCACCCGAGGCTCCGGGGGGGCGGATCACGACCGGCCGTCGCGGTCTTGCGCGCCCTGCCGGTGAACCCGGGCGCCACGCCGCACCGGTGAGCCACGCGGGGGAGTTCCGGCGCCCACCCAACTGGGAGCAGCACCCCTACCCCTTCCTCGATGGCTGCATCGATCCATCACTGGTGCCGGCGGACGAGTGGCGCGAAGCGCTGCGCATCGCCTTCGGCAAGCGCGACCTGCTGCGCTGGGGCAGCGCCGGGGACCAGCTGGACGATGTGCGCCTGAACGCGGAGCTGCGCGCGCAGGTGCTGCCGAGCTGGGGAGTCGATGCCGCCCCGGACGAGCTGCTGTGCGCGGCCTCGGGGCGTCATGCCCTGCACATGGTGCTCGAGGGCTGCGTCGGCCGGCAGACCGTGGTATGGGTGGAGGCTGCCGTGGATGCCGACACCCGGCGCCGCGTCACGGCCCTGCAGGGGCAGCTGGTGCCCTTTGAACTCGGGACCAGCAGCGCGCGCGCGCTCGCGGAGCTGCCCGCGCGCGCGGTGGTGCTGCTCGGGGCCCGCAACGCCCCCGAGGGCGCGCCACTCACCCGGGCCCGGGCGCAGGGGCTGGTTGAGGCGGTCAACCGCAGCGACGCACTATTGATCGAATGTGTCGCGGCAGCGCAGGTGCGCGAACCGCGGCGCGGGGTCCCCTCGCTGCGCTCGCTGGCGCCGCAGTCCCGCGTGCTGCTGGTCGGTGCATTGTCCCAGGTGGCCTCTCTGGGCACCGCCCCCGGCTTCGTAAACGCCAGCAGCGAGCTCATCGAGCGCCTGCGCGAAGTGCGCCGGCTGTCCGGCAGCGGCCTGCCACTGGGGATGCAGCGCGCCTGGGGCTACTTCATCGGCCTCGGGCACTACGCCGCGGCCGTCACCCGCGGCAGTCTGGTGCTGCAGGAGCGGCGCACCGCGCTGCGCGATGCGCTGAACCACTATCTGCACAAGTTCGTTTCGATCCACACCCGCAGCGGCGCCAGTGCCTACTGGGTCAACGGCGGCGCGCAGCTGGATGCCGCGGAACTGGCACGCAATGCGGCCACCGTCGGCATCCTCCTCGAGCCGGTGGAGGCAGTCGCGGGCAAACTGCTGTGCATGGGAGTCACCAGCCTGCCCACTGCGAAGATCCGCGAGGGCGTGGAGCGACTGGCGCGACTGGTGCGCCGTGACCCGCGCGCCGGGTCCGGACACCTGCGCGATGAGGCCGCGCCGCTGCTGCGCGGCCGCAACTTGCAGCGCGCCATGGCCGGCACGACCCTGCTGTACAACACCGTTTACGGCGAGCCGTGCACCATCGAGGTACGAGCGGATGGGCGCCTCGTCGGCCGCGCCGGCTATGCGGACGAGGACCGGGACACGGGCCGCTGGTGGATCGAGGACGACCGCTGGTTCCGGCAGTGGCACAGCTGGGCGTACGGGGAAATCGTCGGCTTCCACACCGTCGTCGACGGCGAACAGGTGCGCTGGTTCAACACCGAAGGCCAGCTGGCCGATACCGCAGTCGTGGTGCGCGGCGCCCGCCTGCCGCGGCGCGAGTAGGCCCTAGGGGTCTTGCTGCAGCTTGCCGGGGGCGGTGTAGCGCGGGTCGTGCGGCGCGCGCGCGAACAGCCGCTGCACGAGCGGCTCAAAGGTGGCCAGCGGCTCGCTCGGGTAGTCCGGGTCGAAGGAGCACTGGTCCCAGGCGGCACAGAAGTGCACGCAGGCCTCGTAGTAAGGGCTGTCGCGCAGCCGCTCGCGCGCGTTGCGGTCGCCGCCGAAGTGATGCACGTAGTAGTAGTTCTGGAACAGCCCGTGCTGGGCGACGATCCAGCTGACCTCCGGACGCACGTACGGGCGCAGGATCGCGGCGGCGACCTCGGCGTGGTTGTAGGGCGCCAGCTCATCGCCGATGTCATGGACCAGCGCCGCCACCACCAGCTCCTCGTCGGCGCCATCGCGCAGCGCCCGCGTCGCGGCCTGCAGCGAATGGCCCAGGCGGCTCACCGGGTAGCCCTCCAGCGAGTGATCCAGCTTGCGCAGGCTCTCGAGCACGCGCCCGGCCAGGCCGAGCGCGTACTTCTTCTCGGCCTCATCCAGCAGGAGGTAATCCTCGCGCGTGCCGTCCTTCATCTGCCGGAAGCTGACGATGCGGCTCATGCGCTGCGCCTCACGTCCGCGGCCTGGCCGAGCTGGCGGCGCAGCACGCGGTAGCAGCTGCGCGGCCCATCGATGTCGATGTAGCAACCCTGCAGGTGGCGCAACCCTTCGGCCGGATTGAAGCCGGTGCGCCCGTGCAGCAGTCGGCAGTTATCGAACATGACCAGGTCCCCGGTCTTGAGCAGGAAGCGGATTTCGAAATCCGCGGCGCGCAGGCGCTGATCGAACAGGCGCCGCGCCCGGTAGTAGGTATCGAGCCGCTCGGGCGCAAATAGCGGCACGAAGTCCAGCCGCGGACTGAACTGGATGGCCCGCAGCCCGCCGGTGACGTCGAGTTCGATGGGCACGGCACTGGCGGTGAGCTCGGTGTCCGCGTCGATGTACTTGAAGCGCACCGGAGTGTGCGCCAGGACCTCGAAGGCCTGCGGGTGATCACGACGCAGGGTCTGCGCCACCGCAAAGCCGTCGACGAGGGTCGACAGGCCCCCGGTGGTCTCGTTGGCCAGGCAGTGCAGCAGCTGGATGCCGGGCACGGGTGCGCGGTAGGGGTTGTCGGTGTGCGGATCGAGTGATACCGAGGTGTAGGCGAGGTCCGTGGCGTTGGGAGTGGAGCGCACGTTGAACAGCGCCCCGAAGTTGGTCTCGCGGACGAAGCCGAACTTCGCACCCACCTCCAGCACCGTCCCGGGCTGGGTGGGCACGCCTTCGAAGATCACGAAGCCGTAACTGAGGAAGGACTCCAGCCAGGACATCAGTTCCGCCGGCGACGGGTCGGCACGCCACTGGGCGCGCGGCAACTGCGCGAGGGTGCCGTCCCAGAGCTTGGGTGCCGGGCAGTCGTGGCTGTTGTCGGCCAGCGATGCCTCGGCGAGGATTTCCTCGGCGCTGAAGCTGGCCTCGTGGCCGTCACTGAACTTCACCCGGAACACCCCCGCGGCCGGTTGCGCCAGGGCGTGGATCTTCAGCTCCAGGTCATAGTCGGACGGGTCCTGCAGGCGCTGCTGCGTGTGCAGGTCCATGCTGGCAGCATCCTGGCAGCGCTCGCGCAGCCACAGCGGATGGATGGCGTGCACGGTGCCGTCGGCGCGCTCGAGCAGCAGTTCGTTCGGCGCGCCGATCCGCACGGTCATGGGGCGTTGATTTGCAGCCACGATGAAGTCTAGCCGTGCCTCTTCGCCGGTGTCCACGACCCGCATATCTGCGACCCCAGCGGCCCCTAGACGCGACACCGGCCGCCGCGCGTGCGCGACCGTGGATTCCCTGACACCCGCGGTCAGCGTAGGCTCTGCGCATCCTCGCAGTGGAGCGCGCGATGTTCCGAATCCTTGGCCCCGGACAGGTTCTGTTTGCCGCTGGCCTGGCTGGGCTCGGTGTCCTGGGCCTCATGTACCATGACTTCGCGCTGCAATGGCAGCCGGTCCCGCCGGGCATTCCCGCGCGTGAGTGGCTGGCACTGGCCTCCGGGGGCCTGCTGCTCATCGCCGCCACGGGGCTGCTGTTCGGGCGCACCGCGCGCGCCGCGGCGCTGGTCCTGACGCTGTTGCTTTTCCTCGGCTGGGTGGTGTTGCTGCAGCTGCCACGCCTGGTCGTGCAGCCGCTGAGCATTGCCGTGTGGCTGGGTGTGTGCGAGAGCCTCACCCTCGCCGTCGCTGCCTTCGTGCTGTACGCCTGGCTGGACAACCTGCGGCCCGGGGCAACGGCCGCAGCGGTGGGTTATGCGCGACTGCTGCTGGGAGCGGCCATGGTGGTATTCGGGCTGTCCCACTTCGCCTACGCGCACTTCACCGCGTCAATGATCCCGGCGTGGATGCCGGCGCGACTACCACTGGCCTACCTCACCGGCGCCGCCCACGTGGCGGCCGGGACGGCGCTGCTGCTGGGCGTCCTCCCGGCACTGGCGGTGCGCCTGGAAGCCATCATGATGAGCGCCTTCATCGTGCTGGTGCACGTGCCGGCGGTGCTCGCGCAGCCGGCGAACCGCGAGCAATGGACCGCGCTGTGCGTAGCCACGGCGCTGTCCGGTGCCATGTGGGTGGTGTTCGGCTCGTTCCGCGTAAGATTCAGGGCGAACGACTGAGCCCATCGCGGGCATGCACGTTAAGGATGTTGCAAGCATGAGCATTAACCGCCGCGACCTTCTGACTTCCGCGATGCTGCTGGCCGGGTCTGGCATGGCACTGCCCGGCAGTGCCCGCGAGGGCGCCCCGGCCGGCCCGCGCGTGCTGTGCTGGAACGAGAATCCCTACGGCCCCTCGCCGGCCGCCCGGCGCGTGATGGCTGCCTCGATCCCGGAAGGGTGCCGCTACCCCTCGGAAGACGAACTGAGAGCGCTCATCCGCAAGCTTGCGCTGCATGAGGGCACCGACAGTCAGCACATCGCAATCGGCACCGGCTCGGGGGAGCTGCTGCGCGCCCTGGTGCTGGTGTGCGCGCGCGACGGCGGGGAGATCGTCGCCGCCGAGCCGACCTACCTGGAGCTGCCTGACTACGCGGCAACCCTCGGGGTGAGCACGAAGTTCGTGCCCGTGGATGCACGCCAGCAGCATGATCTTGTGGCCATGCACGCTGCCGTGAACGCGCGCACGCGCGCCGTCTATCTCTGCAACCCCAATAACCCCACCGGTACCGCAGTCAGCGCCGCCGCCATCCGCGAGTTCATCGCCGCACTGCCGCCGCAGGTCTATGCGATCGTCGACGAGGCTTACATGGATTTCACCGATGCGCCGGGCGTGGGCTCGGTGGTCGACCTCATCGATGGCAGCCGCCGCGTGGTCGTGCTGCGTACCTTCTCCAAGCTCCACGGCATGGCGGGCATGCGCCTGGGGTACGCCATCACCCGTAGCGATATCGCCACGCAGCTGAGTGCGGTGTGCATGAGCTACCCGAACATCATGGTCGTGCGCGCCGGCCAGGCGAGCCTTGCGGACAAGGCGTTCCTCGCCGACACTCGCCGCCGCATCATCGCCAGCCGCACGCGTATCACCGACCGGCTAACCGCGCTTGGCCTCAACTACGCGCAGCCGCAGGGCAACTTCGTGTTCTTCGATACGGGCATCCCGCTGGCGCGCTTCTCCAAGAGCATGGAGGCCCATAACATCCTGGTGGGGCGGCTGTTCCCGCCGTTCGCCAACTGGTGCCGCGTCACGATCGGCACCGAAGCGGAGGTGAGCGCCTTCCTCGGCGAACTGCCCGCGGCGCTGCGCGCCTGATGCAGGCCGCTACGGGCCGACCATCACACTCAGGCAGGTGAGCGCAGCTTCCGCCTTGTGCAGCTCGCCGATATCCAGGGTGCGGGTAAGGACCCCGGCTGCCGCCAGCCGCTGCTGCGTCTGCGGATAGTCCGCGCTCACCAGCGTAGTGCCGCCGACCGTCAGGGTATTGGCCCCGAAGGGCTCATCGGCCGCGACCGTGATGGTACGCGCGCAGCCAAACGCCTCCGGATCCGCCCATGCGGGGTTTACCAGCAGCGTGTCCGGGGGGATAAACGTCACCGCACTCTTCAGGTGCAGGCAGTCGCGCAGCGCCACCGCGCACACGCTGTAGCCGAACGGGGCCAGTGCCTGCGCCAGCTGCGCCACGCCCTGTGCGTTGCTGCGCTTGGAGACGCCGACATAGAGTTTGCGCCCGATCCTGAGTACGTCGCCGCCCTCGAGTGTCGCCGGCTCGCTGATGCGTAGCACCGGCAGATGGGCGGCGAGCGTAGCGGCGGCGGACTCGATCTCGCCGCGGCGCGAGGCGGCACCCGGGCGGGTGATGACGGCAACCTCGGGCACCACGACGGCGGTGTCTTCCACGAACACCGCGTCCGCCTGCGCCGGCAGCGGCGGCAGCCACTCGAGCGCGCAGCCGAGTGCGCTGAGCGCGGTCGTATAGTCGGCGTGCTGCACGCGGGCGCGGGAGACATCGATCTCGCTGCGCCCGAGGTAACTCAGCTCACAACGAGCGAGCGACTCTGCGACTGCGCGCACCAGTGCGATCACAGGCCCACCGTCACGCAGGCGCGGGGCGCCGTGCTCAATAGCTGCAGGGTAAACCAGGGGGTCGGCATCATCGTGACCCGATGCTCGCCCTGGTCACCCGGGGCGTCAAGCGGCCGCCGGCTCGACACGGCCCACGCCCGGCCCTATCGTAGCGACCGCATGAGCGCGCTGCCCCACATGGCCGGCACGGACCTCGCCCTGTCGATCGCCCTGGGCGTCGGGCTCGCCGCTGCCGTCGGCTTCCGCGTGTTTGTGCCGATGCTGGTGTTAAGCGTCGCGGCCTACACCGGGCATCTGCACTTGAGCCCGGGGCTCGCGTGGCTGGGCACCGCGCCGGCCATGGTCATGTTCAGCATCACCGCGCTGGTCGAGGTGCTTGCCTACTACATTCCCGGTCTCGACCACCTGCTCGATACAATCGCCGCGCCCGCCGCCCTGATCGCCGGCACGCTGGTGACGGCCGCCGTGGTCACGGACCTGCCGCCGATGCTCAGGTGGAGCACCGCCATCATCGCGGGCGGCGGTGCGGCGGGGCTCACCCAGGGGCTCACCTCGCTGCTGCGCGTGAAGTCCGCGGTGCTCACCGGCGGGCTGGGTAATCCGGTGGTCTCGACGGGCGAACTCGGCGGCGCGCTCGCAGTCTCGCTGCTGGCGCTCGCCTCGCCACTGCTCGCGGTGGCACTGGTGGCCCTCTTCTGCTTCTTCGCCGTGCGCATGGTGCGACGGCTGTTCCGCAAGCGCTCCACGGACGCTCACGGCCCTGTGTCACCCACCAACTGAAGGCTTCGACTGCGAAAGGTCCACGATGAATTCCACCCTGTCACGGACGCTGCTCGCAGCGGCCGCCTTCGTGCTCATCGGCAGCGCGTTGCTGCACGCCTCTGCCTATGCACGGGTCGATGCCGGGGTGCTCGCCTCGGGCCTCTCGCCCCTGCTCGGCAACGCATACCGGGCCCTGTGGGCGGCGGACTCGACGACCGCAGCCGCGGTCGGCGTGGTGACCGCCGTGCTGGCCTTCAGACCCGCGCTGGCACGGCCGGTCATCGTCCTCCTGCTGGCACTGATCCCGGGCGCGACGGCGCTGTGCGTTTACCACTTCCTCGGTGCATTCCCGCCGGGGCACCTGATGATCACGGCGGCGGCGCTGATGGTGCTCGCCGCCGTGCTGCCGCAAGCCAGCCGGTCTGTCAGCGCGCCGGCGAGCGGGTCTCCCTGACCATGTAGAAGCGCGTGTAGGCGCGGTCGAAGACATTCTCCTCGTCATCGGCGATGCGCTTGGCGTTCACCGGGTCGGTGAATGCGGCCAGCGCCGCTGCGAAGGCGGCCTCGTCCGGGTACCACAGCTCGGTCACGACGTCGAAGTCCGGCGCGGGCAGGCCCGGCACCACGATCGCACCCTCGCTGAGCAGGAAGTTGCGGCGGTAGTCGCAGATCTGCGGGGCGATGGACAGGATCAGCGGCGCATGCCGGGTCTCGTAATAACGCTCGAACGCCTCCTGGGACATGCCCGCCTTGCGCTTGAGGAACGCAATGGTCTTGATCACCGGCAGCCTCCTTCAGCGCACCTTGCGCATGACGGCCTCGGCGTAACGCTCCAGGGCCTTCTTCTTGGTCGCCAGCTGCGACATGTCATCCCCCGGATCCAGCCACGCCTTGGGGTCCCAGGGAGACGGCAGCCACGGCGCGATTACCACCAGATCCTGCACGGCCAGCTCGCGCAGCGCGTCGACGGCCGCCTGGGTGACCGGCTCCGCCAGCGGCAGGCCGACGGAGAACCCGGCCTGCGCCAGGCCGGCGTCCCGGCGCATCACGTGGATGGCCCCGAGCGCGGTGCGCGTCTGGGCGAGGGTCATCGGCAACGGCAGCCAGCCATCGTTCTGCGCCGCACGGCGCATGGCCGGAGCGGCGGCGCCGCCGCACCAGATGGGTACCGGCTGCGACGGCGCCGGGCACATGGTGCCCTCGACGCTGAACAACGGGCCTTCGTGGCGCACCACGCGACCGGTGAGCAGCTTGCGCACCAGCGTGAGGGTCTCGTCCAGGCGGAAGCCGCGCGTGCCGAAGTCGATGCCGACCTGCTCGTACTCCTCTTTCAGCCATCCCGCGGAGACCCCGAGGATGATGCGGTCCTGCGTCAGGGCTGCCGCGGTGGCGACGCTCTTGGCCACGGTGAGCGGGTCCCGCAGCGCGGCCAGGTAGATGTTGGAGGCAAAGTGCAACTTGGTGGTCAACGCACCCAGGTGCGCGAACAGCACCCAGGGATCCGGCCACGGGGTATCAGGGGGCACGAAGATCTTGCCATCCGGCGAGTACGGGTACGGGGTCTCGATCTCCGCCGGCCACAGCAGGTGATCCCCGACCATCAGGCCGTGGAAGCCGAGGTCCTCGGCAAGACGGGCCAGCGCGGGCAGCTGTTCGGTCTCGCGTACCGACACCAGTGACAACCAGAATTTCATGACGGGGCGGCGCTCCGGGCAAAGAACGGCAGGGCAAGGTAGGACGGATCGCGCGCATCGGTGCGCCCGGGTGGGGCACCGGCGGCAAATTCGAGGTAGGCACTGGCATCGACGGGCGCGGTGCGCACCCAGTCCAGCGCCAGCGAGCGGTGCAGGAACTTCCAGGTGCCGGCGCGCCGCGCATAGCGATCCAGGTAACGCCCGCCGATCACGATCTCGCGGGCATTGGGCGCCGGGGTACGGTGATAGGCGTGGGTGTACAGCTCGCCCTGGGCCTCATCGCCGCGCACGACGAACAGGGTGTTGGTGATCGAGTGCACGGTGGCCTCGAAGTTGGCCATCACCCCGGGGAGCCAGGCGAGGTACTCATCGGCGCTGCCGCGGAACATGCTGCCGTGGTCATCAATCGCATCGTCGTGGTAGAGCGTGCGCAACAGGGCGAAATCGCGCCGGTCACAGGCACGGCAATAGCTGTGCACCAGCTCAGCAAGCGCCTGCTGGTCGATCAGGGTCTGCAGCGCATCGCCCACGCGGTCCTCGTCCTTGGTGTTCTGTGGCCGTGGTGCGCTAGCCTACCTGCTTTCCGCCGCCGCGGCGCGCCGGCGGCGGTGCCTCACGCGTTTGGTGGATGCGCTTCCGGGGCGCTTCGCGCACGGTCGGCGGCACATGCGCTCCGCAGGAGAGTTCCCGATGATCGATGTCTACGGCATGAGCAGTCCCAACGTGGTGAAGATCACCGTCATGCTCGAGGAGGTGGGCCTGCCCTACCGCCAGCACCACGTGAACGTGTTCGCCGGCGACCAGTACGAGCCGCAGTTCCTCGCCACCAGCCCGAACAACAAGGTGCCCGTGATCGTCGATGCGGACGGACCCGGCGGCACGCCGCTGCCGGTCTTCGAAAGCGGCGCGATCCTGATCTATCTGGCCGAGAAGACCGGCAAGCTCTTGCCGGCGAGCGGTATCGCCCGCACCACGGTCATCGAGTGGCTCATGGTGCAGATCGCCTCGGTCGGGCCGATGTTTGGCCAGCTGGTGCACTTCACGCGCCATGCACCTCCCGGCAACGACTACAGCGTGCAGCGCTACACCAGCGAAGTGCGCCGCATCTTCGGCGTGCTCGACACGCGGCTCGCCGCCGCCGCCTACCTCGGTGGGGAGGCGTTCTCGATCGCCGACGTGGCCACCTGGCCCTGGATCCGCACGGTCGTGGGGATCTACCCGTTCCTGCTCGCCGCCGCGCAGAGCGGCAACGCGCTCGCGGCCTGGCCGGCGCTGGAGCGCTGGTTCCGCACCATCCAGGCGCGCCCGGCCGTCGCGCGCGGCGTGGTGAGCGGGGATCGCTTCCTGGACAATGACATCAAGGCCTTCGGAGCGGCCGACCCTGAGGCCTTCGACCGCTTCTTCAACCGCGGCAGGTTCGCGCGCTAGAGGGGATGGGTATGAAATTCTGGCAGATGCTCACCTGGATGGAGCCGGAGCAGATCCTGGAGGTTGCGCGCTTCGCCGAGGAATTGGGCTTCGAGGGCGTCATGCTCGGCGACCACGGCGTTTTCCCGCAGGTCGTGAAGTCCCACTACCCCTACTCCAGGGACGGCAAGCCGCCGATGGCGCCCGATTCGTGGTACCCGGACTGCTGGGCGACGCTCGGCGCGATCAGCGCGGTCACCCAGCGCATTCGCTTCGCGGTGTCGGTCTACGTGCTGCCCCTGCGCAACGTGTTCGAGGTGGCCCGCGCCACCGGCACCTTGGCGCTGCTGAGCAACGACCGCTTCATCCTCGGGGCGGGCATCGGCTGGATGAAGGACGAATTCGAAATCTACGGCGTGGACTTCCATACGCGCGGCAAGCGCTTCGACGAGATGCTCGACGTGCTGCGCAAGCTGTGGGCCGGGGGCATGGTGGAGCATCACGGCGCGATGTTTGATTTTCCGGCGCTGCAGATCTCCCCGGCGCCGCGCCGCACGGTACCGATCTTCACCGGCGGCTCCTCACCGGTGGCCATCAGACGCGCCGCCGAGAAGGCCGATGGCTGGATCGGCGCGGGCAACACGCCCGAGGAGGTCCCGGGACTGCTGGCCGAGTTCGCCCGCCTGCGCCATGCGGCTAAGCGCGACCAGGTGCCCTTTGAAACCGTGATCGGGCTGTCGACGCCCCCTGACCTGGCCACCTTCCAGCGCCTGCACGAGGCCGGGATGACCGGCGGAGTGAGCTACCCGTTCGCCTACACCGCCGGCAAGCACTCAAGCCTGGATGCCAAGAAACGCGTGATGGAGGATTTCGCCGTGCGCTTCATCCGCCCGATGGCGCATGGCTGAGCCCGAGCAGGAGGCGGCGCGCACCTGGAACTTGCGGTCGAGTTGCTTCACGAGAAGTGCCAATCCAGGAGGGGCCCGACCTGCGCGCGCCACAGAGCGAGGCAGGTGGGCCGCGCAGCTAGCGATGCTCCTCGAGCGTGCGCCATTTGATCAGCAGCGCGCAGCGGGTCGGAGGCAAAGCAGGACAGGGAGGCCGCACGGCGGCCTGCCATGGCAGCAGTCTGGCGCGCCGTGCGCCCCGGGGCGCACGGCGCGCGCAATGCTAGTGAGTCGTGCTGCTGCCCTTGAGGCAGTCAGACATGAACTGCTTGTGGGCGTCCCCCGTGGGGGCCTTGACCTTGGCCTCCGCGTTGCACGCCTTCATCTTCTCCTGCTGACTGTTGCCCGTGGCTGTCGCGGTGGTCTTGCCGGAGAGGCAGTCGGACATGAACTGCTTGTGGGCATCCCCGGTCGGGGCTTTGACCTTGGCCTCCGCGTTGCAGGTCTTCATGCGGTCCTGCTGGCTGTTATCCGTGGTGGCATTGGCATCAGGAACCTGTGCGAAGCCCACCGCCAGCACTGCCGCGGCGGTCACCATCCACATTGAATTTCTCATAGCCCCTCCTGTTGCGAACCGTGATCCGGAAACCGGCATCGATGGTAACTCCAAAGCTCTCCCCTACTCCATGTCGGGGTACGGGCCACGGCCGCCATCGTCGATGAACTGGTCGATGCGCGTCTGCAGTACCGGCAGCGGCACCGAGCCCATCGAGAGCACCGCATCGTGGAAAGCGCGGATGTTGAAGCGCTCCCCCAGGGCCTTCTCGGCCCGGGCGCGGCCCTCGAGGATCGAGCGCTCGCCCAGATAGTAAGAGAGCGCCTGGCCGGGCCAGGCGATGTAGCGGTCGATCTCGGTATTGATCTCGTGCTCGGGCAGCGCGGTGTACTGGCGGAAGTAGTCAAGCGCCTGCTCGCGGGTCCACCCCTGGGAGTGGATGCCGGTGTCCACCACCAGCCGGGCGGCACGCCAGATCTGGTAGCCGAGCATGCCGAAGCGGTCGTAGGGGCTGTCGTACATGCCCATCTCCACGCCCAGGTGCTCGCAGTACAGCGCCCAGCCCTCCCCGTAGGCGGAGATGTAGGTGAGCTGGCGGAACTCCGGCTGGTCCTTGTGCTCCATGGCGATGGACATCTGGAAGGAATGCCCGGGCGCGGACTCGTGCAGGGTGAGCGCGGTCAGGTTGTACAGCGGCCGGCTCGGCAGGTCGTAGGTGTTCAGCAGGTACACGTTCGCCCCGCCGCGACCGGCGGTGTAGAACGGCGCCAGGTCAGCGGGCACCGGCTTGATGGCGAAGCGCCGCCGCGGCAGGTAACCGAAGTACTGTGCCGCCTTGCCGTCGAAGCGCTTGGCAATCAATGCCGCGTGCATCAGCAGCTCCTCGGGAGTCTTCACGTAGAAGCGCGGGTCGGAGCGCAGGTACTTGAGGAACGCCGGAAACTCGCCCTTGAAGCCGGTCTCGTGCATGGCCTGGACCATCGCCTCGTGCAGGCGCTGCACCTCCGACACGCCGAGCTTGTGGATCTCGGCCGGGTCCATGTCGAGGGTAGTGAACTCGAGGATCTTCGCCCGGTAGAAAGCCTTGCCGTCGGGCAACTCCTGCGCCGCCAGCGTGGTGCGCATACCCGGCACGTACTCCTTGCGCATGAAGTTGAGCAGCTCCACGTAGGCCGGCTGCACCACTTCCTTGATGGTCTTCACCGCGGCCGCCTTCAGTTCCGCCTGGCGGTCCTTGGGCACCCCGGGCATCTGCTCGGCAAAGGGTGTGTAGAACAGGCTGGCCTCCGGCGCCGCCTCGGTCACCGCGGTGAGTGAGGCCTCACGCCCCTGCATGGTCACCTGTGGCGGGGTGAAGCCGCGCTTCATCCCGGCGCGCATCTCGTCCATCTGCTCGTGGAAGTAGCGCGGGATGTCCTGCATCTGGCCGATCCAGTGCCGGTAGTCGTCCACGGTGCGGAAAGGGCGCCGCGCGGTGTAGCCGATGTCCGTCCAGAAGGTCGTGTCAGCGTTGGCCGGGGCCTCGAAATCGCGGAAGCGCTGGTTGGCGACCAGCACCGCGATCTGCGCGCTGTAGACGTCGTAGTTGACCTGCTCGGCCGGGGAGAGCTGCGCGCGTTGGATGCCGGTGAGCTTCTTCTGGACGTCCTCCCAGTACTTCAGGCGCATCTCCTGCGTGGCCGGGTCCACGCGCGGCAGGTGATCACTGATCGGGCGTACCCCGTCCTCGTCGTCGGGCTGCTGGTCGGTGCGCCACTTCCACTCCGTTTCGTAGATCGCGGCGAAGCGGGCGTCCTCGGATTCCCCGGCCGGCTTGGGTGCGCAGCCGGCGAGGAGTACGGCAAGGATCAGCAGCGCAGGAAGCGGTGACAAAAAGCGCATGGTTGCCTTTCGGGAGGCCCGGCTCGCGGGGCGGGGCTTGTTAGGCCCGACAGCATACTCGAAGCGCCGCCTTGTTCCGATTGCGCCGCCCGCCGAGGGCGTGCAGTCCGGCCGGCGAAAACATGCTAAAACGCTGCCATGATTTGGAGATCGATCCTGGCCATCAGCGTCGGGGCCAGCCTCGGCGCGCTGCTGCGCTGGTGGGTTTCCGCCGCACTCAATGCGCACTTCCCCGCCGTGCCGCCGGGCACCCTGGCCGCCAACCTGCTCGGCGGCTACGTGGTGGGAGTCGCGGTCGCCTACTTTGCGACCTACACCGCGATCGCTCCGGAGTGGCGGCTGTTTGTGATCACCGGGTTCTGCGGCGGCCTGACCACCTTCTCGACGTTCTCGGCCGAGATCGTCGGCATGCTGATGGGCGGGCGTCCGCTGTGGGCCTTGAGCGCCGCCGCGGCCCACCTGTTCGGCTCCCTGCTCATGACCTTCGCCGGCATCGGCACCGTGACCTGGCTGCGCATGCGCAGCTGAGCGGCCGGCGCCGCGCGCTTACCTTTTCTTGGTCGAGTGCAGCGGGATCGCGTCGGAGAGCGTGATCCGCGGGCGGTTGGGCTCGATGGAAGTCAGCGGCCGGCATTCCTTGAGACCGGCGAGGCAGCGCGCCGCCAGCTCCTGGTACTCCACCGTGCCGCGTGCCTTCCACGCGATCTCCTGCTCGGTGAGCTCGCGCACCACGCGCGCCGGCGAGCCCAGCACCAGCGTGCGCCGCGGCACGACGAAGCCGGCGCGCACGAAGCTGCCGGCCCCCACGAAGGCCTCCTCCTCGACCACGACCTCGTCCATCAGGATCGAGCCGATGCCGACCAGCGCCCCGCGCCGCACCGTGCAGCCGTGCAGCACCGCCGAGTGGCCGATGTGCGCGTCCTGTTCCAGCAGCGCGTCCTGGGCCGGAAAGCTGTGCAGCACGCAGCAGTCCTGGACGTTGCAGCCCTCGTTCATGATGATGCGGCCGAAGTCACCGCGCAGCGAGGCTCCCGGCCCGACGTAGCAGCGCGGCCCGATGATCACATCGCCGATGATGCTCGCCTGCGGGTGCACGAAGGCGCTCGGGTCGATCACCGGCACCAATCCATCGAGTGCATAGACGGTCATCGCGACTTCGCCTTGGCGAGGAAGGCCTGCACCGCGGCGCGGAACTCCGCCGATTTCAGCTGCGCGCCGAAGATATCCGCCTCGGCATCGATGCGCGCCAGCGCGGGGCCCGGATCGCCGCGTAACAGGCGGCGCGTGGCCTGCAGCGCCTCGGGGGGCTGGGCGGCCAGGGCGGCGGCGAGCGCGCGCGCCTCGCCCAGGGCGGCGGCCTCGGCCACCACGCGGTTGACCATGCCGAGTGACTGCGCCGTCGTGGCGTCGAAGGGCGTGCCGAGCAGCAGCAGCTCGGCGGCACGCTGCGGACCGATGCGTTGCGGGATCAGCAGCGAACTGGCCGCCTCGGGCACCAGGCCAAGGCTTACGAACGGCATGCTGAAGCGCGTGGTGTCGGCGGCGACCACCAGGTCGCAATGCAGCAGCATCGTCACGCCGATGCCGACGGTCTGGCCGTGCACCGCCGCGACCAGCGGCTTGGCGAGGTTCACCAGGCCGCGCAGGAATCCGAGCACCGGATGGCGGGAGGAGAAGTCCGGGCCGGCGATGAAGTCGTGCAGGTCGTTGCCGGCGCAGAACCCGGCCCCCTCCCCGCTCAGCAGCAGCACCCGGACGCTGTCATCGGCGCCGGCAGCGCGGAGTCCGCCCGCCAGCGCCTCGTACATGGCGAAAGTGATCGCATTGCGCTTCTCAGGACGGTTCAACCGCAGGTGGCAGATGCCGGCGGCAGTCTCGATGAGGACCAGTTCGCTCATGGGCGTCGCTTCTCCTTAAGTGCGTGGCCGCCCGGCGCTGCCTGGCACGCGCGCCCCGTGCCAGCACAGCCACGGCCGATTTCAAGGTTACTCCCTTGCCCGTGCCGCCGTCGCCCGCGCGGCCCTTCAGCGCCGCGCCTTGCCCAGTGCGCCGCTGGCATGCAGGCGCGCGAGTTCCTCGGCACTCAGCCCCAGGCGCTCCTGCAGCACCTGGTCGGTGTGCTCGCCCAGCAGTGGCGGCGCGCGCGTGTACTGCGCCGCGGTGCGCGAGAAACGCACCGGGTTCTTCACCCCGGGCACCGAGCCTGCCAGCGGATGCGGCAGCTCCAGGCGCATGCCGCGGTGGCGCACCTGCGGCTCGGCGAAGGCCTGCGCGATGTCGTTGATCGGCCCGCACGGCACCTGTGCCTCCCCGAGCAGGCGCACCCACTCGGCGCTGCTGCGGGTCTGCATCACCGGGATGAGCAGCGCCGCAAGCGCGTCCCGGTGGGCCACGCGGGCGGCGCTGGTGGCAAAGCGCGCATCGCCGGCGAGCTCGGCGTGCCCGGCCACGCGGCAGAAGCTGGCGAACTGGCGGTCATTGCCCACCGCCAGCATCACAAACCCGTCCGCGGTCGCGAACGGCTGGTACGGGGTGATGCTCGGATGCGCCGCTCCCAGCCGGCGCGGCGCCTCGTGGGTGAGCAGGTAGTTCATGCTCTGGTTGGCCAGCCAGCTGAGCTGCGTGTCCAGCAGCGCAAGATCGATGTGCTGTCCCTGCCCGGAGCGCGTGCGCTCGTGGAGCGCCGCCAGCACCGCGGTGGCCGCGTACATGCCGGCCATGAGGTCGCTCACCGCAACGCCGACCTTCTGCGGACCGGCACCCGGCTGCCCGTCGGGGGTGCCGGTGATGCTCATGAGTCCGCCCATCGCCTGGATCATGGCGTCGTAACCGGGCCGGGCCGCATCCGGGCCGTCCTGCCCGAAGCCGGTGATCGAGCAGTAGATCAGCGGCGGATGCAGCGCCGCGAGTTGCGGGTAGCCCAGGCCATAGCGGGCCAGGCCACCGACCTTGAAGTTCTCCAGCAGCACGTCCGACTGCAGCGCGAGCTGGCGGGCCAGCTGCGCCCCCTGCGGGTGCGCCAGGTCGAGCGTGACCGAGCGCTTGCCGCGGTTGGTGGCGAGGTAGTACGCCGACTCCCCCGTGGCCTCGCCGCTGGCGTCGTGCAGCCACGGCGGTCCCCACCTGCGCGAGTCGTCCCCGCTCACCGGCTCCTCGACCTTGATCACATCCGCGCCGTAATCGGCGAGCAGCTGGCTCGCCCAGGGGCCCGCCAGCACGCGCGTGAGGTCCAGAACCTTGATGCCCTCGAGTGGGCCCATGGCGGGTCAGCTCACGCGCAGGTCACGGCAGGCGTTCAGGCGGTGCCGGACGGAATTCGACGTCGCTGTCGGCGGCCAGCCAGATGAAGGCCGCCCAGGCGGCGACGTTCTGATCCAGCTGCGTGCGGTCGATCTTGTCGAGCGTGTCATCGGGGGTGTGGTGCAGGTCGAAGTAGTGCGTCGCATCCTGGTTGAGGGAGAACAGCGGCACCCCCGCCTTGCCCACCGGACCGACATCCGCGCCGCCGTCCTCCGCCGGGCGCGCCGCCGGCAGCACCCCGAGAGGGCTGAGCACCCGGTCGGTCGCCAGCTGGAATTCCCCGTGGAACACCGAGGCCGGCAGCGCGAGCGAGAACACGCGGTCGGATCCCAGGTCGCTCTCCCCGGCCAGCACGTGGCCGGACAGCTCGGAGAGGTGGTTGGCGGCGTAGGAGTTGCCGCCGAAGTCTCCGAAGGGCGCGTTCGGCTGCGCAATCTCCTCGGAGCCGAACAGCACCACGCGCACGGTGCGCTGCGGCCGGTGCGGCAGGTCGCGCATGAGCTTCGCGGCGGCGACGATGATGGCCGTGCCGGCGCCGTCGTCGATGGCGCCGGTGCCCTGGTCCCAGCTGTCCAGGTGCGCCGCGAGCAGCACGACTTCCTTGGCGCGGGTAGTGCCCTTGAGGTCGGCAACGACGTTCTGCGAGTGCGCGCCGGTGACGTAGGCGGCGCCGGAGAACAGGTGCACGCGCGGGATCTGGCCGAGGGCGACCATGCGCTCGAGCTGGTCGGCATCGGGGTTGCTGAGTGCGAAGGACGGCAACGGCACGCGCGCATCCACGTAGCGCGTGGTGCCGGTATGGGCCATGCGGTGCGAGTCGGTGCCCACCGAGCGCAGCATGAAGGCCACGGCGCCGCGCTGCGCGGCTTCCTTCGGCCCGTCGGTGCGCGCGCCGACCGCGTCCGAGTAACCCTCCCCGTCCTGAGTGCGCACCATGCGCTGCGACACCACGGCGATCTTCCCGGTCAGCGAGTCGCGCGGGGCGGCGACCAGCGCCTCCAGACTCTTGAACAGCACCACGTCCCCCTCGACGCCGGCGGCCCCGGTCGGCGGGGATTCCCCGAGCGCAGCCACCACCAGGGGCTGCGCGGTCGGGGCGACGAGCGCCCCGCTCTCGCTGCCGCGCACCCAGGCGGTGATGGGGAAGGTCTCGATGTGCACGTTGTCGAAGCCGAGCGCCTTCAGCCGCGCGGCGGCCCATTCGGCGGCCTGCTGCTCGCCTGCCGACCCGGCCGGGCGCGGGCCGAAGCGGGTGGTCAGCTCGCTCACCCAGTTATAGGCCACGTCGTGGCCGGCGAGCGCCGCATCGCGCAGCTGCGCGGCGACGGTCTCCGGCGGCGGGGTCTTCTCGGCGGCCGCAGCTGCAGCCGCGAAGAGGCAGGCCAGGGGCAGCACCAGACCGAGTCGCGGGAGGAATTTGTGCGAGGCGTTATATCCGTTTGGCACGCTGATTGAGTCCGTTCGACGCTAGGTGGCGCGCATTCTACGAACAAGCCCGCACGGGCACCACGTTAGAATGGGTCTTTTGTCGCAGGTTTACGGCAGCTGCTCGATAGGCAGCGGTTGCGCGAGGTGAAATCCCTGCACGTAGTCGATGCCGATGGCCCTAAGCTCCGCCAGCACCGCCTCGCTCTCCACGCACTCGGCGACCGTGGCGATCCCCAGGGCGCGGCCGACCTTGCCGATCGCCTCCACCATGCTGCGGTTGACCGGGTCCTGGGTGATGTGGGCGATGAACTGGCCATCGATCTTCAGGAAGTCCACCGGCAGGGTCTTCAGGTACACGAACGAGGAGACCCCGGTGCCGAAGTCATCGAGGGAGAATTTGGCGCCGCGGGACTTGAGCTCGCCCATCAGGAAGCGCGCGTTCGACAGGCTCGTGACCGCGGCGGTCTCGGTGATCTCGAAGCACAGAGAGCCGGCGATCTCCGGTTCACCGACGCTCTGCAGTACGTAGTCAACGAAGGACTGCTCGTTGAGGGAGGTGCCCGAGAGGTTCACCGCCAGCAGCGGCAGCACCTGCCCGTTGCGCAGCCGCTCGCGCAGCACGCCCAAGGCACGGCCGAGCACCCAGCGGTCGATCGCCGACATGACGTTATAGCGCTCCGCCGCCGGGATGAATTCCCCCGGAGGCACCAATTCCCCGGAGTCATCGCGCAGGCGCACCGTGAGTTCGTAGAAGGGGCGGGCGCCGGTGCCGGCGAGCGCGACGATCGGCTGGAAGAACAGCTCCAGCCGCCCGTCCTCGGCGGCCCGGGTGACGCGGCTCACCCAGTGCATCTCGCGGTGCCGGTGCGAGACCCCGTCGGCGCCATAGACGTGGATGCGGTTGCGCCCCGCGTCCTTGGCGGCATAGCAGGCGATATCCGCCGCGCTCATGACATTGGCGACGTTCTCGGTGTCGGCGCCGATCTGCACGATGCCGATGCTGGCCCCGACCGAGAGCGTGCTCGCGCCCCACACGAAGCGGAAGTCGCGGATCGCCTGACGCACCCCTTCGGCAATGCGCGTCGCCTGCTCGGGCGTGCAGCCCTCCAGCAGCACGCCAAACTCATCGCCCCCTAAGCGGGCGATGGTGTCGCTCGCGCGCACGTGGGTCTGCAGCAGTCCGGTGACATCGCGCAGCAGTCGGTCCCCGGCTTGGTGGCCGCAGGTGTCGTTGACGACCTTGAACTGGTCGAGATCGATGTACAGGAGCGCGTAGGCGCCCTCGCCGCGCTGCGCGCTCAGGAGCGCCCCGTGCAGGCGGTTGTCGAACTCGCGCCGGTTGATGAGGCCGGTGAGCGCATCGTGGCTGGCCTGCCAGGAGAGCGCGCGCTTCAGGCGGCGCTCCTTGGTGACGTCGTGGAAGACCGTGACGGCGCCGATGACGCGCCCCTGGCGGTCGCAGATCGGGGCGGCGGACTGCTGGATGGCGACCTCGTGGCCGGCGCGCGTCATCAGCACTGCGTGGTCAGCCGGGGTCGTGCCCGAGGCGCGCCCGGGCACGCCTTGCAGGGAACTTTCGATCGGCTCGCGGGTGAGCTCGTTCACCAGGTTCAGCACCGTGCCGATCGGCTGGCCGCGCGCCTCGGCGAGACTCCAGGCGGTGAGGCTCTCGGCGACCGGGTTGATGTACTCGATGCGCCCGTCGGCGTCGGTGCTGATCACCGCATCGCCGATCGACTCGAGCGTCACCTGCGCGCGCTCCTTCTCCGCGAACATCGCCTGCTCGGCGCGCTTGCGCTCGTTGATGTTGGCGATGGTGCCCTCGTAACCGACGCAGTTGCCGGTGGGATCGCGCATCTGGCGCGCGTTCTCCAGGATCCACAGCTGCTGGCCGTCGCGGCCGCGCATCAGGAATTCCGCATCGCGGATCTCCCCGCCGGTGTCCACGCGGTGGGCAAAGCGGGCGCGGTCCGCCGGGTCCCAGTACAGCAGCGAGGCGTTGGGCAGGGCGTACAGCTGCGCGGCGCTGTCATAGCCGAGCATGGCGACGAAGGCGGGGTTCACCGACAGCAGCCGCCCGTCGCGCCCGCTCTGGTAGACCCCTTCGGCGATGCTCTCGAACAGGCCGCGGAATTTCGCCTCGCTGCCGCGCAGCGCCTCCTCGCCGCGGCTGCGCTCGACGGCGATGCCGGCCAGCTGCGCGGCGCGCGCCATGAGGTTGGTGTCGGCGGCGGAGGGCAGGCCGACCTCGGCGCGGTAGACCCCGAGGGAGCCGAGCATGCCCCCGTCGGCGGCCTTGATCGGGGTCGACCAGGCGGCGCGCTTGCCGGCGGCCAGCGCCGCCGCGCGCTGCTCCTGCCAGAACGGGTCCTTGGCCAGGTCCGCCACCAGCACCTGGCGCCCAAGGTATACGCAGGCGGCGCACGAGCCGTTGCGGATGCCGATGGTGGTGCGCTCGAGCGCCTGGCACAGGGCCTCGGGCAGCTGCGGGGCGAGCACCGAGGCGAAGTTCTGCCCGTGCGGGGCGAGCAGGCTCACAGAGCCTGCGGTGCCGGGGATCGCCGACTCGATCAGCGCGGTGATGGAGGCCAGCACCCCGGCCAGCGGCGCGTTGCGGGTGAGCTGCTCGAACACCTGGCGCTCGACCGCCGAGACGCGCTCGGCACGCTTGCGCTCGGAGATGTCGGCGATGCTGCCGCGCACCAGCCGGGCCTTGCCGCTGGGCAGGTTCACCAGGCGCACCTCGCAGACGATCTCGCGGCCGGCGCCGTCCACGTGCGTCCACTCGAACACCGGGGTCTCCCCGGCCAGGGCCCGCTCGATGTAGGCCCGCGCGCGCTCCTCTGAGGTGCCCCCGTCGGGCTGCAGCCGCGGGCTCATGGTCTGCGGACCGACCGTGAGCAGCTTCTCGCGCGACAGGCCGTAGAACTTCAGCGCCTTGTCGTTGGCGTCGACGAAGCGGCCGGTGTCCGCATCGAGCACGACGATCGCATCCGGGGCGTGGTCCACCAGGATCTGGTAGCGCGCGGCACTCTCGCGTATGGCCTGCTCGGATTCGCGCCGCTCGGTCACATCGCGCAGGCACAGCACGAACATCTGCCCGTGCGAGACCGGTGCCTTGCTGACGGCGATCTCGGCCGGGAACAGCGCCCCGTTCTGGCGCTGCGCCCACAGCTCGCGCGCCGCCAGATCGAGCGCGGTGTCATCGAGGCTGGTGGCCAGGCGCGTCAGCGCCTCGGGCACGCTCTCCGCGTCGGCGATCTTGGGGATGAGCAGGTCGATGCGCTTGCCGAGCACCTCGGCCTGTGTGTAGCCGAACACCCGCTCGCCGGTGGGGTTGAAGGTGCGGATCACCCCTTCCGCATCCACCAGCAGCACCACGTCCTTGATGTGATCGAGGATCACCTGCAGGTGCTCGGAGGACTGCTCGCGCGCCTCCAGGGCGAGCGCCTGCGCCTCGTCGGCCATCAGGCGCATGGACTCCACGATGCCGCGCCGCTCGCGCTCGCTGGTCTGGTAGTGATCGTTGATGAGCCGCAGCAGCATCGGCACGTCCGGATCGGCGCGCCCGGTGCGCAGGCGCAGCTCGCGCAGCTGCGCCTTCAGCTGCGGGTGCAGCTCGCCTTGGTTCTCCGGGATGGGGCGGGCGTCGGCGCGCACCAGGGTCGTGGTCGCGCCGACCATGAAGTGCGAGCTCAAGGAGGTGGTCGTGGCGCCAAAGTCAGCGTCAGCAGAATCGGCAGAGGGCTGGATCTTTGACATAAGGAAGGCAGCTGGACCCGATCCAGATCATACGACCCGGTCCAATGCGCCTTTGTGAAGCCCTTCCCGGTTCTGCGGTAAGTGCAAATCCCGCTACCGGGGGGGCAGAACCTGGCCCGTTAGTGGCCCGGACCGGCCGGCTTGGTTGCCGCCACCGGAGCGGACACCGTTCCGGTGGTCGGCAGCTCCGCCATGCCGTTGCCGGCGAGGACGGGAATCGTGAAGGCCTGCGTGGAGAGGATGCCCCCGGAGTCCACCGAGACCGTCACGGTGAGCTCGTAGATACCGTCCTTGTTGGCCAGCAGCTGCAGCGCGTGGTGCATCGCCGCGCCCTCGAGCGGCTTCTGGGTCTCGGGCAGCTCCGCCCCGCTGACCACCGCAAGCCCCTCCTCGCCCGCGACCTTGCCGAAGACCCGATCGAGCGTGCCGGTGGTCGGGATGACGGCGAGGTCCATGTCGACGGGGGTGCCCACCTGCGGGTGATCGTGCAGGGAGAACTTGACCTGCACGGGGATGGGCGGGGTGCCGGCCTTGACCGAGGCCACCGCCGCCACGTGGCTGCGCGAGAGTTCGTCGGTGGGGGCCGCCGCCTTCTTCACCGCGGTGCTGGCCGCAGCCGCCGAGGCGCCTTGGTGCCCGGAGCCACAGCCGGCCAGCGGCACGGAAAGGGCCGAACACACCGCGAGTGTTGTGAGGATCCGCATAGGCTGTGCGCGCTACCTTCCTGAAGATGGCCAGGATCTTGCGGGCCAGTGGGCCCGCAATGGGCACAATAACGCGAGTCGCGCCCCTTGCGCACGTGCGCCGGTCGGCACTTTCGCCAGTGCTTCAGCCCCGCAGCAGGGGGGGATCCTCGATCTGGCCCAACTGCTCGCGCAGGTCCTGCAGGTACCCCTCCCAGTAGCGTTCCTCGCCGATCCACGGGAAGGCCCGGGGGAAGGCCGGATCCAACCAGCGATGCGCGACCCAGGCGGCATGGTGCAGCATGCGCAGGGAGCGCAGCGGCTCGATCAGCCGCACCTCGTTGTAGTCGAAGTCGGCGAACTGGCGATAGCCCTCCAGCAGCTGCGCCCACTGGTGCTGCTGCTCGTCCGGCGAGCCGGACAACATCATCCACAGGTCCTGCACCCGCGGTCCGGTCGCACAGTCGTCCAGGTCCACGAACACCGGGCCCTGCTCGTTCCACAGCAGGTTGCCGAGATGACAGTCCCCGTGCAGGCGGATCTGGCGCACCTCCCCGGCCGCATCGAAGGCATCGGCAATGCTGCCCAGCAGTTCCTCGCTGATCTGCGCATAGCGCTCCCCCAGGCGCTCGGGCAGCAGCGCGCTGTCGAGCACCTGCTCGCGCGCCTCCCACCCCAGGCGCTGCACGCTGATGCGTGGGCGCTCGAGGAAGGGGCGCGTCGCCCCGAGCTGATGCAGGCGACCCAGGGCGCGCCCGAGCACCGTGCGCGCCTCGGGTGCATCCAGCTCCGGGGAGCGCCCGCGCATCCAGGGGAAGATCGCGAAGCGAAAGTCCGCAAAGCGGTGCAGCGTCGTGCCGTGGATCGAAAGCGGCGAGGCCACCTGCATCTCGGCCGCGGCAAGCTCGGCGGTGAAGGTGTGCTCCTCGAGGATCTGCCCGTCGGTCCAGCGCCCGGGGCGGTAGAACTTCAGCACCAGCTGATGCTCCCCCACCCCCATCTGGTAGACGCGGTTTTCGTAGGAGTTCAGGGCAAACAGGCGCCCGTCAGGGCCCAGATCGAACGCAGAACCGGCATCCAGCACCACCTCCGGTGTCAGACCTGCGAACGGCTGCCGGTCCGGGGCGCTGCTTTTGTCTATCATCAAGCCACTATGAAGAACGGCAGCATTTTAGTCACCGGGGGCGCCGGCTACATCGGCTCCCACGTCGTCCTGCAGCTGCGCGCCCGCGGCGAGCGGGTCGTGGTGCTCGATGACCTCTCGCGCGGCTTCCGCCAGGCGGTCCTCGATACCCCGCTCGTGGTCGGCAAGGTCGGCGACCGGGACACCGTCGCCGGGCTCCTCAAGGAGCACGAGGTCGACACGGTCATGCACTTTGCCGCCTTCACCATCGTGCCCGAGTCGGTGAGCGACCCCTTGAAGTACTACGGCAACAACACCTGCTCGACGCGCTCGCTGCTGGAGTGCTGCGTGGCCGCGCAGGTGCGCCACTTCGTGTTCTCCTCCACCGCGGCGGTGTACGGCATCCCGGCCGAGGGCGTCGCCGCCGAATCGACCCCGACGGCGCCCATCAACCCCTACGGCACCTCCAAGCTGATGTCCGAGTGGATGCTGGCCAGCGTCGCCGCGGCCACCCCGCTGCGCTATGCGGCACTGCGGTATTTCAACGTCGCAGGCTCTGACTCCGGGGGCCGCGTGGGCCAGGCCACCCCCAACGCCACCCTGCTGATCAAGGTGGCCTGCGAGGTGGCGGTCGGCAAGCGCTCGCACCTGTCCGTGTTCGGCACCGACTATCCGACCGGCGACGGCACCGGCGTGCGTGACTACATCCATGTCGAGGACCTGGCCACCGCCCATCTGGACGCCCTGACCTACCTGCGCGCCGGGGGCGACTCGACCACCCTCAACGTCGGCTACGGCCACGGCTACAGCGTCCGCCAGGTTATCGACAGTGTGCAGCGCGTGACCGGGAAGAAGCTCACGGTCAGGGAAGAGCCCCGGCGCCCTGGCGATCCCCCGGCCCTGGTCGCGCGGGCGGAGCGTATCCGCGAGGAACTCGGCTGGAAACCGAAGCTGAACGACCTCGACACCATCGTGCGCACCGCCTATGCCTGGGAGCAGCGGCTGCAGCGCGAGCCGTGGTAAGTCGCCAGAAAGCGCCAATCCCAGACGCCTGACCGCACCGACCGGTAGAATGCGGCCCCTATGCAGTGGGGGCGTCCCAAGTCATTGAGTGGACTGATGCTAGTCGGCCTGGCCCTGATGGCCGTGCCGCTGCTGGTGGCCATTCTCACTGCCGTGCTGCAGATCCGCGAACTGGGCGACCGTGGCCAGAAGATCGTCATCCAGGGGGTCACCGGGGCGCGCGCCAGCCAGGCGCTGTTCGGGCAGATCGCCTCCCTGGAGCGCACCGCGCGCCTCTACGGGGTGCTCAACGATCCGAAGCTCATCGACGTGTACCGCGCGCAGGACGAGCGCCTGAAGAGCACGCGCGAGCAGCTCCACGGCCAGGCCGGCCCCGAGGCGCGCGAGACGCTCGAGGAACTCGGCGCCCTGCAGGCGAGCATCGCCACGGCGGTGATGACCACCCCGGCGGCGAGCGGGGCGGCGGCCGCGGAGGATCTGTCGGCGCGCTTCACGCAGCTGACCTCGCTGGTCGAGCGGGTGGCGCAGCAGAGCAACGCGCAGGTCGACAAGGAGGTCTCCGAACTCGAGGAGCGCACGCTGCAGGCACGCAAGCGCCTGCTGTGGCAGGCACTGCTGCTGCTGCCGCTCGCGGTGGTCGCCGTGTTCGTGCTCACCATCGGCGTGGGGCGCCCGCTGCGCCAGCTCGACCGCGCGATCAGCGAGCTGGGCGAGGGCAACTTCACCAACCCGATCGTGGTCTCCGGTCCGCACGACCTGGAGCGCCTGGGCGGGCAGCTGGAGTGGCTGCGCAACCGCCTGCTGGAGCTGGCCCACGAGCGCAACCGCTTCCTGCGCCACATGTCGCATGAGCTGAAGACCCCGCTCGCCAACATCCGCGAGGGCACCGAGCTGTTGATGGACGGGGCGGTCGGGGAGCTGGACTCCAACCAGCGCGAGGTCGCGGCGATCCTGCGCGAGAACGGCATCAAGCTGCAGCGCATGATCGAGAACCTCCTGTCCTTCAGCGCCTGGCAGACCTCCAGCGTCGGCCTGGAGGCCACCGAGTTCCGCCTGCGCCCGCTGGTGAAGCAGGTGCTGGAGAACCAGCAGCTGACGCTGCTCTCGCAGCGCGTGCGCCTGGACGTGCACGTGGAGGATGTCACCCTGGTGGCCGACCGCGGCAAGATCCGCCTGATCCTGGAGAACCTGCTCTCCAATGCCGTGAAATACTCTCCCAAGGGCGGCACGATCCATCTGATGGCGCGCGCCTCGGCCCTGCAGCTGATCCTGGACGTCGCCGACGCCGGCCCGGGCATCCCGGTCGAGGACCGCGGCCACGTGTTCGACGCCTTCTATACCGGGCGCGCCGCGCGCAGCACGGCGGTCAAGGGCACCGGCATCGGCCTGTCGGTGGTGCTGGAGTTCGTCTCCGCCCACGGCGGCACCATCCAGATCATCGACGGTCAGTACCCCGGCGCCCACTTCCGCATCACCATGCCGATCCGCGCGAGCGGGGGCGATCTGGCGCACCCCACCGCGCCCAAGGCGCAGGCCCATGCAGCCTAGGCGCACGGGCACGCTGATCACCGCCGCGGCGCTCTTGGGCGCCGCCGTTGCCGGCTGCGGCAGCAACCTGCAGCGCGCACCTGCGCCGGTGCCGCAGGTGACCCCGGTGAGCGCCAATTCGGCAGTGCTCGCCGACTATCTCGCCATGCTGCAGCGGCTGATCGCCGGCCAGCCGACCGAGCAGGCGGAGATCTTCGCCAGCGCCGAGCACGACTACGACGTCGCCCCCACCCCCAGCCACGAGCTCAAGCTTGCCCTGATCCTGGGCACCCACGGGCACCCGGCCACCAACCTGACGCGCGCCCAGGGGCTGCTGCGCGAGCTGATGGCCAACCCCGAGATGCTGCTGCCGGCGGAGCGGGCACTCGCCGGCCTGGAGCTTTCGCAAATCGACGACCATTTGACGCTCGAGGCGGAAAACCGCAGGCTCCAGAGCGATGCGACGCGCAACGACCACGCGCTGGTGGCCAATGCGAACAAGCGCCTGCAGACGGAGATGGACGAGAACGCGCGCCTGCGCAAGGAACTGGATGCAGCGCGCGCCAAACTCGATGCCATCACCAACATCGAACGCTCACTGAATGAACGCAAACCCGGCACCACGGGCCGCTGACCGTGCGCCACGAGGAAGCATACCCTTGAACCAGACCGGCAAACGCAAGGCTCGCATCCTGGTCGTCGACGACGACCCGGGACTGCTACGCCTCCTGACCATCCGCCTGCGCGCGGAAAGCTACGATGTCGAGGCCGTCGAGAGCGCCGCCCAGGCGATAGCCGCGGCCAGCCGCTTCCGCCCGGACCTCGTCATCACCGACCTGCGCATGGACAACATGGACGGCATCGGGCTGCTCAAGGAGCTGCAGAACCGCTGGCCGGGACTGAAGGTCATCATCCTCACCGCCCACGGCACGATACCCGATGCGGTGCAGGCCACGCAGATGGGCGCCTTCGGCTTCCTCACCAAGCCGGTCGACAAGCAGGAGCTGCTCGACCAGGTGCAGAAGGCGCTGCGCATCTCCGGCTTTGGCACCTCGGACGAGGACTGGCGGGCGGAGATCATCACCCGCTCGGCGGCCATGGAGGAAAAGCTCGCCCAGGCGCATATGGTGGCCGGCACCGATGCGCGCGTGCTCATCACCGGGGAAAGCGGCACCGGCAAGGAGCTGCTGGCGCGTGCCATCCACAAGGGCAGCCCGCGCCGCAACAAGCCCTTCGTCGCCATCAACTGCAGCGCCATGGCCGAGGACCTGCTCGAGTCGGAGCTGTTCGGCCACGAGAAGGGCTCCTTCACCGGCGCCACCCGTGCGCACCGCGGCCTGTTCATGGCCGCTGACGGCGGCACGCTGATGCTGGACGAGATCGGCGACATGCCGATGCGCCTGCAGGTCAAGCTGCTGCGCGTGCTGCAGGAGAACGTCATCCGCCCGGTCGGGGCGACCGAGGCGATCCCGACCAACGTGCGCGTGGTCTCGGCCACGCACCGCGACCTGCAGCAGCTGATGGCCTCGGGCACCTTCCGCGAGGACCTGTACTACCGCCTGAACGTGGTGCACATCGAGATGCCCTCGCTCAACCGCCGGCGCGAGGATATCCCGCTCCTGGTGGCGCATTTCCTGGCGCTGATCGCCAAGGAAAGCGGCGTGCGCAAGATCTACGCGCCCGAGGCGGTGGAACTGCTCGCCACGGCCGACTGGCCCGGCAACATCCGCCAGCTGCAGAACGTGGTGCGCCAGAACGTGGCGCTGTCGCAGACCCCGATCATCCCGGTGGAGCTGGTGCAGCAGTCCCTCGGGGGCACCCCGGGGCGCCTGCCCTCCTTCGACGAGGCACGCGACGAGTTCACCCGCTCCTACCTGTCCTCGATCCTGCAGATCACCGGCGGCAATGTCAGCCAGGCGGCGCGCCTGGCGCGGCGCAACCGCACCGACTTCTACAAGCTGCTGGCGCGGCACCAGCTGACGCCCGAGGAGTTCAAGCAGCGCTAGGGTCGTGTCCACGGCCGCGCCCCGGGGCGCGGGCCGAACGGACCAGGGACGGGACGCGAGGCAATCCGGGAGGAGCCGCATGGGCAGATGCGCGTGGTGGTGGGGGGCGCTGGGGCGGCCCGGGCTGGCCTTGGGCGTACTGGCCGGCGTGGCCGGTTGCGGCGGGTCCGGATCCGGGGCGCCTGCCGCGCCCGTGACCATCAGCATCTCACCCACCACGGCGAGCGTGAGCACCGGCGGAACGCAGGCATTCACCGCCACGGTGCTCAACAGCACCAACCGCAGCGTCAGCTGGCAGGTCGGTGGTGTCAGCGGCGGCAACGCCACCCTGGGGACCATATCGGCTGCGGGGCTGTACACCGCGCCCGCGGCGGTGCCCTCCCCGGCACAGGTGACGGTGACGGCGAACTCGGTCGCCGACCCCAGCAAGTCCGCCGCTGCGAGCGTGACCGTCACAGCTGCGGACAGCGGTAGCCTCATGGTGCGTCCGCGACGTGCCGCAGTGACGACGCGCGTGGCGCAGCAGTTTTCTGCCACCGTCACCGGGATGGGCGACTCGTCGGTGAACTGGAGCGTCGACGGCGTCTCCGGCGGCAACGCGGCGGTCGGCACGATCTCCGCTATGGGCGTGTATTCCCCACCCGGCACGGCCGGCACGCATCTCCTCGTCGCCACCAGTGTTGCGGATCCAAGCCGCAGCGCCTCGGCCACCGTCGCGGTCACCGACCTCGGAGGGATCACCACGCAGCGCTATGCCGTCGAGCGCACCGGCCTGAACTTCAGCGAGCTCGCCCTCACCCCGGCGGTGCTGGCGACCCCCGGGGCCTTCGGCAAGCTGTTCTCGTGTGCGGTAGACGGCCCGATCTATGCGCAACCGCTGTGGGTGGCCAACCTCACCATCGGCGGCGGGACGCACAATGCCGTCTTCGTCGTCACCCAGCACGCCACCGTCTACGCCTTCGATGCGGATGCGGCCCCCTGCCGGCAGTACTGGAAGGTGAGCCTGCTGCCCGCCGGTGAAACCCCGGTGCCGGCCGCCGACACCGGCGAAACCGGCGACGTGCCCGGGGAGTTTGGCATTACCGGCACCCCGGTCATCGACCTCACGCGCGGCACGCTCTTCGCGGTGGCGACCAGCAAGGCCGCCGGGCCGGCTTACTGGTACCGCCTGCACGCCCTGAGCATCGCGACCGGCAGCCCAAGGGCCGGATCACCCGCGGTCACCGCTGCCACGGTGGCCGGGGTGGTGTTCGACCCGCGCTACCACATGCAGCGCCCCGGCCTGCTCTTGGCCAACAACACCGTCTACATCGCGTTCGGTTCGCATGGCGACATCCAGCCGTACTCCGGCTGGCTGCTCGGTTACGACGCGACCACCTTGAGCCAGAGTGCGGCCTTCAACTTCGCGCCCCACGGTTCCAGGTCCGCGGTGTGGATGGTCGGAGCGGGTCCGGCGGCCGATGCGGCGGGCAATGTCTATCTTGCCACTGCCAACGGGACCTTCGATGCCGCGAGCGCCACGGCACCGAACGATGACTACGGCGATTCGATGGTCAAACTCTCACCTTCCGGCGGCCTGAGCGTGAGTGACTACTTCACGCCCAGCAACCAGTCGGATCTGGAGAACTCTGACCTGGATTTCGGCACCAGCGGCGTGGTGCTGCTGCCCGATGCGTTGGGGTCCGCGGCGCACCCGCACCTTGCGGTCAGTGGCGACAAGGAAGCCAAGCTGTTCCTCGTCGACCGCGACAACATGGGGCGTTACACACCCGGCGGGCCGGACAAGATCGTGCAGAGCCTGCAGATCAACGGCACGGGCAACTGCATCACCTGCGGACTGTTCACCACGCCCTCGGTGTGGGGCAATCACCTGTACGTCGGTGCCATCAACGACACCCTGAAGTCCTACTCGATCACCAGCGCCGCCATCTCCCTGCAACCGACCTCCCAGTCGGCCGAGACCTACGGCTATCCTGGAACCAACCCGGTCATCTCGGCGGCTGGCACCGCCGGGGCGGTGGCCTGGACGGTAGACACCAACGCCAACGGCACCACCACCACCGGCAGCAGTGCGGCGGGGCCCGCGATTCTGCGCGCGTACGATGCGACCAACCTGGCGACACGCCTGTGGAGCAGCAATGCCCGGGCGGCCGACGCTGCCGGTGTTGCGGTGAAGTTCGTCGTCCCGACGGTCGCCAACGGCAAGGTATATCTGGGCTGCCAGGCGGAGCTGACGGTCTACGGCCTGCAACCCTGATCGCGAGCGCCGGTCCCGTTCGAGCCCCCGCAGCGCACGCGGAGGGTCATATGGGGTCGCGGGGCGCGCGCGCCATCGCCGTCGCCCGGGAATTCATGGCTTCGGTTTTAGGGAGACGAGGTCGGCGCGAGCGCCAGGCGCAGACGTGCGGTGACCGTGGGCGCAAGACTTCGCGCGAAGGAGCCGGTGAGATGCAGCCCGTCGCGGTACAGGATCATCGCCTGGTTCATCGGGGGGCAGACCGGTTGCGGACACACCGCGTCCGTCATATCCAGGAACTGCACCCCGGCCAGGCCCACCGCCGCGCGCTGTTCCGCCTCGAATACCCGCGGGTTGAGCGCCGCGCTGCGCTCGAAACTGCACGTACGCACCCCAAGCCACGGATGCAGCGTCCCCCGGGCAAGGCAGGTGAGCACGTTGAAGGGCGGCCGGGGCGTATCCCGCAGCAACACCACGTGCAGCCCGGCACCGGTGAACAGGTCGAGCATCTCCCGGGTCGCCTGCGTGAGTCCGGAAAGCTCCGAACCCGGATGCGAGCTGCGCGCATCACCCACCCCTGAGGTGGAACTGCCGGCGATGACCAGCGCGGGATGCATCGCGATGATGGTCTGCTGAGCCCGGCCGCGCCACGCATTGCAGACCGCGGGCGTCATGTCACGTCCGGGCGGGATCTCAACTGCGGCACATCCGAACTTGACCACCGTCACCAGGCGCCAGTGCGATTCGCGCGCCGCGCGCTCGATGGCATCGAACCACTGGAAGGCCTTGGAGTCGCCGTACAGCACCACATCGGTCAGCGAGTTGCGATCACCGAAGGTGCAGTTGAGTTCCTCCGTCGACTTGCCAAGGCTGACGCACTTTTCTACCGGCATGTTGGCGATATCCGCCGACACCGCCGTGATCAGCCGCATCGGTGACTCGTCATTCAGGTGCTCGCCACGATGCACGACGAGAAAAGCGAGCGCCGCCGAAGCTGCGGCAATGCCCCCCGCGGTCACGAGGGACAGCCGCGTCCGGCGCATGAGCTGCGGATGGCTACGCACCGGCTGCTCGATCAGCCGATAGGTGAGCGCGGCGGCACCGAGCGAGGCTGCAGCCACCCCGACCTTGCCGGCAACCGAAATGGCGGGCAGCAGATCGGCGGCGAGGACCATGAATGGCCAGTGCCAGAGGTACCACGAGTATGAGCGCGCGCCCAGGTATTGCATGACCCGTGAATCGAGCAGCAAGCCTACCCCTCGCGGCGCGCGCCCGGCACCGGCGGCCAGTACCGCCACGGTGCCGAGCGCCGGAATCATGGCCAGCCATCCGGGGAAACCGGCGCCATCGCGCAAAAGATAGGCCACCGACGCGATGACCGCGAGTCCCACCCAGCCGAGCACCGCGGCGGTGAGCCCGCGCAGCCTCGACGTCCCGGCACACGCGAGCAGCCCGCCGAGGCCGAATTCCCAGGCCCGGGCTGGCAGCTCGTAGAAGGCAAACGTCGGGCGCTGGGCCGTCGACAGCATGCAGACCAGCAGCGACAGGCCCACGACCGCCCCGAGGAGCCCGAGCGGCGGCCGGTTGGATTTGCGCAGCCGCAGGCCCAGCAACAGCAGCAGCGGCCAGAGCAGATAGAACTGCTCCTCGAGGGCGAGCGACCAGGTGTGCAGAAACGGATTGGACTCCACGTCCGGCGCAAAATAGTCGGCGGCGTAGGCATCGAAGAAGATGTTACTGACGTACAGCGCGGTCGCGCGCGCCGCGCGTCCGGCGAACGCCAGCTCCTGCGGCCCCTGGATGAGCGCGGCTGCGGCCAGCGTCGCCAGCAGGACCACGAACAGGGCGGGCAGCAGGCGCCGTGCCCTGCGGGCAAAGAACCGCGGCAGGTCAAGGGTCGCGGTGCGGGCGATCTCGCCCAGCAGCAGCCCGGTGATGAGGTAGCCGGAGATGACGAAGAAAACATCCACGCCGATGAAGCCACCGCGGCACCAGGAGATGCCGCAGTGGCAGGCGACCACCAACAGCACGGCGACCGCACGCAGTCCCTGGATGTCGGTGCGGAATTGCGGCGACTGTTGTGGCGAGGTCACGCGCTCACATTGCCGAACCGGTTTCCTTGTTGGATTCGAAACAGGGTGCGGGAGAATGGCTGGGGACGATCAGGCTGCGGTCCGCAAGCGCCGCGGCCATCATCGGCCCGAAGCCTGGGGCCACGCCACGCCGCGGCCGGCGCCTTCGTCGCGGCAAGCGCGCAGTCATCGTTGTCATGTTCGCGCCCCCGGCTCCGTAACGGCGCGGAGTATGCGCGTATGCGCTGCATACCTACAGCGAAACCCGGGGCGGGTCCGCTTGCCGGCGGCGGCTGTGCGGGCAGTGTTGCGGCGCAGGCCACGCCGGCGCCGCGGCGATAATGACTAGCTGTCGCTCGGGCTGGCCACTTCCGGGCCGCCGACGGCCGGGCCGCCGGCCGCGGCTTCCGGCGCCTGGGCGTGGCGGCCGAACTGCGCGGCATCGATGCTGTGCTTGCCCAGAAGATCGTAGAGCGTCGGGCGCGTCACCCCGAGCAGTTCCGCCGCGCGCGACAGGTTGCCCTTGGCGACCGCAAGGGACTGCCGCACCGCCTGCGCCTCGGCGCGCTGGCGCGCCACGCGCAGGTTCAGATATTCCGGATCGTCGCCCGGATCCTCGAGGCCCAGGTCCGCGGCGGTGACCACGACACCCTCGGCCATGATGACCGCGCCCTTGATGCGGTTCTCGAGTTCGCGCACGTTGCCGGGCCAGCGGTACGCCTGGATGGCGCGGATGGCATCCGGCGCCAGCCCGCGCGAGGGCTTGCCGAAGCGCTCGGCGATCTGCTGCAGCAGGAATTGCGCCACCAGCAGGCTGTCACCCTGGCGGTCGCGCAGCGGCGGGATCTTGATCGTGACTTCGCTGATGCGGTAGAACAGGTCATCGCGGAAGCCGCCGGTGCCGATCAGGGTATCCAGCGGGCGGTTGGTAGCGCACACGATGCGCAGGTCGAGCACCAGCGGTACGCGGCCGCCGATGCGCTCCACGGTGCGTTCCTGCACCACGCGCAGCAGCTTCGCCTGCAGCGAGGACGGCATCTCGCCGATCTCATCCAGGAACACCGTGCCGCCGTCGGCCGATTCGAGCTTGCCGGCGGTGCGCTTCGCCGCCCCGGTGAAGGCGCCCTTCTCGTAGCCGAACAGCTCGCTTTCCAGCAGCGTGTCGGGGATCGCCGCGCAGTTGATGGCGACGAAGGGTTTATGGGCGCGGCCGGAGAGTCGGTGGAGCGCGCGCGCCAGCAGTTCCTTGCCGGTACCACTGTCGCCCAGCAGCAGGACCGTGGCGTTGGTCGGGGCGACCTTCTCGATCGCGCGGCACAGGCTGCGCATCGAGTCACTCACCCCGATGATGCCCTCCAGCGCCATCGCACCGGTGCGCTCGCGCAGGCGCCAGTTTTCCTCCTCGAGCTCGCGGATGCGCAGCGCGCGCCGCACTACGATGGAGAGCACGCCGGCATCGAGGGGCTTGTGGTAAAAGTCCGTCGCTCCGAGACCGACTGCCGAGACCGCCAGTTCCCGCGCGTCGTGCTCGGTCATGGCGATGATCTTGGTGTCCGGGGAGATATTGAGGATCTGCCGCAGCAGCACCAGGCTCTGCTGGCCGGTCGGATCGTGCGTCGCCCCCAGGTCAAACAGGATGACGTCCGGCTCCGTGCGGCGCACGAGCGCGAGGGTCTGGTCCGAGGCCTCCGCGGCGGTCACCTCCAGGTCGGAGAACACCGCCTCCAGCTCGCGCCGCAGGGCGCGGTCGTGCTCGAGGATCAGCAGCTTGCGTCGCTGCATCGCGGTGTTCATCAGCGTGCTCCCTTGCCCATGAGCACCACCTCGGCGGTCTGCACCAGGATCGCCAGGTCAAACAGCAGGTTGTTGTTCTTGATGTAGTACAGGTCGTACTGCAGCTTTTCCAGCGCGTCCTGTTCCGAGGAGCCGTACGGATAACACAGCTGCGCCCAGCCGGTGATTCCCGGCTTCACCGAGTGGCGTTGCACGTAGTAGGGAATGCGCTCGGACAGTTCCGCCACGAACTCCGGCCGCTCCGGCCGCGGGCCAATGAAGCTCATATGGCCGCGCAACACGTTGAAGATCTGCGGCAGCTCGTCGATGCGCAGCTTGCGGATCAGTCCGCCCACCCGGGTGACGCGTGGATCGGAGCGCTGCGCCCACTGTGCGCCGTTAAGTTCGGCATCGATGCGCATGCTGCGGAACTTGTGCACGTGGAAGACCCGGCCACCCAGGCCCACACGGCGCTGGCTGTAGAGCGTCGGGGCAGTGATGCCGTCCTCGAGCTTGATGGCGATGACGGTCAGGACCATGAAGGGCACGGAAATCGCCAGCACGCCGAGGCTTGCCAGCAGGTCCAGCATGCGCGAGGAGAAAAGGCGCACCGGATCGCGGCGGAAACCCTGGCCGAAGATCATCCAGCTCGGGTTGAGCACGTCCACCCGCACCCGCCCGGTCTCGCGCTCCAGGAAGCTCAGTAGCTCGGTGACATCCACCCCTGCCAGGCGGCACTCGAGCAGCTCGCGGATGGGAAAGCCGCGGCGGCGGTCGTCCATCGCCACCACTACCTCGTTGACATTGAGCTTCTCGCACAGGCCGCGCAGGTCCCCCGCCGGATCGAGCACCCGCTCGCTGGGGACGCTCGGCTGCTCGTTCTCCGGCTGCACGAATCCGACCAGGTGGAACCCGCGCCGGTCCGAGGAACGCCGCAGGGCCGCGACCGAACTGGCGGCCACGCCGGCGCCGTAGACCAGGACCCGGCGCTTGAAGATCTCCTGGTCGACCACGCGCGCAAAGACCAGCCGCGAGATGATGACGCCGCAGCCGGTCATGATGATCGCGAGCGCCTCGACGCCGCGCCACAGGCGCAAGTCCGGCACCAGGTAGAACACCGCGGCCAGGACCGCGGTGGCGATCAGCAGCGCGGCCACCACCCGCACCAGCACGCCGGACAGCTGGGCACGTTGGCGCGCGCTGTAGAGACCAAAGGCGAGCAGGCAGATCAGGACGATCGCGCTGAACATCACCGCGCGGGGCAACAGCGGGCCGATCTCGTGTTCCAGGTGCTCAAGGTTGGTCGGTGCGGTCGAGAAGCGAATGCACACCGCCGCGTACATGGAGAACCAGGCCACGGCGCCCTCGGCGACTGCCAGCACGGCCAGGGAGGCGGGAATCTGCTGTCCGAGGATCTGAATGCGCATGAAGACCTGTTTTACAAAATCGCCGCCCGCGTGAGCTAGCGGACTTTACATGTAAGTGTAAAGGCCTCCGCAGGCGACAGTGTGCGCTGGGTCACACTTGCATGGGTGGGGAGAGGCGCGCGTGCGGCGTTCCCGACGCAGTTCCGGGCCCCGCAGCGGGCCTGTTGTAGGCCCCGCTGACGTCCCAGCCTGGCCCGTGGCTAGCGCAGCGGGCTCAGGGGCGGCATGAAGCGGAAAGGTGTCCACTGCCCGGGACGCACGGGAACATCCCACCAGTGGCGCGCCGAGGTCGTCGTCGCCTGCACGACGAGCGAATACGAACCCACGTTCCCGGCGGCATCCGCGGCACGGATCCGGTAACGATACGTCGTCAGCGCGGCCAGCGATGTATCCGCGAAGCTGAGCCCGGCAGCCGTGCCCACCTGGGCGAAGTTCGTGCAGCCGGCCCCGCGGCAACGCTCGATGCGGTACTGGCTGATCGTCCCGCCGCTCTCGGTGGCCGCCCGCCACTTCACCATGATCTGGCTGGCGCCGGCCGCTGTGGCACTGGGGGATGCGGGCGCGCTGATCGCAGCAGCGCCGGTCGTTGCGCTGGACACGTTCGAGTACGGGCCCAGGACTGCGAGGCTGTCCTTGGCGCGCACCCGATAGCTGTAGGCCATCGAGCCGGCCAGCCCGGTATCGGCGAAGCCGAGCGTGCTCGAGACACCGACCTGGGCAAACGAGCTGCAGCCCGCTCCCTGGCAGCGCTCGATGAGGTACTGGCTGATGGTGCCGCCGGCCTCAGAGGCGGCGCCCCAGGCGAGGCCGATCTGCGCGCTGCCGGAGGCGGTGGCCGCGAGGCTGGTGGGAGCGGTCGGTACCGCCGAGGCCGTGACACCGGTGGCGACGCTCGAGTAGGGACCGTTGGTGCCGGCGCCGTCACGCGCGCGCACCCGGTAGCTGTAGCTGGTCGTGCCAGAAAGGCCGGTGTCGCTGTAGGTGAGCCCGCTCACAGGACCCGCCACCTGGACGAAACTGCTGCAGCCGGCGCCCTGGCAGCGCTCGATGAAGTACCCGGCGATGCTGCCGCCGCTCTCGCTCGCGGCTGCCCAGGCGAGATTCAGCTGGGTAGTGCTTACCGTGGTGACGGCAAGCGCCGTCGGTGCCGTGGGACTGGCCGTGGCCGTGGTCGCGCTGGCGGTGTTTGAGTAGGGTCCGGGATTGGCGGCGGCATCCGTGGCGCGCACGCGATAGCTGTAGCTGGTCGCGCTGCTGAGCCCCGAATCGGAGTAGCTCACCGCGCTGACGCTGCCGACCTGGGTGAAGTTGCTGCACCCTGTCCCCTGGCAGCGCTCGACCAGATAGCCGGTGACCGCTCCGCCGACCTCGCTGGCAGCGCCCCAGGACAGGTTCACCTGCGTCGCCCCGCTGGCGGTAGCCGCCAGATTCGTCGGCGCGGTGGGGATGGGCGTGAGCGTCGTGGCGGCGGCAATGTTCGAGTACGGGCCCGTATGCGCACTCGCATCCTTGGCGCGCACGCGATAGCGGTAGCTCGTGCTGCCGGTCAGGCCGGCATCATTGAACGACAGGCCGGTCGCGGTGTTCACCTGCGCGAAGTTCGTGCAGGAGGAGCCGGCGCAGCGCTCGATCAGGTACTGGGCGATCGTGCCCCCGGACTCGCTCGCCGCCCCCCAGCTCAGGCTCACCCCCGCCGCTCCGGTCGCCGTGGCGACCAGGTTCGTGGGCGCGCTTGGCAGGTTGCCGACATCCGTAGCCGCCGCCTTGAAGGCCACCATCTGCATGATGGTCGGCGCGGCCGAGGACAACACGGCGGTCGCCGAGTAGCTGCCGGCCGAGCTGACATTCATGTCCTCGACGATATCCGCATCGGGCACGGTGATCATGCGCGCGGTGAACCCGGGCCCGGGTGCGGTGGTATCCCCGGTCGTAAGGTCCGCGCCGATGATCAGATCATTGGCATTGGTCGTGGTCGCCGCCCCGCTGCTCACGATTGTGCCGCTGCTATTGATCGCGCCCACACTCGCATCCAAGGGGCTGCTGGTGGCTATGCCGCTGTATTCGAGGATGCGCACATCCGCCGCAGCCGCTGCTGCGTTGAACAGCACCGTCACCGTGTTCGCACCGGCGGCGGCCGCCGCGATATTGCTCGCGTAGTAGATCGACTGCGTCGCGGTGCCGCTGATCACCGTCGGACCGACCGCCCGCACGTAGGTGTTGCCGCTGGTGTCGGTGACGGCGGAAACGGCGACCGTGGCATCGTTCCAGCCGACCACCACGACGTTCAGGTCGCCCTGCAGCTGGGCCGTGGAATATTTCACCGGCACGGTGGTCTGGGTGGTTTGCGGTGTCGCGTAGTTGCTCTGGACGTAGCTGATCTGAGTGGCGGAGGAAATCGTGAACGCGCCGCTCGCGACAGCACTGGTCAGGGAGCCGCTGTGCACTGCCATCGCCTTGATGGTGGTGCTGGCCGCGACGACGAGCGGCGCGGTGTACTGGCTCGAGCCGAGCGTCGGGACGCTGCCATCCAGGGTGTAGTAGATCGTGGCGCCGGCCGGGCCACTGATGGTTACGGTCTGGCCTGAGGCGTACGTGCCCGCGGCCGGCGCAAAGGACGGCTGCGCCAGGCGCGGCGGGTTGCTCGCGAGCAGGCCGTAGACATCGACCTCGGTGGTCGTGGGCACGAACACCCGGCCGTTGGCGACGGTGGGCTTCGGAAACTTAACTGGCGCAGCGCCGGTGTCACGGCCGCCGGCGGCCTGGGAGCTGTTGTACAGCTCCGTGCCCAGATTCGTCGCATCGTAGGCGTGCAGCACAGTGGCCGTGCTGCCGGCCTTGCAGTCAGGGGTGCACTGCACCGCCCAGAGGATGGCAGTGCTGGCGGCGCTGCTGGCCGCCGAAATGGTCGGCTGCGCCCCGGCATAAGGGAACGTGGCCACGGTCTTGGAGGTCGGGAGCAGGCTAAGCTGACCGCCACTGACGGAGAAGAGCTTGCACGAGTCCGCCAGTCCGCAGAAGTAGACCCGGTTGTTCCAGTAGGCGGGCGAGTGATAGCTGTTGCTGCGGTAGGGCAGCGTCGCATTCGTAACGGTGACCGGCTGGACGCCCAGTGCGGGGATGCCGGAAGAGGCCCCGTAGGGCAGCCACTGCACGATCTGGCTGTTCGGCGTCGTGTAGGAGCTTTGGTACTGCCCCATGTTGTCGCGGTCGAGGACGTATACCTCCCCATCCTTGCCGGAGGTGACCATCAGGTGCGGATGCGCGACCGTGCCCACCGAGTCCGGCAGCAACGTCATGCCCGCAGACGCCAGGTCGAGGTCCGCGGTGCCCAGGGCAGACTGGTTGAAGGGCGTGAAGGAGTCAGCCACCGCCAGACCGCCGGCGGTGGAGAGCTTGAGAATCGAGTTGGCCCAGGCCCCGCCAGTGGGGCTGAAGTATCCGTTGCCCGTCGAGACGAACAGGTTGCCGCTGCCATCCACCGGTGGCGGCTCTCCGCTCGACCACACACCCGCGCCCTCAGAGCCACTGGTGGAGGTGCAGAACACCGCCACGCGTGCGAGCGTGATGGCGTCGTAGCCCACCAGCCAGCCGATCCACGGATAGCTGTCGCCGCTTGAGCCGAAGCCGATGTAGATGACGCCGTTGGCGAGCACCAGGCCCGCGCGCTGCTGGCTGGTCTGGGCGTCGATCCGCAGCGGAATGGCCCCGGTGCCGATCGATGCCTGGATGATCACCGGCGGCACCTTGTCCGCCCCGGTGGTGATATCCAGCGCGTGCAGCCAGTAAAACGGTGCCGCTCCACTCTGCTGCGTCTCGGCAACGACGTACATGGTGCCGCTGGCCGCATCAATCACCGGGGTGGCGGTGATCGAAACCTCGGGCGTGATGTCCTCCAGCGAAGGCACCGTGGTGCGCGTGGTCAGCCCGGCCGCAGGGTTGATGAAGCTGCGGTGCCACAGCGGTGTCGCGGTGTCCGCGTCGATCGCGTAGATACTCGAATGCTCGGTCGCGACGAACAGCGTGTTGAAGGTGCCAAGGCCGGGAATGTTCAGGTTGGACTTGAACAGCGGCTGGGCGAACACCATGCCGTCGACCGGGAGCGCGTATACCTTGCCGAAGCTGGCGCTGTTGACGTTGGCGGTCGTGAGCGTGGTCTCGGAGAGGTTCGCGCTGGTGCGGGCGTCGTCGTAGTGCGAGACGAGCACGTCCGTTTGCGCCTGGGCAAGCGATGCCGCCAGCAACCCCGCGATGAGCGGCAGCCAGGTCCTTCTGATCTTCAAACGCTCCCTCTCGACATAATGACCGTCCCTCGCCCCGCGGGACGCTTCATCAGACGCAGCAATAATCATGCCCCGCCAGAAACTCCGGCGCGGCCATGGACTTCCGGGCAACGCCCCTCCATGGCAGGCGGAATCTGTAAGCTTTACCGACGCTTGAGTGTAACAAAATGCGCCGCGCGGGTCGCGGTCGCTAGCGGCGATGGACCTCGCGGCCGCCGCGTATCACCACGAACTCCCCCTGAATTCCCTGTGTGCGGTAGATGCGCGCGAACTCCTCCGGGGAGGAGACGGGCGAGCCATTCACCGACACCAGCACGTCCCCAGGCAAGAGGTTCATCTGGCCGGCCACACTTCCCGGGGGCGCTGCATCGATGCGTACGCCCCCTTCCGGATTGCTGCTCATGCCACGGGTGATCTTGGCGGTCTGCCGGCGGTCAGTGGCCTCCTGGACATCAGGTGGCGCACTGCTCGGGGTGGCAGCGTCGGGCTGCGGCTGGGCAGGCCGCGACTCGGCCGCCGCCGGCGCGGCGGCGAACCCGGAGGAGACCGCAGCAGGCCCGATCGCCGCAGGTGGCGCGACCAGCGGTGCACTGGCAGGCGTCGTGCGCGACCCGCCCGGCGTGATCCACACCAGCCAGGCCAGGAAAGCCAGCGCGGCGATCACGCTCGCGATGAGCAAGGAATTGCGCCTCACGTTGCGAGGCGCTCAGGCGAGGGTGAACTTGTGCATCTGGAAACCCTCGGCCCAGCCGCTGGCCGCTGCGGCTTCCACCCCGCGCAGGCGCATCTGTGCATCGAATGTCTGCGCTTTGAACCAGCCCCGCTTGCGCTGGCTCGCGTAAGAACTCAATAGCGTGCGGGTCTTGGCGGCCGCCTGTGCAGCGCTCAGGCAGACGTACGCATTCGGGGTCGGCAGTCCGCCTTCGTACTTCGGGATTTCGTACTCGAGCACGAGATGGCTGCGGAACGCATTCCAGGTCAGCTCCCCCAGCAGGCGGTGGTCCTGGTGCCGGTCGACGCGCTGGTGCGTGAAGATCAGGTCCGGCACCGGCAGCCGCTTCAGCGCCTCAAAGCCGTCCTTGATGGCGGCATACTGGGCGGGGAAATAGCTCTCGCGGAATCCATAGGTGAGGACGCGAGATCGCGCCGCACGCTTGAGGAAGCGTCGGGCACTGGCGTGCAACTCGCGCTCGCGCTCGGGGCTGGCGCTGAACACCGCCCAGGTGACATCCGTCGCACCGCGACGCGCCAGTAGCTTCAGCAGCGTCCCGCCACAGCCGATCTCGATGTCATCGCAGTGCGCGCCGATACACAGAATCCGCGTGGCGCGGCCTCTGGGGGCCGGTAGTAACAGTTCCTGCATTGTGTTGCCGCGCCTCTCCGCAGGCTGGAACATTGTCAAGTTAACTGAAGTTAACCTTGCATCCTGCATCATGACTTGACCGCCCGCGTGCGGGCAAGGATCGTGGCGTACTGTGAAACGCACCAAGCTTGCGATCATCACCGGCGCCTCATCCGGGATCGGCGCGGATATCGGCCAGGCCCTGACCGCCGCCGGGATGCGGGTATTTCTCATCGGGCGCAATCCGCAGCGGCTGGCCACGGCGCTGCGTCGCCTGCCGCCGAAGTGTCGCGCGGGTGCAGCGCTGGTGGACCTGCGGTCGATCGCTGACATCAGGCGCCTGCTGCGCGAGCTTCGTGAGCGCTTCCCGCGCATCGACGTCCTGGTGCACTGCGCGGGCGAATATCACCGCAGCACACCCGGCGCCACCGACGGGGAGGCCTTTAATCTGATGTTCGAGGTGAACGTGCGTGCCCCCTACCTGCTGACCCAGGGACTGGCGCCGCAGCTGGAGCGCGCCGGCGGCCAGGTGATCTTCCTCAACTCGAGCATCGTGAAGAACCCGGGCAAGGGGATTGCCGCCTACAAGGCGACCCAGCACGCCGTGCAGGGCTTCACCGACAGCCTGCGCGAGGACATGAACCCGCGCGGAGTACGCGTGTCGAGCCTGTTCCCGGGGCGCACCGCCACTCCGCTCATGCGTCGCATCTACGCCGACGAAGGCAGGCCCTACCGACCCAAGCTGCTGCTGCGGCCGCGGGAACTGGCGCAGCTGGTCGTGGCTCTCACACAGTTGCCGGCCCACGTCGAGGTCACCGACGTGCACGTGCGCTCCGTAACCCCCTACTGAGGGCGCTGGCCCCGCCTGCCTAGCGCGCGCTCGCCCCGGGCTTGCGGCCGGAAAGCCGCACCAGCCCGCGCATGAGCGCGCCCGGGGTGGTGGCTTTGCGCACGATGTGGCGCGCCACCGCGCGCGCCAGCCTGCGCTTATCCAGCGGCGCCCCGATGCGCATCAGCATCGCGCGATGGAACTCCCAGAACTGCTCGCCGCGCAGCTCGACTACGGCGGTGGCCAGCTTGGCGTAGTACTGCGCCATCATCTCCTTCAGACGCCACTGAAACTCAGGTTCCGACAGATAGACGTGTCCGTAACGGGCCAGGACGTATACCCGGCCCGCGAACATGCTGTGCAGGCCGGCGACGCTCGCGGTATGGCTGGCATCGTGCTCGCGCACGAAGGTGAGCGCCTTGTGCACGAAGGCGAAGTGCGCTTCCTGCAGCACGTCGTAACAGGATTCAGCGTCAGCGTGCAGGTTGAGCGTGTCGTAGAAAGGGCGGCGCTTGCGGATCAGATCCGCGCGGATGAGCATCGTGGTGGGCGAGCCAAAGAAATGGCGGTCCTCGAGCAGCGGTATGCGTGCCGCATCTCTGCCGGAAAGCACCGTTGGCTGCGTGGGCATCGGCGCATCCGGCTGGCGCAGGCGGTCATACAGGATGCGCTGATCCGCGGCGCGTGCCAGACAGCACACCAGCCCCACATCAGGGTGCGCCACCGCACAGCGCACCATCTCCTCGAGGCATTCCGGATACAGCCAGTCATCGGCCATCAGCGGCTTGCAATAGGCGCTGTCCGCATCGATGAGCGCCACAGCATGATTGTGGTTATCGATGATGGGCAGGAAATCCGCGTTGTTGTGCACCAGCACACGCGCATCCTGGCGCGCATAGTGCTCGGCAATCGCGAGGGTATCGTCGGTGCTGCGATTGTTGACGATCGTGTAGCGCCAGTTCTGGTAGCGCTGCGCGATGACGCTCTCGATACACTCACGCAGCCATTTGCCGCCGTTGTAGACCGGCGTGACCACACTCACCAGCGGGGTCGCTTCAGTACTCACTGTCGCCCGGACTGCGGCCGGTTGGCGCCGGGCGCTACCAGACCTTCCACGGGCAGTCCCCCTTCGCCTCCATGCGGTCGAAGGTGATCTTGTCCTTGAACGTGTCCATGCATTGCCAGAAGCCGTCCCATGGAAAGGCGACCAGCTTGCGCGCCTCGATCAGTCTTGCGAATGGCCGCTCCACGAGCTCCTCGCCTTCGCGCACGTAGTTGAAGATCTCGTGGCGCATGACGAAGAAGCCACCGTTGATGCGGATGTGCTCGTCGCTGGCCGACCCCATTGCCGTCACCGTTCCGTCGGCACCGGCCTGCACGGTGTTGAAGCTCTGCGGACTGCGCACCGACACGAAACTGGCCACCGCCTGCTTGGCGCGGAAGTCGGCAATCATCTGGTCGAGCGGCACGCTCGCCAGGCCGTCGGAGTAGTTGGCGAGGAACTCGCTCTCGCCGGCCAGGTACTTCTCGACGCGCAGCAAACGCTGCCCGATGTTGCTGTGCAGGCCGGTATCGACAAAGGTGATGTTCCAGCTGGCGATGTCGCTGCCGTGCAGCTCGTGGCGCCGCCCGCCCTCATAGAGGGTGAAGTCGTTCGACATCGCCTCGTTGTAGTTGAGAAAGTATTCGCGGATCAGATCACCGCGATAGCCCAGACACAGAACGAAGTCGCGATGGCCGAAGTGCGCGTAGTAGTTCATCAGGTGCCACAGAATCGGCCGGTACCCGATGGTCACCAGGGGCTTGGGGATGGTGTCCGAGTGCTCGCGCAACCGCGTGCCCAGCCCCCCACAGAACAACACCACTTTCATGACTGCTTTCGACCCGCTTTACCCTTGGGCGTGCGCCGCTGCGCGCTCCGGGCGAGCACGGGCGACCTTGGCTGCTCGCATCTGAGCAGTTTCTGGGCCTGCAGGGCGTGCGCGGCATCACGCAGCGCCATAAATGGCATGCCGGAACGGTGGGCAATGTCCAGCAGCGAGTGCTTCCCGTCTGACTGGTTCAGCACCCACAGCAGCGCATGCTCGCTTTCGGAGGGCTCCCGCCCGCCTATGGATCCGTAGAGCCCCCGCGCCCCGAGCCGGGGCTCTCCCTTGGGCTTGAGGTTCGTGTAGCGGCGGTTGCTTTCGATGATATCCACGACGCGCCGGCACATCGCCAGACTCCCCTGCAGTGCGGCCGGCGTGATCAGCGACAGATCATCAGCCGAGGTGTGGTATTCGGCGTACCCGCCGTTGACCGAGCGGGTCAGGCGGCCGGCCGGGAGGTCGAAGCCGGGCGAGCACAGCTGGCGCTCGTCATAGCCATAGGGCGAGAAGGGAATGTCCGTGCCATGGGGACCGAGCGCGTACGCTGCGATTTGGTCGATCTCGCAATCGTCACGGCGGCTGCGTTTGTAGGTCAGCGGGGCCTGGTCCCCGAGCAGGCCCAGCACCAGAGCGTGGCGCACCCGCTTCAGACCCGCCTCGTTGCGCTTGAGCCAGGTGAGCGAGCCGATGGTGCCGGGCGCGAAGACAAACCGGTAGGTAAAGTGGCGCGGTGCCCCTGCGACCCACTCGGCCAGAGCCGTGGTGACCGACATGCCGCTGACATTGTCGTTGGCAAGTGACGGGTGGCAGGTGTGCGTGAAGAAGAGCACCTCTTCCCTGGAGCGCCCGGGAATCAGCAATTCTCCGTAGGTCAGCGCGCCGGGCGCGAGCGAGGATCTGACTTCGACGCCGTAGCGACCCGGACGCAGGCGCTGGCGCTCGTGCGCCGTCATGCAGAAGCCCCAGCTGCGCTGGTAGTAGCTGGTGCGATAAGGAATCCAGTCCGGGTGCTCGGACAGCACGTGCAGTCGCTTTGCCAGCTCCTCCAGCGTCATCACCGCCTGCATGGGCTCTGAATATCCGACCAGGTGCAGGTTGTGTGCCTGGAAATCCACTACGCGCCGCCCATCCGGGTCGGTGACAGCGGCATCCTCGACGTTCCACTCCGGCGGAATCTGCCAGTCAAAGACCTTGGTACCGCTGCGCACCTCGTGGACCTCAAGCGGCACGCGCGCCCCGATGAGCGCGAGGGTCTGCCGTACGCCCTCCCCGGTGATGCTCCTGCAAATCGGATAGAGGAGTTCCGCAAAGCGGTACAGCGCCGCACCGGCCTTGGCGTCGGCATCGGCCGCGGGCATGACCGTGCCCTTCACGGCTGGCTTCCCGGGCTCTGCGCCCTGCGCTGCGCAAGTTGCGCCTCGAAGGCTGACGGGCTGAAGTCCGGGTAGTGCGCATCGCGTGGGGAAATCACGATGCCGGTCGCAAGCGGCCAGGGAATCGCGAACGCGGGATCGTTCCAGCGTACGCCGTCGGCCAGCAGCGGCGCGTGGAAGTCGGTCATCTGGTAGAGCACTTCGCAATCGTCGGTGAGCGTCTGGAAGCCGTGCGCAACCCCGCTGGGAATGTACACCGCGTCGCGAGTGTCCTGGTCCAGCACCACCGCGCACGAGGCGAGATAGGTGGCCCCGCCGGGCCTGAGATCGAGCAGGACATCGTGGATGCTGCCGCGCACACAGCGCACGAGCTTACTCTCACTGGAGGGCGGCCACTGGAAGTGCAGCCCCCGCACCGTACCGCGGCGGGGATTCCAGGAAATGCTCGATTGCACGAACGCACCGGCCAGCCCCTGCGCCGCGAACTCTTCGGCACAGGCTGAGCGGGCGAAGAACCCGCGTTCATCGCTGTAGCGCTCCATTCGCACCAGCGCCGCGCCGGGAAGGTCGAGGGGGGAGAACTTCATGTCAGTTCCAGTAGAACTCGCCGTCGATCTGCGCCGTCGACTGCAGGTATTGCAGCTGCTTCAGCCGCGTAAAGGCCCGGAACCGAAAAGTGTCGGCGGACAACTGGATGCGCTCAAACAACTGGCGCAACTGCCGCACGCCGTCGCGGGCGCTGAACTGGCAGGCAAAGCCCGGAAGCTCGCTGCGGATGCGATCGCAGTTCACCCGGTAACTACGGCTGTCGCCCGCGGAGGTGCCGACGGTCACCTCGCAGCCGGCAAACTCTTCGGCAACGATCTGCGCAAGCTCGCGCACGCGATAGTTCTCCGCGGTCTGTCCGACGTTGAAAATCTTGCCACGCACCGCGTTCTCCGGCGCCGTCAGACTGCAGTGGATGGCCTGGCAGATGTCCAGCACGTGCACCACGGGCCTCCACGGACTGCCGTCGCTAGTCATCGCGATGCGCCGGGTCGTCCAGGCGAGCGCGCACAGATCGTTGATCACGATGTCGAAGCGCATGCGCGGCGAGGCACCGAAGGCGGTGGCATTGCGCAGCAGGACGGGAGCGAATTCCCTGCCCGCCAGTGCCAGCAGATCGCGCTCCACCAGCGTCTTGCACTCCGCGTACACGGTCTGCGGATTGACGGCCGCTCCCTCATCCAGGAAATCACCGGTGCCCGCGCCATAGACGCTGCACGAGGACGTGTAGATGAACCGTCGTATCCCGGCACGCAGTGCCTGCTGCGCCAGGAGTACCGAACCTTGGTGGTTGATCTGGTAGGTCACGGCCGGGTTGTTCTGTCCCAGCGGGTCGTTGGAGAGCTCGGCCAGATGCACCACCGCATCGCAACCGGCAAGGTCACCAGCCTGCACCCGGCGCAGGTCCTTGTTGAGGGTCAGCGGCGCCGCGGCTGCCGAGCGGTCCCCGCCGTACAGCCAGCCGTCGCGGTAGTAGCCTGTATCGAGGCCGACCACTTCAATGCCACGGGCCATCAGGTACGGTGCCAGTACCGCTCCGATGTAGCCGTCGACACCCGTGACAAAGACGCGCATATGCTTAGGTGGCACCAGAACGCGCCGGTGCAAGTTGGTCCTTGGTGGTCAGCCGCCCGTCTCAAGCGACGGCACACCGCTGCCGATGCCCTGCAGATGCCAGCGCTGCGGGAAGAAAACCAAGCCGAAGCGGCTGTCGATACGCCGGCTCTGCCCGTAGATCGGCGCCTCCTCGACATCGAGGTAGACGGCATGTTCCAGGGCGTCGTAAATGCGGGTTTCCACGCATGAATCCAGCTTCAGGGAGAAGTAATAGCGCCCTGGCATCACGTTGAGCGCATCGATCTCAAGGTCGAGGTAGCCATCCCCGGCGGGGACCAGTGGAATATCCAGGCCGTGGAGCCAGGTGCCCGTGTCAGTCACCAACGCCCCCAGCTCGGTGAACATCTTGAAGGAGAACGCGGGGCGGATGATGGCCTCGTTTGCATGGTAATGCAGGCGCACTGTCAGGCCGCTGCCGGCGCGCGTGACCGTCTGCAGGTTGCCGTTCGGCGTGCGGAACTCGACCTTGGTGAAGCGGATCTCGCCGCTCCCCTGGCGTCCTTCGGCGTCGGCGAGGGACTTCGAGGCACTATCGGCAGAGGCAAACGAGCCCATGTACGCGTCGATGACATCGCGCATCGGCCCATCCAGCTGCACCCGGCCCGATGCGATCCAGATCCCGCGCGAACACAGGTTCTCAACAGCTGCCATGTTGTGCGAAACGAACAGCACCGTGCGGCCGCCGCCACGCATCTCGTGCATCGCGCTGATGCACTTCTTCTGGAACACGGCATCGCCCACCGCCAGCACCTCGTCCACGATGAGCACGTCCGGCTCCAGGTGCGCGGCCACGGCGAAACCGAGCCGCGAGCGCATGCCGCTTGAATAGCGTTTGATCGGGGTATCCAGGAAGCGCTCCATGCCGGAGAACTCGACGATGGCATCCAGCTTGGCGTCGACCTCCTTCTTCTTCATCCCCATGATCGAGCCATTGAGGAAGATGTTCTCGCGTCCCGTCAGCTCCTCGTGAAAGCCGGCGCCAACCTCGAGCAGTGCCGCGACGCGCCCGCGGGTACGCACGCGGCCGGAGGTCGGGTGGGTGATCTTGGCGAGTACCTTCAGGAGCGTGCTCTTGCCGGCCCCGTTGCGGCCGATGATGCCGATCACCTCGCCCTGCTGCGCCGAGAAGGAAACGTCCCGCAGCGCCCAGAGAATCTCCTTCGGGGCACGCTTGCCGAAGGGCGCCTTCATCAGGCGCACGAGTTGGTCGCGCAGCTGGGTCTCCCCGCGCACGGCACCGAGCTCGTAGCGCTTGGAGAGACCCTCGATGCTGATGGATTCGGTCATGATTGCAAACCACGCGCTGTCATACGATGTCGGCGAAGACGCGCTCGGTGCTGCGGAAATAGACCCCGCCCAGAACCAGGAGACCGAGCGTGATGAGCCACGAGACACCCAGGGCGTAGCCATCGATCGGCGTGCCGAACAGGCTGGCGCGGAACCCCTGGATCAGGCCGCTCATCGGGTTCAGCGCCAGCCAGGATTGATACTTGGCCGGCAGGAAGGTCACCGGATAGATGATCGGCGTCACGAACAGCCCGATCTGGGTGAGGAATGGAATGGTGTACTTGATGTCGCGGAAGCGCACGTTGAGCGCCGCCAGGAGCATGCCCACGCCGACGACCAGCAGCACGGTCTGCGCTACAAACACCGGGGTGAGCAGCATGCTCCAGCGTGGAGTGACGTGGTAGTAGATGAGCATGGCGATGAGCAGGATGGAGCTTACCGCCAGGTCAAGCAGGCCGGCGAATGCGCTCGCGGCCGGCAGCAGCACCCGCGGGAAGTAGATCTTCGTGACCAGGCTGGAGTTGGCAACCAGGCTGTTGCCCACCTGGGCCAGCATGGCGGAGAAGTACGTCCACAGCAGCAGCCCTGAGTAGGAAAACAGCGGGTACGGCACCCCGTCGCTGGGGATGGCAGCCAGCCTCCCGAAGAAGAAGGAGAAGGTGACCATCGTAAACAGCGGCTGCAGCACCGCCCATGCAATGCCCAGAACGGCCTGCTTGTAGCGAACCTTCACATCGCGCCACGCCAGGTAGTAGAGAATCTCCCGGGAGTGCCAGATCTCAGACAGCCAACTACCCATTAAGCCAAATACCTGACTTTCGTAATGACGGCCCGCCGGCCTCCCGGTCACAGCCGACCGGTCAATGATCCCATACCGAGTCCGTTATTATGGTGCCTCAGCGCGGGGCCGGGGGCCTGGCGCCCGGAACCTTGAAACACCGCACGATTCAAGCCCCTGTACGGGCGCCCTGCCGTGCAACAACCGCCCTATTCCGCGAAGATAGCGCTGGGGTTGCGGGGGCGGCGGCGGCCGGCCGCGAGGAGCCGCCCGACCAAATGATAACAGGGAATTCGAGAGCTTCTTAATGGATCACCCCCCGAGCTGCCGCTTCTGCGGTCATTCCCTGCGACATACCTTCGTCGACCTGGGGATGTCCCCGCTGTGCCAGACGCACGTCAGTGCCCAGCAGCTGAACCAAGCGGAGCCCTTCTATCCGCTGCACGCGTACGTCTGCGAGCGCTGCTTCCTGGTCCAGCTTGAGGAATTTGTGTCCCCGGGCGAGATCTTCAGCGAATACGCGTACTTCTCGTCCTACGCCGACAGCTGGGTTGAACATGCGCGGCAGTACTGCCAGCAGATGAGTGAGCACTTTGGAATCGGGCCGCACAGCCGGGTCATCGAGATCGCCAGCAACGACGGCTATCTGCTCCAGCACTTCGTACAGCGCAACATCCGGGTGCTGGGTGTCGAGCCGTCCGCCAACGTTGCCGCTGTGGCCAAGGCCAAGGGTATCCCCACGCTGGTCAAGTTCTTCGGCGCGCGGACGGCCGTTGAGCTCGCGAGCGAATTTGGCAAGCCGGACCTGCTGCTTGGCAACAACGTTCTCGCGCACGTGCCTGACCTGAACGATTTTGTGGCGGGGCTGAAGCTGCTGTTGGCCGAACAGGGCGTGCTCACGATGGAATTTCCACACCTGCTCGAGCTGATGCAGCAGAACCAGTTCGACACGATCTACCACGAGCATTTCAGCTACTTCTCGTTTACGACCGTGCGCGCCGTGTTCGCCCGCCACGGCATCGAACTTTTCGACGTCGAACGGCTGGCCACGCACGGCGGCTCGCTCAGAATCTACGGCAAGCATGCCGGCGACACGTCCAGGCAGGTGAGCGGTCGCACCCATGAACTGCTGAAGGTTGAGGAGCAGGCGGGCCTGCGAGACCTTGCGACCTATGCCGCCTTCGGCGCGCAAGTCCGCGAGACCAAGCGCGCACTGCTGACGTTTCTGATCGAGGCAAAGCGCGCTGGCAAGCGGATCGTGGGCTATGGGGCTCCCGGCAAGGGGAATACCCTGCTCAACTACTGTGGCATCGGCACGGACTTCATAGACTTCACGGTCGACCGCAATCCGTACAAACAGGGCAAGTACACCCCCGGCAGCCGCATCCCCATCCTGGCTCCTGAGGAACTCCTCAAGGCGAAGCCTGATTATGTTCTGATACTCCCTTGGAACCTGCGGGAGGAGATCATCGGCTGGCTGCGCAATTCCGGGGCCGGAAGCGCTCAGTTTGTGGTCCCCATCCCGCGTCTCGAGGTTATCGGCTAAGCCCACGCTCGATGCTGCCTGGCCGGGTCTTTGGTAGTCTGCGCGGGATGTGCGGAGAACCCTGAGGCGTGCCCGGGAATGCGCGTCGGCCTTGTTGACGGATGTCCCGGATACGGATCACCCGACGTTGCCATGAGAATAAAGCCGAGCAGGCTGAGGACGGTGAATGACGACTGCGCTGGTGATCTCACGCTTTTTTCCCTACAGCTCCGAGAGAGTGCATGGTTTGTACCAGCGTTTGGGCGCTCAGATAGAGGCACTGGCAAAGGTCGTTGATCACATCAATTGCCTGTTCCTCGTACCGGTCGACCAACGGTATACGCCGGAGGAATTTCACCGGCACGAGGCGCGCCTGCAAAACCTCTGGTCGCCCGCCCTGTCGTTGCACCTTACGCCCTCGGTGGTCGAGCAGATACCACAAGGACTGTGGTCGCGCGTCGGCGAGGGTGTGTTTGATTTCCAGGCCCAGGTCATGGCGCGCCCGGCCAACAATGCGGAGTCGCTGGCGGCGGTCAGCGCGGCTCTCGACGCGCGCCCGGACGTTGTACTGATGCACCGCATGTCAGCGATGTCGGTTCTGCTGCAGATGCGCCGCCAGGCGCCCGAGAAGCTCCGCGGCATACCTGTATTCTTCGATATGGATGACATAGAGCACATCGCCTTCTTCCGTCGACTGGTCCGGGATCCGGGATGGCCCGCTGAACGCCTGCTGCTCATGCAGCTGCCGCGGCTGGTCATGGCCGAGGTAGAGGCCATGCGCATGGCGGCGGGCACGTTCGTATGCTCCGAGCCTGATCGGCGCTACCTCTCCAGATTCCCGGGCGGAGGACGCGTCCGCGCCATACCCAACAGCGTGAACTTTCCAGCCCTGGAACAGACCGACCAGACGGAGCAACTGGTCCTGCTGGTGGGTGCCATGGGCTATCGGCCGAACGCCCAGGCCGCCGACATGCTGGTGCAGAAAATCTGGCCGTTGGTACGCGCGCAGGTGCCCGGGGCACGGTTGGCGATAGTCGGCGTCGGCCGTGAACAAACCGTCTCGTACCACTCGCCCCAGGAGGGAGTGACCTTCACCGGCTTCGTGGATGATCTTCAGCCCCTTTATCGCCGGGCACGTGTGGTGTGTTGCCCGATCCTGCACGGCGGCGGAACGCGCGTGAAGATCATCGAGGCCGCGGCCCACGCCAAGGCTGTGATATCCACGCGCGTCGGTGCCGAGGGCCTTGATTTCCGTGACCGCCAGGAGATCATCCTCGAAGATGACGCCGCGGCGATCGCGCAAGCCTGTGTTCGGCTGCTCGGCGATCCAGCAGCCGCGAGCCGCATCGGACAGGCGGCACTGGCGAAGGCTCGACAGACGTACGAGCGCGGCGTGGTGGTGAGCCAGCTCGCCGGGACGTTCAGATCAGGAATGGCTGCTGGCGCGGGACGGCTGCAATGACTGCTTCTGAAGCCTATGGTTCGTTTACCGCACTGCGCATCGCGCGGCGAGCCGGCGCCTTGAACCGGAACATTGGCGGACGGCACGCTCCTTGATGGCCCCTTCTACCTCAAGCAGCCTCCCGGGCGTGTCCGTGGTCATGCCGGCGTACAACGCGGAGCGGTACGTCGCCAGCGCGGTGCGCTCAGCCCTGCAGGACACCGCACTGAATCCCGAGGTCATCGTGGTCGATGACGGCTCGACTGACGCCACGGTCGCCGCGGTTCGCGCGCTCGACGATCCGCGCATTACCATCGTGTCCGTGTCTGCAAGCGGCGGGCCCTCCAGGCCCCGCAATATCGGCATTGCGCACGCCCGGGCGCCGTACGTCTCGCTGATGGACTCAGACGACCTGCTCAAGCCGGGCAAGCTTGCGCACAGCGTCGAGGCACTTGATCGGCACCCGGCCGCGGGATTTGCGTTCGGGGATTTCGAAAAGATGGACGCGGACGGGAACGTGTTCGAAACCTCGATTGCCCATGCCTACCCGGTCTTCCGACACCTCGACGCATCCGACGCCGGCGCAGGCTGGCGGCTCATCCCGCAGGCCGAACTGGCCCGGGGTTTGTTGTATGAGAACTTCATCGGCACCTCGGGTGTGGTGGCGCGCAAGGACCTCATTGTGAAGCTCGGAGGGTTCGATGAGTCACTGCCAAATGGCGATGACCTCGACCTGTGGTTCCGCTTCGGCCACCATTGCGATGCGCTTTATTCGCCCGAAATCAGCCATTCCTACCGCGTCCATGCAACCAGCGTCATCCATGGACCCCCGATTCGCAACGCACTTTCCCGGATCAAGGTGCTCAAGCGTGAGCGGGAGCGGTGGCGCGATCCTGCGGTGCGTCGGCACCTGAATCACCACATCGCCGAGAACCTTGCAGGCATCGGTTACCAAGAACGCCTGCGTGGCAGGCGCTGGCGGGCCGTACAGACGTACCTGAGCGCGTACTCCATATCCCCGGATGCGCGGTGGATGAGAGATATCGCCAAGACGCTGTTCTTTGAACCGAACGCCGCGAGTGCCATCCGTGACTAACGCGCCACGCGTCAGCGTCGTTGTGCCACTGCACAACACCGAGACCTACATTGAGTCGGCGGTACGCTCGGCGCTGGATTCCGATCTGGTGGACCTGGAGGTCATCGTCGTTGATGATGGCTCGACAGACCGATCCGCGGAGATCGTCGCGGGTATTGCAGATCCGCGCATCAGCTTGATCAAGCTGCGCCCCAGTGGGCGCCCTGCACGGCCCCGCAACGTGGGCATTGCGCGTTCCAGAGCCCCTTACGTCGCTTTCCTGGACGCCGATGACCTGATCAAACCAGACAAGCTGTCAGCTGCCGTGCGCATCCTGGATGCGTACCCCGCGGCCGGCTTCATGTTCGCGGATTTCGAGAGAATCGACGAACATAACAGCGTCACCCGAAGCTCGACGCTCGAAGATTTTACGCAGTTCCAGGCCCTCTTGACCGAGCCGGTAAGCCCGGGCTGGTACTACGTTCCGCAGGCGACGCTGGCGCGCGCACTGCTCAATGAAAACTTCATCGGCACCTCCGGTGTCGTGCTTCGCAAGGAGATTCTCCGGGAGACTGGTCCATTCGACGAATCAACCATCTATTCGGAGGACCTGGACCTGTGGTTCCGGCTGGCGCATTTCGGCGGCGCGATGTTCTGGAACCAGGTCGGCCACTCTTACCGTGACCGCCCGAAGAGCCTCACTTACGGGCCACCGGCTCGCAATGCCCGCGACCGCATCACGGTGCTGGCGCGCGAACGACAACGCTGGCGCGATCGCGACGCCTTACGTCAGCTGGATCGCCTCATTGCGCAAAACCTCGCTGGCATCGGATATACCGAGCGCCGCCGTGGGCACCGCCTTCGCTCGATCGGGGCGTTCGCGTACGCCTTCGTGACCTATCCGAATGCACGCTGGCTGCGCGCGATAGTGGGCTCCATCCTGTCATAGGGCAGGCGCTTAGGAGAACCCTCACGCCAGAGTGCGCCGGCGCCGGTCTACGCCCGCCTTATCCGGTCGCGCCACCGGTAGAGGGTGGGCAATCGCCAGCCTCTGACGATCTGCACACAGCTCAGATTCCGCTGGATCTGTCCCAGGTTACCCTTGAAGTCCACGTTTTGTCCTCGCCCTGCCAGGAAGTCATAGAGCGTCATGCCCGCTTCCGCCGCCGCTTCCATCGCGTACCCGAAATGAACTAAACCCAGCGACAATCGAGTAGTGAGCGAAGGATCGAAACTCATCTTCATGTTGTACTGCCGGCCACCCTTGCGAATGTCGTACAGCACGGACACCGTCTGTTCCGCTACCCGTAGCCGCGTCAGCGCCAGCTCGCCCCGCTCGGCGAGCCGTGTGGCGAATGACCTGTGAAAATCCAGTCGGTCGCCGGAGAATGCCGGCCGGTTCCATCTGAGCTGATGGAGCCGGTTGAGCTCGTCAAACGCTCGGGGAATCTCCTCAGGTGTGACGATCTCGAAGCGCACGCCGACGTGTTCTTCGTTCAGACGCTTGCGCAAGTTCCAAACGCTGCGGCGGGTCGATTGGCCCAGCCCCTTCAGGTATGCGGGGAAGCCCGCCGACAGGTCGGCGTGATAGCTGACCGAGCGATCCAGCTCCCGCGCGTAGTAGCTGCCGGGCGACGTCGCGCGCTCGATCGCAGCCTTCCAGTCCTGTCCTGCAGGCGTAAAGCCAATGACAAGTTCGGTCCAGCCGTCTTCAGCCGCCAACGTGCGGACACAGGCATCACGGACCTCCTCGAGGTCATCGGGCGCTGCAATAACGTCCAGGTATTCTGATATCAGAGGACCCGGGTCACGAAACGTGTAGCCGATGAACTGGACGGACCGCGCCCCGACGAAACGGCCGCGCACGACGGCCCGCTGGTACAGGGGGGCCAGCCCCACGAGTTCGCTACCACGGTAGAAGGCCAGAACCTGCGCCTCCAGCGCCAGGGAAGTACCGTAGAAGGACCACCAGTGCGTCAGCCAGTGCCATGAAAGGAACAGTGCATCCGCCTGCGAGCGCGCCATGAGGCCGTTCCACACCGGTTCCGATGCCTGCCACTCCGGGAGTCCCCAGCGACGGACAGTCAGGCTACCCATGCGGATGCTTGCCGGCGGGGAGGGCTTGCAGCAGGTACGCAGGATGTCTCTCGGTGCGGCCCGCGCTATGGAGGCAGTCAGTCAGGTAGAAAATCTCAGTCCTTGCGTCGGCCATGTCCCTCGCCCATAGATTGCTTTTTTTCTTCGGGTGCCACTGCATCCACGAAGCCACACCCGCCGGGCGCCGCGTCGCAGCAAGCACTGGCCGGAATCCACATCATCCAAGGATATCCGGTTAGGCAGCCGGTCGCGTCGCACTCTCCATGGGCACTGGGAACCGCCGCTCATTTGTGGCGGAAATGCCGCTCAGACCTCCAGGCGCCAGCCCGATGCCGGATGACTGCCTCGGGTCGTGCACCACCGCCCGCGGGGGCTGCCTGGGGCCGCCTCGAGCCAGGCAGCACCGGTCACTCAGGGCGAGCTTCCCTTGTCTGCCAGTCGGCAATATGTAACGCTCAGCGCCCTCATTCCCGCGCCCACATTCGAAGAGGGATTCATGAGCGGCAGCCACGATCCTTCGCTGGACGCCCGCCTTGAGCGCGAGGCGAAGTTCCACGACACTAAATACGACGGCGGCGAATCTCCGCGTCACTACAGTGTCTCGCCCAGCAACTTCATCTATGACCAGATGCGCGCGGCGTTCGGTGACCTGAGCGGCAAGTGTGTGCTCGAGTACGGATGCGGCTCGGGTTGGATGACCCACGATCTGGTTGCGCTGGGCGGCCAAATTTCCGCATTCGATATATCACCGCAGGCGGTGCAGAATACTCAGGCCTCCCTGGCAGCAGCCGGCGTATCTGACCGCTGTTCGGTCGATGTCATGCCAGCCGAACGGCTCGCCTACCCGGCAGAAACGTTCGACGTGGCCGTTGGCTTCGCGATCATCCACCACCTGGACGTACCACGCGCCTTCGAAGAGCTACACCGCGTCCTCAAGCCTGGCGGAGTTGCCTATTTCGCCGAACCATTGGCCACCAATCCCCTTATCCGGGCCTATCGCAGACTGACTCCCCAGTTTCGGACAATAGATGAGCAACCGCTCGTGCTGGGCGAGCTCTCCAGCCTGCTCTCCTCGTTCAGCTCCTACGAGCATCGTGAGTTCTACCTCACCGCGCTGGGAGCCATTGCACTCACCTATGTTCCCGGCGGCGCGCGCCTGTTTCCGGGGCTCAGTGCCGCGTTACACCGGGTTGATCGCACGCTATTGCGATCCGCACCTCAGCTCGGCAACTGGGCCTGGTATACGCTGCTCAAGGTCACTAAATGATAGAAGTGCGCAGCGCACGCCCGCCCCGGAAGGTTGTATTTCCCCCGTGACCCACGCACCCGACCCGTCATTTTCGATCGTGGTGCTCACCTACAACAGGAATCATCTGCTCGAGCGGCTGCTGGCGGACCTGCAGCCCTTCGTGCGCAGCGGCGTTCAGATAATCGTCGTCGACAATGCCTCCAGCGATCCGGCCAGCATGATCACGGAGCGGCACCCCGGAGTGATCCTGGTTCGCGCGCCGCACAACATGGGCGCGGCCGGCCGGAACCTGGGCTTTGCGGCGGCCACCGGCGACATCGTCGTAAGTCTTGACGATGACGTCTATGGGCTAAGCCGCGATGCCCTCGAGCGCCTGCGCGAGACATTCGCCGATCCGAGAGTCGCCGCGGTGAACTTCACGGTGTTCGAGGAAGGCACCGGACGCATCGTGAACTGGGTGCACCACAGAAGCGTCGAGCGTTACCACGACAAGACCTTTGATACGTACGAGATTACCGAGGGGGCCGTGGCCTTTCGGCGCTCAGTCCTTAGCAGCGTGGGCGGGTACGCGCCCAACTTCTTCCTGAGTCACGAAGGTCCCGATCTGGCCTTTCGCATCATGAATCACGGCGTGCAGGTGATTTACAGCCCTGCAGTCAGCGTCACCCACTCGTTTGCCAAGGAAGGCCGCCTGCCGGCGCGCAGATACTATTACGACACCCGCAACACGCTGTGGCTGGCAGCAAGGAATCTACCGCTTGGCTACGGCTCGCGCCTCATCGCCCGGCAGTGTCTGGCCATGCTGGTGTACTCAGTCCGCGATGGCTACCTGCGCTGGTGGCTCAAAGGCATGTGGGACGGCCTGCGCGGCTGGCGCGCGGCGTGGACCGAGCGCCAGCCGCTATCGCGCGAGACCATGCGCCGCGTTCGTCACATCGATTCGTTTCGTCCGCCGCTGCTGTACATGGCACGCAAGCGACTGCTCGGCGGCAGCGACATGCGCAATGCGTAACAACACCATACGGCGTGCGCCTGACTCAGCCACTGCGTCTTGCATCGGCAACCAGACCCGAGGCGGACACTGTGTCGCCGAATGCGTACGTCGCACCGTCGAGACATTTGAAATGCGCGCCGCCGCGCGATTTACTGCTCCGGTGCAGTCTGGCGCGCACACCGGGTACTGCAGCGATTCGCGCGGATGACGTTTGCGCGGTCGCGGCTCTGCCTCGGTGCGCGGGTACAAGTGCGGTGGCAGGCGCGTCGCCGCTTAACCGGGCCCCACGTACCTCGATCTTGATCTCAAAGGTGGGAGAATAATGAGACTTAAGCCATTGGATTTGCCGCTCACGCGACGCGGAGTCTTAAAGTACCTGGGTTCGGCTGGCGCCGGACTCCTGGGCGGGTTGGGCATCCTGGCTCCGTTGGCTCTCCGGACCCGCGACGCGCGCGCCGCGAGCGGCCTCTTCGCTGCCAGCAAATCTGCGGCCAGCAGCGGCGATGCGCCCGGGTTCCTCCCGGATTCGGGGTACGGCTTCAGCGGCGTCCCCGCCTTCGACGGCAGTTTCACCATCACGGACGCCAGTAATTCGTTCGGCAGCACGGGGCCGACGCTCGCGTTGTTCGATGATTTCAGGAAGGCCAAGTCCGGCGGCAATCTCAAGCACAACCAGGCTCCCGTAGCCGGGTATGCGCGCTGGGCGCAGAACTCAGGCGGGGACGCCATGTCCCCGCATTTCCGGCGCGTGAATCGCGGCGGCGCGAATCCTGCCATCAGCATCCTGGACGACGAACGCGCCGGGGGCACTGGCACCGGGCCATTTGGTCGCTCAGCTCGTCTGGATCTCGGCGGCCACTACACGGCCATTTATGTGTTCTACGCCGAAAAATGGTACGGCTGGGACGGCCGCAACGATGAGGGTGGTGGTGGCGGCTACTACAAGCACAACTGGCTGCTAGGCGACGACAGTTACGGCAAGACCGCCTTTGACGCGGTACTGCCGGTGTTCGTCGAGGCCTGTTCCAAGGGCCCTGGCAGCTATGGGAGTAACACGGCGTGCACCAGCGTTAACACGCTAGTCACCGGCAATAGCTGGGATGCGCACGGGATGCCGACCACGGTCTACCATTTTGGCGACGACAATGGGCTCGGCAAGTGGGACACCGAACATTGGAACTCACACGAAATGGCCTACGTGGGCGACCCGAGCCATCCGACGACTGCGCCCGGAATCTACTACGACGCGCTCTACAACGCAGCCAACCGCCAGGCATTCGCGTACACCCTGAACAAGCCGCTGTTCTCGGACACCGACCCTAAATTCAGCTACTTTGCCGACTTCCAGTTCCTCGGACTGCTGCAGTGCGTTGGCAAGCAGACGATCGACCGCGCGGACGTTTACATCGCTGTCGGGCCGAACTGTCTCAAGCGGTTCTTCATCGGTGACGCGGCCAAGCTCGCCGACTGCACCACCCTCATGCCGTGCACGATTGACTCATGGTCTGCGGGGTCCGTGACCATGACGCTGCGACAGGGGGCCTTCGCCAGTCCGTCGGGCAATCACCTCTATTGGTCTGACGCCGCCAATCACATCAGCCACGTGGGGCAGTTCACCGGCGGCACGGCAGCTACCCCGGTGGCGCCTGGCGGCGTGTCGGTCAAGTAGCCCACGGGGCCGAACGCGAAAAAGCGCTGCGGCGCGCCCGGCAACGGCGTCGCTTCAGTGACCGGCCGCCACTGTTAAACCCGCCGGGGACCGGATGGGCGCAGCGGGGGGCGTCCGCGGAGTCTGCCACCAAGTGGACGCATCCGCTTCGCCTCAACATTGACGGCGGCGGCCGCCGGCGAAAGCTTAGCCGCAAGCCGTGCAGTGACGACACACAGACCGCCGATGAAGTACCAATAGGCCTCCGAGAGGCCGAAGGCCGCAAAGCTGAAGAACAGGTCCACGGCGACCACCACGACCAGTGAGTCGGCCACGACATGCAGGAACCGCAGGCGCGGGTCGTCCGTGGAGGTCGCGCCCACCACCTTCTTGGCCGTCCAGCAGGCCCGGATGAAGCTCCAGATCAAGCCGAGAACCAGGGCGAGGCCGACATAGCCGAGTTCCTCTGCGGTCTCGAGGTACAGATCGTGGGACAGCATGTCGTAGCCGCGGAAGTTCGCATTCGCTTCCTGCGAGGTGCCCAGGCCGTGGCCGAAGAGCGGACGGCGCATGGACACCTTGAAGTCGCCGATCACGCCGTTGATGCGCAGCTCCGCCGTTTGCCCGCCCTTCGCGCTGTGCGAAAAGATCGAGACATAGCGCTCGCGTTGCAGATCAGTCATGAGCGCCAGCGCGATGAGTGCGCCAACAACACCGACAGCCAGCAACGCGGCGCGATGCTTACTGCGCCAAATGACAAACAGACACAGGAAGACAAGGGCCAGGAATCCAGAGCGCGACGCGCTCAGCACCAATGCATAGCACATCGCCAGGGCGACTGTTCCCCAAGCGATCCGCCGCGCCGTGGTGGTGGGATTTATGAGGAAATGCAGGATTGGCAGCGTCATGATGACGACGAATCCCAGGCCGTTCGGATTGATGATGTCGTACGGCGAGCCCGAGAGGCGATCCATGTACTCCCAGTTGCCAAGTGAGGTGTAGTCCCCCCAGTAGCCTGACTTCAGATGCAGGTAAAGGGGCTCCATAACCCGCCACACCTGGGTGCCGGCATATACCGCGAGGAGGATGCCCAGCTTGCGGGTGGTATCGACCGTGGCCACCACGAAGAAGAAGAAGCACACCGATTTGGCATAGCCGGGCAGGTTGTGGATGACGCTGCCCGGCCATTCCACGAAAGGAATGGTGATCACGATGTAACCGAGGAGAATCCACAGCCGCTTGGCGACCGGATCCATCGGCGGCGCGCGCTCGCCGCGCGCTCCGCCCTTGCGAGCGGCAAACACGATGCTGGCCATAGTCAGCGCCGCCAGCAGAAAGTCGACGTGAATCTTCCCCAAAAAACCGACACGCCGGGTGAAGCGCCCAAAGTCGCTGATCAGGAAGGCGCAAAAGAAGAAGAACGCGGCATTGCGGGTGCCGATTTCGCGCAGCGAATCCAGGCCGCCCTTGACCCGGGCGCCGCGGCCTACGAGCCGGCGGCGGGCAGCGACTGTCGTGGCAGCACCGACCGGAGCGGGCGGGCGCGTGGTGGACCGGGGCCGGATCACGCCACCTCCTGATACAAGCGGCGGTACTCGTCCGCCATCCGCGAACTGGTGTAGTGCTGCTGGACGGCCGAGTATGCGCGCCCGACAACAGTCTGGCGTGCGGCCGCCGGGGCACTGACGAGCTGCCGCAGTCCCTCAGCCAGTGCCTCAACGTTGCCCGGCGCTACCAGCAGACCACGGCTGCCATGGTCAAGCAGCTCGGGAATTGCCCCAACGGAGGTTGCCAGTATGGGTACCCGCCACTGCATGGCCTCCAGCAGCACCAGGGGCATGCCCTCGGTAAGGGAGCTCATCACGAACCCGGCAGCATGTTCCAGCACGCGCTCGGCGCCCTCCAGGAAGCCGGGCAACACGACTGCATCCTGCAGGCCAAGGGAGGCAATCAACTCGGTGAGTGCTGCGCGCTGCGCCCCCTCGCCGACGATTACCAACCGCAGGTGATCCATCCCTTGCGCGCGCACCCTGGCAAAGGCCTCGATCAGATATCCGAAGCCCTTCTCGGGGGACAGCCGACCGATGGCCACCAGCGCCGGTGTCTTGCGCATCGGCGCGGTGATTTCCGCGGGCAATGGTGCGGCATTGCCTGCGGTCAGATCAGCGAGCCTCGCCTCCAGGGTCGGAATCCCATTCTCCACCAGATGGCGCCGCGAGACGGGCACGCGCCGCAGGGCCGGCAGCTTGAGCATGCTGCGCGTGACCACAACGACTGAGTCGACCCGACCGATCGACCAGCGGTCGAGGCGCTCGTAGAGCCACAGCGCGCTGAAACGCCGGCCTCCCGTCCAGCCGTGCAAGGTAGAGACCATGGGGCCGCGCACTCCGCGCGGCAGGCAGCCGAGCAGGATGTTCGCCTTATACCCATGGGAATGCAGCACGTCGCTGCGAAGAGCTCGCGAATGATTCAGCAGCGTACGCACCACCGCGGGGGTGGGCCGGGAGCCGATACGAATGGGCACCACCGGCACGCCCCACGCCTGCGCCAAGGCTTCGAACGGCGTCTGCCCCGCTCCTGGTCGACTCATGCTTCCGAGGATAGGCTCGTCGCCGAGGCGCTGCTGCTCGCGCGCAAGATACAGTAGAATGCGCTCTGCTCCGTAGACGCCTCCGCTGTCAATGAGATGAAGAATCCTCATTGGGTCAAGACCTGAACACAATTCAGCGCATGAGCTGGCAGAAATGCCGGGCGCTCATTGCCTCGGACCTCTGGCGACACGCGGGTCGACTTGGTGTTGGCACGTTTTGCAGCCGGTTCCTGATGGTGCCGGGCTTCAAGTACGCCGTGCTGCTGCGCTTCTACACCTACACACGTACAGCCGCCTGGTGCCAGCTTGGCGTACGGCACCTTACGGTACTGCTGCTGCACCGCTACACCATAAGGTACGGAATGGACATCTCCCGTGACGCGCGCATCGGCAGCGGGTTCTACATTGGCCATTTCGGCGGCATCTTCGTCAATCAGCACGTCGTCATCGGAGACAACTGCAACATCTCGCAGGGCGTCACCCTCGGGAGGCAGAATCGCGGCGCTCGAATCGGCTGTCCGGTGATCGGCAACAACGTCTACATCGGGCCCGGCGCCAAGATCATCGGCAACGTGCACATCGGTGACAACGCGGCGATCGGCGCCAATGCAGTGGTCGTCAACGATGTCGCCGCCAACACCAGCGTGGGCGGCATTCCGGCACGCCCGATCTCCGATCAGGGCTCGGATGGATACATCAATCGAACCGACTACCCGGCGATCCCGCCGCGCTGAGCGCCTGTGCCTGGCGAGACTCAAGTCGGAGGACCTGACTTGACGAAGGCGCGCACGAAGGCCTTCCACGCCGGCCAGTAGCCCGGGACCAGCGACAGCGCGCGCAGGTAGTCGCGCAGCGCGGCCGGCCGGTCCTTGCCCCGCCACAAGGTGACGTTGCCGCGCCCGGTGTAGGTGTGCGCCCACGCCTCGTTGACCACTGCCTTGTCCACCACCCCCGGGTTGCGATCGAGGAACCTCTGCATCACGCGGATCGCCGTTTCGAAGCGGCCCCGGTAGTCACGTGACATCTGGCCGCCCCAGATGCGATAGCGCATCAGCGGTTCCGGAACGAAATCGAATTCCGTGTGTGCAGACAGACGCAGCCACATCTCGTAGTCCTCGCCCGTCTTGAGTTCGACCTCAAATCCGCCGCAACGCTCGAAACACTCACGGCGCACCACGGCTGACGAGGCCGGCACAAAATTCTCTACCAGCAGCCGCCCGCTGACCTTGCCGCGATACATCGTCGTCGGCCCCATGGGCATGCGTTCCTCGTTGTCATTCATGCGCTCGTAGTTCGAGAACACGACCCCGACCTGGGGCCGATCCTTGAACAGCGCCATCTGCAGCGCCAGCTTCTGCGGCATCCAGATGTCGTCCGCATCCAGCAGCGCGATGAATGGGCCCTTGCTGTGCGCAATACCCTGGTTCCTTGCATGCGACAGGCCGCCGTTTGGCTGCCGGTGCAGGCGCACCCGCGGGTCCTTGTCCCATTGGCGCACGACCTGCGCGGTGTCATCACTCGAACCATCGTCGACTATGACGACCTCTAGGTTCGTGTAGGTCTGCGCCAGCGCCGACGGTACCGACTTGGGCAGGTAGCGCGCCATGTTGTAGCTGGGAACGATCACCGACACGAGACCATCCTGAGCAGCCCCGGGGGTACCAAGTGCGGCAGATCCGCCAAGCGCGCTGTTGGATTCCATGGCCTCTTTCAAATCCTGCAAATGGAGAAACGGTACTTACCCGAGCGCTCCTGCGGTATGCGCTCCATGTATTCGGCACGCACATTGATACCGTCGCCGAATACCTCGCGGATTTCCTGCAACAGCGCTTGTTCCGATTCCGACCGGAAATCCGCGGCACGCACGACATTCAGGACAATCTCGTCGATCGCAGGCTGAACCACCTGCAGCTGTTCGATTCCCGGAATCGCCGTGAGCGTGCGCTCCACGAGCGAGACTCCCGCCACCATCGAGCCATCCCGGCGTTTCAGGTAGTCGGCGACGCGCCCGGTGAGGCGCTGCAACAGCGGCATGCCGCGGCCGCAGCTGCAGGGCCGCTCCGCCAGCACGCCCATGTCCTCGATGCGATAGCGGATGAGCGGCATGCCGTGGTTGTTGAGGTCCGTGATCACGATCGCCCCCTCCTCGCCCGGGCCGGCCTGGGCACCATCGGCGCGCAGGAACTCGATGTAGAGCTGCTCAATGCACAGGTGCAGGCCTTCGTGCCGCTCGCATTCAGCGGCGATCAGGCCCACCTCTTCACAGCCGTAGCGGTCGAATACCTTGCAGCCGAAAGCCGCCTCTATGACCGTCCGTTCACTGGCAATGAGCATCATCGAGGTGGAGATGATCCCGGCCGGGTGCAAGTCAGTGATACCGTGGGCGATGACGTACTTCGCCAGCATGTACAGCGAGTGCGAATGACCGAACAGCACCTCCGCGCGCTCGCGCCGCCAACGGGCGAGGAAGTCCGCCACGGTGCGATCGTTGAAGTCCATGGTGTCCAGGAACACGAAGCGGTCGACCAGCTCGGCGCGGATACGCTGCTTGAGGGTCTTTGCCACCGGCGGGTTACCCCACAGGGCCGCCACCCGCATCCCGTGCACGTAACCCGCCCAGCGGTTTGAGCGCAGCGCATCGGCGCTGCGTAGCTCGAGCCAGTCGGGGTCGAAGTATGTCGTCAGCGAGACGCCGGTGGAGCCGCCGGTCTTGTGGACCCCGAGCGCAGCGCGCGGCACTGCCCGCGACAGCAGCTCATCCCCGGCGCCTCGAATCGCCGCCTTGGTCAACACCGGCAAGCTCTCGAAATCCTCCCTGCGGAAGCCGTCGGCGCTGAAGTGCCGTTCGCTGAACAGGCGTTGGTAGTACGGTGACTGGGCCGCGGCATAGCGCACCATGCGCCCGAGCAGCTCCCACTGCTGCGCGCGCATCGCCTCCACTGGCCGCCACTGCGAGCGCTCCAGCTCCCGCAGGGTCCGCAGCCGGTACTTGCCGTCCTTGAAATTCCACAAAGGGTGGAAGAGGTGCCGCGACAGCGAGCTCATCAGGGCCATGATGTCATCCGGTTCGCGGCTGCCAGACCACCTGCTTCTCTCCGCGCATGAAGCGCACGAATGCAACCGCCGAGGCCCAGTTCAGGAGGAGAAAGTAGTAACTGTACCGGGCCAGGGCGACCCGGCGCAGCCGCGCCGGCCCCCGCAGCGCGGTGTAGGCCAGTAGCGCCCCGCAGCACTGGGCGGCGGCCAGAGCGCTGTAGATCCCACCCCTCGATAGCAGAAACCAGTTGAGGAGCGCGGCAAATCCCAGCGGCAGAAAGCTCAGGTAGCGCAGCAGCTTGTGGGAGGCGAGCTGCCAGCTGAACATCGGGTAGCGCAGCGGGTTCAGCAGTGAGCGCTTGTCGTTCAGCGCCCAGAACGCGCGCAGCGCCACCCTGACCCGCATTTGATATTCAGCGGCCTGCGTAGTAAGCGTGTTCTCCTCCACGACGGCCTCGGGAACGAAGACCACGCGATAGCGCTGCTCGACGACGGTCAGTGGAAGCACTAGGTCGGGCAACTGGTCCGAGCGCATCGACTGGTACAGGGAGCGGCGTACCGCGTCGACTCCGCCATCGACTCCGACGATCGAGCCGACACTGGACTCAAGACCACGCAGCGCGTTCTCATAGTGCATGTAGGCCGTACAGCCGTCGCCGACCAGCGAGCCCTGGGGGTCCACGTACAGCATGCGCCCGGTGGCATAGCCGACTTCCGGGTCGCCGAATGCTTCCACGAGCCTGCGAATAGTATCCGGGCGGTACATCGAATTGGCATCCGCAAAGACGATGATCTCGCCGCGCGAACGTTCCACGAGACGATTGAGGGCGGCGGTCTTGCCGCCGCGCTTCTCCTGGCGGATGAAGGTGACCCGGGAGTTCTCCCGGGCAAGCCGGTCAAGCAGTTCGTCAGTGCCGTCGGTGGAGGCGTCCGAGGCCACGATGACATCCAGCAGCTCGTGCGGGTACTGCTGGGAGAGCTTGTTGCGCACCGTGGCCTCGATGTGCGGCGCCTCGTCGTACGCGGAGATCACAACCGTCACCGGCGGGGTGATCGGCCGGGCACGCAACGGCCGCGGCCGGATCACGCGCAGCAGGGCGACACAGATCGGGTATCCCAGGTAGGGATAAAATCCGACTACGAGACAGCCCCAGAACAGAAGTTCGGCAGTTGAAACCACTATTGACTCGAATACGCGACGCTCACTGCAGGAGTGGCGGCTGCATGGCTGGCGAGTTGGGAGTGAGAGGCATCATCAGGGTGTCCGGGGCCTCGGCGGCCTGGGTCAGCGCGTATGAGGCCGTGACGCCTATCTGATTCTGCGACAGGCTCTGCTCCGGGATGTGGGTATAGGCATAGATGAAGCGTAGCGCCAGGCGCGACCCCAGGCGCCAGCGCAGCGTCGTGAGCACCGTGGTGGTACTGAACGCTTGTGACGCCGTGGCGTACTTATCGCGCTCGTAGGCGACGCCCAGTTCCCAGATGAGCGGGCGGTTGAGCTTGCGGGTGAAGAAGCCGTTCAAGATGTCGGAATCGCGATTAGACACCGGCGTGTTTTCGTACCGGTCTGCTGCCACCAGTCCGCTGAACTGCAGGGTGCTGCGTACCCCCTCGATGCGCCACGAGGCCCCGTATTCACGGTGGGTGAACGGCTGGTCGGTGAGAAACTGGTTGTTCTGGGTTACCGGGGTCGGCTGATCGAGGTTGAAGCGGAACAGATTCGCCGCATCCGTGATCTGCTTGCTGGCGTGCAGGGACAGGCGCTGCGTCGGAGATATCAGTCTCGAGATGCTGACGTTCCAGGTCGTGCCCGCGGGGGTAGTGTTGGTGATCTCGATCTGGGCCGGGGTCGGGAATAGCACCAGCTGGGTGTAGCCGCCGGAGGCCTCGATCGCCGTGCGCGCATCGCCGTAAGTGACTCCCAGCAGGTACTGTTTCTGATCAAAGTCCGTGTTGTCGATGGTGTCCTTGAACAGCACCTTGTCGTAGGAGAAGCTCGCGTACGCACTCAGCGAGTTGGTGAAGGCGCGTGAAACCTTGAGGTCGCCGCCGTAGCGCTGGTTATCGATATCCAGATACAGCGGCGACTTCGATCCGGTCACCACGTAGGAGTAGACCCCTCCCAGCGTGATCGTCGTGCGCAGCGTCGGGCGGAAGTTGAACTTCGGCCCGGTGGTGAGGTAGGTGATGTTCTCGAGATTGGTGGGAATCGCCGGCTGTGAAGGGTCCAGGCTCGCCTGCGAGTAAGTTGCCCGTCCCACCCAGGAAAACAGACCCGGCACCAGTTTCAGTTCCACGTCGCCGTCGGCGTAGCCAAACGGCTGGGTGTCGTAAGAGTTCTGCAAATACTTGATGAGCGAGATGTCCGAATCCAGGTGGTAGTCGAGCCGCGGCGCACCGCTGCGCGAGGTATCCCCGACGAGGCCGATCATCGCCAGCTCGTCGGCACTGCCACCGGCCTCGAAGGTCGCGTTGTCAACATAGATCAGCCCGGTCTGAGCTTCCAGGTAGTTGCCCTGGTGCGCCCCTGAGGCCTCGTTGAAGAACAGGTTCTGGGTTGCGATCGGCCCGCTCTGGGCGTGCGCGCACAACGACGACAGCAGCGCCAGGATGCCGGCAACCCAGCGCACGTGGGCGAGCGCGGCCGTGTTCCGTTGGGTATTCATTCCGCGCGCCCCTTCACTGCATTCACGATTCGCTTTCTTTGTCACCTGCTCGTCCGCTGGCATACCGGTAGTAATACCCGGCGTGCGGCTGCTTCATGCTCTGGTTGAGCACCAGCGACACGGACTTGCTCTCGGCTAGCGTCTCGATGGCCTCCAGCACCGCGTGCTGCGGGGTCTGGTCGGCGCGCACCACCATGAGGATCTGGCCTGCCACCTCGGTCAGGGCGTGGGACTCGGTAGTCAGCAGCAGCGGCGCCGAATCGAACAGCACCAGTCGCGAGGGGTCCTGGGCGGCCAGCTGGGTCACCACTTCCTGCATGCGCGCGCTGGCCAGCAGCTCCGTGGCATTGGGGTCCTGGTGCCCCGCCGGCAGGAAGGACAGGCCGGGCACATCCGTCTGCAGGATGGCCGACGACAGGGCAATGCTCGGGTCTTTGATGACATCGAGCAGGCCACGCGCATCGGCCGCACCCAGAATCTGACTGAGGCGCGGGTTGACGACATCGCCGTCGACCAGCACCACGGTCACGTCCTCCTCCAGGCGCATGCTGAGCGCAAGGTTGATGGCCGTGAAGGTCTTGCCTTCCCCGGCCACGGCGCTGGCGATCATCACCAGGTTGCCTTCCGGCAGCCGCTCCACCCCGCGCCCCAGGGCATTGTTGATCAGGGGCCGCTTGATCTGGCGGTACTGCTGGGCGAGCTCACGTTCCTGGTGTGCCGGGGGCAGCAGGCCTACCGAGCGCAGTCCGTCCAGATCAAGAGGAATGATGCGCGTCGAAGTGGTGGTATCACCGGTGGACTGCGCACGGCGCGCTGCACCCGGCGGCAGCAGCCGCTCGCGTCCGGCGCTCGCGCCCTGGTTCGCCTGCAGGCGCTTGATTGCGTTCTCGATGACGCTCATGCCACGAGCCCCTGCAGGAAACGCGACGTCGGCCCCTGGATCGCCAGCGTAAACAGCGCCAGTAGCACCAGGGCTGCGACCGCGGTCGAGTACGCCCAGATCGCACGGCGGCCGAGCGCCTTGTGACGTTCGAGCCAGGTCATGCTCACCGAGCCGAGCACCGGCAACTGGGTAAGTTCGGTCAGCTGCCGGGTGGAGGTGAACACCGGTCGCAGCTGGTGGAGGACATAGGCCACGCCGAGACCGGCAGCCAGCCCGCCCAGGAGCACGGTGAGGATCAGTCGCACCCGATCCGGGGCTATCGGTTCTGCGCCACCGGTGGGCGGGTCGACGACCTCGAAGCGCACCACGCCGGTGGCGTCGGCCTGGTCGGATATCTTGGCGCGTGCCAGGCGCTCGACCAGCGCCTGGTACTGCGTCCGGGTGACATCGTAGTCGCGGTTGAGGCGCGCGAACTCGGCCTCCACTTCCGGAGCGACATTGATCATCTTGTGCAGCTCGTCGATCTGCGCCTGCTCGTCGCTCATCTGCCGGTGTGCCGTGGCGACCTCGACATCGGCCTGACTCAGCTGCATGCGGATGCTCTGGTAAACCGGGTTCGCGGACAGCCCGCTGTTGGCGATCGCATTGGCATCGCCGCGACGGATGGCCGCGTTCTCCACGGTCTGTCGGCGTTTGAGGTCTTCCAGCGAGCGACGCGCCTCGATGACGTCAGGATGTTTGTCGGTGTAGCGCAGCAGCAGCTCGTCTAGGCGACCCTGCGCCTCGCGGATTGCACTGCCGGTGTCGGTGGCCCCACCGGAGCCGCTGATGACGCCTCCGGTCAGCGGATGTTCGCCGGCCAGCTGGCGCTGCAGCTCATCGCGCTTCTGTTCGGCCATGGTCAGCACCTGGCGCTGCTTGTTCAGCTCCTCGGTAGCCGAGTTGAGGCGCGAGAAGTAGTCCCCGCCGGTAGCCCCGGGAACCAGGCCCGCGTGCTGACGCTTGAAGTCGGCGAGCTTGCCCTCAGCGGTGCCGAGCTTCTTTTCGTATTCGGCGATCTGCTCGATCATGAATCCCTGGGCCTGCTGCGCGCTGTCGCGGCTGCCGTTGAGTGCATTGGCCATGAACAGCTTCAGCAGTGCATCCACCACCTGGCGCGTGTTGCGCGAATGATCGGTGTAGGAGATCACGAACAGGTCTGCCTGCTGGTTCTGCGAGCCATTGGCTTCGACGGTGAGCTTGGTGCGCAGTCCGTCGACGATGGCCGCCTGCTGCCGCGGCGTCGCACGCGAGTAAGCCGGGATAGCCGTCTGGGCGACCTTGGCGAGCTGCGGGCCGCCCAACAGGGCCTCGCGCACCGCCTCGACCTGCGAGGCGACGTTGGACTCGACCGCAATGCCGGCGGTCACTTGGCTCAGGCGCGTGCGGGTGTCGACAAACACCCGCGCCCACGCCGAATAGGTGTCCGGCATCAGCAGGATCACCGTCCAGCCGATGACACAGACCACCCAGGCGATCAGCATGGCGGTCCAGCGGAAGCGCCACACGCCACGGATCTGCTCCAGAATGTATTCGAGCGCGGCGTTCATCTAAAACATCGACTGCGGGACGACCAGGACGTCGCCGGGCTGCAGCGCCAGGTTCTGGCGGGTGTCGCCGTTGTTGACCAGATCGTCGAGCTTGACCTTGATGCTGGTCTCCTGGCCGTTCACGACGCGCACGATATGCGCGCGGTTGCCGGCCGCGAACTGCCCCAGGCCGCCAACGGCCAGGACCGCATCCAGCACCGTCATGCCCTCGCGGTACGGCAGTGCCTGAGCGTGTACGACTTGTCCGACCACTTTCACCAGGCTGAAAGCGCTCGCGGCCGTGGTCACGATGATGTTGACTTTGGGGGAGCGGACGTACTCGCCCAGCACCTTCTCCATGTCGCGGGCCAGCTGCGGAGCGGTCTTGCCGACCGCCACCATGTCCTCGATCAGGGGCGTGGAGATCTTGCCGTCCGGGCGCACGGGAACGCTCACCGAAAGCTCAGGATTGCGCCACACGAACACCTGCAGCGTATCTCCCGGTCCGATGATGTAGTCGGAATCGGCCGCTTTGGCCGTCGCCTCTTTGGGTGTCGGCGGCAAATGAGCGGGCGGTGGCGAGGCGCAACTGCTGATTAGGGAACCAAAAGCCAGCACTCCGGCCAGCATCAGCACGTGTGGACGTCTCATCGTCATTCCTGAGTCCAAAAGTTGAGCGTATCAGAAAGCACGGACCCAAGACCCCTGATATGGATGGCCCGTGGGGCCCCTTTTATGACAGGTCTATCAGGGCCTTGTGAGCTTCTTAGCGTCCGCGTCGAGGGTCCGCAGCGTCTTCCCCAAGCGACAAAGCTTAGCGAGCCGGCAGGCCATGGAGTGTGACCGCCCTCACAGCGCAGTTGGCGCGCGCGGCGCACTGCAGGTCATATGTAACACGGCGTTGCGCCGCGCCGGCACGCTAACTAACGCAGGCTGCCGCTATCGGCGACCGAGCCCAGGGTCAGCCGCGCCGCGTCGCAGTCGAATGCGCACTCGATGCGTGCGGCAACCAGTGCGGCGGAGGGGTGCGCGAGCGTGGCCCGCAAGCCATACCACAGCTGGGACGGCAGGCCGGAGGTGAACTGCCGGCCGTCGATGTCATAGCGGAACCAGATCAGCGAATGCTCACCGACCGGGTCGAGCAGCTCGTATTCGCGGAATCTGCCCCCGCCTGAGTCCACTTCGCGCACCGCGCGCAACTTCAGGTGCGGACCGAGCAGTGAGCTTGAGACACCTACCAGCTCCGCCCCCTGGCGCTGCTCGGTGTAGCTGACCGCGAAGGCCTCGACCCGCACGCCGGCGCGGCTCTCGAGAACGGTATGCACGCTCACGTCCGCGCCCTTGAAAGCTGGCATCCAGAATGAGTCAAAGCTGCCCAGTGCGAACGCCCAGGGCGCCTGCGGCTGGATATGCGAGGCTGCATCCGCCGGCGCCGGCGGATGCATTGCGCGCGCCGCGCCGCTCAATCCGGGAAGCACCAGCACGAGCACCGCCGCGCCGGCGATTCCCACCAGACCCCCACCGGCCGGATCCGGGCCCACCGCATCGACAGCGGATGTCGCGCGTCGCGCAGGCGCCGCTGGCAGCCAAGTCGACAGCCAGAAAAAGGCCACCAGCGCCAGCGCGAATACACCCCAGCCAAACCAGTAGTGACTGACGCTGACCAGGTAATGGTGCATGTCGGTGAGGTAGCCGGCCTCGATCACGGTATACACGCGCAGCCAGTTGGCCAGCAGCGCCAGCGCCGCCATCAGTGCCAGCTGCGCCACCCGCGTGCGCCAGGCGGCGTGCTGCAGCTGGCCGTGGAGCGCTGCGACCGCAAGGCCCACGATCATGAAATGCAGCCCGCTGCAGCCCTCCTCGACCACGAAGGCGCCATTGGGGATCCTGACCAGGGAACCATCGATCAGTGCCGGCGGTCCGGTGACTGCCAGGAACCCGCGCATGACCTCGACCGTGAGGTACTGCAGCGGGTCTGCCAGCTGCGACCAGGACGGCACGGCAAAGTAGAAGAATGCGACTGGAAAGCCAAGCAGTCTGCCCACGCGCATCCCGAAAGCGGCCGTCACGGCGAGCCAGAAGAGCAGCGGGAAGATAGTGATGTGCAGGTCCTGGATGCTGGCCCGGTAGCACACCAGCCACGCGAAACTTGCCGCGAGCAGCGCTGCCATGGCTGGCGGGAAGGGCGCCGCGTGGGCGGCGGCAATCTCGCCTCGCGCGTGCACCACCAGCACCACGCACACGGCCAGTACCAGCCAGCCGTGCGTGTAGGTGATCGTGGCGAAATCGCTCCACTGCCACAGCAGCACGGCAGCGCTCGGCCAGTAGACGAGGGCCACGAAGCACGCCAGGGCGAGTATCAGCCACAGGCGCATGGAGCCGGAGGTGCGCACCCGGCGGATGATACGAGAAGGCTCTGCGGCAGGCGCCGGCGGGGGCGCGCAAACGTGAAGTGCGGCATCCCGCACAGGCGGGGCCGGCCTGCGGGTCAGTCCGTCAGCTGATGGTCTTGCTGACAATCTCCGAGAGCGGGCTTTCCACGCCCACCGAGGTCACCGCTTTGACGGCGAAATACCAGGTACCCGTCCCCAGGTTGTCGACGACATAGGTCTGCGTGCCGACATTGTCGAGTTGCACGCTCTGCGTGAGGTCCGTCTCAGTGAGGCCGTAGTAAATCCGGTAACCGGCCAAATCCGTCAGTGCCGCCCCCTGAGTAGTCTGGGTCGGAGCCTCCCAGGAGACCGTTGCCGTGCCGTCGCCGGTGGGTAGTGCTGCTGCGGCCGAACCGTCATCGGCGGTGGGATCCAACACGTTGTCGTTGTGACAACCAGCCAGCGCGAGCACGCCCACCAGGACCAGACACTTCAGCAGTTTCAAGGCGCACCCCCCCAGCCAGGCCGGCGTTTCCGCCGCCCAAAAAGTCGATTCAGAGAAACTGCAGCGGTAGGGGAAGCGAAGGCCCGTCCAGCTGCAGTCCAGGGAGGAAATGCAAAAGATGTGCCCGTGATTAAAAGGCCATATCTTTCATGCTCTTGGGAATTTCATAACCGTGGCCACGGACGCAGCAACCACGATTGCGTCGCCGGATTCCGACGACGGAATGAGACCTACGCCTACAACGACATCTAAGTGATTGTTTTATGTTGCAAATGTAGGAGTCGCGCCGAGCCGACACGACGTCAGCTAATGGCAAACTGTGAAGCGGAACACATTCGTGGGTTGATATGTCGCATTGCGCACCGTCCTACAAGATCGATTTGCTATTCTTGGCCCAAGCTCATCAGCGTGCGTAAGCTGCTGATGTAGTGACTGCAGACAGGATGTACCGACAACAAGACTGATGACCGGGCATGGCACGCAAGCCGGCCGCAATAGCTAGGGACGGGTCATTGGAGGGTGCTGCGATGAAGAGAATTACGAAGATTGCAGGTATGGCGAGCATTGCTGCGGCCGCGGCTGTCATGTGGAGTCTGCCGGCAGCGGCGATGTCCAAGTGCGGCTCGAGCGCGTGCGCGGAAGTGCATGACCGCTGGCCGGGCCGTCCGACGACCAACCTCAATCGGAATACTCAGGACACCCCGGGCACCGCCCGCGGAGTACCCGAGCCGGGAATCCTGCCGCTGCTGGCGGTTGGACTCGGAGGTGTTGGTTTCCTCGCGCTGCGGCGCAAGCGCGCCAAGATCTAAGTTCCTGCAACAAGCAGTCTTGGGCAATCGGCTCCTGCGGGAGCCGATTGTTTTTCAGGCTGCCTAACGCCCAGTCGGTGCTATCGGTGAAAGGATTCGCCCGATGAGCCATCCCCTGAAATCGCCGACGGCGCGCATAGGCAATCACCCTAGTTCTCAGCTGCCCGCGGTCCGATATAGTCTCAACAGCATGTCTGACATTCACACTACGGCCCGAGCCGGCGCGCCGCTCAACGCCTTCACCGTCGACGTGGAGGACTACTTTCATGTCGCCGCGCTGAGCTCGGCGATTTCGCGCGACAGCTGGTCCAGCCGCGAGCTGCGCGTCGAGGCCAACACCGAGCGCCTGCTCGGCGTACTCGCCGAGCGCGACGTACGCGCCACATTCTTCGTGCTGGGTTGGGTGGCCGAGCGCACCCCGGCGCTGGTGCGGCGCATCGCCGCCGCCGGTCACGAAGTCGCCTGCCACGGCTACTCGCACAAGCTCGTTTACACCCAGACGCCGCTGGAGTTCCGCGAAGAGACCGTGCGCGCCAAGAGCTGCCTCGAGGACACCCTGGGCCAGGGCGTGTTCGGCTACCGGGCGGCGAGTTTTTCGGTGACCCGTCAGTCGCTGTGGGCGCTGGACGTGCTCATCGATGTGGGGTTCCGCTACGACTCCTCGATCTTCCCGATCCACCACGACTTGTACGGCATCCCCGGCGCCACCCCCGAGCCGCACCTGGTGACCGCGCCCTCCGGGCGCACGCTCGCGGAATTCCCGATGTCGGCGGCACGTTTCTTCGGGCTGCAGGTCCCGGTCTCCGGCGGCGGCTACTTCCGCATCCTGCCCTACTGGCTCACGCGCGCCGGCCTGAAGCAGATCAACGAGCAGTCGGACCGCCCGTTCGCCTTCTACCTGCACCCCTGGGAGCTCGACCCCGGCCAGCCGCGCATCAAGGTCGGCGCCTTCTCGCGCTTCCGCCACTACACCAACCTGTCGCGCTGCGAGGCGCGCCTGCGCCGGCTGCTGGGTGAATTCGCCTTCAGCTCGATGGCCGAGGCGCTGGAACAGCGCGGGCTGCTGGCCGCAGCTCCCGGCGCTACGCGGCTGCGGCCGTTGTTGGGCGCTCCGCTGGCGCCGCAGTCGCTGTCGGCAGGCTGACGCTCACCACCAGGCCGCCGCCCTCGGCGTTGGCCGCGACGATGCGGCCGCCGTGCACGGCGATGGCCCGCGCGGCGATGGCCAGCCCGAGCCCCTCCCCGCCGGCGCTGCGGTGTTCGCGCGCCGTATCCACGCGGTAGAACGGCTCGAAGATCAGCGCCAGATCCTTTTGCGGGACGCCCGGCCCCTCGTCGCGCACGACCACCTCGATCGCCCCGCCCGCTGCGTCGCTGCGCCGGGCGCCGATGCTCACGCCCGCCCCCACCGGGCTGTAGCGCACGGCGTTACGGATAACGTTCTCGAAGGCACTGCGCAGCAGTTCGCGGTCGGCCGGCAACTGCAGCGCCCCCTGCGCCTCCACGGCCACCGTGCAACCCTGCGCGTCGGCTTCGATGGCCACCTCTGCGGCAATGCCGCGCAGCAGCTCCCCGACATCCACCGCGGAGCGCTCCAGCTGCTGCAGCGGGCGCTCCAGGCGCACCAGCTGCAGCGTGCGCGCGATCAGCTGCTCCAGGCGATCGGCCTCCAGCCCGGCCCGCGCCAGGTGGCGGTCGGTGGCCACCGGGTCGCGCCGCGCCAAGGACAGCGCCAGCTGCAGCCGCGCCAGCGGCGAGCGCAGCTCGTGGGAGACATCGCGCAGCAGCTGCTGCTTGCCCTCGATCAGCTGGCGCAGCCGCTCGGCCATGGCATCGAGGTCCTGGGCGAGCAGACCCAAGTCATCCTTGCGCCCCTTCAGGGCGGGCAGCACGCGCACGTTCAGATCCCCGCCCGCCAGCTGCCGCGTCGCCATGCGCAGCCGGTCGACGGGGGCCACCAGATAGCGGGCGAGCAGCAGGCACACCGCCGCGCTGGCGCCGATCGCGATCAGCAGGATCGACAGCGGCACACCGGGCAGCTCCAGCTCGCCGAACAGGCGCGGGCCATCGCGCACCGGGCCCACCACGACGTGGTACGTGGTCCCTTCAGGTCCGACCAGCACCAGCGCGCCCCCGACCGGGGCGATCGCCCCCGGGGCCGCTCCTGCGGCCACATCGGCGGCGGTGGCGCGCAGGATCGGCGGCAGCGTGCGCCCGAGCATCTCCTGGCCGCCGGGACCTACGATGTAGGTGCGCCCGGCCGGCTCGCCCGCAAGTCCCTGCAGCCAGGCCTTCAGGGCACCGGGGCCGCCGGCCTCGAACGCCCGGGCCGCCTGCGCGTACAGCTGCCCGCGCTGCACCCACGGCCGCTCGGTGCGATGGGAGGTGGCATTCACCGCCACCGTCACGGTGCCCACCAGGATCAGGGCCAGGGCGGCCCAGAACGCGAGGAAGATCCGCCAGTACAGCGAGTGCATGGCCTCACTCCTGGGGCGCAGCGCCGGGACGCGCCGGGTTCAGGGTGAGCGCATAGCCGGCGCCGCGCACGCCCTGCACGCTCACCCGGTCGCTGTGCTTGAGGATCTTGCGGCGCAGGTTGCTCACGTGGGTGTCGAGACTGCGGTCGGTGGGCAGCAGGCGCCGCCCCAGCGCCTGCATCTGCAGCTCGTCGCGCGAGACGGTGCGGGTGTCGGCGCGCACCAGGAGCTCGAGGATCCGCAGCTCCGCGGACGTCAGCTCCAGATCATTCGCCCCGACCTCGGCGCGGCGCGCGCGCAGGTCAAGCCGCAGCGGACCCCACTGGATCAGCGAGTCCGCGCCACTTGCCTCCCCGGGCATGCGCCGCAGGACCGCGCGGATGCGCGCCACCAGCTCGCGCGGGCTGAAGGGCTTGGCGAGGTAGTCATCGGCGCCGAGTTCCAGGCCGACGACGCGGTCGACCTCCTCGCCGCGGGCGGTGAGCATGATCACCGGCACCCGGCTCAAGGTGCGTATGCGCCGCAGTACCTCGAACCCGGACAGCTCCGGCAGCATCACATCGAGGATCACCAGGTCCACCGGTGCGCGCACCAGCATCTCCAGACCCTCCGGGCCGGTGCCCGCGGTGACCGCGGCGAAACCCTCCAGGGTCAGGTATTCATCGAGCATGGCGCACAGGGCCAGATCGTCATCCACGATCAGGAGCGTTGGCTTCGGTTCGCTTACGGGCGCCACGGTGTTCAAAAGATACACGCTCCGGCTACGCTGCGGCCGATACCGCACGGGGACAGTGGTGAGCCCGTGATCATCTAGTGACCCGGTCCCTGCGCCAGCTGCGCTGCAGCGCCCGAGGGCTGGCCGAGCGTGGCGGCGTCCCAGCCGCCGCCCAGTGCCTGCACCAGCGCGACGCTGGCGTTCAGGCGATTCTGGCGGATGTTGAGCAGGCTCTGCGAGGCCTGCAGCGCGGTCGCCTGGGCGGTGACCACCGTCGTGTAGTTCACGACGCCGGCCTTGTACTCGTTCAGCGCCAGGCCCACCGCCTGGTTGGCGCTCTTCACCGTCTGGTCCTGCACCGCGTATTGCGCCTCCAGGATGCGCAGCGTCGCGAGCTGGTCCTCCACCTGCTGGAAGGCGACCAGCACGGCCTGGCGGTAGTTGGCGACCGCGACGTCGTAGGCGGCGCGCGAATGGTCTACCTGCGCCGAGCGCAGGCCGAAGTCGAACAAGGTCATCGCGGCGTTGCCGCCGAAGGACCAGACCTCGTTCGGGGCGCTGAACAGGTGCGAGGCGGAGTTGCTGGCGAAGCCGACGAGCCCGCTCAGGGTAAGGTCGGGGAAGTACGCCGCGATCGCCACGCCGATCTGGGCATTCGCGGCGGCCATGCTGCGCTCGGCGGCCGCCACCGTCGGGTTGCGCTCCAGCAGCGTCGAGGGGACCCCGGCAGGTGCCACCGGCACGCTGGCGCCAAAGTCCGCGGGCGTGATTGAGAAGTCCGCGGGCGCCTTGCCGACCAGCACCGCAATGGCGTGCTCGAGGGTGGCGCGGCTCACCCCGATCGCCAGCTGCTGCGACTGTGCGCCGCCCAGCTGCGTCTGCGCAGTGATGACGTCGGCCTTGGCGACGATCCCGGCCTGGTACTGGTTCTGCGTGATGGTGAGCGAGCGCTGGTACGCGGCCACCGTCTCATCGAGCAGCTTCTTGGTCTCATCCGCGACGCGCAGATCGATGTAGTCGGTGGCGAGCGCGGCCTGGGCAGACAGGCGCGCCGCGGCCAGCTCCGCCTCGCTGGCCTGCGCATCGGCCAGCTGGCTCTCGACGGTGCGCCGGATCTTGCCCCAGATGTCCAGGTCCCAGGAGGCGCTCGCGGCGACCTCGAAGCTGTTGTAGGGGTGCGCCGCCACGGTCACCCCACCGGTGCTGCTCGTGGTGGCCCGGCCGCCGGCGCGGGTGGCATCGGCGCTGAGGCTCACGGTCGGCAGGTAGGCCGCGCGCGCTTCGCTCACCAGCGCGCGCGATTCCCGCCAGGCGGCCTCGGAGGCCTTGAGTGTCTGGTTGGAGATATCGATCTGCCGTTCGAGTTCATCCAGCACCGGGTCGTTGTAGACCGACCACCAGGCCGTGCCGCTGGCAGGCTCGGCGGGGGCCGCGGGCTTCCAGCCCTCGGCCTCCTTGAAGTGCTGCGGCACCGGGGCGCTCGGGCGATGGTAGTTGGGGCCGACCGCGCAGCCGGCGAGCAGCAACGCACAGGAGAGGAATAGTGGCGGGCAGGTTTTCATGATGCGACGGGTGCGGAGTCCGGTGGCAGCGCCTGGGGCTGCGGGTGGATGCGCGACCACGAGCGGCTGGCCCAGCGGCCGAAGCGGTCCAGGTACAGGTACATCACCGGCGTGGTGAACAGGGTCAGCACCTGGCTCACGATCAGGCCGCCGACGATGGAGATGCCCAGCGGCTGGCGCAGTTCCGCCCCGTCGCCGGAGCCGAAGGCGAGCGGCAGCGCGCCGAGCATGGCGGCCATGGTGGTCATCATGATGGGCCGGAAGCGCAGCAACGCGGCCTCGTAGATCGCACTCGCCGGGTCCTTGCCGTGGTGGCGCTGCGCATCGAGGGCAAAGTCGATCATCATGATCGCGTTCTTCTTCACGATGCCGATGAGCAAAATCACCCCGATGAGGGCAATGATGCTGAACTCGGTGTTGAACAGGCGCAGCGCCAGCACCGCGCCCATGCCGGCCGAGGGCAGCGTCGAGAGGATCGTGATGGGGTGGATGTAACTTTCGTACAGGATCCCGAGCACGATGTAGACCGCGGCCAGCGCCGAGAGGATCAGTACCGGCTCACTCGACAGGGACTGCTGGAATACCGCCGCGGTGCCCTGGAAGCTGCCGTGGACACTCGCCGGCACACCCACCTCGTTCATGACCCTCGCGATGGCGTCGGTGGCGTGGCTGAGGGAGACATTCTGGGCGAGGTTGAAGGAGATGGTCGTGGCCACGAAGGTGCCCTGGTGATTCACCGCCAGCGGGGTCGTGCCCGGGGCATAGGTGGTGAAGGCGGCCAGCGGCACCATCTGCTCGTGGGCAGTGCTGACGGCGGAGCCGGTGGACACCCCGCCGCGGCCGGAATTGGCGAGGCTGTTGTTGGCGAGGTTGCGCGCTGAATCGCCGGCGACCGAGGCGGCGCTGGTGGCGGCGGCGGTCTGCGCGGAGATGACGGTGCCGGCCACCGCCTGGGAGGCCTGGGTGCCGGAGACGGTGGCCCCCGAGGTGCTCACCCAGATGTCCTTCAGTGTCTCCGGGCTCTGCCAGAACTGCGGCGCGAGCTCCATGACCACGTGGTATTGGTTGAGCGGGTTGTAGATGGTGGAGACGTCGCGCTGGCCGAAGGCGTCGTAGAGCGTGGCGTCGATGGTGGCCGGGTTGAGCTTCAGGCGCGAGGCGGTGTCGCGGTCGATCTTCACATCGATCTGCTGGCCGTTCTGCTGCTGGTCGGAGTTCACATCGGTGAGCTCGGGCACCTTCTGCAGCCCATCGGCCACCTTCGGCGCCCAGTTGAGGATGTCGGCGACGTTGTCCGCCTGCAGCGTGTACTGGTACTGCGCGTTGCTCTGGCGGCCGCCCGAGCGGATGTCCTGTGATGCCTGCAGGAACAGCCGCGCGCCGGCCACCTGGTTGAGCTTGGGCCGCAGGCGGGCGATCACCTGGTCGGCGGAGGTCTTGCGGCCGGGCTTGGGCTTCAGGGACAGGAAGACGAAGCCGCTGTTGGCCTGCCCGCCGCCCTGCGAGCCGCCGCCGGTGAAGCCCACCACCGTGTCCACGTCCGGGTCCGCCTTGACCAGCTGCATGAACTGCCTGAGCTTCTTGGACATCGCCTGGAAGGAGATCGACTGGTCGGCCTGGATGCCGCCGATGACCCTGCCCGTGTCCTGCTGCGGGAAGAACCCCTTGGGGATCTTGTAGAACAGGTAGACATTGAAGATCACGGTGCCCAGCAGCAGCACCATGACCAGGCCGCGGTTGGCTAACGACCAGCGCAGCGCGCGCCCGTAGCTGCGCAGCACCGACTCGAACACCCGTTCACTGGCCTGGTACAGCCGCCCGTGCTGTTTCGGGTCGCGTCTCCTGATCAACCGCGAGCACATCATCGGGGTGGTGGTGAGGGAGACCAGCAGCGACACCAGCACGGCGACCGAGAGGGTGACCGAGAACTCGCGGAACAGCCGGCCGACCAGGCCGCCCATGGCCAGGATCGGGATGAACACCGCCACCAGCGACAGGCTCATGGACAGCACCGTGAAGCCGACCTCCTTGGACCCCTGGATGGCGGCCTGCATGCGCGGCATGCCCGCCTCCATGTGGCGCGTGATGTTCTCCAGCACCACGATGGCATCATCGACCACGAAGCCGGTGGCGATGATGAGCGCCATGAGCGAGAGGTTGTCGAGGCTGTAGCCCAAGAGGTACATCGCCGCGAAGGTCCCCAGCAGCGAGATGGGAACTGCGGCCGCCGGCACCAGCGTCGCGCGGCCGTTGCGCAGGAACAGGAACACCACCAGGATCACGAGCGTGATGGCGACCAGCAGCGTGCGCTCGACGTCGTGCAGCGAGGCGCGAATGGTCGTGGTGCGATCGATCGCGACCTTCATGTCGATGTCGGTCGGGATCGAGGCCTTGAGCGCCGGGATCAGCGCCTTGACACGATCCACCGTGTCGATGATGTTGGCATTGGGCTGGCGATAGAGGATGACCAGCACCGCGGGCTTGCCGTCGGCGAGCCCGAGGTTGCGCACGTTCTCGACCGAGTCGAGCACCTCGCCCACGTCCGACAGGCGCACCGGGTTGCCGTTGCGGTAGGCGACGATGAGCGCGCGGTACTGCGCCGCCTGCGTGGCCTGGTCGTTGGTGTAGATCTGGTAGCGCTCCGCGCCGACATCGATCGAGCCCTTCGGGGTGTTGGCGTTCGCCGAGGCCAGCGCCGCGCGCACGTCCTCGAGCCCGATGCCGTACTTGAAGAGCGCGCTGGGATTGAGTTCCACGCGCACCGCCGGCAGCGAGCTGCCGCCTATCTGCACCTGGCCGATGCCCTTCACCTGCGAGAGCTTCTGCGCCAGGATGGTGTCCGCCGCGTCGTACATCTGCCCGGCGGTGAGCGTGGCTGAAGTCAGCGCCAGGATGAGCACCGGGGCATCGGCGGTGTTCACCTTGCGGTAGGTCGGGTTGCTGCGCAGCGAGGTCGGCAGGTCCGCGCGCGCAGCATTGATCGCCGCCTCCACGTCGCGCGCCGCGCCATCGATGTCGCGATTCAGCCCGAACTGCAGCGTGACGTGCGAAGCGCCGACCGAACTGGAGGACGTCATCTCCGTGACGTCGGCGATCTGCCCGAGATGGCGCTCGAGCGGGGTCGCCACGGTGGATGCCATGACATCGGGGCTCGCCCCCGCAAGGCTCGCGGAGACCGAAATCGTCGGCGAGTCGACCTGCGGCAGCGGGGAGACCGGCAGCTTGGTGTAGGCGAGGATGCCCGACAGCGCCACGCCGATGCTCAGCAGCACCGTGGCCACCGGACGGCGGATGAATGGCTCGGAGAGATTCACTGCGCCCCCGCCCCGCTCGCCTCGGGCTCGGCGGCCCAGCGATCCTTGATGCGCCGCTCGAGGCGGTCGAAGTACAGGTAGATCACCGGGGTGGTGAACAGCGTGAGCAGCTGGCTCAGGATCAGGCCGCCGACGATGGTGATGCCCAGCGGATGGCGCAGCTCCGACCCGGTGCCGCGGCCGAGCATCAGGGGCAGCGCGCCCAGCAGCGCCGCCATGGTGGTCATCAGGATCGGCCGGAAGCGCAGCAGGCTCGCGTGGTAGATCGCATCGCGCGGGCTCATGCCCTGCTCGCGCTCGGCGACCAGCGCGAAGTCGATCATCATGATGGCGTTCTTCTTGACGATGCCGATCAGGAGGATGATGCCGATGATGCCGATGACCCCGAGATCGCTGCCGGCCAAGAGCAGCGCCAGCAGCGCGCCCACCCCCGCCGAGGGCAGCGTGGAGAGGATGGTGATCGGGTGGATGAAGCTCTCGTAGAGCACCCCGAGCACGATGTACACGGTGGCGAGGGCCGCCAGGATCAGCAGCAGCTCATTGCCGAGGGTGGCCTCGAAGGCCAGCGCTGCGCCCTGGAAGGTGGTCATCATGGAGCTCGGCAATCCGAGCTTGGCTTCCGTGGCGCGAATCGCCTTCACCGCATCCCCCAGCGCCGCGCCGCTGGCGAGGTTGAAGGAAATGGTGGTCGCCGGGAACTGGCCCAGGTGCGAGATCGACAGCGGCGCGGTCTGCCGCGTGACCTTCACCAGCGCGCTCAGGGGCACCTGCCCGGACAGGGCGGCGGCCGAGGGCAGGTAGATCGTTCCCAGGCCATCCAGGGAATCCATCAGCGACGGGTCGGCCTGCAGGATGACCCGGTACTGGTTCGACTGCGTGAAGATCGTCGAGACGATGCGCTGCCCGAAGGCATCATAGAGCGCGTTGTCCACCGTGGCCGGGGTGATGCCGAAGCGCGCCGCCGTGTCGCGGTCGATGGTGAGGTAAGCCGACAGCCCCTCGTTCTCCTCATCGCTCGCCACGTCCTCCAGCTGCGGCAGCTTCTTCAGCTCAGTCACGAGCTGCGGCACCCAGGTTGCAAACTCCTTCGGGTTGGCGTCCTCGAGCACGAACTGGTATTGCGTGCGGCTGACCGTATCGTCGATCGACAGGTCCTGCACCGGCTGCATGTACAGCGCGATGCCCACCACCCCGGCGGTGCTCGTCTGCAGGCGACGGATGACATCGCTCGCCGACTCGTGGCGGTCGCTCACCGGCTTTAAGTTGATCAGCATGCGGCCGCTGTTGAGGGTGATGTTGCTGCCGTCCACGCCGATGAACGAGGACAGGCTGACGACGTCGGGGTCCTTGAGGATCTCCTGCGCCAGCTGCGCCTGGCGGCGCGCCATGTCGCCGAAGGACACCGACTGCGGGGCCTCGGTGATCGCCTGGATGAGACCGGTGTCCTGCACCGGGAAGAACCCCTTGGGGATGAACACGTACAGGAGCACGGTGAGCAGGAGCGTGCCGATGGCCACCATCAGCGTCATGAACTGGCGGTCGAGCACCCACTTGAGCGCGTGGTCGTAGCCGTCGATGAGCGCCTGGAACTTCTGATTCGACCAGCGCGCGATGCGGCTCTCCTCGGCCGGCTCGTGGTGCCGCAGCAGCTTCGCGCACAGCATCGGCACCACCGTGAGCGAGACCACCGCCGAGATGATGATTGTCACGGAAAGGGTGATCGCGAACTCGTGGAACAGCCGCCCGACCACATCGCCCATGAACAGCAGCGGGATGAGCACCGCGATCAGCGACACCGTGAGTGACACGATGGTGAAGCCGATCTCCGCGGAGCCCTTGAGGGCGGCCTGCAGCGGCGGCATGCCCTCCTCGATGTAGCGCGAGATGTTCTCGATCATGACGATCGCATCGTCGACCACGAAGCCGGTGGCGATCGTGAGCGCCATCAAGGAGAGGTTGTTCAGGCTGTAGCCCAGCAGGTACATCGCCGCCAGCGTGCCGATCAGCGACAGCGGCACCGAGAGGCTGGGGATGAAGGTAGCCGGCAGGCTGCGCAGGAACAGGAAGATCACCATGACCACCAGCGCCACGGCGAGGGTGAGTTCGAACTCCACGTCGTGCACCGAGGCGCGGATGGTGTTGGTGCGGTCGGTGAGGACGGTCACCTCGGCCGCCGCCGGCAGCGAGTCGCGCAGGCCCGGCAGCAGCAGCTTGATGCGGTCGACGACCTGGATGACGTTCGCGCCGGGCTGGCGCTGGATGTTGAGGATGATGCCCGGGGCGTTGTTGACCCAGCCGGCAAGATAGGCGTTCTCCGCGCCCTGGGTCACCTGCGCGACGTCCGCCAGGCGCACCGGGTTGCCATTCTTGTAGGCGACGATGACGTTCTCGTAGGCCTGCGGACTCTGGATCTGGTCGTTGGCGTTCAGGGTCCACGAGCGCGCCGGACCATCGAGCGTGCCCTTCGGAGCGTTCACGTTGGCGTTGCTGATCGTGCTGCGCAGGTCATCGATGTTCAGCCCGTAAGCGGCGAGGGCGCGCACGTTGGCGATGATGCGCACCGCAGGGCGCTGGCCGCCGCTGACACTCACCAGCCCCACGCCCTGCACCTGGGAGATCTTCTGCGCCAGACGCGTATCGGCCAGGTCCTCCAGCTGCGTCAGCGGCAGCGTCCTGGAGGTGATCCCGAGGGTGAGGATCGGCGCATCCGCCGGGTTCACCTTGGCGTAGATCGGCGGGGCCGGCAGGTCCGAGGGCAGCAGATTCCCGGCCGCGTTGATCGCCGCCTGCACCTCCTGCTCGGCGATATCCAGGCTCAGGTCCAGGCCGAACTGCAGGGTGATGACCGAGGCGCCGCCGGAGCTGGTGGAGGACATCTGGTTCAGCCCGGGCATCTGCCCGAATTGCACCTCCAGCGGCGCGGTCACCGAGGACGTCATGACCTCCGGGCTCGCGCCCGGGTAGAAGGTCTGCACCTGGATCGTCGGGTAGTCGACCTGCGGCAGCGCCGACAGCGGCAGGAAGCCGTAGGCGACCAGGCCCACCAGCAGGATGGCCACCATCAGGAGCGTGGTGCCCACGGGCCGCAGTATGAAAATGCGGGACGGGTTCATCCGCCGTCTCTACTGGGCGGCCGGCGGGCCGCCGTGATCCGAAGCGCCGGCTGGGGCGCCGTTGCGCCGCCGGTGTTGCCCGGCTGCCTTGCCGGCAGCCGGCGGCGTCGCGGCCGGGGCGCCGGGCGCGCCTGGGGCCTCGCGCACCAGGACCTTGGCGCCCTCCTTGAGCTTGTCCGCCCCGTCGATCACCACGCTTTCCCCGGGCTTCAGTCCGTCCTGGATGGAGATGTCGGTGGCATTGCCCGGACCCAAAGTGACCTTGCGCACGCTCACCGCGCCGTCCTTGACCACGTATACGTAGGTGCCCGGGGCGCCGCGCTGTACGGCGGCCTGGGGGACGAGTGTCGCCCCGTGCAGCGTGTTCAAGAGCAGCACGATGTTGACGAACTGCTGGGGGAAGAGGGTCTCTTCCGCGTTCGCAAAGCCCGCCTTCATCTTCAGGGTGCCGGTGGTGGCATCGATCTGGCTGTCGATCGACTGCAGCGTGCCGGTGGCCAGCTGGGTGGTGTTGGTGCGGTCGAAGGCGGTCACGGTAAGCGTGTTGCCGGCGTGCAGCTGCGCGAGCAGGGGCGGGATCTGGTCCTCGGGCAGACTGAACACGACGGTGATGGGCTGCAGCTGCGCGATCACCACCAAGCCGTTGGGCTCGGCGGGGGTCACGTAGTTGCCAAGGTTGACCTGCTGCAGGCCCGCCCGGCCTGCGATGGGGGAGACGACGTGTGCGTACGAGAGGTTGAGGCGCGCGGTGTCGACCTGCGCCTCATCGGTCTTGACCGTCCCCTGATCCTGCAAGACCTGGGACTTCTGGGTGGCCAGGGTCTGCTCTGCGATCGAGTCCTGCGCGAACAGGGTGGTGTAGCGCTCAAGATCCGTGCGCGCATTGGCCAGCAGGGCCTTGTCGCGCGCCAGCGTGCCCTGCGCCTGCTCGAGCGCGACCTGGAAAGGCCGCGGGTCGATCTGAAACAGCGGATCTCCGGGCTTGACGTTCTGGCCCTCCTTGAAGAGGACCTTGGTGATCGCGCCTGCGACCTGGGACTGCACGGTGACGGTGGCGATCGGAGTCACGGACCCCAAGCCAATGAGGGTGATGGGCATGTCCCCGGCTCTGGCGGCGGCGGCCACCACGGGCATGGGCCCGCCGTTGGCGAAGCGCCCCCCCGGGGCCTTGGTCGCCTTGGGGGTCAGCAGCCATGCCAGCAGTGCCAGGGCGAGCAGCACGGCGATCACGAGCGCCACCCGGCGCAGCCGGTGGTGCCGGTCAGGCTCGGCGGTGGTGCCGAGGGTCGGGCTCACCAGGACCGGTTCCGGGTCTTCCGGCCGGTGGACGTCGTTCATCGGCCCGCTCCTGGTCCGGTTGATCGCAATAAGGCGCTGCTCACGAGAGGCTCTCCAACAAACCAGGGTTTCGCTCGCCGGGACTTTCTGGGAAGGCGCGCCCAGGCGCGCCTGATGCGGCAGGCGCCGCGGGACTGCCACGCCTGCGCCTGCCCGCAACCCCGGGCCGGCGGGGGTCCCGGTGGCTTTAGGATGCCCTAACGGGCCGTAGAGATACCTTAAGAACTGCCAACGAATTACGGCACAGCTTAAGGAACAGGTGGACCGTCAGGCCGGGTTCTCGAGGCTGAAGGCCTGGCGGTTGTCGTCGTAGGCAAAGACCTCTGCGTAGCGGCCCCAGCTGATCAGGGCACGCAGGGTCTGCTCTGCGGCATCCTCGGCCATGTAGTCCTCGAGCTCGTCGAAGAAGCGGCTCTTGGGAGCCGTGTGGCTTGCCCGCTCATCCAGCACCCGCCGCACGTGGGCGGCCAGCGGCACGTAGGTGATCAGGTGCTGGGCGAAGAGCTTCTTGCGCTCGTCGGTATCGCCGCGGGCGAACTGCAGGCCTGCCTCGGTGAGCTTCATGTCGCCCCCCTCGACCTCGGCGAAACGCAAGAGCTGCAGTGCTTCGGCGGCCGGGAACAGCTCGTCGATGTCCAGGTGCTGCTCCTCCGCGATCGCGGGCAGGTCAGCCTTGCCGTTGTAGGGGGGCTCGTTCACCGTCTCGATCAGGCCGGTGAGGATGGTCGAGGAGACGTGCGTGAGCGTGGTGCCGATGCCGCTGCCGGGGAAGCGCTCGGACTTCACCCCGTGGCGCAGTTCCCCGCGCGGGCGGGCGGTCATCTCCACGTACACCCGGTCCACCAGGGCGCGGAAGCGCGTGTCCTGGGTGTTGCGCGGCTGCGGCAGGTCGATCGGGATCTCGCTGACGATCCGTCCCGGGTTGGTCGAGAAGATCAGCAGCCGGTCGCACATCTGCACCGCCTCCTCGATGTTGTGCGTGACCAGCAGCACCGCCTTGATCGGCAGCTGGCCCTCGCCCCACAGCTCCAGGAAATCCGTGCGCAGCGTCTCGGCCGTGAGGATGTCGAGCGCCGAGAACGGCTCGTCCATCAAAAGAATGTTCGGGTGCACCACCAGCGCACGGGCGAACCCGACCCGCTGGCGCATGCCGCCGGATAGCTCGCGCGGGTACGCGGACTCGAAGCCGTCGAGCCCGATCAGGTCGATGGCCTTCAGGGCGCGGCTGCGCATCTCGGCATCGGGCACCGCCAAGGCCTCGAGGCCGAGCTGCACGTTCTCGAGCACGGTGAGCCAGGGAAACAGGGCAAAGCTCTGGAACACCATGGCGATGCCGGCGGCGGGGCTGAGCACCGGGTGGCCGAGGTAATTCACCACCCCGCCCGAGGGCGGGTCGAGTCCGGCGATCGAGCGCAGCAGCGTCGACTTGCCCGAGCCGGAGCGGCCCAGCAGGCCGACGATCTCCCCCGGCCGCAGCGCCAGGTTCACGCCCTCGAGCACGACCAGGTCGTCCCCGTCGGGCTTCTTGAAGGACTTGTTGACGGCCTGCACGTCCAGCAGCGGGGCCAGATTCAGCGCGGGGGCGGCGTTGTTCACGGGCAGTCTCCCATCCTCAGCTCATGCGGAACTTGCGCTCGGCCCGCGCATACAGCGGGCGCCAGAAGATCCGGTTCAGCGTCACCACGAACAGCGTCAGGACCACCGTGCCCAGCACGCTGCGCTGGAAGTCCGCCGTGGTGGTTGCCTCGGCAATATAAGCTCCCAGGCCATGCGCGGTCAGCTTCTCGGACCCCCAGCTGGCCACCTCGGCGACGATGCTGGCGTTCCAGGAACCGCCGGAGGCGGTGATGGCGCCGGTGACGTAGAACGGGAATATGGCCGGCAGCGCCAGGCGCTTCCACCACAGCCAGCCCTTCAGTCCCAGGTTCTCCCCCGCGTAGCGCAGGTCCGCGGAGATTCCGGAGGCGCCGACGATGACGTTAAAGAGGATGTACCACTGGGTGCCCAGCACCATCAGCGGGCTCAGCCAGATGTCGGGGTTCAGCTTCAGGATCACGATGGCCGAGACGGCGAACGGAAACAGCACGTTAGCCGGGAAGGCCGCCAGGAACTGCGCGATCGGCTGCACGACGCTCGCCACCCGTGGCCGCATGCCCACCCAGACCCCGATCGGCACCCAGATCAGGCTCGCGATGGCGATCAGGATGGCGACCCGCAGCAGCGTGATGAAGCCCAGGAGGATGACGTGGCCGACCTCGGCCATGGTCACCTCGCCGAGCACGAACAGCGTGGTCTTCCACAGGGCGGCGATGCCGATGAGGATCAGCAGGCCGTACCAGAGGTAGTCGCCCCAGCGACCCTGCCACCGGGTCTGCGGGCGCACCGGCGCTGCGGCCTTGGGCTTGTTACCGGCGCGCAGCATGGCCGCGAAACCGGTGCCCAACAGTCCCAGGAACCGCGAGCGGCGCATCATCGTCAGGGCCCACGAGCGGTTCGCGGTCTGGCCGGCCTCCTGCTCCAGACGGAACCAGTCGGCGCTGGCGATGAGCGGGCGGAACAGCAGCTGGTCGAAGATCAGGATCACGATGAACATCGCCAGGATCGCCCAGGCGATGGCGTGCAGGTTCTTCTGCTCGATCGCCACCGCGATGTACGAGCCCACCCCCGGCAGTGTCACCGTGGTATTGCCGACGCTGATTGCCTCGGAGGCCACCACGAAGAACCAGCCGCCCGACATGGACATCATCATGTTCCAGATCAGTGGCGGCATGCCGAAGGGCACCTCGAGGCGCCAGAACCGCAGCCAGGGGCTCAGCTGGAAGTTACGCGCCGCCTCGACCATTTCGTCGGGGATGCTGCGCAGGGAATGGTAGAAGCTGAAGGCCATGTTCCAGGCCTGGCTGGTGAAGATCAGGAAGATGGCCGCCATCTCCGCGCCCGCCACCCGCCCGGGAGTCAGCTGCAGGAAGAAGATGATGGTGATCGAGAAGGTCAGGATCGGGACCGACTGCAGAAAGTCCAGCAGCGGGACCAGGATCACCTCGGCGCGGCGGCTCTTCGCGGCAAGCGTTGCGTAGGAGAAGGTGAACACCAGCGAGAAGAACAGGGCCACCAGCATGCGCAGGCCGGTGCGTGCGGAATAGCCGATCAGCGCACCGGGGCTGAGCGAGATCGGTGTCCCCTCGAGGCGCTCGAGGGAGCCTGTCAGGCCGTGGGCGGCCTGGGCAAGGTAGATGAAGAAGGCGAAGACCAGCACGAACGCCAACAGGTCCCAGCCGCCCGGGACATAGCGGTCACGGATAACCGAGATTGGCAGCCGGTCGATGCGCATCCGCCGGAGTTTGCCCGAACGGCGTGATGATTGGCACCGCGCCGGACGATGTCATGGAACTCAGCGCTCACCCTTACATGGCGTGGGCCGCGGTCTGCTCACGCCATCAACCGGCTGACGCCGACGGGGTTACGATCGCTTACTACCCGGCACGCGCTCGCGTCAGGGTGCTCTGACGGGCAGCAATCATGCCGGCAAGCTTGTGCGCGCTGGCCTCCCAGCGCTCGATGAGTTCGACTCGCCTGCGTTCCGCCGCGGCACGGAGCTGCGCGTGGCCGCCGCGCACGGCATCCAGCGCCCGACGGATATCGCCTGCGGTGTTGTCGGTGAAGACCGCCGCATCGGCAAACAGATCGATACTGGCGGCATTGTTCGACAGCACCATGGGCTTACCGAGCGACAGCGCCTCGTAGGCCCCGCAGACCAGGCAGTCATCCATCAGCGTCAGATCAACGACGGCATCCGCCGCCCTGAGCAGCCCCCAGTAAGCGGCTTCCTCCAGAAAGCCGGTGAAGTGCACATTCGGCGGTGCGCCCTCGCGAATTCGCGCGGCCAGCTTGCGAGGGTTGCCCGTGACATGCAGTTGGATATCCAAGCCGCGCACCGCCTCAAGCACCTCCGCGATCGGCTCGTCCGGCGCGTAGGTGGCAATCAATACGGCGTTAAAGGTGCCGGAGAGCGCCGGCGCTGCTGCCTCGCCCGGGGGCGTGGGGATGCGATCCGGCAGTACGAACGGCCGGCCACCGTAGCCGGCGACCAGGGTTCCCAGCTGCGAATTGGTGACGATGGTCAGGTCGGAGTGGCGGATCACCCAGCGTGACAGGCGCCTGATCCATCCCTGCCGGTTGATGTAGGGCGTCACCGCCTCGTTGTGGGCATCGACGATCAGCTGGTATGCGTGCACGCGGCGCAGCAGCACGCACAATGCAGCCAGAATCAGCGACGGGTTGGTTACCAGCAATACCTCGGCGTGGCGCGCTGCCAGCAGGGCTCGCGTCCGCCAGACCAGATCCGCATAGCGCCGCAGGCCGCGGCCACGATCCTTAAGGACTACCAGTTCCAGACCCAGTCCAGCACACAGTTCCTGTGTGCGGCGATGATCAGCCCAGGTAAGGGCGAGACTCGAGGCTGCCATCGCCCGAAGTGTGCCCGAAACCCGCCTCGATTGGCATCGATCGGGTCGCGATCTGAACGGCGCGATCCGTGGCACAGTACCGTGCAAATCACGATGCTGTGCCGTAGGATGCGGCGGCATGAAAAGCGCTTCTGTTCACGCAATAATTGCCCTCTCAGCAGGCCTTGCCCTGGGTTCGGCCTGCAGCGCGGCGGATACCGCCGGCGGCGTGGCCAAAGTCCGCGAGGATGCCTCCTCGCTGGGTCATTCGGTGGCTGCTGAATCCAAGTCCTTCGGCCACACGGTCGCGGAAACATCCCAGCACGCGGGACATGCCATCGCCGATACCGCGCGTAGGATGGGCCTTGATGTCAAAGCCGGTGCGCAAAAGGTCAAGGCCGCCTTCGTCCATGACGGCTCCCCGCCGAAGGACTAGCCCCCTGAGCGAACTGCCGATGCGGGCGCCAGCGGGACTGCACCTGACGTACCTCTCCAGTGCTCGCGATCCGGCGGCGCAGGCCGCGGAAGTGCTGGGCATCGCCACCTTCAACGGGAGCCCAACCCCGGCGGCGGTCGTCCCCGTGGCCCCGGTCCACATGCCGCTCCTGGCTGGTGCCGCGCACCTGTACGAGGTGTGGAGCGTGCAGCGGCCCTCTGTCTCCGGACGGCACGGGCGCGTGCACTTCCGGCGCACCGACGCGATCTTCTTCGGTTCGATCTCGATCGCAGAGGCTGAGCTCGAGACACTTCCCTCGGCGCCCGGCAGTACCCCGCTGCAGCAGGTGACGACTCGGCTGTACGAAGAGATCTGCGCGACGCTTGAGGCTGAGAAGTACCCTCATCTGCTGCGCGTCTGGAACTATCTGCCGCACATCAACCGCATCGATGAGGGCACCGAGCGCTACCAGCAGTTCAATACTGCGCGGCAAAAGGCGTTGCAGACCTTCGGACGTGCCGTCGCGGGCAGCGTGCCGGCGGCCTCGGCACTGGGCTCCATCGGGGAAGGTCCGGTGGTGGTGTACTTCCTGGCCGGGCGCACGGCACCCATTTTTGTGGAGAATCCACGCCAAGTCAGCGCCTATCACTACCCTCCGGAGTACGGCACCCACAGCCCGGCGTTCTCGCGCGCCGCCCTGCTCAGCGAGCCTGCCAGCCTGACACTCTTCATCTCCGGGACCGCGAGCATCGTCGGGCATCGCTCGCTGCACCCCGGGGACGTCGCGGCGCAGACGCGTGAGACGTTGGGCAACATCGAGGCCCTGGTCGCGGAGGCCAATCGACTGCAGCGCAGCGTGCGCTTCTCCATGGAGGAGCTGGTCTACAAGGTCTACGTACGCCATCCTGCGGACCTGCCGGTGATCCAGGCCGAGCTCGCCACCGCTCCGGCGGCCACGGCGCAGACGATCTACCTCCAGGCGGATATCTGTCGCCAGGAGCTGCTGGTGGAAATAGAGGCCACGGGCATCGCCCCGGCTGCGACCATTGCCTGACATGCAGCGCCGGCTGCCGGGACTGGTCATGGCAATCGTGGCCGCCGCAGCCCCGGCGGCGCGGGCGGACCAGAAACCGCTGTGGGAAGCCGGTCTCGGGGTGGGCGTAGTCGCCTTCAACGACTATCGCGGCGCTGACACGACCCACGTCTACCCCCTGCCCGTGCCCTACTTCGTTTACCGGGGCGAGATCCTCAAGTCTGACAGCGACGGCCTGCGCGGAAAGTTCTTCACGCGCACCTGGATCGAATTCACCCTCAGCGTCAACGGCACCACACCGGTACGCAACAGCTCGGCGCGCGAGGGTATGCCGGATCTGAAGTCCACCCTGGAACTCGGGGCGGCGGTCAACGTCCACATGTGGCGCAGCAGCGACGAGCGGGTCAAGCTCGACCTGCGCATGCCCGTGCGCGGAGCCATCACCCTGGAGGCTCCGCCACGGTTTATCGGCGGCTTCTTCGCGCCCAATATCAACCTCGACCTAGCGCAGCTCAGAGGCGCACCGGGATGGAAGCTGGGCATGCTGGCGGGGCCTCTGTTCGCAAACCGCCGCTACAACGATTACTTTTATACGGTAGCGCCGCAGTACGCCACCGCGGATCGGCCCGCGTATGAGGCGCACGGTGGATATGCCGGTACGCAAACGCTTATATCCCTCACCCGCCGCTATCCTAAGTACTGGTTCGGCGGATACATCCGTCATGACTTCCTCGATGGTGCAAGCTTCATCGACAGTCCGCTCGTGAAGACCCACAACTACTGGTCAGGCGGGGTCGCGATTACGTGGATCATCGGTCAATCGGCGCGCACGCTGGAGAGCGAGGATTGATTCCATCCTCCACTCACTTGGTGCTCATCCCGAGCTACAACCCTGGCACCAAGGGCATCGAGACCGTGCGCGCGGCGCGCGCGCACTGGGCGCCAGTATGGGTGGTCACGGATGGAAGCACCGACGGCACGGCCGAGGTCCTGTCCGAGATGGCTGCCTCGGACCCGCAACTGCACGTCATCGTGCGTGCCAGGAATGGCGGCAAGGGCGCGGCCATCTTCGACGGACTGCGGGATGCGCACCAACTAGGTTTCACTCACGTGCTCACCATGGATTCCGACGGCCAGCACCCCGCTGAATGCATCGCATCGTTCATGCAAGTCTCTGCTGACAATCCGCTCGCCATGGTTCTGGGAGTGCCGATTTTTGAAGCAAGTGCGCCGGCCGCCCGTGTGCGTGGCCGCAGGATCGCCAACTGGGCGACCAACGTTGAGACTCTCTGGGGTGGCATTAAGGACAGCCTATTTGGATTCCGGGTATACCCCGTGCACCCGCTGCTGGCCGTAATGCACGAGACGCGCTGGATGCGTCGCTTCGACTTCGATGCAGAGGCTGTTGTGCGCCTGTTCTGGCGGGGCGTGCGGCCGATAAATGTGCCCGCGCCCGTGCACTACTTTCGAACCTCTGAAGGTGGCGTTTCGCACTTCAACTACTGGCGGGACAACGTTTTGCTGACGTCGATGTATTTCCGACTGTTCACAGAATTCCTGCTCCGTCTCCCCTTCCTAGTCTCCCGCCGTCTTGAGTAGAAGCACTGGTGCCCGTCGGACTCTTCGAACGCGGCTATCTGTGGCAGATTGCCGGGCGCGTCGCTGGGGCACACAGCCGTGCGCAGCGCTCCAGTGCCTCAGGCCGCCCTTCGCGACGTGAAATCCCGCACCAGTTGCAAAGTCTCTCGCAGCGCGTTCCGAGAAATTACCGCCAGAGCTGCGATGAATACGATCCCAGCGAAGGGGACGGCACATACTATATGCAGCAGCGGCGGCAATGTATCGAATTGCCAGCGATTCATGCCGACAGTTGCCAAAGACATGACGGCCGCGGCTCCTGCCGGCGGCAGAACCGCCAACCACATCGCGGTCATCTGTATCTGTAACGCTCTCTGAACGAGGACTGCATTAAAGAGATAAATAACCGGGAAGCCAACCGCCCACGCCGCCGCAACACCCGCAACTCCCCAGTGCGACCCGACAAGAACACAGAATGGAACAACGACGATCGCTTGAATCAGCGACTTGATGTTTACATCCTGGCGGTTGATCGCAACGACGGCCGTACTGGTAAAAGAATTTAACATCCGTAGCGGCATTGAGAGGCATAACAATTGAATGACGATAACCGAACCCGACCACTTCGTGCCGAACACCAGCCTGACCAAGGGATCGCTTATAAGTGCAACGCCCCAGAACATCGGAAAGGCATACGTCGCGCCGATGCGAAGTAGTTTCAGGTACCCTCGGCGCATCTGCTCCGGGTCATCTTGAATGCGCGAAAACGTTGGCAAAGTTATGGAATTTATGATCCCCATGGCACGTTCCAACGGAACGCTGGCTATCTGCTTACCTACTCCATACAAACCGAGGTCAGCCGCACCTAGGTACCTGCCAACCACAAAGCTGTCGACCTGAATGTACCAATACCAAAGCGTTTTCTCGAGGACTGCCAACCCCGAGAACTTCGCAAGGTGGCGCAGCTTTGAGACCTGGAACCTCGGTGCCATCACCGAAAAGCAGAAGATGTTTAAGAACAACGCACGCGAAGCGGACACCATCACAATACCGGCAGTAATGCTCCATGCGCCGGCACCCCTTAGTGCAAGCAATAGTGTGGTTGCGACGCCCAGCAGCGAAGCTGCAAGTTCGGCCAAGCTAAGTTGCTTGAAGCGTAAATCGATGGACAACCTCGCCTGCGGGATCACAGCGAATGGCATTGTCATGAATTGAATGGAGATGAACCTAATCAGCGGCACAACCCTTGGCTCGCGTGTGAGAGTTCCCAACCAGGGTGCCGCGAGCATGAGCGTGCACATGAGCAACAGACCCACAAGCAGAAGCGCTCCAAATATCTGACGCAACGTCTCCTCGTCGCGGATCTGCCAGCGAATTACCGTTGTACTGAGGCCCAGCTCATTTAATAGCAGCAGAAAATTGGCGAACAGGCCGGCAAGCGTTGCAAGACCGAAATCTGTTGGCGAAAGTATTCTTATGACCAGCAGCGTTATCAGCCAGGTAAGCCCTTGTCCAAGCAAGCGGGACATCGTTACCCAGCGCAGGCCGTGGATTACCGATTGATTTAGGCCGCTCACAAACTAGCCATCGTTCTTGGCGAACGGCCAGCTCGCCGGCATGGGCCAATGACAGCTGGGAAAGCGCGTGGACGGTTGACGGAGGATCGGGGTTTGACTAACAACTAACGGACTCGCCGGCCCACATTCGCTGCGACGACCAGATTTCAGACATTTTGCCGGCATTGCAAGCCGAGGGAGGAATTGGGCGCATCCGGGAGCGCACCTTCGTCAGGCCTTCCCACTCAAAAGTTCGAAGCCAAATTGATCGGACGTCGCAAACCACTCCGCGATCCCTATTCGGTTCAATTCAAATGGGTCAAAGGCGCCTTTGTTTACGCCACCATGGCAGGCAACACAGCACTCGAATCCCGCATCCCGAACCAGCCGCCTAGCCGACGCGGATATTTGTTGGCGGCCACCGAAAGGGTAAGCAAAGAGACGCGGAGACACTCCCAACTCGTCCGTCAGCTTGCGCTGGGATAATGCAAGCTCCTCACGGATTTGCTCGGGACTGGCGGTGCCCATATCCAAATGAGTAACAGTGTGATTGCCTATCTCAAACCCTTGTCGGTGGAGCGCACGGACGTCGTTCCATGACATCCACCCTGGCTGGTTCGGCAAGTGCTGATCCCAAAATGGAATCGTCTCTGACTCAATGAATCCCGTAGTAACAAAAAAAGTCGCTGGTATTCCGAGCTTTTTCAAGATTGGCGCAGCTACCTCAATATTGTCACGATAGCCGTCGTCAAATGTGACGGATAGGGTGCCACCGACATTCCTGCCACCTCGGGAGGCTGCAAGCTGATCCGAAAGTGACAAAACAGTGAAGTATCGCTTGAAGAAGCTGCAGAACTCCTCAAATTGTTCCGGGCTGCAGGTCAGACCATCTCGCACCAATTCGTTGTTGACCCTGTGAAACGCGACGATCGTCATGTGCGTGCGAAAAACTCGCGTATACATACCCGCATGTCCAGCGATGCGTCCTAGAAGGTGCTTAACCTGTTTTCGAATTCCGCTACTCACGTTCACCGACTCTCGTTAGCCCAAGCAAGTCCATTCGCAAAGCGCGCGTCTAGAGGCTCGAATTTGCCGCCCTCTCATAGGTTGTGTCGCGAACAACGCGATTGCTGGCGAGTCCGCGCGCCGGCTGCATCAGCCATCGCCCCCCCCATTGTTGCAGTTGAAGCAAGAACCACACACCGGCCGGAGACAATTCCGCAGTGTCCGTCCGGAGGAAGTTGACGGCCGCTTCGTGCGCAACAACTGGATCCAGAAGGCCCAAATCGGCAATCCTCGACTGAGACAGCTCCTGCATGAGTACATCGCGCAGCGGCCCGCGGAGCCAGCTGCCGATCGGCGCGGTAAACCCCTGTTTTGGTCGTTCAAATAGCGCGCCCGGCAGCCGTCGTGCCAACAATCTACGCAAAATAAACTTATTCTTCGCTCCCCTGATCTTCCACTCGAGCGGCAATGCGGCGGCAATTTTGCTCATCTCGTGGTCCAAAAATGGTTCACGAGCTTCAAGCGAAACAAACATAGAGGCCCGATCCACTTTCGTCAGAAGGTCGCCCGGCAGATATCGAGTCAGGTCGAAGTGCATTAAGCGATCGAATACGCTTGCCCCTCGAATCGCGCTGAAAGCATTGAACTGTCACTGCTGCGTCGCCCAGGTCGCACGGACAGCAGTTGCGCGGCATCGCGCGAGGTCCACTCACTTGCTGTGGCGCTGTACGCTTCGAATTCGTCGTGCGACCTGGACATTCGCACAAACTTTCTTAGTTTGTCGTTGATCGCAGCGAACTTATGCCCGCCTGCTCGTGATATCGCGTATGCGCGCCGAATGAGCGAAGGCGGCATTTGCTCCAACACGTTTGCAGACAGCCGATACAGACCCTTTACCAACCTGGATGCACCCAAGAATTGCCCGCAATAAGCGTAACGTGCGTAGCCTCCAAAGAGTTCGTCGGCCCCATCAGCGGACAGAGCGACCTTTACGTGCTGCCGGGCCAAGCGCGAAACCAGCAGCGTTGGAACTAGAGAGCTATCGCCAATGGGTTCATCCGCGATTGCGGGGATCTCCAGCGTCGCATCAAGCGCAGACTGAGGTGACACCGTGAATTCCACGTGGTCTGATCCCAAGATTTCGGCAACCGAACGCGCGAACGGCGTTTCGTCGAACTCGGAATCCCCGAATCCAATGGTGAATGTCCGAAGTTTGGCCCCGACTGGCGAGACAGCAGCGCCGCGACGAGGGACGAGTCAATTCCCCCGCTTAGAAATATACCTACTGGAACATCCGCAACAAGCCGATAGGAGAACGCTTGAGTGAGCGCGTCCTCCACGCGATCCAGCAGCCGGTCCTCCGGCAGAGCCGCCAGCTCCCGCCGAAGGGCCGACGCGGCACTGCCATCGTATAAACTACTTGCGCTCCAATAAAGGCGACTCCTGGGCACTAGCGAACTGTCAAACGAGCAAATCGTGCCTGGGCTTACAGTGCGCACGTCGGCAAAGACGCTGTTGGGCGCCGAGATGTATCCGTACTGAACGAACTCAGCCAGTGCAATCGGGTTGGTCGTCCGATCAGTATAGTTGGCGACATTCAAAGCCTTGGATTCAGATGCAAACGCGAGTGTGGAATTCCGCACGGAGTAGTAGAGCGGCTTGACTCCAAATCGATCTCTACACAGATGGAGCGACTTTTCCTGTCATCCCACAGGGCAAAGGCAAACATTCCACGAAATCTCTCGACACACGCGAGCCCCCACTGGCGGTAGGCGACGAGTATCACCTCCGTGTCGGAGTCACTTCTGAAGCTCCACCCAAGCGACCTGAGTTCTTCGCGGATTTCCCTGAAAGTTGTAGACCTCTCCGTTATATGTAATCCAGGCCTTCTGATCGATAGTCGACATCGGCTGATGGCCGAGCGGCGACAGGTCTAGAATCGACAACCGCAGATGGCCAAAAATCAGGGATCCGTTTGCCAGGGATTGCGTGCCGGTGTCGTCGGGGCCGCGATGTGCCATGACCTCAAGCATTCGATCCAGGCTCTCCGTGGATGGGTGGCGCCCCGGCGCATAGACCCCTGCAATTCCACACATAAATTCGCTTAGCCGTTTCCCGGTCGGGCCCGGGCCTAGGTGGCGATTAAATACCGGCCGATCATTTCACGGGGTACCCAGTTCGCAAAAATCATATGTTAAAGTGCGAAAAGGTAGAACGATGCACCGTCCTGGCGTTGAAATACTGGCAGCATTGCCTGTGCGCGTTGCGCATACGCGCAGAAGTTCAGGATCGTAGGTGGCGACGGCAGGATAGCAGATACGCTTTCAGGGACCGTAGCCACTTGCTACGACTCCTGGGACCGACGAGCACTCCGTGGACCCTTCCCCGAAGTTAAGAATCCCTGAGCCAGCCGTACGTGCCGCGGATCAGCCATCGGGGTCTAGTTTAGGGCAGCATTGACCCCGCTGAATTCGAATGCATACCATTCGCGATGACAATGAACCGCGAAGTCAGTCGCGCTCAACGCTGATTACGCCCCGACCTCGAGCGCGCCTAAGGCAAGCCTGCGCTCTATTTCTTGCGCGCGCTCGGCGGCTTCGCCCTCGCACAGTACTTAACTCGCAACCGCCTTAGAATTCTGTGCTACCACGGCTTCTCGCTGGGCGACGAACACGAACTAATACCGCATATGTTCATGCGCTGCAGAAACCTTTGAAAGACGGCTCGAGATTCTCAGGCGTCGTCACATTCCCGTAGTCTCCTTGGACCAGCGCAATCGATCTCTTTGCAGCGACACGGTATACGGCATGCCGAGACGGTGATAACGCTCGACGACGGGTGGGCTTCGAATCTGTCAGTCGGCTGCGCCGCTACTCGAGAAGTACAAGTACCCGGCATGCATCTACGTCACGACCGAGCACCTTGCATCACATCGGGAAGTCTTTAACGTCGTTCTCTACTACCTGATCGTCAAATCCGGCCGTCACAGTCTTAGTCTATCCGGAATACATCCTGCGACTCGATGGGGAGTACGCAATTGGCGACGACCCAACCAGCGCGACAATAAAGATCATTACCGCCGCCGAGCAGGCCCTGGATCTATCGGCACGGTACGATGCTTTGGCGGGCATCGCCGCTGCGCTCGGACTCAACATCACAGAGGTGCTGAAGAATGGGCGCTTTCAGCTGCTGACCGGTGAGGAAATCGCCCACCTCCCGGAGCGCGGCATTGCCATCGAATTGCACACGCACACCCATCGACTGCCCAACAATCTGTGACGGGGTGAAGCAAGAAATTGAACTCAACAGGCGCGCACTGAGGGCCATCGTGGGCCGGGACCCAAAGCATTTTTGCTACCCGAGTGGAGTCTATGGCAGTCAGCATCCAGAGTGGCTCAGGAGCTTGGAGTCGCGTCAGCGACAACCTGTGACCCAGGTTTGAATACGGCTTCGACGTCGGTAATGCTCCTTCGAAGATTCCTCGACAGCGAAGTCCAGTCCGACATCGCCTTCGAGGCCGAAATCTGCGGACTCGCGATTTGGCGCGCAATGCGCGTGAACTCCTTCGCAAGAAGCGACCCAACGCCCGCGCACCCCCGCTAGCGGCATGCTGCCAACATTGCAAGCCGGAAGCCCCAATTTCCGGAGGCGGCCCCGGATCCTCGAGGTGCTATTTTCGTTTCGAGTTGGTGGCTCGGAGATCGTAGGACTGGAGTTGGCGCATGGGCTTTCGCGGACGGCGCTGAAGTCATGTGCTCCGCCATCGATGGGATGGACGGCCCCCTGAGGGATCGCTGCAGTGATCTTCGAATTCCTGTGATTGACCTTGGGCTTCCTGCGCCGGGATTCTGAAGAGAAATGGGTTTAACACCGACCTCATAGGAAAATACGCGCGCTCAATTGGATGCGATTCATGTCCACCACTTTGTCGCGCATAATAAGCTGAGTATTCCGGCGCGCGTCGCCGGCATCCCGCGAATCATTGTCACCGAACATTCCGATGCTGACCTACGCGGCAGCGTAGCGGGAAGGTTTCGGCTTCGAGCCAACTGGAGGCTTGCAAACCGCATCAGTGTGATCCACGAGGGACTTGAAGCAATATCTAGTCGACGAAATAGGCGTGGAACCATCACGTATTTGCGTCATTCCGAACGGTATCGATTCAGGCTACTGGCATCGAAACGACAGAGAGTCACGTAGGGAGGCAATGGGCCTTGGAGAGCACTTCACTTTTGTCTACGTCGGGCGCCTCGTTGCGGTGAAGAACGTGCCGCAACTCATCCTTCCTACCTTCAGGCTCGAACGACAGTCCACGTCCCCCATGCGGCTGGTTATCGTCGGGGACGGACCGGAAATGGATGACTGCAAGAGAATTGTTGCCGCGGACCCGCATGGCCGCGATGTCATTTTCGTGGGGGAGCAAAGGGACACTCGGCAATTTCTCGCCGCAGGCGACGCGTTCATTCTGAACTCTCATTCGGAGGGCACGCCACGGGCACTGCTTGAGGCGATGTGTCTCGGACTTCCAGCAATTTGTCCGTCGGTCGGAGGCATACCCGAGTTGCTGAACGGATGCGGCTGGCTCACAGAACCGGGAAACCCGCGATCCGTCGTCGCAGCCATGCTGGCCGCCTCCGGGAGTCCGGGTAACGCCGCGTCTCTTGGTCAACGGGGCCGCTCGCTCGTTACGGCCCGTTACGACGCTGCGCGCACCACCACCGAGTATCGACAACTGCTATACCCGCCAGCGGCCGATCCCAATGAAGCGAGAAACTGAATGCTGAATCCCGCGGAGACAGTAGGAGCCCGTGCATGACGCGATTTCCCTTGGAACGCCCGTGAGCGTCGACCTCATCTACACGATGCGGCGGCGCTCGAACTACGAAGTCGACGCTGCCGGCTTTTTCCTGGTGGCTTCGCTCGCGGACGCTCTTCGGGAATTTCCGCTCTTGGTTCGCGACAGGGGCGTGCTCCAAGCCTGTAAGCTCGCCCTCAAGGTGGCCTTGCGTCGCTGCTGCTACTTCGGGATTGCGTCCGATCAACAGCCCGTGACGACGGGAGTCCTGGCACTGGGCTACTGCAAGTTTTATCCGGTGCCGGCGGACTCGATTGTTATCGGGGAGATCGAGACCAAGGAGGCGCATCGAGGCAAGGGACACGCTACCCGCGCGATAATGCTCGCAATAAATGCGATGGTGCGAACCGGCGCTGAGACCTTTTACATCGACACGCAATCTCACAACGGACCAATGATCCGCTCAATCCAAAAACTGGGTTTCGGCCCGGCGATAAGCGGCAGCGCCAGCGGGAGCGGCAAGTGAGCCTCGGCAGCTTGCTTCGGGACTTGCGGGCAATTCGCACGCTGCCAAAAGTGACCATCTCACTGATGGCGTCCGCCACCGCCGGCAACGACCCATTTTTTGGGCGAATTGTCAGACAGTTCTACCAGGACGCGAATCGCCGCCACCCGCGCTTCCCGCTTGTTAGAAATCTTGAGTTTGGCGTCGCCCTCTTCGAGCTTCCGAGCAAACCGGAAGACTACCTGCAGAAAATCGAAGCATCGGCTCGGCGCAACGTCAAGAAGGCCGCACGTCTCGGCTATTCGTTTGCCCGCATCGATTTCAATGCGCGCCGCGGCGAAATCGCCGAAATTCTGAGCTCCACAACGGTTCGCCAGGGGCGGATGCCGCGCACCTGACCAGCGGGCAAGTGCCGGCGATCTCCGATCCTTCGTCTCTCAGCCCACTGCATGACTACGTCTATGTCGGAATTCTTCGTGACGGAGTGCTGCGCGCGTACGCCGCCTGCATGGTCGCAGGTGAGCTCTTTGCTATCACAGACGTCTACGGACACCACGCACACCAGCCTGACGGCGTAGTCCCGCTGCTGTTCGTTGAACTTGTTAAATACGCACGCACTGCGCACCCCCAGACCAGATACTGTATGTACGACAAGTACTTCGGGGCCAGCGAAACGCTGAGACGCTTCAAGAAGAAGTTTGGATTCATGCCCCACAAAGTGACGTGGCAACTGGATTGACTGTGGAGCAAGAGATGCTCGGTGACACTTCATGCCCGAATTAGACAACGACCGCCTCGACAACGAGGCTCGCTTCCAAGATGAGCGAATGACGCGCGCGCAACGCGGCGAGCGCGAGATTCGTGATCGGTTTTATTTCATAAATCAGCAGGCATACGACCAATACGTGGGGCTGCTCGACGGACTGTCCGGGAGACGAGTCGTGGTGGTCGGTTCCAGTGACGGAGGCGTGACTCCGTTGGGCCGCCAGAAGGCATTTGTCGAGGGAATCGACATTTCCCCTGTCGCCATAAGCGAACTACAACGAGCAATCGCCAAGGAGGGACTTTCTGACTACGCCACGGCCCGCGTGATGAACGCAGAGGACTTGGAGTATCCAGATCGGTCGGTCGATGTCATCTCCTGCTCCGGGGTACTGCACCATCTGAATACTGAGCGCGCCTTGCAGTCCTGGGCCCGATGCCTGAAGAGTGATGGCCGTGTTGTGTCTGTTTGAGCCTATGGCACTGCACCCGGTCGCAGCCGTATTTCGTTGGCTAACCCCGAACATGCGCACGCCCGATGAGCATCCGTTGCGCGGCAGAGATTTTGAGCTGATGCGCCGTCATTTCGCGATCGTTGAACCCAGATTTTTCGGCCTGACAACCGTCATTTGCGCAGGCGTCGCTCTGTTGCCGCGCGGATCGCAGGCTGCCGCGAAGATGCTAGGCGCGCTGGAATCTCTTGACGCATGGCTGCTCAGGACGTTGCCGTTCCTGCGGCGCTTCTGTTGGCTGACAGTGGTGGAATTGAAGGCTCCAAGAACGCTCGCTCCCTCGCAAAACACTCCGCCGTGACGCTCAGACTGCTGACCAACTTCACGAGCTCCCCGGACCACGTCGATCTGCCGAATGGGGAACGGGCGGCGATCCTGCGCGCAGAGACTTGGCAGGACCTGCGGCCGCAATTGAAGGACGCCGACGTCGTGGTAATCGACTGCCGCGGCTTTCTGATCTATGCGCTCTTGGCCTACTTCGTTGCCTTTCCCTGGCGGCGGCGCCCCGTCGTAGCGGTCGATCTCGTACTCCGATTGCCGCAGAGCTTGCGGCATCGGGTCGACCGCGGTCGTGAAGCGAATGCTGCTAGCACGCGTAGATCATTTTATCCACTATTTCAAGGATATAGCGGGCTACAAGCCGTTCGGAGTACGCGCGGACAGGAGCTCCTACGTTCCGTTCAAGGTCAATATCTTCGGCACCCAGTCGCCAGAAATCGGCCTTGGCGAATATGTTTTCACGATGGGGGTATCTCTCCGCGACTACGACACGTTCATTCGTGCCGTAGCTACACTGCCCTTCCCCGCTGCAATTCCCGAATTCAGCTTCCAGCATTTTGAAGGCCGAGACACAGCCTTTCGCTGGACCAAGGAGAACGTGCCCCGCAATCTCACGCTACTTCGGGATACGGGCGACAAGCGCGATTTGGTGCGGAACATGGCTGCCGCTCGAGTCGTCGTAATTCCGATCAGTAAAAGTTCCCTGTGCGCTTCCGGAATCAGCACCTATCTGGACGCGATGTACCTCGGGAAGTGCGTCATTATTACCGAAGGTCCGGGCGCCTCCGACTTGCTCACGGATCAGGCAATTCTCGTGCCCGCGGAAGACCCCGCAGCGCTGAGCGAAGCGATACGCCGAGCTTGGCAAGACGACGCTCTCAGAGATTAGAACGGCGGAAGCGGGTCGTCGGTATGCCGTTGAACTCGGGGAGAAGCAGAGATGTTGGCGCGGGTGCACTGTAGAGCCATCGAGGCAACAGCACTCAACAATGTCCGGTAGCATCCCGCATTAGCTCCAAGAGATGAGGTCATAGCTCGACGTGATGGCGACGACGCAGCAGCGTAATTTCGCCCGATACGGCCAGCCTACTGCTGGGTGAACTTCGCGCGCTCGTTTAGGATCCCTCGAGTTGCGGGTCGATGTGCGATGAGCCCGCCTCCGGCGACTCAGTTTCACATGCGACTACTGCCATGCATAGGGAGATCACAATCCATAGAGCTGTGACCCAAGCCATGGACAGAAAGAATCCAGCAACCGCACTGCCCGCTATGGAGCATCGCAACATTCCGGCAAAAACATATCGCTCCCCACCTTCCGGTGACAGATTAGGACGCGCGAGAAGGTCACTTCGAGCTCGTCCCAAACAACGCCATGTCAGCAAATAAATCCTTAGAGAACAGAAAAAGTCCAATGAATCCGACTTCGACGAGGACGAGCAAGAAACTGTTGTGCGCCGTATTGAATTTGCCGCCATATCGAGCGTCTACCAACGGAAACGAGCCAACTCCGTAGCCAAAAGGCCGATCTTTCGCTGACTGCCACCCGCGCGCCCAGAATTCGACTTCGTCCATTGCGGTCATTGGGGTCCAAATTGTAGTCGCTAGTTAGACTCAGAACTGTTTCTAGGCGCGTGCGCGTTGAGTTCGGGAGCTGAGGCCAAACGATAGCACCTAGACACAAGATCAAAAATATCGCGGTGATCCTACGATTGCGAACTTTGCCGCCCTGGGGGCCGTGCGATACAGGCGGCCGCAAAGGTAGGAACACCATAACCAGACCTACAGCCAGCAGGCCGAGCAATCCCCCGCGAGACTGCGTCAGCAGGACCGCCACCAAAAAGCAAACTGTCACCGCGATATAGGCCGACCCGCTTCCAAGTTGTACGAGCGGTAATTACGAACCCAATTGCCACAGGAATCAGAATTATCAACACGTATGCCAAATCATTTGAATCGTACATTGTCTCGGTTTCCGCCCTGCCGCCGCTGTATCCCGTAAGTGCGGCACGAGCAAGAATGACTCCTGAAATCACCATAGCGAACAGTGTACCGCGCACCGAATTCCACCTACGGCACATTACGTACCCGACCAGCAGCGTCGCCACAAGAGAGGGAAATTGCTGAAGAAGGAACTGCAAACTTGCCCCGGCCAGTACGAAAACGGACTAACGACAATGACTAATGCAAGTAGCCATTTGATCGTTGAGGCTAAGGGTCGAAGTGCTGAAACCAGCCGTGGTCGCCCGGACCACCTTCGAAATAGGCTGACCAGAGCGATACCGATACTTATTTTGGCGAGCGGAAGCGCCGATAGTCCTGGAATTAGTTCGTTAACCCTTCCGACAGCAATAACTATGAAAGCCCAAAATCCATATTCAACGGCGTTTGACGGCGCATCAATTGGCTGAGGCTGGCCATTCAACGTCCGGACATCGGAATTCATGCAGCGGTGGCCAGTGTTCAGGAGGATTGCGGAGTATGCCAATAGCCGATCAGCAGACTACCTTCGTAAGACAACGTCGAGCGCTCTCAAGGCCGCACGATCGCACATTCTCCGTCTTTGGACAGTATGCGCTGCACGCTTACGCCAAACTCGGCCTGCCAGCGATCCAACAAAGCGGGACCCCGCGGGTCGTTCACATCATCCAATAGCAGTAGATCATAGGTACGGCCAGTCTGCCGCAGCCAAGCCAGAACCCCATATCTCCAGGCAGAGTAAAACGGCTCGCCCAGTGAAGCGTCAATAAACGGCCCGTCGCAAACGATAAGAGAGAAGTGTGATGGCAACGTATTCGGGTGCGTCGTACCACTGATAGCCGCCAAAATCCCTCAATGGCGCATCAATAATTTCGACGGCGCACTGAGTCATTCAGCCGCCTTCTGGCCGGCTCTGACCACCCACGCTCCTGTTCAAGGCTGTAGGTCTTGAATCCTCTGCGCAATCCCACCGCGTTGGCCAAGAATGTCGTTGCCCCCGTCCCGCATTCCAAAACCGGCCCCGACTGCATTAGTTCCAACAGCTTTGCAAGGTAAGAGCAGTCGGCTGAGAATCCATCGGATCCCCACGCCTCGTGGAAGGCCTCGATCTCTCCGGCGGTCATCGCGCCGCGATCGTTAAGCGGCCGGAGGGCCCTGACTAGCGCGCGGTCACGCCGCGCTTCCTTTATGTAGCTGCGAATCGAAACCGGCACGATGTTTGTGAGCTTCATTGTTGTTTCTTTAGCTTCGAGGGCGCTAAGCCGCCGTGCGAGCGAGTCTCACACGCCTTCGCTGCCATACACAAGGCAGGCGAGAATTCAACGTAACCTTGCCCATCGCGGCGACAGAAGTCAGCAGCAATCTCTGCCTGACGGCAGAATTAATAGGCCAAGAATCGGAGCCGCACATGGCGGCTCCGATCGCAGCTAGCTCACCGAGAGCGCGGGTGCCGCAGGAATTACCGCCTGAATGTCGTAGCCGATTCTGGAAACGGTTCCGTCCCAAGCGCCGATATTGACCTGCGCACCGCCTGAGACCCCACCGACTCGCCCAGCCAAGTACGCAGGTCCAGAGGAGACTCCATACTGCAATGCGTTCGGACCGGTGTTCTTAAAGACGGCTACGGCCGAGGATGAATTGGCATCGGCGCCCGAACTACCCGCAAGAGCCGACTGCCACGCGGACAGACTCGAGTAGCCCGCAGCTCCAACCGAGTTCCAGGCTCCGCCTCCAACCGTTGTCCATTTGAGACTCGTGCCGTACAGGTTGTAATTGATAAGCGCGAAGGCATCCTTGTTGGTCAGGGAGTACCCATAGCTACCTGGCGCGGAACTAAGCGAAAACAGATTGTTGTAGGCAGTCAGTAGCCGCGACCCGCTTGTCTGCTCGTAGAAGACAATTCCGGTCGACCAACCAGACTTTGCAATCAGGGTATTGTTGTAGATGGACAGTGGCGTCGTCCAACCACCATTGTTGAGCTCAGACTGGAGGTCAAAGGCGATTTCACTGAAGACGATAATGTTGTGATGAAATGCACTGCGCTGCGTCATCCCACCCGTAGTGGCGCCATCGAATCCCTGTATACCAGATTGGTTCTGCCCGGTCGTGTAGGCCGATACGTCGATGTAGCAGTAACGAATCGTCGTGCCCTGATTGGCCGCCTTCCTTGCCGTGCAGGTTGCCGCTATTGATGAGCGTGCAGTACTCGATCGTCGTCCCTGATGATTGCCATTGGTACAGCGCACTGAAGTGATCTGCGCTGCCCGGGCCACCATCGCCGTAGTTGTCGTGGTGGTAATTGTTACTCAACAACGTCCCGCTGTTCTTGTAGATGGAAATCTGCGCGCAGTTTCCGCCAACCGCCTTGGGCGTGTTGGTGGCGTTGCTGCCTGTAAACTCACAATTCTTGATTACGATTCCGGATATCACGGGCCCACTGAAATCGTAGTTGCCCATCTCGATGACTTGATACGAGCCGCCGGTGAATTTCAGCCCGTCGATTGTCACGTAGCCCTGTTTTGGAGCCGTGCTTTTGTGCCCGAGCACGGCGCAAATGTTCGCACTGCCACCGCCATAAGACCCATTGTTCGCAGCAATCACGGCCTGGCCGCGGCTCGTGGCAGCGATGACGGTCGGAGAGCCGGACGCGCCGCCGTTGATTCTCAGTGCCGGGCTGTCGCGATTGCTGCTCATCAACGAACCGACGTTGTAAGTGCCCGGCAACAGTCCCACGCGCTTTCCAGAGTAAGTGGACTGCTTCGTATTGAGCGAAGTAATCGCCCAAGGGCTTGCCTGAGTACCTGCATTGCCGTCGGATCCCGAAGGCGAAATGTAGAAATCAAAACTCACCGCCGCCTGCGGGTGCGCAGTGCGCGGGAAAAACAGCCCGGGGACCGCGACTGCCGGCAGGAGGACGCCGCCGGTGCGCAGAATGTCCCGACGCGAGAGCCGCCCAGTCGACATAATAAAATCCGAATCTCTCTTGCGTGACATCGTCCCTCTCGCTTGGGGGCCTTTCCGCACAAGGAAGGCCCGCCTACTGCCCAAATCGGACAAGGCAATCTAATGCCGCTATCGGCTCGCCGCAATTGTCTCCAAAGCGCGCCAGTTCCCAAGCTTGCACAGCTTCCGCTCTAAGACCCCCATATCGGGTTGGATGCGGCCATTCCCGCGCAGGGAAGCCTGATCTCCGCACGGCACTTCGTGCCAACTGCGAGGCTCCGAATGTCCTGGCCCGTGAACAGTCGGAGCGGCCGCAGTCACGGCTGTGCCCTCCGCGAGCATACCTGCCTTGAAATAGGCAGTTGAGATATCCGTAACCGCCGCAACAGGCGAGTCTAGCGCTAGGCGACCAAGTGGCGGGATCCGAGCTCACCATAATTTGTGGCGTGCCAACAGCAACGAGGCCTGCAGGCACAGCGGGGGCCAGATAATATCTCTTATGAGTGCCCAAGCCCCTGACAGTTCTGTTGATCTCATATCACTTTGAGCCTTCCAATGAAATCGGAGGGCGCCGTCCGACCGCGCTCGCCCATTTCCTGGTTCGCAAAGGAATACGAGTTGTCGTTGTCAGTGCATTCGCCGCCGGTCAGACAAGTCGAGCACACCGGCACTCCGGGGATCGTGCCAATCCAAGTCAGCCGATCTCGCAAATGGCTAATTGACGCAATCGTCGCGTATAAGAAGCGGAGCAGCGCCCAAGATTGACACGCCGAAGCCTCACGTTAGCCACGTCGCCGGCGGCATCTGATATGATCGCGCACCAGGGACTTTTGGCCACTCTCCGGCAAGCCTTCTTTCGCCTCGTCTATGTGATTGACGAGCACAAGCGGTGGGCCTGGCGGGCTTCAAATGCGGCAGTCGCGCGCCGGACGAACCGTACGGGGCATCGCTTGGTACTTGTCATCAGCGCCACCCACGTCCGTCCTCTTGGCCGGAGCGCGAGCAGCCCGTCGCCTTCAAGTTCCTTACATCGCAGATCTACGCGACCCCTGGATCGAAGCAATCGGGAAGCGACCACTCCCTTTCTCTCCGTCTGCAACAGTATCTTGAGCGTCGAATAGCCACCCAAGCTGCTGCCATTACCTCGACCAGTTCAGGAGTGGCAGCTCTGATGGTCAGCCGGCATCCGTGGCTGAGGCAGAAAATTCATGTGGTACGCAATGGCTACGACTCTGAGCCGAGCATCGCTGAACGTCAGACTGGACACCGGCTATCAATCCTATTTGCGGGAGAATTGTACGTTGGGCGCGACCCGTTTCCATTTCTCTCGGCGATTGAAGCCCTTTTAGCGAGGCAAGGACACGGATGCGACTCGCGTTGCCGTGACGTTTCATGGGTCGCGCATCAACTTATGGAGGACTGTCGCTCGAGGCGTGGATGAAGGGTAAACGGTGTGCTGCGATCGTCAAACTCCTGCCACAACTGCCCCAAGCCGCGGTCGCTCGAGGCGGTGGCAGCGCCAACGGTGCTGCTGAATCTATCTCATGGGCAACACCTTTCCATTCCGGCGAAGACGTTTGAACATTTAACCGCCGGCCGCGAGATGCTGTTGCTCTGCGAGGACGACTGTGAGACCGCGCAACTCGTCGCGGGAGTCAGCGGTATTGTGCAGGTCGACCCGCGCGATGGTTCGAGATTGATAGGCAGCACTTTCGGATCTGTACCAGCGGCACGTAATCGAAGGTCAACTCGTCGCACCATCTGGGAATGATTTGAGCTCGATTTTCCAGGGAAGCGGCAAATGAGGCGATGCTGCGGCGTTATGGGCGGTGTCCTCAGCGGAACCGCGGGCTCATCATTGTGAAGATATGTAGCGCGAGCGAAGCCTTCAGCGTTCGGTCTGGGAATCCATAACAGAATCAGCTGCTTGCGAGTGCTTCAGACTGTCTAGCTATTGACGATTAATACTCTGATTGTGCGATGCAGCATTTGGCGCCACTTATGTTGAACCTTCGGCGATATGCGGGCTAGTTCCGCAGTTAACTGGTAGGTCTCTGCTAACCTGCGACCGGCTACCGAGCGCTAATAACAAGAAAGCGAAAAAATCGTTTCCATGGCGACGATTATATTGTGGGTGTGTTGCGGCCTCTTGGCCTACGTTTACACACTTTATCCCCTGCTTATAGCAGTTGCTGGCGCCTCGATTCGGGCGACCAGTTCGATCGCGCGAGCGCGTATCCCAGCGGTCACAGTCGTTGTCACCGCCTACAACGAGCAGGAATGCATAAGAGCGAAGCTCGATAACCTGGCGCGACTTCGCTACCCGCCCGAACTGCTGAATATTCTGGTCGTATCTGATGGCTCGTCGGACGCCACAGAACAGATTGCTGCAGCCTACAGCCCCAAGACCGTGCGCGTGCTGCGCGTCGACGGACGACGCGGAAAGACAGCTTGTCAGAACGCCGCAGCGGCGGCGGCTACGGGCGAAATCCTGATCTTCACGGACGCCACGACACGTCTGCAGCCCGACGCCGTGGCCTCGCTCGTGGAGAACTTCGCTGATCCCGATGTCGGCTGCGTTGCCGGCCGCCTTGTCTACGTGAGCGATGTGGACAATGTATCCGGGCGCGAAGGCGAGACATACTGGAGCTACGAACTGCGGCTTACGCGGCGGCGAGAGCCTGCTGGGATCACTCATCGGCGTCAGCGGTTGCCTGTATGCCGTGCGCAGAAGTGTTTATCGGCCGATCGATCCTGATCTGATCAGCGATTTCGTGGTCGCCATGAAAATGCAGGAGCAGGGGCTCCGGACCGTTCTCGCACCGGACGCCATCTGCTTCGAAGCTACTCTGGATCGGGGCAGCCAGGAACTGTCGATGCGTGTCCGCGTCGCCATCCGCAGCCTGAACGCACTTGTCCGTGAGCGCCGCTTCCTGAATCCCCTGAAGTACGGTCGGTTCGCTTGGCAGCTGTGGTCACACAAGGTTCTTGCGCTACGCCTCGCCAATACTCTGGCTGGGAGCGCTCGCCGCAAACCTAGCTTTAATTGATGAAACTCCGTACGCCGTCCTATTTGTTGCGCAGAGCGCCCTCCTCGCGGCCGGCGTGGTGGGATTTATATTGCAAGGCCGCGGACTGCAATTGGGTATCCTGGGGCGTCCGTATTATCTGCTGTTGACCAATGTCGCATCATTGATCGCGACGTTGCGATATCTTCGTGGAGAACGAATGGTCACCTGGACGCCCGATTCGCGGAGCAAATCCCAGCGGCTCGCCTGAGCTAAGCGGCGCTCAACCCGCAGGCGGGTGGTTCGCTGTCAGCGCTGCCGTATTCAGAGTACCCGTAGTAGTCGCCGCCCTGACGCATCGGCGCGCCGTTCACGATTAGGCCACGCAACTTCTGCTTGTCTAGATGACCGACTGCCTCCTGCACGGCGCGCTGCGGAGTTGCTCCCGCCCTAACCACCAGCACAATTTGACCTGGAATCCGAGTTAGCACCCGCGCTTCGCTAGAAACCAGCAACGGCGCGGAATCGAACACGACGAGTCGCATGGGATGCCTTGAGCCGATCCGCTCTGCGATCTGGCTCATGCGCGCGCTAGCCAAGAGTTCAGTGGCGTTTTCCACGGAACTCCCCGCCGGCAGCACGTCCAGTCCTCGAATATCGGTGCGCATTATCAGCGATTCGACGTCCACGGACTCATCCATCAGCGCGTCCAGAAGTCCGGGCTCTTTTCGAATGCCAAGCACGCGACTGATGTTAGCCCGAGGTGCATCGGCATCGATAAGCAGGACCGAAACATCCCGCTCACGAGCCATGCTCAGCGCGAGATTGATGCTGGTGAAGGTTTTCCCATCGCCAGGCAACGCGCTGGTTACGAGGATAAGCCCCATCTCCCGGCCGCCGGACAGGGCTCTTCTCGACAAGCGGCCGCTTTATTTGACGGTAGTGATCAGCGAAGCGGCGCTGCAATGGCTCCTCGGGCAAGTACCCGGCCTCGCGGAGCGCATTGGAGTCCAACGTCAGATGCTTGACGGGGTGCGCGGGCACAGGCAGTGCCACGATCGGCGGGACTTCCACGCGGAGCTTGGCGGCCGCAGCTAGCCTGCTGGCGCCAAGCCACGGGAGCGACTCTCGGCCAGCTCGCCGCGCCTTAGCTTCTCCAATGCGGTTTCTATCAGACTCACGAACCCACCAAGCTCTTCAGCGCTGTCATGCTCAAGCGGTACCCAGCATTACTCACCAGGACTGCACGGCGAATGCAACTACCAGGCATCCGCCCGCGAGTGAGATCCGCAGGATGTCGCGTCGACGCTCCTTCCGTCTGCGCTCCGGGAATGCGACGCTAACCTGTCCGAGAACGGGGACACCGGTCGACCGCGCAAGCGCAGCAGCGGAAGAAACAACGGGCTGCAGGTAGTGCAGACCGTAAGCCAAGGCCGCACCGGCCGCCAACGAGCTGACGAAGAACCAAGGCAAGGAGCATCGGGCGCTTGGGCCATACGGGCCGGAAGCTAGCGGTCGGAGGCTGAACAATTTCAAAGCGGATAGAGCCGGCATCGTCCGCGCGCTCGCCCAAACGGGCCTTCTGCAGGCTCCCCAGCAAGGCAGTGTACTGAGCCTTGTTGCACATCATAGTCGCGATTGAGTTGGGCAAACTCCGCCTCTACCTGCGGGGCCGTATCAAGCATTCGCCGGAGTTCTGCGATCTTTGGCTTCGTGCTGCGCCAGCTCAGCATTTAACGACCCGATGTCGATATCAACCTGATTCAAACCCAGCTGCACGCTCTGGTAGACCGGATTGCTGCTTGCGCGACTTGCCGCCGCAGCCGAGGTCGGATCGCCCTGCCTGAGGCTGGCTATGTCGGCAGCGCGTCGCTTCTTAAGATCCTCAAGCGTCTGGCGCGCGGCGATTACATCCGGGTGCTTGTCCGTGAATCGAAGGAGTAACTCATCCAGGCGCGCCTGCGCCTCCTCAATCCGCGGAAGCGTGTCAGCACTGCCGCCTGAGCTTGTACCACCTGGCTGGGCCGACGTTGCCGCGGCAACGGCGACATCGCCGTGAACTGCCTGGTCAGCGTCGCACGACGCGACTGCGCCTCGGCAAGCTTGGTCCTGATTACAGCCGCGGCCTCGGACTCGTGCTGCAGTTGCGGCAAAATAGCCACCCTGCTCGGTCGGCATCAACCCGATGTGTCGCGACTTAAAAGTCTGCGAGCCGGTCCTCGGCGGCACGCAAGCGCTTCTCGTAGTCCCTAATCTGAGTTTCCAGAAACTGCTGAGCGTTCTGCGATCCTTCCCGCTTGCCGCCCAGTGTCTCCGTCACCAAGGTGTCCATGAGAATGCCGGCGACCCGCAGACTCCGTGCCCTGTTAGCGTCCTGATACACCACTCTGTAGATGCTTCCGGCAGTTTTGCGATCCTCTTCGCTGCCGCTAGCGCTGTGCACGCTGATATCAATCCGCGTGCTCATGTCGGCCACTATCGCTTCCTTCCTCCGGGCGTCGCTCACCCATTCAGGAAGCACCCCGCTCTCGCGAGCAACCTGGAGCAGCTCTGGTCCCGCCAATAGCGATTGGCGCACGAAGTTCAGTTGCGCATCGACGTCCTGATCGGCGGTCAAACCTTGCAGAACCGGTTTCAGGGACGTACGGGTGTCAACGAATACGCTGGCCTCCGCCTGATACCTGTCCTGCAGGCTGAAAACCATTAGCCAACCCAAGTGTTGCCAGTACGCTTGCCGTGGCAAGCGCATACCAACGAAAGCGCCAGGAGCTATGCAGCTCATCCCAAACTTGGTCAGTAGCGCGTTCATGGGCCGAAACTCTTACTCAAACGTTGCAGACATCCATCTCGGCAAGATGACCCGTCTCGTTGTGAGACTGCCTGCGATGCTGCCGGAAGCATCACTAGGTGCGCACCCATCTCGCTTACGAAGCTCAGCCAGCGTCGCCCGGGCTTCGCGCAATCGGTACGGCACAAGTTGTGCGCAGCGCAAACAAGGCCGAGTACGGCGGGCCCCTCAACTGAATGCAACGCCATACCACAGCTGAGACATCAATGGCGTTACGAAGGTGCGACCACCGATTTCATAGAACGACCAAATGATTGACCGCTGCCCGTGCTGATCTACGACCGTTGTCTCCACGTATCGCGTGCCTTCGCTGCTCAACTAGCTCCATCGCTCACGGCCTCTTGGACCGCCATCGCCGAGAATCGAGTTCTCCTCGTTAACGAGTTCGCGCCCCTGCTCTTGGCGGTCATAGCCGATTCCGACGACTTCAACCCTGCGTCCCGCGGCCCCCCGTATATGCACGTGACGCTCATCGTGCGCGCCCATAAATTTTGGCTTCCAATCCGACTCCGTTGTCGTAACCGGGCCACACCACCCACCTCGTCCCTCGGGCAACGACAAGGGCTCGCCGTCTCTGCCCGCGACCCTGCCCACGACGAGAGCGGCCACGAACAATGGAGCAATTGTCAACGCAAGCAAAGTCGCAATGTACGGGACGCGCCAAGTCGGCCGGCATCGAACCGCGCTGACGAGGCGCGATTCCCGGTCAGGTGGCAGCGTTCCGGGTCGCAATCCATACGATAGATCGACAAGGCGAGAACGAACAGCACGTAGCCGAACTCCAGATGGCTGGCTTGAGGCAATCGGGCTTCGCATATTGGTCGAGTAGCCGATCTGCAGTATCACAAGTGCACGAACCCAGTTCGCAATCAGTGCCAGCACAGGACGGCGCCCGCAAGCAGACGAATACGCCGACGCAGTGCCGCTTGCTCCAGCTCCCCGAGCAGCACTGCGATCGCAAACGCCTGGACCAAAAATCCAATGCCACTACAGGCCAATGTCACTTCGAACACCGTGCCGTTCGGAAACGACACAATGGAACCTGTAACCGTCGCTGGAAGGCCGATGACAGGAGAAACCCATCGCACCACCATCAGTGTTAGGTTCTGCAGCGGCACGCTTAAGAAGTTCCACCCGGGCATAGCAAAGTACAGGAGCAATACCGGTACCGCCGCTATACGCAGATTGCCCTGCCAAACGCAGCGGCAATCGCGAGCAGGATCAGCATCGGCAGTAGCAGCAGTTCCAGTGCCTGAATTCCCGCCTTCCAGAATACCAACAGGGCAATGCTGCACAGCACCAACGGAAAAGCCAACCATAGTCGTGGCGTACCTGCGGTTGAGTGATACGACGACCTGGCGCGCCAGACAAGATATACGGATAGCGCGCAGATCAACACGCCTTGGCTGCCGAGGAAAATCCAATATCCCCATAGTGCATCCGCCGTCGGCCAATACGCGCAGATCACAACGAGGATCATGCCCGACTAGTGCCGCAAACACACCGTGGTCTTTTAGGAACCGCAGTGGGGCGTAGGTTGGTATTTTTGGCTCCCCGTATTGGCTGGCAATGCTATCGTACGGGGTGGTTGCCGGATCGCCGACGAGCCGGCGGATTGTGATATGGCGCACAAAAAATGCGCGACTTTCCACGGTGAACGTCGGATTGTTTTACGGTTTTGCATCGGCCGCTCTGAAACACCATAGATATAAAACTCGATACTTTTCAACGAGTTACATTTTTGGCTTAGTCTTTGCATAGTATAACTACTAAGAACTCACTCGAGACGAGGCGAGTTGTGAAGAACCTAATTTGGACATTTGTAGCCGTGGCCGCGCTGGGCATCGCCGGCACCACTCCTGCATACGCCGCGGAACTGGCCACCAGCTGGCATCTGCAAACTCCTTCCGTTTCTGTGCGCCCCGCGCTCCGGTCGGCGGTGGCGGCGTAATCCGTCTGTGCCTGAGCCTGAACACTTGCCGTGCTCGCGGTGCCGGCGTAGCGGCAAGCCTGCCGCCCGCCGCTCGCCGCAACAAGAAGTAACTGACTCCTCGAGTTCTTAAGCGCCCGGCATGACCAAATGTCATGCCGGGCGTTTTCACGTCTGCGACCCTGCCCACGAGAGTTGTCCGAGAGCTTTCCCGTCGTAGGTGACTGAAGTCACTGGTCTGCAGTTGATGCGCCTGGCATTCGACGCCCGACCTACGCCGCGGCGTGGCAGAGCCTTCTCAGTAGTGTCGCCGCGAAGATTCGGGCGCGCACGAATGACTTGACCTGTCCCAAAGCCACTCGCATGCACGATTTCGCGAGTTATGTCATAGGGTTGTCTGCTGCTCACAGACATATTGCAGCATCCGTCGCGTCGGCGCTTTACTGCCCGGCACGTAAGGGCAAACCCACCCGTAAGGGTGGGGACGCAAAGCTTCCGGTCTCAAGTCTTTTCGCTCACTTGAGATAGCGGAGTTACCGGCAACGTGGCGCAACTGCGCTGCCGTGATTCTGAATCAGGCTTTGCCTCGCCCTTGCAATCGCGAACGGTCGCTTACTGGGATTGCAAGCTATATGCCCCAATTCGGCTCCGATGCTTTCCGCCGCTGCGCGTCGGTGTCATAAGCGTTCTGATAGCGATCGCGCTTGCGGCGTGCGGATCCGTAAGCGTCGGGTCTGGCACGGGTGGCTCCGGCACTACAGGTCCCGCATCCGGACCCACTCCGACAGAATCCAATTCACGCCGCCACAGATCTCCGGCACTCCCGCTACCAGCGTCATCGCCGGACAAGGCTATGCCTTTGTACCGACTGCCTCGGATGCCGGACGGCGATGCGCTGACATTTTCGATTGCGAACAAGCCGGATTGGGCCAGCTTCGATGCCGCCACCGGCCTGTTGAATGGCACGCCGCCGCCAGCGGCCGTCGGAACCAACTCGGACATCACGATCAGTGTCAGCGACGGACAGGCGACCGTTTCCCTGGCGCCCTTTTCCATCAGTGTCGAAGCACCGCTTACGATCTCGGGCACTCCTTCGACCGAAATCGCAGTCGGCGCAACCTACGATTTTGCGCCGACGACGAATGCCGCCGAGCGGGCACCGCACTTACGTTTTCCGTAACAAACAAGCCTGCCTGGGCGACATTCAACGCGTCCACTGGCGAACTGACCGGCACCCCGGCCCAGACCGGAACGTTCGCCAATATCGCCATTAGCGTAAGTGACGGCACTCAGAGCAGCACGCTGGATGCATTTACGATTTCGGTCGCAGCCCCAAATCCGACCAATCATCCGCCGGTCATTTCCGGGCAGCCACCGACCTCGGTGCGCTCTGGAACGGCCTACAGTTTTACCCCCACTGCCTCGGATCCAGATGGCGACAAACTCACGTACAGCGTCGCTAATCGCCCCTCCTGGCTGGGCTTCAGCAGCAGCACTGGAACCCTGTCGGGTACGCCGGGGACCGCAAACGTCGGCACGTATTCGGGCATAGTGATCAGCGTAAGCGACGGCATGACCTCCACTGCGCTGCCTGCGTTTTCGATTCAGGTGACCGCGGCGCTCACGATCTCGGGCACTCCGGCGACCACTGTAGTCGCCGGCTCAGCCTATTGGTTCCAACCCACGACGAACGCGAAGGCCGGCACGCAACTTACGTTCTCGGTCCAAAGTCTGCCGTCATGGGCCGCCTTCAGCAGTTCAACCGGCGCGATTAGCGGCACCCCGTCAGGCTCACAGACCGGCGTGTATTCGAATGTCGTTGTGAGCGTAAGTGACGGGACGCAGACGATCTCGCTGCCGGCATTTTCCATCAAGGTCGTCGCCGCCCTGAGCATCTCCGGTACGCCCCCGACCCAGGTCACCGCCGGCAGTGCCTATACCTTCAAACCCACGACCAGCGCCGCCAGCGGCACGGCGCTGACCTTCTCTATACAGAACAAGCCGAGCTGGGCATCGTTCAGCACCTCAACTGGGATGCTGTCCGGCACGCCCACGAGCAGCCAGACCGGCACCTACTCGAATATCGTGATCAGCGTCAGCGACGGTACGCAGTCGCGCTCCCTGCCGGCATTCACAATCAAGGTGGTTACGGCGAGCGTACTCGGCATCTCCGGCACGCCGGCAGGTAGCGTGAACGTAAGCTCGGCCTACAGCTTCACTCCGACCGTCAGCAACCCCGGTGGGGGAACGCTGAGTTTCAGCGTCCAGAACAAGCCCTCGTGGCTGTCGTTCAATACTTCTAACGGCCAGCTGTCTGGCACACCCGCCGCGGCGAACGTGGGCACCTACTCGAACATCACGATCGGCGTGAGCGATGGAAGTAACAACGCCTCGCTGGCCGCATTCACAGTCAAAGTAGTTACGGCGAGCGTACTCGGCATTTCCGGGACGCCATCGGGTAGCGTGAACGTAAGCTCGGCGTACAGCTTCACTCCGACCGTCAGCAACCCCGGTGGCGGCACGCTGAGTTTCAGTATCCAGAACAAACCCACGTGGCTGTCATTCAACACTTCCAACGGTCAGCTGTCAGGCACACCCGCCGCTGCGAACGTGGGCACCTACTCGAACCTCATGATCAGCGTGAGCGATGGAAGTAACAACGCCTCGCTGGCTGCCTTTTCCATAACGGTAAATCAGGCATCCAACGGCACTGCCAGCCTGGATTGGACTGCAGTGACGCAGAACATGGATGGCACCACGCTCACAAATCTTGCGGGCTACAACATCCACTACGGGACGTCCGCGGGCAACATGAGCCAAACCATCCAGGTTACAAACCCCAGCCTGACTGCCTACGTCGTGACCAACTTGTCCTCGGGGGCGTGGTACTTTGCGGTTGCCGCCTATACGAGCGGCGGCACCGAAGGGGCCCTGTCGAACGTCGGCAGCAAGACGATTCCCTAGCACCTTCAGCCAGGGCGGCTCGCCTGCGGACCCGAACATGCATTTTGAGCTTGAGGAAGTGCTTCTCGAGCAGGTGATAGCTGCAGAAACCGAGCACATAGCTCACGCCCAGAAGAACAAGGGCGTAAAGCAAGCACCACCTGCGTAGGCGGGCGCGGACCGAAGTGGACGCCTAGCCACGGCTCCCCGATCAACTTGTTCAAAAGGCCGTGGAACACGTACATCGCATAGCTGTACTTGCCAATTGAACGCAGCGGTCCCCAAGCAAGCTAGTGCCGACGACCCTTCCCGTCCGACTCGAAAGGCAACGGCAAGAACAAACGCGGCCACAGCACAACGCCAGCAAGGTGTACCCGACCGTCTCCCCGGCGCGCAGTACCGGTCGTACACGTGAGTCAGCGGAATGCCCGCAACGAAGATCGCGGCGGTCAACAGCAGCACGCGGCGGCTATGGGCTTGCACCCAGCGTGCGCCATCCGTGAGTCGCGACACGCACGCGCCGGCAGCTCCCAGCGCCAGCGCATCCATCCGGCACGCGGTATTGGAATATAGCGTCCACGGATCGCGGCACACTAGTCACCAGCGCAGAGCGCAAGCCAAGGCCGCCGCGGAAATGCCAATGCAGCACCAGAACAGGCGCCTGGGCGAGAGCCGCCAGACGATCAAAGGGCCACAAAAGATAGAACTGCTCTTCGACCGCCAAAGACCAGAAATGGGCAAAGCCGTAGGGCGCATCGTGGAGTCCAGTTGACGGTGAACAGCCACAAGGATAGCTGGCCTTGCGATCCAACGGCCAATGCAGCGCAAGATACGCGAGGCGCAACTACAAACAACGCAAACAGGACCGCGTAATAAAGTGGCAGGATACGCAGCGCGCGCTTGATGTAAAAATTGCGGAAGTACCCTGGCGCACCCTGCGTTTCCAGCAGTCCGTAAGTAATCAGGAATCCCGACAGCGCGAAGAACAGCTGCACGCCGATCCAGCCCGGGTGAACCAGCGCACCCACCAGTCTCAGAGACCCGTTGGCGGGTGCGACTGGGGTGTCCATGGCGTTGTGCAGCACGACCCAGATGATTGCTACCCCACGGATGCCATCAAGGGCAGGAACCCTTCTGGAGCGGCTGCGCGTCGGCTTGCGCGGCCCTAGTCATCGTGCCAGCGACCCGCACGCCTGGGCTTCTCAGATCCAATGGGTACCGACGCCCCTCGTGCAGATATGCGGCATCATTGTCCAGCATCTGCACGTTGAGCCCCACAGTGCTGTATGAGCTGTGCCGCCAGGGACACGGATCCTGTAATGGGAGGTGGAAGCGCGCGCGAAATCCACACGACGCAGACTACCGCGTGCTGCAGAGAGTTACTCGCCCACAGCACGACCTCGGCTGCCTCAGGATCCAGCCTGCGCCTGTGCGACGGCGGCATTGATCATTGCCCGCCAGTCTGTCGGATCCTGGGAACTCATCCAGCAATCGACAATGCGCACTTGGCCCGGGGCGAGGCCAGCATGAAATACCCGCCGGGCGTTGCCGCCCTTCTCCATCGTGTACAGCGCGGTTCTGACGATTGTGCAGTCGAGCGTGTAGCGCAAGCAGTTCGGGACTGCTCTCCAGCACGGGCGTGCCGTCGAGCGGCCTTCGGGCAGGCATCCTGCGACGCGCGCCATGTCGCATCATCGTTGACCGCATTCGCCCGCCACGCGCCGCTTTCAGCCCGCGGCGCCATGAGCTTCCAGAGCGAGATTTCGCGCCAGGCGCGGCAACAGCCGCCAGTCAGATTCGCACGTCGCCTTTCAGTATTCTCAGCGGGAACAGGGGACGCGCGTACCCGGTAACCGTGCCGGCCGGGTCGAAACCCGATATGCGGCAGGATGCGAAGCGTGTCGTCGCTGCCGCCAAATGCCAGCAGCGAGTCCACCTGCTGGCCGATATGCTTCATCAGTGCAACGCCTGCACCGCCCTGACCGCGGCGTGCCGCCCAATCGATGACGTGTCCGGTGCTCGAGCGATGTCCTGCCGTGCAGAATCGCCCCCGGAACCAGCGCGGCGTGAGCAATGATCTCATCGTCGCTGGTTAGTACGTACGAACGCGGCGCCGGGCCAGTCAGACCTCGGGGCCCAGTATTTCCAATGGAGGTCCTCGGCGCCGGACATTCGGGTGCAAGTCCCAGTTCGGCAAAGAGCGCGACGATCGCCGGAGCGTCGCTGGGGACAGAAGGTCGGATTGAGCGCTTCATGGCGAACGGGGATCCACCCGGAAGACAACGGGTACGTCAGAGCCGGAATTTCAAGTTTTTTTCAGCTCGGTACAAAAAATTCGATCTGAGAAGTGATCTGGCGCGCGCGCACCTCCACCAGGTCCACCAGTTCAGTGGGCACGATGATGCCGGTGATCTTGGATTCGATGTCCACGCGCCAGTGGGCCGCCGCGTGCGTGCCCTCGATGGTCATCGACAGCAACTCGTACTTGCTCAGCCGGAACGTCTTCACCAGGATCGACAGCCACGGGCGAATTCGCGCGATGCGGCTCGCATCTATCGCGATCGGCTTGCCGTCGCTGGAGCCGGCGATGCGCAGGCGCGCGTCGGTGCGTACAGCCGGCACAGGCGCTCCAGATCACCGGCGATCCGTGCTGCGTGCAACTCCGTCACGAGTTGTTCAACCTGAGAGCGATCCGCCATTCGAACGTCCCCTATATGCGCTACTGCGCCGCGAGCAGGCACGGATGTCGGCGCCCATCAGCCGCGTACGCGGCGCGCGGCGTAAGGCAGCAGCCCCGCCCATGCCATAGAACAAGTGGATCATACCGGGATGGCAGCGGTAAATCGTCCTGACACCCGGCCGCCTCGAGACGCTCGGCGTAAGCGCTGCCCCTCATCGCGCAGCGGGTCGAATTCGGCCGTATGCAGGACCGTGGCGGTGGCAGGCGGCTCAAATCGCGGGCACGCAGGGGCGAAACTCGCGGGTCAGCGCATCGCCCCGGCCCCCAGGTAATGCTTGAGGTCGTGCTGCAGGGTCGCGCGGTCCACCAGGTAGCCTTCGGCGAAGCGCGGCGTGACTCGCGTCTCGGCGGCAAAATCTGTGATCGGACACAGCAGGAACTGAAAGGCGAGCCGCGCCCGGCAGATGCCGCCAGCGCCTGGCAGACCACCGCCGCGAGGGTCGCACCTGCAGAATCCCCGCAGATGCCCAGGCGCGCAGGATCGATCCCCAAGCTCCTCCGCGTGGGCTGCGATCCACCCCAGGCCTCGCAAGCCATCCTCGATCGCCGCCGGGAAGGGGTGCTCCGGCCCCAGACGGTAGTCCACGGAGACGATCTGGCAACCGCTGGCGTTGCACAGTGAGCGGCAGATCGGGTCGTGGGTGTCCAGGCTGCCGGCGACCAGTCCGCCGCCGTGGAAGTACACCAGCGCCGGCAGGCGCCGCGCCGGCGCTGCAGTCGAGCGGGCAGTGTAGAGGCGCAGGGCGAGCGCGCTCGCGGCCGCCGGCACGGACAGGTCGCGCACGGCGGCCACCGGCTCAGGGCGGCCCGGAGAAGCCCAGCAACTGCTCGAGCCCCTGGCGACGCTCCGCCACCGTCAGGCTGAGCGCGCTGGGCGGATTCATGGCCGCCAGCGTGTCGAGGAAACGCTTGGCGCGCGGGTCGAGCGGCATGGGCTATATAGAGGCAGCGCTAGCAGCCGCAGGTGCTTGCGCCTGCGGTCACAGCGCCAGCGCGCGGCGCGCGGTCGCCGGCCAGCGTGCCAGATCCAGCCCGTGATGGGCGAACAGGGCCACGGCGAGGCGGTCCATGCCGAACGCCACGCAGCTGGTATGGCTCAGCTCGTTGCGCTCGTCGTGCAGTCCCCAGACGTGCCCGAAGTGATCGCGGTGGTAGTTGAAGCTCATGCAGGCGGTCGGCCGCGCACCCTCGTAGTAGGGAATCAGCAGCTCGAACTTCAGCGACTGCTGCACCTGGCTCACCGCCATCATCTGCCCGACGCGGCCGAAGAACGGGTCGCTGGCCACGTCCAGCGTGTACGGCAGCGCCAGTTCATCGGCGAGCTGCTGCGCGCGCGCCATCCAGCCTTCGCGGAACTCGCGGATCTCGTCCGGCGAGCCGATGCGCACGAACTCGCGCATGCGGAAGGACTGCAGCCGGTCCAGCGAGCGCGAGGGCTCGCGGCGGAAACAGTCCGCCGAGATATCAAACCGCAGCCCCCCTGCCGGCACGCTGCCGCGGGCGGCCACCAGGGGATACACCGGATAGCAGGCCGCCGGCGACAGCACCAGGTCGGACGCCGCCAGGGAGGTCGTCCAGTCCCCGCCGTTCGCGTAGCGCTCCGCGGCCGTGCGAATCTGGGACTCGGAGCCATGCAGCGCGCAGACACACCCTAGCAGGTTGGGAAAACTATCGAGATAGCCGGACTTTTCCAGCTGCCTGCGGCTCATGACCGGCGGAAAGCGCAGCACTTCAGCCGCGCGGATCGCGCTGCGAGGAAATGAAGCCGGACAGCTGCTCGATCACGCCCTCGTACAGGGCCGTGCGGGCATAAACCCCATCGACCCCCATGTCCCTGAAGAGCGCGGCGGCTAATCCTGCCAGCGGATCGTTGCTCACGGCTTCTGCTTGCGGACCGGTCATCGTCGCTGGGCTCCCGCGCGGGGCCGCCCCGCGCATAGTTTATTGTCGAACGGCGGGCTAATCGCGCAGCGAGACCGGGATCGGGCTCATCAGCGCGGGCGTCGCCAGGTTCGTAAGAATGCGGTCGTTGTTGATCATGATCGGGCGAGGACAGCACGTCGCGCAGATGGCGGCCGATGCTGTACTCGCTGTCGTTGCGGTAACCGGACAGGCCGCATGCGCGCATCGCGCTCATGACGGTGGCGGCGGCCAGCTCCGAGGCCTCGACCTTCGTCAGCGTGATCATGGTCTGGAACTCGAGCCCGGCGAGGGCCTGCGGATCGTCCATGCATTGCTGGTAGCGCCGCAGCGAGTTGCCCATGACTCCCTGCAGCGTACGCAGCTGGGTCGAGCGCCTTGGTGAACTGCGGCGCCCCCGGGGGCAGCTGGCCGTTGCTGTGGCGCATGGCGTTGCGGATGAACGCCTGAGCGCGCGCCGTAGCGCCGGCGGCAATGCCCGTCCATACCGAGCCCCACAGCAGGTGCGCGAACGGAACCATGGTGCGCGAATGAATGACCTCGTACGGCTCCGGCAGGATCTGCTCGGCGGAGGCGGTGGCCTTGAGGATGTAGCCCTCGCTGCAGGTGCCGCGCATGCCCAGGGCGTTCCAGCCCTGCAGCTTGGTGAGTGTGTAGTCACTCTTGAGGAAGGCCACGAGCACCTGGTCGGAGGCCTGGGCATCGGCGGCACGACGGGCCGTGGTGACGACCCCGTCCGCGTAGGCGCCGTAGGAAATGACGCTGGCCTTGCGCTCGAGGCTGATCCGGCCGCCCTCCTGCGGCTCGACGGGCGCCTCGCTGGCGCGGATGTTTCCGCCGCCCTGCCCCTCGGTGGTCGAGGAAGCGAGCAGCAACTGTTCGGCGCACAGGCGGCGCAGCAGTGCGCGCAGCGCCTGGCTGCCGCCCATGTGGCGCAGGATGCACGCGACCTTGATCGAGTGCATCGCGTAGATCATGCCGGTCGAGGAACAGGACTGGCCGAGCTGGTAGCACACGTCGGCGACTTCGCCGACGCTGGCACCCTCGCCGCCCAGCGCCTTTGGCACCATGATGCCGAGCAAGCGGCTCGCCTTGATGGCGGCGAAAGACTCGGCAGGAAACCGGGCCTCGCTGTCCACTGACGCCGCGTGGCTGGCGGCCACTGCCGCGGCGCTCTTGGCGCGGGTCATCAAATCGCCCACCGCTGCATCTGCGACACCCGACGGCGTCCCTGCAATCGACTGCACTTCCATTAGCGAGACCCCCGGATTAGTTTTCCTTGTGGACTGGCGGTAATCTGACTATTCCATGATACATCAGGGCCTTGGCACCTCCCGTAGCGGGACGTCACAAAAGGACCCCGCGGGATAAGTGAAACGTCATGTCGGTCACAATTGAGGCCCGCCGGAGCCCGGAAGGCACCGCACGCCCCTGCGTTGGTGCGGCACAACAAATCCCCCGCCATCCGTATCGGCCTGATCAATAACATGCCTGACTCGGCGCTGCAGTCCACCGAGGGGCAGTTCGGGGGACTCCTGGAGGGCGCCTCTGGGCCTCAGGCCGTCACCATCCGTCTGTCCTCGTTTCCGGAGCTGCCCCGTGGCCCGGAGGCCTTGGCGCATATCGAGCGGGGCTATTGGCCGCTGGATGAACTGCTGGCTGAGCCCCTGGATGCCCTGATCGTCACCGGCACCGAGCCGCGTGCCGCGCGCCTCACTGACGAGCCCTACTGGCACCGTTTTGCGCAACTGCTCGCATGGGCCGAGACCCAGACCCACGCGAGCATCTGGTCGTGTCTTGCCGCTCATGCAGCCGTACAGAGCCTGGATGGCATCGAGCGAAGGCGCATGGCCGAGAAGCGCAGTGGCGTGTATGAGCATCAAACTGCGAACGGCCAAGCCCTGCTGGCCGGCATCCCCGGGCCGGTGCGCATGCCCCACTCGCGCTGGAACGAACTGTCCGTCGAGTCCCTGCGGGAAGGCGGTTACGAGATGCTCAGCTGGTCGGCGCTCAATGGCGCAGATGCTTTCGTCCGCAGGCGCCGCACGCTGATGCTCTTCTTCCAGGGGCACCCGGAGTACGAGGGTACGACGTTGCTGAGGGAGTACCGGCGCGACGTCACGCGCTTCCTCAATGGCCAGCAGCCGCATTACCCCACCCTCCCGCATGGATATTTTTCGCAGCAGGCGATCGAGGTGCTCGCCAAATTCCGGGATGAAGCACTGACACGGCGCCAACCGGAGCTCGTGGAGCGGTTCCCGTTTGCCGAGATCGCAGCGGGACTTACCAACAGCTGGGTCGAGTCCGCCGTGGCGATCTACCGCAACTGGCTGTCGTACATCGCCAGCGCTAAATCGGCGCCGCGCGCCTCTGAACCGGTATCATTAGCCGATTCATGAACGATACGTCCGCGATACCCCCCTCACAGACTCCTGCTGTGCGTCAGAGGCTGCTGGCCCTGGTTGCCCAGATCCTCGGCAAACCGGGCGAGGCGCAGTCCATCCCCCACGATGCGCGGCTGAGTGAGCTGGGCATGAGCTCCATCAAGATGGTGAACCTGATGCTCGCGGTCGAGGGCGAGTTCGACCTGAGCATTCCGCAGAACGACATCACCCCGGAAAACTTCCGCTCGGTGCAGTCCATCGAAGCGCTGCTGGCGAGGCTGCTCGCGCTCAAGCCTTAGATTCGAGCGCTGCCACCAGTTCTTCGACATCCGCGGCGCTGACTTCACCGTGCGTGACGCAGATACGCACCACCTCCCGGCCCTCGTACTTCGATACCGCCACCCAGGCGCGCCCTGAGTCGAGCACACCGCGCACGATGTCCCGAATTGCCGGGTAGCCGGGCGGGGGCGTCACGCACAGCACCGCCAGCTGCGAGTCATTCGCGATATGCCAGCCACGCGCGGCAAGGCGCTCCTTGACCATCGCGGTGATCCGGGCGGCGCGCTCCACGTGCACCGCATAGCCGGACCACCCGGCGGCGGCCAGCGACAGGAACAGGCGCAGCCCGAGGAACCGCCGCGACCACTGCACGGAGTTCAGATACGGATCGAGCTGCGTGACGCTCGAAGGCATGAACTCGGCGCTGACCCTGAAGGCATCGCTGAGCACCGCGGGGTGACGCGTGATGAACATGCCGCAGCCCATAGTGGTCGCAAACCACTTGTGCGCATCGATGGTCATCGAATCGGCCAGCTCAATGCCCGCCAGCAGGCCGCGGAGTTTCTCGGATACCAAGGCTGCCCCACCCCAGGCGGCGTCGACGTGGTACCACAGGCCGTTATCGCGCGCGATCTGCGCGCATTCCTGCAATGGATCGATCATGCCGGCGCCGGTGGTGCCAGCGGTCGGTGACACCAGTACCGGCACCACGCCCCGCGCGCGATCTTCAGCAATCGCCGCCCGCAGCGCGCCCATATCCATGCGGCCGCGCCCGTCGGTGCCGATCAGGCGCAGGGCATCGCGCCCGACGCCGGCCTGGTGCACGATCTTGAACCAGGCGGGCTGGCATTCGCGCGAGGTGTACATCGCCACCGGGCCGGAAAAGCCCCGAACGCCCTCGGCGCCGAAGCGCGGTTCAGCGCGGGTCAGTGCACACACCAGGGCCGTGTAGTTCGCTTCCGAGCCGCTGACCGTGAAGTGCCCGGCGCTGCCCTCCGGCAGGCCCGCCCGGCGGGCAATTGCGCGGATCACGTGGGCCTCGATCTCCACCGGCGCCGGTGATGAGCCGGAGCTGGCCAGCTGCGGATTGAAGGACCCGGCGATGCGATCAGCGCACTGCGACGGGAAATTGGCGGCCGGATTGAAAAGGCCGAAGTAGCGCGGGTGGTTCATGTGAACCACCCCCTGCTCGAGCGTACTCACGGTCCAGCTGGATGAGGTCCTCCAGCGCGCGCGGTGCTTCGAAATCGAACTGAGCCAGCTCCGCGCGCAGCCGCCCGCGGTCGATCGTCGGCATGACCGAGCCACGGACGACGCGCTCGGCGGCATCGGCCAGCTCGCGCGTGAGCCGGTCCTCGATCCGCGTGCGTGTTGGCCGGTCCGGGAACAGCGCGGGCGCGGGTGCGGGCAGGCCCTGGTCTTGGCTCATGGGCCGCCGGTGGCAACGGCGAGCGCCTGGTCGAGGTCGGCAATGATGTCGTCTATGTGCTCGATGCCCACGCTCAGGCGGATCGTCTCCGGGCCGATTCCCGCCAGGCGCTGCTCCGCGACGGACATCTGCCGGTGCGTCGTGGAGGCCGGGTGGCACGCCAGTGACTTGGCATCCCCCAGGTTCACCAGGCGCTTGAACAGGCGCAGTGCGTCGTAGAAGCGCTCACCGGCCGCCGGCCCCCCGCGGATGGCAAAGGTCATGAGCGAGCAGGCCCGGCCACCGAGGTACTTCTGTACCAATGGATAATAGGGATTGTCGGGGAATCCTGCGTAGCTGACGGAGGCGACCCGCGGATCATTGCGCAGGTATTCCGCCACCTTCTTCGCGTTCTCCACGTGCCGTTCGACGCGCAGTGCGACGGTCTCGATGCCCTGCAGCAACAGGAATGCGTTGAACGGGGAAATCACCGCACCCATCGTGCGGTTGTAGACGCTGCGCATTCGTCCGAGAAAGGCCTTTTTCCCGTAGTGGTCGGTGTAGACCAGGCCGTGATAGGAGTCATCCGGCGTGCTGAAGCCCGGGAAACGTGCATGCTCGGCAGCCCAGGGAAAATTGCCGCTATCGACGATGGCGCCACCCAAGGTGGTGCCGTGTCCCCCGAGAAACTTGGTGAGCGAATGCACCACGATGTCGGCGCCGAACTCAAAGGGACGGATCAGGATCGGCGTCGGCACGGTGTTGTCGACGATCAGTGGTATACGCGCGCGGCGCGTGATCGCCGCCAGCGCCTCCAGGTCGCACACATTGCCGGCGGGGTTGCCGACGGTTTCGCAGAACAGCGCCCGCGTGTTCTCGTCGATGAGTCTCTCGAGGTCAGCCGCCTGGTCGGACTTGCCAAAGCGCGCCTGCACGCCGAATTTCGGCAGGATATGGGCAAACAGGGTGTGCGTGGTCCCGTAGAGCTGGGGGATCGAGACGATGTTCTGGCCGCGCTCGGCGACATTGAGCATCGTGTAATAGAGGGCCGTCTGCCCCGAGGCGACTGCCAGGGCATCGATGCCGCCCTCAAGCTCTGCGACACGCCGCTCGAGCACCGTCGTGGTCGGGTTGCCGATGCGGGTATAGCGAAAGCCCTCGACCTCTAGGTCAAAGAGCGCCGCCCCATGGGCGGCGCTGTCGAAGGAATAGGCGACCGTCTGGTAGATCGGCACCGCCACTGCTTTGGTGGTCGGGTCCGAGTCGAAGCCGGCATGCAGGGCAAGAGTTTCGGGTTTCATCGGCACGCTTCACGCCGGGTGCCTAGCGCGCGCCGGCCGAAATCAACTATTGTGATTTGTAGCATAGAAGTGGATGGGACGCCTCAGGTGGACTGACGAGCGGTTCACAAGGCTACGAACGATGGCAGCGCACAGCGACGAAAACAAGCGATCGCCACTCAAGGCGTGGGTGCGGGCACTCGAGCGTACGGCCCCCATCGAAAAGTCCCCCTTACGCACGCTGCCCGCTGTGCTGGACGAACTGGCAGTGCGCTTCGCAGCGGCTCCGGCGTTGGTCTCCAGCCGAGACCACCCTGACCTACGGGGGACTTGCGCAGGCCTCCAACCGCTACGCCCGCTGGGGCCTCGGCCGCGGCCTGGGTGGCGGCGATGTCGTTTGCCTGCTGATGGAAAACTGTCCGCATTATCTGGCTATCTGGCTGGGCCTCACCCGCATCGGCGTGACCGTGGCGCTCGTGAATACCAATCTTGCCGGCGAGGCGCTGCTGCACTCGCTCACCACCGTAGGGCCAAGACATGTCGTTGTGAGTGCGAAGCTTGCTTCAGCGCTGCAGGCCGTTCGCACGCGGCTTGCGCCATCGGTGACTTGCTGGCTGCACGGCGCTGCGCCCTCGGAGCTTCCGCGACTTGATCTGGAAGCCGCCGCATTGAGCCCGCGAAGCCCTCGAACCGGGCGAATTCGCGGCGCCACAGCTTCATGAGCGGGCGCTGTGCATCTATACCTCAGGGACCACGGGCCTGCCCAAGGCCGCCAATGTCAGCCACTACCGGCTCATGCAGTGGAGTCACTGGTTCGCAGGCCTCATGGATGTGAGTCCCGCGGACCGCATGTACGATTGCCTGCCGCTGTACCACAGTGTCGGCGGCGTGGTCGCCACCGGGGCACTGCTCGTCAGCGGCGGCGCCGTGGTGCTGCGTGAGCGCTTTTCGGCCAGCGGCTTCTGGGCAGACATCGCTGACTGAGCGCTGCACGCTGTTTCAGTACATCGGCGAGTTGTGCCGCTACCTGCTGAACTCTGCCCCTCAGCCGGCGGAGACGGGTCACGTGCTGCGCTTGGCCTGCGGCAACGGGCTGCGCGGGGATGTCTGGGTGCCCTTCCAGGAACGCTTCCGGATCCCGCAGATCCTCGAGTACTACGCCGCCACCGAGGGCAATTTCTCGCTCTATAACTGTGAAGGCAAGCCGGGGGCGATCGGACGGATCCCGCCGTTCCTTTCCCACCGCATGCCTATCGCCCTGGTGAAGTTCGACGTCGATGCCGCCGCGCCTGCGCGCGATGGTCAGGGTCGATGCACTCCCTGTGCCGCTGGTGAAGTGGGTGAGGCCATCGGACAGGTCTTGGCCTCAGGCGGCGCCACTCGTTTTGAGGGCTATACAGATGAGCAGGCCACCGGCCAGAAGCTCCTGCGCGACGTCTTCGTCGAGGGCGATGTGTGGTACCGCACCGGAGATCTGATGCGCAAGGACGCGCAGGGTTTCTATTACTTCGTCGATCGGGTGGGTGAAACGTTTCGCTGGAAGGGTGAAAACGTCTCCACTACCGAGGTTGCCGGTGTTATCGCCGCGGTAGCAGGTGTTTCCGATGTCGCAGTCTACGGGGTTGCAGTACCCCACAATGACGGGCGCGCCGGAATGGCGGCCCTGGTTGTCAGCCGAAGACTTCAGCCTTGCGAGCTCTGCGCGCAGCGCTCGTCACCCAGCTGCCCGCGTATGCCCGTCCCGTATTCCTGCGAATCGTGCCGGCACTTGACTTGACTGGGACGTTCAAACTGCGCAAGAACGAGCTTGCACAAGCAGGGCTATGACCCTTCGATCGTCACGGATGCGCTGTTTATGGATGACGGCATTCGCGGTGAATACGTCCCATTTGATGTCGCGCCGCCATCGGGACTTGTTGGAAAACCGGTTGCGAATCTGAAGCCGGTGCTCGCTGACTTGGATTAGTCCCGACGGTAATTATCCTGATATAACAATAAATTACGCGATCCCGTGAGTTTCCGCCTTCTCGCAGGGAACTGGTGGGTGGGCCTTCGCGCACCTATCAGGGTCCTGTTACGATCGTGTGACATTTCTGTTACACCTAGGGCCCATGGCCGCACTGCGAGCCCAGCCGCGTACGCTGGCGGAAACGCTTTCCAACCCCGCCCTGCTGGCAGCCGCCGCGCTGTTGGCCTATTTCGTTGTGAACTCTGCAATTGCCGAGCCGAAGCTTGGGGGCTTCCTGAGGTCGGGGCAACGACCGCTCGACTTTTTCACCTACGTGGGACTTTGCTCAGTTAGCGGGATCTCGCTCGCACTAGCCTTGGTTGCCTACGGTCGCGTCGCTGCGGCCATTCTCGGCTTGCTGGCATTGGCATGCCTTGGCACGAATTACTCCGTGGCGGCGATCACTGGAGTAAATCCGCTCGACCCGCCAACTGCACAATGGCTGTTCGGTGAGATCGCACACACGGGCGATGCTCTACACGAATTCGCGAGCAAGATCCTTCATAGTTTCGTGTTCGCCGCGTGCCTTGCGTTGCCATTCATAGTCGTGGTGCTTTGGGCGCGCCGTCAGCTACGCCCGCTCCTGGTCCAACGCTGGCGCCTCCCCCTGGGCATCGCCTGCACCGCCGCCTATCTAGCGTGCAGCTACGCGATGGCGCGGGCATTCGTGGATGATGGTCCTGTGGACAGCAACCTGTTCGCGTTCTACGTCCTGGGACTACAGGAGCGCGTGCCGGAGACCGGCAAAGTGGATCTGCCACTGCTGCCGAATGCTGACGGCGTCACCAAAGTCGTTCTGGTTGTGGACGAGAGCGTCGATCATGAAATCTACGCGTCCGAGATTCTGCCAACCTGGAACCAACTGCTAACCGCTGACTTCGGTGAAGCTGCGTCCACCGGCAACTGCAGCGCTTCAAGCAATGCCTTGCTACGGTGGGGGTTCCGCGCGGACGAACTGCTGCAGCGCCATGATCCGCGCGCGTGGCCGTCGATTTGGGGCTATGCCCGCGAAGCCGGCTACCGCACGATTTACATCGATGGGCAGCGTCACGGGGCTTACCAGAACTACATGCGGCGCAGTGAGGCGGCGCTGATCGATGAGACCGTTTCGGTGTCGGCAGGCATCGACACCGACCAGAAGATTGCCGACACCCTCCAGCGATTGTTGCGGGCGCCAGGACGGATGTTCATCTACGTGAACAAGCGCGGTGCGCACTTCCCGTACCGCGATCATTTCCCGGCAGGACTGGTTCCGGCGGATGCGTCGCGCGAGGACGAATACGCAGCTGCGGTGCGCTATTCGACTCGTAACTTCCTTACCAACCTGCTCGTAGGCGCCGACTTGAGCAAAGCGCTGGTGATTTACACCTCGGATCATGGCCAGTACCTGCCATTCCAAGGCCGTCGCGGGGAAAATCTGCACTGCAACCGCTATCCGCATTGGCAGGAACTTAGCGTGCCACTCGCGACGGTTACCGCAGTCCCGCATTCTGGAATCAAAGTTGCGCGAATCGTCCCACCGTAACCACAACCGTATGCGTCACACGCAGATTTTCCCGACGCTATTGATCGCCATGGGATATGAAGAGGTCCCCGCGGAGACTAAATACGGCGCAAGCCTCCTTTCCCCGCAACCGCCGCAGCACTACTACTATTCGGCGATGAAGCCGACGCCGAACCGTGCAGGTTTGCCCGCTCGTGACGGAATTCGCGGCCTTTCCGTTCCGTGATCGCGCCGAACCGAACACCGAGGACGAATCGCTCGCGCAACGCGAGTGAACCTGCGCTGTATCATCCAGCCGTCTGTTCATCGTAGCTGCCGAGCGATCGCTCGCAGTTCGTCAGCGCTCTGACAGCGCTCGTCCAGCTCGCGGTACTGCTGCCCGAATGCGGCGCGAAAGGCCTGGTAATCCTGCGCGCTCCGCCACCGGTCGACCGTGATGAAGCGCAGGGGCTCGGCCTGATCGCGAAGCAGCTGCGTGCCGAGGTAGCCGGCGGACTGCCGGAACAGCGCCACCCAGGGACCCGCCGGTCCGTAGGCCTGTTCGAACTCAACGGCGCGCTCTGGTGCGACCGTAAATTCCCACAGGTAGGTATAGCCCATGGCCGGGTGCTCACCCTGCGTGCGACTCAGGCGGTATTGCCCGCATCCACGGTGAGCGTGGTGCCGGTGACGTTGCGCGCCCCGTCGCTCAGCAGGTAGGCCACTGCAGCCGCGACGTCGCTGACCTCGGCCATGCGCCGCAGCGCGCTGCGGCGCTTGATCTGCTCGCGCTGGGCGGTCTCCATTTCCGAGGTCATCTCGGTGTCGATGAACCCGGGTGCGACCGCGTTGACGGTGATGCCCAGCGGCCCGACTTCGCGCGCCAGGGAGCGCGTGAATCCGATCAGCGCGGCCTTGGTGGCTGAATACACCGACAGGCCGTGGTAGCCGGTGGAGGCGACTACGGAGGACATGTTGACGATGCGGCCCGCCTTCTCGCTCATCATCGCGCGCACCACCGCCTTGGTGAGGATGATCGGCGAGAGGGTATTCAGGCGCACCAGGGCCTCGATCTGCTCCTCGCGCATCAAGGCCAGCACCCCCGCAGTGCCGAGGCCGGCGTTGTTCACCAAGCCGTAGGGCGCCCCGAATTCCTTGCGCAGGGCGCTCACCAGCGCGGGAATATCCGCGGTCTTCAGCAGGTCGAAGGCGCGGAAGTGCAGCGCCCCCTTGCCAGCGGCTAGTGGCCGCGGCGATCGCCGCCTGCAGCGGCGCGGTTGGCGAGCGGGCGATGGCGATCACCTGGTAGCCGGCCACCGCACAGCGCGGTGGCGATCCCGAGCCCGAGGCCGCGGCTCGCGCCGGTGACAATGACGTTACGCACTCGGGCGCACCAGCTTTCCGGCCGCAGACACTTCCAGCGACGGGCACGAAGCGGACCATCGCCGGTACCTTGAAGCGGTGCCAGCGCCGCCCGGCACTGCTCGGTGATCTGCTGGGTCAGCACCGCGCGCGCTTGGCCGGGCGCCCTGCCCGGCGCCTCCTCGGCCAGCACGACATCGGCGGTGACGATGGCGCCGGTGATGGCGTTGCGGCGCGCCTTCACCAGCGACATGCGAACCCATGGATGGGTGTTGATCACGGCCTCGACCTCCTCCGGGTGCACCTTCTGGCCGCCGACGTTGATGACGCCACCGCGCCGGCCAGCGAAATAGTAGCGCTCCTTCGCGCAGTTCGACGCGATCGCCGGTATCGACGAAGCCGTCCGGCTGCCGGATCGGCTCGACACCCTCCCCCAGATAGCGCAGCGCCGTGCCGGCGGAGCGGATCTGCAGGGTGTCCTCGGGCACGCGCATCTCGACACGGCCGCCCGTCGGCACCGACCAGCGCCTGCGGAAAGCCGGCCCTGCCGTCGCGCACCTCGAACGCGACGCCGGCCTCGGTGGAGGCAAAGGCGTGCGCCACGGTCGCCTGCGGGATAGCGTCGCCCGCAGGCTGTCGAGCACGCCCTGGTCGGCGATCTCGCCGGAGAGGCGCACGTAGGCCGGGCGAATCTGCGCGGCCGCGCCGCTCATGAGGGCCTTGCGCCAGTGCGAGGGGGTGCCGGAGATGTGGGTGACGCCGGCGGCGGCCGCGCGCGCCGAGGAAGTCCACGACCGGCTCCTTGGCGTCCGACAGCACCAGCGAGCCGGCGTGCAGCGCGCGCAGGAAGATCTGCAGGCCGCCGTAGCGGCGGATGTCGTAGAAGGTGCTCCACAGCAGTGGCTGCGGCGCAGGGGCGGCGCCCGGCCAGCGCGCTGGTCAGGCTTCGCCAGGGTGTGCAGCACCAGCTTCGGGGCACCGGTGGTGCCGGAGGTCAGCAGGATCCACTCGGTGGCGACGCAGCTGCGACGTGGGCGTATCGAGGGGCGCAGGGACCGCTGACGCGGCGACGATCGCCTTCATCGCCCGTGGTTGCCGCGGCGGGTGACTTGCGCATCCGCCACGCAGGCATCGGCGCCCGAGGTGCCGATGATCCCCGCCAGGTGCTCGGCGGCAAGATCCGGGGTGCACAGGACCATGCGCGCGGCGACCCCATCGAGTTCGATCAGGGCAAGCGCAGCGGCGAGCTGGTCCTGTACTGCGATGAGCACGCTGCGGCCGCGCAGTTTCTCGAGGTCGGCCGCCGCAGGCTCGAGACCGTGGCGAGGTCACGCAGCGCCGACCTGGCGGTGGGCGGCGCTCAGGTGACCGTGCGGGAGCCCGGAGGCATGAGAGGAGCTCCCAGAGCGAGGAGCCTTCACTTCGCAAAGTTTTCGTACAGCCTTACGAAATCGCCGAAGGTCACCGGAAACTCCACAGCGTCTGCGGCATTGAACGGGTCGACCCCGAGGGAGTCTTCCAGGCGCGCGACGATGATGGCGAAGCTCAGTGAGTCGAGGCCGGACTGCACGAGTTTCAGCTCGTCGGACAGCGGGGACAGCGCCCGCTCCTGCTCGACGGCCACCTGCTGGAACTGTGACGTGATCGTGGACCTCACCGACATCTCTTTCGCTCCATTGGCTGTGCAATATCCGCTCCCGTATCTTATCGCGAGCGCGCAGCGCCACGGGCAGCGAACTCCCGTCCGCGCAACCGTCCGCCCCGAGGCGCCTCCGCCTTATGTTCCACTTGGTCATGGTCATACTAGAATGCTGATATTAAAGAATAATTTCGTATAAAGTAGCCGCCGGTACGGCCACGCTGTCGCCTGGCGATGCGCGCGCTGAGTTGGTTTGCCGGCACACCTCGGCTCGTATAATGAGCAACCTTTACCCATGAGTCCGCGACTGCATGTCTGAGAAAGTTTCCCCCTTGCGCCAGCCACAGGCTCCGGCCGCCGATTCCGAGCTCACCGGCGAGGTAGCCGGCCTGATCGTGGCCGCCCTTAACCTGGACGTCGCGCCCGCGCGAGATCGACGCCGATGCCCCGCTTTACGGGGAGGGCCTGGGACTGGACTCGATCGACATCCTCGAGATCGCGCTGGTGGTCTCCAAGCGGTACGGTGTGCAGCTGCGCGCCGACAGCCAGGAAAACCAGAGCATCTTCGCCTCACTGCGTCACCTGTGTGGCTACATCGCCGCGCACAGGACCAAGTAGCCCCCTGGCCACGCTGCCGCTGCTAGGGCACGGCTCCGCGGACGCGACCGTCGCGTACCGCGGCGGGGTCGCCGTATCCGCCGCCCGGTTTCTGGCTGACGTGGCAGCCCTCGAGCCGCTGCTGGGCGCCAGCGGCCACGTGCTCAATGCCTGCGCCGACCGCTACCGGTTCGCCGTGGGCCTTGCCGCGTGCATCGTCTCCGGCCGGGTGAGCCTGCTGCCCTCGACGCACACCCGCGAGGTCATCCGCCAGCTGCGGCGTTTGCCCCTGATGCGGCGTGCCTGACCGACGAGAGCGACAGTGCCATCGAGCTGCCGCGCATCCACTACCCGCGGCAGCTCGCGGCGGCCCCATCGCCTGCCTTCCGCGTCCCGCAGATCGAGGCCGCGCAGCTGGTCGCCTACGTGTTCACCTCCGGCTCGACCGGCACGCCGGTCCCCTACCGCAAGACCTTCGGCACGACTGGTCGCCTGCGTGCGCGAGGAAGCCGCGCGCCTGGGACTCGGCGGCGGCCTCGTGGTCGATCATGGCCACCGTGCCGCCGCAGCACATGTACGGCCTGGAGTCGAGCGTACTCATGGCCCTGATCGCAGGGCACGCGCTGTGCGCGGAGCGCCCGTTCTACCCGGCCGACATCGCCGCAGCCCTGGCGGCTGTGCCGCGGCCCCGGGTGCTGATCTCCACCCCGGTGCACCTGCGGGCGCTGGTCAGCCTCAGCACACCGCCGCCGGTAGACCTGATCGTCTCGGCGACCGCGCCACTCACGCAGCAGCTGGCGCTCGAGGTCGAGCAGCGCTTTGCCACGCGCCTGCTCGAGATCTACGGATCCACCGAGACCGGCCAGATCGCCACGCGCCGTCCGACCCAGTCCGCCGAGTGGCAGCTGTGGCCGGGCGTCACGCTCACGCCCCGCGATGCGCAGACCTGGGCCGACGGGGGTCACATCGAGCAGCCCACGCGCATGTGCGACGTGCTCGAAGTCATCGGCCGCGAGCGCTTCCTCCTGCACGGACGGGAGGCGGACCTGGTCAACATCGCCGGCAAGCGCAGCTCGCTGGCCTACCTCAATCACCAGCTGAATTCGATCCCAGGGGTGCTCGACGGGGCGTTCTTCCACATCGACGAGGGCCGCGGCTCGCAGACCGGGGTGACACGCGTGGCCGCCTGCGTCGTCGCCCCGCAGCTGGATGGCGCCGCACTGACCGAGGCGCTGCGCGAGCGCGTCGACCCGGTGTTCCTGCCGCGGCCGCTGCTGTTCGTGGCGCGCCTGCCGCGCAACGGCACCGGCAAGCTGCCGCAGGAGGCGCTGCTGGCCCTGGCCGCCGCGCACCTGAAGTCCTCGGTCGCCTAGCAGGATCTGCCATGCGCCTCGCCGCCACGGTCACGATCTCAGCCGAACATCCGGCCTTTGCCGGACACTTCCCGGGCGCGCCGATCCTGCCCGGCGTGCTGCTGCTCGACGAGATCCTGCGCGTGCTGGAGCCTGACTCCGGCGCCGCGCCCTTGCAGTGGCGCATCGCCAGCGCGAAGTTCCTCAAGCCCGTGGGGCCAGGCGAGGAACTGACGGTCGAGCACGAGGCGCTGCCCAACGGCTCGGTGCGCTTCAGCGTCCTCAGTGCCGGGACGCTGGTGGCCAGCGGCACGCTGCTGCGGGCGCCGGCGCTCAGGGCCCCCGACCGTGCTGACTAAGTCGGACGGCACGCCGCGGGCGCGCGCGGCCGACTGGGCGCGAGATCCCCGAGCGCGGTTCCCCTGCCGCACTGAGGTTCGCGACCTTCGTCGCCACCCGCCTGGGCCGGCGCATCGCGCGCTACGGCATGCCGGTGGTCGCCGCCTACTTCGTCGCGCTCGCCCCGCGCGCGCGCCGCTACGCGCGCCAGTACCTGCGGCGCGCGCTCGGGCGCGAGCCGCGGCTCGCGGACATCTATCGCCAGATCCACACCTTTGGCATGACGCTCCTCGATCGCTTTTACCTGATCCACGGACGCTTCGACCTGTTCGCGCTCACCAGCGAGGGCGAGGAAGTCATGCGCGAGATCCTCGCGCGCGGCGCCGGGGCATTCCTGCTGGGCGCGCACTTGGGCAGCTTCGAGATGGTCAGCGCCATGGGCCGGCAGCAACTCCGGCCTCGGGGTGGCGATGGCGATGTACGACCACCAGGCCGGGCGCCTGGCGGCGGTGTTCCGCACGGCAGGCAACCCCAATCCGCCGGAGATCATCGCGCTCGGGCACGTGGATTCGATGCTGCGCATCCACGCCTGCCTGGATGAGGGCAAGTTCGTCGGCATGCTGGCCGATCGCACCATCGGGGAGTCCCCGGGGCAGGTGGTGAACTTCCTCGGCACCCCGACGCTGTTCCCCTCAGGACCGATGCGCCTCGCCGCCGCCCTGCGCCGCCCGGTGATCTTCATGGCCGCCTTGTACCGCGGCGGCAACCGCTACCACGCGGTGTTCCGCCAGATCGCGGACTTCTCCCAGCCCGCAACGCAGGGGCGCGAGGCCGCCGTGCGCGCGGCGATCGAGCGTTATGCGGCACTGCTTGAACATTACTGCCGCTCGGACCCTTACAACTGGTTCAACTTCTACGATTTCTGGGCCGGCGCCCTGCCCCCGGCCAGCCCCGCCAGGTTGCCGTGAGCGCGCGCGTGCTCATCGGCCAGCATCGGCCTGGCGCTGGCAGCCGCGGCTGTGCACGCAGCGGACACGGCCGCACCGGCGGCCGAGGCGTCCGCGTTCGCCGAGGTCATGGGCCTGTTCGCCGCGCACATCCAGGGGCGCGTGGCCTTCACCGAGACGCACGAGCTGGCGATGCTCAAGCAGCCGCTCACCTCCTCGGGCGAGCTGGTGTACGTGGCGCCCGACCGCCTGGAGAAGCGCACCACCGCGCCCAAGGCGGAGACCCTGATCCTCGACCACGGCATGCTCACCGCCCAGCGCGGTCGCCACACCTACACCGTCGCGCTGAAGGATGCACCGCAGGTGGTGCCGTTCGTGGAGAGCATGCGGGCCACGCTGGCCGGCGACCAGGCGGCCCTGGAGCGCTATTTCACCACGCGCTTCGAAGGCGACGCCGCCCACTGGCGCCTGACGCTGGTGCCGCGTGATGCCACGCGTCGCCAAGTCCGTGCAGCAGATCCGCATGGAAGGCGAGCGCGAGGCGATCCGCAGCGTCGAGATCCGCGAAACCGACGGCGACCGCTCGCTCCTGACCATCGGGCCCGACCTGCCGCCATGAGCCGGCGCGCCATGGCCTCGCGGCCTCAGCTGGGCGCTCGCTGTGCGCCCTGGCCGCCGGCATCGCCATCCGCACCCACTACACGACCGACCTGTCGGCCTTCCTGCCGCGCTCCCCGACCGCCACCCAGCAGCTGCTGGTCGAGCAGCTGCGCGAAGGACCGGCCGCGCGGCTGATCATTGCCGCCATCGAGGGCGGGGATGCGGGCCTGCGCGCGCCCAGGTGTCGGTGACGATGAGCCAGACGCTGCGCCGCCGGCCCGAGTTCGCCGTGGTCAACAACGGCGACGCCGCGAGCCTCGAGCGCGACCGTCGCTTCCTGTTCGCTCACCGCTACGTGCTCAGTGAGGCGATGAACCGCGGCGCATTTCTCGGTGAGCGGGCTGCATGCGGCCATCGCCGACGCGGATCGACGCGCTCGCCTCCCCGGAGGGGCCGCTGCTCAAGCCGCTGTTTCCGCGCGACCCGACCGGGGAGCTGCTGAACATCCTCGATGCGGCCGGCAGCACGCATGCGCCTCATACGGAGGCAAGGCGTATGGGCGTCCACGGACGGCGCGCGCGCCCTGGTGCTGCTGCAGACCCGCGCTACCGGCGCTGACACCGATGCCCAGCAGCAGGCGTGCAACGCCGTGCGCAGCGCCTTCGCGCAGGCGGTGCGGGAGCTGCCGCCAGCGGATCAGGCCGGCATGCGCCTGCTGCTCAGCGGGCCGCCGGTATTCGCGGTCGCCGCGCGCGAGCTGATCAAGGGCGAGGCGATGAAGCTGTCGGCGCATCAGCGCGGCTGCTCATCGCGCTGCTGCTGCTGAGCGTGTACCGCTCGGTGCCGGCGCTGGTGCTGGGCATGGTGCCGGTGGCCTCGGGGGCCCTCGCCGGCGTCGCCGCAGTGGCCGCTCGGCTTCGGCGCGGTCCACGGCATCACGCTCGGCTTCGGCGTCACCCTCATCGGCGAGTCGGTGGACTACTCGATCTACCTGTTCGTGCAGCGATCGGGTGACTGGCGGCGCACCTTGTGGCCGACGCTGCGCCTGGGCGTGCTCACCTCCATCGCCGGCTTCGCCGCGCTGGTGCCCTCCGGGTTCCAGGGCCTGGCGCAGCTGGGGCTGTACTCCATCGCCGGCCTGATCGCCGCGGCCCTGGTCACGCGCTACGTACTGCCCGACTGGCTGCCCGGGAATTTCGCGATCCGGGACCTCACGCCCGGCCGGGGAGCGCCTGGCCCGGATCATCCGGCGCCTGCGCGGACTGCGCGCGGGACTGCTCGTGGTGCTGGCGCGTCGCAACCGCAACGCTGTTGGCTGCACCGCGGCGCGCTCTTCAGCCACGAGCTGACCGACCTGAGCCCCATCCCGCTGGCGCAGCAGGACCTCGACGAGCGCCTGCGCGCAGAACTCGGGGCGCCGGACGTGCGCTACATGGTCGTAGTCACCGCAGCCACCCGCGAGGGTGCGCTGGATGCCGCCGCACGCCCTGGGCCTGAGGCTGACCGCGCTCGCGGATGCAGTCCGTGATCGGCGGCTTCGAGACCCCCACGCGCTACCTGCCGGGCCTTGCGCTGCAGGAGGCGCGGCGGTCCGCGATCCCGCCGGCCGCGGTGCTCGCGGCCAACCTCGAGCGCGCCCTCGACGGGCTGCCGGTGGAGGGCAAGGTGCTGCGGCCATTCCTCGGCGATGCCGAGGCGGCGCGCACCGCCGCCGCCGCTCACGCGCGCGGACCTGGACGGGACCTCCTTCGCCGCGGCCGCCGATGCGCTGCTGGTGAAGAACGGGGGTGGCTGGTCGGCGCTGCTGCCGGTCGCAGCGCTGGCCTCCGGTGATCTCAGCGCCGCTGCGGTGGAACGCATCCGCGCCAGCGTTGCCGCCGGCCACGAGGGGGCGAGGCTGCTGGATCTGAAGGGGGAGGCGGATGCACTGTACGCCAGCTACCTGCGCCAGGCGGTGCAGCTGGCGCTGGCAGGTTTCATCGCCATCGTCGCGCTGCTGCTCATCGCCCTGCGCTCGCCCGGCCGCGTCGCACGGGTGCTCGCCCCGCTCGCCCTGTCCGTGGTGACGGTGGCTGCGCTTTTGAGTGGCCTGGGTTACCAGCTCGGCATCCTGCACATCGTCGGCATGCTGCTCATCGTCGCCGTCGGCTCCAACTACGCGCTGTTTTTCGATCGCAACAGCGCAGACCCGCAGCACGGCTCGCAGGCCCTGACACTGGCCTCGCTCTTGGTCGCCAACCTCGCGACCGTGCTGGCATTTGGTGTACTGGCCTGCTCGCGGGTGCCGGTGCTGGCCGATCTGGGCCAGACCGTGGCCCCGGGGGCGCTGCTGGCGCTGGTGTTCGCCGCGATCCTGTCGCGAACCGCCGCAGGCAGCCGGCTCCTGCAAGTCCGGCATGAGCGTCGTCCTCGAGCCCGCCAATCCGGGCTGCAGCGCGCCGCTGCGCATCGTGATGCTGACGCCGGCCTACTCAGGGCCGGAGGACTTTGTCGCGGCCGGCTTTGCCAGTGCGGTGCGCAAGCGCTGCCTGCCCATCGACCTGGTGTTCGCGCAGGTTGAGGCGCGGCACCTCACCGACGAATCCCTCACCGATCAGGTGTGGGAGCTGGTGGGCCCGCCAGCCGCGGCGACCCGGGTGTGGCTCGGGGGCATTTCGCTCGGGGGCTACCTTGCGCTGTGTGCCGCACGGTCCAACCCGCAGGCACTGGCGGGCCTGTGCCTGCTGGCCCCCTACCTCGGCAGTCACATCGTCACCGGCGAGGTGGCGCGCGCGGGCCTGGAGCGCTGGCAACCTGCGCCGCTGGCGGCGGACGATGACGAGCGGCGCATCTGGCGCTTCATCCAGTCGCGCCCGGCCGGGCTGCCGATCCACCTCGGGCTCGGCCGCGATGACCGGTTCGCCGCCCGGCACCGCGTGCTGGCGCGGCTGCCTTGCCGCCGGAGGAAGTCGACACCGTTGCCGGCGGCCACGACTGGCCGACCTGGCACCGACTCTGGGAGAATTTTCTGGATGCCCGCTTTGTCCGCCACGTAGCCCCGTCACCGCCGCGCTGGCGCCCGTCGGCTGCGATCAGTGCGTCCGTCGCGCTGCACGCCGGCGCCCTCGGCACGCCGTGGTGGCAAGGCCGCAGGCGTGGCCGTGGGTGCTCGGGGCGGTGGTGGCCGACCACCTGGCCCTGACGGCCGCCGGGCTTGTGGCCGCGCAGCCATCTGCTGGGGCCCAACTGGACGCGCCTGCCCGCGCCCGCCGACGCTTCCGCCCCCGGCATGCTCGCGATCACCATCGATGACGGCCCGGATCCTGAGGTCACCCCGCGCGTGCTCGCGCTCCTCGAGGCCGCACCGGCGCCAAGGCCACCTTCTTCTGCGTGGGCGAGCAACATCGAACGCTACCCGCAGCTCGCCCGCGAGATCGTGCAGCGCGGCCACGGCATCGAGAACCACAGCTACCACCATCCGCTGAACTTCTCGCTGCTGGGACCGAAGGGCATGACCGCGGAGATCCAGCGCACCCAGGAGACCATCGCCCGCATCACCGGCGAGGCTGCGCAGTTCTTCCGCGCACCCGCGGGGCTGCGCAATCCCTTCCTGGAGCCGGTGCTGGTCAAGGCGCGCCTGCGCCTGGTCAGCTGGACGCGCCGCGGCTTCGATACCGTCAACCGCGACCCGCAGGTCGTGCTCGGCAAGCTCACGCGCGGGCTGCGCGCCGGCGACATCGTGCTGCTGCACGACGGCCATGCGGCGCGCACGGCAGCCGGCGCGCCGGTCATCCTGGAGGTGCTGCCGCGGCTGCTGCAGAGCGTCCGCGCGGCCGCGCTGGAACCGGTGACGCTGCGCACCGCCTTCGCCGCCGCCGCGTGAGCCTGCCGGCTGAAACGGCCGCGATGCTGGATATCGCCACGGCCGGCTACCGGCGCGCGAGTCGCTTCGCCTGGCACTTCGCGCGCGGCAAGCTAAGCGGCGACCCGAGCTTCCAGAACATCCTCGCGCGCGGGCTGCTCGCCGGCAGGGCGCGCCTGCTGGACCTCGGGCTGCGGCCAGGGACTGCTGGCCGCGTGGCTGCTCGCCGCGCGTGCCTGCTACGGGCGCCCCGGCGCATGGCCGCCCGCCTGGCCGGCGCCGCCGGCACTTGCCGCCTACACCGGGATCGAACTGAACCCGCAGGAGGTGCAGCGGGCGCGCGCGGCCCTGCAGGACTGCGCGGGGGCGCAACTGAGCATCGTGCACGGCGACATCTGTGCGAGGTGCCCTATCCGGCGGTCGACGCGGTGGTCATCCTGGACGTGCTGCACTACCTTGAGCGCCCGCCCAGGAAGAGGTCCTCAGGCGCGTGCGCGCGTCACTGTCCCCCGGCGGCCTGCTGCTGCTGCGCATCGGCGATGCGGCGGGCGGATTCGGCTTTACCTTGAGCAAGGTCACCGACCGCATCGTCGCCCTGTTCCGCACCGGCCGCTGGCTCACCCTGCATTGCCGCACGCTCGGGGACTGGCGCGCACTGCTGGAGCGGCTGGGCTTCGCCACGACCGCGATCCCGATGAGCGCGGGCACGCCCTTCGCCAACACGCTGCTGCTCGCCGAGGCGCGGTGACGCCGCTCATCCTCAGCGCGTACACCGCGACCAGCTGCATCGGGCGCGGCACCGAGGCAATGCTCGACACGCTGCGCGCGCAGCGCACCGGCCTTGCGCCCTGCCCGCCTGAGCCCTTTGGCCTCGACACCTACGTGGGCGAGGTGGCGGGCGTGGACGCACGGGCCCTGCCCGCGGCCGCTGGCGCAATTCGACTGCCGCAACAACCGCCTGGCCTACCTGGGCCTGCAGCAGGATGGCTTTGCCGCGCGCGTGGGCGCGGGCGTCGCGCGCTACGGCGCCGCGCGGATCGGGGTCTTTCTCGGCACCAGCACCTCCGGCATCCTGGAGACCGAGCTCGCGTTCGCGGCGCGCGACCCGCACAGCGGCGCGCTGCCGGCGCAGTTCTCGCTACGCCGGCGCCCACAACACCTTCTCGGTGGCCGCCTTCGTGCTGCGCGCACTGGAGCTTGAGGGACCCGCGGCCGTCATCTCCTGCGCGTGCTCCTCGAGCGGCAAGGTCTTCGCCAGCGCGCAGCGGGCGATCGCCGCCGGCCTCATCGATGCGGCGGTCGTGGGCGGGGTCGACTCGCTGTGCCTGACGACGCTGCACGGCTTCAACTCGCTGCAGCTGGTGTCGCGGACGCCGGTGCGGCCGTTCGATGTCGCCCGCGACGGCCTGTCGATCGGCGAAGCGGCGGCCTTCGCGCTGCTGGAGCGCTGCCGATGCGGCCACCGATGCGGCGTCCGTGCTGCTGTGCGGCACCGGGGAGAGCGAGCGATGCGCACCACATGTCGGCGCCGCACCCGCAGGGCCGCGGCGCGCGCGAAGCCATGCAGCGCGCGCTCTTGAGCGCCGGCATCGCTGCCGCAGCAGATCGACTACATCAACTTCCACGGCACCGGCACGCCGAGCAACGATGAAGCCGAGGCGCGCGCGGTCGCAGCGGTGCTCGGCTCCGCGGTCCCGGGCAGCTCGACCAAGGGGGCCACCGGCCATACCTTGGGGGCTGCCGGTGCGCTCGAGGCGGTGATCTGCGCGCTGGCGCTGCGCGAGGGGCTGATGCCGGCGGGCGTCAACACCACGCACCCGGACCCAGCACTGCAGGTGAGGTACCTGCTCGGCAACCGCAGCGGCCCCCTCGACTACGTCATGAGCAACTCGTTTGGCTTCGGCGGCTCCAACTGCAGCCTGGTGTTCGCGCACCCGCGGGTGCGGCCTTGACCGCACTGGCCGGCTTCGTCGAAGGCATCGGCCTGCTCGGGCCGGGGATCAGCGACTGGCAGCAAGGGGCGCGCGTGCTCGCCGGCGAGGTTGCCTGGACCCCCGCACCGACCGTCATCCCCGCGCTCACCTGCCTGCCGAGCGCCGAGCGGCGGCGCACCGGGGTGCCGGTGAGGATCGCCATCGCGGCAGGACTCGAGGCCAGCGGCCGCGCCGGCGCCGACCCGGCCCAGCTGCCGGCCATCTTCAGCTCCTCCGGCGGCGACGGCGAGAACCTGCACCAGATCTGCAGCGCGCTGGCCGCGGGCGAGCGGCAGCTCTCGCCCACGCGCTTCCACAACTCGGTGCACAACGCGCCCTCCGGCTACTGGGGCATCGCCACCGGCGCTACCCCCGCATCGAACGCGCTGTGCGCCTACGACGCAAGCTTCGGCGCCGGACTGCTCGAGGCGCTCACGCAGCTGCAGATCGAGCAGCGGCCGGTGCTGCTGGTGGCCTACGACGCGCAGTACCCCGAGCCCCTGCGCAGCACCCGGCCGATTCCGGACGCCTTCGCCGTGGCCCTGGTGCTCGCCCCCACCCGCAAGGACGGCAGCGCTCGCCCGCCTGCAGGTGCGCTTGAGCGATGCCCCGGCCAGTGCGCTGCCGTGTGCGGGGCTCGAGGCGCTGCGCCGCGACATCCCCGCCGCGCGCAGCCTGCCGCTGCTGGTGCAGCTGGCGCAGCGCCGTTGCGGTACCGTAGTCCTGGATTACCTCAAGCCGCGGACGCTGTCCGTCGAGATAGACACATGGCCCTAGACCGCAGCTGGATCGAGCAGCACATCCCGCACAAGGGACGGATGTGCCTGCTGGATGAGGTGCTGCACTGGGACGCGACCCAGATCCGCTGCCGCAGCGCGACTCACCGCACGGGCGACAACCCGCTGCGCGCCTACGGGCGCCTCGGGGTGGTGTGCGGCATCGAGTACGCCGCCCAGGCCATGGCCGTGCACGGGGCCCTGGTGGGCGCGAGTGCGCCGCTGGCCAGCGCGATGTCGCTGCAGGTGCGCGAAAGCGTCGGTGCGGCCGTGGGCTACCTCGCCAGCGTGCGCAGCGTGACGCTGCACGTGGAGCGCCTCGATGACCTGGAGAGCGACCTGATCGCCTGCAGCCGCGCGCCTGGCCGGGGACGCGCGCACGGTGCTCTACGAGTTCTGCGTCACCAGTGCGCAGCGCCTGGTGCTCGAGGGACGCGCCAGCATCGTCATCGACCCGGCCTTCGGCATCACCGCCCGCGTGGCCTCTTGAGCGGCGGCAAGTTCGCCCTGGTGACCGGCGGCAGCGGCGGCATCGGCGCGGCGCTGTGCCGGCGCCTGGCGCGCGACGGCCACCACGTGCACGTCCACGCGCACCGCAACCTCGCCACCGCCACCGCGCTGGTGGAGGAGATCCGCGCCGCCGGCGGGGCCGCGGGCGCGGTCAACTTCGACATCACCGACGCGGAGGCCACCCGGCGGGCGCTCGATGGCCTGCTCGAGGCCGGCCCGATCCAGATCCTGGTCAACAATGCCGGCCTGCACGATGATGCGGTGCTGCCGGGCATGAGCGGCGCGCAGTGGCACCGCGTCATCGACGTGTCGGTGAACGGGTTCTTCAACGCGACCCAACCGCTTGCTGCTGCCGATGATCCGTACCCGCTGGGGGCGCATCGTGAACGTCTCCTCGATCGCCGCCCTCATCGGCAACCGCGGCCAGGTCAACTACGCGGCCGCCAAGGGCGCGCTGATCTCGGCCAGCAAGGCGCTGGCGCTGGAAGTGGCGACCCGCGGCATCACCGTCAACAGCATCGCCCCGGGCATCATCGGCACGCCGATGACCGCCGGGCTGTTCGATGCGGCGGCCATCGAAAAGCTGGTGCCGATGAACCGCCCCGGCCTGCCCGAGGAGGTCGCCGGCGTGGTCTCGTTCCTGACCTCCGAAGATGCCTCCTACGTCACCGCACAGGTGATCTCGGTCAGCGGCGGCATGGCATAGCCACCGCTGCGCACTTATCTGGCAGACTGGCGCCCGGTGCCAACGGCCGCACCGACTGACCGGAAAGAACCGCAAATGAAAACGACCTGTGCGCTCGGCGTACGCTCCCTCCTGCTCTGCGCCCTCGCCCTGTGCGCCGGCGGCGTGCGCGCCGCGGATGCTCCCGGGGGTGCCGCGCCGTCGATCGCGGAATCACTCGGCGTGCGCGTGGCCGCGGAACCGGTCCGCGCGCGCCCCGGCTGGCGCACGCCGAAGCTCATCCTCGTCACCCCGCGCCTGCACGAGCAGCTGGCCGCCCTCAGCGCCGCGGCCCCGGGGGTCACGCTGGTCGAGCTCGACGCGGCGACACCCAGGCAGATCGCCAGCGCGGATGCCACCATCGGGGTGTGTTCGGCGGAGGTGCTCACCCGCGCGACGCACCTGCAGTGGATCCAGTGGCTGGGAGCCGGAGTGGAAGGGTGCCTGCAGCAGCCGCAGCTGCGCGCGCGCAATCCGCTGCTGACCAACATGCAAAGCACCGCCGGCCCGAGCATGGCCGAGCATGTCATGGGCATGATGCTGGTGCTCAGCCGCCACCTCGACTACTACCTGCGGCAACAGGAGCAGGGTCACTGGGCGGACGAGGCCCCGGCACTCACCGACCTGTCGGGCAAGACCGTGCTGATCGTGGGGCTGGGAGGCATTGGTACCGAGGTGGCCAAGCGTGCCCACGCCTTTGGCATGAAGGTCATCGCCACGCGTGCCAGCGGCCGCAGCGGTCCTGACTATGTCAGCTACGTCGGCCTGCCCGATGAGCTGCTCACCCTGAGCGCGCAGGCGGACTACGTGGTCAACTGCGCGCCGCTCACCGCACAGACCAGCGGCATCTTCAACGCCGCGTTCTTCGCCACCATGAAGCCGGGCGCGTACTTCCTGAGCGTCGGCCGCGGCCGCAGCACGGTCACCGCGGATCTGGTGGCCGCCCTCACCAGCGGCAAGATCGCAGGGGCCGGACTCGATGTCGTTGACCCGGAGCCGCTGCCGGCCGCCAGTGCGCTGTGGCACCTGCCGAACGTCATCATCACCCCGCACGTCTCGGCGGTGACGCCAATGGCCGACAGCCAGCGCGCCCTGCTATTGCGCGAGAACCTCAGGCGTTATGTAGCCGGTGAGCCGATGCTCGCGGTCGTCGACCCCGAGCGGGGTTATTGATCCGCAACGGCTTCCCGGGTAACCAACTGTTGCCTGTCGTGCCGGGGTGGTTAGGCCACCGCCTGCTGCCTAAGCTTGTTAGAGTCCCCGGCTCAGCGGAACGGATCGGTCTATCGATGGGGTCATGGCAGCTGCGCGCAAACCTGTGGTGATACCGGCTGTCGTGGTGGGCTCAGGCCTGGGTGCGCTCGGGGCCCTGCGGCTGCTGCGCCGCTCCGGCATCCCGACCTTCTCGATACCGGCGGCGCGCCTCGCATGAATCCCGCTCACGCTGGGCGCAGCGGCTGCCCGGATGCGGCGCCACCCTCGCCACTGCCTCGTTGCCGGAGATCCTCGGGGCCTGCGCGCTTGAGCGGGCGGCCCTCATTCCCTGCAGCGACGCGGTGCTGGCGGCGATCGCGCAACTGCCGCCAGCGCTCAGCGAGCGCTTCCCGAGCAGCACCCCGCCCGCCGCAGGCGGTGGCATCGCTGGCGCGCAAGGACAACTTCGCCGTCCTGCTCGACGCACTGGACGTGCCCCGCCCCACGACGCTGATCGTGCACGACCCGAGGATCTGGAGCGCTTCGCGGACCTGCCGTTCACGCACCTGTTCCTGAAGCCGGTCGACTCGGCCAGCTTCATGCGCAGCTACGGAGTGAAGGCCTGCCGGGTGCGCGACCTGGACGATGCCCGCACACAGCTGACCAAGCTGATTGGCGACGGACACTGCGTGGTGGTGCAGGAGTACGTGGCCGGACCGGGCTCCAACCACTACCTGATCGATGGCTTCATGCGATGCCGGCGGCACGGTGCGCGCACTGTTCGCGCGCCGACGCCTTAGAATGTTCCCGCCCGACTTCGGCGACAGCACCCACATGGTGAGCGTGCCGCTCGAGCGAGGTCGGGCCGGCGGTCGAATCGCTGCGCACCATCCTCGCCGCCGTGGGCTACCGGGGCATCTTCAGCGCCGAGTTCAAGCGTGACGAGCGTGACGGGCTGTTCAAGATCCTGGAGGTCAATGCGCGGGTGTGGATCTACGTCGAGTTCGCCGGACGCTGCGGGGTGGACGTGTGCACCATGTCCTACCGGACGCCCTGGGACTTCCCGTCGAGCGAGCCGGCGGCCTACCGCACCGGCGCGCGCCTGGTCTCCCCGTACCTGGATCTGGCGGCGGTCCGCTACGCCTGGCGCAGGGCCAGATGTCGGCGGGCGCCTGGCTGCGCTCCTGGGCCGGTGCCCAGCAGCCCACCTTCAACCTCTCCGATCCGCTGCCCGCGATCGCTGACTGGTATCGACGTCTCGCGCAAGCTGCTGCGGCGCGCGCTGGCGCGGAGGGCCCGACGGACTCGTGAGCGCCTTGACCCTAGGCATCGCTGCGCGCAGAGGAATTCCCGAGTGGGACGAGTTCGTGGGCGCGCTCGCCCGATGGCTGCGTCTATGCGCAGTCCGGCTATCTCGGGGCACTCACCGCAGCGACCGGGCGAGCCTTCCGCATCGTGGCGGCGCGCCGCGCCGGCTCCCTCGCAGGCGGCATCGCGCTCTACGAGACGCGCGATGCGCTGCACGGCACGCTGGCCGGCCCGCGGCTGCTGCTGTACTACCACGGGGCGATCCTCGCCGCCTACGAGGGCGCCTATCCTTCGCAGCACACCTCGCAGCAGACCTGGAGACCCAGTGCGGCCCTGGCTAGCCACCTCGAGTCACTCGGCTACGACCGCGTGATCCTCAAGAGCCGCAGCACGGTGCACGATGTGCGCGCCTACCTGGCGCGCGGCTGGCACGCCGCACCGAGCTACACCTACGTCGTGCCCCTGACCGACCTGCGCGCGCAGTGGCAGCGCGTGGACGGCAACCTGCGGCGGCTGATCAAGCGCTGCACCGAGACCGACCGGCTGAGCTTCACCGACGATGACGACTTCGCGGCCTTCTTCCGGCTGCACTCCCTGACGCTTGGCCGCCGCGCACGTTGCCGACCTACCTGCCCGAGGCCGCATTCCGCAGTTTCTTCGCGCGCAGCGCACGCCGCCGGCCTCGCGCGGCTGCAGCACGCGCGCCTGCCCGATGGCACCGCGATCGCCTCCCAGCTGGTGCTGCTGGGAAAGAACAAGTGTCAGCCATACCGCCTGCGCCGGGATGGACCCGGAGTACGCGCGCCTCGGGGCCACCGCGTTCCTGCGCTGGCGCGGATTTGAGGCCCTGGCGCAGCTTGGCTACGCGGCGAATGACCTGACCGATGCGGCGCTGAACTCCGTCACGCACTTCAAGTCCCAGCTGGGCGGCTCGCTGGAGTGCGCGCACGTGCTCACCTCGCCGCCCTCGGTGCGGGCACGTGCCGCGGCGACGCTCGTGCGCAGCGCACGATGCATTGCCGCGCGCCGTCGGCGGGGCGGTTGCTGCGCGCCACGGGCTGAAATCATGAATGAGTTTGCAGGCACGCGGCGGCGGAGGCCATCCGCGGGGCACTGCAAGCGCTGCGATGCGGGCGCAGCCTTCGGACTGCCGGGCGGACCCAACCACACCTTTTCCAGCGCCTGCGCGGCAGCGACCCGCGCCTCATCGTGCCCACCCACGAGCTGGCCGCCGCCTTCATGGCCGGCACCTACGGGCGCATCGATGGACGCCCGGGCATCCTGCTGACGATCCCGGGACCGGGCTTCGCCTTCGCGCTTCCCGGCATCGCGGAAGCCTGGCAGGACTCAGCGCCCCTGCTGCACATCGTCGCCGCCGCACCCGGCGGCCCGCATGCACGGCACCGCCACCAGGCGCTCGACCAGAACGCCATCGCGCGCGCCATGACCAAGGCGATGTTCGCCGTCAGTGACCCGGCACGGCTGGCAGAGACGGTCTGCGCGGCGTTCGAGACCGCACGCGATGGCGAACCCGGGCCGGTCATCGTGCAGCTCGGGGCGTGCGGCGAGACCTCGCCAGTGCCGGCGCCGGTCAGCACCGGCCACGGCAAGCGCAGCGGCGGTGTGGGCGCGCATCCACCAGGCGCCGCAAGCCGGTCCTCATGGTCGGCCAGGGCTGCGCCGCGCGCGGCCGACGCAATCCGCGCCTATGTCGAGCGCACCGGTACCCCGGTCTTCAGCAGCGCCTCCGGCCGCGGCATCGTCGTCGGAGGACTCTGCCTGGTCGCCTGGGGTACGACAGCCTGCGTGGCTCGACCTCGAGCTGAACGCCCTGCTCAGCGAGGCGGACCTGGTGATCGCCGTCGGCACGCGCCTGGCCTTCAACGGCACCGCGCGGCTTTGAGCTGAAGCTGCCGCCGGAGCGCCTGGTGCACGTGGATGCCAGCGCCGCGAGCCTGAACGCGGTGTACCCGGCAGCGGCTCGACCGCGTTGCTGCGCGCCGGGATTTCTTCGGCATGCCCGCGGCGCTGTCCGCCGCGCGCACCGGGCCTGGACCCGGCAGGGCATCGCCTCCTGGCGCGGGCGCATCGGCGCCGCGGACCGCCAGCCCGAGCCGCTGATTGCCGGCCTCACGCCGCAGGAATTCTTCGCCACCCTGCGGCGCAAGCTGCCGGATGCGGCACTGCTGGTCACCGACAGCGGCCTGCACCAGGTGATGGCGCGGCGCTACTTCGAGGTGCGCCAGCCCTATCGGGCTGCTCCTGCCCACGGACCTGCAGTCGATGGGCTTTGGCACTGCCGTCGGCCATTGCGGCCCGGCTGGCCGCCCCGCAGCGCCCCGTGGTGGCGCTGATGGGCGATGGCGGCATGTTCATGAGCGGGCTGGAGCTTGCCACCGCGGTGCGCGAGAAGATCGACCTGACGGTCATCGTCTTCAACGACGGCTACCTGAACCAGATCCGCATGCAGCAGCTCAGTGATGCCGGCCGCGACCACGGCGTGACGCTGCCGGCCATCGACTTTCCGGCGCCTCGCCGCCGCCGTCGGCGCGGAGTACCTGTCCTGCGAGGCGGGCAATCTTGCATCGCTGGCGCATGCCGGCCGCAGGCCCGGCGTGACCCTCATCGAGGTGCCGGTGAACGACAGCCGCGCCATCGCCGCGCGCTGCCACGCGCAGCCGCGTGAAGAGCTACGTGCGCGCGGGCGCTGGGGCGCGCGCCGGCGGGCTGCTGCGACGCCTCTTCAGGCGCCGTTAGCCCGATGCCCGCACGAGAGTCCCGACTCGCAACACACAGGGCCTCACCCGGCGCGCGCTGCTGGCGGGCAGCGCCGTCGGCGCGCTGCCGCGCTGCTGGTCGCGCCAAGATCGCAGCGCGCCGCCTGTGGCTGAGCTCCTACGAAAATGGCGCCGGGTTGCCGGCGCAGGCGCCCGCGATCCTCAAGCACCTCGGCAAGATGCCCTACCGCCGCTTCGGGGCCACCGGGCTTCAGGTCTCCGGAGCTCAGCTTCGGTGCCTGGGGCATCGGCAGCCAGGCCTATGGGGCGGTCGCGCGCGAGGATTCGCTGCGGGCACTGGCACGCGCGGAGGAGCTCGGCTGCAACCTCGTCGACACCGCCATGGTGTACGGGGATTCGGAAAGCTGGTGCTGGGGGAATTCCTCAAGGGCCGCCGCAGCCGCTGGATCGTGGCCACCAAGTATTCCTACCAGCCCGGCGGGCATGACGGCCACGCTGGAGGAGCAGCTCAAGCGCCTGGGCACGGACGTCATCGACTACTACCAGTTGCACTCGATGCCCGAGGACGATCGCACCTACGAGGAGCTGTCCGCGCTCAAGAAGGCCGGCAAGGTGCGCTTCGTCGGCGTCTCGCTGTACAGCGCGCACGACATCGACCAGGCGCTCGCGCAGCCGCTGCTGGATGGCATCCAGATCCGCTTCAGCCTGCTCGATCCGGACCCGCTTCCTGCGCCGCGTCGCGCAGCTGCAGCAACGGCCGGCTGGCGGTGCTGGTGCGCTCGACGCTGAAGGAAGGCTTCCTCACCGGCAAGTTCAAGCGCGACGCGACCTTCCCGGATCCGGCGGACCAGCGCCACGGCTGGACGCCCGCGCAGATCGCCAGCACGGTCGATGCAGTGGAGCGCTTCCGCTTCCTGGAAGCCGAGGCGCACTCGATGGTGCGGGCCGCCGTCGCCTACCCGCTGTCCTTTGCGGCAGTCTCGACCGTCCTGCTCGGTACCAAGAACGAGGCCCAGGCAGAGCAGAATTTCGGCGAGATTCCCGGCGCGCGGCTCAGCGCGGGGAGCCTCGAGCACGTGCGGCTCCTGCAGGAGGAAATGGACCTCGGCGGCCGCCGGACCCCGGGTGCGCTGTTGCGCCGCATGCTCGGGCGCTTCTGAGGCTGGCCCGCTGCTCAGGCGAGCCGCTAATCTAGCTGCCATGCCCAGGATCTGCATCGTCGGCGCCGGCGCCATTGGCGGGGTATTCGGGACGCGCCTCGCCCGCACCGGCGAGGCCAGCGTGAACGCACTGGCACGCGGGGCCACCCTGAGCGCGCTGCGCGATCACGGCTGGCGGCTGAGCGAGAACGGCACGCCTGGTCAGCGCCGCGGCGGGACTGGCCTCCGATGACCCGCGCGCGCTGGGTGTACAGGACCTGGTCATCCTGACGGTGAAGGCGCCCGCGTTGCCGGGCTTGGCGGCCACGCTTGCGCCTCTGGTCGGGCCGCAGACCGTGATCCTCGCGGCGATGAACGGCGTGCCCTGGTGGTTCAGCCATGGCCTCGCCGCGCTCGGGGACGCGCCGCTGAGCTGCGTCGATCCCGGAGGCGCGCATCGCCGCCGCGCTGCCGGTGCCCCAGGTCATCGGCTGCGTCCTGCACCTGAGCGCCTCCACCAGCGCCCCGGGGATCGCCGTGCACCGCATGGGACAGCGGCTGATCATCGGCGAACCTGGCGGCGGGGAGTCCGCGCGCGTGCGCGCGCTGGCGGAAACCCTCAAGCGCGCCGGCTTCGATGTCACCCGCTCGTCACGAATCCGTTACGAGACCTGGTACAAACTGTGGGGCAACATGACCATGAACCCGATGTCGGCCCTCACCGGGGCGGACATGGGGCAGGTGCTCGAGGACCCGCTGCTGCGCGCCTTCAGCGCCGCGGCGATGCGCGAGGCCGCCGCGGTGGGCGAGCGCATCGGCTGCGCGGTCGCCGAATCCCCGGATGACCGCCACGCGGTCGCGCGCAAGCTCGGCGCCTTCAAGACCTCGATGCTGCAGGACGTGGAAGCCTCGCGACCGATCGAGCTCGACGCGCTCGTGGGCGTGGTGCGCGAGATGGCGCTGCGCGTCGGCGTCGCCACGCCCATGATCGATGCGCTCTACGGGCTGACGCGCCTCTTCGGGCGCGTGCGCGGAATTTATACTCAGTAAAAATTCCCGCTGCGCGCCGCGCAGAAAATTAAACTCAGTAAAAATTCCGCGCTTCCCGTCTGCGACATGTCGCCGATCGCGCACGTCGCTCAGTCGAGACATTTGAAATGCTCGCGCTCGCACGATTTACTGCGCGCCCAACGCAGATGGCGTCGCCGCTGGCATTGAGCAGCAGGCGTTCACTGCAAGGAAAAAGCAAACCGTCGCACGGCGGGGACGCAGGGGCAGCGCCTGACAGCACTGCCGCCGGAGAAACCGTAGGCTTCACAGTTCACGGTGATTCGTTTCGGCAAGCGTGGCAATGACTGCGCTGCCGGCCTGTTCCCCTCGGGCTCCACGATGTCGTTGAAGGGGACGCACGTGATTTATAAATCCATCGCTCTGCGCGCGCCACGCTGGCGCGTGCTCCTGACCACTTTGTCATTCTGCGCAGCACTGGGCACGCACGCAGGCAGCACACACGCGGCGAGCAGTGCGCTCGCCATCTCAGGCACGCCGGCGGCGAGCGTGAATGCCGGCAGCACCTTTACCTTCAAGCCGTCGATCAGCGGCGGCACGGGCAAGACGGTGTACTTCTCCGTCACCAACAAGCCCGCGTGGGCCGGCTTCAGCACCGTGAGCGGCACGCTCACCGGCACGCCGAAGGCGGCCAATGCCGGCACCACCAGCGGCATCGTCATCCAGGCGACCAATGGCACGCAGTGGGCGAGCACCGCGCCTTTTAGCGTGAAGGTCGTGGCCGGCTCGAGCAGCACGCCCGCGGCGAGCAGCGGGGCGCTGAAGATCTCCGGCACGCCCGCAGCGAGCGTCACAGCCGGAACCACGTTCACCTTCAAGCCCACCATCAGCGGCGGCACGGGCAAGACGGTGTACTACTCCGTCACCAACAAGCCCTCGTGGGCCGGCTTCAGCACCATGACCGGCACGCTCACCGGCACGCCGACGGCGTCGAACGTGGGCACCACCAGCGGCATCGTCATCCAGGCGACCAATGGCACGCAGTGGGCGAATACGGCGCCGTTTGCCGTGAAGGTCGTGGCTTCCGGGGGCAGCACCGCGGCCACCGTGACGGTTTCCGGCACGCCCGCCACCGCGGTGACCGCCGGCAGCAAGTACGCCTTCCAGCCGACCGCAAAGGACTCAGCCGGCAAGGCGCTGTCGTACTCGGTGCAGCATGCGCCCAGCTGGGCCAGCTTCAGCATCGCCAGCGGAGCGCTGTCGGGCACGCCGACGAGTTCGCAGACCGGGGTCTATTCGGGAATCATCATCAGCGCCAGCGACGGCACGGCCTCCGGCTCCCTGCCGGCCTTTGCCATCACCGTGAAGGCCCTGGTGGCGGCCACCGGCTCGGCGACGCTGAACTGGGTGGACCCGACCAAGAACACCGATGGCAGCGCGCTGACCAACTTAGCCGGCGTGAACATCCACTACGGCAGCTCACCCTCGAGCCTCACTCAGGTAGTGCAGGTCAGCGGTACCGGGCTTTCGAGCTACACCATCTCGAACCTGACGGCCGGCACCTGGTACTTCGGTGCCGCCGCCTACACCACGACCGGTGTCGAGGGGATGATGTCCCCGATCGCCAGCAAGGCGATTCCATAGTCAGTCACCCGGGTGGCGCTGCGCGGGCAGCGCCACCCGGACCTGACCTCAGGAACCCCACGACCAGTCGGCCGCACTGGCCCGGCAGCCGCCGCCCGGGGCGTCCTTCCAGGCGCGGCCGCGCACGATCCGCCCGCTCGGGGCCCGGGTGGCCTCGCCGGCGCGCAGCGCGCGCACGCCGTTGATCCATACGTCCCCGACGCCGGTGGCCAGCTGCGCCGGGTTCTCGTAGGTGGCATGGTCCTGCACGGTGCGCGGGTCAAAGACCACCACGTCCGCGAAGTTGCCTTCCTTGAGCAGGCCGCGATCCTTCAGCGACAGGGTCTGCGCCGGCAGCGCGGCGAGCTTGCGGATCGCCTGCTCGAGGGTGAGCGCGTGTTCGTCGCGCACGTACTTGGCGAGCACGCGGGCGAAGTTGCCGTACGCGCGCGGGTGGTTCTTGGACTTCAGGAACACCCCTTCCGGGGCCGGGGCCTCCTCGTCGGAATCGAAGCTCACCCAGGGGAGCGCGACCTCGCGGCGCACGTTGTCCTCGGACATCAGGAAGTAGGCGACGCCCACGCGTGAGCCGTCCTCGATCACCAGGTCAATCGCCGCCTCCTCGGGGCTGACCCCGCGCGACTGCGCGACCTCGGCGAGGGTCTTGCCGGTCAGCGGCTTCAGGGCCGGGTTCTTGAAGGCCAGCAGCAGCATGCCCTTCGGTCCGGCCGCCTCGAACAGGTTCTCCCACGAGGACTTCGGATCGCGCATCTCGGTGATCACGCGCGCGCGGATCGCCGGGTCCTTCAGGCGCTGGATCCAGGCCTCGAGGCCGCCGTCCTGCACCCACGGCGGCATGGCCGCATCCAGCCCCGTCGCCCCGGCCGTGTACACGTACATGTCGGCGCTGATATGCACCCCCTTGGCACGCGCGCTCTCGATGGTCTGGATGAGCGGGTCGATCTTGGGCCAGTTGCGCTGGCCGGCGACCTTGAGGTGAAAGATCTCCGCCGGCGCGCCGGAGGCATTGGAGATATCGATGGTCTCCTGCACCGCCTCGATCAGCCGGTCGCCCTCGGAGCGCATGTGCGCGCTGTAGATCCCGCCGCAGCGCGCCGCCTCGCTGGCCAGCGCAATCAGCTCCGGGGTCTTCGCGTACGTGTTGGGGGCGTAGATCAGCGCCGTGGTCACCCCGACCGCGCCCTCCTCCATGGCCTGGTGCACCAGCTGCGCGCATCTGCTCGAGCTGTGCGGGCGTTGGCTGCACGTCCACTTCGCCGAGCACGTTGGTGCGCACCGTGCCGGCACCCGACATAGGAGGCCACGTTCGGCGTGATGCCGCGGCGCTCGAGCCCGTGGAGGTACTCCCCGAGGGTGCTCCAGTCGATGTCGTACTTGACGTCCCCCTCGCGCTGCAGCGCGAGCGCCTTCATCTTCGGGGTCAGCGGCCCCATCGAGTCCTCGCCGAGCACCTCGAGGGTGACACCCTGGCGCAGGTCGCTGAGCGCGCGCCCGTCCACCAGCAGCGATTCCTCCGGATGCGCAAGCATGTTGACGAACCCGGGAGCCACCGCCTTGCCGTGCGCATCGATGCGCTCCGTGGCAGGCAGCGGTGCCTTTTTGCCCACGTAGGCAATGCGCTCCCCGATCAGGGCCACGTCACCGACGTAGCCTGGCTGTCCGGAGCCATCGTAGACGGTGGCGCCGGTGATGAGCACGTCATAGCGCCCGGCCGGCGGGGCAGCGGCCGCGGCTGCCGCGCCCGCAAGAGCGCTCGCCACGAGAGCCAGTGACGGGAAGCTGCGAATGGTCATGTTTTTTTCTCCACCGTGCCAGGGCGGGCAGGATAACACCGGCACCAGTGGACGGGCCGCCGGCGGGACTTAGCCGCCGGCGGCCGGAACAGGCGGGCTTTAGTGCCCGGTGGCATCCCCGCGGCGGCTGGCCTCGAAGAGGAACCAGGTGCGCCGCTCGGTCTCGTCGATCCACACCTCGATGAGGCTCGCGGTGGCGATGTCGCGGTGCTCGTCGCACACGTCGTGCACCTCGCGCAGCCGTGCGGCCAGTTCCTTGTTGTCATCGCGCAGCTCGGCGAGCATGTCCAGCGGCTCGACATAGTCCGCATCGTTGTCCGAGACGCGCTGCACGCGCGCGATGTTGCCGATCGAGCGCAGGGTATTGCCGCCGATCTTGCGGATGCGCTCGGCGATCGGGTCGGTCATGGCGTACAGCTGGTCGGCCTGCTCGTCCAGCATCAGGTGGTAGTCGCGGAAATGCGGGCCACTCATGTGCCAGTGGAAGTTCTTGGTCTTCAGGTACATCGCGAACACGTCGGCGAGGATCGCATTCATGCCGCCGGCGATGTCACGCGTCGCCGCGGGCTTCAGATCGGTGGGCGTGACCAGCGGGCTCTTGCGGCGCTGCTTCAGATCGTCTCGGTTGGTTTTCTTTGCCATGATGAATCCCGGTTGTGAAATGCGGAAACTGACTCCGGCGCACAGCCGCGCCGTCGCGCCCGAGGGCGAATCATAAGGGCACGCTCGCTGCCGCGAATAGCGCGTATCCGGAAGCGCTTATAAGCGCCTGAAAATACTGGCTTCTGTGTCTACATCAGACCGGCGTTGAGATCACGCCGGCCGCCACCCACGGCCGCCGCGACACAGGCAATGAAGGCCCCGATAAGCATCGACAGGGCCGTAAACAAGGCAGCCGCTGCGCCGGCCTTGCGGGCCGTGTCCAACGCCGCCTTGGAGCGGGTGATGAAGGTATCGACGCGCGCCTGTGCTTCCGCGGGTGACACGCCGGTGCGCGCGCTCACCACCGAGGCCAGATACGCCCGGTCATCCGCCGCCACGTCGGTGCCGTTGCCCAGGCTGTTGCCGAGAATACGCAGCGCCTCGCCGCGCGGGTCGGAACCGGCACCCGGGGCGGCCGCATCCGCAGCGCTGCCGCGGAACAGCACGTCCAGGTCGTAGCTGCCTGCAGGTCCCGGGCCGCGCGTGCCCGCCATCGCGGCCGACGGCCCGGCTGCCGCTGCCAGGTGGGCGCCGCCGGCGGCCACCGAGGCGGCCGCAGAGCTCAGCAGCGCGACCGTCAGTACCGTGGCCAGCGCCCAGGCGACGAAGCCGTGCGCGGTGTCGCGGAAGAAGACCTCGTGGGTATGTGTGGCCACCCACTTGGTGCGCAGGCGCCCGGTGAGATAGCCGCCAAATCCGGCGGCAACCCACTGGGTGACGATGAGCCAGATCGCGGTCATGACCGTGAAGGTGGTGGCCGATGCGCCGCCCGACCAGGGCGAGATCGCGCTCAGGCCGAGCGCCGAGCCCAGCGCCACCAGCACCAGCGATACCGCGGCTGCCGTGACGGCACCGCCGAAGATGGCCGCCCAGGACACGGCGGACTGCGAAGACTCCGCGCTCGTGCCGTAGCCACCGGTGACGAAGGCGCCTGTTTCTCGTGACTTGCGTGTTCATGTAGACCTCTTTTTGTGGATTAGTGCCAGAACAGCGCGAGCAGGATGATGATCGGAATCGGTATGCCGATCAGCCACAGCAGAATTCCCCTTCCCATGAGTCTCTCCTAAGTGTTTTACGAAAATGTTCCGGTGACGACGTCGCAGGCGCTAGCGGCCGCGCGCACCGCGCTGCGCGTAGTAATTGCCGAACAGTTCGATCATCTCCCGGTTGAAAGCGGGGATGTCGGCCGGCTTGCGGCTGGTGACGAGGTTGTCATCGACCACCACCTCCTCATCCACCCACTCGCCACCGGCGTTCTGGATGTCCGTCCTGAGCGAGGGCCAGGAGGTCATGCGGTAGCCATCGGCGGCGCCGCTCTCCACCACCGTCCAGGGACCGTGGCAGATGGCCGCCACCGGCTTGTCGGCCTCGAAGAATGAGCGTACGAAGGCCACCGCCTTGGGCTGCATGCGCAGGGCGTCCGGGTTCATGACCCCACCGGGCAGCACCAGCGCGTCGTAAACCTCCGGGTTGGCTTCGTCGAGGTTCTGGTCGACGTCGACATCCAGTCCCCACTGCTTGTGGTTCCAGCCCTTGACCTCTTTGGCCTTCGGCGAGACCACCTCGGTGATCGCCCCGGCCGCATCGAGTGCGCGCCGCGGGTCGAGCAGCTCGGATTGTTCGAACCCGTCGGTCGCAAGGATCGCGACCCGCAGGCCCTCAAGTTTCTGGCGTGGCATGCATTGCTCTCCGGCACGGTGTCTGGACTGCGTGCGACAGTAGAGCCTGACGGCACCTTGCGACACCGGCTTAGCGCAGCCATCGGGCGTCGGCGGCTACCTACGCCGCAGCTTCCCCACTGGGGGGCGCCTACCCGTGCCGGCGGCCCCTGCCATCAGTCACCGCGGCCGGCTCCCGGGTGCGGCGGGCTGTAGCGCTGCTCAGTCGATGCTGCGATTGAGCTCGCTGCGGTACTCGCGCCAGGCGGGCAGCAGTTCGTCCATGAAGCGGTAGAAGCGCAGGTTGTGGCGCCGCTCGAAGAAATGCACCAGTTCGTGCACCAGCACGTATTCGAGGCAGCGCGGTGGCTTGCGCACCAGATCGAGGTTGAGGCAGATGCGCCGCGCGCGGGCATTGCAGCTGCCCCAGCGGGTGCGCATCTGGCGGATGCGCACCTCGGCCACCGCGATGCCCAGCCGTGCTTCCCAGGCGCTCACCAGCACCTGCAGTTGGGCGGAAAGTTCGCGCCGGTACCAGGCGGTGAGCACCCGCAGCCGGGCAGCCGGGTCGCTGCCGGGACCGATACGCAGTGTGAGGGTGTCGTCGGCACCGCAGCTCACCCCCGGACGTCCCGCGGTTTCGACGACCACGAGCGTGTGCGCCCGGCCCTGCACGTAGTGCACCTCGCCCGTGGCCAGCTGCGCGCGCGGCCGTGCGGGCCGGCTGCGCAGCTCCGCGCGCTTGCGCTCAATCCAGCCGATGCGGGAGATGACGAAATCACGCACGGTGCGCTCGGCCATGCGCCGCGGCGCGGCCACGCGCACCTCACCGTGCGGGGCGTAGATGCCGATGCGCAGGTTGCGGATGTCGCGCCGCTCGAACTGTAGGGTGATTCCGCCCAGGGTCCACAGACTCTTCGCGGGCGCCTCTTTGCCGTCACTCACGCTGAAAGTCTAACCGTCTTTGCGCACCCGGGGCTGCGGTTACGTTGGTTGCGCCGCGGCCCGGGTACGATGCGGCAGCAATCCTGCGCACCAGGCCTGCCAACGTGAACGCGACGCTGCGCGTCCTCGTCGTGCTGCCCGTGCGTCTCGATGTTCTGGCCGCCGCACTGGCCGGCATCGACGCTCGCACGCTCGCGGGCCCGGTTAGGGCCGGGCGTCCGACCAGCAGCGCTTCACTCAGCAGCAGCTTGCGCGCGGCACCTGCGATGGTGAGCTGCGCCAGCACCATGTACTGCGCGGCATCCAAGCCCCAGGGCGGCAGCGGCACGACAGCATCCTTGAGCTCATGGGCCCGCGGCAGCCTGTTTTTGGGCGGCAGCTTTCCGGGGGACATAGCCGACAGGTCGGGTTGAACCGGCTCGCACACACCAGGCCCCGAGCGGGTGCGCAATCCGCCGCCGCGTCCCAGACCGCGCCCGGCCGGGCCAATTGTGTAATTTTGTAATTCCCGAGTAATTAATTGTATTGTGCTGTCCTGCAGCTAGGTCGGCAGGCCGTGGCAGCGCGCGCAATGCCCGGTCCGACCGCCCACTGCGGTCATTGGCGCGCGTGGATGCCGTCCCCGCGTGCGCATCTTCAGCGGGGTCTCATGGCGTCCACCCAGACGGCGACAGATTTTCAATGCCCGGATTGCGGTGGCGCGCTGCAGGACGCCCCTGGTGCGCTGCCGTGCGAGCGCACCTCGTGCGTGCCGGACTACCCGGTCATCGGCGGCGTGCCGGTTCTGGTGGGCCGCGCCGGAAGCCCCTTCAGCGCCGAGGATTTCGCCAGTGCGGCGCGCCAGCGGCTGGCCGGTGAAGTTGTCCAGACGCGCACCGAGCGCGTCGCCGCCCACGTCCCCGGGCCGTTCAGCCGCCCGCGATCGGACAGGCAGCTACGTGCCTTCGCCGCACGCCTGCCGCGCGCACACGGCCGCCCCAGCGTCCTCGTGGTATGCAGCGCGGACGCGGTGCGCCTGCGCGCCCTCATCGGCCAGGACGTCGAGGTGCGCTGCGTCGGGGTGGTGCCCGGGGTGGAAGGCGTGGACGCCTGGTGCGAGGCGGCGCACCTGCCCTTTGCGGACGGAGTGTTCGATGGCGTCGTCGTGCAGCGGGCGCTGCACTGCAGTCTGCAGGCCGCGGCGGCAGCCGGCGAGCTGGCGCGCGTCACCCGCGCGGGGGGACTGATCTACGCAGAAGAACCGTTCGTGCAGGCCACGCTTGCGGGACCTGCGGATTTCCATCGCTTCACCCACTTGGGGCTGCGCGGCCTGTTCCTCGGTTGCGAAGAGCTCGACAGCGGGGTCGTCGATGGCCCCGGCGCGGCAGCAGCTGCGGCATGGCGGCAGTTATGGTGGAGCATGCCGCGCGCCTCGCCGCTCGGGTTTCTGTTCCAGGCACTCGCCAGCGTGCAGTCCTTCTTCTGGAAATACCTGGACCGCTGGCTTGCGGCGCGCCCGCGCGGGGTGGATGCGGCCGCGTCGGTGTTTTTCCTCGGCCGCCGCAGCACCCGCACGCTGACCGCGCGCGAGCTCCTGGCCGGGTACCGTGGAGCGGCGGCGCGGCGCGCGACGGCGCGTCCGGCGGTGCGACCGCCCAACGAGGTATTCACCGAATGGGCGGCCGACGGGCGCGACGTAGGCATGGAGGTCGGCCACGCCGCGGCGGTCGACGAGATGCTCGCTGCGGCGCTGGCGCTGCCGTGGATGGCCGCAGGCTTTACCGCGGTGGATGCCGGCTGTGGCAACGGCTGGCTGGTGCGCAAGCTGCGCGCGGCGCCGGGCTGCCGCAGCGCCACCGGCGTGGATGGTGCCGCGGGCATGATCGCGCGCGCCCGGGCACTGGATCCGGGCGGCGCCTACGAGCTCGGGCAGCTGATGAGCTGGCAGCCTGCCGAGCCGGTGGACCTGGTGGTGTCGATGGAGGTGCTCTACTACCTGGAGGACCCGGTGGCGCTGCTGCGGCGCATCGCCACGACCTGGCTGAAGCCCGGCGGCTACGCGGTCATCGGCATCGACCACTACCAGGAGAACGAGGAAAGCCTGGACTGGCCGCGGTTCGTGGGCACGCGGATGGCGACCTGGCCGCAGTCGCAATGGCTGGCAGCGCTCGAGCAGGCCGGGTTCATGCGCGTGCGCCACTGGCGGGCGGCGCCGCGTCCGGGGTGGGCCGGGACGCTGGCCATGCTGGTACGCTCGCCACCTCGACTGTAACTGGCAACCCCCATGAGCGTTCCGGCGCCCCCGTGCAGGCAGCCCCCCGGCCTGTTCATACCCGTGGTGAACCGCAGCCGGTGCGAAGGCAAGGAGGACTGCGTGCGCGTGTGCCCGTACCAGGTGTTCCAGATCCGCACCCTGACCGCTGCGGACAAGAGCCCTCTGCCCTTCATGGCACGGATGAAGGCCCTGGCACACGGCAACCGTCAGGCCTTTGCGGTGGGCGCGGACGCCTGCCACGCCTGCGGGCGCTGTGTTGACGCCTGCCCCGAGAATGCCATTACCCTGACGCGCCGCCCCGCAGCAGCTTAGGAGACGACGTGGCTATGGAGAAGCCCTCGATCTTCGAGGCACGCAAGGAGCAGATGTTCCCGCTGCTTACCCAAGCGGAGCTGGCGCGCGTGCACAGCTTCGGGGAGCTGCGGCACTACGAGCCGGGGGCCACCGTGGTCAAAAGTGGCGAGGCCGGCCGCGGCATCACGGTGATCCTGCGCGGCAGTGTCGTGGTCATGCGCCGCGGCGAGGGGGACAAGCGCGTCCCGATCGTCACCCACAACGCCGGGGGCTTCATGGGCGAGCTCGCCCAGCTGGCCGGTCGCCCCTCGCTCACCGAGGGAGTCGCCGTCGGCGCGGTGGACGCCGTACTGATCGCGCCGGAGCGACTGCGGGCGTTGCTGATCGCCGAGGCGGATCTGGGCGAGCGCATGATGCGTGCGCTCATCCTGCGGCGCATCGGCCTGCTGGAGACCGGCGTCGGCGGCCCGATCATCATCGGTCCCGCCGATGATGGCGACGTGCTGCGCCTGGAAGGCTTCCTCAACCGCAACGCTCACCCGCACCAGACCCTGGATCCTACGGTGGACGCCGAGGCCCGCGTGCTGATCGAGCGCTTCCACATCGACGGCGCCACGCTGCCCATCGTGCTGTGCCCGGGCGGGGAGCTGCTGCGCAATCCCAGCGAGGGCGCCCTCGCCCGCTGCATCGGCCTGGTCGGCCGCATCGACCCGGAGCACCTGTACGACGTATGCATCGTGGGGGCAGGGCCTGCCGGTCTGTCCACCGCCGTCTACGCAGGCTCGGAGGGCCTGTCGGTGCTGGCGCTCGACGGGCACGCCTTCGGCGGCCAGGCTGGGGCTTCCTCGCGCATCGAGAATTACCTCGGCTTCCCGACCGGCATCAGCGGCATCGCGCTCATGGCGCGCGCCTACAACCAGGCGCAGAAATTCGGCGTCGAGATGGCCATTCCAGATGCAGTGCAGTCCCTGGATGCCGCCGACGGCGACAGCCGCATTACCCTGCTGCTCGCCGGTGACGAACGGGTGCGCGCGCGCACGCTGGTGATCGCCAGCGGCGCCCGCTACCGCCGCCTGCCTGTCGCCAACATCGAGGCCTTCGAGTCCCTCGGCGTGCACTACTGGGCCTCGCCGCTGGAGGCGCGGCTGTGCGCCAACCAGGAGGTGGTGCTGGTCGGGGGCGGCAACTCGGCCGGCCAGGCCATCGTCTTTCTCTCGGGCCACGCCCGCAAGGTGTGGGTGCTGCTGCGCGGTCCGGACCTCAGTGCGCAGATGTCACGCTATCTGGTGGAGCGCATCGGGCAGCTGCCCAATGTGGAGGTGGTGACGCGGGCGAACATCTCCGGGCTGGCCGGCACGGGCGGGCGGCTGGAGGCGGTGAGCTGGCGCCAGGACGGCTCGCAGGAAGAAACCACGCGCGAGGCGCACCACCTGTTCCTGTTCATCGGCGCCGAACCGAACACCGCCTGGCTGCAGGGCTCGGGCGTGCAGCTGGATGCCAAGGGGTTCGTGCAGACCGGCGCCGGGGCGAGTGCCAGTGCCGGCCTGCTCGAGACCAGCCGCCCGGGAGTGTTCGCCGTCGGCGATGTACGCTGCGGCTCGGTGAAGCGGGTGGCCACCGCGGTGGGCGAAGGCGCCCAGGTGGTCGCATCGCTGCACGGCTTCCTCGCCGGCGCGCGCCACTGATTCCACGAAAGGTAGCCATGGGCCAGAAACACTGCACGCACCTTGCGCAGGTCAAGACCGACCGGCGCAATACCGCTGGCTGCGAGGAATGCCTGAAGAGCGGCGATACCTGGGTGCACCTGCGGCTGTGCAGGACCTGCGGCCACGTCGGCTGCTGCGATGATTCCAAGAACCGGCATGCCACCAAGCACTTCCACGCCACGCGCCACCCGATCATCACCTCGATCGAGCCGGGCGAGGACTGGAGCTGGTGCTACGTCGATGAGTTGGCGATGGAGCTTGAGCCGGGCTGACATGGCCGCACAGCCCACGACCCGGACCTACGGCTGGCGCCTCTTCGGCGTCGCGGTCATGGGGCTGGGCCTGGTGGCCCTGGCGCAGGGCGACTTCGACCCGGGCCAGCCGGTGCCCCGGGATTTCCCGGCCCGCACGGTGCTGGCCTACGCGGCCGCGCTGTTCATGCTCGGGTCGGGCGCGGCCCTGAGCTGGCGTCGCACCGTGGCACGGGGCGCCGCCGCACTCGTCGCCTACTACGGGCTTATCGTCGTCCTGTGGATGGGCGGCCGGGTGGTGCTCGCCCACTACCGCCAGTTCGGCGCCTACAGTGGCCTCGCCGAGCAGCTGGCGATCGCTGCGGCCGCGCTGATCGTCTATGCGGACAGCGCGCGCATCGCTCCGGCGCGCGCCGTGCGTCTCACCCGCGCGGGCCAGCTGGCCTTCGGGGTCTGTGCGCTGCTGTTCGGCGGCGCGCATTTCGTCTACCTGAACCTGACCGTCCCGCTGGTGCCCCGCTGGCTGCCGCCCGGCGGGGAGTTCTGGGCCTATGCCACCGGTGTTGGCCAGATCGCCGCCGGCATCGCCATCATCGTGGGCATCTGCAGCCGCCTCGCGGCGATCCTGCTGACCGCGATGTACGCCGGCTTCGCCTTGCTGGTGCACCTGCCGATGCTGATCGCAGATCCCGCCAGCCGCATGACCTGGAGTGAGAACGCCCTGAACCTGGCGCTCGCCGGCGCCGCCTGGGTGGTCGCCGACTCGCTCGCCGGGCGCGCTCGAATGCGCGGCCCGGGAAGTGCGGCCGCGCACGCCTGAGACGCGGCGCGAGCGCACAGGCGCTAGCTGCAGTGCGCGATCACGTCCCGGGCGTAGCGCGCGAGGCTTTCCTTCTGCTGCGCAAGATCCTTCGTGCCCGGGTAATACACCTGCCAGGGCTGGGCGATGATGTGCGTGACGCCCTCGCCCTCCAGCTCGCGGTATCCCTGCGGATCGAAGACATCGGCGACGGTGGCCATGACGTCGAAGGGAAGATGGTCGCGGCCATACTCGCGCCGGTAGGCGCGGATCTTGGCGATGGTCGCCAGGATCTCCGCCTTCGGCTGCCAGTCCGACAGCCAGCCATCCCCCAGGCGCGCCGCGCGCCGGTGCGCGGCATCGGACATGCCGGCAACCCACAGCGGGATGGGCGCCGTGGGCTTCGGGTTCATCTCCAGGCGCTTGAAGTTGTAAAAGCGCCCGTGGTGTTCCACGTAGGCGCCGCTCCACAGCAGGCGCATCACCTCGATCATCTCGTCGCAGCGCTTGCCGCGGTTGGAGAACTCCTGGCCCAGGATCTCGAACTCATCGCGCGACCAGCCGACCCCGATGGAGGGCACCACGCGATTGCCGGAGATCACCGCCAGGGTGGCGAGCGCCTTGGCGACACTGAACGGCTCGCGCATGGTCAGCACGAAGGCGTTGGTGGTGAAGCGCAGGCGCGTCGTGGCCGCCGCCATCGCCGCGATGGTCACGAACTGGTCGGGGAACTCGGTGAACTCGGGCCAGCGGCGCTTGCCGTCCGGGGTGTAGGGATACGGGGTCGTCGGGTGTTCGACATTGACCACGTGGTCAGACATCGTGACCATCGACCAGCCGGCCGCCTCGGCGGCCACCGCCAGCGGCACGATGTTCGGCGTCGGCGTCATGAACAATGACAGTACGAACTTCACTGCAAGCCTCGGGGGTGACCGCTCGGGAATGCGAACGCTGATGATCGTAGCGCAGTTTCCCCGACGCACGGATCACCCGTTTGGGCGTGCACCGGCGATGACTCCCGCGCCACAATCCCGTAAGGTTCCGGCGGACGCGAACAACCAACGATGGATCGGGGAAATGCGCATGGCGCGTGAACGGCTGGCTCAGCGCGGGTGGGCATGGTGTGCATGCCTGGTGTTTGCCCTGGGCACACTGGCTGCGCGCGCGGACGACCCGGCCGCGACCACGCTGTACCGGAATGCGCAGGTGTTCACTGCCGAGCGCGAGCACCCGTATGCCGAGGCGCTCGCGGTGCGCGGCGAGCGCATCCTTGCCGTCGGCACGCTCGCCGCGGTCGAGCAGGCCGCAGGAGCCGCGGCGCGGCGCGTCGATCTCAAGGGCCGCTTCCTGATGCCCGGGATGCTCGATGCCCACGCCCACCCGATCACCGGCGGCCTGACCCTCCTGGAGGCGAATTTTCCCGACGCCGACGATTCGGTGCCCGCGCTAGCGGACTTTGTGGCGCAGCAGCTGAAGTCCGGCAAGAGCCGGCGCGGCGACGTGCTGGTCGTCTGGGGCATCGACCTCGGCTACTGGGTGCACGCGGGCGCCATCGATGCGGCCCTGAGCAACGGCGCGTTCGCCCGGCAGCCGGTGCTGCTGTTCGGCTCGGACAGCCACACGGTCTGGGCCAACCGCATCCTGCGCACGCGCGCCGGGATCACGGCCGGCTACCTGCGCAACCTGAGTGAGGACGAGCGGCGTTACTACGGCAGCGACGCCGCCGGCAACCCCAACGGCTTTGCGGTGGATGCCGGCGCCAACAGGCTCATCCGCTCAATCCCCAAGCCGTCAGGGCCCCTGCTGCTGGCCGCCGGGCAGGCGGCCGTGCACTACATGAACAGCCTGGGCATCACCGGCTGGCTGGACGCCGCCGTGAGTGGGGAGATCGGCGGCACGGCGCCGGCCCGCGCCGAGGATCCAGGCTACCTGCCCGTCTACCGCGAGCTGGCGCAGCGCCACGAACTGACGGCGCACGTAGCGGCCTATCCGGTCGTTCAGCCGGACCTGGGCAGCCGGCAGATTGACGTCGTAGAGGCCCTGCGGCGCGAGTTCAGGGACATTCCGGACCTGAGCATCCCGGGTTTAAAGGTGTTCGCCGATGGCGTCGTGGAGTTTCCGTCGCAGACGGCCGCCCTGAGCCGGCCCTACACCAACAGTGGCCGGCTCGTCAGACCGCTCTTCACCCAGGAGAAGATGAATGCCCTGGTCAGCGAGGCATACCGGCGCGGGCTGACGGTGCACATCCACGCGATCGGCGATCTTGCGGTCAAGCGCTCGCTGGATGCCTTCGCGGCCGCGCGGGCGGCGAACCCTGCGACCACCCTGCCGTTCGTGATCACGCACGTCCAGTTTGCCGATCCACAGGACGTCGCGCGCTTCGGCGCGCTGCGCGTGATCGCCGCACTGCAGTTGCTGTGGGCGGTCGCGGACCCGAGCACCAACGAAATCGTCAGGCCCTACATAGACCCGCAGATCTATCGCGAGATGTATCCGGCGCGCTCCATTCTTGAGGCGGGTGGTGAGATCGCCGGCGCCAGTGACTGGCCGGTGAGCACGGCCAACCCCTTCGAGGCGATCTACCAGGCGGAGACCCGCGCCGGCACGCAGGGCGTGCTGCGCGCCTCTGAGCGGGTGCCGCGCGAGGCGATGCTGTACGCCTATACGCGCAACTCCGCGCAGGTCCTGGGGCGGCCGGAAGAACTCGGCACTCTGGCCCCCGGCAAGCGCGCGGACCTGGTGCTCCTCGATCGCGACGTGCTCACCGTGCCGGCCGAGGAGCTGAAGGCGGCTACCGTTCTGTTCACCATGTTCGGCGGCAAAATCGTCTACGGAAAAGAGCCTTAGTGTTGGCGACGCCCTTCGTGGTGTGGTCAGATAGCGCCCCGGGAACACCGATGCAGCCGGTGGAGGGCAATGGAATGCAGTCACTCTGGAAAGTACGCGCCCGCGCCGTCCGCGGCGGCGCACCTGCCCTGCTGAAGGCCCTGCTGGCCCTGCTGGCCCTGGGTGCCGGCGTCAGCGCGCGAGCGCAGGAGTTCTACGCGCTCGGCGGCGTGCAGCGAACCTCCTCGCTCGGTGAGACCACGTACGCCTGGTCAGGCGAATACGCGCACAACCTCTCCGACCACGTGTTCCTCTCGTACACCTACCTGAACGAGGGCCATGTCAGTGATCACCACCGCGACGGCCACAGCGGGCAGCTGTGGTATCGCCTGCTGAGTGACTCGCGCCGCTTCGACCTCGCCATCGGTGCCGGCCCGTACCGTTACTACGACACCACCAGCGACCACAGCTCGGGGGAAGCCATCGACGAGCACGGCTGGGGAGCGCTGCTCAGTGTTGCGGCGCACTGGTACGTAAACGCACCGTGGGTCGTGCAGCTGCGTTACAACCGGGCGCAAACCGGTTCCAGCATCAACACCGATACGCTGCTGCTGGGAGTCGGCTGGCAGTTCGACTCGGCCGCGCGCGCTGGTCCGGTCGTGCCCGCCACCTCCTACGGCTTCGCGACCGACGAGCGCAACGAGCTGACGGTGTTCGCCGGCCACTCGATCGTCAACAACTTCCAGTCGCCCAAGGGCGTTGCCTGGGTGGTGGAGTACCGGCGCAACCTCACACCGTATGTCGATGTCAGCGGCTCGTTCGTGGATGAGGGCGATGCCGAGGTCATCAAGCGCCGCGGCCTTGCCGCGCAGGCCTGGATCGCGCGCCGGTTCCTGGACCAGCGCGCCAGCCTCGGATTGGGCGTCGGCCCGTACTTCGCGCGTGACCAGGACGAGACGGACGTGAAAACCCGCGTGCTGGGGCTTTTGACCATGAGCGCCAGCTACCGCTTCTACCCGCGCTGGGACGTGCGCGCCTCCTGGTACCGCACGCTCACCACCTACAGCCGTGATACGGACATCATCGTCCTGGGCATCGGGCGGAGTTTCTAGGGTTTTGGTCGGCGCCGCGCCGGCGGCAGGATCAGGGACGGCGGCGGCTGACCACGAAGGTCTCGTCGTTGAACCACAGTCCGCCGTGCTGCTGCAGCACCGCCTGGGTCGCCTCCAGGTACGCCCCGGTCTGCACCACCGAGTCCAGGCGCTCGTCCTCGATCTGGTTGACGTAGATCGCGGCATTCCAGGCGGCGAACAGGGTGGAGGTGCCGATGCGGTCGGTGATCTCCGAGGGCAGCGTGTGCATCATGTAGCGGAAGATCGCCTTCTCGTCCGGCGGCGCCGCGAGCGAATACTCCCGCGCGTCGCGGCCGAGCTCGGTCTTCAGGGCCGCCAGCAGCTGGTGGCGGTCGACCTTGAACGGGTCTTCCCCGGGCCAGACCTTCTGGATGATCTCCAGGGCCGGGTCGTGGCCGTAGGACTGGATCGCCAGCATCCGCCCGCCCGGGGCCAGGCTGCGCGCCAGCGGGCCCAGCACCTTCTGCGCCTTGAACTGCGCGGACATGCGCGCCCGCCAGGGCTGCGAGGCGATGATCAGGTCGTAGTCCCCGAAGGTGCGCCCGGGCTTGGGGATCACCCCGTCGAGCAGGAACTTGTGGTCCTCGCGGTAGATGACCAGCACCGAGGGGCGGATGTAGGTGGGATTGCCGGACTTGGGACTCGGCTTGGTCTGCCAGCCGTAGTCGAGCGCGCCTGCCAGCTCCTCGATGCAGTCGGAGTACTCGTCGGCTGAGTTGCCCCTCAGGCGCACTTCCTGCCAGTTCAGCGCAGCGGCCGCCTGCACATCGCGCGTCATCAGGCGCGGCGCCTCGGAGTAGTTCAGGTTGGTGATCACGAGCACGGTGGAGGGATGCTCGTGGAAGCGGTCCGGCATCTTCTCAAGGCCCAGCCGCACATCCTCGAGGCTGATCTCCTTGGCGACCACCATCATCGGCACGGTGGGAAACACGCGGTGCGCGTTGCGCATCAGGCGCGACAGCACCGTGCCATCGCCCATGCCGGCATCGAAGATGCGCACCGCCGGGGGGGTGGGTCGCAGCAGCGCCACCTCGTGCGCGGCGCGGTGCGCGACGGCCGACTTCTCGTTGCAGGTGGTGACGAAGGCGAGATACTTCTGGCGGTTGTCGTAGAAGCGAAACGGCGGCGAGGCCTCGGCGGCGGCAGTCCGGGGTGCCTGGGGGCTCATGAGGATATCTGCAATGGCGCCTAGCCCCAGAGGCGCCCGGATGCCAGGCGCGCACCCTCCACCAGGGCTGCAAGCTTCAGGTATGCGATGTCCGGCTCGACCGGCCCGAAGCCGGCAAAGGTGCCAAAGCCGCAGTCGGTGCCGGCGATCACCCGGTCGCGGCCGACGATGTCGGCGAAGCGCTGGATGCGCTCGGCTACCAGCTCCGGGTGCTCGATGTAGTTGGTGGTCGTGGCCAGGATCCCCGGGATCAGCACCTTGTCCTCCGGCACCCTGCCCTTCTTGAACACCGCCCACTCGTGGGCGTGGCGCGGATTGGCCGCCTCGAACAGCAGGCCCTGGGGCTTGGCCTTCATGACGATCGGCAGCAGGCGCTCCATGGGCACGTCGTGGTGGTGCGGTCCTTCGTAGTTGCCCCAGCACACGTGCATGCGCACCCGCTCGGCGGGCACGTTGCGCAGCGCATGGTTGAGCACCTCGATGTGGCGGGCGGCGAGCACGTCGAACTCCTCCAGCGTGCGCTCGCGGTACATCGTATGCCGCCCCATCGCCAGATCCGGCGCGTCGATCTGCAGGATGATCCCCGATCGCACGATCGCCTCGTACTCGCTGCGCAGCGCCTCGGCGAGGGCCTCGAGGTATGCATCCTGGCTCGGGTAGTAGTCATTGGGCTGAAACAGCGCGATGACCCCCGGGGAGGCGGCGTTCAGGAAGGCGGCCGTCGTCGGGGCGGCCGCCTGGGCCGCCTTCAGGTTCGCGATGTCGGCCTGCACCGGCGCCGCATCCTTGAGCCTGACCTCCGCGACGCAGCGCGGCCGGCGGTACTTTGCGGTCGAGCCGCGCTCGGCGAGCTTCTTCAGCAGCCCCGGGAACTCCACCAGGTCCTGGCCCGGCTCGCGCGGGGTGTCGCCGTCGAAGCCAGAGAAGCGGTGCGCGACGTAGGTCGCGTAGCTGATCTTGCTCATCTCGCCGTCGCTGACGATGTCGATGCCGACGGCACGCTGCCGGCGCACCACCTCGGCGACCGCCGCGGTGATCACCGCATCGTCCCGGGCGCGCTCGCGCGGCTCGGTGCCCTCGCGCGCAAAGATCACATCCGTGACGGCCTGGCTGCGCGGCAGGCTGCCGACGTGGGTGGTGAGGATGCGCTCGGTGCTGCTCTGCATGGAGGAAGGCGCTACTCGGCGTGGCGGTAGTTGTTGTTGGAGGTGTGGTCCCCGGCCAGCCAGCGCTTGAGCTCCCGGTGGGCATCGGTGCGCCGGTCGCTGTTGATCTTGTCGGCGCCCGGCGCGTCCAGGGTGAACTCCAGGATCAGATCGTTCGGGTCCACCACGTACAGCGAGCGGCAGTAGCCGTGCTCGAGCCAGAAGGTCTGCGGCGGCTTGATGCCCGCCTTGACGATGCGCGCCTCGATCGCCTGCTGTGTCTCCTGGTCCACTGCCAGGGCGATGTGGCGGAACGGGCTCTGCTGCAGCTGCGGGTCAAATTCCGCCTGGTCCGCAGGGTCGGCAAACTGGAAGAAGGCGAGCGCGCCGCCGTCAGCCATACCGAAGAAGGTGTGGCAGTAGGTGCGCATCTTGCCGAACAGGAAGTCCGACTCGCACCAGGTCGCCACCAGCGGCATGCCGATGACGTCCTCGTAGAAACGCCGCGTCTTCTCCTGGTCCTTGGTGACGTAGGCATTGTGGTGCAGTCGCGCGGGCAGCTTGGCTGTCTGAGCCATGACGGGGTCCTCCTAGAACTTGTAGCCGAACTCTACGCCGTATGAACGCGGCGGGGCCTTCCACAGAAACCCGCCCGGCGAGAATTCCGCGTTGTAGATTGAGTTGGTGAGGTTCTTCGACCAGGCGGTGAGCGCCCACTTGGCGTTCTGCAGGCTCAGGCGCGCATCGACCAGGTTCACCGGGTCGCGCGAGGTCACGTTGTACGGGTCCCACCAGGTGCGCCCGAGGCCCTGGTAGTCCACGCGTGCCACGACGTTGATGTCGTTCATGACCGGCTCGGTGAGCTGGATGCCGGCGTTGACGGTGTCACGGGTCACCAGCGGGGCCTGGTTGCCGATGACGCTCGGGTCTTCCATGTTGGTGATCTTGCTGTCGGTGTAACCGTAGCTGGCGTACAGCAAGAGGTTGTCCGTCGGGCGCGCGTTGATCGAGATCTCCCCGCCCTTGTACTTCGCATCCAGGTTGCCCAGGTTCTGCGTGGAGTTGGCCGCGAGGAACACGAAGAAGTAGCCGTTGGTGGACTTGGTGTCGAACAGCGCGCCGGTCACGCTCAGGCGGTGGTCCAGGAAATCCCCCTTGAAGCCCACTTCCCAGGTATCGGCGACCTCGGCATTGAACAGGTCATGCACCCCGGCGATGCCGCTGGCCTGGGCAACCGCACCGACGCCTGTCTGGTTGAAGCCGCCGCTCCTGAAGCCGCGGCTCCAGCCGCCGTAGAAGGTCAGGAAGTCCACCGGCTTGTAGCGCAGGGTGCCCTTGGGCTGCAGCTGGTCCCAGGTGTGCTTGCGCACCTCGCCGGTGAATGCCGAAGGATCCGGCAGGAACGCGGTCGGGGTGTCGGTGGTGTTCTTGCGGGTGTCCTCGTCGTAGCGGGCGGCCGCATCCAGCTCCCAGTGCGAGGTGATCTCGTAGGTGGCATCGGCGAACAGCGCCCAGGCGTCCTGCTTCTGGCTGTCGGCGAGGAAGGTGGCGCTCGGGTTGTTGCCCGTCAGGCGCGGCTGCTCGTACACCGGGTACACCCCGTTGCCGGTGTCCACCATGTTGCCGGTGGAAATGAAGCGGTCGGTGTGCACGTAGTACGCGCCGCCGAGCAGCGACAGCTGGCCGATCGGGTTCGCGGTAAAGCGCAGCTCCTCGCTGTAGGACTTGGTGTCCAGGTACTGGCTCTGGTTCAGGTCCGTGCCGAGCAGCGCGAAGAAGATCGAGTCCTCCCGCGGCCGGAAGTCGAAGGCATCGCCGGTGAGCACCTCCTTGGCGGCGTCGTAGGCGGAGATCGAGGTGAGCGTGCCCGCGGCGGTCTTGAAGTCGAGCTTCAGCGCCGCGTCGCGCAGGTCGCGGTTGTCCTCGCCGGTGTTGTTGACCGTGATCGGGGTGCCGGTGTTGTTGACGTTCGGCGGCGTGGTGAAGGTGGAGAACGGGTTGGACTCGTCATCGCGCGGGATGACGAAGTAGAACGCCCGGGTTTCCAGGCGGTCGGCCGATAGCCGCAGGTCCGCGGTGAAGGCATCGTTCGGGTCCCACACGAAGCGCACGCGCCCGGAGTAGTCGCGCGCCGGATCGGCCTTCTGATTGAGGTAGGTGTTCTCCAGGAAGCCGTCGGTGTCGGTGTAGCTCAGCGAGGCGCGGTACTTGAGGGTCTTGGCGGCGTTCATCGCCCCGCCGAGTGCCACCTGCGCCAGCGTGGAGTTGCCGTTGCCGTAGCCGAGCTTGCCCTGCGCCTGGAACTCATCCGACATGTCCGCCGTCTGGATGATGATGGCGCCGGCGATCGCGTTGCGCCCGTAGAGCGCGCCCTGCGGGCCCTTGAGCACCTCGATCTGCTTGAGGTCGTAGAGCTCGCGGTTGAACTCGGTGGGGTTGGTCTCGAGCACCCCATCCACCAGCACCGCGACCGAGGGCTCGCTGTTGCGCGCCTGCGAGATGCCGCGCAGCACCACGAAGGAGGTGCCGGCGTTCTGCGTCTGCACCAGCTGCATGTTCGGCACCAGGGCGATGAAGTCCGCGGGCGACTGGATGCCGGCTGCCTCGATGGTCTGCTGGTTGAACACGTCCACGCTCACCGGTGCATCCAGCGAGCTCTCCGAGCGCTTGCGCGCCGTGACCACGACCTCCTGGAGGCCGCTTTCAGATTGTGCCAGCACCGGCTCGGCAGCCACGATGATGCCTATCGCGGCGGCTAACACCGAAGCGAAACGACGTATGGAGATGAACATTCGCGGCCCCCCTATTTCGATTTGTCTTGACTACCGCGCTCGCTAGCTGGCGGCGCGCTTCGATTCCAGTTCTGCCCGCATGATCTTGGCCCCGGCGACCATCGCCTGGAGCTTGCCGAAGGCCACCGCGCGCGGCAGGTACTTCATGCCGCAGTCCGGGGCGATCAGCAGGTCCCCCGCGTCGATGTAGGGCAGCGCGCGGCGGATGCGGCTCGCCACCGTTTCCGGCAACTCGACGTTCGCATCCGCCAGATCGATGACCCCGAGCATGATCTTCTTGCCCGGCAGGAGCTTGAGCACCGAGCAGTCCAGGCTCGATTGCGCGGTCTCGATGGAGACCTGCTGGCAGCTGCACTCGGCGAGCTCCGGCAGGAACGAGTAGCCGGACGGGCGCGTATGGATGATGGCCGCGTAGCCGAAGCAGATATGCACGGCGGTGGTGCCGGTGACGCCCTCGAGCGCGCGGTTCAGGGCCTTGAGCCCGAAGGCGCGCGCCTCCTCGGGGCGCGCCTGCATGTACGGCTCGTCGATCTGCACCACGTCCGCGCCGGCGGCGAACAGGTCGCGGATCTCCTCGTTCAGTGCCACCGCGTAGTCCAGCGCCGCAAGTTCCCGGCTGCCGCCGTAGAAGTCGATCTGCGCCTGCTGCGACATCGTGAAGGGACCGGGCACGGTGACCTTGACGCGCCGGTGGGTGTGGCTGCGCAGGAACTTAAGGTCACGCACGCCCACCGCGTGGCGGCGGCGGATCTTGCCCGTAACGCGCGGCACGGGATTGGGATGGCCGCTGCGGTCGAGCGCCGTCCCGGGGTTATCCAGGTCCACCCCCTCCAGAGCGGTCGCGAACAGGTTCGAGTAGCTTTCGCGGCGGATTTCCCCGTCGGTGATGATGTCGAGGCCGGCATCCTCCTGCGCCTTGATGGCCATGAGGGTGGCATCGTCCTGCGCCTCGGCCAAAAGCGCCGGTGCCACGCGCCACAGCTCCAGCGCGCGCACGCGCGGCGGGAAGCGCCCGGCCAGGCGCGCCCGGTCGATGAGCCACTCCGGCTGCGGGTAACTGCCGACGAGCGTGGTCGGAAACAGCATCAGCCCCCCGCCTGTGCCGATTTCGAACGCCCGCGCCCGCCGGCCGCGGTGGCCGCCAGCGGCCAGGCCTCGCCGCGGGCGATCGCCGCGCGGATCGCCTCGCCGTGCTGGTTGAGCAGCGGCGCCGGGGTCACCGAGCCGGCGCGCACCCCGTCGAACTGCTGGGCGGGGCGCACCGCCTGCGTCGCGGTATGCGGGGAGTCCACCGGCACGATGAGGCCCAGGTGCGCCACCTGCGGATCCTGCACCACGTCGTCGATGCGGTTCACCGGGGCGTGCGGGACATCCTGCGCCTGCAGACGCTGCATCCAGTGCGCCAGGGGCTTTTTCGCGAAGCGCGCATCCAGCTCCAGCCGCAGGGTCTCGTACTCGGCAATGCGCCGCTCGCGCGGGTTGAACCTGGGGTCGATGGCCAGTTCCGGGGCCTCGAGGGCGGCGGTGAGCCCCTTCCAGAACTTCTCCAGCGATGACAGGTGGATCGCGATCAGCCGTTCGTCGGCGGTGCGCAGGATGTAGGCCTGCGCCAGGCGCGGACGGTCCGCCGAAGTCGGCACCTGGCCCAAGGCGAAGAAGGCGGCGAAGGGCTCGACCGCAAAATGCGCCATGGCCTCGAGCATGGAGATCTCTACGTGGCAGCCCCGTTCTGTGCGGCCGCGCTGGACCAGGGCCGCGAGGATCCCCTGCGAGGCGTACAGCCCGGTGATGGCGTCGGCGAGCGCGGGTCCCAGGAACTGCGGGCGGCGGTAGTCGACCACCACGCTCAAAAAGCCGCTCAGCGCCTGCGCGACCGAGTCATAGCTCGGCCGGTCGACGTACGGGCCGCTCGAGCCGAAGCCGCTGATCGAGCAGTACACCAGGCGCGGGTTGATGGCCTGCAGCTGCTCGACGCCGGCGCCCAGGCGTGCGGCGGTCCCGGGCCGGAAGTTCTGGATGTAGACGTCCGCCTCGCGGATCAGCCCGTTGAAGAGCTCGCAGTCGCGCGCCTGCTTCATGTCGAGCGCGAGGCTGCGCTTGTTGCGGTTGTAGGCCTGGAAGTGCGGCGAGTACTGGCCGGACTGGTAGGCGCGGTACGGGTCCCCGTCGGGACTTTCCACCTTGATGACATCCGCACCCAGGTCCGCGAGCATCATGCCGGCGCAAGGGCCGGTGATGAAGGTCCCCTGCTCGACGATGCGGATGCCTGAGAGCGCGCCTTGCATGACTCAGGCGTCCACGCTGGGCGTGAATCCGGGCGGGGACTCGCCGTCGTAGTCGATGGCGCGCGCGGCCGCGTGCGACATCACAAAGCCGATCGCGCGCTGCTGTTCCTCGAGCAGGTGGCCGATGAGGCCGGCGGTGCGGGCCAGCAGCGGCACGCCCTTGAGGGCGGGCAGCGGAAAGCCGGCATCCAGCAGCACCGCGGGGATGCCGCCGGAGACATTCAGCGCAAGCGCGCGCCCGACCAGCTGCGGCAGCAGCTGCTCGACGCGCAGCGCCACCTCGATATGCCGGCCGGCGAGGCCGGCCTGGCGGGCGATCTCGAGCAGGCGCTGCGCCCGCGGATCCTGGCCCTTGTGCAGCGGATGCCCGAAGCCGGGGATGGCACGGCGCGCGGCGCGGTATTCAGCCACCACCGCGGTGATCGCCTCGTCCAGGCTCTGGGATGTGCCGGCCCGCGCGGCCACCTCGGCGAAGAAGCGGCCGGCAACCTCGGAGGAGCCGAGCACTACCGACCCGCAGCCCAGGATCCCGGCGGCCACCGCGCCCTGCAGGGCCTCGGGGGCGGCGGCCAGGGTCATGCGCGAGACCTGCACACTCGGCACCAGGCCGTGCTCGGCGATGGCCACCAGGGTCGAGTCGAGCACGGTGCGCTGTGCCGCCGAGGGCATGGCACCTGCGACCAGCAGCCAGATGAGCTCGGTGAAGCTCACCTTGCCCATCAGGTCCTGGGTGAGGCTGCGGCCGCGCACGACGATGGTCTCGGCGTTGGACGTCGAGATGGCCGAGCTGTGCTGGTCCTGCCGACCGATCTTCAAGAGTCCCCCCTTTTCGCCCTGCTTTCGCATAGCGAATAATTCGTCGCTATACGAAACGATAGTGGACCTGCGCTCGCCGAGACGTCAAGCTCGCCCTTCCGGCATTTCGGATATCGAAATACACTCCAGGCGCATGGCAAGGCGCAAGGCAACCCCGGTTCGGCGCGAGGCGATGGGCGGACTGGCGAAGGGACTCGCGGTCATCCGCGCCTTTACGCGCGAGCATGCGGCCTTGAGTCTTTCCGAGATCGCCCGCAGCGCCGGCATCCCGGCTGCCACTGCACGGCGCTGCCTGCTCACCCTCGAGGGCCTGGGCTACGTCACGCGCAACGGTCGCGACTTTCTGCTGCGCCCCAAAGTGCTCGAGCTCGGCGCTGCCTACCTCGAGTCGATGAACATCGAACAGATCACCAAGAACCACCTGGAGGAGCTGGCGCACAACACCGACGACTCCGCCGCGCTGTGCGTGCTCGATGGCACCGAAATCGTCTACGTGGCCCGCACCTCGGTGCGCACCCTGCTGCGCCTGGAAGCCCACGTCGGCAGCCGTTTCCCGGCACATGCCACCTCCACCGGGCGCGTGCTGCTGGCCGGTGCGAGCCCGGAGCGCCTGGCTAACTACCTGGCGGTCGCCAAGCTCGAGGCGCTCACCGAACACACGGTCACCGATCCGGTGCGGCTGCGGGCGATCATCGAAGAGTGCCGCCGCAACGGCTACTCCGCCGTCGAGGACGAACTCGCCTACGGGGTCATCGCCCTGGCGGTGCCGGTGTTCGACCATCGCGGCCGCGTGGTGGCGGCACTCAATTCCTCCAGCCATTCGCGGCGCATCACGCGCGCGAAGCTGGTGCGCGAGCGCCTGGCGATGCTGCAGCAGGTCAGCCGGCAGATCTCCACTGACCTCGCCACCGTTCCCTGGCTGTCACTGAGTGCGCAGACCTGAACGGCGCTGCGGGCCGCTTGACGACTCCGCGGCCGGGCCGTAGCCTGAAAGCGAAAACTTTTTCGCTATTCGAATTTTTTCCTGACGCACATGACCGCGACCGCCGGCCCATCGACCCTGTCCGCCGCCGCTGCGCCTGACCGCTACTGCGCCATCGACGGCGTGCGTCTGCGCTATCGCGACGAGGGCGCAGGTCCTGCGGTGATCCTGGTGCACGGCTGGACACTTGATCTTGAGATGTGGGAGCCCCAGGTCGCCGCCCTGCGCCGCGACTTTCGCCTGGTGCGCGTGGATCGGCGCGGCCATGGACTCTCCGGAGGCCTGCCGGATACCAATCGCGATGCCGCGGATCTGGCCGCCCTGTGCCGTCAGCTGGGCATTACCCGCTGCAGCCTCATCGGCATGTCGCAGGGCGCGCGCGCTGTGCTCGGGTTTGCCAGCGCCGCCCCGCAGTGCGTGGCCGCGCTGATCCTCGATGGTCCGCCGGCGCTTGAGTCCGGCGAGAGTGATGATGTGCCGGTGGCTGAATTTCAGGCGCTCGCGCGCACGGCCGGGATGGGCGCCTTCCGCCGTGAATGGGCCCGGCTGCCCTTCGTGCAGCTCTTCACGCGCGATGCGCGTGCGCACGCCCTGCTCGCCGCCATGCTCGAGCGCTACCCCGGGCACGAACTGCTGCAGGCCACCCCTGCGAGCGGCGCGGCGGCGCTGCCGCTGCAGCAGCTGCGGACGCCGACGCTCATCCTGCTCGGCGAGCACGACTCGCCCCGCCGCGCCCAGGCTGCGAAGTTTCTGTGCTCACAGCTGCCCGATGCGCAGCGCGTGGTCATCGGTGATGCCGGCCACCTGCCCAACCTCGATCAGCCCGCCCGCTACAGTGACCTGTGCCGGGCTTTTCTCGCGCGCCACGCGGACCGTGGCGCCTAAAGGAACCGCCATGCGCAAGCTCCTCGTCGTCTATTACTCCAGCTACGGCCACATCGAGGCCATGGCCTACGCCCAGGCCGAAGGCGCCAGGAAAGTCCCGGGCACGGAGGTGGTCGTGAAGCGCGTCGCCGAGCTCGCTCCGCCGGATGTGTGCAAGACCGCGGGCTTCAAGCTCGACCAGGCGGCACCGCTGGCGACTCCAGACGAACTGGAGCAGTACGACGCGGTGATCTTCGGCACGCCGACGCGCTTCGGCAATATGGCCGCGCAGATGCGCAACTACCTGGACCAGACCGGTGCCTTGTTTGCCCGCTTTGCCCTGGTGGGCAAGGTCGCCAGCGTCTTCTCCAGCACGGCCAGCCAGCATGGGGGTCAGGAGACCACCATCACGTCCTTCCACAGCACGCTGCTGCACCACGGCATGATCATCGTGGGGCTGCCGTACAGCTTCAAGGACATCGCCACCATGCGCGAGGTGACCGGCGGCACCCCCTATGGCGCCAGCTGCGTCACCGGCGCTGGCGCGGAACTGCGCATGCCCTCAGAGCTGGAACTTGCGATGTGCCGCTACCAGGGCGAGCACGTGGCGCGCATCACCAGCCAGTACACGCGCACCGAGGCGCGCGTGGTCTAGGCAGCCTTCGCGGCGAAGGGACAGTAGCTCTCCTTGTCGACCAGGTTCAGGACGAAGGAGAGCTTGGCCATGCCGGAGATGATCGCCATCACCGTGCCCAGTTCCAGGATGTCACTTTCCGAGAAATGCGCCCGGAGCGCCGCATACAGCTGCGGCGACAGTTCGCCGTCCATGTTGGTGAGCGCGACCTGCGAGGCGTAGTCGATCACCGCGCGCTCGGCGGGCGTGAAGGGCGTGAAGTCCTCGCGGGCGAGCGCATCGACCTGCTCCTGGGTGAAGCCCGCGCCGAGTGCCCCGGGGATGTTCTGCCGGTTGCAGGTCTGGCAGCCATGCAGTAGCGACAGGCGCAGCCGTGCCAGCTGCTTGTAGCGCTGCGCGACCGCGCCGCCGAAGAACAGCTTCATGTAGAACTGGTTCATCACGAATTCCAGCAGCTGCGGGGCCTGCCCGAATACCTCCACGAAGGTCGCCGAACCGGTGAGGCCGTTGAGCATGTCCCAGGCAGGCTGCCAGGCGGGGGCGAGTTGGGCGCGCGGCGTGCGCGTCATCAGGGTGTCGGTCATGCCGGTTCTCCTCAAACTCTGTGAACTGCGTGATTCGAGTATAGGTCCGGCACTGATAAAGAAACAATCTTGACTGTTTGTTTTTGGAAAACGCTCCTATAGTTAAGGAGAGACTGCTACCGGACCTTCCCGTGCCCAAGCTGATCCTGCACCACTTCGATTACTCGCCGTTCGCGGAAAAAGCGCGCCTGCTACTCGGCTTCAAGCACCTGTCCTGGTCTTCGGTGCAGATCCCGATGGTCATGCCCAAGCCGGAGCTCATGCCCCTCACCGGCGGCTACCGCAAGACCCCGGTATTGCAGATCGGCGCCGACATCTACTGCGACACGCGCCTGATCTGCCGTGAGCTGGAGCGGCGGTTTCCCTCCCCGACGCTGTTCCCGGGCGGCAACCGCGGCATGGCGCTGGCGCTTTCGCACTGGAGCGATACCGCGCTGTTCGAACCCGGGGCGGGACTGTCGATGGCGATGACGACGCAGGTGCCCGAGGAGGTCCTGGCGGATCGCCGCGAATTTTTCACCTTCATGGATTTCTCGGCGCTGGCCGGCGAGGTGCCGCACCTGTCCACGCAACTGCGCGCCAATGCTTACCTGATCGAGGAACAGCTGGCGGATGGCCGGCCTTACCTCTTCGGTGAAGCAGTGCGGCTGGGCGGACATCACCAGCTACTTTCCGCTGTGGATGGCGCACACCTTCGTGCCATCGGCCGAACGGCTGCTGGCCGCCCACGCCCGCACCCATGCCTGGGAGGCGCGCATGCGCGCCATCGGGCATGGCGAGCGCACCGACATCGGCGCGGCCGAGGCGCTGGCGATCGCGCGTCGCGCCGCTCCGGAGGCGGGGCGCGGGGTCGATCGCCGATCCACTGGCACTGGCGACCGGGGACGTGGTGACCGTGACGCCCGCTGACTACGGCAAGGTCCCGGTCATCGGGCAGGTGGTCACGCTGGATGTCGAGGAGGTCGCCGTGCAGCGCGAGGACGCACAGGTCGGCACGGTGTGACTCGCACTTCCCGCGGATCGGCTATCGCGTAGCGCGCAGCTGACGCTCTCGCCTTAACACGGCGCCGGTGCGGTTCATTCCGCTGCACCAGCCCGCGTGCAGCCCAGATTGTGCATCTTAGTGACCTATTCGACTGGCACGGCTGTCCGCGCGAACCCTGGGAGACCCGCTCCGCATGCCGGCCTCACCTCCAGGGAGATGCCATGAGTCTGCGCGACATTCTTTCATCGCCCGTGCCTAGCGCGCGCTGTTAGGATGGACGTGCTGCGGTGCTCGGCGGGCCACAGGCCGGCACCCCGGCAGGCGCCGCAACGGATGCCGACGTGCCCGTTAGCCATCGCGATCGCGTCTACGCCGCGGAGCAGTTCTCCAACACGGTCTCGGTTACCGATCCCGCAGACAACACCCTACTGGGCGTCATCCGCCTCGGGGAGCCGACGCCGGCTAACTTCAGCCCTCTCTACAAGGGCCAGGTCCTAGTGCACGGCATGGGCTATTCGCCGGACCACAGGACCCTGGCCGTAGTGTCCATCGGCTCCAATTCAGTCACTTTCATTGACACGGCGACCAACACGGTGAAGCGCACGACCTATGTGGGGCGTTCGCCGCACGAGGCGTTCTTCACGCCCGATGGCAAGGAAGTGTGGGTCACCGTCCGGGGCGAGAACTACGTGTCGGTCATCGATGCCAAGACCTGGGAGGAGAAGTCCCGCATCCTCACCCCGGCAGGGCCGGGCATGCAGATTTTCTCGCCGGACGGCAGGTTCGCGTACGTGTGCTCATCCTTCAATCCGGAGGTCGTCGTCATCGAGGTAGCCACGCACCGGATTGTCGGTCGGGTGCGGCAAGACAGCCCGTTCTGCCCGAACATTGCCGCGACGCCCGACGGTACGCAGGTCTGGCTCACCTTGAAGGACATCGGACATACGATGGTCTTCGAGGCGAGGCCGCCCTTCGCGGTACTTAGGTCCCTCAACACCGGCCCGATCACCAACCACGTCAATTTCGCGCGTACCCGCGCTGGTACGTTCGCGTACGTGAGCATCGGGGGACTCAACGAGGTTCGGGTGTTTCGCACCGACGATTTCACGCAGGTCGCGGCCATCGCTGTGGGGAAGTTGCCGCACGGCGTCTGGCCCTCCGGCGACGGTTCCCGCATCTACGTGGGCCTGGAGAACGCAGACGCACTGGCGGTGATTGATACGGCCACCAACATGGTGGTCGCCAACGTACCTATCGGGCAGGCACCGCAAGCCATCGTCTACGTGCCCGACGCGGTGCCCGACGGCGCAGGGCCGCAGGGGCTGCAGGGGGCGCCGGCCCCTCGGCAGCGTCGCGGGAGTCTACGGCAGTGCCACCACCGCATCCCGCCCATCCCAATCGCGGGCGGCAGTGCGGATACTTTCAAAGAATGTGCGTGCCTTCGGGGTCGCCTCGATGAGCTCGATCATCCCGCCCGGGTGGTGGTCGGTATTGACGTAGGCGAAGCGCATGCCCGGGGTGGTGCCATGCTGGACCGGCGTGATCCCGCGGGCTGCCAGGCGCGCAAGATCCGTGTCGAGGTTCTCGCTCATCACGCCCATGTGCTGCAGGCCGGTCGCCCCCTTCGCCTCGAAGTCGGTGTAGATCGAGGGCACCTGGTTGCGCTGGCGGATGAGCTCGATCTGCACCTCTCCCCAGTAAGCAATGGCCACGGTCAGGTCGATGTCGGTCGCGGCCTGGCCGCGGTACCAGCACTCCCGGAAGGGCACCTTCTCGAACACGAAGAAGGGGCCGACGCCGACGCGGCGCGCCCAGTGCTCGATGGCGGCGTTCAGGTCCGCTACCACGAAGCCGTTCTGCATCACGGGGCCGAACAGGTGATCCATGGCTAGTTCTCCATCCCTGCGACCCACCGGATGCCCCGCCGCAGCACCTCGTAGTACACCGGCGACTGCCAGCTGCAGCGCTCGATCGTCGGGTACTCGGCGACCAGCGGCTGCATGTCGTAGCGGCCGCGGCAGTGCCCGAGGGTGAAATAGAGCACCTCGCCCGCGCCCTGGCCGTGCAGGTAGAGCACCGGCCGCGGTTCATCCGAGAACCACTCCTTCTCGATGAAGCCGCGCTGCGCCTTGCCGTTGTAGTGCGTGTGCAGCAGCACCCGGTTCGGCCCGTGCAGCTCGGACAGGTACAGCTCGTCATTGACCACGAATGGGTCGAGCCCGGCCACGAGCGGGTGCGACGGCTCGGTCACCTCGACCCTGAAGTCCATCAGCGGCGGGTGGGCGATGAACTGGCTGCCCAGCAGGCCCATCAGGCGCGGCAGCGAGCGCGGAGTAGTCACGCGGCCTTCCGGGGTCCACTCGAACACCGAGTTGGTGCCGTGCAGGGCGAGCCAGCGGCCGCCGCGTTCTACGTAGCCGATCAGCGCATCCTGCTGCGCCTCGTCCGGGCGCACGTCGCAGGTGTAGCTGATGAGGGCGTCGCTGCCGGCGATCGCCTGCGTATCCGCGTAGTCCGCCGCGACGCGCACGCGCAGGTGCTCGTGGGCGCTGAGCAGCTTCAGGATCTCCAGGCGCGCGAAGTCAAAGTCGTGGTAGCGCCCGCCGATCACGCAGTACAGGTTGCACCGCGGCAGCCCCATCGCTACTTCTTGTCCTGGATGTAGCGGTCGAGCTCCCTATGGAAGTGGCGCACGCGCTGCTCCTGCTCGCTCCACAGCGGGCCCTTGAAGGCGCGCGAGCGCAGGCCCTGCTGCTGCACGGGCAGCAGCTCCGAGTCCTGGTCGAGCACGTCGCCGAGATTGGGCTTGTCGCCCACCGGCACGTGCACCACGTCGGGGCGCACCTGGCCGGTGACGTCGATTCCCTGCGGCAGGCCCATCCAGGCCGGCACGGTGTAGTCCGGATCATTGACGAAGCGGTAGAGGATCATCGTGTCGTAGTAGAAGGTCTCAGGATCGGTCGGGTGCGGCAGGAAGCGCATGATGAACACCCCTTCCGGGTGCATGCCCATCTGCACGTTGGGAAACAGGCCGGTCGCCCAGCTGTCGGTGAGCTGCCCGTCGGTGAAGTTGTCGTAGTGGGCGAGGCCAACGCGCTGCGCGCGGGCGCGCTTGGACTTCTGGATCGCCTCGCGCACCTCGCGCGCGCTGCCCTTGAAGGTCGCAGGGTCGATGCCGCCCTCCTTCAGCATGAACGTGAGGTAGGGGTCCATGCCGTCCTGGTCGGCCACCCGGTGCGACTTCACGCAGATCGGCACGATCATGCGGCTCGCCCCGTTCGGGTACAGGTCGTATTGGCTGAAGTCCTCCATGACCGTCTGGGTCTGCGGGTGCACCCACGGCAGGTGGTAGGTCTCGTAGAAGGCGTCCACCCCGGTCTTCCAGTTGGCCTTCCAGGTGGTGCGCACGTGGTGCACCACCCGCATCTCGTCCACCCGGTAGCGCTCGATGTAGCCCTCGGGCAGCCCGAGGGACTCCTTCACCGGCTTCGCCTTCGGATCCATGTTGATGAACAGGATGCCGCCCAGGGACTCGCAGCGCACTTCGCTTAACCCCGGCCGGTGGGCGATCAGCTTGGGGTTGAAGGTCTGCTCGTCGGTGATGCGCTCCAGCTTGCCATTGCAGCCGAACTGCCAGCCATGGAAGGTGCAGGTGAAACGCGGCACGCTGCCGCGCTCGTTCAGTACCACGCGGTTGCCGCGGTGCGGGCATACATTGTAGAAGGCCTTGACGGTGCCGTCCGCCTGGCGCACCAGCACGAACTCCTCCGGCCCCACCGCGAAGGTGACGTAGTCCCCCTCCTCCGGGATGTCGCTCGCCACGCCGGCCAGCAGCCACACCCTGGGCCACAGCTTCTGCCACTCCTGCGCCATGAACTCGCGCGAGTAGTAGCGGGCCGGATCCGGCACGTCGAGCCCGTCGTCGACGTCGGGCTGCTTGGCCTCGAGCAGGTCCTGTGCGTTCAGGCTCATCGGCCACTCGACCTTGTAGTTCACGCTCATGGAAACACTCCCCCGTGCAACGGCGCGCGCGCCTTAGCGCGGTAACTTGAAGTAATCGGGCATCCCGCCCGGCCAGACATCCCCGAACTGATTGTTGCCACCGTCCACCACCAGCACCTCGCCGGTGATGAACTTGCCCGTCGGCGCGGCCAGGTAGACCACCGCCTGGGCGATATCGAACATGTCCCCCAGCGCGTGCAGGGGATTGGAGTAACGGAACATGTCCGCGTCCTCGCGTTTGTAGACGTTCAGCCCCTCGCTGTCGATGGAGCCGGAGGCCACGCAGTTGACGCGGATCCCCAGCGGCGCCCACTCGGTCGAGACGGTCTTCGACAGGTAGATGACGCCGGCGCGCGCGGCACAGGTATGCGCCACCTGCGGCATGCCGCGCCACACCATGGCGACGATGTTGACGATGTTGCCGGGCATCTTCAGCGCCTGCCAGCGCCTGGCTGCCGCCTGCATCATGTACCAGGTGCCGTTGAGGTTGGTGTCGATGACCGCCAGCCAGCCCTTGACGCTGAAGTCGATCGCCGCCTGCGGGTACTGGCCGCCGGCGTTGTTCACCAGGGCGTCCAGGCGGCCAAAGCGCGCGTAGGTGGCGTCGATGAGCGCATTCACCGCTTCCGGATCGCGGATGCTCATCGCCATGGTGCCGATCTTGCGGTTCAGGTGCTTCTCGATCCCGGCCGCGGTTTCCTCGAGCTTCTCCTGGCGCCGGCCGCATACCATGATGTCCGCCCCCAGGCGCGCGCACACATACGCAATCGCGCGCCCGAACCCCGAGCCGCCGCCGGAGACCAGGAAGGTCTGCCCGGCGAGCAGGTCGTCGCGGAAGGCGAGCGGCCGGGTGGCCAGTTCCTCATCGGTGGCGCCCCAGGGCTTGTCGGCCGCGGCGGGATCGGGAGTTCTTGCAGGTTCGGGCTTCACTTACGTTTCCCTGGTGGCGCGCCTGCCGCCGGCGCGATTGTTCTTGGTATTCATGCCGCGAGCCCGAAGATGGCCACGCTGGCGACGTTGCGGTTGGGGATGCCCCCCAGGTTGTGGGTCAGCCCGAGCGCCGGGGACTTCAGCTGCCGCTCGCCGGCACGGCCGAGCAGCTGCAGGTAGATCTCGTACGCCATGCGCAGCCCGGTGGCCCCGATCGGATGGCCGAAGCACTTAAGCCCCCCGTCCATCTGGCAGGGAATCGCACCGTCGCGGTCGTAGCGCCCGGCGAGTACGTCGTGCGGGGCGCGGCCGGGATCGGAGAACCCCAGGTCCTCCATCAGCACCAGTTCGGTGATCGAGAAGCAGTCGTGCACTTCCATCAGATCGATCGCCTCGCGCGGCTTGCGGATACCGGCTTCGGCGAAGGCCCGCGCGGCGGCCAGGCGCGTGGTCAGGGTGTAGCTGCCGTCCCAGGACTGGTGTCCCATCTCCACCCCGTTGCTCGGAGCCAGCTGCAGCGCCTTGACGGTGACGAAGTCGCGCTTGCCGAGCGCGCGCGCCTTCTCCGGCGTGGTCACGATCGCACAGGCCGCCCCGTCACTCACGCCGCAGCAGTCGAGCACCCCCAGCGGATAGGCAATCAGCGGCGCGCTGAGCACCTGCGCGCTGGTGATGCGGTTGCGCAGGTGCGCCTTGGGGTTGCGCGCCCCGTTGTCGTGGCTCTTCACGGAGATGTGCGCCATCGCCGCGCGCAGCTGGTCCATGGAGTAGCCGTGGCGCGCCCCATAGGCGCTCGCCAGCTGCGCGAACGCCCCGGGGGCGGTGCTGCCGGGCAGGTACAGGTCCTCGAAGGTTCCCTTGGTGCGCTCAGGCAGGCCGGAGTAGCCGGTGTCCTTGAGCTTCTCGACCCCGACGGCCAGCGCGATGTCGCAGGCTCCGGCGGCCACCGCATAGACCGCCCCGCGCAACGCCTCGGTGCCCGTCGCGCACAGGTTCTCCACCCGGGTCACCGGGATATTCGGCAGCCGCAGCGCCATCGACAGGGGCAGCGCCGACTTGCCCGTGCTCTGCTCATCGAAGAACACCCCGAGCCAGGCGGCGCCGATGTCATCGCGCGCGATGCCGGCATCGCTGAGCGCCTCGCCGACGGCCTCCACCATGAGGTCCTCCGGTCCGGCATCCCAGCGCTCGCTGAAGTGCGTGCACCCCATGCCGATGATCGCCACCCGATCGCAGATTCCCTGTGCCATGCCTAGGTCCCGGTCGCCTTCCAGAAATAACGCCGGAAGGCCCGCAGCCGGTCGACGTCCTTGATGCGGAACACGAAGCGCACCGGCATGTCGACCCGCACTTCGCCGGCTTCCGCGTCGGTGATTTCCATGAGTAGGTTGCCGCCGCCTTCGAACTCGACATTCCCGTACATAGCCGGCGGGCGCGCCGCATAGGCCTGCCAGTCCTCGGTGAAGGACTTCACGCGTCCGGCAAGGTCCGCCAGCCGCAGGTCTTCCTGGGTGTCACTCTTGCGGCACGCCGGGTTCACGCACACCCGGCTCTTGGGGAACTGCACCGCCTGGCAGGCCTGGCAGCGCCCGCCGACGAAGCCGGTCAGCTGCCGTGACTTGCGCCACATGACACTCGGCGCGCTGCGATTGTCGCGCTCGGCGCGCTTGCCGAAGTCGACCTCGAGCAGTCCGCGGTGCGAAAGATAGCGGGTGTAGCTCTTTTCCTCGCGCCGCTGGCTCAGGGCCGCAGCCAGTGGCCGGTGCCTCGTGGCGGCCGCGGCCCGTGGCACGCGCAGCACGATCACGTCAACGCCCTGCCCGAAGCCGATGAGCAGCACGTTCTGCCCGGCAGTGGCGCCCTCGAGCGCCGCGGCCAGCATCAGCAGCGGCTGCGCGACGCCAGCCTCGCCGCACGCGGCGCGCTGGGTGTCGGTGAGGTGCGCCTGCTCCAATCCCTGCGCGCGCACCAGGCGCTGCGCCGCGGTGGCGCTTACCGGCAGCACCAGGTGGTGCACCTCGGCCGCGGTGATCCCGGCGCTGGCGAGCGCGGTTGCGATGGCCTGCGGGAGCAGCTTGGCGATGCCCTCATCGCGCACCCAGCGCTCCTCCAGCGCGTAATCGAAGGCTTCCCCCTCCATGCGGTAGTGGTCGACAAAGTCCGCCGCCACGTGGGCGGTGGCGCAGATCTCGGCCAGCACGGGTGCACCGGCGCTGCTGCGGCCCGGTGCCACCAGCAGCGCGACCGCGGCGGCCCCGAACTCCATTTCCTCGGCACTTCCGGGGCGTGCCTCGCGCGCGTCGCTGGCGACCAGGAGCGTGCGCATGCCGTCGCCGCGCCGGCAGGCCTGGGCGAGCGCGGTGGTGGCGGCACGCAGCGTGCCGGTGACATCCAGCGTCTCGATGGCCGCGGGAAGATCGAGCGCGGTGGCCAGCAGGGCCGCGTTGCTGCGATCGATGAACGGCAAGGTGGTCGAGGCGAGCGTCACCGCCTGCGGCGGGGACTGCCCGCGCAGGCACTCGCGCGCGGCCTCCACCGCCAGGGTGAGTGAGTCCTCGTCCCAGTTGCACACCGCGCGCTCGCCGGCCGGCGCACGCAGGTTCGGCGCTGACAGCCAACCCATCGCCTGGCGGATGGTCTCGCGCGCAAGGCGTAGCCGCGGCACGTAGGCGCCGCAGGCGAGGATGCTGCCTAAGGCCTCGCCCAGGTCAGTTCTCCCACAGCGGTTCGAGGCGTGGCTGCACGCGCAACTCCGGCGGGATGCGCTCGACACCGATGCGCCGGTCCAGCTCCTCGTGCCAGTGGTAGATGCGCCGCTCCTGGTAGTTCAGCGGGATGCCGCGGAAGCCGGGTGACTGCAGCGACTGCTGGATGGACTCGGCGAACTGCAGGTCCTCGTCCAGGATGCGGTCGAAGTTGGCGATGCGCATCTTCCACCCTTCCGGCGGCGGCTCCCGGTCCCCAATCGGGCGCGAACCAGTGGCACTCGATGCGCATGCTGGTGTCGGAGGTCGGCCAGAACAGCAGGAACGGGCAGCCGGTCGGGTCAACCGGCGTCACCAAGTTCGGGTAGAAATTGAAGCTCGGGTTGTTCCTCGCCGAGATCACCGTAGCAGTCTCGACGGCGCGCATGCCGCGGGTGCCCGGATCCGCCCAGTCCGGCCGGCGGTTCGGGCGTCACCATGAGCGAGTGGCCGTTGCGGTACAGCGCGATGGTGGTGCCGCGGTGATCGAGGAAGCGATCCACCGTGTTGGTATGGATGGACTTGAGGTGGTACACCTCGAGAAAGGCATCCATCAGAACCTTGACGTTGCACTTGACGTCAAAGCCCTCCTTCATCACGAAGCGCCAGTCAGCCGGCTGGAACTGGTCGAAGTACTGCGTGAACGGGGCGAAGTGCGTCAGCAGGGGCTGCGCCTGCGGATCCTCGTTGATGAACACCCAGTTGTGGAAGCGCTCGCAGCGCACGTCGGTGAGCGAGCGTTCGGCCATGTTCAGGCCGACGAAGTCGCGCTTGTCGCGCAGGTTGATGAGCCGCCCGTCCAGCGAGTACGTCCAGCCGTGGTAGCCGCACACAAAGCCCTCCGCGCAGCCGTGTTCGGTCTTCACCAGCGGACCGCCGCGATGCCGGCAGGTGTTGTAGAAGGCGCGCACCACATCGTCCTTGCCACGCACGATGATGATCGGCGAGCCGGTCTTGCGGCTGACTACGAAGCTGCCGGGCGTTGGCAGCTCATCCATGTGGCAGGCGTACAGCCAGCTCTTCTTCCACAGCTGCTCGCGCTCGAGCGCGAGAAAGCGCGGATCGGTGTAGCGCCCGGACGGGATGTCAGGCAGCTGCGGGAACTCAGCCGGCGGCCCAGTACGCTCGGTCTCGTACTTCATGCCGTCCAGGAAGCGCTGCACTGTGGCCTTGTCCATCGACTGTTATCTGCGGCCTCGGCGAAAGACTTCGCCTATTTAATTATAAGAGCGGGGCGCAAAAAGAAACAATCCTGACTGTTTTTTCCAAGCCGGTGGCGTCAGGCCGCCTGGGACCCTGCCGAAATCACGCCCCAGCGTTTTTGATGCGTTAAAGCCACAGATTACCCCGTGATCTCGAGCGGCCGCGGGGGCAGCTGGCACCGCAGCTCCGGGGGCCAATCAGGCAATTGCAGTGGCCAAGACCACTTTAAAACAAACCATCATGCTTGTTTTTTTTAGAAGTGACGCGTACGTTGCGCCTAGGGGACGCCCAGGAGGCACGGCTTTCGGGGCGTTGAAAGTAGCTCATCGATTTCGGGGAGGGGGAGGTATGACGCGCAAGGTTTACTTGGGCACGGCGCAGCAGCGGGCTCGCAAAACAGGCACTTCTGTCACCGGCCTTGCACTGCTGGCAGCGGTGGTGCCGCTCGCCGTGCAGGCGCAGACCGCCGCTCCGGCCGCACAGCCGGCGCAAGAGGGGCTCCAGGAAATCACGGTCACGGCGGAGCGGCGCACGTCGAATCTGCAGACCACTCCGATCGCCATCACCGCAATCGATGGCAACACCATCGCACAACTGGCCCCGACCACGCTCGCCGACCTGGCGATGCTGGTGCCGAATTTCTCGGCCAACAAGATCAATGGCTTCAACGCCGCATCGTTCGCGATGCGCGGCGTCGGCAACACCGACATCATCGTCTACAACGAGGCGCCGGTCGCCGTGCTGGTCGATGACTTCGTCATGCCGAGCGTGCAGACGCAGCTGCTGGACCCCTTCGACGTGCAGGAGATCGAGGTGCTGCGCGGTCCGCAGGGCACGCTGTTCGGCAAGAACACCACCGGCGGCGCGGTCGTGGTGCACACCAAGCAGCCGATCCTCGACCAGAACAGCTTCGAGGCCAACGGCCTGGCGGGCAGCTACAACTCCTGGACGGCGCAGGCCGCGGGGAACTTCGCGATCATCGATAACCACTTGGCACTGCGCCTGATGGTGAGCAAGGAAGTGCAGGACGGCTGGATGCGCAACGGCGCCTCCGACACCATCGGCGGGGTGACCTACACCGGTGACGGCAACCGCGTGGGCGGCACGGATGTGCTCACCGTCCGCGCCAAGCTGCTCTGGGAACCGGTGGACAACGTCAAGGTGAATTTCACCTACGAGGGTCTGCGTGACCGCTCGCAGACCCCCGGCGCGATCAACACTACCCCGAGCAACCCGGACCCGAGCACCGGCTTCCCCTACTTCGTGTTCCCCAACCTCGGACTTCCCGGCTACACCGGCAACGATCCGCTCAACCACGCCGGCACCGACAACCGCGCGGGCTTCCTGCTCGACCTGCCGCGCGGCCATGAGGTCCATGCCAACGGCTACCACATCAACACCGACTGGACCATCAGCGGCGGCACCTTCACCTGGGTGCAGGGCTGGCGTGAGCAGATCTCCTCGCTGCCGTCAAACTACACCGGCGTGGTCGGCCCGATCTCGGTGTTCGATGCCAACCGCTCCGACAATCGCGACACCTGGCAGGAGGAGCTGCGCTTCGCCTCCAACAACATCGGCCAGTTCAGCTACGTGGCCGGGCTCTTCTACCAGCACGACGACACCTCGTTTTGCGTCGCGCAGGTACTGGGCATCTACGACCTGTTCGGTCTGGCGCCGCCCCCGGGCACCAGCCCCGGCGGCTACAACAACAACCCGCAGGTGCTGTGCAACCAGCAGGTCGAGAAGTCGGCGGCTGGCTTCGGCGAGGCCAACTGGAAGTTCACCGACGCCACCACCCTCACCTTCGGCGCGCGCCTGACGCAGGACAAGAAGGATTGGACCGGACGGCAGCAGGTGTTCGTGCAGCAGCTGCCCTCGCCCACCGGGGCGATCGACCCGGCGTTCACCTGGGAGCAGCTGGGCAGCCTGATGAACGCTGGCAACTTCGTCCAGTACCCGTTCGGCGTAGTGCATGACAACCACACCTGGACGCAGCCGACCTTCCGCTTGACGCTGTCGCACCAGTTCACGCCGGATGTCTTCGGCTACGGCACCTACAGCCACGGCTTCCGCGCCGGCGGCTACAACGACCAGGTCGGTACCAGCGGCGCGCCGATCTCCGATGACGAGAAGAAGCCCACCAACCCTGAGAAGGCCGACTCCTTCGAGGTCGGCATGAAGAGCGAGCTGTGGGAGCGGCGGCTGCGCCTGAACGAAGCGCTGTTCTACGTGCAGTACAAGGATGCAATCCGCCAGGTGGTGGTGCCCGTGACCAATGCCAACGGCGCGCCCGGCGAGGAGACCCTGTTCAGGAACGCCGCCAAGTTCACCGTGTACGGCATCGAGAGCGAGCTCACCGCAGAACTGGCCCCGGGACTGCTGCTGCATCTGCCGCTGTCCTACCAGCACTGCAAGTACAACGAGTTCACCAGCGGCGAGGGCGCGGCCCAGGTCGACCTGTCGGGACTTGAGGTGAACCGCTGCCCGGAGTGGACCGCGACGGCGGACTTCAACTACACCCTGCCGCTGCATGACATGCCCGGCAGGATCGTGCTCGATGCCTCGGCGAACTACGTTTCGAAGAACCTCGACACGTACTCGATCGCCCTGCCCTACGCCCCGTTCACGCAGACCTTCGCCGATGCGCGCACGCTGGTGGATGCCTCGGTCACCTACAACGCCCCGAACGACCGCTGGTTCGTGCGCGTGCTGGGCAAGAACCTCACCGACAAGAAGTACGTGGAGTCCTCGCAGAACGTGGACCCGCTGTGGGTGTGGTCCTTCTACGGCGAGCCGCGCTACATCGCCGGCCAGGTCGGCATCAAGTTCTAGGTCGATCCCGGGCGGGCCGCGCGTAGCGCGCGGCCCGCCCGCTTTGTCGGCGCAGCCGGTGTTAGTTGCACGCTAGGCGACGACCCCGGCGGCGATGAGCGCCGCGATCTCCGCCGGCGAGAACCCCAGCTCGGCGAGGATCTCCCGGCTGTGCTCCCCGGTGGTGGGCGGCGGGCGGGTGATGCCACCTTGCATGCGGCCGAAGGATACGGGCAGGTCGCTCACCTGCGCCGCGTGCGGCAAGCCCGGGTAGGCGGAGACGGACTTCAGGAACCTCATGGCGCACACCTGCGGATCATCGAGCGCCTGCTGGGGCGTGAGCACGGGACCTGCCGGCAGGCCGGCGGCGTTGAGCTGCGCCACCGCCTCAGTGGTGCTGCGCGTGGCGCACCAGGCGCGCATGCGCGCCAGGATCGCTTCGCTGTGATCGCCGCGCGACTGGTCGCTGGTAAAGAGCGGGTCCGACGCCCAGCGCTCCTCCTGCCCCATCAGGCGCGCCCAGCGCCGGAACAGCGCGTCCCCGACGGTATGCGTGAGCACGTGGCCGTCGGTGGTGGCAAAGACATCCGAGGGCGCCGAGGTCTGCACACGGTTGCCGCTGCCTTGACGGTTGATGCCGGTCACCGACTGCTCGATGAGGTGCGAGCCGAACACCGCGAGCGCGGTGCCGAGCAGCGTGGTCTTGACCTCCTGGCCCTCGCCGGTGGCACTGCGGTGCATGAGGGCGGCGAGCGTGCCGAAGGCGGCGAGCACAGCGGTGGTGAAGTCGACGTAGGGCGCGGCCGCCTTGGCGGGCGCCCCGGGCGTGCCGGTGATGTACATCGCGCCGGACATCGCCTGGCCCACGCCATCGAAGCCGCCGCGGTCCTGGTAGGGCCCGGCATCGCCGAAGGCGCTCTGGGTGACCAGGATGATGTCGGGGCGCACCGCCGTGAGCGCGGCATAGTCCAGGCCCAGGGACTTGAGAGTCGCCGGCGGCAGGTTGGCCACGACCACGTCCGCCTGCGCCGTGAGGCGGCGCACGATGTCGCTGGCGCGCGGGTCCTTCATCTCCAGGGCGAGCGAGCGCTTGTTGCAGGCGGTCTGCAGCAGCACCGCGCCCTCGCCGGCCGCGGTCACCGGGGCGATGAAGCGGTCCTCGCCGCCGCCGATGCGCTCGATGCGGATGACCTCCGCCCCCAGGTAACCGAGCAACGTGGCACAGTAGGGCCCTGCGACGTAGCGACCGAAGTCGAGCACGCGGACGCCCTTCAGCACCGACATCGGGACACCCTGAAAATGAGTTCGGAGGAGCGCACGTGGATTTCCGCCTGAACGAAGAACAATCAGCCCTGCAGGCCGCCGCACGCAAGTATGCGCGCGAGCGCCTGGCGCCGCTTGCCGCCGAGACCGAGCGCAGCGGCGCCCCGCCCTCGCACGAGCTGCTGCACGAGTACGCGCACATGGGCTTCCTCGGCATCAACGTCGGCGCCGACTACGGGGGGCTGGGGCTGGGCAACATCGAGGCACTGGTGGTGCTCGAGGAGTTCGCCAAGGTTTCCGCCGCGCTCGCCTTCCCGGTGTTCGAATCGTGCGTCGGCCCGGTGCGCGCCATCGAGCGCTTCGCCCCCGAGGAACTGCGCCAGCGCGTGGTGCCGCGCGTGTGCGCCGGCGAGCTGGTGGTGGCGGTGTCGATGTCCGAGCCGCAGGCCGGCTCCGCCCTGACCGACCTCAGCACGCGCGCGGAGGTGCGCGGTGAGCAGGTGGTGCTCAGCGGCACCAAGCGCTGGTGCTCCGGCGGCGGTCATGCCGGCGGCTACGTCGTGTACTGCCGCATGAGCGAGGCCAAGGGTGCCGCCGGCATCGGCGCGGTGTACGTGGAGGCGGGCACCAAGGGCCTCACCTACGGGGCTCCCGAGAGCCTGATGGGCTTTCGCGGCGTGCCTAGCAGCGATCTGTACTTCGATGCCTGCGCTGTGCCGGTCAAGAACATCATCGTGCCCGCCGGCGGCTTCCGCCAGCTGATGGAGGCGTTCGACCTGGAGCGCTGCGGCAATGCCACCATGGGGCTGGCGCAGGCCAGCGGCGCGCTGGAGGACGTGCTCGGCTACGTGCAGGAGCGGCGGCAGTTCGGCAAGCCGCTGGTGGAGTTCCAGGCCGTGCAGCTGCGCCTGGCGGAGATGAAGATGAAGGTCGACGCGGCGCGCCTGCTGATCTGGCGTGCGGCGTGCAACGCGCAGGCCGGGCTGCCGGACGTGCTCGAGTCCTCCCTTGCCAAGTGCTACGCCAACGAGATCGCGCGCGAGGTGTGCGGGCATGCGGTGCAGCTGATGGGCGGCTACGGCTATTCACGCGAGTTCCCGATGGAGCGCCGGCTGCGTGATGCCTGGGGCTGGGGCATTGCCGGCGGGGCGATCGACATCCAGAAGGTGAACATCGCCGCCGCCCTGGTGGGCAAGCGCTTCGACCAGCGCCGCTAGCACCCTCACCCCGCAGCCGCGCCGAGCTCGATCATGCCGTCGCTGACGCGCACGGCGAATGCGGCCAGGGGCTGCGTCGCCGGTGGCCCCAGGACGCGCCCGTCACGCACGTCGAACGAAGCCCCATGCAGCGGACAGATCAGCCGCGTCCCGCGCAGCCGCCCCTCACACAGGCGCGCGTAGGCATGCGAGCAGACATTGTCGACGGCGAACAGCCCGTCCTTGGTGTGGCACACCAGCAGCTCGCGCTCGCCGATGCGTACCGCGCGCATGCTCCCGACGGGCAGCTCGCTCAGGGCAAGCACGGGCGTGAAGTCAGTGCTCATCGCGACCTTTCGGCACTTCAAGGGTTGCGCGCACTCTACCGGGCACCTCGAGAAGAAGACAGTTGCGGCTGTGCCGCGCTCATCGCTGGGTGAGCAGCGCTGCGGCGATCTCGAACGAGCGCACGCGGGCGGCGTGATCAAACACCTGCGAGGTAATGATCAGCTCATCCGGCTGCGTCCGTGCGATGAACGCCTCGATCCCTGCCCGCACCGTAGCGGGCGAGCCGGTGGCGGTGCAGGAGAGCACCTCGTCCAGCATCGCCCGGGCCGGCGGCGCCAGCCGCTCCAGGTAACCCGGCACCGGCGGCGGTAGCTGCGTCGGCATGCCCGTGCGCAGGTTGACGAAGGCCTGCTGCATGGAAGTGGCGAGCAGCTGCGCCTCGGCGTCCGTGTCGGCCGCGAACACATTGAAGCCGAGCATCACGTACGGCTGTTGCAGCTGCGCTGAGGGCTGGAAGCGGCTTCGGTAGATGGCAATCGCATCCATCATGGCGGCCGGCGCGAAGTGGGAGGCGAACGCAAACGGCAGCCCGAGCGCTGCCGCCACCTGGGCGCCGAACAGGCTGGAGCCGAGGATCCACAGCGGCACCTCAAGGCCCTCCCCGGGCACGGCGCGCACGCGCTGCCCGGGTTCAGCCGGGCGGAAGTAGTTCATCAGTTCGATGACATCCTGCGGAAACTCCTCCGGGTCGCTGGCGAGATTGCGGCGCAGTGCCCGGGCGGCCAGTTGGTCGGACCCGGGCGCCCGCCCGAGCCCCAGATCGATGCGCCCGGGGAACAGCGCCTCGAGCGTGCCGAACTGCTCGGCAATCACCAACGGCGAGTGGTTCGGCAGCATGATGCCGCCGGCGCCGACGCGGATGCGCGAGGTGCACGCGGCCACCTGGCCGATGACCACCGAGGTCGCGGCGCTGGCGATCCCGGGCATGCTGTGGTGCTCGGCCAGCCAGAAGCGCCGGTAGCCAAGGACTTCCGCGTGCCGCGCAAGGTCCAGCGTATTACGCAGTGCCTGCGAGACGTTGCCGCCCATCGGCACCGGCGACAGGTCAAGAAGTGAAAACGGAATCATCGGATCTGAAAGCTCCCGCGCGGGCGGGAGTGCTCGCGGCAGGCAGATTGTATGTCCTCGCGGCCGTCGCAAGAAAAAAAACAGTCGTGACTGTTTCTTTCCAGCGGAGGCCGGTGCTACCATCTTTCTTCGCGATGATGAGGGGGACTTTGATGGCGAAGATCACTTTCATTGCCCGGATGACCGTCAAGCCCGGGCGCGAGCAGGAGTTCGTCGGCTACTGCCGCAAGCTCGAAGAACACGTGCGCGGCCACGAACAAGGCGTGCTGGCCTATGAGTTCTTCAAGCTGCGCGAGCCGAACCGCTACGCGGTGATCGAGTCCTTCCAGGACGAGGCGACCGAGCACAAGCACATGTCCTCGGCGGTGCTGGCGGAGCTTGCGCCGAAGATCTCAGGCTGCCTCAACGGCACCTGGGAGCGCGAATACTTCGATCCGCTCTAGAGCCCATGAGCGCCCTTCGCAGTGAATCGCTGCGCCACGCCCGCATCCAGGTCACCACCCTGGGGGACCTGCTGCTCACGGCCGCGGACCGCTTCCCGGATTCCCCGGCGCTGATCTTCCCCGGCCTGCGCGTCACCTATGGGCAGCTGGCCGAGCGCGCGCTCACGCGCGCACGGTGTCTGAAGGCCCTGGGCGTGCGCCCGCGCGAGCACGTGGGCCTCCTGCTGCCGACCTCGGTGGAGTTCGTCGAGTGCCTGTTCGCGATCGCACTCGCCGGCGCGGTCGCCGTGCCCCTGAACGCGCGCTACAAGCACAACGAGCTCGCCTACGCGATCGAGAACGGCGACCTGGTCACCATCATCACCACCGACAAGATGGCCGAGCAGGTGAATTTCGCGGAGCGCCTGAGCCAGGCGCTGCCCGGGCTGGGCGATGCGGCCGATGCCGCGCAGCTGTTTCTCAAGGCCACCCCGAAGCTGCGTAACCTCGTGCTGCTCGGGGCTACCCAGCGGGCCGGCTTTCTCACCGAACAGCAGTTCCTCGAGCGCGCGGCAACGGTGCCCGAGGATGCCGTGCACGCGAGCCGTCTGGCGGTGCGCCTGCGCGACATCGCGATCATGCTCTACACCTCCGGCACCACCGCGAACCCCAAGGGGTGCCTGCTCACCCACGAGGCGATGGTGCGCAACTCCATCTCCCTGGGGCGCTACCGCTACGCGCTCAAGCACGAGGACGTATTCTGGTCCCCGCTGCCGATGTTCCACATTGCCGCCATCCTGCCGATGTGCGCCATCTTCGACGTGGGCGGCGCCTACGCGACCATGGGGTACTTCGAGGCCGGAGCGGCCCTGGCGATGCTGGCCGGCGAGAAGGTCACCGCCACCTACCCCTGCTTCGTCACCATCATGTCGGACCTGATCCACCACAAGGATTTCCCGACCACGGATCTTTCGCGCATCACGCTCATGAACTCCAACTTCGCGGTGCAGCCGCCGGGGATCGCGGCGGCGATGCTCAAGGCGATGCCGCAGGCGATCTACGTCGGCACCTTCGGCATGACCGAGACTGCCGGCACGGTAAGCACCAGCCGGCTCGAGGATCCGCTGGAGGAGCGCATCGGCCGGCTCGGGCGCGCGCTGCCCGGGGTCGAAGTGCGCATCCTGGACGTCGCCACCGGCGAGACCGCCGACCCCGGCGGGCGCGGCGAGGTGCTGGTGCGGGGCTACTCTATCCTCGAGGGCTACTACAAGGATCCGGTGAAGACCGCCGCTGCGATCGACAAGGACGGCTGGTACCACACCGGCGACATCGGCTCGATCGATGCCGCCGGCACCATGATGTTCCACGGGCGCCTGAAGGACATGCTCAAGGTCGGCGGCGAGAACGTCGCCGCGGCGGAGATCGAGAGCTGCCTGCAGCGCCACCCGGGGGTCAAGCTTGCGCAGGTGGTCGGCATTCCCGATGCGCGCCTGGGCGAGGTGCCGGCCGCCTTCATCGAGCGCCACGCCGGCACCGAGGTGCCCGCGCAGGAGCTGATCGATTTCTGCCGGCGTGAGATCGCCGGCTTCAAGGTGCCGCGCCAAGTGCGCTTCATCAGCGAGTGGCCGATGTCGGCCAGCAAGATCCAGAAGTTCCGCCTGCGCGACGAACTGGTGCGCGAGCTGGGGCTCTAGTCAGGAAAGAGCAAAGGGAAAGCGCGCATGTCCACGACCTTCATCGCCAAGCTCGTCGTCAAGCCCGGACAGGAGGCGGCGATCGAGAGGCTGCAGACCGAACTGTCCCGGCTGTCGCATGCCGAGGAGCCGGACCTCGTGGTCTACGACTTCATCCGCCACCGCACCGAGCCGCAGACCTACGTGGTCTACGCCCGCTTCAAGAGCCAGGCCGCCTTCGATGCACACATGAAGGCCCCCTCCCACGACCGCCTGGTGCCGCCGATCCTGGCGAGCCTTGCCAAGGACATGGACCTGCAGTTCTTCGATTGGATCGCCTGAGTCTAACGCTACCCCCCGAAGCCAGGCAGGTCACCGAAGGCACGCTTTGGGCAGCGTGCCTAAACTCAGCTGGAGTTGGCTCGGGTCGGAATCGAACGACTCGTGGCTACCGCCCGGGGAGCCTAACTCGCTCCCATACCTTCTCTTGAACAATCGCGCCGTTCATTGCGCGCCTCGAAAAGACGAGGTGTCCGCCGACTAAAGAGACAGTCTGGGAGTAGCTCTTACCACTCTCGCCGGGAATGAGAGACGACTTGACGTCATGAACGACACTCGACGTGGCCTCGTCGTAGCGCCAGGTTCCAAAATACGCATAGTACGTATCGAACGCCCAGGCTTTTAGCTGAGCATCCTGGGCCGTCTCGCCCGGTGTCGCTCGAGACACAAACGATGCGGGCGCGTCCATTGCTGGCCGTTGACCCCCAACGATTTGAACGCTCATCCATCCGGACGGGTCATAGACCAAGATGCCGCTCGGGTCTGCTCCGAAGAACGGGTCGACCGTCGGACCGTCGGGTCCGACGAGCCGGATGCTCAGAAGTCGCCACGTTCCGATAAGGTCACGCCGGGTCGTGTGCGAGGTGTCGCTGAATCTCGGACCGGAAGGCTGGCACGACACCAGGCCGATACAAAGTAAAAACAGTGTGGCCAATCCTGAATGGCCCCGATTGCGCAACGATTCCTTGTTCATTTCGCCTCGGGTCGGAATCGAACCGGCCGCTTCAGATGTACCTGCGGTTTCCACCAAACAATCGGAAAATGACACCCTCGTGAGCGTTGCGATATGCTCGCAGCGGAAACGTCACATGGGATTCCCTTCTGCGAACGCTGCATGATTGCGAACCGCCAGCGGTCACTTCCGTCGCGGTGGGCCTTCGAGCCGACGTCCTCACCTACCATAAGAACTGCTAGGGGCTTTACCTGATTCGCACACGAATGTTCGTCGGCGCCACGCTGGGGTGGCGCTTGCCATTGCTACTCACGCCCAGCCCCCGCAAAAGTTGAAGATGACGACGGATATTCCGCCGGAGATCACCACGCCGTCAACGCTCGAAATGCGCAGCAGCACACTGAACCTCATCGACGGCTTTCCCATAGACTTCTCTCCAAGTTCTGATTCGCAAACCCACGCCTGTAGAAATTTCAACAAGACGCGGACCAAGCCCCTATCGCCTGCGCCTCAGGTGCACTATGACAACATATAGCTTAGGTCACAGTTCGACAGAGCAGGAGCGACTCCAAGCGCAGGCGAAGTATATGCGCGGCATCACGGAGTCGTTCTGGCGCGCGGCCGGGGTCGTCACAGGCATGCGGGTGATCGATGTCGGCTGCGGAGTTGGCGATACCACATTTCTGGCGGCGGAACTGGTCGGACCGACTGGCTCGGTCATCGGAATGGATCGGTCCAGCGAAGCTCTCTCGACCGCTCGGCAGCGCGCAGAGGCCGCCGGCCTCGAGAACGTGCGGTTTGTGGAAGGCGATCTCCATTCGCCGCCTGCTGACCTGCACGGCTCCTTTGACGCTGTAGTTGGCAGACTAATCCTGGTCCACCAATCCGACATAGTGTTGGCGCTTCGTAGCCTTCAGCGACTATCTCGTCCTGGCGGCCTGCTTGTATTTCATGAAGGCGAGTTTCAGATGGAGTTCTCCGGCGACCCCACCTCAGAACTCGCCGCCACGGTGATAGCGTGGCTGCGTGACGCCTGCCGGCTAGCTGGGATACAGCCGAACGCTGTGTCGCAGATGCCCCGCTACTTCTACGAGGCAGGACTAGGATGGCCGAATACGCGACTTCACACCCTAGTCAGCAGCGGGGCGGACAGCTTCGGACCTGGTTACCTGACCCGCACGCTCGCCTCTCTCATTCCGGTCCTCGAACGCGCTGGAGTCGTCGACTCCGGAGAGGTCGATCTCGGGACTTTGGAAGCCAGGTTGGGCGCGTCCTGTGCAAACGGCGCAGTCTCGTGCGCCCTCGTCAATGGCGGGTCTTGGGCGCACGTGTCGGCCTAATTGTTGCCGCACTTTATCGTGCCAACTCGGCCTGCACGGGTGGCGAGCCCGAGAACTCCGAACGAAGTCCTTGGGTCGGAAGCGAACCGAGCCAACCAGGTATGGCTACGCCCCACAATAAGGTCAGTTCACGGTGTCGATTGGCTGCGATCTTCGAGGTCGAGGGTTTGTTCCAGTTCGCCGCCCGTGCTAATCGCGCTTGCAGCTAGCGGTGTAATTCGGAGCCTTGTCGCCAGCCTTGGCGAAGCTTTCGACGGTAAAAGCTGTGTCGCTAATGCGAGTCATCTCCCAGCGGGAAAGACTTGTTGACGTCGCCAGGTCAACCCACCGAATGGTATTCCCCTGCCATGGCTCGGCGACAGAAACGTACCAAGCTGCTTCATTATCCATCTCAGTTTGTACGTAACGATGTCGCGTAGCGTCATATGCAAACGTCGAGTTGACTACGTAGGGAACTTGCATCGAGCCCTGTTTGGGTCGAGCGATCCATTGGCGCATCAGGTTTGACTCCATGACAAACGTAAACGTGCTCGACAAGGGAGGGTCGCTGGCCTTGCGCTCAAGACAGGCCCACTTCCCGATATAGAACTGCAGCGCATCCATCGGATTCACCGCCCGGGCGCTAGTTGTTTGGGCTTCTAGGAGAAGCGCCAGCAAAGAAATTGCCGTGCACGGCCTAGCGGCCCAGCGAAGCTTATTGATCCACACCGTCGGTTACCTCTGACTACCAAGTTGAGCAAGACTAACGGTGCGCTACCTGCTGGTCCACTTGCGCCATACTTTTGGGTCGGAATCGAACCCGGCGAGGCCCCCCAGAGAGCGACTATCCGAGCTCACGTCAATCGCACTCCTCAATCCACCATCAGAACCTACGGGCGATCGAAGAATCGCTTTGCGTCGGAAGAAGACGTACAACGCCAAGGCGGCGGGATTTACCGCTCATACTTCGCATAAATCTTAGGCTGCCTCCTTAGCGCCCGGGGGCGAACACCAGCAGCACGTTGCCAGGCATGTGGAAGTACAGCCCGTAGCCTGAGTTGATGACGAGGTAGCCGTCGCGCACGGCAGCCCCGGCGCCGCCAAACGAGCCACCGTGCGCCGTGGCGCCGGAGACCGTCGTCACCGACGCATCGGAGTTGTATTCCCAAATGACCTTGCCGGTGGCCGCGTCGTAGGCGCGAAGCATCCCGTCCATGTGACCGGCAAACACCACCCCGGGGATGGCGGTCAGCGGCGCCGAGATCCCGACGTCGCAGAATTTTCTGCCGTTGCAGTCCTGCGGGGCCGGCACCGACCACAACGTGCGTCCCGTCTTGGCATCCAGCGCATACAGTCCGGGCTTGGGTGCGGAGTCGTACTTGCGCCCGTCGTGCCCGTCGGCCAGGTCCGCGATCGGCACGAACAGCGTGCCGCCCTCGCGAGCCATGCCAAAGTGCACGCCGCCTTGGATGCCGCCGCGTCCGATGCGCTGCTTCCACAGGACTTTACCGCCGGCATCCGGATCCAGCCCGTAGACCCAGCCGTTCTTCTGGCCGACCAGCAGGATCGAGGCGCCGGACGGGTCGGTGTAGGGAATGACGCTCGCCGCGACATCCACGTCCGGACCGTTCTCCGCCGGGCAGTTCGGGTTCGCCTGCATCATGCAGGCGACGTTCCAGGCATCGCCCTGGGTGAGCTGCTGCACCCACATGCGCTTGCCGTCGCTTAACCGAAAGGCGATGACCGCATCGCTGCTGTCGTTGGCAGGGGATGCGTAGTTCTCGCCGTCGCCCACGTAAAGCAGGCCGCGCTTGGCATCCACCGTCGGGCTGTTCCACACCGGGGCCCCGGAGGGGGCGAACACCGGCGTGCCCGCCGCCGTGGTGCGCACGATCTTCGGCTCCTCGGGGATGGTATGCGCCTGCCAGCGTTCCTTGCCGGTCGCGGCCTCCAGGGCCACGACCGCGCCGCGGAACTTGCAGCACGGATACTTCGGATCCGCCGCAGAGGTCACCTCAAGCGATGACACCGGTACGTACACCGTGCCCTGCTCGTACGCGGGCGTGCCCGTGACAGTGGCGTTAGGATGGCTGTCGACCTTGGCGCTCCACAGCAGCTTGCCGCTCCTCGCGTCCAGCGCATAGGCATGCGCGATCACATCGCCGAAGAACAGGCGTGGCACCGCGCCCCGCGCCACGCCGGTCTCGGCCACGATGCCGGTGCGCACCTCCGCCGCCGCGCGGTAGGTCCAGCGCACGCAGCCGCTGGCGAGATCCAGTGCGTAGACCGTGCCGTTGTCGCTGCCCACGTAGACCGCCCCGTAGGCAATCGTCGGCTGCGAGCGCGCGCGGATCGCGCCGGGGAACTCCAGCGCCCACTTGAGCTTCAGGTTGGGCAACTCGCTTGCAGCAAGGCCGGCGATATCCTTGGGGATGAAGCGCGAGTTGTCCAGGCCCCAGCCCACCGGCACGGCGGCCTGCTGCGCGTCGAACTTCGCCGCCGCCCCCGTGCAGCGCGGCGGCGCCTTCGCCTGTACCGCCCCGAGCGGCGCGCCGCCGAGGTACTCGGCGACTTCGCGGCGCTGGGTGGCAGACAGCGCTGCTCCCTGGGGTTTCATGATCCCGCTGGTAAGCGCGGCGAGAATGTTCTCCGGCGGCATCATCTGCAGGAACATCTTGTGCGGGGCCTTGGGCACCTGGCCCTCGTGGCAGGCAGCGCACACGGAGTGATAGACCGGCGCCCCCGGCAGGGTCTCCGGATCCACCTTGGGCTTGCTCGCCGACAGCTCGCTGATGTCCTTCAGCGAGGAGGATTCCGGCGCCTGCGCGGCCGCGCTGTCAGGCGGCGGCGCGGCCGTGGCTGAGTTCAGCTGGGCGAGCGCGCACGCCGCGAGGGCTGCGATCCTGAGCGGTCGAATCAGCATGAAATCTCCCCTTCAGTGTCCCGTGCAGGCCTACAGCTGCGCGGGCTTCTCGAGCAACCCGGCCAGCGTGGCCAGAAACTGCGCCGCCATTGCGCCATCCACCACGCGGTGGTCGGCCGAGAGCGTGAGCGTCATCACCGGGGCTGCGATCACCGCCCCGTCGTGCACCACGGCGCGCTCGCGCACGGCGCCCACCGCCAGGATCGCCACCTGCGGCGGGTTGATGATGGCGTCGAAGCTGTCCAGGCCGTACATGCCGAGGTTGGACACCGTGAACGTGCCGCCGGAGATCTCCTCGCGCTTCAGCGCCCCGGTGCGGGCGCGCTCGGCCAGCTCGCGGCTCAGGCCGTGCGATCTGCCGCGATGCTCAGCTGATCGGCCACGCGGATGATGGGGGTGAGGAGCCCGCCGTCGGTGGCGACCGCGATGGCGATGTCCGCGTGGGCGTACTGGAGGATCTCCTCCCCGGCCAGCTGCGCGTTCACCGCCGGGTGCTTGACCAGGGCCAGCGCGCTGGCGCGCACGATGAGGTCATTGACGCTGACGCGCGTGCCGCCCGCATTGAGGGCGCGGCGCTGCTCGGTGAGCGCGTCCGCGCGCACCTCGCGCTGCAGGCGGTAGTGCGGGATGCCCTGCTTGGACTCCAGCAGGCGCCGCGCGATGACCGTCCGTGCCGCGGACATGCGCACGCGCGTCACCGGGTTGGCGTCGGCGGGTGCGCTGGCAGCGGCGGCAAAGGCCTCCACGTCTTCCTTCATCACCCGCCCGTTGCGCCCGCTGCCTGTCACCTTGCGGATGTCGAGCCCGAGGGACTCGGCCAGGCGCGCGGCCACCGGGCTCACCAGCTGCTCGCTGGCAGCGGCGCCGCCTGCGCTGGGCGGTCAGTCGCCTCAGGCGCCTGCGCGTCCGGCTCGAACGAGACGCTCGCGCCCTTGAACCTGCGATGAATGCCTCGACGTCCGCATCGCTCACGGCCGGCTCGGCGAGCACGGCGATCAGGCTGCCCACGGGGTAGACCTCGCCGGCCTGCGGCGAGGATGCGCCGCAGCGTGCCGGCGAAGGGTGCCTCCACGGTGTTGACGATCTTGTCGGTCTCGACCTCCAGCAGCGGCGTCGCCCTTCTCGACCACCTGCCCTTCGTGCGCGGTCCAGGAATTGACCGTGCCCTCGGTCATCTCGATGCCCCACTTGGGCATGGTGACGGCCTGCATGGATGGCTCATCGGCGCCCTCGCGAGCGTGCGGCGGATCGCCTCCGCGATCTTCTGCGGCCCGGGCACGTAGGCGCGCTCGAGCGCCGGGCGAGAACGGCACCGGCGAGTGCGGCGGCGTCACCATCTCCACCGGCGCCTGCAGCGACTCGAAGCCGCGGCTGGCGACCATGGCGGCGATGTCGCTGGCGACGCTGCAGCGCGGCGGGGACTCATCGACCACGATCAGCCGCCCGGTGTTCTCGACGCTCTCGAGGATGGTCTTCGCATCCAGCGGCGAGGTGGTGCGCGGGTCGATCAGGTCGCACTTGATGCCCTCCTTCGCCAGCGCCATCGAGGGCCTTCTCGGCGAAGGTCACCATGCGGCCGAAGGCGACCACGGTGGCATCGTCCCCCTCGCGCATGATGTTCGCCTCGCCGAACGGCAATCGTATAGGCCTCCTCCGGCACCTCCGCCTTGCGCGGGTACAGCGCCTTGTGCTCGAAGAACATGACCGGGTCGTCGTCGCGGATCGCCTGGATCATCAGCCCCTTGGCGTCGTAGGCGTTGGAGGGCACGACCACCTTCAGGCCCGGCATCGCGGTCAGGAAGCGCATAGATCGACTGGCTGTGCTGCGCGCCCATGTTCATGCCCGCACCCATCGCCATGCGGATCACCACCGGGCAGGTGGTCTTGCCGCCGAACATGTAGCGGAACTTCGCGATCTGGTTGTAGATCTGGTCCATGCACACGCCGACGAAGTCGGCGAACATGAGTTCGGCCACCGGGCGCAGGCCGGCCAGCGCCGCCCCGGCCGCGGCGCCCGACGATGGCCGACTCGCTGATGGGCGTGTCGATGACGCGCCCGGCGCCGAACTTGCGGCAACAGGCCCTTGGTGACGCCGAAGATGCCGCCGGACGCCTCGCGCTCGCCGGAGGTGCCGCCGGCGCCGCCGGAGACATCCTCGCCCAGCACGATCACGCGCGGGTCGCGCGCCATCTCCTGGTGCAGCGCCTGGTTGATCGCATCGCGCATGGAAAGCTGTGGCATGGATTCGGCCTTGCGTGCGCTGCTCAGTAGCTGATGTAGACGTCGGTGGTCAGCTCCGACTCGCGGCGGCAGGGGCGCGGCCTTCGCGGCGGCCACGCGCGGCCTCGATCTCGGCCAGCACCTCAGCATCGATGGCATCGAGCTCGGCCGCGCTCGAGCGGCCCGCCGTCGGCCTCCATGCGGGCGCGGAAGCGCTTCAGGCAATCCATCGTCTCGCGCGTTGCTGCGCGACCTCGTCCTTGGCGCGGTAGCGCTGCGGGTCGCCCTCGAAGTGGCCGAAGAAGCGCGTGGTGATCGGGCTCGATCGTGACTGGGCCCTCGCCGGCGCGCGCCCGCGTCGAGCGCCCGCTGCATCGCCTCGTAGACGGCGAAGAAATCGCTGCCGTCGACGCGTCTCGGCCGGCATGCCGAAGCCTGCGCGAGCGCGCGGCGATGTCCTTCGAGCCCACCGCGTAGGACAGCCCCGGTGTGCTCGGAGTAGCCGTTGTTCTCGAACACGAAGATCGCGGGCGCCTTGCAGCACCACCGCCAGGTTCATCGCCTCGAACACCGTGCCCTGGTTGCAGCTGCCGTCGCCGCCGAAGGCGACGCTCACCTGGCCCTTGCCGCGCGAGCTGGCAGGCGATCGCCGCGCCGACCGCCAGCGGCGGCCCGCCGCCGACGATGGCGTTCGCGCCCAGCATGCCCTTGGCAAAATCCGCGATGTGCATCGAGCCGCCCTTGCCCTTGCACAGCCCGTCGCGCGCGCCCGTAGATCTCCTTCATCATGCCCGGCACGTCGCAGCCCTTGGCGATGCAGTGGCCGTGGCCGCGGTGGGTGCTGGCGATGTAGTCGGCATCGGTCAGTGCCGCGCACACCCCGACCGCCACCGCCTCCTGGCCGGAGTACAGGTGCGTGAACCCGGGGATCTCGCCGGTGGCGATCTCGGTGTGCAGCCGCTCCTCGAACTCGCGGATGAGTCTTCATGCTGCGGTAGGCGTGCGCGCAGTTGCGTCGGGTGTCAGTGTCATGCGGTGCGTCCTCACGGTGCGCCCGGCGGCCGGCCGCCGCGCCCGTAGACGTAGTCGTCGATCACCTTGTGGAAGTGGCGGATGCGCAGCTCCTGGCGGCCGATCCACAATCCCGGGAAGCCGGCCGAGTGCATGCCGGCCTGCACGCCGGGCAGGTTCGCCGCGTCCTGGTCGAGCACCGTGCCGATGGACTTGTCCCCGTGCTTCCATGCGCCGGTGCTCGACGCGCTCGGGCCACTCGGCGCCCGTCGGGCACCAGCTCGATAGGTCAGGATGTCGTAGAACATGCGGTCCGGGATCGGTCGGGTGCGGCCGCTGGCGGAAGATCCAGAAGTCATCCGCGTGCACGTTCAGCGAGAGGTTGGGGAAGATCGGTAGTGGTAGTCGTCGGTGAGCTGGTCGTCGTTCAGCCGTGAGTAGTCGCGTTCCCTGCGCCTTGCCATGCGCGCGCTTGTGCTTCTGCACGTCGGCGCGGATGTTGCCGATCGGGCCGTCGTAGTCGGCCGGGTCCATGCCGGCGAGCTTCATGATGCTCTTGACCGGCTCGGGGATCGACGGCGGCTTGCGCACCCGCGGTGAGACCGTGCCGAAGGGAATCAGATAGCGGCTGTGGCGCTCGTAACAGTCGATCTGGATGTCCAGGTCATGCAGGTACCACAGCAGCTGCGGGTGGATGCCCTGCACGTGGTAGCTCTCGTTGAAGGCATCGACGGAGGTCTTCCAGTTGCAGTGCCACTCCACGGTGATGTCGCGCGTCTGCACCATGCGGTCGAAGTTGTAGGGGTCGAGGTGCTCGGGAATCGGCCCCAGGAACTCCTGCAGCGGCTCGGGCGACTCATTCAGCGTGTACCAGACGAAGCCGCCCCAGGTGTCGCACTTGACCTCGCGCAGGCCGCGCGTGGGCCGCCCCTGCGCGAAGGTGTCGATGTCGGGGATGCGCCGGTAGCTGCCGTCGAGCTCGTACTCCCAGTGGTGGTAGGCGCAGGTGAACGAGCGCGCCTCCCCGGTGGTGCCCAGGCCGCAGTCGCGCAGGCGGTTGCCGCGGTGCTGGCACACGTTGTAGAAGGCGCGCACGCCGCCGTCCTCCTGGCGCACGATGAGGATCGACTCGCGGCCGATCTCGGTGACGACGTAGTCGCCCGGCTCCGGGATGTCGAGGAGGCGCGCGCCCAGCAGCCACACCTTGGTCCACAGCCGCTCCCACTCCAGCTGCATGAACTCGCGCGAGGTGTAGCGGCGCGCATCGATGAGCTCGGTGCCGAGCTCCGGATCGGGCGCCTTCTCGGCCGGGGTCTCGGGGCTCTTGGCAGGGTCCACGCGCCGCACCGGCGTGTACGCCGGGCTCTTGGAACGCTTGGCGAAATCCTCCTCCGAACCCATGGCGCGTGCCCTGCTAGAACTGCACGCGCTTGGTGAAGCCGTTGTCGGCGACCACGTTGGACACCGGTAACCAGGCGAGCCGGCCGGGACTGGCGATGAAGGCCACCACGCGCGCGACCTCCTCCGGGGTGCCCATCTTGCCGCCGGGGAACTGCTTCATCGCCCAGTCGTACATCTTGGGCATCGTGCCCTTGATCATCTCCCAGGCGCCGCCCTCGAAGTAGATCGGGCCCGGGGACACCGCGTTCACGCGCACGCCCTTGCGGCCGACGTGCTGCGAGAGCTGCTTGGAGTAGGTGATCAGGCCGGCCTTCATGGCGTTGTAGGCCATCGGCCCGCCGAAGGTCTCCACCGCATTGGTCGAGGCGATGATGACGATCGAGCCGGTGCCGCTCTTCTCCAGGTGCGGCATGAGGGTCTCGCAGCCGCGCACGGTGTGCAGCACGTCGACCTCGAAGGCCTTGCACCCAGTTCTTCTCGCTGTCCATGCCGCCGCCGGCGGACGACATTCGGGACGAAGATGTCGCAGCCGCCGAGCGCTGCCACGGTGCGCTCGAGCCAGGCCTTGTAGGCCTCCCCGTCGCGCACGTTGACCGCCTCGCCGACCACGTTCACGCCGCGGCCGGACAGCTCGCGCACCGCCGCCTGCACCTCATCCTCGGTGCGGGCGCACAGGCCGATGTCGGCGCCCTCCTGCAGCCAACAGCTCCACGATCGCCCGGCCGATGCCCTTGGTGGCCCCGGTGACGATCGCCTTCTTGCCCCGCAGACCCAGGTCCATCATCGCCCCCTTGAGGCGCGCGCCGGAGCGCGCCGTACGAACGCCGATTCTTCGCAGTGGTTGAATTATAGGCAAGGATGGCTAAGATACAATCAGTCATGATTGTTTTTTTCAAGCAGGGGCGGATTTCGGCGCGCCGCGAGACTGGCATTGATGTCCCGGGGGCTGGGATTGCGGCGCAGGGTGAGCCCGCCGTTGACCTGCAGGACCTGGCCGGTGATGAAGCTGCCCGGCTGGGCGAGCCACAGCGGCCGCATCCGCCACGTCCGCGGCCGTGCCGATCCGCCCCAGGGGGTACTCCTTTACGAAGGCCTCGCGCAGGCCCGGCATCTGCATCTCCTTCTCGGTCATCGGGGTGGAGGTCAGTCCCGGGGCGAGCGCATTCACCTTCACGTTCCTGGCGCCGTACTCGTTGGCGAAGCAGCGCACCAGGGCATCCGCGCCTGCCTTGGTGCCGATGTAGGCGGCATGGTTGTACAGCAGCGCGTACACGGAGGCCGAGGACATGGTGATGATCGAGCCCCCGCCGCCCTGGGCCATGGCCTCGGCGAAGACCTGCAGGAAGAAGAACACGCCCTTGAACTGCAGGCTGGTGAGGGCATCGATCTGCGCCTCGGTGGTGTCCCTCAGCTTGGCCATCAGGCCGTGGCCGGTGCAGTTGACGGCAATGTCGATGCGACCGAAGGACTCCCGCGCGCCGCTGCGCCAGGGCCTCGAGGTCGGCCTTGCGGGTGATGTCGCAGGTGACCGCCAGGCCACTCGAGCTCGCCGGCCAGTGCCTGCAGGGCGGCCGGCGTCGCGCCCGGCGATCACCACGCGCGCACCCTCGGCGCAAAAGCGCCGCGCGATGGTCTGGCCCATGTTCTCGCGCCCGGCCGCCCCCAGGATGACCGCGACCTTGCCGTGTAACTGGCTCATGTTCGTTCCCTGCCCCCTGCGGGCCTCAATGTCTAGGAGTGCCTTCATGACGCAACCGATGAATACCGAGGCGCGGCTGCGCCGCCTGGAGGACCGCGCGGAGCTCGCCGAGCTCATCGCCCGCTACGCGCTCGCCGTCGATGACCGCGACCTCGAGGCGATCGCCGCCCTCTTCACCCCCGACGGCGCGTTCCGCTCCAAGGACGGGGTGATGCAGGCGCGCGGCACCGAGGCGGTGCTGGAGCAGTTCCGCGGCCGCTTCCGCGCGCTGAAGCTCAGCAACCACTTCTCGCACGACCACGTCTTCGAGCTTCGGCGCCGACGCCGATGCGGCCACCGGGCTGGTCACCGCGCACGCGGAAGTGTGGCGCAATGGCCGCGCGCTCATCGGCGCGCTGCGCTACGAGGACAGCTACCGCCGCCACCAGGGTCGCTGGTGCTTCGCCGACCGTCTGCTGTTTTCCTCTACTACCTGCCGGTGGAGGAGTACGCGAGCGCGCTCGGCGACCCGCTGCGCCAGCGTGCCTACGGGGACCGGCGGCCGGCGGATTTTCCCGGAAGTCGCTGCCGAGCTGGCAGCTCGTACCACGACAAGAGCTGACCGGCTCACCGCGAGGCCCCGGCGCCCTGGCGCTCGATGAGGTTGGTGCTGCGGCAGGTGAACACCAGCTCGTCGCGCTGGTTCACCAGCTCGTACTGGAACACGGTGATGCCGCGGCTGGGGTCCTTGGCCGAGGCGCGCGCGGACAGGCAGCGCGAGCGGGCGCGCAGCGTGTCCCCAGGGCGCACCGCGGCGAGGAAGCGCACCTCGTCCCAGGCCACCCCGCAGATCCAGGCGATGTCGGGGGCCATCTGGTGATCCAGCGCGCGCCAGATGGCCATCGTGAAGATCCCCGAGGCGATCAGGCCGCCGAAGCTGGAGGCCCTGGCGGCCTCGGGATCGGCGTGGAAGTACTGCGGGTCGTACGCCGGGCGAAGGCGACCAGTTCCTCCTCGGTCACCTGCCGCGGGGCGGACTCGCAGGTCTCGCCGACCTTCAGGTCCTCGAGGTAGCGCACCGCTGCCGTCCGCTCACTGGATGGTGAGGGCGTTGTCGATGACGATCTCGGTGCCGTTCACGAAGCGCGACTCGTCCCAGGCCAGGTACACCACCAGATTCGCCACGTCCTCGGGCTTGCCCAGCCCCCAGGGGGCGGCCTCGTAGTCGGCCATCTTCAATCCCAGCTGCGCGTTGGCGTTGGAGACCATGGGCGTCTCGATCGCCCCGGCATGCACCGAGTTGCAGCGGATGTTGTACTTGTTCATCTGGCAGTGCACCGCGATGCTCTTGGTCATGGCGCGCACGGCGCCCTTGGCGGCGCTGTAGGCGAAGAACACCGGGTAGCCCAGGTGGGAGGCGACCGAGCTCATGTTGATGATCGAGCCGCCGCCGGCCTCGCGCATCGCCGGGATCGCCGCCTTGCAGCCGAGAAACACGCCCTCGGACATGACCGCGTTGGCGAAGCGGAACTGCTCGAGCGTGGTGGTCTCCGGAGTTGCCACGACGACCACGCCGGCATTGTTGACCAGCACGTTGAGCTTGCCGAAGGTGCGCCTTCGCCTCGGCGACCACCTGCACCCAGCGCGCCTCGTCGCGCACGTCATGGACGGCGAACGCGGCCGATCCGGGGATGGCGGCGTTCAGTTCCGCGGCGGCCGCCCTGCCGGCCGCCTCGCTGACATCCGTCAGCAGCACCTTCGCGCCGGCCCGCGTGAGCGCCGTCGCGTCCGCGCGTCCCAGACCCGAGGCGGCCCCGGTGACGATCGCGACCTTGCCTGCGAGACGGTTCATGGCTTGCGTCCTGGAACGGGTGGGAGAGCTACGCTAACAGTCAGGATTATCCGGTTTCAATCATTTTTGACTTTTTCAAGCAGGGCGTACATCCCTGTGATAAAAAGGATTTTATCGTGACCCCACCCTCCCAATCCTCGACCGACGACGAGGAAAACGCCCCGGCCTCTGGGCTGGCAGGCGCAGAAGAGCGCCTCGACCCGCACCCAGATCACCGAGGCGGCGATCAAGTGCTTCGTGGAGTACGGGTACTCGCGCACCACCACCACGCTGATCGCCGAGAAGGCGGGGCTGTCGCGCGGGGCGATGCTGCACCACTTCCCCTCGCGCCTGGCGGTGGTCCGCGCGGCGGTCGAGCACCTGCACTCCAAGCGCCTGCGCGCCTTCCGCAAGGCGGTCACCAAGACGGCGACCGACGGCGACCACGTGCGCCAGAGCGTCGAGGCCTACTGGTCGCACGTGCGCCACCCGATGTTCGTCGCCTTCTTCGAGCTGGCCGTGGCGGCGCGCTCGGACAAGGAACTCGCCTCGATCCTGCGCCCGGCGCAGGAGGCCTTCGAGCGCGAGTGGCACCAGGCCGCGGTAGACGTATTCCCCGAGTGGCGTGGCCGGGGTGAGAAGTTCGACCTCGCGCTGGACCTGTCGCGCTACGTGCTTGAGGGCATGGCCATCAGCTTCCTCACGCACAAGGAGACCGAGCGCGACCAGCGCGTGCTGAGCTACCTGGACGAGAAGATCCGCGAGCTCGCGGGCCTGCCGAAGCTTGCGAGCGAGGGCGGCCGCAAGTAGGCCGCGCCGCGACCCGGGCGGCAAGCGCGGATCCCGAGGAAACCATGTGGCGCTCCCTTAACGATGCACTGCACGGCAGGGCGCCCCTGGCCCGGGTCGTGTGGATCTACGGGCTGGGCGTCTCCGTGGCCTTCCTGCTCATCGAGCCACTGTTCACAGGCTCGCCCCTGGCGCACGGGCTGTATTACGCACTCGGGCTGGTGGTCACCGTCCTGCAGTCGGTGATCATCTGGCGATGCTCCTACAACGCCAAGTCGCCCGCCTACGGGCGCTTTCTGCGCGCCCTGATCGTGGTCGGTGCCTTGGCGACGCTGCTGGTGCTGTACCTGCTGTGGAAGGATCCCGAGCTGCGCAGCCTGCTGAGCGAGGCCGGCGCGCTGTGACGCCACCGGCCGCGGCGCACGCCGCCGGCCGCGCTGGATCTATTTTCCGTTCTTCGCCTGCGCGGGGCCGTCGAGCTCGGCGATGGTCGCCTCGGATGCCTTGGTGCTCGAGCGCAGGCGCGCGGCCGCCGCCTCGGTGCCGGTGAGCGCCCGCAGGATGTTCTCGCCGGCGAGCTTGGCGACATCCGCATCCGACCAGCCACGGCGCATGAGCTCGATCAAAAGGTCCGGGTACTTGTCCACGCCCTCAAGGCCGGTGGGGGTGAGCGGGATGCCGTCGAAGTCAGAGCCGATGCCCACGTGGTCGATGCCGGCGACCTTGCGCACGTGCTCGATATGGTCGGCGACCTCGGCGAGCGTCACCGCGGGGGCCGGGTGCGCCTTCACCCATGCATCGAGTGCGGCCTGGGCGCGCTCCGGCTGGCCGATATAGATCCCGCCGAAGGGCGGGCTCGAGTAGCGGGCGCGCTCGGCGGCGTAGTCCGCGTCCCAGCGGTTGCGGGCGGCAGAGACATAGCCGGGATAGAAATTCACCATCACGACGCCGCCGTTCTTCTCCAGGCGGCGCAGCACCTCGTCCGGCACGTCGCGCGGGTGGTCGACGATTGCCCGCGCGGAGGAATGCGAGAACATCACCGGGGCGGCCGTGGTATCGAGCACCGCGTTCATGGTCTCGGCGGAGACATGGCTGATGTCCACCAGCATGCCGAGGCGGTTCATCTCGCGCACGACCTCGCGGCCGAAGGCGGTGAGGCCGTGGTGCTTGGGGGCATCCGTGGCCGAATCCGCCCAGTCATTGTTGGACGAATGCGTCAGCGTCATGTAGCGCGCGCCGAGGGCGTACATCTCGCGCAGCACGGGCAGGGAATTGTTGATCTGGTGCCCGCCCTCGATGCCGATGAGCGAGGCGATGCGCCCGGCGGCGTGGATGCGGCGCACGTCGGCGGCCGTGTAGGCCAGCTCGAAGTCCTTCGGGTAGCGCTCGGCCATCTGGCGCACGATGTCGATCTGCTCCAGCGTCGCCTGCACCGCCGGCGGTCCCTGCATTTCCACCGGCACGAACACGCTCCAGAACTGCCCGCCCACGCCGCCGCGGCGCAGCCGGCCGATGTCGGTCATGAGCGCCGGGGCGCCATCGGGGGCCGCGAGCTTGGAGGTATCGGCGTTGAGGTCGACCGCGGAGACCTTGCTCCTGAAGCGCTCGCGGATTTCCCACGGCAGGTCGTTGTGGCCGTCGATGAGCGGGGTCTTCTTTAGGATCGCCGCCACGCGGGCGGCGTAGTCCTGGCCGGCAGGTGCCGCCAGGGCCAGCGGGGCGGCCAGCAATAACAGCAGGGTCCAGGTGAGTCGCTTAAGCATAATGGGTCCTAGGGTCGCGGTGGCCAGCAAAGATACGCCTCATTCACTTGCGCGGCGATTGCTCAGGGAGCCTTCGCCACCGGCACGAACAGCAGGTCGTGGTAGTCGTAGGAGAAGTCCGCCAGCGGCGAGACCGCCTTCATGGTCACCCGCTCGATCTGCCCTTCGGCGCCCAGCCCGAAGGTCACGTACGCCGGCTCGATGCTCTTATCGGTCAGGTGCGTGACGAAGGTGTCGTACTGCCAGTGCTCGAGCGTGCCGGACATGCGCGGGGTGGACTTGAAGTCTATCGCCAGCTTGCCGTCCGCCTGCGTGATCTCGATGTTGCCGTACCAGGGATCGGCGAAGGTGCCCGCGTAGCGCTCCAGTGGCAGTGACGGGCCCACTTGGGCCGGCTTGGCCGCCGGAGCCTTGAGAGCCTCGAGCGCCGCGGCGATCTTGTGCTGCTTCTCAGTACGCCAGCGTGCCACCCAGTCGGTGCGCGGCAGGCCCAGATAATGGTCCAGGAGCTCGTCCATGAGGCCGAGCATGGCCTCGCCGTCTTCACAGTTGATCTCGATCGAGAAGCCGACCTTCTTATCCGGGATCAGGACCACGAGGGTCTGCGAGCCGAACACGGCCCCCCCGTGCCAGACGATCTTCGTGCCACGGTAGTCAGAGACGTCCCAGCCGAGGGCGTAGGTGTAGAACAGCGGCTGCGTCGGCTTGAGCGGCTCTGAGACCTGGCGGATCGGCTGCAGCACCACCGGGGTCCACATCTGCTCGTGCGCCGCGGCCGAGAACAGCCGGCCCGTGTGCCCCGGGAGCTCACCGTCGTGCAGCTGGATCAGCAGCCAGCGCGCCAGGTCGTTGGCACTGATGGCAAGCCCCCCGGCGGGAGCGGCGGTGCGCCCGAGCTCGTCGCGCTCATCCAGCATCTCCTGGTGCCCGGTGCCGCGGAAGCCCCCGTCCATGCGCGCGTGCGGCTGCGCGCGGTTCGCAGCCGCGAAGTGCGCCTCCGCGTCCGCGGTTGCGTGCAGCATGCCGGCGGGCCTGAGCACCTGCTCGGTCATGAACTGTCTCCCAGGTCTTGCCGGTGACCGACTCGATGAGCTGGCCGGCCACCATGTACAGCACGTTGTCGTAGGCGAAGCCGCTGCGGAAGCTGGTCGCCGGCTTAATGTAGCGCAGGCGGCGCACCGATTCGGCGCGCGTGAGGTTGGTGCGCGGCACGAACAGCAGGTCGCCGGCGCCCAGCCCCAGGCCGCTGCGGTGCACCAGCAGGTCGCGGATGGTCATCTCGCGCGTGACCCACGGGTCGTACATCTGGAAGCCCGGCAGGTGGTCGATCACCTTGTCGTCCCAGCCGATCTTGCCCTCATCGACCAGGATCCCGAGGGCGGCCACGGTGAAGGCCTTGCCGGTCGAACCGGTCGGGAAGATCGTGTCGGCATCGACCGGATCCGCCTTGCCGAGCGCCTTCACGCCGAAGCCCCTGGCGAAGGTCACCCCGTCGCCTTCGACGATGGCGATGGCCATGCCGGGGATGCCCGCGGACTTGCGCACGCTCTCGGCGCGCTGCGCGAAGTCCTGCGGCGGTGCCGCCAGCAGCAGCGGGCACGCGAGGGCGGCCACGGCGGCGAGGATGATTGTCTTCATAGTGGTTTCCTGGCGGCCCGCGCCGCGCCACAGTTTATAGAGCCCGATCGGTGAGCACCGGCAGCACGTAGACGAGCAGGAAGATCGCCGCCAGCAGCCGATAACCGTTGGCGATGAGGGCGACCAGCCCGAAGCGGGTCGGCGAGGAACATGCACCCGGTGAGGATCACCAGTGCGATCGCCAGCCGCGCGCCGCGCCCGAGCGTGTGCCCGTCGCGGCGCTGCCAGGCGTTGCCGATGCGCTCGTTGATCGCGTGCACCGCGCCGGTGCCGCTCTCCAGCAGGGCGGCGAAGATCATCAGCTGGAACAGCAGGCGGAACAGCGGCAGGTCGAGCCGCTGCAGCAGGAAGTCAGACGGCAGCGTGGCAGCGCCGATCTGCGGGTAGTAGGCCATCATGCAGCAGAAGAACAGCAGCGCCGGCAGCATCGCGAGCGGGCCGGCGATGAGGCCGGCGATCACCGCGTCGCGGTCGGCTCGTCAGGTGGCGCAGCACCGGCAGGATCACCACCGCGCCGACGATGTTGTAGCTGGCATAGGTGATGCCGCCGGTGACCCAGCCGCTCATGGGCACGTGCCGGGCGAAACCCGGCCTCGATCCGCCCGCCGAAATGGCGTGAGCGAGAGCACCAGGAACAGCGCGTACACCGCGTACAGCAGGAACGAGACGTAGGTGAACAGCCGCTCGACCGAGGTGTTGCCGTAGGCGACCACCAGGGCGATCAGCGCCCATCAGCGCGAGCGTCCCGGACAGTCCGGCGGAGGCCGAGGCTCTTGGCGATCTCCCCGGCGGCAGCCCCGAACACCGCCAGGATCAGGACCACGAACAGCAGGTACGCGGCCTCGAAGGCGATCCAGCCCGGGCCCAGCAGCGCGCGCACGAATGCTCTGGTAGTCGCGCGCGCCGCTGGCGCGCGCGAACAGGAAGGTGGCCACGCACACGCCGCTCCAGATGAGCGTCGCGAGCAGCATCGCGGTGATGCCGCCCCAGGGGCCGCTGGGCAGGAAGAACTCGGCCAGTTCGCGCCCGGTGGCGTAGCCGCCGCCGATCACGACCGCCTTGAAGGCAAAGCCGGGCAGCAGGAAGCGCTGGAACCTCGATGACATCGCCTGGCCGCTCAGGCTGTGCGGCGCACACCGGTCACGAGGGCTGCCTGCGCGGGCTCCCCCACACCTGTCTCGTCGCACCAGATGTTGCCGTCGGCGTAGGTGATGGTGGGCGGCGGGTCGTGCTTGAGGAAGGTCGGGCCGTCCAGGTCGACGACATCGCACAGCTGGCCGAGGATGAACGACGGCGCCATCGCCAGGCTCGTGCCGACCATGTTGCCGACCATGACGCCCAGCCCCAGGCGCCGGGCCTCGCGTGCCATCGCCAGGCCCTCGGTGAGCCCGCCGCACTTGTCGAGCTTGATGTTGACCATGCTGAAGCGGCCGACCAGCCCGGGCACGTCGCCCAGGGTGAGCGCGCTTTCGTCCGCGACCAGCGGGATCGGCGACTCGAAGCCGTCCAGCTCCGCCTCGTGGCCGCGCTTGAGCGGCTGCTCGAGCTGCATGACGCGCGCCTCGACTGAGCCCGGCGATCAGCGCCGGCAGCGCATCGATGGTGTAGCCCTGGTTGGCATCGACGCCGATCCAGGCATCCGGGCGCGCGGCGCGCACCGCGCGCACGCGTTCCAGGTCCAGCGCCGCCTCGCCGGTGAGTTTGAGTTTCAGCGCCCGCGCGAGCGTGTAGCGCCGCGCCCCGTCGGCCATGTGCGCCGGGCTCTCCGCCCCCAGGGTGAAGGTGGTGAGCAGCGGCTTTGGGCGGCGCCAGCCCCGCCAGCTTCCACACCGGCGTGCCAGCTGCGGCGGGACTCCAGCTCCCACAGCGCGCAGTCGAGCGCGTTGCGCGCACCACCGGCCGGCAGCAGCGACTGCAGCGCGGTGCGGTCGATGCCGGCCTCGATGGCCGCGCGCCGCGACTCGAGCGTCGCGACCATGTGCGTCGACGTCATCCTTCAGGTAGTAGACCCCGGCGGCCTCGCCGCGCCCGCGGTGGACCCCGTCGTCCACCGTGACGAACACCACCTCCTGGTTGTCGAACACGAACCCGGAGATGCGGAACGGCGCCTTGAACGGCAGCCGCACCCTCTCGACGCTGAGCCTGAGCGCGCTCATCAGTAGTTGGTGCCGAAGCTGAGCAGCTTGCACACCAGTGCCACCCACAGCACGGCGCCGGCTGAGATCACCAGCACGACGCTCCAGACCTGGGCGGGCCAGCGGCGCTGCCCGCCCCACACCGCCTTAAGGTTCCACAGCATGAGCGCGAGGCCGCCGAAGAAGGCCACCACGCCGAACAGCTGCGCCAGCCAGATCAGCGGATCCAGACGCGAGCTTAGGTTGCCGGTGTCCTTGATGATGAGCGTGAAGATCAGCACCCACAGCCCCAGACCCAGCAGTACCAGGAGCGCTGCGATGCGGCTCCAGCGGTAGGCCTTGAGCGCCGGCAGCGGCAGGGCGAGCGGCGCCTTGTAGCGCCGGCGTACCAGGGCTGCGACCGGCCACACCAGCACCGTGAGCAGCAATGCCGCCACGCCGATGCCGAACAGGGGCATCAGCCAGGTGCTGCTCTGCGTACCAGGGCGACGCGCTCGAACACCATGAACGGCGAGAGCAGGTCGAAGCTGAAGCGCACCGGCTTGCCGTCGACCACCTTCGCCGCGGCGCGATCGTGGCCGTTCTCGTCATACCAGACGAACGGCGCGGTCTCGATCCAGTGGCGCGGCTTGCCGTTCAGTCCCGGGAAGGGCAGCACGAGCTCGCCCTTCTTGCCGACCCCCACCTTGGTCTGGCTGATGAAGCCGATGCCGGCCAGGAAGCTCGATTGCGAGCCGCGCGAGTTCGCCCAGGCGCCGCTCATGAGCGCGGCATGCTCCGCGGCGGTCTTCGCATCCACGCCGGCCTTGGGCGGTGCGGCCGGGAAGTAGCGGTCGGCGAAGTCCTGGAACAGCGCACCGCGCAGGCCGCCGGCGGCACCGTCCTTGCCGGGGCTGTTGAAGGAGACGTAGAAGCCCACGTTCTCCTTCAGGAACAGGTGCAGCGAGGTGTGGAAGTAGTCCGTATCGCCCGAGGTGGCCGATGACCTCGCGGCCGTTGATGTTGGTCTCGAAGAAGCCCAGCTCCATGCGGTTCAGCGGCGGCAGCATGGTGAGCGGGCTGTCGTGCATCATGCCGGGCGGTCTCGGCCTTGAGGATGCGTTCGCCGTGGTACTCGCCGTCCTGCAGGTGCGCGATCATGAAGTGCGCCATGTCCTCGCCGCTGGCGGACAGCGAGCCGGCCGGCGCGGGACCGATGATCTCGAACGGGTGCGGCTCCTCGGAGGCCTGCCGGATAGCCCTTGGACATCAGCGGCGCCAGGTTCGGCGGCAGCGGCTGGCGGAAGCTCGAGTGCTTCATCTCCAGCGGCTCGAGGATGTGCTTGTCGATGTAGTCGTCGAAGGGCTCACCCGAGACGCGCTGCACGATGTAGCCGGCCAGCGATGCGCCGTAGTTGGAGTAGGCCGGCGTGCTGCCGGGGGCGAACACGCGGGTCGGCACCCATTGCCTTCAGCAGCGCATCGTAAGGCGGCAGCGTGCTGGGCTCTTCGGTGATGATGCCCTTGGCCTGTTCCTCGAAGCCGGCCGTGTGCTGCATCAGGTTGCGCATGGTGATGGGCTTGCCGCCCAGCGCCCGGCACCTTGAAGTCCAGGTACTGGTTGATGTCGGCGTCGAGATCGATCTTGCCCTGCTCCACCTGCTGCATGACGGCGGTCCAGGTGAGCAGCTTGGACACCGAGCCGGGGCGGAACAGCGTGAGTGCCGGATCGACCGGCGGTGCGCTTCTCGACGTCCGAGAAGCCATAGCCGCGCTCGGTGAGCACCTGGCCGTCCTTGACCACCACGACGACCGCGCCGGCGATGTCGCCGGTCTTGAGCGCGTAGGGCAGGTAGCCGTCGAGCCAGGCGTTCACGTCCGCGGCGCGTCAGCGGCGCGGCCACCGGTGCCGGGGCCGCCAGCTGCGGTCAGGGGTCTTCCTGCGCCTGGACCAGGGCGCCTGACAGCGCGCAGAAGCCGCGCGGCCAGCGTGAAAGCGATCAGTCTTTGCTTGCTCATGTTGCTAATTCCCATTGGCCTTGAGCGTCAGCCCAGGCACGAATCGATGAGTCGTTCGAATTCCGCACCGGGACGCATCGGGTCGGCGACCGGCAGCCCCAGGCGCGCACTCTCCTGCGCCATCAGCGCGCGTGCGGCATTCAGTTCCAGGTGCGCGGTATTGAGCGAGACGCCGCCGCAGCGGATGGCCGGGTTGGTGCGCCTGCCCAAGCCGCAGGTTCAGGTCGATGGTCTCGGCGAGGCTCGGCAGCGCGAAGTCCTCGTGGCCGAGCACGAACTTGCGCCCCGGCTGGTGGCACACGACGAGGACATCGGGCTGGCTGCCGTGCAGCAGGCCGAGCGAGACTGCCGCGTAAGCCGGATGGAACAAGGACCCCTGCCCTTCGATGACGTCCCAGTGGGCAGGATCGGCCGCCGGGCTCAGCAGCTCCGCCGCGCCGGCCTCGAAGTCGGACACCACCGCATCCATCGGCATGCCGCCGCCGGAGATGAGGATCCCGGTCTGGCCGGTGGCGCGGAAATCGACGCCACGGCCGCGGGCCTTGAAGGCGCGCGCGATGGCGAGCGCGGTGTATTTCTTGCCCAGCGCGCAGTCGGTGCCGACGGTGAGCAGCCGCTTGCCGGGGCGCTTGGAGCCGGTGCCGCAGGGTATGTTCGGCGGCGGCGTGCGGATGTCGATCAGCTGCCGCCCGCAGCGGGCGGCGGCGGCCTTCAGCTGCGGCACCGAGGCGAGCTTCACGTGCAGGCCGCTGACGATGTCCAGTCCGGCCTCGAGCGCCTCGACCAGCAGCGGCACCCAGCTCTCGCCGATCACCCCGCCGGTATTGGCGATGCCGATGACCAGCCCGCGCGCGCCGCGCACCCGCGCCTCCTTGGGCGTCATGCGCGGCAGGCCGGTGGTGACCGTGGCGGAATCGCAGCCCCACTCGCCGATGCAGCGCTCCGGCGCCCAGTCGCGCAGCCCGAAGGCGGTCTTGGCGTACGCCGCCTCCGTGGCATCGCCGAGGAACAGCAGGTACGGGTACGGCAGTTCCAGGGCCTTCGAGGAGGCGGTACCGCCATCGGCGCGGCGCTGCATTCATTGCGTTTTCACCATGGCACGCCCCTCAGGCGCTGCTCGCAATAGCCGTCGACGGAGTGGAATAACTCCATTCACGCTGCCTAACGAGCGGCCAGCCAGTCGCCTCGAACTCATGAGCTTCTTTCCTGACAGCGGCCGCCTGTGGTGCCGTTAGAATCGGGCAGTCACCGTCGCGCCGAGCGTGCGCGGCTGAACGTAGCCAATCGCGCCGCCGTAGTTGGGGGTGCCGCTGTTGGTATAGTAAGTGATGCCGCGGGTATCACCCACGTTCTTGCAGTACAGCTCGAACGCCCAGCGGCCGCTGTCAAGCCCCGCCCGCAGGTTGACCATGTTGTAACTCGGCAGCTCCGGGCGTGGTTCCGGCGCGAACGCGCCGGTTGCATCGGGAATGGCCGAGAAATCGTTGAAGCGCGAACCGATATAGCTCCACGTTGCGCCGGCGAACGCGTTGAAGTTACCGAACGCACGCCACGTGTAGGCCCCGTCCAGCGAGGTGCTCCATTTCGGCACGTAGGGCAGCGGATCGCCACTCGTTGCCCCCGGCCTCGGGCGCCGGTGCAGTCAGGTAGGCGTCGACGTACGCACCCACCAGGGTGAAGGTCAGACCGGTCACCGGCGTATAACCGAGTGTCCATTCAATACCCTTGGTACGCGCGCTGCCGCCGTTGGCGTTGATGCCGAACGGAGGGTACCCCGGCACCTGGACTTCCTCGAACAGCTGAATCTTCTTCCAGTCGACGAGGAACGCGGCCACATCGATGGACACACGCTTGTCGAGCAGGTCCGTGCGTACGCCCACCTCGTAGTTCGTTGTCTTGTCAGGCTCGTACTGTCGCTGGACGCTTGATGGTGTGTTCGGTGGCAGGTCGTTCGGACCGCCCGGGCGGTAGCCGGTCGCGAGCCGCCCGTAGACCATGGTGTTGCTGCTCACGTGCCAGCGCGGCGCAAGCGAGTAGGTGAAGTCGTTGTCGCTCGAGTCGCCGGAACTCAGCTGCGGGGAGGGCTGGCCGGTGAGCGCGAGCAGCGCACCCGTGGTCACCTGGTTGGCGGTCTGCTTGTTCTCCGACCAGCGTCCGCCGAGGCCGCAGGTCGAATTGCGGACTGAAGTGGTAGGTCACCTCGGCAAAGCCGGCCCACTCGCGATATACGGCGTCGAGGGAAGAGTTCTCGAGCGACGGCCCACCCAGAGCCACCGGTAGCGGGGCGTACACTTGCGTCGGGATATAGAAGAGCGGCAGCGTCTGGTCGAGCGACGAGGCCTCGTGCGTGTAGAACGCACCGACCTGCCACTCGAGAGTCTGCCCGGCAGCGGAGGCAAGGCGAAACTCCTGCGTCCACTTCTTGATGTTCGTCGTTGCAGGCTCGGCGAGGCCCGCGACAGCGGTCGCGCCGGGAGGCGGCGGGGCGACGAATCCGAGGAGGCTCGTAGCGACATCACCGAACGTACCTGTTGCGCCGGTCCCCGGCGCGGCCGGGACCGAAGTTACGTCACCAAACGAACTCTGGTCTGTGGTCCCGTAGCTGGTAATCGAGGTGAGGGTTCCCCAGCCGATATTCCAGTTGAGCGTGCCGCTGTAGATACGGTACTTGAAGGTGTCCGGCTCGTTGATGAAGCGTTGCTGGCGTGAAGTTGCCGTCCTGTGGATCGAGCTGATTGGCGGGCGGGGTGAGGTTGAGATTTCCGGCTCCGATTACATCGGTGTTGGGTGACCCGTCGGTGTGCAGGTCATGCCCCAAGGCGCTCAGTCGTAGTGAAAAATTGTCGGTAAAGTTGACCAGCAATGAGGCACGCACACCATCTTGATAGCCGCGATTGACGTGTTTTTCGCCGAGCGACGGATCATCGATGTACCCGGGTAGCGCCTCGTAGTAGCCGCTGAGGCGAAATGCGGCGCGATCACCGATCGGCAGGTTGAGCATTCCCTTCCCGGACCCCGCGAACTGACCGTGCGCGACATCCTCGCCGCCGACCTGGACGGCCGCGCCAAACTTCGTCGGGTCGGGCGCGTTGGTAACGTACTTGAGAAGACCGCCTTCACTGCCGGCGCCGTACAAGGTCCCCTGGGGTCCGCGCAGCACCTCGACACGCTGCAGGTCCCAGGTGTCGAAGTCACCGGTGAAGAAGAAGCCATTGGCGAGCGCATTGCTCGAGCCGAAGGGCGTCTCGTCGATGTAGGTGGTCACCGTCGAGCCGATCGCCGCCCACGTTCTGGCCACGAAGGGTAATCCGCGTCTCGCCGGGTTGAACTTCCGTGAGCGACAGTCCGGGCACTTTGATTGCAGGTCCTCGAGGCTGACGAGCTGCTGCTTCTGCAGCTCGTCAGCGGTAATTGCGGTCACCCCCATCGGGACGTCGTGCAGCTTCTCTTCGCGCTTCTGTGCGGTGACTACGATCTCTTGCAGAGCGACCACACTGCCGCTGTCGAGAGCGCCTGCGTTCGCTGTCTGCGCGAGGCTGCACCTGCGACAGTGCGGCGCCGGCAAGTCCGAGCACGGCAGACACCGCCACTCTTGATCTTCGAATTCATGGATTTATCCCTCGGAAATGCTGCACGGCGCCCGATTGGCGCCCCGAGTCGAAGCTGGGGACTTCAGGCACATATTTGTCTCACAGAAGATAATAGTCCTGTACAGAGAATTGGGTGTCAAATGTTTCTATACCGGTTGGTTTTCTGCAACACGGGTAGCACCAGAGCACAAGGAGCTCGACTTGGCTAGAGGTGCCTCAGCTCCATCGTCGCTAGGCGACCTGCTCGGCCTTTTCGGCAAGGCTTATCAGCTCGCCGGCCAGGTTGCGGTCCTCGCCCGAGCACACCCCCAGCACCAGGGCACTCTCGCAGTCCTTGGCGACGTAGGCGTGACCCATCGTGCTGTCGAGGTAGACCCCCTGCCCGGCCTTGAGCACGACCGAGGTGTAGAACTGCAGGTGCACCTCCACGGTGCCCTCGAGCACGAAGACGAACTCCTCGCCCTGGTGGCGCACCGGTTCGCCGAACTCCTTGATGTCGTGGGCGCGGATGCGCGTGAGGATGGGCACCATGCGCTTCTCACGCAGGTCGGCGCATAAGTACTCGTAATCGTAGTTAGGCGTGGACACCTGGATGGAATTGCCGTCCCTGGTGAGGCTGCGCCGGGCGGTCACGACCTTCGGCGCGTCCACTGCAGGCGGATCCGCCTGCGCCAGGAACTCAGCCATCGTCAGTCCCAGCCGCGAGGTGAACTGCTGCAGCTTGTCGTAGGTGAGTGAGAGCTTGTCCTGCTCCACCTTGGCGAGCGTCGAGAGCGGAATGCCGACCTTCTCGCTCATCTGCCGCAGGGTCCAGTTCTTCTGTCGGCGCAAGGCACGGATCAGGCTCCCCAGCGTATTGCTCTTGCGCGTCATCGGGACCTCAACTTCCTTGGCGGTGTTCAACAATGCGTCGGCGCGACGCCGGTTACTATAGTGTCGCACGGTCGTTTCTATCGCAAGAGAATAGATTCTCCTGGAGGGACACGAGAAACAGACGCAGATTCAACAGGTTAAGGGCAAAGCACGCGAATTGCATGTCGGAATTGTGACGCTCAGGCCCGCCGGGGGCGCGTCCGCAATGCTCATCGTAAACGTGGGATCGGGCGCAGGCACATGCGACCCTAGCGCCCGACAGTCACGGAAGTTGAGGTGTTGGTCGCATGAGCGCTGCAGCCACTCAGGCACCGCAGCTCCACGTCCTGCTGCGCCACCGGCCATTCCTCCTCTACGTGGCTGCGCGGGGGCTTTCGGAATTTGCAGCGCAGATCTTCGCGGTCGCCGTCGGCTGGCACATCTACGCACTCACCGGCAGCGCGTTCAGCCTCGGACTCGCGGGCCTGTTGGAGTTCCTGCCGACCGCGCTGTTCATCTTCATCGCCGGCCACGTCGCGGACCGCTTCGACCGCCGCCGGGTTGCCCAGGCCTGCCAGCTGCTCTCGGGCATCACGCTCGCACTGCTCGCATGGGGCACCCTTGCAGGCTGGCTCACGCTGCCGCAGATCTTCGCCGCGATCCTGGCGCTCGGGGTCGCCGGCGCCTTCGAGAGTCCCGCCGTCGCCGCGCTGCTGCCGGCGGTCGCCCCGCCGCGCCTGCTGCAGCGGGGCACCGCCGTCGCTACCGCAGTGTTCCAGGTGGCCATGATCAGCGGGCCGGCGCTGGGGGGATTTTCCTACGCGCTGTCCCCGGGACTGCCCTACGCCATCGCCGCGGTGCTGTCGATCATGGCGATGGTGCTGAACGGGCTGATAGCAACCCCGGCGCGCCTCATCAGCAGCCAGGTCCCCGACCGCAGCTCGCTCTTTGCCGGCGTCGGCTTCGTGCGCCGCAATCCCGCCATCCTGGGCACGATCTCGCTTGACCTGTTCGCGGTGCTGCTGGGCGGTGCGACCGCGCTGCTGCCTATCTATGCGCGCGACATTCTGCACACCGGACCGGCGGGGCTTGGCATTCTGCGCGCCGCACCGGCGGTGGGTGCGCTCGTGATGTCGGTGGCGCTCGCGCGCCATACCCTCAAGCGCCGCGTTGGCCTGCGCATGTTCCAGGCGGTCATCGTGTTCGGTGCGGCGACCATCGTGTTCGCGGTCTCGCGCTCAATGGCGCTGTCGGTGGGGGCACTGCTCATCCTCGGGGCCGCAGACACGGTGAGCATGGTCATCCGGATCTCCCTGGTGCAGCTGCGCACCCCGGATGCCATGCGCGGGCGCGTGGGCGCGGTCAATTACCTGTTCGTGAACGCCTCGAACCAACTGGGGGCCTTCGAGAGCGGCACGCTGGCCGGCTTCGTGGGGGCGATGCCGGCGGCCCTCATCGGCGGCATCGGCACGATATTCATCGCCTTGTTGTGGATGCGGCTCTTCCCGAGCCTGCGCGACGTGGAGCGCCTGGAAGGCGCCGCCGAGCCGGAAGCGGCGCCGCCGGCGGGGGCTGCAGACTAGCCAGCCGCCCCGCGGCCAGGCGTGTCATTGCGCTGCCGGGGATGTCACGGCGGTGATGGCTACCCGCACCGAGGTTCCAGGCGCACCGCTGAACTGCAGGGTGAGGGACTGGTCCGCCGGCAGCTCGAACTCGACGATCTTGTGGAGCGGCTCGCAGCCGTGGGCGCCCTGAAAATCGCGTGATTTGATGAAGGCACCGTTGGCCAGGACGTCGATCCAGTGGCCGCTGGCCAAGGAAATCCGGTACCGGCCGGCGACGGGGACGCGAAACAGCACCAGCCCGCCGGTGGCCTGCGCCGCAGGCATCGCCTTTCCCGGCGGCACGAGGTAGCCCACGCTGCCTTGTGGTGCGAGTTTCACCTCGTACACCTGCCCGGTGCGCATTTGCGGCACCGTGCCGGTGCCCGCCACAGCTGCGGTCAGTGCCTGCGGCGACTGTTTCATCACCGCAAGCTCGTGCGTGACATCCCAGCTGAAGTGGGCACAGGCATTGGCTTCATCAGCCGCCACACTGCCGCAACCGAAGATCAGCGCGCCGCCGAGCAGCGCTGCCGCGGTGAGACCTGTGATTCGCATGTCGCCTCCCTCATCCAGCCGATGGTTCGTTGTAGCGAGTCCGTGGTGTCCGGATGTGCAGGATCCCCAGCAGATCGTACCCCCGAATCCGGATGTGCCATACGGCACTTGCGCGAGCCACTGCGGTGCGTATGACGCCGCGGATTCCGGCCTTTTGACGCGACGGCCTGCCGAGGGAACAGGCACAATCCCCCGATCCTGTGGAGGAGCCTGCCATCGACCGCCTGCCCACCTTGTTCGTATCCCACGGTGCGCCCACCTTCGCCACCGAGCCTGGTCTTGCCGGCCCGGCGCTGCGAGCCCTCGGTGCAGCGCTGCCGCGGCCGCAGGCAATCGTGATCCTCTCACCCCACTGGATGACCGCGGAGGTCACGGTCACCGCCAGCGCCGCGCCGCCGACCATCCATGACTTTGGCGGCTTCCCCGCAGAGCTGTACACGCTGCGCTATCCGGCCCCCGGAGACCCGTCACTGGCGAGGCGTATCGTGCAGCTGATCGCCGCGCAGGGCAGCGCGCAGCTGGATGCCACGCGCGGACTGGACCACGGCGCCTGGGTCCCACTGCGTTACCTGTACCCGGAGGCTGACGTGCCGGTCGTCCAGGTCTCGCTGCCGACGCGCTGCACCCCGGCCGATGCGTTCCGGCTCGGACAGCTGCTCGCGCCCTTGTCGGCCGAGGGCGTGCTGATCGTGGGCTCGGGAAGCCTGACCCATAATCTCTCCGAGTTCCGCGGCGCCTCACACGCGGACGATGCCGCATACGTGCAGCGCTTCGTTGCGTGGTCGCGCCAGGCCGTCTCGTCGGGGGATATGCAGGCCCTGCTGGATTACCTCCACAGCGCCCCTGATGCGCGGCGGGCCCACCCGACCTCGGATCACTACCTGCCGCTGCCGTTCGCGGCCGGCGCCGCCCCACAGGGCGCGCGGGCGCAGGTCATCGATGGCGGCATTGCCTATGGGATCCTGTCGATGGACGCATTTGTGTTCGGGGCGGCGAGCTAGCGACGGCCGCGCCGGGCTCCCTCAGGGCGCCTGCCGTTCGCCGGCGAGGCGCCGCTCCAGGTTGGCACGCGCAGTGGCTGCGTACGCGCGGCACGCCGTGGTATCGACGAAGGCATCAGGATCGGCGCCGCTGTCGCGCCGCGCCCGACGCTCGTACATGGCGGATGCCCCGGGGTGCGGGGTCAGCAGGATGTCGCACGGCAGTGCGGAGAGCACGGCGAAGCTGTTGCGAAAGTCTTCCAGCACCTGCGGGTAGTCCGTGCTGTGGCTGAACTTGAAGTCCGCCGCGGAGACTGCAGTCAGGCTGTCGGCGTAGACCAAGTGCAGGCAGCGTTGCTGCGCACACGAGTCCCAGGTCCAGCTCGTCCCGCCCGGCGTATGCCCCGGGGTGAAGTGCGCCGTCACGCGCAGCGCCCCGACGGTGAGTGTCTGGCCATCGGTGATGACCCGGACATGCGCGAGCGGGTCGGGGCCGCGGGCAAGGCTTGCGTACTGGGGATCGTCGCGTGCCGAGCGGCCCTGCAGCAGCACCCGCGCACTGGAGGGGCTGGCGGCGACGGCCGCGCCGCTGAGCCTCTGCAGGGCCGCAATTCCGCCGGCATGATCGAAGTGCGCATGGCTGTTGAGGATCAGCCGGATGTCCCGGACGTTGAAGCCGAGCGCGCGGATATTCTCTGCCACCTGCGCGGCGCTCTCCTGCAGCGTGCCGTCGATCAGGACGTGCCCGGCCGCGGAGGTGATCAGGATCGAGGCCAGTCCCCGGGTGCCCACGTAGTAGGTGTTGCCATAGATGAGGAACGGGGCCTGACGGGCGGTCCACTCCGGATCCAGAGGATCGGGAGTAGGCGTGCCGGCGCGACCGGCCTGGGCCCAAAGCCCTGCCGCGATGAGGAGCCAGACCCGGAGCGGCTGCAAACCGCGCATCAGCGCGCCGGCTCCGTGGGAATCGGCCGTGCCCCGGAGTCCGGGCCCACCACCACCTGCGTGGCGCGCGTCACGTCGACATCCGGCAGGCACGCCCTGGCAATCGCCAGCGCCAGCGTATAGGGCTCCGGCTCATTGCGGTTGGTGAGCACCACCACCGTGAAGTGCCGGCGCGGCCAGCGCACGATCACGTTGCGGAACCCAAGCGTTTCCCCGGAGTGCCAGACACTGCTCCCGGTGATGCGCCAGCCGAAGCCGTAACGGACCATCGCATCGTCGGTGTGGGTGTGCGGGGTGAAGGCCAGCTGCAGCGACGTGGCATCCAGCGGCCGCGTGCCGTAGAGGGCGGCATCCCACTTCGCAAGATCGGCGATCGAGGAATAGATCCCGCCGTCACCGAGCACCGCACTCGTGAGGCTCTGGTCGGTGCGCTGCCAGGCGCCGCGCTCGAAACTGTAGCCGAAGGCGCGCTGCGGAACGCTCGAGATGCCCTCCTCGTAGGCGAGCGTGTCCTGCATGCCCAGTGGCTGGAATATGCGCTCGCGCAGAAAGGCGGCAAATCCCTCACCCGAGGCCCTGGCAACGACCAGTGACAGCAGCGAGTAGCCGGTGTCGCTGTAGCGATAGCTGCTGCCGGGTGCAAAGTAAGTGCGGTCCTCGCGCTCCAGCAGCCGCAGCACGTCCGCGTCGTGCAGCTGCTGGGTGGTACCGGCCGGGATGAGATCCTCGTAGTCGACCAGACCGCCGGTGTGTGTCAGCAGCTGCCGGATGGTGGCCGCGGCGGAGCGCGGCGGCAGTGAGGGCAGCCACTTGCCGATGCGGATCATCGAGCGCAACGCGCCCATCCTGCACCAGCAGCAGGATCGCCGCCGCGGTGAACTGCTTGGTCATGGAGGCCAGGCGGAAGTCGGTCGCAGCGCTGACCGGGACCTGCCGCTCCAGGTCCGCCATCCCGTATGCGCGCTCCACCACGGCGCGCCCGTCCCTCAACACGAGCACCGCCGCACCTGGCACCTTTCCCTGATACGCGCGCATCAAGGCGTCGACCTTGCGTCCCGGATCATCGCCGCCGGCGCTGCAGCCGGCACTGAGTGCCAACCACGCGCCCAGCAGCAGGCAAGCGGGCAGAGCTGTTTTCACCCGCGCAACTCTAGCCGACCGCCCGCCCAGTGCGCAGCAGCTGTCTGCTGCACCGGCATGCCTACGACAACCGCAGCACCACCAGGCCCGCGATCACCAGGAACAGGCCGATCCAGCCGTGCACGGGCACGTCCTCCTTCAGCGTTGCGCGGGCCAGGAGCACCGTGACCGCGCTCGCCAGCGCGCTCAGCAGCGTGGCCACGGCCACCTGGCCGGTGAGCTGACCGGCCGCCAGGGCCAGCGAGCCCACGCAGGCAAGGCCGGTGGTCGCAACCGCCAGGCGCAGCTGCGGCAGAGCGGGGACGGCCCACGGCAGGCGCCGCGCCCGGCCCCACGCGAAAGCGGTGATGCTGCCCATGGCGTAGTACGACCACGTCGGGATCAGCACTCCGAGCTGCGGCACCGAGTATCGGCCCTGCAGCCAGAAGGCGACCCCGTACAGTACGGCCGCGAACGCTGCCAGCTGCGCACCGGACACCACCGGCACGGCTCCCTCCGCCCGGCGCCGCGGGGTCGCCGCGAGCAGCCCACCCGCAAAGGTGGTCGCCAGGCCCACCCAGCTCAGCAGCGAGAACGTCTCCCCGGACAGCAGGCTCAGGAGGGCGGAGACACCGCCGTACGTTGCGGCCACCGGCGACACCACGCCCAGCCGTCCCACCGCCAGCGCACGATAAAGACATGCGGTCGCCGCGAAGGACAGAAGATTCGCGCCCACCTGCACGATCCAGGACGCCGCCGGCGCCTGCGGCAAGCCGTAGTACAGCACCAGCAGCCCGAGGCTCAGTCCCGCGACGGTATGACCGTAGAAGATAGAGCGGATGACGCCCACGCTGCGCCCGGCGAAGCGCGCGAGGATATCGGAGGCGCCGAACATCAGCGCGGACAGCAGCCCGAAGAGGATCGCAGCGCCCAAGTCGTACGTCTGCTTTTAGACCGCGAGCCCGTCAGGGGCTGACGGGGATCGCGTGTTGGGAGCTGCAGCGATGAGATTCAAGGATCGTCCCCGGCGCGCCGGCCCGTAGCGTCGGCGCGTTAGGGTAACTGGCTCACCCTTGTGCGAGGGGACTTTCGGATCAGCCGCGTGGCGGGCTCGTCCGGGCCCCGGCTGTTCAGGCGGGCTGTCCGGCTCCGTGTTCGAACGACAGCCTGACGGTGCGGCTGAGCACGCGCCCGTAGAATGCGTTGCCGCGAAAGTGCGGCCGGCGCCAGTAAATGCAGTTGCGGTGGCGGACCAGGTGACCGCGCACCTGGTGCCGGCGCGGGGCAGAGCGGCCCGTTTGGCCGCGCTCGCGCGGCACGTCGGGCGGGGCCGCAGGCTCAAGCGCCAGGCGCGCCTCGACATGATTGAGCAGCGGCACCCGGCCCTGCCGGGCGCGCTTGTGATTCAGCGTGTCCCGGTTCACCGGCCGCACAGCGACCGCCTCGCGACTGGCCAGCAGCAGGAGGAATGCGATCAGCACCGGCACGTCACGGGCGATCCCGGTGAGTGAATCGCGCAGGGCGTCATGCCCCTGCTGCTTCGAAAGCGCAGCCTGCTCGTAGTATCCGGCCCAGGAGGACTCCAGGCGGAAGCGGGCACAATCGAGCAGCCGGGCCAGTGCCGGAATGGTCTCGGTAACGCTGAGCCACTCTCTGTATGGGGATTTCCCGGCCGCGGCGCAGGGCAGGTCATGCCGCAGATCCAACAGCGCTTCCATCGGGCAGGCGATCGCCTGTGCCTGCTCCGACCAGAACGCACGCAACATCGCGCGTGTTCCCTCAGGAGTCCCCTGGACCAGAATGCCCACGCGCCGTCCCGCTTCGGCAGGAAGTGCCGCAGGGGCACCGAAAAAACCGGACGCCCCTTCAAGGGCTGCGCTGTCCGACCATTCAATCCACAGCTGCGGGGCGGGCAAGCGCACCAGGTCAAGGCAGCGGGTCAGGCGGTCCCCGCTGGAGTAGGCCAGCTCGGCACACAGCGCCGCCAGCTCATCGGTCAACACGTAGCGCACCGGGCACTCCAGCACGCGGGGAGCCAGCTCGAGCGCCCCCTGAAGCCGCCAGATGCGCGCCGGATCGCCGTGTGCGACCAGGAACGGCTCGCGAGCTTGGGCAATCAGGTCGAGGAGACGCATGGGCTGAGGCGCTGGATGCCTGACGGTGTGGAACCGCTCACCGTCGGCCCGGCCGGCGCCCCCGGGGGCCGCCGGCCGGTGCGCGGGTTAGAACTTCGCCGTAAACGCCAGGAACAGCTGGCGCCCGAGCTGGTCGTAGGCTGAGTAGGCGTTGGCACCTCCGGGCTGGATGAAGAACGGCACCACCGGCGGGTCCTTGTCGGTGATGTTGTTGATGCCGCCGCGCACCTCGAAATTGTCGAGAATGTGCCAGGTGGCCGCCAGGTCGATATAGCTGTACGAACCGATGACGGCCGGCTGGTAGGTGTAAGCGCCGTACACCGCGTAGTGCAGCGTCGGATCATTGTCGTTGTTGTCGTTGGACACCTTGCCGATGTAGCGCCAGGTCGCCGCCAGGTCCACCCTCCAGGGCATCTGCCAGGTGGCGCGCGCAATGTGGCGCCAGCGCGGGTTCACGGTCTGGCAGGTGAAGCCGAACAGGCCCGCGCAGTCGTAGGTGTGCTCCCCGGGCAGCGGCGTGCCCTCGAAGTGCTGCAGGTACGAGCCGTTCAGCGCAAAGCCGAGTGAGCCCAGATGCCCGAGCGGCAGGTGGTAGTTCGCCTGTACGTCGACACCGCTCACCAGGGCGGCGCCGACATTGACGTTGGTCTGGATGAAATACCCGCCGCCGGCAATCGTCGCGCCCGTGAGTGAGCCGCTGGCAGTGTTACGCACGATCTGGCTGCAGTAGACCGGGTCACTGTCGGCAAGGCACTTGCTCATGATGACCGCCGCCGGGATCGTGCTCACCTCCCCGTCGATGGCGATGTGGAAGTAGTCGATGCTGCCGGTCAGCCCGGGCACCTGCTCCGGCGTGAAGGTCAGGCCCGCCGTCCACGAATTACTGGTCTCGGGCTTGAGTTCGGTGTTGCCACCGGTCAGCTGCGACAGCTGGCCGCTCGCCCCCTGCGGGATCGTATTGGTAGTGCTGCCGTTGCCATACTGGGCCGCCGTCACACCCTGCGCCTCGCACTGCGCGAGGCTGGCCGTAGCATGCACGATCTGGCCTGCGGTGTTCACGGTGGCGGCACACGGGTCGTTGCCGAACTGGATCAGGCCGACCAGCTGCGGGTTGAACAGTTCGATGAGTGTCGGGGCACGAATGGCGCGCTGGTAGGTGCCGCGGAAGCGGACATCGTTAATTGGCGCCCACTGCAGCTCGAACTTGTAGGTGTTGACGACGCCGCTGATCGAGTAGTCCGAGCGGCGGTAGGCGGTATCGAACACCAGGTCCTTAGCGAGGGACTTGTCCTGCACCAGCGGCACCCGCAGTTCCGCCCACTCTTCGGTCACGTCATCACCGGCATCGATCGGCACCGCGGCGCTGCCGAAGCCGGACAGCTGCCCGCCCTCCTCGGCCGCGTCGGGGTTGAAGACCTGCTTCTCGTTGCGGTGCTCGGCGCCGAGGTTGATGGCGATGCCGTCGTGCGCGGTCGGCAGCTGGACACCGTACTTGCCGAGCTGGCCGGTCACCTCGCCGTGCAGCGTCCGCATGGTGTAGTTACCCGAGCCGGTGCCGGTGAGGTACAGGTAGTTCAGCTGGTCCTGGGTCACCCCGCCGTCGGACCAGATGTTGTACGGCACGCAGTTCTGGTTGGTGGCCTTGTTGATGCAGACCGGGTTGGCCTTGGTACCGGTGACCAGCAGCGCCTGGTCGACGGCGCTGAAGTTCAGGAACTTCTGGTTCGAGTTGAAGAAGCTGACGTAGTAGTACTGCCCGTAAACGTCGTAGTTCCAGGCGTCCAGGAAATCACCCTTGCCGCCAGCGACCATCCGGTAGCTGCTGTGGTCGAACTCAGAGATGCGCCCGCCGCCTTCCACGTTGCGCCGGCCGATGCGGATGTCCGCCAGCTGCGATCCCGGGTTGGCCGCATCGGCGGCAATCTGCGCCGGCGTGCACAGGATGCTCTGCTGCTGGGCACTCAGCAGCGGGTTGCTGCAGTTGGTGTAGTAGTTGCCGGCCTGCGCGGGATCGTTGGGATTGGAGTCCCGGAACAGGGCGGCCGGTGCCACATTCTGCGTGGTCTGGTCATCGGTAAAGAAGAACTGGACGTAGGGCTGAAAGGCGTCCTTGACCGTCTCGTGCGCCATGAAGCCTGCGGTATAGCGGGTGTCATCGCGCGTCATGTAGATATAAGGCTGGGAGTTGAAGGCCGCCGGGGGCGTGGTGCCGGGTGTGCCGAAGGGCACGAAGTTCGTCCCCAGCACGCTGTACTCGGTGAAGGCGTGGGGGCCGGTGTTGGGCCGGAAGTAGTTTGAATTGATCGAGCCTCCGCACACCTGGCTCGTGACCGCGCCGGTGGTGTCATCGAACACCTCGTTCGACTGGCAGCTGCTCCAGTCGCGGCGCGAACCGGGAACCGGGTCGGTGTGGTAGTAGCTGAAGTAAGCGGTGACGTTCCCCTTGCCTTCGGCGAAGTTAGTGCCGGCGACGATGTCCAGCTGTTTGTTCTTGCCGTCGGTGACGCTGCCGGTCGGCACGGCGGTGTTGCCGAAGGCAATGTTCTGCTGCTGCCAGTAGGTGTCATGGTTGTCGTGCCAGTTCATGCCCGCCTGGCCATCGATCTGGAAGCCCTCAAAGTTCTTCTTCATGACAAAGTTGATGACGCCGGCGATGGCATCGGAGCCGTAGGTCGCCGAGGCACCGCCAGTGACCACGTCCACCCGGTCGACCAGGAACGTCGGGATCTGGTCGAGGTCCGGCGCCGGCTGCTGGATGAAGGTATAGGGGGAACCGATGCCGAGGCGGATGCCGTCCACCAGCACCAATGTGCGGTTCGGCCCAAGGCCCCGCAGGTCCGCAGTGGCCACGCCACCGGCGGTAGTCAGGCCGCTGGTACGATTGCCCAGGTCCTGACCCAGCCCGTTATCGAAGTTTTGCGGCAGCTGCAGAATGATGTCGCTGATGTCGGTCTTGCCGCTCTGCTGGATGTCCTTCTGTGATACCACCTGGATGGGACTGGTCGCAGTCATGTTGGGGGCGGCGATGCGCGACCCGGTGACCACTACCTCCTGTATAGGGGCCGCGGCCGCGTCCGCGGGCGCGGCCTGTGTCTGCGCCGCGGCCCAGTGGCTGTTAAGGATCGCTGCAAGCGCAAGCACAAACGTTGGCGCAATGCGCCGTTCCAGACGTGGCGAACGCCGTTCCCAACACACAAATCGACTGCTTAAGACCTTCATGTCGGCGGCCTCCCGGCTCAATGGTTGCATGAGACAGACCGACGGATGCGCGCGATAAAGCCCATCGCACGTTCGTCGCCCGCCCTTTTCTTGTTAGGTAGGCTAGGAATGTTGCGTGGTACCCTCAATCACCACTTCGGCGATATTTTTGGTTGCCACTTAGCCGGCGATGAATCTCGATCTGGATAAACAAGGCACTTTGTACGAGCAGATCGCGCGTGCACTTAAGCAGGCGATCGTGCAGGGCGAGCTTGTGGCCGGCAGCCGACTGCCCTCGACGCGTACGCTGGCTACGGCGTTGCGGGTTTCCCGCAAGCCGGTCATCGAAGCCTATGAATTGCTGTGCGCGGAGCAGGTTACGGTCGCGCGCAGCGGTTCGGGAACGCGCGTGGCCGCGCTCGCACCCCGGGCACGCGTCGCGCGCGAAGCGCCGCGGGCCAAGCCCTCGTCAGGGTATGTGGAGCGCGCCCGCACACTGGGGCCGGTCACGCTGGACGGAACCTCAGCGCGCCTTCGCTACAACATGCAATGCGGCGCGCCCCTGGTGAATCCGCGCCTGTTCAATTCTTGGCGCCGCAAGCTGGCGGCGGCCGCGCTGCGCGCCGGACCCGCGTACCCGACGCCGGCGGGCTTTCTGCCGCTGCGCATCGCGCTGGCGGACTACCTGGCGCGGCGCCGCGGCGTCGTTTGCGATGCGAGCGACATCGTGATCGTCGGTGGCACGCAGCAGGCCGTGGCGCTCACCACGCGCGTGCTCATCGACCAGGGCGATCAGGTCGTGCTTGAGGATCCGCACTACCAGCTGGCGATGCAGGCCTTCCTCGCCCACGGCGCCTCGTTGAGCAGCGTGCGCACGGACGAACACGGGCTCGTGGTCTCCGAGCTGCCCGCGCGCGGCCCCCGCATGGTGTACGTGACGCCGCACCAGTTTCCGGGCGGCGCCACCTTGAGCCTGAGCCGGCGGGCTGAATTGCTGCACTGGGCCCAGCAGCAGGACTGCTGGATATTCGAAGACGCCTACGAGGGGGAGTTCTACCAGGGCCGGCGCTCGCTGCCGGCGCTCAAGTCCCTGGATCTCGCCGACCGCGTCATCTACGTCGGCTCGTTCTCCAAGACGCTCTTCCCTTCCCTGCGCCTGGGATTCATCGTCTGCCCGAAGAGCCTGCGCGCGGACTTCCTGTGCGCCAAGCGGCTGGATGACCTCGGCTCACCGGCGATCGAGCAGGCGGCGCTGGCAACCTTTATACGCAGTGGCCAGTACGAGGCGCACCTGCGCAGCAGCTACGCGGAGCTGGAGCGGCGCCGCTTAGGGCTCGTCGAGGCCTTGCGGCGCACCCTCAACGATGACCTTGAGGTCGCGGAGGCCCACGGCGGTATGCACCTCGTGGCGTGGCTGCGCCGCCTCACGTTCAGCCAGTGCGACCTCTTAGTCAGGCGCGCCGCCGAGCGCGGCGTGGGTCTGCATCCCATCCATCCCTATTACCGCGTGCCGCCGCCGCGCCCGGGACTGCTGCTCGGCTACGCCGGCCTGGGAACCGGTCAATTGCGCGCGGCGGTGGATATTCTTGGCCGCTGTCTGCGAGAGCCGTGGCCTGATGGCGGCAGCCCGGAACTCCCGGAGCATCCCCGCGAGTAGTCGCCGCAGCCGTGCGCGCCGGGACGGCTTTGCGCGTGCCGCCCCACGTCATGCCGCCCCGGCCATCGGGCAGTTTCGGCCGTGAACGCGGACTGATACCGTGTCAGTTTCACGGCAACCGGTGAGCCATGGCCCAAGAAGCAACTGAGGTGGTGGACAATCCCGCGGCGAGCCGCCTGGATGCGCGCGTCGGCAACCAGCTGGCCTACGCGGCTTATGAAATCACCCCCGGGACCATCACCTTTACCCATACGCTGGTGCCGGAGGCCCTGCGCCATCACGGCATCGCCACCGCGCTGGTCGAGGCGGGCATCGCGCTTGCTCGAAGCCGCGACCTGAAGATCGTCCCGCTGTGCCCGTTCTTCAAGTCCTACTTCGCCGGGCATCCGCAGCTGGCGGGCCTCTTGGCCCCGGCCGCGTCCGCGGCACCGCCGCCGCCGGCGCCCTAAGCTCGCAGACCGGCTCGCCGGCACCGGGCACGTGTGCCGGATGTGCAAACCGGGTACATTCACGTTGCACATGTTCAAGCACCCGCATTCCATCGTCCGCATTACCCGCCCGGCCTTCGTGGAAGGCCGGGCGTGGCTTGCATTGTGCGACGGAACAACTGCTGCGGAGTGTGTGACACATGAGCGACGATTACACCAAGACCCACCGGGCGCTGCGGCTGCGCGTCTCGGCTGAGGCCGATCCGGGCCTGCTGGGCCGGCTGCTCGGCTGTTTCCAGAACCTGAACGTCGTGCCACACCGTATCGTGGCCGAATTCGCCACCACCGAGCTGATGCACATCCACGTCGACGTCTCCGGGCTGTCGGAGCGCCGCCTGACGCGGATCGCGGCCAGGGTGCATCAGTGGGTGCCGGTGACCCATGCGCACTGGCACTGGCTGTGAGTGCGCAGCGCAGGCCGGTTGCTAGACTGGCACGCATATGACTGCCCCTGACATCCCGCGCCCCCGCTACGCCAGCGTCGCCGAGCTGCTGCGCCGCAAGAGCACCGACCTGCCGGTGTTCTGCTACTTCCCGGCGCGTATCCGCGAGGACTGCGCGGCGTTCTGCCGCGGTTTTCCGGGAGAGGTGTACTACGCGGTGAAGGCCAACCCCGACCCTCAGGTCCTGCAGTGGGTGGTCGCCGGCGACGTCCAGGCCTTCGATGTCGCCTCGCTCGTCGAGATCGAGGGCGTGCATCAGGTGCTGCCGGGCGCGCGCTGCGCTTACAACCATCCGGTCAAGCAGCGCCGCTCCCTCGGCACCGCCTATCATCAGTGGGCGGTCCGCGATTTTGTGGTCGACCATGGGCTCGAGCTGCAGAAAGTCATCGAAGAGACCGGGCGCGACATCGTGGTTCAGGTCCGGGTCGCCGCACCCAACGAGGCCGCCGCGGTCAGCTTCAACACCAAGTTCGGGGCGACCGCCGAGGAAGCGGTAAGCCTGTTGCGCGCGCTGAAGGGGCAGAAGCTCCGCGCCGCGCTGACCATGCACCTAGGTTGGCAGACCACTGACCCGCGTGCCTACCAGCGTGGCATCCAACTGCTGGGCGAGATTGCGCGTGCCGCCGAGGTGCGCCTGGAGTACCTCAACGTCGGCGGCGGCTTTCCGAGCATCCTCATGCCCAAGCAGCTCACGATCGGGGACTTCTTCACCGCGATACGCCAAGCGGCGGACGCCGAATTCGGTCGTTCGGCCATGCCGCTGCACTGCGAACCCGGCAGCGCGCTAGTCACCCGCGGCGGCGCCGTCCTGGCGCAGGTACTTCTGGTGAAGGAAGACGGGCTGTACCTGAACGACGGCGTGTACGGCGCCATGGCGGAACTGATCCATTCGCGCATCCAGCCGCCCACGCAGGTACTGGGACCAGACGGGGCGCCGCGCACCGGCGTCTTGCGACGCCTGCGCACCTTCGGCCCCACCTGCGATTCCTTTGATACCGGTCCGGATTTCCAGGTCCCTGCGGACACTCGCGAGGGTGACTGGCTGTTCATGGAATCCATGGGTGCCTACTCCGCGCCACTGATCACTGACTTCAACGGCCTGGGTGCGCACGAGTTCGCGATTCTGGACGGTCCCTAGCCCAAGCAGCTCAAGCGCGGGCGCTGCCATACCCGCGCCTGACGCACTGCCGCACACGACTGCATGCGTTGCGCCAATGACCTCCCGACTGAAGTTGAAGCGGTGCGGCGATTTCCCTTGCAAGGCCGCTGTTGGCGCACGTGCATGCCAGGCCTACACTCCCGGGCCGCGGGCGTCGTCACACGCACGCCGCCATCACTTACCCGAGGGGAGTCATCATGATGAAACCTGTGTTCTCAGCTTTGCTACTGATCCCGGCGGTCGCACTCGCCGGCAGTGCCTTCAATGGCACCTGGAGCGCGCGGCTCGATTCACTGAAGGTGTCGGGCAAGCCGGACGTGTATGAACTTGCCGGCGGCAATTACGTCTGCAGCAGCTGCACGCCGCCGCTGAACGTGCCGGCCGACGGCGCGTGGCACAAGGTCAGCGGGCATGACTACTACGACGAGATCATGGTCAAGGTGCTCAATCCGCGCAGCGTGGAGATCACGCAGCGGCTCGCCGGCAAGACCGCCGGTACCAACACGCTGGAGGTCTCCGCGGACGGCAATACGCTCAATGGCAAGTTCATCGGCTACCAGGGCGAACAGCCGGTCAAGGGCAGTTACACCGAGAAGCGCGTGGCCGCAGGTGCTGCCGGCGCGCACGCACTGTCTGGTTCGTGGCTACAGGAGCAAATGAGCGATGGCAACGATGCGCTGCGCACCGTCAGTTACGCCATGACACCCGATGAATTCACCATGCATTCCAACGGGCAAAGCTATGCGGCGAAGTTCGACGGCAAGCAGTACCCGGTTGCCGGGGATCCCGGGCACACGATGGTGACGCTGAAGAAGCTTGATGACCACACCGTGATGGAGACTGATTACCGGCAGGGGAAGGTCATGGATGAGATCCGCCTCGCGGCAGCGCCGGACGGCAAGACTCTCGACCTCACCGACAAGGACGTGGCGCACGGACAAACGGTGACGATGACTCTGGACAAGCAGCGCTAGCAGCACGGCCGCCGTGCCGGGAGCCCGGGGCTCCCGGCCCGGTGCGCCGCCGGCGCCTCACAGTTGAGGTGATCCTAGGGCGCCGCCGTCGCGGCATTCGACGGCGCCGCGGTCCGGGCCGGGAGTGCGCTGCCCAGGTCCACCACCGAGACCTGGAACGCCGCCCACAGTGCCGGGTCAGCGTAGCGCTCGCGGCTCGCCATCGAGCGCATGACCGCACTCAGCGCCGCCGGCGGCGGCATCGCGTCGTGCAGCATGTGCTGGTAGAAATCCGTCATCAGACGCGCGCCAATCTCATCCGGAACCGGCCACAATGAGGCGACGACCGAGCGCGCCCCGCGGGCTAGCATCGTCGAGCTCATGCCCACCAGCCCCTCGCTGCGCACCTCCGTGCCCAATGCGGTCTCGCATGCGCTGAGCACGGCAACCTCCGCCGTCAGCCTCTGCAGGGCCATATCCGCGACCCGCACCTCCGGATCGGTGACCTTGCCGCTGGCATCGTAGGCGCCGAGAACCAGCGCGGACAGCGCCGGAACATTCGCATCCGCCACTCCGTGGGTCGCAATGTGGATAAACCGGTACTGCGACCAGTCGAGTGCAAGCAGCTGGTTGCGCGTCGCGGTTACCCCGATCAGCTCATCGACGTCCTTGGTCGGGAATTGCGCGGCAATCGCGGCGGCTTCCTGCGCGGTGAACGGCAAACGCCGGAAGTCGCGATGCAGCGGATTCGCGCCGGAGGCCGCCGGCGCCGGCCGCGTCGCTGGCACGGCCACGGCCGACAGCCGCGGGTCATCCGCCTGATACACCGGGTCGGCCACGAGCAGGATCCTCTGCGAGTCGTGCGCGGATGCCGGGCGAGACTGGGTGTCGAGCATCCAGGCGGCCGGGGTCACGGCGACATCGTGCTCGAGAGCGACGAACAACCGGCGCGGCGCATCGCCCGTTACCAAGGCGGGAAAGGGCACGTAGTCGAGCGCCCCGTCGGGAATGATCACCCAGTTGTGCACGTGTGACAGCCATGGCTCCAGCGGCCGCAGGACCAGCGCATACAGTGCCGAGGCGTCCTGGAGCCGGCGCTCGACCGGCACGTCCACCAGGTGCGCCAGAGAATGGTGAAAGGCGACGGCCTGGTTGGCGATGGCACGCGGTGAGCCGAGGCGCGTCCAGTGGACCTCTCCCGCCACTACCACCCAAGCATACGCGGAGCCCGACCCCAGCCAGTAGGAAACCAGAGCGGTGTTGGCGTCCAGGGACGGGATGCTGGTTCGCTCGTGACCGCCCCGCGTCGGCGCGGTGCGGCTCACGGTGCGGTTGGCGATGACCGTGTTGACCGTGTCCAACTGCCGTCGCAGCTCCGAGACTTCCACCAGCAGCTGGCGTACCGACGGGTCGTCGACCCCTGTGTGCTCCAGTCGCGCGTCGAGCGCAAACCGTCGCGCGGCGAGTTCTTGATACAACGCCTCGCGATGGCGAAACTCAACGGCCAGCGCCCGGCGCAACGCGGGCGAATACTTCTGCGAGGCCACATCGGCGAATGAGTGCGCACGCGCGGCATCCGCGGTCGTAAACGCAAATACCGCGATGGCACTGGCTTCCGCCTCGCGGCCGCTGGCCACGAGGTCTTCATACTGATCGCGCAGCAACTCGAGCTTGAGGTCGTAGGCCGGCCGCAGCGGCGTCTGCAGCTGCGCGCGCAGTTCCGGATTGGCGGTCTGCAGCCGCACCGCATCGGACTGATCCAGCGCCCGGTCGACCGCAACCAGGGAGTCGCGGGCGCGCCCGACCTCCTTCAGGGCGCGCGCCAGCTCCAGGTCACCCTCGAAGTCCTCCAGGACGCTACCGAAGTTGTGCAGCCCGGGACGGGCGGCCTCGAGATCCGTAAGCGCGTCCGCAGGCCTGCCCATGGAGCGAAACACCATGGCGCGCTGCAGCAACGCCTCGGCCCTGACGAGCGGGTCGTCCGCGGCGCTGGTGGTGAGCACCTGGTCCAGCAGCCACTTGGCCTCCGCCGGCCTGCCAGCCGTGGCCGTATGGGCGGCCTGCTGGATCTTGATGCGGGCGACCGTCGCGGGGGCAATCGCCAGTTCCAGTGCTTCCCGGTCGGCGGCGAGGGCCTGCTGCACTCTCCCCTGCTCGGCATCGATGGTCGCCAGGGCGCGCAGGCTCGCCATGCGCCCGCGGCCATCCAGGGCGGCCGTGCGGATTGCCAGAGAGCGCTCGAGGAACTCACGCGCGCGCTGGCGATCACCGAGCGCGTAATAGTTCACGCCGAGTCCGTAGAGGCAGTACGCCTCGTCGCGCGTCGCGTGGATCTTTTCGGTAAACACCAGCGCGCGGTCATAGAGGCGCAGTGATTCGTCCAGGTGACCGAGCGCATAGTTCGCCAGTGCCGTGTTCGTCATCACTGCGACATACAGACTCGGGTAGGGTTCCGGACCGATGTCGGCAAGTGCACGCTCGAACCAGCGCAGGGCTTCGGGCAGCTGGCCGAGTCCCCACAGACACAGCGCGCGGTTCTGCCACGCCTGAGCGCGGCGCGGCATCTCGTTGATCGGACCCGAACAGGCGACTCGATTCAGCGGACGCTGTTACGCATTCCTGGTACCGGCCCTCGTTCAGATACGTGAGCCCGATGTTCGTCAGCTGCAGCCCCGCGTCGTACTTCTCGCCGCGCTTTAGGTGAAAGTCCACCAGCTGCCGCAGCAATGCCCGCGCGCGCTCCAGAAGTTCACTCGCGTCTTTTGTGTTTCCCGCGACGGTCCGCCCAGCCGGTGCCGTCGAGCCGATCTCGATCCATGCAGCCGCGAGGAGCGCGTCGGCGCGGGCGCCGCGGTAGGGATCCTCCGGCCTGAGCGTCTTGCTGGCGGACTGGGCCCAATCGGCCGCCTGCGCCCAGTCCTGTAGATCAAGGTATTCGATCGCCGCCAGGGCCAGTGCGGTCTGGCCGCGCAGCGCCGGGTCTGCCGTCAACCCAAGACCATGCTCGGCGGTCGCGTAGGCGCGCGCGGCGTGCAGGTATGCCTCGCGCGCGCTGGCAGCGGCGGCCGAATGGCCGGAGATTGCCTGCTGACCGGCCGCATACTGGGCATCGCCCTCCGCCAGCGCCTCCATGACGACCAGGCAATCGGGTCGATCGCGCAGGCCCGCCAGGTCGAAGACGTTGACGGTGGCCGTGCCCGAAACACCCGCGTGTTCCTTGCCGGTGGTCCGTACCACGTACATCGATGATTCCGCTGCGGTGAAGATCGCCCGCCGGGTTCCCGTCCGTCGCTCCGGGTGGTCGGCGCGGGCAATGACCTGATTCGTCGGGTCAAGTATTTCGACGAACGCGTCGTTGTTGCGCTCGTCCACTCGGACTAAGTACCTGTGACCTGACACCGCGGGGACCTGTGCAACAGCGGGTTCCTTGCCCAGGGTCTTCAGCGGACCCCTGGCCAGAGCGGGTGTTCCCAGCGTGCTGCTGCACGACACAGTTGCGGCAATCCCCGTCACAGCCCATCCCGCCAGGGTCAACGCCGCTAAAAGTTGCCAGCCGGACGCCCTCGCCCGCATGCGAGGCTGCGATATGACGCAATCGCAGCTTATACTGAGCACATGGACGGCATTGATGACCACGCGGCACTCGTAGGGGTTCTACCCCCCCAGACGGACCTCCCCGCACCGGTCACGGACCCGGCCTCACACTTAGCCTCAGTCTATCGCGACTACCCCGGCCTTCGTGCGTTGATCTTGCGCCGGGTGCGCGACCCTGAGGCCGCCGCGGACATCCTGCAGGACGCCGCGGTCACGACGCTCGAGAAGCTGCGCAACGGAGAGATCGCCCGACCGGAAAATCTGGGTGGCTACCTGTATCGCGTCGCGCTCAATCATCTGCGCAACCATCGCCGCAAGGATCGCAGTGCTGTTTCCAGTGCCGACGCGCTGGACGAACTGCCGTCTGCCGAGAATGAGGAGGACTGGGGCAACATCGGCGGGCGCCAGTGGGCAACCTCGGCGCGGCGGATGCTCGAGGAGATGCCGGTGGCCCGTGACCGGGAAATCCTTGTCCGGTTCTATCTGGAGGACGAGGAGAAGGAAACGATTTGTCAGGAACTGCAGCTGTCCGAGGATCACTTCAACCGGGTTATTTTTCGTGCGCGCAACCGCTTCCGGGAGTTCATTGAGCATCGCGGCTTTCGCAAGGCGGACCTGCTCACGATTGCCGCGCTGGGCCTGTGCCTCGCCGCCGCCGGATCTCAGCATCTGAGCCCGGCAGCGCAGCTGAGCAGCGCATCCGTTGTCTCTGGCGGAATGTTGAGCGGCAGCACAGCAGCTGGAGATGTGAAGTGATTGACGCTGCCAAGGATTTCGCGACCCTGCAGGCCTTCATCCGCGGGCGCCTTCCCGAGGACGAGCGTCGGGTATTCGAAGATCGCCTGGCGCGTGAACCGGCGCTGGTGAATGAGCTCGAGCAGTCGCTGCGGATGCGGGAGGGATTGCGGCGGCTGCGGGCGCGCGGCTATTTCGACGCTGCCCCGCAACGCGCGCGCTTGCGCACCTGGCTACCCGCCCTGGCCGCGGCCGCCAGCGTGGTCATCGCACTGGTGCTGTGGGTCTCCCGCGCCACCGCGCCGGCACCGCTGCTCCTCGCCTCGCTCGAAACGCGCGCCACCGAGGATGCAACCTCGCTGGTGGCGGCGCATTTCACCTTCATCGCCATGCGCGGCAGTTCCATTCCGGAGCTCGACTTGCCATCCGCAGGGCTGATCGAGTTTCGTGCCGCCCCGGTGACCGAGCCGGCCATGCAACGTTACCGGGTTTCGCTCGTTCGCCAGCAGCCGGGCAGTGCCGCGGAACCTGTGGCCACGCTCGCGGACCTCGCTGTGGCCGCCGACGGATACGTGCATTGTTACGCCGACGCGGCGCGCCTGACCGCTGGCAGCTACGTTCTGCGCGTGCAGGGCGACACTAATATCGCGAGCACTGCGGAGGAGTTCCCCTTTAGTCTGCGCCCCCACGCCACGGACCCCGCCCGCTAATCTCCGCCAGACCTCCGCACGCGACCTCGACCGCCAGGACTCCTGGAACAGCCATGAGTTCGTCCAGGTAGTCGGTCTCCACCGAGCCGGTCAGAACGCCCACCATCGCAAGCGTCGTGCTGTGGCGCAGGCCCGCGGCGCGGCAGGCGGCGGCGACCTCGTAGATGCGGCTTTGTGCGTCGTCGGCTACCGCGACCGCTACGTTAACTCTGCTCACAACACTCACCTCGGGCATTGGGTTTAGGCCCTTGGGCCGGGGTAACAAACGGCGGGATGGCTAAGGTCCTCCCGCTCAGCTTGTAACTGTCCCAAGGAGCGTCCGCATCTCAGCGGACGAGCCCTGTCTTTTTCGAAGTTAAGTGAGAGTCGACAGTTGCCCGCGACAGATCCCTGATGCGGCGCGCTTTCACGGATGCGACACCCGACGGATCGAGTACTCAGGTCGCCAGCGCCACGTTTAAACCCGTGTCCCAGGAGAATTGAGTATGAAGTTCGCCATCGCCACCGTTCTGGTCCTCGCCTCGACTGCCTCCACCGCCGCGCTCGCGCAGGACGGAGCCGGTCATGGTCCGCCGAAGAAGGCCTCGGTCGTGTTCCTTTCGCAGACAAAGACCGCGCAGGCGGAAACCCTGACGAAGCTCTTCCAGCCCAAGTCGATACTGGCGTCGTTGACGAAGTAGAGCCGCCGCCTCTTCGCTAAGTTAGTGCCGGAGGGGCGAAACGCCGAGCAGGCCTGGCCTGCGCGCGCATGAGGCCGAGCCCGCGCACCGGGTCGTCCCCTGCTCCGCGGTGCGGGCGAACGCTCGTCATGATCGTATGGCGAATGATCACGTTGCCGTGACGGGGCTGCGTCCGTCTTGTTAGGACGCATGCCCTTCCGCGCGGCGGCGTCAGCTTGATCGCCGGGTGCCCAGTTTTTCGCGCAAACATTGCGCATTGGTCCACGCCGCGCCAGCGGCGGTGTTGTCAAAGATGCACCAGACCCCGGCGGCGGTGCGGCGCTCCGCAACGAGGCGATCCGCCAGCCCCTGCAGGTCACTCTCAGAGTAGCTGGACCAGTAGACTCGCGGCGCGCCGTGGAGGCGGTGGTAGCGGACCGGACCGGCCAGACTGCGATGCTCGGGTACCCGCGCGGGATCCGCGCGCACCTGCATAATTGCGAAGTCCTGAAACGCCCGCTGCGCGCTGGCGCGAGACCAACTGGGATGCCTGGGCTCGCAGACGACGGGTACGTCAATGCGGTCGCGTAGTCTGGCGAAGAATCGCCGCGCGATACGCGGCTGCCACTCCAGCTGGCTGGGAAGCTGCAGCAATAGCACGCCGAGCTTGGGGCCCAGGCCGCTCACTGCACCGATGAACGCGTCAAGTTCCGCGGGCGCCATCCGCAGTGCCGCGTCATGAGAGATCGCCCGCGGTACCTTCACAGAGAACCGGAAGCCTCGACCGGTTGCCGCTGCCCAGCGCTGGTAAGTGTCGAAGCGATGCGGACGATAGAAGGATGAATTGATCTCGACCGCGTTGAAGCACCGCGCATAGTGCTGCAGGTGGGATGCGGTATCGGAACGCGCTTGGCGCTGCTCAGGCGGATTTGCCCAGCCCGCGGTACCCAGATAGATCGGGGAGATCGCGCGCCCGGCCCTGGCCGCTCGTGGGCCGGCAGCCGGGCGGAGCACGCTGATCACTTCGCGCGCGGCTCGGGCGGCCACAAATCAGCGATACCCTTTCCGGCGCGCCGGTGCCGGATGTGTGAGACGAGCAGCTGGGCCGCGTTCTGGATTTCCTGCTGCAGCGCGTGGTCGGCATCCAACGCAGCGTGGCTGGTTGCGTACGGCTCGTAATATCCGACCAGGCGATCCAGGCAAGCTGCAGCCGCAGCCTCTATCAGGTGCATATCGCTCAGCCAGTCGCTGAGGGCACGACGCAGATTCTCGGTGCCGGCAACGTCACCGTGAACCACCAGTGCAAAGGAGCGCCCGGCCAGGTGACGCGGATAGTCCCATCCCTGCAGCTCGAGCAATTTGGCCTCCGCCGCCCTCTTACCGTGCGTGGACGTGGGATCCGGGTTGCCGCCATCCGCACACACCAGCCGGTCGATCATCAGCTTGAGCACACTGGGTGCCTGATACCAGTGAACCGGGGTGACGATCATGACCCCGTGGGCTGCGACCCAGCGCGGGTACAGTTCGCTCATCCAGTCATTGTCCTGACCCAGGCTGTGATTCGGATAACAGGAGCACGGCCAGTGACACAGGGGCATCGCGGTTGAAACACAGCCCTTGCAGGGGTAAATAACCTTCTTGAATTCCGAGGTCAGGATGCTCAGGTCCAGCAGGTCCACCTCGGCACCGTCAGCAGCCAGAACCTCCCGCGCGATCTGCGCCATGCGGAATGACTTCGACATCTCCCCGGGACAGGACTTGTCGTTCCGCGGCGCTGCGCAGATCAGCAGCACCCGCGGGGGCGCGCTCGGGTCATCGTGCCGCTGCTGGGCGGCCTGAATGGCCTCGCGGGTAGCCAGCCACTCCACCGACAGCGCGTAGTCTGGATCTGAGAACCCGGCGCCTGCGCGCCGAGTGACCGGGGCCTTCCGTCCTTCCAGGTATGCGCTCCACGCCAACTCCAGAAGCTCACCGATCTGCCGGTCCTTCCCGGCGTATGCCGGGTCAAAGAATTGCGCCCGGAACCGCTCCGCGAAGCGTTCACGCGATAGCGGGAACTCGGCCTGCCCGGTACGTACCGGCGGCGGGTCAATCTGGTCGGGCATACGGATCCTTGCGTCGCGGTGAGCCCAAGGACACCACAAGAAACCCGGCGCTGCTGTCGGCCGCATCGGCAGAGCTGCCGGCACGCGCTCCTACAGGAGTCGGGCTCGCGGCGCGCTGCCAACTACCGGGGGCCACGCCCCGTTCGCGCTGAAGGCACGCGATCCGCATACCATCGCCCGGCTACGCCTGTGCTGTGGGCCTAGGACTGGACGTATCTTCTATGTATGGCCGGAGCGCACCAGGAAGACCGCAGACAGTCGGTCAAGGCAAAGTAGCCGCGTTCAAGCCCAGCCGTGGTCCAGTGCAGGCGATTCGCGCCGCAAAAAGGAGCAGCTACGTCGGCTGGCAGCGGCGAGGAGTCAGCCTCGCCTGGGTGATTCTTCGAACCGGCGAATGGCACGCCGCAAGTCCCCCAGCAGCAGCCGCTGAAGCCTCGCGGCGTCATCCTGCGCCCGCAGCACCGCGGCCGGATGGTAGGTCACGTACACCCAGGCACCGGAGGCATGACGGTACGCCTTGCCACGCAGCGACTCGATCGAGCCGGTACGACGCAGCAGGGAGCGCGCAGCGGTAGCGCCCAGAGCCAGGATTACCGGGGGCTGCACCGCGGCGATTTCCATTTCCAGCCAGTGATGGCACGCCTCGATTTCGGCTACGTTCGGCCGGCGGTGCAGGCGTCGTTTGCCGCGCGGTTCCCACTTGAAGTGCTTCACGGCATTGGTGACGTAGACCTCTGCCCGGGCTGTACCGACGGCGCCCAGGACCTGCGCAAGCACACCTCCGGCCGGTCCGACGAAGGGACGTCCCGCACGATCCTCTGCATCTCCCGGCTGTTCACCCACGAGCATGAGCGGGCCGCGCAATGGGCCCTCTCCCGGGACGCCGTGCGTGGCATCGCGCCACAGATCGCAGCGCCGGCAGCGCTCGATGTCCGCCGGCCGGGGCTTGGGCGGTGCAGGGCCAAGCGGTGCCTGCCCGCGCCCTTCGGTGCCGGCGCCGGAGTGGTCGTCAACAAGGTGATCGGTGCGCCGCAAAGCCATCTTACCCCCGCTCACCTTCCGCGCTTTCCTGATACGCCTAGGTGCATTGCCCGGCTATAACTGCATCCTCCTCGCCCCCACGTCCGGGTGACAGGAAGATCCCGTGAGGCTTTGTTGTCAGAATCCACGGTCAGAGAGTGCGTGGGCTGCAATCACTCGCAGCCCGTGCGCTCAGCCGAGGCGTTTTGAGTCCGCCACGGTCTGCAGCAGACGCTCGACTTCACCCGGGTCGACGGGCTTGGTCAGGTGATGGTCGAAGCCTGCCGCGAGCGCGCGCGCCTTGTCCTCGCTCTGGCCCCAGCCCGTCAAAGCAATCAGGTAGATATCGGCACCCCAGCGCTCCGCCCTCACCCGCCGCGCCACTTCGTACCCGGATATATCGGGCATGCCGATATCCAGGATCATGACGTTAACCAGAGCCTTGCGGGCAAGCTCCAGGGCCGACTCGCCGTTGTAGCAGATCGTGACGCTGTGACCGTTGAGCTCAAGCAGCATGCCGAGACTGTCTGCGCCATCCTGGTTGTCATCCGCAACGAGTATCCGGTGCTTGACACCCCCGCCGGCGGAGGATCCCGGGGATGTCCCGCCGGCCTCGGCTGAGGGGGAGACCTCGACCAGCGAGTGAGGCAGATGGATGATGAATTCGCTGCCGGACCCGCGCCCCGCGCTGTGCAGTTCCACGGAACCGCGATGCAGGGCCACCAGGCCCTTGACCAGCGCGAGCCCAATGCCTAGGCCACCCTCGGAACGGGCAATCGCCGAGTTCACCTGCGAGAACATCTCGAAGATGCCCGGCAGAGCGCCGGGCTCGATACCGATGCCATTGTCCCGCACCGAGATCCGCACATCATCCGCGAGCACCTGCGCACTGAGCTCGATGCGCCCACCCACGTCGGTATATTTCGCAGCATTGGTCAGCAGGTTCGACAGGGCCTGGGAAATTCGCAGCGGATCCACCGACAGCAGCACCGCCTCCGTCGGCAGCTTGATCGTCAACTGATGCTGCTTAGATTCCAGCATTGGCCGCGCGGTCTCCAAGGCTGCCTCAACCAGCGAACTGAGGGTCACGGTTTCGATTTTCAGGTCAAGGCGGCCGCGCGTGATTCGGGACACGTCGAGAAGGTCGTCAAGCAACAGCGCCATGCGGCGCACCTGCCGTCCGATCACTTCCCGCGCCCACTCATGTTGTGCGGGCTCGAGTGCCTTGGATTCCAGCACCTTCACGGCGTGCCGGATGGGCGCCAGCGGGTTACGCATCTCGTGCGCCAACGTCGCCAGGAACTCGTCCTTGCGGCGATCGGCCGCCCTGAGCGCCTCCTGCGTGCGTTCGCGGGCCAGAATCTCTTCAGTCAGGGCGCGATTGGACTGCTCGAGGGCGCGCGAACGGGCCTCGACCTCATCCAGCATGCTGTTGAAGGCTTCGACCACCACGCCGATGTCGTCGTCGGCGGCCTTAGTGGCACGCAGGGAATAGTCACGCTCTGAAACCACGGTGCGCGCGATCTCGGCCATCGCGTCCAGCGGCTCGCTGATGCCGCGCCGCAGGTTGCGGGACAGGAAGAACGCGACCGCCACGCTCAGCAGCGTCACCAGCGCAAAAATTCCCAGGTAATCCTCGAGGCGCGCCACGATGTTGTAACGCCCCCGCAGGTAAATCACCCCCAGCAGCTCGCCATTCCTTGCCACCCTGCGCGTCAGTTCCACGCGTTCACCGGAGATCTTCAGACTCTCTGGCGACACCGCCGCCGGCAATGGCTCAGCATTCTCGCGCAGGAAGGAGGCATACACCGAGCCGTCCGCCGCGTATACCGCCGCGGCTTCCACGCGCGGACGCGCCTGGAAGGCGGCCACGTCGCGTGCCGCAGTCTCGTGGTCGTTGAACGCGAGCGCCGGCGCTATGGACACAGAGAGCATTGCAGCCTCGGTGCTTAAGTCCGCCGCATAGTTCTCCTTATAGCGCTTGAGATCCACTGCCAGCATGGCAGCACCAGCCACGCAGAGCGCGATGACGGTCGTGATCATTGCGACCCGCAGCAGCTTCACGCGGACCGTATCGCGCACCGAAGGCGGCGCCTGCACCGGCCGCGCCACGCCGCCGCGTGTCCCTTGCAGCTGTTCACTCATGGGTGCCCGCTACCTTGCACGCGAAGTGCCACGCCCAGCAGTTCTGAGCTGATCTTCACGCCCCAGCGATCCGCCGCGGCCAGCGAGACCTCGAAGCGCACATTGCGATCGAGGGTAATAAGGTTGACGGTGCCACCGGCGTTCAGTCCGTCCTCCTGGTCGGTGACGATGAGCCGCGCGGGAAGGCCGGGCTTGAGAGTGCGCAGGGCACCGGCATGGCCGGCGCCGACGTACACCAGCTTGGCGGGCCCCCAATCATCCTTGCCGGCGACCTCGCGAATCTGGGCCAGATGGCCGTTGATCGGGTGGTCGCGCAGCAGGGCTCGCAGCGCGTTCGCCACCCCCGGCGCGCTCACCACGTCGATGACGAACGGTTCGTCCGGCGGCAGCGGCTCTGGCCACCTGACGTAGCCTGCGAACCGGTACAGGTAGGCCGCCTTGACGGCGGCTTCCGAATAGCCCTCCGCCGCGTTGGCGGCGTTGCCACACAGCAATGGCACGGCAAACAGCCACGCGGCGCTGGCTGTGAAGAGTCCCGTAATCCGGCGGCCAGCGCTCATGGATTGCACTAGAACTTAAGGCGCGCTTCGGCCAGGACACTGCGCGTGACCTGCTCACCATTGGGCGTCGGGTATTCGTAGTGTCGCTCGTGCAGCAGGTGTGAGCCGCGGATTGACAGCTCGAGCTTGTTGGTCGGCTGCCAGCCCAGCCGTGCATCCATGTCCCAGTAGTGCGGCAGCGCAGGGTCCGGCAATGCGCCGACGTAGCGCACGGATATGTCCAGGCTCAGGTGCTGCGCGAAATTCATGGCGGACGCCAGGGTGACGTGCGAGCTCGGGTCATCGGTATGTTGCCCCACGCCCAGCAGGCCGCTGGCGCCGGGCGTGAACGAGAATCGTTCGTGCACCCATGCCGCCCCCGGCGACAGGCGCCACCATTGGTTGAGCTGCCAGTTTCCCCAGGCGTCGACTCCATAGGTGTCGCCGTGCAGGTAGTTGCCCCAGTACAGTGGCAGTACCGCCACCGGCAATGGCTCGACCGTTCGCAGGTCGTCGTAGACGTTGTAGAACGCGGCGATGGTCAGGGCCAATGCATCGCTGGGCTGGGAGCGCGAGCCTACCTCGTAAGCGGTGACCTTCTCAGGCTTGAACTGGTTGTTCGCGGCCAGGTACGTAAGTGTTCCCAGCTTCTCCACGACCTCGGTGTCAAACGGCGTGGGCGAGCGAATGGCCCGGGAGGCGGCCACCCAGAGCGTGGAGCGGTCACTCACGGCCCATGAGGCGCGCAGATCCGGCAGCGTCGACCACCCGGCGTACGGATCATCCTCCAGCTTTACCCCTAGAGTCAGGCTCAGGGAATTCGTCAACGCCATGGTGTCCTGAACGAAGATGTCGCTGAGGTTCAGGCTGCGGTGCGGCGGTTCAAAGAGGAACGTGGGGGTATTCGTGATCCCGTAATCCCAGAGGCGTTCGCCGGCACCCCAGACCAGATGATTGCGGACCCCGAGCGCAACGGTCTGCTGCAGTTCCAAATCGTAGGTATGCACCACGAACCCCGACCCACCGGGCGGTGCGAATTGCTGCATCTGATCGAAGTAAGCCTGGATCTGCAGGTCGGAATTCACGCCGTGGTGCTGATACCGGGACAGCAGATTGCCACCGAGCAGCGAGCCATCCAGACTGTCCATGACGTTTTCGGTGCCGCGGTAGAAGTCGCCTTGTACGGTCCAGGTGTTCTGCTCGCCGGCCCAATCCCCGCGAAAGCCGCCCTGCCCCTTCGACCAGCCGTCGTGTGCGCTTGAGTTGTCCGGCAGTTCCAAGGCGCCGCGATGAAAGCCGAATGCGTATGCCCGATAAGTTGTCTCATTGCTCAGGCGGTCGCCGTAGCGTGCGCCCAGCAGCTGGTCCTGCGTGCCGGCCCCCGCATCTACAAAGGTTCCCTGGGTCAGATAGGAAGAGCGGGTGATAATGTTAATCACCCCATTCATCGCGTTGGCGCCCCACAAGGTCGCGCCGACGCCGCTGATCACCTCGATGCGCTCGATGTCCTCGAGCATGACATCGAGCGTGTTCGCGTAAATCCCAGAAAACAACGGCGTATAGACGCTGCGTCCGTCGATAAGAATCAGGAGCTTGTTCGAGAAGTTCTGCGAGGTCGGATTGCCACCGAAGCCGCGCGCGGCAATGATGTAAGCACTGGAGCTGGTCTGGGTGACCAGCAGATTCGGAGCCAAGCGCAGCACCTCGGGCACGGAGGTCGCACCGGAGCGTACGATGTCATCGTGGCTGATGACGTACACCGCTGCCGGCGCTCGCTGCAGCCCCTCGCTGGATTTGGATACCGATGTCACCTGGACCTTTGACAGGTCCTCCAGCGACATGACCGACAGGTCCCCGGGCGCCCCTTCGGCACCCGCGGGGCGCGGCAATGCGAGGTATAGCAAGACCACAAGCGCAAAGGCCCGACCGGGCAGACGTCTGGGTGTCATCGCATCCTCAACTCGGGCGTACGGGCAGGCAGCGGACATGTTCCGCAAGGAAACAGGCGGCATACAGACACGCCGGGCGACCAGAACACTCAAGTTCCGGTTCGGGTGCGGCAACCCCGCGCCTCAGCAGCGGCTACAACCGGCCCGTTAGCAGCAGCACGATGAGAATCAGCAGGAGGAGGCCCAACCCGCCACTCGGGTAATAGCCCCAGGCGGCGCTGTAAGGCCAAGTCGGCAACACCGCCAGGAGCAGCAGCACAACCAAGATAAGGACGATGGTGCGAGTCGACATACGGCCCCTGCAGCGTTTCTACGCTCGATTTGTGCCGTAATGTCTACCGAACTGTTCAGCGTGCGAAGGGCGCTGCGCCGGTAGAGAATGTAGGAGACGGCCTACGAACCTGCCGCGCGCTTACGGTTGTCCCTGCCCGCCCGCTGCGCCATAGATGTTGCCCGTGGCGAAGCTCGCATCGGCGGCAGCGAGCTGCACGTAGATCGAGGCCAGTTCGGCCGGCTGGCCGGGCCGCCCAAACACGGTGCTTTTGCCGAAGTTTTCGTACTTCTGCTCGCTGGCACCGCCGCTCACCTGCAGGGGCGTCCACACCGGACCCGGCGCTACCCCGTTGACGCGGATGCCCTTCGGACCCAGTTGTTTCGCGAGCGACTTCACGTAGTTCATCGTGGCAGCCTTGGTCTGCGCGTAGTCGTACAAGTCCGGCGAGGGATCGTACGCCTGCTCCGAGGTAGTGCCGATGATGGCAGACCCTGGCTTAAGGTGCGGCAGCGCCGCCTTGATGATCCAGAACGGCGCGTACACATTGGTCTTCATCGTTGCGTCGAAGTCGGCCGTCGACAGATCCAGGATCGAGGCGCGGGACTGCTGCCGACCGGCATTGCATACGACGATATCCAGGCCACCCAGTTTCTCGACCGCCTGCCCGACGAGCCCCTCACAAAAGGCTTCGTCTCGCAGGTCTCCGGGGACCCCGAAACCCTTGCGTCCCGCCTGCTTGATCAGCTCAATGACTTCGCGCGCGTCCGGCTCCTCGCTCGGGAGGTAGTTGATGACGACGTCGGCGCCTTCGCGCGCATAGGCGATCGCTGCGGCACGTCCCATGCCTGAATCACCGCCCGTGATCAGTGCCTTGCGGCCCAACAGCCGCGCCGAACCACGGTAGCTCGCCTCGCCATGATCGGGCTTGGGGTCCATGTCCCGAGCGAGCCCCGGCCACGCCTGGGTCTGCTTCCTGAAGGGAGGCCGCGGGTATTTGCTGGCCGGGTCCTGCAGGCCGACGGCCGGCAACGCAGCCGCTGCGGATTGTGTCGTTACGCTCGTTCCTGCCAATCCCATTCCCATGACCGTCACTGCCTCCCGCCTGGTTATCCCACGGCGCGCCCCTTCGTCCATGAACGCTCCTCGGAGATGCCGGCCGACGCTTGCGCGCCGGCGGCACCTCTGTCACTCAACGATTAAGACTTACCGCCCTTGCGGCCGGACTTGCGGGCGCGCTCGGGGTCATTCGCAAAATTACCGGTGTCGCCCTTGCCACCGGACGAGCTGTCTTCCTGCTGATCGTTCTTCTGGTCCGGCTGCGTGCCGTGCTGACGCTCGCGACTCTTGTCGTCCCGTGGATGCGTGGTTCCGGAGTGCTGACTTGCCATGAGTTTCTCCTGGGTGTGCCGAGGGGCGAGCGCACTCTATCGCTCGTAAAACGCGGGGACTGTCATGCGACCGGCCTTTCGCCATGTAGGCGCGCACCCACGATCAGAGCCAGGACGCGAGCCTCGCCGCCGGAAGAGGCACGTCGGAGGGGTGAACGCGCATTGCGGCGAATGCGCTTGCGCCTGCAAAGGACGCCTGCGTCCAGGTCTAGCAGCCGCTGCGGTGCGTTCTGCGAGGAGGCTAGCAGCTGCCTGCGGGTTGCGCGCCTGGCACGTCGGGCGCGGCGGCAGGCATCGTAAGTTCCATGGGGATACTCAGGCGAAAGGTCGTGCCGCGATCGGAGACGCTCTGCAGCTCAATGGCGACCCCAAGCAGCTCACACAGCCGCTTCACAATCGATAGGCCAATACCCTCGCCGATTTCCGCGGCCTTCTGCGGTCGCCCAGCAGGTGTGCGCTGCTGCGCCAGAACCTCTTCCGGCGGCCGCATGCCGTCGTCGTCCTTGTCGTGATGCGCCTGTTCAGTGGCCTCCACCATCGCGCTGGTCAGCGCCGTCGAATGCACCCCCTGCAGCCCAGGCCCGGTATCTGCCACCACCAGCGTCCACCGCGGTTCCATCCGCTCCCCGGGCCCTTCCCAGGCCAAGGTGATGCCGCCCTGCGCCGTAGCCTTGAAGGCGTTCAGCGTCAGGTTCTGCACGATGCGCTGGATTTTGGTGCGGTCGCCACGGACGGCCAGTGACGCGGGTCCTTCCAGCTTCAGGAACAGGCCGCGCTGTGTAGCCTCTGCCCGCAACGACTCGCCGAGATCGCGCAGCATCTCACTGGCGTCGAACGACTCGACGCGCAGGGTGTCCTGCCCTGCTTCCAGGCGCGTAAGGTCGATCAGATCGCTCAGGAGCGCGCGAGCCGAATGGGTGGCGCGGTCTAGGATTTTATAGAACCCCTGCCGCATCTCGTCCGAAGTGGAGCGCGAGAGCACCGCCGACGCGCTGGTGATGACGCCCACCGAGCCACGCAGATCGTGCGCGGCCTCGCGAAGCATCTCGATCCGCTGCCGTTCCAGGGTCTTTAGTTCCTTGACGATCGCCTCCAGGTCGCGCATGCGCCCCGCGGCTTCGGCCTGCTGCAGCAATGCGTACCGGGCAGCGCTTTCGCAGGCGCCGTCCCCGCACAGGCGCACCAGTGCGGTACGCGCGCGCCGCATGACCTGGGGCTCCGCTGCCGGATGCCCCTCCGCGTAGTCCTCGAGGTAGGCAAGGAGGCAACGGTGCAGGTGGGCCCATTCCCGCATCGTTTCGCGCAGGTCGTATCCCTGCTGCCAGCGCTGCAGCCCGTGCTCGGAGGCGCCCTCACGCTGTTCCAGTGTTGCCTGCGACTCCCAGTGGGAATCATCCGCGAGCAAGGAGAGCTCGAAGGCGTCCAGCACCTTGGGGATATTATCCGTGAACTGGGCACTGGAGATGGCCGAGGCGGTCCTCAGCTCAGGATCGCCGTCGACACTGCGGCGCCAGGCGCGCAGGATCTCCTCGCGCGCTTGCCGCAGGTCGCTCGCCAGTTCGACGCACTGCGTGTTAACTGAATCCAAAACTACTCCGCCCCCGCCCAAGTCCGGTGGACGAGCACTGTACAGGTGCAGGTTCCGGCGCGCCGCTAATTATGCCCTCTCCGCACATCTGTGTGGTCGCCGTTCGTCGGGCTACTTTTCATGAGTACCGCAAGCTGAAGCCTAGTAGCGCGCGGACCGCGTCTATTCCACGGTGATTCTCGACCAGATCGCCGTCAAGGCAAGGGTCACGCCCCCTAAGAAAGGTCTAAGTCCGACATGGATCGTCGAACACCGAATCGTGGCTCTGCGCGAGGCTCAGCCAGATTCCGCCAGAGATTTGCGCCGCAAAACGTGTGCCGCGCGTTGGCTGGCTAGTCTCTAGCCGTACCGCTGCTGCGTCGGGCGTTCGAAGGTGGTGGCCGATGGCGCCTTCGGTACGCCGGGTATGCGTACCACAGCCATGCGAGAAACAGCGCGAGCGCTAGCCCGATAAGTGCACTTGCCGCGGCAAGCCGCGTCACCACGAAAGCGACCACGGACACTTCCACGGCCAGCGCGAGCAGCAGCGGGCCCATGGCAAGGGTAATCAAACATGATGCGTAGCCGGCAAAGTAACGGGAGGCGCGCCTCGGCTCCGCCTGCCGGTGATAGGCCGCAGGCGCCATGATCAGGCCGACAGCGACCGCGGTGAGCACCACGGCGGACAGGTGCAGCAGCCTCCAGGGCGGTCCCAAGGCATCTTCGAAGCGCTGATTGAATACCGCGATCAACTGGAAGCCGAACAGTGCCTGAATGCCTGGCAAGACCATGCGGCCCTCTTCCAGGATCTGTTCCACTTCCGTCTCGAGAGATTCCTCTTTGTGCGCATGAGTCATCGCCGGAAGGTATCTCCCGCGTCGCCGCCGCGACTAGCCGGGCCAGCCAGCGCTTCTCGTAGGCGCGCACCGATAGCGCGCGCGCCGTTCCGGGGCGCATTGTGTGCGTTTTGGGGAGCGCAGCCGCCGTGTCAAAACCTAAGGGGCTTTGGAAGTCTGCGCCGACGCGGGAGGACCTCGACGCCGCGCACCATTATCTTTCGTTGCTGTACCCGGAGGCGGTTGCCAGACGGCTCGTGCGTAATCTCACGCGCGCCCAGACGCGTCGTGCGTTGGCCAAGGACCTGCTGCGCGCGGGCAACCTGGCGCTGCTGAGTGCCGACGAATCCCATGTCAAGCAGGATCTGAAGCACATTCGCAAGGGCAAGGCGCTGCCGCCCGTGCTATTGGTTCGGGGGGATATGTCGCGCGGGATCCCGTTGCTCGTCGCCGATGGCTACCATCGCATCTGCGCAAGCTGCTACTTCGACGAGGATACGCCGGTCGCATACCGCATTGCGCCGTTGCCGCGGTAGCACTTCAACGCCAGCAGGACGGCAGCTTCCCCACGACCGTCGTGCTTACCGGCCGCCGCTCGCGGTCCCCGGCAACGCCCACCATGGCAGTGCCTTCCTAACATGCAGATATTTGCGCCACCGCACCGAAGCTCATCCAGGTGGCACTGGCGTCCTCAGGCCTTCGCAGCCGCCTTCGCCTCAATGACGGCGGCGATCACTTCATCCGCCACGTTCTTCGGCACCGGCTCATAGTGCGAGAACTCCATGGTGTACGAGGCGCGACCGCTAGTCATCGAGCGCAGCTGGCCGATGTATCCGAACATCTCCGACAGCGGCACGGTGGCCACGACGGCGATGTTGGCGCCGCGTTCGAGCTGATCCTGGATCATGCCGCGGCGGCGGTTCAGGTCGCCGATGACATCGCCCAGATAGTCGCCCGGCGTCACGGTCTCGACCCTCATCACCGGCTCGAGCAGGATGGGGCCGGCCTTGCGAATGGCTTCGCGGAAGCATGCCTTCGCCGCGATTTCGAAGGTCAGCGCGTTCGAGTCCACGTCGTGGTAGCTGCCATCCGTCAGCGTGGCGCGGAAGTCCACGGTCGGGAAGTGCGCCAGCACGCCGTCTTCCTTCTGGATCTTGAGTCCCTTCTCCACCGCCGGCACGTACTCACGCGGCACCGAGCCGCCCGAGGTGCCGTCAACGAATTCGAAACCCTTGCTGCGCTCGAGCGGCTCGAACGTGATCCAGACCTCGGCGAACTGACCGGAGCCGCCGGTCTGCTTCTTATGCACGTACTGCTCGTCGATCTTGCGCGTGATGGTCTCGCGATAGGCGACCTGCGGCTCGCCCATGGTGCCTTCGACGTTGAATTCCGTGCGCATGCGATCGAGCGTCACTTCGAGGTGTAGCTCGCCCATGCCGCGCAGAATCGTCTGACCGGTTTCGCGATCGGTCTCCAAATGGAGCGAAGGATCGGCACGCACCATCTTCCCGAGCGCGGCGCCGAATTTCTCCTGGTCGCCCTTGGCCTTCGGTTTCACAGACACGCTGATCACAGGATCCGGGAAGCGCATGCGCTCGAGGATCACCGGATTCTCGGAATCGCAGAGCGTGTCGCCGGTCTCCGTTTCCTGCATGGAGACGAGCGCGATGATATCGCCGGCGCGCGCCTCGTCGATCGCATTGGCTTCCTTGGCAAACATCTCGACCATGCGGCCGATCTTCTCGCGCTTGCCGCGCGTGGTGTTCTGCACGGAGGCGCCCTTGGTGAGCACGCCGGAGTACACGCGCACGAACGTCAGAGCGCCGTACGCATCGTTAACTACCTTGAACGCCAGGCCGCTGAACGGCTCGTCATCCGAGCACTTGCGTTCGCCGATGACGTTGCCGTCTTCGTCCAGCGTCTTGATGGCAGGGACGTCGGTCGGCGCCGGCATGTAGTCGACAACGGCATCGAGCACCTGCTGGACGCCTTTGTTCTTGTACGAAGAGCCGCACAGCACGGGGTTGAATGCAGCCGTCACGGTGCCCTTGCGCAGGCACTTGCGCAGCACGTCCGCCGACGGCGCGTGCCCGTCCTCGATGTACTTGTGCATGGCGTCGTCATCCATCTCAAGGCAGGTGTCGACGAGCTCGGTACGGTACTTCTCCACATCCGCGAGGAGCTGGCGATCCGTCGGCGTATGGATGCCGAGCTTGTCGGCGAGATCCGGGGTCACCTCGAGTGTGTGCCACTCGGCATCCTTGTCGTCCGACTCCCATACCAGCGCCTTCATCTCGACCAGGTCGATCATGCCCTTGAAGTTGTCTTCGGAGCCGATCGGGATCTGCACCGGCAGCGGGCGCGCACCGAGTCGTTTCCTGATCATGTCCACACAGCGCGTAAAGTTGGCGCCGCTGCGGTCCATCTTGTTGACGTAGCAAATGCGCGGCACGCCGTAGTTGTCCGCGAGGCGCCAGTTGGTCTCAGACTGTGGCTCCACTCCAGCAACACCGTCGAACACCACCACGGCGCCGTCCAGCACGCGCAGCGAGCGATTCACCTCGATGGTGAAGTCGACGTGCCCCGGGGTGTCGATCAGGTTGATCTTCTTCTCGCGCCAGAAGCAGGAAACCGCGGCGCTTTGAATCGTAATGCCGCGCTTCTGTTCCTGTTCGAGGTAGTCCGTGGTCGTGGAGGTCTTCAGATCCTTGGTGTCGTGGATGTCGATGATCGTGTGCTTGCGCCCGGTGTAATACAGGATGCGCTCCGTCGTCGTCGTTTTGCCGGCATCGACATGGGCGATGATGCCGATGTTGCGGATATCAGAAAGAGCGGTCGTACGGGCCATGGCAAGTTTCCGTTTCGGGTTTTCGGTCCACACTGTCGAGCTGCGCGCCAGGGGTGCCGGTGCGGCTCAGGAATACAAATGATCTGCGCCAAAGGGCAGCGCCCTCCCGTCCCATGCCTGGAGCTGGCAAATCCGGGGCTCAAGGGCAGAAGGGCCCGGCATCCTATAGAGATGGCGCTAGAAGTTCAATCCAGTCGTCGGGCCGATAACCTGTTGATTAAATTGGCGTCCCCAAGGGGATTCGAACCCCTGTTACCGCCGTGAAAGGGCGATGTCCTGGGCCTCTAGACGATGGGGACGCACCGGGTACGGTCGCTGGCAACAGGCCTCGTGCGCCACGACCCCCGCCTTGAGCGGGGCGCGGAAGATTACACGGCCCATCGCCTGCGGACAACGAAGACCACCGGAGGACCATCCGGGGGCCGGGGTGCACCGGGAAGGGGCGAGAAGTCTCGCTATATCTTGGGGTTACGGGTTGCGGTACGCGCGGCCGGACCGGAGGTGGTGGAGCCAGGCGGGATCGAACCGCCGACCTCTTGCATGCCATGCAAGCGCTCTCCCAGCTGAGCTATGGCCCCACGCGAAGCCGCGGCAAGCTACGCAGCCCTTCCTGGGTTGTCAAGCGCGAAGCCTAGGGCCGCTGCGGGGCGAGAACTGCGTCCATCCGGGCAAGCGTGCGCTCGCGTCCGAGCAGCGCAAGGGTCGCATCGATCGGCGGTGACACGGCGAGGCCGGCCACTGCCACGCGCACCGGCTGCGCGATCTTGCCCAGGCCGACCGCCAGCTGCGTCGCCAGGTCATTGACGGCGCCGTGGATCGCCGGCGCGGTCCACTCAGGCAGCGCCGCAAGGCGCTCTCGGACCTGACCCAGCCTTCCCAGGCCTTCCGGGTTCAGGTGCTTGGCGGCCGCCTGGGCATCGATCTCGACCGTATCCACGAAGAAGAAGCGGCTGCTGTGCGCCATCTCCTTCAGGGTCTTCGCGCGCTCGCGCTGCGCGAGGATTACCCCCTCGAGCAGCCCCTGGTCGGCGGAGTCGATTCCGAGGCGGCGCAGCTGCGCCTTGAAGTACGGGACTACCTGCCCGGGAGCGGCGCGCATCAGGTGCTGCTGGTTCAGCCACAGCAGCTTCTCCGGATTGAACGCGGAGGCGGCCTTGTTCACATCGTGGATGTCGAAGGCGGCAATCATCTCCTCGCGCGTGAACAGCTCCTGGTCTCCGTGCGACCATCCCAGGCGCACCAGGTAATTAAGGAGGGCATCCGGCAGGAACCCTTCCTCCTCGTACTGCAGCACGCTCACCGCGCCGTGCCGCTTGGAGAGCTTCGCCCCGTCAGGACCCAAGATCATAGGCACGTGTGCGTACGCCGGCGGCGTGGCGCCGAGGGCGGACAGCATGTTCATCTGCCGCGGCGTGTTGTTCAGGTGGTCATCGCCGCGAATCACGCAGGTGATGCCCATGTCCATGTCATCGACGACCACGCAGAAGTTATAGGTCGGCGTGCCGTCGGAGCGGGCAATGATCAGATCGTCCAGTTCCGAGTTCTGGAAGCTCACCGCACCGTGCACTAGGTCCTGCACCACGACCGCCCCATCCACCGGGTTCTTGAAACGCACTACCGGCGGTATGCCGGGCCGCGGCTCGCGGCCCTCGCGGCACAGCCCCGGGTAGCGCGGCTTCTCCTTGCGGGCAATCTGTGCTTCGCGCAGCGCATCCAGCTCCGCCTTGGTGCAGTAGCAGTGATAGGCAGTGCCCGCGGCCAGCATCCCGGCGATGACTTCGCGGTACCGGTCGAAGCGCTGGGTCTGATAATACGGCCCCTCGTCCGCCCCGAGTCCCAGCCACTGCATCCCCTCCAGGATCACGCGCACCGCCTCGTCGGTCGAGCGCTCGCGATCAGTGTCCTCGATCCTGAGAATGAACTTGCCATGCGTACGGCGGGCGTACAGCCAGCTGAACAGCGCCGTGCGCACGCCGCCGACGTGCAGCAATCCGGTGGGGCTCGGCGCAAAACGGGTGACGACGGTCATGGCGATCGGGATCAGCCGAAGAATGGGGCGCGCATGGTAGCAAGGCGGCTGGCGCAGCGGTGTCACGGCCGGCGCGTTGCCATTTGCCTGAGTGCTCAGGCGGCTATAGACTTCCCGTCCCTCAACAAAGGGCGGTTAGCTCAGCGGTAGAGCACTGCTTTCACACGGCAGGGGCCACTGGTTCGATCCCAGTACCGCCCACCATTCGGAACAAAGACTTAGGCCAATTCCCTCGGCCTTTCTCGCTCTAATTTGCGAAAAATCCGGCGGCCCGATAGAGCCCTAAGTTACGCACCCTACCTCGCTGGGGGACCAAGGAGTTGCCTTCCAATTTTTTCGCGCGTCCGGCCGGATTTGCGGAAATCGGGGCCTTGGGGCTACTGCAGCGCGCAGAAACGGAACGGCGGACTGTCCGCGCATTCTTCCAGGACCGGCCCGGTGAATCTTGACGCCCTGGCTTTCAGGTATTACCTTGTGACTACCGAGACTGTGAGCATGAAATTAGCTGATGGCCGCTACAAGCCTGAAACTCCCCGAAGACCTCAAGCGTCGTATCGAGCGACTGGCAAGTGCCGCAAATAAGACGCCCCACGCTTTCATGGTCGAAGCGCTTGCTCGCGAGGCTGAGCGATCCGAACTGAGAGCGCGCTTCGCCGAAGAGGCAGCACGTTCCGAGGAGGAAGCTCTCTCCAGCGGCAAGGCCTTTGAGCTCGCAGCTACTTTTGACTACCTGAGTGCGCGGGCGTCCGGCGTTAAAGCGCGGCGTCCCAAGGCCCGTGCATGGCGACGGTCGAAATAACTCAAAAAGCGCTTGCTGACCTCGAACGGCTCTTTGACTTCGTTGCCGCCGAGAATCCCAAAAAGGCGCGAGAACAGATTCTAAGCGTGCGAAGGGCTTTTGAACTTTTGGGCGATCACCCGTTACTTGGACGAACCGCCGAGGACGGCAGGCGGGAACTCATACTGTCTCGCGGCCGCTATGGATACATCGCGAAATACCGCTGGTTTCCCGCCGAAGATATCGTTCTGATCCTTGCCGTTCGACATCAGCTTGAGGCCGGATACGCAGGCGAGTAAAGGCCAAGAATCAGCCGATGAACACTGACAACGCCGATCGCCTCCCTTGGACCCGCCGCGATTTTGTCCGTGCCGCCGGGAGTGTCGTGGCTGTGGGTGCGTACGCGCGTGAGGGTATTCTCCCGGCGTTCGCCGCCGATCCGATTTCCAACCTCGACGATCTTGCCCGCACCGTTCGTGGGCAATTGCTGCGAGGGAGCTCGCCCGGCTACGACGAGGCAAGGAGGGTCTGGAACCTTGCCTACGATCGCCGCCCACTCGCGATCGTACGCGCCGCGAACCTCGAGGACGTGCAACGCTGCGTGGAGTACGCGCGTACGCACGCAGTCCCGATCGCCATCCGGGGCGGCGGTCACAGCTATGCCGGATACGGGGTAGCAAATAATGCGCTACAGATAGACTTAAGCAGATTTAGCACCGTGACCGTCGACCGCGACCGCCGAGTCGCCTCGGCGGGTGGCGGCACCCGGATCGGGGATCTTCTGAGGGCAACGCTGGCCGCCGGACTCTACACGCCAATGGGGTCGTGCGGCTCTGTGGGCGTCGCCGGGCTCACGCTCGCGGGCGGTGACACGAACGGGAGGGGCCTGTACGGAACAGCCTGCGACAACCTCATCAGCGCGCAGCTGGTCACGGCCGACGGTGAAGCGCGCGAACTCGGGCCCGACCGGAACGAGGACCTGTACTGGGCAATCCGCGGCGGCGGCGGGAACTTCGGCGTCGTCACCCGACTGGATTTCCGGCTGCACCCCGTCGTGCCGTTACACACCGCTGCATTCAACATCGGCTGGCGGGGCATTGCAGGGGCGATGCGCGCGTATGGCGACCTCGTGCGCGACGCCCCCGACGAGGCACGCGCCGCGTTCTTCGTGGAGCCGGAATCTGGGGCGTCGGCGAGCTGCGGATACCGCGGCGATGCCGCAGCTGCAGCGGCCTACCTGGAGAAATGGAAATCCGCATTCCGCCCCGCCCCGGCGCACCTTTCCACTTCAACACCCAATCCGGAAGGGGAAGTCTGGGGCCCGACATCGGTGGCCGTGGACGGCGCGTTCCTCGAAGGAATGAGCGGCGGCGTCATCGACGTGCTTTCGCGGGCAGCGATCGAAGGACGTGGATTCGGACAGATGTTGCTCGGCCTTTCGAATGGGGTCGTGGCACGAATCCCGATGACGGCCACCGCGTACCCCCTGCGCGGAACAGGACTAAGTACGCTGATAGCCGCTGAGTGGCACAAAGCTGAGGACCGCTGGCGTGCTGAACGTTGGGTGGCGGAGACTGGCGCGGCACTGCTTCCCTGGGCGCGTCGCGCCTACGTGAACTACCTACCGCCAAGCACACCGGAGCGAATTCGTGAGATCTACGGGGTGAACTATCCGCGGCTGGCGCGGATCAAGGCTCAGTACGACGCGGCGAACCTGTTCCGGGAGAACCAGAATATTCAGCCGTCTTAGGCCGCCGTGCCACCCGACTGCCGGAACAATCCTGGGACACTCAATAGTGATCTTGCGTGATTCGCGTGATATCACGTGATAACAAAAGCTCGTTGCATCACGGGCCTAAGCTCGCATATCGTTGATTCGTAAGCCCCCTACTTTCCGTTTCACACGGCAGGGGCCACTGGTTCGATCCCAGTACCGCCCACCATTAAAATCAGACAGTTACGGCTACTATTGAGCCGGGCGTGTCCTCTGTAGGGCAGCTGGGATGGCAGATGCCGAAGGCTTCCCGCTGTAGGTAGCCATAGCCACCCCAAGACTAAGCGGACAGCGCAATCCGAAGGTGCTCGGGGGTTACCGCAAACTTCGGCGCGGCGGGTGTATCGGGCGACCCAACCCTACGAGCGCCACAGTCGTCTCCAACTTCTCATGTCTGGCGCCGCACGATGCGCAATTGGTGCGCCTGGAGGCCGGCCTTGGCTGAGCGCTACTTCCCGCACGACCCCAACACCTCCCTCCTAAAACTGGGCCAGCTGGCAGAGGTCCTAGCTCAAGCGGGTTGCGTCGCGAACAGGGCTGTTCGTAGCCAGCGCTATACGCACCTGAGCCCTTCCGATCTGGGAGCCCCGCCGCGCGCGTTGCGCGACGTCGAAATCCTGGGTCTTGGCGGCGGACTGCACTGGGAAGCGCTCGATTTGGATCTGAGCGTGCCCGCCCTGGTCGCGTCCATCTTCGAAGGCTCGACATGGATGGCAGAGCTCGGCCGCGCGGGCGGCCGCCGCTCGTCTGCGGCCAAAGCCTCGGCCGCCCGAAAGAACGGCCAGAAAGGCGGCCGCCCGCGGACCCGCAGTACGCTCCGCGCCTGAGCATCGGGTGTACTCGGGCAGGTCTCTCTCCGGCACCCGTTCCTTCGGCGCGCGGACATTCCGCTGTCCTGCCGTATCGTGTCGTGTGTGAGGCGACAGGATGGCGCGGTTCGGCGATAGCGTCGGCATCGCGTGCGCGGCTCCTTACCCATCGATCGGCGGCCAACCGCACTGGCACTTTTTCCCCGATGCTTTTTCGGGTGGATACCGCGATGACCCGCCGTTTTGTCAGTCTTTGTCCTACACCAGTGGCCGCCAAAATATGCCGACCCGCGCAAAAAAGGGGCATAGGCTAGTCATGCCAAGCTCGCAGTAGGGCCGCCGTAAATCTCAATGAGTAGTTCCGTGGACTTTCCCATTATTGGCATCGGTGCCTCCGCCGGAGGCATCGATGCCTTTCATTTGTTTTTCCAGAACATGCCCGCGAAGTGCGGCATGGCATTCGTAGTGATTTTGCACCTTCCGGCCGATCGCAAGAGCATGTTGACGGAGATTCTCGCGCGCTGGACTTCGATGCAAGTGATTGAGGTGACAAACCGTGTCGCGATTAAGCCCGAACGTGTCTATGTGCCGCCGCCACATGCAATCGTTACCTTGGAAGATGGGCATTTAATCGTCGAGATGCCGCCGGCGGGCAGTGAGCGGGTGCTGAGGCCCATTGATGCCTTTTTTGATTCCTTAGGATCTGCCCTGAGAGAGCGGGCTGTCGGCATCGTTCTATCGGGCACCGGAAGCGATGGCTCGCTGGGACTAAAGGCGATCAAAGAATGCGGCGGCCTTACGATCGCACAAGGTTCCAACGGGACCTCGCCAGAATATGGCGAAATGCCGGCAGGCGCTATTGCTACCGGCGCTGTCGATCTTGTCGCACCTGTCGAGGACATGCCGAGCCACTTACTGCGCCTACGAGAAAGATCCACCGGCCTAAACGATCCGCATCTAGACGCGAGCACCACTGACACGCTGCGACTTGAGATCTGCGAGATTTTGCTCAGCCAACTTGGACATGACTTCAGCGGCTATAGAAGCCAGACGTTTTTGCGTCGTGTCGATCGGCGCATGCGCGTTGTAAATGCCGCGACGCTCCCGGAATATATCGTCCGCCTTAAGGACGATCATGCTGAGGTGACACACCTATTTCGGGATCTGCTGATCCGCGTGACGAGTTTCTTTCGCGACGAAGAAACGTTCGAGATCCTCGCAGCGAAGGTAATCCCGCGGCTCTTCGAAGACAAACATGCAGATGGCACCGTCCGGATCTGGGTGCCGGGCTGTGCCACGGGTGAAGAAGCGTATTCGCTTGCTATCCTGTTGCGAGAATATCTCGACTCGCTCAAAGGCGCCCCGCGAGTGCAGCTTTTTGCTACGGATATTGATGAGCCGGCAATTGCCACCGCCCGGCTTGGCCGCTATCCCAAGACCTTGATCGAGGGGTTGTCCGCGGAGCGGCGCGGCCGGTTTTTTGATTTTTCTAACGGTAGTTATGCCGTCGCGAAGGAAATACGCGACCTGTGCACCTTCTCACTACACAATCTCATTCGCGACCCTCCCTTTTCGACAATGAGCCTGGTGTCCTGTCGAAACCTTCTCATCTACATGAATACCGAGCTCCAGAACCGCGTTATCCCGGTATTTCATTACTCACTGATCCCGGGCGGCATGCTCTTGCTTGGCAGCTCGGAATCGGTCGCTCAGCATTCTGGTCTTTTTGCAACGGTGGACAAGGCCGCACGTATTTTCCGGCGCCTCCCAGGGCGCAGTCCCGAGCTACAAATGCAGTGGCAACGTTTGCCGCAGGATATGCGCCAAAGTTCCGACCCGGGGACAACGAGCCGGGGCACTCACACTGCCAGAGGAAACATGCCCTCTCTCCAGCTCCCATCGCCTGTAGAGCGCTTCAAAGAATTATTAGGCGACGATCCAGTTGACCCGGGCACCGGTGCCCACCTGCGAGGCGCCATAAAGATCTTGTGCGAGGAATTGCAGTCCCTGGGCGAGGAACATCAAACCGCGCTCGAGGAATTGCGCAGTGCCAATGAGGAATTGCATTCGGTCAACGAGGAGATGCAGTCAACGAACGAGGAACTCGAGACGGGGAAGGAAGAGCTACAGGCTCTGAATGAGGAACTACACACCGTTAATTTCCGCTTAACGGAAAAAGTAGATGAACTCAACCACACCAATAGTGATCTGAAAAATCTGTTCGAGAGCACCCAGATCGCCACGGTATTTTTGGATCGCCACCTCGTCATTCGAAGCTTCACGCCGGCCATTACTGGCGTGTACAGCCTGATCCCAAGCGATTTGGGACGTCCATTGACCGACATTGTCAGCCACCTGAAATATGCGTCGCTACGGGAAGATGTAGCGTTCGTTCTATCTACGCTTGCACCCTTGGAACGGCGCGTCGATCGAGATGACCACACGATCCAATACATCATGCGGATAGTGCCTTATAGAGAACCTGATAGTACGGTAACCGGGGCGCTGGTGACGTTCATCGATGTCACGAACATCGTCAAAGCCGAGGAAGCGCTCGTGGCAGCCGATGTGCGCAAAGACGTGTTCTTGGCGACTTTGTCGCACGAGCTACGCAACCCCCTGGCGCCAATCCGCACTGCGGGGGAATTGTTGCAGTCTCCGAAACTGTCGCCCGAAGATCTGAACCGCGCCCGGAGCATCATTGGCCGTCAAGTCACCCACATGAGCTCCTTGCTCGATGATCTTCTTGACGTGTCGCGCATTACCCGCGGCACTTTTCTTCTCAAGAAAGAGTACGCGAGCATCCGCGCGGTGATGGATGACGCGATAGAAGCGGTTCGCGGCGCACTCGATGCGAAGCGGCACACGTTGCGCGTGGATTCTCCGTCGGATAGGCCCGTTGTCGTCGAAGTTGATCCAGTGCGCATCACGCAGGCTCTTACGAATCTCCTTACTAACGCGGTGAAATACACCCCGCCCGGTGGAATCATTGAGCTCGGGACCGAGGTCGGCGCTCAGTTTTTGACGATTTTTGTCCGCGACAACGGGGTGGGACTGTCGTCTGAATCGATGCGCAACGTATTTACTATGTTCACACGGGTTGATTCAGAGGTCGGTCGTAGAGAGGGAGGCTTAGGTATAGGGCTCGCACTCGCGAAGGGCTTAGTTCAGCTGCACGGCGGACGCATCGACGTGAAAAGCGCTGGCCCAGGATTGGGCAGCGAATTTATGATCTGCCTGCCTCGATCCCTCATCGTCGACGCCCCGCCCGCCGTATCTGCTGTACCGGCGAACGGCACGTCCACGCATAGGAAAGTTCTACTCGCCGACGACAATCGGGACGCCGCGGAATCGTTGAGCATGCTGCTCAAACTATCTGATCACGAGGTGCATCTGGCTTATTCTGGCGGCGAAGCCTTTGAAGCAGCGAAAAAACTGCGGCCGGATATCTGTGTCTTGGATATCGGCATGCCCGACTTGAACGGCTACGAACTCGCTGAGCGCATCCGTCGGGAAGCGTGGGGGAAGAAGATGATCCTGATTGCTCTCACCGGTTGGGGCCAGGAATCAGACAAGCATCGCGCCGTGCTGGCTGGGTTCGATCAACACTTTACGAAGCCGGTCGATCCGGCACAGTTGGCGAAGTACTTCGAAGTTGCCGCCAAATAGGGATGTTGTCGACCCCGCCACTGGGGAGCTGGGATCTAGGCAGCGATCGTCATTCAGATCGAATTCAGGCTTGGGCCCCCTGATCCGTGGCTAGCGCAATCTCGGGACAATCCTGGGACACTCAACAGTGAGCTCGCGCGATTTCCCGCGATAACATGTGACGTCGAAAACTCGTTGCAACAGGACTTAAGCTCGATATCGTTGATTCGTGACCCCAACATGACCGTTTCACACGGCAGGGCCACTGGTTCGATCCCAGTACCGCCCACCAGCAAAAACAAGGGGATAGGCGCGACGAGCGCCCCTCGCGAGACTAGGGGACCTTGTCGATACCTCCCGCCCGTATCCATTCGCCACCGATCATCCGCGCGGCCTGCCGTCGGCCACGACGATGGGTTCTCCGAGCGCTCGCCGATATTCCTCCTCGCCGATCGCATCCACCGACCGCAGCTTTGCCAGCAGCTCGTCGATGAGCGAACGCAGCCCAGGCCCTGGCGTGCCGTGCGCGAATGAACTCTGGTACTTGATCGGCGCGGGGATGATCGCGACCAGGAAGGCCATCTCGGCCGGCGTCAGCTCTCGGGGTTCGCTACCGAAATAGCGGCGGGCCGCGGGCCGCAGGCCACGCAGGTCCGGTCCCCATTCGATGATGTTCAGGTAGATCTCAAGGATCCGGTCCTTGCCGAGCGCCGACTCGAGCAGGAACGTGATCGCCAGTTCCTGCAGCTTGCGTCCGAGCTGCTTGTCGCGCGAAAGGAACAGGTTCTTGGCCAGCTGCTGGGTGATTGTGGACGCGCCACGCGCGGCGCCGCCGCGCGACCAGTTGGTGAGCAGCGCGGTGGGTAGTTCACGCAGGTCGATGCCGCGATGCCCGTAGAAGCCAGTGTCTTCGGCAAGCAGCAGAGTGCGCACGAACAGCGGCGGAACGTCGCGCAGGGCAATGAAGTCGGGGGATGCGAGCGAGACGTCGATGGGGCGGTGCGGCCCGGGCCCGTCTTCGGATCTGAAGATGAAGTCGCCGCGCAGGCGCGCGACTCCCGGGGGCATCTGACGTGGCGGCCTGAAGTCGATCTTCTGGGTCACCGAGAGCGAGGCAGGGTCCGCCAGGCGTCCGCGTACACGCACGTCGATCGTGGCCGAGCCAAGGTCACGGCCGGCGCCGGGCGCCATTCCCAAGCTTTCGGGCACCCCGAGCCCGGATGCACCCAGCAGTTGCGCGAAGTCCAGATGCTGCATGCGGAGTGCGAGATCGACAACCGGATCGGTGTCGAGATCGCGCAGTGTGATCGAGCCCGATAGGGCGGCACCGGCCACCGTCGCGTCGACCTCGGGGATCTCGATGGTGCCCCCGATCCGGCGCCAGGCGCCATCGAATCGTATGGTCACATCCGTCGGATCGCCGAGCTGCGGCTCGTCGGCGGCGTTATCCGCCAGCGCTCCCAAGCGCGCGCCCCGCGCGCCCATTGCAACGTGGAAACGGAGCGCGTCCGTGCTGGCCTGAAGGTCCACGCGGCCGTCCGCGATACCACCATCGAGCAGCGGCTGGGCGCCGCGCCGCACGTCGAGCAGACCTCCGACGTCGAGCCCACGTGCCTCGATGTTCCACGCGCTGCCCACCGGATACGCCAGCTTGCGGATTGACAGGCCCGTCTGGGGCTCCACCAGTGTGAGCAGGCGGTCCTCGCCAAAAATGCCCGCCATGTCCCAAGCAGTGGCCGCCGAGCTGACCCTGAGCCCTGCTGGCCCCGCGAGAGTGGCGGCGCGAACTGCGAGTCGCAAACGGCCGGGCCAGGTGGCCGCGATCATGTCGGCATGCAGTTGCACTCCACGACCGAGGTCGAGATCGAATCCCTCTAATCGCAGCAAGGGCCAGACGCCGACGTGTACCACACCGATTCGGGCAACCGCCCCATGGCGCACGGCCGCGGACTCGATCCGCGCTCGCACCCCCTGCTCGAGCATGGATCTCAGCAACGGCGCGGCCACGCTTACGACCAGCGCCGTGGCGATCGCTCCGAGCCACCACCATCGCCTGCGGGTTCGAAACGTAAACATCCACGCAAGGATGCCACAGCCGGATGGCGCGCCGGCGTTGGGCGGCCTAGGGTCGCAGGCGGCGTCGATCAGGTCCGCTTCAACCGGGCCCTTCGAGTCAACAGCGGTCCCCTAACATTGGTGCCGCACCGCGCCTTCGCATAATGCCCAGTGAGTTCAAGCGTTGAAGTGGACTGACTACTGCCGGCCAAATTCGGTCGCTGAACGCCCCGGAATTGCTAACGGGAAGCCGCCACTCGCGGCTTCAGGTAGGCTACGGTGCATCCACTATTTGGGGGGAGGATGGCCGAATCAGACGGAATCTCAGAGCTTTTAGGTGCGGACGGTGAGTCGCCTGCAGAAGGCTCCATCGCCGAGACCACGACATCTCTAGACCCGACCGCTGCTGCACTTGCCGCTGAGGCGTCCAAGAGCAATCCCGAGCTGGCCGAAAAGGCTTCCGCCTACTTCGTCAAACAGAGCCGTTTGGTCGAAATTCAGACCGAACACCTGCACGAGCAGCGCGCGGTCAGCCTGCAATTGCTCAAACTCAAGCGCTTTAACGAAAGGCTACGAGTGGCGCTGCGCCTGTTTGTGATCCTGGTCGCAACGGTCGTCGGCATTGGTGCCTTGATCATGATCCGCGATGCGATTGCGGATCATGGTCTTGTGGTGGAAGCGTTTTCGGTTCCGCCCGATATGGTCCGGGACGGGCTAACCGGCGAAGTGGTCGCGACTCGCTTCCTGGATAAGCTGCAGGCCATGCAGGCAGCTACGACGTCAGAGCGCCCGGCAGACTCCTATCAATATAATTGGGGATCGGATATCAAGGTCGAAATTCCAGAGACCGGCCTGGACTTGCGTGCGGTCAGCAGGTTGCTCCGAGACAGGTTCGGTCACGCCAACCACATCACCGGAGAAGTTATTCGCACGCCCACGGGAATCACCATAACCGCACGATTTGGTGACGCGACTCCTGCGACGTTTACGGGACCGGAAAGCGATTTCGACGAACTCGCGCGCAAGGCGGCGGAAGCCGTCTATCGCACCAGTCAACCCTACCGATTTGCCCAATTCCTGTTCCAGCATGGCCGCAACGCGGAATCCCTCGATGTCATTTCCGATCTCGCCACCAATGGTCCCCTGACCGAGCGAGGCTGGGCTTATACATTATGGGGCACGCTCGATATGAATGTGAGCGCCGACTTGGACGCTGCGCGGAAACACTGCTCGAAGGGGCTTTCTTATTCGGGGGCATCAACCGTTCCAGCCGAGATTTGCCTGGTGGGAGCGGAAACGTGGTCTGGACATGATGAAAAGGCGTTCGAGTATTCGGTGCCACTCGAACTCCATTCCCAAGAGAATTCGCCTGGGATCTCCAAGGTCTTTTTTGAAAGCAACCGATTGATCGCTCAGGGATGGCTCGAAACCATCACCGGAGATCTACAGAAGTCGGCCAAAGACTGGACCCTCGTAGAGTCCGCGCCGGAGTTCCTGGGGAGTGGCAAACTAGCGCCAGCCCTGGCGGCCAGCGCCTACGCACTCAATCACGATCCGGAAGGTGGACGAAAAATCGCCGCAACCCTCGAGCCCAACGAAGATCGAGCGTTACTGAAGTTGGACGCCATCTGGGCGTTTAGCGCGCTCCCTGGCTATTGGGTCGCCGCAGCCAGCGACGACTGGCCGGCCGCCTTAATCGATGCGAGAGCCTGCGATGCCTGGCTCGACGCCCATGCGCCTACTGACAAGCTGCTCGGGCAGCTGCGTGCAGTCTGGATTCAACCGCTCGTCGCGCTGGCCATGGCGAAGACAGGCGACGTAGCCGGAGCCGAGGCCCTCATCTCGGTGACACCGCTCGACTGCTATCTGTGCGTGCGCGTTCGTGGGCAGATCGCGGCGATCCAGCGCGACTGGCCGTCTGCCGAACGCTGGTTCGCGGAGGCAGTCCGGCAGGCACCGTCCATCCCGTTCGCGTATTCAGAATGGGGCAACATGGAGCTCTCGAAGGGCGACATCGACAGCGCCCTCGCGAAGTTCGCAAGCGCTCATCAGCGCGGACCGCACTTCGCCGATGCCCTCAAGGGTTGGGGTGACGCACTGGCACGTCAGGGTCAATGGAGTCCGGCGCTGGCCAAGTACGACGAGGCGCTGGAGTACGCCCCCAACTGGAAAGAACTCAAGGCGGCTCGTGAGGCCGTCGCGAAACAGAAGAGCTGATTCCGTTTCCGTGAAACGGACATTCGCGCCAGACAGATAGATTCTGGCATTGTACCGCGGGAGTGTTAGGTGCGCCGGAATCAGAGGTAACTAAGAATGCGTCTACTTGCTACGCCCGCCGTATCGCTTCACTACCTGCTCGCCCTGAGTGTAATTGCGATCGCCGTAGCCGGAGTCGCGCATTCGCAGAGCTTGTCCTCCATGCCCAACGCCAACAATAACAATCGGGATATTCAGAGGCGGCAGCTGGTGGAGCAGGTCAACGATCAACACAGTCGTGATCAGGCGCAGGTTGCTAAATTCATGGAAGCGATAAAGTCGCGAAAGGACATGTACCCCGATTTTGACAAGGTTGTGCTGCACGGCAACGCGCCCGTGACGTCTAGCATGCTGGCCTTAATGTCGGAGAGTCCGTACGCGGCCGATATTGCCTACTACCTGGGCCAGCACCCGGAACAATCAGGAGCCATTGCGAAAATGCCGCAGCAGCAGGCACGTTCAGCGATAAAGCAGATTGAGGCGGCGGCGGCCGCCACCAACCCAATCCGCAACTAGAACTCAGTACGCCTTTTTCGGCAGACGCAGCTCTTACGCACCGTTGACTACAGCAGTGTCGGCAGGTAGTCGCGTTGGGCATTGTGGTAGCCACTGATCGTTGTGGGCTTGTCATCCAGTTGCAGGGTACTGTCAGTGGTCAGGTCGTACGACGACCGGGGCACCGCGTGAACCCGCAAAAAGCGCACGAACGGATCCTGAGCGTACGCAGGGCCTTTGAGCTCCCAACCGATCATCCCTTGCTCGGGCGCTCAGCGGACCAAGGACGGCGCGAACTCGTCCTCTCGCGCGGCAGCTACGGCTACATTGCGAAATATCTTCGGCTTCCCGCCGAAGATATCGTCCTGATCCTCGCCGGTAGACACCAGCTAGAGCCAGACTACGCAGGCGAGTAAAAAGTAGCGCTTACCGGCTCTGCTACACGCCATTGAGCTTGCCATAGCTGCGAACGAGTTCGGCCATCTCGCGCGTATCATCGTGCGCGCCGAAGCCTTCCGCGACCGAGCGCCGGTTGGTCTCGGGCTGGTTTTGACTCACCTTCCACTTTCCCTCGAGCACTGTAATCTCGATCTCGACGCCAATGATGGCCCTCTTCTGCGCTTCAATATAATCCGCTGGGGCGTCTGTGATCGACCAAGGCTGCGGGCGGCTCGCTTCGCGCGCGGTGACCAGGGCGCCTAGCTGAGGAGTGAGCCAATCGCCGTGGTCCCGCAACTTGGCCGTGCCGCGCGCCTGGACCATCGCGTAGTTCCAGGTGGGGACCACCTTGCCCGTCTCTTTCTTGGTGGCGTACAGCGACGGGCTGACATAGGCGTCAGTACCTCTGAAGACCACGAGTACGGCCTGATCATCAAGCTCTCGCCATTGGGGATTGGCGCGCGCCATGTGAGCCTGGAGCATGCCGCGCTCGCTGCTTCCTGTCTTCAGGACGAATGGCAGCAGATTCGCAACGAGCCCGGTCGAGTCGTTCGAAATCAGCAGACCGAGCGGATGGCTGCGAATAAACCCGTGCTGAATCTCCAGCCGGTCCTCACGAAAGGTGGATGGACAATACATCGTATTTTCCTGTGTTCAGGTGCGCGCCAATCTCGTGCGGATGCTCAAGCCTAACCGCGAGCGGGCTGCGTGTGCCCGCGTGATACTCACGTGATGACAAAAGCTCATTGCAGCGGGGGCCTGCGCTCGCATACCCTTGATTGGTGGGGCCCGGCCTACCGTTTACACGGCAGCGGCGTTGTTCGATCCCAGTACTGCCCAGCAACAAGAATTAAAGAGATACACGAATTCGACGCGCTGCGGGCGCTCTTTGGCGGATGCAGGCGGGAGGCTCGACCATGGCGCGTCGCACCGAGTACTTCCGGGCTAGAAGTCTCGCGGAGCATGACAGCCCCCGTCGAAGGGCGCGAAGCGCAGCGGCGCTGCTCACCCTGACGCTGCTGGCCTTGGCCCCCCGGGTACACGCCCAGAGCCTCGAGCCGCGCGCGTACGCGGATGTCCCTGTGGGTATGAATTTCCTGGTTGGCGGGTTTGCCTATTCACAGGGGGGCCTGCCCACCGGTGCGCTGCCGATTACGAATCCGCACTTCGACACCTCCAATGCCGTCCTAGCCTATGCGCGCTCGCTGGATCTGTGGGGCAAGTCGGCCAAGTTCGACGCCAGCGTGCCGTACACCTGGCTCACAGGGGCCGCGGACTATGCCGGCCAGAGTCTCACGCGCCGCATTGATGGCTTTGGCGACCCGAATTTCCGCCTGTCGGTGAACCTCTACGGCGCGCCGGCGCTCACGCCCCAGCAATTCTCCGTTTACCGGCAGGACCTGGTCATCGGCGCCAGCCTCCAGGTCGGCCCACCGCTGGGGCAATACGACTCGACCCGGGCGGTGAATCTGGGCGACAACCGCTGGGCGGTCAAGCCCGAGGTCGGGGCTTCCAAGGCGCTGGGGCGCTGGATCCTGGAACTGCAGGCAGCGGCGACCTTCTACACCGACAACGCCAACTTCTACAACGGGCATACCCGCTCGCAGGCACCGCTCTATCAGCTCCAGCAACACATCATCTACAACTTCAGCCGCGGGATCTGGGCCTCCGTGGACGCCACCTACTATACCGGCGGGCGCTCGATGATCGACGACACCCAGCGGGACGACCTGCAGCAGAACTGGCGCGTGGGCGCCACGCTGGCCCTGCCGCTCAGCCGCTATAACTCCCTCAAGGTGTACGCGAGCGATGGGGTGTCGGCGCGCACGGGTAACAACTTCAAGCTGGTCGGCATCGCCGTCCAGCACCGCTGGGGTGGGGGTCTGTAGGCCAGGAGTGCCCCACGCAGCGTGCCGCCGGCATTCCGTCGCCAGCGCTAACGCGCTATCTTTCGGGTTGTCACGACCGGCACTTTAAGGAGATGCCTATGAGTAAGGGAATGGACCGCAAGAAGGAAGGCAAGAAGAAGCCTGGGAAGTCCCTCGCCGAGAAGCGCGCCGCCAAGCGGGAGAAGAAGCAGAACCGCGGCTGAGGCCCTGGCGAAAGCCGCGCCCGCGTGCGGGCGCGTGCTTGGCCGCTCGCGTTGGCCGCGCCAGCGGCAAGGTCCCATCGCCAGTGCCGCTGCAGGCCAGTGGCGCCGACCTGCGGTAAGCTGTCCGCAGGGCGCGGCACCCCGCGCACCCTTCGGAGTGCTGCCATCGACGCCTTGCACACGCAGCGTGGTGAGTCACAGGCCGCCGCCTGGCGGCGCGGCCTAGGTACCAGAATCGCCTGGGCCCTGGTGGCGAAGGTGCTCGCACTGGTGCTGCTGTGGCTGCTGTTCTTCCGCGGCCACGCGGCATGATCGACCTCGATGTGGTCGGTATCTCCCGCCTGCAGTTCGCGCTCACCGCGCTGTATCACTTCCTGTTCGTACCGCTCACCCTCGGGCTGTCCATGATCCTGGTGATCATGGAATCGGTGTACGTCATGACCGGGCGCGAGATCTGGAAGCGTATGACGCAGTTCTGGGGCGTGCTGTTCGGCATAAATTTTGCGATGGGCGTGGCCACCGGCATCACCATGGAGTTCCAGTTCGGCACCAACTGGTCCTACTACGCGCACTATGTGGGGGATATCTTCGGCGTGCCGCTCGCGCTGGAGGGACTGATCGCCTTCTTCCTCGAGTCCACCTTCGTCGGCCTGTTCTTCCTCGGCTGGCGGCGTCTTTCGAAGGTAGGCCACCTGGTCGTCACCGGGCTGGTGGCCCTGGGCTCGAGCCTCTCAGCGCTGTGGATCCTGATCGCCAACGGTTGGATGCAGCACCCGGTGGGCGCGCACTTCAACTACCGCACCATGCGCATGGAGCTCAGCTCTTTTTCCGAGGTGTTGTTCAACCCGGTCGCGCAGGCGAAATTCGTGCACACGCTGGCCGCCGGCTACGTGGTCGGCTCGGTGTTCGTGCTGTCCATCAGCGCGTACTACCTGCTGCGCGGGCGCAACGTGGCCATCGCGCGGCGTTCGCTGGCGGTGGCCGCCAGCTTTGGCCTGGCGTGCTCGCTCTCGGTCGTCGTGCTGGGCGACGAGTCCGGCTACCTGGATGGCGCGAACCAGCGCATGAAGGTAGCCGCCATCGAGGCGGAGTGGGAGACGCAGACGCCGCCGGCCAACTTCACCGTGTTCGGCTTCCCCGACGTCCAGCAGCGCGTGACCCACGCGCGCGTGCAGCTGCCGTGGCTGCTCGGCCTGATCGCCACGCGCTCGACCGACCAGCCGGTGCAGGGCATCAATGACCTGGTCGCCGGGGCCCGGGCGCGCATCGTCAGCGGCATGCGCGCCTATGCGGACCTTGAGCTGCTGCGGGCCGCGCCCGCCCAGTCCCCGGATCCTGCTGTGCTCGCGCGCTTCGAGGCCAACCAGGCGGACCTGGGCTACGGGCTGCTGTTGCTGCGCTACACCGACGATCCGCCGCGCGCGACGCCCGCACAAGTGGAGGCGGCGGCGCGCTCGACGGTACCGAACGTGCCGGTGCTGTTCTGGTCGTTCCGCTTCATGGTGGGACTGGGTCTTTACTTCATCGCCCTGTTCGCCAGCGCCTTCTACCTGGCCTCGCGCCACCGCTTCGAGCGGCATCGCGGCTTCCTGCGCGTCGCGTGGCTGAGCCTGCCGCTGCCTTGGCTGTGCGTAGAGCTCGGCTGGATCGTCGCCGAGTACGGGCGCCAGCCGTGGGCCGTGGACGGCGTGCTGCCGACCTTCCTGGGCGTCTCGCGCACGTCGCTGGGCAATGTCTGGCTGTCGCTGCTCGGATTCGTGCTGTTCTACACCGCGCTTGCGGTGGTCGACGTGATGCTCATGGCGCGCACCATCCGGCAAGGGCCCGAGGGCCTGGGCTACTGGCCGCCGCACGGGGACCGCACGTGAACGGCGCGCTCGACTACGCGACGCTGCGTGTGCTGTGGTGGCTGATCCTGGGCGTGCTGCTGGCCGGCTTTGCGATCATGGACGGGTTTGATCTGGGGGTCGGCGCCACCTTCCGCTTCACTGGCCGCACCGACGCCGAGCGCCGCGCGCTGCTGGCCGCTGTGGAGCCGGTCTGGGAAGGCAACCAGGTCTGGTTCATCCTGGGCGGCGGTGCTGCCTTTGCCGCCTGGCCGCTGCTGTACGCCACCTCGTTCTCGGGGCTGTACCTGGCGATGTTCCTGCTGCTGATCGCACTCATCCTGCGGCCCGTGGGCTTCGCGTTCCGCGACAGGCTCCCCGGAGCGCGCTGGCGCGGCGCCTGGGATGCCGCGCTCACCTTGGGCGGTGCGCTGCCGGCGCTGCTGTGCGGGGTAGCCTTCGGCAATCTCTTCCTCGGCGTGCCCTTCCACTTCGATGCCCTGCAGCGTCCGGTGGTCGCCGGCAGCTTTTTCAGCCTGCTGCACCCCTTTGCCCTCCTCGGCGGGGTCTGCAGCCTCGCGATGCTCATCCTGCACGGCAATGCCTACGCGGCCTTGAAGGTCGGCGAGCCGATGGCCGGCCGCGCGCGCGCCGTAGGGCGCTGGGCCGCCGTGGTGTACCTGGTGGCGTTCATCGGCGCAGGATTCTGGGTGCGCGGGCTGGAGGGCTTTCAGGTCGCTAGCCTTGTGGACCACGCAGGCCCGTCTAACCCGGTCGGCAAGAACGTGGTGCGGACCACCGGCGCCTGGCTGGCCAACTTCCACACCTGGCCGTGGATGTGGGCGGCACCGGCGCTGGCGATCTTCGGCGCCGCGGCCGCGCACGCGTTGCTGCAACTGAACCGGGCCGGCGCGGCGTTCCTGGCCAGTTGCCTCACCCAGGCCGGCACCATCCTCACCGCAGGCTTCGCACTGTTCCCTTTCCTGCTGCCCTCATCGAGCGACCCGGGGCACAGCCTGACGGTGTGGGACGCCTCGAGCAGCGCGCGGGCGCTGCTGTTGATGCTGATCGCGGTGATCGTGTTCCTGCCGGTGGTGCTCGCCTACACCGTCTGGGTGTTCAGGGTGCTGCGCGGGACGGTGACGCTGGACAGCCTGGACGGGCACGGGAGTGGCGACTGATGTGGTACTTCAGCTGGATCCTCGGCACCGGCCTGGCACTGGCCTTCGGCGTGCTCAACGCCATCTGGTACGAACTGGTCGAGGAGCCACGCGAACCCTCGCGCCGTGGCAGGCCGCAGGAGCCTCCCGAGCAGCCCTAGAGACCGGGGTTGCGCGGCCTAGCCTCCGTGTGGGCGCAGCGCCGATGGCTCGCGGCCGCCAAAGTGCACCAGCAGGCCGATGAGGGCCATCGCCCACACGATCACCGGGCTGGATGGCAGGTCGAGCACGGCCGACAGCACCAGTCCCACCACGTAACTGCCGACCGCCAGCGCATAGCCGATGGCCAGCTGGCGCCGCGGCGGATAGCGATAGGTCGCCACCGCCGGCACGATCAGGCTGGTGAACACCAGGTACACGCCCACCAGCTGCACGGAGATGGTCACCACGAGCGCGAACAGTATGTAGAAGCCGATGCGCCCCAGGCGCTCGCGGAAGCGGAACCAGGCGAGCAGGAAGATCGCCGTGACGATGCTGGCGTGCACCAGCTGCGGCGGCCGCACCCACAGGATCTGCCCGGCCAGCAGGTCCTTGAGGTCCTCACCGCCGTGCGGGTCGTTCGCCAGCAGCAGGATCTGCGCGGTCGAGGCGAGCACGAACAGCACGCCGATGAGCGCCTCCTGCGATTCCGGGCGCTTGCGCTCGGTCCAGGTGAGCAGCAGCGCCCCGGCGAGGGCGGCGGCGGCCGCGGCCACCTGCGTAGTCCAGCCGCTGGCGCCGAGCCCGAAGCTGTGCGCGGCGATCACCCCCAGACCTGCAACCTGCGCGATCGCCAGGTCGATGAATACGATGCCGCGCGCCAGAACCTGCTGGCCCAGCGGCACGTGCGAGAGCACCACGAGGATGCCGGCGATCAGCGCCGGCCACAGGATGCCCAGATCCGCCTGCAGAGTGTTCATCACTTGGCCGCTGCCAGCAGGCGGTTGAGGGTGTCATCGAACAGGCCGAACAGGTCCTTCGCCTCCGGCGTGCCGCCCACCGAGTACGGCAGCAGCACCACCGGGGCGTGGATGCGCTCGGCCAGCCAGTCGGCCGCCTTGGGGTCGTTGTAGGCGCTGCGCAGGATCATCTTCGGTGGCGTGGCGGCGAGCTTGGTGACCAGCTCCGCCAGGTAACCGGCACTGGGCGGCACCCCGGGCTTCGGCTCGATCGCCGCGAGCTCCTTCAGTCCCAGCCAGTTGCACAGGTACACCTGGTCGCGGTGGATCACGACGACCCCGATGCCCTTGAGCGGGGCGCCCTCGGCCTCCCACTTCGCGGTCGCCTCGGTCCAGCGCTTCTGGAAGTCAGTCGCCGCGCTGCTGATAGAAGGCAGCGTTGCCCGGGTCCACCTGCGCCAGGCGCGCGCGACAGGGCGGCGGCGATGATGGCGATGTTGTGCGGGTCGAGGGTGACGTGCGGGTTGCCCAGCGGGTGGATGTCGCCCATGGAGCGGTCCACCGCGGAAGGGACCTCGAGCAGATGCACCAGCGGTGCGGCCTCGAAGTAGCCGGGGCTGCCGGGCTGGATCTTGGTGTTGCCCGAGTCCTGCAGCAGTACCGGCATCCAGCCGATCTCAAGGTCCGCGCCCGTTGCCACCACCAGGTCGGCCGAGCGCGCGCGCGCGACCAGACTCGGCTTGGCATCCACGCGATGCACGTCCTGGAAGGCACTGGTGGCGGTGTAGACGTTGACCTTGTCGCCGCCGAGCTCGGTGGCGAGGGAGGCCCAGTCCGGGGTCGTGGCGAGCACCTTCAGTGCCGCCTGCGCGGGGGCTGCAGCCAGCAGCCACAGGGCGCCGAGCACGGACAGGAGACGGATGAACCTTGGCATGTTGCGGGGGCTTCCTAGAATTTGTGGGCGCCATGGGCGCCGATGGAGAAAATGTATTGCAGCAGCAGCTGCCGGTCGTGTTCGTTGTCCGCGCGCGCCTCGTCCCAGGCGAACTGCGCGCGCAGGCGCGAGAACTCCGAGAGACTCCAGTCGACCATGAGCGTGGTGCGGTCCGGGGTCGCCGGCAGCAGCGCCGGGAAGGCGCCCAGAGGAAGGATCCCGGAGCTGACCAGGCCGATGTCAGGATGCCCGGAGTCCATCGAGTCATAGCGCAGTCCGGCGCGCCAGCGCTGCATGAACTCATACACGGCCTGGACGTACCAGCCGGATTGGGAGCTGCCGTAGGGGCCGCTGAGGTTCTGCCCGGTCACGTCGAAGGCCAGCGCGCCGGACTCGGTGCGGTGCATGTACTCGCTCTGCAGTTTCAGCTGGTGCTGCGTCGGGTCCCCGTGCGGGGCCCACTTGAGCGTGGCATCGGCGATCCAGGTCTTGGAGGTCCCCGTGAAGGCATTGGTCACCGGGGTGCCGAACTCATCGACATCGCCGTAGGCGCGGTCGGTCGCGCGCTGGTCGAGCCACGAAACCCCCAGGCGCCAGCTGGTCGAGTCGCCGATGTCGTTGCCGAGGTGCGCGAACAGCGCGTCGCTGGCGAGCGCATTGGAGTTGCGCTGCGTGCCGGGGAAGGCGCGGCCGCTGCCGGCTTCGGCACCGAACTCGAGGAAGTAGTCAGTGGGGGCCACCCAGCGCAGCTGCGCGCCGTCCTGGGCGAGCTGGCCACCGAAGAACACCTGATAGACCAGCGGCTGGTCGGCGAAATCCCAGTTGTGGGAGTGGATCTCGTTCAGGTAGCCGATAGCGGAGAAGAAGCGGCCGCCCTTGATGGTGAAGCCGTGGCTCAGGGCGATGGTCTTGAAGAAGGCCTCCTCGATGTCGATGCTGTCATCGCCCTGGATCGCAGCCGTCACCTGCGCGAAGAAGTACGGGTCGACGTTGGAGGCGACCGTGAGTTCGGATTCTCCGAGGTTGAAGCTGCGCGGTCCGGGGCCCTCGCCCTCCGGCGGCGGGATGAAGCCGGCGACGCGGTAGGTGTTGGGATCCTCTGAGGTCGCCGCGTAGTTGCCGGTGATGATCATCGAGATCGCAGGGTTGAACGCGGTCGGGTTGCTGCCCTTGGCCGGCGGGGGCGCCGGCGGCGGCTCCGGGTAGACCGGTGCGGCCGGCGGCGGGCTCGCCGCGGCAGCCGCTGCCGGTGGTCCACTGGCTGCGGCCGCTTCGAGCTGCTTGATCCTGGCCTCCAGCGCTGCCGTGTTGGCCTTGAGCGCCTCCAGCTGCGCTTTGAGTTCCGCCACCTCGTCGGCAGAGGCTGCCGCCGCCGCAGGCGGGCCGGCGAGGCCGACCATCAACACCACGCCGGCCACCGGCAGGAACTTCGCCAGACCCATAGAAAAGCCTCTTCAATGCTCGTCGATCCCGGCAGCCCCCTGGAGGCTGCAGCCGGCAAAACGGTCGTAAGGCGGATCGCTGGCGTGCGGGTCGGGGCCTGGCGCACCTGCCGAGAACTCGGTGCCGCTGCCCCGCTTTGATCGGGCGCACAGTGTAAGCATCCGCGCCGGCAATGTGAATCCAACGCGACCGGGACTACAGTAAACCGCAGTTCCGCTACTCTTAAGATCTGTCTCAGCGCTTACATTTGGACATATGAACGAACCGGCCCAGGCGAGCACCGCGCTGACTTACCCGTTCGCAACGGCGCCCGCGCCAGGGGAGGCACACGAGGTGGCTCCGGGCGTGCGCTGGCTGCGCATGCGTCTGCCGATGGCCGGCCTGAACCATATCAACCTCTGGGCGATCGCCGACGGTCCGGGATGGACGCTGGTGGACACCGGCATGCAGACCTCCGAGACGGTCACCGACTGGCAGACCGCGCTCGCGGGCCCCTTGGAGCGCAAGCCGGTGCAGCGCGTGGTGTGCACGCACATGCACCCGGATCACATCGGCATGGCCGGCTGGCTCACGCGCGCCCACGGCGTGCGCCTGTGGACGACACGCCTGGAGTACGTGACCTGCCGGATGCTGGTCGCCGATACCGGACGCGAGGCGCCGCTCGATGGCGTGAGCTTCTACCGCGCCGCCGGCTGGGACGAGGCGGCGCTCGAGCACTACAGGGCGCGCTTCGGCGGCTTCGGCAAGGCGGTGCACGCGCTGCCGGACAGCTACCGGCGCGTCGTGGAGGGCGAGGAACTGCTCATCGGCGCGCACCGCTGGCGCGCGGTCATCGGCCGCGGCCACTCGCCCGAGCACCTGTGCCTGCACTGCCCCGAGCTGAAACTGCTCATCTCCGGCGACCAGGTGCTGCCGCGCATCACCTCCAACGTGTCGGTGTTCCCGACCGAGCCGGATGCCGACCCGCTCACTGACTGGCTCGAGTCCATTGCCTGGCTGAAGCAGCAGATCCCGGATGACGTGCTGGTGCTGCCCTCGCACAACGAGCCCTTCCGGGGGCTGCATGCGCGCCTGGACGCCCTCGCCGAGGGGCACGAGAAGCGCCTGGTGCGCGTGCTGGAGGAACTCGGCACGCCCCAGCGCGCCGTGGACGTGTTCAGCGTGCTCTTCAAGCGCAGCATCGGACTGGACATGCTCGGCATGGCCACCGGCGAGAGCCTGGCCCACCTGAACTGCCTGATCGGACGCGGCCTCGCCGAGCGCCGCGGCGACGCCAACGGCGTGCTGTGGTATCAGGCGCGCACGGCTGCCTAGGCCCTCAGCGCGCCAGATCATCCTCCGCCTGGCGTTCCGGGGCCGCCGGCTCGCGTCCCTTGGGAGCGAGCTGTGCGGCACGCGCCGTTGCGCGTAGCGCCAGCCACGCCTCGCGCGCCTGGCGTCGCACCTGCTCAAGGTCGGCCTGCGGCGCTGGCTCTGCATGGCCGTTGGTGCGTCCACCAGGATCAGCCGCGACGGCCACAGCCTGCTCGGCTGCCATCGTCTGCGCCCGCAGCAACCGTTGCTGCACGCGCTGCTGATACTGCGCGCGTATCTGCTCGAGAACCTCGTTGCGGACGCCACGGCGTTCCAGTCTCCGGTGAGGTTCCGGGATGCGCGGCTGCGGCTCGCGGTCAATGCCTTGCGCGGCGTACGACCGATGGTCGACTCGCTCGTCAAGGCCGGCCTCTTTCAGCGCGGCGTTGGTCAGCTGCGCCCAGCGCTCCCGCACATTCACATACTCGGCCTGATGGTTCGGCAACCCGCGGCGGTAGCGATCCAGCGCTTGCATGTCGAGGCCGCTCTTCGCGCCCAGCCCCGTCGGGGTGACCTCGCGGGTGGTGGTGAGGATATGCGCGTGGAAGTTCCTCGGGTCCCCCTGCGGCCGCGGGTCATGCACGGCTAGGTCCACCGCAACACCGTAGCGCTGGGCGATCTCCCGCGAGAAGCTGCGCGCCAGGGACAGGCGCTGCTCCGGGCTCAGTTCCGAGGGCAGCGTCACCTGGTATTCACGCGCCACGCGCGAGTTGTGGCGCTTTTCCGCGTGGTCGGCGGTGTTCCAGAGCCGCTCGCGGTTGCGCGCCCACTCCAGCGGTTGGCCGGCGAACTGTTCGGGAACGAAGATCTCCGTGTGTACCACGTCGCGCCGGTGACTGTGATTGTGAAGGCGCCCGGTGCGCTCCTCGCGCAGTCGCTCGCCCGCGCGGTAGGCCGCCGAGGCCACCGCACTCCTGCCGGCCCCACGGCTGACGGAAGTAATGTTCAGGTAAAAGTACGCCATGGGTCAGTGTTGCGCAGCGATGCGCACCTGCCGCCACACGGGCGAGGAGGCAGTCTTGAGGTACCCGGCAAGATCCGGCAGTTGCTCGATCTGCGCCGCGAGGACGGCCGCCTCGATGACGTGCTGCTCGCTGACGCTGGTGGAGCGCCGTGCGCCCTGCCGGGCGAAGAGACCCTCGCGATCGCGTCCTCTGGAGGTCTGGCGACGGATCACCTCGCGCTCGCCGATCAGGCGCGAGGCGAACTGCGAGGTGCCACCGTGCTCGCTGCCCGAGCAGCGCAGGATCAACGTGTTGCCGCAGTTCTCGATGATTGTCTGAGCATCGGCGTTGCCATAGGTCGAGGAAACCTGCGCCGCCGACTGTATTCCCAGCACGCAGCGGCCACCGAACTTGCGCAACCGCGTGAGGGCATCCTTCAGCCCGTCGATGGCTCCCAGGGAATCGAGTTCATCGACCACGAACCAAAGACGGCAATCCTCGCCCGCACGACTCATGGCCTCGAAGATCGCGAGCCTCACCCACATGGCAAGAATCGAGCGCAAGGCCGCAATCTGCGCGGCGGCGTAGGGCATGAACAGCACGCCGCGACCGGCGCGGACCCAATCGCGCACCGAGAAACCGCGCGCACGCTGCGCCGCCACATACTCCAGCGCCGCTGCCGCCGACACGGCGACCGAGCGGATCGAGCTGAACATGCGCGCGTTCTCGGGGTCCACGAACGGCTGCGCCGGGGACCCTGCCAGCACGGGGCGCAGTTCCACGGCGGAGGAGACCGTGAGCAGTCGCCACAGCTCCGGAAGGTCAACCCCCCGTGAACTCCAGCAGCGGCGCAGCAATGCACTGAGGAAGGTGCGCGCATAGCCGCGCCACTCGCGCGCTGCCGCATCCTCGGTGCTGGGAATCAGACCCGTCACCAGCTGCTCGATGTCCCACGGGGCCTGAATCTCGGCGAACGGGTCCCACCGCACCGAGTCCGGCTCGAAGGGGTTCAGGATCACATCCCCGCGGCGCCGGTCGTAGAAGCGCTTGAGGTAGCCGCTATCGGGGTCGGTGATCACTGCACGGTCCCCGCGAGCGAGCGCGTCGGCAAGCAGGGCGGCAATCGCGGTCGACTTGCCTGTGCCGGTAGTGCCGATCAGCTTGAAGTGCTTGGTTTCCTCGCGCGGACTGAGTCCCACGCCGGCAAGGCGGACCCGTTCGCGCGCGCGCAGCGACCAGCGATGCCCCGAGAGCACGCGGGTGCCGCGCTTGTGCACGTCCCCGGGCGTGGCGCGCAATACCCGCGCGAGCACCAGGCATATGAGGAGGCCACCCGCCAGCCACGCTCGCATCGGTCCCAGCACCAGCGCTGCCGCGGCTTCGCGCATGCTCAGTAACCCTTCAGAACGACAAAGTCGGCGGCCTCGCCGTAGCGCGGCGCCGTGCGGTCCATGCGCGCGCACAGGCGCCGTTGCGGCCCGCAGTGCTGCAGATCGACCGCGCCGCCCTCGCCTCGCAGGCGCGCCACGTCGGCACTGAGCTGGTCGCGGCTCGCGCGCAACGCGGCCACCTCTGCCGCCGAGGGCAGCAGCCACCACGCCACCGCGAATGGGATGGCGCTGGCAAGCAGCACGAGTACACCGCCAAGCGCAAGGGCACGCAGGTTCGCGTGTCGTGCCAGGGCGCGCAGGCTCTCCACCGCCAGGTGGCTGTGCCGCTGCAGGTCCTGCAGCTCCTCCACGAGCGTGGCGCGTATCTCCTCGCGCACCACCGCGTCGAGGCCGGCGGCGTGCTGCCGCAGGCGCTCCAGTGCCTCGGCGACCGTTGCCTGGTGGGATTGCGCGGCCTCGAGCAGCAGGCCGACCTTGACCGTGCTGTCGTCCATGGCAGCTTCAGGACGGGCCCGCCTCCATGCCCTCGCTCGTCAGCGCCGCGGAAGCCGCAGGCGCAGGACGTTGGTGGAGAACGGGCGATGAAAGACCCGTGGTCACCCGGGCCTCTACGGCGGCATCCCGGGCCATCGGCCGCAAGGCGACTCTGCGCCACTGCGGCTGCGAGGCAATCTTCAGATAACCGGCCAGATCGGGCAGCTGCTCGATCTGCGCTGCCATGACCGCCGACTCGACGCTCAGGTGCTCAGCGCGGGTAATCGACGCAAACAGCTCCGTTGGGCGGCGCGAACGCGAGGTGCTCTGGCGCAGGACCTCGCGCTCGCCAATCAGGCGCGAGACGAACTGCGAGGTCCCTCCATGTTCGCTGCCCGAGCAGCGCAGGATGAGCGTGTTCCCGCAATTCTCGACCAGCGTGTGCCCCTCGCCTTGACCGTAAGTCGAACTGACTTGCGCAACCGACTGGAAACCGAGGACGCAACGACCGCCGAACTTTCGCAGCCGGGCCAGGGCGTCTTTCAACCCGTCGATCTGCCCGAGCGCGTCCAGTTCGTCCACTACGAACCACAGGCGCTGGTCCCCTTCCGGCTTGTCCATCGCCTCAAAGATTGCCAGGCGCATCCACGCGGAAATCACGGAGCGCAGCGCCGCGACCTGCCCGGCGCGATAGGGCATGAACAGGACACCTCTGCGGCCCTCCTCGCCCGCGCGCACCCACTGGCGCACAGACAGCGGCTCACTGGTCTGCTGGGCGACGAACTCGAGGGCACCGACGGCGGAAGCGGTGACGGAGCGTATCGAGTCGAACATGCGCCCGTTGTGTTCCTCGAGGAAAGGCTGCGCCGGTGTCCCGGCCACAAGAGTCCTCAGCTCCTGGGTGCCGGCGACGACCAGCAGGCGGTACAGTTCGCGCACGTCGCGGCTGCCGGCGGCGTGCGCCTGGGACGTCACGGCGCTGAAGAACGTGCGCGCGTACCCGCGCCAACTGCGATCGGCACCCTCGTGGTCCGGAATGAGCGAGCGCGCCAACTGCTGCACGTCGTACGAATCGTGGATTTCCCCGAACAGGTCCCAGCGCGCGGACGCACGCTCAAAGGGATTGAGGATCACATCGCCGCGCTCGGGACGGTAGAAGCGCCTGAGGTAGCCGCCATCAGGGTCGGCGACGACCGCGCGGTCACCGCGGCGCAGCGCCGCCTCCAGCACCTCGTGGATCGCGGTGCTCTTTCCGGTTCCGGTGGTGCCGATGAACTTAAAGTGCTTCATCTCGTCTTCCAAGCTCAGGGGGACGCCGGCCACGGTGATATGGTCGCGCCGCGCGTCGTGCCGTTTTTCCGCCAAGCGAGCGCGCGATGACGCCGGCGGTACTTCCTCGACCAGCGCGCCGCGCTGGTGCAGGGCGGTGTGGTCACTGCTGCGCCCGAGCGCCCGCCCGGCCGCGTAGCCGAGCGCAACACCCGTCGCGACGCCGGTGAACACTTGTGCCTCGAGCGCCGCACCGCTGCCGATCCCGTGCAGCAGTGGTGCCACCAGTGCCGCGCCCACGCCGACGGCGACGGTCAACGGTGCGGCGGCCAGGGGAGAGACCAGCAGACGCGGCCAGGGCGCGCGGGAACGCAGCATGCCGGCCAGCATCGGTGCCTGGACCGCGCCGTAGGCGCTGAGCAGACCGGGCCAGCCGTGCAGCAGCGCCTCCGGACTCATCACCGCGGCATCCCCGGCAGCTGCGCCGCCTCCGCACCGCGCCGCAGCCGACGCTGGGGATCGAACCAGATCTCGCTGACTACTCGCCGGTGCGCCTGCACCGAGCACTGGATGACCACGTCCACCAGCAGATACAGCAAGCTCTTGATGTCGCGCCGTGCAAGCCCGGCACCGGCAGTGCTCTGCTTCACGAGCAGCGTGAGCTGCTCAAAGGCGAGCGCGGCGCTGCTCGCGTGCACGCTTGTGATCGAGCCCGGGTGCCCGGAGTTGACGTTGCGCAGATAGTCAAACGCCTCCTCCGAGCGCAGCTCGGCGAGCAGGATGCGGTCGGGTCGCATGCGCAGGCAGCACTCCAGCAGCTGCTTCGGAGTCACCCGCGCCTGCCCTTGGTCGTCCTTGCTGTAGTACAGGCGCACGTGGTTGGGGTGCCCGTCCAGCACCAGCTCGCGTGCATCCTCGATGCTAACGAGGCGTTCGGCGGAGGGGATCTCGCGGATCAGGCTCTTGGTCCAAGTGGTCTTGCCCGAGCCGGTCGGCCCGGAGACGACAATATTCTTGCGGGCGCGCACCGCCAGGCGCATGAATGCCGGGTAGTCGCACAGGGCGTGCAGACGCACGAGCTCCCGGTCCGTTTCATCCGGCTGGGCCGCGGCGCCGCGCGTGCCGAGGAAGACCCCGCGGCGGCTCAGGTCCTCGATCGACCACACCACGTCCGCCGGACGACGGATGGTGATGGCCACACAGCCGCGCGTGGTTGCCGGAGGCAGCACAATCTGCACGCGCTCTCCGGTAGGCAGAGAGGCGGACAATAGCGGTGCGGTTTCATCGACACGCTGCCGGGTAACGTTTGCGACCAACTTTGCCAGCCGGCGGCACCAGTCAAAGTCGGCACACGGCAGCTCCTCGCGACGCCAGCCGTCGCGACTCTCGATAAAGACCTCGCGCGGGCGGTTGATGCACAGCTCGGTAACGTCCGGATCCGCCAAAAGCGGCCGTAGCGCTGCGAGCGTGAGCTCGAGCGCTGACAACTCGCCGCCGGCGGCGAGCTCAGTGCCCAACCGCAGTGCGCAGCTCATATACGGGCCTGAAGTCGACATCGCGGGCCACCAGGATCTGGATGCGCTCGCCATTCTTCTTGGTCACGGTGGGGGCGATGCGCAGGGTCTCCTTGAAGACCTCCGTCAGAACATCCTGGGATGCGGAGGGCGCGTAGACCACGGTGCCTCCCGAGTGGCTCGCCGACTGCACCGCCACCTGGACGGCGCCGTCGATGAGCGAGACGAGGATGCCCGCACCAAAGCGCTGCCAGAAGTGGCGGTCGACCTCCCCGGGAAGCCCCGAGCGGCCAAGTTCGTCGGTGCCCGGTGAATCCAGCGGCACCAGTACGCCGGCGGGCGTGCGCGCCTGCGTCCACAGCACAAAGACCCGCGCCTGACCCTGCTGCACCTGTCCGCGCGTCTCGCCGACCAGCTTCGTGCCGCGCTCCAACAGCACGACCCGGCCGTCCGCGCCGAAGGTGTCCGCGGCTGTGATGCAGGTGGTCATGCCCGGCAGCGTGGAATCGATGGCGGTCTCGAGCGTGCAGTCGATAAAGGCGCCCTTGGGCAGGAGGAAGCGCGTGTTCGACAGGCGCTGCGCCACCGCGCCCCCGGTCACAGTCGGGGTGAGCAGAGCGGACATCCCTTGGGCAGCTGAGGTGTCCGCGCCCGGTGCGGCGCCTGGCTCGCCCATGCGCGCGGACTCGGCGCCCGCTCCGGCCGGTCGACTCTCTGGGGCACCGACCAAAGCGGATGAAGGGCTGCGCGCGAACACCGCTCCGGACATGCGCCGCTCGCGGGCGAGATCGGCAGGAGATTTCTCGGCCGCCGGGAGGGCATTGATCGCATCGATGTGTCCAGCGGCTTCATCGAGGGGCGGCGCCGGCAGCGGCTGCGCCGCTGTGGCCTGCCCCGACACGGGAGTCTCGATCGGCCCCAAGGCCGGCAGCGGCATCTCGCCCTGTGCGCGGCTGGCAGCGCTCATCTGCGCGTTCTGGCGTGCACGGACCGGGCGCGTCAGGGCGTGAGCGTAATACCAGGTCAGCGCCGCGCCGCCGAGGACGATCATCAGGCCTGCGGCGAGAATGCTGCTGGCTCGCGCCTGCACGCTCTGTGCCGCGCTGACCAGGGCTGCGGCGCGCTCGCCGCGCACGCCGGCGGGCGCGATGGGCGGTTCCTCTGGCGCCATGCCCGGCGGCCGTTCCGGCGGTGGCATCACGGCGCCGTGCTCCGGGCTGCGCGCTCGACGCCGGGCGCAATCGTCCCGGAGCGCAGCTGTTCACCTGAGCCGGCAAAAGCCTCGTTGACGATGCAACCACTCAAGGCTCCGCGACGCAGCTGCAGCTCCCGAGACACGCGGTGCACCGTGACCTCGTCGGCATCGATGCTGAAGTTCACCAGCGACTCCGTGCCGTCGTCGTTGCGCACGAAGATCGCCGGCAGCTCCTGGCGCGCGCCGAACGTGAGATGGGTCTGCACGCCGTCGTCCCACGCGGCAAGCGGTTTGAGTCCCGGGCTGCCGCGGAAGCCGTAGTGCGTGTTGTGCGGGCGCGCGGCCACGGCCTGAACGAAGCTCTGCTCGAGCGAAGGGCCCGTGGTCGCAACCCCAGGCACTGGCGGGTAGGCGAAGCGCATGACATACACCACGTCCGCGACCGCAGAGTCAGGACGGCGCTCGCTGGCCCGGTAGTCGAAGTGGTAGGTCCGGCGACTGGTGATGATCGTCAGGTTGGTCGCAAGCCCCGCGGCGCGCGGCTTGAGGAACAGATGGTTTGCCTCGGCGCCGAACGAAAGGCCCTCCACGTCGCCGGCGCCCAGACCCACGAAGCTCTCCCCCGCCTCGAACTCAAGATCGACCTGGTAGCCGGCGTAGCCGCGCAGGCGGTACACCTCGTCCGCCGCATATACGACGGTGCGGATGCGCGGGTCCGCCATGGCCTCGGCCGCCTGGCTGCCCCCGCTGGCGTCCATGCCGAGGAGCACCGCAACGACACACACGGAGCTGGGTCTTTGCATGCATCAATCCTCGTGGCGGTCAGCCAGGCTTATCACTGGGCGGCGCCGCGAGCACTTCCGGCTCGGACGTCAGCTGCACGACCTTGAAACCGAGCGGGTTCCAGCGGCGCACACGCGGGTCCTGCGACGGCTGTGCGTACGCGTACTGGATGGTCGCTATCCAGTGAGTCAGGGACTCGGCCGCCCCGGCCCCATGGCGCTCCGCCTTGAGGTAGCGCACTTGCGCCAGGTCGGTCACCCCGCTGGCGCGCTCGAAGAAGCTCACCGACTCGACCTGGACTCGCACGGTGCTGCCATCCTTGTGCAGGTTCAGCGGCGAGGCCGGGTTGGTGGTATTCCACAGCGCATACCACGCCTGGTTGCGTTGCGCCGAGTGGAACGCACCGCATTCCTCGTAGTCGCTCTCCGCCGTGGAGAAGTTGAAACGCTCGCAAACCGAGACATAGTGGCTGAGGAAGTAGCGCGTCACGCTCTGTTCCAGCACCGCGCCACCGCTGTAGGCCGGCACCACATCAACAATGCCGGTTGTCCTGTCGACCCGCACGATGAATGGCTCGACGCGCTTCAGCGGCATGAGCATCGCAAGCGCCACACAACTGGCGATTGCGCACAGGCCTGCGGCGGCGGCGGCCCGCCACGCGCGCCGCGTGCTGCGCTGCGCCTGGGCGCGCCGGTCCTGGTCCCAGCTCGCAGCCTCGCGGAAGTATTGCTGCAGCGGGTCACTGGCCATTGCTGTCGCCTGCGGCGGGCGCGTGCGCAGGCGGGTTGATGGGCTCCAGCTTTCCGTCGCAGCGCGGCGGATCGTGGGCGGCACAGCCGGCAAGCGCCAGAGCCAGGATGACCAGCATGATTGTTGATCGCATCAGACGGATCTCCCAGTACTTCACGGGACGCGCCAGCTGGCATGGCTGATGCTCAGCCGCGCGGCCTGCGCAGTCGGCCGTGAGCTCAGGGCGGCAACCGCCAGGGAGCCGCTGGCACGCGCGGCGCCCGCGCCGCGCCGCAGTCCCCAGCCAACAGCTCCGCTCACCAGGCCGAAGCTCGAGAGCGCCACGCCCCCGGCGAGGGAAGCGGCGATGGGCATGATCTGGCGCATCAGCAGGAACACCAGGACGCTCATCAGCATCATGTCCAATGCATCCACGGTGACCAGCGCCGACCCGCGCTGTGCAGTCTGCAGGGCGTAGGCCTCAACAACCTTGAGCAGCAGGGCCGCGACCAGCACCGTCAGGATCGTAATAAAGGCGTAGTTCGCCAACTGCGCGATCCATGACTCGAAGAAGCGGCGCGTGCTGTCGAATAGCAGCAACGCCAGGAACAGCGGGCCCAGGGCGAGCAGCACGGCGAGCGCGATGCTCGAGAGCGCGATCAGGAACATGACGTAGACGCATAACAGGCCCACGACGACCCATACCACCGCGCCGGCCACGTAGTAGCCAAAGTCGCCGCTGAAGACTCCGCCGTTGTTCCACAGAAAGCTGGCCACCGCACCGCCGCGCGCCCAGATCGCATCGAGCGAGCTGACCGGGTCACTCGCGCCCACGAGGATCGCGGCCAGCTGCGCGGGCGCTCGATAGAAGGTATCTACGACGACGCTGTTATAGAGCCACAGGTGCAGCGCGGCACCGAGCACGACGGCGAGCGTGATCAGCCGCTTAAGTCCGGCAATGATCGGCTCCTCGATCTGCCCGGTCAGCTGCAGGTAACCCCACACCATCACGTAAACGGTGGCGAGCGTGATCACTGCAGGCTCCAGGCTCTGCGCCACCAGCGCGGTATTGGCGCCGATGTAGCCATCCAGCTGAGCGTTTAGCCAGCTCCAAAACGTGCCGAAGAAGCCCATGGGACCGTCCTACGGATGCGGCTGGAAGCGGTTCTCGAACTGGCCGTGCCCGAGGACGGCGAGCTCCCGGGCACGCTCGGCTGCAGCCCACTGCTCTGCCTGCATTCCCTGGTACAAAACCTGGTCCTTGGTGTGCTCGTTCTGCAGCATCCCGTTCTCGGCGGCGATCCGGGCCGAGAGATCGAGCGAAGCCTTCTGGTCGGCCGCGCGCCCGAGCGCGTCGATCAGCTGCTGCAGCGCCGCGAAGCGCGCACTGGAATTGGCCAGCGCCGAGCGCGACACTCCCTGCAGCAGCGCGGCATTCTGGCGTTGCAGCTGCAGCTGTGCGGCCGTTGCCGGCGGCAGCGATGCCAGGCGCGCGCTCGGAAGCACGCTTTCAGAATTCAGGGCACTTCCCACTTGGCCCGCCAAGTCAGGGTAGCCGCCAGGCGCGCCTGTGAGGGCACCGAGCGTCGCCCAGTCACCGGGCAGGTAGTTGCGGTTGGTTCCGGACAGCAGCTGCTCCATGCCGCGGGCACCGGTGATCGCCTGATACTGTGCCTGCGCCTGGCTGAGCTCGCTGCGGGCTGTGTCCAGCTGCTGCTCCAGGGTCTGCAGCTGGGAAATCAGCTGCGTGACTGAGGCAACGTCGATCACGGCAAACTGCGCATGCGCGACCCCGCTCAGCAAGAGCGCGGGGAGCAGCAGATATCCAAGCCTTCGATGGTTCACGGGTGACTCCTTATTAACGGTGCACGTCATTGGGCGGCAGCACCGTTCAGATAGGCGGGCAGCCAGGCGGCTGGGTCCGCGCCCAGCTGTGCACGCAGTCGCTGCATGCGCGCCAGGTGTGCGGCCCGGCCCGATATCACCGAGAGGTGCGCATCGCATCCATCCAGGTCAAGCCGGCACACGAGGCTGTGGTGCCCCTGCTTGACCAAGAAGGAACGCGAGCCGGGCTGGAGCTGCTGCTTCACGAGGCGGAATTCGCGCTCGCTCAAGCCGAGTCCGCCGGTGTACTCGGCCTCGTCGGCATCGGCGTTGGGAAAGAAAATCTTGGTCGGCGTCTGCTCGATGATCGTGCGGCTGATGGGGCTGCCGAGGACGTCGCTGGCACTCTGCGTCGCCAGGCACATCACCCCATTGAGCTTGCGCCAGGTCTTCGGCCCCTCCTTCGCAAAGACCTCAAAGGCCGGATCCGCCAGCAGCCGCCAGAACTCGTCCATCCAGCACACGAGCGGCCTGCCGTCGAGCAGCTGTCGGACCAAGTGGAACATATATAGCGTCAGCGGGCCGCGGATGAGGTCATGCTCGAGAAAGTCCGTGACATCGAACCCGACGACGTTGTGACTGCCGAGCCGGCCCGCGATCGTGTCCGCGTCGTTATCGAATACCCAGGCGTAGTCCCCCCCGGCCGAGGCGCACCAGCGTTCCAGGCGCGCGTGCACGCCCTCCGGATCCGTCGGGTCGAGGAAATCGATGAGCCGCGAGAGGCGCCGCGCCCGCCGCTCCAGGGCGAGCGTGCCGTGCAGCGCCTGATCGAGATCGGCGCCCTGGCGCGTAGTCAGTGCCGGCGCTCCGGTGCTGCGCACGAGCAGACGCAGCCATACTTTCAGGAACTCCACGTGCTGCGCAGCCTCGGGCAGCTGCAGCGGGTTGAGGCCGGTTGGAATGCCGTGGCGGAGCGGAAAGTACTCCCCGCCCAGAGCGCGCACGAGGATCTCCAGGCCGCGGTCCTTGTCGAACACCACCTGTGTCGCCCCCTGCTGGGCCAGCAAGGAAACGAGGAAACCGATGAATACCGTCTTGCCTGACCCGGTGGGTCCACAAATAAAGGTGTGCCCTGTGTCCTTGCGGCTGCCGCCGTGCGGGTCCGCCGGATCGCTCGCGTGCAGTGAGAAGTAGTATGGCGATTGCGCATTCGTGCGCAGCAGCGCCAGCGCGTCGCCCCAATGGTTACCGTGGGGCCGCCCCAGGGGATAGTTGTGGAATGCCGCCATGGCCGCGAAGTTGCGCGAGCTAAGCGGCGCCTTGCGCGTACGCAGTGCGAAGTTGCCGGGCAATTGCGCCCAGAAGGCAGCCTCCAGCCCCAGGTCCTCGCGCGCTACAACCATCCCCGTGTCCGCCAGGTAGCTGCGCGCCACGGCCACGTGGTCGTTCAGGATCTTCAGCCGCCGGTCGGGCGGGGACTGATCCGGAGCATCCACATCCGCAAGCACCTGCAGCGAGAAGTGATGATCGCCCATCGCAAACTCGCCGCTCGCCAGGCCATCGAGCGCCTCGTGCAGCTGCGCGGCCTGCGACCTGGCAAGGTCTCCCGCGTTCGCCATGCGGTTGATCTGCCGTTGCAGCAGGGCCTGGGCCGCGCTGCGCGAAATGAACGTGAAGGACTGTGTGAGCACCAGTGCGAATGGCGCCGACAGCAGGCGGTTGTACAGGCCCACGACGATCGGGGAGGCGTACTCCTTGATGCCGAGCATCGCACCGACGCGCGTGCCTGCGGCGGCGCGGTACTCGATGGCCTCCGAGCCGAACAGCAGCCGTGACGTGACCAGGGCGGCAGCCAGCGGGCCGCCAGGCAGCGGTACGCGCAACGCCTCGCCGTTCGCCAGCAGAGCGAGGTATTCAAGGAGCGAGGAGCACCAGGTGTTGCCGTGGCGATAAGTGCCCAGCAATTCCGGGTCGTAGCGCTCAAGAGACGCCTGCACCGTTTGCGCAAGCTTGGCGCAGGTATCCAATGCGTCGGACAGGTCCGCCGCGGGCGCGGCTTTCTGGGAGCGGGCCAGCGCGCGCGTGACCAAGCCGGCCGCGGCGCCCGCGGCCGGGCGGTGCACGAGTGCGACAAACAGCTCGTTGACCATCATGCTCTCGCGCGCGAGGCGCTGCGCGTAGCGCGTGCTGAGCTGCGCCGCAAAGCCCGCGCCGTGGGCGATCGCAAGTTGCGGCCGCACCGGCCGGCGGATCAAATGCGTCCACAGCGCAAGATTGGGCGTCGCGAGGTTGCGCCATAGCACATTCAGACGTTCGTGCCAGGTATTGAGTTGCTCATCGTCGGCGCACTCGAAACTCGCCCCACCAAGGCGCAGGCCCTGCAGGTAGTCACCGGCCGCGGTGCGGACAACGGACGCAGACACGTGCACACAATACGGAACGTGCTCGGCGGCGCTGCGCTCGCGGCGTGCCAGCGAAGTCCTGCGCGCGCTCACGCGCCGTCCCTGATGTTGCAGGTGGCAATCGCCCCCACGTCCCGCTGCCGCCGTCGGCCGTACATATCAGGCAGATCCAGCGCCAGGGCGCTGTAGCTGCTCGCCCGCCAGAGGCGCAACGTGGTTAGCACGGCGGGCAGTCGCGTACGTCCCCACAGAAGCAGCAAGTCAAAGAAGCGCGGGTCGCGTGCGCATAGCAATGCGCACACTCCATGGATTGGCAGGCACACGAGCAAGGTCAATAGATTTCTCGTCACGAGAAAAATTTCCATCGTGAATACGAGATTGCACAGCAGCGCCGCGTAAGTAACGCCCCAGCGCATCGGGGGCCTGGTCGCCCCGACGAACAGCACGTCTGCGGTCAATCCGGTGTTGCGCGCACTCATGGTTCAAACCGCGAACAGGCCGCGCACCCACGTCACGATCTGTGGTGCGCCGAAGGAAATCGCGATCCCAAGGATGGCGGCCAGGCACCACCCCCAGGACATGCGATTCGCCATCGCCATGGCTCCCAGGACCATCACCAGGATCACTGCGATCGGTGTCAGCCAGGCAAGGATGTTCGTCTGCAGGGAAGTGGCGCCGGTCATGAACGGGGATCCCTGCGCCTGCGCGAGTGCCAGGTTCGAAGCCGCCAGCAGCAGCAAGCCCAGCAACAGCGCGCCGCGCTGGCGCTGCCTGGATTGAAGGTCTGCGTTGGCCGGTGCAGCAGTGAGGTTCATGCGGGACTCCTTGCTTGCGCAGGTTCACTGATAGGGGTGCGCAGTCTCATGCGCGCGCCGGCGCATTGGAATTGGGATTGCCTGCCTGTTCGCGCAGAAACGCGCGGCATGGCCGGCGCGCGTGCCCGAGGCAAGGGTCCGCTCGGTTATGTTGTGCGCCCCCGGTCCACAGCCCTGCGGAGGTTCGCCATGTCTGCGGCCGATGCCATGCACGAAGATGGAACCATCGAGGAATGCCTCGATGAACTTGCCGAGTTGCTCGATCGCCTGCGGGACTACCCGCTGAGCGTGCTGGCAGTTGCACTGCGCGTGCATCTGCAGGTCCTGCTGCAGATCATGCTCGCGGGCGAGCTATGCACCCGTCCGCAAGTGCGCGCGTTCCTGAAGGAACTTGAACGCGAGGCGCTCGAGTACGAAGGCGCGTCCGGCACCGCCTAGCCAGGCCTTGGACCGCAGCCGCGCTCAGCGGTTGGAGATCGGCTCGTGCGCTGAGGACTGGGGCAGGCTCGTCGGCGCGCTCGCGGGTGGCGGTGGACGGGCCGCCGCCGGCGGTCGTGGCGACTGCATTGCCGGCGCGGACTCGTGCACGGCGGGCGGCCGGCTGATGACCGGCGCGCTCACCACGGGTGCTGCGGCGTGGTAGCCAGGCGCGGGTGACTGCGCGCGCTGGGTATACGGGGCAGTCGTGACGGGGGTGGCCACTGAGGGGTACACCGGCACTTGCGGGCTCGTCCCGGGGTATGCACGCGCCGGCTCCGGCCTGCCCGTGTACGGGGGTGTCGTGGGGGCGGCGGCCGGCCGGTCATGGGGAGGCGCGGCGGCGGTCGCAGGGGCGGCCGGCCGATCATAGCGAGGCGCGACGGCAGTCCCAGCGGGGGACGTGCCGACCAGGGGTGGGCGCGCGACCGCGGGCGGGGGCGTGTACGCCGCCGGCGCCGCAGGACGCTGCTGCGCGGGGACCGCAGTGTTCTGGAGGGCATGTTCACGATCGACGAACCCGGGCGCGGCCGTCGCACCGGCTGCCGCAGCCCCTGGTGGGCTCCCCGCCGGCCGCGGCGGCGGCGGAGTGCCGACCATGCGCACGGGTACGGCTGCGGCTGCCGGTTGCAGGCGCGCGAGGTCGGCGCGCGCCAGCGGCCGCCCGCCGTTGGCCTCGATGGCGCTCATCTGCCGATCGAACGGCACCGGGGCGCGCGGCAGGGGGGTGCGCGCGAGTACCGGGCGGTTGACCACCGACGGCGGCGGTCGTACGGTCCCGTGCATCGGGCTCGCCCCCATGACGCTGGCATGGCTGGGCACGATCGCCGGCGCGACTGCGCCCGCCACCGCGCCGGTCAGCAATGCCGGCGCAATGCGCTGGGTATGGCCGGCCAGGCGCTGGCCGGAGGTGAATACTTCCTGCGGCACGGCGGTCACGGCCGCCGAGGTGTTGTTCACGTAGTGCGGGTTTGCTGGTGGATTCGTGTAGGCGTTGGTGATGTAGGTATTGTTGACGATCGTGGTGTTGGTGATGTTCACATTGCGCGCGTACTGCGGGCTTACGCGATAACCGGGAACGTAGGCCTCGTGCGGCCCCAGCGGAAACCAGCCGACGTTGTTGCCGGTGACGGTGAGTGAGCCGCCCGCAGGTCCCCTCACCCAGCCGACCAGTGCGGGGGCGTAAACCGGCCGTGCGATGCGCGGACCGGGCACCCAGCACCACGTGCTGTTGAGGCTGACCCAGCGTCCGTAGTGAAACGGCGCGTACCCCCAGCGCGCATCGTCGATCCAGGTCCAGCCCCAGGGCGCCACCCACACCCACTGCCCAAAGCGGTACGGCGCCCAGCCGGCGACTACCACTGTCGGGGTCCACACGTAGCCGTATTGCGGGGTCTGCTGCCATTGGCCGCTGTCGTCCAGGTCCTGCGCGCCGGCGATATCATCGGCGACGTACTCACGCGAGGGCGAGTCCTCCAGCTGGCGCTCGCGCGCGGCCGACCACGCATCCAGTTCGTCAGGTGCGCCGAGGGTCGCCATGTCCGCGGGCTGCCCGGCGCCGGCGAAGGTGAAGCGCTGCTGCGTGGCGATCTGCACGACCTGTCCGGAGCCTGAGGCCTGCGCCAGACCCTCGCTCACCTTGACGACGGTGGCATCGCCCTGCTCGCTCACCTCGAAGCGGTACTCTCCGGCCTGCTGCAGCGTCACGGCGAGGTTGGGGGTGTCGATTTCGTAGTTGTCACCCTCGCGCATCTCGCGCACGCGGACGATCAACGTGCCGGCGGTGAGCTGTATCTGTGCGGAGCTGTCGTCGAGGTTCAGGAACGAGAATCCGGTCATCGCCCCGAGGCGCACCACGGCGGCCCCCAGATCCAGCTCGGCACGCGAATTGGCGTCGCTCCACAGGCGGTCGCCGGTGGTCAGCGGGCGGTTGAGCGTGGCCGCGGTCCATTCCTGCACCCCGGCCGGTTGCAGCGACACGCTGCCCTGGGCATCGCTCAGCCGCGCCGCGCGCCCCGGCGGGTCGGTGTCCTGCGCCTGCGCGGACCACGCGCACAGCGTGAGGGCCGCCAGGGCGGCAAGCCGGGATGTCATCGAAGGCCAGGTTCTCATGCACTCCCTCCTCGCACCGCCGGCAGCGCCCGCCTCCGGCCAGGAAACCCTGCCACAGATTGGTAGCTGATCGTGACGCTCCGGTTCACGAGGCCTATATAGGGGCTACCGCGCTGAACCGTCCATGAACCGCAGGACGGGAGGGAACGGGCGAACCTCAGGGGCTGCGTATCCACATCCAGTGTGCGAGGGCGACAACGAGTGTGACCGCCCCCAGCCACTGATGCACCCACGCAGAGCCGGCGTGCGGGGCGCCGACCGTGTAGTACAGCGCGTAGCCGCTGAATACCAAGAGCACCGCGCAGGTCACCAGAATCCATCCCGAAGTGCGGTTGCGCGCTCGGCGCCAGCGCTCGAGGATGTGGCCAGCGGCCAGCCAGCCGAGCAGGAACACGCCCAGCACGGCGACCACCCCGTGCACCCGCATCAGCGGGGCCTCCCAGGGATGAGGCAGCGCGCCGAACTCGTTGCGCGGCTCGAACCCCAGGTGCAGCACGAGCCAGGCGATCCCCGAGGTCCACAGCAGCGCACACACGCCGAATACCACCACGCGCAGACCCCCCGTCATCCGTAGCGGGACAGCGGAGAGGGCCTCCGGCGCGCGGGGAGCTGCGGCGGCCACGGCTGCGGGTCAGGCGCCCGCGGGCGGCGCCTGGAGCGCCACCTGCCAAAGAGCCATGAGCCAGCGCACTCCCTGCGTCACGTGGCCGCACGAGAGCGTAGCGCCGGCGATGTTCTTGATGTCCGTCTGCACGTGCAGGTGCTCCAGGCTGTCGCGTCCGGCGAACTGCCGCCGCCACGCCTCGTTACGGATCTCCCCGCCGTGACTCTCGCGGTAACTCATCACCTCAGGGGTTCCCAGCCGACCCTGTGCATCGATGGAGGCCGCATAGGTGATGAAGTCCTCCTTGCCCACGACCTCATCGATGAATACATAACCTAAGGTGTCGGCGCCGCGCAGCGCGCGAAAGGCCCGCAGGCTGCGATGCGGCGGCTGCTCACCCGCCAGGGCCGCGACCTTGTCGCGCTGCGCGCTGCTCAGGGCGAAGACGACCTCGATGAAGCGGTCCGCCTGTGGAAACAGCGCCTTTTGTGCCCCTTCCACCGACAGGTAGTCCGCGGCGACCACCACCTGTACGGGCACTGCAGCGACGGCGATGCCGGCTACTGCAACCCCGAGCGCGCTCAGATTCGTGGTGCTCACAGACTATTGTCTAAATGCGAATGATTCTTAATTGCCGTAGGATACCGGCATGGCAAGCGAAGGTCCAACCGGGGCTGGCGCGGTGTCGGGCGGCACCGCCGTGCATGGGCGGGGCGATATCCGCGTACGCCGCATGCGCATGGGGCTGGGCACCTGGGTGGTGATCGAGGCCAGCGCCGGCTCGGCGGGGGCGGCGCTTGCGGGGCTCGAGGCTGCCTTTGCAAAGATTCGCCATGTCGAGCAGTGCATGCATCCCCGGCGCGAGGGGAGCGACCTGCTGCGGCTGCGCCAGACCTCGCCGGGCACCGCGGTGGCCATCGAACCTGCCACCTGGGCGGTGCTGAATTTCGCGCGGCAATTGTTCCGGCTCTCCGCAGGAGTGTTCGATCCGTGCCTGCCGCAGTCCGCCGGCAGGCTCTGTGAGCTGGAACTGTCTGCGGATGCGCGCAACCCGTGGGCGTGCGCGCACGCGCCCCTGGATATCGACTGCGGCGGCATCGCCAAGGGCTATGCGGTGGACGGCGCGCTGGAAGCATTGCGCGCGGCCGGCTGTACTGCCGGGCTGGTCAATGCCGGCGGCGACCTGCGCGTGCACGGCCCGCAATCGCAGACGCTGCTGCTGCGCTGTGCCGACGGCAGCTACCTGCCCTGCGAACTGCGCGAGGCGGCGCTTGCGGTGAGCGACCTTGACGCCGCCCACCGCCCCGCCGAGCACCGCGGCTACTACGTACGCGAGGGCGCCACGACCGCAACGAAGCGCTTCGCAGCCGTGCGCGCCGGTGAGGCGATGGTGGCCGATGCGCTCACCAAGTGCGTCCTGCTGTGCGCCCCTTCCGTGACGCAGGCGCTGCTGCAGGGGCTGTCGGCAGAAGTCGTGGCCTGATTCACATCACCGCCGGCAGGAGCTCGGCGAGAAAATCGATGAAGGCGCGCACCGCCGGCAACAGGCCGCGGCGGCTGGGAAAGACCACATGCAGCACCCCCAGCGGGGTGTTCCATTGCGGCAGCACCCGCAGCAGGGCGCCTGACTTCAAGTCCTCGCGCACCACGCTTTCCGGTACCCGCGCGATCCCCAACCCCGCGAGGACCGCCGCGCGCAGCACCACGAAGTCATGGCATACCAACCGCACGGTCAGCGCGGCGGTCGCACTGGCGCCCTGCGGACCGACCAGGTCCCAGCTGCGGCGCTCAAACTCGAGGCCGTAGTCGAGCGTCTGGTGACCAGCCAGCTGGGCCGGCTGCTCCGGCATCCCGGCGCGCCCGAGGTAGGCGGGACTGGCGACCAGTAACTCCTCGAACTTGCGGAAGACACGGATCACCAGCCCGTCCTCCCCGCTCGGTTGCGTGCGCACGCGCAGCGCAACGTCGATGCCTTCGCTCAACACGTCGACGCGCCGGTTGCTGACCTCCAGCTGCAGCCGCACCTGCGGGAATTTCGCCAGGAACTGCGGCAGTGCCGGGGCCAGCGCCGACTGCGCCAGCGCCACCGGGCAGGCAACCTTGAGCAGGCCGCGCGGCTCGGCGCGCGCGAACTCGACCGCCTCGAGCGCGGCATCGGCCTCCGCGAGCATGGCCGCGGCGTGTCGGTAGACCTCACGACCCACGGGGGTAACCACGAAGCGGCGCGTCGAGCGGTTCACCAGCCGTACGTTCAACTGCCCCTCGAGAGCCGCCACGTGCCGCGACAGGCGCGATCTGGGAATCGACAACGCCCGGGCGGCGGCGGCAAACCCGCCGTGGTCCACCGTCTGGGTGAAGTAATAGAACCCCTCGAGTGGCTGCATGGCAGGCCTATTAGCACCAAATTCAGGACAATATGTCCTAGTTTGACTGGATACTCAATCACTGTTCCAAGGAATAGCCTTTATCTCACGGTCAGGTGAGTTCAAGGAGCGGTGTATGAAAGTTCTGCACATCGATTCAAGCATCCAAGGCGAGGCTTCGGCGAGCCGGCTGCTGACCCGCGGGATCGTCGGCCAACTGACGGCCGGCCAGCCAGGCGCCACCGTTACCTACCGCGACCTGGCGCCCGGGGTTCTGCCACACCTGTCTCAGGCCGTACTCGCACAGCAGGATGCGACCGAAGTGGCGCGCGATGCGGCCGCGCTGGAGGAGTTTCTGGCAGCCGATGTAATCGTCATCGGCGCCCCCATTTACAATTTCGGCATTCCCTCGCAGCTGAAGGCGTGGATCGACCGCATCGCGGTTGCGGGCAAGACGTTCCGCTATACGCCGGCAGGTCCCCAAGGCCTGGTGCGCGGCAAGAAGGTCCTCGTGGCGCTTGCGCGCGGTGGCGTGCACGACCCCGCGGCGGGACAGGAGTTCGGCGAGTCGTACCTCAGGTTCCTCTTCGGCTTTCTCGGGATCGACGACGTGAGCTTCGTGCGCGCGCAGGGGCTGGCTATCTCCCCGCAGCAGCGCGCGTCCGCACTGGCGGCTGCCCTGGCGTCTGTCCGGGTGCCGGTGCAGGAGGCCGCCTGAGGGGCGCGCCGCGAATCCGCATTCGTTCTAGACTTTGGCAAAGGAGTTCCCATGACGACTGAGCTTGCGAGCCGCTCCGTGCGGCGCGTGATCAAGGGGATGCCCACTTCCGATGGTGCCGGGGTGAAGCTGCGGCGCGTGATCGGGCAGCCCCAGCTGCCGGACCTGGATCCGTTCCTGATGCTCGACGAGTTCGGCACCGACCGCGCCGAGGACTACATCGCCGGCTTCCCGGACCACCCGCACCGCGGCTTCGAAACCGTCACCTACATGCTCGACGGCCGCATGCGTCACAAGGACAATCACGGCAACGAGGGCGTGCTCGTGCCGGGCAGCGTGCAGTGGATGACCGCAGGCCGCGGACTGGTGCATTCGGAAATGCCCGAGCAGCAGGCCGGGCGCATGCGCGGTTTCCAGCTGTGGCTGAACCTGCCGGCGCGCGAAAAGATGAGCGCGCCGAAGTACCAGGAGTTCGGCCCGGAGCGCATTCCAACGGCTGCCCCGGCGCCCGGGGTCACCGTGAAGGTGATCGCCGGCAGCGCCGCTGGCATCGTCGGGCCGATCCTGCAGCCGGCGACCGATCCTACGTACCTGGATCTTGCGCTGCAGTCACAGGCCCAATTCGTGCAGGACCTGCCGGCTGACTACGCAGCCTTCCTGTACGTGTTCGAAGGCGAGGTTTCCGTCGGTGAGGAGGCGCAGCCGGTGCGCACCCACGAACTGGCCGTGCTCAGCGAAGGGACCCAGATCCGCCTGCTGGGCCGCTCAGCCGGGGTCGCGCGCGCGATCCTGGTGGCGGGACGGCCGCTGAAGGAGCCGGTCGCCAAGTACGGGCCGTTCGTCATGAATACCCGCGAGGAGCTGCAGCAGGCCTTTGTCGACTTTCAGAACGGCAGGTTCTGAGGCAGATGCAAAGGAAGGGGCGCCACCACTCGGTGGCGCCCTTTGCCTTGTCAGGGCCTTGCGCCGGAGAGCGTGAAGCCGTAGCGCCGGAAGATCTCGCGCGCCTCGGGTCCTGAGAGAAACTCCAGGTATTTCTGCGCCTGCGCCCGCGCCCGCGCGGTTGCCGCAGCCGGATACAGGATCGGAGGATGGGTATCCTCCGGGAAGACATCCACGATGCGTATGCGCTTCTCCGCCTGCGCATCCGTCAGGTAGACGATTCCGAGGGGCGCCTCACCCCGGGCGACATAGGCCAGAGCCGCGCGCACATTCTCTGCGCGCGCCAGATGCGACTGCACGCTATCCCACACGCCCAGCTTGACGAGCGCCGCGCGGGCGTAGAGCCCGGCGGGCACGGAGTCCGGATCCGCGCTGGCCAGTCGGCCATCGCCCAGCGCCGCTGCGAGCGCGAACCCCGGAGCGATCTTCAGCTGCACGGTGCTATCGGCCGGTGCAATCAGCACCAGCGCGTTGCCGAGCACGTCGCGGCGCGTACCGGCGCGCAGCAGCTGGCGCTGCTCCAGATAGTCCATCCACTGATGGTCAGCCGAGAAAAAGACATCCGCCGGCGCGCCGGCCTCGATCTGCTTGGCCAGCACCGAGCTGGCCGCGTAGGAGGTCTTCACCGGGATGCGCGTCTGCGCGGTAAAGGCGCCATCCAGCGCATCCAGGGCCTCCGTAAGCGAGGCGGCCGCAAACACTACCAGCGTCCCGGTGCCCGGCGGCGCCTCCGCGGCCCTGGCCGGGGCCCCTGCGGCACTTCCCAGGGCCAGACACAGGGCACCTAGGAGGGCGCTGACAGTGCGACGCGCAGGTCCTCTCGTTGTCATAATTGCCGGTTCCGCCGAATGTTTATGTAAGGTAGATGGAGCGTAGCCGCCACGACCACCGCAGCACTTCGCCAGCAGGTCCCGGCCGCCGGAACTGCTACCTGCCGCACCGGTGGCCACAAGGATGGCGCGCAAAATGCCTCGATGTACAGACCTGCCCACTGACTGCCGGCTTTGACGGCCATGCCCGGCCGGTCACCGCGCACCCGCCCCTGCATGCCGGCGCGCGTCAGCGCCGCCGCGCTTGCCTGCGCCCTGTCGCTGCTGCCAGCGCTGAGTAGGGCCGAGACGGCCGCAGCGACGGCGGATGCGCCGCTGGCGGCCTCTAACGTGTCCGAGGAGCGCGGCGCCTTTCCCGAGGATAGCCCCGGGGTGGCCGCCGTGAGGCCCGCCTACGGCCCGCCCGGAGACATCCCCGGCATCCCCTCGGATGCGGCGCTGGAGGCTGACGGGGCCGTGATAGGCACGGTAGTCATCGACAACCAGAACATCTTCGACCCGAACGACCCGAAGGACAACAACAAGATCTTCCGGCTCGCCGACCGCCTGCACATCAAGACGCGGGCGCGCGTCGTGCGTTCGCAGCTGCTGTTCAAGCCCGGTGACCGCTATTCGCGGCGCCTGCTGGACGAATCCGAGCGCCTGCTGCGCGCCGACAGCTATTTCTACGATGCCTGGATCCGCATTACCAGCTACAAGGACGGCAAGGTTGACCTCAGGGTCACCACGCGCGATGTCTGGACACTCGATCCGGGCTTCAACTTCGGGCGCAGCGGCGGGCAGAACTCAGTCGGCCTCAAGCTCGAGGAGGAGAACCTGCTGGGGACCGGGGCGTCACTCAGTCTTGCGCACACCAGAGACGTCGACCGCACCAGCAATTCGATCGAGGTGCGCGACATGCATGCCTTCGGCAGCTGGGTTGCCGTGGATGCCAACTACGCGGCCCTGAGCGATGGCTATCTGCGCGCGCTCACCGTCACGCGGCCGTTCTATCGCGCTCGACACCCCTTGGTCAGGCTCGGTGGCCCTCGTCGATGGCTCGCAGGTCGATCCGCTCTACGACCGCGGCAAGCAGGTGGACGAGTTCCAGGACCAGCACCAGCTGTTCCAGACCTACTACGGCTGGTCCAAGGGATTGCAGGGGAACTGGGTGCAGCGCTGGACCGCCGGCGCCACCTACGATGACCACCGCTTCTCCCCGGTCACCAATTCCCAAGGCACGACGAACCTGCTGCCGGAGGACCGGCGCTTCGTCTACCCCTTCATCGAGTACGACCTGGTGCAGAACGACTTCCTGAAGACTGTGGAACCACGACCAGATCGCGCGCACCGAGGACTTTACGATCGGCTTGGCGGGTGGCGTTCGCCTGGGCTATGCCCCGACCGCCTTTGGCTCGAGCACCAACGCACTGATCATGCAGGGCTCGGTGTCCAAGGGTTTCAGTAGCGGGGGCTCCAGCACGCTGCTGCTCTACTCGGACTTCTCCGGGCGGCTGGAGAGCGGGGACCTGCGCAACGGGATCTTCGATGTATCCGCGCGCTACTACAAGGAGCAGAGCAAGAACTGGCTGTTCTTCTCCACGGTGCAGGCCACCAAGGGCTGGTCGCTGGACCTGGACAACCAGATTCTTCTCGGCGGCGACAATGGGCTGCGCGGCTACCCGTTGCGCTACCAGAGCGGGGACAGCCGGGCGCTGCTGACGCTCGAGCAGCGTTACTTCACCGACTGGTATCCGTTCCGGCTATTCCGCGTGGGCGGGGCGGTGTTCTACGACATGGGCCGCACCTGGGGCAGCGCGCCGCTGTCGCAGCCGAGCCTCGGGCTGCTGAAGGATGTGGGTTTCGGACTGCGCCTGGGCAATGCGCGCTCGGGCCTGGGGAATGTCATTCACGTGGACCTCGCCTTCCCGCTGGACGGGGACGCGAGCATCCAGAAGGTGCAGTTCCTGGTGCAGACCGAGGCGCGCTTCTAGGGCCCGCTTCAGCGTTTCTGGGCAGGAGCCTGCAGGGCCGGCCGGCTGCCGGTGGCGCCGGCACCCGCAGTGCCGGGCCCCTGCGGCGGCAGCACGTCGACTGAAAGCGTGAAGGTGCGCTTCTCGGTGCCTGACAGAGCCCCGACATTCACCACCTGCCGCGCCACTTCCTCGCCACGGTCGTTGCGCACGGCGATGACGATGTAGTACTCCCACGGCTCCTGCAGCGGTGGGTGGCGGATGACGCCCTCGACCTTGAGCGCCGAGGTGGCCGCCACCTGGCGCTTCGCCGCTTCCTGGTCGAAGCGCAGGTGATGCATGCAGCCCGGGCAGATGCTCAGGCTCTCGAGGATCGCGGCCTTACAGTGCGGACACGTGCGCGTCTTGCCCGGGATCACCGGACGAGAGGCCACGCTCATGCGTTACCAAAGCCCTTTTCGGACTTGGTGCTGCGCCCCTCGGCGTCGTAGCCGAACTCGACCTGTCCGCGCATGCGCGAGCCCGCCGCGACGGTCAGCGAGCCTGCCTTGACGTCGCCGTTGATGACGCCAGTCTCGAGCAGCTCCACCCGCTTGGCGCCGTCGATGTTGCCGATGAGCTCACCGCTCACGACCACCACCGCCGCCTTGACGTGGCCTTCGAGCTTGGCGCCCGTATCCAGGGTGACATTGCCGTCCACCTGCACGTCGCCCTTGAAGCGTCCGGCGATGCGCACGTGGCCGGTGCCGCTGATCTTGCCCTCGATCGTCAGGTCCGAGGCGATGTGCGATTCCTTGGTGTCGCTGCGCTGCGGCGCCGGGGCGGGGGCCGGGCGCCGGGCCGTATCAGGGCTGAGCGAGGCGACGCTGGCCGGCTCGCGCTGCGGTGTGGGGGCGGCGGAAGGGGCCGGAGCTGCCGGAGCCGGTCCGGTTCCCGTGTTCGAGTCTTTCCAAAGCGCCATGGGTAGTCCCTGTCGTATGTGAGCGGTGAAAGTTACCTGCCGTCGGGCCCGTAGGGGAAGTGTCTCCCCGCACAGACATGGCCCCCGTCAAGATTGAGTCCACGCCTGGTTCACGCTGCCGACATTATGCAGTCTAATGGCCCGCACGTTGCGTGAGCATGTCGCGGATCTCACTCTGGAGCATCCGCGGACCCAGAAATCCAAGGAAAGACCCGATCCGTGACCCCGAAAATCGTCCATCTGGTGGCCGCAGCCCGGCCGAACATGATGAAGATTGCGCCCCTCTACCACGCCCTGAAGGCGCGGGAATGGTGCCGCCCGCTGGTGGTGCATACGGGGCAGCACTACGACGCAAACATGTCGGACTCGTTCTTTCGCGACCTCATGCTGCCGGAACCGACCCATCACCTGGAGATCGGCAGCGGCACGCACGCTGAGCAGACCGGGCGCACCATGATCGCCTATGAAGCGGTCTGCCAGGCGGGCCGCCCGGATGCGATCGTGGTGGTGGGCGATGTGAACGCGACCGCCGCGTGCGCCATGGTGGGAGCAAAGCTGTGGATCCCGGTAGTGCACCTGGAAGCGGGCCTGCGCAGCCGCGACCGGCGCATGCCCGAGGAGATCAACCGTCTGGTCACCGATGCGATTGCCGATGTCCTGTGGACGCCCTCCCGGGATGCGGATGCGAACCTGCGCGCCGAGGGCGTGGCGGCGGAAAAAATCGACTGCATCGGCAACATCATGCTCGATTCCTTCGAGATGCTGCGCGGCAAGATCATGGCCGCGGACATGCGCACCAAACTCAAACTGAGCGGCCCGTTCGCCGTCGTCACGCTGCACCGGCCGTCCAATGTCGACGAACCGGCGAAGCTTGGCGAACTGGTCGCCGCGCTCGAGCAACTCTCCAAAAGCCTCACCGTGGTGTTCACGGTGCATCCGCGCACCCGCAAGCGCCTGGCCGACTTTGGCCTGCTGGAGCGGATCACGCAGGCGTCACAGATCCGCGCCACCGAGCCACTCAGCTACATCGAGTTCATGAACCTGGTCGTGCACGCAACCATTGCGATCACCGACTCCGGCGGCGTCCAGGAGGAAACCACTTACCTCGGGATCCCGTGCGCCACGCTGCGCGAGAATACTGAGCGTCCGATCACCGTGAGCGAGGGCACCAACCGGCTGCTGCAGCCGCAGCAGCTGCCGGCGGCGGTCGCCGAGGCACTGTCCGGCAAGTGGCCGAAGGGACGCCGGCCGGACTTGTGGGACGGGCATGCCGCAGAGCGCGCCGCGGACAGCCTGCACAGGCGCCTGTGACCGGCGCGGGAGGCGTATTGCCGCCGCTCGCAACCATCCAGGCGGCGCTGCGCAAGACCACCGAGGCGCTGGCGCAACAGCTCGGCCAACCCGGGTCGCAGGCTCCTGAATGGAGCGGGATTGAATGGCAGATCGCCCGGGCAGTGGCGGCGCTGCACGGTATTTCCCCGGTGCTGGCCGCGAGGGTGCAGTGGCGCGGTCCGCAGGGCTGGCAGCAGTTCCTGGACGAACAGCGCCGGCATACGCAGCTGCGTGCCGCCCGGCTGAGGCAGTCGCTGCAGCTCATCGCAGAGCAGGCGCAGCGTGAGAACGTTGGCTTCATCGCCCTCAAGGGCATGGCGCTGTGCGAACTGGGCATCTGCACGGCGGCCGAGCGGCCCATGTCGGACCTGGACCTGCTGGTGCGGGAGGCCGATGCGAACGCCATGACACGGGCGCTCGAGGCCGTCGGCCTCAGGCTGACGAACGCCTCGTGGAAGGAGCGCGTGTTCGAGCCTGCAGGCGCCGCACAGGCAGGGAATTTCGGCGAGCACGCCGACAATCCGATCAAGGTCGACCTGCATACCCGCATCGGCGAGCGCCTGCCTTCACAGCTGGTGGACATCTCTGCGCTCATCGCGCCCGGCGCGCTGCACGCGGGCCTCAATCCCTACCCCAGCCGCATCGCGCTCATGCTCCACCTGCTGCTGCACGCAGCGGGCGAGATGGTCTTCCGCACGCTGCGGCTGGTTCAGGTGCATGACATCGGCCTGCTGGCCGCCCGGTTATCCGCGCACGAGTGGCAGGAGCTCCTCAGTCAGCGCGCCGCGCCCTGGGGGCTGTGGTGGGGGCTGCCGCCGTTGAGTCTGGTGGCGCGCTACTACCCCTCGGTACCGCCGGCGGTTCTGGTGGAGCTGGAGGGCGGAAGCTCGCGGGCGCTGCGCCGGCGCGCGCGTGCGCTGATCAGTGACGTGTCCTATTCAAACATGCTGCGCAGCGCACTGCCGGGGATCGATTGGACGCGCTCGGCGGGGGATAGCCTGAGCTATGCGGCGGAGCGGGCGCTGGTCAGCGCGCGCACCCTGCTTGGCGCATCGCCCACGCCCGCGGCCACCGCAGGTCCGCAGGCAGGCGGCACGCAGCCGCCGAACAGCACCTGGCACCGCCTGCGGCCCGTGCGCCCGGCAACGCTCCAGGCGGTACGCGCCGCCCTCGCGGGGCCGCCCTGAGCCTAGGCCTCGACGAGCTTCAGCAGCTCCGCGGTCTTCTCCCGCATGAGTGCCTCATCGCCCCGCGACTCGACATTCAGCCGCACCAGCGGCTCGGTGTTGGAGCCACGCAGGTTGAAGCGCCACTGCTCGAACTCCATCGACAGGCCGTCGGTGAGATCCACGCTGCTGGCGCGGCTTTCGTAGTGCGTCCGCGCACGCGCCAGGATGGTCTTGGCGTCCGTGCCCAGCTTGCGGTTGATCTCGCCGCTGGCCGGGAACAGCTTCATGCGCTCCCCGACCAGGACTGACAGGGGCACGCCGCGCGCGGCGATGGTCGCCAGCACCAGCAGCCACGGAATCATGCCGCTGTCACAGTAGGCGAAGCGGCGGAAATAGTGGTGCGCGCTCATCTCGCCGCCGTACGCCGCATCGACTTCGCGCATTTTTTGCTTGATGAAGGCATGCCCGGACTTGCACAGCACGGCCTTGCCGCCGTTGCGCTGGACGATGTCGAGCGTGTTCCAGGTCAGGCGCGGGTCGTGAACGATGCGCGCACCGGGCTCCTGCCTCAGGAATACCTCGGCGAGCAGGCCCACCAGGTAGTACCCCTCGATGAAACGCCCGGCCTCGTCGAAGAAGAAGCAGCGGTCGTAGTCCCCATCCCAGGCAAGACCGACATCCGCGCCGTGGGCCCGCACCGCATCGGCGGTCAGGGCACGGTTTTCTTCCAGCATCGGGTTGGGCACCCCGTGCGGGAAGGTGCCGTCGGGGGCGTGGTTGAGCTTGATGAATTCAAAGGGCAGGTGCGGCTCGAGCGCATCGACGATGAGTCCGGCGCCACCGTTGCCGGCATTCACCACTACCTTCAGCGGCCGCAGCTTCGCGATGTCGACGTAGCTGAGCAGGTGCTGGAGGTATTGCGCCTGGACATCGAGCGGGCGCTCGGTGCCGGGCCGCGCCACGGGCCTGGGCAGCTTGCCGCCCTGGATGAGGGCGCGCATGTCAAAGAGGCCGTTGTCGGCGCTGATCGGGCGCGAGCCCTCGCGCACGAACTTCATGCCGTTGTAGTCCGGTGGATTGTGGCTGGCGGTGACCATCGCCGCCCCGTCCAGCCCTTCCTCGAAGCAGGCGAAGTAGGAACCCTCGGTGCCGCACAGGCCGATGTCGTAAACATCGGTGCCCAGGTCCATCATGCCGCGCTTCAGGGCGGCAGCCAGGGCGGGGCTGGACAGGCGGATGTCATAACCGACCGCGACCCGTCGCGGCTCGATGAAGGCGGCGTACGCGCGGCCGATATCGTAGGCCAGGCTCTCGTTGATCTCGTCCGGGATGCGCCCGCGGACGTCGTAGGCCTTGAACGCGTCGAGATTCGTCATGCCGCCCTTTGGGTGTTACTTGTTCGTGCCCTTGCGGCCGTACTTGTCCTCGAAGCGCACGATGTCGTCCTCGCCCAGGTACGAGCCGGACTGCACCTCGATGATCTCCAGCGGGATCATGCCGGGATTCTCGATGCGGTGGCGTACGCCGACCGGGATGTAGGTGGACTGGTTCTCCTCCAGCAGGAACTCCTCGTCGCCACGGGTGATGCGCGCCGTGCCGGCCACGACCACCCAGTGCTCGGCGCGGTGGTGGTGCATCTGCAGCGAGAGCGTGGCGCCGGGCTTGACCTTCAGGCGCTTCACCTGGAAGCGCGGTCCGTTTTCCAGGCTGTCATACGAGCCCCATGGCCGGAACACTTCGCGGTGCAGCGAGTGCTCGTAGCGCCCGCTCTCCTTCAGGCGCATCACCAGCTTCTTCACATCCTGCACGCGATCCTTCGGTGCCACCAGCACCGCATCCTTGGTCTCCACGACCACGTGGTTGTCGAGCCCGACGGCCGCCACCAGGCGGCTCTCGGCGTACAGGTAGCTGCCGTGGGTATCCTCGCTGATGACATCGCCGTGGGTGACGTTGCCGTGCCCGTCGGCATCGCTCGCCTCGTGCAGCGAGGACCAGGAGCCCACATCGCTCCAGCCCGCGTTCAGAGGCACGACTACCGCAGCGGCGGTCTTCTCCATCACCGCGTAGTCGATCGAGTCGGCCGGGCATGCGTCGAATAGCGCAGGCTCGATGCGCGTGAAGTCCAGGTCTGCCTTGGAGCCGAGGAACGCCGCCTCGCAGATGCGTGCCATCTCCGGCGCGAGGCGCTCCAGTTCCTGCAGGTAGCGGCGGGCGCGGAACAGGAACATGCCGCTGTTCCAGTAGTACTTGCCGGAGGCCACGAACTCGCGCGCGCGTTCCTGGTCGGGCTTCTCGACGAAGCGCGCGATGCGGAACACCGCCCCCTCGGCTTCCCCACGCTGAATGTAGCCGTAGCCGGTCTCCGGGGCGTGCGCGACGATGCCGAAGGTGGCCAGCATCCCGGCCTGCGCCGCGGGCAGCGCCGCGCGCACCGCTGCGTGGAAGGCGGGAATGTCGCGGATCACGTGGTCCGCGGGCAATACCAGGAGCACCGGATCAACCGCGCTGGCCTGGTTGGCGACCCCCTTCAGGGCGGCGTGCGCAGCCAGGGCGATCGCCGGGGCGGTGTTGCGGCCGAACGGCTCGAGGATCGTGGCGCGCGGCTCGATCGACAGCTGCCGCAGCTGCTCGGCCACCAGGAAGCGGTGTGCGTCGTTGCAGACCACCACGGGCGCGGCCGTCGCGAGCCCATCCAGACGCAGCACCGTCTGCTGCAACATCGTGCGCACCCCGGTCAGGGGCAGCAGTTGCTTGGGATACAGCTCGCGCGATAGCGGCCACAGGCGCGTGCCGGCGCCGCCCGAGAGGATGACGGGGGTAATCATGCGGGCACGTCAGCCGGTGACCAGCGGCCGACCGCGGCCGATGGCGTAGTAAGTGATCCCGAAGCGCGCCGCCATCCCCGGATCGTAGAGGTTGCGACCGTCGAAGATCACCGGGCTCTTGAGAATCTCCTTCAGGCGCTCGAAGTCAGGGCTGCGGAACTCCTGCCACTCGGTCACGATGGCCAGGGCGTCGGCACCCTGTGCCGCCTCGTAGGCGCTGCGGGCGAGCAGGATGCCGGCACGGCCGGCGAAAATGCGCTGCGCCTCGCCGGTGGCGACCGGATCGTAGGCGCGCACCTGGGCGCCGGCCTTGAGCAGCAGCTCGATCAGCGTCACCGCCGGGGCCTCGCGCATGTCATCGGTGTTGGGCTTGAACGCCAGCCCCCAAAGCGCGACGGTGCGCCCCTTGAGCCCATCCTTAAAGTGGCGCTGCATCTTGTGGAACAGCACTTCCTTCTGCCGTCCGTTGACGGCCTCCACGGCGTTCATGATCAGCGGCTCGTGGCCAGCCTCGTTGGATGAGCGGATGAGCGCCTGCACGTCCTTCGGGAAGCATGAGCCGCCGTAGCCGGTGCCCGGGTAGATGAAGCTGTAGCCGATGCGCGGGTCGGAACCGATACCCACCCGCACCTTCTCGATGTCCGCACCGACGCGCTCGGCGATGTTCGCCAGCTCGTTCATGAAGCTGATCTTGGTGGCGAGCATCGCGTTCGCGGCGTACTTGGTCAGCTCCGAGGAGCGTATGTCCATGACGATGAGGCGATCGTGGTTGCGCGTGAAGGGTTCGTACAGGGCCCGCATGAGCTCGGTGGTGCGCGGGTTGTCGGTGCCGATGACCACCCGGTCCGGCTTCATGAAGTCGGCGATCGCGGCGCCTTCCTTGAGGAACTCCGGATTCGAGACCACGTCGAACTCGGCCTTGGCGCCGCGCGCGGCCAGAGTGCGCTCCAGCTCCGCGCGCACCTTGTCCGCCGTGCCCACCGGGACGGTCGACTTGGTGATCACGATGCAATAGCGGTTCAGGTGCGTGCCGATCGTGCGGGCCACGGCCAGCACGTAGCGCAGGTCGGCCGAACCGTCTTCCCCCGGGGGCGTGCCCACGGCGATGAGCTGGAACAGGCCGTGCTCGACACCCTTGGCCGCGTCGGTGGTGAACTCGAGCCGCCCGGCCTCGGCGTTGCGCTTGATGAGCGCGTCCAGTCCCGGCTCGTGTATCGGCACCTCGCCGCGCTTGAGGCGTTCGATCTTGCCCGCATCCACGTCCACGCAGACCACATGGTTGCCGGCGTCCGCAAGGCAGGCGCCGGTCACCAGGCCCACGTAGCCCGAGCCGAAAATGGTCACACGCATGAGTTAAGTTCTTGAGCCGAAAGGAAGAATGGGAAAGCCTAAAGGAACACTGGCCGTGGCTCAAGCACAGACGCCAGAAACCGGCTGCGAGTCAAGGAGTTAGGCGCCGGGTGTCTGTCCTTGGGTGGGTTTGGCGGCTTCCTGCAGCCGCTTCTTGGCCGCAAAGTCTGCCACCTTGGCCGCCGGGGCGTTCGGCAACACCGCTTTGCGGCGCCACACGTAGTCGCGGATATCGACGTCGGCCTGGTACTCGGCCACGGCCTCAGCCAGCAAGGCGAGTGCGCGGTGGCAGTCAAAGCTGGCCAGCGCGACCAGCAGGTCATTCAACACCTGTTCCATGCGCGCCCAGGTGAGCCGGTGCTCCATCGCGCGCATGATCATCGGGTGATCGGTACCGGTGACGTTGGTGCCGATGAGCAGCTCCTCGAACAGTTTCTCGGCGGTGCGCAGTCCGGTGTACTCAATCTCGATGTCGCCGTCCGGGTTGTGGGCATCGCGTACCGTGAGCCCCATGAGGTTCACCATCCGGCGTGCCAGGTCATCGATGCGCACCGGGCGGCCCATGTCGAGCACGAATACGTCTCCACCCTTGGCCATCGAGCCTGCCTGGATCACCAGCTGCGCAGCCTCGGGGATCGTCATGAAGTAGCGGATGACGTCGGGGTGGGTCACGGTGACCGGGCCGCCGCGGCGGATCTGCTCCTGGAACAGCGGTACCACCGAGCCGGAGGATGCCAGCACGTTGCCGAAGCGCACCATGCAGAAGCGGGTATGCGTCGTGCGCTCCTGCAGTGCCTGCAGCACGAGCTCCGCCAGGCGCTTGGTGGCGCCCATGACGTTCGCCGGATTGACCGCCTTGTCCGTGGAAATCAGTACGAAGGTTTCAACGCCAGTCTCAAGCGCAGCCTCGGCGGTGTACCAGGTGCTGATCACGTTGTTGTGGATGCCCTCGACCACGTTGTGCTCGACGATCGGCACATGCTTGTAGGCAGCGGCGTGGTAGACGGTCTGGACGCCAAAGGCTGTCAGCACCTCGCGCACGCGATGGCGGTGATGGGCGTTGCCAAGCAGCGGCACGATTTCCACCTCAATGTGCTCGCAGGCGGCGATATCCTCTATTTCGCGCTCGGTGTTGTACAAGGCGATCTCGGACATCTCGAACAGCACCAGCCGGCTGGGTGCCAGGCGGATGATCTGCCGGCACAACTCCGAGCCTATCGAGCCGCCCGCGCCGGTCACCAGCACGCACTTTCCGCGGATGCACGAACCAAATAGCTTCGGTTTCGGCGGTACCGGGTCGCGGCCCAGCAGATCGCCCACCTCAACATCGCACAGCTCGCTGATCTGCGCCTTGCCGGCGATCAGGTCAGGCAGGCTCGGCAGGGACTGCACGCGCACGCCCAGAGGCTCCAGCTGCGCGAGAATCTCGCGGCGGCGCCGCCGGGTCGTGGCCGGCATCGCCAGCAGCACCCGGTCGATGCGGTGCTGCCGCACCAGCTTCGGCAGCACGTCCGAACCATAGACACGCACGCCGTTGATGCTGCTGCCGTGCAGCGACTTCTTGTCATCGATGAAGGCCACCGGGTCGTACTCGGCGCCACTGAGCAGCACCGAGGTGATGTGAGCTCCGGCAGTGCCGGCACCGTAGATCGCCACGCGCGTCACCGGCCGGCCGCGCACGCCCGTGTGTTGGAACAGATAGCGTGCCGCGAAGCGGCTGCCCCCCACGTACAGCAGCGCCAGGGCACCGTAGATGCCAAATGCGGACAGCGGTATCTGGTGGCTCGCCAAGAACCGGTCGAACAGCGCCAGTACCAGCACCGACAGGCTCACTCCCGCCAGCACGGTCAACATCGCCTTGGGACCCACGAAGCGGATCACCGTGCGGTACAGACCGAAGACGGAAAAGAACGACAGCGCGGATATCACGGCCACGACGAAGTAGGAGAACGTCCGGTCGGCCGAAGGATTGAGCGTATCGAATTTCAGGACCAGCGCAGCCCACAGGGCGAGCGGGATGGCAATGGCATCGGCCACCGCCATGATCAGACGCTTAGCCTCGCGAGGCAGCCCCAGAATGGCTCGACGCAGCGACGCAAATCCTGCGGGCGCGTGCCTGTCCTTCATCTCGCCTCCGTCCTTTACCGCTAGCAGTCACTTATCCTGTGACACATAGCTCCAGCTTAATTCTAATTGAAAGTCAACACACCGACCACGTGCGCTGGCTTTTCCCGCCTGCGTCAGCGTTTCCTGACAGCCGCACGGGCCTACTAACGCGGCGACCTGGCTATTAGTTGACGTTCGGTCGCCGGGCTTTGAACCCGCCTGCGGCGGGCGGCAACTTACTATTGCTTACGCTGGCGCTGAAGGTGGTGATAGAGCTCCAAAAGCTTCTGCGCCTGGGCGGACCAGTTATATTCGCCGGCTACCGCCTGGGCGCCGTTGCGCCCGCAGGCTTCCCCAAACACGGCGTCCTCGGCCAGGCGGTCGATGGCCGCGGCAATGGCCACCGGGTCGGCGGGATTGACGCACAGCCCGCTGCCGGTTGCCTCGACGATCTCGCGCCACAGCGGGAAATCGGAGGCCACGACCGGAATACCCGCTGACATGTACTCGAACAGCTTATTGGGCAGCGCCTTGATGTGGCTCACGGCGGGAAGGAAAGTGACGATTCCGACCCGCGAGCGCGCCATGACTTCCCCCACTTCGGTGCGTGCGATGACGCCCCGGTAGTTCATGCGCGTCCACCCCGGCAGCTTGGCGGCTGCCTCCACAGTCAAGCCATCCCACAGCGGGCCGGCGATCTCAATGGGCGTACGGCACAGGGCCGCGGCGGCGGCCAGTTCGCGGATGCCACGGTTGACGCTGATGCCGCCGACGTAGCACGCCTGCATTCGGCGTTGCGCCCAGGTGCCGCCGCTGGCCATCTCCTCGGCGCGTGGATAGTTGTAAACGCCGGCCCGCCGCACGGCGCCGGCCGGAAAGCGGCCCATGATGTGGGGCGTGGCGGCCACCACGGCGCTCATGCCGCGCGCGGCCAGTACCTCGGCGCGCCCGGCGACGATTGACACCGGCATGCGCAGCGCGACCGGCAGGTAATGCTTGGCGAGGATGTCTTCGGCCAGGTGCTCGTGCGTGTCATATACGACCTGGGCACCCGTTAGGCGCAACAGCAGCCCCCACGGTATCAATTCGGGATCGTGGAAGTGATAGATGTCAGCATGCAGCCGACGTGCCGCGGTGAAGACCCGCGCGGTGGTCAGCGCAGCGCGCCCGAGCCGACCGGCAGAGCGCTTGCCCGCATCGACAATCGTCACTCCATCTACAACTTCCGGCCCCTGTCCGTCGGCGACAACAAAGAAAACCTCGAAGCCCGCCGCCGCCAAGCTGCGGCATTCCTTCACGAAGATACGAATGTCATTGCGGGGATGCACTGAGGACATGTGCACCACCCGCGCGCCCGTGCGCGCACCCACTACCGCCTCAGCCACTCAGATTCTCCCGAAAAGCCCGCAGCCATAACTCGAGCGATACCAACTGAAAAATGTCCCGGCTGCCGACGGCCCGCCGCCCCTCGCGCGCGGTGCCCAGAAAAGCCGCGAAGCGCTCGCGTGCGCGGGCCGGGTCTACCAGGCCGCGACGCACCATTTCCGCGGAGGGGCCGAGCAGTTCCTGAACGCCGGCCCGCAGCTCATTGCGCAGCATGCGTGCCTCCGGTGTGGTGAAGCCGCGCTTTTCACGCCGCCAGACTACCGAAGGCGGCAGGCTCGGAGCCAGTGCGCGGCGCACTATGTATTTGCTCCAGCCACGCGCAATCTTGAGGGCCATCGGCAATCCCACGCCGAATTGCACCAGCCGATAGTCGAGAAAGGGATTGCGCACCTCGCGTGACCAGGCCATCGAATTGCGGTCCTCCCAGTGCGTGAGTGCGGGAATCGAGAGCTTCTCGATATCCAGACGCTGCCGCTCGCGCACGTCACCGCGGCTGCCCAGCGGCGGACTGAGCAAGCCCACCCCCGCCAGTGCTTCACCGCCGACATCCGGCAGGCGGGGCGCCAACGCCGCCGGCAGGTAGCGCCGCGCATCCGCCAGGTTGAACTGACTGAGCAGCGTGCGCTGCCGGAGAAAGCCGCCGAACAGGTGCAACGCCTGCGGCCACCTTCCCGACCGCAGCAGCGACTGCAGCTGAAAGGCTGCGTACTTGCGGTAGCCGCAGAACGCCTCGTCTGCTCCCTGCCCGGAAAGTAACACAGTAACGCCCTGCTCCCGGGCGCGCTGCATCAGCAGGTTCTGTGCCACGCAGGAAAAACCACTCAGGGGCTCATCACACTGCTCGGTCACGCGGCCGATGAGCGGTAACAGGTCAGCCTGCGCAAACTCGAGTCGCACTTCCTGGACCGGGCGCTGAAGATGGCGCGCGACCGCGCGGATATAGTGCGATTCATCAGTCGCGGAGTCGTCGGAGACCGCCGAGATGAACGTCAGGTTGCCACCGTTGCCGAGCTGCTGCACCGCCAATGCGGCGATCGCCGAGGAGTCCAGGCCCCCGGAGAGCAGCAGTCCCACCGGCACATCGCTGCGCAGACGCAACCGCACCGCGTCCGCGAGCAGCGCGCGGGTCTGCTCGATTGCCGCGGCCTCGCTCGGGGCCACGCCGGTGTCAGTACTAAGTGACCAGTAACGGCTTATGCGCGGCTGCAGCGCTCCACCGGCGGCGTCGAGCACGGCGAAGTGCCCCGCCGGGAGCTTGGTTACGCCCTCAAAGAAGGTTTCGTCGCAGGTGTCCTGCTGTAGGGCACGCAGGAAGGTTGCGACCGCTCGCATGTTGACCGGGCAGGAAAGGCGCAGCGCCCGCACCAGGGTCTTGATCTCCGAGGCGAACGCGAGCGTACCGTCGCGTTCGTACAGGTACAGGGGCTTAACTCCAAAGCGGTCCCGGGCAAGGACGATCTTCTGGTTAACAAGATCGACCCACGCGAAGGCCCACATGCCGTTGAGGCGCGTCAGGGCTTCGGCGACGCCATACTCCTCGCAGGCCGCGGCGATGACCTCCGTGTCCGTATGGGTGCGGAACCTCACGCCGCGCACCTCAAGGTCCTGGCGCAGCTCCACGTAGTTGTAGACCTCGCCGTTGTAGACAATCAGCGAGCGCCCCGACGGCGACAGCATCGGTTGAATCCCCGCGGCTGACAGGTCGAGAATGGCGAGTCGCTGGTGTGCAAACCCTACGTGCCAGGCACCGAGACGCAGGCACTCGATCCGTTGCGCATCCGGGCCACGATGGCGCTGGATCTGCTGCGCGGCCTCAAGCAGGCCTGCGACGATGGGAGCGCCCGACACAACGCCGAATATGCCGCACATCTAGCTTGCGCTTGCAGCACGTTGGCGTGCTGTACGTGAGTGCGGGAACACCCAAAGCACGACGATGGTGAGTGCGAGACCACCCGTCAGCAACGTTGTCAGCAAGCCGGAATTGACCAGCTGGAATGCCGCCATGCCCACCAGCGCAGCCGAGATGCGCGGATCAAGACCGTGGCTGACCGCATCCATGGACTTGAGCACTGCCGCAAACAGCAGCGCGAAAATCGCGCACCCGGCAAACCCGAAATTCGCATAGGCATCAGCGAACATGCCGACGTTGGCAGAAACCGGCTGCCCCATGTACTTCCAGCCAATGACCTCCGCAATCGGCACGGTGTAGTGACTGGCGCTCAGGGACGAGAAGATCGACTGTGATAACTGCAGCGGCAGCGCCCCCTTGACGCCGAAGAAGTCGTAATACCAGTAGTGCAGCTCGGCCGGCACGATGATGACGCGGTCGACCAGCAGCGCCGGCACGACCGGCGCATCCAGCCATGCATACGCCACCAGCGCCACCGCCACGATCAGCATCATGCCGGTGAGCACGATCGCGGCGAGATGGCGGCGACCACCAATTACGTACAGCCCCAGCAGCAACGCCGGCATCAACAGGAAGGCCTTGAAACCGGTCATGGCGAACAGTGCGAGCTGCAGCAACAGCGCGGCCAGTCCCAAGATCCAGGAGCGGCGCTGGAAGCCGAGCAACATCAATGCCGGAACCAGCACTCCGCCCTCCCACGGCACCAGGTAGCCAAGGAACGGGGCCAGGTCCCTGAGGAAGTCGTCGCGCACCTCGTAGATGGCACTCAGGTCGAAGCTGAAGCGCGTCAGGCCGCCATGCCCTATCAGGGCGGCGAATACGTACAAGGTCGCGGCGCACCCCAGCAGCGGAAGTAACGCCCGTGCCAGGCGCCCCGCGCGCGGCACCTGCACCTCGGGCGACAGCGCAACCAGCAGCAGTGCGCCCAGGTACGCCGCAGCCACTGCCAGGGCAAATTCCGGGCGCGCCAGTTCGAATTGCGCCGCGACCAGGGCCTGCAAAGGAATGATGACGGCGATCAGGTGGATCACCAGCACCACGCGACTCGGCCCGGTGCGTCGCTCGCAATACATCGCAGTCGCCGCTGCGGCCAGCGCGGTGCAGATGTAGGAAACCGGGATCTCGATGCCCCCGGTGAGATGCCCTGCGCGCGCCCCGCCAAAGAGCTGCACGATCAGATCGGCGTACACCCGGACGATCACGAACTGAAACAGCAGGGCCAGCAGCGTAGTGATGACGACCGCGCTCGAGAGTAACCCCCTGCCCTGCTCGGCCTCTGACGCCAACCCGTGGATGTCGCTCGCGGACGTGCTCACTAACGCCTACCCGGCCTCGACAGCAAACAGGCGCTGCCAGCGGGCGAGATTGTATAGCCGCCACTGCAGTGCGGGGGCTTGTTCGCTCACTTGGGGCACCTCGCGGCACAACCGTTGCAGCAGGGAGCTCGCGGCGATCTCAGGCTGCAACGCTGCGCGGAAGGCTGCAAGCCAGGCCCCGGTGGGTGGCTCGAAACCCACCTTGGCACGCCGCCAGGCAATCTGCGACGGCAGTTCCTGCGCCGCCAGCAGACGCAACGGGTACTTGGTGAACCCAGCCTGCAGCAGTTGCAGGTCGGGCAATCGCAGCGCGCAACCGGCCACGCCCGGATCGACGTAAGGAACGCGCGCCTCGATGGAGTGGGCCATGGAATTGCGATCCTCGAAGCGCAGTAGTGCCGGCAGCGAGAACGCCTCCAGATCGGCGATCCGCGCCCCACGCAGGCTGCGGGCCGAGCGGGCGATCCGGTCCACTACCTGCTGTACGCTCGCGGTGTATTCCGGCCGCAGAAAGGCCGCCCGCGCCCGCACGGCGCGGCCACGCAGCCAGGGAATGAGCACATAGGCGGCCAGGGCAGTCATGCCGCGCAGTCCGGGTCGGGCGTTGCGCGCCATGGCTGAGAAGCCGCGCAGAGCGGCGACGAGACCCGCCTGCTGGGCGGTCTCAAGCGCCCACGCCGGAATGTAGCGCTCGTAACCGCACAGGAGCTCGTCGGCGCCCTGGCCGTCGAGCATCACCTTGAGGCCGGCGCGGCGTGCCGCCCGCATCACGCAGTACTGGAAGTAGACGGATGGGCTGAGGGCCGGCTCACCCTGAGCGCGGATGCAATCATCAGTCTCGGCAATGAATTCCTCGGCCGTTGGCAACACGGTGTGCCAATCAAGAGCGCAGCGCTCGACGACCGCCGCAGCAAACTGCCGTTCATCCGTGCGTGGATCGGTCGACAGCGCCGTGATCGCCGCGAACCTCGGGCCGCCCTCCGCCCTGACAGCGGCAGAGGCAAGCGCGGCCACGGTGGAGGAGTCGAGCCCTCCCGACAGACAAGTGCCGACCGGCACGTCGCTGCGCAGGTGCAAACCCACCGATTCCCGCAGCGCCTGTGCAAAATCCGCCGGCGATGTCGCCGGACCGTGCGCGAGCGCGCGCATGCCCGATCCACTCGTGAGCTCCAGCTTGCCCTGCGCGTCCACGACCGCGCTGGCGCCGGCAGGCAGCGGGGTGATGCCGGCGAAGAAACACGCCGGCTCGTGCTCGGTCACCCCGAGGGCCAGGTAGTGCGCGGCGATCTCCGCGTTCGCTCGTGCCGGAATGCCTGCGCGGAGCAGCGCCTGGGGCTCGGAGGCAAATACAAAGGCACCCTGATGCGAGGCATAGTAGAGCGGCTTGATGCCGAACGGATCGCGCGCGCATAGCAGCGTCTTGGTGCGTGCATCGGCAAGCGCAAAGGCCCACATGCCGCGCAGCCGCCCGGTAAAGCTCGGGCCCCAGCGCAGATAGGCGCGCGCGAGCACCTCCGTATCGGAGGAGGTCGTAAACACTTCACCCGCGACCCGTAGTTCCTCGCGCAGCTCGCGGTAGTTGTAGATCTCACCGTTGAATACCACCGTCGCCGGCCCGACCGTCATCGGCTGCGACCCACCGTCGGACAGATCAATGATTGCCAGGCGACGGTGCGCGAGGCCGATGTTACCGAGCCGAAAGAACCCCTCGCCGTCCGGTCCACGGTGGGCCAGTGCCGCCGCGAGCGTGGCGAGCACGTGCCGGCCATCGAGTGTGCCGCGAGGATCCACATAGCCACCGATGCCGCACATGCTGGGTCGATCTGTCCTGACTGAAGCTAACTGGCGGTGCCGGATGCCACGGGCCGGCCGCGCAATGCCGTCACGATGACTACGTAGTAGACAATGTAGGCAAGCGTGGCGGCGGCAGAAAAGTAGGCGACCGCAATGGTCATCGGCTGCTTGCGGGCCAGGTACAGCGTCGTCACGGGCAAAACCAGACATACAACGTCGGCCAGGAGCTTGCGTTCCTCCCTGCCGCTGAGCAACAGGCCGCGGCTGATGGGGGTGACAGTGGTCTGCGCTATGCACAGCGGCGCGAGCAGCGCGATCAGGATGCCCGCGTCCGCCCAGGCCGGTCCGAATACCCAACTCGCGACAAACGGTGCCACTAGCGCCACCGGTACGTACACCGCAATTCCCAGCAGCAGCAATCTGGCGGCGGTGCCGGTAAGAAATTTGCTGGCTGCGGCACCACCGCCCCCGCCCACGACATCCGCTGCGTGCGCATGGAATACGTCGCCGACGCTGCCCACCACAAGCGCGGCCGGAAGCATCACCAGGCGCTGCACGAGTGCAAACTTGCCGGCCGCGCCCAAGCCATAGTGGGACGCCAGAATCGGCACTGGCAGTGCCGTCGCCGCGGCATCGATCAGCGCCGAAGGGCCCATGAGCGCGGGGTACTTCCAGTAGCGTCTGAGAGCCCCGCGCAACGCGCTGGTGTGCAGCGGGGCGCGCCTGAGCGCCGCCCACAGATGCCCGCCGCGCGCCATCAGCGCGACAACGCTCGCACGTGCGATTAATTCGGCGCCGATGAGCAGACCGGCGCCGGCGGACAGCCAGAAGAAGGCTACCGGGATGCCGGCGCGCAGGCAGCCCTGCACCGCGAGCGAGTTGGCGACGAGTTGGATGCGGCCGCGCCGCACCAGCCACGAGCGCATGCTCGCGTACAGGCCGGCAGCCGCGATCGTGGCACCGGTCAAAGTCACCACCCACCACGACAACGCCGCGTAGGCGCCTATCCCGCGCACCTTCAGCAGGCACAGGATGCCGACACTGAGCAGCCGTCACCGGCAGCATTGCCAGCGCGGACAGGGTCAAAAGTGCGCGGGCATCCCCGTCATCACGGGCCGATATGGCAGCAAGCTCGAGGCGCAGACCCGCAACCGGCCCGGCGAGGCCCACGAAGGCCAACGCCAGCCCGTAGATGCCCAGTTCCTGGGTCGAGAACAGGCGCGTGATGACAGGAGTCAGGAGCACAAATGGCGCCTGCCCGATCACGGTGCCGCGTGCGACCAGCAGAGCATCGCCCATCAGGCGACGCGACTTGGACGGCGACGCAGCCACAGCGCTCACTGGGGGTGACGAGCCCGCCACGCGCACGGGCGCTTGAGCACACCGATCGTCTGGCGCGCCCCCGGGAGGACGGCGGAGGGGAGCCTCATCGACCGGAGCCCGCAGGCGTCCTTGTCGAGCGCTGCGAGGCTTCGATGAACACGACGATCATGGCAATGATGAGGCCGAAGAAGAGCCCGCCGAGTCCGAACAGACCCTTGCGCGGGAACACCCAGTGCTTGGCATCCGGTGCAATGGCCGGATCGATCACCGAAAACGAATAGTCATTGCTGACGTTGGCGAGCAGTAAGGTCTTGTACTGCTCCTCCATCAATCGGTAGAGCGACTGCTGCACTTCGATCGTCTCGGCGGCGCGCGCTTCACGCGTCAGATAATCGATTGCTGTCTGCGCCCGCACCACCGCGCGGTGGCGCAGCGTATCGTTTGCACGGCGGACGAGTTCGTTGGCCCAATCGGCCGCCTGTACCGGATCCCGCCAGGTGATGCGCAGCGTCACCAGGCCGCTGCGCCGGTCCTCGATAACATTGCGTATCCGGTGGTCGAATAGTTCTACCGCGTCATTCAGGGTGCGCTCCTTGCCGCGCCATGCCTTGCGTGCCGCGTCCCAGTCCTTGTCGTAGAGGACTGGAATGAGCTTGTTATCGTCGATGAACTGCCGCGCCAGAATCTGCGACTGCAGCATCTGGATGGCTTCGGCGCGCTGGCTGCTTTCGGCGCTGCCGAGCCCGGCAAGCGCCGCAAGGCCGCCCAGCTGGCCCAGGGAGCCGAGCAGTGCGCTGCGGTCGGTACCGCGCGGAATCGCGACCAGTTCCGCCTCGTAACGGTGCGGCAGCGACAACGCCACGAGCACTGCCACGCCCGTAGTCACCGTGACCAGCAGCAGCAGGCGCTTCCAGCGCAAACGCAGCACTGCCAGAAACTGCGACAGCGGGATGGTGGACTCGGCAGGACTCATGTGGGGGCAAGCGCCGCTACGGGGAAATGACGCCGGTCAGTGCGGCAGTAGCCGTGGAATATACTCATTTGTACGCAGTCTTATGCTAACACCGCCCCCCGGGGGAGGCCCGGCGCGGTCTGATCGACCTATGCTATCGTATTGAATATGCTGGCGTACGACCGTGGCGACGGCGTATTGGGGCCTTAACCTACTGGCGCGGCTGCCACGGCGGCGCATGATGCGCAGGTCAACCGATACCCGCGGCACCCGTTGCGGGAACTGAATGTGTCGAAACAGCCGCGACTCGCAGTGAACAGTAGCCCGGAGACTTGCTGGAGATGATATCAGTTTGCGACCGTAGAAAGTTCCTGCGCGCCTCGCTGGGGACGCTCGGTTACTTCGGCCTCGCCGGCTGCGGCGGCGGCTCGTCGACTCCAACGTCCCCTACGGCTGTCAGCTCAAAGCCCGACACTCCCCAACCGCCGGAGACCGTGATGTTTGACGTATCAGCCGCAACGCTCGCCGGCATCGTCGCGCGACCGGAAACCTTTCTCGACGTCTACGGCAGCCTGGGTGGCAGCGGTTCCACCCCGCTAGCGTTCGTGCAGTCCCAGCTCGGCTCGCAGTTCGGCTCGCTGACCGACGAGGGCGCAATCGCCACGTTCGGTGCCGCCGTGGCATTCAACGTCGCGCCGCTGGCCGCGACGCCGCTTGACCCGCAGAGCGCGACCATGCAGCAGCTGCTGACCTCAAGCGCGCTCACCTGTGGTCACTTCTGCAAGCTCACAACGCTGTTTTCGCTCATGGCGAACCCGCAGATGGTCCCGCCCGACCCGATCAGCGACCCGGTGACCAAACCGAGTGTGCACTTTCTCGTGTGGCTGCCCAACGTGCCGCTGAACACCGGCAATCATGCGCAGCTGATCATCCCCAATGTCCTCACAGACGCCTACCTGTTGCTCGACCCGACTTATGCCTATGCGCTGCGCATCCCGTTTGTCGGCGCAGGCCCGCAGGCGAATCTGAGCCCCGTCGTCAACGCGGTCACGATGCTGCAGACGCCCATCGCGCAGGAGAATCTCGCGATCCTCGACAGCAGCGCCACCTCCGCCACGCCCGACATGCTCAAGACCGTGCTGAGCGGTGCGCTCAACCCGAGCTACGTGTACCACGACTCGATCTACGGCTGCGAGGGCTGGGACAACCGCATCGCGCAGATCTTCGACAACTTCGGCTGAGCGGCCCGCTGGCCCTGACTCAGAGGCTCCCGCCTGCGATCTGCGAGGGCGACAAGCGGGCGCCGCGCGCACCGGCGTATTGCTGCACCGTAGCCGAACGAAAGTCATTCCCCTGGATCACGTACGGAGCATCCGTGGGACTGTTGATATAAAGCCCATAGCGGGCGCCCCGCCCGGACGGCACCACATGCCGGTTGCCAGTGATACGCAATTCCCCGTTGATCGCCACAAAGATGCACGCCGTGCTGGTGTTGTTGGCTACCGGACCGAAATCATTGCCCTGGATCACGCCCTGTGAGTTGGCGCTGTAACACCCGTAGCCACTCCAGTTGGTGATGCGGTTGTTGGCTATTTCGGCGTCTGCGGTGTTTGTGTGCTGGATCGAGCAGGACGTATTGTGGCTATCGCCGTAACCATCGACACTGTTGTCCCGCACCACGATGGAGCGGTGTCGTACGCGTTTACCGCCATTCACGCTGATGCCCAGCCGCATGGCCTCGGTGATGGTCGTCGGGTCGCCGTTCATGCGACTGGTCGTGAGCGTATTGCCGGTTACCGAGTTGTGTTCTCCGGCAAAGTCGACCGCGGCGTTGGAGCCGCCCTGCAGCAGCAGGCCGTGCCTGCAGTTGTAGACCTTATTGTTGTGCGCCTGGCACTCATAGGCCCCGTGAAAATCGATGCCGGCCCACAGCGGGATGTCGAACACCGTGTTGCCGCCGATCTCGAAGGCGGTGCAAAACGGGTTGGCGACCAGGCGGCCGTTCACTGCAGCCTGCGGATCGTCCCCATAGTTGAGCGAGTCGAGATTGCAGGATACGCCGTAGGCGTTGCCTGAAGTGCCCGGGCCGATATTGCCGATGCTGTTGGTCAGCACTTTGCCGTTCTGGCACGACAGGAACTGCATTCCTGCATAGCCGCAATTGGTTACGTTGATGTTGGCAACCCGGACATCGCGTACAAACTGCGTCGCGATGCCGTGCGAACCCCAGTTGCGGATCTCGACCCCGTCACTCACCTCGAAGCCGCGTCGCAGTGCCTTGGCACTTTCCCCGACACACACGATGCCAGTCTCGCGGCCTACGTATACACCCTGCGACGGACCGGTTATCTGACCCTTTCCGGTCAGGCGGAAGTTGTCGCCCAGCACCTCGATTCCGCACCGCGTAGGCGCTCTGAGGAACACCGCGCCGTTTGGCTCAGTGGCGACCCACCGCAACCGCGCACCTTGCAATACGATCGACGTGCCGGCAGGGGCACTGACCTTGCCGCTGAATTGGTATTCCGCGTCAGCGCCTGGTATTACCACCTGATGGCCGGCGTTGTCGTTCAGACACTTCTGCAGCGCTGCGGTGTTCGCCTGGGGGGAGGAGTCGGGCTTGAGCCCGTAACTGCTGGCGTCGCCGGAGGCGGCGCGCACCCTGCGAAAGGGCGCTGCCGCACTCAGACCCGCCAGCAAGGCAATTGCATCTCGCCGGTTCATGGAAACTCCTTGGGCCAGTGGATGATCCGTGCACGTACGCCGGATCGGGCAGTGTACCGAGTCTACTTCACTGAGCGCGTAGTGACGATTTCGCTAGAACCCGGCGGCGGCAGCGGCCGCAGCGGCGCATCGCGCAGCACGAACCGACACAGGTCCTCGGGGGCATCGCTGGCGCGCAGCAGTGCGGCAACGCGCCGCAGCGTCCAGCGCCGGGCAAAGAGGACGCTTATCGTGTAACAAATTACCAGTAGGTCCGATCCCAGCGACGCACCTTGCAGGTACTGCAGGCCGAGACGGCTTTTCCAGGGGCGCACCAATTGGTTGTAGGCGATGTTTGCGTCGGGCGCGTCCGCAAGCGTGGCCGCAAGGTCGGCAAATACGATTGAGGCCAGATCGGTGATGCCGGGGCGTACGCTCAGCAGGCGCAGTTCCTCGCCGGTGTACAGAGCGACCTCGCGCGGCACGTTCGGGCGTGGACCCACCATGCTCATCCGTCCGGCAAGCACGTGCAGGAACTGCGGCAATTCATCGAACTTCAAAGCCCGGATGGTGCGCCCAACCCGCGTAAGGCGCGGGTCACCGGCAACCGTAGTGTCCACCTGGCTGGCGGCGGAGTTCACGCGCATGGTGCGCACCTTGAGGAACCGGAAAGGGCGGCCCCCGCGCCCAATGCGCTCCGACACGTACAGGGGATTGCGGAAGTCCTGCAGGAACACCAGCAGCAGCGCCACCAGCAAAAAGGGGGCGCTCAGCAGCAGCGCGAGCACTGCAGCCAACAGGTCGAGCGGCCGCTTCAGTGCGTACGGCTCGGATGCGCGCGCTGGCGGGGGGGCGCTCAAATTCGGGAAACCTCATCGAGGGCCGAACGCACGGCTTCCGGCAACTTCAGGTCGAGTGCGCCCAGGAGATCCGTCAGTTGCGCAACCCTCTTGATGCCCACGAGCACCGCGCTGCCGGGCAGCTGCTGCAGCGCCCAGGCGATCGCAAGCTGGGCCGCAGTAACTTCCTGTCGCAGGGCCAGGGCCTCGAGCTTCTCGACTATGCGCAGATTGCGCTGCAGCCGCTCGCCGTGGAAATTCCGGTACTGAGGGCGCGAGCGGCGATCGTCCGCACCGAAGCCGGCGGCGGAGCGGTACTTGCCGGACAACAGGCCCTGTCCCAGGCTACCGTAGGACAGGAAGGCGAGTCCCGCCGCGAGCAGCTCGCCGGCTGCCCGCTCGTGGCGCCGCTCGATCAGGCTGTACTCCAGTGAGCAACTCACCAGCCCCGGGTAACCCGCCGGCAGCCCCTGCCGTGGCTCAAAATTCGTGACCCCGTACCAGCGGATCCTTCCCTGCCCGCGCAGGCGCTCGAGTCGATCGAAGAGCGCGGGCAGCGGCGTGACGCCGTCCCAGTAGTGCATCTGAAACAGATCCACGGTCTCGGTGCGCAGGCGGCGCAGGGATTCCTCGAGAGCCTGCTCCGCCCACTCGGGGCTGCTGTCGTAGGTTACGCGGCCGGCCGCATCCAAACGCACGCCAAACTTGGTAGCAATCAGCACCTGCGCCCGATGGGGCGCCAACACCTGGCCGAGCAGCGTCTCTGACCTGCCGCGGCCGTAACAATCTGCGGTATCAAACAGCCTGAGGCCGCGCTCGACCGCCTCCCCGACGGCCGCGGTCACCTCGACCGCGTCGACAGCGCCCCACTCGTAGCCACCCAGTTGCTCGCAACCGAACGCCAAGCGTTTGCCGTGCAGCGCGCGGGCGAACTGAGTGGCGGCGTCGCTCACGGAATCTCAGACGGCAGGTTTCCTGGACAGCAGCTCAAACGTGAACATCCACGACATGAGCTGCACTCCCGGGATGCGCGTGAGGACGCGGTCCACGCCGTTGAGCAGTGGCAGCAGCCCGGGCAGCCATACCCCGCCGATACTGGAGAGATGGAAATAGCGGATGGCGCCGACGTCGAAGTACTTGCGCGCCAGGCGCACTTCCTTGAGGCTCAGGATGTGCGCCTTCTCCCACTCAGTACGCTGGTGCGCGTTGCGATTGCGGTACCACTTGACCATGGGGTTGTAGTCGAGCGCCTCCATCGCGATCATCCGGCCGCCGGGAGCGAGCACCCGCTCGATCTCCGGAAACGCACGCGTTACGTCGAGGTGGTGCAAGACGCCGGCGCAGATGACGACGTCCACGGAGCTGTCCGGCAGCCCGGTGTTCTCGCAGTCCGCGCGCAGAAAGAACGTACGCTCCATGAGCCCGCGCTGCTCCGCCGCGCGGCGCGCGTTCTGCACCGAGACGTCGCTGATGTCGATGCCGATGGCCAGTCGGGCACCGGCGGCCGCGGCGCGCAGCGCCACGTCGCCATCGCCGCAGGCAAAATCCAGCACGATTTTGCCGGCCGACTCGCGCGCCACCCACCCGTAGAAATAGTCCCGCGACAGGTTCGCAGTGCGGTAGAAGCGGTGGTTGGAAAAGAACTCCTCGTACTGGTCGCGGCCCACGGCGGCGATCTGTGCGCGATCGCGCATCTTGTCGTGGAACTCGCTCTCCTTCTTCTTCCGCGGGTCGAGCGCGGCATACCATTCATCGCCGGTGGCGCTGGCAAGGCGCTGCAGTTCGTTGCGCAGGGCATCGCTGGACATCATTTTTTCAAGACTCCGAAAGCTGCCGTAACCCGGCTGACAATGGCATCAACACCCGGATAGTAAAGAGCCTCAAGTGCCGCCGAAGTGGGCGCCGGGGCGTCTGGCAGTGTGATGCGCAGCGGCGCGGCATGCCACGCCTTAGGAGGCAGCGCCTCGGCAACACTTGCGCTGACCTCGCCAGCCAGTCCGCAGGTACGCCAGCCGCCATCGATCACGCACAGCCTCCCGCTCCTTGCGACGGAGGCGACAATGTCATCCAGCCGCAGCGGGTTGAGGATGCGCAGGTCCCAGACATCGCACGACCACCCCAGCGCTGCGAGCCTTGCTGCGGCATCGAGCGCCAACCGCGTCGAGTAGCTCGAGGCGACGAGGGTAATGTCGTGCCCCTCGCGCCGGCGTACCGGGCCCTCGTTGCGCAGGTCCAGCACCTGGACGGCGGCCGCCGGTTCGTGCTCCTCATACAGCCAGCGATCGTCGATATAGAGCACCGGATCATCGCAGAGCACGCTCGCAATCAAAAGGTCGCGTGCATCCCGTGGCGTCGCGGGCATCACCACCCGCAACCCAGGCACGTGTGCAAACCAGGAATGCAAGGCCTGGGAGTGCTGCGCACCCTGCTCGCCGCCGCGGTTGATGATGCCGCGCACTGTGACGCTCGGGCCGTCCCGGCCACCAAGCATGTGCCGCCACTTGGCTGCCTGGTTCACGATCTGGTCCACGGCGAGCAGCATGAAGTCGATGCGCGGGTGGATGACGATGGGCCGGTAGCCGCACAGCGCCGCGCCCAGCGCTGCGCCCGTGCAGGCCGCCTCCGAGACCGGCGTGTCCAGCACGCGGTTACGGCCAAACTCCTTATCGAGATCGGTCATCGAATTGCCCACATACCAGGGGCTCCACAGCCCCTGGCCGATCGCGAACACCTCGGGGTGGCGCTGCATCAGCCACGCGAAGCCGTCGCGGATGGCCTGTCCGTAGCTGAGCGTGGCTTGCGCTGCGGAGTGCTCAGCGGGCATAGACGTAGTCCAGTAGCGCCGCAGGCTCTGGCCATGGTGCCTCCAGCGCACGCGCGGCCGTCGCCAACACCTCGGCGCGCACGTCTTCACCAATCTGCTGCAGCTGTGCAATGCTCGCCGCCCCCGTAGCGAGCATGGCCTCCTCCAGGCGTCGCACCGGATCGCGTCGCTTCCAGGCCTGCAGGTGATCCATGCTGCGCCGTACCCCGACGTCGAGGTCCTCCTTCGGCCCCACGTGCCCGCGCCACCGGTAGGTGATGGCCTCGAGGAAGGCGGGACGCGAGGCGCTGCGCGCGAGGTCGATCAACCCTTGCGCGGTGCGCGCAACGGCGGTGACATCGTTGCCGTCGACAACCGCTGCCTGCACGCGATGCGCGTCGGCGTAACGGCTCAGCCGGTCACTCGGTTGCCGCAACGCGATGTCGAGATGACTGGAGTATTGATTGTTCTCACACACGAACAGCACGGGCAGCTGGTACACCGCCGCTAGGTTCAGCGACTCGTGCAGCACCCCCTCCTCGCAGGCGCCGTCACCAAAAAAGGCCACCGCGATGTCCGAGCCGCCGTCCATCTTTGCCGCGAGCGCCGCACCGACCGCGATCGGAATGGTGCCGGCAACGATCGGCACGGAGCCAAAGAAGCCGTGCGCACGGCTCTGCAGGTGCATCGAACCGCCCATGCCGCTCGAGCAGCCGGTGGCGCGACCGAGCACCTCGGCCAGCAATCCGTAGAGCTCTCCGCCCGCCGCAAGATAATGCGCGTGCGAGCGGTGATTGCCGAACAACCGGTCGCTGGAGCGCAGCCCCGCTGCCACCCCCGTGGCGACCCCCTCCTGCCCTATGGAAAGATGGCACGGACAGTGAACGATGCCTTGCTCCACCCAGCCGGCTATCTGCTCCTCCGCCGCCCGGATGAGCCGCATGGTGCGCAGGAACTGGGTCAGCCGCGATTCGAATCCGGCAGTGCCGCAGGGCTGCAGGTAGCTGGCGGCGGCCGGATCGACCAGCTCCCCAAGTTCGGACGTGTGCATCTGGCTCATAGGTAACCTTAAACGCTCCGCAGGCCGGCAGTTGACGCGGCAAGCTCCTCAAGGCGGTCCACGAGGCGCCCGTACACGGTCGCCGCATCGAGTTCCTCTTGGTAGGTGCGCCGCGCGTTGCTGCTCAGCTTAAGTCGCAGCGGCTCATCCGACAGCAGTCTTCTGACCAGCGCCGCAAGGCTTGCCGGAGACCCCGCCGCGAACTGCAGGCCACAGGATCGCACAGCCAGCAGGCGCTCAAGCGTGCCACCGAGACAGCTGGCGACGGGCACCGCGGCCGCCAGGTACTCACCCACCTTGTTGGGCACCGACATGAGGTAGTCGGGGGCATTGCGATAGGGCACCAGCCCCAGGTGTGTCCGCCCCAGCAGTTCGTGGATTTGCGCAGCCGTCAGCCACCCCGGGAACAGCACGTTGGCGCAGTCGCGGGCCTGCTCGCGGTACTCGGCCAGATCATCCCCGTCCCCCGCCAGGACAAACTTTACCCGTGCCCCGTCGCGCTGCAGCTCGCGCGCAGCGGCAATGACGGTGTCCATCTCGAAGCGGCGTTTGCTCATCGTACCGATCAACACCACGTTGAAGCTGCCGGCCGCGCTGACCTCCAGCCCATCCCAGAAGCTCACCGCGGTGCCTTGCGCATCAGCCGCGCGGGGGCTGCCCGGGGCCTGGGAGTAAGCAAGGTAGTACGCCCCGTCCCATGGGTTGCGCGAGCGGCCGGCCATGGCCAGCCCCCAGGAGAGAAATTCCTCGGTGATCGCAGTGAGCGCCGTTGCTGCCCCGAGCGCCGCGCGGGCCTGCCGGCGCCAGGGCCATAGCAGGCCGCGTGCGATCGATCGCAGCGGCCTTGGCGCCACGTCAATGAAGATGTCGGGCCACATGTCCCGCAGGTCCACCACGACGGGCACCCCGCGCTCACGTCCGTAGCGCACGCACTCGGCTGCAGCCTCGATTGTCGGGTAGGCGCAGAAGATGACATCCGGTGCCGGCTCGCTGCGGATGGCCCGCCCGAAGGCCCTGCCCCAGAGGGCGTGGTCGCGGAGCCGGGCAACCGAGATCGAAGCGCGGTAGCCCGGGCTGTGCAGCATGCGGATCACGCCACGGTCCCCGAAGGCGCGCGTACAGTCTCGCGCGCAGCGACTGCGACGATTGGCGTGGTCGTAAGTTGACATCCACCAGACCACCTCGTGGCCACGCACGTCCAGCATCTCGGCGATCATACCGGAGCGCAATAGGCGGCCACTGTCGTTGTCGGCTGCCAGCATCTCGCTGGTCTTGACCACCCAGGCTTTCAGGATGCCCCCGCAGGAAGTCGGGCGCGCCGCTCACCACGGGAATCCCGCCCGGTGTTAGGTCCCGGGACACGCGCTACCCGTGCCGGGGCTGCGACGCACGCGGGCGCCAACGCGAACAAATTCCACACTATCGAGAAACTAGCCAACTCGCCCCCCGCGAACACCGTACGCCCTGCCAGGGCCGATCGCCCAAGGTGAATCTGCGGGCATGAGGGCAGCCGGGAGCGCGGCGCGCAGAATACGGCATTTCGCCTGCAATTGGGACGTGTGTAGCCACCAAGAGACGTTTCGCCGGCCCTCGACACCGCGCCAGATCCGGCTAAACTTCGGACCCCGGCTTGGCGAAGCAATGTTGCAAAGTATGAGATCGTGACAGGACCAATGCGCACATTGGGTTTCGCCATCGTAGGCTGCGGACGCATCTCGAAACGACATCTGGAATTGCTTGGGCAGAGCCAGATCGCTAACTCCCGGCTGGTAGCCGTTTGTGACGTCGCGCCGGAACGCGCACGCGAGGCCGCAGACAAATTCGGCGTTCCCGCCTACACCGACATGCACGAAATGATGCGCTCGCAGCCAGCCGTCGACGTCGTAGTCGTCCTGACCGAGAGCGGCCGGCATGCCGACCACGTGGTGGCGCTCGCGCAGTACAAAAAGCACATCATGGTCGAGAAGCCGATGGCGCTCACGCTGGACGACGCCGACCGCATGATAGCGGCCTGCGACCACGCGGGGATAAAGCTGTTCGTCGTCAAGCAGAATCGCTTCAACGTCCCGGTCATGAAACTGCGCGAGGCCCTCGAAGCCGGCCGCTTCGGCAAGCTCGTGCTCGGTACCGTACGCGTGCGCTGGTGCCGCACGCAGGCGTATTACGATCAGGACTCCTGGCGTGGCACCTGGGCGCAGGACGGCGGCGTGCTCGCCAACCAGGCGAGCCACCATATTGACCTGCTCGAGTGGATGCTCGGGGATGTCGATTCGGTGTTCGCCGTCAGCACCACCGCTTTGGTTGACATCGAGGCCGAAGACACCGCCGTGGTAACGCTGCGCTTCCGCAATGGTGCACTCGGGGTGATCGAGGCAACCACCGCGGCGCGCCCGAAGGATCTCGAGGGCTCGATTTCGGTGCTTGGTGAGTGCGGCGCCGTAGAGATCGCCGGGTTCGCAGTCAATAAGATGCGCACCTGGAACTTCACCGAGCCGCGCGCGGAGGATGCCGAGGTCATGGAGAAGTTCTCCGTGAATCCCCCGGACGTCTACGGCTACGGCCATAGCGCCTACTACGATCACGTGGTGCAGTGCATCCTGCACGATCGCCGCCATCTGGTGGACGGCCTGGAGGGCCGGCGCAGCCTGGAGCTCATCACGGCCATCTACGAGTCGATCGAAACAGGCAAGCCGGTCCATATGCGATTCAATCCGCAGCGCTGCCGCCTTGGCCAGCAACGTGGCTGAGCCGACGCTACGCGACTGCGCGATAACCGACGTCGAGTTTGGTGTCGGCGTAACCTTGGTGCAGCCGGTGAACCTGTACGGCTGCCGCATCGGCGACGGAGTGTTCATCGGGCCGTTCGTCGAGATCCAGCGGGATGCCACCATCGGGGCGCGTACGCGCGTGCAGTCGCATTCCTTCATCTGTGAATTGGTGACGATCGGCGCGGACTGCGTTATTGCGCACGGCGTCATGTTCATCAATGACACCTTCGCGGCCGGCCGGCCGGCGCGTGGCGACCGTAGCCTGTGGAAATCCACGCGTCTCGGCGACCGGGTGTTCGTTGGCTCCAATGCCACCGTCCTGCCGGTCGAGATCTGCAGCGATGTCGTCATCGGCGCGGGCGCGGTGGTCACGCGCGACATCCGCAAGCCCGGGATCTACGCCGGCAATCCCGCCAAGTTCCTGAGGTAAATCGTAAGTGTCAGCCGATTCCATCCCGCTCGTCGACTTGTATGCCCAGTACCTCTCGATCCGCGAGCCGGTTGATGCCGCGATCCGCCGCGCGATCGAAACCAGCGCTTACATCGGCGGTGCGCCGGTGCGCGACTTCGAAGCAGCCTACGCCGCCGATTATGGTTCGCGTCACTGCGTGTCCGCCGCCAACGGGACCGACGCGATCTACATCGCGCTGAAGATGCTCGGCATCGGCGCCGGTGACGAGGTGATCACGACCGCGCACAGCTGGATTTCCACTTCGGAGACGGTTTCGCAGGCTGGCGCGCGGCCGGTGTTCGTGGACGTGGACGCGTACTACACGATCGACGCGGAGCGGCTGGCAGCGGCGATCACGCCGCGCACGCGCGCCATCATTCCCGTGCATCTGTTTGGTCAACCGGCTGACATGTCACGCATCATGGCCATCGCCAAGGAACATAAACTGCTGGTGATCGAGGACTGCGCGCAGGCGCACTACGCCACCTGGCACGGCCAGCGCGTCGGGACTTTCGGCGCCGTCGCGACCTTCAGTTTCTTCCCGGGAAAGAACCTCGGCGCCTACGGCGATGCGGGCGCCATCATTACCGATGACGGTGAACTGGCGATGCGCATGCGGATGTTCGCCAACCACGGCGCCCTGCGTAAGCACGAGCACGTCATGGAAGGGATCAATTCGCGCCTCGATGCCCTGCAGGCCGCAATCCTGCTTGCCAAACTGCCCCACATTCACGAGTGGACGGCCCGGCGCCAGCAGGTCGCGGGCTGGTACGACTCGCTACTTAAGGACACGCCGGGCATCGAGATCCCGCGGGTGCGCGACGCAGCCAGCCACGCCTACCATCTGTACGTGGTGCAGGTTGCCGCGCGCGACCAGGTCGCTGCCCAACTTGCCGCCCAGGGGATACACACCGCCGTGCACTATCCGGTGCCCCTGCCCCTGATGGAAGCCTACCGTCATCTCGGCGGGCAGCCGACGCAGTTCCCGCGCGCCACGGCCAACGCGGCGCGCATTCTCTCCCTGCCGATGTACCCGGAGTTGACCCGCGCGCAGGTGGAGCGGGTGGCGGAGAGCCTCAAGAGGGCTGTCGCGCAGCGCGGCTGACGACAACCGGCCCGCCGCGGCGCCGGGATCGTCCCCAAGCCCCCGGCACGTCCATCAGAACGAGTGCACCGCCGCCACCGCGATGGCCACGTTGTAGAGGATCGTCGTGACAGCGGTCCAGAACGGCAGCGCGGGGACGTGCTCGGTGTCCAGCGGCACGACAATGGTGTCGCCGGGCCGGATCGTGATGTTCGAAGTCTCAAACCAACGGCTACCCGAACTCGCCACCACGCTGCCATCGGCGCGTACTACGTATATCTTGCTCTTGTCCGCACGGCGCGCGAGACCGCCGCTGAGGCCGATGTAGTCGGCGAGAGAAAGCTTCGCGCTGTACAGGTGCGAGGTCGTGCTCTGCACTTCGCCGATGACCGTGACCTGCTGCTGGAACTTCGGCACGATCAGCTGATCGCCCGAGCGCAGGATGACATCCGCCGACGAGCCCTCAGGCTCGCGCATCAGCCGCGGCAGGTTGATGACCAGCCTGCCTACCGCCCGGGCGCTGCGCAGTTGCGAGAATAGGGCCTGGCCGAGGCTCAGCGAGTTCGCCCCTCCGGGTTGGCCGATCGCGGCACTCTGCAACGCCAGCACGGTGATGTCGGTCTGCATCCGGCTGGCCAGCATGTCGAGTTGTTCCTGCTCACGGCGGCGCAGTTCCTCGCGGGTAAATACGCTGCCCTCGGGGAACGCGTAATCTGTGAGCCCGCCCGCGCGCTCGATCACCGACTTCAGGGTCTCGCCGCGCCGGATGGCGTAGTTACCCGGGAAGCGTACCTCGCCCTTGAGGTTCACGCTCTCCTGGGCCTCCCAAAGCGACACTTCCTTGACACTCAGCACGTCAAACGGCTGCAGCGTGATGTTGGCGGCGGCATCGCCATGCACTGCGGCTGCGAGGTCGATCTTGATGAGCTCGGTACGCCGTGACTGGCCATCGACGATCACGTAGCGAGTGAGTTCGGCCTTGCCGCCATAGGCGGAATCATCGAGGCCGCCGCCCGCGCGTACCAGGTCTGCGATCGTCATATGCTGTTCGAGCGGATAGGAGCCGGGCACTTTGACCTTGCCATCCACGTGCACCATTTCAGTCGGCGCACCGGAAGTGCCCTGCAGTTTCAGCTCGTCGATCACGGGTTGAATGACCTGATCGCGGCTGCTGGAGAGGTCGAACACGGTGATCCGGTCGCGCGGCTGCAGCGACACGTCTGCGCTGGAGCCAGGCGCGCGCAGCGCCGCCGCCAGGTCCGCCGAGAGCACGGTCACCCGGCGGTCGGGCGGGATTTCACGGCGGATGAGCAGGTAGTGGATGTCCGCGTTGGGCATGAGCGCGTCCACCGAGCGGATCACGTCCGAGAGGTGCATTCCCGGGGTGTACGCAAACGCGCCGGGCGTGAACACGTGGCCCTCTACCAGCACGCCCGAGTCCATGGTGGGACGCACGCGTGAAACCCGCAGCAGATCGCCATTGCGCACCGCGGCGGAGCGCCCTCCCGCGGACAGATCCACCCCAAGCACCACGCGATGCTGGTTCGACTCAATACGGCTCAGCATAATGTTGGTCGGGTCGGCCTCGGGCATGAGGCCGCCAGCGAGCTCTACCACTTCCGCAACAGTGGTCTCGCTGCGCGTCTCGTAGATCGCCGGGCGCCGCACCTCGCCATCCACGCTCACGGTCGAACCCACTGGCGGGATGAAGATCACATCGCCCTGCAGCAGCTTGGTGTCGTCCTTGCTGTCACCGCGAATCAACAGGTCATAGAGGTCGAGACGCCGCACCAGCACGCCATTGCGCTTGAGCATTATGTTGCGCAGCGAACCGATCTTCTTAGCACCGCCGGCGGCATACAGCGCCGAAGTAATCGTGCCGAGACCGCTGATTGTGTAACTGCCCGGCTCCTTGGCCTCTCCCAGCACAAACACACGGATGGAGCGCGTATCGCCCATCGTCACGGTAGCGCGCACGCCGATCATCTGCATCTGCACGCGTGACTCGACTGCGGAGCGGGCGCCATTGAATGTCAGGCCGCCGACGGTAATCGGCCCGATGCCCGGCAAGCTGATGCGGCCGTCACGGCCGACAGTCTGCTTCAGTGTCCGGTTCTCCTTGCCGTAGAACTGGATGGTCAGCTCATCCCCGGCGCCCACGATGTAGTCCGAAGGCACCGGAACGTCGGTTGCTGGCGCGAAGGTCGAGACGTTGTGATCGAAGACGTCGTAGCCGAAAGGCTTCAGCCCTTCCGCCCCGGTCTTTTTCAATGGCAGGCGTGTGACCCTGATATCGATGCCGCGCAGCGCCGGTTCGACCTTCAGTCGCAGCGTCGCCTGCTCCTCGGTAAGTCCGAGCAACGGAATCGGCTGGAACCCCGGAAGCGTCAGCACGCCATCCCGCGACAGACGATACGGATTGCGCGCGCGCACCGACGTCATCAATGTGTCCAGGCGCTCCTTGTCGGCATCGGACATCAGGCTGCTCGGTACAGTGCTGCTGGGTACACTGGCGCCGGCGAGGGGCGCAAGGCCCGCGCTGCCCGGAGTCAGCGGCAGGCTCGCACCACGCTGCTGGTCTGCGGCGGTCGTGGCGGCGTTGGTTGCGGCGGTCGCAGCGGCAGCCTGGGCAGCTGAGGCTGCCTGCGCGCCTCCCTGGCTGACGATCAGTGACTGCAGCGAGGGGGAGTACGGACGCGGTGGCAGCTGGTAGTCGATCTCCACTATCAGCCAATCCTCGGCCTTGAAGACCGGGATCAACGGCTCCCGATCCTCTTCTTCCCCGTTAAGGGAACTAGCCTTGCGCTCAGTGCGCATGTCCTGCTGGTCTTTAGAGCTGCTCGTGCGCCCGCGACGCTCGTCGGTGCTGCCCGCCGCCGCACCGAGGCTATCGCCGCCCCCGCTCATGGCCTTGAGGACAGCATCACGCTGCTCGGGCGAGAGCCCTTGAAAGAGCTGCAGCTCGTCACTGCTCGGCATGGCGGCCGCCTGGCCATAACTGCGCTCCCCGGAGGCCATAAAGCAGCCGATTCCGACCAGCAGCACGGCCAACAGGCTCCAAAGACGGCGCGTCACCAGCATCACTATTCCGTGTTCCCCAACCGAGCGAATGTGCGATTGTACTGAAGCGCGGCCCGACGTGGGGGCCGGGATCCGGGAGGCCATGCCGTGGCGTGTCAACGGGCCATCCGGAACTGCGTTGGCGCCACCTGCCCGGCCCTCTAAGTCTATGTGGCGCGAGCCGTGCGATACTCGCGGCAGCCAAGGTGTGGGGCACGTCAACTTGAGAGCCAGGGAAAGAGCCGGATCAGCCGCAGCCGCGGTATTGCTGCTCGCTGTCCACTTGCCCGCCGGCGCACGCGGGGTTTCCCCTTACCTGCCGCTCAATCTTGAGCCTGAAGTCGAGGCGCAGATCGAGCGCGTGCTGATCCTGGCCGGCAAACCGGTGATGCGCCGCCCGATCGCCGCCGCCACAGTGCTGGACGCCCTGCCCAAGGCATGCGCAGTGGACGCGGTGTTGTGCGAACGCGTGCGCCGCTACCTCGACCGCTACACGCCGCGCGCCGCCTTGACCAGTGTCAGCCTGGAGGCTTCGGCTTCCCACGGCTCGGACGTCACGCTCCCGAACAGCTACGGCATGGCCAACGGGTCAAACGCCCAGGGGGTACTGGGCGCCTATTACCAGCCCAGTGACTACCTCATCGCCAGCGCTGGCATCAACGCCTACGATGGGCGCGTGGACTGGAGCGGCTCGATGCTGAGCCTGGGATTCAGCAAGGCCCAGCTCGATATTGGTTACAAGCCGCACTGGCTCTCGCCGATGACTGACAGCAGCATGCTGATGAGCAGCGAGGCGCCGACGATGCCCTCGGTGAGTATTTCCAACTACGAACCGCTGACGCGGTTCGGATTCAGCTACGAGATCTTCGAGGCGATCATGTCGCACTCCGACCGGATCGTCTGGCAGGACGGCTATACCAGCGGGAATCCACGCCTGGGGGGGCTGCAGGTCACACTCGAACCGGCGAGCGGCTGGTCGCTGAGCCTGAACCGACTGGCGCAATTTGGCGGCGGTGATCGCGGCAACGGCTCGCTTTCTCAGCTCCTGAAAGCACTTTTCAACCCGTCGCGGTATTCGAACTCGACCAACGCGAACCAGGACGCCACCAACCAGCAGGCCTCCGTGACGAGTTCGTTTCTGTTCACGGGGAGGGTCCCGTTCGCGGTGTACGCCGAGTACGCTGGCGAGGACACCTCGCGCGGCCGCAACTACCTGCTCGGCAACTCCGCGCTCTCCTGGGGGATCCACTTTCCACGCCTGGGCGAACGCTTCGACCTAACCCTGGAGGCGTCCGAATGGCAGAACTCCTGGTACACAAACTCCATCTACGTAGACGGCATGACCAATCATGGCTTCGTGACCGGTAACTGGGCCGCCGACCAGCGCGTTTTCAACGACGGCGTCGGCGGGCGCAGTGCCATGGCGCGCGTGGGCTGGGATGCCACCTTCGGCGGCCTGCTGGAGCTGCGCTATCGGATCCTGCAGAACCAGGAGTACGGCGGTTTCACGTATCACCACTTCCACGAAATCACGCTGGGTTATTCGCGGCCATGGAATGGGCTGGTGGTCGGCGGCGAGCTCGATTCTGGCAGCGATGTGTTCGGCGGCAGCTTCGCGCGGCTCTCCGGCTTTGTGCGCCTGGGTGATCGTGACTCCTCCGCCCTGTCCGGCCCCAGCGGGGACCCGGTTGCCGACGGCGACGCAGGCAACCAACTGCTGGTCGATGCAGGCGCACATTCGCTGCGTGTGAAGACCGACCTGACTGGCACACAGCCCAAGACGACCGGTCCGACCACGACCGGCGCGCACCTGGGCATCGGCGCGCGCCGCGCGGTGTCCGAGCACAGCGACCTGGGCGCGCGGGTCGAATACGACGACCTGGACGGGCGCGGCCTGCTGGGCGTGCGCCTCGTCGACTATCGCTATCGGTTCGCAAACCCACTCGCACTGGGGGTCTTCCTGGGCGCGGCGCGCTACGACCTGGCAACACCCGCATACGGCTTCTACTACGGGCTCGCGCTGCAGTGGCGCGACGTGCTGCCGCATATCGATGTTGGCATCGACCTGCGCTACTACGACAGCGTGGCACGCGACCACCTGCTGCCCACCGATCCGCAGTCAACGCGCCCGGACAGCTTCTACGATATCTCTGGCGGCGTGCTGGCCCTGACCTACCACTTCTGAACCGGCGCTAGCTGCGCCAGCGGTCAACTGCCGCCAGCAGCAGCGCCAGCGCCGCCGCGGAGTCCTGTGCCGTACGCGGATTCTGCACGGCCGGTACCAGCCGCTCGGTGAGCTTTTTGCCCAGTTCGACGCCCCACTGGTCGAAAGCGTTGATGCCCCAGACCACGCTCTGCGTCAGCACGCTGTGCTCGTAGAGCGCGATGAGCTTGCCCAGGGTTCCCGGATCGAGCTGCTGGAACAGCACGATGGTGCTCGGCCGGTTACCGGCGTGCACCTTGTGGGGCACCAGGGCTGCGATCTGTGCGGCGGGCATCTTCTGCGCCTCAAGCTGCGCCTTGACCGTCTGGGCGCTCTGCCCTTCCATGAAAGCCTGCGCCTGCGCGAAGCAGCTGGCGATCGCCAGGTTCTGCTGCGCCTGGTTGCCGCAGGAGGAGCGCGCCGGCAACAGGAAGTCGAAGGCGGCGCGCGGAGTCCCCTGATGCAGCAACTGGAAGAACGAGTGCTGCGCATTGTCGCCGGGCTCGCCCCAGATGACGGCCGCCGTCTGGCACTCAACCGGCGTGCCATCGAGCATCACCGATTTGCCGTTGCTCTCCATCTCCAGCTGCTGCAGGTACGCGGAGAAGCGCCGCAACGAGTCATCGTAGGGGAGCACCGCCAGTGTGGGCAGAGCCATGAAGTTGATATTCCACACCCCCAGCAGTCCCATGAGCACGGGCAGGTTGTCGGCCCATGCGGTGGCGCGGAAATGCTCATCCACCGCGTAGCCGCCGGCGAGGAAGTCCAGGAAGTTCCGCTCGCCGATGGCGACCGCCACCGTGACGCCGATCGATGACCAGATTGAGTAGCGGCCACCGACCCAGTCCCACATCTGGAAGCGGTACTCCGGGTGCACGCCAAAGGCATCCATCGCCTGGTGGTTGACCGAGACCGCCCCGAAATGCTGCGGCACCGCCTTTTCACCCAGGCGTTGTGCGAGCCAGGCGCGCGCAGTGCGCGCGTTGGTCTGGGTCTCCAGCGTCGTGAAAGTCTTTGACGAGATGATGAAGAGTGTCGTCTTCGGGTCTGCGCTCTCGAGTACCTCTGCGAGGTGCACGCCATCGACATTGGAGACGAATTCACAGCGTGGGGCACCCGCGGTGAAGGCGCGCAGCGCCACTACCGCCATGGCCGGGCCCAGGTCCGAGCCGCCGATGCCGATGTTGACCACCAGGCGGAATGGCTCTCCGGTACTGCCCTTGATGGTGCCTGCGCGCACGCCCTCGGCGAAGGCCAGCATGCGCGCGCGCTCGGCGAGCACGGTCTTTTCGATTTCTGCCCCACCGACTGCCGCCCCTGGCGGCTGGCGCAGGGCCACGTGCAGGACGGCGCGGTCTTCGGTCGTATTGATATGGTCGCCGCGCCACATGGCATCGATACGCGCGCGCAGGCCCACCGCGTCCGCCAGTGCGACGAGCTGGTCGAGCACCGCCTGGTCGAGGCGCTGTCGCGAAAAATCCATCAATAGCCCGGTGCTCGAGCGCGTAAAGCGCTCGCTGCGCTTCGGGTCGGCGGCGAACAGGCCGCTGACCGCGGCGGCGGCCAGACGCGCGGCCTCGGCCTGCAGGCGCGGCCAAACGGCGGTACGGGGGCCGGGTTGAATTGCCAGTGTCATGGGCTTTTCTCCTGGTGCAGCCATCTGCACCGTGCGCGCCTACCGGCGCGCGGCTCAGGGTCGGAAATAGGCGGCTATCGAGTCGACCACGTGCTGCAGCTGCGCCTGTGCCAGCTCCGGAAAGATCGGCAGCGCCAGGGTCTGCGCCGCCGCCTGCTCGGAAAGCGGGAAATCGCCTGCGCGGCCGCCCAGGTAGGCGAAGCACTGCTGAACGTGCAGCGGCACCGGGTAGTAGATCTCCGTGCCGACGCCTGCGCCGGCAAGATGCTGCCGCAGGGCGTCGCGGTCGCGCACTCGGACTACGTACTGGTTATAGATGTGACGGCCCCCGGGTTCGGAGTGCGGGGTGGCGACCGCCTCGCCCAGCTTGGCTCGGGCGAAGGCGGCATCGTAGTAGGCCGCGTTGCGCTGGCGGCCCACGCTCCACTCATCCAGATGCTTGAGCTTGATGTTCAGCACCGCGGCCTGCAGCTCGTCTATGCGGAAGTTGCCGCCGATGAATGCGTGGTAGTACTTGGGCTTGCCACCGTGGACGCGCAGTACCTCCATGCGCTCGGCGAGCGCGGCATCATTGGTGACGCACATGCCTGCATCGCCAAAGGCACCGAGATTCTTGGTCGGGAAGAAGGACAGGCATCCCACGTCGCCGAAGCTGCAGGCACGCCGCTGCTGTGCGTCCGCAGCTCCGATCGCCTGCGCGGCATCCTCGATCACCTTCAAACCGTGCCGCCGCGCGACCCGCATCAACGGGTCCATATCGGCGACCTGTCCGTACAGGTGCACCGGCATGAGCGCACGCACGCGCGTGCCGCTCGTGCGGTGCACCAGTGACTCGTCGCGCTGCTCGCACTGCGTGGCGATGAAGCTCTCGATGGCGGCGGCGGAGATATTGAAGCTGACCGGGTCGATGTCACAGAACAGCGGTCTTGCGCCCGCGCGCGCGATAGTGCCGGCGGTGGCAAAGAAGGTGAACGGGCTGGTGATGACCGCATCCCCGGGTCCGATCTCCAACGCCATGAGCGCCAGCAGCAGCGCGTCCGTGCCCGAGGAGACGCCGATGCCGTAACGGCACTGGCTGTAGGCTGCCACCGCGCCCTCCAGCTCCTTGACCGCGGCCCCGAGGATGAAGTGCTGGCTCGCGCACACCCGGGCGATGGCGGCCTGGATCTCCGCTGCCAGCGGCTGGTACTGCGGCTTCAGGTCCAGCAGCGGCACCTGCATGGCAGGCGCAGTGGGGGCTTTAGCTGAGCTCGCCATGGCAGGGTTCCTGTTCAGCGCTTGTAGCCGTAGTAATCGCAGAACCAGTCAACAAAGTTTCGTACGCCGACCTCGACGCTGGTGGCTGGCCGGTAGCCGACGGCGGCGGCAAGGTCCTCCACATCCGCGGAAGTATCGGGCACGTCGCCGAGCTGCAGCGGCAGGAAGTTCTTCTCTGCCTTCCGCCCAAGGCATTCCTCGATGATCTCGATGTAGCGCATCAACGGCACCGGCTTGCCGTTGCCGATGTTGTAGAGGCGGAATGGCGCAAAGCTGGTAGCCGGATCCGGGGCGGCGCTGCGCCAGGCCGGGTCCGGCTGCGCTACGTGCGCGCTCGCGCGCACTACCCCTTCGGCTATGTCGTCCACGTACGTGAAGTCACGATGGTGGTGGCCGTTGTTGAATACGTCGATCGGGCGGCCCTCGAGGATGTTGCGCGTGAACATGAACAGCGCCATGTCCGGGCGTCCCCAGGGACCATAGACGGTGAAGAAGCGCAGCCCGGTGGTCGGCAGCTTGAACAGCGCCGAGTAGTTGTGCGCCATCAGCTCGTTGGCGCGCTTAGTCGAGGCATACAGCGACAGCGGGTGGTCGGCGATGTTGTGCACGGAAAACGGCATGTTGGTATTGGCGCCGTAAACCGAGCTGGTCGAGGCGTACACCAGGTGCTCCACCGCATTGTGGCGGCACCCCTCGAGCACGTTGAGCGTGCCGGTGACATTGCTGCGCACGTAGGCATGCGGCTGTTCCAGCGAGTAGCGCACCCCGGCCTGCGCGGCCAGGTGGACGACCCGCGCGAAGCGCTCGCGTGCAAACAGGGCACGCATCGGCGCCTCCTCCGCGATGTCTAGCTTCTCGAAGCGGAATGCCTGATGCGGCAGCAGGCGGGCGAGCCGCGCCTGCTTGAGGGTGACATCGTAATAGTCATTGAGGTCATCGATGCCGACGACCTCATGGCCCTGCGCGAGCAGCCGCTGGGTCGTGTGCGAGCCGATGAAGCCGGCGGCTCCGGTCACGAGCAGCTTCATAGCCTGCCATCGACTTCGGCGGCGGGGAACACGTGCTTGATGTCGTAGACCACGTGGTTCTTCTTGCACAGGCGGCGCACGCCGCGGGCGCCCAGCTCGCGGAACTCCTGGTGGGCAACGGCCACGATAGCCACGTCGTAGCGACCAGTCTTGAGCGTGCGCACCGGCTTCATGCTGTACTCGTGCAGGCACTCGGCGGTGTTGGCCCAGGGGTCGAAGATGTCGACGTCAGCACCGTGACTGCGCAGCTCGCGCACCACGTCAACCACCTTGGAGTTGCGGATATCGGGGCAGTTTTCCTTGAACGTCATGCCCAGCACCAGCGCGCGCGCCCCCTTGACGTGGATGCGCTTGGTGGCCATGAGCCGGATGATCTGCCCGGTGATGTACAGCGCCATGTTGTCGTTCAGGCGCCTACCGGCGAGGATCATCTCCGCGTGGTAACCGATCTCCTGCGCCTTATGCGTCAGGTAGTACGGGTCGACCCCGATACAGTGCCCGCCAACCAAGCCGGGGCGGAACGGGAGAAAGTTCCACTTGCTGCCGGCAGCGTCCAGGACCTCTTCGGTGTCGATGTTCAGCCGGTTGAAAATCAGCGCCAGTTCGTTGATCAAGGCGATGTTCACGTCACGCTGCGTGTTCTCGATGACCTTGGCGGCCTCGGCGACGCGGATGCTGGAGGTCTTGTGGGTGCCGGCCGTCACGATCGAGCGGTACAGGCGGTCGACGAAATCGGCGACCTGCGGGGTGGACCCCGAAGTCACCTTGCGGATGGTTGTGAGGCGGTGCTGTTTGTCACCGGGATTGATGCGCTCGGGGCTGTAGCCGGCAAAGAAGTCGCGGTTGAACTTCAGGCCCGACACGCGCTCCAGGATCGGCACGCATACCTCTTCGGTGCATCCCGGATACACCGTTGATTCGTACACCACGACCGCGCCGCGACTCAACACCGCGCCGACCGCCTCGCTCGCGCGCACCAGGGCAGTCAGGTCCGGCCGCTTGTACTCATCGATGGGGGTCGGCACGGTCACGATGAAGACATGGCTGCGCTTGAGCTTATTCAGGTCCGTGGTGAAGGTCAGCCGCTTGGCGCCCTTCAACTCATCGGCAGTCACCTCGAGGGTGACGTCACGCCCCTTGGATAGCTGTGCGATGCGCGTCGCTTTGACGTCAAAGCCGACGGTGTCGTAGTGCTTGCCGAATTCGACGGCCAGCGGCAGGCCCACGTACCCGAGGCCGACGACCGCGATGCGGCACTTCCTGATCTCGGGAACCGTGTTGTGCCTAGGCACTCGAGCGTTGCGGTTCAGATGACTTCTCCGTGGAGGGGGTGTCGCGCAGTTCGGTCGAGGCCCAGACGCAGCGCCCGCCGCTCGCCTTGGTGATCATGGCAAGCATCGCATCGTGGGCGCTGAGCTCCTCGGCCGTCGCCATCACGACCGGCAGTGGCACGGCGATGCGCAGCGGCACGCGCGTGGCGCGCGCCCCGTCCGCAGCCCGCGATGAGACGTCGGCTTCCATCAGTGCCAATGCACCCTGGCCGCCGGTCATGGCGAGGTACACGTCCGCGAGAATGCGCGCATCCAGCAGCGCGCCGTGCAGTTCGCGCGCGGAATTGTCTATGCTGTAACGCTTGCACAGGGCATCGAGGCTATTGCGCTGACCTGGGTGCAGCTCGCGCGCGAGCGCCAGCGTATCGAGCACCTGACAGAGCGCGCCGATCTGCCGTGCCTCGCCGGCGATGCGCGCCAGTTCCGCGTCCAGGAATGCGACGTCGAAGGCAGCATTGTGGATCACCAGCTCCGCGCCGCTGACGAAGGCGACCAGTTCCTCGACGATCTCGGCGAAGCGCGGCTGGCCGTCGAGCTCGGCGCGCGAGATGCCGTGCACGGCGAGCGCCCCGTCGTCAATGTCGCGTTCGGGATTGAGGTAGCGGTGAAACGTGCGCCCCGTGGTGCGGCGGTTCACCAGTTCGACGCAGCCGATCTCGATGATGCGATGGTTCAGTTCGGGCTCGAGTCCGGTAGTTTCAGTGTCGAGGACGATCTGGCGCATGGCGGGCGAGTCTACCGCAACGACAGCTGCTGAATTGCGTCGATCGCGGCATTTGCCAACTGATCGACGCGCTCGTTGCCCGGCACTCCGGAATGACCCTTGACCCAGCGCCATTCGAGCTGGTGGCGCGCGGCCAGCTCGTCCAGCTGCTGCCACAGGTCCTGGTTCTTGACCGGCTTCTTGTCGGCGGTGCGCCAGCCGCGTTGCTTCCAGTTGTGCACCCACTCGGTGATCCCGCGACGCACGTACTCAGAGTCGGTGTAGATGCGCGCCTGCACCGGGCGCTTGAGCGCCTCGAGCGCGCGGATGACGGCCGTGAGCTCCATCCGATTGTTGGTGGTCAGGCCCTCGGCGCCATTCAGCTCTTTTTCGTTTTCGCCCATGATCAAGAGGGCGCCCCAGCCGCCGGGGCCGGGATTGCCCCGACAGGCGCCATCGGTGTAGATCTCGATCATGGCTGCTCGCGGGTCGTGGGCTTTACGAGGCCGCCGATCACCGCGGCCTTTTCGCGCAGGCGCGGCCGTATGGGTGTGACGGTGTAGATGCGCTTGCGTGCCTTGATCAGATAGGCCCCTGCGGGCAGCGGATAAGTCAGGCCTGCGCGCAGTATGCGCCCGGTTCCCTCGCCGAAGCCCAGCCCGCGGCTCCAGGGACCCAGGTACAGGTACCTTTGCTCGAAGGTCACCTCGTAGCCCAGCAGCACCAGCCACTCGCGCAGCAAGCGCTCGGACAGCACGCGGCGCATTCCGGGTGGGAAGCCGGCGCGGCTCCAGCGTGCGCGCATGCCCCACAGGCTCCACGGCCGGAAGCCCAGCACCAGCAACTGGCCCTCGGCGACCAGCACGCGATCGACCTCGCGCAGGATCGCGTATGGGTCGGGTGCAAACTCCAGCGTGTGGGGCAGCAGCGCCGCGTCGATGCAGTCACTGAGCACCGGCAGCTGCGACGGCCGCGCCAGGATGTCGGCCCCGGCCGCGAGCGCGGGCACGGACACCAGGCTCTGGCGGCGTGCACGGCTGCCGGCCAGCAGCTCGCGTGCCGCACCCCAGGCCCCTATCTGCAGCAGTTCCCAGCCAAACACGTCCTCCAGCGCGGCGCCTAGCAGCTCTGACTCGGCCGCCAGCAGCGCACGGCCGAGCGCGGAGGCCCACCACCGGCTGAGAGCGGCGTCACGGTCCTGAATGCCTGAAGTGCGAACTGGCACGATAGAATTGCTGGTAATACTGTGAATTTACCGGTTAAATTCGCCGCCTCGAACCAGTAGCGTCCTTAGATACTAAGGACCCGTGCCCCGGCGCGGGAAAGTAGCACGCCGACAGAGGGTACGGAACTTGACGACGACGCCGCCCAGAGTAAAGCGTCATGCGCTTATCGCGCTGAGCGCCCTCGCACTGGCAGCCTGCGCCCACGCCCCCTCGCACCCGGCCGCCCCGGATAGCGCCTCCATCGTCCCGGCCCATGCGGCCGCCCCGGTGGCGGCCGCAACGCCGCCGGGCACCCCCGCGAATCCGGAGGCCACCCCCGGCAGCCCCCCGCTCGGGGCGCCGGCGCTCGCTGCCGCCGCCGCTGCGGTGATTGGCCCCGCCGATACCCCCACGCTCGCCGTCGCGATCAACCCGGCGCAGTACGGGGACCTGTTTGACCGCATGCGCGCGGGCTTCAAGCTGGATGACTACTCGGAGCGCCGCGCGGTAGAGCAGCAGCTGCGCTGGTACGCGGCGAACCCGGAGTACCTGCAGCGCTCATTCGGCCGCGCGGATCACTACCTCTACCAGATCGTCACGCAGCTGGAGCAGCGCGGCATGCCGCTGGAGCTGGCGCTGCTGCCGGTGGTCGAGAGCGCCTTCGAACCCTACGCGTACTCGCGCGCGCGCGCCGCCGGGCTGTGGCAGTTCATCCCCGGCACCGGTTCGCGCTTCGGCCTGAAGCAGGACTGGTGGTACGACGGCCGGCGGGACATCGTGGAATCCACGCGCGCCGCCCTGGACTATCTGCAGTACCTGCACGACGAATTCGACGGTGACTGGCTGCTCGCCATCGCCGCCTACAACTGCGGCGAGGCCAACGTCGAGCGCGCGGTTCGCAGCAACCGCGCCGCCGGGCGTTCGGTGGAGTTCTGGGACCTGAAACTGCCGAGCGAGACGCGCGCCTACGTTCCCAAGCTTCTGGCCATGAAGGAGCTGGTGACCCAGCCGGATCTGTACGGCTTGGCGTTCAGCCCGATCCCGAACCTGCCGTACTTTACGCGCGTTGCCACCGGCGGCCAGATCAGCATGAAGGTCGCCGCGGAGATCGCCTCTCTCAGCCCCGCGGAGATGTACGAGCTGAACCCGGCCTTCCATCGCTTCGCCACCGACCCGACCGGCCCCTACTTCCTGCTGGTGCCGGCCGACGTCGCCGACGTCTTCACCGACAACCTGCTGCAGCTCAGCGACGAGCAGCGCTCGGGTGTCGCGCACTACACCGTCAGGCACGGGGATTCCGTGGCCTCCGTCGCCAAGCAGTTCAACACCACGCCGGACGTCATTCGCCAACTCAACAGCGTGCCGAGCGGGCCGCTCACCGTCGGCACCGACGTGCGCGTACCCGGTGCGCTCACGGATCTGCCGGAGAAGGTCCTGCTCGCGGCCGCCCACGTGGACCGGCCGGGGCACTCCACCCGCCACGCTCACGTGCAGGTCGTGCGGCGTGGCGAGTCGCTGTGGAGCATCGCCCGGCGGCACGGGATGAACGTGAATACGCTCGCGGCGATGAATGGCATGCACCCGGGCGATGCGCTGCGCGCCGGCCAGCACATCAGGCTCACGAGCGCCGATAGTGCGCCGTCGACGCACAAGACGCGGCGCATGACCTACACGGTGCGCGAGGGCGATACCGTCGCCCAGATCGCACGCCTGTTCCAGTGCAGCGTGCCGGACCTGCTGGCGTGGAACGGCATGAGCTCGGGTACCCGCCTGCACGCCGGCCAGAAGCTGCGCATCCACCTGGTGACGCGCCCGGGCTGACCGGGAAAGGCCCGCCGCCGCACCGCTTTCCGGCATAATCCGCAGCCGGAGGCCAGCAACCATGGGTTTTCTCGCCGGTAAACGCGCCTTTATCGTCGGCGTCGCGACCGACCGCTCGATCGCCTGGGGCATCGCCCAGGCCATGCACCGCGAGGGGGCTGAACTTGCCTTCTCGTACGTCAACGACAAGATGAAGGAGCGTGTCGTCCCGCTCGCCCAGTCAGTCGGCTCACCACTGGTGATGCCGCTGGATGTGACCATCGATGAGCAGACCGATGCGGCGTTCGAGCTGATCAAGCGCCAGTGGGGCGGGCTCGACATCGTGGTGCATGCCGTGGCGTTCGCCCCGCGCGAGGCGCTCACCGGAACCTTCCTCGGCGCCACCACGCGCGAGGGCTTCCGCATCGCCCACGACGTCTCCAGTTACAGCCTCACCGCCCTCGCGCAGCGCGCCGCGCCGCTCATGGATGGGCGCAATGGCGCGCTGCTCACGCTCTCCTACCTCGGCGCGGTACGCTCGATTCCCGGCTACAACGTCATGGGCCTTGCCAAGGCCAGCCTGGAGGCCAACGTGCGTTTCCTGGCCTCAGACCTGGGGCCGCGCGGCATCCGCATCAATGGCATCTCGGCCGGCCCGATCAAGACCCTGGCGGCGGCTGGCATCCCGGGCTTTCGCAAGATGCTCGGCAGGGTGGCGGAGATCGCCCCGATGCGGCGCAACGTCACCCCGGAAGACGTGGGCAACGCGGCCGCATTCCTGTGCTCGGACCTGGCCGCCGGCATCACTGGCGAGATCCTCTACGTCGACAGCGGCTTCAGCACCGTCGGCATGAGCTTCCCCACGGAGGGTGAAGGCTAGGCTGCTCGGGCCGGCCTGCCCTACTCGAAGGCCTTGGGGTTCTTGCGCACGTCAGCGGTGCGGCGCACCTCAGAGTCGTAGGCAAGCGCGTCGTCGGCTCCCTGGCGCTGGGATGCCTCCAGCCCTGCCTCCAGGCGTGCCTTGGGGTCCGCAGCCGGCGCGGTGCGCAGTGCGGTCACGGCCACCACGGCTGCGCCACCGTCGTTCAGCGCCAGGGCGCGGAACTCCGGCTTGCCGGCGGCGGGGCGCGGCATCGCGAAAACCGCCTCGCGGATCTGCGGCGCAATCGACGGGTCGCGCCGCCCTACGTAATGGGCCGGGTCGGCAGTTACCTTCAGATCCTGCAGCAGCGCGTCGAAAGAGGTCCCTGCGGCGAGCCGCTCGCGCGCCCCCTGGGCGGCCTTGAGTGCCGCCTGCGACTCGTCCTGCCGGGTGATGGCGGCCACGATGGCGTCGCGCACCTGCGCCAGCGGCTTGGGCTCGGCTGCGTGGTGCTCAATCATCTTAACGATGACCAGCCGGTCGTCCCCGAGCAGCACCGGGCCGCCGATGCGCCCGTTGGCCAGCGGCGGGTCGGTGAACACCACTTCCTGCAGCTGCGGTGCGGCCCCGAGCGGTGCGGCGCCCGCACCCTTCGTGAAGTTAGCGATATCACCCTGTTCCAGGTGGTACTCCTGGGCGAGCGTGGCAAGGTCTGCGCCCGGCTCGGCGAGCTTGGTCTGCAACTGCTCCTGGATCTCCCCGAAGCGGTCGGTGGCGCGATCACGGCGCAGCTGCGCATCCAGATCCGCACGCGCCTCCTCGAAGGACTTGCCCTTGCCCGCCTGCACCTCATCCAGCCGGATGATGTGGTAGCCGAACTGGGTCTTCACCGGGCCCTTGATCTCCCCGACCTGCATGCCGAACAGGGCATCGGCGAAGGGCGCCACGAAGGCACCGCGTTCGGACCAGCCCAGGTCACCGCCGTTCTTTGCCGAACCGGGATCCTGCGAGTACTGCCTGGCAAGCTCGCCGAAGTCCTTGCCCGCCTTGGCCTGCGAGAGCACCTGCTGGGCAAGGGCGAGCGCACTCGCGTCATCCTTGCCGGTGATGAGGATGTGCCGCGCATGGCGCTTTTCCGGCACGTTCAGCCGGCTCTTGTTCTTCTCGTAGGCGGCGTGCAGATCGGCATCGCTCACCGGCTGCTGCGTCGCCAGCGATTCCAGGCGCAGTTCCGCGTACTGCAGGTGGGCCGACTCCGGGGTCATAAACTGCCCCTGGTGCGCGTGGTAGTAGGCGGCAACGGCAGCCTCATCCACCTTGGCCGAGGCTGCGAACCTGTCCGCCGGCAGCACAAAGTAGCGCACCTCGCGCTCCTGCCCCTCCAGCTCGGTCAGACGCCCAAGCTCGACCGGGGTGAGAAAGTTGGAGGCGCGAATGCCGCCCTCCAGCTGCGCACGGCGCAGGTCGGTACGCAGCTGACCCTCGAAGGACTCAACGGTCATGCCCGCCTGGGCCAGTGCCGCCTTGGCGGCATCGGCCGAATACTGCCCGGAGATCTGGAAGGCGGGCTCGTTGAGGATCGCCTCGTGCATCTGCTGCTGCGAGACCCGGTAGCCCAGATCCTGCGTGCGCTTCTCGAGCAACGCGGTCTCGATCATCTTCTCGAGCGTCTGGTCCTGCAGCTTGTCCTTCAGTTCCGGCGGGATCTCGGCGCCCCCCAGGCGCTGCTGCCACATCAGCTGCTGGCGCTGCCAGACATTGCGTGCCTGCTCGAGCGGGATCTTGGTGCCGTCGGCCTCGGCGGCGTAGGCGGAGGCGCCGAGCCCCTGGTTCACCAGGCCCTGCGCGCCCCAGGCGGCGAACACGAGCGCCAAGGCTCCCAGAATGATGTACCAGAACCACCGGTACCGCTGGCTGTGCAGGCTGTCACCGATCCGCTGAAGCATGTTTTAGGCTGGTATGCGTTAGGTCAAAAATGGCGGAGCGGACGGGACTCGAACCCGCGACCCCCGGCGTGACAGGCCGGTATTCTAACCAGCTGAACTACCGCTCCGAATTTGGGGGGCGAATCCTAACGGATTGATCAATAAGGCCACAAGCAGTTTCGCTCCACAGGTCACAGGCGGCGGAAGGCGCGCCGGCAGGGCCCCAGAGGCCCGGAAAGTCAACCATTCCGCCCCCGGCGCGCTTGCGACGAACGGGCAGCCGCCGGCCGCGCCCCGGCGCGCCGGCGTCGTGGGACGCAGACAGGTTGCCACAGTCGGGACGTGCCTCAGGCACAATGCCTTGATGAACCTTGCAAGGATGGCTCGTATGAAGCTGGTCTGCCGGATTGTCGTTTCAGGGGTGCTGGCCGCCGCAGCCGCCGCCCCGACCCTCGCCGCGCTGGGCGGCGATGCCGCCAGCGTGCAACGCGACGGGGTGAGCATGAAGAGTGCGGTGCGCGTGACCACCAGCAGTGGCTTTGCCGTGCACGAGATCGCCACTCCCTCCGGGACGGTGCTGCACGAGTTCGTCGGCACCGACGGCAAGGTATTCGCCGTGGCCTGGCACGGGCTGGTGAACCCTGACCTGCGCCAGGTGCTGGGCAGCTACTATGCCCGCTACGAAGAAGGGGCGGCGAGCGCCGTGCACAGAAGCCACCGCCAGCTGGCGATTGCCCTGCCGGACTTCATGTTCATCAATACCGGCCGGCAGCGCGCCTTCGCCGGCCGCGCCTGGGTGCCGGCCATGATGCCCGCCAACTTCTCCACCGACCAGCTCAAGTAGCCGTCGGCGCCAGCAAGGAACGAAAGCCCGTATGCGTAAATCCGCGGTCGCCTACTTCGCCCTGTCCGCCCTGCTTACCCTGATCGCCTCCTGCGGCGGCGGCAGCAGCGGCACCAACGTGATACCCCAGGTCATCGCCACCCCGGGGCCGCCCAACGTCGAGCCGATCATTGTCGACACCGGCCCCGCCCTGCTGAGCAGCCGCGCGGTGAACATCCCCTACGTCACCATCAAGATCTGCAATGCGGCCGCGGCCTGCCAGACCATTGACCACATCGAGGTGGACACCGGCTCCTCCGGTCTGCGCATCCTCGGCTCGGTACTCACGATCGACCTGCCGGTGTCGACCCTGGGCGGCAAGACCATCGCCGAGTGCACGCAGTTCGCCGACGGCTCGAGCTTCGGCCCGCTGGCGGTCGTTGACCTGACCCTGCCCAGCTCGGGCAAGACCGTCAGCAATCTTGCCATCCAGGTGATCGGCGCCACGAACTATCCCACCGTGCCGGCCGACTGCCCCGGCACGCAGGAGAACTCCGTCGAGAGCTTCGGTGCCAACGGCATCCTGGGCGTAGGACCGTTCATCCAGGATTGCGGCGGCGCCTGCGCCGGCGCGGGGTTCCCGAGCGGCTTCTACTACACCTGCACCGACCCGGCCACCTGCACGGGTGCGGCCATCGCCACCGCCCAGCAGGTGTCCAACCCGGTCAACTTCTTCAGCTCCGATGACAACGGGGTCATCGTCGAGCTGCCGGCGGTGTCAGGCAGCGGTGCCAGCACCCTGTCCGGTTCGCTGGTGTTCGGCATCAACACCCAGACCAACAACACCTTCGGCAGCGCGAGCGTGTTGACCGCGACCACCGACTACGCCTACGTGCAGGCGACCTACGGCGGTACGGTGTTCGATAACGGCGCACTCGACAGCGGCTCCAACGCGGTCTACTTCACCGACAGCACCATCACCACGTGCACCACGGCCGTCGGCCTGTACTGCCCGAATGCGACCCTCAGCCTGAGCGCGACACTCAAGGGCACCAACAACACGATGCTGACCGCACCGTTCGCAGTCGCCAACGCCGAAACCGAGCTGACCAACAACCCGGCGGCGGCGGTGATCCCCAACCTCGGCGGCCAGATCCCCGATTCCGGCGGCACCACGACCACACTGCAGTTCGACCTGGGGTTGCCGTTCTTCTACGGCCGCAATGTCTTCACCGGCATGGAAGGCCATACCGCCGGGGGCTACACCGGGCCCTTCTACGGGTTCTAGGCGCTTGCTCCGGGTCCGGCAGGCGGGCAGGTAACAGCGTCCCAGTGGCCGGGCAGGCAACTCCGCGCGGGCCGGCCAGCGCACCCGGCGCGCCGGGCGCGAAGATGAGTCGATTGCAGAAATCGATCGCGGCCGTGCTCGCGCTGCTGCTGGCCGCCGCAGCCTACGGGGTGTGGGTCACGAACGAAGCGCCCGTGCCGGCACGAGCCGCCGTCCTGCCTGCAGCCGGCGCCGCGGCCAACCTCCCGGTCATCGACGAGCACACCTACCTCACCGCACAGCGGCTCGCGCACCTGGCCAACACCAGCGACGAGCGCCCACTGGCCGATTCGGCGCTGCAGCTGGCCGACCATGAGCTCGACCTGGCCTTCAGCGGGGCGCTGCGCCACATCGAGGCGCATCCCCCGGTGCTCAGTGCCGAGGCGATGCGCATCCAGGACACCCTCGCGCGCGCGCAGAAGCAGCTCGCCGGCGACAACGACGCCGTGAACCACCTCAAGGCCCAGCTCGCGCAGGCCGCGGACGCGGACAAGCCGGCGATCCAGGACCAGCTGGAACTGCTGCAGTCGCAGGTGGAACTGGAGGAGGACGAGGTCGAAGAGGCCAACCACGACCTGCTGCAGGCCGGCGGCAACGTGCACCAGCTGATCCAGGCCGCGCAGCAGGAGCACCTCAACGCACAGCGCAACGCGGCCGCGGCGCCGCCGGCCGCGCCGGCGGGGGGCCTGTCGATATTGCATGGCATGTTCGGGCAGGGGCGCGCGTGGCTCACGCTGCACCGCAAGCGGGTCATGCTGCGCGAGGCACAGCAGCAGGCCGCCGACAGCGCCGCGCAGCTGGCCGCCGAGCGTGCCGCGCTGGTGGCCGAGGTCGAGACCACCAAGCAGAGCGTTCCCCAGCTGAGTCCCCAGGCGCGTCAGGCCGCAGCCAGCAGCGCCGCGCCGCCGGCGCAGACGCCGGTGAACGCCGGCGACGCCAATACACCGGGCGCGGCGACGACACTGCTGAGCGCCACGCGCCGCCTGGCCGCCGATCAGCGCCGGCTGACACTACGCGATCAGCGCGTGAGCGCGCGGCGCAAGCTCGCCGCCGTCTACGGACAGTGGGATGCGGTGGTCGCGACGCAGCAGCGCGCCGTGCTGCACGACTGCCTGCAGAGCGCCGCCATCGTCATCGGCGCGCTGCTGCTGCTGCTGTTCGCCGACCGCTGGCTCTCTGGTCTGCTGGGTCGCGCGCACTTCGAGCGGCGCCAGGCAGAGACCTTGCGCAGTGTGATCGGGGTCGCCCTGCAGGTGCTCGGCGTGCTGCTGATCCTGTTCGTGCTGGTCGGTCTGCCCGGGCAGCTGGGCACGATGCTCGGCATTGCCGGAGCCGGCCTCACCGTGGCGCTGAAGGACTTCATCGTGGCCTTCATCGGCTGGTTTGTGTTGATGGGGCGCAATGGCATGCGGCTCGGGGACTGGGTGGAGATCAACGGCGTCAGCGGCGAGGTGGTCGAGCTGGGGATGTTCCACACGGTGTTGCTGGAGACCGGCAACTGGACCGATGCCGGACACCCCACCGGGCGGCACGTGACCTTCACCAACAGCTTCGCCATCGAGGGGCACTATTTCAATTTCTCGACCTCCGGCCAGTGGCTGTGGGACGAGCTCACCGTCGTAGTTCCGTACGGACGCGACGCGCACGCCGTTGCCGAGGCGATCCAGAAGGAAGTGGTGGCCGCCACCAAGGACAGCACCCAGCAGGCTGAACAGGAATGGCAGCGCGCCTCGCACGGCCAGCGGGGCAGTTCGCTGTCCTCCGAGCCAGGGGTCGCCGTGCGGCCGATCAGCGGCGGGGTCGAGATCGCGGTCCGTTACGTCACGAAGGCGAGCGAGCGCTATGCGCTGCGCGCCAGGCTGTACCAGTCCGCCGTACAGTTGCTGGCCGCACCGCCGGCGGCGAGCTGACGGCGACGGCCTTGGCCGCGTAAGCGCCCCGGGCCCGGACGGCCCCCGTACCGCCAGCACCCCCGCCGTGTCGCTGCATCTCTAACAGTGGCCGGGTGAGGCGGCATCCGCACGGGGATGTCAGGAAGCCCCTTGGAGGGGCCCAAACGCGGCGGATGCTGCGCCGCCGGAGGGCCCCAAATGCTCCCGGACCCTGTCAGCACCTGCATGAGGCGCTCGGCAGGGCGGCACGGGAGCCCGCCCTGCGTGTTGTAGGCCCGGCAGCTCCGGCCGCCCAGGCCCGGGTCAGGGCTGCGTGACCCAACGCGCCCGCCATGCGCGGCGTGTATACCGCATGGCGGGCCGGCCTTAAATTCCCTTAAGTCAGGGTTGCACGGCAAGGAAACTGTGATATTAGAGAGCGGCGCCGGTTAGCCTACTGACCCCCGGGGAGGCAGAGCACTGGTGCTTACCCCACATAAGAGGATGTATCCAATGAAGATCTCAAGATGGTTGGCTTGCGCGGCACTGGTCCTGCCGGTCGCGATTGGTTCGCAGTTGGTCAGCGCTCAGCAAGTAGGCTCCGACGTCGGCACGGTCATTCCCTGCAGCGACCTGACCTTCAGCAAGGCCTTCCTGGCCAAGTATCCGAAAGCCCCTGCTGCCTGCATCGAGGCGCGCACCTACAACGGCAAGAAGTACGCGAAGTTCGACGGCAAGGTGTACCTCATCGAAGGCCCCTCGATGACGATCCAGGTCCATAACGTCGCTGGCGACGTGCTTAACGCGATCACCGTGCAGCCCTCGCACACCGCCACCCTGCTGGTGAACGGCAAGCAGGAGAAGTTCTCCGAGCTGAAGGTCGGCGATCCGATCTCGATCTGGGTGGCGCAGGAACGCTTCGACTTCTACAGCGCACCTGGCAAGCACGCTGGCAAAGTCGTCACACCCACGGCCACGAAGTAGCCTAATCGCCTCCGGGGGACGGAGTCCTTGCGGACTCCGTCCCCCGTTTGTGCGGGCGTCGCCCGGCGCCGTCTCTGCGAGGCTTGATCGGGAATCGCGCGCACGCCTCAGGGTTGCCCGGCGGCATCGAGCGGCGCGAACACGCGCTTCCAGTCGTTCTTCATACTGACGATCACCCAGCCGCGGCCGGGACCTTCATCCAGCCCCCGGGCGAGCTTGCCAACCGGTGAGTCGCGGTCATAGGCCACCTCGCGCGCGGCGTCGTCGTGGTGCAGCAGCAAGCCCAGTCGCGGCCCCCTGCCGGCGGTAGTCCACTCCAGCATCTGGAAGTCGCCGTCGGAGTTGCCGAACGCCAACACCGGCCGCCGGCCGATGTACTCGTTGATGCCCACCGGCTTGCCCGGCCCGTCGTCGACGAAGTGCACCTTCGGTTCGCGCACCAGCACCGGCGTGCCGTCGCGCACCTGGTAGGTGGTGGTGATGCTGCTGCCGATGACCTGCTCGGGCGGAATGCCATAGGATTGCTGGGCGAAGACGCGCAGGAACTCGACGCCGCCGCCGGAGACGATGTAGGTCTTGTAGCCATGAGAGCGCAGATAGCTCAGCAGTTCGACCATCGGCGCGTAGGTCATGGTGCGGTACAGGCGCCCGGTCTGGGGATTCCTGGCAGTCGCAAGCCAGGTGTGTGCCGTGTCGGCGAACTCCTCGCTGGTCATGCCGGCGTGCGTGGCCATCATCACCTCGACGATCGCCTTCTCGCCGCCGCCGAGCGCGCCTCTGATGTCTCCGGCCAGGACGGACTTGTACGGCTCCTGCGTCTGCCACTCCGGGTGCTGCGGGGACAGCTGCTTGATGCGCTCGAGCGCAAAGGCGAACTGCACGTATAACGGCTGCTCGGACCACAGCGTCCCGTCGTTGTCGAACACGGCGATGCGCTCGGGCACCGGGACGAAGCGCGCACTGCCCGCATGAGTGGTCTGGGTGATGAAATCGACAATGGCCTGCTTGGTCTTGCCCTCCTGCCAGCCGGGCAGCGGATCGGCGCCGGCCGCGAGCACCACGCCAGCGAGCAGCATCCATGCGCAGGCGGCAAGCACGCCCAGGCTACGACTCTTCATGATTCGCTCCTCTTGGTTCACGTCGGCTGCATTGGATCTGTCTCAGCGTATCGCCGGTCGCCCGCAGCATGGGCGCACTGTAACCAACCGTATCAAACCAGCAAAGTGGACGACGATATCGCGACTGCGGCGCATTGAGATACGATGCCTGACACCCCGAGCGAACACGCTCTGCGAGATCCTGAAATGGAATTCACGCAAGTCCGCGCGCCGCGCCGCACGTGTATCCCCGCACTGCGCCTGAGTCCGCTGCGCGTGGGGCTCTGCACGCTCGCACTGCTGGGGGCTGCGAACGCGGCGCTGGCCTGCGGCCATGCCGGCTCCACGGATTTCTGTGGGCCGGAGAAGATAGGGCTGCTCTACGTCACCACCAGCGGCAACGTCTATGTGCAGCCGAGCAGCGCGCTGGTAGGTAACGGCGTGGTGTGCACTGCGCTCAGCGGGCAGTACGCAGTGCTCAGTGCGTCGGCCCCGAACTTCAGGGAAGTCTATGCAACCCTGCTCGCCGCCAAGCTGTCGGACTACCAGATAAAGCTGGTAATGGACCCGACGCAGAGCCAGTGCACGATTACCTACGTCACGCTGCAGTAGGAGCGCTCCCGTGAGGACGGTTGTCGTGGCTGCCGCGCTGCTGTTCAGCGGCGCCCTGGCGGTCTTCGCACGCAGCGCCGCAGCCAGTTCGTGCAGCGAGAACCCGGTGGTCTGCGAGAACCGCAACAGCGGCAGCGCCGGCTGGCAGATCAGCACCGGCGTCACCTATGACGAGCAGGTGCTCAGCGGCTACGGCTCAGCCCCGAGCGTTGAACACGGGCAGACACTGCTGCTGTATATCCGCGCCCCCGGTCCCTACACCATCGATGTCTACCGCCTCGGCTACTACCAGGGCAGCGGCGGACGGCTGCTGGACACGCGCACTCAGGGGAGTGGTCAGGCGCAGCCGGCATGCCGCTGGCTGCAGTCCGGAACCGCCAACGAATACTACTCGTGCGACAACTGGGCCAGACCGCTGGCCTACGCGGTCAACGCCTCCTGGGTGAGCGGCGTGTATCTGGCCGTGCTCACCGCGAAATCCGCCGCCACCACCTACCAGTACCACATCCCCTTTGTGGTCCGGGAGGATGAGCGCAAGGCGGACTTCCTCTATCAGCAGGCGGTTGCCACCGACCAGGCCTACAACGCTTTCGCCGATGGCCCCTTGAGTCCGCCCTCCCCGGCCTTCGCGCTGTCGATGACCACCACTTCGCTTTACTCGGTGGGCACTCTTGCCAACTACCCGCACAAGACCAACGTCGTCTACAAGGCATCCTTCGATCGCCCGTTCCAGCGCATCGATCTTACTGGGCTGTACCGCTTTGAACTGCCCTTCATCCAGTGGCTCGAGCAGCGCGGCTACGACGCCGTGTATGCCACCGATCTGGACACCCACGCAAGGAATGAGACGCTCGCCAAATACAAGGCCATGCTGTTCGCAGGCCACAGCGAGTACTGGTCCAAGGCCATGTATGACGCGGTGCTCAATGCGCGCAACGCCGGCGTGAGCCTCGGGTTCTTCAGCGGCGACACCCTGTACTGGCAGGCCCGCTTTGAACCCAACGGCGCCGGCAGCGCCGACCGGATAATGGTGTGCTTCCGCCGTCCGAATCCGTCGTTTGCCCAGCCCGGCTCCACGCAGGTGCCGGCGGCCGCCGCCGATCCGAGTACCGATCCGACCACCCAGACCATCTACTGGCGCGATCCTCCCGTGGCCCGCGATGAACAGACCCTGGTGGGATTGCACAAACCCAACCCCTATACACACCCGCCACCGGTGCTCGGCTGGGTGAGCTTTCCCGGCGGCACGCTGGTCATCCACGAGCCCCAGCCCATGACTGTGCAGGGCCACGACAACTGGGTGTACGCGGGCACGGGAGTGCAGGAGGGCACCGCGGTCCCCTTCGTGTACGGCCAGGAGGCCGACGCCTTCGAGGTGCGGCCGACGCGCCCCGTGCCCGGGCAGACGTATTTCTTCCTGGATCCGCCGTTCCAACCACCCCAGGCGCGGCCGGGCACATTCGTCATCCTGGCCGACAGCGTCTTCGAGCTCCCTAATGCCCCGGTCAGCCCCCGGGTGAACACCACGATCTACCAGGCCTGCAGCGGTGCCTGGGTGTTCGCAGCGGGCTCCATCATGTGGGGCAACACGCTCGCGCCAACCCCCCCGCTGGGCGGATCAGCGGACACGCGCACCGCCGGCTCGCTGATCACCAAGAACTACGCCAGCAAGGTCATGCAGACCCTGACGGCGAATGTTCTGAATGCCTTCAACGGCAGCGCCTCACCGCCGGGGGCGGCGACGTGCCCGGCGGCCTCGGTAGCGGCCGGCCTCGCGATCCCCTGACGAGACCCCGTGTCGGGACACCCCGCCAGTCAGTGGCATGAATTGGTGGGTGCTGACGGGATCGAACCGCCGACATTCGCCTTGTAAGGGCGACGCTCTACCAGCTGAGCTAAGCACCCGATCTGGGCAACCCCTTGAGGGGAGGATTTTAACAGCAGCGCGGCCCGGGCCACGAACGCAAGCATCGCCGGGCCGGAAAGGCGGTGCCTTCCGGGCCGGCGGGGAAGCTGCCCCGCCAATCAGTGCGCCGGGGGCACGTCCGACTTGATGCGCCGCACGCCGCGCCGCGCCGGCTTCTCATCCACCGGGGCGACCGTGGCGACCGCTCCCGGAGCGCCGTCGGCATGCTGCGGCATCGGCTGCTGCGTCAGGGCCACCGCGAGCACCTCGTCGATCCACTTCACTGGCTTGATCTCGAGGTTGCCCTTGATGTTGTCCGGGATCTCGACCAGGTCCTTCTGGTTCTCATCCGGTATGAGCACGGTCTTGATGCCGCCACGGTGCGCAGCGAGAAGCTTCTCCTTCAGGCCGCCGATGGGCAGGACCTCGCCGCGCAGCGTGATCTCCCCGGTCATGGCCACGTCCGAGCGCACCGGGATGCGGGTGAGCGCGGAGACCAGCGCGGTACACATGCCGATGCCTGCGCTCGGGCCGTCCTTGGGCGTCGCTCCTTCCGGGATGTGCAGGTGCACGTCGAGCTTCTGGTAGAACTCCGGTTCCAGGCCCAGTACCTGGGCGCGGCTGCGCACCACGGTCATCGCCGCCTGGATCGACTCCTGCATCACCTCGCCGAGCTGGCCGGTGTGCTGCAGCTTGCCCTTGCCCGGGACGACCGCCGCCTCGATCGTCAGCAGTTCCCCGCCCACCTCGGTCCACGCAAGACCGGTGACCTGGCCGACGCGATTCTGGTCCTCCGCCTTGCCGTAGCGGAAGCGGCGCACCCCCAGGAACTTGTCCAGGTTGCGCGGCGTGACGGCCACGGACTTCTGGTCCTTCTTGTTCAGCAGCAGCTGCTTGACTGATTTGCGGGAGATCTTGGCGACCTCGCGCTCGAGGTTGCGCACGCCGGCCTCGCGCGTGTAGTAGCGCACGATGTCCATGAGCGCGGCATCCGAGACCTTCAGCTCCTCGGGCTTCAGGCCGTTGTTCTTCATCTGCTTGGGCACCAGGTAGCGCCGCGCGATGTTCATCTTCTCGTCTTCGGTGTAGCCGGGCAGACGGATGACCTCCATGCGGTCCAGGAGCGGCGCCGGGATGTTGAGGCTGTTGGCCGTGCACACGAACATCACGTCCGAGAGATCGAGATCGACCTCGAGGTAATGATCGTTGAAGGTCGAGTTCTGCTCAGGATCCAGCACCTCCAGCAGCGCCGATGAGGGATCGCCGCGGAAGTCCATCGACATCTTGTCGACCTCATCGAGCAGGAACAGCGGGTTGTGCACCCCGGCCTTGGACATGTTCTGCACGATCTTGCCAGGCATGGAGCCGATGTAAGTGCGGCGATGGCCACGGATCTCGGCCTCATCACGCACGCCGCCTAAGGACATGCGCACGAACTTGCGGTTGGTGGAGCGCGCGATGCTCTGGCCGAGGGAGGTCTTGCCTACGCCCGGCGGGCCGACCAGGCACAGGATGGGGCCGCGCAGCTTGTCGACGCGCTGCTGTACGGCCAGGTACTCGACGATGCGTTCCTTGATCTTCTCGAGCCCATAGTGATCCTCGTCCAGAATCTTCTGGGCGCGGGCGATGTCCTTGATAACCTTGGTGCGCTTCTTCCACGGCACCTTGACCAGCCAGTCGATGTAGTTGCGCACCACCGTGGCCTCGGCCGACATCGGCGACATCATCTTCAGCTTGTTGAGCTCGCCGCTGGCCTTCTCGCGCGCCTCCTTGGGCATGCCCGCCTTGGCGATCTTCTGCTCCAGGTCGCTGATCTCGTTGCCGCCCTCGTCCATCTCCCCGAGTTCCTTCTGAATGGCCTTCATCTGCTCATTCAGGTAGTACTCGCGCTGGGACTTCTCCATCTGCGACTTGACGCGGCCGCGGATGCGCTTCTCGATCTGCAGCACGTCCATCTCGGATTCGATCGCGACCAGGATGTGCTCGAGGCGCTTCTTGACGTCCAGGATCTCCAGGACCTTCTGCTTCTCGGCGAGCTTCAGCGACATGTGTGCAGCGACGGTATCGGCCAGGCGCCCGGCCTGCTCGATGCCAGCCAGTGCGGTGAGCACCTCAGGCGGCACCTTCTTGTTCAGCTTCACGTACTGCTCGAACTGGGAAATGACCGAGCGCGCGAGCACGTCCATTTCCTTTTCGTCGTAGGCCTCCGCGGCCGGCAGCAGCGTGGCATCGCAGGAGTAGTATTCCCCGGCGTGCAGCTTCTCGATGCGCGCCCGGTCCACCCCCTCCACCAGCACCTTGACGGTGCCGTCGGGGAGCTTCAGCAGCTGCAGCACCGTGGCCACCGTGGCGATGCGGTACAGGTCATCCGCCTTCGGGTCGTCCACGTCCGCCTGCTTCTGGGCGACCAGCATGATGCGCTTGTCGGTGCGCATGGCCACATCCAGCGCCTGGATCGATTTCTCGCGGCCGACGAACAGCGGCAGCACCATGTGGGGGTAGACCACCACATCGCGCAGCGGCAAGACGGGGACGTTCTGCAGCACAGCAACATCCAGCGGGGAAGTCACAGGAATGGTCGGTTCGGACACGCTCAAGCCCTCGATGGACCCATGGGAGACCGGTCGTGGCGTCTGTCAGACCACGGCCGATGGCGTTTGGTAACGCTAGTGTAGCGGCAATTGAGGCGCGCGCCGCGCGTTTCAAGTGCGCCGCGCCACAGCTTGCGCACGCGGTGCGCGATCGTTCCGGCCTTGGCCGGGGCGAGTTTCAGTGGTTGGTGCCCGAAGCGCGCCGCGGCTCGTCGACGCTGGCCAGCCGGTTCTCGTCCGTGCCGTAGACCACGTAGGGCTTGGTCTGCCCGTCGATGACGGTCTCATCGATCACGATCTTGTTCACGTTGCGCATGGACGGCAGCTCGTACATGGTATCCAGCAGCACGGTCTCGAGAATCGTTCTCAGGCCACGGGCGCCGGTCTTGCGCTGCATGGCGCGCTTGGCCACCGCACGCAGGGCCTCTTCGCGGAACTCCAGCTCGGCGCCTTCCATCTCGAACAGGCGCCGGTACTGCTTGGTGAGCGCGTTCTTCGGCTCGGTCAGGATCGAGATCAGCGCCGCCTCGTCCAGCTCATCGAGCGTCGCAACCACCGGCAGGCGGCCGACGAACTCCGGGATCAGGCCGTAGCGGATCAGGTCCTCCGGCTCCACGTCGTGGAACAGATCGCTGCCGTGCGGGCGCGTGTTGATGTCGCGCACCTCGGAGGTGAAGCCGATGCCGCTCTTCTGCGTGCGGTTGAGAATGATCTTCTCAAGCCCTGCGAAGGCGCCGCCGACCACGAACAGGATGTTGCTGGTGTCGACCTGCAGAAACTCCTGCTGCGGGTGCTTGCGCCCGCCCTGCGGCGGCACCGAGGCGATGGTGCCCTCGATCAGCTTCAGCAGCGCCTGCTGCACGCCCTCGCCCGAGACGTCGCGGGTGATGGAGGGGTTGTCGGACTTGCGCGAGATCTTGTCGATCTCGTCGATGTAGACGATGCCGGTCTGCGCCTTCTCGACGTCGTAGTCGCACTTCTGCAGCAGCTTCTGGATGATGTTCTCGACGTCCTCGCCGACATAGCCGGCCTCGGTGAGGGTGGTCGCATCGGCGATCGTGAAGGGCACGTTGAGCAGGCGCGCCAGCGTCTCGGCCAGCAGCGTCTTGCCGCAACCGGTCGGGCCGATGAGCAGGATGTTGCTCTTGGCGATCTCGACGTCGTCCTTGGAGCGGGTCGTCCCGCTGCGGGTCTGCAGGCGCTTGTAGTGGTTGTAGACGGCCACGGACAGCACGCGCTTGGCCCGTTCCTGGCCGATCACGTATTCGTCGAGGACCTTCTTGATCTCGTGGGGCTTGGGGAGCTTGTCGCGCGCGCGCTCGGCGCGGTCCTCGAGCTCCTCGCGGATGATGTCATTGCACAGCTCGACGCACTCGTCACACACGAACACCGACGGGCCGGCAATCAGCTTGCGCACCTCGTGCTGGCTCTTCCCGCAGAAGGAGCAGTACAGGAGCTTGCCGTCGTCGTGGCGGCTGCGGGAGTCTTCAGTCATCGATGTGCCTCATGAAATCCACGTGGCGCGCTAGCCCAAAACCTGTGCTGGCGCAGTTTCTTATAGCACGGTCGAGCCACGGCGCAAAGCGCCGGCGCACGGCTAACTCCTTGTGCGCACGGGCTTTGTATGACGTGGTTCACCACTTTGACAATTGCTGCCGCAAGCGGCAGCCGCGCGCGCCACCTTTAGGCCTTGGCCGCCGGTTTCGGTGCCAGATCGCCGCGCTTGTCGAGCAGACCATCCACCAGGCCGTACTTCACCGCCTCGGTGCCGTCCATGAAGCGATCGCGGTCGGTATCCAGGCGAATCTGCTCCACGCTCTGACCGGTGTGCTTGGCGAGGATCTTGTTCAGACGATGGCGCGTGTCGAGCATCTCCTTGGCGTGGATCTCCATATCGGAGGCCTGGCCCTGGAAGCCGCCCAGCGGCTGGTGAATCATCACCCGCGCGTGCGGCAGGCAGAAGCGCTTGCCCTTGGCACCGGAGGCGAGCAGGACGGCGCCCATGCTGGCGGCCTGGCCCACGCAGATGGTGCTCACATCGGGCTTGATGAACTGCATGGTGTCGTAGATCGCCAGGCCCGAGCTGACCACTCCGCCCGGGGAGTTGATGTACAGCGCCACGTCCTTCTCGGGGTTCTCCGACTCCAGGAACAGCATCTGCGCGACGACGATGTTCGCCATGTAGTCATCAATCGGGCCGACGATGAAGATCAGGCGCTCCTTGAGCAGGCGCGAGTAGATGTCGTAGGCGCGCTCGCCGCGGGCGGTCTGCTCGACCACCATGGGGACCAGATTCAAATTACGTTCGTTCATGTAGGACTCACCTGTTCGTGGTGTTCTGCGCCGGACTGGGCCGGGCCGTGTTCATGGTCATGGGCGTGCTCGTGCTCCGCGTCCCCGCCCTGGCCGAAGCCGGTCATCTCCTTGAATGTCGAGGGCTTCTCGGTGACCTGCGCTCGGCTGAGCACCCAGTCGATCACCTGTTCCTCGAGCGCACCGGACTCGATGCCGCGCATCGCGTCCTGGTTCTGCAGGTAGGCGCGCCGGGCCTGTTCCGGGTCCGGGTAGGTCTCGATGAGCTCGTTCAGCCTCTCCTGCACGCGTGCACGCTCCACCTGCATGTTATTTGATTGCACGATCTGGGAAATCAAGAGCCCGAGCGCCACGCGGCGGCGCGCGGGGGCCATGAAGTTCTCGGCCGGCGGTAGCTGGCTCGGGTCCTGTACACCCATGCGGCGTGCCATGTCCACCTGCAGGCGCTGGACCTGCTCGTCGACCATCGCCCGCGGCAGCTCCACCGGGTTCTCCCGGAACAGTGCGTCCATCACCTGCACGCGCACGCGGTTGCGCACCGCGCCGGCCAGTTCGCGCTCCATGCTCTTGCGCACCTCGCTGCGCATCTCGTCCAGCCCGCCCTGCTCGACACCGTACGCGCGGAAGAACTCCTCGTCGATCGCCGGGAGGGAGTGCGCCTCCACCGCCTTAATGGTCAGGTGCAGCTCGGCGGCTTGGCCCGCCACGGCCTTGTTCGGGTGGTTGGCCGGGAACACGGCGGCAACGCTGCGTTCCTCACCGGCACTGACCCCCTTGAGCCCCTCTTCCAGCTCCGGCATGGTCTGGCGCGCCCCGAGCACCACCTGTGCGTTCTTTACGTCACCGTCCTCGATCAGCTTGCCGCCGATGAGCACGCGGTAGTCGAAGACGACGCGGTCGGTGTCGCGGGCGGCTCGCTCGACCGCGGTGTAGACCGGGCGCTGCACCCGCATGTTCTCGATCATGGCGTCCACGTCCGCATCGTTGACGCTGGCCACGGGCTTCTCGATGGCCAGCGCCTCGAGCGGGTTGAGCTTCACGTCAGGCAGCACCTCGAAGTGCGCCGCGTACTTCAGGTCCGACTCCGGCTCGAGCGCAATCGGCTCGATGCGTGGCCCGGCCGCAGGCCGCAGGTTCTCCTGGGTGACCGCCTGGGCGAAGGAACTGCGCATCAGGTCGCTCAAGACCTCCGAGCGCACCTGCTCACCGAACTGCTTGGTGATGACACCCAGCGGCGCCTTGCCCGGCCGGAAGCCCTTCAGGCGCGCTGTGCGCGACAGCTGCTTCAGGCGCTGCTGCACCTCCCGGGTCACCTCGGTCGCCGGTACTGCGACTTCCAGGCGACGGCTCAGGCCGCCGGTATCCGTCAGAGAGACTTGCATCAATTCGATCCTCAGCTGGCCGGGACGCAATGCGTCCCGCGAAGAAGTCCGTGAATAAATCGAAGAACCGGGCAAAGGAGCGATTCGAACTTGCGTCCGAGTCCTTCCCGTTCAATAGCTTAGCCGCGATATGCCCACCGCGGTACCTGACATTTTGGCACAGCGGGCCAAGCTTGGCACAACTAGCCATCACGCCGGCAGGCCCAGGACCATGGCCGGGCCATTCTCCGGTCCGCGACAGCCGACCCGGCCTGCAGAGGCGCCCGGACCCCCACCGGCCGACTCGCGCGGGGACGCCGCTGCCGAGGGGCGAGAGCGCGCAAAGGGGCCTAGAGACGCAGGCAACGGGGGTGCGGCAGAATCCTTCCCTGAGTTTCGCGGGGCGGCACATGGCGCGGGTTACGGACTTCTTCATCGCCGGCGCGCCCAAGTGCGGCACCACAGCGCTGTTCGACTACCTGGCTTCCCATCCGGGCGTCTACATCCCGCCCTGCAAGGAGCCGAATTACTTCTGCGGCGACCTGGCGCTCTCCGGCGCACGTACGGCCGGCGACTATGAGGGTCTGTTTGGGTCCGCCCCCGCCCGGGCACTCACCGGGGATGCCTCGGCGATGTACCTGTACTCCGAGGTCGCAGCCGAGCGGATCATGGCGTACAACGCCTCGGCAAAGGTCATCGTGATGCTGCGGCACCCGGTGGAGGCGGCACATTCGCTCTATCGCGCCCTGCGCAGCCATGGGCACGAGGATGCGCGGGACTTCCAGCGGGCGTGGCGCCTGCAGGCCGATCGCCTGCAGGGAAGGGGACTGCCGCCGCGCTGGCCGGATGCCAAGACTCTGCAGTACGGAGCGATCTACCGCTACGCGCCGCAGCTGCGGCGCCTGCTGCGCCAGGTCGCGCGCGGCCAGTGCCTGTTCCTGGTGTACGAGGAGTTCTTCGCCGAACCCGACCGGCAGTTCACCCGGGTGCTGGACTTCCTGAGCCTGCCTTCCGAGCCGGCCAGGACATCGTTCCCCAGGGTCAATCCAGCGATGGAAACGCGATCGCAGCACCTGCAGCGGTTGCTCGACGCGCCGCCGCGCTGGTTGACGGCCCTGGGCAGGCCCCTGCAGAGGCTGGCGCGCGCCGCGCACTTGCATCCGTGGCAGGCGCTGCAGCGACTCAATCAGTATCCCGGCGGCCGGGCGACACTGCCTGCGCCATTTCGCCGCGAACTGGAGGACTATTTCGCCCCGGACGTGGCGGAATGCGAGGCCATCCTGGCCAGGGGTCTGTGGCCGATCGCGCTCAAGACCGAGCTCCCGGTCAGCCGCGCCTAGGGCAGCCTGGGTGCCGGACGGATGCGGGGCTGTCCGTCCTGCCGCGGTTACGCTACTGGTGCGAAAGGAGAGACTCGAACTCTCACGGGTTACCCCACTGGCTCCTAAGGCCAGCGCGTCTACCAGTTCCGCCACTTTCGCCCGTGCAGTTCCCTCCGGACGGACCGGATGCCCACCTGTCGGCCGTGCGCTCGGGATGTGCTCATTATAGCTTACAGGGCCGTGTTTCCTGCGCGCGGGGGGCAAATGCGCCCTAGCGCAGGCGCGCGACGATGGGCTGTGCCGGCAGACCAGCCGCTGGTCCCTCGCCGCGGGACCCGCGCTCAGCGTATTCGGTGCATGGGCGCAGGGGCGCAATTAACGTGCTGTAATTCCTTGTTTTCGCAGGAGTCGATGCAGTTACGACCGCGGTCGTTTCCGCCACCCAGAACCGAATCGATTCCTGCGGGTACTTACTCGTAGGTCGCCAGCGCGCACCCATGCCACAATCTGTTACGGGAGAGACACGGCCGCCTGACCGTGTCGGCTGAGAGAAAACCTGATGCTTTCAATCCTGGTAGGCCATTCCTATTTCCTGCGGCTGGACGCGAAGCAGTTTGAGCGCGCCAAGCCCTATCCGCCGCTGGCCACGCTGCAGGTAGCCGCCTCGCTGCGCGAAAGCGGCCATGAGGTGGCGCTGTTCGATGCCATGCTGGCCGAGGGCCTGTCCGAGTACCAGCAGAAGCTGGCTAGCGCCAGGCCCCAGGTGGTGGTCCTGTACGAGGACAACTACAACTTCCTGACCAAGATGTGCCTGGCGACCATGCGCGAGGCCTGCCTCGAGATGATCGGCCTCGCCCGCGCAGCCGGCGCCCGCGTCATCGTCGCCGGGTCCGATGCAACCGATGCCCCGGAGCCCTACCTGCAGGCCGGCGCCGAGATCGCGCTGCGCGGGGAAGGCCTGGACACCCTGGCGGCCCTGGTCAAGCGCCTGGACGCCGACATCGGGCTCGAGCATGGCGCCCTCACCCGCGGACCTGCCCGGGATCGCGCACCTGCGCGCCGGGGAGGTGCGGTCGCTGGACGAGGCGCGCGCGGCGCCGATCGTCGCGCAGCCGGAGCTGCCGGCCTGGGACCTCGTCGACATCGAGCGCTACCGCGCAGTGTGGCTCCGGGCGCACGGCTACTTCAGCCTCAACATGGCCGCCTCGCGCGGCTGCCCGTTCCGCTGCAGCTGGTGCGCCAAGCCGATCTGGGGCAACCAGTACGCGCAGCGCAGCGCGGAGTCGGTCGCCGCCGAGTTCACCTACCTCAAGCACCGCTTCAGTCCGGACCACATCTGGTTCGCGGACGACATCTTCGGCTTCCGACCCGCATGGGTGCTGCGCTTCGCGCATGCGGTGCGCGAAGCCAATGCGCGCGTGCCGTTCACCATCCAGACGCGCGCGGATCTGACCACCGAGGCCATGGCCGCGGCGCTGGCCGAGGCGGGCTGCGCGGAGGCGTGGCTCGGGGCCGAGAGCGGCAGCCAGCGCATACTGGATGCCATGAACAAGGGCACGACCATCCCGGAGATCAAGGTGGCGCGCGCGCGCCTCAAGGCGCACGGCATCCGCGTCGGGTTCTTCATCCAGCTCGGCTATCTCGGCGAGCAGCTCACCGACATCCTCGCCACGCGCGAACTGCTGGAGGCGACCCGACCGGACGATGTGGGCGTGAGCGTGGCCTATCCGCTGCCGGGCACGAAGTTCTACGAGCAGGTGAAGGGCCAGTTCCTGAACGGCAAGCGGCACTGGAAGGAAAGCGGCGACCTGGCGATGATGTTCCGCGGCACCTACAGTTCCGAGTTCTACCGTGCCATCCGCGACCTGCTGCACGAGCAGGTGAGCGTGGTGCAGCTGGACACCCCCGAGCATGCCGCGCGCTACGAGCACGAGCAGGAGCGCCTGGCGAGCCGCTGGAGCACCCTCACCGACAGCGAGAGCCGCTTCCGCGTCACCTCCGCGGCACTCTAGAGCCCGCGCCCCATGGGACAGATCCTGCTGACGCACGGCTACTTTCTCGCGGAGGACGAGAAGGAGCAGGCGATCATGAAGCCCTACGCCCCGCTCGGCCTGCTCTACATCAGCGGCTACCTCAAGTCGCGCGGCCACGCCGTCGAGGTGTTCGACAGCACCTTCGGTGAGCGCAGCGATCTGCTCGCGGAGCTCGAGCGCACCCCGGGCGGGGTGCTGGGCATCTATACCAACCTGATGACGCGCCCTTCCGTGCTGCGCATCATCGCCGCGGCCAAGGCAACATGGCTGGCGCGTGGTGCTCGGCGGCCCGGAGAGCGCCAACTACGCCGAGGAATACCTCGCACGCGGCGCAGACGTCATCGTCATCGGCGAAGGTGAGCTCACCCTGGAAGAATTGCTCGGCGCCCTGCCCGCCCGTGGCGTGCACGCGCTGCACGAGGTGCGCGGCATCGTCTTCCGGGATGGCGCCGGAGCCTGCGTGCGCACCCCCGAGCGACTGAAGATCCCGGACCTCGATGCGCTGCCGCTGCCCGACCGCGGCGCGATCGACATGCAGCGCTACGTGGACGTCTGGCGCCGCCACCACGGCATGGGCAGCGTGAACCTCATCACCGCCCGCGGCTGCCCCTACAAGTGCGCCTGGTGCTCGCACGCCGTGTACGGCTACTCACATCGCCGGCGCAGCCCGCAGAACGTGGTGGCGGAGGTGGCGGCGATCATCGAGCGCTACCAGCCCGAGCAGCTGTGGTACGCGGACGACGTGTTCACGATCAGCCACCCCTGGCTGGCCACCTATGCTGCCGCCATGCGCGAGCGGGGCCTGCACCTGCCCTTCGAGACCATCACGCGCGCCGACCGCCTGCAGACCCAGGCCGCGGCGGCTGGACTGGCGGAGCTGGGCTGCTACCGCATCTGGATCGGCGCGGAGAGTGGCAGCCAGCGCATCCTGGACGCCATGCGGCGCGACGTGACGCTGGCGGAGGTGCATCGGGCGGTGCAGCTGGCGCACGCCAACGGCATGCAGGTGGGCATGTTCCTGATGTGGGGCTACGAGGGCGAGGAGCTCGAGGACATCGCCGCCACGGTCGACCTGGTGCGCGAGGCCAACCCGGACACCTTCCTCACCACGGTCTCCTACCCGATCAAGGGCACACCGTACTTCGACGTGGTGAAGGAGCGCGTGCGCATGAGCCAGGACTGGGCGGACGGGTCTGACCGCGACTACCAGATCGCCGGGCGTCGCGGGCGCGACTACTACCGCCTTGCGGACGTGTGGCTGCGCAGCGAGGTGGAGGCAACCCGCATCGCGGGGGCTGACCCGGCACGCGGTGAGCACCTCAAGCGCGCCGCGCGGCTGGCCCGCGAGGAACTCGTCCGCCTGAGCTGAGGCGCTGTGCGGGCCGCGCAGCCGCGTTGCGCCGGTGCGCGCGTCATGCGCGCGCCAGCAGCCTTGCCAATTCCGCGACTGCATCCTGCGGGTGCGCACCCCGGCGCAGCTCGAAGGCGGGCAATCGTGTGGCGCCCCTCAGGAACGCGTCCCAACCCGGCTGGTGCGCCGCGTACGGCTGCTCGCGCCGCAGCCGCGCTGCCAGCGTGGCGGCGGGCAGCGCCCGCAGCAGCCTGCCGCTGCGCACCGGGCGCGACGTCAGGAACACCAGCGCGCGCAGCGCCACCGGCGCGCGAACCAGCCTGAAGTCCCGGCGACGCAGGTCCAGTTCGTACTTGCGCACACCACTGCGCCGCTGGATGAGGCCTGCGGCACGTATCGCCCGCGCCACGGGTGTCCCGCGAACGAAGTGCAGTGAGTCGGCCCGCAGGTGCAGGTAGTTGGCAACGCCGGTGGCAAGCAGGCCGCGCGGACGGACCAGCACACTGTCTTCGGCGAGAAACTCCAACCCCGACAGCAGGCTGTGCAGCATGACAGTCGACTTGCCCGCGCCGCTCGCCCCCAGCAGCAGCGCGGCTCCGCGGCGACCGGCAACGCAGGCCGCATGCAGCGGCACCAGCCGCTGCGCCCGCGCGGCCAGGCAGTAAACGGCGAACTCGATCAGCTCGTAGCGCACGTGGTAGGGGAAGCGCAGCAGCCCGGGCGCGACCAGCACAAGGCCTGAGTGCTGCGCCGCACTGAGGCTCACCAAGCTCGAGCCGCCAAGGGCGCCGCCGATGATGCCGCCGGCGGCAAAGGGCTGTACGGCGGGCGGTTGCGCGGCACGCTGCCCCTGCCCCCGCCCCCGCGGACGCGGCGACTCCCCGAGTAGCAGCCGCACCGTGAAGCGTCGCACGGGTCCGGGCAGCAGCTGGCTGGGCAGCCCGGCGTATGCCTGCGCGGCGAGCGCCAGTAACTCGCGGTGCTCGCTCAGGAACTGGAACTCGGCTCCGAGCACGCGGGCGCGCAGCTGGTAGCGCGGCCGCCGGTGCTCGGCGAACGGGTCCGCCGTGGGCTCGGCGGCTGCCCGCGCGGATCCGCGGCGCGTCAATGCCGGCACGGCAGTGGCACTGGACTAAAGACTCGAGGCCCGCGGGTCATGCAGGCGGATGAAGCGCTTCGAGAGGTCCAGCTCCCAGGGACGCCGGTAGTGCCGAAATTTGTAGCGCCAGGAGGCCAGCGCCCGCAGCGTGGTCTTGCCCCATTGCGGCGAGCGGATGTCAGTGATCGTCGGGTAACGGCAGCCCAGTACGGTGGTGAAGTCCTTGATGCGCCCGCGCAGACGCTCGGAAACCCACGGCGAATCGGTGTGGCACCAGTACGCCTGCCACTGCGGCTGCGCCCAGCCCTCGGCCGTGTCGGGGAAGACCACCGGTGCACCGTGGCAGTCGCGCAGGTCGCCCTCGGAGCTCGGCCGCCGCGCATTGGTCCCGGCGCGCGCCGGCAGCGGCGTGTAGACGTAAAGCATGATCTCGGTGCGCGGGAAGCGCGCCTTGACGTGGCGGATGAACTCGAAGGTGCGCTCGGTTTCCCCTTCCGGATCCTGCGGCGGGGCGAGCATGAATGACAGCTCCGGTACCACGCCGTTGCGGTGGCACAGCTCCACCGCGGCAAGCGTCTGGTCGGAGCTGGTGCCCTTGCGCACATCGTGCAGCAGCCAGTCGCTGGGGGACTCGGCGCCGATGTAGGCCATGCGCAGGCCACTGCGCCGCACCAGCTCCCAGGAGTGCCCAGACATGTTCAGCAGCGCATCGGCGCGCGCAAAGCACCACCACGGCAGCCGGAAGCGCGCCAGCACCTCCAGCAGCGGCAGCATGTCGACCTCGCGGTCAAAGAAGTTGTGGTCGTAGAACTGGATGGCGTCCGCGCCAAGCTCGGTGGTGAGGAACTTCAGGTCCTCCTCCAGCCGCGCCGCCGTGGGCAGCGCCATGCGGCCGCGGAACATGGTTGCGACTCCGCAGAACGTGCAGCGAAAGCGGCAGCCCAGGGCGGCCTGATAGCCGGCGGTATGCCGGCCCAGAAAGGTCGGCGTCAGATAGCGCCGCGGGTTGTCGAGCCGCTCGTACGGCACGCGCCGCGCGAGGCTGGCGCTGGAGAAGACGCGGTCCTTGTTGTGCTGCGGCTGGCCGCTGCCGCGCCAGCTGAGGCCTGCGATCTCGGGCAGCCCCTCGCCGCGGCCGCCCGTAAGCGCCTGCAGCAGTTGCGTAAACGTGTCCTCTCCCTGTGCACGCACGGCATAGTCGACGTAGCCAGTGTTGAGGGCGGCATCGGGGCAATTGGTCGGGAACGCGCCTCCCCAGACAATGGGTATCCCCGGGGCGACCTCGCGCACCGCCCGGGATACGGCAATGGCGGTAGGCAGTTGCGGGCCGCCCATGACAGTCACCGCCAGCACGTCCAGCTCGCCGGCGCTCGCCGCGCTCACCGCGCGGGCGACGAAGTCGCGCTCGACGTTGCCGTCCAGCAGCGTCGTGGCGTAGGGGCCCTCCAGCGCGGCCGCCAGGTTCAGGATCGCCAGCGGGAAGCGCGCATTGCGCGCCGGCGTCATGCTCGGGTTCACCAGCAGGACATGCGGGGGCTGCCTCACGAGAGCCTCTGCTCGGGCATGAGCCAGCGCGTGAAGAGCATCTCCACGGGCAGGCGGTATTCGTCGCGGCGGCAACGCAGCGCGGCCAGGCGCTGCAGCACCCCGCCCCGGTCGCCCGGGGACCTCGCCGCCAGTTCACTGAAGAACTTGAAGCGCTCGATCAGCCTGAACTTCTCGCGCGACACCCACGGACCCGGATCGCCGTCCACATAGTCAAACTCCGACCAGGCCTTCAGACCCTCCGGCAGCCTGAAGCCGCGGGCCACGGCCTCCATCACGATCTCGCTCCCCGGATAGGGCTTGAAGTAGAAGATCGGGGTGCGGAACTGCGGGCTGATGGCCCGCAGACGCTTGGCGACGTCGATGGTCGCGCGGATGCTGTCGTCGCTTTCCTCGGGGAAGCCGACGATGAACGGGAAGTGCCCGGCAATGCCATGTGCGGCCATCCGGTGCGCGGTCTGGAAGACCTGCTCGATGCGGATGTCCTTGCGGATGCGCTTGAGCATCTCGTCGGAGCCTGACTCCACCCCGACCAGCAGGCGCCGCAGCCCCGACTGCGCGCACCGCGCCCACAGCTCCTCGGGCAGCCGCACACCCTGGTCAGCGCGCATCGTGCCCGCCCAGCTGATCTTGAGGTCGTACTCGATGAGGCGGTCGACGAATTCCTGGATGCGCTTGCGGCTCGTGAAGAAGGTCTCGTCCTGGAAGTTGACGTCCTCGAAGCGATAGCGCTGCCACAGCTCGCGCAGGCGCAGCGCCAGGCGGGCCGGGTCCAGCCCCACCCACTTGCGCTCGTAGACGAAGGGGTCCGAGCAGAACGCACAGCGAAAATTGCATCCCTGCGAGGAGATGAAATCGAGCTGGCGTTTGCCCTTGAGCTCGAAATAGCGCTCCACCGGGATGAGGCGGTAGTCGTGGGCACGGAACATCTCCACCGGCAGCAGCGGGCGCGCGGCATTCTCCTGCACCGAGCCGTCCGGCAGCCTGACCGTGCTGCCCGGGCAGCCGGCCAGCGACTCACCGGCCGTCAGGCGCCGCACGATCTCGGCGAAGGTGGCCTCGCCCTGCCCGCGCACCACCGCATCCACCGCCGGCTCGTCCAGGCACTCGCGCGCAAACATCGACGGGTGCCAGCCGCCCCAGACCACCGCAAGGTCAGGGCGCGCCTCCTTCACGGCACGCGACATCTCGATCGCATCGGCGATCGGCGCACCGGTCAGGACCGTGACCCCAAAGCACAGCGCGCCTTCGATCTGGCTCAAGACCGCGCTGCGCGGGTCGCGCTCCAGGCGCGCGTCCACGACGACCACCTCGTACTGCTCCGGGTCCAGTTCGGAGCCGATCGCCATCAGCGCAAGCGGCATGGTGAAGAACACCGCATGGGGGTTGTAGAGCACGATCTTCAGGCGCATACGGCCCTCGCTGGCGTGCGCGGCACGCTCACCCCCGGTTCCGGCAGCGCGCTGTCCGCCAGCGCCGCCGCCAGAGTGGCGTGCAGGGCCTTGCTGCGCCCGTCAACCTGCACCTCGACGCAGGCCGCGGGCGCGAGGAACGCGCCGAGATAGTCGGCATCGCCATAGCGGGCCATCCCATCGACCACTACGAGCCGCACGTCGGCGCGCGTCGCGGCCGAGAGCGGCATCCCCGCGGGCAGCACCACAAGGTCTGCGTGCGCGCCGGCCTGCAGGACGCCGCGGTCAGCCATTCTCAACAGCCGCGCGGCGTCGCGCGTGACCAGGCCTTCCAGCGTGCGCTCATCCAGTGACAGGCTCTCTTTGGCCACCCTGAGCTCCACGAGCAGGTCGGCAGCGCCGGTAAGCCGCGAATCGGTGCCCAGCGCCACGTGCCCGCCCGCGAGTAGATCACCGATCGCGGCCGTGCGCCCGAACAGGCGCAGGTTCGAGGAGGGACACCAGATCACTCCGGCGCCGGCGCCTGCGAGTCGTTGGCGCTGCAACCCGTCCAGTCCGAGGGCATGCACCAGGAGGGTATTGGAACGGATGCAGCCGAGGGCCGCGAGCTGGTCGAATTCTGCGTGGGCGTCCGCGTCGACACCTTCCCCGGCGTGCACGATCCACGGCTGGTGCGCGGGCGTCTTCTCACAGGAGGCGCGAACCGGTTCGGCGCCATCGACGTAGAGCGAATGTGCCCAGCCGAAATCCTTCAGCACCCTGGTGGGGAAGGCGGCTTCATGCAAGAGCGGATCCAGCGGGTCGTGGTGCCCCACCGTCGTCACACCGCACAGCAGATTTTTGATGCCGCCGGCGAGCAGGCGCTGGGCGCGCGGCGCGGCGGCGGCCGCTTTGACAGCCGGCTCGTCCCGCAGGCGGGTGTTGAAATCCCGAATCCACTCGGTGGCGTTGCGGTAGTTCCCCGGATAGTGCAGCGGCGGAAAGCTGTTCAGCTGCAGGTGGTCATGGGCGTTGATGAGACCCGGCAGCACCCGGTCACCGGCGAGGTCGATTACCCGCTCGGAACGCGCGGGCGGGACGTTCACGCCGATGATGCGACCGCGCTGGAGGCGCAGGCTGGCGATCAGCCCGGCACCGAGATCGGCATTCACGAGCGTCACGGCATCGCGCGGGCTGGCGTTCATGCCTTTTCCGCCCGCACAACCTGCACCAGTGGCAGGCCGTGCCAGCGCCGGTAGAAGGACTCGCTGTGCTCGAACTGCTCGGTGAGCTCAATGCCCACGCGCACCTCCTGCGCAACCGCGATCGAAAGTCCGGCGGCGCCGGCCGCCGCGCGCGCGGCCCCCAGGTCATGGGCATGGTGCGGCAGCGTATAGGTGCGTCGCTGCCCATCGGTGAATGAACGGCTCAGCCCGGCGCGGGCTGCCTCCGGATGGAAATCGGAATACAGGAACGTGCCGCCCGGTGCCAGGACGCGCGCGATCTCGGACATCCAGGTGCCGATATCAGGTTCATGACCCACGGCGAGCCCACAGACGATGACGTCAAACGATCCTGCAGCAAAGGGCAGGCGCGACAGACTGGCGCACACGCGCCCGACGTCTGCGACGCGCCGCAGCATGCCCGGCGAGGCATCAAGCGCGATAACCGCCGCAGCGCCGCCCGCGCGCAGCAGGCGCGAGTAGCGCCCGCTGCCGCAGGCAAGGTCAAGGGTGCACCGGCCGGCGACCTTGGGCCAGTGCTGCAGCATCAGCTGCTGCTCGGCGCGCATGAGCGGATTGCCGGGCACATCGGGGTAGCTCGGCGCCCAGCGTTCGTAGCCCTCCCGAACGGAGACCTCGGTCGATGCGGCCATCGCTAGGCTCCGCGCAGCGCGGCGGCCGGCGCGGGCAGCAGGGCCGCCGCATCGCCCGCGTCCCGCCAGAGCGGGCACACACAGGTGGTGCATTCGGGGCGTTCGCCCGCACGAATCGCCGCGCGCAGGGCGGACATCGCCGGGTTCTTCAGCGCCAGCTCGAGTGCACCGGCGCCGGCCAGCGTGGCCTCGGAGGTTCCCGGGATAAAGAAGCACGGCCTGACGTTCGCACGCGCATCGACCACGGCCGAGTATTCCGGCGCGTTGCAGCGCACGGCTGGATAGCTGCCATGGCCGCGCACGGCGGCGAAATATTGCACCAGCCGGCGCAGCTTGCGCGGACTCTCCGCGATGAAACCACGCCGGAAGTCCTCGGCATGCTCACGCTCGAGCTCATCGAGCAAGCGCGCAAATTCCGGCAGTTCCGCGTCGGTCAATGCCAGGTCGCTCGTGAAGTCGTCGGTGCGGCCGAAGGCGTGGGGGTTGGCGACGTCCACGGCCAGGAACGAGATCTGCCGCGCCCCGCAGTCGCGCACCAGATCGACAAACCGCGGCAGCTCCCGGAAATTGGCGTGCTGCAGCGTCACGCGCACGGTGACGCGGGCGCCGGCCTGGGCAGCAGCGCGGATGCCCTCGCAGACCTTGTCGAAGGCATCAAGCCCGCGGATGGCGGCGTAGGTGTCGCGGTTGGTGCCATCGAGCGAGACGGTAATGGTGTCGAAAAGCGCCGCGGCGCGGCGCGCGTGTTTGGCAAGGGAAAGCCCGGAGGTGAGCAGCCACAGCTTCAACCCTGCCCCGCGCAGCGCATGCGCGATCGGCTCCCACTCAGGATTGAGCAGCGGCTCCCCGCCCGACAGCAGGGCCACTTCCGTGTTCAGCCGGATGAGGTCCGGCAGCAGCATCCTGACAGCCGCAAGATTCATGTCTGCGCTGCCGTGGCGCCAGTAGTCGCAGCTCACGCAGCGCGAATTGCAGCGCTCACTCAGATACAGCGTGACGAGCGGCAGGCGCGCAAGCTCGGCGGCAGGGCGCAGTTCACTGGCTGGGCGCACCCTTACGCACTCCGCTGGTTGCGGGTGAGTGCCACCGGCGCCGGCAGCGGCAGGCGCGTCGCCTCGATTATGTAATGGTCCGCGCAGTAGGCGAGCGCTCGGCGGCTCTGCAGTGAGTGCTCCAGGCGCGTCAGCGCCGCGAGCAGGCGCGGCCTGCGGCCCAGTCCTGCTGCCGCGTAGCTCGGCGGGAGCACCACGCCCAGTGGGCGCAGCGCGTCGACGCGGAAGTAGGGAGCCAGCATGCCGATGACAGTCCCGGGCGTTGGATACTCGATGTTCAGGCCACGCCAATCGCTGCTGCCGCGCACTCGCCGCCACGCCCGCGACGGGTCGGCGCGCAGCAGGAACCAGGTCCATTCCCACGGGACATAGCGTCCCAGCAGGACCCACACCAGGCGCGCCCCGGGGCGCAGCTTGGCCGCCACGGCGCTCGCAACTGCCGGCAGGTCATTCACGCAGTTGAGCGCCCCGAAGTTTGAAAGCACGCCGTCGAAGGGGGGCCCGGTGTCGGCACTGCCCAGGCTCTCGATAGGCAGGCACTGGAATTGGGCGCGGTCCGCGCAGCCGCCGCGGCGCGCTTTGTCCTGCGCTGCGCGCACCATCGCCGCCGAGGCGTCGATGCCAAGGACCTCGGCGCCAGCGCGGGCCACGCGAATTGCGTCCTCACCGGTGCCGCTGCCCAGATCCAGGACCCGTTGCGCGCCGGCGAACGCCCGGTCGGAGCGGCCGGCGACGATCGCCCGTAACGCACTCCCCACCGGGGAATGGGTGAAGTCGGCGTCATAGTCACCGGCAAGTTCGTCGAATGCTGCCGCCCGCAAAATCCTACCCCTGGCCCCTTCCAGCTGGACCCCTCTATTGAGTGTGCACTACTTGCCCGGAGGTTCAAAGAAGGGCGCCGTTGGCTGACAACTCCGACGAAATCAGCGGCCTGGCGCTGCTCACTGGGCCCCGCTGGCCTGGCGTTGCTCATGGCGCGACAGGTCCTCTCCCGACCGTCACGTGGTACCCACGATAACGACCGGGGCCGGAATCCTTGGCGATCCGTGCGGCTGCGGATATCGTCGCGAGCCATGAACGCGCAGGAGTATGAGGAACTTGCCGCGTCGTGCGACGCGCTGTTGCGCTCGAGCGCGACCAGCCTCGGTCGTATTGCACTTCCTGTCCTGCACCTCATCAGCGAGCATCCGACCCTGCTCGCCGCGTACGAGCCGTTGCTCGCGCCTCAGGCAATGCGGCAGCAACCGGCAAACCCCTCCACTTCCGCCCCGGCGCCGGCCGGTGCCAGGGTCATCGCGCGACGAGCGATGCGCGCCCTTCGGACGGCCGCTTCTCACAAGCCACAGCCGGGAGCTGTGCTGCGAGACCGCAACGTGGATGTCCTGATCATCTCGCACCTCAACCATCCTATGCAGCTGCAGGACGAGGCAGACTTCTACTTCGGCGACCTGCAGCGGCTGTTGCGCGAGCGCGGCGCCACCTCGGTGCTGGCGCTGGCGAACCATCTGCCCGCGACGCTCATGCCGGCGCTACCGGACCCGGAAAGCGCGCCGGCAATGCGCGTCCTGCTGCCGAATTCATTGCCCCTCGCAGCCGAAGTGCGCGTCTGGACTTGCGCGGCAGCCGCGGGCCGCGCGCTGCTTGGCGAGGCACAGCACGCGCATCCCCTCTTGCACAGGCAGCTCGCCCGTCTGGCTGGGCGGCAGGCGCTCGCCGGCCACGCAGTACGCAACCTGCGCCTGCACCATGTCATCGCCAACCTTTGCCGACAATTGGCGCCGCGCATCGTAATCACGACCTACGAAGGGGATGCCTCGGAGCGTCTCATCTGGCATGCGGCGCGCCAGGCGCGGCATCGCCCTTTATGCGTGGGTTATCAGCACGCGAGCGTGCGCGCACACGCGCACGCGATACGCCGGCGCGTCAATGCACCAGGCCTGCCCTGTGATCCTGACGTCGTCCTGACCCTGGGGGAGATCACCGAGGCTGCGCTGGCGGCCAGCGAGGCACTGCATCCGGTGGAGCTCATTACCTATGGTACCCACCGGCGGCCGCGCGCAGTGGCTGGCGCTGACGTTTCCGATCGCAATTCCGTCTGCCTGGTTCTGCCCGACGGCGACCTGTCCGAATGTGACATCCTGTTTCGGTTCGCAATCGAGTGTGCTCGGCAAATGCCGGGAGTGAGATTTCTCCTGCGCCCCCACCCGGCCTCCAGGCTTGATGCGACGGCGCTGCGCGCCATGAGCGGGGCCGAGATGCCAGCAAACGTCGCCCTGTCGACACAAGGAACTCTGGCAGAGCACTGCGCGCGTGCCCGCTACTGCCTGTACCGGGGGTCCTCGGCGGTGATCGAGGCGGTGCTGGCCGGGGTCAAGCCGTTCTACCTCGCGCGCCCGCACGAGCTGTCGTTCGATCCGCTCTACCAGCTGGGCGACTGGCGCGAGACCGTTACACTTCCGGGGGAATTTGCGGCGCGCGCCGCGGCCGCCGGCCCCGCCAATTCTGAGGCGGCTGAACGGGCCCGCCAGTTCTGCGACCGTTACCTGTCCCCGTTGCGTCCGGCCGCACTTGATTCTCTGCTCGAGCTGGCCGCGGCGGTACGGGCGCCCTAAGCGCCAGAGCGCGCCAGTCAGGTCATCGTGGCCAGCCGTGCGCCAGAGAGCGCCTGCACCTCTTCGCCGCGCAAAAACGCGGCGACCTTGGCCACCACTTCATCGCCGGCGGCGGCATGCATTTGCGCGGATCCGCCGCCAATGTGGGCGGTCAGAAACACATTGGGCAGCGCCCGCAACGAGTCGGTGGACGCGAGCGGCTCGTCCTCGTAGGTATCAAGACATGCGAAGACGTCGCCGCGCTGCAGGCGCGCCATGAGCGCCGCCGGCTCAATCAGCGCGCCACGTGCGACATTGATAAGCACTGCTCCGGGACGCAACCGTGCCAGTTCAGCTGCGCCCAGGAAATGACGCGTGGCCGCAGTAAGGCCGCGGTGCAGAGAAACGATGTCGGCTGCGAGCGCATCACCGAGTGCGGCCGGCACCGCGCCAGCATCGCGCAGTTCGGATGCCGGTGCATGTTCGCTGAAGACCAGTACGCGCGCCTCTGCCTGCAGCAGACGCAGCGCCAGCGCCCGTGCGCTGCCTCCCCAGCCGATCAGCCCGACGGTTGCGCCGCGCAGCAGCTGCGGCTGGGCTGTAAGGGAGCCCATGGCCCAGGAAGAGGCCTTAGCGCGCCACCAGCGCAGCAGCTGCTCCTCAACGCCCAGCGCCGCAGCCAGCGGCCGCCCCCTGCGGGCCAACTGCCGCACCAGACCGCGAAGTCCCGCCGGCGGCAGACTGGTTCCCCAACCTCCTGAGCGCATGACCTCGTGCGAGGTGAAGCCGCGACGACGGCCCAGAATCGCGAGCCCGAGGGCAAACTCAGCCAGACTTTGTGCGTACGCGCCGTCGGCATTCACCACCACGATGTTGCGCGAAATCAGTGCCGCAGGTTCAATCGACCTCAGGGACAGGCCGCAGAAACCGACGATAGCCAGCCGTGGCAGCTTTGCGAGCAGCTGCGGCTCGAGCGCCGAGGAACCCCGGCCGAGTATCGCCGCCCCGACATCCGCACGGATCGCCGTGCCGTCGCGCACCTCGGCGAGGGAAACCAGGCGAACCCCGGGCAAATGGCGCAACAGCGCGTCCTCAAGACCGGCGGCCTGGGAGACCAGGATCGAGCGCGCGGCCTCAGGCGCAGGCGCGCGAGCACTGAGCGCGGGCCCGACGGGACCCGTGACCGGCGGGTCAGATTCGGGAAGCCGTACTGCGCCGTTGAATCCGGCCTCGATCAGCTCCGCCAAGAACAGCGAGGGAGCCAGCGCGGCGATACTGTGAGGTGCGCTGGCCGTGCCGCTGATGGCATCGAGAAAGGCCACATGCTCCTCCTCGATGCCGGACCCGAGGGCGGGCAACGGGACGAACTCCACGGCGCGGCCGGCAGTGGCGACGGAGAGTCCGGCATCACTCACGGCGTAGGTCTCGGACACGGAATGAAAGGCATATTCCTCGCGGCGCAATCCGGCAGCGTTGTCGCAGAGGAACGTCCCCTGCCGCCCGTCCTGCCAGGACATCACAGCGGAGAAGGTGCTGGGCGGGCCCGCCCGCGGCGAAGTGGCGACGGCACTCAAGCGGGCCGGGAGACCACCCATCATGTAGACCAACGCGTCCAGGGCATGGATGCCGTTCGCGCTGAGCCAGGTCGCAGCGCCAAACGGCGGCGACGCGTCCGCCTCCGGCTTGTGGAAGACGGCCTCCGCAAAGCGCCAGCCGCTCCTGCCTGCGGCGCGCCGTACCCGCGACAGCGACGGAAAGAACCGGCGGTTGTGGCCGCCGACGGCGACGAGGCCGGCAGCCTGCGCGAGGTGCGCCAGCTCCCACGCCTGAAGATACGTCGGCGCGATGGGCTTCTCGAGGAACAGGTGCTTGCCGTGGCGCAAAGCCGCGCGACCGTACTCGTAGTGCAGCCGCGCGTCGCCAAAGATGTACACCAGATCCACATCCGCACGCGCAAGCGCCGCGAGGCCATCGCCGGTGTATTCCCGGAACCTGAACTCCGCCCGTGCAGCGGTTGCGCGTTCCGCACGCAGATCGCACACCAGCCCGAGTGTGATCCGACCCTGGTCTCGCAGCCGGGCCAGCACCGGCAGGTGCATCGCCGTGGCCGCGGGTCCGGCACCGATCACCAGCGCCCGCAGGGGATCATTCTTGTCCATCGTCATGAAGATACCCGGAGATTCTCGGCTTAGTTTAATGTCCATGCGCAGTCACAGCACGAGCGCCTCCGGCTAGTATCGTCGCTATCAGCATGAGATTCCTCAGTATGCGTTCTTTGTCAGATGCGGCCCGTCGCGGGCGCACCAACGCCCGCCTGGCGCTGACCGCTTTGGCCCGCATACGCCGTCCACTCAAGGGACGCTTCCAGGCCTACGACCACACGCTTCCGGACCGCTACCCCTGGCTGTTTGCGTTCGCGGCCGGCGAGCTCGGACATCGGGATCCAGTGAAGATCTTGTCCTTCGGATGCTCGCGTGGTGATGAGGTATTCACCCTGGAGAAGTACTTCCCGCGCGCAAGCATCAAGGGCATCGAGATCGACCCTCGCGCCGTGGCGGTGTGCCGCTCGCGCGCGCGATCCCCGCGCGTGAGTTTTGCTCAGGGGGCAAGCACCGCACACGAGCCGAGCGCTGCCTACGATGCCATCTTCTGCCTGGCAGTCCTGTGCCTGGGAGACCTGACCACCAGCGGCACGGAACGGTGCGATCCGTACCTGCGCTTCGCGGACTTCGAACGCGTGGTGGTCGACTTCGCACGCTGTCTGAAGCCCGGCGGACTGTTGCTGCTCCACACTTGTAACTTCCGCTTCGAAGACACCACCGTCTCCAAGGACTTTGAGGTCGTCCTTGCGGCCGATCCGGCCCAACTGGCGCCCGATGTAGTCTTCGACCGCAACAACCGTCTGCTGCCCGGGCAGCGCTACCTGCCCGTGGCGTTTCGCAAGCGCGACTAGGTGCGCCGCACCTCCGGCGCGCGCATTCGGCGCTATAGTTGGTTCGCTGCAGGCCCCGGAGAACGACATGACACGCACTTTCTGCTTGGCACTGGCCGCCATCCTCGTGGGCGCATTCCCGTCGGCGAAAGCAGAGGAGCCCTTGAATCAGGCGACAATCGCCGATGTGCGCTGCATCGTCGTCGGCTCGATGATGGGCAGCGAGGCGGACAAGGCGCAAAGTGCGGCGGTGCTGGCGCTCTACTTCCTGGGACGCATAGACGGGCGCGAGACGTCCGCGTTCGATCTTGCAAAGGCAATGCTCGCGCAGATAAGTCTCATGTCGGCGGGAGACTTCAGCGCCGAGGGCAAACGCTGCGGCAAGGAACTGGAGGGACGTGGGCTGTATCTGGCCGACGTCGGCCGCCAGCTTACGCAGTTGAGTAGTGAGCAGAAGCAGTAAGCAGCGGGCCCGGGCTGGCGCTGCGCAGCCGCGTGACGACGGGAAGTTCGCCCCCGGCGTCGCTGGCCTCCGCGGCGCTCCGGCACGCAGCCGCATGAAACGGCCGACTCAGTGATGCGCACGAGCAACCTACTCAGGAGATTCCTCGCTGCCGGCGGCCGCCGTTTTGGCGGCCTGCTCGCACTGGCTCGTTACCGCTCGTCCCTCAGTGCGCCGCTCGAGCGTTACGAGCCAGGTTGCGCGAAGGTCCTCGTCCTTGCCCCGCATATGGATGACGAGGTGCTCGGCTGTGGCGGCACCGTGGCCCGACATGCGCTTGCTGGATCCGACATACAAGTGGTCTTCCTGACGGACGGTAGCCGCGGCGGTGGCGCGATGAGATCGCCCGACGGAGCAGCGCTGCCCCCTCAGGAAGTCGTTGCCGTTCGCAAGGCCGAGGCAAACCGGGCTGCACAAGCGCTCGGCGTCAGCACGCTTACGTTTCTGGATGCCGAAGACTCGCAGCTGAGTACCGACGCGCAGGTCGGCCTGCGCCTGCGCGACATTCTGCTGCGCGAGCGGCCAGAGATCGTTTACCTGCCTTTCTTCATGGAGGCACATCCGGACCATCGCGCAGTAAGTACCGTGCTGCGTTCGGCCACCCGGGACACCTCGCTGCAGTTCGAATGCCGGGCCTACGAAGTATGGACCCCGCTCGTGGCAAACTCGGTGGTGCGCATTGACCAAACGATCGAAGCCAAGCGGCAGGCGATGAAGTGCTACAGCAGTCAGCTCGCCGAGACCGACTACCTGCACGGCATCGAGGGCCTGAATGCCTACCGCGCGATGTCCTTCGCGTCACCCGCGGTTCGGTTTGCCGAGGCGTTCCACGCTCTGTCCCTCTCCGACTACCTGCGCTTTCACCAAGAGGTACTTGACGGACAGTGAAGCGCCGCGCTCACGGGGAAGCTGCGGTCTTTTGCAGAAATCTGTAGGTGTGGCGATAGGCAGTCGCGGTCAGGTAGGTCGAACCGAGGCTGGGGACGCAGTACTCGGCAAAGCTCGAAAATGCCCCGACGGATGCGAGCGGCGCCGGATCGTAGCGCGGCAGATCGTTCCAGCCGAATACCAGATGTCCGTCATCGGCAAGACAGGCGCGGCACTCGTGCAGCGCGGTCTCGCATTCCTCTGCGCGATTCAATCCCCAGCCATAGACGCCGTTGCAGACGATCAGGTCGAAGAACCCCGCCGGAAAATGGCGGCGCAGCTGCTCGAGTCGACCGACAACATGCTGCTTCGCACCGAAGTTGCGCCGCTCCGGGTTCGAATCGATCGTGAAGTAGTTTTGTCTCGGGAAATAACGCTCGTAGTGGCGTGTATAGGACTCACACCCCACGAACAGCACCGTCCTGACATCTGCACGCGCTGCGTAGTGGGCGAAGATTACCTGCTCGAGAATGCGGCGATCCTCGGTCCGCACCGCAGGCGGTCCGCCCGTCAGCGCGCGCGCGATTTTCCGCCAGAGTGACCCGTTCACGATGAACTGCCCGGCTGTCCGGCCTTAAAGCACCACCCAAGGCGGCTGAGTCGCATCGAGCTCAGCGAACCCAGCGTCTCGGCTGGGATCGAAACGGAGAAGTCCGGAAACCTCGGATCGCTGGCGGCGGAGAGATGCGAAAAGCCCTGCATACTTATGGCGTGATGGGGTCCTTTGGGAACGTGCTCGAACTCCACCGCATGCGCTCGGCGTAGCCATATCGTCCCACATCGAAGCCATCAGGACCGGAAGATAGCGATACAGCGAACTGTCTGGCCTGATCCGCTCCCCGTCCACTTCACGACCACAGTTACCGCCCTCAGCGACAGGAACGCCGCCCCGCGGCTTTCCCCGAGCGGGGATGACGCCCGTCAAACGTGCTCTAATCGTGACAAATCAGGCGCTTGAACCGGCGGGCTCTGCTCGCACCGACTGACTTATGAGCCCACTTCCCTCAGTGACGGTCATTCTTCCGACATACGACCGCCTGGAGTATCTGCAGGCCGCGGTTGCCTCCGTGACCGCCCAGACCTCCACCGACTGGGAGTTGGTCATAGCGGACGACGGCTCCGGTATCGAGACGCAGGTTTACCTGAATTCTCTTGAGCGTACCCCCGGTGTTCGGGTCTTGCGGCTGACCCACACCGGCAATCCCGGCGCAGTACGCAACCGCGCGCTGCAGGTCGCGCGCGGACACTACGTGGCCTTCATTGACTCCGATGATCTCTGGATGCCGGCCAAGCTCGAAACCCAGGTGCAAGCCCTCAGAAGCAGCACGTGCCGATGGAGTTACACGGCCCTGATTCGCATTGACGCGGCGGGGCAGGCACTGCCCACGGAGAAGACGTACTACCGCCTCATCCAGGGCGGCGCTATCTTCGAACGGCTGCTCACCCTGGAAATCGCGGTGGCCACACCGAGCGTGCTGGCGGAGAGGGCATTTGTCGATGAGCTGGGGGGATTTGACGAGGGGCAGCTGTATTTCGAGGACTACGATTTGTGGTTACGGATGAGCCTCCGCAGTCAGGCACTGGCGATCGCAGAACCCCTGGTGTGCGTGCGCAATCATGCCGAGCATTACAGCGCCAACCGAGTTGGCGTGTACGACGCACGCTTCAGGTTGATCGAAAAAATGGAGCGCCTGGCAAGCACGCAAGGGCAACGCGCCATCCTGCGCAACGAACGCGCCAAAAACGCCCTGTCCATGGCGCGGGTGCAAGCCGGATACGGCCGCCGCGCCCAGGCGTTAGGCATGCTGTGGAGGAGCCGCCAACGTGCGCTGCGGGCTGCGTGGTGGCCCCAAGCCTTGGGCATCGCAGCACGGGCTTTGGCACCTGCATGGGTGGCCAAGATGGTCCGGAAGAATCGCGCGGGCAGGAAGCGTGCAGCCTCGGCCGGACCGGCCGCGGGAGGAATCGGTGACTAGGCGCCGTTCTTGACCAGCAGCCGGCCTGTGTAGTCGATTCTGTGCAGGAAGTTGACGCCTGGCTGAGCCAGGAAGTACTCATCAACGGCCTTGCGGGCACCCTGCCAGTGTCCGTAGTCATCGATGATCAGAATCCCATTGCGGACAAGCAACGGGTACAGGTGCTTCAGCTCGTGCTGCGTCGACTCGTACCAGTCGGTATCAAGCCTCAGAAGAGACAACTCACCAGGCAGGTGCCGCGGAATCGTGTCCTCCACCTTGCCCGCCACCATGATGATCTTCTCCGCCGGGTAGCCCGTGGATACGAGGTTGGCGCGCACTTCATCAATGCCTGCGTAGCACCATGGCCCGGTTCCCCGCGGGTATCGCTCCAGCAGTGCGGCAGCAGAATCGCCCCAGGGCGTCGTGTCGTGGTCGGTTGGCTCGGACATCCCCTCGTAGGTGTCGTACAGAAACAGTCTTCGGCTGTGATCGCCGTGCGCCAGCAGGGTGAGGGCCACCGCCATCATGCTGCCGCCGCGCCAGACGCCGCATTCGGTGATGTCTCCGGGAATCCTTTTGCTGGTGATGTAAGCCGTGGCATTGATGAGCGCCAGGACTCGCTCGACGCTGGTGTTGGTGAACGGCAGCACCCGATCGATGGTGCGTCGTTCCTGTTCCGAGACGTCTCGCAGATTGACATCCGGGACGCGGCCGCTTCCTACGCGCCGCAGCTCGTAACCCATGCTGCGCAGCGCGCGTTGCACGAGACGCTTCATCCAAAGCGTCCGCGGGCAACTGACAGGCACGATTCAACGTGGCGGACGCATCTCATATCGGCGAGTAGGAAGCGCGCCAAGCGCGTTTGTCAATTCTCGAGCGCTCCTGAGGCGGCGCATGGTCGCCAGGCCGCACACGTGCCGCACGGCCTCGCCCGTAGGTGAGTCAGCACACGCACTTACAGATGCGACTTAGGCAGAACGCCTCCGTCCCTCTCCTCGGCCGCGAATACCTCACGATTTATAAGCTATTGATTCAAATGGCACCCGCGGCATTCATCCAACGCAGCTGTGCTACGAGGTGATTTGCGCATCAGCGTAGGAGTCAGCGCTTCGGACCCTTCTAAGTCACTCCCGCCGTTCGGTCGGCCGTCCTGGAAGCGGCGGAGGTGGCGCGACCGCCTTTTGGAGGCAGGAACGCCGTCGGCCAACTACTTGGAGCACTTTCAGAACCCTAAAGCGCCGCCGCACCACTTACCAAGGAACGGCTGGGCCGCGGATCCCGCAAGGCATTGCCGCCCTGGCATGGATAGTCGACTGCCAGCAGGTAGACTACCAATGAGGCCCGGCTGCCGAACGACACAGGAGTCCACCCAATGAATGGGTTAGGTACGAGTCGCCTATGGATCTACCTTGTCGCGCTTACACCAATGGTGGCGGCGGGAGCGCCCTCGTTTACGCTCACCGCGATCCCGTTGCTGACACCGGCCCTACCCGGGCAGGTCGCGCTCACACCAACCGCTATTAACAGCAGTGGTCAAGTCACCGGGACGGCTCTTGCGCAAGGTGGCGGGTACCACGCCTTCTTGTATTCAGGTGGCGTTCTTCAGGATCTCGGGACCCTCGCCGCCACCGGCAATGGCAATATTGTCGCGGTCGCTAGTGGAGTGGCACTTAACGATTCCGGGACGGTGGTCGGTTCGCTCGTCGATGGGACTACAGATGAGTTTTCGCAGGGGTTCATCTACACCAACGGCACAATGAGTGTGCTGACCAATCCGGCTAACGAAGGTTTCTGTACACCCTCGGGGATCAATACCGACGGTTTGATCGTCGGCTCTTGCGAGTCCGGGCACGGGCTCATCTACATGAATGGCGTCGGTCAGGAGCAGCCCGGTGTGGCGGTTTTCTACGGCGTTAACAACGCGGGCCAGGTCGTTGCCACGAACGGGGATTCGAAAGCAGTGCTGTATGAAAACGGCACTTACACAGTGATACCGGAACTCTCTGGTGTGCAGTTCTCCTCCTCGGCTGCCACTTCCATTAACAACGCCGGCGAAGTCGTGGGCATCTCAAAGAAGTCGACGGGTAGCGGCAATTACTTGCTTTGGACTTACAGTAACGGTGTGACCCAGCCGCTTCCGGCCGTACCGGACAACTGCAATGGTATTTCAACCTGCTACGGAGGCGCTCCGAACGCGTACATCAACAACGCCGGGCAGGTCATTTGGACGTCTGTCACCGCTCCCGATACCCAGCCAGTCTTGACGCCATTCTTTATTGAAGACGACAGCGTTATGGACCTCAACAGTCTGATAAGCGCCGATGATCCGAACGCACCCTTCGTGACGCTACTTGAAGCTAAAGGCATCAACGACAACGGCTGGATTGTGGCAACCGGCATCGACAGCCGCACACAGGTCACCGGCGGTTACCTACTCACGCCAGTGGTGCCTTTTGCTCCGACGCTGCACTTGCAGGCTCCGGCAAACGCAACCGCGGGTACCACATTCAACGTCACATGGACTAATCAGGGTATGACCGCCTGCACCGCCTCCGGGGGAGCAACCAATGACGGGTGGGCGGGTGCCATGAGCGTCCATGGCGGTCAGCAGCAGATTACCGAGGGCATGGCCGGGACATACACGTACACGCTGACCTGCGACACGGCAGCCGCGCCGGTGATCGCAAGCGCCAAAGTCGCGATAGCCGGCAGCTCGGGCGGGGCGATGCAGGGAGGCATGAATGGCTCAGGCGGCGGCGGGCTGGACTTCCTCACGCTGATGGGGCTCATCGCGGCATTGACGAGGAAGATCGTCACGCGCGCGCTCACGTCCGCGCGCCTTCTGGTTTTCTGGAAATTGGTGGGCCGTGAAGGATTCGAACCTTCGACCAAGAGATTAAGAGTCTCCTGCTCTACCAACTGAGCTAACGGCCCCGAAATCAGGGGTGGACGATGGGACTCGAACCCACGACAACCGGGATCACAACCCGGGGCTCTACCAGCTGAGCTACGCCCACCATCGTTCTCTACTGCCATGCGGCTGGCGTGCCCGGCAGGACTCGAACCTGCGACCCTCGGCTTAGAAGGCCGATGCTCTATCCGCCTGAGCTACGGGCACGACTGTCACGCCCCTAACCGGCCCCGCCGCACGGGGGGCGCGAATCATACGTAAGTGGCTTAAGGAGCGTCAATTTTCTGCGTTAAGCGCCCCGAGGGGCCCTGTGGGGCCGCCCGACACAGGCTGCGTCGGAGAGTACGACCTCCGCACCCCGGATCCCTTTGTTACACTGCGGTTATCCCCTGCTTTTCCCCAGAAATCCCATGAAGGTGCCCGCAGACGAGCTTCAGTCCGCGACGGCCGGTGTCGCTGCCGGCGACCCCGCCGGCGCCTCGCCCCGCCCCGCCCCCACCGCGCTGACCCGCAGCGCCCACGAGATGGCCCTGGAGGAGCTTCACCGGCAACTGGTGGCCTGGGATCGGCACGAGCCGGGCGCCCGGCTGGGCGAGGATGCGGAAGAACTGCACCAGCTGCGCGTGGCCGTGAGACACATCGACGCGGTCCTCGGGCTCTTCAAGCTGCAGTTGCCTGCGGAGCTGACGCGCGCACGCAAGACTGCCAAGAGCATCCTGCGCACGCTGGGTGCTGCTCGCGATTTCGATGTCCAGCTGGCCGAGCTCGAGCGCTACGGCAAGTCCCTGACCGCCGAGGAGTGGCCGGCGACAGCGCCGCTGCGAGCCCGGCTGGAAGCCGACCGCGCCCACGCCCGGGTGCAGATGATCCGCATGCTCGACAGCGAGGCGACGCGCGGCTGGCTTGAGAGCCTGCGGCTCGGTAGCGGCAGTTCCGTGGCCGCCACCCTGCCAGGGGCGGCGCCGGCGGCGGTTGTCATGCCCGAACGCGTGCAAAGACGCTTCCGCAAGCTGCGCAAGGACGTGCGCAGCCTCAGTGCGAAGTCGGCGATGGAGAAGTACCACGTGGTCCGGCGGCGTGCGAAGCTGCTGCGTTATGCGCTCGAGCCGGGCGCGGATCTCTTCGGCAAGCCGGCCGAAGAGATGCTCAGGGCATTACGCCGCCTGCAGGACGGCCTGGGCGAGCACCAGGACGCGCACCTTGCCAAGAACCGCCTGGAGGCGCTTGCGGGCGATACCACTGCCGGACTGCCAGCCGAGACGCTGTTCCTCATGGGGCGCCTGGCCGAGCACCAACTGAACGTAACGGCCCGCGCCCGCAAAACACTGACGCGCGCCTGGAAGAGGATCCGCGGCAAGCGCTGGAAGGGATTGCGGGCAAAGATGGCTCAAGTCAGCGCCGCTGCACTGGCAGCGGCGGCGACCGCCGCCGCGCCCGCGTTACCGCCCCCTGATCCCTCCCCGGCGACGCAGGCGCGCCCGCTGCGGCACTGACGCCAATGGACCTGCTGCTGGTACGGCATGCGATCGCCATGGAACGCGACACGAAACGCTGGCCTGACGATCGTCTGCGGCCGCTGTCCACTCGCGGCAGGACGCGCGGCAGCAAGGCCGCCGCCGGCCTGCGGCGTCTGGGTTTAAGACCCGACGTCGTGCTGGCGAGTCCGCTGCTGCGCGCACAACAGACCGCGCAGCTTCTCGAACGCTACGCGCGCTGGCCGCGCGCGCTGGTCTGGGCGGAACTGGCCCCCGAGGTGCCCGCGCGTGCCTTGCTGGGCCGCCTCGGGCGCAGCGCGACCGCTTGCATCGCGGTCGTCGGTCACGAGCCGCAGCTGAGCGCACTGCTGGGCGAGTGCCTGCCCGGGGGTTCGGCAAGCCAGTTCACCTTACGGAAGATGGGCGCCGCGCTGCTGCACTTCCGTGGCCGGGCACGGCCCGGGCGCGGGCAGCTCGTCTGGTTCGCGCCACCCAAGCTGTTGCGCGCGGCGCACGGGTCTGGCGCCTAGGTCAGTGCGCGGCCGAGGCCGCCGCGCCCGAGCCGCCCTTCGCCTCGCTGCGCTGCGGCCGCGCCAGCCATACCAGGCCGATCAAGGCCAGGAAGATGAACCCCGACACGTAGAAGATGTCATCCGCCGACAGCATGAACGCCTGAGAGTCGACCAAACGGTTCAGCACGGCATACCCCTGCTCAGTGCCCATGCCGCCGGCATGCAGCGTGCCCAGGGCCTGTGCGGTGACAGCGCCATTGGGGTCAAGGCGCTCCACCAGCTGCGCGTGATGCAGCGTCGCGCGACGGTCCCACAGCGTGGTCGTCAGCGAGGTGCCGAACGAGCCTGCCGTGATACGCGCGAAATTCGACAGGCCCGAGGCTGCGGGAATGCGCTCCGGCGGCAGCGCCGACAGGGTAATCATCATCAAGGGGATGAAGAAGAACGCCATGGCGATGCCCTGGATAATCGTCGGCAGCAGTAGCGTGCCGATGGTGGCGTCGGTATTGAAGTGGGCGCGCATGAACAGCACTAGCGCGAACACCATGAACGAGACCGTGACCAGCAGGCGCGGGTCGACACGACCGGTAATGCGCCCCACCACCGGACTGAGCACCATCGCAAGGATCCCCACCGGCGCGAGCACCAGCCCGGCGAGGGTTGCGGTGTAGCCCATGTATTGCTGCAGCCATAGCGGCAGCAGGACGACGTTGCCAAAGAACAGCCCGTAGGCACACAGCAGGGCCACGGTGCCGACCCAGAAATTGCGGCGCTTGAACAAGGCAAGATCGACGATCGGATGTTCCTCGGTGAGTTCCCACACGAGGAAGATCGCAAACGCCACCACCGCCACGCACAGCAGCACGACGATCTGCGGCGAGTTGAACCAGTCTAGGTCCTTGCCCTTGTCGAGCATCACCTGCAGCGACCCCACCCACACCACCAGCAGCGCGAGGCCCACGGTGTCGACGGGCACGCGCGCCGTTGCGGTCTCGCGCTTGTGGAATATCCACCAGGTAGCCAGCGCCGCCGCAACGCCGACCGGCACGTTGATGTAGAAGATCCATGGCCAGGAGATGTTGTCCGTGATCCAGCCCCCCAGCAGCGGGCCGACCACCGGGGCGACGAGCGTGGTGATCGACCACATCGCGAGCGCGGTACCGGCGCGACTGCGCGGGTAACTGGACAGCAGCAGCGTCTGGGACAACGGGATCATCGGACCGGCGACGGCACCCTGAATGACGCGAAAGAGGATCAGCGCGGAAAGCGTCGGTGCAAGCGCGCACAGGAACGAGGCCACCACGAACAGCGCGACGGAGGCGATGAACAGGCGGACCTGGCCGAAGCGCGTCGTCAACCACCCCGTCAAGGGCAGCGAGATGGCGTTCGCCACGCCGAAGGAAGTGATCACCCAGGTCCCCTGGTCTGGTGAGACCCCGAGGTCACCGGCGATCGCCGGAATCGAGACATTGGCAATGGAGGTGTCGAGGACGTTCATGAACGTCGCGAGCGACAGGGCAATGGTACCGATCGCCAGCTGTGCCCCGGTGAGCGGCGGCAGCCCGGCCGGCGCTGCCCCCGCAGCGCCGCCGGTCACCGGTCTGTCAGCATTCTGGTCCGCCACACGAGGCTCCCGCGAGGTTCGCAGCCGCCTTAGCGCAGATGCCGGCCGCCGGCCGGCAGACGCGCGTTGTCCGCCAGCATCGCCGCACGGCCGGCGGCGGCTAGCGCGGCCACGTGGGGTGCCGGGGTCTGGTTGGCGGCGATGATCGAGCGCACGCGCGCATCGGCCTGGGCATCACCGGTGCCGTAGACATCCGTCGACCACGCGGTGGCATTGCTCGCCAGCTGTGGCAGGCGCGCGCCATCGCCGCCCTGGCTCACATCGACGTCGGCCTTCATGGACAACCCGATCTGCAGCGGATGCGCGGCGACCTCGCGCGCATCGAGCGCGATGCGCACCGGAACGCGCTGCACTATCTTGATCCAGTTGCCGGTCGCGTTCTGTGCCGGCAGCAGCGAGAATGCGGAGCCGGTACCCGCGCCGAAGCCGGCCACCGTACCGTGGTAGACGATCTTCGTGCCGTACAGGTCCGCGGTGAGCTTGACCGGCTGACCGACGCGCATGCGCGCCAGCTGGGGCTCCTTGAAATTCGCATCCACCCACACCTGGTCGAGCGGAACCACGGCCATGAGAGCCGCCCCCGGGCCCACACGCTGACCCAGTTGCACGTTGCGGCGGGCGACGAACCCTGCCACGGGTGCCGGCAATTCGGTGCGCGAGAGCTGCAGGTAGGCGTTGCGGACCGCAGCGGCGGCATCACGCACCTGGGGATGGTCTTCGAGCGTGGTGTTGTCAACGCGCGCGCGCGTTGCCGCCAGTTGCTGCTGCGCGGCCAGCAGGCCGGCCTGCGCGCCCTTGACCGCATCGCGGGCATGCTGGAGCTCTTCGCCCGACACCGCGCCGCTGCTACCCAGCTGCTGGCGGCGCACGAGGTCCTTCTGCGCCGCATCCAGATCGGACTGGCGCAGTTGCACGGCAGCCTCCAGCTGCGAGGTCGTCGCAAACAGGTTACGCACGTCGCGCACTGTGCGCGCGAGCTGTGCCTCGGCCTGATCCAGCGCCACCCTGGCGTCGGCCTGATCGAGGCGCACCAGCGGCTGGCCTGCCTTTACAAACTGGGTGTCATCCGCGCCGATACCGATCACGGTGCCGGAGATCTGCGGGGTGATCTGCACGACATTGCCGCCCACGTAGGCGTCGTCGGTTCCCTGGTGGTAGCGCAGCACCTGAGCCCAGTAGAGGGTGTAACCAATCGCCACCAGCGCGACCGCGCCGATGAGCGGGGCCAGAATGCGCCAGCGCCGTTTGCTTGATGTGTTGGTCGTCTCGCTCGTCATAGTCGTTCCCTTGCAATGCATTCCTCTTTGCCGCGGCGAATAATGCCTAGGCAATCGTTCCCTGGAAAAAAAACCCGCCGCTATGCCGTCACCCTCTGCGCCTCGGCCTGCGCGTTCTCGAACATGCGCCCGAGCAGACCCTCCAGCTGCCGCGCCTCGGTCTTGGTGAAGCCGCGCAGGAACTGGTTGGCCACCGCCATCGAGATCTCCCGCATCCGCGGGTAGACCGCGCGTCCCTCCTCCGTGAGCTCCAGATGCATCAGCCGCCGGTCCCGCGTGCTGCGGTTGCGCCGGATCAGACCCTTGCTCTCCAGCCGGTCCAACATGCGTGTCATCGCCCCGGCGTCATAGGAAATGCCCTTGCACAGGTCCGAAGCCGAGATGGGCGCGCTGGAAGCGGCCAGCATGGCAATCACGATGAACTGCGCGGAGCTGATCTCCAAGGGTGCTAGGCGCTTGTCGGTTGCTAACTCACGATCCACTGCCGCCAGCATCTCGACCCGTACCCGGGTGAGCAGGTAGCCCACACTCTTCTTGGGCTGGTAGGTCGCGATGTCGTAAATGTCGCCCATGGACTCACTCCTGAATATCTCCCGTTCGGGGCACCGCGGTGCCCTCCGGGGAGGAATGGCCTCGAATATTAGTTGCCTAGGCTGTCTTTGTCAAGGCTTTAACTGCCTCAGCAGGCCTGTCGGAGATAAACCTGCCCGCAATCGTGCTGTCCGCGGCATGTCACATGGCCGCACCACAATGCCTGCCCCGTATGGATGTGGTCACGCCCCGCCCCCCGCAACCCTCGCGCTGGCAGCTCGCCGTCAAGGCGGCCGCCAGGCAGGTTCTCGCCTCGCGCTGGCGCCATGCCCTGGGGTGCCTGGAGCTTGCGCGTGCGGAGCAGGCACAGTTGCGCGCCAGCCCGTGCTTCCCTGACGGCGCTGTGCGCCAGGCAGCACGCCACATCGCACAGCTGGAGCGCCTGCGCGCGGCGCTCGCCCGGGAATTGCGTATCGAGGCCCCAGGGCGCCGCGCTTTTTGAATGGCGCGCGGCGTCGCGTAGAATCTCGCCCCTCGCCGGGGTGTAGCTCAGACTGGTAGAGCGCTACGTTTGGGACGTAGATGTCGCAGGTTCAAATCCTGTCACCCCGACCACCCTCACGTGTTGCTGCCCAGGTGCGGGCTATACTTGCGCATGGGGCCACGCAAATTTCTCGCCCGGTCGGCGTGCTTGCTGCTGGCCGGCGCGCTCCTGCTGGTTCCCGGGGCTGAGAACGTACGGCACTTCGCGGACGTGCATGGCACGGTACCGCTCCAGCAGCTGGCTGCCGTGCTCGTGGTGCTTCCAGCCGGCCTGTGGACTCCGGCTTCGGCATGCCTCCTTGAAGTCTCCTTCTTGGGCTGGGGTCGCTCATCGCTGCGCACACTCCGGCACGCCTCAGCATCTGTACGCCTGGATGCGCTGTGCATGGCCATGATGCTGCTGCCTTTCAGGCTTCCAGCCTACGTGCTCTCGCTCGGTCTGCTGTACGTGACCGACAAGCGCTTGCTCCACTCGCCCGTCAGCCTCGTGCATCTGCTGCCTACCTGGGGAGTGCAGGCCGGCTGCATTTTGCTGCTGATCTCATTCGTCGCCTACTGGTTTCACCGGCTCGAGCACGCGGTTCCGGCGCTGTGGGCGCTGCACAAGTTCCATCATTCCGCAGAGCACCTGTCGATCATGACGGCGGTGCGCCAGACCCCGTTGATCCAGGCGCTGGAGCAGTTGGCTCTGGTTCTGTTTCTGCTCCTGTTGACCGAGCCGGTCGCACCAAAGCCCGTGTTCGGAAGCCCATGGTTCATCATCGTTGCGGTTTATTTCCTGTACCGCACCTTCGTACGCGTCAACCAGTTTCTGCTGCATTCCAACCTCACCACGGACTATGGATGGGCCGGCCGCTGGCTGCTGGTGTCGCCGCGCATGCATCGTCTGCATCACGCTACCAACCCCGAGTACTACAACACCAACTTCAGTTTCGACCTGGTGCTGTGGGACCGGCTGTTTGGCACGTACGCATCGTGTGACGCCGCAAGCCTGGGCACTATCTCAATGGGCCTGGGGCAGGGTCCGTTCAACAGCGGCCGCTCGCTGCGCGCGCTGTTGCGCGACTACTTCCTGACCACCTACAGCGTCTTTTGGCGGGAACTGCGTAAGGGCTCCATCGCCTGGCTGCCGGCATGGCCCGCGCGGGCACGTCCCCCTCTGTGAGGTGAGCGCTGGCGCGCCTTCGTCCCGGCGCACTGACTCGTTCGGCCACAGCCGGCAGCAGGCTCGCGGGGAACCTGCAATGCCGTAGCCGCCTGCCGCCGCGCTCGCGCCCCCTCCCCCGGCACGCCGTGCGTGCCGTGCCCGATCGGCAATCGGATGACGCTTGCAGACTCGCGCGTCTCGCACGGCGTGCGAGAATGCGCGCCCGGCGGGCGAAGCGATGAATTTTTCCCTATGACTGCACGGTTAATCGACGGCAAGGCCCTGGCGCGTGATGTGAAGGCCTCGGTACGCAGTGCCATCCAGGATTCCATGGCCAGCGGTGAGCTGCGCCCGGGGCTCGCGGTGGTGAAGGTCGGCGAGGACCCGGCCTCCGCGGTGTACGTGCGTAACAAGCGCGTAGCGTGCGAGGAGGTCGGGATCCATTCATTCGCCTACGACCTGCCGCAGACAACCACCGAGGCGCAGCTGCTCGGCCTGATCGACGAGTTGAACCATGACGAGCAGGTGGATGGAATTCTGGTACAGCTGCCCCTGCCAGCGCTGATCGCCAAGACGTCCGTCATCGAGCGCATCGCCCCGGTGAAGGACGTCGACGGGTTTCACCCCTACAACATCGGCCGCCTCGCACAGCGCATCCCGCTGATGCGCCCGTGCACGCCCTATGGGGTCATCCGCCTGCTGGAACACATCGGAGCGCCATTCAAGGGCCAGAACGCCGTGGTCGTCGGGGCCTCCAACATCGTCGGGCGCCCCATGTCGCTGGAACTGCTGCTCACCGGGGCCACCGCCACGGTGTGCCACCGCTTCACCGCGGACCTGGAAGAACATGTCAGCCGCGCCGACATCCTTATCGTGGCCGCAGGCAAGCCGGGGCTCATTCCCGGGCACTGGGTGCGCCCGGGCTCGATCGTCATCGATGTCGGCATGAACCGCCATGCCGACGGGCACCTGGTGGGAGATGTGGACTTCGCGGCCGCACGCGAGCGCGCGGCGTGGATTACGCCGGTGCCCGGCGGCGTCGGACCGATGACGGTCGCAATGCTCATGCACAACACGCTGCAGGCGGCGCGGCGCCGGCGCGCGGGCGCCGCAGCCTAGCCCCTCAGGAGCGTCGCCACACGGTCTTGCCGCCGGGCTTATCCTCGAGGATCACGCCCACGGCCACGAGCTCATCGCGGATGCGGTCCGACTCCGTCCAGTTCCTGGTCTGACGCGCGGCGATGCGCGCGGCAATGCGCGCTTCGATCTCGGCATCCGCCAGCTGCCCTGCCGGTGCCCCCACTGCGCCCGCCACGCCCGCGCGGGTGAGACGGCCCCACTGCGCCGGGGCGACTGCCAGCAGGCCCAGAACTCCCCCCAGCGAGCGCAACTCCGCGGCCAGCTGCGCTGCGCGCTCCGTCTTGCCGGCATCCTTGGTCGTATTGAGCTCCCGGGTGAGCGTCTGCAGCACTGCCAGGGCCTCGGCCGTATTGAAGTCATCGTCCATGCTCGCCTGGAAGCGGGCGCTGTATTCGCCCGCTTCGGCAGCCACATCGGGCAGGTCACGCAGCGCGGTGTACATGCGGCTGAGCGCGGCGTCCGCCTGCTCGAGCTGGTCGAGCGAGTAGTTGATCGGGCCGCGGTAGTGGCTGGAAAGCACGAAATAGCGCAGCACCTCGGGGTGGCGCAGCGCGGGCAGCACCTCGCGCACGGTGAAGAAGTTGCCGAGCGACTTGGACATCTTCTCCTGGTCGACGTTGACGAAGCCGTTGTGCATCCACACGTTCACGAAGCAGTCACCCGTCGCAGCGCACGACTGGGCGATCTCGTTCTCGTGATGCGGGAACTTCAGATCCATCCCCCCGCCATGCAGGTCGAAATGCGTGCCCAGGAGCGTGGTGGACATGGCCGAGCACTCGATGTGCCAGCCGGGCCGCCCGGATCCCCAGGGCGATTCCCACGCCGGCTCGCCGGGCTTGGAGTGCTTCCACAGCACGAAGTCCAGCGGGTCACGCTTGGCCTCATCGACCGCGACGCGTGCGCCGCTGCGCAGATCCGCCAGCTTCTTGCCTGAGAGCTTGCCGTAGTCGGCGAAGCGGGCGACCGCGTACATCACATCGCCGTTTGCGGCAACGTAGGCGAACTCGCGTGCGATCAGCTGCTGCACCATGGCGATGATCTGCGGCACGAACTGCGTGGCGCGCGGCTCGTGGTCGGGGGGCAGGATGGCAAGCGCGGCACAATCCTCGTGCATGGCGCTGATGAAGCGCTCCGTGAAGGCCTGGATCGGCTCATTGCCCGCCGCGGCCCGCTGGATGATCTTGTCATCGATGTCGGTGATGTTGCGCACGTAGGTCAGCTGGTAACCGCGATGGCGCAGGTAGCGGCTGATGACGTCGAACACCATGAGCATGCGCGCGTGCCCGATGTGCACGAAGTCGTACACGGTGAGGCCACATACGTACATGCGCAGGTGCCCCGGCTTGATGGGCCGCAGCTCCTCCTTCGCGCCGCTGAGTGAGTTGTGTATGCGGATCATGCGAAGCGCGCCAGCCGTTCGCACGCCTGACCGGCGGGCATCGCCTTGAGCAGCGGCGCGAGCTCCGGCCCGTGACTCAGGCCGGTGAGCGCCACGCGCAGCGGCATGTACAGCTCCGCACCCTTGCGGCCGGTCGCCGCGCGTACCGCCCCGGCGATCGTCGGCAGATCGGCGCCCGCGCGTGCGGCCGCGGCCGCGGCCGCGAAGTACCCGGTGCCTGCGCTACGCACCAGCGCCTCGCCGGCGGGCTCCAGGGCGGGCGGCGCCCCGAACACGATCTGTACCCAGGGGCGCGCGTCCTCGGGCAGCACCAGGTTCGGGCGCACGGCGGCGACGAAGGCGCTGGCGGACTGTTCGTCCAGGCCCGGGGGCAGCACGGGCGCCAGCCAGGCGCGCGCGGATTCGGTGGAAAGCTGGTGCACGGTGTCCTTCTGCCAAACGTGAAGTTGCTGATCGTCGAAGCGCGTCGGCGCGCGCCCGAGATGGGTGGGGTCGAAGCCACGCGCCATCTCATCAAGGGTGAGCATCCCGTGCAGCGAACTGGAGTGTCCGAGGCGGAACAGGTGGTTGGTCAGGGCTGCGGGCAGATAGCCGCGCTCGCGGTACTCGCGCACGCTTACGGCGCCGTGCCGCTTCGACAGCGGGGCCCCGTCGGCCCCGACGATGAGCGAGATATGGCCATAAAGCGGCTGCGGCAGACCCAGGGCCGACAGGATCAGCAGCTGCCGTGGCGTGTTGGTGAGGTGGTCCTCGCCGCGCAGCGCATGGGTAATACCCATGCAGGCATCGTCGACCGCGTTGGAGAAGAAGAAGGCAGCGGAGCCATCGGCACGCCGGATGACAAAGTCCCCGATGTCGTCGGTCGCGAAGCTCTGCGGCCCATGGACAAAGTCGGTGAACTCGACACGCTCGCCGCGCGGCACCCGGAAGCGCCAGGTGGCAGCCATGCCCTGCCCCTGACGATGCGTGCGCTCGGCAGCCGTCAGCCCGCTGCAGGTGCCGGCATAGCGCGGCGGCCGGCCGGTGGCCAGCTGGGCGCGCCGCGACAGTTCCAGCTCCAGGGGCGTGCAGTAGCAGGGGTAGACCGCCTGGCGCTGCTCGAGCTGGGCGAAATACTGCTGATACAGGCCGGCGCGCTCGGACTGCCGATACGGTCCCCTGGCATCCTCCCGGTCCGGCCCGGCGTCCCACTCGATGCCGAGCCAGCGCAGTTCGGCCAGCAGTGCCCCGGTGTGGCTCTCCAGGCTGCGTTCCTTGTCCGTATCCTCGATTCGCAGCACGAAACGCCCGCCTGCATGCCGCGCGAGGAGGAGGTTAAAGAGCGCGGTGCGGGCATTCCCCAAGTGCAGTTCGCCCGTCGGGCTGGGGGCAAAACGGGTGACCACGGGGCGCGGTGCGCCCGTGGCGGCAGATTCGGTCGGATCCATGACGCCATGTTACGGGAAACTCACGAATCGCAACAAAGCACCCGCCGCGCCACTGCTATAAAATCCCACGGCTGCGTGCCCCACTTCCCGGAGGATCGATGCCACTTAAGTCCCCAACCCGTCCTGCCGCCCTGTTGCCCGCCATCCTGATAGCGGCTCTTGCCCTGCTGCACGGGCCGGCGCGCGCGGCCGAACCGGCCACCCAGGTGCGCGTGAGCACCAGCATGGGCGACTTTGTCATCGAGGTACGCTCGGACCGGGCTCCCGTGACCGCGGCGAACTTCCTGCGCTACGTGCGCGAAGGGTTCTACAGCGGGACGCTGCTGCATCGCGTGGTGGCGAACTTCGTGATCCAGGGCGGCGGCTATGACGCGGCGACCGGAAAACTCAAGACCGCGCACGAGAACATCGTGAATGAGTCCGGCAATGGATTGCAGAACAAGCGCGGGGCGGTCGGCCTGGCTCGCGGCGAGCAGCCCCACTCGGGCAACGCACAGTTCTTCGTGAACCTCGCCGACAACCCGGACCTGGACCCGGTGCCGACGCGCTGGGGCTACACCGTGTTCGGCCGCGTGGTCCAGGGGATGGACGTCATCGAGCGCATTGGCGAGACCCCGACCGGCTCGGCGGGGGAATTCAAGTCTGACTCGCCGCTGAAGCCGGTCGTGATCCTCAAGGCAGAGATCGTCGGCGCCGCCGCCGCCGCCAGCCCGCAGGCCCCGACGCCCGTGGTGCCCACGCGCCCGGACAACATCCTCTCGCCCAAGTAGGCGGGGCGAGTCGATGGCGCGCCTGTTCGTCTCGGATGTCCACCTGGACACGCAGGCGCCGCAGGCCACCGCGCAGTTCCTGGCCTTCCTGGGCGAGCAGGCCGCGCGCGCCCAGGCCCTGTACATCCTCGGGGATCTGTTCGAGGCCTGGGTGGGAGATGACGATCGCGATCCGCAGAAGGAAGAGGTCACCGCGGCACTCAGCGGCCTGCGTGCTGCCGGCGTCCCCTGCTTTGTGCTGCACGGCAACCGTGACTTCCTGCTCGGCAAGGCATTCTGCGAGCGCAGCGGCTGCGTGCTGCTGGATGATCCGGTCGTGGCGCAGTTCGACGGCGAGCCGGTGCTGCTCACCCACGGCGATGCGCTGTGCACCGACGATCACTCCTACCAGGAATTGCGCAGCACCGTGCGCGATGCCGGCTGGCAGCGCCGCTTCCTGGCCCTGCCGCGTGCACGGCGTGAGCTGCTGGCAAATGAAGCCCGCGCCGGGAGCAAGCGCCATACGGCGCGCACGGTGCCGGTGATCATGGACGTCAATCAGGACGCGGTGGCGGCCGCGTTCCGCGCCGCGGGCGTGCGCCGCATGATCCACGGACATACTCACCGCCCTGCGGTGCACGATCTTCAGGTGGACGGGGCGCCGGTACAGCGCATCGTGCTCGGCGCCTGGTACGAGCAGGGCAGTTATCTGAAGTACGAGGACGGCCGGTACCAGCTACTGGACCTGCCGCGCTGAGGCTGCGCGGTTGCCGCTGGCGCCGGCATGCCCGTCCCTGGGCACACCGGCGCGCGGCCAATCAGCGTGCCTTCACTGCGCCGGCGGCGCGCCGCCGGGAGGCGGCCCGCGGTGGTGGAAATGCTCGTGCTCCATCTGCTCCAGCACCTGGAACTTCTTCAGCTGCGTCTCCGAGAGCACCGGGGTCAGTTTCTGAATCGTCTCGGCCTGCATCTGCTCGTGCGTGGCCTTCATCTGCGTGAAGTCCGGCTTAGTCCCGGAAGCCTTGGCCTGGTCGAACGCCGCCTTCATCTCGGCGTGCTGCGCCTCGAGGATGGCCTGCACCTGCGGCCGCTGCGCATCCGTGAGGTCCAGCAGCACCGTGAGGTTGTCCATCATCTGCGCGCTGTGCGCGTGTTTGGCTGGCGGAGCTGCGGGGGTCTGCGCGTACGCGGTGCCCGCGAGCAGCAACGTGAGCGCAATAACACTGGTTCTCATGAAGATCTCCTGACGCGGGGGTCTCATCCGCGCTTCGAACAATACGCTATGGCCGGTGTGGCGCGCGCGCCGTTAACAATCGTGAGCGAGTGTGCCGAATCTGAACCCCGCCTTAACGGCGCCGCGGCAGCGTGAGCACCGCCTCGAGTCCGCCGGTGGTAAGGTTATGTACCGTAAGCGAGCCACCGTGCGCCTGCGCGATGTCGCGCGCTATCGTCAGGCCGAGACCGGTGCCGCCGCTGTCGCGATTGCGCGAGGACTCCAGGCGGTAGAACGGCTCGAACACCCGCTCGAGCTCCGCGGCCGGTATGCCCGGGCCGTGGTCGCGTACGCGGATGACCAGCTGCGCACCGTCCTCGACCACCAGCTCCGCGCGGGCGCCGAACTTGATGGCGTTGACGATGAGGTTCGTAAGGCAGCGCTTCAGCGCGTGCGGCTTGCCCACGAATGGCTGTAGAGCCTGGCCGCTGATGCTCACCTGCTGGCGCATCTCGGCGAACTCGCTGCGGATCTTGCCGAGCAGCGCATTGATGTCGACCGCAGTGGCGGGGGCACCCTCGTCCAGCCCGCGGAACAGCGACAGCGCCTCATGCACCATCGCCTCCATCTCGTCGAGTTCGTGCCCGATACGCTCCTCCATGGGCGGATTGTCCAGCGCCTCGACCTGCAGCCGCAGCCGAGTCAGGGGCGTCTTGAGGTCGTGGGACATGGCCGCCAGCACGCGCGACCGGCTGTCCAGGTAGCGGTGCAAGCGGTCCTGCATGGTGTTGAAGGCGTGCGCGGCATCACGCAACTCGCGCGCCCCGCGCTCCTCGAGCTTGGGACGCGCGGAATCGCGGCCAATACTGTCGGCAGCCCGCGCCAGGTCCGACAGCGGGCGGGTGATGTTGCGTGCCGTAAGGTACAGCACCACCACCAGTATCAGCACCAGCAGCACCAGGTTCAGGAACAGGTTGCGCGGCAAGGGCGCACCGCCGGGCATGCGCGTGACGCGGTACAGCGCCGTGCCGCCGTCGGGGAAGCGCACCTTGACGTCATAGCGGCGCGCGCTGTCCTGGTGCTCGGCCAGCTCATGGGCCTCGTAGAACGGCACCGGCAGCTGGATGGCCGGCGGCGGCGCGAGCGGCGTCTGCGTGACCTCGACGCCATACGCAGGCCCCAGGGCCGAGTGCAGGTGCTCGCGCAACGCCTGCTCGAAGTCCGCCAGCAGCGGCATGCGCAGGAACCCGCGGTCGGGCGGCGGCCCGTGTTCCGGTCCGTCCGGCGGCGACCCTACCAGGTGCGGGCGCCGCGCGCGCGGGGCGACGGCAGACAGCTCGGCGACTGCCTCGGCGCGATCGGCGGGGCTCAGCGGTTGCAGCATGAGCGTGGTATCGCTGATGCGGTGGGTCCACTCGTGCACGCTTGCCTGCAGGGCGAAGCGCTCGCGATCCTGTGCTATGAGGAACAGTGCCGCCGCCTGCGCAACCAGCACGGCCAGGACAGAAGCCGCGAGCAGCCGGCCGAACAGCGACTGGGGCCAGAGGCTCATGCGCATGACGGCCGCCCGCTGGCTTAGTCGGTCACTACGGTGACACCGACTACGTAGCCTTCACCGTACACCGTCTTGATTATCTGCGGTGCGCGCGCGTCGTCACCCAGGATCTGGCGCAGGCGGCTGACGCGCACATCGATGCTGCGGTCGAACGGGTCCGCGTCGCGGCCCCGCAGCAGCTCGGTGAGTTGCGCGCGCGTGAGCACGCGGTTGCCGGCCCCCAAGAGCACTGCCAACAGCCGGTACTCGGCACCACTCAGGGCCACCTCCTTGCCAGACGCATCGGTGAGGGTGCGGGTGACCGTGTCCAGCCGCCAGCCATTGAAGGAGAAGCCGCGCACGTTCTCCGGGCTGGGATCGCGCGGCGCATGGGCGGCGCGGCGCAGGATCGCCTTGATGCGCCCGAGCAGCTCGCGCGGGTTGAAGGGCTTGGCGACGTAGTCGTCGGCGCCGAGCTCGAGGCCAATGATGCGGTCGACGTCCTCGCCGCGTGCGGTCAGCATGATCACCGGCACCTGCGAGCGGGTGCGCAGCTCGCGGCACAGCGACAGCCCGTCCTCACCGGGCAGCATGAGGTCGAGCACGACCAGGTCGACGTGCGTGCGCTCCAGCGTGCGGCGCATTTCCTTGCCGTCGGCCACCGCCGTCGTGCGGAAGTCGTGCTTCTCGAGGTACTGCGCCAGCAGGCCGCGAATCTCGCGGTCGTCATCAACGATCAGCAGGTGGGGTCGGTCAGTCATCGTGCCTCGCGGTGGCCGGGCGTTAAAGGATACCGGTGCAACAGACCGCTGGCAGCTGATTTGGTGCCCAAACCCCGGGTTCACCAAATCCAACAGCGACTTGCATGTGTAAGCAACTGTGGCCTAGCGCGCCAGCGGGCCGGAGTGAAAGCGCAGCAGCTCATCGGCGCTGCTCGCCAGGTGCGCCTCGTGCGCGGCCAGTTGTGCCAGCCGGCGCCGCCACTGCGCCGGCGCGCAGTCGCGCGCGAACCCGAGGTAGAGCTCAAAGTGGCGCGCCTCGGATACCGCCAGGCCGGCGTACAGTGCGGCCAGCGGCCCGGGCATGCGCGGCGCCAGCAGCGTGAAGCGCTCCGCTGAGCGCGCCTCGATCAAGGCGCCACACAGGAGCAGGTCGAGTTTGCGGGCCGGCTCGTTGGAGGCGAGCAGCCCCCGCAGCCGCAGCGCGTAGCGACCGGGGCGCTGGCGCGCGACCGGCACCCCGAGGCTGGCCATGGCGCGCGTCACCTGTTCGTAGTGGCGCAGCTCCTCGCGCGCCAGGCGCGACAGGCCCAGTACCAGCGGCTGGTCGTCCGGGTAGGCGAACATCAGCGCCAGCGCGGTCGAGGCGGCCTTCTTCTCGCAGTTGGCGTGGTCAACGAGCAGCTCCTGCCAGTGCGCCACGGCATCGTCCACCCATTGCGCCGGCGTCGGGCTGCGCAGGATGGAGGCCACGGCGGTCGCGGTCAGCGGTGCGCTCATCGGCTCAGGCGAGCGCGGCGCGCGCACGCCAGCATTCGAGTGTCTCCTCGAGCGCCGCGGTCGCCTCGTGCGCGCTGGCGAAGCGGTCGCGCGGCAGCTTAGCGAGCAATTTCTCCAGCAGCGGCTGCACGGCGCTGAAGGCGTGCGGCAGTTGCGGTATGGCCTCCTTGCGGTGCTTATAGACGATGGCCATCGGGTTCTCGGCGCGGTACGGCTTGTGCCCGGCCAGCATCTCGAAAAGGATCACGCCCAGGCTGTAGAGGTCGCTGCGCTCATCGATTGGCTCGGCGTGCCCCTGCTCGGGGCTCATGTAATGCGGGGTGCCGAAGATGGTGCCGGTCTCGGTGATGTCCATGGACAGCGCGGCATCCTTGGACAGCCCGAAGTCTATCAGCGCGACACTGTGGTCCTCGCGCAGCATGATGTTGCCTGGCTTCAGATCGCGGTGGAGCACGCCGGCCGCGTGCACCGCCGCCAGCGCCCGCGCGATTGAGGCCGCGATGAGCAGTGCCTGACGCGGGCTCAGCGGCTGGCGCATGCGCTTGCGCAGGTCACCGCGGGTGAAGTATTCCATCACCAGCCAGGCGTGCTCGTCGCTCACCCCAAGGTCGTGCAGGCGCACCACCGCCGGGCTGTTGATGCGCTGGGCGATCTCGTACTCCTGCAGGAAGCGGCGGAAGGCGTCGATCGTGTGCTCACGCTCGTCGCGGCGGTCGCGTGCCACCTTGAGCACCACGAGGGCACCGGCGCGCTCGCCTTCGGCGAGGTAAAGGTCGGTGGTGGCCCCGTTGGCGAGCTTGCGGATGCAGCGGTAGTCGCGCACGAAGGCATCGCCGAAGCGCTGGGTCTCGCGACCCGCGGAGCTGGAACGCCACAGCGCCCGGGCATGCGCCTGGCGCTGCTCGGCCTCGCTGAGCACGCGCACGAAGCCCTCCGTCTCCAGCTCCTGCGGGGCGACGCTGAACACTCCGAGCGCCGCCGCATCGCGGGCCGTCGTGGGGTCGCTGCCGCACAGCAGCACCAGCGGGGCGAACCCCGCGCGCGCGGCCAGCTCGCGCGCCCAGCAGATCCCGCGGCCGCCGGGCCACTCAGCCGCCAGCAGCACCGCATCGAAGCCCTGTGCCAGGAACTCCGGGGCAAGCGCGCCCTGGGCTACGGGGCTGTGGACCACCAGCTGCGCCTGCGGCCGCCAGGCGATCAGGCGCCTGCGCACGTGCGCGCAGTGGCGCGCATCCTCCTCGATCAGCAGCACGCGCATGCAGTGATTACAACACGCGCATGCGCTCCCCGCCACGCGGCTGCGGCAGGGACCGTGCGCCGGCGGCGGAGAGCTTAAGTCCAATCACCAGGTCACCCACGTTGGTGCCGGTAGGCCCGGTGTGCACCAGGTCGCCGCTGGCGGCGAGCGCCGCAGCCGAATCGGCGTTGCGCAGGCAGGCATCGGCATCCAGGTGTGCGAGCGTGAGCCGCGAACAGCTCTCCGCGTCCACCAGCGCCCCGGCATCATCGGTGACCCCGTCGCTGCCGTCGCTGCCGATCGCCAGCAGCATCAGGTCAGGGTGGCCGGCGATCAGACGCGCAGCGGCCAGCGCCAGGTGCTGGTTGCGGCCGCCGCGTCCGGGCCGCGCAGGCAGCGCGAGGGTCGATTCGCCGCCCCACACGCACAGCTGCGCGGAGGTGAGGCTCAGCTCGTGCGCGAACCGTGCGGCCAGTCGCGCCGCATTGTCGTCGAAGCGGCGCAGCGGGGCATGCACGGCCAGCCCGAGCTCACGGCCGCGCGCCGCAACGGCGGCCACGGCGGCATCCACCGAGGCGACCACGCGGCGCTGGATGTGGTCCGGACCGGCCGGGGGTGGCCCCATGATCCCGGAGCCGATCACCGCCGCATCGTCCCCGGGCACGTCGGAGATGAACAGCGCGCGCCCTTTGCGGCCGTTGAGGCGCTGCGCCAGTTGGCCGCCCTTGATGCGCGAGATGCGGATGCGCCGGGCGTTGAACTCCCCTATCGCGAGCCCCTGGGCAAGGGCTGCGCGGTTCAGGTCCTGCAGCTGCGCCAGCGTCGCCCCGCCCGCCAGCACCTCGACCAGACTCGAAGCCCCGCCGGAGATCAGAAACAGCGGCTGCACGGCAGGTGGCAGCTCATCGACCCACGCCAGCAGGCGCGCACCGGCATCCAGCGATCTTTGATCCGGCAGCGGGTGGGCCCCGTACAACACCTCCACCGGGCCAGGCGGCGCGGGCGAGCCCACGGGCAGGGCGTCGCGGGTGATGACGAGGGTGTGTTCTACGCGTGAGCCCAAGGCCTCGTGAGCGCCGCTGGCCATGGCCAGGGCGGCCTTGCCGATGGCCGCCACCCAGACCGGCCCGGCAACCGGGTCGCCGGCGCGCAGCGCCTGGCTTACGCAGCGGCGGCCCTCCACCGCGTGCAGCCCGGTCTGCATGAGCCCGAGCAGCAGCCCGCGCCGCGGATCGGGATGCTCCGCCAGCTCAGCTCCCGCGGACGACTTTGAGCTGGCGCTGGCTGCGCGCGAGCTTCGCCTCGTCCGAACGCTCCCGCCGCAGCCGCTCCAGGTACTCCGGGGTGATGTCCCCGGTGACGTACTGCCCGGAGAAGCACGAGGTATCGAACTCCTCGATGCGCGCGTCTTCGTGCTTGCAGGCGGCGATCAGGTCGTCCAGGTCCTGGTAAATCAGCCAGTCGGCGCCGATGAGCTTGGCCACTTCATCGACGCTGCGGCCGCTGGCGACCAGCTCGCTGGTGGCCGGCATGTCAATGCCATACACGTTGGGGAAGCGCACCGGCGGGGCGGCCGATGCGAAATACACCTTGGCGGCGCCCGCCTCGCGGGCCAGCTCGATGATCTGCGCCGAAGTCGTGCCGCGCACGATCGAGTCATCCACCAGCAGCACGTTCTTGCCGCGGAACTCCAGGTCGATCGCGTTCAGCTTGCGGCGCACCGATTTCTCGCGCTGCTCCTGGCCGGGCATGATGAAGGTGCGGCCGATGTAGCGGTTCTTGATGAAGCCCTCGCGGTACTTCACCCCGAGGCGCTGGGCAAGCTGCAGCGCGCTGGTGCGGCTGGTGTCGGGGATCGGAATGACGACATCGATGTCATGCACCGGGCGCTCGCGCAGCATCTTGTCGGCGAGCCGGTCGCCCATGCGCATGCGCGCGCGGTACACGGAAATGTTGTCGATCTTGGAGTCCGGACGGGCGAAGTACACGTACTCGAATATGCACGGCGTGTGGCGCTGCGCGGCCACGCACTGCTGCGTGTGCAGCCGCCCCTGCTCATCGATGAACACCGCCTCGCCGGGGGCGACATCGCGCACGAAGCGGAACGAGAGGCTGTCCAGGGCGACGCTCTCGGAGGCCAGCATCCACTCGCTGCCACGCGGCGTGCGCCGCTCGCCCAGCACCAGCGGCCGGATGCCGTTCGGGTCGCGGAAGCCGAGCACGCCGTGGCCGATCAGCATGGCGACCACCGCGTAGCCACCGCGACAGCGCCGGTACACCGCCGCGAGCGCGGCGAACACGTCCGCCGGGGTGATGCGTGCGGCGCCCACGCGCTGAAGTTCGGAGGCGAAGACATTCAGCAGCACCTCCGAGTCGGAGGTGGTGTTCAGGTGCCGGCGGTCCTCGCGGGTGAGGATCTCGGCAAGCTCGGTGGCGTTGGTGAGGTTGCCGTTGTGCGCCAGGCAGATGCCGTACGGGGCGTTCACGTAGAAAGGCTGCGCCTCGGAGGCACTGTCGCAACCGGCGGTCGGGTAGCGCACATGGCCGATGCCCAGCTGTCCCTTCAGCTCGAGCATGTGGTGCTGCTGGAAGACATCGCGCACCAGCCCCCCGCCCTTGCGGGTGTAGAGCTCGCCTTCGTTGGAGGTGGCGATGCCGGCGGCGTCCTGGCCGCGGTGCTGCAGCACCGTGAGTGCGTCGTAGATGCGCTGGTTGACGGGGCTGGTGCCCACGATACCGACAATGCCGCACATATCGGTTTGCCTCTACGTCGCTAGGTGTGAACGTGGGTCTCGCGCACCGGGCCGATGTGCGCCTCGCCGACCAGCGAGCGCAGACCATTGGCCACCGACTCCCCGTACGGGATCAGCATCGAGTGCCGCCACCAGGATTCCCCGGAGAGACGCAGCAGCTGCCCGAGAATGACGAACACGCCCAGCAGCAGAAAGCCGCGCAGCAGGCCGAACGCAAAGCCGAGCAGCCGGTCCATGCCGCTGAAGATCGACAGCCGCACGAAGTGCGCCAGCAGCGCGCCGATGGCCGCTCCCAGGAGCAGCACCAGCACCACGATGATCAGGCGCGCCGCCCAGGGGCGCACTTCCGAGTCCCCCAGCAGGCCGCCGAGGTGCGGCTCGATGAGGTCCGCGAAATGCCAGGCCACGAACAGCGCCACGATCCAGGCGCCGAGGGCCACCGCCTCGCGCAGGAAGCCGCGTATCGCACCCACGACCGCCGAGACGACGATGGCGGCAATAATCAAATAGTCGGTCAGTACCATTGCAGCCGTTTCTTGACGCGGCTGGGTCCGCGCGGCGCGAATTGTACAAGAGACCGAAGGCGTTGCCTAAGGAACGCGTCACGGCCCCGTTGGGGGCTATTTGGCGACGATGGATCCGGTATGGCCGGCGGCGTGCAGCTTCGCTTCCAGCTGCATTGCGGCTGCGTGGTCGTGCGCCGGGCCCACCAGCACCTTGTAGAGGTGCCGCCCGCTCGTGCCGCGTGCCACGCTCACCGCGAACCCCTGCGAACGCACCTGCTTGGCGAGCCGGTCGGCGTTGTCGCGGCTGGCGAAGCTGCCCAGCTGTACCAGGTACGCACCGCCGGCAGCTGCCTCCGCGGCGGTCGCAGGCGGGGGCGCCGGCTGCGCGGCGGTGGCGTGCTCGACCGGGGCTGGCGCCGCTGCAGGCTTGGCGGGTGCCGGTTTCGCAGGCGCCGGCTCCGCGGCGGGCGCCGGGGCAGCCTCGGCCTGAGCGGGCGTGGTGTCGGTAGTGGCGGGCAACGGGGCCGGCTGCTGCGGGCCGCTCGCGGCCGGGGTCGACGCGCCGTGCGCGTGCGCATCCTCGCCGAGCTTTATGGTGTAGGAGCGTAATGGCGGCGCCTCGTCGGAGGCTGCCACGGGGGGCGCGACCGGGCGGACGGGCCCGCGCAGCAGCTCAGGCACCAGCAGCACGATCAGCGCCACCAGAATGGCAGCGCCCGTCAACCGTTCTTTCACCGAAGCTCCCACGATGAGGGCAGATCCGCGAAGTTCAAGCGTGGAGGGAACCGGCAGGCACCGCTGGGCGGTGCTGCCGGCGGTTAGTATATCTGAAGCCACTCCAGCGCCGGCCCCACCGTGTGCAGCGAGCCGCACACGACCACCCGGTCCCCGGCGCGCGCACGCGCGCGCGCCAGCTCGCACCCGGCGCGCACCGAGTCGGCAAGCTGCACGGTGTCCGGCGCGCGCGCCAGGCGCTGCGCGAGCGCCGCGGCGCTGCCGCCGCGTGGCCCGGGCAGAGCGCATACGATCCACTGATCGATGACTCCCCCCAGGGCCGCCCCGATGGCGGCGGCATCCTTGTCGGCGAGCACGCCGATCACCGCGAAGGTGCGCCCCGCGGGCGCCGGCAGCGGCCGCTCGCGCAGCTGCTCGGCGAGCACCTGCGCCGCCGGTTCGTTGTGAGCGATGTCCAGGATCCATTCCACCTCACCGGGCACGATCTGGAAGCGTCCCGCGAGGCGCACCCGGCGCAGTGCCAGGGCGGCGGCGGCGGCATCGAAGGCTGCCAGGTGCGGCACGAGCGCCTGCACCGGGCGGCTCGGGGCCGGGTCCAGGCTGAGTGCCTCCAGTGCGGCGAAGGCGGTGGCGGCATTGCGGTACTGGATGGCACCGCTGAGCGCCGAGGGCGGCAGCGAGGTGAACGCCTGCTGCAGGCCGCGGTAGTCCCACACTTCCGCGTGCCGGCGCCAGCTGAAGTCCGTGCCGGCCACGATCGCGCGGGCGCCGCGCGCCACGATCGCCGCGTACACGCTCGCAGGCATCTCGGCGCTGCCGAGCACCGCTGCGCGGCCGGCGCGGAAGATCCCCGCCTTCTCCGTCCCGATCGCCTCGAGTGTCTCGCCCAGCCACTCGCGGTGATCAAGGCCGACCGAGGCGAGCACCGCGACGTCGGCATCGATGAGGTTGGTGGCGTCCAGGCGCCCGCCTAAGCCGACCTCGAGGACGGCCACCTGCACCCCCTGGTCGCGGAAGATCAGCAGGGCGGCGAGCGTGTTGTATTCAAAGAACGTGAGTGTGGTGGCGCCGCGCGCCTGCTCGATACGCTCGAAGGCCGACACCAGCACGGCATCCGTCGCGTCCACCCCGGCCACGCGGATGCGCTCGTTGTAGCGCACGAAGTGCGGCGAGGTGAACAGTCCGGTGCGCGCCCCGCGTACCGCCAGCAGCGCCTCCAGGTGCGCCGCCACCGAGCCCTTGCCGTTGGTGCCGGCTACCGTGATCACCGCGTGCGCGGGGCTTTGCAGACCGAGGGCGCGCGCGACCGTCCCCACCCGCGCCAGCCCCATGTCGATGCTCTGCGGGTGCACCGCCTCGTGCAGCGCGAGCCACTGGGCGAGGGTACGCATCCTCAAAGGGGCGCTGGGTGTGGCTGCCGCGGAAGGCTCAGGCCGCCACGGCCGGCAGCTTCAGCATCAGGCGCAGCAGCCCGCCGATGCGGTCGCGCATGTCGCGCCGGTCGACGATCATGTCGATCGCGCCGTGGTCGAGCAGGAACTCGCTGCGCTGGAAGCCCTCGGGCAGGGTCTCGCGCACGGTCTGCTGGATCACGCGCGGGCCAGCGAAGCCGATCAGGGCGCGCGGCTCGGCGAGGTTCAGGTCGCCCAGCAGCGCCAGGCTCGCCGATACCCCACCGGTGGTCGGGTCGGTGAGCACGGAGATGAACGGCAGGTGCGCCTGCGCCAGGCGCGAGAGGGCCGCCGCGGTCTTGGCCATCTGGAACAGCGAGTACAGCGCCTCCTGCATGCGCGCCCCGCCGCTGGCCGTGAAGCACACCAGCGGCCGGCGCTCCTGGATGCAGTAGTCGACGCCGCGTTTGAAGCGCTCGCCCACCACCGAGCCCATCGAGCCGCCGAGGAACTGGAACTCGAACGCGCAGGCAACGATCGGCAGCTCGTGCAGCGTGCCGGTGAGCACGATCAGCGCGTCACTCTCGCCGGTGGCCTTCTGCGCCTGCACCAGGCGGTCACGGTAGCGCTTGCTGTCGCGGAACTTCAGCGGATCCTCCGGGGAGATTCCCGCGCCGATCTCCTCGACCAGCCCCGGGTCGAGGAAGCGCTCCAGGCGCTCGCGCGCCCCCATGCGCATGTGGTGGCTGCACTTGGGGCACACGTAGAGGTTGCGTTCCAGCTCGGCGCGGTAGAGCACCGCGTCACAGGCCGGGCATTTGATCCACAGGCCCTCGGGCACCGAGCGCGTGCGGCGCTCGGTCTTGATGCGCGAGGGCATGATCTTCTCGAACCAGGACATTTTCTTTTAGAGCGCCTCTAGCGGCTTCGGCCCCGTGCTGGCGGGGGATCATAGCTGATCGAGCCCGCAGTTCTCCCCTTCGGGGCCCGGGAGGCCGAAGGCGGCCGCATAGCGCACCCCGGTGAGGCACAGGCCCCCGGGCGGGGCGGTGGCGGCGTTGCGCGTGCGGTCGCGCGCGGCCAGCACCTGCGCCGCCCAGGCCGGCGGCGCATCCCCGCGGCCGATGGCAATCAGAAGGCCCGCGATGTTGCGCACCATGTGGTGCAGGAACGCATTCGCGGTGACCTCGATGATCACCCAAGGGCCTGCCCGCTGCACGCTCAGGCGCTCAATGCAGCGCACCGCCGACTTAGCCTGACACTGCGCCGAACGGAAGGCGCTGAAGTCATGCTCTCCGTGCAGCGCCGGGCAGGCCTGGGCCATGCGCTCCGCGTCCAGGGGCCGGTGGATGAACGCGGCACGCGTGCGGTACAGCGCCGAGCGCGCGGTGCGGTTCAGGATCACGTAGCGGTAGCTGCGTGCCTGCGCGCTGTAGCGGGCGTGGAAGTGCTCAGGCACCGCGTGCGCCCAAGACAGGCTCACGTCGGGGGGCAGCTCGCTGTTGGCGCCCAGGACCCAGCTGCGGGCGAGGCGCGCGGCCGTGGTGTCGAAGTGGGCTACCTGTCCCTGGGCGTGGACGCCGGTGTCAGTGCGTCCGGCGCACACGAGCGCAACGGGGACGGCGGCGATGCGCGCCAGGGCGACCTCGGTGACCTGCTGGACGGTGCGCTGGCCCTCCTGGCTCTGCCAGCCGGCGAAGGCGCTGCCGTCATACTCGACGCCAACGGCGATCCGGGCCACGTCCTTGGTCGCTGCTGCGGTTCAGGCCCGTGCGGGCGCCTCAGCCCGGGAGCGACTCGATCAGGCGCTGGGCTTCCTGCTTCTGCGCCGCCGAACCCTCGGTGAGAACCTCCTCGAGGATGTTGCGCGCCCCGTCCGGGTCACCCATGTCCATGTAGGCGCGCGCGAGGTCGAGCTTGGTGCCGACCTCGCTCATGGTGACCGGCTCCAGATCCGGCAACGCCAGATCATCCGACGCCAGCCGCTGCGTGGCGGCGAACGCCGCATCCGGCACGGTGGCGGTGCCGACGTCCAGGTCGAGCGTGCCGCCCTGGGCCTCGTGGGTCCCGGTGGCCAGGCCCACGTCCAGGTCGACATCGCCGTGGGCCAGGTGCTGGCCGGTGGCATCCCCTACGTCCACGTCCAGGTCGTGCCCGCTCAGGGCACGCATGCGCGAGGTCGCCGAGGCGTCGGGGAGCGTCTGGCTGCTCTGCGTCAGCGCCGCCTCGAGCTCTCCTTGGTCGAACTGCCAGGCACCGGTGGTGGCGCCGGTTTCCTCCTTGGCAGCGCGGCGGTGGGCTTCCTCCATGACGCGCCGCGACTGATCATCGAGTCCGGCCACGAGCGTCGGCGCATCCGGGGTGGAGGCGGCCGCCGAGGTGATCCCGGGCTGGTCGATGGTGTCGATCTGGCCGACGTCCAGGCCGAGGTCATCGATGGCCAGCTCGGCGGTGTGCTCGGTGCTGACCTTGCGCATCGCCGTCTCGAGCTTCTGGCGGATGGTCGGGTTGTCAGGGGAGCTGAGGCTGGGCTGCTCAACCGTGGGGCCTTCCATCTCTGCGGTGGAGCCGCCGCCGTTGCCGGGGCGCATGCGTCCAGTCATCTGGCGCGTGGTGCCACCGCCGAGGAAGCTGCCCTCGAGCAGCGCGGCGTTGCGGTCGGTGATATTCGACTGCGACTCGGCGGTGGAATCGAGGTCACCCACGGCGGAGCCGATGTCCAGGTCCACGCCCTGGGCAGCCTCGGTGGGCATCGGCTCATCGCCGGCAAGGTCGAAGTCGACCCGGCTCTGTCCGCCCTCGAGGTCCAGGTCCACGCCCCCGGCCGAGGCGCCGCTGATGGCGCCGCCGCCGCTGAACAGCGGGTCCTCAGGCGCCAGCTGCTTGCCCATGATGAGAATCTTTTCCCATTCACCGGGGGCCGCATCGGCGCGGGTCTGCGCCAGCTCGCGCGCGCTGTTGAGGAACTGGTCCTTGTTGCCCCAGACGAAGAAGACCTCGAGGAGCTTCAGCTTCAGGTCGCGCCGCGCGGGCTCGCGACTGATCGCGATGCGGATCAGGTCCGCGGCCTGGTCGTACAGGCCGTAGGCCATGTGGAAGTCAGCCTCGGCCAGCGGGTCGCCCTGGTCCAGGTTGATCGCTGTCTCGCTGCTGATGGTCTCATCGCTCGCCACGTGCTTGGCGGGAATGACGGGCATCTGGCCGGTGGTGGACAGGCGCGGGCGCTCGTGCGACCCGGTCTCCTCCACCAGGAAGGAATCGGGCACTGGCGCGGCGGTCATGCGCTGCGTCTGGACCGGGATCGGTGCAGCCGGCTGCGGATCGGAGAAGCCGCGCGTGGCGCTCATGGAGCCGAATTCGGCCGATTCGGCACCGGCGGCGGCCATGCGGCCGAGCGAATCATCGAGCTCGGTGCTGGCGCGCTTGGACCGGGCCATGCGCAGGCCGAGGAGGGCCAGCACGGCAACCGCAACGAGCGCCAGGATCCACCAGTAGCTGATCAGTGTGTCGATGAAGCCGCGGGCGGGTACGGCCGGCGTGACCGGCTTGGGCTTCTGCACGGGCGCGGCGGCAGGCGGCGCCTCCGGGGGTGCCTGCTCGGCGGCGGGCGCCGGAGCCTGTTCCACCGGGGCCGGGGCCGGCGCAGGGGTGGTCGCCTGGGCGACCGGCGGCTCGGGAGCCGGCGCCGGGGCCGGTGGGGCCTGCTTGGCGGCGCTCTGCGCCTGCAGGCGCGCGAGTTCCTCGTTCTTCAGTTCCAGCAGCCGCTTGGCCTCGGCTTCCTTGGCCGCCGTGGCGGCCGCGGCGGAGGCGGCCGCAGCGGCGGCGGCTTCCTTCGCCGACGGTGCCGGGGCAGTCGGGGTGGCGTTGGCCGCCGCCGGACCGGAGGGCGTTACCAGCTTCAGGCGGCCGGGTTGCTCGGCCGGAGCCGGCGTCGCCTCACCCGCCGCACCGCGCCAGGCGGTGTACTGGCGGTGGATCTCGGCAGAGGCCTCCGCGGGGGAAATCGCGGCGGCATCGGCGGCGTCGGGGATGCGCAGTACCGCACCCGAGCGCATCACGTTCATGTTCCTGCGGAAGGCTTCCGGATTGGCGTTGTAGATCGCCATCATCCAGCTGCGCGCGTGGGCGCTGTTGACCTGCGCGCCGGCGACGCCGGCGGCGATCCCCGAGAGCGTCTCACCGCGCTGCACGGTGTGCGTTCCGCCTGCGTCGGCGGCTGCGGCCGGTTCAGCGCTCGGCGCCGCTGCGGCATGTGCGTGGCGCGAGGGGCGCGGGGCGGCCGGCGCCTCTGGCGCGGCCGGCTGCGAAGTGGGCTCCGGCGGCACCGGGGTGGCCTGCGGCTGTGGCGCCTCGGTGGCGCGCGCGATCGAACCTTCCCGCGCGCCCGGAGCCGTGGCGGGGGCCGCGACCGGGGCATTGGCGACGGCCGACTGGCCCGGCGCGTACACCGGCGGGTCCAGCAGCATGGTGTATTCGCGCACCAGGCGCCCGCGCGCCCAGTTGACCTCGACCAGCAGCGTCACGAAGGGCTCGGAAATCGCCTCGGTCGATTTGAGCTTGATGACCTCGCGGCCGTCGGGGGTGCGCTGGGTCTTCAGCTGTACCCCGCTCAGGTAAGCCGGCCATTCGAGGCCGTACTTGGCGAACGTGTCGCGCGATGCGAGCTGCACCTGCACGGTATTGATCTCGTCCGGGGCGACATCGACCAGCTCGATTTCGGCATCCAGAGGTGCGTTGAGCGGCGACAGGAGACGTATGTCCCCCAGCCCCAGGGCAAACGCAGCTGACGGCAAGGCCAGCAGCAATGCCAGCGCCCGGCTTGAACGTTTGGCGAACATCAGGACACCCCGGCAGGAATCATTGGGTGAAAATTCTTTGGAAAACAGAAAGATGGGGCATATCTTGCGACCGCCCCATCAACCTCGCGGCAATATAACTTAAATAGGCCGCCGGGCCAAAGCCTCAGCGATCTGGACGCTATTGGTGGCAGCACCCTTGCGAACATTGTCAGCTACGACCCATAAGTTAAGTCCCCGGTCCGGGTCGAGATCTTCTCGAATTCTTCCGACATAAACTGTGTCGCGGTTCGCTGCCTCGGTAGCAGCCGTCGGGTACCCGCCCACCCGCGGCTCGTCCATAACCGTGACGCCGGGCGCATTTTTCAGCAATTCGCGCGCCTGCGCGGCACTCAAGGGGCGCCGCGTGCTGATGTGCACCGCCGCGGAATGCCCGTAAAACACCGGTACGCGCACCGCTGTCGCGTTCACCCGCAGGTTGGCATCCCCGAGGATCTTCCTGGTTTCAAGGACGAGCTTCATCTCCTCGCGCGTGTAGCCGTTTTCCAGGAACTCGTCGATGTGCGGAATGCAGTTGAACGCGGTCTGCTTGTGGCCGCCCTCGAGCTCGATCGGCCCCTTGCCACTGAGCACCTGGATGGACTGGCGGGCCAGCTCCTCCACTGCCACGCGCCCGGCGCCGGAGGCGGACTGGTAGGTCGCCACGTCGATGCGCTCGATCCGGGCCGCGTCGTGCAGCGGTTTCAGCGCCACCACCAGCTGGATGGTCGAGCAGTTGGGATTGGCAATGATTGCCGGGCCCCGCAGCGCATCGAGCGCCTCCAGATTCACCTCGGGGACCACCAGAGGCACGTCATCGCGCAGGCGAAACTCGGAGGTGTTGTCGATCACCCAGCACCCGGCGGCCACCGCGCGCGGGGCGAACTCGCGCGAGGTCTCGGCGCCTGCGGAGAACAGCGCGATCTCGACCTGCGAGAAATCAAAGCCCTGCAGCTCGCGCACTCCCAGGGATTTGTCGCGGAACGTGAGGCTGCGCCCGAGCGAACGTTCGCTGGCCAGCGCAAACAGCTTCTCCACCGGGAAGGCGCGCTCCTCGAGCACGCTGATCATCGCCTCCCCCACGAGGCCGGTAGCCCCAATGACCGCTACCTTGAACTGCCGGTCCACTGTGTAAGCCTCGCTTGGATTGGTTGGGGGCTCAGCGCCGGGCGCTGATATCGGGCGTCGCGCTGCGCACGTCCGCGTTCTGCGCGCGGTGGCGCAGGTAATGGTCCATGAGCACGATCGCGAGCATCGCCTCGGCGATCGGCGTGGCACGCAGGCCAACGCACGGGTCGTGGCGCCCGGTGGTCTCGATCTGCACCGCGCGGCCGGCGGTGTCGATGGTGTCGCCGGGGATCTGGATGCTGGATGTGGGCTTGAGGGTCAGGTGCGCGATCACGTCCTGTCCGGAGGAGATGCCGCCCAGGATGCCGCCGGCGTGATTGCTGCGGAAGCCGGTGGGAGTGAGTTCGTCGCGGTGCTGGCTGCCGCGCTGGGCCGCCGCGGCGGTGCCCGCCCCGATTTCCACCGCCTTCACCGCGTTGATGCTCATGAGCGCATGCGCCAGGTCCGCATCCAGGCGGTCGAACACCGGCTCGCCGAGCCCGGGGGGCACGCCGGCGGCCACCACGGTCACCTTCGCGCCGACCGAGTCACCCGCGCCGCGCACCTGCCACAGCAGCGCCTCGAGCTCGGCCACCCGGGACGGGTCGGGGCAGAAGAACGGGTTCTGGTAGGCCGCCGGCGGATCCTTGGGCTCGATCACCAGCTCGCCGATCTGGCTCAGGTAGCCGTAGATGCGCACGCCGAGGCGGCTATCCAGGTAGCGGCGCGCGATCGCTCCGGCGGCCGTGCGCATGACCGTCTCGCGTGCCGAGGAGCGTCCGCCGCCGCGGTAGTCGCGCCGGCCATATTTCTGCTGGTAGGTGTAGTCGGCATGGCCGGGACGGAAGCGGTCCTTGATTTTCTCGTAGTCGCGCGAGCGCGCGTCGGTGTTCTCGATCAGGATGCCGATGGGAGTGCCCGTGGTGTGCCCCTCGAACACCCCCGACAGCAGGCGCACCCGGTCCGCCTCGCGGCGCTGGCTGACGAAGTGCGAGGTGCCGGTGCGGCGGCGGTCGACATCCGCCTGCAGGTGCTCCTCGCTGAGCTCCAGTCCGGGCGGGCAGCCGTCCACGATGCAGCCCATCGCAGGGCCGTGGCTTTCGCCGAAGGTCGTGACCGTGAAGAGCTTGCCGATGGTGTTGCCGGACATTTTAAGCTTCAGCGTGCCTTGAGTTGTTCACGGGTGAGCAGGAACACCCCGCCCCCGCCGCGCGCGAATTCCAGCCACACGAAGGGTAGCGTGCGAAACACCCTGCGTACCGTGCCTTCCGTGTTGCCGACCTCGACCACGAGCAGCCCGCGGGGGTTCAGGTGCCGGGCCGCCTGGCGCAGGATGACCGAAACCGAAGCAAGCCCCGCCGGACCGGCTGCCAGCGCGATGCGCGGTTCGTGCCGGTATTCGGGCGGCAGACCCTGCAACTCGCGCGCACCGACGTAGGGCGGATTGGTGACGATAATATCGTAGCTGCAGCCGCCGAGGGCCGCGAAGTGGTCCGAGCGGATCAGGTGCACGCGCCGCGTCAGCCGGTGCCAGCGCACGTTCTCGCGGGCGAGCGCCAAGGCCTCCGCGGAGATGTCCACCGCGTCCACCTGCGCCCGCGGCAGCATTTTCGCGCAGGCGATCGCGATGCAGCCGGAGCCGGTGCCCAGATCGAGGATGCGCCGCACCCGCGCCGGATCGATCCAGGGCGCAAAGCCGCGCTCGATGAGCTCGGCGATCGGCGAGCGCGGGATGAGTGCGCGCGCGTCGACCTTGATGGGGATGCCGGCAAACCAGGTGATGCCGGTGAGGTAGGGGGCGGGAATGCGCTCCTTGATGCGCCGCGTGACCAGGTCCGCCGCGAGCTGGGCGCCGGCGGCGCCCACTGTGCGGCGGTACAGCGCCGGCGGGGAATCGTGCGGCAGGGACAACGCATGCAGCACCAGGGCTGCGGCTTCGTCGCGCGCCGCATCGAGGCCGTGGCCGAAGAACACGCGCGCGCGCTGCAGCCGCCGGGTGCTGCGCGCGATGAGCTCGCCCACCGTCACGGCGGCGCGTGCGCGTACGGAACGCTTGCGCGTATGAAATACTTCGGTCATGACGATCACTCGGACCCATTGGCTGCTGGCGGCCGCGGCGCTGCTGGCCGCCCTGGCCGGCTTTTGGGTGGCCACCCAAATTGACAGGGGAGCCCCGCGGCTGGCAAGCGGCACCTGGCTGCCCCAGCCGCGCGCCGTGGCTGACTTCAGGCTCACCGACATCTATGGCCAGCCCTTTACCCGGGCCGCTCTGGCCGGGGCGCCGACGCTGGTGTTCTTCGGCTTCACCCACTGCCCCGACGTGTGCCCGACCACCCTGCTGAAGCTTGCGCAGGTGCGCAAGGCAGCCGGCATCGCCGCGTTGCGCGTGCTGTTCGTGAGCATCGACCCGCAGCGCGACACGCCGCAGGCGGTCGCACTGTACGTGCACGCCTTTGATCCCGCGTTTGCCGGGCTCACCGGAGAACCGGCGGCGGTCGCGGCGGTGGCGCAAAACTTCGGCGTCGCCCTCAGCCGCGTGGACCTGCCCGGCGGGGACTACACCATGGATCACTCGGCGGTGGTGTTCCTGCTCGATGATGCCGCGCGCATCGATGCGATCTTCACCCCGCCCTTCGAGGTCGCGCCGATGGCCGCGGATCTGAAGGCCGCGGCCCCCTACCTCGCGGCGCGCCGCTAGCCGACCGATGCCAAACCCGGATCCGCACAGCCTCTCCGCCCGCGCCTTCATTGCCCTGCAGCACCTGTTGCCGCAGCACTGGCTGACCAGCCTCGTGTACGCGGCCACGCGCTCGCGCACGCCGCTGATCAAGAATCAGCTCATCGGCAGCTTCTGCGGCAGCTTCCACCCGGACATGAGCGATGCCGAGCAACCCGACCCGCTCAAGTTCGACAGCTTCAACGCCTTCTTCACGCGCGCGCTGCGCCCCGGGGCGCGCCCGGCAGACGCCGATCCGCGTGCGCTCGTGTCCCCGGTCGATGGCGCGGTCAGCCAGGCCGGTCCCCTGGATGGCCCCTGGCTGGTGCAGGCCAAGGGCCATGCCTACACGCTGGAGGCGCTGCTCGATGAGCCCGGCCCCTGGCCGGAGCTTTTCAGGGGCGGCTCGTTCGCCACGCTGTACCTTGCCCCCTTCAACTACCACCGCATCCACATGCCGCTGCCGGGCACGCTGCGCGCCGCCTGGTACGTGCCCGGACACCTGTTCAGCGTCAACGCCACCACCGCGGCGAGCGTGCCGGGGCTGTTCGCGCGCAACGAGCGGGTGGTGTGCGTCTTCGAGAACGGGCCGGTCACCTTCGCGATGGTGCTGGTCGGGGCCCTGTTCGTCGGCAGCATGAGCACGGTATGGCACGGGGACATCACCCCGCGCCGGCCGCGCCGCCGCGCCGCCCTGGCCGTGCCGCCGGCCGCGGCGCTGCCGAAGTCAGCGGAGATGGGTCGCTTCAACATGGGTTCGACGGTGATCCTGCTGCTGCCGCCGGCAGCGGCGGACTGGCTGCCCGCGGTCACGCCCGGCACCCCGGTGCGCGTCGGTGAGACTCTTGCGCGCCTGCGATGAGCGACGCGGCTGACTGGCGCCCGAGCGCTGCCCGCGAGCAGCTGGTGGCGCGGGCGCGCCTGCTCGCGCGCGTGCGCGAGTTCTTCGCCGACCGCGGCGTGCTCGAGGTCGACACCCCGCTGATCGTCAACGCGCCGGTGAGCGACGTGCACCTCCACTCCGCGCGCGTCGAGCTCAGCGCGGAGCTCCCGGGCACGCAGCCGGCGCGCCTGTTCCTGCACACCTCGCCGGAATACGCCATGAAGCGCCTGCTCGCCGCCGGCAGCGGCGACATCTACCAGGTCTGCCACGTCGCCCGGGCGCTGGAGAGCGGGCGCGTGCACAACCCCGAGTTCACCCTGCTCGAGTGGTACCGCGTCGGCTTCTCGCTGGGCCAGCTGATGGACGAGGTGGAACTGCTGGCGCGCGAGCTGCTGGGAACGGCAGCCTCCGCCGAGCGGCTCTCCTATCGCGAGGCGTTCCTGCGCGAGCTGGCCCTGGACCCCTTCCTGGCCACCACCGCGGAGCTGGCGCGGGCCGCCGCGCCGCTGGGCCTGGGTGCGCAGGCGCTGGATCGGGATGGCTACCTGGAGCTGCTCATGGGCGCGCTCATCGGCCCCAGGCTCGGGCGCGACCGCCTGACTTTCATCTACGGCTACCCAGCCAGCCAGGCAGCCCTGGCCCGCCTGGACCCCGAGGATGCGCGGGCGGCGCAGCGCTTCGAGCTGTACGCCCGCGGCATCGAGCTTGCCAACGGCTTCCACGAGCTCACCTCTGCGGCCGAGCAGCGCGCGCGCTTCCAGGCCGACAACGACGCGCGCCGGCGGGCCGGCCTGCCGGTGTATGACCTCGACGAGCGGCTGCTGGCGGCCCTCGCCCACGGCCTGCCCGACTGCGCCGGGGTGGCCCTGGGCCTGGACCGCCTGCTCATGCTCGCCACCGGCGCCGACCACATCGAACAGGTATTGGCATTTCCCACCCGCCGTGCCTGAGAATGCGCGCCCCTCCCCGACAGACCGCATCGATGAGCTTCAGCAGCGCGCGCTACGACTTCAAGGACAAGCCCGGGGACTACGCCCGCCTGGTGCAGGAACTTCAGGCTCTGCTGGCCGGTGAGCAGGACCTGGTGGCCAATGCCGCCAATGCCGCGGCGCTGCTCTTCCATGCCCTGCCGGGGGTCAACTGGGTCGGCTTCTACTTCCTGAAGGACGGGCAACTGGTGGTGGGTCCGTTCCAGGGCAAGCCGGCGTGCGTGCGCATCGCCCTCGGGCGCGGGGTGTGCGGCACGGCGGCCGCCGAGCGCCGCACGCTCCTGGTGCCTGACGTGCACGCGTTTCCAGGGCACATCGCCTGCGATGCGGCCTCGCGCTCGGAAGTGGTGGTGCCGCTGCTGCGCGGCACGACCCTGGTGGGCGTGCTCGACATCGACAGCCCGGACCTTGAGCGCTTTGACGCCGCTGATGCCCGCGGGCTGGAAGACATCGCCGCCGCGTTTCTCGCCGGCACCCCGGCATGAGGGCCCCGCAGCTGTCCGGGCGCGGCCTCGCTGCAGGGGCCGCCGCGTTCACGATCTGGGGCACGCTGCCGATCTACCTGCACGAGCTCAAGGACGTGCCGGCACTGCAGATCATCGCCCACCGCATCGCCTGGTCCTGCTTCTTCATCCTCGCCTTCATGCTGCTGCGCGGCGAGCTCGGCGAGCTGCGTCAGACGCTGCGCAAGCCGGCCCTGCTGGGCCGCCTGGTGGTCACCGCCCTGCTCATCACCAACAACTGGCTGGTGTACGTGTGGGCCGCCACGCACGGGCATATCGTCGAGACCAGCCTCGGCTACTACATCAACCCGCTGGTGAACGTGGTGCTGGGGATCTTCTTCCTGCACGAGCGTCTGAACCGGGTGCAGTGGACGGCTGTGGCGCTCGCGGCGATCGCCGTCAGCTACCTCACCATCGAGGCCGGCCGGCCGCCGTGGATCGCGATCACCCTGGCCTTGAGTTTTTCGCTCTACGGGCTGATGCGCAAGGTAATGAGCGTCGAGGCACTGCCGGGGCTGGCCACCGAGACGCTGGTGCTGCTGCCAGTGGCGGCCGCCTACCTGCTGTGGTGCGAGCACGCCGGCAGCGGGGCGCTCGGCCACTCATCGATGACCGTCGATGCCCTGCTGGTGGGCGCGGGCCTGGTAACGGCCCTGCCGCTGTTCCTGTTTGCCTATGCGGCACGCCTGCTGCCGTACTCGACCGTCGGCGTGCTGCAGTACATCGGCCCGAGCCTGCAGCTGCTCTCGGGGGTGCTGCTGTTCCACGAAAGCTTCACCGGTGCCCGCGCGGCAGGATTTGCGCTGATCTGGCTGGCGCTGCTGCTGTACGCGGCGGACGGGGTGCGCACCGCGCGCCTGAACGCCGTCGCGGCCCGGGCCTGAAGTGCGCGGCGCAGCCGCGCCGGCCAGGACTACTGCTTGGCGCGCGAGACGTACTGCCCGGTACGCGTGTCGATGCGAATCACTTCGCCTTCGTTCAGGAACAGCGGCACGCGGATCACCGCGCCGGTCTCCACCTTGGCCGACTTCTGTCCGCCGGTGGCGGTGTCGCCGCGCAGTCCCGGGTCGGTCTCGATGATCTTCAGCTCGATGTGCGGCGGCGCGGTAACCACCAGCGGCACCCCGTTCCACAGCGTGATGATGCAGACCGTGCCGTCCTTGAGCCACTGTGCGGCGTCCCCGACGGCGGCCTTGTCGGCGGTGTACTGCTCGAAGCTCTCCGGCTGCATGAAGTGCCAGAAGTCCCCTTCCTGGTAGAGGAACTGCATCTCGGTGTCCATGACGTCCGCCCCCTCCAGTGATTCACCGGAGCGGAAGGTCTTCTCGATGGTGCGTCCGGTCTTGAGGTTGCGCACCTTGATGCGGTTGAAGGCCTGACCCTTGCCCGGCTTCACGAACTCATTGTCGATCACAGCGTAGGGCTCACCGTCGAGCAGGACTTTCAGGCCGCCACGGACCTCGCTGGTTGTATAACTGGCCATGTGTTTCTCGTGATGACTTGGCGGCGTGGCGCGCGGCCCCGCCCAAAGGGCCGCGTATGATAGCGGCATCCCCCTACCCCCGCCAGTTTGCGCTTCCGCAGCAGTTGTTGGGAACCGGGCCGGCGCGGCAGCCTGCACCTGCGTCCCCCGGGCAGGTGGCCGGGTGCCCGGCCGGCAGCGCAGCGGCGGCAACAACGCAGTTTCACGCCCTCGCGGCGCTGCTCTTCCGGGAAGGAGTTCACGCAGACCCGCGCACGGGCGGTGCTAGAATCGGCCCGCTTCTGCGTGCCCGCCGTGGAGATCCCCTTGCCCGAGCCGAACGCGATTCCGCTCATCGTGCTCAGCGTGGCCCGCGACCCGGTCGAGGCCATCAACAGCGTCATGCGCCGCGCCGGCCAGGCGGTGCACTGCACCTGGCTGCCCGCGCTGCGCGACCTGGGTGACGCCCTCGCGCAGCTGAACCCGCAGCTGCTGGTGTATGTCGCCAACAGCGCGGCGGAACTTGCCCCGGTCATCAGCGTGCGCGACCAGCTCGCCCCGGGCGTACCGGTGCTGCTCATCGCCCCGACGCTGGATGAGTCCGAGATCGCCCGGGCGATCACGCTCGGGGCGCGCGACGTGGCGACGCTGGCAAGCCCGGCGCGCCTGGAAGCGGTGGTGCTGCGCGAGCTGGGGGTGTTCCGCATCGCACAGCAGCTCAACGCGACGGTCAAGTCCGCCCACGACGCGCGCAGCCAGCTGGACAACGTGCTGCAGCGCTCCAACGACGCCATCATCCAGGTGCAGGAGGGCATCGTCACCGACGCCAATCCCGCCTGGCACGAGCTGTACGCCGTCGAGGACGGCATCAGCGGCCAGCCGGTGATGGACCTGTTTGAGGAATCCACCCACGCGGCGCTGCGCGGGGCGCTGGCTGCCTGCCAGCAGGGGCGCTGGAGCGACCACACGCTGCGCGCAAACGCGCTGCTCAACGACGGCACTGTGCTGCCGATCGAGATGACCCTCGCGCTCGGGGAGTACGAAGGCGAGCCGTGCGTGCGCCTGGTGGTGCCCTCGCGTCCACGTGACGAGCACCTGCTGGTCGCCGCCGCAGCCCCGGCGCCGCGCCCGGAGATCGCCGCCGGCCTGATGCGCCGCACGGACCTGCTGGAGGCGCTGGCCGAGCGCCTGGCGACACCAACGGCCGGCGGCGTGCGCTGCCTGGCGGTGGTGCGCATCGACAAGTTCGCCGCCCTCGAGCGCGTGGTGGGTGCGACCGCCAGCGAGGAAGTGTTCACGGAGGTGGCGCGCCTGATGAAGGAGACGCTGCATCCGAAGGAACTGGTGGGCCGCCTGGGCGGGGTGCGCTTTGGCGCGCTGCTCGAGCGCGGCAACGAGCACGACATCAGCGCCTGGAGCGAGCGGCTGCTGGCGCGCGTGGCCAAGAAGGTCATGCGCGTGAACGACAAGTCGGTCGCGGTGACCTGCACCATTGGCCTGTCGATCGTGTCCCCGGGAGATGCGCGCCTGGACGCGCTCTTGGCCGATGCCATGGAGTCTGCCCGCAAGGGCACCACGCGTGGCGGCAACCAGAGCATCACCTCAGACCGCGCCGACACCGACAGCCGCGTCATGTCCTACGACCAGGTGTGGGTGAAGCACATCAAGGCGGCGCTCATGGAGAACCGCTTTCGCCTGGTGCAGCAGCCGATCGCGAGCCTGCAGGGCGAGGACCCGCGCATGTTCGACGTGCTGGTGCGCATGATCGACACCCAGGGCAAGGAAGTGCTGCCGTCGGAGTTCATGGCCGCGGCCGGGCGCAACGACCTGCTCAAGAACATCGACCGCTGGGTGGTCGGCGCCTCGCTGTCGTTTGCCGCGCAGAAGACCCCGGAGTGCCTGTTCGTGCGCCTCTCGCGCGAGACCGCGCGCGATGCCGGCTTCATCGACTGGCTCGACAATCACCTGCGCTCCAGCCGCGCCCAGCCGCAGCGCCTGTGCTTCCAGGTGACCGAGGAAACCGCCTCGTCCCATGTCCCGGAGGTCAAGGCGCTGGCGAGCGCGCTGCGCGAGCGGCGCTTCCGCTTCGCCCTCGAGGGCTTCGGCTCGGGGCGCAACAGCTCCGGCATGCTCGAGTCGATGCCGCTGGACTTCGTGAAGATCGACGGCACCCTCGTGCAGGGGCTGGCCGGGGACCCGCAGCTGCAGCAGCGGGTGCGGCTGCTGGTCGTGGCCGCGCGCGCCAACAACATCCAGACCGTCGCCGAGCGCGTCGAGGACGCCAACACCATGGCGGTGCTGTGGCAGATCGGCGTGCAGTACATCCAGGGCTACTTCGTCAACGAGCCCGAGGAAGTCGTCCTGCACGGCTGAGCGCCGCGCCGCCCGGCTAGAAGCTCACTCCCAGGCCCAGATCGAAGCGTCGGAACTGCGAGTTCACGTCGAACCACTGGTAGTCGGCCTTGAGCACCAGGTGCGGCCCGATGTAGAAGTTCGCGCCCGCCGTCCAGACGCGGTCGTGATCCAGCGGCCAGGGCCCGTAGTCGCCGTTGTCCAGTGGCACGTTGCCACTTGGGATCATCGGACCGCTGGTGCCCGACCAGCTCGAGCCGAGCGTGTAGTACTCGTAGCGGGCGAACGGGTTGAAGCGGTACTCGTCGTGCTCCCATAGCCCGTAGGCCGCCTGGGCGTAATAGCCGTAGAAGTTGCTCGGGATCGGGTTCGGCGAACCCGGATTGGCCGCGTTCACATCGTAGAGGTTGCTGATGTGCCCGTGCGCGTACAGCGCCGACAGGTCCCACTTGCCCGGCGTCCAGCGGGCGTGGCCCTCCCACAGCGTTATCCGCGGGGTGGCAGGGGTCGGCGCGCCCGGTGCCGGCGGCACCGGCACCGCGTCGCCGCTGCTGATGGCAGCCCCGAGCGACAACCCCGGGACGCCGTAGTAGCCAAGCGCCAGGTACTGCGACAGGTAGCGCGCGTTGGCCAGCGCCAGCTCCTGGTGGCTGGCCGCCAGCGGACCTGCGCCGTTATTGATCATCTGCAGCGCGTTGTTGTACGGGGGTACCTCGGGCGCGAAGTCCCAGGCCGAGAGATTCATCCCGGTGGTAACGCCCGCGTTCCAGGCAAAGCCGCCCGGCGTGGTGCCGTGCAGGTTCACGCCGCCCTCGCGCCAGGTGCTGGGGATGATCAGCGTCTCGACGAAGTTGCGCTGCACGCCGTAGAAGGCGGTCGGCTCGTGGTTCTCGTTGATGAAACCGAAGGGCATCAGGAACAGTCCGGCACGGGCACTCACGGCATCATTCAGGCGGCGGTCGACCCAGAACTGCTCGACCTCGAATTCCCCGACATCTTCGGCCGAGGAAACCGCGTGCTCGACCTCGTACTCGGAGTTGAACTCGGTCTTGTCATCCAGGCGGTAGCCGATGCCAAACACGGCGCGCGCCAGGTCCATGGTGGTGTCGCGGCGCACCTCCGTCGGGCTGATGTAATAGACCTCGCCGTAGCCCCACAGGCGCAGGTTCTGCGCGCTGGTGGCCAGCGTATTGCCCAGCGGGGTCACCTGTGCGCCGGGGCTGGGGGCGGCGCTCGCCACGGTGACCGTCGGCGCCGCGGTTGCCGGCAGCGCGCTGCCGGTGGCTGGCAGTGCGCTGTTGGCCGGAGCCTGCGCGACCAGGGCGCCGCCGGCGGGGGCCTGCGACTTCAGCTGCGCGAGCTCCTGGTCCACCGCCTTCTCGTGCTCGCGCAGCGCGCGGTTCTCGTCCGCCAGCTGCTCGAGCGTCGCCTGCAGCTGCTGCAGCTGCTTCTGCATGGCATCCAGCCGCGCATCCTCTTCCGGGGTGGCGAGTACCGGGGCGCTCAGGCTCAGGGCGCCTGCGACGAGCAGGCCGGCGGCGAGGGACTTGGGATGGCGGTTCATAAGTAGCTTCCGTGAGTCTGGGAATTGCTTTAACTACTGGGCCTGCGGCGTGCACTGCGCCGGCACGGTGTAGTCGCCGGGGCGCTTCGGATCGAAGCCATCCGTGAGCGTGCACAGGAAAGCAACGACATCATCGATCTCGGCCGCGGTCAGGGTCGGCTGCTGGCCGCCGGCGAAGCTCGGGGGGGTATAGGGAATCTCGCCGATGTTGACGTTGGCATCGAAGGCTGAAGGCAGGTCGTTGTACTGGTACAGGTCGGGGCTGCCGTCGGCGCCGAGGTAAAAGCTGCCCAGCGCCTGGTAGGGGTTGCCAGTGGGAGGGCCGGCGGGCACCCAGAAGGGGTTGTTGGCCTGGTTGTTGTTGATGTCGCGCGTGATGTAGAACTGAAGGGCCTGGTGCAGGTCGGCCGCGTTGCCGTTGTGGAAGTACGGGGCGGTGACGGCCACGTTGCGCAGGCTCGGCACCTTGAAGACCCCGCACACCGCGGTCGCCGCGGCGAAGGACTTGCGCGGCTTCGGATCACTGGCCGGCGGCGCGAACGGCCCGCACAGTCCCATGTCGTAGTAGGTGTACTGCGCATCGGCGGGCAGGTTGCTCTGCGCCGGCATGTAGGTGAGCGGCACGCCGCTGATCGGGCTCACCGGGTTGGGATGGTTGGCCGGGATATTCCAGTTGCGCGGCACGCCGATGTTGTCGTAGCTGAAATCGGTGAACAGCGCGTGCTCGCTGTACTGCTGGCGCGAACTTGGATGGCACGCGTTGCAGTTGCCCTTGCCCGGGTTGTTGAACAGCGCGATACCGCGCTGCTCGGCGACGCTGAACGTGGCCTGGCCGGCCAGCCAGTAGTCGTACTTGCTGGAGAAGGGGTGAAACTCCGCCCCCTCCCTCTCGTAGGCGGCAATTGCCGCGCCGATGTCCGCCAGCGCCGCATCCGGATCGCCGAGCACGTCCGCGCCGAATGCCGCGGTGAACAGCGCCAGCGAGGTGCCCGAGGCCGCAAGGCGCGTCACCACCTCGGCGGCATCGGCGTTGGCCATCTCGAACCCGGTCACGAACGGCTGCTGCGCCTGCACCTCAAGCGATGAGGCGCGCCCGTCGCGGAAGAAGCCGCCGGTCTGGTCGGCTTCGGAGAACGCAGGCGTGAGTGCGGCATAGACCAGGGAAGGCGCATTGCGGAACCCGGGCAGGTCCATGTTGCGGCCTCCCAGGGGCACCGGCAGGTTGTGGTCGGTCGCAGGATCTGCGGTGAAGGCCCGCGCCGGCACGTGGCAGGTGCCGCACGACTGCAGGCCCGAGGCCGAGAGGCTCTTGTCGAAAAACAGTGCCTTGCCTGCCTGCGCCTGGGCCGACAGCCCGGTCGCAGGCGGCGGCGCACCCGGCCCGTCACTACCGCAGCCGGCGAGCAGCGCGCACAGGATTCCCGCGCATCCGGCCGTGCGGGCGTACTGCACCAGCATTGTTCTAGACCTTAGGCTTCAGCTCCCAGAGCCATAGATCTTAATGAGAATCATTCCCATTCGCAATCTCAAGTACGTTCGACGAGATTTAGTCAAATCCGAGGGTAAGAAACGAGCCCGCCGGTGCGCGGGCACTGTGCCGGCGGACGCTAGCTGGCGGGCGGCTGCGGCAGCTGCACGTCCATGCGGTCGATCTTGCGCGGCCAGCCGCGCTTGAGCACCGCCCCGCGCTGGGCGCGCTCGCCGAGGTAGCCCTGCAGCTCGCGCCAGTCGAGCTCCTTCTTCACCTCGCCGGACCACAGCAGCAGTGTCGCCTTGGGCGGCACGACGGCCACCGCGGTCATCAGCTCGGTGCGGGCCGCCGCCTTCTTGCCCGGGATGTCGTAGAGCTTGTTGCCCTTGCCGCGCGGCATCTCCGGGACCTCCCCCACCTTGAAGGCCAGCAACTTGCCCTCGCTGCTCACCACCACCACCAGGCAGTCCGCACCCAGCACCGGCGCCGGAGCGAGCACGTGCGCATTGTCCGGGACGTTGAGCACGGTCTTGCCGGCGCGTCGGTCGGTCACCAGGTCCTTCAGGCGCGCGGTGAAGCCGTAACCGGCATCGCTCGCCAGCAGCCACAGGTCCTCCGGCTCCCCGATCATCACGCCGGCGAACTTGGCACCATCGGGCGGATCGAGGCGCCCGGAGAGCGGCTCGCCGTGCCCGCGCGCGGAAGGCAGCGAGTGGGCCGGAAGGGTGTAGGTGCGGCCGGTACTGTCGATGAACACCGCCGGCTGCAGGCTGCGCCCGCGCGCCAAGGCCTGGAAGGCATCGCCGCCCTTGTAGGACAGGGCTCCCGGCTCGACGTCGTGGCCCTTGGCAGAGCGCACGAAGCCGCCGGTGGAGAGCACCACCGTGACCGGCTCATTCGGGATCAGGCTGGTCTCGTCGATTGCCTGGGCGGCCTCGCGCTCGATGATCTTGGTGCGCCGCTCGTCGCCGAACTTCTCGGCATCGGCGCGGATCTCGGCGGCGATGAGTTTCTTCAGCTTCGCTTTGCTCTTGAGCAGTGCCTCGATCTCCTCGCGTTCGGCGGAGAGAGCCTTCTGCTCCTCGCGGATCTTCATCTCCTCGAGCTTGGCGAGGTGGCGCAGGCGGGTATTGAGGATCTCCTCGGTCTGCTCCTCGGAGAGCTTGAAGCGCTTCATCAGCACCGGCTTCGGCTCGTCCTCGCGGCGGATGATGCGGATCACCTCGTCGAGATTGAGGAAGGCGACCAGCAGGCCGTCGAGGATGTGCAGCCTCTTGGCCACCTTGGACAGGCGGTATTCCAGGCGCCGGGTCACCGTGCGCGTGCGGAACTCGAGCCACTCGGAGAGCACATCGCGCAGGTTCATCACGCGCGGCCGGCCGTCCAGGGCAATGATATTCAGGTTGACGCGGTAGCTGCGCTCCAGGTCCGTGGTCGCGAACAGGTGGTTCATGAGCTCGGTGAGGTCGACGCGATTGGAGCGCGGCACGATGACCACGCGCGTCGGGTTCTCGTGGTCGGACTCGTCATTGAGAGCGTCCACCATCGGCAGCTTCTTGGCGCGCATCTGCTCGGCGATCTGCTCCTGCACCTTGGTCGGGGAGACCTGGTAGGGGAAGGCGGTGATGACGATATTGCCCTCCTCGATCTCCCAGGTGGCGCGCGCCTTGAAGGTGCCGATGCCCTTCTCGTAGAACTCCTTCAGGTCCGCCCGCGGGGAGATGATCTCCGCCCCGGTCGGCAGGTCCGGGCCCCGTACGAACTTCATCAGCTGCGCGGTAGTGGCCGCGGGCTCCTCGAGCAGGTGGACGCAGGCGGCGGCGACCTCGCGCAGGTTGTGCGGCGGGATGTCGGTCGCCATGCCGACGGCGATCCCGGAGGTGCCATTCAAGAGCAGGTTGGGCAGGCGCGCCGGCAGGAACACCGGCTCCTCGAGCGTGCCGTCGAAGTTGGGAGTCCAGTCCACCGTGCCGTCCGAGAGTTCCCCGAGCAGCACGTCGGCGTACTTGGTGAGCTTCGCCTCGGTGTAGCGCATGGCGGCGAAGGACTTCGGGTCATCCTGCGAGCCCCAGTTGCCCTGCCCGTCGATCAGCGGGTAGCGGTAGGCGAACGGCTGCGCCATGAGCACCATCGCCTCGTAGCAGGCGCTGTCGCCGTGCGGGTGGAACTTGCCCAGCACGTCGCCTACGGTGCGCGCGGACTTCTTGGCCTTGTTGACCGCCGAGAGGCCGAGCTCACTCATCGCGTAGGTGATGCGCCGCTGCACCGGCTTCAGTCCGTCGCCGAGGAACGGCAGCGCGCGGTCCAGGATCACGTACATCGAGTAGTCGAGGTAGGCCTTCTCGGTGAAGGTGCGCAGCGGCTGGCGCTCGATGCCCTCGAAGTTCAGCTCCTGGTTCTCGGCCACGCCTAGACCTGCACTTCCGCGAGGTTGCCCTTCTGCTCGAGCCACTCACGCCGGTCAGCGGCGCGCTTCTTGGCGAGCAGCATATCCATCAGTTGGTCGGTGTTGTCCTTGCCCTCGATGGTCAGCTGCACCAGGCGGCGCGTGCGCGGGTCGATGGTGGTCTCGCGCAGCTGCGACGGGTTCATCTCCCCCAGGCCCTTGAAGCGCGTCACCGTGGGCCGGGTGCGTGCGTTCTCCTTTTCGATCTTCTTCAGGAACTGGTCGCGCTCGGTGTCATCGAGGGCGTAGTACACCTGCTTGCCCGCGTCGATGCGGTACAGCGGCGGCATGGCGACGTAGACGTGGCCATTGGCCACCAGCGGACGGAAGTGCCGCAGGAACAGCGCGCACAGCAGCGTGGCGATGTGCTGCCCGTCCGAATCGGCATCCGCAAGGATGCAGATCTTGTGGTAACGCAGCTGGCTGAGGTCCGCGGAACCCGGCTCGATCCCCAGGGCGATGCTGATGTTGTGCACCTCCTCGCTGCCGGCGATCTGGTGCGCATCCAGCTCCCAGGTGTTCAGGATCTTGCCGCGCAGCGGCATGATCGCCTGGAAGTCCTTGTCGCGCGCCTGCTTGGCCGAGCCGCCCGCCGAGTCGCCCTCGACCAGGAACAGCTCGCAGCGGCGTGGCTCCTGGCTCACGCAGTCGGCGAGCTTGCCCGGCAGCGCAGGACCGCCGGCGATGCGCTTGCGCACGATCTTCTGGGCAGCACGGGCGCGCTCCTGCGCGTTCTGGATCGCGAACTGCCCGATTTTCTCGCCGGCATCGGGATGGCGGTTGAGCCACAGCGCCACCGAGTCGCGCGCGAAGCCCTCCACCAGGGGCGCAGCATCGCGGCTGCCCAGGCGTTCCTTCATCTGACCGGCGAACTGCGGTTCCTGGATCTTGATCGACAGCACGTAGTTGGCCTTGTCCCACACATCTTCGGGGGTGAGCTTCAGTCCCCGCGGCACAAGATTCCTGAACTCGCAGAACTCGCGCACGGCGGCGGCGACGCCTGCCCGCAGCCCGTTGACGTGCGTGCCGCCCTCGCTGGTCGGGATCAGATTGACGTAGCTCTCCCCGAGCGCCGCTTCCGCATCCGGAGCCCAGCACAGGGCATAGTCGACCGCATCGTTGTCCTCGGTCAGCGAGCCGATGATCGGCTCGGCCGGGATGCGGGTTTCCTTCTGCAGCTCCTCGACCAGGTAGGCGCCCAGGTCACCGGTGTAGAACCACTCATCTTTCTCCCCGGTCGCCTCGTTCTTGAAGGTGATACGCAGCCCGGGGCACAGCACGGCCTTGGCCTTCAGGACATGCTTGAGCGGGGGCACGGAGAACTTGTCCGAGTCGAAGAACTTGGGATCCGGCCAGAAGCGCACCGTGGTGCCGGTGTTGCGCTGGCCGACGGTGCCGATTGCCTCGAGCTTGGAGGCGATCTTGCCGTCCTTGAAGGAGATGTTGTATTCCTTGCCGCCGCGGCGGATCCAGCACTCGAGGTGCTTGGACAGCGCGTTCACGACCGACACGCCCACCCCGTGCAGGCCGCCGGAGAACTTGTAGGTGGTGTCGGAGAACTTGCCGCCGGCGTGCAGGCGCGTGAGGATCAGTTCTGCCCCGCTCACCTTCTCCTTCGGGTGGATGTCCACCGGCATGCCACGACCGTCGTCCGCCACCTGCAGCGAGCCGTCCTTGAACAGGATGACGTCGATCTCCTTGCAGTAGCCGGCGATCGCCTCGTCGACGCTGTTGTCGATGACCTCGTGCGCGAGGTGGTTGGGGCGCGAGGTGTGGGTGTACATGCCCGGGCGGCGCCGGACCGGCTCAAGTCCGCTCAGGACCTCGATGTCGGAGGCGGTATAGGACTGGCTCATTCCGTTGTCACAAAATCCGTGGCGCGCCCGTAAAGCGGCGCGGGCGGCGCGATCTTAGCGCAAGCGTGCGCGGATTTGGCGCCGCGATTTGTGGCGCGTTCGGCTAGCTCAGATCGGCCACCAGCGAGTCGCGCACCGCCGCGCTCACGGGGTCGATCTTGTGGCGGTAGTTCTGGTGGTCGACGCCGACGGCAAGGGCCGCCGTCGCGTGCAGCGCGGCCCGCATGTCCGCGTCCAGCTCGAAGCGCAGGAAGTGCACCGCCGCGGTCTTCTCGGCGTTCTCACGCGGCAGGTCCTCGTCGGCGATTGCGAACACGCGCTGCGCGCCGTGCACCTGCACCCAGCAGCGGCTCTCGACGCCCTTGAGGCCGGCCAGCGCAGCCGGGCGCGCGTCGGGTTCGAATTCCAGCAGCAGCGTCACCTTCCAATTACTGCCGTCGGGAATCAGCGGATTGTAGGCGCCGAGCTCCTCGGCGATCCCCTGCGGCTCGAAGATGCGCTCGGTGCGCAGCATCTCCTGCACCTGGTACTGCACCGTGAGCCGGTCCTCGAATATCCAGGTGGCATTCGGGCCCACTGCCAGGCGCCGGGTGGTCTTGTGGCGCAGCACGCGCTCGCGGAACGCGGCGCGCTCGCGCGCGTACTGCTCCAGAGTCATCAGGTCAGTGACGGTGAGCTTGGACATTCAGATCCCGTACGCCAGGCGCAACAGGCGCAGCGGGTGCTCGGGCGCGCGCGCATCGCTAAGTCCGCTCTCGATCTGGTGCCCGGCCATCGGGCAGTCGCTGGAGTAATGGTCTGCCTTGGCGTTCTCGACGCGCGTCATCACCGGGCGGCCGATCTTCACCGAGGCGGCACGGAATTCCTTCTTCACCCCGTAGGTGCCGTTGTGGCCCGAGCAGCGCTCGATGACCTCCACGGTGGTCTCCGGCACCAGCTTCAGCACGTCGCGAGTCTTGAGGCCCAGGTTCTGCACCCGCAGATGACAGGGCACGTGGTAGCTGACCTTGCCGAGGCGCGCCTTGAAGTCAGTGCGCAGCAGCCCCGCCTGGTGGCGCAGCATCAGGTACTCGAACGGGTCGAAGGTGTGCTCGGCGACGCTGCGCACCTGGGCATCCTCGGGAAACATCAGCGGCAGCTCCTGCTTGAACATGAGCACGCAGGAGGGAATCGGCGCCACCACGTCAAATCCGGCTGCGATCGCCTGGGCGAGTTGCGGGACGTTCTCTTCCTTCAGCCTCGCGACGGCTGCCAGGTCCCCGAGTTCCAGGCGCGGCATGCCGCAGCAGCGCTCGCGCGGCAGCAGCGCCACCTCGATGCCGTTGTGCGCGAAGATCGCGGCCAGGTCCTCGTCCAGCTGCGGCTCGTTGCGGTTGGCATAGCAGGTGGCAAACAGCGCCACGCGTCCGCGGGTCTGCGGCGTCGGGCGTGCCTCGCCGGACGGTGGGTCGGCGGTCGTACCCAGGTGCGCCAGGCGCTTGCGCGCGGTGCGCGAGTGGTACTTGGGCAGCGGCGCGCCGCGGTCTACGCCGAGCACACTCTCCAGCAGCATGCGCCCGGGGGCGGAGTGATTCACCGCGTTCACGATCTCGGCGATGACCGGGATACCGGCCAGGGAGCCGACCGCCCGAGTGGCGGCAAGAATGTTGTCGCGCATGCTCAGCCCCTCGGCACGGGTGCGCACCGCCTTCGCTCGCAGCATCAGGTGCGGGAAGTCGACGTTCCAGGGATGCGGCGGCACGTAGGGGCACTTCGTCATGAAGCACATGTCGCACAGGTAGCAGTTGTCGACGACGTCCCAGTAGACCTTCTTGTCCACGCCGGCGACCTCGCCCTGCGCGGTGGCATCGACCGCATCGAAGAGCACGGGAAAGGAGTTGCACAGATTGAAGCAGCGGCGGCAGCCGTGGCAGATGTCGAATACGCGCTCGAGTTCCTGATCCAGCGCGGCGGTGTCGTAGAAGGCCTCCGAGCGCCAGTCCAGCGCATGGCGCGTGGGGGCCTCGAGGCTGCCCTCGCGCCCGGCGGCGGGGCTGCCCGGGTCAGGCGGCTGCGTACTCATGCGCGTTGGGGACTTTCAAATGACGACCGGCCGCAGGCACTGTGCCTGCGGCCGGGACGCCAGCTGACAGGACGGGACTTCAGAGGCCGTCGAGAGCCTTCTGGAAGCGATTGGCATGCGAGCGCTCCGCCTTGGCGAGCGTCTCGAACCAGTCGGCGATTTCCGCGAAGCCCTCCTCGCGGGCCGACTTGGCCATGCCCGGGTACATGTCCGAGTACTCGTGCGTCTCCCCGGCGATGGCAGCCTTCAGGTTGTTGTGCGTCTCGCCGATGGGCAGACCGGTAGCCGGATCGCCCACGGCCTCCAGATATTCCAGGTGCCCGTGGGCGTGGCCCGTCTCGCCCTCGGCGGTCGAGCGGAACACCGCAGAAACGTCGTTGAATCCCTCAACGTCAGCCTTCTGCGCGAAGTACAGATAGCGACGGTTCGCCTGCGATTCGCCGGCGAATGCGTCCTTCAGGTTCTTTTCGGTCTTGCTGCCTTTGAGATTCATCACGTTCCTCACTTAGACTGGGTCTAACAATCGAGCCAATGAATGTATGCCCCAGTATAAAGGACGTCAACCGCGCGTTTGACCCTCGTGCAGCGTGCTGTGTAACGTTGCGCGCCCTCGCCCACGCCTCCGCAACAGGATTCCACGACCTTGGCCCGCAACAGCAAAGTCCCCGACTTCGAACAGGCCCTGACCGAACTGGAAGCCCTCACCGAGCGACTCGAGCGCGGGGACCTGCCGCTGGACGAGGCGCTCAAGCTGTTCGAGCGCGGCGTGGCGCTCACCCGCCACTGCCAGAGCTCGCTCCAGGCGGCCCAGCAGAAGGTCGAAATCCTGCTCAAGCGGGGTGGGGAACTGCAGGCCGAGGCATTTGAGGAGCCGGACGAGGAAGGGCCCGCGGACGCCCCGGACGCGCTGTGACCGGGGCCCCGTTGCCGGGCGGCTTCGCCGCGAGGGTCGCGGCGTGCCAGGCGCGCATCGAGGGGGTGCTCGACGGTGCCTTGGCGCTGCCGGACCCGGGCACCGAGCGGCTGCGCGATGCGATGCGCTACAGCGTGCTCGGGGCGGGCAAGCGCCTGCGCCCCACCCTGGTTTACCTCACCGGCGCCTCCCTGGGAGCCCCGCTGGAGAACCTGGACGCCCCGGCGGCGGCCGTGGAACTGATCCACGTCTACAGCCTGGTCCACGATGACCTGCCGGCCATGGACGACGATGACCTGCGCCGCGGGCGTCCGACCTGCCACAAGGCCTTCGACGAGGGCACGGCGGTACTGGTCGGGGATGCGCTGCAGGCGCTCGCCTTTGCCGTGCTGGCCAATGAGCCGCTGCGCGGCGGCACTGCGCAGGCACGGCTGCAGATGATCCGCGTGCTGGCGCGTGCGACCGGCACCGGCGGGATGGCCGGCGGCCAGGCGATCGATCTGGCAGCCGTCGGCCGGGTGCTCAGTGTCGCCGGGATCGAGGACATGCACCGCCGCAAGACCGGCGCACTGATCGAGTGCAGCGTGCTGCTCGGGGCTCTGGCCGCCGGACTGGACACCGGACCGGAGCTGGCATGCCTGGAGCGCTTTGGTGCCGCCGTGGGCCTCGCGTTCCAGATCCAGGACGACATCCTGGACGTGGAGGGGGACCCGGTGCTGCTGGGCAAGTCGACCGGCGCGGATGCCGCCCACGCCAAGCCCACTTATCCGAGCACCGCCGGCCTGGCCGCTGCCAGGCGACGCGCGGACGAGCTGCGCGACGCCGCGATCGCCTCCCTCGCCCCCCTCGGGGAGCGGGCCGTGGCCCTGGCGCAGCTGGCCGACTTCGTCGTCAACCGCGCCAGCTGAAGTGCTGCGTCCAACTTTCGGCCCGGCGTGGGCGAGTGTGTAAACTGCTACCGCGATGACCGTTGCGATGGACAACTATCCGCTGCTCGCCGAGATCGCGAGCCCCGCGGACCTGCGCCGCCTGCCGGTCGGCAAGCTGCCCGCGGTCGCCGCCGAGCTGCGCGATTTCCTGATCCACAGCGTCAGCACCCGCGGCGGCCATTTCGCCGCGGGTCTCGGGACGGTCGAGCTCACGATCGCGCTGCACTATATCTACGACACACCGCGTGACCGGCTGGTCTGGGACGTCGGCCACCAGGCCTACCCGCACAAGGTGCTCACGGGCCGGCGCGACCGGCTGCACACCATCAAGCAGGACGGTGGCCTCGCTCCCTTCCCGAGCCGCAGCGAAAGCGAATACGACACCTTCGGCGTCGGGCATTCGAGCACCTCGATCAGCGCCGCCCTCGGCATGGCAGTGGCGGCGGCCGCCAGCGGCGAGGACCGGCGCGTGGTGGCGATCATCGGCGACGGCGCGCTCACCGCCGGCATGGCCTTCGAGGCGTTGAATCACGCCGGTTCCCTGCCCTCCGACCTGCTCGTGATCCTCAACGACAACGACATGTCGATCTCGGAGAACGTGGGCGCGCTCTCCAATCACTTCGCGCGTGCACTCTCCGGTCGCGTGTACGCGCATCTGCGCGAGGGCGGCAAGAAGGTCCTGCGTCAGATGCCCACCGTGTGGGAACTCGCGCGGCGCTCCGAGGAACACCTCAAGGGCATGGTGCTGCCCGGCACGCTGTTCGAGGAAATGGGCTTCAACTACATCGGCCCGATGGACGGTCACGATGTCAAGGCGCTGGTGAGCACCCTGCGCAACCTGAAGAAGCTGCGCGGACCGCAGTTCCTGCACGTGGTCACACGCAAGGGCAAGGGCTACGCGCCCGCGGAAGCCGACCCGATCAAGTGGCACGGGCCGGGCCCCTTTGACCCGGCGAGCGGCACGATCTTCAAGGAAAAGAGCTCCGGGCCGAGCTACTCGCAGGTCTTCGGCGAGTGGCTGTGTGACATGGCCGCGGCCGACCCGCGCATCATCGGCATCACTCCGGCCATGCGCGAGGGCTCAGGGCTGGTCGAGTTCTCCAAGCGCTTTCCGGAGCGCTACTTCGACGTCGCCATCGCCGAGCAGCACGCGGTGACCTTCGCCGCGGGCCTTGCCGTGGAAGGGCTGAAACCGGTCGTGGCGATCTACTCCACTTTCCTGCAGCGTGCCTATGACCAGTTGATCCACGATGTGGCGTTGCAGAACCTGCCGGTCGTATTTGCCGTCGATCGCGCCGGGCTGGTGGGCAGCGACGGCGCCACGCACCAGGGCAGCTACGACCTGTCGTTCCTGCGCTGCATTCCCAACACGGTGATCATGGCCCCGGCGGACGAAAACGAGTGCCGGCAGATGCTGTACACCGCCAGCACGCTGAACGCACCGGCGGTGGTGCGCTATCCGCGCGGCGGCGGCCCGGGCGTACCGGTGGTCAGCGCCATGAACGCGCTGCCCGTCGGCAAGGCGCAGCTGCGTCGCGAGGGCAAAAGCGGCCTGGCGCTTCTGGTGTTCGGCGCGCTGCTGAGCAGCGCGCAGCAGATCGCCGAGCGGCTGGATGCGACGCTGGTCAACATGCGTTTCATCAAGCCCCTCGACGAGGACCTGATCGTGGCGCTGGCCGCGCGCCATCGCGCGCTGGTGACGATCGAGGAGAACGCCACCCAGGGCGGCGCGGGCTCCGCGGTCGGCGAACTGCTGGCCTCGGACGGGGTGCAGATCCCGCTGCTGCAGTTGGGCATTCCCGACCGCTTCATCGAGCACGGCTCGCGCGAAAGCTGTCTCGCGGCTGCCGGCCTGGACGCGGCCGGCCTCGCCGCGAGCATCGAGGGCTGGTGGGCGCTGCAGACCCAGGCGCGCATGCGCTCCGCCGGCGGCGCCTGAAGCAGCGCTGCCACTGCGGGAACGCGCGCCTGCCTGCTGCCGCATCCCGCCATGGTTAGACTTAAGTCCTCAAATCGGGGTATTCCCGGGACGTTGCAACCGCCGCAACAATCCCCATTACGGATTTCTTGAACATTCCTGTAGGCTTTCACCGATGAATCCCCCTGCCCTAACTGCCAAGATCGCGCGCGCCGCCACCCCTGAGGTGGAGGACGTACAGGCGCGCGCCGATACGCGCCAACTGCCCATCAACCGCGTGGGCATCAAGGACATCCGTCACCCGGTGAAGGTGCGCGACCGCTCGGCCGGGGAACAGCACACGATCGCCAAGTTCAACATGTACGTGAGCCTGCCGCATAACTTCAAGGGCACGCACATGTCGCGCTTCGTGGAGATCCTGCACGCGGAGCGGGAGATCTCCGTGGAGTCCTTCCGCGCGATGCTGAGCACGATGACGCAGCGCCTCGAGGCCGACACCGGCCATATCGAGATGAGCTTCCCGTTCTTCGTCATGAAGAAGGCGCCGGTGTCGGGCGTCGAGAGCCTGATGGATTACCACGCTAAGCTCATCGGCGAACACCACAATGGGCAGACCGAGATGTGGGTCGAGGTGATCGTGCCGGTAACCAGCCTGTGTCCGTGCTCGAAGAAGATCTCCGACTACGGCGCGCACAACCAGCGTTCACACGTGACCATCCGTGCCCGGCTGCGCAGCCACATGTGGATCGAGGAACTCATCGAGATCGCCGAGAGCGAGGCGTCGTGCGAGCTGTACGGCATCCTCAAGCGTCCCGACGAGAAGTACGTGACCGAGCGGGCTTATGACAACCCGAAGTTCGTCGAGGACGTGGTGCGCGACGTTGCCACGCGGCTGAACAGCGACGAGCGTGTCGCCGCCTATGTCGCCGAGTCGGAGAACTTCGAGTCCATCCACAATCATTCCGCCTACGCCCGCATCGAGCGCGACAAGGACGCCTGAGCGCCTGCGGGCCGCCGCAACGCAACAGGCGCCGCGGATGAAGCATTCTTAATGCCGCGCCGGTTGCGCGCGCCCCCGCCCGGCCTCTAACGTCCTGCCGCTGTGATGAGCGGCGGTTCCGGGAGTGGGCCTCATGCGGGCGGGAGCGCGGACAACGGTGCTGGCGGTGGCGGGCCTTGCGGCCTGCACCCTGTGCCTGGGCGCTGAGCCCCCCGCCTACCCGTCGGCGACTCCGGTCAAGCACAACTCCCTAAAGGTGTGTACCCAGCAGGCGGACGTGAAGAAGCTGAGCGGCGCTGCGCGCACCCAGTACCTCAAGCACTGCCAGAGCGAGAGGGTGAGCGGGCCCGCGGCTGCCAAGCCCACCGCCGCCGCTACCCAGGCAACTCGATAACCACCTTCAGGCCCGGCGCGTTGTCCTGCAGCGCGAAACGGCCGCGGTGCAGGCGCACGATCGCCGCCACCAGGCTCAACCCCAGTCCGCTGCCTTCCTGAGGCGTGCTGGCGGCAAAGCGCACGAAGGGCTGCGCCGCGCGCTTGCGCTCGTCCGCCGGGATGCCGGGACCATTGTCGGCAACGCTCAGTGTCACGGTCCCGCCGTGCTGCACGACGCTCATCTGCACGCGGCCGCCGGCCGGAACGTACTTGAGGCCATTTTCGATCAGGTTGGTGAGCATCTGCGCCAGCAGCTGCCGGTTGCCCTGCACCAGCGCGGGCCCGCCGGTCTGCCAGCTGAGCGCACGGTCCTGGGCGGCGTACACCGGCTCGAACAGTTCGGCGATCTCATTGACCAGCGCGGCCATGTCCACCGGCGCGGGCGCGGCGATCGGCGTGCCACTCTCGGCCAGGGCGATCTGCAGCAGCGTCGTCAGCGTGCGCTGCAGGTGATCCACTTCACGCAGCGCAGATTCCACCGACTCGTGCACCGCCCCTTCCAGCGGCGGCACGCGCAGCAGCAGGGCATCCATGCGCGTGCGCAGGCGCTGCAGCGGGGCGCGCAGGTCGTGCGCCGCGCTGTCGAACGTGGCGCGCAGCGTCCCGGCCTGCTCCTCAAGGCGGTCGAGCACGTGGTTGACCGACACCGCCAGTGAATCGAACTCGTCGCGCGCGCCTGCCACCGGTAGGCGCCGTCCGGGCTCACCGGCGAGGATACGCTGGCAGGTGCTGGCGACCTGGCCGACGCGGCGTGCGAGGCGGTAACTGAACCAGAAGCCCGCCAGCGCCGCGGCCAGCGTCGACAGACCGATACCCCAGAGCATCGCGCGGCGGAACTTGTCCGCGAAGCGCCGTCCCTGGGAGATGTCGGTACCCACCAGCAGCAGATCCCCGCCAGGCAGGGTGTGGACCTCGGCGCGCACCGGGTGCACCGCGCGCCGCCCCGGCTCGATGGTGGAGATCTCGAACTCCGGCCAGCGCTCGGTGGGCATGCCATCGAAGGGCCAGTCGGTCACGTTGCCGGCGATGCGCTCGAAGTTGGCGTCCGCGAGCATGTAGACCGCGCCGATGCGGCCCCAGCTGTCGATGCGCAGGTTGATTTCATCGGTGACACCGGCGATCGCGCTCTGGGCGAACTTGTCCTGCAGGCTCTTCATCTCGGTGTCGATGATGAGATCGACCTCGTCGGTGATCAGGCTTTCCGTGAGCAGGTAGGCACTGCCCAGAGTGACGCTCACCGCAAGCATGACCAGCAGCGTATAGCCGACCGACAGCCGGAACGCCGTCGTGTTGAATAGGTGCAACCGCACCGTTTAGCCGTCGCTGCGCAGGACGTAGCCCGCGCCGCGCACCGTGTGGATCAGCTGCGAGTCGCTGCCACGGTCGATTGCCTGGCGCAGGCGGCTGATGTGCACGTCGATGAGGTTGCTCTGCGGATCGAAGTGGAGGTCCCAGACACCTTCGAGCAGCATCATCCGCGTGACGACCTGGCCGGCGCGCCGCATGAGGAACTCCAGCAGCTTCAGCTCCCGGGCCGTGAGGTCGACCTCGCGTCCGGCGCGAGTGACCTTGCGGGCGAGCAGATCCAACTCCAGGTCCTCCACCTTCAGCCGCGTGGCGCTCAGCGAGTTCGAATGGCGCCGCAGCAGCGCCTCGATGCGCGCCAGCAGCTCGCCGAAGGCGAACGGCTTGGTGAGGTAGTCATCCCCGCCGGCCTTGAGGCCGCGGATGCGGTCGTCAACGCCCCCCAGCGCAGACAGTACCAGCACAGGGGTGCCCACCCCCTGGGCGCGCATGGCCTCGATGATCGCGAGTCCATCGACGTGCGGCAGCATGCGGTCGGTGATCACGACGTCGAAGGTAGCGCTGGTTGCCAGTGACAGCCCGGCGCGTCCGTCGGCGGCGTGCTCGACGGTACTGCCGCTTTCGCGCAACCCCTTGACCAGGAAGCGCGCAGCCTCGGTGTCATCTTCGATGAGGAGTACGTGCACGGGGCGACAGAGTAGAAGTCACCCCGCCGCGGTGCAAGCACCGGCCGCGCCGGCCTAGGAGGAAGCTGGTGGCGGGGAGCGTTCGGCGCTCTGCAGGCGCGCGATGAGCGAACTCAGGAAGACCCGGTTGAAGCGCAGCTGGCAGGAAGCCGACACCTGCTCGAGCAGCGTCGAGCTCACCTTCAGTACGGTCACGGCCCCGGCGGCGCGGATGGTGGCGGCGCGCTTGGCGCCGGGCACGTAGCTCGCCTCGCCGAAACAATCACCGGTATCGAGCGCGCCCACGCGCTCGCCGTGGCGTTCGACGATGCAGCCGCCGCTCACCAGAATGTAGAAGCGGTCGTCCATCTCGCCTTCCTTGACGATCTCCTCCGCCGCGGCGTAGTCCTGCCAGTTACTGGCACGCAGCACTTCCCAGATTTCCGCGTGCGAGAACTCGTGGAAGAACTTCAGGCGGCGCAGCACGCCGAACTGCTCCTGGCGGTCGATACGCGAGTTCGCCTCGCGCAGGCGCTGGTGCACGCGGGTCAGCTCGGCGGCCAGATCGACCCCGCTCTTGCAGCGCTTCTCCGGCTCCTTCTGCATGGCCAGCGCCACGACGGTCTCCAATTCCTCGGGCACGTCCGGGCGCAGGGTGTGGATCGGCGGCGGGGTCGCGTAGACGATCTGGTGCAGCAGCTTCTGCAGGTTGCCGGCCCGGAACGGACGGGCACCGGTCAGCAACTCATACATCACCGCCCCCAGGGAGTACAGGTCCGAGCGGTTGGTGAGCTCGAAGCTCTGTACCTGCTCCGGTGACATGTAGGAGGGGCTGCCGGCTATGCCCTCGATGCGCGAGATGTCCGAGTCCGACACCAGGGCGATGCCGAAATCGATGATGCGCACGTCGCTGTCCTGCGTGAGCATGATGTTCGAGGGCTTGATGTCGCGGTGGATGACCCCGCGCGAGTGCGCGTAATTGAGAGCCTTGGCGCACTTGAACATGATCTCGACGGTATCGTCGATGCGCAGCAGGTTGTCCGGGCGGCAGTAGGCGGCCAGGGTGCGCGCCCCGTGCACGTGCTCGGTGACGATATAGCAGTGGCCGTTTTCCTCGCCGGCATCGTAGATCGGCAGGATGTGCGGATGCTGCAGCATGCCTACCAGGTGCGCCTCGGACAGGAACATCTTGCGCGCGATGCGCGCACGCTCCTCGTCGCCGCCGGTGTCCATGTTGTACACCTTGATGGCGACGTCGCGCCCGTAGTACGCGTCGTGCGAAAGGTAGACGACGCCGGTGCTGCCGCGGCCGACCTCGCGGATGACCACGTACTTGCCGATCTTGTCCGGCACGCGCACGACAGGCTTCGCGGAGGGAACGGTTTTTGGAGCCGACATAGACATGGGGCGGCGCTGGACAATACGTCGCCGCAGGATAAGTCTGGCGCCAGCACCGGACTGTGATGCAACCCTCACGCGATCCGGGCAGGTAGTGCGGCTGCGCCGCGCACCGGCAGCTCAATGACTAGGCGAAATGCTGATAGCCGGAATGCGAGAACTCCATCACAGTACCGTCGCGCACGACGGCCGCGCCCGCGCCCGCGACGAGATTGCCGATGCGGCTGTAACCCCACACCGCCGCCGGCAGCTCCGCCGCCAGCCGCGTCAGCCGCGCGGCTGGCACGGCGAAACACAGCTCGTAGTCATCGCCACCGGTGAGTGCCAGCATGCGGGCGCGTTCTGCGCCCACCGCCGCCTGCAGAGCTGGGGAAGCCGGCAGCGCGGCGAACTGCAGTTGCGCGGCAACGCCGCTGGCGCGCGCCAGCTTGCCGGCATCCCCCAGCAGGCCGTCGGACACATCGATGCAGGCACTGGCGAATTCGCGCAGCCGCTCGCCCAGGGCTACGCGCGGGGTGGGCAGCAGGAAACGCTCGCGCAGGTAGGCGCACAGTTCGGGCGGGGCCTCGAGGCGCGCCTGCTCCAGGGCCAAGCCTGCGGCCGCATCCCCGGGGGTGCCGGAGACGAACAGCGCGTCCCCCGCGTGGCCGCCGCCGCGCCGCAGGGCGCAGCCGGCGGCGACCGTGCCCAGCAGCTGCACGGTAACGCACAGGGGACCCTGGGTCGTGTCACCGCCGACCAGGGCCACGCGGTGCTCGCGTGCCAGGGCGCCGAAGCCGGCTGCAAACTCAGTGAGCCATGGCTCGTCGGCCTGCGGCATCGTCAGCGCCAGCAGCGCCCAGGCCGGTCGCGCACCCATCGCCGCAAGGTCGCTCAGGTTCACCGCAAGCGCTCGATGGCCGATGGATCCGGGAGGCGAACCGTGCGGGAAGTGCACCCCAGCCACCAAGGTGTCGGTGGTTGCGACCAGTTCGCACCCGGCCGGCACGCTCAGCAGTGCCGCGTCATCGCCTATGCCCAGAGCGACGTCGGCGCGCTGGGCACCGCAGGCGCGGAAGAAGCGCTCGATGATGGCCGTTTCGGCGAGCGCCAACTCGGGCGACTCCCTTTAGTGCTCGGCGGGACGCAGCTCGCGCGCCGCGCGGTCCAGGACCGCATTGACGAACTTGTGGCCGTCAGTGGCACCGAAGCGCTTGGCGAGATTGACTGCCTCGTTGATCGCCACCCGATAGGGAACCTCCGGTCGCGAAGCCAGCTCGAACAACCCCATGAGCAGGATCGCGTGCTCGATCGGGTCCAGATGCTCCGGCGCGCGGTCACCCAGCAGCGCCAGCCGCGCGTCCAGATCCGCGCGCGAATGCCACACGCCCTCGACCAGGGTGCGGAAGTACTCGCGGTCGGCGCGCGGCATGTCCTCCGCATCCCCGAACTCCTGCACCAGGTCCTGCCACGGCCCGGCATTGAGCTGCCAGCGGTACAGGGCCTGCAGCGCCAGCTTGCGGGCGACGCTGCGGGTACCGGACTCGCGCGCGTCCCTCATAGCTTGGCCATCACGGCGGCCATCTCGATGGCGCAGTCCATCGATTCGCCACCCTTGTTCATGCCGCCGGTGGCGGCGCGCTCGAGAGCCTGATCGACGTTCTCGACGGTGAGCACGCCGAAGATGACCGGCACGCCACTGTCCAGGTTCACCTGCTGCAGGCCGCGAGCACACTCGCCCGCCACGTAGTCAAAGTGCGGGGTATCCCCGCGGATGACGCAGCCGAGCGCCACGAGCGCATCAAACCTGCCGCTGCCGGCCAGCTTGCGGGCAACCACCGGCAGCTCGAAGGCACCGGGCACGCGCACCACCAGGAGGTCCTCGGCCGCCCCGGCACGCTGCTCCCAGGCGGCGCGCGCGCCCTTGAGGAGGCTCGCGACGATGAAGTCGTTGAAGCGTGCGGCGATGATCGCGACCTTGCGGTCGCGCGCGCTGGCATCGCTCTCGCTCACCTCGGCCTGCGTCACCCCTCTTCCCCGACGTAGCCCTCGACCTCGAGACCGAAGGCGGAGATGCCGTGCATCTGCTTGGGTGCGGACAGCACGCGCATGCGCTTCACGCCCAGGTCCTTGAGGATCTGCGCGCCGGTGCCGAAGGTGCGCAGCACCGCGCCCTCGGCATCGGTCGCGGTACTCTCGGTGAGGCTCGCCGCGGGGGCGACGGCCGCGGCAAAGGAACGCACGGCATCGGCCAGCTCGCGCGGCGACTCCTGCTGGCGCAGCACGACCACCACGCCACTGCCGGCCTCTATGATGCGCTGCATGGCAGCGCGCAGCGTCCAGGTGCGGCCTGCGCCCTGTACGCCGAACAGGTCGTGCAGGGTATCGGTGACGTGCACGCGCACCAGCGGGGCCTGCGGCCCGTCGAGCCGCCCGTGTGCCAGTGCCAGGTGCACCTCCTGGGTCACGTTGTCCTGGTAGGCGTACAGGCGAAACTCACCCAGCTCGGTACGCACGCTCTGCTCGGACAGGCGCTCCACGGAGCGCTCATTGCGCAACCGGTGGCGGATGAGTTCGGCTATGGTGCCCATCTTGAGCTGGTGGCGGCGGGCAAACTCCTGCAGCTCCGGGCGCCGTGCCATCGTCCCGTCGTCATTCATGATCTCGCACAGCACACCGGCGGGCTTTAGTCCCGCAAGACGGCACAGATCGACCGAAGCCTCGGTGTGTCCGGCGCGTACCAGCACGCCACCACGGCGCGCGCGCAGCGGGAAGATGTGCCCGGGACGCGCAAAATCGACCGCCTGCGCGCTGCTGTCGGCCAGGGCGCGGATGGTCGCCGCACGGTCCGCCGACGACACGCCGGTTGTGGTCCCGGCGCGCAAGTCGACCGAGACCGTGAACGCCGTACGGTGCGACTCGCTGTTGACCGGCACCATCTGCGGCAGGTCCAGACGCGCGAGCTGCTCCTCGAGCATCGGCACGCAGATAATCCCGCTGGTGTGCCGGATCATGAACGCGACGGCCTCGGGAGTGGCATGTTCGGCCGCCATGATGAGGTCGCCCTCGTTCTCGCGGTCCTCATCGTCCAGGATGATGACCATGCGGCCGGCCTTAAGGTCGGCCACTATCTCGTCGATGGGGCTGAAGGTGGCTCCGGGAGCCGGGGCCGGCCCGGGCTTGCCGGGCATGGACAGCACTTTTGGCATGGTCGCGAGGATCGTCTGGTACGGCAGGCAAGTATACCCGTGCCGGCTCGGCTAACCGAGCCTCGCCGGCGGCCGCTAGCCGAGCAGCGGGGTGACCACCTGTTCCAACCGTTCCGGGGTCCAGCTCGGTATTTTCTCCTTCCAGCCATCCTCGACCAGGCGCCCCGCCCGGTCGATCGTGAAATTCACGGGCAGGCGCCAGATGCGGCCGTAGCCGGGCGCGCGGGAGTTGGCCAGGAAGCCCACCGGGAAGTGCAGCCCTGCGGCTACCTTGCGCACATCGGCGATCCGCTCCGGCGTATCCAGACCAAAACCCAGAACCGCCAGACCCTGCGCTGCGTGCGCCCGGGCGTACTCGGACAGCAGTGGCAGTTCCTCACGACAGGGGACGCACCAGGTTGCCCAGAAGGTGAGAATCACAACCTTGCCGCGCAGTTCGGTCGTGGAGATGCTCCTACCCTCCAGCGTGACCAGCGTCGCCGGCGGCGCGGGCGCACCTACGCGCAGGTCATTGGCGCCCGCCGTGGGAGCGCGCAGCAAGCCTGAGGCAAGCCAGCCGGCCAGCGCGCCCTTGAGGACCGCGCGGCGCGTGCGCAGCACAGGTGCAGGTTTGTCAGAACGCATAGTTTGCTCCGGCACTGAGGGTGTAGCGCGGGAACAGCTGATAACCGTAGAGGTTGCTGTAGAGCGGGACCTGCACGAAGCCGAACAGGTGCAGCTTATCGGTGATGCGCCCGGTCAGACCGGGACTGAGGTAGGCGACCGAGCCGGCCGTGTTCTGCACGTCCGCCAGTGCGCCCTGGTCGGGCGATTTGTGCAGCAGATTCAACTGCACCTGCGGCACCCATGCCGGATTGCGCTCATAGCGCAGCCCAAGGCTGACCGTAGTTGAATTTCCGGGGCGAAAGTCATTGCCCGGCTGGTCCATACGGTGCGTGACTGCGCTCTGGAACTGTCCATTCACGAAGAAATCGAAGTCCTGGCTGATCGGCCGGTAGTAGTAAGCGCCCACAATGACATCGGTGCTGCCGCTGCCGGGCTGCAGGCTCGCATCCAGCGGCTCCCCTGCCAGCGGTCCCGCGTAGAACTTTACCGCCGTCCCGTACCGTCCCGTGGGCAGCTTAACGCCGAGCTGGACGCCGAGGTTGCGCGTCGCCAGGAATCCCTGGTAGCTGCCGATTAGGCGGATATCACCGATGCTTGAGCTGCGCGAACTGCTCAGATCCGAAAGCGGCTGAGTCGAGTCGAACTCCCCGTACGTGGAGTGCGTGCGCATCACGTATGGCACCAGCAGCTTGAAGTTCCACTGGGTGTTGGGACTGAAGCTTAGCCCGGTCGTCACATAGCGGTTGAGCGTTTCCCGCTCCAACTCGGTTCCATCCGGTACCCCGGCGACGGCGTGCGTGCCACTGCGCAGCTGGTCCTGGTGGATGTAGTCGTATTCGACGCTCAAGTCCCAGCCGGCACTGGCCGAGTAACCCATCGCGGCATCTGCGCTAAGCGTACAGCCGCAGCTGGCACAGGCCGCGGCCGCCTGCGGCAGCCCCAGTGCTGCCAAGCACGCAAGTGCGGTCACCGTAGTTGCACGGTGGTGCACGTCAGGCTGCGGCCGCCAGCCAAAACGCGTTGCAAGGTCCATCGTTCCCTCTCTCACCAGATCGTAGAGGCTGCAGCACTGCCGATGGCAGGCCTGAGCCGTGTTGGGAAAGTGTGCCGTCTGCGCAGCATTGCGCGGTGCGGGTCTGTTGCACCCGCTCGGCTCGCTACGGACTTCAGGCGGGAAGAGGAGGTGCTCGCGCGGACTGCGCGCGCAGGATCGACGGCAGCGGCGGGGAACTGACGCGCTGCTGCTCAGCGCAAGAAACGTCGGCCGCCTGAAGCGGCATCGGAGGAGCAGTCGGAGCTACCGCAGGCGCAGCGCTCGCGGCGAACACGCACACGGCGTGAGCGGTGCCATCGGGGGCTGCGCCGCCGTGATGGTGGTGCACGCCCGCGGCCGCCCCGGGGCACAGCTGCATCTCGGGGCCGCCATTGCCGGCAACGGGCATGAAGCCGAACGGGATCAGCGCCCGCAGCAGCAGCGCCGGCAGGATTGCCGCCAGCAGTGGCCGCGAATGCGCTCGCAGGTACGAGCTGCCTGCGCGCGACTTCACTGGTCGTCCGGCACGGCCAGCAGCCGCGCGACGTAGCGCGCGACCTGGTCGATCTCGAGATTGACGCGCGTGCCGACCGCCAGCCGCCCGAGAGTCGTCACCGTCTGCGTATGCGGGATCAGATTGACACCGAAGGCGACTGACTCGACGGCATTGATCGTCAGGCTCACTCCGTCGACGGCGACCGAACCCTTCGGCGCAAGGTACCGTGCGAGTGCTGGCGGCACGCCGATCTCCACGCGGGTCGAACGGGCATCGCCGCTCAGGCTCAGCACCTGCGCCACGCCATCGACATGCCCTGACACGAGGTGGCCGCCCAGAGCATCACCAGCGCGCAGCGCCGGCTCGAGATTCACCGCCGTGCCGGGCACGAAGTCTCCGAGGGTCGTGAGACTCAGTGTCTCGCGGGAAACGTCGGCCGCAAACGTGTTTCCCGCCAGCGCGGTGACCGTGAGGCAGCAGCCCTGCACGCAAACGCTGTCACCCACCGTCACTCGGGCAAGTTCCAGCTGGCAGGCAACGACTAGGCGCACGTCGCCGCCGCGGCGCTCCACGCTCTGCACGCGACCCACGTCCTGGACGATTCCGGTAAACAGGGCGCTACTCCCCTGGGGCCTGTAGGCGGCTCGGAGGGTTCCTGCCGCTTCTGTTAAATAGGTCTGCATGGCTGAGTGACCCGGAACCATTCTGCCTCAAGTCCTGCTTCCCGTCTGCTGGCCGGCGCCCGGCGGTTCTTCGGTCGCTAGCCGCCGGTTGCGGGCAGCGGGCGCATACGCAGACGCAGGTCCTCTCCCACCGGGGTGGCCTCGACAAATACGAAGGCGGTAGCGGCCTCGAGCGCGGTGAGTTCGGGCAAATCGACGAGCGCCCGCGCCGCGGGGCCCAGAAACTTCGGGGCGACGTAGACGAGGAGCTCATCCACCAGTTGCTGCTGCAGCAGCTGCCCTGCCAGCGTCGAGCCGGCCTCGACCAGCAGTTCGTTGACCTCCAGTTCACCCAAGCGATCTAGCACCGCCGCAAGATCAATCCCTCCGGCAGCCGCGGGCAACGATTCCACGCGAGCCCCACGCGCACTCAGCGCTGCCGCGCGCGCCTCGTCGAGCGCTTCCAGGCCCGTGAGGATCAACACCTCGCCGCCCGCCCCCAACATCTGCGCCGTCGGTGGGGTGCGCAAACCCGAGTCGAGCACCACGCGCAGTGGTTGCCGTCGCGGTGCAGCACCTGATGCTGCCGGCAATCGCACGTCCAGGCGCGGGTCATCGCTGAGCACGGTGCCCACGCCGGTGAGAATTGCAGAGCTGCGCGCGCGCCAGCCGTGGACGTCCTGGCGCGCCGCCTCCCCGGTGATCCACTTGCTTTGTCCATTGCGCAGCGCGGTGCGCGCGTCGACGCTCATCGCCAGCTTCACGCGCACGAACGGGCGTCCGAGCTGCATGCGCTTTACGAAGCCGGCGTTAAGCTCAAGCGCCTCGGCCTCAAGTAACCCGGACTCGACGCTGATGCCCGCCTGGCGCAAGGCCGCCGCGCCACGCCCGTTCACCAGCGGATTGGGATCCCCCATGGCATAGACCACGCGGGCCACCCGCGCGGCAGTGAGGGCCATGGCACACGGGGCAGTGCGGCCCTGGTGGGAACAAGGCTCCAGCGTGAGGTACACAGTGGCGCCGTTGGCGTGGTTGCCCGCCGCCCGCAGGGCGGTCACTTCAGCGTGCGCCTCGCCGGCGCGCTCGTGCCAACCCTCGCCCACGATGCGTTCGCCGCGCGCGATCACGCACCCGACCCGCGGGTTCGGATCCGTCGTTTCCATGCCGCGCGCAGCCAGGGCCAGCGCCTGCTGCATCGCCGTGCGGTCGAAGTTAGAGAACATGGGCATAAAGACCTGTGAGGGGGCTCATTTAGTCCCTCCGCCGCCTGATTTATCCGGTGCCGCTGCCGGCTCATCCTGCGGCAGGAGCGGCAGCTGCTCGCGGTTGACAGCGCGGGCCGCGTCGCGCTTGTGGGCGCGGCCGTGGGCACCACCCGGGGTGGGGCGCGCGCTGCGCAGCTTCTGGATCTCCTCGTGGAACGCCTCGACATCCTCGAACTGGCGGTACACGGAGGCGAAGCGCACGTAGGCAACCTCGTCCAGGTGCCGCAACTCTTCCATGACCAGCTCCCCGATCGCCCGCGAGGAGACCTCGCGGTCCCCCAGGCTGCGTACCTTGTGCACGATCCGGCTGAGCGCCTCGTCGACCTGTTCCTGGGAAACCGGGCGCTTCTCAAGGGCCTTGTGCAGCCCGGCCCGAACCTTCGCCTCGTCGAAGGCCTCGCGACCGCGGTCACCCTTGATGACCTGCGGCATGACCAGTTCTGCGGTCTCGAACGTGGTGAAACGCTCTTCGCACTTGAGGCATTCGCGGCGCCGACGGATCTGCCGGCCCTCGCCCGCGAGGCGCGAGTCGTTCACCTTGGTCTCTTCATGGCCGCAGAATGGGCAGTGCATGCGGCGCGTGCGCTCCCGTCGTCAGGGTCCGTAGACCGGGAAGCGCCGGCACAGCTCGATGACCTGCGGGCGCACGCGCTCGAGCACCGCCGTGGCACCTTCCGCATCGAGTATCTGCGAGATGAAGTCCGCGACCTGCTCGATTTCCGCCTGTTTGAAGCCGCGCGTCGTCGAGGCGGGGGTGCCCAGGCGCAGGCCGCTCGTGACCATTGGCGGCCGCGGGTCATTGGGCACCGCATTCTTGTTCACCGTGATATTGGCGCGACCCAGTGCCGCGTCCGCTTCCTTGCCGGTGATGTTACGGTCGGCCAGGCTTAGCAGGAACAGGTGGTTGTCGGTGCCGCCGGAGACTATCTGGAAGCCATTCTTGGCAAGACGCGCGGCCATGGCGCGGGCGTTGGTCAACACCTGCTTCTGGTACTCGCGGAACTCTGGCTGCAGTGCCTCGAGCAGCGCGACCGCCTTCGCGGCAATGACGTGCATCAGCGGGCCGCCTTGGGTGCCAGGAAACACCAGCGAATTGAGCTTCTTGGTGATCTCGTCATTGGCACGCGCGAGAATCAGGCCGCCACGCGGTCCGCGCAGCGTCTTGTGGGTGGTCGTGGTGACTACATCCGCGTGCGCGATGGGACTCGGATAGACGCCCGCGGCAACCAGTCCGGCGACGTGCGCCATGTCGACGACGAAGTAGGCACCGACGCTCTTGGCGATCGCAGCAAAGCGCGCCCAGTCAACGGTGCGCGAGTACGCCGAAAAGCCGGCGATGATCATCTTGGGACGATGTTCCTCCGCCAGTCGCTGCACCTGCTCGTAATCTATCTCGCCCGTATCGGGGCGGATGCCGTACTGCGCCGCGCGGAAGAACTTGCCCGAGAAGTTCACCTTGGCGCCATGGGTGAGATGGCCCCCGTGATCCAGGCTCATGCCCAGGATCGGGTCCCCGGGCTGCACCAGCGCGAAGTAAGCGGCCGCGTTCGCCTGCGAGCCCGAATGCGGTTGCACGTTCGCGTAGTCAGCACCGAAGAGCTTCTTGGCGCGATCGATGGCCAGCTGCTCGGCGATATCCACGTACTCGCAGCCGCCGTAGTACCGCTTGCCCGGATAGCCCTCGGCGTACTTGTTCGTCAGCACCGAACCCTGCGCCTCAAGCACCCGCGGACTGGCGTAGTTCTCCGAGGCGATGAGCTCGACGTGGTCCTCCTGGCGGTGCCGCTCGCCATCGATGGCGCGCGCCAACTCAGGATCAAAACCCTCGATCGTCATCGTCGTCCGGAACATGAGCGGTTTCCCTTGCGGGTGAGTGGGTTGCGGGGCCGCGAATTGTACCGGAACGACCCGTCAGGCGCCGTTGTTGCCGGGCGCCGCCGGCGCGGAAGGTTCACGACAGCCTGCGGGCTGCGGGCCTGCCCGCCAGCCGGCTAGATCAGGTTCTCCACCACCGTGTTCCAGGCCTGGGCGAGATTATTGCGGTTATAGCCCCCGCCCCCCAGGGCCAGGACCCGCCCATGACCGCAGCGCTCGGCCAGCTGGCTGAGCTCGCGCGCCGCCCGGCCATGTGAGTCGGCGGTAAACCGCAGATGAGTGATTGGATCCCCCTCAAGGCTGTCGGCGCCGCACTGCAGGATGATGAATTCCGGGTCGAATTTCTCCAGGTGCCCGGTGACCTGGGGCCACACCTGGGCGAATACCGCATCATCAGCGCCCGGGGGCACCGGAAGATTCAGCTTGGTGCCCTCGGCCGCCCCACGACCGGTCTCCCCGGCCGCCCCGGTTCCCGGATACAGGTAACGCCCATCCTCATGCACGTCGGCGAACACCACCGCGGCATCCTCCTCGAAGGCGTAGAACACGCCGTCGCCATGGTGGGCGTCGATGTCAACGTAAGCGACGCGCTTCAGCCCGGCGCGCTTGAGCAGCTCGATGGCGACACCGCAATCGTTGAACACGCAAAACCCCGCGGCATGATCGCGCGCCGCATGGTGCAGTCCGGCAATCGGCACGAAGGCACGCCGGCAGTCCCCGCTCATGATCGCCTCCATGGCACTCAAGGTCGCCCCCACCACGCCGGCGGCCGCCTCGTAACAGCCACGGAACGCCGGTGTGTCGCCGCCGTCCAGAAAGCCGCTGCCGCTTGCCGAGCGCTCGCGCACGAACTCCAGGTACTGCGGGCTGTGGAACGCCTGCAGTTCCGCGTCGGACGCCGAACGCGGCTCGCGCACTTGCACGCGCCGGTCCAGGCCGCGGGCGGCAAACTCGCGGGCGAACGCGGCGTGCCGGTCGGAGCCGAACGGGTGCCCGTCGCCGAAGCCATAGCGAGACAGGCGCTCGCTGGTGAACACCGCGACATCTGCAGGGTTGCTGGTGCTGGTCTTGACGGCTGATCTCCCCGGGCATCCGCAGCCTAGCACAGCACAACGGCTCCGCATCCGGTGGGGCGGCCATCGCCATCGGCGGCCACCTCAACGATAATCCAGCCTGCACTCACCTTAGCAACGGATCGGCATGGCCCAATACATCTACACGATGAATCGCGTCTCCAAGATGGTCCCGCCCAAGCGGGTCATTCTGCGCGACATCAGTCTGTCCTTCTTCCCCGGGGCCAAGATCGGGGTACTGGGCCTCAACGGGTCGGGCAAATCCACGCTGCTGAAGATCATGGCCGGATTGGATACCGGCTTCGATGGGGAAGCGCGACCGCAGAGCGGCATCCGCATCGGCTTCCTCTCGCAGGAACCCCAGCTGGACGAGACCAAGGATGTGCGCGCCAACGTCATGGAGGGCGTCGGCGAGACCTTCCGGCAGGTGGAGGAATTCAACGCCATCAGCGACAAGTTCGCCGAACCGATGGACGATGCGCAAATGAACGCACTGCTGGAGCGCCAGGCACAGCTGCAGGACGCGATCGATGCCGCCGGCGGCTGGGAACTGGAGCGCAAGCTGGAGATCGCTGCCGATGCCCTGCGCCTGCCGCCGTGGGACGCGAGCATCGCCACGCTGTCCGGCGGCGAGAAGCGCCGCGTCGCCCTGTGCCGCCTGCTGCTCTCGGCCCCCGACATGCTGCTGCTGGATGAGCCGACCAATCACCTGGATGCCGAGTCGATCTCCTGGCTGGAGCGCTACCTGGAGGAGTACCCGAGCACCGTGATCGCCGTCACCCACGACCGCTACTTCCTCGACAACGTGGCCGAGTGGATCCTTGAACTCGACCGCGGCTACGGGATCCCGTGGCACGGCAACTACTCCTCGTGGCTGGAGCAAAAGGAGAAGCGGCTCGCGCTCGAGGAGCGTGAACGCGAGGCGTTGCGCAAGACACTGGCGCACGAGCTCGAATGGGTGCGGGAAAATCCCAAGGCCCGGCGGGCCAAGAGCAAGGCGCGCCTGCAGCGCTACGAGGAGCTCGCCTCGCGCGAGTTCCAGGAGCGCAACGAGACCAATGAGATCTACATCCCGCCCGGGGAGCGCCTGGGTGACCTGGTGATCGCCGCGGAGGGCTTGCGCAAGGGCTACGGCGAGCGCCTGCTGATCGACAGGTTGTCGTTCAACCTGCCTCCCGGGGGGATCGTCGGCATCATCGGCCCGAACGGGGCCGGCAAGACCACGCTGTTTCGCATGCTCACGGGTGCGGAGAAGCCCGACGCGGGCGAGATCCGCATCGGCCCGAGCGTGCAGCTGGCCTACGTCGACCAGTCGCGCCACAGTCTCGATGACAAGAAGACGGTCTGGCAGGAGATCTCAGGCGGCCTCGATATCATCAAAGTCGGCAACTACGAGACGCCCTCGCGCGGCTACGTCGGGCGCTTCAACTTCAAGGGCACCGCGCAGCAGCAGCCGATCGGGGAGCTCTCCGGCGGCGAGCGCAACCGCGTGCACCTGGCCAAGGTGCTGCGTTCCGGTGGCAACGTGCTGCTGCTCGATGAACCCACCAATGACCTGGACATCGAGACGCTGCGGGCGCTGGAGGAAGCGCTGTTGAACTTCCCGGGCTGCGCGGTGGTCATCTCCCACGATCGCTGGTTCCTCGACCGCATCGCCACGCACATCCTCGCCTTCGAGGGCGACTCGCAGGTGGTGTGGTTCGAGGGCAATTACCAGGAGTACACCGAGGACTACAAGCGTCGCAAGGGCGAGGACGCGGCGCAGCCGCACCGCATCAGGTACAAGCCACTGACGCGCTAAGGGAGCTGCAGCCACTTGCCACTCCCCTCCAAAGCGGCGGCGGCGCAGTCCGAGCCCGGCACGCTCTGGCGCTGGGTCGGGCCGCTGACCGCACTCGTGGTGTTCGCCGCGGTCGGTCTGGTGCTGCACCGCCACTTCGCGCACCTGCACGTCCGGAATATCTTCGCGCACCTGCACGCGATCCCGCGCCGGCAGATTCTTGCGGCACTTGGCTTCACCGCGCTCAGCTACTGGCTGCTGACGACCTACGAGCTGCTGGCCCTGCGCTACCTGCGCCGTGCCATTCCATACGCGCGCATCCTGTTCACCTCGTTCATCGCCTATTCGTTTGGGCACGCGCTGGGCTTTGCGGTGTTCACCGGCAGCGCCATCCGCTTCCGGCTCTACGTGAGCGTCGGCATCACCGCCATCGACGTCGCCACGGTCACCGCCTTCTGCAGCCTGTCCCTGGGGCTCGGGCTGTGTACGGTGCTGGGCGTCTCGCTGTTGGTCACGCCCGAGCACGCCGCCCACCTGCTGCACTTGGACCCCCGATGGTCGCTGCTGCTGGGCGGCCTGCTGCTGTGCACGGTTGCCGCCTACGCGTTCTGGGCGTGCCTGGCGCGCGGCACGCTCGAGATCCGCGGCTGGGCATTGCGGGCACCCGGGGCTGCCATCGCGCTGCCGCAGCTGCTGCTCTCGGTACTCGACCTGTCGCTGTCGAGCGCCGTGCTGTGGTCGCTGCTGCCGCCAAGTGCGCACATGCCATTCGTCACCTTCGTCGGCATCTATGCGACTGCAGTCATTGCCGGCATCGTCAGCCACGTTCCAGGCGGCGTCGGGGTGTTCGAGGCGGTCATCCTCTACACGATGCCCGGGGTGCCCACCGAGGCGCTGGTGGGCTCGCTGCTGGCCTACCGGGCGGTTTACTACGTCGTGCCGCTGGTATTCGGCACGCTGTTGTTTGGCTCCAAGGAACTCGCTGCACAGCGCGGGCGGCTCGCCTGGGCGCAGGAGCTGGCCAGCATCTATGTCGCACCCGTGGTGCCGCAGATTGCCGGCGCGCTAACCTTTCTCGCCGGCGCCCTGCTGTTGTTCTCGGGTGCGACACCTGGCGTGGAGGAGCGCCTGGCGTTTCTCGACCAAGTGCTGCCGCTGGCGGTGCTGGAGGCCTCGCACCTGGCGGGCAGCATCGTCGGCCTCGGCCTGCTGGTGCTGGCGCGGGCGCTGTTCCGGCGCGTGCAGGCCGCTTACCACATCACCGTATGGTTACTACTCGCCGGCATCTTCGCGTCGCTGCTGAAGGGCCTCGACTTCGAGGAAGCCTGCCTGCTGGCCCTGGTGCTCGGGGTGCTCATGCTCGGTCGCCGCGCCTTCTACCGGCCCACGGCGATCCTTTCAGAGCCGTTCACGCCGGCGTGGGTGGTGAGTATCGTCGGCGTAGTGGTGATGGCGGTGTGGATCGGCATCATCTCCTACCGCCACGTGGGCTACTCCGACCAGCTGTGGTGGACATTCGCGCTGCACGGGAACGCGCCGCGCATGCTGCGCGCGACGCTCGCCGTCGTCGTACTGGGCATAGCGTACATCCTGCTGAACATGCTGCGCCCAGCGCGCCCCGAGCCCGCCGTGGCCGGCGCCGAGGAGCTGGCGCGCGCCCGCCCGCTGATTGCCGCATCGGACTTCACGCTCCCCAATGCTGCGCTCTCCGGCGACAAACGCCTGCTGTTCAGCGATGCCGGTGACGCCTTCGTCATGTACCAGATCGCCGGGCGCAGCTGGATCGCACTCGGCGATCCGGTCGGCCCGCAGGCCGGCGCGGAGGAACTGGTGTGGCGCCTGCGGGAGATTTCCGATCACCACGGCGGCCAGACAGTCTTCTACCAGGTGTGTGGCGATCGTCTCGGCCTGTACGCGGACTTAGGGCTCGCGGCGCTCAAGATCGGCGAGGAAGCGCGCGTGGCACTGGCCGGGTTCTCGCTCGAGGGGTCTGAGCGCGCTGACCTGCGCCAGGCGCACAAGCGCGCGCAGCGCGACGGCGCGCAGTTCGAAGTGGTGGCGCCGGAGCGCCTCGACGCGCTCCTGCCGGTGCTGCAGAAAATTTCCGATGCCTGGCTCGCCAGCAAAGCCACCAGCGAGAAGCGCTTCTCGGTCGGAGCGTTCTCGCCGGAGTACCTGCGGCAGTTCCCCATCGCGGTGGTGAACGTGCAGGGTGCGCCGGTCGCCTTTGCGAACCTGTGGACCACCGGTACCCGGGCGGAACTGTCGGTTGACCTGATGCGCTTTGACCCGCAGGCGCCGCGCGGGTCCATGGATTACCTGTTCACCGAGCTGATGCTGTGGGGACGCGACCAGGGATACCGCTGGTTCAACCTCGGCATGGCGCCGCTGTCGGGTCTGGAGGCGCATCCGCTCGCCCCGGCGTGGCACCGCGTCGGCAACTTCATCTTCCGACACGGCGAGCACTTCTACAACTTCGAGGGTCTGCGCCGCTACAAGATGAAGTTCGATCCGGTGTGGGAACCGCGCTACCTGGTAGCGCGCGGCGGCATCGCGCTGCCGCGCGTGCTGGTGGATGTTTCGGTGCTCATCGCCGGTGGCATGAAGGAGATCTTCGTACGATGAATCCCTCCCTCGCGCGCGTCCGCCACCGCGGCCGTGCCCTGCTACTGGCGCTCGCCGGCGGCACCTTCGGCTTCGGATCCAGCGCCGGGATTGCCGCGGCGCCGGCCGACACGCCGCCGGCACATCACAAGCCCGCGGCCGCCGCCAAACCGGCGGCTAAGGTCGACGACGGCGCTGACCGGCACCTGAGTGCCGGTCGCTTCGGGACCGTGGCGGTCTACCTGCCGCAGGGCAAGCCCAAGAGCGTCGCGCTCTTCCTGTCCGGGGATGGCGGCTGGGAGCTGGGCGTGATCAACATGGCGCGCGCACTGCAGGCAAGCGGCGCGGTCGTCATCGGCCTGGACGTCCGCCAGTACTTCTCGAGCCTGGGCAAGGTGGCCGCGCGCGGCAACGCGCCCTGTCAGATGATCGCCGCGGACTTCGAGGCGCTGAGCCACCAGGCGCAGAAGCAGATCGGCCTGACTGAGTACGTCGTGCCTGTGCTGGTGGGTTACTCCTCGGGTGCCACGGTGGCGTACGCCACGCTCGTGCAGTCGCCACCGGGGACCTTCGCAGGCGCACTGAGCCTGGGATTCTGCGCTGATCAGGATTTCGTGGGTGTGAGCCTATGCCCGGGGGCCGGGCTGCGCTACAGCAGCAACAAGCAGAACGAGTTGGTGTTCGAGCCGGCGACGAACCTCAAGCAGCCGTGGATCGCCTTCCAGGGCCAGAAGGACGAGGTCTGCAACCCCCAGGCGGCCGAGGTGTTTGCGGCGAAGGTGGCTAACGGCGAGATCGTGCGGCTGCCAACGGTCGGTCATGGCTTCTCGGTCGAGCGCAACTGGATGCCGCAATTCCGCGATGCCTATGCGCGGCTGAGTGCGCGTCCAGCGCCGGCCGTGGCCGCGCAACCGGACATTGGCGACCTGCCGCTGCAGGAAGTGCATGCCAGCGGCACCACGGACGAGTTCGCGCTGCTGCTGACTGGCGACGGCGGCTGGGCCGGGCTGGACCAGGAACTGGCCGCACGGCTGGCCGCCAGCGGCGTGCCCACGGTCGGCCTGAATTCGCTCAAATACTTCTGGAGCGCCCGCACCCCCGAGCAGACCGCGCGCGATGTCGAGCGTATCCTGCGCCACTACCTGTCAGTCTGGAACAAGCAACGCGTGCTGCTGGTGGGCTATTCATTCGGCGCCGACGTGCTGCCGTTCGTCGTCACCCGGCTGCCGTCAGACCTGCGGCAGCGCGTGGCAAGCGTGAGCCTGCTGGGAATCGACGCCAACGCCTCCTTCGAGGTGCGCGTGAGTGACTGGGTGGGAAGCGACGACGGCGGGCCGGCCACACAGCCCGAGCTCGCGCGCATCACGCACTTGCCGGTGCTGTGCCTTTACGGTGAGGGCGAGAAGGACTCGATCTGCCCGGGCCTGCCGCCGGGAATGGCGACCCGCGAGCAGGTCGGCAGCGGCCACCATTTCTCCGGGGAGTACGCAACCCTGGCAGAGCGCATCCTGGCCTTCGCCCGGCTGCCCCGCCCTGTTACATAACGTGTCCCGGCGCTGCCGAAGGGTGCGCCGACTGCGCGGATGCGCTCGCGGGGCGCGCGCTGGAGTACGATAAGGCGCGGCGGATATCAAGAAAACCAGCCGCCGGCGCTCAACGGCTATGCCCCTTTACATCGACTCTGCAAGCCGACTGCACCACGACCTGGAAAAAAACCTGGTCGTGACCTGCCCGCATTGCCAGGCGGTTGCGCACATCACCGTCATGGCCGTGCCGCGCTTCGAGGACCTGCAGCTGTACCGGCCCAAGCAGGTCGGCATCGTCTATCAGTGCGATGCCTGCCATGCACCGATCTTCCTGCGCTTCATGGTGCGGATATATGGCGCGGCACGCGTCGAGCTGTCACCGCAGTTCTCCGAAGTGGAGCGCGCGCGCGAGAAGTTCAGCTTCAGCTACATCCCCGAGGATGTGGAATTGCTGTTCCGCGAGGCCTTGAGCTGCTTCAGCAACAGCGCCTTCAACGCCTTTGCGTCGATGTGTCGGCGCACCGCCCAGGCGATATTCAGCGATCTGGGCGAGGCCGGCAGGCTGCGCCTGTTCGACGAACTCAATGCCGTGCGCGACCTTGCCAGCATCGCCCCCGAGATCTTCACCAAGATGAAGAACGTGCTCTTCGGCGCCGAGTTCGACGCGCGCTCCGCACCGCCGCTGCTGGATGGCTACGAGGCGGGGATCATGCTCGAGGTCGTCAAGGACCTGCTGTACGAGGCGTACGTGCGCAAGGGCAAGCTGCAGCAGGCCATCATGGTGCGGCGTTTCTTCCTCGACGAGACCGGCACCGACAACGTTACGCCGATCACCTCGGCCAGCTGACGCCTCAGTCGACGAAGCGGCGGGCGTTGCGGAACACCCGCGTCCAGCCGCTGTACTCCCCTGCCACGCGTGGCCGCCACGAATTCTGCACGTAGCGGAATGAGCGCTCCGGATGCGGCATCGTGATCGTGACGCGCCCATCCGCGTTCGACAGCGCCGCGATGCCGAACGGAGTGCCGCTCGGGTTGCCGGGGTAGGTAGTGGCGACCGAGCGGTCATGGTTCACGTAGCGCAGTCCCACCAGGCCACTGCCCGCGCATGCCTCGGCGGCTGCCGGGGAGGCGAACTCCGCCCGCCCCTCGCCGTGCGCCACCGCGATCGGCAGATAGGATCCGGCCATTCCCGCGTACAGCACCGAAGGGGACGGCAACACCTCCACGAGCGAGAAGCGCGCCTCGTACTGTTCGCTGCGGTTCTTCACGAACCGCGGCCAGTGCCCGGTGCCCGGGATGATGCTCTTCAGGGCCGCGAACATTTGACAGCCATTGCAGATGCCGAACGCGAATGCGTCGCTGCGGGCAAAGAAGCGTTCGAACTCCTCGCGTACGGCCACGTGGTACAGGATCGACTTGGCCCAGCCCTCGCCCGCTCCCAGCACGTCCCCATAGGAGAACCCGCCGCAGGCTACCAGGCCCTTGAATTCCGCCAGTGAGCGCCGCCCGCTCAACAGATCGGTCATGTGCACGTCGTGCGCCGCAAAGCCGGCCCGGTCGAAAACGGCCGCGGTCTCGGTCTGGCTGTTGACGCCCTGTTCGCGCAGTATCGCCACCGCCGGACGCGTAGCGCGGGAAATATAGGGCGCGCTGATGTCCTCCTCGGGGTCGAAGCTGAGGGCGACGCTCAGGCCCGCATCCTCGGCCGCCGTGACCGCGGCAAACTCCTCGTCCGCGCACTGCGGATCATCGCGCAGCCGCCGCATGCGCCAGGAGGTCTCGGACCAGGCGCGCTTGAGTTCGACCCACGATTCGTCGAAGTGCACAGCGCCGATGCGCATCTGCACGCGCAGGTCGGCAACCGGGGCGCCCAGGTAGAGCGCCGCCGTTCCCAGGCCGTGCCGCTCCAGAATCTGGGCAAGCAAGGGCTCGTAGCCGGCCATCACCTGCACCACCACACCCGGCTCCTCGGAGAACAGCTGGGCAAGCGCAGATCCGCGCGCCGCGGGCAGCGCGATGTCCAGCCCGCAGTGACCTGCGAAGGCCATCTCGAGCAGTGTGGTGAATAGACCGCCGTCGGAGCGGTCGTGATAGGCGAGCAACATGCCCTCGGCACGCAGCTCCTTGAGTGCGGCGGCCAGCTGGGTCAGGTGCGCCGGCTGATCGAGATCGGCCGGCTCCTCGCCGAGCTCGCCATAGACCTGGGCCAGCGCCGAACCGCCCAGCCGGTTCTTGCCGGCACTCAGGTCGATCAGCCACAAGGAGGTGGGGCGTTCGTCCAGTTGCAGCACGGGCGTGAGAGTGCGGCGCACGTCGCGCACCGGCGCAAACGCCGAGACTACCAGCGACACCGGGGCGACGACGCTCTTCTCGAGTGCACCCTCGCGCCACGCGGTCTTCATCGACAGTGAATCCTTGCCGACGGGTATTGCGATGCCCAGCTGCGGACACAGCTCCTTGCCGACCGCATGCACCGTCTCGTAGAGCGCCGCATCCTCGCCCGGCTCGCCGCAGGCAGCCATCCAGTTCGCCGACAGCCGTACTTGGGCGAGGGAATCAATGTCCGCAGCCAGGATGTTGGTGATCGCCTCCGCCACGGCGAGCCGTCCGGAGGCAGGTGCGTTGAGGACTGCCACCGGGCTGCGCTCGCCCATCGCCATCGCCTCGCCGGCGTTGCCATGAAAATCCACCAGGGTGACTGCCACGTCGCTCACCGGCACCTGCCATGGGCCGACCAGCTGATCGCGACTGATCAGTCCGCCGACGGTGCGATCGCCGATGGTGATGAGAAAGCTCTTATCCGCCACGGCAGGAAAGCGCAGCACGCGGTAGGCGGCCTCCTCCACGCTCACGGCGCTCAGGTCCAGGGCCCGCTGCCGCGGCGCGCTGCTCTTTACCTCGCGCGTCAGCCGCGGCGGCTTGCCCAGCAGTATCTCCAGCGGCATGTCCACCGGCTCGTTCCTGAACAGCGGGTCAGCCACGACCAGCTGCCCGGAAGCGTCGATCTCACCAATTACGGCGAACGGGCAACGCTCGCGCTGCGCGATCGCGGCGAACTGGGGCAGCGACTGTGCCTGTAGCGCCAGCACGTACCGCTCCTGGGCCTCGTTGCACCACAGCTCCAGGGGCGACATGCCGCTCTCGGCGCTCGGAATGCTGCGCAGGTCTATGCGCGCGCCACGCGCGCTGTGCGCCACGGCCTCCGGTACCGCGTTGGAAAGCCCGCCCGCGCCCACATCGTGAATCAGGGCGATGGGGTTTTCCGCGCCCAGCGACCAGCAGCGATCGATTACTTCCTGGGCGCGGCGCTGGATCTCCGGGTTGCCGCGCTGCACGGAGGCGAAATCCAGGTCTTCGCTCGAACCGCCGCTGCCGACCGAGGAGGCTGCCCCGCCGCCCAGCCCGATGAGCATCGCGGGGCCGCCGAGCACCACGATCTTTGCGCCCACGGGGACTTCCGCCTTGTCCACGTGCGCGCGGCGCACGTTCCCCATGCCGCCAGCGATCATGATCGGCTTGTGATATCCGCGCAGGCGCTGCGGCGGATCGCCGGCCCCGTGCTGCTCGAAGGTGCGGAAATAGCCGCAGATCGCCGGCCGACCGAACTCGTTGTTGAACGAGGCCGCGCCGATCGGGCCATCGAGCATGATCTCGAGCGCAGAGGCAATGCGCCCGGGCCGGCCGAACTCCTGCTCCCAGGGTCGTACGTAGCCGGGGATGCGCAGGTTCGAGACCGAGAATCCCGTCAGCCCTGCCTTGGGCTTGGCGCCGCGGCCAGTTGCACCCTCATCGCGAATCTCCCCGCCGGAGCCGGTCGCCGCTCCCGGAAACGGCGAGATCGCCGTCGGATGATTGTGCGTCTCCACCTTGATGAGAATGTCGACCGGCTCGGAGCTTGCCCGGTAGATGCCCGAGCGCGGATCGGGGAAGTAACGCAGGCCCGCGGAGCCCTCGATCACCGCTGCGTTGTCGCGGTAGGCGGACAACACCCCCGCGGGACTCTGTGCATGCGTGTAGCGGATCATCGCGAACAGCGATTCACCGCGCGGCCGGCCGTCGATGACCCAGTCGGCGTTGAAGATCTTGTGGCGGCAGTGCTCGGAATTCGCCTGCGCAAACATCATGAGCTCGACGTCGGTCGGATCACGCCCGAGGCGAGCGAAGCTCTCCAGCAGGTAGTCCATCTCGTCCGCCGACAGCGCCAGGCCGAGCCGGGCGTCCGCCGCCTTGAGCGCCGCGCGACCGCTTGCCAGCGAGATGCTGGTATAAGGGCGCGGGGCAGCATGCGCAAACAGTTCGGCAGCCTGCGGAGCCTCCAGCAGCGCTGTCTCGGTCATGCGGTCGCACAGCTCAGCAGCCAGAGGCATCAGCGCTGCACGGCTCAGGGCCGGCGCGGCGAGCACCGCATACTCGATGCCGCGCTCGATGCGCTGCACCCCGGACAATCCGCAGACCTGAGCGATGTCGGTCGCCTTGCTCGACCACGGCGAGATCGTGCCCACGCGCGGTATGACCACGATGCGCTGCCCGCCGGGTGAGCCGGCCGCCAGGCGCGGTCCGTAGACGAGCAGCTGGTCGAGCACCTGCTGCTCGGCTGAGTTCAACGGCTGCGCCAGATCCACGAAGTGCACGAAGTGCGCAGCGAGCGCAGCCACCGCAGGATCAATGGCCTGCAGGCGCTCGAGGAGCTTGGCGATGCGGAAGGGAGAGAGTGCCGGCGGCCCTGGAATCTGCAGCATGCTACCGATGCCTCACTTCTTCTCCCCGGGAGGTGTCGAGAACATCGGCATGGGGAACTGCGTGACGTTGGCGCCGCTCTCGAGCGGCGTGATCTTGCTGGCGCCGTGCTTCTTCACCTCATCGATGCGCAGCACCGAATGCATCGGCAGGAACGTGCGCTTGACGCCGGCGAACTCGCCCTTGATACGCTCCTCACTGGGGTCAAGCACGACCGAGGAACGCTCGCCAAACAGCAGCTCCTCGACCTCGATGAAGCCAAACAGCTCCCCGTGGTTAACCTTGCGGGCGTAAACCTCGTAAACCTTGCCCTGATTCACGAACATAATGCGGAAAATGTGACTCGTTGCCATGGCTCGGGCGGGGCTCGCTGCTAGCTTGGGTCCCGATATTATATGTCCGGGCGCGCCGGGGACGTTGCCGCGTCCGCATGGGCTAGCAATTATTGGCGAACGGACGGATTGCCATTGACTCGGGGAACCATGCTCAGACTGCGCATCGTCAGCGATCAGCGGCGTAGCCTCGCCGACCGCAGCACGGCCGTGTTCTCGGTCGAGGGGGGCACCATTGGCCGTTCAGCCGACAACGACTGGGTCCTCCCCGACCCCCAGCGCTACCTGTCCGCCCATCACGCCCGCGTGCAGTTCCGCGAGGGCAATTTCTACATCCAGGACGTCAGCACCAACGGCACCTATGTCAACGATGACATGGAGCCGCTGGCCAAGCGCGGCTCAAGCGGCTACCTGCTGGGGCATGGCGACATCCTGCGCATGGGTGAGTACCACATCGTCGCCGCGGTGGAATCCCGCAAGGAACAGGAAGATGCCCTGCCGGCCGTTCCCACCAGCATCCACGCCCTGCGCCAGCTGCGCCGCGTCGGTGACCGGGATATCGGCGCGCCGCTGAACCTGGAAGAGTTGCTCGTGCCGGTCATTGACATGGACCCGGTACTGCCGGTTGGCGCCTACGGTCAGGTGGTGACCTCCGGCTCCGTACAGGCGCTCGCGCGCCAGGAGCACGCGCCGGTGTCGCTGCCATCCGAGTCGAACATCGAGCCGCAGCTGCCCGCAAGCGGCAGCGCGGAGTCAATTTCCCAGCGCATGGCGCGCCTGGCGGAAGCCGTGGCACGCGAGCCGCGGGTCGCCGTCGGCCCGATGGCGCTGGAGGACATGCGCACTGGCCTCGAGGCCTTCTGCCGTGGCGCGGGCATCGCGCCTGAGTCGCTGCCCGCTGATGCGCAGGGACGCCTGCTGCACCTTGCCGGGAGGCTGTTCCGCGAGGCCTTCGTGGGACTGAAGGACCTCGAGCGCACACGCAGCGAGACGCGCAACCGCTACCGCATCGAGCCGCAGCCCCAAGACGCAGACGACCCACGCCCCTCGCTCGCCAGTTCCGTGGTCGAGGATCTGCTGATCGCCTTGTTCCTGCAGCACGAGGGCCGCAGGCTTGACTCGGTCCAGTGGCTGCGCGAAACCGTCAACGAGGCCAAGGCGCACGAACAGGCGACTGCGCAGGCGACCCGCGCCGCGTTCGTTGAATTCCTCGACCGGCTCGACCCGGCAGAACTCGAGGCGCGCTTCGAGCGAGCCGCCCGCCGCGGCAAGGCTCGCGCCGCGGACAAGGCGCAGTACTGGGAGCTGTTTACGACCTTCTACCGCAATCTCATCGAGATGCCGGCCGATCATCTGCCCCACACCTTCGTGGAGGCCTTCGCCGCCGCCTACCGCGAGGCACTCAGAAAGCCGCTATCCTAAAGGCGGCCGCGCGCAACTCATGGCGGAGAGGGTGGGATTCGAACCCACGTGCCGGAATTACCCGACCATCCGATTTCGAGTCGGCGCCGTTATGACCACTTCGGTACCTCTCCGGCTCCGCGGTGAGTTTTGCGGGGCTGGTATTCTAGCGGAAGGCCGTGCGGTGAGGGGAGGTTCGTGCGCGCATTGACTCTCGCCGCCGTCGCGCTCCTGCTGTCGGGGCTCGCCGCCTGCGGCCAGTTCGACCCCGCGGCCCTCTTCCAGCCCAACGCCATCGAGCAGATCCGGGCGCGCGGCGAGCTGCGTGTGGTGACCTTGAACCTGCCGACCTGCTACTACCTCGGCGCGCAAGGCACCGAGGGGCTGGAATACGAGCTCGCCAGCGCGTACGCCGCTGCCATCGGCGTGAAGCTCAATATCTACCCCTTGGCCAACGAAAGCGCCCTGCAGGCGGAAATCGCCGCGGGCCGCGCCGATATCGCCGCGGCCTCCCTCACCAACACCCCGGACTGGGCACGCGTGGCCGACGCGGCCGATCCCTACTCTCTCATCCCGCAGCTGGTGGTCTACCAGCGCAACGGGGTCAAGCCGCGCGATACGCTGCAACTGGAATCGGCCAAGCTCGCCGTGCGCGCCGGCAGCGCTCAGGAGCTGATCCTGCAGCGCCTCAAGCGCACCGTGGCTCCCGAGCTGCAGTGGGTGGAAACGGCCCCGAGTTCGGCCGATCCGATTGAGGATGTGGATTCCGGGGCCGCCCGGTACGCGATCACTGACGAGCGCGAGTTCTCCTTCGCGCACCACCTGTATCCGAACGTGCTCGTCGGCTTTGCCCTCCCCGAGCGGCGCCCGGTGCAGTGGATGGTGCGGCACCGCGCCCCGGGCCTGCTGGCCAGCGTCAACGCCTTCTTCCGCGGCCTCGCCGCGTCCGGAAAGCTGCCACAGCTGGTGCAGGAGTCCTCGGGCGACACCCGACGCTTCGAATACGAGGAATCACGCGAATTCCAGGCGCACGTCGCGGAGCGGTTACCGCCCTTCCGCGCACTGTTCGAGGAAGCGGCGGCCCAGAGCGGGCTCGACTGGCGGCTGCTCGCGGCCGTGGGCTACCAGGAGTCCAAGTGGGAGCCGCGCGCTGCCTCAGGGGACGGCGCGGTGGGGGTGATGATGCTCACGGCAGACACCGCGCAGGCGATGGGCATCAAGGATCGCACCGACCCGAAGCAGAGCATCTCCGCCGGGGCGCGCTATCTGGCGCAGGTTCGCGCGATGATCCCCGAGCGCATCGCAGAACCTGACCGCACCTGGCTCACGGTGGCCGCTTACAACGTAGGCTTCGGCCATTTGGAAGACGCCCGCGTGATCGCCCAGGCGCGCGGCAAGAATCCGGATTCGTGGGCGGACGTGCGTGACGCGCTGCCGCTGCTCGCGCAGGAGCGCTGGTCTGAACGCGCCAAGCGCGGCTACGCCCGCGGCTGGGAACCGGTGCAATTCGTCGATCGCATCCAGCGCCACCTCACCCTCCTTGAATGGCAGCCGGGCGAGGGAACCCCGGCACCGGCCAACCCGCCAAGCCCGGAAGCTGCGGCCACGCCACCCGCGGCCGCGACGCAGGTGCAGCCAGTGCGCTAGCGGCTATCGCGGCCGTGGAGCCGCCCACTCGCAATGCAGCCTGCCGGGCCTGAGGAGCTAGCTGCGGCGCTGGCGGAAGAATTCCTGCAACGGCGCTGCGCACTCGTCCATGAGCACGCCGCCGAAGACGTCGACGCGGTGATTCAGGCTTGGCAGCGTGAAGATGTTGGCGATACTGCCGGCCCCACCAGCACGCGGATCCCACGCGCCGAACACTACGCGGCGCACGCGCGCGTGTACGATCGCCGCAGCGCACATGACGCAGGGCTCGAGGGTCACATAGAGCGTCGTGCCGGTGAGCCGGTAGCTGGCCAGCGCCTCTCCGGCGGCGCGCAACACGCGAACCTCAGCGTGGGCCGTTGGGTCATGGCTGGCGACCGGATTGTTCCCGGCGCCGGCAACGACCTGCTCATCCCGCACCAGCACCGCGCCCACCGGGATCTCGCCCCGCCCGGCCGCGGCGTGCGCATGCTCGAGGGCGACGCGCATAAACGCCGCGTCGCGCCCCTCAGCCAGGGCCGTCATGGGGCTCAGTCGCAGGGGCCGGCAGGAACAACGCCGGGTCGACGAAACTGGCATTCAGCGCCACGCCGAAGTGCAGGTGAGGACCGGTCGCCCGCCCGGTGGCGCCCACCTTGCCGATCACCGCGCCCGCCGGCACTTCCTGCCCGGGCTTAACCTCGATCGCACTCATGTGGCAGTACATCGTCACCAGGCCCTCACCGTGGTCGAGGATCACCGTATTGCCGTTGAAGAAGTAATCGCCGGTGATTGCCACTCGGCCGGCTGCCGCGGCGTGTATCGGTGTGCCCGCATCGGCGGCGATGTCCATGCCGGTGTGCGGGTTGCGCGGCTGGTTGTTGAATATGCGGCGCGAGCCGTAGGAACTCGAACGCACGCCCGGGACCGGGGCCTGCAGGCGCAGGCTGGCCGGCGACATCTCGGAAAACCCCTCGACCGCGCGGTGAATCAGAGGTTGCTCGCGGTTCACGCGTGCCAGGTCTGCTTTGGACAGGTCGACCTGCTTGGGTGCGACGGTGAGGCTTTGCGTCATGTACTTCTTGTCGGTGACCTCGAACTTAAGCGCCGTGCCGGCGACGGTGCCATCGTCGAGACGCGCATTGGCCGGGCCGGCAGACTGGTTGAGCGGAATGCCTATCACGGCAACCCACTGATCCTGTTCGCGCAGGACTAGGACCCGCCGGTCGTTGAAAGTCACGAGCGGCACACTGCCCGCCGGCGCGGCGAACGTGACGATTGCGACCCCGCCAGGTACCAACTCCTGCTGCGGCAACGGCACCGGCGCGGCCCCGGCAGCCGCTGCGCCGCACGCCGTGCCGCCGGCCACAAGCACGAGGAGTGCCAGCTTGCCGCGCAGGTCGCGGTGCCACTCAGAACTTGGCACCTAGTCGTGCTCCTTCTTGACCGTGACGCGCGCTGCAAATGAGCCGCGCGCGAGGCGGGCGTGGATCTGCTCACCCGGGGCCACCGCGGCGGCATCGGTCAGCACGCTGCCATTCTCGCCGGTCACGATGGCGAAGCCTCGTGACAGAGTGGCCAGCGGACTGACCGTGTGCAGGGCGCGCTGCGCCAGTGCCAGGCGGTGCCCGAGATGCGCGGTCCGCTGGCTGACCGCGGTGTGCAGTCGCGCCTGCAGCGTTTCATAACGGGCACGGTAGTCACGCAGCAGGTGGCGCGGCGAGTTGCGCTGCAGGCGCGTGCCTGCCTCAGCCAGGCGGATGCGGTCGTAGTCGATGCAGGTGCGCATTGCCCCGCGCAGGCGCTGCGCCAGGTCATCCAGGCGCTGGATCTGCTGGTTAAGCCGCACGCCGGGGTGGGCAAGGGCCAGACGGCGCTCGGTCGCCTCCAGGCGCGCGGCGCACACGCGCAGCTCGCGGCGCATGCCCCCCACCAGCCGCTGCGAAGTGCGCCCGATCGCCTCCAGGCAGGCCAGCCGGTCCGGCACCACCAGCTCCGCGGCGCCGGAAGGGGTCGGCGCGCGCGCGTCGGCCACCAGGTCAGCGATCGTGAAGTCTATTTCGTGGCCGACCCCGCTGATCACCGGCAGCGCGCAGTCATGGATGGCCCGCGCCAGGAGCTCGTCGTTGAAGGCCCACAGGTCTTCGAGCGATCCACCTCCGCGGGTCAGGATCAGCACGTCGCACTCAGCCCGCGCCGAGGCAGCCTGCAGGGCCGCAACCAGCGCCGGGGCTGCCGCGGCGCCCTGCACGGGGGCCGGGTACACCAGCACGCGGGCAGGCGGGTAGCGCCGCGCCAGGATATTGAGCACGTCACGCAGGGCCGCACCGGTGGGCGAGGTGATCACCCCGATGCGCCGTGGGAAGCGCGGCAGCGGGCGCTTGCGCTCAAGGCCGAACAGACCCTCGGCGGCTAGCTTCGCCTTCAGCCGCTCGAATTCGCGCTTGAGCGCCCCGACGCCGGCTTCCTCCAGGTGCTCGACGATGAGCTGATACTCGCCGCGCGCCTCATAGACGCTGATCCGGCCGCGCGCAATCACCTGCGCGCCGGCGCGCGGTACAAAGCCAACCCCCGTGTTGCGGGTACGGAACATCGCGCAGCGCAGCTGGGCGTCCCTGTCCTTCAGAGAGAAGTACCAGTGCCCGGAAGAGGGTTGCGAGAAGTTGGATAGCTCCCCCTCCACCCATATCACCCCCAGGCCACGGTCCAGCAGCAGGCGTACTTCACGAGTCAGCCGCGAGACGCTGTACAGCTCCCGCGCCGGGGCGGCGGCGCCGCCAAGTTCAGAGATTGCGGGCATACGGCACGATAGCATGAGGTTTACCGGAGGGGTCCGGGCGCATATAATTGCGCATGCGCATTCTCGAAGAAGCTCTCACCTTCGACGACGTCCTCCTGGTTCCGGCCTACTCGGAAATTCTCCCGCGCGAGGCCGATCTTTCCACCCGGGTCACGCGACGCATCCGACTGAACGTTCCGCTGGTCTCGGCCGCCATGGATACGGTCACCGAGGCGCGCCTGGCGATCACGATCGCGCAGGAAGGCGGCATGGGCATCATTCACAAGAGCATGAGCATCGAGGCGCAGGCGCGCGAGGTCGGTCGCGTCAAGAAATTCGAGAGCGGTGTGATCAGGGACCCGATCACGGTGCCGCCCACGATGAGCATCCGCGAAGTGCTGGAGCTCACGCGCTCGCGCGGCATATCCGGTGTACCGGTCGTGGTCGGCAGGAAGGCCGTCGGCATCGTCACCCACCGCGACCTCAGGTTCGAGGACCGTTTCGACTCCCCGGTCTCGACGGTCATGACCCCCCAGGAGCGGCTCGTCACGGTGCGCGAGGACGCGCCCAAGGACGAGGTACTGACCCTGCTACACAAACACCGCATCGAGAAGCTGCTGGTGGTCAACAAGGGGCACGAGCTGGTCGGCATGATCACGGTCAAGGACTTCCAGAAGGCCACGGAATTCCCGCGCGCCTGCAAGGACGATGGCGGCCGCCTGCGCGTCGGCGCCGCCGTTGGCACGACCCCGGACACGATCGAGCGCGTCGCCGCGCTGCGCGAGGCCGGCGTCGATGTGATCGTGGTCGACACGGCCCACGGCCATTCCAAGGGCGTCATCGAGACCGTCAAGCGGATCAAGTCACGCTGGGACGACTGCCAGGTGGTGGCGGGAAATATCGCCACGGTGGAGGCCGCGCGCGCGCTGGTCGACGCAGGTGCCGATGCGGTGAAGGTGGGCATCGGCCCGGGTTCGATCTGCACCACGCGCATCGTTGCCGGCGTCGGCGTACCGCAGATCTCGGCGGTGGCGAACGTCGCGGAGTCGCTGCGCGATACCGACGTGACGGTGATCTCCGACGGCGGCATCCGCTTCTCGGGTGACATCGCCAAGGCGATCGCCGCCGGGGCCCACGCGGTAATGATCGGCGGGCTGTTCGCCGGCACCGAGGAATCTCCCGGCGAGGTCGAGCTCTACCAGGGCGCCTCCTACAAGTCGTACCGCGGCATGGGCTCCCTCGGTGCCATGGGTGAGCGGCACAGCTCGGCGGACCGCTATTTCCAGGACGCCGCCACCGAACTGCAGAAGCTGGTGCCCGAGGGCGTCGAGGGCCGCGTACCGTACAAGGGCAGCGTGGTCACGATCCTGCACCAGCTGTCAGGCGGCCTGCGCGCGGCCATGGGCTACACCGGCAGCCGCAACATTACCGAGATGCGCACGCGTCCAGTCTTCGTGCGCATCACCACCGCCGGAGTACGCGAAAGCCACGTGCACGACGTCACGATCACCAAGGAGGCACCCAACTACCGGGTGTCCTAGCAGACCCAGCGACATGGCCAGTGTTCCCCAGACCGCCGGCGCGGTCCCCTCCCCCGCCTCCACGCACGCCGATATTCACGCGCACCGCATCCTGATCCTGGATTTCGGCGCGCAGTACACACAGCTGATCGCCCGCCGCGTACGCGAGATGGGCGTCTATTGCGAGATCCATCCCTGGGACGTCACGGACGCGGGAGTACGCGCCTTTGCTCCGCGCGGGATCATTCTCTCCGGCGGCCCCGAATCGGTCACCGACAATGATCCCCCGCGCGCACCGGCCACGGTGTTCGAGCTCGGCGTTCCGGTGCTGGGCGTCTGCTACGGCATGCAGACCATGGCGCAGCAGCTGGGAGGTCGCGTGGCCCCATCGACCGAGCGCGAGTTCGGCTACGCGGAAGTCACCGTCACAGGCGGTTCGCGCCTGCTGGATGAACTCGCCGACCGCCGCGACGCCCAGGGCAACGCGGTCCTCGATGTCTGGATGAGCCACGGCGATCGCGTGGACAAACTTCCTGCCGGCTTCGTCGCCACCGCCGCGACTGCGACGATCCCGTATGCGGCGATGGCCGATGAGCGGCGCTGCTTCTATGGCGTGCAGTTCCATCCCGAGGTGACCCATACGCTCCAGGGTGCCAGGATCCTGGAGCGCTTCGTGCGCGAGATCAGCGGCAGCGATGCGTTGTGGAGCGTCGGCAACATCATCGAGGATGCGATTGCTCGCGTGCGCGCCCAGGTGGGCGATGGCAAGGTGCTGCTCGGGTTGTCAGGCGGTGTCGACTCCTCGGTGGTCGCAGCACTGCTGCACCGTGCAATCGGCTCCCAGTTGGTGTGCGTGTTCGTGGATCACGGCCTGCTGCGACTCGGCGAAGGTGACCAGGTCATGTCGACGTTCGCCCAGCATCTGGGAGTGCGCGTCATCCGCGTCGATGCGGAGGCCCGCTTCCTCGAGGCCCTCAAGGGTGTGACCGACCCGGAGGCTAAGCGCAAGATCATCGGCGGCCTGTTCGTGGAGGTGTTCGACGAGGAGGCGCGCAAGCTCACAGGCGTACAGTTCCTGGCACAGGGCACGATCTACCCTGACGTCATCGAGTCGGCAGGGACGCGCACCGGCAAGGCGCACGTCATCAAGTCGCACCACAACGTGGGCGGCCTGCCCGAGAAAATGCACCTCAAGCTGGTCGAGCCGCTGCGTGAGCTGTTCAAGGACGAGGTACGGCGCCTGGGAGTGGAACTTGGCCTGCCCCGCGAAATGGTCTATCGCCACCCGTTCCCCGGCCCCGGGCTCGGCGTGCGCATCCTCGGCGAGGTGCGCAAGGAGTACGCCGACCTGCTGCGCAAGGCGGACGCCATCTACATCGAGGAGCTGCGCAAGTACGACCTGTACGACAAGACCAGCCAGGCATTCGCAGTGTTCCTGCCAGTGCGCTCGGTGGGCGTCATGGGTGATGGCCGGCGCTACGATTACGTGGTCGCACTGCGCGCCGTGGAGACAATCGACTTCATGACCGCCCACTGGGCACGATTACCGTACGATTTCCTCGACCACGTCTCGCGGCGGATCGTCAACGAAATCACGGGTATCTCGCGCGTGGTCTATGACATCTCGGGGAAGCCACCGGCGACGATCGAGTGGGAGTAAGCGCAGGTGTTCCTGCACGTGGAGGTGGCGTATGAAGAGCGCTGGTCGTCAGCGAAAGTTTTTCCTGTGCCTGATCCTGACCGCCGGGATTGCTGCAAATGCCAGCACCGGATCGGAGCCTTGTGCAGCAGTTGCGGTCAGTGCCGAGGCGGACAAGCAGCAGATCCTAAGCCTCATCAGCGCCATGCAGGCGGCCTGGAACCGTGGTGACTTTCGCGGCTACATGGACGGCTTCGAGAATCCGGGTGTCGTCTTCGTCTCCGGCGGCCGGTTCCAGGATGGCTGGCAAGGAACACTCGATCACTACATCCGGGACTACAGCGAGTCGCGTGGCACACTGCGCTTTTACGACGTCCAGGTCGAGCTTCTCGCTCCCGACGCCGCCCAGCTCATCAGCCGCTTCGAGCTGCTACGTCCGCAACACCCGCAGTACGGCATCAACACCCGCCTGATGCGCAAGGTGAACGGCCGCTGGGTCATTGCCCTAAACCATGTGTCCGCGTCCGAAACCGCGCCAGAGGCGCAGAGTGGATCGCCCAGGCCGCCGCGGTGAATTTGTTCACCCGGTCACACCGTTGCCGCGTACGGGCTTGCGACTCAATTGCCCCTGCGCGCCGGTGGCATGTGAAGCGATTCAAGAAAGGCGGCGAAGCGTGGATCTGTGGCGATTGTGGCCAGCAATGGATCGTTGCGGGTCCAGATGACCCCGGGGTCGTGCTGGGTGCGGGCGCGGTCTAACCACTCAAACGCCTTGTCGGGCTGACCGAAAAAGGCATACGTCTCGGCGAGCTGGAATTCGCCGCCAGCCGGATTGGCCAGGAACGACTCGAGTGCCGCCTGAGCTTCCTTCATTCGATGGCCGCCAAAGTATCCAAGCACCACGCCATTCTGCCGCCAGGTGGCATCGGGCTCGGCCTCAAAGGCCGCAATGGCAGCCTCCGGCTGGTTCGATTGCAGCAGCGCCCGACCCAGTTCGTAGTGCAAGCCGGGGAACTGGGGATTAATCTCAATCGCACGCCTGAGTTCGGCTACTGCCTCGCCCGACCGGCTCTGGTAATAAAGTGCGCGGCCTACGTACTTCCTCGGCAGCATATTGAGCGGATCGGCATCGACTGCGCGGCGGAAATGCGCCATGGCCTCCTCCGAGGTCCCGATCGCAGCACTGAGATGCCCTCTGATCTGGTCGACCAGCGCGTGGTTAGGATCTATCGCAGCAGCCTTGTCCAGCGCCTGCGCGACGGCGGCCCAGTCACGCTCAAATTGCAGGTTTGCGGTCGCCAGACTTGAATATCCCTCCGGCAGGTTGGGGTTCAGCTCGATCGCTCGCCTGGCCGCTGCCATCGCACGCTCGTGGTTCTGGGCCGAGTCGGCTTCCCCGCCCTGCGCTATCCATCTGATGTGTGCGTACGCAAGCCAGGCCCATGCCTGCGCGTAGTTTGGGTCGAGTCTTAGCGCCTGTTCATACAGCAGCACCGCCTGGCCAAGATCGGCGGGCGTATCCCGGCCTGCCAGGAAGCGTCCCTTCAGGTAGAGGTTATGCGCCTCGACGCTCGTGGTCTGGTGCGCCTCCTCCGCCGGGGTGATCGACAGCGCGGTCTTCAACTGCTCCGCCACCGCCTGGGCAATCTCATCCTGCACGGCGAACACATCGCGCACTTCCCGGTCGTAGGTCTGGGACCAGACATGGAAGCCATTGTCCGTGCGCACCAGCTGCGCGGTGATGCGCATGTGGTCGCCTGCCTTGCGCACGCTGCCCTCGAGCACGTGAGTGACGCCGAGTTCACGGCCGATCTCCCCAATCGTTGCCGCCTTGCCCTTGAAGGAAAACGAGGAGGTGCGCGCCGGCACGCGCAGGTTGGGCACCTTGGCCAGAACGTCGATGAGTTCCTCGGAAAGCCCATCGGAGAAGTATTCCTGGTCATGCTTCTCGCTCATGTCGGTGAAGGGCAGCACGGCGACCGACTTCTGCGCTGCAGCGCTGCCGTCACCGGCGGCGCCGCCCCCGTCCCCATGCCGAACAGCCAGTAGGTGCCAGGGCTGCAGGGCGAAGATCGCCGTAAGCAGCACCAGCCCCAGGGCGAGCAGGACGTACAGCCGGGTCCTGTGCGCGGCTTGTATGGGGGCGGGCGCTGAGTGCGGCGCGCTCAGACCGGCCGCGGCGGCTGCGGCACCCGGCTCCAGCAGCATGCGGATACGCTGGCTGAAGGCCGCCGGGGTTTCGCCGGCCGGCAGCCGCGTCCACTGCACTCGCAGGAACGAATCCGGCACGTCCGCTCCGGATTCGGGAGTAGCGTCGACGCACACCGGGACGATGAACGTCCGGCTGCGCGACATCATATGCGTGCGTTCCTCGGCCAGCGCCCATTCGAGGCGGAAGTACCCTTCGGTCCGTGAAGCGGTATTGGCGGAGATGACGGGGATGAACAGTGCGGATTCGCGGATTTGACGGCGGATCGCCTGGTCCCAGACATCTCCCCCGCGCAGTTCGCTCTTGTCGAACCAGACTTCGATGCCCGCGCTGCGCAACGCGTCGCAAACACGCCGCGCCGCGGCCGCATCCTGGGAGGCGTAGCTCAGGAAAACTGCGTGGAGGGGAGCGCCGGTCAATGGAGCAGGTTCGGCTGGTGCACCGGCAAGTCCAGGATAGGGGTCAGGGGCCTGATCGCGGCGCGGGATCGTGGGGGGCGTCTTGAGCGGCAGCCTTGCACCAGGTCAGGGCAGCCCGGCATCGGGGCTGACGGCAGCACGACCCGCGGGCTGATTGTTCTATTTCTCATGGACTCATATCGTAGTGGAATGCATCGTTGCTGTGCACGGGATGTCCGCGGCTGCGTTAATGTCATCCTCACCCTGACGGCACACCGGCTCGATATGACGCGGCTCAGGCCCGGACCGAATCAGCTTGCACGCCCTCCTTGCCGCAGCGGGCGCCAGATCGCCGCGGCGCTTGGCTGGCTGGCGTGCGCTGCACTTGTCCGAGCGGATCAGCCGCCGACCGGCTCACAACCGGCCGAGCACGGCGGACTCGACACCGTGACGGTGGAAGCCCGGCGCCGCAAGGAGCTGGAACACGAGGTCGACCACTTCGTCAACTCAGTGACCGGCCATCCCCTGGGCGAATCCGCGCCGCGCTGGAACGAGAAGATCTGCCCCCTGGTGGCGGGGCTGTCGCGCACGCAGGGGGAGTTCGTTCTAGCGCGGCTGTCGCAAATCGCTGCTCAGGTGCACGCACCGCTGGCAGGCGAGCAGTGCGAGGTGAACTTCTACGTCGTGCTCACGCGCGAACCAGACGTGCTGCTTAAGAAATGGTACGCACGCGACAAGCGCATGTTCAACACCCGCAACGGCCGCGGCGCCATCAATTCCTTCCTCGACAGCCCGCGGCCGGTGCGCGTCTGGTACAACTCGGACCTGCTGTCCGAGGGGGGCGTACTGGATGCGCCCAATGGAAGCCCCGCAGGCTTCACCGGCTCGGGCATCGATAAGGCGAACGTGCCGACCAATAACGTGCACTCGGCCTCGCGTTTGCGGTTCGGCGCGGTGCTGAGCCTGTCCTCAGTGATCGTGGTAGTGGATGCGAACCGTCTGCAGGGACTGAACTTCGGTCAACTCGCCGACTACGTCGCGATGATCGGTCTGGCACAGGTGCGCCCGGACGCGGATCTGGGGGCAACGCCGACGATACTGACCTTGTTCAAGAACCCCGAAAACCGGCCAGCTGCCCTGAGCACGTGGGATCAAGCCTTTCTCGCCTCGCTGTACCGCACCGAGCAGAGCGACGTCACGCAGCTGTCCAACATTGAGCGCAGCATGCTAGACAGCATTGCGCACTAGGGGAGGTTCTTATGTGTCCGGTATGCATTGCCACCGCTGCATGGGTGGCCGCAGGCGCAGGCTCCAGCGGCGGCGTGGCCGTGCTACTCGTCACGCGCAAGACCCCTGCTGCGGCGCGAAGTGCCGCAGCAGGGCGCCCCGCTGCAGACTCGTTCCCCGGGGCGCGCCAAAGCGCGCGCCGCGCTATCCGACGCTAACCCTGGCGCTTGAAGTACTGCACCGCGCGCTCGTGCTTCTCGGCTGCGACCCGCGTGGCAAACGTGCCCAGGTTGCGGCGGCGTTTGGTACGCGGATCGAGCTTGCGCGAATAGAGACGGTATTGTCCTGACTTAAGCTTACGGATCATGCGGCACTCCCGGTGCCACAGCAGTTGCGGCACCTTATTTGAGGCTAGCAGCACCGCGGGGCGCGCCGCTGTAGGACGAGCGCGCACGCTGCTGCCGTCGGCCGCGCCGGGCTTGCTCAGCGGCCGCCAGGGCGTCTTTTACGCGTGCCACCGGGGCCACCGCGCCGCGACTTGTTGTCGGCCCGCGGTTTGACACGCTGCTCGCGCAGGTACGGGTTGGCATCAGTGCGATACTCGACGAACACTGGGGTCGCAAACAGGTCGAACTGCTTGCGAAAGACGTTGGCCAGATAGCGCGTATAGGCGTCCGGGACCGCGTTGGTCTGATTGCCATGGATGATGATGCGCGGCGGATTGCGCCCTCCCTGGTGCGCGTAGCGCAGCTTGATGCGCCGCCCGCGTACCAGCGGTGGCTGGTGCACGGTCAGCGCATGCTCCAGCGTGCGAGTGAGATCGCGCGTGGGCATCGTTCTGAAGGCGGACTCGTAGGCGCGCACGGTGGACTGCATCAGTTCGCCGACGCCGGTGCCATGCCGCGCCGAGATGAAGTGCAGCGGCGCGAAGGGCACGAAATCGAGCTTCAGGCCCAGTTGGCGCTGGATGTCATCGCGCTGGTCCTGCTCGATGCCGTCCCATTTGTTGATGGCGATGATCAGCGCACGCCCGCGCTGCAGCGCGATCCCCAGCACGCTCGCATCCTGCTCGGCCACGGTATCGTGGGCATCCAGCACCATGATGACAACGTGCGCCTCGTCGATGGCCTGCAGGGTCTTGGCCACGCTGGCACGCTCGACCACGTCCTCAACCTTGGAACGGCGGCGCACCCCGGCGGTGTCGATGAGCATGAACGAGCGCCCGTCGCGCTCAAACGGTACGAGGATGCTGTCGCGCGTGGTGCCCGGCTGCTCGCTGGCAATCACGCGCTCATCGCCGATCAGACGGTTGACGAGCGTCGACTTACCAACGTTGGGACGCCCGATGATCGCGATGCGGATGGCGCCGAACTCGTTCTGCTCCGGCGCCTGGGGCTCGAGCCCCGCCAGCACGTGCTCCATGAGCTCCTCGCAACCCTCACCGTGGCTGGCGGAGATGGCGATAGGCGTACCGAAGCCCAGGGAATGGAAGTCCGCCGCAACCACGTCGTCGTCGAGGCCCTCGGCCTTGTTCAGCGCCAGCGTGACCGGCTTGCCGGAGCGCCGCAGCTCACGGGTGACGAAATGGTCCTGGGGCGAAAGCCCGGCGCGGGCATCGGCGATGAAGACCAGGCGGTCAGCCTCGGCGACCGCACGCTCCGTCTGGGCGCGCATCTGCGCCTCGATGCCCACCGGGTTCTCGACCAGGCCACCGGTGTCGACGACGATGTAGGGGACCGGGCCCACCCTGCCAAACCCATACTGCCGGTCGCGCGTAAGCCCCGGCACATCGGCCACGATCGCATCGCGCGTCCCGGTGAGCACGTTGAACAGGGTCGACTTGCCGACATTCGGCCGTCCGACCAGTGCGATGACGGGCAGCATAAGGTATGGCGCGAAGCGCTCGCGCGACTCGCTTACTGCTCCGGTGCGGGAGCAGCGTCGGGGCTGCTCGCAGCGGCGGCCTTCTTGCCCGACGCTGCCAGCGAGGTCACGCGATAGACGCTGAGTTGGCCGCGGTCATTGATGATCGCGATCAGGTTGCCCGATACGACCGGTGCGGTGCTCACCCGCACCTTGCCGCTGCGCGCGCGCGCGATGATTGTACCGTTGCTCTTGTCCAGCAAGTGCACGTAGCCGTCGAAATCGGCAAACGCGACGCCCTCGTCCATGGCCGCCGGCGCGGACAGGCGGCGATATAGCAGGGCATTCTGCCGCCACAGCTCGACACCGGTGCGCGTGCGCAGTGCGATGACCTCACCGTCCGAGGTGGAGATGTACAGCGTGTCGGCATCAATGCTCATGCCGCGTGCGCTGGAGGCCTCATGGGACCACCATACCTGGCCGGTATCCAGCGCCAGCATGGCGACCTTGCCCTGGAAGCCCACCGCGTACACGTCCTGGCCGGAGATAATGACGCTGGAGTCGATGTCCGAGAGCCGTTCGAGCTCCGTGCGGCCGTGTGGCGGGGTCACGGTCACCTCCCACTGCACCGAGCCGTCGCTCGCGTTCATCGCCACGACCTTGCCGTTGTCGAAGCCGCACAGCACCACGTCGCCGGAAATCACCGGCTTCGCCGTGCCGCGCAGCGACAGCTTCGGTACCTGCTGCTCCTGCTGCCACAGTTCGTGGCCGTCCGCGGGAGACAAGGCGTGCAGCTTCCCGTCACCGGTCCTGACGGCAATGAGTTTCTCCGAGATGGCCGCCGGGGCCAGCACCTCGCCATGGACCTGCGCGTCCCAGCGCAGCGCGCCGTCGGCAGCGCCCAGCGCGAACAGGTGGCCATTGCTCGAGCCGATCAGCACCAGGTCGGCGGAGGCGGCGGTGCCGCCGGACAGCGGCGCCTTCAAGGTTTTGCGCCAGAGCGTCTTGCCGGTCTGCAGGTCAAAGGCCGTGAGGCCGCCCTTGTGGCCGGCAGCAAACAGGCGTCCTTCGGCAATCGAGACCCCGAGCCCGAGGCGCAGGTCGGCTGCCTTCTTGTCATCGATCGAGGTCCCCCACAGGTGCTGCAGCTTCAGTGCGGGAGTGAACACGGTGAGCTTCGCCGGCTCATCGATGACCTTGTCCTTCGAGCACGCGGCCACCAGGAGAATCGTGAGCAGCCAGACCGAGCGTTGCAGGTAGCGCATGGAGTTCACTTGGCGGGCGGCGGCGTGGCCGGTGCTGCGGCCGGAACCGCCGCGGTCTCCCCGCCGGACAGGTCAGCGATCTTCAGCTCAAGCAGCGGGTCGGCGGTGGTCGCACCGGCGGCCTTGGCGGCGCGGTACTCACTGAGCGCCTCGGCGGCGCTGCCCTTGGCGAAGTAGGCATCGCCACGGATCTCGTGGGCACGGCCGGCAAAGGCGCTGCTGTCGGTCGCGCCTAGGGTGGCGAGGGCAGCATCGGCCTTGCCCTGCGCGATCTGCACGCGCGCCAGCCGCAATCGCGCCACGCTTGCCAGGTTGTGATCCTTTGACTGTGCGGCGACCGTGCCAAGTTCGGTGGCCGCCTTGTCGAGCTCACCGCCGTCCATGTACACGCGGGCGGCAAGCATCTTCGCCTGATCGGTGTATGCGGAGCCCGCATTGTCGCGCTCCAGTTCCCCGAGCAGGCGCATCGCCTGGGCGCGGTCCCCATGATCGAGGGCCTCCACCATGTTCATGTAGCGGCTGCCGGCGGCCAGGCGCGCCGCATCCTGGCGGTCCTGCCACCAGCGCCAGCCGGCGAGTGCACCGAGCACCAGCACCGCGGCCAGGATGACGGCCGGGGCGTTCTCGCGCACCTGTGCACGGACCCATTCCCAGCGTTCTTTTTCTGACAGGTAATCTTCCACACATCCTCCCCAGAGTCATCCCGCGGGCGCGGCGCCCGCCTTAGCCAGCAGCGCCAGAGCCGCATCCACGGCCGGGGCGAGTTCCCCGACCGGGCACTCGGTCTGACCCGACTGCTCGCGTAAAGGTTTCATTGCGACCATACCGCGGGCGAGCTCGTCCTCACCGACGATAAGCGCCAGGGGTGCGCCGCTCTTGTCGGCACGGCGGAATTGCGCCTTGAAATTGCCCCCGCCGAAGTTCACCTCGATCCGCAGCAGCGGTCGCAGGCTGCGCAGCCCCTCGACCAGCTGCAGGGCGCGGGCGGCTGCCGGCTCGCCGCTCACGACCACGAACAGGTCCGGGGGCGTCGGCGGCGGCACCTTGCCTGCCGCGCTCAGCAGCGTCACCAGGCGCTCCACGCCCATGGCGAACCCGACGGCCGGAGTCGCATCGCCACCCAGCTGCGCGATCAGCCCGTCGTAGCGGCCGCCGGAGCATACGGCATTCTGTGCACCGGTGGACTGAGTAATCCACTCGAATACCGTGCGGTTGTAGTAGTCGAGCCCGCGCACCAGGCGCGGGTTGATCTCAAAGGCGATGCCCATCCCCTGCAGCATCGCGCACAGGGACTGGAAGTGGGTGCGTGATTCGGCGTCCAGGTACTCCGTGAGCACCGGCGCGCCGCGGATCAGCTGCTGCATGTCCGGGTTCTTGCTGTCCAGGATCCGCAGCGGGTTGGTGTCCAGGCGGCGCTGGCTGTCGGCATCGAGTGTGGCGGCATGACCGCGCAGGTAGTCAGTCAGCTGCGCGCGATACGTGCGCCTGCTCTCAGGCGTACCCAGGGAGTTGATCTCAAGGCGCAGCCCGCTGATCCCCAGGCGCTGCCACAGGCGCGCACTCAGGGCGATCAGCTCCGCATCGACATCAGGACCGGCACAGCCCACCGCCTCCACGTCCACCTGCCAGAACTGGCGGTACCGCCCGGCCTGCGGAGTCTCATGGCGGAACATCGGCCCGAGGCACCACAGCTTGTGGCGCTGTCCGCGCAGCATGCCGTTGGAGATCAACGCCCGCACGATGCCCGCCGTGGCCTCCGGGCGCAGGGTCAGGCTGTCGCCACCGCGATCGGTGAAGGTGTACATCTCCTTGCCGACCACGTCGGTGTGCTCGCCGATCGCGCGCTTGAACAGCTCGGTGCGCTCGACCACCGGCACGCGAATCTCCTCGTAGCCGTAGCTGGTGAGCAGCTCGCGCGTGCACGACTCGAAGTGGTGCCATGCGCCGATCTCGGTCGGCAGCACGTCATTCATTCCGCGGATCGCCTGCAGCTGCTCGCTCACGTCACTGCCCACGTGCACTGGGGGCGCCGGCGGACACCTGTCCGCTGGCATCCACCGTGATGCGCGCATCGCCGCGGCGCCGCACCATGCTGTCCAGGTTCACCACCTGGCCATTCACCGCCAGACCGACCGCGCGGGCGTTGCCGATCACCAGACGCAGGGGCGGAGTGCCATCGACGGTGCGCGAGGTGCCGCTCGCCATGAGCCCGTCCACCAGCGCCTTGTCGCTGGCATCCCAGATCTTGATCCAGCTGGCCTCGGCGAATTTGAGCGCCAGGTGCACCTGGCCGTCCGGCACCGGCGGAGCCGCCGCCGGCGTGCTCGCAGAGGGCGCGCTCGGGCTGCTGTCGCCGAGGTCCGGCGCGGGCACGGCAGCGTCGGGGGCCGTGCCGGCCGGTACCGGGGTGGTGAGCGGCTGTGTCGCAACCGGCAGCGGATGAGTCTTGCGCGGCAGGCTCACCAGCCACCACACGACTCCTGCAAGGGCCAGGACCACGACCGCAACCATCGCCGGCAGCAGCAGCTGCGAGGACTCCGGGCTGTGGCTCGCCCGGGGGATGCGCGTGAGATCAGGTGTGGCCGCAGGGGTTGCGCTGGCATACAACGCCTGCAGCTCCGCGCTCGACTCGCCGACCAGTTCCGCGTAGCGGCGCAGATGGCCGCGTACGTACACCGCAGCGCCCAGGGATGCGAAGTCGCCAGACTCGAGCGCCTCCAGCAGCCGCGCGTCCATGTGCAGCTTCTCCGCCGACTGCAGCACGGTAAGACCCTTGCGTTCGCGCGCAGCGCGCAGTCGCGCGCCGATGTCAGCGCTGCCCTCTTCCCTGCCCATCGCGCTCAGCCGGAGGGATGATCGGCCGCGGCCAGCGAGCGGGCCTGATCGGAGCCAGGGAAGTCCAGCTGCAGCTTGCGCGCGTACTTCTGGCTGGCCGCAGCATCGCCCTGCGCGCGCGCCACGCGCACGCCCAGCAGTAGCAGGTCCGCCGTCTGCGGAAAGTGGTTCAGGAAAGAATCGATCAGGCCACGCGACTGCGCGACTTCATTGTGCTGGAACAGCAGGTTCGCCAGCTGGTAGGCGGCCTCGCCGTAGTCCGGGCGCGCCTGCAACGCCTTTATGAACTGCGCGCGGGCCTCCTCGTCGCGCTTGGCCGCGCGCAGGCATACGCCGGCGTTTGTGTAGGCGGCCTCCGGTGTCCGGTACAGCGCGTTGGCGGCTGCCTCCTGGAATTTCTTGACGCCCTCGTCGGTGCGTCCGTTCTGGCACAGATATACCGCGTAGTTGTTGACCATGTCCGGGTCGTGCGGCGAAAGGCGCAACGCGGTGCGGAACTCGTTGTCCGCCACCTCGGAATTACCCAGCCGGTCGTAGAGCATCGCGCGGGCGCTGTGGGCCGGGGCATAGCTCGGGTCCTGCTTTACCGCACGGTCCAGCTTGTCCTTCGCGATTGCCAGCTCGCCCTGGTGCAGGTAATTGATACCCAGCTGCGTGTTGTACACCGCCGCGTCATCCAGCTTGTCGGGACGCTTGGGGCTGCCGTTGCCGCAACCGGCCAGCGCCACCACAAGGATGGCCGCCACCAGGGCCCGGCGGCGCGCCATCACGGAGTGGGAAGGGTGCTTCATGGTTGGACTGCCACGCCGATTACCTTGTTGCCCAGGCGTACCGTGGTGCGATCGACGACGCGCCCGGCCAGCTGCCCGCAGGCCGCGTCGATATCCTCGCCGCGCGTGCGCCGGATCGTTGCCAGCACGCCACGCTGCAACAGCTCATCGCGAAAGCGCTGAATGACAGGCAGCGGCGAGCGGCGGTATTTGGTGCCCGGGAATGGATTGAATGGAATGAGGTTCACCTTCGCCGGATGACCCTTCAGCAGGCGGGCCAGGGCGCGCGCCTGCGCCGGGGAATCGTTCACGCCCTCAAGCATCACGTACTCGAAGGTGACGCTGCGTCCGTTCTGCTCGTCGAGGTAGTGCCAGCAGGCCGGGAGGAGCTCGGCGATCGGGTGCTTGCGGTTGATCGGCACGAGCTCGCTGCGCAGCGCATCGTCGGGCGCGTGCAGCGAGACCGCCAGCGCGACATTGGTCTCCTCGGCGAGTTTGTAGATCTGCGGCACCAGGCCGGAGGTCGAGAGCGTCACGCGCCGGCGCGACAGGTCGAAACCGAAGTCATCCATGAAGATACTCAGGGCAGGCACGACGTTGCGGAAGTTGGCAAGCGGTTCGCCCATGCCCATGAGCACGACGTTAGTGATGTGACGTCCCGCGCGCAAGCCTTCCGCCCCGTCCTCGGATCGCAACGGCGCGTCGCGCTCCAGCTCACGGGCGGCCAGCCAGACCTGCCCGACGATCTCGGCGGTGCTCAGGTTGCGATTGAAGCCCTGTTGCGCGGTCGAGCAGAACGAGCAGTCCAGTACGCAGCCGACCTGGGAAGAGATGCACAGCGTGCCGCGGTCGGTTTCCGGGATGAAAACCATCTCGAACGCCTGTGAGGCGTCCGCCCGCAGCAGCCACTTCACCGTGCCGTCCGCGGAGCGGTGCACGGAGACGATTTCCGGGGTGCGTATCTCGGCAAGCTCGCCCAGCCGCGCCCGGAAGTCCTTGGCAAGGTCGGTCATCTGGTCGAACGAGCCGGCACCGCGCTTGTAGATCCATGCCATCAGCTGCCGGGCACGGAAGGACTTACTGCCCAGTTGCTCCACAAACACCTCGAGGGCTGCACGCGGCAAGCCCAGCAGATTGGTGCGTTGGGGAGTAGCGCTCATGGTAGGCAGCCCTGCGCGCCTCAGCTGCGCGGGTGCAGCTCGGTGGCAGCGAAGAAGTAGGCGATCTCCTGGGTGGCCGTCTCGGGGCCGTCTGAGCCATGCACCACGTTCTGCTCGATGCTCTTGGCCAGGTCCGCACGGATGGTCCCCGGGGCGGCCTTCTTCGGGTCGGTGGCTCCCATGATCTCGCGGTGGCGCGCGATGGCGTTCTCCCCCTCGAGCACCTGCACGATCACGGGGCCGGAGGTCATGTAGCTGACGAGGTCCTTGAAGAACGGGCGCGCGCGATGGACTGCGTAGAAGCCCTCGGCCTCCAGCTGCGACAGGCGCCGCATGCGGGCGGCAATGATCGCCAGGCCGGCCTTCTCGAAGCGGCGGTAGACCTCGCCGATGAGATTGGCGCTCACGCCGTCGGGCTTCACGATCGACAAAGTGCGCTCGAGCGCCATTCGGGTACCTTTCAGAAATTAAACGGGATGGTGACGGGCAGGGCCTCAGCCGCCGGCGTACCGGCCGCGAGCCAGCCGCGAAGTCTACCTTGGGCAGGGTGTCCCCGGCAATGCGGAGCACGCCGGAAGTACCGGTTTGATAAGGGTTTTTTGCGATTGGCGGATGGAAATGCCGCCACGCGCGGGGTTAGACCGAGAAGCTCTCCCCGCAGCCGCACTCGCCCTTGACGTTGGGGTTGCGGAAGCGGAATGCCTCGTTCAGGCCCTGCTTCACGAAGTCGACGATGGTGCCGTCGAGCAGGCCAAGGCTGGCGGCGTCGACGAACACCTGCACCCCGTGGTCAACGAAAACCGCGTCGCCGGCCTCAGGCCCGTCTGAGTAATTGATGACGTAGGCAAAGCCGGAGCAGCCGGTCTTGCGCACCCCGAGCCGCAATCCGATGCCGTGGCCCCGGGATGCGAGGAAGCTCTTGACCCGGTCAGCGGCGGAATCGGTCAGGGAAATGGCCATGTGTCCTCACATTGTAGCGCCTCGGGCCCAGTGCGCGAGGCATGCCAGCAGCGCATCTTCGATAATCAGCAGGCGGCCCAGCTTCTCCACCGGCACCGACCGCGCCGCCGCCCAGGCAGCCGGAGTACCGGGAATCAGGCCGTCGCGCGTCCGTCCGGGCAGCTGCTCGCAGAGCCAGCCGGCCGTATCCATAGTATGGGGGCAGGCAAGCGCTTGAAAACGGGCCTCTTTCACAGTGCCGCCGTCCACCCGCAGGTGGAACCGCACCCAGGTGCCCTTGTCCGGTCCGCCGGCTTCGCCGCTGACCATGCGCCCGGGCGCCCCCTTCCCGGCGCCATCCCCCGGGGGGCCACCGCCCGGCACCCCGGCGTGCGGTGACCGCTCGCGCAGGAGCGCCACCTGTGCGCGAACGGCCTCGACCGCATAGTCGATATCGGCCTCGGTGGAGAATCGACCCGTGCTGAAGCGCAGGGAGCTCTCCGCCAGGCGGCTGTCACGCCCGAGGGCACGCAGCACGTAGGAGGGTTCGCGGGTCTCGGAATTGCAGGCCGCACCGGTCGACACGGCGAGATCTGGAAGGCCGGTGATCAGGCTTTCGCCGTCGACGCCGCCAAAGGAGACGTTGAGGATGCCGGGCACCCGCTCAGCCTCCCCGCCGTTGAGATAGACCTCCCCGAGGGTCTCAAGGCCCGCCCACAGCCGCCGGCTCAGCCGCGCGAGCCGCGCGCGCTCCTGCAGCAATTCGTCGCGCGCCAGCTCACAGGCCAGACCAAAGCCTGCGATCTGGTGGGTGGGTAGGGTGCCGGGGCGCAGCCCGCGCTCCTGCCCGCCCCCGAAGCTCACCGGCCGCAGCAACAGGCCAGGCCGCGCCACGTACAGCGCGCCGACTCCCTTCGGTCCGCACAGCTTGTGTGCGGTAAAGGACAGCAGGTCCACCGGCAGGCTGCGCACCTGCAGCGGCACCTTGCCCGCCGCCTGGGCGCAATCGCTGTGGAAGATGATGCCCCGCTCCCGGCACACCGCGCCCAGGGCGGCGATGTCCTGCAGCACGCCGGTCTCGTTGTTGGCGTACATCACCGAGACCAGCAGCGTGTCGGGGCGCAGTGCGGCCGCGAGCGCCGCCGGCTCAAGCAGCCCGCTGCGTGTTGGCGTGAGGTAGGTCACCGCGAAGCCTGACCGCTCCAGGTGGCGGCACGGATCGAGCACCGACTTGTGCTCGGTGCGCAGCGTGACGATGTGCCGACCCCGCTGCGCGCTGGCCTGCGCGATGCCGAGGATGGCCAGGTTGTTCGACTCGGTGGCCCCGGAGGTGAACACGATCTGCTCGTCGCTGGCTCCGATGAGCGTTGCGACCTGAGCCCGCGCCTGCGCGATGCGCGTGGCGGCCGCGGCACCGAACAGGTGCGCCGAGCCGGGGTTGCCGAAATCCCCTTCACGCGTGAGGCAGTGGCCCATGAGTTCGGCCACCGCCGGGTCCACCGGGGAGGTGGCGGCATAGTCCAGGTACACCGCCGCCGCGGCGCTCACGGCCGGGGCCCCGCGCTGCGGCGCTTGCTCTGCACGGCGGTGAGGATGCCGCGCAGGATGTTCACCTCGTTCTCGTCCAGCTCGGCTCGCTGCAGGAAGCGGCGGATGCGCGACATCAGGTGCGTGCCCTTCTGAGTGCGGTCGCGGAAATCAATCTCCTCGAGCACCGCGCCAAGGTGCACGTAGAGCCGTTCCATCGCCTGCGCGCTGGCCAGTGGCGCCGCCCCGGGCACGGTCGCCGCGGCCACCCCGCCCTGCGCGCGGTAAATCTCGTACGCGACCAGCTGCACCGCCATCGCAAGATTCAGCGACGGATATACCGGGCTTGCGGGGATGCGGATCAGCGCGTGCGCAGTCTCCAGCTCCTCGTTGGTAAGCCCGGTGCGCTCGGCCCCGAAGACCACGGCCGCGGGCGAGCGCCGCGCCTCGGCCACGATGCGCGTTGACGCCTCGCGAACGTCGACGACGCGGAAGTACTGATCGCGGTCGCGCGAGGTGGTCGCCGCCACGAAACCACACCCCTCCAGGGCCTCGGGCAGGCTCGCCACGCAGCGAGCGGCCGCGAGCACGTCGTCCGCCCCCGAGGCCCGCGCGGTGGCCTCGGGGTCCGGGAAGTGCCGCGGCCGCACCAGCAGCAGCTGCTTGAGTCCCATGTTCTTCATGGCGCGCGCCACCGCCCCGATGTTGCCTGGGTGCGAGGGTGCTACCAGCACGATGCGAATGTCCGGGGAGTCCATCTGTTACGCTAGCGTTTCGTACTTTTCCGGCCCGACTGCCACAGGCAGCCGCCGGCCACTTGAATTATGCGAGCTTAGTTACCGTGCAGCCGCTTCTCAACATCGCCGTGCGCGCCGCCCGCAGCGCCGGCGAAGTCATCATCCGCAGCCTGAACCGCGTGGAGTCCCTGAAGGTCACCGCCAAGGGCCGCAACGACTTCGTCACCGAGGTCGACCAGGCTGCGGAAGCGGAGATCATCGGGGTCATCAGGCGCCACTATCCTAGCCACGCCTTCCTCGCCGAGGAAAGCGGCGCCAGCGGCGACAGCGACACGGTGTGGATCATCGATCCGCTGGATGGCACCACCAACTTCCTGCACGGCTTCCCGGTGTTTGCCGTCTCGATCGCCTGCCAGATCAAGGGGCGGCTGGAGCACGCGGTGGTGTACGACCCGATGCGCGGGGAGATCTTCAGTGCCACACGCGGCAGCGGCGCGCACCTGGAGAATCGCCGCATGCGCGTCAGCAAGGCGCGCGCCCTGGAAGGTGCGCTGATCTCCACCGGTTTCCCGTACCGCGACAATACGCGCCACCTGGATGCCTACATGGCGATGCTGCGCGCGGTGACCGAGCAGACCGCCGGGGTGCGTCGCCCGGGCTCCGCCGCCCTCGATCTGGCCTACGTCGCCGCGGGCCGTGTGGATGGCTTCTGGGAGATCGGCCTGTCCCCGTGGGACACCGCCGCCGGCACGCTGCTCATCCAGGAGGCCGGCGGGATGATCGGCACCCTGACCGGCGGCGAGTACCGCCAGGAAGGGCACATCGTCGCCGGCAGCCCGAAGGTGTACGCCGCCCTCCTGGAAGTGATCGGCCCGCACGTGCCGCAGGAGCTGCGTACACAATAACGCGCGTGCGCGCGGACCGGGTCCGGCGTTCCGGCCGCTGACTCGCTTTCGCAGGGGTGCTTGTGTAGAGTCCCAGCGAAATTCGCGGGGGTTTCATGGGCTCACAACTTCTTGCTACCAAGTCGATCGACGAGCTGCACGCGCAGGAGGCCTCAGGCAACGAACTGCGGCGCACATTGACTGCCACCCAGCTGACGCTGCTGGGCATCGGCGGAGTCATCGGCACTGGCATCTTTGTGCTCACCGGAGTGGCAGCCGCCCAGAATGCCGGCCCTGCCCTGGCGCTATCGTTCATCTTCGCGGCAATCGGCTGTACGTTCGCCGGTCTGTGCTACGCGGAATTCGCCGCGATGATCCCCGTATCAGGCAGCGCCTATTCCTACTCCTACGCGACTCTCGGCGAGGGTGTCGCCTGGTTCATCGGCTGGAACCTGATCCTCGAGTACCTGTTCGCGGTTGCCACAGTGTCGGTTGGCTGGTCCGGATACGCGGTGAGCTTGCTGGAACAGTTGAACATCCATATTCCCGCAGCCCTTTCTCACGCGCCGTTCGATCAGGACATGGTTACCAGGCACCTGTTTCGTACCGGGGCAATCATCAATGTCCCTGCCATGTTGATCGTCGCGGCCATTGCAACCATCTGCTACGTTGGCATCAAGCAATCTGCGAATTTCAACACGGTGATCGTGACCATCAAGGTGATCGTCATCGTCCTGTTCATCATGTTCGGGATTAGCTTCATCAACACCGCCAACTGGCATCCTTTCGTGCCACCGAATGAGGGCCATTTCGGCACGTACGGCTGGAGCGGCGTGCTGGCAGCTTCCGGGGTGATTTTCTTCGCCTACATCGGGTTCGATGCAATCTCTACCGCCGCCCAAGAGGCCAAGAACCCGCAGCGCGACATGCCAGTCGGCATTCTTGCCAGCCTCGTCATCTGCACCATTCTCTACGTGGCGGTGGCGCTGGTGCTCACCGGGATGGTCAGTTACAAGGAACTCAATGTTGCAGCCCCCGTCGCACTTGCGCTAGATAAGTACCAGGGCCTGCACTGGCTGGGTTTCTGGGTAAAACTCGGTGCCGTAGCCGGGATGACGTCCGTGATGCTCGTCATGACCATCGCCCAAGCGCGCATCTTCTTCGCCATGGCCCGCGACGGGCTGATGCCCAAGATCTTCGGCAGGGTGCATCCCAAGTTCCGCACACCCTCGGTCGGCACTGTGGTTACCGGCGTCTTCGCCGCCGCCATCGGCGGCCTGTTCCCCGTCGGGCTTCTCGGCCATTTGGTTTCGATCGGTACGCTCGCAGCGTTCGTAACCGTGTGCATCGGCGTGCTGGTACTGCGCCACACCCGCCCGGACCTGCCGCGCCCGTTCCGCACCCCGTGGCCGTGGTTCACCTGCATCGCCGGCGCCGCCGTATGCGGCACAATGATGCTGTCACTCGGCCGCGAGACTTGGGAGCGCCTGATAGTCTGGACGGTGCTGGGAACCGCCGTGTACGTATTCTACGGCTACCGCCACAGCCGGCTGCACCGCGAAGGCTCCTAGGCCTAGTTGCGGCGCCGGTCCAGGCGCTTGCGCAGCCGCACGTTGATGAGTTCGACCCCGACCGCGAACGCCATGGCGAAGTACAGGTAGCCCTTCGGGATTTCGAAGTGCAGGCCCTCGGCGACCAGAGCGAAGCCGATCAGTATCAGGAACGCGAGCGCCAGCATCTTGATCGTCGGGTGCCGCGCGATGAAGGCGCCGATCGAGCGCGACACCACCATCATGACCAGGATCGCCACGACGATCGCGGCGGCCATGACGACTACGTTCTTCACCAGACCCACCGCGGTGAACACCGAATCGAGCGAGAAGACGATGTCGATCAGCCCGATCTGGATGATCACCCCCACGAAACTGCCGCGCGCCGCCGGCGGCGCCCCGTGCGCGGCTCCCTCCAGGGTCTGGTGGATCTCGAGCACGCTCTTGATCAGAAGAAACAGTCCGCCGCCGAGCAGCACCAGATCGCGCCCGGAGAAATCCTGGCCGCCGAGCGCGAACAGCGGTTGTGTCAGGTGCGTCAGCCACACCAGCGAGAACAACAGCGCGATACGCGTGACCATCGCCAGCGCCAGGCCGCTCACCCGTGCCTTGTTCTGCTGCAGGCCCGGCAGGCGCTCGACCAGGATGGAGATGAAAATCAGGTTGTCGATGCCGAGGACGATCTCCAGCAGCGCCAGCGTCAGGAACGCCAGCCAGGTGTGCGGATCGGTGAGCAGCGCCGTCACTGCACCCTAGGGCAGATGATCCAGAGCCGCCTTCTTCACGCTCGGAAACACGTGTTCCGCGGTCAGCCCGCAGTCCAGGGCGATGGCGCTGGAGATATAGATCGAGGAATAAGTGCCGGCGATGATGCCGATCAACAGCGCCGCGGAAAAGCCCTTCAGGACCGGGCCACCGAGGAACAGCAGCGCCACCACCACGATCGCCGTGACCACCTTGGTCATGATCGTGCGCGACAATGTCTGGTTGATCGACTGGTCGAGCACGACATCCGGCGGTGAGCGCCGGTTGGTCTCGAAGCGCTCGCGGATACGGTCGAACACCACCACCGTGTCGTTGAGCGAGTAACCGATCACCGCGAGCATCGCCGCGACCACCGCCAGGTCAAAGGGCATCTGCGTGATGGCGAAGAAGCCGAGCACCAGGATCGGGTCGTGCAGCACGGCCAGGATCGCGCCGAGCGACAGTCGCCAGGTATGGAAACGGAACATGATGTACAGAAAGATCAGCCCGAGGGTGAAGGCCAGCGCCATGACCGCGCTGGACTTGAGTTCGTTGCCGACCTGCGGGCCGACCACGTCCAGCTGCAGCACCTGGGCGCCGGCGTCGACCCCCTTCAGCGCCGCCTCCAACCGCGCCCGGGTCTCGGGCCCGGTCAGCTTGGCATCCGGCGGCAGGCGGATCGAGATGTCGCGCGAGGAACCGAAGATCGCCACCTGCGGGTCGTGGAAGCCTGCCGATGCCAGCTGCGTGCGCACGGCGTCGACATCGACCGCGGTGGGGAAGTTGACCTCGGCGCTCACCCCGCCGGTGAAGTCGATCGCAAGGTTCAGCCCGCGCGTGAAGAAGGACGCAAGTGCCACGATCATGAGCACGGCCGAGAGCGTGTACCACACCTTGCGCGTGGCCATGAACGGGTAGTTGGTCTGGTGGGAGAAAAATTCCACTGAGTGATCCTTAGTGCCTGGGAGCGACGCGGTTCTAGATGTTCAGCCGAGCAATCTTGCGGCGGCCGCCATACATGAGGGTCAGCAGCGCGCGGCTGCCCATGAGCGAGGTGAACATGGAGGTGGCGATGCCCAGCGTGAGCACGATGGCGAAACCGCGTATCGGGCCGGTGCCGAACACCCACAGCACGACGCCGGCGATCAGGGTCGTGATGTTGGAGTCGGCGATCGCCGAGAAGGCCTTCTCGAAGCCGGCCCGGATCGCCGCCTGCGGCGAGACGCCCTTGCGGATCTCCTCGCGGATGCGCTCGTAGATCAGCACGTTGGCATCCACCGCCATGCCGACGGTGAGGATGATGCCGGCGATGCCCGGCAGCGACAGCGAGGCGCGCATCATCGACAGCAGTGCCGTGAGCAGCACCACGTTGGCCAGCAGCACCAGGTCGGCCACCAGCCCGAAGGTGCGGTAATAGATGGCCATGAACAGGAACACCCCGGCCATGCCGACGATGAGGGCGGTGACGCCCTGGTCGATGTTCTTGGCACCCAGCGTCGGCCCGACCGCGCGCTCCTCGATCGGATAGATGCTGGTGGCCAGCGAGCCGGAGCGCAGCAGCAGCGCCAGCTCGCGGGCCTCACCGGCACCCAGCCCGGTGATCTGGAAGTTGTTGCTGAACGTGCCGCGGATGGTCGCATCGTTGATGACCTGCTCGTCGGTCACGTCGCGCGTCACCTTCTTGCCGTCCACCTCGGTTACCTCGCGGCGCTTCTCGATGAGCACCACCGCCATGCGCTTGTTCAGGTTCTGGCGCGTGGTCTTGAGCATGTTTTCCCCGGCGCGTGCATCCAGGCGGATGTTGACCGCCGGGCCTTCCGGGGAATTGCCGGTGGTCGCATTGGTGAGCTGGTCACCGGTGGCGATGACCTCGCGCTTCAGCAGAACCGGGCGGCCGAAGCGCGTGTGCGTGTACAGCTTGGAACCCAGCGGCGCCCGCCCGAGCTGCGCGGCCTCCACGGGGTTGTTCTGCATGTCCTCGAGGCGAAACTCGAGTGTGGCCACCCGCCCGAGAATGTCCTTCACCTCGGCGGAGTTCTGCACGCCGGGCAACTGCACGTTGATGCGGTCGACGCCCTGACGCTGCACGATCGGTTCGGACACGCCGAGTTCGTTCACCCGGTTGCGCAGCGTCGTGATGTTCTGCTGGATCGCGTAGTCCTGGCGTTCGCGGATCTGCGCGACGCTGAGCGCACCGATGATGGTCGGGGAAGCCGCGGAACTGTCGATCGAGATCGCCAGGCCCTGCAGCGGCGTGTTGAGCGCGGTGCGCGCGGCATTCACGTCGGCTCCGGGGGCGAGCTGCACGCGGATGGCATCCGGCCGGCCGGCCGGCGAGGTGGCGAACGTGGTGACGTCCTTCAGCGGGATATTGGCGCCGACCAGGACGCGGCGCGCATCCTGGGCATAGCCCTCCAGGGCCTGCGCGACCGTGGAGTTCACGTCGACCTGGTACAGCAGGTACAGGCCGCCGCGCAAATCGAGCCCCAGGGGCATGGGCCGCAGACCCAGCGCGCGCAGGAACTCGGGCGTGCGCGGGGCATTGGACAGCGCGGTGATGTAAGTGCCGTTGAATTGGGCGCTGTCATTGATCGCGTCGCGCGCCGCCAGCTGGCTCGGCACGTTGGCGAAGGTCATCATCAGTCGTCCGCTGTCTATATAGCTCTTGCCAAAGGCTACGCCGCGCTGCTTGAGAAACCCCTCCAGCGCCTGCGTGCCCTCGGCGGCCATCGGGCTGTGGTCCTTGCGCGCGACCTGCAGGGCCGGGTCCTCGCCAAAAAAATTAGGCAGTGCGAACAGCAGCGCGAGCAGCAGGACGGCTGCGACCAGGATGTATTTCCAGCGGGCGTATTCAAGCATCTCAGGCGCTCTTCAGCGTGCCCTTGGGCATCAGCGAGGTGATCTGGACCTTCTGCACTTTGATGCGCACGCCATCGGCGATCTCGAGCGTCACGAAGGTGTCACCCACGTCGGTGACCCGGCCCAGCACCCCGCCGGAGGTCACGACCTCGTCGCCGGCGGCCAGCTTGGATACCAGGTTCTGGTGCTCCTTGGCCCGCTTTTGCTGCGGCCGCAGCAGCAGGAAGTAAAAGACCACAAAAAATGCCACCACCATCAGCAGCGGGGTCAGCTGTCCGGGGCCACCTGCACCCGGGGCGGCCTGCGCCCAAGCATCGGAAATTAAGCCATTCATGTTATTGGTCCGGGCAGCGAAAAGGGCGGCATTATGCCACAGCATCGCTGCCGCGCCGGGCCGACAGATAGGCCCCGGCAAAGGCAGCCAGGCGGCCCTGCTCGATGGCCGTACGCAGCGAACGCATCAGCGACAGGTAGAAATGCAGGTTGTGGATGGTATTGAGCCGCGAGCCGAGGATCTCGTTGCACCGGTCCAGATGCCGCAGGTAGGCACGGCTGTAGTTGCGGCAGCTGTAGCACTCGCAGGCTGGATCGACTGGGCCCAGGTCCTCCTGATGCACGGCGTTGCGGATGTTGATGACCCCGGCGGCGGTGAACAGGTGCCCGTTGCGCGCGTGCCGGGTGGGCATGACGCAGTCGAACATGTCAATTCCGCGCTGCACGGCGGCCACAATGTCCTCCGGACGCCCCACTCCCATAAGGTAGCGGGGCCTGGTCGCGGGCATGTGCGGCACGAGAGCTTCCAGAATCCCTACGCGCTCCTCTTCGGACTCCCCGACCGCCAGACCCCCGACCGCAAGCCCGGGGAAGTCCAGGCGCAGCAGCGCCTCAAGTGAGGCCAGTCGCAGGTTGGCATGCATGCCGCCCTGCACAATCCCGAACAGCCCCCCCGGGGCGGTACCGCCGGCGTAATAGCGAGCATGACTGCGCGCGGCCCAGCGCATCGAGCGTTCCATGGAGGCGCGCGCCTGCGCTTCGGTTGACGGGTGCTCCGTGCAGTCATCAAGTGCCATCGCGATGTCCGATCCCAGGGCCAGTTGCACCTCCATGGAATCCTCCGGGGTGAGGCGTACCTCGCGTCCATCCACCGGGGAGCGGAACCTCACGCCCTCCTCGGTGATGCACCGCAGACTCTTCAGACTGAACACCTGGAAGCCGCCCGAATCGGTGAGGATCGCGCGCCGCCAGTGCATGAAACCGTGCAGACCGCCGTGTGCGGCGATGATGCGCGGGCCCGGCCGCAGCAGCAGGTGCAGCGTGTTACCGAGGATCACCTGCGCGCCGAGCCCCTCAAGCTCCTCCGGTGTCATCGCCTTGACCGTGCCATAGGTCCCGACCGGCATGAACGCCGGGGTCTCGATGACCCCATGCGCGGTCACCAGGCGACCGGTGCGCGCGGCCCCGTCGACGGCCTCGACACTGAAGGGCGGATTCATCGTCTGGTGCGCGTGAGCAGCATCGCGTCCCCGTAGCTGAAGAACCGGTAGCGGGCGCGCACGGCATGCGCGTAGGCGCCAAGCACAGCCTGCTGGCCCGCGAATGCGCATACCAGCATCAGCAGGGTCGACTCCGGGAGGTGGAAGTTTGTCAGCAGCATATCGCTTACTCGGAACGCAAAGCCCGGCGTGATGAACAGCCGCGTGTCCCCGCTCCACGGCGCGAGCTGCGTGCCGGGGCCACCGGCCAGCGCTGCCGACTCCAGCGCGCGCACCACAGTCGTGCCCACCGCGACGATGCGCCCGCCGGCGGCGCGCGCGTGTGCAATGGCGGCGCAGGTCGCGGCGCTCACCGCGGCATGCTCGGCGTGCATCGTGTGCTCGGAAAGCTCCTCGACCCGCACCGGCTGGAAAGTGCCGGCGCCGACGTGCAGCGTGACGAAGGCGCGCTCGACACCACGGGCACTGAGGGCGGCGCTGAGTTCTTGATCAAAATGCAGGCTCGCCGTGGGCGCGGCGACCGCTCCCGGCTCGCGAGCAAAAATGCTCTGGTAGCGTTCGCGGTCGGCCTCGCCCGGCGCACGGTGGATATAGGGCGGCAGCGGGATGGCCCCCCAGCGCTCGAAGAACTCCAGCGCCGGCTGCGGCAGACCGATGCGCCACATCCCCTGCTCGCGGGCGATGACCCGCACCGGGCCGCCGGCGGTGCTGATCTCGAGTCCCTCGCGTATCGCCTTGCTGGCGCTTAGCTGCGCCAGGGCCTCGTGGCCGGCCAGCGCCCGCTCGAGGAAGACCTCCACCCGCCCGCCGGAGGGCTTGAGGCCCAGCAGGCGTGCCGGAACCACGCGCGTATCGTTGAGGACGAGAAGGTCCCCGGCGCGCAGGTACTGCGGAAGATCCCGCACCTGGCAGTCGCTGGGGGCGCCGGAATCCGCATCGAGCACCAACAGGCGGCTCGCCGAGCGCTCGCGCGGCGGATCCTGGGCTATGAGTTCGGGGGGCAGGTCGTAAGCGAAGTCTTGGCGGCGCACGGGCGCATGGTACACGCGCATACCGCGGCGCCATGCCCCCCGGGGTGGGTTTACCCCCAGGGCATTTGCGGGTATCCGCGACGCGCGGACTGCGGCAAAACCGCACAGACCTCTCTATACTTCGCGCCCCGCGCCCGAATGGCGGAACTGGTAGACGCGCCGGACTCAAAATCCGGTTCTGGCAACAGAGTGTGGGTTCGATTCCCTCTTCGGGCACCAGAGCGGCGCTGCACGTACGGCATGTCGCGCATCACAGACGGTTTGCCGGCGTCCGCATCGCATGCGACTTTTTATAAAACGGAACTGCATGATGCTGCGTACGCGTGCCGGCCTAGCCGCGATTCTACTTGTCTCGTTCGCGGCTCTTGCTGGTTGCGGTCAGGTCAACACGGTCCATGGCAGCGACGTAGCCATCGCTCCGACGATCACCAGCCAGCCCGCCAGCCAGGTCGTCCAGAGCGGCGAGCAGGCATCCTTCAGCGTCGTGGCAGAGGGTTCCGACCCGCTGGTCTACCAGTGGCGCCGTAACGGCGCGTTGATCAGCGGTGCCGCCGACCCGACCTACACCACCGCAGCCACGGAGTCGGACAACGGCGCGGCGTTCTCCGTCGTGGTCAGCAATCCCGCCGGCGCGGTAGAGAGCAAGACCGCCAAGCTGACGGTCAATCCGGTCGCGGTGGCACCGGAAATCCTCGCCCAGCCCTCCGACCAGACGATCACCTCCGGCCAGAGCGCGACCTTCAGCGTTACGGCGTCGGGAACTGCGCCGCTGGCCTACCAGTGGCAAAAGAACGGAGCCCCGATCAGTGGCGCTACCGCGGCGAGCTATCACACGCCGGCCACAACGGCCGCAGACAGCGGCGCGAGTTTTGCCGTAGTGGTGACCAACTCCGCCGGCAGCACGATCAGCAGCAGCGCGAAGCTCACCGTGACCGAGTCCGGCGGTGGCGCAGTTGCACCGTCGATCACGGCGCAACCGGCCGACCAGAGCGTCAAGAGCGGGCAGACGGCAACGTTCAGCGTAAGCGCCAACGGAACCGCGCCACTGACCTACCAATGGTTGCGGAGCGGCTTACCGATATCAGGCGCCACCTCCGCCAGCTACACCACCGCGGCGGTTGGCCCCTACGAAAGTGGCGCGACTTTCGCGGTGACCGTCAAGAACTCCGCCGGCAGCGTCACCAGCCGAGCCGCCAAGCTCTCCGTGAGCGCCGTGGCGCCCTCCATCACCACCCAGCCGGCCGACCAGAGCGTCAAGAGCGGGCAGACGGCAACGTTCAGCGTAAGCGCCAACGGAACCGCGCCACTGACCTACCAATGGTTGCGGAGCGGCTTACCGATATCAGGCGCCAACTCCGCCAGCTACACCACCGCGGCGGTTGGCCCCTACGAAAGTGGCACGACCTTCGCGGTGACCATCAAGAACTCCGCCGGCAGCGTCACCAGCCGAGCCGCCAAGCTCTCCGTGAGCGCCGTGGCGCCCTCCATCACCACGCAGCCGGCCGACCAGAGCGTAAAGGCCGGGCAGCCGGCAGCCTTCTCGGTGGTGGCCTCCGGTACCGCACCGCTCACCTATCAGTGGCAGAAGAACGGTTCCGCCATCTCCGGAGCGACCTCCTCCAGCTACGCAACGCCTCCGACCACGACTTCGGACAGCGGCACGACCTTCAGCGTGGTGGTGAGTAATTCCGCCGGCAGCGTGAGCAGCCGCGCGGCCAGGCTCACCGTGAGCGCCGCGGCCCCCTCCATCAGCACGCAGCCGGCGAATGTCACCGTGTCCCCCGGATCGAGCGCGACGTTCACCGTCGTGGCCAGCGGCACTGCGCCCCTTAGCTACCAGTGGCAGAAGGCGGGCGCGCCGATCTCTGGAGCCAACGGCGCCAGCTACACCACGCCGGCCACCGTCAGTGACGACAGCGGCAGCGGGTTTAGCGTCGTGGTGAGCAACTCCGCTGGCACGGTCACCAGCCGCACCGCGGTGCTCACCGTTGGCGGCGCCGCTCCGTCCATCACGGCGCAGCCGGCCGACCAGAACGTGCACACCGGCCAAACCGCAACTTTCAGCGTCGGCGCCGCCGGCAGCGCGCCACTGAGTTACCAGTGGCGCAAGAATGGTGGCGCAATCGCCGGGGCAACCGGGACCAGCTACACCACCCCGGCAACGACTTCGGCCGACAGCGGCAGCGCCTATTCGGTGGTCGTCAGCAACGGCGCCGGCAGCATCACCAGCCGCAATGCGCAGCTGACCGTGACCGCCGCGGTTGCCCGCGGGAGCGACGTCGTCACGTACAAGAACGACCTGGCGCGCACCGGCCAAAACCTCAGCGAGCAGATTCTCACGCCGGGCAACGTCAATTCCTCCGGCTTCGGGAAACTGCGGTTCTTGAACACCGACGGCAAAGTCGACGCACAGCCGCTGTACCTGTCGGCGCTCAACATCGGCGGCACGGCACATAACGTCGTCTTCGTTGCCACCGAGAACGACTCGGTCTACGCCTTCGATGCCGACAACGGTGCGCTGCTGTGGCAGGTCTCGCTGCTGCCGGCGGGCGAGACGGTCAATGACCTGCCCCCGGAGTCCTGTGACCAGGTCTTACCCACGATCGGTGTTACCTCGACGCCGGTCATCGACCGTGGCGCCGGTCCGCACGGCACGATCTATCTGGTCGCGATGAGTAAGTCGACGGCTTCAGCGACCTGGCACCACCGCCTGCACGCTCTGGACGTCACGTCCGGTGCTGAACTGCTCGGCGGCCCTAAGGAGATCGGCGCCACCTACCCGGCAGCCAGCGGCACGATCACCTTCGACCCGGTGCAATACGAGGAGCGCGCCGCGCTGCTGCTGTCCAACCACACGATTTACACGACCTGGACTTCGCACTGCGACCACCAGTTCTACACCGGCTGGATCATCGCCTACAGCCAGGCGACGCTGCAGCAGACGGCCGTACTCAATGTGGCACCCAACAGCGACGGGCAGGGGCCGGCCATCTGGATGGCCGGCGGCGGGCCGGCGGCCGACGCGGCGGGGAATGTGTACCTGCTGACGGCAAACGGTGCGTTCGAGGAGTCCTTGGATGCCGACGGCTTCCCGAACCAGCACGACTACGCTAACTCGTTCCTGAAGCTGTCTACGGCAGGCGGCTCGCTTGCCGTCGCGGACTACTTCGCGCTGTCGAACACAAAGTACGAGTCCGGCCACGACATGGACCTCGGCTCCGGCGGCATCATGCTGCTACCGGACCTCACAGACTCCGGCGGCACGACGCGTCACCTGGCCGTCGGCGCCGGCAAGGACGGCAACATCTACGTCGTCGACCGCGACTCCATGGGCCGCTTCAGCAAGAAGGGCAACAACATCTGGCAGCAGCTGACCCAGGTGCTGGGCAACCGCCTCTCGGGCGGCGGCCTGGGCGGCGTCTGGGCGACCCCGGCATACTTCAACGGCAGCGTTTACTACGGGTCCACCGGCGGCCACCTTACGGCCTTCGCGATTAGCGGCGCGAAACTGTCCGCGACGCCGACCTTCTCGAGCATCGCCGACTTCAGCTACCCCGGCACCTCCCCGGTCATCTCCGCCAACGGCAGTAGCAACGGGATCGTCTGGACGCACCTGAACGGCAACCCGGCGGTGCTGTACGCATTCGACGCGGCCAACCCGACCCAAGAGCTGTACAACAGCTCCCAGGCTGGCAGTCGCGACCAGTTCGGCGCCGGCAACAAGTTCATCGCTCCGATGGTTGCGGACGGCAAGGTGTTCGTTGGCACCACCAACGGTGTTGCCGTGTTTGGCCTGCTGAACTGAGTTGGGACGGGCGCCCCGTCGGCGTCGACAAGGCGCTGCACCGCCCGTATCCTCGCCGCACACCATGAATTTCTGCAGCAAATGCGGCGCGAAGGTACAGCTGCGCGTTCCGCCCGGGGATCATCTGCCGCGGTTTGTCTGCGAAGCGTGCGGTACGGTCCACTACCAGAACCCCCGTTTGGTGCTCGGCTGCGTACCGGAGCACGAGGACAGGATTCTGCTGTGCCGCCGCGCGATCGAACCGCGGCGCGGTTACTGGACGGTGCCGGCCGGATTCATGGAGAACGGCGAGACGCTGCAGGAGGCCGCGGCCCGCGAATGCTACGAGGAGGCGCTGGCGCGCGTTGAGATCGGCTCGCTGTTGAGTGTCGTGCACGTGCTGCATGCCGAGCAGGTACACGTGTTCTTCCGCGCCAAGATGCCGCTCGCCGAGTTCGGGGCCGGTGCGGAAAGCCTGGAGGTGGCGCTGTTCGGACCCGCGGAGATCCCGTGGGCGGACCTTGCCTTTCGCAGCACCGATTTCACGCTGCGCCGCTATCTCGAGGACCGGGCCGCCGGACGTGAGCTGCACTACTTCGAGACGCTCGATCGGCGCATCCCGCCACCCTCGGACGGGTGATTCACCCGCCCCTTGGCTCCGTGGCACAATGCGCCAGCCGGCCCCGCCCGCCGTTCCACGGCCCCCCGGGCGCACCCCGCTGAGGAAACTGCATGACCTTCGTTGTCACTGAAAACTGCATCAAGTGCAAGTACATGGATTGCGTGGAAGTCTGCCCCGTCGACTGCTTCCACGAGGGCCCCAACTTTCTCGCCATTGACCCGGACGAGTGTATCGACTGCACCCTGTGCGAGCCGGAGTGCCCGGTCGAGGCGATCTTTTCCGAGGAGGAGCTGCCGGCCGGCCAGGAGCAGTTCAAACAGCTCAACGCCGACCTGGCCAAGCAGTGGCCGGTGATCACCCAGATGAAGGATCCGCCGCCGGACGCCAAGGAGTGGGAGGGCAAGCCGGACAAGCTCAAACTGCTGGAGCGTTAGCAGCCCGCCTCAGTGGTGCTGCGTCTGGTCCTTCAGGCGCTGCACGAGCACATCGGGGGGCAGGTAGCCGTCCAACATCTCACCATCAGCCAGCACGATGGACGGGGTGCCCTGCAAGGCAAAATCCTTGCCCATGGCGTACGAGCTGGCCACCGGGTTGTCCGGGCAGGCCTTCACCTTCAATTCCTGGCCCTGCGTGGCGCGCGTGAACGCCTCGTTGCGATCAGGGGAGCACCACACCTGCTCGGCCCTGGTCCAGGAGACCGTGTTGGGTCCGGTGCGTGGATACAGCATGTAGCGGACGCGCACGCCCAGCCGGTTGTATTCGGCAATCTGGCTATGCAGCTTGCGGCAGTAGGCACAATCGACATCCGTCAGAACGGTAACCGTGTACTTCGGGTCCTTGGGGCCGAAGATCAGCATGTGCTCCTCGGGGAAGCTGGCCAGCATCCTCAAGCGCACTTCGCGGCGGCGAGTCTCGGTGAGATTCTCGTTCGACTTCAGGTCGAACAGGTCGCCGGAGATGGCGTACTTGCCGTCGGCGGTGACGTAGGCGATCTCGGTGCCGTTCGTGTATTCGTAGATGCCCGCGAGCGGCGTGGCGCGCAGGTCCTCCGCGCGCGCCCCGGGGATCTTCTTGGCGACCTCAGCACGCGCATCAACCGGAGACGCTGTCTCGGCGTACGCCGGCAGCGCGCCCGCAACGGCGCCCGCGGCCAGCAAACCAAGCAACCATTTAGCTCTCATGGAAAAGTCCAATTTGCCTGCACCCCGTGGATTCGAACGGCATGCCGGGGGAAAGTTCGCCCGCGCGCCTAAGCGCCGGGGAGAGGACAATTCTAGCAGAGGCCCTTGGGAAAAACGGGCCGCGGCACCGCTCAGCCGCGCGGATGGTGCTGGCCGTGCAATTCCTTGAGGCGTTCCCGGGCGACGTGGGTGTAGATCTGGGTGGTCGAGAGGTCGCTGTGCCCCAGCAGCATCTGCACCACGCGCAGGTCCGCGCCGTGATTGAGCAGATGGGTCGCGAAGGCGTGTCGCAGGGTATGCGGCGAGAGCCCCTTGGAGATGCCCGCCTTGCGGGCATAGCGCTTGATGATGTGCCAGAAGGCCTGGCGGGTCATGCGGTCGCCGCGGCGGGTCGGGAACAGGTAATCCGTCTGCCGTTCGAGCAGGATTTCCCCGCGCGAGGAGCGCCCGAATTCCTTGAGCGCACGCATGGCCTCTTCGCCCAGCGGTATGAGTCGCTCGCGGTCACCCTTGCCGAGGATGCGGATCACCCCCTGGTTCAGGTTGACCTGGTTCTGGCGCAGGTTTACCAGCTCCGAGACGCGCAGCCCGGTGGCGTACAGCACCTCGAGCATCGTGCGGTCGCGGTTGCCGAGCGGATCGGTGAGCACCGGCGCCGACAGCAGCGACTCGACTTCCTCCTCGGTCAGCGAGCGCGGTAGCGAGCGGCCGATCTTCGGCATGGCGATCTGCGCCGTGGGGTCCTCGCGCAGCACGCCCTCGCGCATGAAGTAGCGGAAAAAGCGCCGGAAGCTGGACAGTTGCCGCGCCGTCGAACGCGGGCGCGCCCCGGCCTTGACGCGCCAGGCGATGAAGTCGAGCAGGTCAGCGCGCGACGTGCGCATGATTTCCACGTTGCGTTCGGCCAACCAGCGGGCGAGCGCCGTCAGGTCGGCGCGATAGGCGGCGAGGGTGTTCGGAGACAGCCCTCGCTCCATCCAGACCGCATCCAGAAAGCGGGAGACCGCGGGATCTGCCGAATCGGCGCTGGAGGTCATGGCGATCGCGGTATTGGACAAGCCTGGTCTCGCTGGGGGAGGCTGAGGTGACCGCCGCTGCTGTGTGCGGGCCCCGGCTTCCCGGTAATGTGGTGACCCCAGTATGGTGAGGCCGCCCCCTCCGTCGACGTGACGATCTTCACATCGCTGCACCGGCATTAACATAAAGAGAACTAGGTCACACCCCTGCCCGTACCGGCAATGTCTCCTAAAGGCACCGTGAAGACGCAGATCACCCTGCCCGGCCTCCTTTTGGCACCCCTGCGCCTGGGCTATGCCTTGTGGGCGGCGGGCGCGTTCCTGGTCGTAGGCCTCGGTGCCCTGGTGCTGCTGGTGGGATTGCCCCGTGAGAGCCAGCGGCGCCGCGCCGCCCGGCGCATGGCCCGGATCTACCTCGCCGTGGCGGGCATGCCGCTTACGGTAAAGTCGGCCGGACAGATCCCCGAGGGTCAGTGTGTGGTGGTGTGCAACCACGCCAGCTACCTGGACGGCATCGTGCTCACGGCTGCCCTGCCACCACGCTTCGCATTCGTCATCAAGCGGGAGATGTCGGCGGTACCTCTGGCCGGGGCCCTGCTGCATCGCCTGGGATCGCAGTTCGTGGAACGCTTTGACCGGCACAAGAGCGCGGCCGACGCGCGCCGGGTGCTGCGCAACGCCACCCAGGGACAATCGGTAGTGTTCTTCCCCGAAGGCACCTTTACCCGCACCCCAGGACTGCTCAAGTTCCATGCCGGTGCGTTCGTCACTGCGGTGCGCGTGGGCTGCCCGCTGGTGCCGGCGGTGGTGCGGGGCACGCGGCGCGCGCTGCCCCCGTCGGGCGGTTTGCCGTTACCCGGACGCATCGAGCTGGAGATCCTGCCGGCGCTGTCAGCGACCGACGGCGCGGATGGGCAGACCGTAGCGGGGCTGCGTGAACGGGCGCGTACGGCGATGCTGGCGGCCCTCGGCGAGCCGGACCTCACATGTTCCGACGATACTGACCGCCCACCTGATATAGCGCGTGCGAGATCTGTCCCAGCGAGCAGACCTTGACGCATTCCATGAGCTCGGCGAAGACGTTGCCGCCGCTGGCGGCGACCTGCTGCAGTCGTGCCAGTGCCGTCGGGGAGCGCTCGGCGTTGCGGGCCTGAAAGGCGCGCACCGCAGCCACCTGGGCCTGCTTCTCTTCCTCGGTCGAACGAATCAGCTGCGCTGAGTTAAGTTCGGCGGAGGAGTCAGCGCCGGACAGAAAGGTGTTGACCCCGACGATGGGCAGCGAACCGTCGTGCTTCTTGGTCTCGTAATAGAGTGATTCTTCCTGGATCTTGCCGCGCTGGTACATGGTCTCCATCGAACCCAGCACGCCGCCGCGCTCGGACAGCGCCTCGAACTCCCGGTAGACCGCCTCCTCGACCATATCGGTCAGGTAGTCGATCGCGAAGGAGCCCTGCCAGGGGTTCTGAATCTTGTTCAGCCCGAGCTCACGGTTGATCACCAGCTGAATCGCGACCGCTCGCCGCACGCTCTCCTCGGTGGGCGTGGTAAGCGCCTCGTCATACGCGTTGGTGTGCAGGCTGTTGCAGTTGTCGAACAGCGCGTACATCGCCTGCAGCGTGGTGCGGATATCGTTGAATGAGATCTCGCGCGCGTGCAGGCTGCGGCCGGAGGTCTGTACATGGTACTTCAGCATCTGACTGCGCGGCCCGGCGTGATAGCGATCGCGCATGGCGCGCGCCCAGATGCGCCGGGCGACCCGCCCGATGACGACGTACTCCGCATCCATGCCATTCGAGAAGAAGAACGACAGGTTGGGCGCGAAGTCATCAATCTTCATGCCGCGTGCGAGGTAATACTCAACGATGGTGAATCCGTTGGCGAGGGTGAACGCCAGCTGCGAGATCGGGTTCGCGCCGGCTTCGGCAATGTGATAGCCGGAGATCGACACGGAGTAGAAATTGCGCACCCTGTGCTCGGTGAAGTACTGCTGCACGTCGCCCATCATGCGCAGCGCAAACTCGGTCGAAAAAATGCAGGTGTTCTGCGCCTGGTCCTCCTTGAGGATGTCAGCCTGCACGGTGCCGCGCACCGCCTGCAGCGCCTGCGCGCGGATGCGCTCATAGGTTTCAGGCTCGACAAGCTGGTCGCCCGTGACCCCGAGCAACGCAAGGCCGCTGCCATCGTGGTTCGGCGGCAGTGCCCCTTTGTAGCTCGGCGGCGGGACGCCGCGGGCGGCGCTCTGCGCATGCAACTCGGCGATCCGGCGCTCCGCGTCCGCCCAGCCACCCTCGGCCCTGAGGTACCGCTCGACCTGCTGGTCGACGGCGGTATTCATGAACATCGCCAGGATCATGGGTGCCGGACCGTTGATGGTCATGGAGACCGAGGTCGTCGGCTGACACAGATCAAAGCCCGAGTAGAGCTTCTTCATATCGTCGAGCGTGGCGATGGAGACCCCGGAATTGCCGGTGCGGCCGTAGACATCCGGGCGGGTGTCCGGGTCCTCGCCGTAGAGCGTCGTCGAGTCAAACGCGGTCGACAGCCGCGCCGCGCCGTGGCCCCCGGCAACGTAGTGGAAGCGGTGATTGGTGCGCTCGGGGCCGCCCTCCCCGGCGAACATGCGAGTAGGGTCTTCCTCCTCGCGCCGGTATGGGTAGACCCCGCCGGTATAGGGGTAGGAGCCTGGCAGGTTCTCGGTAAGGATGAAGTGCAGCAGCTCGCCCCAATCCTTCAGATGCGGGACCGCGAGCTTGGGAATTGCGGAACGCGACAGGCTCTCAGTGTAGTTCTCGCCGGTAACCTGACGCTCGCGCACCTTATAGCTGTAGGTCTTGTCCGTGGCCGAGCGCGCGCGCGCCGGCCAGCCCTTGAGTTCCGCCACGGCTTCGGCACCCATCTCGTCGAGCCGGGCGTTGTAGCCGGTGCGCAGCGCGCGCCGCGTGGCATCCGCGCCCGCCTCGTGCAGGACCTCGTCCGGGTACCGCTCGAGGGGGCCCGGCAGCGCCGCGTCATGCAGCGACTTCAATGATTCGTAGACACCGTAAGCCCTGCGCGCGGCCTCAACTTGTGCCTCGATGCGCGCCCGCGCCTCGCGGCCGGCCAACGCGATCTCGGCGAGGTAGCGGGTGCGTGAACCCGGCACCAAGGGATTGCGCGCACTGAGCTCAGTGGGGCCTGCATCAGCCACGACCCAGGAATAGTTGCCGATCTGCTTGGCCACGAGCGCCGCGCATACCGCGGCAAACAGGCGATTGACGCCAGGGTCGTTGAAACGGCTGGCGATCGTCGGGAAGACCGGAACCTGCGTGTCGGGCGTGTGCGCGGCCTGCGGGTGGTTGCGTCGCCATTGCTTGCGCACGTCGCGCAGGCTGTCCTCCGCGCCGCGCTTCTCGCTCTTGTTGAGCACCACAAAGTCGGCGAAATCGAGCATGTCGATTTTTTCAAGCTGGCTGGCCGCACCGTACTCGCTGGTCATCACGTACAGCGACAGGTCCACCAGATCCACGATCTCGGTGTCTGACTGGCCGATGCCGGCGGTCTCGACAATCACGAGGTCGAAACCCGCCGCCTTGTACAGCTCGATGACATCCTTGAGCACCGCGGAAGTCGCCAGGTGCGCACGCCGTGTGGCTAGCGAGCGCATGAACACGCTCTCGGCCGCGAGGCTGTTCATGCGGATGCGGTCCCCGAGCAGCGCCCCGCCGCTGCGGCGGCGCGTCGGGTCCATTGCCACTACACCAATCTGTGCCTGCGGGAACTGGCGCACTAGGCGCGACAGCAGCTCGTCGGTCAGGCTGGACTTTCCGGCGCCGCCGGTGCCGGTAACGCCGATGACCGGCACCCTGTGGCGCGTGCGTGCCAGGGCCCGCCGGATGTGCTCGAGCTGCGCGTCCGTGCCGGGCTCACCCTCCAGCACTGAGATGGTGCGCGCGATCAACACGTGATCACGCGCGTTGAGCGGGCGGAACTCATAGGCAGGCTTCCTGACCCGTTCCAGGCGCCGGAATACGTCATCGATCATCCCGGCCAGGCCGAGCTTGCGCCCATCCTCGGGCGTGTAGATCTTCTCGACACCGTGACGCTCGAGCGCCTCGATCTCAAACGGCGCGATCGTGCCGCCGCCACCGACGATAACGCGTATGTGCTCGCAGCCGCGCTCGCGCAGCATGTCGACCATATAAGTGAAATATTCGTTATGGCCGCCCTGGTAGGAGCTCACGGCGATGGCGTCGGCATCCTCCTCGATCGCCGCGCGCACGATATCGGCCACACTGCGATTGTGGCCGAGGTGGACTACCTCCGCGCCGCGCATCTGCAGCAGGCGGCGGATCATATTGATCGCCGCGTCGTGTCCGTCGAACAGCGATGCTGCGGAAACGAAGCGCACTGGAGGCCGGGCAGCGCTCTCGTCGCTCTGCGCGATCGCGCTACCCTTAAGACCGGCGTTCATGTGCTGGCTCTCACTGGCAGTACCTGACCCGTAAAGACCGGTGGACTTATCCGTTTACTCACCGGTAGGATATCTACCCGTGAGTATGATCGACACGCCTGGGCCGGTCAACGCTGCCCGTGCAGGCCACGTGACGCCGCTATAATACGCTTAATACCATGACTACCCGACGTTCCAGCCCGCCGGGCGCCGGCAAGACGCCGGCGCCGGCCGCCTCCCCTTGGCGCGCAAGCCACGAGCGCCAGCGCGATCGTGAGCTCAAACGCGACGCGGTGATCCGTGCCGCGGCGCTGGAGTTCAACCGCAGGGGGTACCACAACACCTCGCTTGATGACATCGCGGCCCGGCTGGAAGTCACCAAGCCCACCGTCTACTACTACGTCACCAGCAAGGAACAGCTGCTCTTTGAGTGCTTCGTAGCGGGAGTGGAGCGCATCCGTGGCGCCTGCCGCGAGGTACGGCGCCTGGACCTGCCCGCGCGCGAGCGACTGAATGCGGTACTGCGGCAGTACGGGGAAGCGGTCGCCTCGGAGTTCGGGTGGTGCATGGTGCGGGCCGAGCAGGACGACCTCTCGCCCTCGATGAGCCGGCACATTAAGGCTCTGAAGTCGGAGATCGACCATAGCATCCGGCGCCTGATCCGCGAGGGGATCCAGGATGGCTCGATCCATCCCTGCGACCCGAAGATGACCGCCTTCGCACTGGCCGGTGCCCTGAACTGGATTGCGCACTGGTATCGCGAGGACCAGTCCATGTCAGGCGCACAGATAGCCGAGGCATTCGTCGGCATCTTCGAGGTCGGATTGCGGCCGCGGGCCGTTGCTGCGGGGGAGGCCCTGCCGCGACGCCGCGCACGTCGGGCACCTGCCGCCCTCACCCGCTGACACCGGATTACCATTAGGGGTTCACATCATGTCCTCCAGCAACGAAGTCTTCATCGTGTCCGCCAAGCGCACGCCCATAGGCGCGTTTCTGGGCGCACTCTCGCCCCTGAGCGCGGTACAGCTGGGCAGTGTAGCCATCAAGGCGGCGGCGGAGAGCGCGGGCGTGAAGCCGGCCGACCTTGATGAGGTCATCATGGGCTGCGTGCTGCCCGCGGGTCTGGGCCAGGCCCCGGCTCGGCAGGCCGCCTTAGGCGCCGGCGCTCCAACCAGCGTTCCCTGCACGACGATCAACAAGATGTGCGGCTCAGCACTCAAGGCCGTGATGCTCGGGGCCGACCAGATCCGTGCGGGCTCGGCGCAGCTGGTACTCGCCGGCGGACTCGAGTCGATGTCCAACGCGCCGTACCTGCTGCCCAAGGCGCGTACCGGCTACCGCATGGGGCACGGCGAGGTGCTCGATCACATGTTCTATGACGGCCTGCAGAGCCCTTTCGACGGCAAGCTCATGGGCTGCTTCGGGGACGCGACGGCGGCGAAGTACAACTTCACCCGTGCCGCGCAGGATGCCTTCGCCACTGAATCAGTGCGCCGCGCGGTGCGTGCCCTGGAGGCCGGCGAATTCGACGCCGAAGTCGCCCCTGTGACCGTCAAGACCCGCAAGGGGGAGAGCGTCGTTGCGCGTGACGAGACGCCTGGCACCTGTGACGTCAGCAAGATCACCACGCTGAAACCGGCCTTCGCCAAGGACGGCACCGTCACGGCAGCCAGCTCCTCCTCGATCTCGGACGGGGCGGCCGCGCTGGTGCTGGCGAGCGGCGCGGCGGTCAAGAGTCGTGGGCTGCGGCCGCTGGCGCGGGTGCTCGCCTATGCCACGCACGCGCACGAGCCGGAGTGGTTCACTACCGCCCCCGGTGGCGCCATCAAGAAGGTACTGGGCCAGCTCGGCTGGCAGGCGCAGGAGGTTGACCTCTACGAGGTGAACGAGGCCTTTGCCGCGGTCACCATGGCGGCCATGCACGATGTAGGCATTGATCATGCGCGGGTCAACGTCAACGGCGGCGCATGTGCCCTGGGCCACCCCGTGGGCGCCACCGGCGCGCGCATCCTGACCACGTTGCTTTACGCGCTGCGCAAACGCGGCGGCAAGCGTGGCATTGCCGCGCTGTGCCTCGGGGGCGGCGAAGCCGTCGCCGTAGCCGTAGAATTGGTTTAGCTCGCTCACCGCTCGGAAGAACACTATGAAGATTAAGGATGCACGGGCTGTCATTACCGGCGGCGCTTCGGGTCTTGGCAATGCAGTCGCCCGCTACATCAGTGCCCAAGGCGGCCGGGTGGCGCTGCTGGATGTGCAGGAGGGCCCGGGCCGGGATGCCGCCGCTGCCATAGGCGCCAGCGCGACCTTTGTGCGCTGCGACGTCACCTCCGAGGCTGAGGTCAACGCGGCGATGGACACCGCCTACGCGGCGCTGGGTGGACTGAACCTGCTGGTCAACTGCGCCGGAGTCGTGGGCGCCGGCCGCGTGCTGGGCAAGAATGGCCCGATGGCCGGCGAGTTCTTCACCAAGGTGATACACATCAATCTGATAGGCACCTTCCTGTGCGACAAGGCTGCGGCGGCACTGATGCAGAACAATGCGCCGGGGCCTGACGGGGAGCGCGGCCTGCTGATTCACACCTCCTCCGTGGCCGCCTTCGAGGGTCAGATCGGCCAGGCGGCCTACTCGGCGACCAAGGCGGCGGTCGCCGGCATGACGCTGCCGATCGCCCGCGAGCTCGCTCGCGTCGGCATCCGCTGCGTGTCGATCGCCCCGGGCATCTTCCACACGCCGATGATGGATGCCATGCCGGCGGAGGTGCAGGCATCACTGGCCGCGCAGGTGCCATTCCCCGCGCGCCTGGGGAAGCCGGAAGAGTTCGCGCAGCTCATCGCGAGCATTTTCGAGATTCCGATGCTGAACGGAGAAACCATTCGCCTGGATGGCGCCATCCGCATGCAGCCGAAATAAGCCGCGCCGCTGGAACGCGCGCCAGGCACTGCTCTTGATAGGGGAAACTAGTGAGTGATCCGCAAGCCGTCGAGCGCGACGTCATGCAGTACGACGTCGTCATCGTGGGCGCAGGGCCCGCCGGACTCGCCTGTGCCATTCGCCTGAAGCAACACAAGCCGGCGCTGAACGTCTGCGTGCTGGAAAAGGCGTCTGCGGTCGGCGCGCAATCACTGTCCGGCGCGGTGCTCGAACCCGGCCCGCTGCTGCAACTGCTGCCGGAGTGGGCCAGCGAATATCCGGGCATGAAGGTACCCGCGGCTGAGGACGACTTCCGCATCCTTACGCAGACCGGGTCGTACAAACCGGTGCCGGATTTTGCGGTCAAGCTGCTGCCGCACTCGATGACGTACAGCACCCCCTTCAATAATCACGGCAACTTCATTATCTCCCTCGGGCAGCTCACGCCCTGGCTGGCGCAGAAGGCCGAGGGCCTCGGCGTGGAGATTTTCCCCGGCTTCGCCGCCGCGGCCGCCCTCTTCGACGACCACGGCGCGGTCAAGGGGGTACAGATCGGTGACATGGGACTCGACCGGGACGGCAAGCCCGGTCCGAACTTCACTGCGGGGATCGAAATACACGCCGGCATCACCGTGCTCGCCGAGGGGTGCCGTGGTTCGGTAGCGAAGCAACTCATCGCGAAGTACCAACTGGACCAAGGACACTGCCCGCAGACCTTCGCGCTCGGTTACAAGGAGCTGTGGCAGCTGCCGCCCGGGCGCGTGCACCCCGGCCGCATCGAACACGGACTCGGCTGGCCCGCGGACGCGCACACCTACGCCGGCAGCTTTCTTTATCACCTCGACAATGACCGCGTGTACGTCGGCTATATCGTCGGCCTGGACTATCAGGATCCACGACTGGCGCCCTTCGAGGCGTTCCAGCAGTACAAGAATCACCCGAGCGTCAAGGGACTGCTCGAGGGTGGCGAGATCATCTCCGCAGGCGCGCGCGCGATCGCGGCCGGGGGCTGGCAATCGACGCCGACGCTGGAGATGCCCGGCGCCATCCTCATCGGGGATGCCGGCGGCACGCTCAATTTCGCCAAGATCAAGGGCGTACACCAGGCAATCCGCAGCGGTGCCTTGGCCGCTGAGCACATCGCCGAGACCGGGTCCGCGAGTGGCTTCGACGCCAAATGGCGCGCCTCCCCGGGTGGCCAGGAATTGAAGCGCATCCGCAACTTCAAACCCGCCTTCAAGCGCGGCATGTGGCTCGGCCTAATTAACTCAGCATGGGAGACACTGACCTGCGGTAAGTCCCCATGGACTCTGAACAATACCGCCGACTGGTCACGTCTGGCCAAGCTGGATGAATTCACCTCGCCCGACCGCCACTGGGTGGAGCGCACCCTGCCGCCGCGCGACCGGGTCTCGTTCGTGTTCTTCGCCGGCAACGCGCACGACGAGAACCAGCCGGTGCACCTGAAGGTGGCGGACACCAGCATCTGTTCGGACCGCTGTACGAAGGAATTCGGCAATCCCTGCGAGCGCTTCTGCCCGGCGGGCGTCTACGAAATGGTCAGCGACGCGGCCGGTGGCCGAAGGCTGCAGATCAACGCGGCGAATTGCGTGCACTGCAAGGCCTGTGACATCAAGGACCCTTACCAGATCATCACTTGGACCACGCCCGAGGGCGGCTCGGGACCGAACTACCAGTCCCTGTAGTTAGTGCTCTGTAGCGAAGTGTCATGAGTGAACTGTGGCGACCCTCTCCCGCGCGTATCGCCGATGCGAACATCACGCGCTTCACCAAGTGCCTGAACGCGCGGCGCGGCCTGCAATTGCATGATTACACGCAACTGTATGCTTGGTCACTCGCGCATCCCGAGGATTTCTGGAGCGAACTGGCACGCTTCGCGGATGTGCGCGCCGACTGGGGCGCAGGCCCGATTCTGGAGAAGCCACGCGCGATGCCCGGCGCGCGCTTCTTCCCGACTGCGCGGCTGAACTTCGCCGCGAACCTGCTCAAGTTCCAGGACGACCAGCCAGCGCTGGTGTTCCGCAACGAGCGCGGAATGCGCAGCACTCTTTCCTACCGCGAACTGCGCGCAGAGGTCGGGCGCATCGCCGATGGGCTACGCGCCGCCGGCGTGGTCGCCGGCGACCGCGTCGCCGGGTTCCTGCCGAACATTCCCGAGGCGGTGATCGCTATGCTGGCGACGACCAGCCTAGGAGCGATCTGGTCCTCCTGCTCTCCGGACTTCGGCGTGCACGGCGTGCTTGATCGCTTCGGCCAGATCGCCCCCAAGGTCCTGTTCACCGCCGACGGTTATTTCTACGCCGGCAAGAAGCCCGACTCCCTGGCGCAGATCGCTGAGGTGCTGGCGAAGCTTCCGAGCATCGTCCAGGTTGTGCTGATTCCCTATGTGGATCCGCAAACCGACGCGCAGCGACTCGGGCCGGCGGCTGCGCACACGCGTCTGTGGCATGACTTTGGCACCCGTGGCAGGGCCGCCACGTTCGCTGACCTGCCGTTCAACCATCCGCTGTATATCCTGTACTCCTCCGGCACCACTGGCGTGCCGAAGTGCATCGTGCACGGTGCCGGTGGCACCTTGCTCCAGCACCAGAAGGAACACCTGCTGCACGTGGATCTGAAGCGCGGCGACCGGCTGTTCTACTTCACCACCTGCGGGTGGATGATGTGGAACTGGCTGGTGAGCGCCCTCGCCACGGGGGCGACCTTGATTCTGTACGACGGCAGCCCGTTCCACCCGAGCCCCACGGCGCTTTGGACGCTGGCGCATGAGGAACGCATCACGATCTTCGGCACCAGCGCCAAATACCTCTCTGCGCTGGAGAAGCACAACCTTCAGACCAGCGACTACATGGATCTGACGGGCTTGCGCACGCTGCTGTCCACTGGATCTCCACTGCTGCCCGAGAGCTTCGACTTCGTGTACCGCTCAATCAAGAGCGACATCCAGGTGGCCTCGATCTCCGGTGGCACCGACATCGTTTCCTGTTTTGCACTCGGCTGCCCGACCCGGCCGGTATACCGCGGTGAGATCCAGTGCCGTGGACTGGGCATGGCGGTGGAGGTCGTCGACGAGAGTGGGCAAGCGGTGCGGAGCGCGCGCGGGGAACTGGTGTGCACGGCCCCCTTCCCGTCCATGCCAGTAGGGTTCTGGAACGACCCGGGCGATGTGAAGTACCGCGCCGCCTACTTCGAGCGCTTCCCGGGCGTGTGGTATCACGGAGACTACGCGGCGATCACCGAGCATGATGGCGTTGTCATCTACGGGCGTTCGGATGCGGTACTGAACCCGGGAGGCGTACGCATCGGCACCGCAGAGATCTACTCCGCGGTCGAGAGCATGCCGCAGATCACCGAGGCGCTGGCCATCGGCCAGGATTGGGATGGTGACGTGCGTGTCGTGCTGTTCGTGCGCCTGCAGCCTGGAATTGAGCTCGACGACGCGCTGCGCCGCGAGATCCGGGCCACCATCCGTGCCGCGACGACTGCCCGCCACGTGCCGGCCAAGATCGTCGCGGTCCCCGACATACCACGCACCCTCTCGGGAAAGATTACCGAGCTCGCCGTGCGCAACGTGGTACACGGTCTGCCGGTAAAGAATATCGATGCCCTCGCGAACCCGGGAGCCCTTGAGCATTTCCGCGACCTGCCCGAGCTGCAGGCCTGAGCGCGCGTGAGCGGGCAGGCATCGTCGGCGCTGGCGCGTGCCTACCAAGAAACAATTCGCGCGCGTGGCTTCGACTCCGACCCGGCACAGCTGCAGGCGCTCGCCAGCCTCGATGAGCTGCGCGCTCGGCTAATCGCCGCCACGCCGTCCGGCAACCTGCTGCCGCGCTGGCTAGGCAGCCGCCTGAGGCCGCAGCCCCACCAGCCACTCAAGGGGCTGTATCTGTGGGGCGGAGTCGGGCGCGGCAAGACCTGGCTCATGGACCTGTTCTTCGCGAGCCTGCCCTTCGGCGAACGGCGCAGACTGCACTTTCATCGCTTCATGCACGAGGTGCACACGCAGCTTGCACAGCTGAAGCACCAGGAGTCCCCGCTCGAGGAGGTTGCGGCACGCATCGCCGCCGACCTGCGCGTGCTGTGCTTCGATGAGCTGTACGTGGCGGACATCGCTGACGCGATGATCCTCGGTGGCCTGTTTGCGGGCCTGTTCGCGCGCGGTGTGACCCTGGTGGCCACCTCGAACCTGCCGCCGACGCAGCTCTATAAGGACGGGCTGCAGCGCCAGCGGTTCCTGCCGGCCATCCGGCTGCTCGAGGAGCACACCCTGGTGCTGGAACTCGCAGGCGGTACCGACTACCGCCTGCGCCAGCTCGCGCAAGCGGGGATCTACCTGGACTCCGCGGCCGCGGACACGCGGGCGCGGCTTGAGGCCCTGTTTCAGGAACTCGCCGGCAGCGGCACGCAGACCGGCGGCGCAATCCAGGTCGAGGGGCGCCCGATCGCTGTCGTACGTGCTGGCCACAACACGGTGTGGTTCGACTTTGCTGCTCTGTGCGAGGGGCCGCGTAGTCAGGATGACTACATTGAGATTGCGCGCGAATTCCAGTCGGTACTGGTCTCGGCCGTTCCCGTGTTCGATGCGCAGCGCGAGGATGCGGCGCGGCGCTTCATCGCCGTGGTCGATGAGTTCTACGATCGCGACGTCAAGCTGATCGTGGCTGCCGCGGCGCCGCCCATGGCGCTGTACCGGGGCGCGCGCCTGGGGCAGATTTTCGAGCGCACCGCGAGCCGCCTGATCGAGATGCAGAGCAAGGCGTACCTGGCGCGCGAGCACCGGCCCTGAGGCTCCGGGACCGGCGCCTGTCGGACGCGCGAGTGTCAGATCACCCCACGCCGGATCTGGTCCTGCTCGATCGACTCGAACAGCGCCCGGAAATTGCCCTCGCCAAAGCCCTCGTTGCCCTTGCGCTGAATGATCTCGAAAAAGATCGGCCCGATCACGTTCTGCGTGAATATCTGCAGCAGCACGCCCTCGCCCTTCTCGGGATTGCCGTCGATCAGGATGTCGCGCTTGGCGAGTTCGGCGAGCGCCTCCCGATGGCCAGGCACCCGCGCCGGCACGCCGTCGTAGTAAGTGCCCGGTGTCTTCTGGAAGGCTACGCCATGCGAGCGCAGCACATCGACCGTGCGATAGATGTCGAGGGTGGACAGGGCAATATGCTGGATGCCCTCGCCCTGGTACTCCCGCAGGTATTCCTCGATTTGGCTCTTGTCGTCCTGCGATTCGTTGATCGGTATGCGAATCTTGCCGCACGGGCTGGTCATGGCGCGTGAGAACAGTCCGGTGTGCTTGCCTTCGATGTCGAAGTAGCGGATCTCCCGGAAGTTGAACAGCTTCTCATAGAAGCCAGCCCACAAGTCCATGCGACCGCGGCCAACGTTGTGCGTGAGATGATCGATGAGCACGAGGCCGGCCTTCTCGGTGGGCGCGGCGGCGACCGCGCGAAAATCCACGTCATAGATGGAACGCTCGCCGTAGAGGTCCACCAGATAGATGAGTGATCCGCCGATTCCCTCGATACAGGGAATGTTCAGTTCCATGGGGCCGGCGCTCTGCGGCCCAGGTTTCGCCCCCAGCGACAGTGCGCGAGCGTAGGCCGCGGCCGCGTCACGCACCCGGAAGGCCATGGCACAGGCCGAGGGTCCGTGGGCGCGCGCGAACCCCTGCGCGAAAGATTCCGGCTCTGCATTAATGATGAAGTTGATCTCGCCCTGCCGGTGCAGCGTCACGTTCTTGGAACGGTGCCGCGCCACCACCGGGAATCCCAGGCGCTCGAACAAGGTGCGCAGCAACTGCGGATCGGGAGCCGTGTACTCGACGAACTCGAACCCGTCCGTACCCATGGGGTTTTCAAACAGGTCGCTCATACACTCACCTGCCGTTTCATTGGAAACGGGCATTACGTAATTGCCCCCATTATAACCCGGCGGCCGGCCGCGCGGCGCCAGCCGGGGCGCGCCTGCAATCCGTGCGGCATGCCGCACATGTATAATCGCGCGCCGCAACAACGGGGGGCCTTGTCGCGCACCTGCTCTGGCGCCGAGCGCAGGCGATGGCGCCATCCCCCAGAACCTAGGATGATTGCGTATGGCCGCAGTTGCCGTTGAGGATAGCCGGCTGCTTCGCAGCATCCCTGCCGAGCGCGTCGCGATGATCGAGCGGATCAAGCGCGCGGCGGGGCGCGCAGGCGGTCCAAAGCAGCTCTGGCAGCGCTACCTGCGCACGTACTTCCACGGCGTCGCTGAAGAGGACTTGGCAGCGCGCGACCCCCGCGCGCTCGCCAAGGCCGCGCTTGCGCACCTGCAGTTCGCCATGCGTCGGCCTGCGGGGCGGCCGCTGGTGCGGGTCTATAACCCGACTCCAGCGGCGGACGGCTTCGAATGCCCGCACACCCTGGTGTTCACGGTCACCGATGACATGCCCTTCCTCGTGGACTCGCTCGGCATGGCCTTCAGCCGCGCTGATCGCGCCGTGCACCTGATCGTGCACCCGGTCCTGCAGGTGCGCCGCGACCGTGCCGGACGCCTGCTAGACCTCGGCGCCAATGGCGCCCACGCTGTGCAGGCGGAGTCCTGGCAGCTCTACGAGATCGACCGCATCAACGATCCGGCGCAACTGCTGGCGCTGCAGCAGGACCTGGAAACCACGCTGGCTGACGTGCGCATCGTCGTCCGCGACTGGATGCCGATGCGCAAGCGCGTCCGCGAGGTGATCGCCCAACTGGCGACCGATCCGCCGGCGCTGCCGCCCGGCGAGGTGGCCGAGGCCGGGCACCTGCTTGACTGGATGGAGGGCGGACACTTCGTCCTGCTCGGCTACCGCCACTACCGGCTGGAGCGCGGGCGCAGCGAGGACCGGCTCATCCCGGACCGCGCCTCGGGACTTGGGATACTCAGCACCGCACGCCGCGAGGGGCAGAGGCCCGGGCCCACTATCCTGCGTGGCGACGTGCGCGACAAGGCGCGCGCCCGGGAGCTGCTCATCATCACCAAGGCAAACTCCACGGCGACCGTGCACCGCGGCGAGTACCTGGATTACGTGGGTGTGAAGACCTTCGATAAGCACGGCCGCGTCAGCGGCGAGCATCGCTTCCTCGGACTGTGGACCTCTACCGCCTACAACGGAAGTCCGCGCGACATCCCGGTCCTGCGCCGCAAGGTCGACGACGTCATCGAGCACTTCGGCCTGGACCCGGCAAGCCACGACGGCAAAGCCGCCCTGAATGCGCTGGAAACCTACCCGCGCGACGAGCTGTTCCAGGCAGGCGTTCCCGAGTTGATCCGCATCGTGCGCGGTGTGGTGAACCTGTATGAGCGGCGTACCGTGCGGCTGCTGGTGCGCCGCGACCCCTATCACCGCTTCTATTCCTGCCTGGTATACGTGCCACGCGATCGCTACAACACCGAGGTGCGCGAACGCATCGAACGGATCGTGCGCGCTGGCTTCAGCGGCACCGAGGTCGAGAGCCACGCGCTGATCTCCGGATCGAACCACGCGCGCGTGCACGTATTGGTGCGCACCGATCCGGCAAAGCAGCTCAAGCCCGATTTCGCGAAGATCGAGCAGCGTATCGCCGACGCCGCGCTCACCTGGGTCGACCGGCTGAGCGCGGAACTCAGCGAGCGGCGCGGCGAGGCTCCCGGCCTGGCCCTGCTCAACCGCTACCAGCACACCTTTCCGCTCGCCTACCAGGAGGACGTGGCTCCGCAGGATGTGCTGGAGGACCTGGCGGACCTGGAACTGTTGCGTGTGTACCCGCGTGCCCTGCGCCTGAACCTTTACCGGCCGCCGGGGCAAAAGCAGCAGCGCGTGCACCTGAAGATCGTGAAGCTTGGCGACCCGGTGCCCATCTCGGACGTGCTGCCGATGCTGGAGAATTTCGGGCTGCGCGTCATCTCCGAGCGCCCGTATGCGCTTAACTGGCCGGAAGGCGGCGCCGCGTGGATCCAGGACTTCGAGCTCGAGCAGCGCGATGGACTGATCGTCGATATCGGGCGCATCGAGCTGATCTTCCGCGACGCATTTGAGGAAGCCTGGCTCGGGACCATCGAGAACGACGGCTTTAACCGCCTGTTGCTGGGGGCCGAACTCAACGCGCGCCAGATCGTGATACTGCGCGCCTACTGCCGCTACCTGCTGCAGACCGGCGTGCCATTCAGCCAGGCGTACATGGAACGCACGCTCGCCGCGAACGCGCCGCTCGCCCGGGACATCGTGCGCTTGTTTGAAACCCGCTTCGACCCCGCCGAGAACAGCCAGCGGGGCAACGAGCGCAAGGCGGTCGGCATCGTCTCGCAGATCCGCACCGGCCTGGATGCGGTCTCCAGCATCGATGATGACCGTATCCTGCGTGCCTACCTGACCATGGTGCAGGCCACCCTGCGCACGAACTTCTATCAGCACAGCGCCGAGGGGCTGCCCAAGCCGTACGTCTCCTTCAAGTTGGACCCCGCAAAGATTCCCGATCTGCCGCTGCCAAAGCCAAAGTTCGAGATCTTCGTCTACAGCCCGCGGGTGGAGGGCGTACACCTACGCATGGGCTACGTCGCCCGCGGCGGTATCCGCTGGTCCGACCGGCGCGAGGACTTCCGCACTGAAGTTTTGGGCTTGATGAAGGCGCAGAACGTCAAGAACACCCTCATCGTGCCAGTGGGTGCCAAGGGCGGGTTCGTGGCCAAGCGGCTGCCGGCCGCCGGCACCCGCGAGGAGATCCAGGCCGAGGTCATCACCTGCTACCAGATCTTCATCCGTGCCCTGCTCGATCTGACCGACAACATCGTCGCCGGCAAGATTGTCCCACCGCCGCTGGTGGTACGCACGGACCCCGACGACACCTATCTGGTGGTCGCTGCCGACAAGGGAACCGCGACATTCTCCGACATCGCAAACGCGATCTCCGCCGAATACCACTACTGGCTCGGCGATGCATTCGCCTCCGGGGGCTCGGAGGGCTACGACCATAAGAAGATGGCCATCACTGCGCGCGGTGCCTGGGAGTGCGTGAAGCGCCACTTCCGTGAGATCGGTATCGACATACAGAAGACTAATTTTACGGTGACCGGGATCGGCGACATGTCCGGCGACGTATTCGGTAACGGCATGCTGCTCTCGCCGCACATCCGCCTGCAGGCCGCCTTCGACCACCGCCACATCATGCTCGATCCGGACCCGGATCCGGCCGCGAGCTTCGCTGAACGCGCGCGCCTGTTCGCGCTGCCGCGCTCCAGCTGGGACGACTACGACCGCAAGAAGCTCTCCCGCGGCGGCGGCATTTTCGCGCGCACGGCAAAGGCCATCGCCCTGTCAGCCGAGGCACGCACGCTGCTGGGCCTGGAAGCGAGCAGCGCCACACCGACGGAGATTATCCGCGCCATCCTGCGCATGCCGGTCGATCTGCTATGGAACGGTGGCATCGGCACTTACGTCAAGGCAAGCGACGAGCGCAACATCGAGGTCGGTGACCGCGCCAATGACTCGCTGCGCGTAGAGGGCCGGGAACTGCGTGCGCGGGTGGTCGGCGAAGGTGGCAACCTTGGCCTTACGCAGCGCGGGCGGGTGGAATACGCACTCGCCGGCGGGCGCCTCAACACCGATTTCATCGACAACTCCGCGGGCGTCAATACTTCGGACCTTGAGGTGAACATCAAGATCCTCCTCAACCCGTTGGTGCTCGAGGGACGGCTCAAGCGCGGCGACCGCAACCGCCTGCTGGTGCGCATGACCGATGAGGTCGCCGCCCTGGTGCTGCGCAATAACTATCTGCAGAGCCAGGCCATCAGCACCATGGAATTGCAGTCCGCCGCACGCCTGCCGGAGTACCAGCACCTGATCCGTTCCCTGGAACGCTCCGGGGAACTGAATCGAGCACTCGAGTTCCTGCCGACCGACGACGAACTGACCGAGCGCCGTAAACGCGGGTCTGGTCTCACGCGGCCGGAGCTCGCGATCCTGCTCGCCTACAGCAAGATCTGGTTGAATACTCACCTGCTGGCCTCCGACGTTCCGGAGGACCCCTATCTCTCCTCGGAGCTGGCGCGTTATTTCCCCGGACCGGTGCGTGAACGCTTCCCGCGCGCAATCTCCCGCCATCGCCTACGCCGCGAGATCATCGCCACGGCCACGACCAACAGCGTGGTCAACCGCATGGGTCCGACCTTCGTCACGCGCGTTCAGGATGACACCGGCGCGGAGCCGGCGCAGATCGCACGCGCCTACACTGCGGCACGTGAGATCTTCGCGATGCGCGAGGTGTGGGAGCACATCGAGGTGCTCGACAACAAGGTGACGGCAACCTTGCAGTACGAGGCGGCGTTCCAGACCAGCCGCCTGCTGCGGCACGTTACCTACTGGCTGCTCACCGCGCGCACCCGGTTGCAGGTAGACGCCGCAGTCGCCGAGTTCCGCGCGCCCGTGGCCCTGCTCGAAGCGGAGATTCACACCGTACTCACAGGGGCCGAGCTGGCGCGCTTCGAGGAAAGCCGCAACCGCTTCGCCGAGGGTGGCCTACCTCACGCGCTGGCCACACGAATCGCCAGCCTCGAGGCCCTCAACGCGGCGCTGGACATCGCCGAGATCTCCCATACCCACCGTGCCAGCGTGGCCGAGACCGCCCGCATCTACTTTGAGGTCGGCACGCGCATCGGCTTCGACTGGCTGCGCGCGCGCATCGAGGCGCTGGTTGTAGACGGCCCATGGCAGGCCATCGCCCGCACCGGGCTGCGCGATGCCGCGCTGCGCGTGCAGCGGCGGCTCACCGAGCGCGTCCTGACCCGCAGGGGCCGTGGCAGTGCACAGGCGCGCGTCAACGCCTGGGTCGAATCGGCCGGCAAGGACCTCGCCCATTGGCAGCGCACGCTGGCCGACATGCGCGCCGCCGGGGCCGGCGACTTTGCCACGCTGAATGTCGGCGTCGAGGCCGTGCGCAAGCTCGCCATCTGAGTCTCATTTCCACGCTCGCAAAGGAATTCCTGTGCCCGGCAAGCTGATCCTGGTACGACACGGCCAGAGCACCTGGAACGTCGAGAACCTGTTCACGGGCTGGACCGACGTCGACCTGTCGCCGCTGGGGCGCGAGGAAGCGGCGCGGGCGGGCCGCGAACTGGTCAGCGAGAAGCTGGCAGTCGACATCGCCTTCACCTCGGTTCTCAAGCGCGCGATCCGCACCCTGTGGATCATGCTGGACGAGATGGAGCGCATGTGGCTGCCGGTCGAGCGCTCGTGGCGCCTCAACGAGCGTCACTATGGCGCACTGCAGGGGCTCGACAAGGCCCAGACCACTGCGCAGCACGGTGCGGCCCAGGTGAAGATCTGGCGGCGCAGTTACGACATTCCGCCACCGCCGCTGGCACTTGACGATGAGCGGCATCCGCGCTTTGACGCGCGCTACGCGGGCATTGCGCCAAGCGAGCTCCCCGCCACCGAGTCACTCAAGGACACGCTGGCCAGGGTGCTGCCCTTCTGGGAGGCGCGCATCGCCCCGGAGTTGCGTGCGGGCCGCAACGCCATGGTGGTTGCGCATGGCAACAGTCTGCGCGCGATGGTGAAGATGCTCGACAAGGTCAGCGAGAGCGAGATCACCGAGCTCAACATCCCGACAGGGGTACCGCTGCTGTACGAGCTTGATGCGCAGCTGCAGCCTCTGCACAGCCGCTATCTGGGTGATCCGACGGCCATCGCCGCGGCGGCGGAGGCCGTCCGGCGCCAGTCCGAAAAGCGCTGAGCCCTCAGGCGGCCCAGCCGTCGTAACGACCGCCGAGTTCGGTGGCCAGCGCCGTCAGGCGGCGGCTGATTGCCTGCATCTCCGGGACGATGAGCCGCATGCTCTTGGAGGCGTGCAGGCTGAACCCCGCGCCCTCCTTCATCGGCTGCACGTCGACGCTGAACTCCGGCTCCAGCCGGGTACGGGCCCGCGCGCAGATGGCCTCGTCGGGCAGCGACAGGAAGAAATCGACCCGATAGTCATTAAACGGCGCATAGCCCTGGGAGCGCAGCGTGCCGATCATCTGCTCGTCCCAGGACTCGGCCCGCGAGCCCTTCACGGTACGCAGCTTGAAGTACACACGCACCACGATCAGCGCGAGCGCCGCCAGCAGCGCGACGAAGAACCAGCTCTTCAAGATCTCATTCCTTGCAGGTTCAGCGGGAAGACTTGCCGGGGAACTGCGGCTTGCGCTTTGCCAGGAAGGCGGCGATACCCTCGGCGCCCTCTGCCCCGCTTGCATGGCGCGCGATCGTCTCGCTTTCGAGTATCATCTGCGATTCAAGCGCGCCGAGTGAGTGCGCGAGCAGGCGCTTGGTCGCCCCGTAGGCGCCGCTCGCCCCCTTCGCCAGCTGTTCGGCCATCTCCATGGCCCGCGGCAGCAACTGGTCCTCGGCAACCACCTCGTTGACCAAGCCCCAAGCCAGCGCCTCGTCTGCCAGCAGCGTGCGATTGAGGATCAGCAGCTCCATCGCGCGGCGGGCCCCGACGATGCGTGGCAGCAGGAACGAGGTACCGCCGTCAGGGGTAAGGCCGGCGGCGGTGTAGGCCAGGTTGAACTTGGAGTTGGCTGCGCACACTGCCAGGTCCGTCATCGCCACCAGCCCGACGCCCGCGCCGGCCGCGGTGCCGTTTACCGCGGCGATCACCGGGGCATCCATGCGGGAAAAATGGGCGATCGCCGAGTGCAGGTAGGTCGTCAGTTCGCGGATGTAGTCATCGGCACCGCTCTCACGCGCGGCCATGGCACGCAAGTCGCCGCCGAAGCAGAAGTTGCGGCCGGCGCCGGTGAGCACCACCGCGCGTACCGCCGCGTTGCGCGCGCAGGTCAGGGCGGCGGCAAGCAGGTCCATCGCCATCTCGAGATTGAGCGTGTTGGCGCTGTCGGGACGATTGAGCGTGACCAGGGCAACTGCCCCGCGGGTCTCGACCTGGACGCTGGAAGTGGACACGGTTGTACCCCTATTCGTCGGGCGCAATGCTGACGCGCAGGCCGGCAAGCTCCGGGGTGAATTCCAGCTGGCAGGACAGGCGCGAGCCCTCCTGGTAGTGCGACAGCTCGGCAAGCAGCTCGCGTTCGTCGGACATCATCGCCGGTAGCCGCGACTGCCACTCCGGGTCGACATACACATGACACGTGGCACAGGAGCACATTCCGCCGCATATGGCGGCCACGCCATAGTCGAGTTCGCGCAGGTTCTCCATCACCTTCAGACCGGTCTTGGCCTCGACCTCATGCTCGATACCATCCCGATCCACGACTCGCAGCAGCGCCATGTAATACCTCTTGAAAACCAGAGCTTGATCTTGGGGCGAGCGTGCCCCGGGTCGGCTAGTTTGCCGGTTCGCTATGCGCGCCGCCAGCCCAAAACAGCCCGCTCATGGTGGCGCCAGCGGACCGAGTACCTTCATGACAAACACAGCCTTGCCGGAACGTCCGCGCTGGCTCTCGAGGGTGGCACGCAGCTCGCTCCGCAGCGCGTCCATGACCGCCTCGTAAGCCCCGAAAACCTGCGTGCTCATGCTGTTAGTGACGACGCGCAGCGCAGGCTGCGACTGCAGGCGTCGGATGAAGTCCTTAATATCGGGCGCGTACTGCTCCTGCAGCGGGTACAGACTGATCTCGACGCCGATTTCCATGGCTGGGTCTCCGAAATGACGCTGGCCTGCAGAGTATTGCACGCTGTCCGGCCGCGACTGCGGCTATGATCGCGCCCCGGACTAGACTGTGCCCGGGCGAAAGGCGGAGAGGAACGATGAAGCGCAAAATCCAGGTACACCAGGTTGATGCGTTCACCCACGAGCCTTTCACGGGCAACCCGGCCGGGGTCGTTCTCAACGCCGACGTGCTCGCCGAGGCGCAAATGCTCGCCATCGCACGTGAGCTCAACAACTCCGAGACGGCGTTCATCCTCGCGCCGGACGCCGACGACCATACCGTGCGCGCCCGCTTCTTCACCCCGCGCAGTGAGGTCGGCTTCGTCGGCCACGCCACGGTGGCGGCGCAGTACGTGCTGTCACGGCGGCACGATGCCCCGCGCTGGCAGCGCCAGAAATCCAAGGCCGGGATCGTCGACATCGAGGTCCGCGGCAGCGGCGCGGAACGCGCCATCGCGATCCGGCGCGAGCCACCGCAACTCGGACGGGAACTGAATGACCGCGAGCGGCTGGCGGTGCTCGACGCACTCGCGCTCGCCTCGGAGAGCCTCGACACGCGCATGCCGCTGCGCATCGTGGGGGCGAGCGGCACGCGCCTCATGATCGGCGTGCGCGGGCCCGATCCACTGAAGCATTTGAAGCCCGACATGCAGCGCCTGACCACGCTGTCCGCGCAGATCGGGGCCGCCGGCTACTTCGTGTTCACCCTGGCGCCGGAGGCCACCGATCACTTCAGCGAGTCGCGCATGTTCTGCCCCGCGCTCGGGATCATGGAGGACCCGGTCAGCGGTAACGCGCACGGCCTGCTGGGGGCATATCTTGCCGACCTTGGGCTGTTGCAGCGAAGCGGTGACCGCGCGCGCTTTACCGGCATTCAGGGGCACTCCCTGCACCGCCCCGGGCGTGTCGAAGTGGAGCTGGAATTCGTCGGCAAGGACCTCGCGGGGGTGTGGATCAGCGGCCAGGCGGTGTCGATATTCGAGACCGAAATACAGCTGTAGGCGGGCGCTTGCCGGCGATGCCTGCGCGCGAGGTTGGCTCAACTGACCCGCGCCGCGGCGGCGCGGCGCACCAGCCAGGCCGCCGGCAGCGTAACGCAGGCCCCGACCAGAAACGGCGCAGCGCTACCCAGTTGCGCGTAGATCGCCCCGGAGGTGAACGGACCGAGCACGCGGGCAAGACTGGCGCTTGAGATATACGCACCCATGACCGCGCCGCGATCGCGCTGGCTTGACTGCCGGGAGGCCAGTGCGGAGGCGCTCGGGTTGTACGCACCCAGGCCGAGCCCACAGAACACCAGCCCCGCGATCGTACCGCTGAAGCTCGGGACCAGACCCAGGGTGAGCAGCCCTGTCACGTAGGCCAGCACTCCGCACATCGCCAGCCGCGATTCTCCGACACGCGGCGCCAGCACTCGCACCACCCCACCCTGCATCAGCAGCGCGGGGATCGCCCCTCCGAGCAGCAGCAGCCCCACCGTGCGCGGGCCGAACCCGTAAAGCCGCAGGGCCCAGATCGCGAAGATCGACTCCAGCACTGCCTGTGAATAGGTGACCGCCAGGGTCGCGCCCGCCAGCAGGGCCAGCGTCGGGCGCTCGCGCAGCAGCCGCAGCGACCCGCGCCGCGGCTGGCTCGCCGGCTGCGCACCGGCGGCATGGCTCTCGGGCAGGACGAAGCGCACCAGCAGGATGGCGCACAGGCTGGTACAGGCGGACACGACGGCCGGAAGCACGAAGTTGGCGCTGGCCGCATCCTTGCCGGCAAGCAGGCCACCGACGGGCTGGCCGAGCGTGAAGCCGATGCCGATGGCAGCCCCGATCATCCCCAGGGCCCCGGCGCGCTTCTCAGGCGGACTCACGTCCGAGGCATAGGCGAAGGCTGCTGCGATATTGCCGGCCATGGCGCCGGCGAGCATGCGCGAGGCCAGCAGCCACCAGATGTTGTGCGCGAACGCGAGCATCACGTAGGAGAGGAAGGCCCCGGCGAGGCTGCTCATCAGGATGGGGCGGCGCCCGTAGCGATCGCTGAGGCGGCCCCAGTAGGGTGCGGCGATGAGCTGGCACAGGGAGTAGCTGCCCAGGACCGGGGTGATGAACTGCGGGGCCACTCCGAAGCGGTGGGCCATGTAGGGGACCAGCGGGATGAGGATGCCGAAGCCGAGCGTGTCGATGACGCAGAAGGCAAATAGCGCTGCGAGCTGTCGGCGCAAGCTGTGCTCCGGCGCGGCTGCGACTAGTGGCCGGGAACGATCGAGGACAGGTCGGCCCCCGGCAGCGCCGCCGGCGGCAGATAGTCACGCGCCCCGCGGATCACGAGGTTCGGGATGCGGGTATCGTCCCAGCCGGCAGCCGCCGCTACGGCAGCCCCGGTGCGCAGGATCACGATGCCCATCGAGGGCACGACCCACAGCCGGTTGCCGTCCGCGCCGCCGGCCACGAAGACGTCGCGCGCGGCATAGGTCTCCTGTCCTGGTGCCGGGCGGCTCGCGAGGCGCAGGAACATCCCGAAGTCCGGGTCACTTCGGGCCGGGGAACGCATCACCGCGATCCAGCCGGGCCGCATAAGTTCGTCGCCGCGATAGTTGCCGTCGCGCAGCAGCAGCTCGCCGACACGTATCCAGTCCCCCTGACGGCTGATGAGGCAGCAATCGGCGTGCGGGGTACCCCCGGCATGGTCCAGCCACAGCCACGCATCCCCGGCACCGATCGGGCGCCAGATGCTCTCGGAGACGTAGCTGGCGTAGCGTTCGCGGGTCGCCGTCTGCAGCACCAGCGCCAGCAGCTGCGGATCGGCGGGCTGCTCCAGGCGTCGCGACCCCGGGGGTGCCACGAGGGCGCGCGCCTTCAGGCCGGCGGCGAGGTCGTAGGGGTCATCCGCGGGCCCCTGCGGGGCGAGGCCGCTGGAGTACTGCAGCAGATTGCGCACCGTGATGGCGCCGCGCGGATCGTTGGCCCACTCGGACAGGAGAATGCCCAGCGGTTCGTCGGGCCAGCCGATCTGGCGATGCGAGAGCGCATGGCCGGTGGCGAGCGCACCCAGCAACGGGGTGAATGTGCCCGCATCGATCAGGGTGGTGAAGGAGCTGCCGTTCCAGTAGCGCTCAAAGACGATGTGGTCGTGGCGGCTGACGATCAGCGCTTGGGTGCCGTGCTCGCCGGCATAGCGCGCCGCCTCCTCGAGCGCCCGCGCGTCGAGCAACTCGGTGCCGGGCAGAACGCGCGGCGCGGGCGGCGCGTTGCCGCCGCCGAGCTGCTCGCGCGGCTGATAAAGCATCGCCGAGCGGCGTGCGAGCGCTTGGAGGTACCGCGTCCACAGCGGTGGACCAAGTACAAACAGGAGCAGCAGCAAGAGGAGCACACCCGCCAGGGCGGCCAGCTTCGGCACGGAACGCGGCATCGGCGGCATTGGACCACAGAAACCCCGCTGGAATCGGGTATTCTCGCGCGCGTAGGCCTGTCCGCGGGCCTCAGGGGATCCCATGCGCCTGCGCCTATTCGCGCCCCGCTACTGGCCGACCTGGATCGGCCTCGGACTGCTGCGCCTTCTGGTGCTGCTGCCCTTTCCGGCCCTGTGCCTCGTGGGTCGCGCGCTGGGCGCCTTCATGCGGCGCCTGCCGCTGCGATTTGCCGCCATTGCACGCCGCAACATCGAAATGTGCCTGCCGGAGCTGGACGCCGCCGCGCGCAAGCGCCTGCTGGCCGAGCACTTTGCGAGCCTCGGCATGGCGCTCGTGGAGACACCGCTGGCCTGGTGGGGAACCCCGGCGCGGATGGCCAGGCTGATCCGCATCGAGGGCGCGGAGCACGTCCATGCCGCCCTGGCCCGCGGACGCGGTGCCCTGCTGCTTACCGGCCACTTCACGCTGCTGGAGCTTGCCGGGCGCGCGGTGGCCTCAATCTCGCGCACCGGCTTCCTGTACCGGCCCCCCAAGAACGAGGTGCTGGCGCACGTCCTCGGCAGGCTGCGCAGCCGCTACGGTGGGCACGCGATTCCGCGTGATGACATCCGCGCATTCATCTCCGCGCTCAAGGGCAACGAGGCGGTCTGGTACGCTCCTGACCAAAGCTTCCGCAAGAAGGGCGCACAGATGGTGCCGATGTTCGGTATCCCGGCCGCCACCAACACCTTCACCTCGCGCCTGGCGCAGATGACTGGTGCGCCGGTACTGCCGTACTTCCTGCAGCGCCTGCCGGGCAGCCAGGGCTACCTGACCACGATCTACCCGCCACTCGAGGACTTCCCCACCGACGACCCGGTGGCGGACGCCGAGCGCTTCAACCACATGATCGAGGCGCAGGTGCGGCGCGCGCCCGAGCAATACCTGTGGATCCATCGCAGGTTCAAGGGGCTCTCGGAGAACTATCCGGACTTCTACGCGCCGGAGGCCCCGCGTCAGGTGTGAACGCGAGCCCGGCGGACATTTGCGACGTCCTGGTCATCGGCGGGGGCGTCAATGGCACCGGGATCGCCCGTGATGCGGCCGGCCGCGGCCTGAAGGTGATCCTGTGCGAGCAGGACGACCTGGCCTCGCACACATCCTCCTCCAGCACCAAGCTGATCCACGGCGGCCTGCGCTATCTCGAGGAGTTCCACTTCTCACTGGTGCGCAAGGCGCTGCGCGAGCGCGAGGTGCTCCTCGGGGCCGCCCCGCACATCATGCGACCGCTGCACTTCGTGATGCCGCACGACGCACACCTGCGGCCGGCCTGGATGATCCGTGCCGGGCTGTTCCTCTACGACCATCTCGCCTCCCGGGCGCACCTGGCCGCATCGTCGGCGATCGACCTGAAGACCCACATCGCCGGGTCGCCGCTCAAGGGCGGCTATGGACGCGGCTTCGTGTACTCCGATGGCTGGGTGGATGACGCGCGCCTGGTGGTGCTCAACGCGCTGGATGCGCAGGCACGCGGCGCTGTGATCCGCACGCGCGTGCGCTGCGAGCGGCTCACCCCCGAGGGCGGCGGCTGGCGCGCGCTGCTGCGCGGCAGCGGCGGCGAGCAGCAGGTGCAGACGCGGGTAGCCGTCAACACTACCGGCCCCTGGGTGAGCGAGTTCGTCTCCGGTTCCACACCGGTGCGGGCGGCGCACCAGGTGCGCCTGGTGAAGGGCAGCCACATCGTGGTACCGCGGCTGTTCGACCACCGCTTCGCGTACATCTTCCAGAACGAGGACCGCCGCATCGTCTTCGCCATCCCCTACGAGCACCAGTTCACGCTGCTGGGCACCACCGACGTGGACTATCGCGGCGACCCGGCCGCCGTGCACATCGACGCGGCCGAGATCGACTACTTGTGCGCGCTGTCGAACCGCTACTTCCGGCAGCAGATCACGCCGGCAGATGTCGTGTGGAGCTACTCCGGCGTGCGCCCTCTGCTCAAGGACGAGTCCAACGATCCGATGAGCGTCACGCGTGACTACGCGCTGGAACTGGACCGCGTGCCGGCACCGCTGCTATCGGTGTTCGGCGGCAAGATCACCACCTACCGCAAGCTCTCCGAGGATGCCGTGAGCCTACTGGCGGGGGTGCTCGGCACGCGCGCGCCGGCCTGGACCGCACACGCCCGGCTGCCGGGCGGAGACCTGCCCGAGGGGAGCTTCGCGGTGTTCCTGCGCGCGTGCGAGCGCAGCTTTCCATGGCTGCCCGGAGCGCTGCGCAGGCGCTACGCGCACGCCTATGGCACGCGCATCGACCGGGTCATCGGTGGCGCCACGTCGATGGCGGGACTTGGCGCCCAGGTGCTGCCGCAGCTGTACGAGCGCGAACTCGAGTACCTGTGCCGCGAGGAGTTCGCGTCCACAGCCGAGGATATTCTCTGGCGTCGTTCCAAACTGGGCCTGCATCTGATGAAGGCAGACTTGAGCCCGCTGGTGCGCTGGCTTGACGCCCGCGCGCCCGCAGCCGGCACGCCCGCACGAGCACAAACCCCGGGGGCGCACTGATCGGTCACGCCAGCAGCGGCCCCGCGCCGGCACCCCGGCTGTTCGTGCTTGTGATCATCGCGCTCGCCCCCCTGTGGCTGGTGGGAATCTTCGGCCGCGCGCTCTGGACGCCCGACGAGCCGCGCGAGGCGGACATCGCCTGGCGCATGAGCCTGCAGAGCGACCGCACGCTGCCGCAACTGGCCGGCACGCCCTTTCTCGAGAAGCCGCCGCTGACCTACTGGATGTCCGCCGCAGCGCTGGCCGCACTGGGTGACTCTGCCGCGGCGGCGCGCGCCCCGAACCTGGTCTACGCTCTCGTCACGGTGCTGGCCGTGGGAGCGCTCGCGCTTGCCATGGGCCTGGAACTGCTCCCCGCGGTGCTGGCCGCGCTCGTGGCCGGCAGCGCGCTGCTTTGCTTTCGCGTGGCAATCTGGCTGGCACCGGATGCCTGCCTGGTCGCCGGCAACGCGCTCGCGCTGCTCGGCTTATGGCGCGGCTACAACGCGCCGGCCGGCTGGGCGAAAACACGCGGCTACGCACTGATGCACGGCGGAGCTGCGGTGGGCTTCATGGCCAAGAGCGCCCCCGGGTGGCTCGTGCCGGGGCTCGCGCTGCTGACCCTCATTGCCTGGGAGCGGCGCTGGTCGGAACTGCGCCGCCCGGAGCTGTACGCCGGCCTGCTGCTGCAAGCTTTGATCATCGGGCCGTGGGTCGCCTGCGTGATGACCATGACGCAGGGATCCGGGGCGCTGCGTACGCTCTTCTGGAACAATGTCGTGGGTCGCTTCGTGCAGGTGCAGGCCCCGGCTGCACTGGACTACACCAGCGGGCACCGCAACCGCGCCGGCAAATACCTCCTGGAACTGCCCTTTTACCTACTGCCATGGACCCTCGTGGCCGCCGCGGCGCTGCGCAGTGCCTGGCGCCACGCCCGCGCGCCGGGGGTTGCCGGACGGCCGTGGCGCTTTGCGCTGGCCGCTAGCGTGCCCCTGCTCGCCGTCCTCTCGCTGGCGGCCACCGCCCGCGATGTGTACGCCGCGCCTGTGCTGCTCGGGATCGCGGTGCTCGCCGGGCTCTGGCTGCAGCAGCTGCGCCACGGCGCCGATGCCTTTGACCGCTTCTGCATCAGCGGCACCCGGGTACTGGTGGCGGCGCTGGGGGTGGTCTTCATCGCCGGCATCGCGGTCTTCGGCATGAGCCACACCGTGAACACCCCCGGGTGCATCGTGCTGAGCGTAGCGATCTTCGGCTGCGGGGTGCTCGCGTGGCAGCGCTCGAGCCAGGCGCAGCGGCACGCAGATCCGGGCACAAGCCTCGCGTGGTCGTACACCGGCTACGCCACCGCGGTGTGCCTGACGGCGCTGCTCGTCGTGCCGGTCATCGATCAGTGGCAGGACCTGGGCAGCCTGGCGCGCCGCATACGCGCGGAAACGGACGCCCGGCAGCTGGTCGTGCTGGATCCGGACGAGACCACACTCGCCGTGCTCGACCATGGCTTCGCCAGCCCGGTGGCGTCCTTGGTGAGTGATGCCTCCGGCAAGGAGCGCGCGGTCCGCGACTGGTTCGCCTCGCGCCCCGCCTCGGCACGCGTGCTCGTGCTGCTTCCGGGGCACGCAGGCGGCAAGCTGCGGCGCTGGCTCGCGCAATACCACGTCGCAGCCGAACCGGGGGATGGCGGCGCCGCCACGCTGGTGGACGCCGGAGCCGCGCGGCTGGTACACCGGTACGAGCTGCCGCAGGGGCGCCGCTACGCACTGCTCGGTCCCCCGGCACCCTGACCGTCCTCATCCTCCGACCACGGGAACGCAACGATGACCCACCCAGACCCGAGCCTGTCGCGCAATCTTGCGAACCGCCACATCCAGCTCATCGCCATCGGTGGCACGATCGGCGTCGGCCTGTTCCTGGGCTCGGCGAAGGCCATCCACAACGCCGGACCGGGCCTGCTGCTGGCCTACGCGGTCGGCGGGGTGGCCATCTTCTTCATCATGCGGGCCCTCGGGGAACTGCTCACCTACCGCCCGGTCGCCGGTTCCTTCGCCAGCTACGCCGAGGAGTTCTGCGGGCCCTTCGCGGGCTTTGTCACCGGCTGGTCGTACTGGTTCATGTGGGTGGTGATGGCAATGGCGGAACTGACCGCGATTGGCATCTACGTGCGCTACTGGTTTCCCGACATCCCGCAGTGGCTGCCGGCGCTGATCGCGCTGGTGGCACTGTACGGCTCCAACCTGCTGGCAGTGCGCGTGTTCGGCGAACTCGAGTTCTGGTTCGCGCTCATCAAGGTCTTCACCATCGTCGCGCTGATCGTGGCGGGGCTTGTGGTGATCGTGTTCCACGTCGGCAGCTTCGGCGCGACCGCCGGCTTCAGCAACCTCACCGCGCACGGAGGCTTCCTGCCCTTCGGCATCGTTGCCGTGCTGGGCACGCTGCAGATCGTCATGTTCGCCTACTCCGGAGTCGAGCTGATCGGGGTCACCGCCGGGGAAGCCGAGAATCCCGCCGTCGTGCTGCCGCGCGCCACCAACGGCATCATCCTCCGGATCCTGATCTTCTACCTGGGCGCGCTGCTCATCATCATGTCGGTCGTGCCGTGGAATGAGCTCAGCCCCGACGTGAGTCCCTTCGTGTTCGTGTTCGAGAAGCTCGGCATCCCCGGCGCCGCCGGCATCATCACCCTGGTGGTGATCACGGCGGCCGCCTCCTCGTGCAACAGTGGACTCTTCAGCACCGGACGCATGCTCTGGTCGCTCGCCCACCGCCAGCAGGCGCCGCAGGCGTTCGGCGTACTCAACGCCCAGCGGGTGCCGGCCGCCGGCATCCACGCCTCGGCGGCCGTGATGCTCATCGCGGTCGCGCTCAACTACGTGGTGCCCAAGGAGGTGTTCACCTGGGTGACGAGCATCACCCTGATCGGCACGCTGTGGACCTGGGGCATCATCTTGGTCGCGCATCGCAACTACCGGCGCGCCATCCGGGCGGGTACGGTCGCCGCGGCGCCGTTCCGCATGCCGGGCGCCCCGCTGGCCAACTACCTGGTGCTGGCGTTCCTGTTCGGTGTCACCGCCATGCTGTGGCGCGACAAGGACACGCGCGTCGCCTTGTACGTCGCGCCCTTCTGGTTCGGCCTGCTCGGGATTTGCTACGCGCTGCGCCAGCGCCGCAGCTGAGCGTCGTCCTCAGACCGAGGCCTCGCCATTGATGATCCCGCCGCCATCCACCACGATCGTCTGCCCGGTGATGAAGTTCCCGGCACGCGAGCCGAGCAGCACCGCGACCCCGGCCACATCCTCCGGTTCTCCCAGGCGGCGCAGCGGATAGGCACGGGCCACGGCCGCGCCGCGCGCCTCCTCCGCCCACAGCGCGCGTGAGAAGTGCGTACGTATGACTCCGGGTGCGATGCAGTTGATGCGAATGTTGTGCGGACCCCATTCCACCGCGAGGTTGCGCGCCAGCTGCATGTCGGCGGCCTTGGAGAGGCAGTAGGCGCCCAGCAAGCGGCTGCCGATCAGGCCGCCCACCGAGGAAACGATGACGACGGCCCCGTCCTTGCGCTGCGCCATCGCCGGCAGCGTCATCTTGCATAGCCACACGTTGCTGTAGAGGTTGGTCTGCATGACCTTCTCGAGCGCCTCGTCGGGCGTGTCGATCGAGGGTCCGAAGGTCGGGTTGGTGGCGGCGTTGCAGACCACGATGTCGATCTGGCCCCAGCGGGCAATAGTTGCATCGACCAGGGCCTGCAGTTCCTCCCTGCGGCCGACGTTACAGGCCATCGCAAAGGCGGTGCCCCCGGCGGCGTTGATGGCAGCGGCGGTCGCCTCGCAGGCATCCGCCTTGCGGCTGGAGATGACCACCCTGGCGCCATGCAGCGCCATCTGCTCGGCGATGGAGCGGCCGATGCCGCGGCTGGAGCCGGTGATGAGGGCGACTTTGCCCGACAGGTCAAACAAGGACATGGCGCTTCCTTTTGCGATCTGGCGCCCATTGTGCCGCGGGACTATGTCATCCCGGTAGGCGCGGTCCTGGCGGCGGTCCTGCCGCCCACTGCCAGCCAAGCCGCAACGCAATCCCGACGTCCGGTTCGTGCTACGCTTTTCGCGTCAGCGTCTGAACCTGGCCCCGTCTCCAGGCATCACAAAGAGAAGAGTCAGTGGCACCCCCGGCAGAGGTTTTCATCAGCTACGCACGTGCCGACAAGGAGCGCGTGCTGGATGTGGCTGCCAAGTTGCGTGACGCCGGGGTCTCCCTTTGGATAGACCAGGGCGGCATTGATGCGGCCACGCAATGGGGCGAGCAGATCGTCAATGCACTGGAGGGCGCCAAGCTGCTGTTGCTGATGGTGAGCGAGGCGGCGGTGCAGTCGCACAACGTAGCCAAGGAAGTCGTGCTGGTCAGCGAGCGCAAGGGGCACATCCTGCCCGTGCACCTGGAACCCACTCAGATCCCCGCGAGCCTCAAGTACCAGCTGGCGGGCATCCAGCACATCGAATTCAACAGTCGGGACCCGGCCGAGAGCGTCCGGGCAATCCTGCGTACCCTGGAGCGTGTCGGTGTGACCATCGCCCCGCCACCGCCGGCGGTAGCGCCCGCAGCGGAAAGCAGGCCGCACTCCCCAGCCCCTGCAGCGAGCCCCGGCACCGAGCGCGGTGCGCTGGCGGTGCTGCCATTTGACAACATCAGTCCCGACAAGGAAACCGACTACTTCAGCGACGGGTTGACAGAAGAGCTGATCGCGCGTCTTTCGGTAGTGAGTGAGATTGAACTGATCTCCCGCTGGGCGACGATGCAGCTGAAGGATCGCAAGCAGGATACCCGGGCGCTCGGGACGGAACTCGGCGCCCGCTACATTGTTGGTGGCAGCGTGCGGCGCTTCCAGGACTCGGTGCGCGTCACCGTGCAGCTGGTCGACGTGGCCAGCAACCGCCAGCTGTGGGGCAACACTTACAAGGGCAAGCTCGACGATATTTTCGACATCCAGGAGCAGGTCGCGCAGCAGATCGTCGAGGCGCTGAAGCTCAAACTTACCTTCTCGGAAAAGCTCTCGCTGACCAAACGCAATACGGTCAATGCGCAGGCCTACGACCTATATCTGCGCGGCCAGGACTACCAGTACCGGCTGACCAAGCGCTGCACCGAGTACGCCATCTCGCTCTATGAGAAGGCCATCGAGCTTGACCCTCGTTACGCGGCTGCCTACGCGGCATGCTCCAGTGCCTACGGGGCGATGTACCAATGGTTCGCACGCGATCAAAAGTCACGCGACAAGGCCCAGGAACTGAGCTTCAAGGCCCTGATGTACGACGGCAACCTGGCGGAAGCCTACACGGCGATGGGTTTGTCCTACTTCATCTGGGGCAGGCTCGAGGAAGCCAACGCGTCCGCGAGCAAGGCCATCGAGTTGGCCCCGGATGATTTCATTGCCCACTGGACGCTTGGGCGGATTCAGTTCTCGCTGGGTAAGCACGAAGAAGCCGCAATATTGTTCAAGAAGGTCATTGCTCTCAAGCCCGCGTTTTACTCCGCGTATGTCGACATCGCGCAGGCCTGCGAACAGCTGGGGCGGATGGAAGAGGTGAATGCTGCGCGCGACGAGTTGCGCAGCCGCCTGCCGGTGTACCTGCTGCAGAATCCGGACGACGCGCGCGCGCGAATCATCCTCGCCGTTATGCTAGTCGAAGGCGGCGACAGGGAAGGGGCGCTCGCCGAAGGTACCAAGGCGCTCGAGCTCAGCCCGAACGACCCGATGATGATCTACAACTGTGCGTGCTTGTATGCGCGCCTGGGCGAGCCGCAGCGCGCGCTCGAGGCACTGAACCAGGCAGTCGCAGGCGGCTACAAGACTTTTGGATGGATGGAGCAGGATCCCGACCTCGCGTCGCTGCGCAAGCTCCCTGAGTTCCAGCAGATCGTCGCCACTCAACGCGCGGCGCTGACGCCATAGGCATCCCACGGGCCTGCGCGGTGTATTCTCTTTCTGATGTGCGCCCGTAGCTCAGCTGGATAGAGCATCAGGCTTCGAACCTGAGGGTCGGGAGTTCGAATCTCTCCGGGCGCGCTCGCAACATGGCGGCTGTTCCGGGCACGTGGACAACCGGCGCTGCCGAAAATGGCTTACGTGGCAGGGGTCGACTCGGAGTAGCGGGAATGGCCAAGGACATCGAGCAGGAGCTTGACGCGATCCTTACCCCACATCGGGGTCGTGTAGCGCAGGTCCGGGACGAAGCAGCCGGTAAATCCGCGGCCGAGGAGATCTTCAACGAGGCCGCAGCCCTCTGCCTGGTCGCTGTGATCACGCCCGCCCTCCAGCAGATGGCTCAGGCACTCAATGACCGAGGTGTCGCCGCCAGGACGCACAGCGAGGCCAGCGCTGCGCGAATTGATATTCCCGTCAGCAAGCACGTGCGCCTGGGTCACGGTCACGGCGGTTACCCGTACCTGCGGGCCAGGTCCGACAGCCAGATCCGGAGGATCCGCTTTGAGCGCAATACTGCCGACAGCCGCGGCGGCAGTGCGCTTGGTGACTACCCGGTCGCAGAGGTCACTGCGGATTTAGTGAAAGCCCTGGTGATGGACCTGGTCCGACAACTGTACGGGCCATTCTAATCGGAGCCACTTGAATGCGATCGGCAGTGCCCGGATCCGCCGCCCCCGGCGCACGGCTTCATCAAATCACCGTCCCGGTCCAGGGCTGGGCTTACTTGGCAGCAGCCTCGGCAGCCCAGAGGCTGAGTTCCTCGCGCAGCGCCTTGTGGGCCGGCGCATCGGCTATGGGCCGCGGCTGCGCTCCTGCCTGGTACGTCAGGGCCTTGTCCAGGTCACCGCCGGGTTTGAGCCGGAACGCGCGCACTGTGCTGGTGGCCTCGTTGTAGTCCATGAGTACCACCACCGGCTGCTGCTCGGGCTGCGCGACGTTGAACGTATGTACGTCTTGGCCTGAGCGCTTGGCGGCCTGCCGAACAGCCAGTTCCTGCGTCCCGTCGCCCAGGCCCAGCATCATGCAAAGGTGCGGGGGCAGCGAGGCGCTCTTGCCGCTGGCTTGTACGCGCGCCGCATAGGCAGGCAGCCAGCTCACGTTCGCAAAAGTTGCCGGCAACAACATCAGGCCACAGATTCCTGCGGCAAGCCCAAGCTTCATACCAACTCCCCCTCGTGATTGCGCGTCAGCCACTCAGAAGCAGAACTCATATTTCACGCGCGTCTCAGGGCACCGCCCAAGAAGGCCTCAGGCGCGCTGATAATTCTTTCCCCGCGCTCGTAGTCCTGGTCGCCGCGGCAACCGCCGCATAGGCCCTCCGGCATGCGCCCGCCTGCCGCCGCAACCCCGCGGGCATTAGGTTCTCATATTGGCGTCTTGGCCATCACGCCGCTGGTGCCTTTTTGCTGCAACCCACGACCCTTGCTCAGGGCACCGGCCGGGGTGGTGAATTTGGATCCAGCAGCCATAATGGCCCCGCGTCCATCGCCAACCGCGGCCAGTGAACACCGGCCGGCACGCAAAATCATATGAACCAAAGCATCCTGCTGGTCGACTACGAGAACATCGGCAAGATCGAACTCGGGGAAATACCCGCCGGCGTACTGGTGCCGTTCTTCTTCGGCGCCTCGCAGAAATCCGTGCCCAAGGAGTTCCTGAAGGCGGCGCTGAACCTGCGCGAGCGCTTCGTCGCCATCGACATCGAGGGCCAGGGCAAGAACGCGCTCGACTTCCATATCGCCTACTACCTGGGCGAGTACCTGACGCGCTCACCCGAATCCGCCTGCATCATTCTCTCGAAGGACAAGGGCTTCGATCCGCTGGTCAAGCATCTGGTGCTGCGCGGCTTTACGGTGCGGCGCGCCAACGGCCTGCGCGAGGCATTTCCTTCCGCGGTCACAGAGACCCGGCGCCCCCAGGGCGAGAGCCGGCGCGCCCCCGCTGCAGGTCCGCGCCCCGCCCCGCCGCGCGCGCCGGCCAGCGTGCCCGAGAATGCCCTGCAATGGCTGTCCGGGGGCGCCAAGAACCGCCGGCCGCGCACACGCAAGGCACTCGCCGCGCACCTGTACTCGCACTTCTCCAAGAAGATCGCGGAAGCTGACATCCAGGGGCTGATCGACCACTTGGTGGGCGCCGGGCAGCTGAGCGAGGCAAACGGCAAGATCACCTATCACTTCTGAGCACCGCGGCAGCGAGGGCCCATGCAGTCCGCCCATGAGTGATAAAGCCCCCCGGGCCAGGGCACCGCGCAGCCCCAGCGATCGGCCGCGCTGCCGCTGGGTGGCACAGGCGGATGCGGACTACGTGCGCTACCACGACCAGGAATGGGGCCGGCCGGTGCACGATGACCGGCTGCTGTTCGAGATGCTCACCCTGGAGGGCGCCCAGGCCGGGCTGTCCTGGCTCACCATCCTGCGCAAGCGCGCCGGCTACCGCCGCGCCTTCGCGCGCTTCGACCCGGCGCGGGTGGCCCGGTTCGACGCCCGCCGCAGGGCGGTGCTGCGCCGCGACGCGGGCATTGTGCGCAACCGGCTGAAGATCGAGTCCACCGTGAGCAATGCCCGCTCCTTCCTCGCGGTCCGGCGCGAGTTCGGCTCCTTCGACGCCTATCTGTGGTCCTTCGTCGGCGGCAAGCCGGTCGTGAACCGCCCCGGCCCCGGCGGCGTCCCCGCCCGGACGCCCCTCAGCGACCAGATCTCCAGGGACCTGCTTAAGCGTGGCTTCCGTTTCGTGGGCTCTACCATCATCTACGCCTACCTGCAGGCGGTCGGGGTGGTCAATGACCATGCCCGCGGCTGCTACCTGTGCCCCCCGGCCCGGCGGCGCAGGTTGAAGTAGCCTCCCCGCCACTGCCCTCTTAAGATAGCCCTCCGATCCATTGGCTCCAGGACCCAACCCGTATGAAGGCATCCCTTGCGCTCGTTTTCACCGCTGCCGTCTTTGCGGCCCCGGCCTTTGCCGACTGCCCGTACCCGGCGGCGCCGACCAACATCCCGGACGGCCGCACCGCGACACTCGAGGAGATGGTCGCTGGCCAGAAGGCCGTGAAGGCCTACGACCAGGCGGTCAAGGACTACGTTGCCTGCATCGACAAGGAACTCGACGACAGCATCGCCAAGGCCGGTGACTCTCTGAAGCCGCAGCAGAAGAAGGACATGCAGAACGTCGAGGCGCAGAAGCACAACGCGGCGATCGACCAGGAGCAGGCCATTGCCGACCGCTTCAACGAGCAGGTCAAGGTCTACAAGGCGCGCACGGCCGAACCGAAGGGCTGATTGATCACGCCGGCCGAGGCAGACCTGCTGATCGGGCAGAATCTGCAGTGCCTGCCCATCGAGTCATTGCCCCTTGCGCAGTGCGCCGGCACGGTGCTGCGCGAGAACATCTACGCCGAGCGTGACCAGCCGCCGTTCGATCGCGTCGCCATGGACGGCGTGGCCCTCGCCAGCCGCGCGGTTCACGCGGGCACCCGCGGCTTCCACATCCAGGCGGTTCAGGCGGCCGGCGATCCACCGCTCACCCTGGCCAGCGCCGCGGACTGCATCGAGGTCATGACCGGCGCGGTCCTGCCCGTCGGGTGCGACAGTGTCGTCCCGGTGGAACAGGTCGTCATCGAGGGCGGGCGCGCCAGCCTTGCCGAGGGGCTAACGATCGAGCCCTGGCAGTTCGTGCACCGCCGCGGCACCGACACACGCCAGGGGACCCTGCTGCTCAACGCCGGCCTGCGGCTGCGCGCCCCGGAGATCGCGATCGCCGCCTCCGCGGGGATGGCGCGGATCCGGGTCAGCAGCCAGCCGATGCTGGCGGTGATCTCCACCGGCAACGAACTGGTCGAGCCGGGCGAGCCGGTGCTGGCGCACCAGATCCGCCGCTCCAATGCCTACGCCATCGTCAGCGCACTGCGAGAGCACGGATTTCAGCGCGTCGCCGATGACCACCTGCACGATGACGCGGCGGAGCTGCGCAAGCGGCTGAGCTTCCACCTCAAGACCCACGACGTGCTGATCCTTTCCGGCGGGGTATCGATGGGCAAGTTCGACCTCGTACCCGGGGTGCTGGCCGAGCTGGGCGTGCGCACAGTGTTTCACACGGTGGCCCAGCGGCCCGGCAAGCCCCTGTGGTTCGGCGTCGGCCCGGGCGGCACGGCCGTGTTCGGACTGCCCGGGAATCCGGTATCAACCCTCGTCTGCTTTACGCGCTACGTACTGCCGGCCCTGCTGGGCAGTCTGGGCCACGCCGCGCGGCCGGCGGAACGGATCGCGCTGGCGGCGCCGGTGACGTTCAACCCCGCGCTGAGCTACTTCCTGCCCATCCGCCTGGAGCAGGACGACTGGGGGCGGCTGTGGGCACAACCCGCCCCCACCAATGGCTCCGGGGACCACACCGCCTTGGGCGGCACGGACGGGTTTGTGGAACTGCCCCCCGGCCCCAATACCTACCCCAAGGGGTTCGTGACGCGCCTGTACCGCTGGTCCTGAGGTTGCCTCCGCCACTGCTTAGGGGATTTCCGGCCCATGCACCGGCCCGTGATGCCCATACTGCTCAAAATATGACCACCCGCGAAGTCATCGTCCCGCTCAACGCCCGCGCCCTGCCGCGGGACAGCTTCTCGCGCCCGATGCGCGACCTGCGCATCTCGGTCATGGACCGCTGTAACTTCCGCTGCCCGTACTGCATGCCGCGGGAGACCTTCCACGAGCAGTACCGCTTCCTCGGCTCACAGGAGCGGCTGTCATTCGCCGAGATCGTGCGCCTGGCGCGGCTGTTCGTGCAGCTCGGGGTGCGCAAGCTGCGCCTGACGGGCGGGGAGCCGCTGCTGCGCGCCAACCTCCCGGACCTGATTGGCGATCTCACCGCGATCAGCGGCGTGGAGGACGTGGCGCTCACGACCAACGGCGTGCTGCTCGGCCGCTATGCGGCCGAACTCAAGGCCGCCGGCCTGCAGCGGGTCACGGTGAGCCTCGACAGCCTGGACCCGCAGGTCTTCGCGCGCATGAGCGGCGGCTTCGGTGGCGTTGAACAGGTGCTGGAGGGCATCGAGCAGGCGCGCCGCGCCGGCCTCGCCCCGATCAAGGTCAACGCCGTGGTGCAGCGGGGCGTGAATGACGACACGGTGCTCGGGCTGCTGGAGCATTTCCGCGGCAGCGGCGTGGTCGTGCGCTTCATCGAATACATGGACGTCGGCAATCGCAACCACTGGCGCTCCGAGCTGGTCGTGCCCTCCAAGGAGCTCGCCGAGCGCATCGGCGCGCGCTGGCCGCTCACGCCCCTGGCGCCCACCTACCGCGGTGAGGTCGCCGAGCGCTACGCCTACGCCGATGGCGCCGGCGAAGTGGGCTTCATCTCCTCGGTGTCGCAGCCGTTCTGTGGCGACTGCTCGCGCGCGCGGCTCTCCTCCGACGGGGTGCTGTACAGCTGCCTGTTCGCAACCCACGGCGCGAGCCTGCGCGATGCCCTGCGCGGCGGGGCGGGCGATGAGGTGCTGCTGGAGCACATCCGTGCCATCTGGCTCAAGCGCGCCGACCGCTACAGCGAGCAGCGCGCACAGCTGTCCGCCGCGGCGCACGAGCAGCCCAAGGTCGAAATGTTCTACATCGGAGGCTAGATGGGGTCGAAGCTGACGCACCTGGATGCGCGCAACCGCCCGGCCATGGTGGACGTGGGCGCCAAGGCGGTGACCCAGCGCACCGCCATCGCCGAAGCACGCGTGCGCCTGCCACGGGCGGTGGGCGCGGCGCTCAGGGCCAGCGGCCACCGCACCAAGAAGGGCCCGGTGTTCGACACCGCTGTGGTCGCCGGCGTCATGGCCGCCAAGCGCACACACGAGCTCATCCCCTTCTGCCACCCGCTGGGGATCGAGAGCTGCACCGTCGAGATCAGCCAGCCCAGCAGTACCGAGATCGTGGTGCGCTGCCAGGTTTCGGTCCATCACCGCACCGGCGTCGAGATGGAAGCGCTCACCGGGGCGAGCATCGCGGCGCTCACCGTCTACGACATGTGCAAGGCGCTCTCGCACGACATCCGCATCGAGGCGGTGCGCCTGCTCGAGAAGTCCGGCGGTCGCCGGCCGTTCCGGCGCAAGGGACGCTAACCATGGACGCCCCCGTTTACGGCCTGGTACTGGCGGGCGGGCGCAGCACTCGCATGCGCTCGGACAAGGCCGCCCTCGCCTACCTGGGCCAGACCCAGCTTGAGCGCGCCATGGCACTGCTCACCGCACTGCTGCCGCGCGCCTTCGTCTCGGTGCGCGCCGACCAGGCCGATGACCGGCTGCGCGCGCGCTTCGCGCGCATCGTGGACCGCCACGAGAACATCGGCCCGATCGCCGGGGTGCTCGCCGCGCAGGCCCAGCATCCGCAGTCGGCCTGGCTCGTGCTTGCCTGTGACCTGCCGCTGATCGATCGCGCATCGCTGGAGCACCTGTTGCAGGCGCGCGATCCGGCCCGTCTCGCCACGGCCTACCGCTCCAGTCACGATGCGTTGCCCGAGCCGCTGTGCGCGATCTACGAGCCGGCCAGTGCTGCGCCGCTGAGCGCACACCTGGCCGCCGGCCGCACCTGCCCGCGCAAGTTCCTGCTGTCCGCGGACGCCAAGATCATCGCGGAGCCCAACCCGCGGGCGCTCGACAATATCAATACCCCCGAGGAGTATGGCATCGCCATGGCCGCACTGAACCAGGATGGCGCGCCCCGACGCGTAAGCGTGCAGTACTACGCGCTGCTGCGCGAGCAGGCCGGGCGGCGCGAGGAGACGCTCACGACCACCGCCGCGACCGCCCAGCAGCTGTACCAGGAGCTCGCCGCACGCTATCCCTTCACCCTGCCCGTCGACGTGCTGCGCGTGGCCATCAACGCGGACTTCTGTGAGTGGCCCGCGCCCCTGCAGGACGGCGACGCGGTGGTGTTCATCCCGCCAGTGGCCGGCGGCTGAGGCGCCGGTGCAGCAGTTCCGCTTCACCGCCGCCGCAATCGAGATCCCGGCGCTGCGGGCCGCGCTGGCCGATCCGGCCTGCGGCGGTTTTGCCTCCTTCGAAGGCTGGGTGCGCGATCACAACGAGGGGCAGCGCGTGCAGCGCCTGGAGTACGAGGCCTACGAGGCACTCGCGGTGCGCGAAGGTGAGCGCATCCTCAGCGAGGCGATGGGTCGCTTCGGCCTCGTGCGCGCCGCCTGCGTGCATCGCCTGGGTGCGCTGGCGATCGGCGATGTTGCCGTGTGGGTCGGTGCCAGCTCGGCGCACCGCAATGAGGCCTTCCTCGCCTGCCGCTACATCATCGATGAGGTCAAGCACCGCCTGCCGATCTGGAAGAAGGAGCACTACGAAAGCGGCGACTCCGGCTGGGTCAACTGCGAGCGCTGCGCCACGCCGGCCGCTCACGGCGGGCACGTGCACACCCCGGCGCGCTGATCAGCCGCGCACCTGCCCGCTGCCGCTCACCTGGTATTTGTAGCTGGTGAGCTGCTCGACCCCGACCGGACCGCGGGCGTGGAAGCGGTCCGTGGAAATGCCGATCTCGGCCCCCATCCCGAACTCCCCCCCGTCGGCGAATTGCGTGGAGGCGTTGTGCAGCACGATGGCGCTGTCGACGCGGGCCAGGAAGCGTGCGGCGGTAGCCTCGTTGGCGGTCACAATCGCCTCGGTGTGCGCCGAGCCGTAGCGGCTGATGTGGGCAATCGCGCCGTCGACCCCGTCGACCACCTTGGCAGCGATGATGGCCTCGAGGTACTCGGTGTACCAGTCCGCTTCGCTGGCGGCGCGCACGCGCGGGTCGGCGCGCTGCACCGTGGCGTCACCGCGTACCTCGCAGCCGGCCTGCAGCAGATCCTGCACGAGCGGTGCCAGGTGCGTTGCTGCGCACGCGGCATCCACCAGCAGCGTCTCGGCAGCGCCGCAGATCCCGGTGCGGCGCAGCTTGGCGTTAAGGGTGATCGCGCGCGCCATGCCCAGATCTGCATCCCGGTCGATGTAGACGTGGCAGTTGCCCTCCAGGTGCCCGATCACCGGCACGCGCGCCTCCTGCTGCACGCGCTTGACCAGGGCCTTGCCGCCGCGCGGCACGATGACGTCCAGGTAGTCGCCCATGTGGGCGAGCATGTAGCCGACCGCCTCGCGGTCGGAGGTGGGCACCAGCTGGATGCAGGCGGACGGCAGTCCCGCGGCCCTGAGGCCCGACACCAGGCAGCCGTGCAGGGCGGCGCTCGAGTGCGTGCTCTCGGAGCCACCGCGCAGGATCACCGCATTGCCGGACTTCAGGCACAGCGCACCGGCATCGGCGGTCACGTTCGGGCGGCTCTCGTAGATGATGCCGATCACCCCGAGCGGCACGCGCACGCGCCGGATGACAAGCCCGTTGGGTCGCTGCCACTGGGCGGCGATGCTGCCGATGGGATCCGGCAGTGCGACGACCTCATCGATGCTGCGGGCGATCGCCTCGACCCGCACCGCATCGAGGAACAGGCGCTCCAGGCGCGCCGCGCCGGGTTGGCGCGCCGCTGCGGCGGTCATGTCCAGCGCGTTGGCCCTGAGGATGACGGCGCACTCGCGCCGCACGGCGGCCGCGGCCGCAGTGAGCGCCGCGTCCTTCTGGGTGCGGGGGGCAAGGGCGAGCACGGCGGCCGCCTCGAGGGCCGCGCGCCCGAGGCTGTCCATCAGTGGACCGAGCGAGGAGCTGGCCACCGGGACTACGCGGAGGGCTGCGGGACGGCAGCCGGCAGGCCCGCCCGGGGCTGCTGCATGAGCACCAGGTCATCGCGGTGGATCATCTCGTCGCGACCGCGAAAGCCCAGCAGGTCGGCGATCTCCGCGGAGCGGCGTCCCATGATGCGCGCGGCATCGGCATCCGAATAGGCGACGATGCCGCGCGCCACCTCGGCGCCTTCGGCGCTGAACACGCTCACCGTATCGCCGCGGTCAAAGCGCCCGCGGGCGGCGGTGACGCCGGCGGGCAGCAGGCTGCGGCCCTCCAGCAGCGCCCGCAACGCCCCGCCATCGATCACCAGCGCGCCCGCCGGACGCAGGGTGCCGGCAATCCACTGCTTGCGCGCCGCTGCCGGGGTGGCGCTGGGCACGAACCAGGTACACGCGGCCCCCTCCTCGATGCGGCGCAGTGGATGCGCGTGCGCGCCGGCGGCGATGCACATGTGACACCCGGCGGAGACTGCAATCCGGGCGGCGAGGATCTTGGCGCGCATTCCGCCGGTGCCGACCTGGGAGCTGGCGCGCCCCCCCATGGCCTCGATCTCCGGGGTGATGTGGCGCACCTCGCGGATCAGCCGGGCCTGCGGATCCTGGGTGGGATCGGCGCTGTACAGGCCATCTACGTCCGACAGCAGCACCAGGCAGTCGGCACTGATCATCTGCGCCACCCGTGCCGCCAGCCGATCGTTATCCCCATAGCGGATCTCGGCGGTTGCGACGGTGTCGTTCTCATTGATCACCGGCAGCGCCCCCAGGGCCAGCAGCGACTCGAGGGTGGCGCGCGCGTTGAGGTAGCGCCGGCGCCGCTCGCTGTCCTCCAGCGTAAGCAGCACCTGTGCCACCGTGACATCCTCGCTCTCCAGGAGGTCCTTGTACGCATGCGCCAGGCGGATCTGCCCCACCGCGGCGGCGGCCTGGCTGTCCTCCAGCCGCAGGGGTCCTGACTTGAGTCCCAGGCGGCGCCGCCCCAGTGCAATGGCCCCCGATGACACCAGGATGACTTTCTGCCCGCGCGCGCGCAGCCGCAGCAGGTCCGCCACCAGGGTCTCGAGCCAGCCGCGGTTGACGCGCCCGCTGTGGCCGTCGACCAGCAGCGCCGAACCGACTTTCACCACGACGCGGCGCGCCTGCGTCAGGGGCGTTACGGGGTCTGGAGCTCGGGCGTTCACAAACGAGAAAACTACACGCATTCGAGCTGCGTTGCCCAACCCGATCGCAGCCCCTACACTTACTCGGCGGCGAATAATATTAAGGATGCTTGCGCGGTGAGCAGAGACTACGAACCGGTTCGGGGCCAGTGGTACCAGAACGTCGAGGAAGAAGAGCAGTTCCGCGTCCTGACGGTGGACGAGGACTCGGAGCTCGTCGAAATCGAGTACCTCGATGGTGACATCGAGGAACTCGACATCGAGGCGTGGCACGAGATGGACCTGGAACGCATCGAGCAGCCCGAGGGCTGGTCAGAGTCCGAAGACGATGATGATGAGGACGAGGACGATGACTGGGATGACGACGAAGACGAGGACGACGACGACCTTGACGAGGATGAGGACGAGGATGACGTGGACGAAGAGCGGGATGAGTATTGACCGTCGCCGGGGCCGATAGCTGGTACCACGAAAAGGAATCAGCCTGGCTGTACCGGCAGGTCGCCGCCGCCGAGCCGGACCCCAACAAGCGTGACCTGTTCCTGAAGCTTGCGGCGGCCGCGGAGGTGCAGGCCGCCAAGTGGCAGCAGCTGAATCAGCGGCAGCCCGGCGCCACCTTCCCGGAATTCACCCCTTCCCTGCGCGCGCGCATCGTCGCACGGCTGCTGGAGCACTTCGAGGCGCGCGCGCTGCGCCCGGTGCTCGCGGCGATGAAGCTGCGCGGCCTGTCGATCTACAGCGCCCCGCCGGCGGCCGGGCACGTCATGCCGACCTCGCTCGAGCAGGTGGGTGCCCGGCACCGCAGCGCGGTGGGCGGCAGCCTGCGGGCCGCGGTCTTCGGCGTGAACGACGGCCTGGTCTCGAACGTAAGCCTGGTACTGGGGGTTGCCGGAGCCGGGGTGAGCACGGCCACGGCGCTCACTGCCGGGATCGCCGGGCTGCTGGCCGGCGCGCTGTCCATGGCTTCCGGTGAGTATGTCTCGGTGCGCTCGCAGCGCGAGATGTTCGAATACCAGATCGACCTGGAGCGCGCCGAGCTTGCCGAGTATCCGGAAGAGGAAGCCGAGGAGCTGGCGCTGATCTACAACGCGCGCGGCCTGGAACTGGGCCAGGCCCGCGAGGTCAGCCGCGCACTGCTGGCCAACCCGCAGCAGGCGCTCGACGTGCTGGCCCGCGAGGAGCTCGGCCTGAACCCGGATGATCTGGGCTCGCCGTGGCGTGCAGCCGGCGCCTCGTTCGTCACCTTTGCCCTCGGCGCCGCGGTCCCGCTCATCCCCTTCCTCGCAGGTCTTAGCGGCATGCACGCGGTCGCGGCTGCCGCGGCGCTCACCGTGCTGACCCTGTTCGGCGTTGGCCTCGGGCTGTCGCTGTTCACCGGCCGCGATGCCCTGCGCGGGGCGCTGCGCATGGTGCTGATCGGCGGCGGCGCGGGGGCGGCCAGCTTCCTGCTCGGCAAGGCCCTGGGGGTAGCCGTCGGCTGAGGCTGCGGCCGTCTTGAAAACCCCTGCCCCGGCCCCACGCTGGCTAGCGTGACCTCCCATTCGCTAAAGTGCTGTTCCCCGGGATCAGGCGCGGTCGGGCCGCCGTCGGCACAGTCATACAGGCCACTGCCATGAAACGTATCTTCCTGTTTCTGCTCACCAATCTTGCAGTCATCGCCGTGCTGTCGATCGTGGCGCGGCTCACCGGGCTGGACACCTGGCTGGCCGTGCACGGCCAGAGCCTCGGCGGACTGCTGGTGTTCGCCGCGTTCATGGGGTTCGGCGGCTCGTTCATCTCCCTGGCCGCGTCCAAGTGGATGGCCAAGCGCGCCATGGGCGTGCAGGTCATCGACCCCTCGACCACGGACCCGACCGCACGGTGGCTGCTGTCGGTCATCGCGCAGCACGCGCGCAGCGTCGGGGTGGACATGCCTGAGGTCGGGATCTTTGACTCACCCGCTCCGAACGCCTTTGCCACCGGCGCAAGCCGCAACAAGGCGCTGGTCGCGGTGAGCACCGGGTTGTTGCGCTCGATGCAGCGGCCGCAGGTCGAGGCGGTGCTCGGGCACGAGATGACCCACGTGGCCAACGGCGACATGGTCACGCTCACCCTGGTGCAGGGCGTGGTGAACACCTTCGTGATCTTCCTGTCGCGCGTCATCGCCGGCGTCATCAGCCGCTCCGAGGACGGCCGCGGCGGCGCCTATTTCCTCTCCGTAATCGTCCTGCAGCTGGTGTTCGGCGTGCTCGCCAACATCATCGTCATGTGGTTCTCGCGCCGGCGTGAGTTCCGGGCCGACAGCGGCGGGGCCAAGCTCGCCGGTACCAACAACATGATCGCGGCCCTCGAGGACCTCAAGCGCGGCAACGAGCCCCTGCCGGCGCAGCAGTTCGCCGCCTTTGGCATCGCCGACGGTCCGGTTGCAGGCGGCATCCGCCGCCTGTTCATGAGTCATCCGCCGCTGGACGAGCGGATCGCCGCATTGCGCGCGCTGGGCGCACATTGACCGGCGCCGGTGAGGAGCTGCGCGCCCAGCTGCGCGCGCTCCTGGGCCCGCAGGGCCTGCTCACCGAGGCGCCCGACGTTGCGCCCTACCTGAGCGATCACCGGCGCCTCTACCGCGGCGCCGCCCTCGCGGTGGCCCTGCCGCGCAGCGTCGCGCAGGTCGCCGCCGTGCTGCGGCTGTGCGATACCCACCGCGTCGGGGTCGTGCCGCACGGCGGCAACACCGGCTACTGCGGAGGCGCCACCCCGGATGGCAGCGGACGCCAGCTGGTGCTGGCGCTCGCGCGCCTGAATCGCATCCGCAGCACCGATGCGGCCAACGATTCCCTCATCGCCGAGGCCGGCTGCACGCTCGCCCAGGTGCAGGCCGCGGCGGCGGCCGACGAGCGCCTCTTCCCGCTGAGCCTGGGATCGGAGGGCAGCTGCCAGCTCGGCGGCAACCTGTCCACCAACGCCGGCGGCACCAGCGTGCTGCGCTACGGCATGGCGCGCGACCTGGTGCTGGGTCTGGAAGTGGTGCTTGCTGACGGGCGCGTGCTGGAGTTGCTGTCATCGCTGCGCAAGGACAACACCGGCTATGACGTGAAAGCGCTCTTTCTCGGCGCCGAAGGCACCCTCGGAGTCATCACCGCCGCGAGCGTCAAGTTGTTCCCGATGATCCGCGATCGTGCCACCGCACTGGTCGCCGTGCCCGACGTGCGCGCCGCGGTCGCGCTGCTGTCGCGGGTGCGCAGCGCCAGCAGCGACCGCGTGAGTTCCTTCGAGCTGCTGCCGCGCGCGGCCCTGGAGCTGACCGTGCGGCACATCCGGGGCACCGTCGATCCATTGGGCACCGCCTACCCCTGGTACGTGCTGTGCGAGCTATCCGGCTCGGCGCCCGCGGATGCGCTGCAGGAACTGCTGCAGGAGTCCCTGGCGGCCGCCCTGGCGCAGGGGGCGATCCTGGATGCTGTGCTCGCCAACGGCGAGCGCGAACGCGAGGCGCTGTGGAGGATCCGCGGTTCGGTCCCGGAGGCTCAGCGCCGCGAGGGCGCGGGCCTCAAGCACGACATTGCGCTGCCCGTCGGCAGGCTCGCGGATTTCATGACCGCGGCAGTCGCATGGGTGCAGGGGCACGTCCCCGAGGGGCGCCTGATCGCCTACGGGCACGCCGGTGATGGCAATCTGCACTTCAACCTCAACGCGGTGAACCCCGGTGCGGCGCCTGCGCTGCTCGAGCGCAGCGACGCGGTGCGCCGCGCCATCCACGACCTGGTGGCCGAATTCGGCGGCAGCTTCAGCGCCGAGCACGGCATCGGCGCCCTGAAGGTGGGCGAACTTGAGCGCTACACTTCACCGGTGGAGCTTTCCGTGATGCGCGCGATCAAGCAGGCTCTGGATCCGAACAACACCATGAACCCGGGCAAGGTCCTGCGCCCGGCATGAGGGAGTGCCGATGAGTACGGGCGTGAGGATCCTGTGGGGGGCGTTGCTGGCCGCCTTGTGCGCCTGCGCGCGTCAGCCAGCGCCGCCAGCCGCCGCGACCGGGGTACCGCCGGCCGCGCCGCCGACGGCCCCCGCCATGGCGCAGGCCCCGGGCCCGCGCCTGGTGATGTCCCCGGACAACGTCCACATCGAGTACCAGGTCTTCGGCCAGGGTGACACGGCCGTCATCCTCATCCACGGCTGGGCCTGCGATGCAAACTACTGGAACCAGCAGTTCGATGCCCTGAAGTCCCATTACACGGTGGTGGCGCTGAACCTCGCCGGCCACGGCGGTTCCAGCGCCAACCGCAGCGACTGGTCGATCGCCAACTACGCGGCCGATGTCGCCGCGGTGGCGAAGGAGATCCCCAGCGCCCACATCGTGTTGGTGGGGCATTCCATGGGGGCAACGGTGGCGCTCGCCGCCGCCCCGCTCATCGGGCAGCGGGTTGCCGGCATCGTCGCGGTGGATGCGCTGCGCTCGGTCGGGTTGCCGCCGCTCGCCGCGCCAGAGATCGAGAAACACATCGCCCCGTTCCGCGCGGACTTCGTCGGCGAGACACGCAAGCTGGTCACCGGGTCGCTGTTTCCCCGTGGGGCCGACCGCATCCTGGTGCAGAAGGTCGCCTATGACATGTCGCTCGAGCCGCCGGCGGTGGCGATCCCCAGCATGCAGGCGCTGCTGTCGGTGGACCTGACCCCGCTGGTAGCCGCCATCCACGTGCCGGTCTACGCGATCAACTCCGACCTCGCGCCGACCGACGTGGCGCGCATCCGCAAGTCACTGCCGGATTTCACCCTGGATGTCATGGCGCACAGCGGTGACTTCCCCATGCTCGAGGACCCGGCGCGCTTCAACGCGCTGCTGCTGAAGGATCTGCAGGCGATCGGCGCGCGTGCCGCGCGTTAGCGGTCCTTGACCACCCTCACCAGGCCTTCCTGGGCGGCGCTCGCCAGGAGCCGGCCGTCCTGCGAGAAGATGCTCGCCGTGGTGAAGCCGCGGGCGCCCGAGGCGCTCGGGCTCTGGATGGCGTACAGCAGCCACTCGTCCACACGCAGCGGCCTGTGGAACCACATGGCGTGGTCGATGCTCGCCAGCACCACCGTCGGCTGCGTGAACGAGGTGCCGTGCGGCAGGGTCGCGGTGTCGAGCAGGAAGAAATCCGAGACATAGGCGAGCAGTCGCCGGTGCAGCATCTCCCCGTCCGGAACCGCCCCCACGGCGCGGAACCAGATCTGGCGCAGCGGCGCCTGCGGCTGCGGGTGCCGGTAGTCCGGCGGCTGCACCATGCGGAATACGAACGGCCGCGGTTGCTCGAAAAAACGCTTGAGGCGGTCGGGCATGCGCTCCAGCAGGTCCGGCGGCGGCCCGACGTAGTCCGGCAGCGACTCCGGCGGCGGCACCTGCGGCATCTCGATCTGGTGATCAAAGCCTTGCTCGGCGACCTGGAACGAGGCGGCCATGTTGAAGATCTGCTGGCCGTGCTGGATCGCCACCACGCGGCGGTTGGAGAAGCTGTGCCCGTCCAGGCTGCGGTCGACCTGGTACACGATCGGCGCGTTGCAGTCACCGCGGCGCAGAAAGTAGGCGTGCAGGGAGTGCACGATGCGCTCGGCAGCCACGGTCGCCGCGGCCGCGCTGAGTGCCTGGCCGAGCACCTGGCCGCCGAAGACCTGCGGACTGCCGATATCGCGGCTCTCGCCGCGAAACAGGTTGATCTCGAGCTGCTCAAGCTCGAGCAGCTCGAGAAGGTCTGCCAGCCGCTGGTCCATGCCCGGCGTCCCGGCTCAGCCGATCTTGAAGGTGCCGTGCATCAGCGCGCTGTGGCCGGGGAACGTGCACAGGTAGGAATAGCTGCCGCCGGCCTTGAGGACCGAGGCCGGGAAGGTCACGCTGGTCGTCTCCCCACCGCCGACGATGCTGGTGTGCGCCAGCACCCGCTTGTCACCCGGCTTGATGTAGTTGGCCGCGATGCCGGCACTGATGCCGTCGTTGGCGACCGCCGCCAGGTCCGGCGTACTCACCAGCACCCAGTCGTGCCCCATGACGTCCTTGGCCAGTTTGCCCGAGTGGTGCAGCGTGACGGTGATGTCCTTGCAGCTCGCGGGCACGGCCAGTGACTGCTTGTCGTACTGCATCGCGTCGTTGCCGCTGATCTCCAGCTTGCAGGCATCGGCCGCGCGCGCGTGCGGGGCGAGGGCCAGGGCGCCGAGCAGGGCCGCGACGGCGAGGACGGTGTGCATGGATCTCATGGTGTGCTCCTTCGGTGATTCGTGATGGCTCAGTCGGGCACGCCGAGGCGTTGGTGCATGACCGGGCTGGTGGTGGTGTATTGCAGGAACTGTTTCTTCTGCGGGAACAGGTGATGCTGGATCGCGAACGCGGCCAGCGCCGCCTCGTGGAACCCGGAGAGGATCAGCTTCTTCTTTCCCGGGTAGGTGTTGATGTCACCGACCGCGAACACTCCCGGCAGGCTGGTCTGGAATTTCTCGGTGTCGACCTTGAGCGCACGCTTCTCCAGCGCCAGACCCCATTCGGCGATCGGCCCGAGCTTCGGATGCAGCCCGAAAAACACCAGCAGCTGGTCGGCGGCCAACTCGTGCAGGGCACCGTCCGGGGTCTTGATGTTGACCGCGCGCAGCTGGGCGTCATCGAGCACGAGCGAATGCGGCAGCGCCTCGAAGACGCGCATGCGGCCGGCGGCCACCTGCTCCTGCATCTTCGCCACCGAGGCGGGGGCGGCGCGGAACTCGGCGCGGCGATGTACCAGGTCCAGCGCGGCGGCGCGTGGTAGCAGCTCCAGCACCCAGTCGAGTGCCGAGTCGCCGCCGCCAAAGATCACCAGGCGCTTGCCGGCGAAGTCCGCCGCGCTCTTGATGCGATAGTGAATGAGGCTGCCCTCGTGGGCCGCGGTGCCCTCGATGCCAATGCGCCGGGGCTGGAACGAGCCGACGCCGCCGGCGATCACGACAGCCCCGGCATCGAAGGTGACCCCGCCGCTGGTGCGCAGATGGAAGCGGCCGCTCTCCTGGCGCGCGAACTCGACGACCTCGTGGCCGAGGTGAAATGCGGGCTTGAACGGCTTGATCTGTTCCATGAGCCGGTCGACGAGTTCCTGGGCGCCGCACACCGGAATGGCCGGGATGTCATAGATCGGCTTTTCCGGATAGAGCTCCGCGCACTGGCCTCCCGGGTGGGCCAGGGAATCGACGATGTGTGCGCTGATGCCCAGCAGCCCGAGCTCGAATACCTGGAACAGTCCGCACGGCCCGGCTCCAATGATGACGACTTCGGCTGAAATGGCGGGCGCCGTGCTGGCGCTGGGTGTCGTCTGGGTCAAGAGGGTCGCTTTCGCAGGCAAATCAGGGGGGCACATTGTAGTGGGTCCGCCCGGGGGCCGCATGCGGACTCACCCTTACGAGGTGGAAGATGCGCTCCCCCGCGGGGCGCCCGTATAGTACGCACCCTGTGCACCGCCAGCCGGCCCCGGGGCCGCAAAGGAACTCCCGTGACCACCAATGCCGACCTCAATGCCCGCCGCCAGAAAGCCGTTCCGCGCGGTGTCTCCAACTCGCTCATGGTCTACGCCGAGCGCGCCAGCAACGCGGAGATCTGGGATGTCGAAGGCCGGCGTTACATCGATTTCGCCAGCGGCATCTCGGTGCTCAATACCGGCCACGTGCACCCGAAGGTACAGGCCGCCATCGCGCAGCAACTGGAGAAGCTGACCCACACCTGCTTCCAGGTCACCCCGTACGAGAGCTACATCGCGCTGGCCGAGCAGCTCAATGCGCTCGCCCCGGGCGCGGGCCCGAAGAAGACCATCTTTCTCACCACCGGCGCCGAGGCAGTCGAGAACGCGATCAAGATCGCCCGCTATCACACCAAGCGCTCGGCAATCATCGCCTTCTCCGGCGGCTTCCACGGGCGCACGCTCGCCTGCATCGGCCTCACCGGCAAGGTCGCCCCCTACAAGGCCGGCTTCGGCCCGATGCTGCCGGAGATCTACCACCTGCCCTACCCCATGGCCTATCACGGGGTGGGCACCGAGGATGCCCTCGTCGCGCTCGACCAGCTGTTCAAGGCGGACGTGGATCCGGCGCGCGTCGCGGCGATCATCATCGAGCCGGTGCAGGGCGAGGGCGGCTTCTACGCCGCGCCCCCCGAGTTGCTGCGCAAGCTGCGCGCACTCTGCGACACCCACGGGATCCTGCTCATCGCCGATGAGATCCAGTCCGGTTTCGGTCGCACCGGGCGCATGTTCGCCATCGAGCATTCCGGCGTGGAACCGGACCTGATCACGATCGCCAAGAGCGTCGCTGGCGGGGTGCCACTGTCGGCGGTGATCGGCAAGGCGGAGATCATGGATTCACCCATCCCCGGCGGACTGGGTGGCACGTTCGCCGGCTCGCCGCTGGCTTGCGCGGCCGGACTTGCGGTCCTGAACGTCATGCAGGAGGAGCAGCTGCTGAAGCGCTCGGTGGACATCGGCCGCTTCATGAGTTCGCGCCTGAAGGGTCTGCAGGCGCGCTTCCCGGCGATCGGCGAAGTGCGCAGCCTCGGGGCCATGGTCGCCATGGAACTGGTCAAGAACGGGCGCGCCGAGGCGCCGGATGCCGAGCTCACCAAGGCACTCGTGCAGGCCGCCGGCCGGCACGGCCTGGTGATCCTCTCATGCGGGGTCTACGCGAACGTCATCCGCTTCCTCGCGCCGCTGACCATCACGGACGCACTGCTGAAGGAAGGCTTCAACCTGCTCGAGCAGGCTCTCGAGGAAGTCGCCGGCAGCGGCGTGACGGCCCAGGCCGCCGCCGGGTAGAGCGGCCGGAGCGCACCCTCAGGCGCGCCCGGCGTTCGCATCCGTCGGCGTGTGGAAGTACTCGCTCTCGGAAGCCAGCTGCTCGATCAGACGCTTCAGCTCCGCCATGCGGCCCTGCGCGGTGCTGATCGGCATGCAGTCCTGGCAGCGCGGGTCGCCGCAGGGCTGACGCGAGTACAGCCAGTACTGGATGGCACCGGCCAGCAGGCCATCGGCGATATCCCACAGATCGGCATCCTTGTCCTTGTCCGCGATCCGATTGCCCAAATCGACGGCTTTGGAGAAGGCTGCATCAAACGTATCAGCAAGCTCGGTCATTGCTTTCAGCCGCCCTTCATCGTTGCCAATAGTATATGGCATCGAGGGCCGCTGACCCTTCGCGCCCCGAGGCTGGGCGTTCGCCCTGCGCGCCGCCGCAAGCCTGGCCGCCTCCCAAACGCCCTGCTTGGCCGTGACTGTGACGGCGTGCTTTTTATGCGATGGCCGCCTCGGAAGCCAAGGCGCACCGGCGCGCATCATGCGGACAGGCCACGGAAATATGAGAACCACTGCGTCTTTTGGCTGCGGCTTATGTCGCATGCAGACAAATGGAAACCCCCCCGCCAGCCCCTGAAGAGCCGCTCAAAGCCGCGCCGCGGCGCCTGCGGCTGTGGCGTGGCGGCCCTTATCTGAGTATCGGCTGGCGCCTCGGGCTGGGACTGGCAGCCGTGGCTGCCGTGCTGGTGGCGAGCGAGGTGCTGGCGACCCGCACCACGCGCGAGGCGCTCGACGCCGTGCGCGTCATGCAAAACGAGCATGAGCCGCTGGCCAGCAGCGCCAACGCCGTGCTGGAAAAGCTCGTCGCATTCGACGGCGTCGTCAGCGAGGCCATGCGCGCGGGTAACGCGGCTGACCTCGCGGCGATCACCAATGCCGGCGATGCCCTGGAGAGTTCAGTGACCCGTTACTTCGGGTCCGCTCCCCAGATCCCGGTTGCAGCCGATGCCCCGCTCACGCTGCGCGAGCGCCTCAGCCGTCACATCGCCAGCGCGCGCGAACTCGCCGGCCGCGCCGCCCAGCGCGGGCAATGGTCCGCACAGCGGCAGGCGGACCTGAATCAGATCCATGACCTTCTGGTCACCGCCAGCGGCACCGGAGCACGCGACGGCGGCACGCAGGTGAGCGGCCGCCGCTCCTTCGTGGAGCTGCAGGCAGCGATCGAGGCGGTGCGCGGCGCTGACAAGTCCCCGGCGCGGGCCGAGGAAAACTTCAAGTTCCTGCTGGAGCAGAATGCTGCTGAGCTGCAGGTCTCCCCCGGGCGCGCTTGGCTGTCCCTGGTGCGCTCGGACTTTACCGACGCGGTGCGCCTGCGCAACGACGTCGCCCGCTACGACGCCACCAGCGGGCCTGACTGGCATGCGGTGCTGGAAGACAGCGCGGCGCTCACGGCGGGCGTCCAGGAAGAACTGCAGAAGCCGGCCCGGCGCGGCCTGGTCAAGGCCGCCCAGTACGCGGCGCGCTCGGCCGAGGCGGCCGAGCACACCCTGCGCACCAGCGCCGCAGCGGTGCTGGTACTGCTGCTGCTGGTCTCGGTGCTGCTGACCGTGAGCATCAGCGTGCCGGTGCGTCGCCTGACGGCAGCGACGCGGCGCATCGCCGCCGGGGACCGCACCGCCCGGGCCCCGCGCGGCGGCTCGGCGGAGATCGACGAACTGGCCGAGTCCTTCAATGCGATGGCCGACCGCATCGAGAATGCCGAAGGAGAGCTGCGCGCCCACCAGGCCGAACTCGAGCGCAACGTCGCCCAGCGCACTCGCCAGCTGCACCACCTGGCGTACCACGACCCGCTGACGCAGCTGCCCAACCGCCGCAAGCTCTCGGCGCACCTCGCCGGCGCGCTGGCGCGCGCCGGCGGCAAGCAGCGCATCGCGCTGCTATTCGTCGACGTCGACAACTTCAAGTCCATCAACGATACGCTCGGCCACAGCTTCGGCGACCGGGTGTTGCAGCAGATCGCCGCCCGGCTGCGCGCCGCCACCGGCAGCAACGGCCTGCTGGCCCGACTCGGCGGCGATGAATTCACCGTGCTGCTGGAGAACGTCAAGTCGCATGCGCAGGTCGAGGCGCACGCCGCCGAGATTGTCGCCACGCTGCAGCAGCCGCTGAGCGTCGACGGCCGCGTGCTCACCACCAGCGCCAGCGTTGGCGCCAGCCTCTACCCCGACCATGCCACGGACGCCGAGGGCCTGCTGCGCGCGGCGGATGTGGCGCTGTTCCGCGCCAAGGAACTGGGCCGCAACCGCATGGCGCTCTACAGCCCGGCGCTGTACGACGCGGCAGCGCAGCGCTTCCGCCTGGAGCAGTCGCTGCGCCGCGCGGTCGAGAACGGCGAGCTGCTGCTCATGTACCAACCGCAGGTGTCGCTGCATACCTTCGAGGCAAACGCGGTGGAGGCACTGCTGCGCTGGCGCAAGCCGGACGGCCGCATGGCCACCGCCTCGGAGTTCATCCATATCGCCGAGAAGACCGGCATCATCCACGAGCTCACCGGCTGGATCCTGCATGCAGCAGCCACCACCGCGGCAGCTTGGCGCGCGCAGGGCTGGCACCGGGCCAGCGTTGCCATCAACGTCTCGCCGCCGCAGTTCTTCGAGAGCGACTTCGTCGAGCACGTGGCGCGCACCCTTGAGCTCACCGGCCTGCCGCCGAGCGCGCTGGAACTTGAGATCACCGAAACGGTGTTCCAAACCGGTTCGGCCACCATCGAGTCACTGCGACGCTTGCGCGCACTGGGCGTCGCGGTGGCGCTCGATGACTTCGGCATCGGCTACTCCTCGCTGACTTCTCTCGAGCAGCTACCCATCACGCGCGTCAAGCTCGACCGCCTGCTGGTGGCGGGCGTTGACACCAACCCGCGCTCGGCGGCGATCGTGCGCTCGATCGTCGCCCTGTGCCACGGCCTGGGGCTGCAGGTCGTGGCCGAGGGCGTCGAGCGGCCCGAGCAGCTGGAGTTCCTCAACCATTGTGGTCCGATCAGCGTGCAGGGATACCTGCTGGCGCATCCGGTGGAGGCGCCCTCCACCCCGAGCGAGGCGCAGGCAGCCAGTGCGCGCGCCCGCGTGGCGCTGGTCTCCCCCGCCGAGCGCCTAGAGGCCACGGACGCCGTAGTGTTCGTCGGCAGTTCCGCCCGGCGGCGCCAGCCCTAGCCGCGCGCTTCCTTCAGGAAGGCCGCCCTGGCGGCGACCCCGATATCCGCCTGGTCGGTGAAGAAGCCGTCGATGCCGCAGCGCAGGTGGGCGAGGATCTCACCCGTGAGGTCGCCGCGCTCCGCCGCAATCTCGCCGTGGCGCAGTTCCAGCGGCAGGAAGAAATTCTCGGCACGGAAGGTCCACGGGTGGACGGCAAGGTTGTGTGCGTGGGCGTGCGCGACCAGTGCGGTCGGCGTGCCGAGCGAGCCGTCCGCCTTGCGCGGAATGACCTGCGACTTGTTCGGGCCGATCGCCTGGGCGTAGCGCGCCACCTCGGCCAGGCCTGCCGGCGTGGACATGTCTGCGTAGGTGCGTGCGTCACCCTTGGCGGTGAAGTCGAACGGCGCGCCGTTGTCGTCCATCAGCTGCACGCGCGGCAGCTGCGTCAGGCGCGCGAGCGTGACCAGGCTGCCGACCTCGAACGACTGCAGCCACACCGGAGCGTTGCGGTCGCGGTAGCCGTGGCGCGCGAGCATCTCGACGATCGGCACCTCCAGCGCCAGGCCGCGCCCGGCAAAATAGGTCGGGTGCTTGGTCTCCGGGTAGACACCGATGCGCGCGGGCACCGGCAGGCCCTGCTGCCGGGCGCGCGCGGCGCGCAGCTCGTCGCCGGCGCGCACCAGGACGAGGATCTCCTCGAAGGTGGGGATCTCGAACTGGCCGTCGAAGCGCGTGTTTGCCGGCCGCACCTGCGGGATGCGCTCGCGCGCGCGCAGCGTCTTGAGCTCGGCCAGCGTGAAGTCTTCGGTGAACCAGCCCTCGACCTGAGCGCCATCGATGCTGCGGCGGGCGTGGCGGTCGGCAAACTCCGGGTGCGTCGCGACATCCGTCGTGCCGCCGATTTCGTTCTCGTGCCGCGCCACCAGCACCCCGTCGCGCGTCATTACCAGGTCCGGCTCGACGAAGTCGGCACCGTACTGGATGGCGAGGAAGTAGGAGGCGAGCGTGTGCTCGGGCACATAGCCGCACGCCCCGCGATGGCCGATGACGATGGGTCCTGAGCTCATAGGGCGCATCCAAGCACACCACTGCCGGTCTTGCTAGACTTTCGCGCGTGCCCTTCACGGAACAAGACATCTATCACTTCCGCGAGGGCACTTACGTACGCGCCTACGAGCAGCTCGGCGCCCATGCGGCACCCGCCGGCACGCACTTCGCCGTGTGGGCGCCCAATGCGACCGCCGTCCAGCTGGTCGGGGACTTCAATCACTGGGGCGGCACCGCCCACGCGCTGCGGCCGCGGGCAGACTCCTCCGGCATCTGGGAGACGACCATTGCCGGTGTCGGGCCTGGCGCGCTCTACAAGTACCGCATCACCGCGCGCGACGGCAGCAGCACCGACAAGTGCGACCCGTACGCGGTGCGCACGGAGATACCACCGCGCACCGCCTCGATCGTCTGGGACCTGGACTACAGCTGGGGCGATGAGCAGTGGATGCAGCGCCGCGCCCGCGCCAATGCGCTCAATGCACCGTGGTCGATCTACGAACTGCACGTCGGCTCGTGGCGCCGCGTGGTCGAGGATGGCAACCGCTCGCTGACCTACCGCGAGCTTGCCCACGCCGTGGCGGACTACGTGAGCGAGCTGGGCTTCACGCACGTGGAGCTGCTGCCGGTGATGGAACACCCGTTCTACGGCTCGTGGGGCTACCAGGTAACCGGCTACTTCGCACCCAGCGCCCGCTACGGCACGCCGCAGGACTTCATGTACTTCGTCGATCACCTGCACAGCCGCGGCATCGGCGTGATCCTCGACTGGGTGCCGTCGCACTTTCCGACCGATGCCTTCGGACTTGCGCGCTTTGACGGCACGCACCTCTACGAGCACGAGGACCCGCGCCAGGGCTTCCACCCCGAGTGGAGCAGCTCGATCTTCAACTACGGGCGCGCCGAAGTGCGCAACTTCCTCATCAGCAACGCGCTGTTCTGGCTGGACCGGTACCACGTCGATGCGCTGCGCGTGGACGCGGTCGCTTCGCTGCTCTACCTCAATTACGGCCGCGGCGCGGGCGAATGGATCCCCAACCGCTTCGGCGGCCACGAGAACCTGGAGGCGGTCGAGTTCGTCAAGCAGCTGAACCTGGCCGTCTACCGCGACCACCCCGATACCCAGACCATCGCCGAGGAATCCACCGCCTGGCCGATGGTGTCGCGCCCGACCTACCTCGGCGGCCTGGGTTTCGGCCTGAAGTGGAATATGGGCTGGATGCACGACACCCTGCGCTACTTCCAGCAGGACCCCCTGCACCGCAAGTTCCACCACAGCCGCCTGACTTTCAGCATCTGGTACGCGTTCACCGAGAATTTCGTGCTGCCGCTCTCGCACGACGAGGTGGTGCATGGCAAGGGCGCGCTCATCGGCAAGATGCCGGGCGACGAGTGGCAGCAGTTCGCGAACCTGCGCCTGCTGTTCGGCTACATGTGGACCCATCCGGGCAAGAAGCTGCTGTTCATGGGCGGGGAGTTCGGGCAGCGGCGCGAATGGCAGCACGAGGAAAGCCTCGAGTGGCACGTGCTGCAGTACCCGCTGCACGCTGGCGTGCAGCGCTGGGTGCGCGACCTGAACCACCTCTACCGCTCGCTGCCGGCGCTGCACGAAGTCGACTTCTCCGATGCCGGCTTTCAGTGGATTGACTGCCAGGACGCCGACCTGAGCGTGGTGGCATTCCTGCGCCGCGACGCCTCCGGGGCAGTGGCGCTCGTGGTGTGCAATTTCACGCCGGTGCCGCGGGACAGCTACCGTATCGGAGTTCCCCACTCCGGCCGCTGGCGCGAGCGGCTCAACAGTGACGCCGCCGACTACGGTGGCAGCGGCCAGGGCAACCAGGGAGCGCTGGATACGCAGCCGCAGCCCGCCCACGCGCAGCCGCAGTCATTGCAGCTGCGCCTGCCGCCGCTCGCCCTGGTCATTCTCACGCCGGGATAGCCCGCCGCCCTCCTGGCACTGCCGTGCGCGGCGTTGCAGAATCCCGATCCGGCAACACCCCTGGAGATCGCGATGCGTTCCCACACCGTTCCCGCCACGCTGGCCGTCATCGCCCTGGTGGGCGCCTGCAGCGGCGTGCCGCCGCGCCAGGATCCGCAGGAGGTGCGCGCCCGCTACGCCTCCTACGCCGGCGAGCCGCTGGATCGGATCACCTGGCTCGGACGCTTCGACAGCTGGGAATCCCTCGGCAACAACCAGCTGTTGGTGTTCACTACCCCGAACGATGCCTACCTGCTCGCCGTGACCCCGCCATGCACCGACCTGCCCTTCGTGCAGAACATCGGGCTGACCTCCACGGGCAGCACGGTGACCGCGCGCCTGGACTCGGTCACCGTTAAGGGCTGGCGCTGCCAGATCGCTGAGATTCGCCGGGTGGACTACAAGCGCATGCGGGCGGACATGCGCCAGGAGGCCGAGGCGGCCAAGGCTGCCGCCAAGCCTGCCAGCTAGCCTTCAGCGGTAGCCGCGCGCCTGCAGCGTGAACAGGTGGGCGTAGCGGCCATTGAGCTGCATCAGCTGCTCGTGGCTGCCGCGCTCGACGATGTGGCCGGCGTTGAGCACCACGATCTGGTCGGCCATGCGCACGGTGGAGAAGCGGTGCGAGATGAGGATCGTGATGCGCTCGCGCGCCAGCTGCCGGAAGTGCTCGAAGACCTCCGCCTCGGCCTGGGCGTCCATGGCGGCGGTCGGCTCGTCGAGCACCAGCACGTCGGCGCGGCTGCGCATGAAGGCGCGTGACAGGGCGATCTTCTGCCACTGGCCGCCGGAGAGTTCGCGGCCATCCTTGAACCACTTGCCCAACTGGGTGCGGTAGCCGGCCGGCAGGGTCTCGATGAAATCCCCGGCCCGGCCCTTGGCGGCCGCCGCGCGCCAGCGATCCTCGTCCTCGAAGTGCCGCTCGTCACCGGCGCCGACGTTCTCCCCGACGAGCATCTGGTAGCGGGCAAAGTCCTGGAAGATGACCCCGACACGCTCGCGCAGCACCCGCTCGTCCCACTCCCGCAGGTCCTGCCCATCCAGCAGAATGCGGCCGGAGGTGGGCGCGTATAGCCGCGTGAGCAGCTTGATGAGCGTGGTCTTGCCCGAGCCGTTCTCGCCCACCAGGGCAAGGCTGGTCCCGGGCACCAGGTGCAGCGTGATGTTCTCGAGCGCCGGCTCCTCGGCCCCCGGGTAGCTGAAGCTGACGTCCTCGAAGCGCACGCCGTCTTCCGGATGCGGGCCCCGCACCTGCGTGCCAGTGGGCAGCGCCACGTCGGTTTCCAGGTACTCGTACAGCGTCGACAGGTACAGGTTGTCCTCGTACATGCCGCCGACCGCGGTCAGCATGGCCGAAACCGTCGCCTGCCCCTGGCGGAACAGAGCGACATACATCGTCATCTGGCCGAGGCTGATGAGCTTGCGCACGGTGGTGATGGCGATCCAGGCATAGGCCCCATAGAGGGCCGCGGTGCCAATGAGCCCGAGACCGAAGCCCCACCCGTCGCGTCGTATGGTGAGCTCGCGATCCTCCTTGTACAGCCGGCGGAAGATGTCGCGGTAGCGCTCGAGCAGGCGTGGCCCGAGGCCGAACAGCTTCACCTCCTTGGCGTGATCCTCGCGCGCCAGGACCGTCTCCAGGTAGATCTGCATGCGCGTCTCGGGCGAGCGCCAGCGGAACAGGCGAAACGCGTCCCCGGAAAACTTCGCCTCGGCGATGAAGGCCGGCAGCCCCGCCAGCAGCAGCACAAGGACCGCCCAGGGGGAGAAGTGCGCCAGCAGCGTGCCGTAGCTAACCAGCGAGATGCTGTTCTGCACCAGGAAGAAGGTGCGCATCACCAGGCTGAGCGGTCTGGTCGAGGCCTCGCGGCGCGCGCGCGTGAGCTTGTCGTAGAACTCGGAATCCTCGAAGTGCTGCAGCTCCAGCGTCAGCGCCTTCTCGAGGATCATGACGTTCACGCGCTGGCCGAGCTGGGCACGCAGCAGCGACTGGCACAGCGAGATGCCGCGCTGCACCGCCGAGATCGCCACCACCAGCAGACCCTCGAACAGCACCAGGTCCACCGCGTGGCGCGCAGCGCCGCCGCTGCGCATCGCGGCCACCACCGCATCGACGATGAGGGCGCCGATGTAGGCGACCCCGGCCGGCAGGATGCCCGCGAAGATGGTCAGGCCTGCCAGCGCCAGGCTCAGGCCGCGGTTGGTGCTCCACACCAACTCCAGCGCCCGACGGCTGTACCGGAACACGCCGAAGAAGCCGCGCAGGGTGGTCGGATCGCGGGTCGGAGCAAACACCGGTTGCAGCCGCGGCGGACGGGCAGGGTCGGCCATCAGGGCAGCCGCTGCGCCGCAGCGCCCGGGGGCGCCGGTGGGCGGATGATGAGCCGTGAGCCGCGACGGAAGAAGACGTAGCTGTAGATCCAGGAGCTGAGCACCGCGAGGCGGTTGCGGAAGCCGATGAGCGTGGTCACGTGCAGCGCCATCCACGCCAGCCACGCGAGCAGGCCGCCGAAGTGCAGCCGGCCGATCTCCACCACCGCGCGGGACTTGCCCACGGTGGCCATGGCGCCGAGGTCGCGATAGCGGAAGGCAGCGGGGGCGGGACGCTGCGCGATGCGTGCCGAGATCACCGCCGCCACGTAGCGCCCCATCTGCAGGGCGCCCTGGGAAACCCCGGGGACCGTGCAGCCGCCGCGGTCGACCAGGTAGGCCGCATCGCCGATCACGAACACTTCCGGGTGCCCGGGTACCGAGCAGTCGGCGGCCACGCCGATGCGCCCGCCGGGCCCGGCCTGCACGTCGAGCGCCTGCACCAGGGGCGCCGGGCGCACGCCCGCGGCCCAGATGACATTGCGGCTGCGGATGAACCCCGCACCGGCCTCGACGCCGTCGGCATCCACGCGCGTAACGCGGCAGCTCAGCTGCACCTCCACGCCCAGCTCGCGCAGCTGCGTGAGCGCGCGGCGCGAGGAGTCCGCGTGCAGTGCCGGCAGCAGCCGCTCCCCCGCCTCCACCAGGATGACGCGCGCGCGGCGGGTGTCGGCGACGCGGAAGTCGCGCGGGATGACATCCACCGCGAGTTCCTTGATCGCCCCGGCCAGCTCGACGCCCGTCGGGCCGCCCCCCACAATGACGAAAGTAAGCTGCGCAGCGCGTGCCTCCGGGTCCGTCTCGGTCTCCGCATGCTCGAAGGAGCGCAGCAGTCGCGAGCGGATGAAAGTCGCCTCCTCCACATCCTTCATGCCCGGCGCGAAGGCCCGCCAGTCGTCATGGCCGAAGTAGTTGTCGACCGCCCCAGGCGCCAGCACCAGGTAGTCGTAGGGCACGGTGAGGCCGGCGGCCGTGAGGCTGTGCTGCGCCAGATCGATGCCGGTCACCTCGGCGAGCATGACGCGTGCATTGCCCTGGGTGCGCAGGATGGTGCGCACCGGCTGGGCGATGTCCGCCGGGGTGAGCGCTGCGGAGGCGACCTGGTACAGCAGTGGCTGGAACAGGTGGTAGTTGTTGCGGTCAATGACCAGCACCTCGGCGGGCGTGCGGCGCAGCGCCTTGGCAGCGAACAGGCCGCCGAAGCCACAGCCGACGATAACGACCCGCACCCGACCGGGACTTTCCAAGGCGCGCCTCTGCGATTCCGCCAAACACCAGAACTGGGGATGATTACCAGTTATTCCAGTGCGGAGCCATCGGCGCGACGGACGAGATTGTCCACCCAGGCCTCGCATAGCGCGACTGCCTCGGCGGGCCGGAAGCTGGCCGGTTCCAGGCACCACTCCAGCCACAGGCCATCCAGCAGCGCGGTGAGGCCGATGGCCGCCAGGCGCAGGTCCACCGGGGGCGCGCGCGGGCCGGCGTCGGCCAGCACTTCGGCGAGCATGTCCCGCAGCAGCTGCACGTAGCCCTGATAGGACTCGCGGTGTACTCCCCGGATCAGGGGCGAGTGGCGGTACATGCCCCAGAACACCACCCAGACCGCCAGCGCCTCCGGATCGAGGTTGGGGCGGGAGAAGGAAGCCCGCAGGAAGGCGCGCATCCGTGCCCGGGGCGCGGGCTGCGCCTTCTGCACCGCCGCCTTGAGCCCGCCCACCAGCTCGCTGTTGAAGTGGCGGTAGGCGGCCGCGACCAACTCGTCCTTGTTGGGAAAATGGTGGTTTATCAGACCGAGCGAGACGCCGGCCTGCGTGGCGATGGCGCGCATCGACAGGCCCTCGTGGCCATAACGCTTCAGGCACTCGATGGTGGCGTCGACCAGCTCCTGGCGGCGCTGCTCGGGTAGCTGCCGCTCGTAACGCGGCTTGGCCGCGCCGCGTGCCGCGCTCATCGCCAAGCCGCACACCGGCGCGCCGGCCGGCTCATGCAACCCGTCGCAGGTGGCCGCGCTTGAAGTCGCTGACGATCTCGCGCGCGGCGTTGTGGCCGGCGGCCCCGTTCACGCCGCCGCCCGGGTGCGTGCCGGCACCGCACATATACAGCCCCTGCAGCGGTCCGCGGTAGTTGCCGTAGCCGAGCATCGGGCGCGCCGAGAACAGCTGGTCGAGACTGAGCTGCCCGTGGCAGATGTCGCCGCCGACGAGTCCGAAGGTGCGCTCCAGGTCCAGCGGACTCATGATCTGGCGGCCCAGCACGGAGGCTTTGAAGTTCGGCGCGTACTCGTTGACGGTGTCGATCATGAGGTCCGCGACGGCCTCGCGGTGCGTGTCCCAGCTTTCCCCGTTGGGCAGCTGCGGCGCCACGTGCTGGCAGAACATGCTGGCCACGTGCGCTCCGGCCGGAGCCAGGGAATCATCCAGCGTGGACGGTATGCACACCTCGACGATCGGCTTTTTCGACCAGCCGAAGGTGCGCGCATCGAAGTAGGCCTGCTCCATGTAGGACAGCGTCGGCGCGATGATGATGCCCGCGGTGTGGTGGTCGCCGACCGACTTGCCCGGCAAGCAGGTGAAGTCCGGCAACTCCTTGAGGGCGACGTTCATGCGGAAGGTGCCCGAGCCGCAGCGCCAGTGGCTGATGTGCTCGCGAAACGGCGCCGGCAGCGCGCCCGGCGCGAACATGTTCAGGTAGAGCAGCTTCGGGTTCAGGTTGGAGATCACGGCCGCCGCGCGCAGCGTCTCGCCGGTGCCGGTGACGACCCCGATCGCACGCCCGCCCTCGACGATCACCTCGCGCACCGGCGTGCCGGTGCGGATGACCACGCCGCGCGCGGCCGCAGCCTTGGCCATCGCCTGGGTGATGGCGCCCATGCCGCCGATCGCGTGTCCCCAGGCGCCGCGCTTGCCGTTCACCTCGCCGAACACGTGATGCAGCAGCACGTAGGCCGAGCCGGGGCTGTAGGGGCTCGCGTAATTGCCCACGACCCCGTCAAAGCCGAAGGTGGCCTTGATCGGGTCGCTCTCGAACCAGTTGTCCAGGTAATCGCCGCAGGACATCGAGAACAGCGCCAGCAGCTCGCGCCGCAGCCCCATGTCGAGTTTGCGCAGGCGCCCGCCCACCCGCGCGGCGCTTATCAGCTCGGGCAGCACCTGGCGCCAGCTGCCCTCGAGCGCGTTCGGCGGCGTCGTCAGCACCAGGTCACGCATGACGTCCGCGATCGACTCCAGGCGCTGGCCGTACTCGGCCAGCCGCGCGGCATCGCGCGGCGAGAAGCGGGCTACCTCAGAGTGGGTGCGCTCGCCGCCGCTGAGCAGGTAGCGGCCGTCCTCGGTCGGCAGGAAGTTTGCCGCGCGGCGCTCGACGATGCGCAGCCCGTGGGCATGCAGGTCCAGGTCCTTGATGACCTTGGGATTCAGCAGCGAGACGGTGTAGGCAGCGACGGAATTGCGGAAACCGGGGTGGAATTCCTCGGTGACCGCGGCGCCGCCGACCACGTCGCGTCGCTCCAGGACCGTGACCTTGAGTCCCGCCTGGGCAAGGTAGGCGGCGCACACCAGTCCGTTGTGTCCGCCGCCGATGATGAGGGCATCGCAGCGGCCGGCGCCGAGCTCAGCCATGACTCCAGCCCCGCCCCGGTGCCTGCGGCAGGGTGCTTTCCGGGATCACGCTGCGCATGCGCTTGGCGAAACTGCGCAGGCAGACTTCCCCGTCACTCAGCGGCCCGGAGGTATAGCTGCTCGAGCCCATGCCCTGCTGCACGCGGGCGATGAGCTCCCTGTCCTCGACACTGACGCGGCGGTTGATGCGCCAGTTCAGGTAGCGCACGGCGCGCATCTCGCGACGGCTGTCCGGGTGCACGTAGGCAATCTCGCGGATCATCGTCTCGGTCGGCGACACCGGCAGGATCTGCATGAAGTCGATCTGGTCCGGATAGATGTCGAAGGCGACGTTGGGCCACAGCTTGAAGTAGGTCCACAGGCGCTGCCGCTCCGGCGGCAGGTGCTCGACCTTGGGCAGCATGGTCTGGTAGGCGCGCTCGGACCAGTTGCTGGAGGGCGTGTCGCGCAGCGTACCCCACATCTTGTCGACCCACGGCTTCGCCTCGATGCCGTAGCCGCGGCCGAACAGGCGCGTGAGCCCCGGGTGCGCGACATTGATGTGCAGCCCGTCCGAGAAGTTGTCGGTGACGTTCTTCCAGTTCACCGCTCGCGGCCGCAGCGACACGCGGCCCATGGGCACGAGCTCCTCGAACCGGTAGGGCGCAAGCTCGTGCGCGTAGGGGAGGAGCATCTCGCGCACGCTCGGCAGTCCCGGCGCAAAGCGCACGAACACGAAGCCGAGGTAGATCTCGTGCTCGACGCTTGCCAGCCCGTGGCGTGAGGTGTCCAGGTTCTTGAAGGTCTCGCGGCTCAGGGCCACCAGGCGGCCATCGAGCCCGTAGGTCCAGGCGTGGTAAGGACAGGTGATGCGCTTGCCGCAGTTGCCGCGGGGCCCGTCGAGCAGGCGCGCCGCGCGGTGCCGGCATACGTTGTGGAAAGCGCGCACGCCCTCCTCGGCCCGCACGACCATGACCGACTCACCGAAGAACTCGAAGGTGTAGAAGTCACCGACCTTGGGGATGTCGTTGACGTGACAGACCACCTGCCAGCTGTTGCGGAAGATCGCCTGCTTCTCGCGCTCGAAGAATTCCAGGTCATGGTAGATCCAGGCCGGCAGGCTGAGGTTCTCCAGGTCGTCCTGCGGGGAAGCGGCGACGCTCTTCAGGTGGGCGGATTTCATGGCAGCGGCCTAGGGGTGGGGACGTTGTTGAACGATCGTACAATAAGGATTGGGGGCGGTGCAATACCCGCCCCCGGGGGAGCCCCCGCCCGGGCCCTCGCCGGTGTGATAAAACGATGGCCCGTGAACGAAACGACCGATATCGCGCATGTCATCCAGGCCGCCATCGCCCCGGTGTTCCTGCTCTCGGGCGTAGCCGCCATGCTCGGAGTGCTCACCAACCGGCTGACCCGCATCGTCGACCGGGCACGCGCGCTTGAGGCCCGGCTCGTAACCCAGCCCGAGGCGCTGCCCAAGCTGCTGGCGGATCTCAAGGTGCTGGCCCGCCGCGCGCGTTATGTGAATGTGGCCATCTCCCTGTGCACTATCGCGGCCCTGCTGGTGGCCCTGGTGGTGGTTACCCTTTTCGCCAACGCCTTCCTTGAGGTCAGGCTGACCCGCGAGATCGCCCTGCTCTTCGTGGGTGCCATGCTGTGCCTGAGTGCCGCCTTCGTGGCCTTCTTCGTCGAGGTCCGCCAGGCCACCGCAGCGCTACGCATCGGGGAACCCCATATTTAGGGCCGCGGTGCCTTAAACCCCGGAAACGAGCGGCGCGGGGGCGGATCTGCTACCCTGCGCACCCTTTTTTGGACCGGTCCTAAGGGCGGCCTCCCGCGGCCCTAAATACCGTGTGCGGCCCGCAGGGCCACGAAACCACCCATGAACCGTCCGATCCGCAACATCGCCATCATCGCGCACGTCGACCATGGCAAGACGACCCTCGTCGACTGCCTGCTCAAGCAGTCCGGAACCTTCGCCGCGCACGAGCGCATGGGCGAGCGCATCATGGACTCGAACGACATCGAGCGTGAGCGCGGCATCACCATCCTCGCGAAGAACTGCGCCATCGAGTACGGCGGCACGCGCATCAACATCGTCGACACCCCCGGACACGCCGACTTCGGCGGCGAGGTGGAACGGGTGCTGTCGATGGTCGACGGCGTGCTGCTCCTGGTGGATGCCGTCGAGGGGCCGATGCCGCAGACCCGCTTTGTCACCCGCAAGGCGCTCGCGCTCGGCCTGAAGGCCATCGTGGTGGTCAACAAGATCGACCGCCCCGGTAGCCGGCCGGGCTGGGTGATCGACCAGACCTTCGACCTGTTCGACAAGCTCGGCGCCACCGACGAGCAGCTGGACTTCCCGGTGATCTATGCCTCGGCGCTGCAGGGCTGGGCGAGCACGGACTACACCGAGCGCCGCCCGGACATGTCCGCACTGTTCGAGGCCGTGCTTGCGTACGTGCCGCCGCCTGCCGCCCAGGCCGACCTGCCGCTGCAACTGCAGATCTCCACCCTTGACTACAACTCCTACGTCGGCCGCATCGGTATCGGCCGCATCCGCCGCGGGGTCGTGCGCCCGGGAGAGAAGGTTGCGCTGCGCTACGGGGACGAGGATCGCGGCACCGCCAAGATCGCGCAGGTTCTGGCCTTTACCGGGCTGCAGCGCAGCAGCGTGGAGGAGGCGAGCGCCGGGGACATCGTCGCCATCACCGGCATCGAGGATGTGAACATCGGTCTCACCATCTGCGATCCGGAGCACGCCGAGGGCCTGCCGCCGATCAGCGTGGACGAGCCCACGCTCGCCATGAACTTCCAGGTGAATACTTCGCCGCTGTGCGGGCGCGAGGGCAAGTTCGTCACCAGCCGCCAGATCCGCGAGCGCCTATACCGCGAGCTGCAGAGCAACGTCGCGCTGCGCGTCGAGGATACCGATGAGCCGGATGTCATGCGCGTCTCGGGCCGCGGTGAGCTGCACCTCACGATCCTCATCGAAAACATGCGTCGCGAGGGCTACGAGCTGGCCGTGTCGCGTCCGCAGGTGCTGACCAAGGTCGTCAACGGCGAGGTCCACGAGCCCTACGAGGCGCTCACCGTCGATATCGATGAGGGCAACCAGGGCGCAGTAATGGAGGCCCTCGGCGGCCGTCGCGCCAAGCTCACCGACATGGCCATCGATGGCAACGGCCGCGCGCGCCTGGAGTATCGCGTGCCTGCGCGCGGGCTGATCGGCTTCCAGGGCGAATTCATGACCCTCACCCGGGGCACCGGTCTGATCAGCCACATCTTCGATGGCTTTGCCGCCGTCGAGGGCGAGATCCCCGAGCGGCACAACGGCGTGCTGGTCAGCAGCGAGCAGGGTGAGGCGGTCGCCTATTCCCTGTTCAACCTGCAGGAGCGCGGCCGCATGTTCGTGAGCCCGGGCGAGAAGCTCTATGAGGGCATGATCATCGGCATCCACAGCCGCGACAACGACCTCGTCGTGAACCCGATCAAGACCAAGAAGCTCACCAACATCCGCGCCGCCGGCAAGGACGATGCGATCCTGCTCACCCCGCCGATCCAGCTGACGCTGGAGTACGCGGTGGAGTTCATCGCCGACGACGAGCTGGTGGAGGTCACCCCCACCTCGATCCGCATCCGCAAGCGCTTCCTCAAGGAACAGGACCGCAAGCGCTCCGCGCGCAGCGACTCCGCCCTGATCGCCTGAGGTTGCCTGCGCCGCCCTAGGGTTCGCGTGATCCGGGCATATCGACGAAGCGCAGAAACTCCGCGCGCGTGCGCGCGTCGCTGCGGAACACCCCGGTCATACTGCTGGTGACCATCGAGACGTTGCGCTTGTGCACGCCGCGCGTGGTCATGCATTGATGCACGGCGGATACCACCACGCCCACGCCGCGCGGCTTGAGTACGTCGGTGATGCAATTGGCGATCTGCGCGGTCAGCTTCTCCTGCACCTGGAAACGCCGCGCATACCCGTCCACCACGCGCGCCAGCTTGCTGATGCCGACGACCTTGTTCGCCGGCAGGTAGCCGACGTGCACGCGCCCGATGATCGGCGCCATGTGGTGCTCGCAGTGGGACTCGAAGCTGATGTCGCGCAGCACTATGAGCTCGTCATAGCCGCCGACCTCCTCGAAGGTGCGCCGCAGGTAGGCGGCCGGGTCGATCTGGTAGCCGGAGAACCAGTCGCGATAGGCGTCCACCACGCGCTGCGGGGTGTCCTGCAGGCCCTCGCGCCGCGGGTCCTCACCGGCCCACTGCAACAGGGTGCGCACCGCATTCTCTGCGACGCGACGGGAAACCTTGGGGCGCGATTTCGGCATGGACTGTTCCTCGCGGTGCCGCGCCTGGCTCCAGGCGCGCTGCACCTTGCACGCAGTGTAGCGTGCGAGGCCGCGCCGCGCGCGCCCCGGCCGTCAGCCGAGCCAGTGCACCATGCCGTAGTTGAGCAGCAGGCTGCAGCTGCCCACCAAGCTCGCCACCACGAAACCGGCGGCCAGCGGGCGCCAGCCGATACGCCACATGTCGGTGAATGACACCGACAGTCCCACTGCCGTCATGCCGCAGGTGAGAAACAGGTCCGAGGCCGTATAGCCGGTGTTGACCGCGGCCTGCCAGGCACCGGCGGCGGGGAACAGCGCATCCCCCGCCGTGCGCAGGAGGATGAAACCCAGGAACGCCACCACGAAGAACGGCACGAGCGTGGTGCGGGCGGCAGGGGCGCTGGCGACTTCGCCGCTGCCGGCCTCGCGCGCCTCTTCGCGCCTGGTGAGCCAGGCAGCCGCCGGGATCAGGATCGCGATCGACAGGTTGCGCAGCAGCTTCGCCACGCTGGCGGCGGCAAGTGCTGCGGGCGCCGCGTTCTGCTGCGAGTAGATCAGCGAGGCACCGATCACCTGCGAGGTGTCATGGATGGCGGTGCCGAGGAAGATGCCCGCGTGCACCGGGGAGGCAGCGAAGAAGTAGGCGGCCACCCACGGATACAGCAGCATGGCGATGCAGCCGAACAGCACCACGCAGGTCACCGCGAATGCGGTCTCGGCGTGGCGGGCGCGGATCACCGGAGACATCGCCACCACGGCGGTGCAGCCGCACACGGCGGTGCCGATCGCCAGCAGCAGTCCCAACCGGCGCGGAACGGCCAGCAGCCGGGCGATGGCCGTGCCCGCCAGCAGTGCGACCGTGAGACAGGTGAGCGCCACGGGCAATGCCGTCATGGCGATGGCGCCGGCGCCGCCCAGGGTCAGCCGCAGGCCGACCAGGGCGATCCCGACCCGCAGCAGGCGGTGCATCGTCCAGTTGAGGCCGCTGGTCGCCCAGGCCGGGACGCCCACGGTGTTACGCCACAGCATGCCCAAGAGCACGGCGCACATCACCGGACTCAAGGGAATCTTGGGCAGCCCGATCGCGCCCTGCGCGATTTGCTGGGCCATGGCGCGTGCCAGTGCCGCCAGCGCGATCGCAATCAGCACCCCTGGCAGCGCCTGGCGCACCGCGATCCACCCGGGAGAGAACGCCCGAAGGAGCGTCCGCACGGCTACTGCGGCAGCCGCGTATCGCTCGCGATGGGCTGCTGAGGGCAGCGGCGCCGGTTGGCGACCATGCGATCGTTAAGTTCGGTGATCGCGCGGCTGCCGGTGCGCACGAACATGAACGGCAGCAGCCCGTGAACCAGGCAGGCGAAGCCTGCGAACATCATGCGTACCCCGAACCACGTCGCCACGCCGAGGTGCTCGGTGTAGGTCTCCCCCACCGACTGGGGGTGGGCGGTAAAACGGCTCGTCAGATCCATGCCCCATCCTAGGGCCACGCCCGCGCTACGCGGTTGCGAAGATACCGACAAATGGTCCATATTGGGCAATAATGTTGCGCTAGAGAGCACATAAGAGAAACGATATCTCATGGATAAGCTAGATGCCAAAATCCTGGAGCTGCTCCAGGTGGACGGCGCCCTCAGCGCCGCAGAGATTGCCGATCGGATCGGACTGTCCAAGGCCCCCTGCTGGCGGCGCATCCAGAAGCTGCAGGACGAAGGCATCATCCGCGGCACCGTTGCTCTCCTCGATGCGCGCGCCCTGAATGTCGGCACCACGGTGTTCGTGACCCTGAAGACCGGCAACCACAGCGAGGCCTGGTTCGAGCGCTTCGCACGCGCGGTGCGCGACATTCCGGAGGTCACCGAAATCCACCGCATGAGCGGTGACGTCGACTACCTGATCCGCATCGTGGTACCCGACATCGACGCCTACGACGTGGTCTACAAGCGGTTGATCTCGGCGGTGGAGTTCCAGGATGTCAGCGCCAGCTTCGCGCTGGAGACCATCAAGTCCACCACCGCCCTGCCGCTGTGCTATCTGAAGCTGGAGTAATCCCGGACTAGTGCCCGGCGGTGGCGCTGCCCTCGGTCGAGTTCTCGCGGATGATCTGCGCGATGCTCGCCTGCACCTCAGCATGGTCGACGTCGTACGCACTGGTGCTGAGCACCGGCTGCTGCGGCGCGTTCTGCGCCAGCTGGTGGCCGGAGTCATCGTGCACGTCGACCTTCACGCGCGTCGACAGGCCGATGCGCAGCGGGTGGTCCCTGAGTTCCTCGGGTTTGAGCGCGATGCGCACCGGCACGCGCTGCACGACCTTGATCCAGTTGCCGGTAGCGTTCTGCGCCGGCAGCAGCGCGAACGCGGCCCCGGTGCCCATTCCCAGGCCCACCACGGTGCCCTGATACTCCACATGCCCGCCGTACAGGTCTGACACCACCTTCACCGGCTGACCGATGCGCATGCGGTCCAGCTGCACTTCCTTGAAGTTGGCCTCCACGCGCAGGCGCTCCAGGGGCACGATTGTCATGAGCGGCGCGCCGGGGGCGATGTGGTCACCCAGCTGCACGTTGCGCTTGGCAACGTAACCGGACACGGGCGCCTTCACGCTCGTGCGCTGCAGCGCGAGCCACGCCTTCTCGACCTGCGTGGCCGCGGCGCGCACGTCCGGGTTGTCCGCGACATTGGTGCGGCCCACCAGGGCGGTGCCGGCGACCAGGTTCTTTTCCGCGGCCGTGAGCGCATCGCGCGCCGCGTTGAGCGCATCCTGCGCGTGCCCCACTTCCTCGCTCGAGACCGCACCGCTGGCGCTGAGATCCTTGCGGCGGTTGAAGTCCGACTGTGCTCGGGCCAGGTCCGAGCGGCGCTGGCCGACGACGGCGGACAGCTCGTCGCGGTTGGCGAACACGGTGCGCGTCTGGCGCACGGCGCGCGCCAGCTGCTGCTCGGCATCCTGCAAGGCAATGCGGGCATCCGTGGCATCCAGGCGAATGAGCTCCTGGCCGGCCTGCACCAGGTCGGTCTCATCGGCGCCGATGCTCACCACCGTGCCGCTGACCTGCGGCATCACGTTGGCCACGTCACCGGCGACGTAGGCGTCATCCGTACTCTCGTAGCCGCGCGCGAAGAACAGCCACCACAGGGCAGCGAGCACTGCGAGCACCACCAAGCCAACCGTCAGGATGATGAGCCACTTGCGGCGCTGCCCGCGCTGCGTCTGGACCTCGGCCTGGGGTGCGGTTTCGGCGGCGGCGTCCATTACAGCTTTCTCATTGTTGTGCAGCCAGCGGCGCCGACGGCGGCGGCGGCGCGCCGTAGCCGCCGCCCAGGGCGCGCGCAAGATCGACGCTGAAGGTCAGGCGCCGCGCCGCAAGTTCGGCGCGCAGGCCCTGCGCCAGCAGCACTTGGTTCTGCGCCGAAAGCACGCTCAGGTAGTTATCGAGGCCGGCCTTGTAGCGCTGCGTGGTGAGATCGTAGGAGTTCTGCGCCGCCTCCAGCGCCGCCTCCTCCTCCGTCGTCTCGCGTTCCAGCGCGCGCCAATTGGTCACCACGTCGGCGACTTCACGCACCGAATCGAGCAGCGTCTGGTTGTACTGCCCGACCGCGGCATCCAGCGTTGCCTGCTGCGTGTACAGATTGCCGCGCAGGGCACCGCGGTTGAACACCGGCAGGTGGATCGTCGGACCGAAGCCCACCACGCGGTCCGAGGCGTCGAACAGCTGCGAGAGACTGATGGTCTGGAAGCCGGCGAACGCGACCAGGTTCACGTTGGGATAGAACTCCGCCTCGGCAGCCGCAATGCCGTGGCTGGCCGCCTCCACGTGCGCGCGTGCTGCAGCCACGTCCGGGCGCCGGCTCAAAAGGTCCGAGGGCAAGGTGGACGGCAGCGCGATCTCCGCCGGTGCGCTCAGGCGCGGGCGGGTGATCGCCTGGCCGCGGTCGGGGCCCGCGCCGACCAGATCGGCCAGCTGATTGCGCGCGAGGTCGATGTTCGCCTGCACGAAGACCACGCCAGCCCGGGTGAGCGCGAGCGTGCCCTCGGACTGCTTGACCCGGGCATTGTTCTCCAGTCCGGCGCTCACGCGTTGCTGCGTGAGCTCAAGGATGGAGCTCTGCTGCTTGAGGTTGTCGTTGGTGACGTCCAGCAGCGCGTACTGCAGGTCCAGCTGCACGTAGGCGCGCACCACGGCCACCGTGAGCGCCAGCCGCGCCGCCTCGCGGTCCGCCTCCGCGGCAGCGACGCCCGAGCGTGCCTGCCCCAGCAGGGCACGGTTGCGACCCCAGAAATCCAGGTCCCAGCTGAAATCCAGCGCCACGCGCGCATCGGTCGACCAGCTGCCCGCGTACGGCGGCGGATACAAGCCATGCTCGGGGTAGCGTTGACGCGTGAGTTCGCCGTTGGCTGCCACGGTCGGCGCCCGGGCCGCGCCGGCACTGACCGCCTGCGCCTGCGCGGCGCGCAGCCGCGCCTGGGCGATCTCGAGCGAGGGGCTGCCAGCCAGAGCCTCGTCCACCAGTGCATCCAGCTGCGGATCGCTGTAAGCACGCCACCACTGGGCAGTCGGCCAGACAGCGGCATCGAGCTTGGTTCCCTGCAGCGTGTGCTCGGCGGACAGGGAATTGGGTTCGACCTTCGGGGTGGCCTTCCAGTCCCCCCGGTCCACGCAGCCGGCGAGGGGCAATGCCGCGGCCACGGTGAGAAATATGCTGCGGAGGGTCATGGTTTGCTTCCTGCAAGGGTTCCTTGATTGTCCCCTTGGTCCTGTCCGTTTTCGATCATCCTTCCGAGATAGCTTTTCAGCGCCGTCACCTCTGCGGCGCTGAAACCAGCGAGGTGTGCTTGCAGCACGCCGCTGGCCACATGGGCGAGGCGGGGCAACTGCGCGCGGCCGTTCGCCGCGAGCTTGAGGACGACCGCGCGCCGGTCAGCGCGGCTACGCTCACGACTTACCAGGCCGCGCTCCTCGAGCCGGTCGAGAATGCGCGTCATGGCACCGGTGTCGTACTGCATGAAACGGCACAGGCCCGCGGCGGTGTTTGCGCTGCCCTCCGCCAGGTGCTTGAGCACGGCGAACTGCATGCCGCTCAGTCCGAACCGCTCCAGGCGCGCATCCAGTCCGGAGAGCAGCGAGGCGCGCGCCCGGCCCAAGAGGTAGCCGACGCTCAGGGCCTCTTCCTGGGCCTGTGGCGCGACGAGGCGTTCGGCACGAAGCGCACTGCGGCGAGCCATTGTTGGGGCCTGCTATCCTATTGCTGCCAGCAAGATCACTGCCAACGATAATACTGCCTCGGCAAGCATTTGTCGAGCCAAAGGAATCCCGATGCGGCATACCGCCCCCGGTTCATCGCTCCAGGTGGTGCTGCACTGCACCGCATACGCTGGACACCGCCCCGCCACGATTCCCGCAGCCGCTGTGTACCCGGGGAGCGGGCCGTGATCACGCCGGGCAAGCGCATTTCCTCGCGCAACACCGCATTCCTCAAGCACGTCCTCCCCGCCATCTGGCTCGGCATCGTCGCGGTCTTCGTTGCCGTTGCGCTCCTGGGCAGGCCGTCCGGCCGCTCCCCGCCGGCGGTCGTCTACATCGTCCCGGCGCTGGCACTTGCCATCGGGTATGCCGTGATCCGTCGCCTGGTGCTCGACCTGGCGGATGAGGTGTACGACGAGGGCGATGCGCTGCGCGTGCGCTGCGGCGATGACGAGGAGCGGATTCCTTTGACCAACATCATCAACGTGAGCTACGCGGGATTGACCAACCCCCAGCGCATAACGCTTACCTTGCGCACCCCGGGGCGTTTTGGCCGGCAGGTGACCTTCTCACCGCCGCGCAGGCTTTTCGGCCCGCTGTTCGTGGAAAACCCGCTCGTCAACGAGCTCATCGAGCGGGTGGAGGCTGCGCGCCAGCGCTGAAGACATCCGCACCGAACATCTTGAGGTCGGGGGCGCCCGCATAGCCCAGCGGCGGCAACGCGAAGATGGTCTCCACGGTGCGCAGCAAGGAATAGTGGTTGTACGGTTGGCTCGAGACAGTGCCGGGACGCACGAACGGCGACAGCACGACCGCGCCGATGCGCCCGCCGCCGCGGCCTGAGATGCCCGGCGGAAACACGGCGCCAGGTAGCGGGCGCTCGCCGCAGCACGCCGCCGACCCCTGCGCGCCGGCGTGGTCGGACTCATCGAAGGTGATCACCAGCATGCCGTCGCTGCGGAACGCGGGTGACTGCACGATCATGGGCACCCACTTGCGCAGGAACACGTCGATCGCGACTAGCCCTCCCCGCCTGCCGTCTACGCAGCTCGCATCATGGCCGTCGTTGCACAGGTTGGGGGTGATGAAGATGTAGTTGGCAGTGGTCGCGATGCTCTGCAGATCCGACGCGAGCAGGCTGAGATTTACGACGTGGCCATCGCAGCGCGCCCGGTTATCGATGATCGAATGGAAGTACACGAAGGGGTTGTGGCGTGCGGCGTACTGATCGCCGATCTGTGCCTGCTGGGTGGTCTCGCGCGTGCCCATTGGCACGTGTGCGCAGGTGGCAGCCTCGCGCGCCGGGTTGTTGCCCATGTCTTCCATGTAAGCACGCCAGGTGAGCCCGGCACGCTCGAGCTGGTCGGGGAGTGTCTGCACCCGGGCCGGATAGACGCAACCGGACCCCGGCAGCTGGCCATCGGCGTCGAGCCCGGCGGTGGGCTTGAATTCGCTGAATATCCCGCAGTCAAGCTGCGTGTCATGGTTGGGGGCCTGCCCGCTGATCAGCGCGATATAGTTGTCCAGGCTCGCGTGCCCGATCGCGTAGTACTGTGTCAGGCGCGCGCCCTGGGCGACCAGCGTCCTGGCGAGATAGGGAGCCGGTGAGTTCCTGCCGAAGGTGACGGCATCGGACTGGTTCTCCAGCAGCAGGACTATGACGTGGCGGATGGGCGGTGGCGCCGGCTGGAGGGGCGCCGGCGCGCTGCCACCGACGCCCGGGGCGGCGGCCGCCAGCAGCCATGCGGCAATTTGCAGGGCACGGCGCGACACTCAGGGACCCCCGGCAACGGCCACCGGCTGCGCGGCACCGGGCAGGCGCAGGGCGCGCACAAACAGCGCCGCGCATGCCAGCGTAAGTATGGCGGCGAGAACGAATGGCGCGCCCGGAAAGTAAACCGCCGCCCCGTGTCGTGAAAAATGACCGAACACCTGCGTCATCAGCGGCGGCCCGGCGATGGAGCTGAGGCTGTAAAGCATCGCCACCGCGCCCTGCAGTTCCCCCTGCGCATTCGCCGGCGCGCGCTGTGAGGCGAGTGCGTTCATAGACGGATAGGCCAGGGCAAACACGAAGGTGAGCAGGGAGACCGGGTACATCATCCACCCCTGCGGCACGAGTGCGTAGCCAAGATACGCCAGCACTGCCGCGGCCATGCCGGCCAGAGCGGCCGGGCGCTCGCCCCCGAACCAGGGCACGAGCCGCCCGGTAAACACGCCCTGCGCCACGGCCATCACCAGGCCCACCCAGGTGAGCGAATAGCCTACCTGGTCGCTGGACCAGTGGAACTTGAGAATCGTGTAGAACGACCAGACGTTGGGCAGAACCTGATGTCCCAGTTGCCACAGGAACAGCGCGGCCAGCATCCAGGGTACGCCCGGGTATTTGCTCACCTGCGACAGCGTCCCTAGCGGATTGGCGCGCATCCAGTGGAAAGCGCGGCGCGCGGTGGGCGGCAGCGACTCAGGCAACGCGAAGTAGCCGAACGCGGTGTTCATCAGCGCAATGACGCCGGCGGTGAAGAACGGCGCGCGCGGGCCGAAATGCCCGAGTTGCCCCCCGATCGCCGGGCCGACGATGAAGCCGATCCCGAATGCTGCCCCCATAAGGCCGAAGCGCTGCGCCCGCTTCTCCGCGGGAGTGATGTCGGCAACGTACGCATAGGCGGGCGTGAACGAGGCGCCCGCGACACCGGCGATCATCCGGCCGACGAATAGCCAGCCGATCGTGGGCGCCAATCCCTGGATGAAGTAGTCGCAACCCAGGGCAAACAGTGCAAACAGCAGAACCGGGCGGCGCCCGAAATGGTCACTCAGGTTACCCAGCACGGGTGCACAGAAGAACTGCATCAGCGCGTAAATGCTCGCGAGCAATCCTCCATAGGTGGCCGCGCGGTCGACGGTGACGCCCGTCAGCTGCATGATCAGGCTGGGCAGGACGGGCAGAATGATCCCGAAGCCTATCGAGTCGATGAGCACGGTAATGAAGACGAACACCAAGGCGCGCTTGGCCGAACCGGACGGGCTCATGCAATCCTTCCTGCGGGATGCCTCATCTTATATGAAGCGTCCTGAGCGGGCAGAACCCAGGCTCAAGCACGCGGACGGAACAGACGGGTCCACGCCAGGTAGACCGGCACGCCGACCACTATGATCAGCAGCGTCACGCCGGTGTCGCGCGGGTCGGTCACCAGCGCATTCAACACCATGAACAGCGAGGCCAGCAGGAAGACCGCCGGTACCAGCGGGTAGCCCCACACCCGGTAGGGGCGCGGCAGGTCCGGGCGCTTGCGGCGCAGGACAAACACTGCGGCCACGGTAAGCGCATAAAACGGCCAGATTCCCAGGATGAACTTGTCCGCCAGCTGCGCAAAGTCGTTCGCCAGCACGTAGGCGACGCCCAGCAGGGTGGCCAGCCAGATAGCCACCGAGGGACTGTTGAAGCGCGGGGACACGCGCGCTACGCCGCGGAAGAACAAGCCACGGTCGGCCATTGCGAAGAACACACGCGAGCCGGTCATCATCGAGGCGTTCAGCCCGCTGAACGCGGAGAGGATTACCGCAGCGGCAATCGCAGCCGTGCCGGCGCTGCCGAGCAGCGGGATGTGCGATGCGACGGTCGAGGCGATAAGGCGTGAGTTGGCCATCTGCACCGGCGCCAGGGCATAGAGAAAGCCCACGTTCACCACCAGGTACACGAGCGTAACGCACAGTGCCCCGGCGATGAGCGCGCGTGGCAGGTTGCGCTGCGGATCGGCGATCTCTCCGGCCATCGTCGCCGGGTCCGCCCAGCCGTCGTAGGTCCATAGCACCGGGATCAACGCGGTCGCCAGCAGCGACAACGACACCCCGGCAGGCCAGGCGGGCACGAAATGCCCGCCGCTGCCGCCGCTGGCGGTGAAGGCCAGCAGCCCGAGCGCCATAAGGGCCGCATACTTGAGCACAGTTGTCGCGCTCTGCAGCAGCGCGGCGCGCTGCACGCCGACGTAGTTGATCGCCCCGATCACGATGATGGCCGCCGCGGCCACAAAGCGGACCTGCAGTGCGTTGAGCGGCACGAAGTACCCGAGGTACTCGGCGAAGATCGTTGCGATGGCGCCGAGCGCCGAAGCACGAATGACCACGAGCTCGGTCCAGCCGAACAGGAATGCCGGCAGCGGTCCGTAAGCTTCCAGCAGGTAGGCGAAGATGCCGCCGGAACGCGGCATCGCCCCGGCCAGCTCGGCGACGGTGAGCGCTCCGCACAGCGCGATCACACCCCCGAGGACCCAGCACAGCAGTATCGGGCCGGGGGCGCCGAGCTGGCCGGCGATCGTGGCCGGCACGCGGAATATGCCGCTGCCGATTGCCACGCCCACTGACACTGCCACCGTCTGCAGCAGGCCGACCGAGCGCGGCATGCGTTCGCCCCACTGGTCAGCCACCGGCAAGCTGCTCCGCCAGTAGCTCAATCCAATGGCGCACCGGGACAGCCGTGCCATCGCGAATGTGATGCAGACAGCCGATGTTCGCGGTCGCTATGACATCGGGGTGCTCGCCCTCGAGCGCGCTGACCTTACTGCGCAGCAGCTGTTGCGATAACTGCGGCTGCAGGATCGAGTAAGTGCCGGCCGATCCGCAGCAGCGCTGCCCGTCAGTCACCGCGGTCAGCGTGAATCCTGCGGCGAGCAGCAGCGGCTCGACCACGCCGGTGATTTTCAGCGCGTGCTGCAGGCTGCAAGGCGCCTGGTACGCGACGCGCCGCGGCGCCGCGGCCCCTCGTGCCCGGCCCAGGGCCAGCCCGAGTGCGGCGGACTCGCCCGCGACGATCTGGCTTATATCCCTGGCCGCTGCGCTGATTCGCGCGGCCCGCGCGGCATACTGCGGCTCTTCCTGCAGCAGCCGGCCGTAGTCGCAGAGCATCGCGCTGCACGCGCTTGCCGTGAACACCAGCGCCTCGGCGCCAGCCTCGAGGTGGGGCCACAGCGCATCGACATTGCGCCGGATCTGCGCCAGTGCGTCCGCGTGGGCGGACAGGTGATGACTCACCGCTCCGCAGCAGCCGCCACCCTCGGCAGGCACGGCAGAGATGCCGATGCGATCGAGCACCTGTGCTGCCGCCGGATCGATGCCTGCTGCCAACGCTGGCTGGACGCAGCCGCGCACGATAGCCACGCGCCGGGCGTGCCGCGCGGCCGGCCACACAGCCTGCGCAGCAGGGGGCGGCAAGCGCGGCACCTGGGCAAGCAGCGGCGCAGGCAGCATCGGCCGCAGCCAGCCCGCCGCGCGCATCAACGCCCGGGCGCGACGCGTGTGCGGAACGATCTTGCTCAGCAGCCGCCGCTTGGCCGCCAGCGCGGGCGCGCGCCCGACGCGTTCCTCGGTCAGCGCACGCCCGAAGTCCAGCAGGCGGCCGTACTGCACGCCACTCGGGCAGGCGCTCTCGCAGGCGCGGCACCCCAGACAGCGGTCCAGGTGCAGCTGCGTGCGTGCCGTGACCGGCTCACCCTCGAGCAGCTGTTTCATCAGATAGATGCGCCCGCGCGGACTATCCAGCTCATCCCCCAGGATCTGATAGGTCGGGCAGGCGGGCAGGCAGAAGCCGCAGTGCACGCAGCTACGCAGGATCGCATCGGCTGCCGCTCCCGCGGATGTGTTCTTGATGGCAGGGTCGAGCGCGGTCTTCATGTTCCGGACGGTTCACCAGTCGTGAAGGCCGGTCGATTCTACGCGCAATCCCCCTCCGGGAACGGCAGGAGATGGAGCAGCAGGCGCGGAACTGTCAGCCGATGATGACCTTCAAGCGTTGCGTGCGCGACTCGTCGCTCACGTCATTCACCCGGCGCAGCAGTTCGCTGGCCGCATCGGGCGGCAGCGGCCGGCTGAGCAGGTACCCCTGGGCATCCTGGCAGTCCTGCTCCTGCAGAAAGGCCAGTTGCGGGAAGTTCTCGACGCCCTCGGCGGTCACGTTAATGCGCAGCGACCTGGACATCGCGATGATCGCCGCGGCGATGGCGCGGTCGTCATTGCATTCGGTCACGCTGCTGACGAAGGAGCGATCGATCTTCAACCGGTCGACCGAGAAGTGCCTGAGGCGGCCGAAGCTCGAGTACCCGGTGCCGAAGTCGTCAATGGCCAACGAGATGCCCAATTGCTTGAGCTCGTTGATCGCCTTCTGCGCCCACGCCTCATCGGCCATAACCACGGACTCGGTAATTTCCAGCTCCAGCCCCGCAGGCTCCAGGCCGGTCTCCTCGAGTATGGCGGCCACTTCCGCCGGATACTCGGCCAGCGCGAACTGCCGCCCCGAGACGTTCACGGCGATGCGCTGGAACGGCAGGCCCTCGTCGCGCCACTTGCGCGCCTGCTGGCAGGCGGTGCGCAGCACCCATTTTCCGATGGAATGGATCAGCCCCGTCTCCTCAGCAACAGGAATAAACTCCACCGGGCCGATGGAACCCAGCTCGGCATTGGTCCAGCGCAGCAGTGCCTCCATGCCTGACACCGATCCGGTGCGTACGTCGAACTGCGGCTGGTATGCCAGGGAGAACTCGTTGCGGTCAAGGGCCCCACGCAGCTGCTCTTCGACGGTGAAGCGGTGCAGCGCATTGGCGTTCATGGCTGCGTCGAAGAACGCGTAGGTGCCAGGCGTGCGGCGCTTGGCGAAATACATGGCCAGATCTGCGTTGCGCAGCAGCGTCTCTGCGTCGTCCCCGTCCTGGGGGTACACGGCAATACCGATACTAGGCGTGACCACCAGAGAGTTCATGGCCAGCTGCACCGGCTCGCGCAGCGAGCCGATCAGCCGCTCTGCCACGGTGCCGGCATCAACAGCACCCCGCAGGTTGGGCAGCAACACGAGGAACTCATCCCCGCCCAGACGGGCGATATCTCCCGGGCGCGCGCTGTCGGCAGTTCCCGGGGGTGCAGATTCGCCGCCGTAGCGCAATGAGCTGCGCAACCGGTCGGCAACCACGCACAGCAGCTCATCGCCTACGGCGTGCCCCAGCGTGTCGTTGACGCGCTTGAAATTGTCCAGGTCCAGGTACAGCACCGCCAGCGTCCGCTTGTTGTCCCTGGCGGCCTCCAGGGCGCCCACCAGACGGCTGCGAGACTGCTCGCGGTTCGGCAGCCCCGTGAGCGTGTCGAAGTAGGCCAGGCGCACGATACGTCGTTCCGCCCGCCACTTGCTGCTCAGCGCGATCGTCATCTGGCGGATTTCGTGAGGATGGAAGGGCTTCTGCAGGTACGACAGCTTGTCCTCCGGCGGGACCAGGCCGCCGATCTCGCCCGGGTCCGCGTCCGAGTACGCCGTGCAAATGACGATCTCGACCGCCTGGTCGAGCTCGCGGATCTGGGTTGCGGCCCATACGCCATCCGGTCCCGGCGGCATGCGGACATCCAGAAATATCACCGCGAACGGATTGTTGCCGGCGATGCTCTCCTTCACCAGGTGCACGGCCTCGTTGGCGCTGTCGCAGAATACGGGCTCAAAGCTGCCGGTGCGTGCGGCCGAGCGCTCGCGCGCAGTGTCCGCGGGGTTTTTCTTGAATAGCCGGCTGCGCAGCTCGCGAAAGCCCACCATCTCCTGGGTCACTTCGTTTTCCAGCAGGATCTGCCGGTAGGCGTCCCGCACTTCCGGCTCGTCGTCCACGACGAGGACGCGGATATTGGGTGCTTTGGTGTCAGGCATAAGAAGTCCTCAATCAGCCCCTGCTGGTTCGCTCAGTTGGCAGCCAATGGCACTATCAGATGCATCGCCGCACCCCGTCCCGGGCCGTCGCTGGCGGCCCAGATACGCCCGCCGAGCGCGTTGATGGCGTTCGCGCACCAGTGCAAGCCGATGCCATGGTTGGTCTCCGGCGACTTCGTCGAGAAACCCTTCTCAAAAACCCGCTGCAGATTCTGCGGGGCGATCCCGACGCCGTCGTCCACGCACTGCAGATGCAGCTTCTCGCCGCTTGCGTCGATCACGATCTGGGCGCTCAGGCGCAGCCGCCCCTTCGCCTTGCCGGCATCGCGTACCGCGTCAGCAGCATTGATGATCAGGTTCTGCAGAATCAGGCGCAGCACCGTGCGCGCCACACGCACGACCCCCAGACCCCGCAGGGTCTCGTCGGTGTCGACCGTGAGTCGCTGCCGACAGGCATCGGGCACGATCTCCAGCGACTGCGCGACCAGCTCGGTGAGGCGCACCGGTTCGATCACGTGCTCGTTGCGTGCCGAGCGCAGCTGCTCGGAAAGGGCTGTCTGGATGACCGTGGCCTGGCGGGTCATTACCGCAACGTCTTCGCGGGCCGAGCGCACCGTGCCGGACAATTCCCGGCAGGCAAGCCTGAGAAACTCCTGCAGGTCAGCGCTACGCTCCGCGTCCGCGCCGCCGGCGGCCAGCTCGGCGGTCGCCAGGTCGGCATCCTCGGTCGGCGCCACCCGCAGGCGCTCGCCCAGGTTGGCCAGGCGCACCCCGATCGGTGTCATGGCATTGCCGAGGTTGTGCAGCACTCCCTTGGCAAGCTCGGCGAAGCCGGCCTGGAAGGATTGGTCAACCAGCTGGGTGCGCGATTCGGCCACCCGCTCCACCATGTTGTCGAACTCACGGGCGAGCACGCCCATCTCGTCGCGCCGGTGCAGGTCAAGGCGGGTGGTCAGATCGATTCCCTTGCCCATCGCGACCGCGTGTCGCGTCATGTGCGCCAGTGGGTTGAGGATCACGCGATTGAGCACCATGACGAGCAGCGCGAGCACGGTCACAGCAGCCGCAATGAGGTATGCGGAGGCAACCTTAACCGCGCTCTTGCCGCGCAGGGATACCTCCCGCGGCACGTCGACCGTAAGTGTAACGACCGGCTTGCCGTAAATATCGTTGAGCGTATCGCCAACAGTAGTAACCGCATCGCCTACCTTAAGGGTCTCCGCCGGCGTGCCCGACACCGCAGGCCGCATCGCAACCGGAAATTGTGCCTGGGAGGCGATCGCCTCAAGCGCCGCCCCCGGCAGCAGGCGTCCCATGATCACCATGCCGCGCGCCGGCCCCTTGCCATTACCATCCAGCACCGGCGCCCCGGCCAGCATCATCAGGCCGCGGTTGGTGTTCACCAGGCCGTGCGCGGGATTGCCGATGAGCCTCTCGGGGTGCCAGGGGAACCCCGTGGGAAGCCTGTCCAGGGAAGTTAGGTCGAGCCCAAGCGCCTTATCGGTGTTTAGGTCGCGGTCCCGAGCCAGCACCACATTCCCGTCAAGGTCCACAATTAGCAGCGCGTTGACGTTGAGCTGTTTTAGGGTGATTTCGGTGATGTTAGAGCTAACGTACTTCGGGTTGTGATCGCCCACGAAATTGTAAGTGTCCGCCCAGTTTCCCCAGTCCATGGCCGACAGGGCGACCCGCTCGAGGGTCAGGTCGAGCGCGAAGCTGACGCGGCGCATCGCGGTGCGCGCATCCGCGCGCTCGAGTTCGGCAAAGCTCGGCATGATGACGAACTTTCCGACCAGGACGGCGGCGACGCCCAGGATCAGGAAGATCCCCGCGACCAGGGTGGTGACTTTGGAGCGGATTTTCACCCGCGTAAGGTAAAATGAATCTTCTTTCTTATTGTGTCTGGGCCTCTCAGAATCGGCCGCGGCGCGGCGCCAGGCGGCCGTGGTAAGTGACCGCCGTCACACTATTCAGCCCCGACTTCGGCACGTTGCCGCACCTGGACGCACGCGGCTTCGCGGCCAGCTGCTCCGATCCAAGTGGCAGCCGCGCGGTCGGTCCGATATTCTGACCGCGACAAGAACAATATCCAGCCAGGGGAACTCCATGAGGCCAGTATCCAGACGGACCTTTTTCGGACTGACGGCGGCGAGCGTCGCCGTGGCCGCGGGCGCCGCGGGGCCTGCCGGCAAAACGGCCGCCTCCTCTGGCCTGGTCTCCCTCACCAACGGCGTGCTGCCTATCAGCGCCCAGGAACGTGAGGCGCGGATCGCGAAACTGCAGGAGCTTATGCAGCACCAGGGCGTGGCCGCGGTGCTGGTCGAAGCGGGGTCCTCGCTGGAGTACTTCACCGGCGTGCGCTGGTGGCGCTCGGAGCGCACCACCGCGGCCCTGATACCGGCCACCGGGCGCGTGGTGATCGTCACTCCCTTCTTCGAGGAGCCCTCGATCCGCGAGACCCTGCAGGTCGCCGCCGACGTGGCGCCCTGGAAGGAGGACGAAAGTCCCTTCGAGCTGCTCGCCGCAGCCCTGCGCAAGCAACCCGCGGGACCCCTGGCCGTCGAAGCGACGACACGTTTCTTCATCAGTGACCGCGTCGTCAGGCTCGCCGGCGGGGGTCGCGCCGTGGTCGGTGCCGACGAACTCGTGCGCGTCTGCCGGATCCGCAAGTCCGCGGCCGAGCTCGCACTGATGCAGGCGGCCAACAACGTGACGATTGCCGCGATCAGGCATGTCCATGGCCAGGTGCGTGCGGGCATGTCCTCCGCCGAGATCATGAAGATGCTCGTGGCGGCTACCGGGCAACTCGGTGGCGAACACGATTTCTCGCTGGTGCTGCTCAACGAGGCGAGCGCGTTCCCGCACGGCTCGGTGACGCCGCAGAAGGTGCGCGCCGGCTCGGTGGTGCTCATCGACAGCGGCTGCAGTGTCCATGGCTACCAGTCAGACATCTCGCGCACCTGGGTGCACGGCACCGCGTCCGCCCGCCAGCGCGAGCTGTGGGACATGGTCAAGCGCGGTCAGGAACTGGCGCTTGAGACCGCCAAGCTCGGCACGCCCGTGGGCCAGATTGACCAGGCGGTGCGCGCGTTCTACGAGAGCAAGGGTTGGAGCAAGGACTACGGTCTGCCCGGCCTTTCCCACCGCACGGGGCACGGCATCGGCATGGATGGCCATGAGCCCCCCTTCCTCGTCCGCAATGACACGACCGCCCTGGAGGCCGGGATGTGCTTCTCCGACGAGCCGGGTCTTTATATCCCCGGGCAGTTCGGTGTGCGACTCGAGGATTGCTGGTACATGACCGAGAGCGGGCCGAAGTTGTTTACTGCGCTGGCTAAGTCCCTCGACGAGCCGGTCTGAAGTGCGCACCACTCGAACAGCTTGAGGGCGGATCGCGACCCACCGAGCGCTCGAGCCTGAAAAGACAGCCACGCCGCTTCTGTCTCAGCCTCTTCCTGCCTGGTCTCCGGTCCGTGACAGCAGTCCGGCCGAGACGATAACCAGCCCGCCGAACAGCAGGTTCCAGGTCAGCAGCGCACTGCCGAGGGCCGCCAGCAACAGCGCACTGCACAGGGGCGTCGCATACGACATCACCGCCAGCAGATGACCGTCCCCGCGCCTGAAGCCGAGGTCCCACAGGAAGTTGCCGAGTCCGAGCGCGAAGAAGCCTGCGATCGAAATCGCCACGAGATTGGTTGCGCTGGGTACGATTGTCGGCTCCAGGAGCAGGTGCAGGCATGCACACAGCAGCGCCGACACCCCGCAGCCACGGGCCAGGAGGTTGCCCGCCGGACGCTTCCAGACCAGGCGGAACACGCAGTAGGCCGCCCACAGGCCGCCACTGAGCAGGGCCAGCGCGATTCCACCTGCGGAGAGCACGACGTGGCCGTCCCAGATCAGGATCGTGGCGCCGGCAAAGCCCATTGCCAGGCCTGCCAGCTGGCGCAGCCCCAGCCTGAAGGCGCCCGCCGCCGCACCCAGCACGACGAGCATCACCGGCCAAAGATAGGACAGCAGGTTTGCCTGCGCTGCCGGAATGCGGTGCAGCGCCAAGAGGAAGCACAGATCACCGCCGGAAAGCGCGGCCGCGTAGACAAGCGCCGGAAGCCACTCCTGCCTGGAACCCGCGGTGCTCCCAGGAGTCGCCTCGCCTGCGTGCATGTGCAGCGCGCTGAAGCTGATCCAGCCACAGGCGAACGCGAGCGCCAGCGTCTCCAGCGGTGGCAACGGAGCCGTGCGCAGCGCAAGGGAGGGCCACATAGCCCACAGCGGGATAGCCAGCGCCCCAATACACGTCCACTGAAACGGGGACAGCTTGCGAGTCCTTGGGCGCGCGGCCACGATTTCGCTGAAACAGTCTGCTGCTTGGGTCACGCGACTCCTCTCCCCGCGGGTCGGCGGACGCAGTAGTGTACCCAACTGGCGGCGCGTATCTGGCAACACGCCGGGCCACCCCAGGCGCGCGGCGTTATATGCTGCGGTGAACAGGCGCTGCGGAAGTGACCCGCAGCGGGACAGGAGAAATCGTCAATGAAGCCCCTCATTTCCATTGCCCTGGTGAGCGCGCTGCTGCTGCAGCCGGCGGCTGCGGATCCGGCCCAGCCGGTCATGACGGCCGGTGAGTTGCAGCAGCTTTGCTTGGCCTCGGACACCACCAGCAAGAATGTCTGCCGCGTGTACATACTGGGAGTTACGCAGGGAATGGCCTTGGGACTGGACATCGCAGACGGCAAGAGCACGCTCGGCCGTCCCTGTGTCCCTGCCACCGTGTCGGGCGATTCGCTGGCGGAGTCGGTAAAGGTACGCATTGACCGCTCGCTCGCGGCATCCCCGAAGGAGCGGGATACCGATGCAGCCAGGTTCATCGCGGCTCTGGCCTCCAACGCCTACCCCTGCCACAAGAGCGGCTAGGCAGCCCACCAGCATTGCATTCCGGGGTGCGTTCAATGCGGTACAGACGAATGCCGATCGAAGTCGAGTCTCCCGAGGAACTCGGCTACGGCAACATCCGGTTCAACCTCTCAGAGAGCTCAGTGTCCGATCAGTCGATCGGCGGTCTTGGGCTGGTGGTACCGGATCTGACGCTGCTCTACGGTGAGCATCGCGGCAGCCACGCACTGCGCTCACTGGTGGTGCAGGGCGCACCCGGTCTATCCGCCGACGACGTCTTGATTACTGGCGGGGCCGCGGGCGCGCTCTTTATCGTGTCGACCTGCCTGCTCGGCCCGCAGGATCACCTGGTAGTGGTTCGCCCCAACTATGCTACCAACCTCGAGACTCCGCGAGCCATCGGCTGCCAGATCAGCTTTGTTGACCTGGAATTCGGAAATGGATTCAAGCTGGACCCGAGTGCACTGCTTTCCGCGATCACGCCGCAAACCCGGCTAGTCAGTATCACCTGTCCCCATAACCCCACTGGCACCATGCTCACAGATGCACAGCTGCGCGAGCTGGCCGCCGTCACCGCGGGCAGGGGCTGCCGGCTGCTGGTTGACGAGACCTACCGTGAACTCGCGTTCGAAGGGGCTCTGCCCATCGCCGCCTCCCTGGGCGATCACGTCATCAGCGTTTCCTCGCTGTCCAAGGCGTACGGTGTCCCCGGAATCCGCATCGGCTGGCTGATTACTAAAGATCCAGCCCTGCGCGAGCTGTTCCTGGCGGCGAAGGAGCAGATCAATATTTGCGGCAGCGTAATCGACGAGTGGATCGCTGAGCAGGTCCTGTCCAGGCGCGAACAGTTCCTGCCAGAGACGCTTGCCGAAATGCGCAGCCGGCGCGAGTGCGTTTCAGAGTGGATCGACGGCGAAGAGCTGCTGGAATGGGTGCGACCCGCGGGCGGAGTCATCTGCCTGCCGCACATGAAGTCCGAGCCTGTGGGCGGAACGTCCGCCTTCTACCGGCGACTGCTCGAGCGCCACGGCACCTACGTCGGTCCGGGCCACTGGTTTGAACTTAGCGACCGTTACTTCCGTCTGGGCTACGGCTGGAGCACAGGGGAAGCGCTGCGCGGCGGCCTCGCAGCAATTTCTGCGGCGCTACGAGACTGAGGCGCGCGAGTCGTGCGAGAAGCCGGAAACCGTCGCGCGCGGAGAGATTGTTGGCGGCCTTCGCTTCGCTCGTGTTCCTCGCTCACCAGCCCCGCACCGGCTGCGCGCTGACGCGTTCGGCGATCGACCCGGTTCACGGACCCTTAAGACGGCCTGCGGGAAATCGGCAGGAGTACAGTTGCGGAGCATCGGAAGGAAGAAGGCAGTCGATGTTTCAGGTCGAACGTACAGGAGCAATGTCGATCGCGGGCCGTAGGCTGGTATATGGGCTTGGATTGCTAATCTCCGGCTGTGTCTATTTTGCCCAGCACACTGTCCAGGGTGCCTGCGCAAGTAGTCTCGATTCCCCGATCCGCAACTTCTGTGTCGCCACCTCGCATGTGCTGTGGCGGGGTGAAAGACCGAATAAAGCGGATGCGACCTGGCTCTTGGAACACCGTGTCGGGACGATCGTGAACCTCGAGGAGATTCAGGATGATCACACTGCGTTCGATTCAGCCGCCGCGTCCCCAGATTTCACGCACTCGATCGACTACTACCACCTACCGGATTTCGAGCCGCTACACATGATGAGTTGGTCGTTATTGGACTCTCATGTGGCTCGCTTTTTGGCAATCGTCAGCGACGCGCCGAAGCCGGTGTATGTTCACTGCATGGACGGGATCGATCGCACCGGCGTGATGATTGCAGCCTATCGAGTGCTGATCGAAGGATCCAGCCGCGAGGAGGCCAATGCCGAGATGGCACGCTTTCGCAGTCCTTGGCTTCAAGTCGATGCCAAGTACATCAGCGACCTGCAAGGCGACCACTTGGCCGAGATCATGCGCAAAATGGCTGAGTGGAAATCCAGGCTCAAGCCAAATGCCAGAATCGTATGCATGCGCGGAAAATGCGCCTATTCGACAATCAATGGAGATGCCGCACGGTAGAGATATGTCGATTCAATGCACGGTCAGGGACCTGGCATTTGGCGCGCCCGGAGAGATTCGAACTCCCGACCTCCTGGTTCGTAGCCAGGCGCTCTATCCAACTGAGCTACGGGCGCGTGTGAGTGCGGTCTGCCAGTAGTAGCAATGTAATCAGTAAGTTACCGAAGTCCGCTGCTACTTCCACCGTCCCAGATCAGTCGCAGTCATCGGTCTCGAGGCGCCGGCGGGCTGCGCTGGGGGCGCGCATCCTACCACATCACTAATCATGTGCTCCAAGGATGTCCCGAAGGCCTCCGAGCAGCTTTGCCATGTCGGCCCACGCCCTACAGAATGGTTCGGTCACAGGGGGAACTGAGCCTATGTCGAGCATTCCAGCCCGCGTCTACGTGCTGTTCTTGGTTTCCGTCGCGTTCCAGCTTGCCGCGATGTATGTGCTGCCGCGCACGCGCGGCTTCACCGCCCCGGTACCTACGATGGTGTGCGCGGTCCTCTTCGTATGCGGCATCGGCGCGGTGGCACGGATGTACGTCAGCGGAGCGAAGCTCGGGATCATGAGTCCGCTGCTCGCGGCGGTCATACCGCTGGGGGTAATCGCCATCGGCATTCTCGCCTACCACGAGAGCGCCTCGCCGCTGCGCATAGCACTGCTGCTGGGCGCCTGTGGTCTGATCGGCGCCGCTTCAATGGTCTCCTGACAAGTTTAGGACATTTCCGGTGGTGACCTTGCCAGCGCCACCACCGGAAATCTGGACCATCAGGCGAGGAAGCGGTTATAGACGAACAGTACGATGACCGCACCCACGATGGACATGAGGATCCCCGCAGGCTGGATTTTCGAGCCATCTGCCGGCGCGTTCTTGGTGAACAGTCGCACGATGATTCCGCCGACGAACGACCCCACGATGCCCAGCACGCCGGTCATGATCAGACCCATGTGATCAGCGCCCGGCATGACCAGGCGCGCCAGCAGGCCCACGACGATGCCGACGATAAACATCCATACGTAATGCATAAAAAGGACTCCTCGGCTTTCTAGTGTATCGGTTGATCCGATGCAGTTCTTATTGGCGCAGTCCAAGTCCCTGCCGCTGCAGAGTCTAGCTCCGTCTTGGCAATTGCAGCATACAATCCTCAAAAAACTGCGCGGCGAACCGTTCGCGGGTGAGACTGAGTCTGCGTGCCACGGTGAACAGTCTCCGCGGCGGAATTTCGCAGCGCGCGACATCCGCATTCAGCCCGGCCGGGTGACCGCAGCACTCTTGCGCGGTGGTTCGAACACACGTCTAATCCGACTAGCCTTCGGGAGGAAACAATGAAAAGCGTGCTGACCGCCGCAGCCACAGCGGTGTTCCTGGTGTTGTGTCTACCCCTGTCCGCAGCGCCCTCGCAGGGCGAAGCGCAGTTCCGCGAGCTGTACAAAGAGCTGGTAGAGACCAATACCACCCTCTCGACGGGTAACTGTACGCTCGCCGCCCAGCGTATGGCGGCGCGTCTGAAGGCGGCCGGATTTGCCGACTCCGAGCTGCAGGTCTTCACCGCACCGGATCACCCCAAGGAGGGCGGGCTGGTAGCTATCTATCCGGGGCGCGACCCGAAACTGAAGGCCATCCTGCTGCTCGCGCACATCGACGTCGTCGAGGCCAAGCGCGAGGACTGGACCCGCGATCCGTTCACGCTCGTGGAGGAGAACGGTAACTTTTACGCGCGCGGCGCCTCGGACGACAAGGCCGAGGCTGCAATCTGGGTGGACACGCTTGTGCGCTATCGCACCGAGAAGTTCCGCCCCTTACGCACGCTGAAGCTCGCACTCACCTGTGGTGAGGAAACCGCTGGTGCGTTCAACGGCGCGCAGTGGCTCACGGAAAACCGCCGGGCGCTGATCGACGCAGAATTTGCATTGAACGAGGGCGCCGCGGGCGAGCTCGATGCGAACGGCAGTCCGGTGGCGCTGCAGATACAGGCGGGCGAGAAGTTTCCGCAGAACTACCGTCTGGAAGTCACTAACCCGGGCGGGCACAGCTCGCGGCCGATGAAGGACAACGCGATCTATCACCTAGCGGCAGCGCTCACGCGAATCCAGGCCTACGATTTTCCGCCACAGTTCACCGATGGAAACCGTGCCTACTTCCAGGGCATGGCGAAGCTGCAACAAGCCAAGGGCGACACGGAAACGGCGGTTGCCATGAATGCCTTCCTCAAGGATCCGAACGACGCCAAAGCGATTGCCATGGTCTCGGCGAAGGACCCAAGCTGGAACGCCACGCTGCGCACAACCTGTGTGGCAACCATGCTGGACGGCGGTCACGCAACCAACGCCCTGCCGCAGCGCGCCCGTGCCAACATCAATTGCCGGATCTTCCCGGGCGTCTCCGCCGAGATCGTACGCGCCAAGCTGGAAGAGCTGGTTGCCGACCCGGCCGTGAAGGTAGCGACGCTGGAGACCCGCGGACCGAGCTCGCCGCCGCCGCCGCTGACCCCGCGGATCCTCACGCCCGTCGAAGCGCTGGCGAAGGAATACTGGCCCGGCGTCCCGGTACTGCCGATTCTTCAGCCGGGAGCGACCGATGGCGAGTTCCTCAACGCCGCGGGCATTCCCACCTACGGATTCGAGCCGATATTCTTTGGCAAGGACCTCGGCAATATTCACGGACTCAACGAGTACATCAACGTCAAGGCCCTGATGGCAGGCCGCGATTTCCTCTACCGGCTCGTGAAGATATACGCCGACCAGAAATAGCGGGGCTTAGCGCGCGGGTAACGCACGTTGCAGGCCGCCGCGCCCGCAAGTGGCTGCGGCGGCACATTCACCCAGTAAGCCACCCTGCGAAGGAGAGCCAGGCGTGGGTTCCGCTGATGAGGAACCGCGTGGGCTGACAGACCACCAGGAATAGCCCGCCCCAGAGCGTGGCCGGATGGATCCGTCGCAACGTCACAAGATCGCGCGCGACAATCGCCAGCACGAACAGGTCGCACAGCGCGAACCCCACTGGTGGGCCGAGACCGGCCATGATCATCAGCCGCGCCGCGGCCGGCGTCACGAATTCCACGTTCGCGAGCATGATGAGCCGCTTGTGGTAGTCACTGCGCTTGCGGAAGTAGATGGCGGCACCGATGAGCACGGGGAGCACCAGCATGCTCATGAGCGGAATTGCGAGGAACTGCAGCGGGGGAAGCATGCCCCCGCCAAGCAGGCCCTGCCGGGCCCGCATTATCGCCGTGTACCCCGCGAGCACGATCAACGCAGCCGCCAGTCCCGCGCCGACGATGCCAAGCCTGCGGTGCCAGGCGATGCGCCGCGCTGCGATGAACGTCGTCTGCGTCACCAGCAGTGCGAGCCACGCCGTCATGACCGCGCCATGCAGGCGCAGCAGCGGCGTGAGCGTCGGCCCAAACGTGAAGTGTGACTTAAGATAGTAGGAGGGCGCGAATCCGGCGAAGGCCACGAGCGCCATGCCGACGGCCATGCCGCTCCAGAACCGGCGCTCGCCGCCCGCGGTGGCCCGCGCTGCCCGCAACCCGCTGCGTTCCGCCACTGACATCGATACTGTGTTCACCGGCTCTCGCTTTCTTATTGCGACATCTGTAGCCGTCGCTTAACGAGGCGCGAGCCTAGCGGCGGGGGATTCAGTTCTCAATTTCCGGACAGCGCAGGTTAACCGTTTTTGCCCGCTGCGCGGCACATAGGTGAAGGCTCCCGCAGTGTGGCGGACACCCGCCTGCACGACGCTCTATACTTACCGGATACCGCTGCCGCCCGCGAGCGAGGCTGACGATGAGCGCGTCGGAAATTACCAGCTGGACGCAGGTTGACCCTGTGGGTGCTGCCCGGGTCGACCTCGCGGCATGCCATCGACTCTGCGCCCGCTTCGGGTTCAGCGAGGGAATCGACAATCACATGACGCTGCTCGTCCCGGGGCAGAGCGAACGCTTCCTGCTTGCGCCCTTCGGATTGTTGTGGTCTGAGGTCAGTGCCAGCGATTTCATGGAACTGGACTTCAATGGGAAGCCGGTTTCTGGCAAGGGCCTGATCGAGCCGACCGCCCTGTACATCCACCTGGCCCTGCATCGGCGCCTGCCCCAGGCCACGTGCGTGCTGCACACGCACATGCCCTTTGCCACCGCGCTCGGGATGCTGGAGGAGCCGCAGCTGCAGATGGCGGGACAGAACGCGATCGGCTTTCATGACGAGATCGCTTACGCTGCGTACAACGGCCTTGCGCTGGACTACACCGAGGGCGAGCGCCTGGCGGGCGCGCTGGGCGCAAGATCGGTGCTGATGCTGCGCAACCATGGTGTGGTGGTGACGGGTACCTGCGTCGCGCAGGCATTCGAGCGGCTGTACTTCCTGGAGCGCGCGTGCCAGGCGCAGGTAGTCGCCCTGTCGACCGGCGGCAGACTGGCCGTGCTTCCCCAGGCTGTCGTGGATGCCACGGCGCGGCAATTCCGGGCAGAGACCAGCATTGACGGTCAGGCTCGCGCGGACCTGCTGTTCGCGGCTCTCAAGCGCCTCCTCGATCGCGAGGATGCAGGTTACGTGAATTGACAGAGCCACGGCCCGCGCCCGACTCGGGGGTCCTGATGCGATGGTCACTGGTCCTGCTGCTCGCGGGGGCGGTGTTCATCAACTACGTCGATCGCGGCGCCATGCCCACCGCGGCCCACCTGCTGCAGGATGAATTGGCGCTGTCGGCTCCTGATCTGGGCGTGCTGTTCGGCGCGTTCTTCTGGTCGTATGCACTACTGCAGATCCCCGCTGGATATCTGGCCGAGCGCTTCGGCGCCCTGCCCGTTCTCGCCGGCGGACTGGTCATATGGGCTGCGGCGACCATGATGGTCGGCGCCGTGCACTCTTTCGGTGCGCTGCTGGGCCTGCGCTTGTTGCTGGGGATTGGCGAGAGCGTCAGCTTCCCGTGCGTGTCCAAATTGCTCGCCGCCGAAGTCCCGGTCGGTAATCTCGGCCGCGCCAACGGGGTGATTGCGTTCGGCTACCTGTTCGGGCCGGCGGTAGGGGCGTATGCGGGCGGCAGGCTGCTCGACAGCTATGGCTGGCGTACGATGTTCTGGGTGTTCGGAGCGGCCTCGCTGCTGTGGCTGATCCCGTGGGCAGGCGTGAAGACCCGCTCGCGCGCTGTCATCGCAGGAGTCGCGGACTCGCCTCCGCTGCGCGCGCTGCTGCGGCAGCGTTCCTTGTGGGGGACCAGCCTTGCGCACTTTTCCGCCAATTACACCTACTATTACATGCTCACGTGGCTGCCTCTGTACCTGGTGAAGGAGCGCGGCTTTTCGACCGCGGCGATGGCAGGAATCGCCGCCAGCGCCTACCTGGTGAACGCCTTCAGTGCCTTGCTCGGTGGCTGGATCCTCGATCGCGCGGTGAGCCAGTCGGGGCGCACCAACATCGCCTACAAGGCGCTGTCGATCACCTCACACCTAGGTTCAGTGGCATGCATGCTGTGCATCGCCGCCGCGCCCCCGCCAGTAGCCATGGGTGCCATCTTCGTCTACCAGGTCCTGTGCGGCCTTGCTTCGCCCTGCACTTTCGCCGCCTCGCAGATCCTGGCGGGTCCCACGGCCTCGGGACGCTGGGTGGGAATCCAGAACGCCCTGGCCAATCTTTCCGGCGTGATTGCTGCCCTAGCTACCGGCTTCCTGATCCCGGACACGAGCCACTTCGCTGCCGCCTTCGTCGCGGCGGCCACGGTGAGTCTGCTGGGCTTCGTGGCCTGGATGTGGATAGTGCCGAGGGTCGCGCCGATTGCCTGGGAGCACACGCAACCGCCGGGCATCCCGACACGAGCACTGGCCTGAAAACTCTGGGATCATTGCCGGCGGTACTCCTCCCCGCTTAATGGGCTACGCAATGGACCTCGACACGCGCCTGCTCCGACCGCTAACAGCCTTGACCCTTTTGTTATCAGGTGGCTCGCACGTTTGGGCGGCCGAGGTGCCCCTCGCCGACCGCCAGGCGGACTTCAAGGAGTTCGTCCAGGACGTGGCCGAGAACTATGCGTGGCCGGACAGGACCGAGAAGCCCTGGCTGACCTGGCAGGAGCGCTACGCGGCGGCCGTCAATGCCGCCAGCACCAAGGAGTCGCTAGCGACCGTCATTTCCACGGCTCTGGACGAACTGCACGATTTTCACGCGGAAGTCCGCTCGCGCCATCCCGATCGCTGGCTGCCGGTGCCAACCTTCGCTGACATCTGGGCGGTGCCAGAGGGAAAGGTGGCGCGGGTCGTCGCGGTGCGCCAGGGAAGTGATGCCCAGCGCGCCGGCATCGTTCCGGGGGACGCACTGACGCAGGTCGCCGGCCTGGCGATCGACGCGGCGATCTCCACCCGGCTCACCGCGGCGGTCGACATCCACGATGCACCGGCGAGATCCTGGGCGCTGCTATCGCTGCTCGCCGGGCGCGCCGACGAAGAGCGCCGCTTCACCGTCCGCGACTCCAGGGGGCACAGTCGCAGCGTGACGCTGCCGCTAGAACGCCACTTCGACCGCCCGCCCGGAGTCGTGGCAGCGCGTCGCCTGCCGGGCGATATCGGGCTCATCCGCTTCAACAACTCGATCGGCGAGCAGGCCACGGTGGCCGCTTTCGACGCGGCGCTGGAGGAACTGCGCGGCACACATGGGCTGATTCTGGACCTGCGCGACGTGCCCAGCGGCGGCGACAGCTCGGTAGCGCTCGGGATCATGGGCCGGTTCGTTCACGCCATGCGTCCCTACCAGCGTCACCGGATTCCCAATTACGGCCAGAGTGACGTCGAACGCAACTGGCTGGAACTGGTCGCGCCGCGCGGCCCCTTCACCTACGACGCACCGGTGGTAGTGTTGGTGGATCACTGGACCGGCAGCATGGGCGAGGGCATGGCAATCGGCATGGATGCGCTGCAGCGGGCAGCGGTGGTGGGTACAGCGATGGCCCAGCTGGCCGGGGCCGTCAGCGATTTTCACCTGACGCGAACCGGCATCGACGTCGCCTTTGCCACTGAACAGCTGTATCACGTCAATGGCACGCTGCGACAGGACTGGCGGCCGCCGACTATGGTCACCGAGCCGGCGCCTACTGCGGATGATCCGGTACTGGCACGCGGGCTCACGCAGTTGCAACAGCTCCTGAGCTCGCCCAGCCCCGGCAGCTGAAGCCTTGGAAGCCACCGGCACTGGGGCGCCGCTCCCTAAGCGGCAGGTGCTTGCCGTCGTCATCGGCAACGGCCTCGAATTCTACGATTTCGTTACCTATGCGTTCTTTGCCGCGCAGATCGGCCGCACCTTCTTTCCCTCCGACACCCCGGGCACCAGCCTGCTCGCCTCGCTGGCCACTTTCGGCGCAGGGTTCCTGACCCGGCCGCTCGGGGCCTTCGTCATCGGTCGCTACGCCGACCGGGCCGGCCGCAAGCCGGCGATGCTGTTGTCGTTTGCGCTCATCGGTGTGGGTGTCGTGGGCCTGCCGCTGACTCCCTCCTACGCCACCATCGGCATCGCTGCACCGTTGATTGCGATCGCCTTTCGCCTGCTGCAGGGATTTGCCCTCGGCGGGGAAGTCGGACCCAGCACCGCGTTTCTGATGGAGGCCGCACCGGCGCGTCGTCGCGGCCTGTACGTGGCGCTGCAGGCGACGAGCGCGGATGTTGCCGTCTTCATCGCCGGCCTGGTCGGCGTCGCGCTGGCCAGTGTGCTCGATACGCAGGCGCTCGATGTCTGGGGCTGGCGCGTTGCCTTGCTGCTGGGGGCGGCCATCATCCCGGTGGGCTTTGTGCTGCGGCGGACACTCCTGGAGACATTGCCGCCACCGGCTGAGCGCAGACCGGGGCCGGCGCCCGGCTATGTGCGCCTGCTGTGGCTCGGACTGCTGCTCCTGGGCGCGGCCACCACCACCAATTACCTGCTCGAATACATGACGACCTATGCAAGCGTGACGCTGCGCATGCCCGCGGGTATCGCCTTCGGCGCGACGGCCGTCATTGGCCTGAGCGGGGTGATCTGTGACCCGCTGGGCGGCTGGCTGTCGGACCGCTTCGGCCGCAAACCGATCATGATCATCCCCTGGCTGTTCCTGGCCGCATCGGTGTTCCCGGCATTCTGGATGCTCGACCGGCTGCGCAGCGGGCCCGCGCTCTACAGCGCGTGCGCGGTGCTGGCCTGCATGTCGACGCTTTCCTCCGGCACGATCATTGTCGCCGTCACCGAGGCGCTGCCGCAGCGCGTGCGCGCCGGCGGCATCGCGCTGATCTACGCGTTGGCGATATCCGTGTTCGGCGGCTCGGCGCAATTCCTGGTGGCGTGGCTGATCCGCGCGACCGGCAATCCCCTCGCGCCAGCCTGGTACATGTTCGGCGGGATCACGATCGGCCTGATCATCCTGTTCCAGCTGCCGGAAACCGCGCCGGTGAAGACTGCGCGAGCCGGTCTCACCGACGGCGAATCCCTCGGCGCCGTCAGCAGGGGTGACTAGCTGGAAGCTGCGCAGAAGGAGCCCTCGAACGCGGCGCAGACCGGGCCGCAGACAACCTGTCGAGGCGCCGCTAGCAGCAGAATCGGCGCGCGCACATCACAGCGCGAGCGCAACGGCTTACGCGCGCGGCGTCTGCGGGTACTGGCACCTTCTTGGTCGGGAGGCGGCGCGCGCGGTGTCTCGGCAGGCATCGCCGGCTAGGACGATGCGCCGGCTCCCTGCCCGGGATCCGCCAGTCTGAAACTGCAGTTGAATGAAATGGTGATGCGGGCGCCTTCGCCTTCGAATGGCTTGACGTCGTGCAATACCCACGAGGGGAACAACACCAACTGACCCGGCTCGAGCGCGAAGGTCGCCCCGGCGAGTCCGAACGGCGGCTGCAGGCGGGCTACGCCGGCGTCCATGTACATGGCACTGCCGACTGCGGGATTGACGAACGCCAACAGCCCGCTCTCCTTCCTGCCTGCGTCGCGCTTTCCGGGATCCACGCAGTAAACGCCGCTCCAGGAGGCGTTCGGGTGGTTGTGCAGCCCGAAAAATCCGCCGCGCCGCATGATGTGGAACCAGCATTCGTTGAATATCCGCAAGCGCTGCAGCGTCGCCGGATCGTAGCCGTTCAAATGGCCGACCAGGGCAAGCAACTGTTCCCAGCAGAAGGTCCGCAATTCCTGAATGGCGGGGTTGTCTTCGCTGAAGAGGCTAAAAGCGCTTTCAAACACCTTGTCGTTGCGCAGCGTGTGAGGCCTGGGATTGGCCGCCGTACCGCTCGCCTCACGCATCAGGACGTATTGCGTAAGCGCCGCGTTCAGCCGCACGGCGTCCGCGTGTCGGCTGATACTGAACGGCACAGGGAACAGCGGCAGGAGCTCCGGTGGCGACAGAGAGAACTCCCTCGGCGTGGCGGGGACGAGCGCAGCTTACGCTTGCCAGTCTGGCGTGGCCATCCGGATGCGGGTCGCGCGCGGGTGGAGGCATGCGAGCACGACGCCCCGCAGCGCGACTGCTATTCGCTCGGCAGCGGCTGCGTCCTCTGCGGCGTAGCTCGGGAATACGGCCCCGCAGACGTGGATGCGTGTGAAAGTGCCGGTTCTTGTTCTGCGCTCGTCGCGTCCAGTGACCTCGAGGCCGCTCGGACAAGCATGCATTGCGGCCGGCACGAAGGGCAAACGCGAGCGATGTCGCTGATAGGTGCGCGATCATGGCAGCGACAGCCCAGACCTTGGAAAAGCGCCTTGTGCGAGGAAGCAATGGGAAAACGACCAGGAGTCATGGATGTCTTTCGCTGTACCACGCCGTCAATCGGCTCTCATTTGCATCGCTTTGCAACGTCCACCCTGTCTAGCCTGTAACCTGCAACAGACATATCGAGGTCAGGCCGTTCGAGCGTGAAACGAGTAATTGGCGGAGAGAGAGGGATTCGAACCCTCGAAGGGCTTTTGACCCTTACACCCTTAGCAGGGGTGCGCCTTCGACCACTCGGCCATCTCTCCGCTGGAAGCAAAACTCTTTGTTTTCAGAGAGTTATGGGGTCAGCCGACGGCTGACCCGCAACGCGGGCGGCCATGATACTCAAGGGACGCACGGGCGGCAAAGGCCGCAACCGTTCACACGCTCAGGCGGCTGCGCACGAATTCCTCCACTGAGGCAAGCGCCGCATCCAGCGCCTCGGGCTTGGCGCCGCCGGCCTGCGCAAAGTCTGCGCGGCCGCCGCCGCGTCCGCCGATCAGCGCCGCCACGGCGCCGACCAATTCCCCGGCCTTGATGCGCTTGGTCTGCTCGGCGGTCACGCCAGCCACGAGGAGAACCTTGGTCGGGCTCTCGACGCTGGCAAGCACGATCACTGCGGCCTTGAGTCGCTCCTTCAGCTCATCCACCGCGGCACGCAGCGCGCCGGCATCCGCGCCGTCCACCTTGGTGGCCACGACCTTCACGCCGTTGACCTCGACGGCGCCTGCGGCCAGGTCGAGTCCCTTGCCCGAGGCCAGCCGGTCCTTGAGGGTGCGGATCTCGCGCTCCAGCTGGCGCGTCCGCTCGAGCTGCTCGCGCACCTTGTCCGCGAGGTCGTCACGCGAGCCGCGCACCAGTCCGGCCAGGTCCTTGACCAGGTCATCGTTCTGCTCGACGTACCTGAGAGCCCCATCTCCGGTGAGCGCCTCGATGCGGCGCACGCCCGAGGCGACCCCGCTTTCGCTGACGATCTTGAAGAGGCCGATGTCGCCGGCGCGCTGCACGTGGGTGCCGCCGCACAGCTCCATGGAGAAGTCCCCCATGCGCAGCACGCGCACGTCCTTGTCGTACTTCTCACCGAACAGGGCGATCGCGCCGCCGGCCACCGCCCCGTCGTAGTCCATCACGCGCGTCTCGGTCGCGGCGTTGGCACGTATCTGCGCGTTCACCAGGCGCTCGATCTCGCGCAGTTCCGCCGCCGTCAGGGCCTGGAAGTGCCCGAAATCAAAGCGCAAGCGGTCGGGAGCGACCAGCGAGCCCTTCTGCTGCACGTGTGTGCCCAGCACCTCGCGCAATGCCGCGTGCAGCAGGTGCGTGGCGCTGTGGTTGAGCGCGGTCGCCTGGCGGCGATCACCCTCGACCTCTGCCAGCAGCTCATCGCCGACGCGGATGACCCCCTCGCCGAGCTTGCCGCGGTGGGCGTGCGCGGCGCCGCGCTTCTGCGTGTCCGTGACCGTAAAGCGCACGCCCGCGGCACTGAGTTCGCCGGTGTCCCCCACCTGCCCGCCGGACTCGGCGTAGAAGGGGGTGCGGTCGAGCACCACCTCGCCCTCCTCCCCAGCAGCCAACGAGTCCACGGGCTTGCCGTCGCGCAACACGGCGGCGACGCGCCCGTTGGCGCTCAGGCGCTCATAGCCCTGGAACAAGGTGCGCGAGTCGATGTTCGCGCCCGCGCGCATGTCGACGCCGAACTTGCTGGCCTGCTTGCGACCGCCGGCGCTGCTCCTCCATCGCCGCCTCGAAGCGCTGCCTGGTCGATCGACAACCCGCGCTCGCGCGCGATGTCCGCGGTCAGGTCCATCGGGAAGCCGAAGGTGTCGTAGAGTTTGAATACCGTGTCGCCGTCGATGACCTTGGCGCCACGCAGCGCACGGATGGCGCCCTCGAGCAGCACCATGCCGTTGGCCAGGGTCTCGGCGAAGCGCTCCTCTTCCTGCTTGAGGACCCGTTCGGCGTGGACACGGCCGCGCACCAGCTCCGGATACGCCTCCGCCCATCTCCGCTACCAGCACGGGCACCAGCTTGTAGAAGAATGGCTCCTGAATACCGAGCTTGTAACCGTGCCGGATGGCGCGCCGGATGATCCGGCGCAATACGTAACCGCGTCCCTCGTTCGAGGGCAGCGACGCCATCGACGATCAGGAAGGTGCAGGCGCGGATGTGGTCCGCAATCACGCGCAGCGAGTTGGAGGTCAGTACCGAGGTCCCGGCGAGCTTGCCGGCCGCGGCAATCAGCGTCTTGAACAGGTCGATGTCGTAGTTGGAGTGCACTCCCTGCATCACCGCCGTGATGCGCTCCAGTCCCATGCCCGTGTCGACCGAGGGCCTGGGCAGCGGGGTGAGCGTGCCGTCGGCTGAGCGCTCGAACTGCATGAACACGAGGTTCCAGATCTCGACGTAGCGGTCGCCCTCCTCGTCCGGGCGAACCGGGCGGGCCGCCAGGGATCTGCGGCCCGTGGTCGTAGAAGATCTCGCTGCACGGACCGCACGGACCAGTGTCCCCCATCGACCAGAAGTTCGACGCCTCGCCCAGGCGCGAGAAGCGCTCGGGGCTGATGCCGATGTCCTTCAGCCAGATGTCGGCCGCCTCGTCATCGTCACGGTAGACAGTGCACCACAGGCGCTTCGGGTCCAGGCGCAGGTTGTAGATCAGGAAGTCCCAGGCGAAGTGGATCGCCTCGCGCTTGAAATAATCCCCGAAGGAGAAATTGCCGAGCATCTCGAAGAAGGTGTGGTGCCGGGCGGTATAGCCGACGTTCTCCAGGTCATTGTGCTTGCCGCCCGCGCGCACGCAGCGCTGGCTGGTGGCCGCGCGCAGGTAGTCGCGCTGGTCCTTGCCCAGGAAGACGTCCTTGAACTGCACCATACCGGCGTTGGTGAACAGCAGCGTCGGGTCGTTGCCCGGCACCAGCGAGCTGGAGGGGACGATGATGTGGTTGTTCGCGCGGAAGAACTCAAGGAACGCGCTGCGCACGTCGGCCGTGCTCATGAAAGTGGGCTTGCTCAAGGGATCCTTCACTCAAAGTCGGGATCGGCACCGGTGGCCGAGCGGATATGATCCGCTGAAAACCCCCGATACTGCAAAAAACGGGCCTGCCGTGCCTTCTCGGCCCAGTCCGGCGGGGCCGCCGCCCCGAACCTGGCGCGGCGCACCTTGCGGGCGCACTCGAACCAGTCCACGCCGGAGAGCCCCTGGCCGATCAGCGTCTCCGTAACCCCATCCTTGCGCAGGTCGGCCCCGATACGCACCGGGCCCTGGCCGCGGTTGGCGCGCGAGCGGACATAGTTCTCCACGTAGCGCGCATCGCTGAACAGGCCGGCGCCGCCCAGCTCGGCCAGTACCGTGCGCACCGCCTCCTCGGCAAAACCGCGTTCCACGAGCTTCGCGCGCAGCTGCGCGCCGGCGAAGTCCCGGCGCGCCAACAGGGTGAGCGCGGCGAGGCGGATCACCTCAGGATCGGCGGCCTCGGCGGGCGGGACGGGCCTGTTGGACGGGCTGCGCAGGGGCATGTATTTTCAGTATAGTCGCGCGGTCAGTACCCGCTGCGGGTCTGATATCGCCCATTCACTGCCGTAAAGGATCGTGCATGCGCTGTGTATCTGTCGTGATGAGTTGCCTTGCGGTGGGCGCCTTCAGCACCGCCCCCGCCCAGACCGCATCCCCGGTGGCCCCGGCCCCGAGCACCCAGGCATCGACTCCCCCGGCCACCGCCGCCCCGGCTGCGACGGCCGCGACGGCCGCGCCCAGCGCGTCGACCGCCGCTGCCGCCCCCGCTGCACCCACGGTGTACCCGATGGACAAGCAGATGATCTCCAAGGGCTACAAGCCCGAGATGCACGGGTCCGAGCGGGTGTATTGCCGCAAGGAGGACCAGATCGGCACCCACCTGCCCCCGGTCAAGACATGCGTCACCGCCGAGCAGGCGGCCATCAACGCGCGCGACGCCAAGGAATACACCGAGAACGCCCAACGGATGGCGGCCCCGCCGAAGAACTAGGGCTAGCGGCGGCGGATCAGGCCGACTTGACGGCCTGATCCGGCCGGCGCTCGCGCACCGGCAGCAGCTTCGCCCGCACCTGATCCTCAATCTCCCGCGCCACTTCCTTGTTGGCCTGCAGGAAGGCACGCGCATTGTCCTTGCCCTGGCCGATGCGGTTGCCCTTGTAGGAATACCAGGCGCCGGACTTCTCCATGATCCCATGGGTGCTGGCGAGCTCGATGATCTCACCCTCGCGTGAAATGCCCTGCCCGTACATGATCTCGAACTCCGCCTCGCGGAACGGCGGCGCGACCTTGTTCTTCACGACCTTCACGCGCGTCATGTTGCCGGTGACCTCCTCGCCGCTCTTGATCGCCCCGATGCGGCGGATGTCCAGGCGCACGGAAGAATAGAACTTCAACGCGTTGCCGCCGGTGGTGGTTTCCGGGTTGCCGTACATCACCCCGATCTTCATGCGGATCTGGTTGATGAACACCACGATGGTATTAGAGCGGCTGATGTTGCCGGTGAGCTTGCGCAGTGCCTGCGACATGAGGCGCGCCTGCAGGCCGACCTGCATCTCGCCCATCTCGCCCTCGATCTCGGCCTTGGGCGTAAGCGCGGCTACCGAGTCGATCACCACGATGTCGACCGCGCTCGAACGCACCAGCATGTCGGTGATCTCCAGCGCCTGCTCACCGGTATCCGGCTGCGACACCAGCAGCTCGTTGATGTTCACGCCCAGCTTCTCGGCGTACGCCGGATCGAGCGCATGCTCGGCATCCACGAAGGCGGCGGTGCCGCCGATGCGCTGCACTTCGGCGATGACCTGCAGGGTGAGCGTGGTCTTGCCCGAGGACTCCGGACCGAATACCTCGACCACACGGCCCCGCGGCAGGCCGCCGATGCCGAGGGCGATGTCCAGCCCGAGTGAACCGGTGGAGACCGCCTCGACGTCGTAGCTGGCGGCGGCATCACCCAGACGCATCACCGAACCCTTGCCGAACTGCTTTTCGATCTGGCCCAGTGCGGCTGCGAGCGCCTTCTTGCGATTGTCTTCCATCTGCGGTTTTCCCAGGGTTGGCGGCGGAGAGGAGGAATTTCCTGCCACCGATTATCACATAAAGAATCGGCCACCGGTGCAGGCGGCGCGCGATGTTTCGGGCTTATTTGTGCGTATTTTCCGATCCATCCAGTGGGTACGATTCAAGGACACTGTATGCCGAACCGCTCGCGCCGGTGGTGCTGGCCACCAGTGCGAAGGCATGGCAGTTCCAGGTCACGCTCGCCAGCGACGGCAGCATCGCCGGCGCGCGCGCAACTTTGCGCGCCACGGTGACATGTGCATGGAAGGGCTTGAGATCCGGAGTAAATCCGGCAGCTAGCGTCGACTGCCGGATGCGGCTGGCGAGTTCATCCGCCGCCGAGTACGGCACGGCGGCGACGGCGCACAGGATCTGTGGCCGCGGCCAGTGCTCCAGTGTCCGGAACTGCAAGCGCAGTGATGCCGGGCGCGGCTGGCCGGCGAGCTGCAGCGCCAGCGCGTGCAGCTGCGGCAGGCGCGCGGCAGCGACATTGCCGAGAAATGCGAGAGTGACGTGCAGGTTGCCGGCCGGGATGGGCCGCCCGCCACCGCCGGCCACGGCACCTGCGCTTGCCTGCGCCAGCGCCTGTTGCTCCCCTGCCGCGGGCCAAAGCGCGAAGAACAGCCGCAGGGCCGGCGGCGTGCCCGGCGCTGCGCCGCTCACGGTGGGGATGCGTGCGCTGCAACCTCGTGGCGCACCGGCAGGTCCAGGCGCAGGATCATGCGCAGCGCATGCCGCACCGCCTGGCTGCGCACCGCGTCCCGATCGCCGTCGAAGAACCTCTGCTCGGCGATGATGTCGACCAGTTGCCCCGCGCGCGCCGCCGCGCAGAACCACACGGTGCCCACCGGCTTAGCCGGCGTGCCGCCGTCGGGGCCGGCGATGCCGCTCACCGACAGCGCCACGTTCGCTCCCGAGACGCGCAGCGCCCCTTCCGCCATCTCGCGCACGGTCTGCTCGCTCACGGCGCCAAAGCTTGCGATCGTGCCCGCGACCACGCCCAGGTCGCGCAGCTTGGCGGCGTCCGAGTAGGTGACATAGCCGCACTCGAACCACTGCGAGCTGCCCGGCACGTCCGTGAGGGCCTTGGCCACCCATCCGGCGGTGCACGACTCGGCCGTTACCGCCCGCCGCTCCGCGACGCGCAGCTTCTGGCCCACGCGTGCGCTCAATTCATACAGTTCCGGGTCATGCACCATGCGTCCCCCACATCAGCTGCGGCTTGCGGGCCTGCGCCGCGTGCGCACGCGGTCGTGACCGGGCGCACAGATGCCGGGCACCTTCATAAAATCGTAGTGATTCTCGTCCCTAATGTCGACGACTGCAGCGCAGCAGTGGGCACAGGGATGAGGCCGTGTTGACCACAAAACCCTACTCGATGTCGGATACGACGGTGAGCCTGGCGCAACGGGCCATGATCCGCATGATCGAGCGACTCTGCGGGCAGCAGCACCTGCAGGACCGCTACAACGACTACCGCAGCCGGCCGCGCCGCCAGGAGGATTTCTGGAGCGATGCGGTGCGCCTGTTCGGCATCAGGCCGCAGCTTGACCCGGCCCAGCTGGCCCACGTCCCGGCCCATGGCCCCGTCATGGTGGTCGCCAACCACCCCTTCGGGATCATCGACGGCCTGCTGCTGTGCTGGCTGGTCAGCCAGATGCGGCGCGACTTCAAGATCATGCTCAGCGACGGCCGCTACATACCGGAGATGGGCGGGCACGCCATCGCCGTGGATTTCTCCGGCACCCGGCAGGCGCAGAAGAACAACGTCGCCGCGCGCGCCGAGGCGCGGCGCACCCTCGAGGACGGCGGGGCGCTGATCATCCTGCCCGCGGGCGGCATCTCGACATCGTCCGACCCGCTGGGTCGCACGCCGGCGATGGACGTGGAGTGGCATCCCTTTGCCGCACAGCTGATCAGCCGCACGCGCTCCCCGGTGCTGCCGGTGTGGTTCGCCGGCCAGAACGGGCGCCTGTTCCAGATGGTCAGCCATGTGAGCCTCGCGCTGCGCTGGGGCATGCTCATTGGCGAGAACGTGCGCCTGCTAAAGAAGCCGATCCGGATGGTCGTCGGCACACCCATCCCTTACATGCAGCTGTCGCACCATGCCGACCGGGCGATGCTGGCACGGGAGCTGTGCTACCGCACCTACGCCCTCGGCGGGGTCGACGCCTCGGCCCCGGGCATGATCCAGGACTGGCCGCCGGCGCTGCGGCGCAAGTTCCGCCCGGCCCCTGCCGCCAGCGACCGTGCCCCGGTGCGTGGCGCGTACGCAGACCAGCGCGTGGCGCGCTGAGCCTGGCTGCGGGCGCGATCCAACATCAGGCCGGCGCGCGGCCGCGGCCGCCTGCGTCAGCGGCCGATTTGTAGCGCCGCACCTGCCGCCGTATGGTAGGAGCCCTAACCGACCCGGTGGAGAACGCCTCATGGTCAAGCGTACGACTCATCGCAGCACGACTGGAAAAAAGCTCTATGCCGTGCGCGACGCCCAAGGCCGCTTCAAGGACATTCAGACCTACCAGCGGGCGCACTCCATGGACATGAAGCGCAGCAGCAAGGCCGAGCGCGCCAAGAAGAAGAAATGAGGCACCGCCCGCCGGGGTAGCCCCGGCGCGCGGCCTCATCACACGGCGCGGGCCTGTGCGCCCGCGATATCATCGGTGCCGGCTCGCAAGGGCAGGCGGCGTATGCCCGGCACCGCGCGGGCGGCCAGCCGGTCCCGGGGCTGGCCGCGTGCAAGAGCATTCTGGACACTTAAGTCTGTGGACACCGTGAACACCGCCGTCGCCCATACACCCATGATGCAGCAGTACCTGCGCATCAAGGCGGAGTACCCGGGCACGCTGCTTTTCTACCGCATGGGCGATTTCTACGAGCTGTTCTACGAGGACGCACGCCGTGCCGCCGCCCTGCTCGACATCACCCTCACCGCACGCGGCCAGTCCGCCGGTGCCCCGATCCCCATGGCGGGGGTGCCGTTCCACGCCGCCGACAGCTACCTCGCCCGCCTGGTGCGCAAGGGCGAGAGCGTGGCGATCTGCGAGCAGCTGGCCGAGACCGCCAAGGCGAAGGGGCCGCTCGACCGGCAGGTGGTGCGCGTGGTCACCCCCGGCACGGTCACCGACGCCGCCCTGCTCGATGAGCGCGCCGACACCCTGGTCGCGGCGCTCTGCCGCGAGGGAACGCGCTTTGGCCTGGCGTGGCTCGACCTGGCCGCGGGACGCTTCAGCGTACTCGAGGGCGAGGGGGCGAGCGCGCTGGCCGGGGAACTGGAGCGCCTGAAGCCGGCGGAACTGCTCACCGCCGAAGGCGCAGACGAGGCGGAGCTGGCGCGGCTGCGTATCAGCCCGCGCGCCCGCCCGCCGTGGCAGTTCGAGTACACGAGCGCGGCGCGACTGCTCACCGAGCAGCTCGGCACGCGGGACCTGAAGGGCTTCGGGGCGGAAGCGCTGTCGCTGGCGGTATGCGCCGCGGGCGCCCTGCTGCAGTACGTACGCGACACCCAGAAATCGGCCGTGCCGCACATCCGCGCCCTGCGCGTCGAGGCCCGCGGCGAGGCACTGCTGCTGGATGCAGCCAGCCGGCGCAACCTGGAGATCGACGCCAGCCTCACCGGCAACGACCAGGCGACGCTGCTGGCGGTGCTGGACGTTTGCGCCACGGCGATGGGCGCGCGGCAGCTGCGCCGCTGGCTCAACCGCCCGCTGGCGGTGCACCCGCGGCTGCGCGAGCGCTACGACGCCCTGGGGGCGCTCCTTGAGGGGCGCGGCTTCGAGGCAGTGCGCACCGCGCTGCATGGCGTCGGCGATGTCGAACGGATCCTCGCCCGCGTGGCGCTGCGCTCCGCGCGGCCGCGGGACCTGACCGCGCTGCGCGGTTCGCTGGCCGTGCTGCCGCAGCTGCGCGCGGCCGCCGCCGCGCTGGAAGCCCCGCTGCTGCGGGATATTCTCGCGCGCACCGGTCTGCACGAGCCGGTCGTGGCGCTGCTGGCGGCGGCGATTGCCGCCGAACCGGGGGCCCAGATACGCGACGGGGACGTGATCGCGCCGGGCTACGATGGCGAGCTTGACGAGCTGCGCCGCATCGCCACACACACGGACGAGTTCCTGCTGGACCTCGAGCGGCGCGAACGCGAGCGCTCCGGCCTCCCCGCGCTGAAGCTCGGCTACAACCGCGTGCAGGGCTTCTTCATCGAGGTCTCGCGGCGCGACGCCGAGCGGGTGCCCAAGGACTACATCCGCCGCCAGACGGTGAAGTCGGCCGAGCGCTTCATCACCGCGGAGCTGAAGGGTTTCGAGGACAAGGTGCTGGGCGCGCGCGACAAGGCGCTCGCGCGCGAGAAGCAACTGTACGACGGGCTTCTCGACCAGCTGCTCGGCGAACTCGGGCCGCTGCAGGCCACCGCCACGGCGTTGTCCGAACTCGATGCGCTGGCCGCACTCGCCGAGCGCGCCGCCGCGCTGGAGTGGGTGCGCCCCGAACTCTCGGCCGAGCCGGGCCTCGAGATCGAGGGCGGCCGCCACCCGGTGGTCGAGCGCTTTACGGAAGCCCCGTTCGTGCCCAATGACCTCAAGTTCGGCCCCGGGCGGCGCATGCTCATCATTACCGGGCCCAATATGGGCGGCAAATCGACCTACATGCGCCAGGCCGCCCTCATCGCCCTGCTGGCGCACGTGGGCAGCTACGTGCCGGCTACGCGGGCGCTGCTGGGTCCGCTCGATCGCATCTTCACCCGCATCGGCGCCGGCGACGACCTGGCGGGCGGGCGCTCCACCTTCATGGTGGAAATGACCGAGGCGGCCAACATCCTGCACAACGCCACCGCGCACAGCCTGATCCTGCTGGACGAGATCGGCCGCGGCACGAGCACCTTCGACGGCCTGTCCCTCGCCTGGTCCATGGCCCGCGACATCGCCACGCGCGTGCGCGCCTTTACGCTGTTCGCCACGCACTACTTCGAACTCACCGCGCTGGCCGCGCAGGTCGAGGGCTGCGCCAACGTGCACCTGGATGCCACCGAGCACGGTGACGCCATCGTGTTCCTGCACGCGGTCAGGGAAGGCCCCGCGAACCGCAGCTACGGGTTGCAGGTGGCGCAGCTGGCCGGGGTGCCGCGCGAGGTCATCGCCCAGGCCCGCGCCTACCTGGAGGGGCTGGAGGCCGAGCGCGACCGGGCGCGACTGGCTGCTGATGGCGGCGGCCGCCAGGCGCAGCTGCCGCTGTACCCGCCGGATGACCGGGCACGCGCTGCGCAGCTGCGCAGCGCGCTGGCCGACCTGCAGCCGGACGAGCTGAGTCCCAAGGCCGCCCTCGAGGCGCTCTACCGGCTCAAGGGACTGCTGTAGCTGCGCTAACGCAGCGAGAAGTGTCCCTGCGTGAGGAACAGGCCGGTCTCGCGCGCCACGCGCGCGGACATGAGCATACCCAGGTGGCTCACCGGCAGTGCGATGTGGTCGGTGGCCCCGGGCATGCGCGTCTCGCTCACCCCGATGGTGCCGTCATTGTCCTCGGCAAAGCCCGCCAGAAGCTGGCCGACGCCGATCGACTGGGTGCCGGCCACGATCCCCAGCGGGCGCGCGTGCGTCCAGCTGCGGTCGCGCGGCCGCAGCAGCTCCTCGGCCACCGACTGGCCCATCAGCTGGGCCACCGGACCGAAGCGCGCTGCGCGTTCGGCGGCACGGCTGCCCACACAGGGGGTGCCGAGGAACACCGCATGCCCGGTCGGCTGCGCCGGGAACTGCTCGAGGAAACGGTGGATCACCAGCCCCCCCAGGCTGTGGCCGACAAAATGCACCGCGGGCAGGTCAAGTTCGCCGACGAAGTTCGCCAGCCGCGCGGTGATCGTGCTCATCGTGGCGGTGGCCAGGTAGCGGAACGGGTGCAGGGTGAGGCCAAAGTCGGATGCGAGGCGGCGGCGCAGGATCAGCGACTCATCGCCGGGCATCCACAGGCCATGCACATAGACCACGTGCGTCATGCTGCGAATCCCTGCGGACCGCCCGCGCAGCACGGTCCGTCAGGCCTGCGGCACGCGCACCCGCACGTGCAGTTCGCGCAGCTGCGCCTCGCTGACCTCGGTCGGCGCATCGGTCAGGGGATCCGCCGCGGTCTGGGTCTTGGGGAAGGCAATCACCTCGCGGATGCTGTCGGCCCCGGCCATGAGCATGGCGAGGCGGTCCAGCCCGAAGGCGATGCCCCCGTGCGGCGGGGCGCCGAACTTCAGCGCATCGAGCAGGAACCCGAACTTCTTCTGGGCCTCCTCGGTTTCGATGCCGAGCAGGTCGAACACCGTGGACTGCATCTCCTGGCGGTGGATTCGCACCGAGCCGCCGCCGATCTCCGAGCCGTTGAGCACCATGTCGTAGGCCTTGGCGATCGCCGCGACCGGGGCCGCGCGCAGCGCCGCCGCATCGTCATCCTGCGGGGCGGTGAAGGGATGGTGCATGGCCACCCAGCGCTTGCCATCCGCGTCCCACTCGAACATCGGGAAGTCGATCACCCACAGCGGCTGCCAGCCGCCCTGCGTGAGCTTCTGCTCCGAGCCGATCTTGAGCCGCAGCGCGCCCAGGGCATCACTGACCACCTTGGCAGTGTCGGCGCCGAAGAAGATCAGGTCGCCATCGGCCGCCTGGGTGCGCTCGAGGATGCCGTTCAATGCCTCGTCGCTCAGGAACTTGGTGATGGGGGACTGCAGTCCGTCGCGACCCTTGGCGCGCTCGTTGACCTTGATGTAGGCCAGGCCCTTGGCGCCGTAGCGGGCGACGAAGGCGGTGCAGTCATCGATCTGCGAGCGCGGCATGCTCGCGCCCGCGGGCACGCGCAACGCGGCGACGCGCCCGTTCGCATCCTTCGCCGGACCGGCGAAGACCTTGAAGTCGCACCCGGCGACCAGGTCCGCCACGTCGGTGAGCTCCAGGGCCAGGCGCAGGTCCGGCTTGTCCGAACCGTAGCGCCGCATGGCCTCCGCGTACGTCAGGCGCGGGAACGGGTCCGGCAGCGTCACGCCGAGCACCTCCCGGAAGATCTCGCGGATCAGGCCCTCCATGAGCGCCATGATGTCCGCCTGCCCGAGGAAGGAGGTCTCGATGTCCAGCTGCGTGAATTCCGGCTGGCGGTCGGCGCGCAGGTCCTCGTCGCGGAAGCAGCGCACGATCTGGTAGTAGCGATCGAAGCCGGCGATCATCAGCAGCTGCTTGAAGATCTGCGGCGACTGCGGCAGAGCGAAGAACTTGCCCGGGTGCGTGCGGCTGGGCACCAGATAGTCACGCGCCCCTTCCGGGGTCGCCTTGGTGAGCATCGGCGTCTCGATGTCCACGAAGCCGTGGCCGTCGAGGTAGGCGCGCATGGCGCGCGTGATGCGGTGGCGCAGCCGCAGGCGCTCGTTCATGACCTCGCGCCGCAGGTCCAGGTAGCGGTAGCGCAGCCGCGTCTCCTCGCCCACGTGCTCGTCGAGCTGGAAGGGCAGCGGCTCGGAGCGGTTCAGCACCTCCAGCTCGCGCACCAGCAGCTCCACCTTGCCCGAGGCGAGGTGCGGGTTCAGTGTGCCGGCCGGGCGCTCGCGCACCTCGCCGGTCACCTTCACCACGTACTCATTGCGCAGCCGCTCGGCCTCCCTGAACAGCGCCGCGGCCTCCGGGTGGAACACCACCTGCAGCAGGCCGTCGCGGTCGCGCACGTCGACGAAGATCACCCCGCCGTGGTCGCGACGCCGGTGCACCCAGCCGGCGACCGTGACCGCCTGGCCGAGCAGCTTCTCGTTAACCTGTCCGCAGTAATGTGAGCGCATGAGGCGCGCGATGTTACGGAGGCGCCGGGGACCCCGCAAGGCTTAAAAAAAGCCTCAGGCAGCGGGTTTCGCCAGCACCGGGTGGGCGCTGTCGGCGCTCAGGGGCGGCACCACCACCCCGCAGGTGATGATCATCTTCATGGCCGCGTCCACCGACATGTCCAGCACCACTACCTGGCGGCGCGGCACGATCGCCAGGTAGCCGGCCGTGGCGTTGAGCGCGGCAGACAGATAGACCGCGACATGCGGCTCCCCGAGCCGCGCGCTCACCTCCGGCACGTCCTCGGCGGTGAGGAAGCCGATGCTCCAGACCCCGGCACGCGGGTACTCGAGCATGACCACCGTGCGAAAGGAGTTGGACTGGGACAGCACGCTCTCGGCGAAGCTCTTCACCCCGCCATAGACGGTACGCACCACCGGGATGCGGTTGAGCAGGTCCTCGCCCCAGACCACCAGGCGGCGGCCGATGAGGTTGGTGACCAAGAGGCCGGTCAGCAGCACCACCACGAACGCCAGCACCAGCCCGGCCCCGGGGAGCGCAAAGCCCACCAGCGCCTGCGGCCGCCACGAGGGCGGCAGCCACAGCAGCGTGCGATCCATGATGTGCAGCATGAAGCTCACCACCCAGATGGTGGCGAGGATCGGCAGCCAGACGAGGATGCCGGCGACCATGTAGCGTCGCAGGGCGACCCACTTGCCGCCTGCGGCCATCAGCGACGCGCCTTGCGCGCGCCCGCGGCCTTCTTCGGCCGGGCGTGTGTGGAGCGCGCGCGGCGGCGCTTGCCGGCGGCGCCCTTCTCGGGCGCCGGCTTGGACTCCTTGGCCTCGGCGGCTGGCTTGGGCTCGGTGGCTGCCGGCTTCGCGTCCGCCTTGGCCTCGGTCTTGCTCTCGGCCTTGCTCTCGGCCTTGACCTCTTCCTTGTCCGCGCCGACCAGGTTGCGCTTGTTCTCGCTGTCGCCCTTGAAGTCGGTCTCGTACCAGCCGCCGCCCTTGAGGCGAAATACCGGCGCCGAGACCAGCTTGGTCAGCTTGCGCTTGCCGCACGACGGACACTTGGTCAGCGGCGCATCGCTGATCTTCTGCATCACCTCGATGTAGTACTTGCAGGCCTGGCACTCGTATTCGTAGAACGGCATGAGGATTCGCTGTCGTAAGTTGTGCTGGGGATTATAGCCAGCCGCGGCCGGCGGCGGCCGCGGCGGGGGTGCTATTTCGTCTTGACGAAGCCGAGTTCGCCGTCCTGGGCACGCACCTGGATGCGGTCCCCGGGGACGAATTCGCCCTGCAGGATGCGCTGCGCCAGCGGGTTCTCGATCTGCTGCTGGATGGCACGCTTGAGCGGCCGCGCGCCGTACACCGGATCAAAGCCGGCTTCGCCCAACAGGTCCCGGGCACTGTCATCGAGGGTGAGGTCCATGCTGCGCTCCTGCAGGCGCTTGCGCAGGTAGGCCAGCTGGATGTCGACGATCGCGCGGATCTGCCGCGTGCCCAGCGGGTGGAACACCACGATGTCGTCGATGCGGTTGATGAACTCCGGCCGGAAGCTCTGCTGCACGACCTCCATCACCGCACTCTTCATCCTGGCGTAGTTCTTCTCCCCGGCGTACTCCTGGATCACCTGTGACCCGAGGTTCGAGGTCATGATGATCACGGTGTTGCGGAAGTCGACCGTGCGGCCCTGGCCATCGGTCAGGCGCCCGTCATCGAGCACCTGCAGCAGGACGTTGAAGACATCCGGGTGCGCCTTCTCCACCTCATCCAGCAGGATCACCGCGTACGGCCGGCGGCGCACCGCCTCGGTGAGGTAGCCGCCCTCCTCGTAGCCGACGTACCCGGGCGGGGCGCCGATCAGGCGCGCCACCGAGTGCTTCTCCATGAACTCCGACATGTCGATGCGGATCATGGCGTCCTCGGTGTCGAACAGGAACTCCGCGAGCGCCTTGCACAGCTCGGTCTTGCCGACGCCGGTGGGTCCCAGGAACAGGAACGAGCCGTTCGGGCGGCGCGCGTCCGACAGTCCCGCGCGCGAGCGGCGGATCGCGTTGGCGACGATGCGCAGCGCCTCCTCCTGGCCGACCACGCGCCGCGCCAGGGCGTCCTCCATGTGCAGGAGCTTCTCGCGCTCGCCCTGCAGCATCCGCGTCACCGGGATGCCGGTCCACTTGGAGACCACTTCGGCGATCTCCTCCTCGGTCACCTTGTTGCGCACCAGGGTGGGCGCCTGCTCCTCGGCCGCCGCCGCGGTCGCCAGGCGCTTCTCCAGCTCGGGCATCTTGCCGTACTGCAGCTCCGCCATGCGCCCGAGGTTGCCGGCACGGCGCGCCGCATCCAGCTCCAGGCGCGCGCGGTCCAGCTCCTCGCGGATGTGCGCGGTGCCCTGCAGGGCGGCCTTCTCGGACTTCCAGACCTCCTCGAGGTCGGCGTACTCCTTCTCCAGGGTGCCGAGGGAGCTCTCCAGGGTGGCCAGGCGCTTGCGCGAGGCCTCGTCCTTCTCCTTCTTCAGCGCCTCCTGCTCGATCTTGAGCTGGATGATGCGCCGCTCGAGCTTGTCGAGGGCCTCGGGCTTGGAGTCGATCTCCATGCGGATGCGCGAGGCGGCCTCGTCGATCAGGTCGATCGCCTTGTCCGGCAGCTGGCGGTCGGCGATGTAACGGTGCGAGAGCGTCGCCGCGGCGACGATGGCCGGGTCGGTGATCTCGACCTTGTGGTGCACCTCGTAGCGCTCCTTCAGGCCGCGCAGGATGGCGATGGTGTCCTCGACCGAGGGCTCATCGACCAGCACCTTCTGGAAGCGCCGCTCGAGGGCCGCATCCTTCTCGATGTACTTCCGGTACTCATCCAGGGTGGTGGCGCCGACGCAGTGCAGTTCGCCGCGCGCCAGCGCCGGCTTGAGCATGTTGCCGGCATCCATGGCCCCTTCGGCCTTGCCGGCGCCGACCATGGTGTGCAGTTCGTCGATGAACAGGATGACCTGGCCTTCCTGCTTGGACAGGTCGTTGAGGACCGCCTTCAGGCGCTCCTCGAACTCGCCGCGGAACTTGGCGCCGGCGATCAGCGAGCCCATGTCGAGCGCCAGGATGCGCTTGCTCTTCAGCCCCTCGGGCACCTCGCCGTTGATGATTCGCTGGGCAAGTCCCTCCACGATCGCGGTCTTGCCCACGCCCGGCTCGCCGATCAGCACCGGGTTGTTCTTGGTGCGCCGCTGCAGCACCTGGATCGTGCGCCGGATCTCATCGTCGCGGCCTATCACCGGGTCGAGCTTGCCGCTGGAGGCGCGGGCGGTGAGATCGACGGTGTACTTCTCCAGCGCCTGGCGGCTCTCCTCGGCGTTGGCGTCGGCGACCTTCTCCCCGCCGCGTACCTCCTCGATCGCCTTCTCGACGGCCCCGCGCACGGCGCCGGAATCCTTCAGCACCTTGGCGAGATTGCGGTCGTCGAAGGCAGCCAGCACGAACAGCTCGCTGGAGATGAACTGGTCGCCGCGCTGCTGTGCCAGCTTGTCGGTGACGTTGAGCAGGCGGTTGAGGTCGTTCGAAACATGGACCTCCCCGGGGGTGCCCTCCACCTTGGGCAGGGCATCGAGGCTGCTCAGCAGCCCGGCGCGCAGCTTGTTCACGTCGACGCCGGCCTTCATCAAAAGCGGACGCACCGAGCCGCCGGAGCCATCCAGCAGCGCCAGCAGCACATGGGCCGGCTCGAGGAACTGGTGGTCGCGGCCTACGGCCAGTGACTGGGCGTCGCTGAGGGCCTGCTGGAAGCGGCTCGTGAGCTTGTCCATGCGCATGGGGATGAAGCCTTGAAGCTGGGGTGAACGGGATGCTCGGTTTGTTGGGACAACTGCTATGCATTCAAGGGGCTAGCGCCCCCGGCGCACGGTCTTTTTCTCGCTCGCGGCAGGGCACATCTTGCCCGCCGCCGCCGTTAAGCCTCGCGCGCCGCCTAGGCGTGCGTCAACCGCTCGGCCAGGGCGATGGTGCCGATCCCCAGGCCGATCAGCAGGACCTGGACGGCACTGGTGCGCGGGTCGACCCGGCGCTGCAGGCCCGGGATCAGCCCCGCCACGGCGATGTAGAGGAACCCCGCCGCGGCAAAGGCCAGCGCGTAGGGGAGCGCCCCGGTGGCCTGCTGCAGGGCGTAGTAGGCGATGAGGGCCCCCAGGACCGAGGCGATGCCGGTGGCCAGGTTCAGCGCCAGCGCCCGGCGCTGCGAGAACCCGGCATGCACCAGGAGCGCAAAGTCCCCCACCCGGTGGGGGATCTCGTGCGCGGCGACGGCGAAGGTGGTGAGCAGGCCCAGGGAGGGGTCCTTGAGGAAGGCGGCCGCGATGAGCACCCCGTCCAGGGCGTTGTGGATGCTGTCCCCCACCAGCACGAGGACTCCGGAAGCGTGGCGGTGATCGTGGCCATGCCCGTGGTCGTGACCGGCGGCGTCCTCATCCGAGTGCCACCACAGGACCAGCTTCTCGATGACGAAGAACACGCCGAGCCCGCTCAGCAGCGCCGCACCCACCCCGTGCGCACCGGCAGGCCCGGTCGCCTCCATCGCCTCGGGCAGCAGCGCCAGCAATGCCGCCCCGAGCAGCGCCCCGGTGGCGAAGCTCACGAAGTGCGGCAGCAGCCGTGCGCTGCGCTCTGCCGGCAGCCACAGCAGCGCGACGGCGAACACCGCGCTGGCGATGCCACCGAGTGCGGCACACAGGAGGATGAGGAAGAGCAGCGGCACGGGCGTCAGTTTCTTGAGCGGTGACTTGCACTCATCGTAACACGCACCCGCCGGCGGCCCGCTCGCGCGCCCGGTCGCCTCAGGTGCGCCAGATCAGCGCCGCCATGCGTCCGCAGCGCGCGTCGCGGCGGTACGAGAAGAACCGTGCGCCGTCGGCGTAAGTGCACCAGCGGCCGCCGAACACCGCCGTGACGCCGGCCGCCGCGAGGCGCTGGCGGGCCAGCAGGTTAAGGTCGCATTGCCAGCGGCCGCGCGCATTGGGCACGAATGCTGCGTCGGCGCGCGCGTCGTGCGCGAGGAAGGCAGCGCGCACCTCGCCGCCGACCTCAAAGTGCGCAGCCCCGATCCCCGGCCCCAGCCATGCGAGCAACTCGCCTGCAGGCACGCCGGCGCGCGCCACGGCGGCCCCGAGGATGCCCGCGGCCAGCCCGCGCCAGCCGGCGTGAGCCGCGGCCACCACCGAGCCGTCGCGTGCGGCGAGCAGCACCGGCAGGCAGTCGGCCACCTGTACGGCGGCGACCACCCCGGGGGCGCGCGTGATGAGCGCATCGGCAGCCCCCGTGCCGCCCGTCGCGGCGTCGCCGCGCTCGAGCACCTCCGTGCCATGCACCTGCTCGAGCCATGCCGGTTCGGCGGGCAGCTCGAGGGCGGCACGCACCCGGCGGCGGTTCTCGGCCACGGCAGCCGGCGCATCGCCGACATGCGTGCCGAGGTTCAGAGCCTGGTACGGGCCCACACTGACCCCGCCGGCGCGCAGCGTGAAGGCGGCGCGCACTCCCGGCGGTGCGGGCCACTCCGGCGTGAGGCAGCCGATCGCGGCGGCGCCCGCTGCGCTCATGCGCGGTCCGCCTCGAGCGCCGCCAGGAGCTGCTGCATGTCCTCGGGCAGCGGCGCCTCCCACTGCATCTCGCGACCGGACGTGGGATGGATGAGCTTCAGGCGCGCCGCGTGCAGCGCCTGGCGCGTGAAGCCGCGCAACTGTGCCTCCAGCTGCGGGGTGCAGTTGGCGACCAGCCGGCGGCGGCCCCCGTACACCGGGTCGCCGACCACCGGGAAACCGGCGTGTGCGAGATGAACGCGGATCTGGTGCGTGCGTCCGGTCTCGAGCATGACCCGCAGCAGGGTGTGACCGCGGAAGCGCTTGAGCACGCGGTAGTGGGTCACCGACGGGCGGCCATCCGCGCGCACCGCCATGCGGGTGCGCTGGGTGCGATGGCGACCGATCGGCTCGTCGATGGTGGCACCGGCGGTCACCACGCCGATGCACAGCGCCAGGTACTCCCGCGTGATCTCGCGCGCGGCCATGGCCGCGACCAGCGCGGTGTGCGCCTCGGGCGTGCGCGCGATGACCAGCAGCCCGCTGGTGTCCTTGTCGAGGCGGTGGATGAGGCCGGCGCGCGGCACCAGGGCGAGCTTGGGGTCGAGCCCGAGGAGCGCGTTCTGGAGCGTGTGGGCCGCGTTGCCCGCGCCCGGGTGCACCACCATTCCGGCAGGCTTATTGATGACCAGCAACAAGCGATCCTGGTGCACCACCGCCAGCGGCACCTGCTCGGCTGCCACGCCCGCGGTTTGCACCGGCAGCCGCGCCTCGATCTGCACCTGCTCCCCGCCCAGCACCTTGTCCTTGGCCCGCAGGGGCCGGCCATCGACCTGGACCAGCCCGGAATCGATCCAATCCCGCACCCGGGCGCGCGAATACTGCGGCAGGCAGCGCGCCAGGGCCTGGTCGAAGCGCAGTCCCGCACTCTCCTGGGGCAGCTGCAGGCGGTGCGCACGGAACTCCGCACCCTCCGGCGTGGTCGGAAGTGCAGCCGGGGGATTCGCTATACTTGCTGGATTCACACGGCGCGATGCCAAAGAAAGGCCCCTTCCAGATGTTCCTGTCCCGTCCGGCGCGCAGTGCCGTGCTCGCCCTGTGCCTCGCCCTGCTCGCCGTGGGTGGCTGCTCCCACAACAAGGGCAACCTGCTGCAGAGCCCGGCGGAGATGTACAAGAAGGCGCACAAGTCCCTCGAGGCCTATGACTTCAACTCGGCGATCAAGCAGTACGAGCGCCTGACCGCCAGCTTCCCGTTCACCGACGAAGCCCGCCAGGCGCGCCTGGACCTGATCTACGCATACTACCGCGCCGGCGAGGGCGAGTCCGCGACCGATGCGGCCGACACCTTCATCCGCGAAAACCCCACGCATCCGCGCGTCGACTACGCCTGGTACGTCAAGGGGCTGGTCGATTTCGACAAGCCGCCTAATGCGATCGAGGCGCTGTTCCGCGCCGATCTGTCCAAGCGTCCGCCGATCAACGCCCGCAAGTCCTTTGCCGCGTTCAAGACCGTCGTCGAGCAGTATCCCAAGAGCGAGTACGCGCACGACTCGTTGCAGCGCATGATCTACCTGCGCAACCGCCTGGCGAACTACGAAGTGCACGTCGCGCGCTACTACTACAAGCGTGGCGCCTACGTGGCCGCCGCGCAGCGTGCGAAATCCGCCCTCGACCAGTTCGAAGGCGCACCCGCCACGCAGGAGGCGCTGCAGATCCTCATCAGCTGCTACGACCAGCTGCACCTGACGGAACTGGCCGCGCAGAGCCGCGCGGTGTACGCGGCGAATTTCAGCGCCGGCGAGCCCGGGACGCCGAAGAAGTCCTGGTGGAAGTTCTGGTAGGCGGCCGCGCGCCTCAGCGGCGGTAGCCGCTGGTGATCGGGTAGCGCCAGTCGCGGCCGAAGGCGCGGCGGCTGACGCGCACGCCCGGCGGGGCCTGGCGCCGCTTGTACTCGTTGCGCTTGACCAGGTCGAGCACCCGGCCGACGGTTGCGCGGTCAAAGCCCCGCGCCTGGATCTCATCCACCGACAGGTCCTCCTCGATGAAGGCCTCGAGGATCGGGTCGAGGATCTCGTACGGCGGCAGCGAGTCGGAGTCCTTCTGCTCCGCGCGCAGCTCCGCCGAGGGCGGCCGGTCGATCACCCGCTGCGGGATCACCCGCCCGAGCGAGTTGCGGTAGTTGGCCAGGCGGTACACCAGCAGCTTGCTGCAGTCCTTGATGGGGGCGAAGCCGCCGGCCATGTCCCCGTAAAGCGTGGCGTAACCGACCGCCATCTCGCTCTTATTGCCGGTGGTCAGCAGCATGCGCCCGGTCTTGTTGGACAACCCCATGAGCAGCAGCATGCGGCAGCGCGACTGCATGTTCTCCTCGGCCGCATCCACCGGCCGACCGGCGAACTCGTCCTTGAGCGTCGCGAGCGTCGCCTCGAACATGCTCTCGATGGACAGCACGCTGTAGTGCACGCCGAGCGACTGTGCCTGCGCCTTCGCATCATCGACGCTCATCTGCGAGGTGTAGCGCGAGGGCATCATCACCGCCTGCACGTTCTCCCGGCCCAGGGCATCGACGGCGATCGCCAGCGTCAGCGCCGAGTCCACCCCGCCGGACAGCCCGAGCACCACCCCCGGGAAGCCGTGCTTGCGCACGTAGTCGCGCACGCCCAGCACGAGCGCGCCATAGACGCTCGCCTCGTCGGAAAGCTCCGCGGCGATCGCACCCGGGCGCGGCACGAGGGCGCCGTCGCCGGCGCGCGCGAACTCCACGACATAGGTGTCCTCCGCGAAGGCCGGCGCGCGCATCACGACCTCGCCGCGCGCGTCCATGGCGAAGGAATTGCCGTCGAACACCAGCTCGTCCTGGCCACCCACCAGGTTCACGTACACCAGCGGCAGGCCGACGTCGCGCGCCCGCGCCCGCGCCACCTGCTCGCGCTCGCGCTGCTTGTGGATCTCGTAGGGCGAGGCGTTGATGACCAGCAGTATCTGCGCACCCCCCGCGCCGGACAGCTGCACCGCCTGCGGCGCCCAGATGTCCTCGCACACCAAGAGGCCCGCGCGCGTGCCGCGCCAGTCGGTGACGCTCGGCTGGGAGCCGGGCTGGAAGTAGCGCTTCTCGTCGAACACCTTGTAGTTGGGCAGCTCCGCCTTGCGGTGGATCGCCGCGAGCTGGCCGCCGCTTACGTAGGCGGCGGAGTTGTAGATGCCCGCCTTGGTGTACTCGGGGAAGCCGAACAGCAGGTCGATGTCCTGCACCTGCGCGCACACCCGCGCCAGCCCGGCCTCGACCTGGCGGCGAAAGCCGCGGTGGAACAGCAGGTCCTCGGGCGGGTAGCCCGAGAGGGTGAGCTCCGGGAACAGCACCAGCTGCGCGCCGAGCGCGTCGCGGGCATGCCGCGCGACCTCGATGACGCGCGCAGCGTTGCCCTGCACGTCGCCGACCAGGAAGTTGCGCTGCGCCAGCGCGATCCGCAAAGACTCACTCATGTACGCATCACCGACCGGCAGCGCTTGCCGCTGGTGCCGGCCCTCGTGGATTGCCGCGGCGCTATTGTTTCACGTGTCAGCGCCGCGCGCGCTTGCGCGCCGCCGGCCGCCGCGCCGGCGCCTTCTTGGCGGCGGCGCGTGCCTTCTGCTTGCGCGCCGCGGCTTTGGGCTTGGCGGGCACGAGCCGCGCGGGCAGCGCGGCCGGGCGTGCCCGGCTGGCACGGCGCGTGCGCAGCAGCTCGTTCATCGCCGAGCCGAGTTCGGCCGGGGACTTCACGGTGCGCACGCCGGCCTTGGCGAAGGCCGCGTACTTGTCGGCCGCGGTGCCCTTGCCCCCGGCGACGATCGCCCCGGCATGCCCCATGCGTTTGCCGGGCGGCGCGGTGACACCGGCGATGTAGGCGACCACGGGCTTGCTGACGAAGCGGTGGATGTAGGTGGCTGCGGCCTCCTCGTCGCTGCCGCCGATCTCCCCGACGAGGATGATGCCTTCGGTGCGCGGATCGCGCTCGAACAGCTCCAGCACGTCGATGAAGTTCATACCGCGCACCGGATCGCCGCCGATGCCCACGCAGGTGCTCTGGCCGAGCCCGATGCGTGTGGTCTGGAAGACCGCCTCGTAGGTGAGCGTACCGGAGCGCGAGACGATGCCGACGCTGCCCTTCTTATGGATGAAGCCGGGCATGATGCCGATCTTGCATTCATCAGGGGTGATCACGCCCGGACAGTTCGGCCCCACCAGGCGCGAGGCGGAGCCGGCGAGCACGGCCTTCACGCGCACCATGTCATTCACCGGCACGCCCTCGGTGATGCAGACGATGAGCTCGATGCCGGCATCGATCGCCTCCAGGATCGAGTCCGCGGCTCCCGCCGGCGGCACGTAGATCATGCTGGCCGTGGCGCCGGTCTGGCGGACCGCTTCCCGGACCGTATCGAACACCGGCAGGCCCAGGTGCTTCTGGCCGCCGCGGCCGGGAGTCACGCCGCCGACCAGCTTGGTTCCGTAGGCCAGCGCCTGCTCGGAATGGAAGGTGCCCTGCTTGCCGGTGAACCCCTGGCAAAGCACCTGCGTGTTCTTGTTGACCAGAATGCTCATGCCTTGCCCTTCTTCGCCAGCGCCACGACCTTGCGCGCCGCATCCGTCAGATCCTCGGCCGGGGTGATGGTGAGGCCGCTCTTGGCGAGCATGTCGCGCGCCGCCTCGGCGTTCGTGCCCTCCAGGCGCACGACCACCGGTACCTTGACGCCGACCTTGGTCACCGCCTTGATGACCCCGTCGGCGATGATGTCGCAGCGCACGATGCCGCCGAAGATGTTCACCAGCACCGCTCGGACGCGCTCGTTGGACAGGATCAGCTCGAAGGCCGCCGTGACGCGCTCACTGGTCGCCCCGCCGCCGACGTCGAGGAAGTTCGCCGGCGCGCCGCCGTGCAGCTTGATCAGGTCCATGGTGGCCATGGCGAGGCCGGCGCCGTTGACCATGCAGGCGATGTCACCGTCCAGGGACACGTAGTTCAGGTCGTGCTCGCTCGCGCGCCGCTCCATCGGGTCTTCCTGGGAGGCGTCGCGCAGCGCGGCCAGCTGCGGGTGCCGGAAGACGGCGTTGGCGTCCACGTTGATCTTCGCGTCCAGCGCCATGAGCGTGCCGGCCTTGGTCACGATCAGCGGGTTCACCTCGAGCAGGCTCAGGTCCTTGTCGATGTACAGCCGGTAGAGGGCCGCCGCCAGGGCCTGGAACTCGGTGACCTGCGCGCCGCTAAGACCTAGGCCGAAGGCGAGCTCGCGCGCCTGGTAGCCCTGCAGCCCGGCGGCCGGGTGGATGGTCGCCGAGAGAATCTTCTCGGGCGTCTTGTGGGCGACCTCCTCGATGTCCATGCCGCCGGCGGCCGAGGCGATCAGCGCGATGCGACCGCGCTCGCGGTTGAGGGTCAGCGAGAGGTAGATCTCGCGCGCGATCTGCGAAGCGCTTTCGACGTACACCTTGCCGACCGGCAGGCCCTCGGGTCCGGTCTGCGGGGTGACCAGGCGCGTGCCGAGCAGGGCGGCGGCCGCGGCGCGCACCGCCTCGGTGTCGCGCGCGACCTTGACGCCGCCGGCCTTGCCGCGGCCCCCGGCGTGGACCTGCGCCTTGACCACCCACAGCGAGCCGCCCAGGGCGCGCGCCGCCGCGACGGCCTCCTCGGGTGTGGCAGCCACCTGCCCGGTGGGCACCGGTATTCCATAACTGCGAAATACGTCCTTCGCCTGGTACTCGTGAAGATTCATCACCACCGCCTTCGCGTGCGCGTAAGGCGCGCATTCTGATCGATAACGGCCGCCCGTGGCCAGCCGCGCCGGCCTGCGATCCGCGTCGCGCTCGGGCCCCGACTTAAGATGTTACAGTCGGCACGGACTCCAACGGTTGTCACGCCACGCTTGTCTGCCACGCCGGCCACCCCCACACCCGCATCCGGAACGCCGAGCGATCTTGCCTGGCGCGTGATCGGGCTCCTCAGCCTGTACCGACTGGCGGTGCCCCTGGTGCTTTCGGCCATGCTCGCCTTCGCCGGCCCGGGGTGGTCATTGGTGACCGCACGCCCCTCGCTGTTCGTGGCCGCCTGCGTCGCCTACTTCACCGCCGCGGTGCTGCTGGTCATCGCCCGGAGGCTGCGCTGGTCGAGCCTGCGCATCGTCGCCCTGGTCAATGCCAGCGTGGACGCGCTGGCGATCGGCCTGATCCTCTACGCAAGCGGCGGCATCGCCAGCGGCCTGGGGATCCTCCTGGTCCTGCCGGTACTCGCCCTCACCGTGCTTTCCAGCCGGCGCGATGCGCTGCTGATTGCCGCCGTGGCGGCCCTGGCGGTGCTGGTGCAGCAGGTATTCGTCAATTTCCTCGCCGAGGCGCCGACCACCGACTACACCACCGCCGGCGTTCTTCGGGGCCGTGCTCTTTCTCATCGCCCTGCTCACCTGGCCGATGGCCAACCGCCTGCGCGAGAGCGAGGCGCTGGTGCGCCGCCAGGAGCTGGACCTGGCGAACATGGCGCAGCTGTCGCAGTACATCGTGCAGCACCTGCGCGAGAGCATTCTCGTGGTGGACACGCAGGACCGCATCCGCCTCATCAACGAGTCGGCGGCGCAGATCCTCGGCGACCAGAACGCCTACCCCGACGCCCTGGTGGGCGAGGCCTCGCCGCGACTGCTGTATCTGCTGGAGTCCTGGCGCAAGGCGGCCGGCGCGAGCGGAGCGGTGCCGGTGATCGAACACACCTTCACCTCAGCCGATGGCGCCCGCGTGATCCGCGCCAACTTCGCCCCCCTGGGAGCGAGCGACCCCGGCCCGGTGCTGGTCTTCCTCGAGGACACCAGCCTCATTGATGAGCGCGTCCAGCAATCCAAGCTCGCCTCGCTCGGCCGCCTGAGCGCGAGCATCGCCCACGAGATCAGGAACCCGGTCGGCGCCATGAGCCATGCCGGCCAGCTGCTCGCCGAGTCACCGAACCTTGCGGACGAGGACCGCCGCCTGACGCAGATCATCCGCAACAACGCCGACCGCGTCAGCGGCATCATCGACAACGTGCAGCGTCTGTCGCGGCGTGAACATGCGCGGATCGAACGGCTGTCGCTGCCGGGCTGGACCGAGGAGTTCCACGAGGAATTCTGCGAGACCATGCAGTGGCCGCGCGAGCGGCTCACGCTGTCCGGGCCGGTGGCCGACCTCGACGTTCGCGTGGATCCGAACCAGCTGCGCCAGATCCTGTGGAACCTGTGTGAGAACGCCCTCAAGTACGCCGTCGGTGACGACGCTGCGCAGCAGGTCGAGATACGATACGGGCGTATGAGTGGCAGTGCCCGGCCGTTCCTCGAGGTAGCCGACCGCGGCAGCGGTGTGGCGGGCGAGCAGGTGGAAAAGATCTTCGAACCGTTCTTCAGCGGCGGCCGTGGCACCGGACTGGGTCTGTTTCTGGCGCGCGAGCTCGCCCAGACCAACGGGGCGACACTGCTGTACGAGCCGCGCGCTGGCGGCGGCAGCGTGTTCCGGCTGATATTCGCCGATCCGCGCCGGTGGGAGAACTGATGAGCGAGGCGCCCGTCGGGACCAGGTCCAGCGACCAGCCGATGGTGCTGGTGGTGGACGATGAGCCGGACCTGCTGGAGCTGGTGAGCCTCACCTTGAGCCGCATGAGCCTGCGCACGCGCACCGCACCTGACATCGCCACCGCCAAGAAGCTGCTCAAGTCCGAGCACTTCGACCTGTGCCTTACCGACATGCGGCTCCCCGATGGTGACGGACTCGATCTGGTGGCCTGGATCCAGGAGAACCGCGCCAGGGTGCCGGTCGCGGTGATAACCGCGCACGGGAATGTCGAATCGGCGGTGCGCGCGCTGAAACTCGGCGCCTTCGATTTCGTGTCCAAGCCCCTGGATCTGGGCGTGCTGCGCAAGCTGGTGGGCAGTGCGATCAAGCTGGGCACAGACCTCAACGAGGAGACCGCCGCCACGCTGCGCGGCCCGCGCCTGCTGGGAACCTCCCAGGCGATGGAGCAGGTACGGGACATGATCGGCCGGGTGGCGCGCAGCCAGGCGCCGGTGCACATCTGCGGCGAATCAGGCACCGGCAAGGAGCTGGTCGCGCGCATGATTCACGAGAGCGGCGGCCGCCGCGCGGGACCTTTCGTCGCGGTCAACTGCGGGGCCATCCCCACCGAGCTGATGGAGAGCGAGCTGTTCGGCCACAAGCGCGGCAGCTTTACCGGTGCGGTAGCCGACAAGAAAGGACTGGTGCAAAGCGCCGAAGGCGGCACCCTGTTCCTGGACGAGGTCGCCGATCTGCCCCTGCACATGCAGGTGAAGCTGCTGCGCGTCGTGCAGGAAAAGACGGTGCGCCCGGTCGGCGAGGCGCGCGAGGAAACGGTCGACGTGCGCATCCTGTCCGCCACGCACAAGAGCCTCGCCGATCTGGTGGCGCAGGGCCAGTTCCGCGAGGACCTCTACTACCGCATCAACGTGATCGAGCTGCGCGTGCCAGCACTACGCGAGCGCAGCGGCGACATCGGCGAAATCGCCGAGGCCATACTGCAGAGGCTGGCGCGGCGCGCGGGCACGGCGGCACCGGAGATGTCGGCCGAGGCGGTGGCCTTCCTGGAGACTTACCCCTTTCCTGGCAACGTCCGCGAACTCGAGAACGTGCTGGAGCGGGCACTGACCCTGAGCACCGGCGGCGTGGTCATGCCCGAGCACATCCGCCTGCGCACCACCCCGCGCGCCGCGGCTGACTCACCCGCCGCGCCTGCGACGCACGCCGGCAGCGCCGCGCTCGGCAGCCAGCTGGAGAGCATCGAGCGCGACGCCATCGTCAAGGCGCTGGAGAAGACCCGCTATAACAAGACCGCGGCCGCGAAGCTCCTCGGCATGAGCTTCCGCGCGCTGCGCTACCGGATCAAGAAGCTCGGCATCGAGTAACGCTCCTGGCACTGACCATTTGGGTCACCTTGTGACACAACGTTCCACACATGGCGTCAGTCCGCGACAGATGTAAGTCAAAAAGCATCTGTTAAATGCTCACTTAAATCCCTATATATCAGCAACTTATCCCGCGGCGCGGCCGCTGGCACACAGCTTGCTTTGTTTCCACCCGAGGCGTCTGTGTACGCCCACATCTGGAACTTAAATTTTTAGGAGTTACGACATGAAGTCTGTGCAAAAGGGTTTCACCCTGATCGAGCTGATGATCGTGGTTGCGATCATCGGCATCCTGGCCGCGATCGCGATCCCGGCCTATCAGGACTACACGATTCGCTCGAAGGTGACTGAAGGTCTGAACCTGGCGGCTGCCGCCAAGACAGCCGTTTCGGAAGGTTTCCAGTCGAACGGGCTGAACGGTGTCATCGCCGCTTCAACCGCGCTCGCCCTGGGCCCGCCGGCGGGTTTCACCCCGACCAAGTACGTCTCGACGATGGTGATCTCGCAGGTTGACGGCCACATCACTGTTGGCTTCAACACGGCGAACATCCCGCAGTTGTCGGCCGCCGCAAACACGATCCAGCTGATGCCCCAGATCAACACCGGCGGCGCCTACGTCAGCCTTGCCACGGCGAACACCAACGGTGTTGCCGGTAACATCGACTGGTCATGTGCTTCGGCCACCAACCAGACGGCTGCCAGCACCGCCCCTGCGATGCTGTTCGTTGCAGGCACCGTGTTGGCGAAGTACGTTCCCACGCAGTGCAAGTGATCGCTCCCTGAAGCTTCGACTACGAAGTCTCAAAAAAGGCCCCGGCTTCCAGCCGGGGCCTTTTTCTTTGTGCAGACGGAGAGGGGCGTACCAAGATGACGCAACGCGTCACACACGGCACAGTGGCGTCGTTCCGCAACATACTCAAGCCTAAGTCAGAGTCGTGCAAGTTACATTAATACTTTATTTATCAATTACTTAGTATGCACAGCAAGCTTGGCACGAGCCTTGCTTTGTTTCCAGCGAGGAACTCACGGGGCTCACTTTGGGCCGCTGGAGTTCCAAGGGTGGCGACAGATGCAGTCCGTGCAAAAAGGGTTCACCCTCATCGAGCTGATGATCGTAGTAGCGATCATCGGAATCCTGGCCGCGATTGCGATCCCGGCGTACCAGGACTACACCATTCGCTCGAAGGTGACGGAAGGTCTGAACTTGGCTGGCGCAGCCAAGATCTCGGTGGCGGCGGCCTTCGAGGCCGAGGGGATTAACGGTTTAGCGGCAGCGTCTGCCGATCTGGCAGGCGTCGGGGGCTTCACCCCGACTAAGTACGTGAACGCGATGGCTATCGATCCCACCAACGGCGTCATCACGGTGACCTATGACCCTAACAACATTCCTCAGTTGCCCGTGGGTAGCAATACGATCACGCTGACCCCCCAGATCTGGGTTAGCGGCGCTTACACGCTGCTGTCGGCCATGGGCGCGAACGTAGGCAGCATTGACTGGGCCTGCGCTTCGGCCACCAATACCACCGCGACGGCGAACAGCCCCGCCATGACGGTTGCCACCGCGGGCTCGGTGCTGGCGAAGTACGTCCCCACGCAGTGCAGGTAATCACCCCCTCTAAGAAAGCCCCGGCTTGCGCCGGCGCTTTTTTATTAGGGAGGCTGGGTCAAATGTGACACGCGCCCCGGCGCCTCGGCGCCCCACCCCTCAGAATTCGGCAGTATTTGACAATTGCGACGAATTTCTCGGATAAACTCGTTGTCCGGTGAACTGAGCTGATCGTAAGTCCATGAATGACAACGCTTCTTTAGCGCTCGGCAGCACTCGCACGGGCTTCGGCGGCCTGCCACAGAGGCTGGTACAGGATGGCGTCGTCGAAGAGGCCGCGATGCTTGAGGCGGTCACGGCCGCGCGTGAGCGGAAGGTGAGCGTCGTTACCCAACTGGTGACCTCCGGGGCTGCCAGTGCGCGGGACATAGCGCTTGCCGCCTCCAATGAATTTGGTGCCCCGCTTTTTGACCTGGATGCGGTCAATCTCGATATCGAAACCGTACGTCTGGTCAGTGACAAGCTGCTGGCCAAGCACCGTGTCCTGCCGCTGTTCCGCCGCGGCAAGCGACTGTTCCTGGCGGTCGCCGATCCGACCAACCTGCATGCCATCGATGAGGTCAAATTCGCGACCAGCCTCGGCATCGAGGCGATCGTTGTCGAGGATGACAAACTCCAGAAGGCCCTCGACAAGGCCATCGAGCAGGCCGACAGCCAGATGGCCGCGCTCACGGACGAGGGCGATGTCGACCTCGACGCGCTCGAGACCACGGGCGGCGAGGACGAGCTCGACGACAAGATCAGCCGGGATGATGTCGAAGACGCCCCAATCGTGCGCTTCGTCAACAAGGTCATGCTCGATGCCATACGGCGGGGCGCCTCGGACATCCATTTTGAGCCCTTTGAGAAGATCTACCGCGTGCGCCTGCGCATGGACGGGGTGCTCAAGGAAATCGCGCAGCCACCGGTGGCGCTGGCGCAGAAGCTGGCGGCGCGGCTGAAGGTGATGTCGCGCTTGGACATCGCCGAGCGTCGCGTTCCGCAGGACGGCCGCATCAAGATGAAGCTGTCGAAGAACCGCTCCATCGACTTCCGCGTCAGCACCTGCCCGACCCTGTTTGGTGAGAAGGTCGTGATGCGTATCCTGGATCCAGCCCAGGCGAGCCTCGGCATCGACTCACTCGGCTACGAGCCTTTCCAGAAAGCACTGTACGAGAAGTACCTGGCCAAGCCGCAGGGCATGATCCTGGTCACCGGGCCGACCGGCAGCGGCAAGACCGTCTCGTTGTACACCGGCCTGCACATCCTCAACCGCGAGGACACCAACATATCCACCGCGGAAGACCCGTCTGAAATCAATCTGCCCGGCGTGAACCAGGTGAACGTCAACAACAAGGTAGGGCTGACGTTCGCCTCCGCCATGCGCGCGTTCCTCCGCCAGGACCCCGATGTCATCATGGTCGGTGAGATACGCGACCTGGAAACGGCTGAAATCGCCATCAAGGCCGCCCAGACCGGACACCTGGTGCTCTCCACGCTGCACACCAACGATGCCCCCCAGACCCTCACCCGCCTGATCGACATGGGCGTGAAGCCTTACGCGATCGCAACCTCGGTCAGCCTGATCATCGCGCAGCGCCTGGCGCGCCGGCTGTGCAACACCTGCAAGCAGATCATCGATGTACCCAAGGAAGCCCTCCTCAAGGAGGGCTTCTCGGAGGCCGACGTCATGGCGGGCATCAAGATTTTCGGGCCGAAAGGCTGTGCCAACTGCACCGACGGCTATAAGGGCCGGGTCGGCATCTACCAGGTGCTGCCGGTGACGGATTCGATCGCCCGCATCATCCTGGCGCTCGGCAGCGCGGTGGACATCGGCGACCAGGCCACCAAAGACGGTGTCTGGGACCTGCGGCGCGCCGGGCTCGAGAAGGTCAAGAACGGCCTAACAAGTCTGGAAGAAGTCAACAGCATCACGATCGAGTGACGCACGGAAGTAACTCATGGCTACCGCAGCAGCATCCAACACCGCCAGGGCCCTCAAGCGCGACATTCCCTTCGCGTGGGAGGGCCGCGACAAACGCGGCGTCCGCATCTCGGGCAAGAGCCTCGCGCCGGATGAGAAGGCATTACGCTCGGAACTGCGACGCCAGGGCATTGCACCGTCGAAGGTTCGCAAACAACGCCAGGGCACCAAGGGCGGCAAGGTCAACGCGGGCGATGTTGCCATTTTCGCCCGCCAGCTGGCCACGATGCTCGGTGCCGGCATCCCGCTGGTGCAGGCATTCGAAATCGTCGCGAACGGCAATGACAAGCCGGCGATGCAAAAGCTGATTCTCGACATCAAGAGCGATGTCGAGGGCGGCACGTCACTGCACGAAGCGCTCGGCAAGCATCCGCTGTACTTCGACGACCTGTTCGTCAATCTCGTCGAAGCCGGCGAACAGGCTGGTGCGCTTGAGTCGTTGCTCGACAAGGTCGCAACCTACAAGGAAAAGACCGAAGCGCTGAAAAAGAAGGTCAAGAAGGCACTCTTCTACCCGGCGGCGGTACTGGCAGTTGCCGTGATCGTCACGGTCATTCTCCTGGTCTTCGTAATTCCGGAGTTCGAGAGCCTCTACAAAGGCTTCGGCGCCGACCTGCCCGCATTCACCCAGTTCGTAATCGGCATCTCGCGCTTCGTTCAGAACAAAGGGGTGTTCATCCTGGTGGTGCTCATTGGTGCGTTCTGGGCTTTCTTCTACTTCAAGAAGCGCTCGCGGGCGATGCGAGAGTTCCTGGACCGCGCCATCCTCAAGGTCCCGGTGATCGGGCCGATCCTGAACAAGGCCGCGATCGCGCGCTACGCGCGCACACTGTCCACCATGTTCTCTGCCGGCGTCCCGCTGGTGGAAGCGCTCGATTCGGTCGCAGGAGCGACCGGTAACATTGTCTACGAAAAAGCTGTCTTGAGAATGCGCGACGAGGTGGCCACGGGCCAGCGCCTGCAGCGCGCGATGGAACAAACCGGGCTGTTCCCCAACATGGTCAATCAGATGATCGCGGTGGGCGAGGAATCCGGCGCACTTGACGAAATGTCGGCCAAGGTAGCCACGTTCTACGAGGCCGAGGTCGACAACGCCGTCGATGCGATGTCGAGCCTGCTCGAGCCGCTGATCATGGTGATCCTCGGCGTGCTGGTGGGTGGTCTCGTGATCGCCATGTACCTGCCCATCTTCAAGCTCGGTTCGGTGGTCTGATCGCAGGCCGCCCGGACTCGGCAGAGGCAAACGCCGCGCCAACAGCGCGGCGTTTGCGTTAAGAACGAAGGCCACCCATGTCCGTGCTCGAGCTGCTGGCTGCCTCCCCTGGGCTCTACCTCGGCACCTGCCTGGTTCTGGGGTTGATGGTCGGGAGTTTCCTCAATGTCGTCATCTACCGCCTGCCGCTGATGCTCCAGCGGCAGTGGCGCGAGCAGTGCGCCGAGCTGCAGACCGAGCCGCGCGCTGCCCCCCCGGCGGCGGTGAGTGCGAGCGAACCGTTCAACCTGATGGTGCCGCGCTCAGCCTGTCCCTCCTGCAAGGCGCCTATTACGGCCTGGCAGAACATCCCGCTGGTCTCGTGGCTTCTGCTGCGGGGCCGCTGCGCGCGCTGCCGCACGCCGATCTCGGCACGCTACCCTCTGGTGGAGCTTCTGACCGGCCTGCTGTCCGCAGCGGTGGCCTGGAGATTCGGTTTCGGTACAGCAGCGCTATGGGGCCTGGTGATCACCTGGTTCCTGGTGGCGCTGGCAGTCATCGACATCGACCATCAGCTGCTGCCGGACGACCTCACCCAACCGCTGCTGTGGCTGGGCCTGGCAGCCAGCCTGTGGAGCAGCCCGCTCGGCCCAGAGCTCCCGGTCGATACCCGGTCCAGCCTGATCGGGGCCATCGCCGGTTACGGCAGCCTATGGAGCGTCTATCATCTGTTCCGCCTCATCACGCGCAAAGAAGGTATGGGCTACGGGGACTTCAAGCTGCTGGCCGCACTCGGTGCGTGGCTGGGCTGGCAGATGGTGCTGCCGGTGGTGCTGGTCGCGTCCTGCGTCGGCGCGATCGCGGGCCTGCTCATGCTTAGCCTGCGGGGGCAGCAGCGCACCACCCCCATTGCCTTTGGCCCCTTCCTGGCCGGCGCCGGCTGGGTAGTCATGATGTGGGGCCCGCATCTGGTGAGCGCTTACCTTGGCCTGTATAAGCAGCACCCATGAGCGCACGCGTATACCGGGTCGGGCTTACAGGGGGCATCGCCAGCGGCAAGTCGACCGCCGCGAAGTTCTTTGGCGCCCTGGGGGTGCCTATCCTGGACAGCGACCAGATCGCACGCGATGTCGTGGAACCCGGCCAGCCGCCCCTGGAGCGCCTGGTGGCGCGCTTCGGCCCCACCATCCTCACCGCTGATGGTCACCTCGACCGCCCGGCACTGCGCGATATCGTCTTCGCCGATCCGAAGGCGCGTGCCGACCTCGAGGCCCTCACACACCCGGCCATTGGCGCCGCGCTTGAGGCACGCTCGGCGAGCGCCGGGGGCCCCTACCAGATCCTGGTGGTGCCGCTGCTGGTCGAGAAAAACCTCGGCTCGCATTTCGACCGCGTGCTCCTGGTTGACTGCGACGAGGCGCTGCAGATCCGGCGGCTCTCCAGCCGCGACGGCTCCAGTGCGCAGCAGGCTCAGGCCATCCTCGATGCCCAGGCGACACGGGCGACGCGGCTTAAGGCCGCTGACGACGTCATCAGCAATGAGGCGGACATGAGCGCGGTGCAAAAGCAGGTCGCAGCACTGCACGCCCGCTATCTGGAGCTGGCCGCGCAACCGCGCAGCTGAGCAACCCGCCGGTTGATCGCCGCGCGCCGCACGCCCATGGGCAGGACAACCGGGCCCCGAACCGTTTACCTGCGGCGCACGCCTCAAGCACAATACGCCCATGAGCAATTCGCCCGCCCTGCCCGACCCGAGTCCCCCGCCCGTCGCCGAGGCCGGCACCGACACGCTCGTGTTCGAGCAGCCTTTGAACGAGCGCATGCGCACGTTCCTGCGGCTGGACTTCCTCTACAACCAGGCCCTGCACCACAACGAGCACGGCAGCCCCTGGGGCAGCCGCGCGGCGCTGACCAGCCTGATCGATATCCTGGCCATTACCACGCGCGGTGACGTGCGCTCGGACGTGCTCAAGGAACTGGAAAGCCACCTGGCAGTCCTGAACGACTTCGAGTCCAAGCCGGGCGTGGACACCCAGCGCCTGAAGGCCCTCACGGCCAACTTGGTGCGCCTGCGCGGGGACCTGATGAGTGCGGGCTCGGCCTTCCTGCAGCCTTTGCGCGACTCGGAGTTCGTGAGCGCCATCCGGCATCGCAGCGCGATCCCCGGCGGCACCTGCGAGTTCGACCTGCCGGATTATTATTTCTGGCTTTCGCAGACCGATGAGGCGCGCATGCGCAGTTTCAGCCAGTGGCTGCGGCTGCTGCAGCCGCTGTGCGATTCGATCGCCGAGCTACTGTGGCTTACGCGCCAGAACGGGCGCAGCCGCGCCGAGATCGCCAAAGCGGGTACCTTTGCCATTACCTTTGAGCGCGACAACCCGCTACAGCTGCTGCGCATCGCACTGCCGGCCGCGGCGGGGATCTATCCTGAGATCAGCGGCAGCCACCACCGCTGCAATGTGCGCTTTCTGACCTGGAACGGCCTGACGACCCGCGCCACGCAGGCAACTGGCGATATCCCCTTCATGCTCACCTGCTGTGCCTGATGCCCAGGACAGCCAAATCCAGCCGATGAGTCCGGTGCGCGTCAGGTGCCCCACGTGCAAGCGCGAAGTGGACTGGGACATGCCGTCGCGCCCGTTCTGCAGCGAGCGTTGCCGGCTCGTGGACCTCGGGGCGTGGTTCGCCGAGCAACATCGCATCCCGGATGAATCGACGCCCGCAGCGAGTGACCCCGCTCAAGAGCCACCACCGGAAGGTTAGAGGGTAGCCATGCGATTCCGATTGACCGCCTTCGGGCTGCACCTGCTCGGCAGCGTGAGCGTGCTGAGCGTGGTGCTGGGAGTGCTGTACTTCGGGTGGTACCGTTGGCCGGGCTGGTACCTGACCGGCGTGCTGCACGTGGCGGGCATTCTGGTGCTCGTGGATGCAGCGCTCGGGCCGACCCTGACGTTGATCATCGCCAACCCCGCCAAGCCGCGCCGCGAGCTCAAGCGCGACATCTCGATCATCGTCGCCATCCAGCTGGCAGCTTTAGCCTACGGTGCCGGGACGCTATGGCACGGCCGGCCGCTCTACTACACCTACTCCGGCGACCGACTTGAGATAGTAGCGGCTGCGGACATCGATAAAGAAGAGACCGCGCGGGCCCTGCGCGAGAACCCGGCGCTCGCACCCCACTGGTACAGCACCCCGCGGTGGGTCTGGGCACCCCTGCCGGATGACCCCGATGAGGCCGCCAAGATCGTTACCGGGAATGTTTTTGGCAACGGCGGGGACGTCATCGACATGCCGCGGTACTTCAGGCCGTGGAGCCAGGGGCTGCCGAAGCTGCGCGAGCGACTGAACACGCTGGGCGAGCTCAAGATGTTCATCCCGGCCGAACAGCAGTCATTGAGCCAGCGGCTCGCGGCGCGCGGCAGCGACCCGCAGCAGCGCAACGCCATGGTGTTATGGGGAGACGTCAGGCGCGTGCTGGTGGTATTTGATCCCGCCACCCTGCGGATCAAGGCAATCCTCGGGCCGCAGTAACTACGGGCCCGGCGGTGCGCTGACGCCGAGCGACTGGGCCAGGAATGCCCACTGGTCGGCAAAATCCTCCACCTGCATCCACACCGGCTTGCCGGCGCCGTGCCCGGCGCGGGTCTCGATGCGGATCAGGATCGGATTGCCGCACACCTGCACCGCCTGCAGTGCGGCGGCGAACTTGTAGCTGTGCCAGGGGACCACCCGGTCGTCGTGATCAGCCGTGGTGATCAGCGTCGGCGGGTAGCACACGCCCTTCCTGACGTTCTGCACCGGTGAGTACGCGTACAACGCGCGGAACTGCTCGGGATCCTCCGACAGCCCGTAGTCGGATGACCACTGGCGCGCATTGGCACTGGCGGTGTGGTAGCGCAGCATGTCGAGGACCCCGACCGCCGGCAGCGCCGCCCCGAACAGCTCCGGCCGCTGGGTCAGCGCCGCCCCGACCAGCAGTCCCCCGTTGCTGCGCCCGTGGATCCCTAAGCGCGCCGGGCGCGTGTAGTGCTCGTCGATCAGGAACTGCGCCGCGGCGATGAAGTCATCGAATACCCGCTGCTTGTGGGTCAGTATCCCGGCCGTGTGCCAGGTCTCCCCGTACTCGCCGCCGCCGCGCAGATTGGCCTCCGCATACGAGCCGCCCATCTCAAGCCAGGCCTGCACTGCAGGACGATAGGTCGGGGTGAGCGAGATATCGAAGCCACCGTAGCCGTACAGCAGCAGCGCCGCGCTGCCATCGCGCGGGGCATCGCGACGGTGCGTGATGTACATCGGGATGCGCGTGCCGTCCTTGCTCGGGTAGAACACCTGCTCGGTGACAAAGTCACCGGCGGCAGCCGGCGCCGGCGGCGCCCGCCACAGGGTCACCCGGTCAGACTGTACGTCGAGACGATAGATACGCCGCGGCGTCAGGTAGTCGGTGTAGGAGAAGAACGTCTCGGCCTGGGCGCCCTCGCCGTCGAAGCCATCGATGCCCCCCAGGCCCGGCAGCGGCACCGTGCCGGCTGGAGTGCCATCGAGTTCGTAGATGCGCGCCACGCCGTGCGCGTCCTCGACGTAGTTGGCGACGATGCGGCCGCCCACGTAGCTGGCGTCCTGGATCGCGGCCGTGCCTTCGGGGACCACCGTGCGCGGCAGGGCCGATGGCGCGGCGCTCGCGGCCAGCACGCGCCCGAGCGGCGCCCCCTGGGTGGTGCGGAAGTACAGCTCGCTGCCGCGCGCGCCGATGAAGTCGTAGCGCGCGTCCCAGGCGGTGAACAGCGGCAGTGCCGCGCTCCCGGGCCGGTGCAGATCGATGACCTCCACGGCATTGGTGAGCGAACCCTCGTGCAGCGTGATGATCAGGTAGTGGCCATCCTCGGTCACCGTCGCGGAGGGCACGTGCGTAGGATGGTTGGTGACCGCGTACACCAGCGTGTCCCTGTCCTGCGGCGTGCCGAGCCGGTGGAAGTACACCGCCGGACGGCCCGCATCATCCCCCCGGCCCGAGGGCAGCGCTGGATAGCGGCTGTAGTAAACCCCCGAGGCGTCATGCGCCCACGAAACGCCCCAGTACTTGGTGAAGCGCAGCGTGTCGTCCAGCTCCACTCCGTCGCGCACCCGCCGGAAATGCCACACGCGCCAGTCCGTGCCACCGTCGGAGAGCGAATAGGCCACCAGCTCGCCCTGCGCGGACGGGCTGAACTCGGCCAGCGCGACGGTCGCATCGGCACTCGCCGTGTTGGGATCGAACAGCACCCGGCCCGGTGACTCCAGCCGTTCGCTCACCCACAGCGCGCTCAGGTTCTGCGCGCCATCGTTGTGCAGGTAGAAGTAGTGGCCGCCGCGCCGGACCGGAACGTCGAAGCGCTCATAGTTCCACAGCTCGCCCAGGCGCTTCTTCAGCCAGGGGCGCTGGGGCAGCGCGTTAAGGCGCGGCTGCGCAAGCGCGTTCTGCTTGGTCACCCACTCGTGCACCGCCGGGGAATCCAGGTTCTCCAGCCAGCGGTACGGATCGGCGACCTTGGTGCCGAAGTAGTTGTCCGTGACCTCGCTGCGCACCGTGACCGGGTAGATCTGCAGGCTCGCCGCGGGCGGGCGGCCTACGGAGGTGTCGGTGGCCGTGGCCATCGGCCGCCCCCCGGGCCCGGAACCCGGAAACGGTTCCGGCCCGATCTGGGTGCCTGCGCAGGCGCTCAGGCCGGTCGCGATGAGCGCGGCGGCCGCCGCCAACGCAATGCCGGTGCGCACGTGCTTCAGGGGAACTTGATCTTGCCGCCGCCCGGCGCGCCGCCGCCGGCATCCGGAACCACGATCCGCGAGGCGGCCTCGCGGCGCATCTCGCGCGCCTCGTCGATGGCCTGCTCGAGGGCGACCTTCACGCCGGCCGGGAATTTCTCCAGCGCTTCCTTCAGCGAGAAGGCCTCGATCTCAAAACCCAGCGGCAGCACGCCCGCGGGGGTGAGCAACTGCGTCTGGCCGGAGTACAGCACGTGGCGCGTGGCATCGTCCGCGCCGTCGCTGGTCACCGGGGTGAGCCGACGGATGCTGCCCGCACGACGATCGGTGAACACGTCCTCGCGGTACAGGCTGGTCGGGTCGAGCTGGATTTCGGGAAGTTCTTCCTGCGCTGCCATGGGATTCCTGCCTCAACGGGTGAATGCGTATTGTACACGCCGGGTACGCGGCCCCGGCCTCACGCCGGCGCGGCGCGCGCCTGCAGCGCGGCCACGAACGGCCGGTCGGCCTCGAGGATGTCCTCACCGGCCAGCCGCGCCGGGGACACCCACTTCAGGCGCTGCCGCTCCAGGGGGCGCGGCATGCCGCGGTAACCGTCGATGACCCACAGCGACAGCTCCACGTCCCGGTCCTCGTAGGCGTGGGACAGCCGCATCAGTGGCTGCGCGGAGTCCACTTCCACGCCGAGTTCTTCGCGCAGCTCGCGCTCAAGGGCGACGCGCTCGCTCTCGGCGGGAGCCACCTTGCCGCCCGGGAACTCCCAGCGCCCGGCCATGTGCTTGCCGGCGGGGCGTTCGGCGATGAGCACCTGACCGTGCGCATCATAGAGCGCCGCGGCGACCACGAGGATGCGTTGGCGGGCGATGGGCGGATGTCCTTCAGAGCGTCCCGTGGCAGTGCTTGTACTTCTTGCCCGAGCCGCAGGGACACGGCTCGTTGCGGCCCACCTTGCGCTCCTCGCGCACGAACGGCGTGGCGGGCTCGGCCGCCGGCGGTGGCAGGCCCGGGGCATCGCCCGGGCCGGGGGCCGCGACGCCGGGGTTGAGCATCGAGCCGGCATCCGGGTGCTGCGCCTGCAGCGCGCGCATCAGCCGCTCGCGCCGCTCCTCCTCCTCGCGCTCGATCTCCTCCTGGGTGCGCACCTCCAGGGTGGCCATGAGGGAAGCGGTCTCGAACTTGATGCGGTCGAGCATCGCCGAGAACAGCTCGAACGCCTCGCGCTTGAACTCGAACTTGGGGTCCTTCTGCGCGTAGCCGCGCAGGTGAATGCCCTGGCGCAGGTAGTCCATGGCCGCCAGGTGCTCGCGCCAGTGGTGGTCGAGCTTCTGCAGCATCACCTGCTTCTCGATCTGGCGCATGATCGGGGCGCCCGTGCGGGCCACCTTGGCATCGTAGGCATCGGCCACGGCCTTGAGGATGCGCTCGCGCAGCGCGGCCTCCTCGAGTTCCGGCTCGGCCTTGAGCCAGAATTTCGGGTCGACGCTCACGTTGAAGTCGCGCTGCACCGCCTCGGCGAGGCCGTCCAGGTCCCAGTCCGCCGGCACCGCCTGCTTGGGCATGTACTGGTCCATCAGCGTGGCGGCCGAATCGGCCAGCAGGCCATGGATGGCGGCGGAGAGGTCCTCCGTGCCCATGATCTCGGTGCGCTGCTGGTAGACGACCTTGCGCTGATCGTTGGCCACGTCGTCGAATGACAGCAGGTTCTTGCGGATGTCGAAGTTGTGCGACTCGACCTTGCGCTGCGCCTTCTCGATCTGGCGGGTGAGCATGCCGCTCTCGATGACCTCGCCCTCCTTCATGCCCGCCATCTTCAGCAGCCGCTGCGTGCGCAGCGGGTCGCCGAAGATGCGCATGAGGTTGTCCTCCATCGACAGGTAGAAGCGGCTGGAGCCCGGATCGCCCTGGCGGCCGGAGCGCCCGCGCAGCTGGTTGTCGATGCGGCGTGATTCGTGGCGTTCGGTGCCGACGATGTGCAGCCCGCCGGCGCTGAGCACCTTGTCGTGCAGCGACTGCCAGCTGTTGCGCACCCCGGCGCGCGTGATCTCGTCGATCTCCCCCAGCGAAGTCAGTTCCGCCTCGAGGTTGCCGCCGAGCACGATGTCGGTGCCGCGGCCGGCCATGTTGGTGGCGATCGTGACGCTGCCGGGCCGCCCGGCCTGGGCGATGACCTGCGCCTCGCGCTCGTGCTGCTTGGCGTTCAGCACCTGGTGCGGCACCTTCTCCTGGGTGAGCAGGCCGGAGAGGAACTCGGAGGTCTCGATCGAGGTGGTGCCGACCAGCACCGGCTGCTCGCGCGCCACGCAGTCGCGGATGTCCTCGACGATCGCCTTGAACTTGTCGGCCTGGGTGAGGTAGACGAAGTCGGAGGCGTCCTTGCGCACCATGGGGCGGTGCGTCGGAATCACCACCACCTCCAGGCCGTAGATCTGCATGAACTCCGGCGCCTCGGTGTCGGCCGTGCCGGTCATGCCGGAGAGCTTCTTGTAGAGCCGGAAGAAGTTCTGGAAGGTGATCGAGGCGACCGTCTGGTTCTCCTCGCGCACCCGCACGGTTTCCTTGGCCTCCACCGCCTGGTGCAGGCCGTCGGACCAGCGGCGCCCGGGCATGGTGCGCCCGGTGAACTCATCGACGATGATCACCTCGCCGCCGCGCACGATGTACTCCACGTCACGCTTGTAGAGCGCGTGGGCGCGCAATGCGGCGGTCAGGTGGTGCATCAGGCGGATATTGGCGGGGTCGTACAGGCTTTCGCCTTCCTTGAGCAGCCCGGCGGCGAGCATCAGCTGCTCGACGTGTTCGTGGCCAGCCTCGGTGAGGTGCACCTGCTTGGTCTTCTCCTCGACCGAGTAGTCCCCGGGGCCCTCCTCCTCCTTCTGCCGCGTGAGGCTGGGCACCAGCTGGTTGATCTTCAGATACAGCTCGGTGCTCTCCTCGGCGGGCCCCGAGATGATGAGCGGCGTGCGCGCCTCGTCGATCAGGATCGAGTCGACCTCGTCGACGACGGCGAACGACAGGCTGCGCTGCACGCGCTCCTCGAGGCGGTAGGCGAGGTTGTCGCGCAGGTAATCGAAGCCGAACTCGTTGTTAGTCCCGTAGGTGATGTCACAGGCGTAGGCGGCGCGCTTGTCCACCTGGCCCTGCGAGTTCTTGATCACCCCGACCGAGAGGCCCAGGAAGCGGTACACCGGACCCATCCACTCCGAGTCGCGCTGCGCGAGGTACTCGTTCACGGTGACGATGTGCACGCCCTCGCCGCTGAGCGCGTTCAGGTAGGCAGGCAGCGTCGCCATGAGGGTCTTGCCCTCGCCGGTGCGCATCTCGGCGATCTTTCCCTTGTGCAGGGCAATGCCCCCGATCAGCTGCACGTCGAAGTGGCGCATCTTCAGGGTGCGCAGCGCCGCCTCGCGCACCACGGCAAAGGCCTCCGGCAGCAACTCGTCCAGGCTCGTGCCGGATTGCACCCGGGTCCGGAACTCGTCGGTCTTGGCCCGCAGCTGTTCGTCCGTCAGCGGCTTGATCTGATCTTCGAGCTGGTTGGCGGCGCGCACGTAGCGGCCATAGCCCCGGACGATCCGCTCATTGCGGCTGCCGAAAACACGCGTAAGGAGTTGGCGCAAAACGTGACTCTATAAAAGGGAAAAATAGCTGTCCCGACAATCACTTACCGTGACTGCGGGCTCGCGAAAGCGCGGTATTGTACGCAATAGACGCTTCACACGCCCAATTGGTTCT